>NZ_CP121666.1:2400000-4800000 GCF_029714325.1 Bradyrhizobium sp. CB1717
CTTCCGCCGCAGCAAGGCAAGCTCGGAAATGAGATCGACGACTTTCAGCGGAATCTGCTCCGCGAGCACCACGATGGGGTCGTCTTCGATCGCGTCCGCGGCGAGCCTGTGCGAAAACCATGCAGACAGCTCGCCAAGGAATAGCGAGCTCGCTACGGTTTCGTCCACGATGCGGGCGCCGGGATCGAGGCCAGCCTGGACGCCATGGCTGCGTATGACGGCCTGGCAGAATCCATGGATCGTCGTCGCGGTGAGTTCGTCCAGCCGCGGGGCCGCCGCAGAGAGCGCTGCGCGCTGGTCAGCCGAGAGGCCGTCAGGAAGAACGGGTTTGATGAAGTCGGGTATGTCACCTGCGAGAAGCCGGTCCACGGTCTCCTTGATGCGGCGCGCGAGCTGGCTCGCTGCGAGCTCGGTGAAGGTGATAGCAGCAATATCCGCAGGGGAGTATCCACTCGCTAGCATCATGGCGACGCGACCGGCCATCAGCGAGGTCTTCCCCGTTCCGGCTGCGGCCTCGACCAGCAAGATCGAAGTGAAGTCGGTCATCGCGCGACGGCGACTGTCCTGGTCGATCAGCGTCATTTGGACGAATACCAGAGCTTGCCAAGTTTCTGGCTGGCTGCACGGAAGTTGGTGGCCTTGCGACGGAGATAGCTTTCACGGTCCGCCGGCAGCGCAAGACGCATATCATCGTAGACCGCGTCCTGCTCCGAGCGCGGCGCAATCCGCCCGCTTCGAAGGATTTGCACGGCCGCGACCAGATAGGTGTTAGCCTCCGCGACTGCAGCATCAAGCTCGTCGCCCTTCAATTCGAACCTGGCCGGCTCGTCGGCGAGATAGATCAGCCTTGTGACGATAGTTCTGATCTCGGGGAGCAAAATCCTGACGGCCATCGCATAGAGCACGCGCTGGAGCTCACGCCCTTGTCCGAGGGTAATGCGCTGGCTCTTCGGCGGCGGTTTGATGCTCTTGTAGTCGGTGATCTGCGCGCCATCGCCGGAGGCGCGGATGTCGAGCCGATCTATCCGACCACCAAACACAAGACCCGCTTGCTCGATCGGAACCTTCACTGTCTCATCCCAAGGCCATTCGCCGCCTGTACGCATCTCCTGGCCGAACGGGACTTCGCTCCAGCTCCTCGTATCGGCCCTGGTCGGATCGTCGCAGGCCAGGCCCTTGGCCGTGCGGCGAGCGGCTTCCTTCACGGTATGTTGCCAGAGGATGGCTGGCGGCACCGACCGCTGTAGCGGCCAGGACGCCAGAACCTTGCTGGATGCTGCCGCAATGGCTGCCTCGATTTCGTCCGCGTTGGCGCGCGCGAAGCCCGGCCTCGGCTCAAGCCGTGTTATCGCGCCGGCAATGAGCTCGTGCACCAATTCGCCAAAGGCTATCGGATCAAGCTGAAGCGGCTCGCCCTCCAGGCGGATGGAGCGCCATCCCAGCGCGTAGCGCCAGACGTAGCCGAGCGGGTCCCGCAGGAGCCGCTGAAGCGACGTCGTCGATTGGGTCCGGGCGAGAGCGGCCAGGATCGCGGGATGCTCGGCTGCGACCGAACCGTCGTGGCGTGTCAGCGTCTCGTCCCACTGCCAGTCGCGCCAGCATGATTGGCTCTGTCGTACCTGCTCGAGCGCTCCAGCATCGCGCGGCCGCGCCAGAAGCCGGTCCGCTTCGCTGAACGCATGCTCGGGGATGCGGTCGCGCTTGTGGACCAGCTCGTTCGCGGGATAAAGCGCGCTTGGTGACAGGATGCTCCCTTTGCATTGCGCTGTGGCCGCGAGAGGATCAAGTGCTCGCGGGTCCCACTGCAGATGACCTCGAAGTGCCGGCGGTCGCGATCTGCTGTCGTCAATCCATGCAACGTCTGGCGGTCGAGAAGACGGTGGGGGATCAGAGGATCTTCATTCTCGAGCCGAGGCCATGATCGGCTGGTCAGACCAAGGAGTCGCGTGAACGGTCGCGGGCTCGCAGCGAGATGCGAAGCAGGGCACCACACAACGCTGTTCGCCGGGTCCCGGCCATCGCGCACCCGCATAGCCTGCAACGAAAGCGAAACGGCGTGAGGCGGCGCGCTCCGCAAGGCTTCGTTCCACATGGCGAGGCTCGCGCCGTTGAGCAGAAGTCGGCCGGCTTCCTCGCCGGCCTCAGGGCCGCGCGCGAGAAGCTCGATAATTGGGAGCAAGGCATCTTCGGCAGCCATGTCGTCCGCGCGATGGGATCTCGCGGCGATGAGCGCCTCGCGCCACTGTTCAAGCGTCCTCAGGCCCGCGCCGCGCGGTATGCCGGCAAACCAGTCTTTCGGAAGGGCGCCCGCGAACGGCCGTGGCGGCAGCCGTCTGATGAGACGCCAAATCCGCTCCTGGCTGAGACCGGTGGTCAGAACGTCAGCCAAGGCGGCACAGGCTTGCCCATCCGGCGTACTCAGCGCCGGTATGCCGTGTGAGAAGTGCAGGGGAAGGCCCGCGCTATTTGCATAGGCGAGAAAATGGTCGTCCCAGTCCGTCGTCGACGTCGCCGCAATGCCGATGTCCTCCGCGTTTGCGTTGCCGGAGGACAGCAGCCGACGCACCCAGCGAAGCGCCTCCACCACCTCGGATTTGGGATCTGCGCTTGTCTCGGCAGAGAATGTCGCCGGCGGTGTTGCTGGCTGCCGGCGGATTGCGCCCTTAAACCATGCCTGCTCCTCCGTCGGGGCCGGGACATTCCAGGAGAGCTCCGTGAATCGCGCAATCTCGTTCAGCAGCGGGCGCCAGAGGGCATCGATCTCAACGATTCCCTCGAGCGTGACTGGCCCGAGCAGGGACCCGCAAAATGAACTCCTCGCCTGTGCCGCGTCGCGAAGATCGCGTGGCAGCATCCTGGAGGCGGGAAGGCGTTCCCTGACGCGCGTTTCGAGGAGACACAGATCCGCGAAGCGCCCGACGTGTTGCGGCAAGGACGACAGATCGATATCGGCGCGCCAGATCGCGGTGAGCGACTGAAGGACCGCGCGGGGCATCCCCGGCAGGCTCGATACACGGCCGAGGTCACGGAAGCCGCCCGCCGCCAGCGCCGCCTGAATGGCGGGATAGAGAATGTCGGTCGCGACGGGCGCCACGAATCCGCCGGCAAGACGGGCGGCGAGGAGTGGCAGTGTGATGATTTCACGGCCGGTGCTTCCTTCGCGCGCCGCCTTTAGGCGCTGCATCCGTATCGCCAGCGGTCCGTCGACCACGAGAGTTGATCGCGGGATCATCGCCTTAGAACACTCGCACCGGCACCGGCGCGTTGTGTGGGCCCAGCCAATAGCCCAGCGTCAGCGCCTCGTGGCGATTAAAGAACGTTTCAAAATTGAAAATATGCCGATCGCCATTGAGGTCCGCGAGCAGCACCTCGCTGCGGCCAAGAGTGCCGCCGCTCTGCGAACCGCAATAGCCGACGATCGTCGCGAACAGGTCGGTCTCGCGCATGGTGCCGAACCGCTGACGGAAAGGCGGCGATTCCACGCAATATCGGCATGGGTTCGCAGGATCGAAATCGGCCTTGCGACGTGAGCGATGAGGATGGCCGGTGACGAGAGCCACGACTGGCCGGCCGCCATGGCCTTCTTCGACAAAGCGCCAGAGCGTGGAGGTCATGGTGTTGCCGAACCCCTTGCTCAGGCTCTTGACGAAGGCAAGGCTCGGAACCGAAGCCGTAGCCTCTTCCACAAAGCGGCGCGCGAGAAAAAGCAGCTGGCCGGCGGCGTAGTTCGCCTCCGCTTCCATGATCTGATGACATGCGGGCGTGAGCGTCTGCTCGGTGTCGCCTAACATCATGCCGATGTGCCAGGGGATGATGTCGTGGCCAATCTCGTGGGCCTCGTTCCAGCGGTGCTTGAGGATGGGTAGATCCTGGTCGAGCAGGATCCGCTTCTGGTCGGGCAGATAGAGCGCTTTCAGGCTGAGACTCTTGACCGCATCGCGCAGGATGGTCGGGCGCAAGAGAACTTGAAGGCCGGCGACCTTCATGCGCGAGAAGGTCTCGCGCAGAAGACTGTCGTCGGTTGTCGAGTAATAGCCGCGGTCTAGCTTCAACAGTTCCCGAACCAGGCGCAGATCGACCGGCGGCTCAGGGTTGCCAAGGCCTCGCAGGACCTTGTCAACCTGTCCGTCGATGTCGGCGATCGTCCGATCTTTGAGGCTGACGTTTTTCACTTCACTCGTTTGGGATCCTGCTCGCTCAAGACAGCGACGAACGCTTCAAGAGCGGAATTCTCTTCCGGCGTGAGCTTGTGCACGGCCTCGGAGCGCGCAGCAAATCGCACAGCTTCTTGCCGGAAGCCGGCATCATTCGCCGCAGCAAGACCTGCGAGCTGCATCAAGCGCCGCTGCGACACCTCGAATGTCTGCGCCAGTTTGAAGACCGTTCGTGGGTCCGGAACATAGTGGACGTCGTCCTCGATCACGAGGAGCTCGCTGGCGTCGAGGTCGGCGACCTCGGCCAGCCGCTCCATCGAAAAGCCGCGGCGACGTCGCATCAGGTTCACGAATTTGCCGAACGCGATGCGGGTTTCCTCGACGGTAGCGGTCTGCGCGATAGCGGCCGGCCGCTCCTCCGGCACCGGGTCGAACGCGAGCAACCCGGCGCCGATGACGGCGTCGCCTTCACGACGTGCCCGAGCCATCCACCACTCTTTGCTTCGTTCAAGTTTCATCGTTCTCCTCCTTTTCGAAGAACGCGCGAGCCTGCTCGCTGGTCATCTCAAAGTACCTTAAATTCTGGTACGCCGCGTCCTGCCCCAGATCGGTCATCCCGATCTTGCGGTAGAAGTTATCGGCCTGAGGTAGCGAATGCAGCCCCAAACGTCCCTTGAAGCCCTCGTCTTCGCTGAGTGCGACGGCCGCCGTGATCAGGGCTGTACCGACGCCGCGCAGGCGCGGAGCGTTCCCGAGGTCTGGCCGGTTCCAGGGAGCGACCTCGAGGTATTCAAGATAGACGAGCGGCTTGCCGCGCTGGTTGGCTTCCCGGGCCGCCTTTGTGAGATCGACCTGTGCCAGGCCTTGCGTCTTGCCTTGCGCGACAATGCTGAAGCCGCGGAAGGCCAGGAGACCCTGCACGCGGGCCGTCTTCTTGCTCCAATCCCAGTGCCAGCTTTGCGGCCACTGATCGAACGGCACGCCCTTGCGCACGAGCTCCTGAAGTGTGGTCAAGAGGGCTGGCCGCCACTTTGTCTGCCAGTCGTCGAGCTGCGCCTGCTCGATCGCATCGCGCAGCTCGGCTTCGACGCTTCGGTCGCGACATCGAGAAGATAGATTTTTGAGACGTTGGCCGTCATAGAAGCATCAACTCCGCCTTCTCCTTCGTCGCGTCGTTCTCGAACAAGAGCTTTTCGCCCTTTTCGACCCGAGCATCGATCGTCTGATAGAGGCGCAAGGCCTGCCGGAGCACGGCAGTCTTGGTGATGTCCTTCCGGGCCGACAATTCGTCCAGAACCCGCATCTCGGCGTCGGTGAGGTTCAGCGTCATGGTTCGCTTCGCCGTCATCTCATCCTCCGTCGTTGTCCGCAGCATATAGAGAATCAGTGGATTTTGTCAACGCGTAATAGCCAAATTTGCTCCCTTGAATAGCTAAAATTTAGCTATTATATCCTGGTCTCAACGCCGTTGCCCCCGGGGCAGCCGGCCAACAGGAGCAGGATATGGGACGGCAGCACATCGGCCATGACGAGATCGCCGCCTTTGCGCAGGACAAGGTGAACCTGCCCAAAGAGACGGCGGATGAATACCGGGCGCAGGCCCGGCGGCTTCGCGAGAAGCTCGAAGGTTATCTGTCCGAGCACCCGGACTTCACGTTGAAGAAGATGCTGCTCTCGGGCAGCCTGGCGAAGGGCACGGCGCTTCGCTCCCTCAACGACATCGATGTCGCCTGCTATATCAGCGGCGCCGACGCGCCGAAGGATGTCCACGCGCTGCTCGACTATCTCGCCGAGCGGCTGCGCAAGGCCTTCCCCAACTTCAACCCCGACCAAGTCAAGCCGCAGACGTATTCCGTCACCGTCTCCTTCCGGGGGACGGGCCTCGATGTCGACGTCGTGCCGATCCTCTATGACGGCGATCCCAAGTGGTACGGCAATCTCGTCAGCCAGGACGACGGCTCATTTTTGAAGACGAGCATTCCGCTGCATCTGGAGTTCGCCGCCAAGCGCAAGCGCGCGCAGGAGAAGCGCTTCGCCCAGGTCGTCCGGCTGGTGAAGTTCTGGGCGAGGCGCATGAAGCAGGAGCGGGACGGCTTCCGCTTCAAATCCTTCATGATCGAGATGATTCTGGCCAAGCTCTGCGACGATGGCCTGGATTTCGCCGACTATCCAGAGGCACTCCAGCACTTCTTCACCTATGTCGCCCGCACCGACATGCGGTCGAAAATCGTCTTCGGCGACTACTATCCGGCCTCGTCGGTCGGCGCCTTCACCGACACGGTGCAGATCATCGATCCCGTGAACGCCGCCAACAACGTCGCCCGCCTCTACACGAAGGCGAATGCGGATGCGCTCGTCGATGCCGCGCTCGATGCCGGTGATGCCATCGATGCGGCGCTGGCCGCTCCCAACAAGCAACTGACCGTCGCCTACTGGCAGAGGGTCTTCGGCTCCTCCTTCCAGGCGTGAGGTCACTATGTCCTACAGCTACAGCTTCACCGAGAGCACGACCTTCACGGTCACCCACGCCCGCCACATGGCCGCCAAGGTCGCGACCGACCTGAAGCGCATGCAGCGGTTCTATGGCAAGCCGTCCGACGAAAGCATCGCAGACTACGAGACCGAAGCAACCGAAATGCTGCGGGCCGGCTACCTCGACACCGTCACCTACGGCTTCAAGAAAGACGGCAAGTGGATCGAGCCGACCCTGCGCTACACCGCCCGCGACCTCGCCGGCGCCTCGGCCAACGACGACGATCCCGGCAAGATCCGCCCGGGCGCCGACATCAGCCGCGCGTCCTTCTACAGCTACATGACCTACACGGCGGCGTGGGACCGTCTCAGTCAGACCGAGCGCGACGCCTTCAAGACCAGCCTGCCGTTTTCGCGCGGCGGCGCCCCCGAGCCGGGCATCTCCGGCTATCTGTCGAACGACCGCACGTATTCGTCCGGGGGCAGGGCCCTCGACCGCGCCACCGTCAGGAGCTTTTGATGAACACCAAGCCGACCCTCGACGAGCTGTTCGAGCGCCGTATCACCTATCCCGACATCGATCCGCAATCCCGGCTGGCCCGGCTGGTCGGGCTCGACGAGCAGAAGAACCGGCTCGCAAAGATCCTGGGCCTGCTCGTCAATCCTGCAGGCCTTGCCGACTGGGCGAAGAAGCATCACCCGGGTGCTCAGGCCTTGCTCGATATGGTGCTGCGGCGCCCGCCGCTGGTCGTGCTTGCCGGCGATGTCGGCTCGGGCAAGACGGAGCTTGCCGAGACGATCGGCGATGCGGTGGCACGACAGGAGAAGATCGACATCACCCTGCTGCCGCTCAGCCTGTCGACGCGCGGCCAGGGCCGGGTTGGCGAGATGACGCAGCTGCTCTCGGCCGCCTTCGACTACACGGTGGCGGAGGCGACCAAGCTGAAGTCAGCGTCCGGCCGCTCGCGTGGCGCCGTGATCCTGCTGGTCGACGAGGCCGACGCGCTGGCGCAGTCGCGCGAGGCGGCCCAGATGCACCACGAGGACCGCGCTGGCGTAAACGCCTTCATCCGCGGCATCGACCGGATTGCCAATGCGAAGCTGCCGGCGGCCGTCCTGATGTGCACCAATCGCCTCAATGCGCTTGATCCTGCCGTGCGCCGCCGTGCCGCCGATGTGCTGAGCTTCGCGCGACCCGCCGACGAGCAGCGCCGCTTCGTGCTGTCCAGCCGCTTGGAGCCGATTGGCCTCGGCCGCCATCATATCGACGCTCTGGTCGCGGCGACCGGGCCGCAGCGGGGCAGCCGTGACTACGGCTTCACCTTCTCCGATCTGACGCAACGGCTGCTGCCGACGATCGTGCTGGACGCCTACCCGACCAGGGCGGTCGACGGCGCGCGCGCCGTCGAGATCGCCCGGTCGATGGTGCCGACGCCTCCCTTCCGCGACGGCGAGATGCTGAGGTGAGCGCATGACCCAGGCCGTAACCGTCCGGCGCGATGGAGATACCTTTCAGGCGCGGCTCTTCTGGTATCACGCGGCGCGCCTGCTTGACCCGGACAGTCCGGTCGTGCGCGTGGGCTTCGAGACGGGACCAAAGAGCTTTGATGACATCTGGGTCGAATACGATGCCGCGCGCAGTGCGGTCGACCAATATGGCGACCCGCTGCGGCGCGAGCACATGCAGTGCAAATGGCACGTCGCGCCCGACAGCTACGGCTACTCCCACCTGGTCGATCCGGAGTTCATCAACGCGAATGCCCGCTCGTTGCTGCAGCGCGCGCGGGAAGCGCAGCTCGCTTACGCCCCACAGGGGAGTGGCGTGCGGTTCAAGCTCGTGACCAACTGGCGCCTTGACCGCAACGACCCACTGCGCGAAATGGTCGGCACGCGCTCCGGCGCGATGCGGCTCGAGCGGCTCTATGGCTCGGTGACCGACAACAGCAAGGCCGGCGCCGTGCGCAAGGCCTGGCGCGAGCATCTCGGCATCGATGAAACCGAGCTTCGCGTTTTGGCGCGCACGCTCGCATTTGGCGAGGCGACCGATACGCTCGATGGGCTGCGCGATCAGCTTGACCTGTTGTTTGCCTATGTCGGCCTGCAGCGCATCGCCGCCAACCAGAGCGCGTTCCCCTATGACGATGTCGTTTTCCAGTGGATGGCGCAGGGGCGGCTCGAGTTCGACCGCGCCGGCTTCCGCGCCGTCTGCGCCCGGGAAGACCTATTGGGTGCGGCGCGAGGCGGACCGCGGGTCTTCGGCGTCAAATCCTTCGAGCACGCCTTCGATCGGCTTGAGGAGCGTTGTCATGCCGTGCTGGACATGATCCCGTCCTTTGACGAGCGATATATCCGAAGCGACGCCGACTGGGAAGCGAAGCTCTATCCCGCGCTGCGGGGCTTCCTACTCACAGCCGCCAAGGACCAGCCGCGCCTGCGGCTAGCGCTTGACGCCCACGTAACGCTGACCTTCGCCGCCGGCTCCATCATCAACATCAAGTCGGGCCGACAAGTCGAGCTCGAGCAGCGCAGCACCGGCCGCCGGCTTTGGTCGGCCGATGACGTGATCTCCGATCCGACCTGGCCGACCCTCGTTGCGGAGACGGTGGAGCTTCGGAATGATCAGCCGGATCTTGCCGTGGCGCTCGGCCTGACCCATGACGTTTCGGCCGATGTGCGCCGATACTGCGAAACCGCGCTTCCAAGTGTCGGCCGGCTTTTGATCTTGAAGCCGAGTTCCGGATCGGGCGCGCAGTCCGTTACCTGTGGGCGCCACGCTTTCGAACTCGCGGACGCGACGACCCGCGCGGTTCGGGCTGTGAAGGCCGACGGGATCGGCATGACTCATCTGTTCATCGCCGCGCCCAACGCCTTCACGTTCTTCCTTGGTCAGCGCCAGGTGGCGCTCGGTTCTGTCCGGCTCTACGAGTTCGATTTCGACGGCGGCCGTGGCCGTTCCTACACTGCCGCTTTGACGCTTCCGTTCGCCAAGGCAAACGCATGAGGCAGACCCCAAGAGCGGAGCTGACACATGATCCGCTAGGATCCAGCGCCACGCGACCGTTTCTGTTGCGGGGCGCCGGCCGATTTCGTCCTCAGCTGCGCAATCTCGCCGATCATCTCTTCTATCCGCTTGTGAAGGTCCCGGATTTGCTCCCGGTCCTCACGCCGATGGCGCTCGAAGCCTTCGATCGTCCGTTGTGCGGCGCGAAAGTCGGCTTCGGCATTGCGCAGGGCCGACTTCAGGGAGCCAAAGTTCCGGGCCAGATCGTCCCTCTCGGTCGCAATCTGCTTCATGGCGCGTTCCGTCTCCTCCCGCTGGCTTTCGGCAAGCGCAAGCTTCTCCGACAGGGCGAGCCCGTCTCTCTCCAGATCGTTGATGCGGCTCTGAGGTCCAGCGTTCTCTTCGCCAATCGTATTGGTTGATGCCGTGGGCACGCCTGCCCAATACTTGGCGAGAAGAAGCAGGATTTCCTGGGAGGCTCCGGCCGTGAGGTGCAGCAACTCACGTTTCAATGCGGGGGGTAGGCGTCCGGCAAGCGCAGGGCCTTGCGACCGTCGCCGGGGCATCCCGGCAAGGACGGTCTTGATCCGTTTGACATTCCCCCCTCCCAATCGCATCCGGACGCGCATCGGATTGATTTCTTCGCCCTGTGCAATCAATGCTTGCGCGGCCACCACAATTTCGGAATCGGTATATTTTTGTGGGCGGGGCATAGGTTCAGCCGATGGTTTGTTTGATTTGTGCTAACTTATTTTACACATGGGTCCCCGCGATGAAAGGGCAGAATGAGCTTTCTTGATGTCATTCCGCACACGTTGTTTCGCCTGCTGTCGTCGCCGGCGCACCTTCGCAACGTCGCGATCCTGGAAGCCATTTTTGAGCAGTTCTTCGACGATTTTGCTTTCGCTCCGAAGAAATCCGAGGTGCTGCAGGTTATTCGCCAGGTCCTCGAGAACCCCGATTTCCGGAGCGTTTCTGACGACGACGAGCCAAGCTCAACCACGGAGACCGCTGAGTACGTTATCTATGGGCGATTGCGGGACGACGGCTGGATCATGGAAGTGGCGAACCGAAAGGCCGCCGAGGTCTATATGCCCCGCGAGCCCCACGCCCTGCTTTCCTCGCTGATCACGCTCAAGGAGGAACTCAAGGTCGACATCTCGGCCGAGGCCAGCCTGATCGACAGCGGCATTTTCGCCGCTTATCAGGACCCCGTCGGTAAGGTCATGAACATTGCCAGTGCGCGCCGCCAAGCGGTGCAGTTGCGGCGTTCGATCGACGGTGTCCTGACGTCCCTCCATCGGATCGAAGAAGACCTGATGCGGTCCGATGGCCTCGCCGACTTGCTGGCCCGCTTCATGGAACGCTTTGTCGAGAAGATACTGCTCGAGAACTACCGGGCGCTGAAGGCGTCCGCCTACAATCCGATGCGCTTCCAGCGCAGTATCCTGACGAATACTGATCTGTTTATCAATGATGAGGGCCAGATTGCGCGAGCCGCTGTTGCGCTTACGGATCAGGGGATGGTCGCCGACATCGCCGCGGCCGAAACCCAGATCATCCAGGATCTCATGCGCATCCGTGCCGTGTTCGCTGGCCTTGGAGAAAAGCTGGACGTGATCGACCGCTTTTCGCATCGGCTCGAGCGCCGGATTGCCACAACGGTGCGATACCAGGAGACAGCACGCAACGTCCGCGAAGAGAGACTGCGGGATGCGATCCGCCTCGCATTTAACCACTGGAGCGTCGGTAACGACGAATGCGTCACGCCACTTGTTGAAATCCCGGTTCCTTATGCGAACGCCACCTTGGCTCTGGCGAAGAAAGCGCGCGAGCCGGTCGAACCGCAGACGCGCGAGCCGAAGACGGTCGATCCGGCGGACGTCAAGCGTGAGCAGATGATCGACGCCTATGTCGCCGCGATGGACGTTACTCCCCGCGCCGTAGCCGAACGTATGCGGAAGCTGGTGCCGGATGATGGCAGCTTCTTCGATCTCGACCAGTTCGAGCCGGAATCGGCCCGGGACATCGCCATCCTCTACGAAGCACGGTCCGGTGCGCTCGCATCGAACCCCGAATTCGAAGTGCGCACGAGCGCCGCTCGGGCAACAAACAGATTTGTTTCCGGCCCCGGCGTGCTCGTGCGCCGCAGACAAGGCAAAGCATGACCTACTTCTCGCGGTGGGCGACAAGGCAAGCCGCCCAGGACCCTAACTTCAGCGCTGAGCAGCTCACTGAGACGGGCAACCGGCTCCTGCATCGGCAGTTCGTCTCCCGCGGTGATTTCGGCGGAGCTGCGCATTTCGACCGCATCGCGAGCAATCTCGACTATTTCAAAGACCTGTTCGCGAGCTTCGGGTTCAGCTTCGTCTTCAATGACACCTGGGGCTATGCCGGATTCGTCAGCCCGGTCGCCTATGGCAATGCGCGGGTACCGACACAGGAAACCATCGTCCTCCTATGCCTTCGCATGCTTTACAACGAAGGCGCCGAGAAGGGCTATTTCATCGACTCGAGCGCGCAGATCCTCGTCGAAGAAGAGGAGATCCAGACCGTCTTTTCCTCCATGGGTTCCCGGACCCTCAAGCCGGGCGAATTGCGATCGATTCTGACGACATTCAAGCGCAAGGGTTTGGTCACGTTCGACCAGAGTCATTCGCTGCAAGTGTCCGCCGACATCCACATCCGCCCCACAATCACCGAGGTCGTCGACGGTTCTTTCCTGGCCCGCATCGAGGTATGGGCCGGTCAGCCGGTGCGGGCCGCTGAACCTGTCGATCACGAGGATGATGCCGCAGACGATGCCTCCGATAGCGCGACGGAGAGCTCACCATCATGATTCCGGCCTTCGTGTTGCGCAACATCGCCGCCGTCAATTTCTATCTCTACGCCCAGGACTTCCCCATTTCCGGGCGCGGCAATGCAGTCTTTCTCGGTGGCAACGGATCGGGCAAATCCGTTCTGCTCGACGCGATCCAGATCGTCATGACGGGCATGAACCGGCGTTACCTCGATCTCAACAGCCGCGTTTCCGAGGGAGGGCGTAGCACCAGAACCGTGCGCGAGGCCTGTCTTGGCCTGCTCGACGACGGTGAAGGCTATCAGCGCGACGCTTGCCTTACATATATCGCTCTCGGCTTCGAGGCTGTCGACGGATCGCGTCGCTGCACCGCAGGCGTCTGTCTCGAGGCCAAGGCATCTCTCAATGAAGAGAACGTCCTCGGCCTCTTCATCCTGGAGGGCGAGATACTGGGTTTCGCAGATTTCATCCATCCGAAACCCAAGGGCTTTGAGGAGAAGGCGTGGCCGACCTTCCTGGATGAACAGCGGCGCAAGGGACGAGAGGTCAAGACATTCCAGCGCCAGAAAAATCAGGCTTTTTTGCGCGAGCTTTACGCGATCATCAACGCGAATGCCCGCGGGACCCAACTCGATCCTGATCGTGCGCGGGCCGCGCTGCGCCAGGCGCTGTCCTTTGACATCGCGCAGATCACGAGCGTCACCGACTTCGTCAAGCGCTTCCTGCTTGACGTCCCGATCGAGATCGAGACATTTCAGGCGCGCTACAACACATGGCGCGACATGCAGAAGACCATTGAGCGCGTCGAGGCGGAGATCAGGACGGTCGAGACAATCCGAGCGGCATGCGAGCGCGTGATGGAGGATCAATTCAACACGCGCATGTGGAATTACGGTGCTCAGCGCGCGGAATACGATCGTTATGGTGCCTTCATTGCCAAGCAGCGCCAAGAGATCGCCGAGATGCAGGAGAAGCTCGATAGCACGAGATCCTATCAACAGACGCTCGTCGAAGGGATCGAGCAGATCCGGCGCCGACTTGACGCCATTAAGGACCAGATCGACGGAACACCGGCCTTTGAGCAGATCAAGAAAGCGCAGGCTGAGAGGAACACCCAGGACGCCATCCGCAAGGCGGGTGCCATCGAGGCTAAGCCGATCTTCGATGCGCTCAACGCCTTGCGCGAAGCTACGAACAGCCCCGCCTTTCCCACCGGTCTTGCCAAAATCACAGATTTTGCTTCGAGGCTGACGTCCGACCTGATCGGCATCCACGATGCCGCTTGGCCGAAATCTCCCAAGCAGATCACGGCGCTCGTGTCCGCCGTGCCGCAGCTTTCCGATGTCAGGGCCGTGCTAGACGAGCGCCATCAGAACGCCGCCTCGACCAAGGCGAGCTTGACGAAGGAATTTGACGAGGGCGATCGCATATTGAAGAAGCTGCGGTCGGGCGGCACCTACATGTCGAACGACACGCAGGACTTCCTGGCCGATATGGCGAAGATGCGTGTGCCGGCGCAAAGTCTTTCGGAGGTCGCCGACATCGCTCCTGCGTTTGCCGAATGGCGCGCCATCATCGAATCGATCCTCGGCGACTGGGCCGATGCCCTCATCATCGAGCCGCGTTTCATGGACCAGGCCTGCCGCCATTTCGACAGCCACTATAAAGCGACCAGAGCCAAGCTGATCCAGTCGGAGAATGTGCTGGCCCAGGACCAGAGTCTCCGCTCCGGTACGTTGGCCGAGGCGGTGGTTACCGATAACTCATATGCGCGCGCGTTCCTCAACGTGCGGCTCGGCCGATCATTCGCGCGCGTTCCGCCAATGATATCCGCAAGGGCGATCTCGCCGCATCAGCCGACGGCAAGTACGCCCATGGCCGCGGCATCGAGTATCGCCAGCTCAAGCAGATTCCGCGCCTAGGACAATCGGTCCGCGAGCAGCAGATCGCCCAGCTCAGCGAACAGCAACGCGAGCTCCAGACAAAGTTGCAGACCGCGCGGGACAATGAACGCCGATCATTCGCCGTCCTTGAGGCCATCAAACGCGCAGAGACGACTCTCGTGACCAATCGCGGCGCGGCGGCCCAGCTGCTTGAGACGATCGAATCCGCGGATCGCGAGAGCGAGCGCCAGGTCGTCCTCATTCGCGACCTCGAGGCCGAGTTGCCGCAAGGGGGGATGGAGGAAAAGCGCGAGGTCGAGCAAATGCTCGTTCAATACAAAAAGGAAAGAGACGAAGAGGAGGGGAAGGAAGACGAGCTCATCGACGCCATCGGGCAACGAAAGGGCGCAATGAAGACGAACGCGGACGAACGCAAGAAGGCCGCCGAACGTGCCTGCGAGGCGTTCCCGCCATTCGACCGGCGCTGGCAGCGGCACGATCCCGCGATTGGCCTGGAGGCGTTCGCTAGGCGCGCTCGCGCTGCCTATGTGCAGGAGCGCGCCACGCGGGGGCATCCCGCGCATGTCCGCAATCACTTTGAGGGCCTTCTCAAGGACAGGGTACCGGCCCAGCGGGTAGCGAGGCTGAACGCCGCGATCCAGGACTATGTTCAGGCAAATCCGGACCAGCATCCGCACTTCGAGTGGACGCAGTTTGTCGCGACCGAACAGACGACCACTCTTTACGACTGGATCGACTCGAGACATCGCGAGCTCACCCAAACCATTTTGCGTAACTTCAAGGGTCAGATTGATAAAGCTGTCGCCGCCCTGGTTGAGACAATGGTGCACGACTTCCTGAGCCGCCTTAGCGGCAACATCGATGCGGTCGACCGCATTAAGGACGATCTGAACCGGGCGTTGCGCGGCAGCGTCTTCATGGGGGAAGTTTATCAGATCCGCCAGGAGCGTGATCAGGACAAGGAGACCATCCGCTACCTGATCGATCGGCTCGACATCGTGGCGCCAAAGGCCACCGCTCTGATGCAGAGCAATCCAGATCCGAACGATCCTGATCAGGTGAAGATCAAAGAGTTGATCGACATGCTGACGATCGAGAATGGCGACGATGCCCAGAATCGCCGCCGAATTCGCGAGCTTGCGGACTATCGGAGTTACTTTCGTTTCAGCATCGATATATGCGATCCGCAGCAGGGTTACCGCAGGATTTCGGATCTCGAGCAGCGCCGCGGCAAGGCCAGCGGAGGACAGAAGTTCGTCCCGTTCTATATCTGCCTTGGTGTTGCGGCCGCGTCAGCCTACTTCAATCACCTTGGAGGCAGTCGCGAGGCGCCGCCCTAATCGGCCCTTATGCTGATGGACGAGGCGTTCGAGAAGCTCGATCCCGACAATATCTACAAGATCATCCGGTTCTACGATCAACTCGGCCTCCAGCTCATCATGGCCGCGCCAAAAACGCATCAGGCCCTCTATCAGGAGACGTTTGATACGTTGATTTCGATCATCCGGGTCGGCCGCGCGATCCAGGCGATCCCACAACATTTCCATCAAGAAGCGCACATTCTCTTGCGCAAAGAGAACCCTATGCATCAGCCGCGAAGTTTCTTCGAAGAGCGTGTCCGCGAGGAGCGGAGGCATGCCGCGGAATAATCAATATACCGCGGAGACGCTGCTGAATCGGCTGCTCGACCGCTTTGAAGCGCCGTTGGCTCGCACTCGCGACATCACACAGACGATCGACTACACCCTGGTCGGGGGGCCCGCCGCGCAGGACGAGTTTCATCGTGTGCTGCGCGATGCGGAACGAGCGGGCGGTATCGCGCTCGAGCAGGATCGACTTGGTCGGTTCACCGGCGAGTTCGCGCGGGTGCGCCTCGTCGATCCTGACAAGCTTTATCGATTCCTGGTCAGAGCGCCCGCAAGAGCGACCGCTGAGACCGCGCACCAGGCGATACTGGCTGCTATCCCGGAGATTCTGGCGGATACCTTCTTTCGAGGTATCGAGCAGGAGGCTATCTCAGCCTGGAAAAACAATAAGACGTTTCTCGGGCTCTCGGTGGGCGAGATCGACACGTTCCTCACAACTATCCGCCTTGTGCATGGCATCGTAAACCTGTCGGGCCGCGATATCGATCACCGGACGTTTTCTCGCCGGCTCGCAAAGGACAGCAAGGCCCTCGAGCGGATGGAGGGTCGCGTCGCCCAGCTGCTCCGACGTCGCGATCCGAGCCTGGCCGGTGAAGAGCCGCGCGAGGTTCTGGAAGCGAGTGGCATCGTGCGTCGGGCCCATCTCCTGCAGGTCAAGGGTCCGCTTCGGCTCTCTTCCGAGGCGCTCAACATCCATGGTACCGGAGAGGCGTTTATCGGCCTTCCGTGGCTCTCGGTTCGGCAGGCTTCTTTGGCTCACGGCGTTGACTACGTGATGACTGTCGAGAATCCGACAAGCTTTTGGCGTTACAGCACGGAAATCGATGGAAACTATCTCGCACTCCTGACAGATGGATTTCCGGCGCGCGATGTGCTGTCGAGCATGGTGCATCTCGTCCGGCACGCTCTTCTCCTGGCGCCGGAAACGCCGGTTTACCATTGGGGTGATATCGATGCCGGTGGCTTGAGGATCGCTGCGCATCTCGAAGACGCGTTCGGGATTCATGTTCAACTGCATCAGATGGAGCCAAAACTCGCATGCGCCTTCGGGTCAGCGCTGCAATCGCAGAAAGGTCTCGAGAAACTCGCTATGCGCTCAGGCGAAATCGGACAATTGGCGCTCTGGCTTCGCAGTGAGGAAGCAAAAATGTTGGAGCAGGAGGAACTCGATCCGATGCCGCCAATTTTGGCGGCCGGGAGGCATCTTTCGTCATGAGCGAAAGTAGCGTCGCATCTGCCGGTGGGATCACGATCACGGAACGCGGCGTGGCTGCCTCGTTCGTTTAATCGCTGCTCCATGGATGCGTAGAAGGCGTCCATATCGACATGGATGATTTTCGCCGATGCGGTGCTGGCCCCGTTTGGTAGTCAGCCTCCTCGTCGGTCACGTCGTTAGGCCCTGTAGGTCTTCCTTGACGCCGCGAGCGACGATCCGGAGGCTTCTATCCGGAAGCGGCCTTTGCAATTTCAGGGCCTCGTCCGCGGGAGCCGTCATCCAGGTCTCGACCTCTTCCGGAGTTGTCAGGATGATCGGCATCGCTTTGGGGTGGATGGCACCGACCTCGGCGTTCGGCTCCGTAGTGAGGAACGCGTAGAGGTCGTTGGTCGTCTCACATTCCTTGACTTTCCGGACGCTGGTCCAGTCGGTCCAGATGCCGGCGAAGCAGGCGAGTGGGCGGGTCTCGTCGAGCGCGAACCAGATGTCGCCGCCTTCGGTCTTGTTGAACTCGCTGAAGGAATTGAAAGGCACTACGCAGCGATTTTCGACGCCGAGCCAGCGGGCCCAGTGTTTGCTCTTCACATTGCGGATGTTGGTCGTGCCGCTGTCCGGCTCCATTCTGAGCAATTCCTTGAAATCGACCGTCTTGCCCTTGGCCTGAAGCTTCTCGGCTCGCTTCTTCGTGGCGTCCATGAGTGCCTTCGATGACGATGGCATTCCCCACCGGGCCGTAGCGAGCTCGCGGCCCTCGGCTCCGTTGCGCACGATCGGTGCTTCGTAGTCCGGAAACACGCCGGGCATGGCGGCCAGATTGCCGACGTATCGGTTTACGACGCGAAACAGCGCGCTGATAGCTGCTTGGTTCGTCGTGATCGAATAGAGATTGCAGATGTGGACGGCCCCCCCGCTTGTCAGGATTTTAGCAGACTTCTGGCCAGATCGCTTGCTATCAGATGTCCGGCCTGTTTGCGCGGACAAAGCCCGCTGGCCAAGATGGTGTTCGCTACGCACGCTCCAAGCACATAGGCGACATTCGTGATGCCAGTGTAATCTACGGAAGCTCGCGCGTATTGACCGATCGGTCCTTCCATCTACTGCGTCCTGCAAGTTCGTGGGTCATCCGGCGAGCAATCTCGGCCGGTACACTGAGTTCAGATCAGATGGGCATGGCGGCTACCGGCCGGTTGTACACGCCACCCGATATCATCAAGCGCCAGGCGATACGGGCGAACTTGTTGGCTAAGGCCACCGCGACTAACTTCGGCGGCTTTCGCTCCAGCAGCGAAGTGAGCCAGGGTGTCGGCTTATGACGGCCCTTTCGAATGTGCCTCAGCAGCGCGGTCGCGCCGACAATCAACGTCGATCGGAGCATTGAATCTCCGGCCTTTGTGATACCGCCATATCGTTGCCGGCCGCCAGTTGAGTGATCCTTGGGGGTCAGTCCGAGCCAAGCCGCGAAGTCGCGGCCTGATCTGAACGTCTCCGGCGGGGGCGCCTTCATGCTTAGCATGGACGACCCAATCGGACCGACGCCAGGAATCGTCGCGATCCGCCTGCTGACATCATCCTCACGATGCCACTTCATCAGCTTGGCTTCGATCTTTGCCAGGCGGGCTTCGACCGCGGCATACTCCTCCGCCTGAAGGCGGAAGAGATCCCGCGCCATTTCCGGTAAGTTGTCATCCTCGAGCACCCGCTTGATAAGTGCCGTGACGTTCTGCCGACCGGCGGGGCCAACGATGCCAAACTCAGCCGCATAACTCCTGAAGGCATTAGAAAGCTGCGACTTCACGCTGACCAGGCGTTCCCGCACGGTCATCAACATGCAGGCCGCTTGCCGTTCTTTTGACTTCACCGGTACAAACCGCATACTCGGCCGGGTGACCGCCTCGCACAGCGCCTCGGCATCGGCCGCGTCGTTCTTGCCGCGCTTTACGTAAGCCTTCACATATTGGGGCGGGATCAGCTTCACTTCATGACCAAACGACTGCAGCAGGCGCGCCCAGTGATGCGAACTGCCGCAGGACTCAATGGCGACGAGGACCGGCGGAAGGCGCTCGAAGTAGCGGATCATCTCGGCTCGCCGAAACTGCCGCCGGACGACTACTGCCTCGTTCTCGTCAACACCGTGAAGCTGGAAGACCGACTTGGAAGTGTCCATACCGATACGAATGGGAAGATTCATCAGACTTTCCTCTCATCTAGCTATGACGCCAGAGCGCCATAGAACCGTGGGGATGAGAGGCCGTCCACACCAGCACATTAATCAGCTTCGGTTCGAGGGTGGCGAGGCTGCCAGGCTAGTTGTAGCAGAGTCGCAGCCGGACGCCGGCCCGCCTTGTCGCATTTGCGGCAGCGCAGCCGGCTTGCGAGATCATGCACGAAGGTGGTTGGTGGGTGCTTCATCGCCGCAAGGTCGACGTCGCTCGGCGTCTTGCAGCGAGCGCACCTGATCTCGAGCCAGGGAAAGCCTCCGTTCACAGCCTGGTCGATGGTGGGCGACGGATCGATCGGTTCACCGTCACTCCACATCCGCTCGTTCCAGCTTTCGCAAAGCAGCCTGTCTGCTTGCTGAATCATGGCCTCGCCCTTGGCCCGCATCTCCGACGATTGAGCGGCCAGCACATTAATCAGCTTCGGTTCGAGGGTGGCGAGGCTGCCAGGCTAGTTGTAGCAGAGTCGCAGCCGGACGCCGGCCCGCCTTGTCGCATTTGCGGCAGCGCAGCCGGCTTGCGAGATCATGCACGAAGGTGGTTGGTGGGTGCTTCATCGCCGCAAGGTCGACGTCGCTCGGCGTCTTGCAGCGAGCGCACCTGATCTCGAGCCAGGGAAAGCCTCCGTTCACAGCCTGGTCGATGGTGGGCGACGGATCGATCGGTTCACCGTCACTCCACATCCGCTCGTTCCAGCTTTCGCAAAGCAGCCTGTCTGCTTGCTGAATCATGGCCTCGCCCTTGGCCCGCATCTCCGACGATTGAGCGGCCAGCATGTTGGCCATCGCACGTGCCTTGCCGAGCTCTTTCGCCAGAGCCTTGCGATCGCCGCCCGACAGGGGCGTGGGGTGATACTTCGGGGCCATCCGGATATCCAGGCGCTAAGAGATCGCATCGGCAATCGGGAAAAGTTACGGCGTCTCGAATGCCTGCCAGCACCCGTCTTCTTCATGCCTGCCGGTGCGCTGCTGACAGGTGTTGTCGAGCAACCGCTGCGCCACGTCCTTCCAAAGCGCGTTCTCGCCATACAATCGGACCGCATCGGCCTTCTGGATTTCCACGGTCCGCTCGCAGCGGCGGCAGGAGACGCGCAGCACGTGGCGTTGAATCTCGGAACGACGTCGCTGTCGCTTCTCGGCTCCGGTGGCGCCGACGCGAGGGTCTTTCAGGACCGATTCCCAATATTCCGCCGGGAGTGGAGCATCTGGAGCCGCCGTGGAGGGGCCCGGGCTACGGGCAGCTTCCGCGGCCAGTTTTTCCATCTGCTTCGGTGTCGGCATTCGCCAGCTCGGGTCGATCGGTCATTCCGAATTAGAACATAACAAGAACAAATGTCGAGTCCGCTCGGACCCTCATCGAGAAAAAATCGTCCTGTCGGAATGGGCGCGGTGTCGGAACCAAGGCCTGCGGATCGTCTTAAATCCGGCATCAGTATTGGAGTTCCCGTCATGGCCCCGCGTGCCAACTGGAAAGGCTTCCTGCGCCTTTCGCTCGTCACCTGTCCGGTCGCGCTGTATCCGGCCACCTCCGAATCCGAAAAGGTCTCGTTCAACCAGCTCAACCGGAAGACCGGACACCGCATCAAGTACGCCAAGGTGGACGCTGATACCGGCGAGGAGGTCGACAACGAGGACATCGTCAAAGGCTACAAGGTCGACACCGACACCTTCATCGAGGTGACGAAGGAAGAGCTCGAGAACGTCGCGCTGGAATCGACGCGAACAATCGAGATCGACGAGTTCGTCGACCGGAGCGAGATCGATCCACGCTACCTGATCCGCCCTTACTACCTGACTCCAGATGGCAAAGTCGGGCACGATGCCTTCGCCGTCATCCGCGAAACCATCCGCGAGATGAACAAGGTCGCGATCGGCCGTGGTGTTGACCAATCGCGAGCACATCATCGCCCTGGAGCCGCTGGACAAGGGGCTGATGGGGACGCTGTTGCGCTATCCCTACGAAGTCCGTTCCGCGGAGGAATATTTCGACGATATCCAGGATGTCAAAGTCACCAAGGACATGCTTGATCTCGCCAAGCACATCGTCAATCAGAAGGCGGGGCACTTCGAGCCGGACAAGTTCGAAGACCAGTACGAAACCGCCCTCATCGACCTCATCAACCAGAAGCGCGCCGGCAAACCCATCACCGCGAAGGCGCGCCCTCGAGGCGAGAACGTCGTCGACCTGATGGACGCGCTGCGCAAGAGCATTGGAAGAGAAGGGGCGGCCGCGACAGAGGCACCCAGGAAGCCAGGCAAAAACCCGCGCAAGGCGGCGACCGGGCAGAAGGAAATGCTGATGCCGATCGCGGGTAAAAAGCCGACGAAAGAGGCCGCGGCGAAGAAGCCGGCAGCAAAGCCGCAGCGGAAGTCGGCTTAGATTTTGTGGCGGTGACGCCAGACGGGTTCTGCTTCGTCGTCCGCGGGCGGCTTTTGCGGATGGCAAGTCCCAATCTCGAGGAGGTTTTACAAAAAGCGGTACAACGGGGACCCGCTGCGCTACTGGCCTGTTTCGAACGATCTATGCCGTCAAATCAGCCGTTCGTCGCGCCAGAGCTCCTCGCCCGCTCAGCTTTGGATTGCTCTGCAAAATAGGAGCGAAATGGGTTCGGTGAAAAAGATTTCCAGGAGGTCGACCTTGAGCGCGGGCATTCTCGCATACCGCAAGGGTGCTCGTGGGCTCGAGGTTCTGCTCGTTCATCCCGGCGGTCCGTTCTGGCGCAAGAAGGATGATGGCGCCTGGTCCATTCCAAAGGGCGAAATCGATGCCAATGATGCTCCTGAGCAGGTCGCTCGACGCGAGTTTGCCGAAGAACTCGGCCCGAGCGCTTCGATCGGGCCACTCCAGGCGCTGGGGGAAGTCCGACAGCGAGGAGGGAAGCGCGTGATCGCATTCGCCTGCGAGGGCCACTTTGACCCGGCGGCGCTGACCAGCAATACTTTCGATATCGAATGGCCGCCCCGAAGCGGTCGACGTCAGAGCTTTCCCGAAGTCGACCGCGCCGAATGGTTCGATATCGAGCTCGCGCGGACCAAGATGCTGTCCGCTCAAGCTGAGTTTCTTGATCGTCTTTTGGCGATCGCGGATGAGAGCGCCGGGAAGTAATGTTCAGGATCGGAATCATTTCGGACACGCACGGTCTGTTGAGGCCCGAGGCGGAACGGGGCCTGACGGGCGTCGATCACATCATCCATGCCGGCGACATCGGGCGCCCCGAGATTGTCGACGCGCTTCGCCGCATCGCGCCCGTCACGGCCATTCGTGGAAACGTGGATACTGGCGAGTGGGCCCGCGATTACCCCGACACGAAGCTTGTGCGCCTGGCGGGAAAGTCGATCTACGTTCTGCACGACTTGAAGACGCTGAAGGCCGATCCAGGCGCTGGCATCGACATCATCGTCTCCGGGCATTCTCACGTGCCGAAAATCGACAGGGTCGGTGGCGTTCTCTATCTGAATCCCGGCAGCGCGGGACCCCGGCGCTTCAAGCTGCCGATCACGCTTGCGACACTCGAACTCGCGCCTGACGGCATGCGAGCGGAGATCCTCGACCTTGAGGGCGACAGCATGCACCCCCGTGCATTGAGTTAATAGCGGAGGAAGCGAATGCGCGGATCCGTTTCGTTTGCCGTCTACGCTCGAAGGGATGCGCTATTTGCGCGGACGTTCTCGCTCGCGCACGACGTCCTTCGCCCGCTTGTCCGACCTGAGCCCGAGGTAGACGGGCTGGCGCAGTTCGCCCTTGCTCGTCCACTCCGCGAATTTGACCTCGGCAACCAACGAGGGTCTGACCCACGTCGTGGCGGCCTCGTCCTTCACTTTGGCAGGGAAGGGTGATTTCGGCGTCGTCAGCTTCACGAGCTTGGCATGGAGGTCTTCCAGGACCCTGTGGCTGAAGCCGGTGCCGACATGTCCGATATAGCGCCATGCGTCGTCTTCCCGCACGGCGAGGACCAGGGCGCCGAAGAACGGCCTGGTGCGCCTCGGCGCCGTGAAGCCCGCGATCACCACTTCCTGCCGCCTTACTGTCTTGATCTTCAGCCAATCCCCCGTCCGGCTTCCGGACGCATACGCGCTGTCGGCGCGCTTCGCCATGATGCCTTCCAGACCCTTTCGCTCGGCCTCGGCGAAAAATTTGGTACCGCTGGTTTTGCGGTGCCGGCTGAAGGCGATCAACCGGTGGCGCGGCAGGATCGCTTTCAGCCGCTCCTTGCGCTCGAGAAGAGGCTGTTTGCGCAAGTCAACTGCGTTCTGAAACATGAGATCGAAGGCGCAATACAGGAGCTTCGCTTCATGGCGCAGCGCGTTTTGCAGCAGCTGGAAATGCGAGACGCCGTCCTTTCCGATCGCGACGAGCTCGCCGTCGATCACGGCGTCGCCCTTTACGCCCTCCAGCGCTTTCGCCACCTCGATATAGCTGCGGCTGATGATCTTGCCGTTGCGGCTGTAGAGCGCAACCTTGCCCCGCCGGATTTCCGCGATCATCCGGAAGCCATCGTACTTGTCCTCGAAAACCCAGTCGGGATCGTCGAACGGCGCGTCGGTGAGCGTAGCGAGCATTGGCTGCAAGCGCTTGGGCAGGGTCGACGTCCGGCTCATTCAAGGGCCAATCCTTCAGAGCGTGTTGCGTAATGCAGGGACGTCCTTCAAGAATGAGGAACGCTCAAAGCCATGGCGTGTTCCGTCAGATGCCGCGGCATCCCAGAGTGCGCGACGTTAACTACCAACTGGAAGTCTGATCAGACCGATGGCCAGAAAACTGAAAACCTACCAGACTTCTCTGGGCTTCTTCGATCTGGCGATAGCCGCTCCTTCCATGAAAGCGGCTTTGGAAGCGTGGGGCGCAGACAGCAATCTCTTTCATCAGGGCGCAGCGAAGGAAACCGATGATCCGGACGTCATCGCTGCCGCCATGGCAAAGCCTGGCGTCGTGCTCAGGCGCCCGGTCGGATCCGACGGTTCTTTCAAAGAACATGCCGAACTCCCCACTGATCTTGGCGACGGCAGACCAACGAAAGCTGCCCGCAAGTCGAAAGGCATAAAGGCGAAGAAGCCTTCCTCCCGCCACATGGACAAGGCTGCGGAGCGAAAGGCCGCTCTTGACTACCAACGGGAAGAAAAGCGCCGTGAGCTTGAGCGAGCGAAGGAAGAGGCTGCCAGGCAGAAGGAGCGTGAATGCCGTCAGCAGGCGGTCGATAAGGCACAGGCTGCGTTGGACAGGGCCGAACAGGAGCACGCGAAGCGGGCTGCCGCCATCCAGGCTGAGGTCGAGGCTATCGAGAAGAGGTCGCAGGCGGAAGAAATCCGCTGGGATAAAGAGAAGGTGCGATTGGAAGCAGCGCTGCGACGCACGCGCGGTTAGATCGCGAATCTATCTTCCAGCGTCGCCAGAGTCCGCTATGCCTCGACGGCAACCAAATTCTGCAGCGTAGCTAAATGACGCGGATGGCCCGGAGGGTCAGAAGCCGAGGTGAGAATGGAGCTTTGGTTGGAGGTCGCTGAGACGAAGCGGCCGTTTTTTTCGAGGTGGCATCTCGACGTGCGACGGCATCTGCGATCAAGCTGCGGTTTTCCGGCCGGGAGGCATGCCGCAAAACTTAACATGCCTGATTCCCAAGCTCAAAAATTGAGCTAGAGTGTCGTTTTCCCTGATGGGGGCAGCTCATGTTCGATACCGCAACAACCGCGCTTTTGCGCGCGGTCCTCGACGAAGTATGCGAAACCGTTTCGCACCGCGAGATCGGAGCACGTACTCACGTCGCATCGAAGATCCTGGAGGCCGCGACCAGAGGCGAGGTTTCGCCAGATGGCCTCAGGCAGGTCGGCCGCGACGCCCTGTCCCGAGCGCCGACCATGTGGCGCTGATTGATCGGGAGAGGGGGGTGTGAACTTCCAGGTGACGGTCCTTAAGATCCTGAAGAGCTATCCGGACGGCTTCGCCGTCATGGAGGACCTCAAACGCGACATGGCCATCCTGGCGACAAGCGGCCGCGATTGGGCGGATCGCACCCGGCGCCTCGCTGCGCGGGTTCCGGATCTCGACATCTTCTCGCAAGGGCTCGTCGAGCGCATAAGCGGGGGATGGAAGATCACGGCCCAGGGACGGGCCGTTCTGGAGGTCATGGAGTCCCGCCCAGCAGCCTCGGAGGTGATCCAGAGGCCTTCGGTTGGGGAGACCATCGCGACCTCGCCGGCGCCCGTTCCTCCGCTGCGGCAGCCCGCAGATCGGGCCAAGCGGCGGCGCGAAGGCCGGGAACGTCGCCGCGAAGCGCGCGAACGGGCCAGAGCCAACGCCTCTTGAATTGCAATCGAGGTCTAAAAAAGAAGCTGCCAGCTTGGCGCGGCGCCTCGGAAGTCCCGAACTGTCGATAGCCTCCCCAGCCCCAAGTACCGCCGTTGCCGGTTTGCGGAGATTGGCCGCAAAAGGCCGCGACAAGAGGGAACGCTAGAGTTTATTGGCGGGGACATCAGATAATCGCCACAAAGCTTCGCGACCACCGTTCCTATTCCGGTCGAGGGTGTCTTGAACCGCTACTCACTTGAGAAATTACGTCAGCGCTACGTTATCGAGGGCAGGCCTATCGAGGCCAGCCTCGAGGAAATGCTGCGCGCCGACGGCCGCGCGGGAGCGCGTTCAATCCTTGCCTCGATTGAAAAGCGGCGCTTCGAGAATCGGTCCGAAGGGCAGCGGCTTCGCAAGATGCTCCGCTTCGAAACACTTCTCTGGCAAGAGGGGAAGGAAGCGATCGCAGGTGTTGATGAGGCCGGAATGAGCCCGCTTGCGGGGCCGGTGGCCGCTGCCGCAGTGATATTCAAGCCCGGCACGCGCATACTTGGAATCGATGATTCAAAAAAGCTGGACGCGAACTCGCGCGAGTCTCTCGCGGAAGAGATCAAGGAAAAGGCGGCCTCATGGTCTGTCGCGTTTGTCGAGGTTGAAGAGATCGACACCATCAACATCTACTGGGCGGGAATCCTTGCCATGCGGCGAGCCGTTGAAGGGCTCGGGGTGGTTCCGCAGCATCTTCTGATCGACGCGAAACGTTTGAAAGATATCGCGATCCCGCAGCAGGCGATAATCAAGGGCGACGCCAAATCCGCGAGCATCGCTGCCGCCTCTATTTTGGCGAAGGTCTCGCGCGATGCGTTGATGCGAATGCTTGACATGCGTCATCCCGGTTACGGCTTCGCCGACCACAAGGGTTACCCGGTGCGCGCCCACTATGCTGCCCTGTCCAGGCTAGGCGCATGCGCTGCCCATAGACGTTCGTTCGGCCCTGTGCGTGAAGTCCTCGGCTTGCCGCCGTTGCCACCTTGGCCTTTGCCATCGGAACGCACCGATTCAGAGCTAGAGGCTTCGATGCTGCGCTCTGGGAGCACTTGACCCGTTTCGGTCTCCCGACAAATCGTTAGTTGGTGGGCGCACCGGTTGTGGTCTCGCTAGACGGAGCGGTCACTGTGACATCGTGACCCTCGCGGAGTGCGATTGAAGCCGCTGCAATTGCGGCCTCGAATGCAGCTTCTTTCGTCGCGTATGCATTCTCCGCCTTGCCGTCGTGGCGGATGCGCCAGGTGCCGTCTTTTCCAAATATCTCGTATTTCGCGATACCCATAATTTGTCCTCCTAGCGAAGCGCCCGCGGGCGCCTCGGCACACGACTTGCCATCCAATTTTTTGCTTCGCTGTCCGAGCGCAATGTGGCCTTGCTAATCCGACACGGCGATGCGCTCATCGCGGCAGGGCCCTTCAGCACTCCACGCCTTGCCTGTGCCATTTGTTGATCCTTGGCTTCGCGCTGGAAACGGCTCAGTGGGCGGACCGTTCCTAGAGTCGGGTAGGTACGTGGTTTGGACGCCTTTGCCGTACGTTTTGGTCAGCTTTTTGCGTGCTCCCAGTGTGAGGTGATGTCGGCGCCGGTCTTATTAAGATGCACGTGCTGATCGACGTGATCGATCCAAGAGAGCGGAATGAAGTGATGATGCTGACCGTCCGGCGAACTCTGCTTCGTCAGCTTGATCTTGTCGGTTCCGTCCAGATGATCGACTTTTCCCACCATCTTCCTATCGGACGAAAGCACGTCCATGTGCTCCTTGATCGTGGAAACATCTGTCATCGTATCTCCCATTCAACAATCATATGTTGCCGCCGATTAGGCCGCCCGGGCGAGTGAGCGCCGCTTGTGGCGGAGGTAGCGCGTGATTTCCGCAAGCGTCATAGCGTTCAGGACCCGGTCGGCAGGGACACCGCCCTTGCGGGCCATCACGACGCCCCAGTGCATGTGATCGAGCTCGGGAATAGAGTGCGCGTCCGGATTGATGCTCAGCATGCAGCCGAATTCGAGCGCTGCCTGGTGCCAGCGCCAATCCAGATCGAGCCGCCATGGGTGGGCGTTGATCTCGACAACGACGTCGTGCTTGGCGCAGGCCCGCAGCACCTTCTCGACGTCGATTTCGTAGCCTTGCCGTCGCTGGAGCTGCCGCCCCGTCATGTGGCCGATGATTGTGGTGTGAGGATCGGAAATGGCGCGGAGGAGGCGCTGCGTCTGCGCCTTGCGGTCCAGTTTGAAGCGCCCGTGGATGCTGGCGACGACGAAATCGAACCGATCGAGCACGTCATCCGGATAGTCTAGCGAGCCGTCGGCCAGAATGTCGGACTCGATGCCCTTGAGGATCCGAAAGTCCTTGCCGAAGCGCTTGTTCAATCGGTCAGCTTCCCGGTGTTGTTCGGCGATCTGCTCGACCGACAGGCCTCCGGCATAGTGGGCGGACTTGGAATGGTCGGCGACGCCGAAGTATTCGTAGCCGCGCTGACGCGTGGCCTTGGCCATAGTCTCAAGGGTCTCGGTGCCGTCCGAAGCGTCGGTGTGGCAGTGCAGAATTCCGCGAAGGTCCTGGTCGGTGACCAGCTTCGTCAATTTGCCCTTCAGAGCGAGCTCGATCTCGCCACGCCCTTCCCGGAGTTCCGGATCGATGAAGGGAAGGCCGAGAGCGCGGTAGATGTCGGCCTCGTCGCCGGCGATCAGAGTGCGGCCCTTGTGCAAGCCGTCTGCATCCAAACGAAATCCCTTCTCCGCTGCCAGCGCCTGAAGCTGTTCGATGTGAGCGGAGGAGCCTGTGGCGACGAGAAGAGCGGCTCCGAAGTGCTCGCGATCGGACAGTCGGATCTGCAGTCCATCTGCCGGCGACCGCTTCAGTGCCTTGGCGGCCTTGGGAGCCTCCGCAACGATCGTGAGATCGCCGACGAGCTCGCAACCTCGGCGGAAATCGCCCGCGATCGTGATGCGCTTCAGCTCGGGCTGAGACCTGCGCAGAGAGTCCTTGGCGTGTGCGAGCAGGGCGGCAGCACGGTGCAGGTGGAGGCGGCCTTCACCGCTTTTCGCGATGGCGAGGTTCTGCAGGATCTTGGTCTGCAGCGAGGCACCGAGTCCTTTGGCCTTCTTGATGCGGTCGTCCCTGGCGGCGGCCTCCAATTCCGCGAGCGAGGTGATGCCGAGATCCTTGTAGAGACGCAGCACTTTCTCGGGGCGGAGGCCGGGCACGGCCAGCATCTCGAGCACCCCCTCCGGAATCTCCTTCCGCAGCTTTTCGAGACTTGGATGAGTGCCCGTCTTGTGCAGCTTGGTGATGATGTCCGCGATCGCTTCGCCAACGCCGGGAATCTCGGTGAGCCGATCTTCGGCGATGAGCACATGAAGAGGGATCGCCAGGGCTGCCAGGCTGTCCGCGGCCCGCGAATAGGCATTTGCCCGGTAGGGATTGCCGCCGCGCAACGCGGTGCGCTGCGCGTATTCTCGCAGAACGCTTGCAACACCGCGAGCGTCGACGGAGGGCATTCAACGAGCCTCCCGTCCTGCGCTTTGCTTGCCCGCTGAAGCAAAGTTAGTTCGAGCATTCGAGCCGCCAGCGGGCTGGCCATCGAGCGCCCTCTCGAGCTTCTGCGCTGCCCGGAAGTCCTCAAGGTGCTGCATGTTCGGGCCGTAGGCGGCCTCTTTCTTGAGAAGATTGTAGATGCGACCGACTACCAGCTGTAGGTGCTTTATTTTGCCCCGCGGCATCGATCTGGCCTTGCAAAGAGCTCGGACAGCATAGGCCCTGAAGTAGTCGAAGGCGTCTGACATGATCACCGTAAACGCCGGCTCTCGCCCATAGTTCGTTCGAATTCGGTGCGGATGGAGGTCCGGCGGTCAGACAGGAGCCCTAGGGCGCAGCGGCTGCGGCGGGCGTGACGACCAACACCTCGGCGGCCTGCGAACGCCTCCGAAGTTGGAAGACTCGTTGAGTAAGGTGGGTAAATTACCCGCCGTCGGCCCGACCGACCAAGGGTTTTTGTAAGTTGCAGGCGGCACGGTTGTTCATTTGCTCCTGAGGCGAAGACTGGTTCCGAATCGACTCGACTCTGGAACAAAACGGGGGTCTACTTCGGACATCACCGCCCAGCCCTTGGCCTCTATCGGTGACCGAGAGACCGATTGCGCTCCCGCCCCTCGCACGCGGAGAAGCGCCATGCAGCGGCGACGATCGACACCACATTCATTTGAAGAACGCCTGGCAGCGGAAAGGATGCGTATCGAGAAACAGGCGGAATCACTTCCCCCCGGTGACGCCAAGCAGCAATTGCTTCAAAAGATCGAGCAGATCGAGACGGCCTGCCGCATAGACAAATGGCTGTCGTCGCCTGGCTTGCAACCGCCTAGGTGACGTCGATGAAGGATATTCAAGCGTATCTGGAGAAACTTCAGGTCCAGACTGCAGAGTGCGAAATGATCCGCGACCTGGCGACCGATCCGAAGAAGCGCGAGCTGTTTGCCCGGTTGGCTGAGCACTTCAGGACCCTCTCTGTGGAATTGGAGCGCGCAAAAGCCAGTCCGGACGATGGCCTTCCAAGTCGCGACGAGCCGGCGCCGCTTTGTGAAGAAAACGACGTCCAGGAGCGTTCAGGCGTCATGGGCAATCATACTTCGCACCGGCCGCTGGCTCGTTGAGCTTGACGCGGTCCCGCCGGTCCTCCGGAGCGAGCTCCATGACGGCCCGATGCAACTCGGTCGGAATTGTGAGGTGACTTTCCGGCGCCTTGTCCGCGCATTGCCAAAAGCGATCGAAGGCATCCATCACAAGTCCTCCCGCAGGCCCCGGAAGAACGGGTGCCTGACCTTTCCCTCGGCCGACTTCGCGCGATACTCGATCTCGGCCAGAAGTTTGGGTTCGACCCAGATGCCCTTGTGGTTGATGCGCTTGGCGTAGGGCTGGGTTCTTCGGATCAGCGGTTTAAGCCGCTTCTGCAGATCGGCGGCCGAGACCTTGTCGAAGCCGTGGTCGACTTTGCCGGCGTAGACCAGATCGTCGCCCTTGCGCCGGCCGACATAGAGGCCGTCCCACTTCGCGCCATCGAGTGCGAAGCCGGCAATGGTGAGCGTCTCCCGCTGCACGCAGGTCTTCTTGACCCAGTCGTTCGTGCGTCCCCTTGGATAGGCACTGTCCCGTACCTTCGAGACGACGCCTTCAAGGCCGATTTTGCAGGCGTGCGCAAACATCTCGCGTCCGTCTATCTCGAAACTTTCGCTGAACTGATGTCGGTGCCATTCAGGATCTTCTTGAGCTCAGCCTTGCGCTGAAAAAGCGGTAGCTTGCGGATATCGCGGCCGTTCAGGTAGAGCAGATCGAACGCCACCAGCACGATCCTCGTCGACTTGCCCTTGAGCTCGTTCTGAAGGACCGAGAAATCGGTCGTGCCGTCAGCGGCCGGTACCACGATCTCGCCGTCCACCACGGCCGAGTTCGCCTTGATCCGCCAGGCGTCATGGGCAACCTTCTTGAAACGGTGCGTCCAATCGTGGCCGCGGCGGGTGAAGATCGTCGCCGCCTCGTTGGCCAGATGGACCTGAACACGGTAGCCGTCGAATTTGATTTCGTGAATCCAGCGGGCCCCTGACGGCACCTTGTCGATCGAGGATGCCAGGGCCGGCTCGACGAAGCCGGGCAGGGGCGCCTTGAGGCCGATCGCCTCGGGCTTTTTACGCTGAAACGCCACTGGAGAACTCCACGCTACAGCCGATTCAAATTGGCACAGATCGAATCGTTCCGGAACCTCAGAATCCCATTCGCGTTGCTTGGATGTCACAACAGGAGGCACCCATGGCGGTAGCGAAGAAGACGAAGACGGCGCGCGGACGAAAACAGGACCGGGCGCGGGTGGCCGGTGGGCAGAACTATGAAGTACAGTACGAGGCAAAGAAGACCAGAAAGTCGGCATCAGCCGTTAAAAAGGCCGTCAAAAAGGTCGGCAATGCGCGCAAGCGCGTGGAGAAGAAGCTGAGCCGTTGAAAGGGGAAGGCCGGGCTGACGTTGATGTTTGTCACGGCCTCTAGTCCGGGGTGCATTCCGGGCAGGTATCACCGATCGAGTTCAGCACGTCACGAACCTCGGCCGCCGCTGCATCAGGGGAGACGCCTGCTGGCGGGGCTCCACGGGCGATATCAAGGGCCCGCTCTCGTGCATGCGGATCGGCGCGGTCCTGCATCCAGCCGTGCTCCTCGCACTCGCGGATGGCGCCGGCTTCCTGAAGCACGTGGATTGCCCATCCGCGCAAGGTGCGGATCACCAGCTGTCTCTGCTTGGTCATCAGCATTGAAGGTTCTCCCACGCTGGGACGAATCGTTTAGTCGCCCAGACGTTCCCCATCGCTGACACACGACTGGGATTCCGGATCGTGGGATCTCGTGGTCCTTCAAAGGCCGAATTCTTCCGCCCGGCCAGATGCTAGGGTGGGCAAGAACGAACAGAAGAACCGTTTTCCGATGCTTCAGACGTCCGAGCTCAGGTGGTTGCTCCTGCTCCGTTTTGCGCGTGCGGCTGTTGCCGCACCGGGCTCTCGTGAACCGAGCCGCGCAGCGTCTCGGCCTTGCGGCTTCGATCCCTCGCGCACGAGAAGATAGCGCCCTCGCGGGGCAGAAACGAAAAACCGGACCTTTATGCAGCAGCCACCTGCACAAAGGTCCGGCCTTATCTTAGCGTGCCGCGATACCAAACGGCTGCAAAGGAATCATACCCTTTGGGAAGGTCTCGCTATTCATCCGGGTTTGCGACCCGGAGGTGGCAATAGATCAGTAGCCGATATGACTACTTCTTCTTTGAAGTCTTCTTTGCCACCTTCTTGGTAGCTGCCTTCGCGGTCTTCTTTGCCTTCTTCGCTTTCTTGGCCATGTCGTCCTCTGTAAAGAATTGGCTCAGTGAACATGCTCACGCCGTGCATCGACATGCGCACGAGTGAGACGTTATCACAAAAGCAAAATTGATACCAAGCAGACGTGAAGCCGCATTGAGTCGCTCGCCGAAGGCACTCGCCCTCGGGCCTGCCGTCATCGCATGCCGGCGTCGCTATCACTGCCCTTCGGGTCGGGTGCCTTCTTAACCGGTCTCACGACTGCACTCGGTCCCGGGTCCCGCCGCTACGCGTCGGCGCTATGCTGACCCTCCTGCGGGTGCCTCTTTCGCCGCGTCCGCGAGTGGTGTTTGCTTTCGCTCCGCCCACAGGCCTCTCTTCCACAATTGTGAGACTCCTGTGAAAACGCCGGGCTGTTCTCGTATCATTGCCTGCATCACGTTCGCCCAGGTTTTGGCGCGTGCGGCCAGAGCCGCACCGGGCTCTCGTGAACCGAGCCGCGCAGCGTCTCGGCCTTGAGGCTTCGATCCCTCGCGCTAGAGCTTTGGTGCTCCTCGCCGGGGGCACTCGGGAAAGGGGCTCGCCTTTCGGCGATCGCTATCACTGCCCCGTTCCCGGGTGCCGCTATTGAACCGGTCTCGTCGCTGCACTCGGACCCGCGTGCCCCTTCGGGTCGCTATGCTCACGCTCTCCGGGTGCCATTTTCCGTTGAGGCGATGCGCCCTTGGGCACACGCCTGATCGGGCCTGGGTCCCAGGTAGATGGCGCTAGAGGCTGAAAGTAAGAGTGCAGGCTGGGTTTTTCCGTGACGGGTTACAAGCTGCGAGAGAGGCTCGTGGCGCCCGTCGCGGAGATCCGCGATGTCACACCCTAATGCTTGCGCGCGCGCCGACCACGACCGGGCGAACCTCTATAGCGAAATCACCGACAAGATCATCGCCGAGCTTGAGGCCGGACGCGTCCCCTGGGTCCAGCCCTGGGGTACGGCCGCGGCGAAAGCGCCGCTGGCCATGCCGAAAAACGCGTCGACCAACCGGCAATACAGTGGGGTGAATATCCTCATCCTCTGGGGAGCCGTAACCGAACGCGGATTTACAGGTCAAAGTTGGCTCACATTTCGTCAGGCGCTCTCGCTTGGCGGCCACGTTCGCAAGGGGGAGCGCGGCACCACAGTCGTCTATGCTGATCGTTTCGTGCCGGATGACGAAAAGCGCCGCGCCGCCGAGACCGGCGAAGACGCGCAGGCGATTCCATTCCTCAAGCGATTTACCGTTTTCAACGTCGATCAGTGCGCAGATTTGCCTGACGAGATGGCCACCGCTGCGCCGCCACCGCCGGCTGGCCTCATCGAACCCACGGTCGACGCCCTGATCAAGGCCAGCGGAGTTTCATTTCGGATTGGTGGAGATCGCGCATTCTACGCAACAGCCGAAGACTATGTTCAGGTCCCGCCGCCGCAGGCCTATTTCGAACCCATCAACTGGCACCGCACCGCGTTGCATGAACTCGGTCATGCGACCGGGCATCCCTCGCGCCTCAATCGCGACCAGAGCGGATCCTACGGTACGAAGAAATATGCCTTTGAAGAACTGGTCGCCGAGTTGAGTTCCGCATTCAGCTGCGCGTCGCTCGGGATCGTCCCGACCGTGCGCCATGCCGACTATATCGGCTCCTGGCTTGAAGTCCTGCGCGAAGACAGTCGGGCCATCGTGCGTGCCGCCTCACAGGCGAGCAAGGCCGTGGACTATTTGCTCGGCTTCGTTCCCGGGTCCATCGAGCTCCCGTCGCTGGATTTGGTTGTCGCCGATCACGAGACGGCGTGATGCTTGGCCTGGTGGCTGCGCGAGAGTGAGAGGAGGGGAGGCTGTTCGCGACGGGTTGGAAGCCGAGAGAGAGTCTCACGGCCGCCCGTCGTGGAGAGCCAAGATGACGAAAGCCGTACAAAAGATCACGCTGTCGCCTTCCCGGGACATCCCCTTCAACAAGCTCGTGCTCAGCCAGTCGAACGTTCGCCGCGTCAAGGCCGGTGTCTCGATCGAGCAGCTAGCCGAGAGCATCGCGCAGCGTACGCTTCTGCAAAGTCTGAGTGTCCGGGCCGTTGTTGATGAAGATGGTAACGAGACCGGCATGTTCGAGGTGCCAGCGGGCGGCAGGCGCTATCGCGCTCTCGAGCTCCTGGTGAAGCAAAAACGAAAGGCGCAGGCGGTACCGTGCGTTGTGCGTGAAGGGGGTATCGCCGCGGACGATTCGGTGGCGGAGAACGATGAGCGGGTCGGCCTGCACCCGCTCGATCAGTTTCGGGCCTTCCAGACACTCCGCGATCTCGGCATGTCCGAGGAAGACATCGCCGCCCGCCACTTCGTGAACCCAGCGATCGTGAAGCAGCGGCTGCGGCTGGCGTCGGTGTCGCCGAAGCTGCATGAGGTCTATGCCGAAGACGGCATGACTCTCGAGCAGCTCATGGCGTTCTCGGTCATGGCCGATCACGCCCGCCAGGAGCAAGTCTGGGAGAATGTCAGCCGTTCCGGCTATGACGAGTCTTACCAGATCCGGCGCTTGCTCACCGAGAACACCGTACGCGGGTCCGATCGCCGCGCCCAATTTGTGGGCCTTGATCCTATCAGAACGCGGGTGGCGGCGTTCTGCGAGATCTGTTCGAGCACGACGACGGCGGCTGGCTTCAGGACGTCGTGCTGCTCGACCGCCTCGTTACCGAAAAGCTCAAGGCCGAGGCTGAGACGATTGCGGCCGAAGGTTGGAAGTGGATATCGGTCGCCGTAGAGTTCCCCTACGGTCACACCCAAGGCCTATGTGAAATCGAGGGCAGACCTGTCGATCTCTCGTCTGAGGGGCAGGCCACCATTGATGCGCTGAATGCAGAGCAGGCGAAGCTGGAAGCCGACTACCAGGATGCCGACGAATTGCCCGACGAGGTGGATCAGCGTCTCGGCGCAATCGAGTCGGCACTGGCGGCATTCGAAGACCGGCCGATGCTTTACGAACCGACGGAGATCGCCCGAGCGGGTGTCTTCATCAGCATCGATTCCGAAGGACGGCTCTCCGTGGACCGGGGTTACGTCCGGCCGGAGGACGAGGTGCAGGAAATTGATCCTGATGTCGAGCAGGGCGCCGACGCGCCGTCGACCGAAGGTCAAGGAGAGGGTCCCTCCGTCGAGCGCACGGTGATCGCAGTCGCGGGAAGTGCTCCTGACGTCGAAGAAGTTGATGAGGACGCGGCCAGGCCTCTGCCGGATCGGCTGACCACCGAGCTGACGGCGCATCGTACGCTGGCATTGCGGGATGCGCTGGCAGAAAATCCAGCGATTGCGTTCCAGGCCGTGCTGCATAACTTCGTGCTGACGGCCTTTTATCGGTTCGCATCGTCGGGGAGCTGTCTTGAGATCAGCCTTCGCACGCCGAATTTTCCCGCTCAAGCTCCTGGGTTGAGAGAAAGCGTGTCTGCGAAGGCGGTCGAGGCGCGGCATGAGGCCTGGAAGGCACGGTTGCCGAAGAGCGAAAGCGATCTCTGGGATGCACTCACGGCTCTTGATGGTCGTGCGCAGGCATCGCTGTTCGCCCATTGTGCATCATTTGCCGTCAACGCCGTCTATGAGCCAGCGAATCGCTACAATCAGGGGCGCGTCTCCGCCAATGGCGTTCGCACGCGTCTCGACCAGGCTGAGGTGCTGGTCCGCGCAGTCAGACTCGACATGGCGGAGGTTGGTTGGCGACCGACCGTCGACAACTATCTCGGCCGGGTCACCAAGCCGCGGATTCTGGAAGCGGTGCGGGAAGCCAAGGGCGAGTCGTCGGCCCAACTGGTCGACCATCTGAAGAAGGCTGAGATGGCAAAGGAGGCCGAGCGTCTACTCTATGGCTCGGGCTGGTTGCCAGGGCCGCTGCGTCTCGTCGATCTCAATGCGGCGCCAGTGGTGCAGGAGGGCGAAGCGGGCCCTCTGCCCGACTTCCTTGCCGATGAGAAGGATCAAGAGAACGGCGGCGACGAAGATCCGCAACAGCTCGACGCGGCTGAGTGAAAACACTGAGCGGGACGGCTCCGGCCGTCCTGCGGTTGCTTGGGGACCGGTGCACAGTGCCGGTCCCCATTCTTATGGGTGAGGGCTCAGAGGGAGAGCTAGGCCGGGAAGGGTTTGAGCCGTTGGGGCGGAGGAGAGCGCCTGATGGTTCGACCCGTTCCTGCTCTCCGAAAGAAATCCTGCCATGACCGAATCTCTTGCCGGCGGCGTCGCCACGCCGCTCTCCATGCGTGCCGCTGCAAATCTCACCTCAGCCGCCGTCAGGGCCGCGCGACAGCTTCTGACCGAGCTCGAACGCGGCCGGCGCATCGATGCCGCTGTTCTGCGTAGCGCCATGGAAGCCGCCTTTGGCGCTTCGGACACAGCCGGCGTTTGGAACTGGAAAACCGCCTATGACGTCTGCGAGGCGGCAACCGTTCTGTTCCTTCGCAAATTCGGCCCGGCGATGCGCGCCAAGGCCGGCTCGACCGTCGCCATGCTACCGATGCTTGTGAAGGTCGCGAGCTGTTTGCCGACCCATACGCGGCGTTCCGAGGACAGTCAGGCGCTTCAGCAATTCTCGACACCGATCCAGCTCGGGCTTGCGGCATGCACCGCAGCCGGCATTGCGCCGGCCGATCGCGTCCTGGAGCCCTCCGCGGGGACCGGTTTGCTCGCCGTGTTTGCCGAGCTCGCCGGCGGTGCCTTGGTGTTGAACGAGTTGGCCGAGGCTCGCGCATCGCTGCTCGATCGTCTCTTCGCAAGCGTTAAGGTTACGCGGTTCGACGCCGCCCAGATCGACGATCATCTCGACGCCAGTGTCGTACCGAGCGTCGTACTGATGAACCCGCCGTTCTCCGCGCTGGCGAATGTCGATCGACGGATGGAGGATGCGGCTCTCCGTCACATCGCTTCATCGCTCGGGCGTCTTTGCGACGGTGGACGCCTCGTCGCGATCACCGGCTCCGGCTTCGCACCGGATAACCCAGCATGGCGAGAATCCTTTGTGCGGCTCCAGGAACGCGGACAGGTGGTGTTTTCCGCCGCGATCGACGGCACCGTTTACGCGAAGCACGGAACACAAATCGACACACGGCTGCTTGTGATTGACAAGCTGCCCGCTGCCGATCCGACGGCTTTTCCAGCTTCGCCAGGCATGGCGGCCGACATCGCTACCTTGCTCGAATGGGTGAACCAGCATGTGCCTCCAAGGCTGCCCGTCGCCATGTCTCCGGAGATCGTCGCTATCGAGCGGCCGGCTATGTCGCGATCGCTGGGCGCCGTTGCACCACGCTCATCGTCTTCTTCGAGAGACGCCGCGCCAGAAGGCGTCGAACTTACGTACGAGACGGTTGAATGGTCGCCGCCAGAAGGCGCCCGGCTGACTGATGCGCTTTACGAGGAATACGCACTGCAATCGATTCGTATTCCCGGATCGTGCGCACACCCGACCAAACTCGTGCAGTCCGCGGCGATGGCGTCCGTTGCGTCACCGAAGCCATCGTATCGTCCGTACCTGCCTTCGACTCTGTTGGCAGACGGAGTTCTGTCGGACGCTCAGCTCGAGAGCGTCATCTATGCCGGCGAGGCACATTCCGAGTTTATCGCGGGCTCCTGGACGGTCGACGCGACCTTTGATGTTTTGGCCGCCGCGCGCGACGACGCGGAAAATGCGGTCCGCTTTCGCCGCGGCTGGTTCTTGGGCGATGGCACCGGGGCGGGCAAGGGGCGGCAGGTCGCGGGGATCCTGCTCGACAACTGGCTCAAGGGCCGCCGCCGTGCGATCTGGATCAGCAAGTCCGACAAGCTGATCGAGGACGCGCAGCGCGATTGGTCCGCGCTCGGCATGGAGCGCCTGCTGGTTACGCCTCTTTCTCGCTTTCGACAGGGCACCCCGATCCGGCTTGCGGAAGGCCTCCTATTTACCACCTACGCCACGCTAAGGACCGACGAGCGTGGCGAAAAGCTTTCGCGCGTCAGGCAGATCGTCGAATGGTTGGGCTCGGACTTCGACGGAGTGATCATCTTCGACGAGAGCCACGCCATGCAGAATGCGGTCGGGGGCAAGGGCGAGCGCGGCGATCAGGCGGCCTCTCAGCAGGGGCGCGCGGGCTTGAGGCTTCAGCACGCCTTGCCGAATGCACGCGTGGTTTATGTGTCGGCGACGGGCGCCACCATGGTTCATAACCTCGCTTATGCCCAACGCCTCGGCCTTTGGGGCGGCGCCGACTTTCCGTTCGCCACCCGCGCCGAGTTCGTCGAAGCAATCGAGGAGGGCGGCGTCGCGGCCATGGAGGTGCTGGCGCGCGACCTCAAGGCGCTCGGACTCTACGCGGCCCGCTCGCTGTCTTACGAGGGCGTCGAGTACGACTTGGTGGAGCACCAGCTTACGCCGGAGCAGGTTCGCATTTACGACGCCTATGCCGGTGCGTTCAGCGTCATCCATAATAACCTCGATGCGGCGATGCGAGCCGCCAACATCACAGGCGCAACGGGAACGCTGAACGGGCAGGCCAAATCTGCGGCCCGCTCGGCCTTCGAGAGCGCGAAGCAGCGCTTCTTCGGTCACCTCCTCACCTCGATGAAGACGCCGTCTCTCATCCGATCGATCGAGCAGGATCTTGAGGGTGGACACGCAGCGGTCATCCAGATCGTGTCGACGGGCGAAGCGCTGATGGAGCGCCGGCTCGCTGAGATCCCGACCGAAGAATGGGGCGACATCCAGGTCGACATCACGCCGCGCGAGTATGTCCTCGACTACCTCGCTCATTCCTTCCCAGTCCAGCTCTACGAACCCTTCACCGACTCGGAAGGTAACCTCTGCTCCCGGCCTGTCTATCGCGACGGCCAGCCGGTCGAGAGCCGGGAAGCCGTCGCACGACGCGACCGCCTCATCGACAAGCTTGCCTCGCTACCGCCGGTACCCGGCGCGCTGGATCAAGTCGTCCAGCGCTTCGGCACCGACATGGTCGCCGAGGTCACCGGCCGCTCGCGCCGCATTGTGCGCAAGCGCGACCGGCTGGTGGTCGAAAACCGAGCCGGATCGGCCAACCTCGCGGAGACTTCGGCCTTCATGGATGACGTCAAGCGGATCCTTGTGTTCTCCGACGCGGGCGGCACAGGGAGGAGCTACCATGCCGAACTTTCGGCTCGGAATCGCCGCCTGCGAGTCCATTACCTGCTCGAGCCCGGCTGGAAGGCCGACGCCGCGATCCAGGGGCTCGGCCGGACCAACCGGACCAACCAGGCGCAGCCGCCCCTGTTTCGTCCGATTGCGACCGACGTGAAGGCCGAAAAGCGCTTTCTCAGCACCATTGCCCGCCGGCTCGACACGCTGGGGGCCATCACGCGCGGCCAACGCCAGACCGGAGGGCAGGGCCTGTTCCGGCCCGAGGACAACCTTGAAAGCCAGTACGGCCGCGACGCGTTGCGTCAGCTCTACACGCTGCTCGCGCGAGGCAAGGTCGACGGCTGCTCGCTTGGGAGCTTCGAGGATGCGACCGGTCTGAAGCTCATGGATGCCAATGGGCTCAGGGATGACCTGCCGCCGATCACGACCTTTCTGAACAGGTTATTGGCGCTCACCATCGGCCTACAGAATGTGCTGTTCACCGCCTTCGAGCAGCTCTTGACCGCTCGGATCGAAGGCGCGGTTGCATCCGGCACCTACGACGTGGGGTTGGAAACCCTCCGTGCCGAGAGCTTCGTCGTCACCGACCGGCGGACGATCTATGAGCATCCGGGGACCGGCGCTGAGACCCGGCTGCTCACGGTCGCCCAGCGCCAGCGCAATCATCCGGTGAGTCTGGATGACGCTCTTGCACGTCTTTCCGATCGTCAGGCCGTCCTGCTCGTCAATGAGCGCTCGGGAAGAGCCGCCGTGCAGGTCCCTGCGACGAGCGTCATGCTCGATGACGGCGAGATCGAGCGGCGCGTCCGTCTGATCCGGCCGATGGATCAGCACACGGTTCCCTTGACCACCATGGCCGAAAGTCATTGGGACGAAGCAGATTGTGAACGCTTTGCCTCGACCTGGCTGGCGGAGCTTGCCGAGGTCCCCGAGTTCACGGAAAGCACGATCCACGTCGTGGCGGGCTTGCTGCTACCCATCTGGAAGCGGCTGCCGAACGAATCGACCCGCGTCTATCGGCTCCAGACCGATGCGGGCGAACGCATCATCGGCCGCAAGGTTTCGGCCGCGTGGGTCGCAAATGTCCTTGCCGCAGAGGCCCCTTCACTGACGCCGGGCGCTGCCTTTGCTGCGCTGATGGAGGGACGGACCGTTCTCGAACTTGCGGAGGAACTTCAGCTTCGTCGGGTTCGGGTGATGGGGGCATATCGCATCGAACTGTCGGGCTTCCACGACACGATGCGCGATCGCCTGCGGGCTTACGGCCTTTTTGGGGAGATCATCTCCTGGAAGCTGCGCATGTTCGTGCCCACGGACGCGAGCGGCGTGGAGGTCCTGTCGAAAGTGCTCGACACGTATCCGCTAGCGCGCATCAGTGAGCGGGAGGCCGCCTAATGTCCCGCGATGCTTCCGAACTGGCACGCCGACTCGCGCGCGACGCCGAAGCGGTGTGCCGACACTATCTCTCCAATGGCAGGCGGGCGGGGCGGTACTGGGTGGTGGGCGACGTCCACAACACGCCCGGCCGCTCGTTGTTTGTGCGGCTCCAGGAATCGCCGAAGGGCTTCGCCGGCAAGTGGACCGATGCCGCGACCGGGGAGCATGGCGATCTCCTCGATATCATCCGCGAAAGCCTTGCCTTGCGAGACTTCCGCGAGGTCGCCGAGGAGGCGAGGCGCTTTCTGAAGCTGCCTCGTTCTGAGGAGCAGTCACTCCCGAGACCGGTTCGTACAGTCGTGCCGGCCGGATCGCAAGAAGCCGCTCGTCGACTTTTTGCGATATCCGGTCCGATCGAAGGGACGTTGGCGGAAACGTATTTGCAGCGTCGCGGAATAGCCCACATCCACCATGCTGGCAGCCTCCGCTTCCACCCACGTTGCTACTATCGGCCCGACGATCATTTGCCGACCGAAGCCTGGCCGGCGATGATAGCCTCTGTCACGAACCTCGAGGGACGGATCACCGGTGTGCATCGCACCTGGCTAGATCCACACGGCTTTGATCGCGTGCGGCTCGGCAAGGCCCCGATTGACACGCCACGACGGGCCATGGGCGACTTGCTTGGTAACGCCGTTCGCTTCGGCGTGGTGGACGACGTACTCGCTGCGGGCGAGGGGATCGAGACGATGCTTTCGCTGCGCTACGTGTTGCCGACCTTGCCCATGACCGCTGCTCTCTCGGCCAATCACCTCTCAGCCATGTTGCTGCCTTCTGGCCTACGCCGACTCTATATCGCCCGCGACGCAGATGCCGCTGGAGATGCCGTACAGGCAGTTCTCACCCAGCGCGCGGAAGAGGTCGGCATTGCAGCCATCCCGCTGTCGCCTCGGCTGGGCGACTTCAACGAAGATCTGCACATCTTCGGCCTCGAGGCCCTCCGAGCAGCGTTGCTCCTTCAACTCGTACCGGAGGACGTCGTCCGCTTCCTGCATTCTCCGACGGTAGCTGCGGAATAGCCCGTGCACTTCGATCGGGGTCGACAGCCCGGTCACGACGCGTCCAATGCCGGAAGAGCACGCGACCACGGCCTTCTAGAGGGCGATCGGACGGCAAGCGGCTCGGGCCGGCAATGGCTGCGACCGGCTATTTTCCGCCGCCCGCCGGCGACGAGAATACACATTAACCATCTAGCGAGCGCGCTTTGCATCGCGAAGCAAAATAGCCGGCCTCCGCCATCCTCCGCTGCCGCTGCGGCCCTCCGCTCCGCTCCGGGTTCTGGCCCGCTCCGCCTGCCGTCTGAGTGATCGCCACGAAGGCCGCGATGGTCGCGGCCGATCCAGCAAAGGATCGCTCCATGACCGAGCACGACGACATCGAACCGCCGCACGCCGCATCTCCAACCGACCATGCTCTCACCGAATTGCAGCTCTTCGGCTATCGCGCCTTTGACGACGAGCCCGATCCACGGCCGCTTCCCGAGGGGAAGATCATCGCCGGCGCCGTCGCCGATATCTTTGACGCCCTGGTCGTAACGTTGAGCGACACACGGCTTGAACCGGACCTCGACGATCTGCTCTGGTCGACCGTCAACCTGTTCCATCGGGCCGTCGCCCGCGTTGGTCGCCAGCTAGACGATAATGAACAGGCGCAGCGGAAGAGCCAGCGCGAGCAGGACGGCTCCGAAGTTCGATCAGTCGAACTCGAGCGCGTCACGGCGGAAGGCATCACGCTGATTGAGCGTCGCAACTGCCTGGAACTCTTCCGTGACCAGGCCATCGGGCGCTTTGAGACTCACACCGGCTCATTCTGGCGCCCTCGATCGGGATCGCTGGTGAACCATCGTACGCTGACCGCTTCGATGATCGATTCCCGCGACTTCATCGCGGCCAAGCGCCGCGCCGAAACCGAGGTCATGTTGCCGCCTGGTCCGAAGATCGCACTCACCGGCGGGCTCGACTTCAACGACCACCACCTCATCTGGGATCGTCTCGACAAAGTTCACGCCAAGCATCCCGACATGGTCCTGCTCCATGGTGGCTCTCCGAAAGGGGCTGAACTGATCGCCTCCAAATGGGCGACCACCCGCAAAGTGCCCCAGATCGCCTTCAAGCCCGATTGGACGAAACATGCCAAGGCGGCACCGTTCAAGCGCAACGATGCCATGCTCGAACTCCTGCCGATCGGTGTCATGCACTTCCCGGGCACGGGCATCCAGGACAACCTCGCCGACAAGGCGAAGCGGCTCGGCATCCCCGTCTGGAGGTTCGGCGGCGCGTGAGCGCCTTCTTCCAGCCTCTAAACGGCGAAGCGGAGTTGCATGCGCCGCAACTCCGCCTCGTTTCGGACTCATATCCAGAGTTGCGCCGTGGTGGTGGTGGAAGGCGCGACTGGTAGATCTATGGACATGGAGCCACCACCATGCTCGCCCTTGGGCTTGTTCTCAACACACTCGGCATTGGCTTATTCTGCTGGGCAATCTTTGCGCTCGCTGTGTATGCCCTGCCGTTTTTCGTCGCACTAAGTATCGGGATGACGGCGCTTCACAGCGGCGCTGGTTTGATCGGTGCGCTGCTTATCGCGACAGCCGGCGGTGCGCTGACGCTCGTCCTCGGCCAAGTCGCCGTCGCTGTTACTCGGCCCTTGGCCTTGCGCATCGCGATCGCGACAGCATTCGCTGTTCCCGCCGCGGTCGCCGGCTATCATGTGGTATTCGCCGTGTCGCAGATCGGGGTGCTTTCGCTGACTTGGCGTGAGGTCTTCGCTTGCCTGGGCGCCGTTTGCGTTGGCGTGACGGCGTGGATGCGCTTGATCGCTTTGGCGGAGACCGCCCGTTCGAGCGGGATGGGGGTAGTGGAGAACCCGTCCTAACCAGTTCTTACGGCCACATGGCCAGAGGGGGCGACCTTGTCCCCCTTCATCGTCGAAAAGGTGCGCGTAAACCGTCGCGTTGAACCGGGGATGATCGAGACCTGAGCGGGGGAGCGGCAGTCATCCTCGGAGCTCCTCGATCAAGCCGCCGGCATTTCGGTTTGCCCGCGCATCCGCGGCGGAGCGGTGTTAACCTCGATCCGTTCTTGGGAGACGATGCCGCCCTTTGCAGGAGATTGTTTCTCTTTCCTCGCTAAATTGTTCCGACCTCTTGTTCATCAAAACCGAGATAGCCACGCTTCTTCAGAGATTGTGGTTCAGCACGCGGACTTACGTGGCCTCGTTGATGGCTTGATCTGGCCGAAGACCGGCTTCACCTCGATCGTCTGAGCCGCAACGCCGTTGATGCGACTTTCTTCCCCTGGGCTTCGCCCATTCCTCGCGAGACAAGAAAGTCGCCACAACGACGTCCTCCGCTGCGCTCCAGCCCGAGCGGGTGCGTCGCCGATCGTCCTCGGCCCTAGATCGCCATCGAGGCCGCGGTGGTCGCGGGCTCGAAACACAACAGGAGAAGTGACATGGCTAACGTCGGTTCCTTCAAGAAGGTCGGCAACGAATTCCAGGGCGATATCGTGACCCTCAGTCTGAAGGCCAAGGGCGTCCGCATCGTCGCCGAGACCAACCGATCCAACGACAACGCTCCCAGCCACCGCATCTATGTGGGCCGGGCGGAGATCGGCGCGGCCTGGTCGAAGCGCTCCGAGGAGGGCCGCGACTACCTCTCACTCAAGCTCGATGACCCCTCGTTCAACGCGCCGATCTACGCGAACCTGTTCGACGACGAAGGCGGTGAAGGTTACACCCTGCTCTGGTCGCGGCCGCGCAAGACCGGCGACTAAGAGCGCCCTGGCAAGCCCCGTCCGGTCCGCCGGGCGGGGCGCTTCGCGGCAGGCCTGAGACGGCTTACGATTTGCTAAGCCGCGCAGCCTTTTTGAGCAGGTCTCCCGGTTCGACTCCCAATGCTTCAGCAATTTGCCCGAGCACAGTGACGTTTGCTGATACATCGCCGCGCTCGATGACTCCGACATAACGCGACTTAAACCCACGCGCTCGGCCAATTTCTCCTGTGTCATCATCTCGCACGGGCCAAATGGGTGACCGACGTGGGGCCAAACTAGGGACTTCCTACAACTGCATCGTTCATAACTATTGCGCTGCAATTTGTTAGCAGTGTGCAATGGGGTGGAAGCAATGCCTGAATTCGACTGGCGCTCGCCGGATTCCTAGAAGAGCCTACAAGACGCGGAAGTCACCGACATCGCCTGGAAATGTCTCCGCCGCAACGCCGACTACCGGCGTGAGTACGAGGCGATGATTGCCAACAGTCCGAACGGCGAAGTGACTCACGAATTCGGGAGGAAATGGGGTCTCTGCTTTCGTCCATGACCCGCAGAGGTCGTTCGGCGAGCCGGCGATCTTTTGGGCGCCGGAGGTTCTAGCCACGGTCATTCCGGTGAAGGTTGTCTCGACGGCCGACCTGGTGTCGGCGCCTCAGCCACTGCTGGACCTTACAGCTGGCAAGGTGCGCCGCGCCGTCGGCGGTTGGCATGCCGTGCTGCGCATCGGTGCGGTAGATCATCGTGTCTGGTCGAAAGAGTCGCCGGTGCTCGGCGCGTCATATACAGCCGAATTGCCGTTTGATGGCGATTTCGGCGCACGTGCCTATGCAGCCCGCCGGCTGTGGCGCGCCATGAATGGGCCTGCGCCAGGTCCGGCATTTCACACGCTATCCAAACAGCGGCGCGAACGTCTGAGCGCCGCGATCCGCGCGCTCGATGCGCATAGCGCCGGCGGCAGTTATCGCATTATCGCCGAAGCGCTGTTCGGCAAAAAGCGCATCCCCGATCGGGCCTGGAAGACGCATGATCTGCGCAGTCGAACAATCCGCTTGGTGCAAGGCGGCCTCGCGTTGATGCGCGGTGGTTACCGCAAACTCTTGCGGCCCGGGCGCAAGGACGAGTAGCGCAGACCCGAAGGGTGCCGAAAGTCGCCCCATCCATATTCGGCATCCCCCTCCGAGATCCTGCTCCTCCATGATGACCGCACACACGCCGACCTAGCCAGACGTAGTGCGGTGTAATCCTGGAGTTCTCAAATGCCCGATCCGATGGCCGGTCTTCCCGAGCGATTCCTGCGTACACCTGAGGCCGCGCGCTATCTCGGCCTGTCAGGCCGCACACTCGAAAAGCACCGCACATATGGCACCGGGCCGACGTATCGGAAGATTGGCGGACGCGTCGTCTACGCCGTTGATGATCTGAAAGCGTGGGCCGACCGCGGCGCCAAGACGTCGACCTCCGACCCCGGGAAGGGGACCGTGCTACCGGCCAAGAAGCATCCCGCGCTGCGCCCGTATGCGGGCCAGGAACGCCGCTGATTGCCGTGTGAGAGTAGTGACCATGCGCCGCAAACACCATTCGGAGCGCGAGCAGCTTGAGCTCTTTCGGGCGCTGCCCGGAGATCTCGCGCCACGCGATACGCAGGATCTGATGGCTTATCCGTTCTTCTCGCTCGCAAAAACCAAGCGGATCGTACCGATCGATTTTCGTGCCGGTGCGATCGCAATTCGGGTCGAAGCCGTGCCGGAACATGGCATGGCGACGATCTGGGATGCGGATGTTCTGATCTGGGCCGCGTCCCAGATCGTCGAAGCCCGCGATGCCGGCCTGAAGACGTCGCGCCTGATGGCTGCAACGCCTTACGAAATTCTGACGTTCGTCGGCCGCGGCACCAGCGCGCGTGACTACGACCGGCTGAAGGCGGGTCTCGACAGACTTCAGTCAACGACTGTGCTGACATCGATCCGTCAGCCGACAGAACGGCGACGGCATCGCTTCTCCTGGATCAACGAGTGGAAGGAGACATCCGATGCAAACGGACGTCCATTTGGTCTCGAATTAATCCTGCCCGATTGGTTCTATGCTGGCGTTATCGACGATGCGCTGGTGCTGACGATCGACCGCGCTTACTTCGATCTAACGGGTGGACTTGAGCGCTGGCTTTACCGCCTCGTGCGCAAGCACGGCGGACGCCAGGATGGCGGGTGGAGCTTTGACCTTGTGCATCTCCATGCCAAGTCCGGCATCCTCTCGCCGCTCAAGCACTTTGCTTACGACGTGCGCCAGATCGTCCAGCGCCAGACATTGCCCGGCTATCAGCTCGTGCTCACGCGAGACCGGAACGGCATCGATCGGCTGAACTTCACGCCAACGCCTGTTGCTCCCTTAACGGCCCGCCTGCGTCGGTGCGGTCTCATTCCAAATTCGGAGGACAATCTGTGAATCAACTCGTGCTATCGGGGACCGCAGCCCTCGTGCTATCGGGGACGCGACCCTCGTGCTATCAGGGACCGGAATCGAGCCTAAGAGCTTGTTTATCCGCGCATTCCCGCTGCTCTAACTTTACTAACCAGGAATCCTTTGGATTTCTTCTAACGGAACAGGCCGAAAGCCGCGTTGGCGGCGGTCAGCAACGGCAGTCCGATAGGCCAGCCTGCCTTTGCAGGCCATACATACTCTCCACCGAGACCCAAGCTCGCAGCTGCCAGATCCAGCATCAGGGAGCCGCGGCATGAGCACTTTCACGGAAGTGGAAGCGTTGTGGCTCGAGAAGCGCATCGAAAACCGCGTTCGGTTCGGTCGTATCGTCAATGAACGGGAGCTTGATCGCCACCGGCGTGTCCTTTCATTTGCGCCCGGAGGCATCTTTGCCTTCGTCCGTTGGAGCTCCAACGACTTTGGCAAGATCATTTCGCGGATCGACATCTTGCGCGCGGTCGCTCCGGGACAGCGCTGCTCGACCGTCCCTTATGTGACGCCCGGCGGAGAGATTTTGCTGCGTCTGTCCGGCTGGCCGAAGGTCGAGCGAGTGCTGCAAATAGTCGATGCCATTGAGGCACTCGGCGTCGATCCAGCTGATGTCGCGCCCGATCATTGGCATCACGTTCATAACCGTCTGTCCGTCAACGAAGACCCACGCCCGTATACGAAAGCCCGCCATCAGGCCTGGCTTCATCGCCAAAAGGTGATGCGTTGATGAGCCGCCTCATGATGCTGGCCGCGACGATTGGAGTCGGTGCTGCGCTCATCGCAACGATCGTCCTGGAGCCGCTTCCGCTTTACATCTGGAACGCATCCGCGAGCGTGCCGATCGGTCTCTACCGCCTCCAACCCCCGGACCAATTCCAAGTCACTGAATTGGTCGCCGTGCAGCCGCCGGAGCCGCTCGCGACCTTCCTCGACCTTAACGGCTATTTGCCCATTGGCGTCCCCATGCTGAAGCGCGTGCTTGCCCTTCCTGGGCAGACCGTTTGCAGAACCGGCCTCACGATTTCGGTCGACGACGTCGCGGTGGGCGAGGCGAGGGATCGCGACGGACGCGGGCGGCCATTGCCGAAATGGCAGGGCTGCCGCGTCGTCGGCGACGGCGAGCTGTTTCTGATGAACTGGCAGTCCGACGACTCCCTGGATGGCCGATATTTTGAATTCTTGCCTGCGTCGGCGGTGATCGGCCGTGTGCTGCCCGTGTGGACGTGGGAGGAGTGATCGTGCGTGTTCCACGCTCTTATCCCGCCAATTCTCTGTTCGATCGATCGCGGGACCATTCCTCCGTCCCGACCAACGCTAGCAGGGCCGACGCGCGCGGCGGCAGTCCAGGGCGGCCGCATGGCCGGCGCGAAGCGGCTTTGCCCTGGACGGGCGCGAGCACGACGGCGTGCTTGGCTCGGTCGGGCGTGCGTGTTTGGGCTGTCGTGTCGCTGCTGCTTATTTTCGCTGCGTCGGACAGTGCTGCTCCAGCCCAGAGTGGATCAGTGTTAGCTCAAGCGGTTGCTCAGGCAAGCAACCCGTTTGCAGCTTTCGTCGACGAAGCCTCGAAGCGTTTTGCAATTCCGGTGAACTGGATCGGTTCGGTCATTAACATCGAAAGCGCTGGAGACGTGCACGCCAAGTCGCCAAAAGGCGCAATGGGCCTGATGCAGATTATGCCGGCGACTTGGGCGGAACTTCGCGAGCGCTACAATCTCGGGAACGACCCCTACGATCCGCACGACAACATTCTGGCCGGCACGGCTTACTTGCGCGAATTGCTCGATCGATATGGCTCGCCTGGGGTGTTTGCCGCGTACAATGCGGGACCATCTCGCTATGAAGAACATCTCGCAGGCGGCTCTCTGCCAGAGGAGACGCGAGCATACGTCGCAAAGCTTGCAAATCTGCTTGCTATCGAACTGCCGCCGAGATGGACGTCCAGCGGACAGTCATCAGCAACTCCAACGCTATTCGTTACGCGATCCGGTCTCATGAACACACGCGTTCGGTTGCCGGCGCTCATGCCGTCGGGCGGCGTCACGACTGCAATCTCTGCGCCCGATGTTTCGCCCATGGTCCCCCGGCCTATTGGCGTGTTCGTCCCTCGATCGGATTCGGGAGTATCGCAATGACCAGGTGTGCGGGTTCGCAAGCTTTGGTGTGCTTCACCAAGCAGGTGCCGCGTGCTGATGGCGTAGGGGCGATGCCTTCGGCCCGCGCTCTACTCGTCGCTTCGCTCCTCACCGAGCCACCCTTCGGGTGTCTCGGCCCTTCGGGTAACGATCGCTATCGCAAGCGCTCGGAAGCAGTGGGGGCTTCGCCCGTTGGCTGCCAAGTCGCGGGGGCTCTTTCGGCAACCGGCGACCGGGAGACCACGACGGCAGCACGGCGAGATAAAAGGGGCTCGCCGGTCGAACCGCAAGCCATTGGCATGGCTTGGGTTCTACCGTGCCGGCCGGTCGGGGCGCGTGCCGCGCCATGCGTTTTGAGCAATGTAATCAAGGACATTTTCGGCACCGTGTGCGCTTTTCCTCGTTGGGAGGTGCTGCCGTGAGTGTAGGCGACAGCGAGCTGCGTATTCGGCCTGGGCGCATCCGCAGTACCCGCGCGCCGAAACCGAAGAGCTTCATCAACCAGGTGCTGCGGGTGGCGAAGAAAGCCGGACACACCTCGGGGCAGGCTGCGGCTGGAAGGCGCTCGGCGGCCTATGGGCGCTCGACGTTTGGCCGTGGGCGCCTCGCCTTTAGCCGCGCCAGATTGTTCAGCCCCACGCGGCGCGTTGTGGTGAAGGCACGCGTGGTTCGTCACAAAGGGCGGGCTTTCCGCTCAGCGCCACTGACCGCCCACCTCTCATATCTGAAGCGCGACGGCGTGACCCGGAGTGGTGAACGGGCCGAGATGTTCGATGAGGGCTGCGACCGCGCCGACAGCACTGCTTTCGCGGGACGGTGCAAGGACGACCGGCATCATTTCAGGTTCATTGTCTCGCCGGAGGACGCCGACGATATGACCGACCTCAGGGCTTTCACCCGCGACCTCGCCAGGCAGATGGAGACCGATCTCGGCACGCGGCTCGATTGGGTGGCTGTCGATCATTGGAATACCGACAACCCTCACGTCCATCTTCTCGTACGGGGAGTAGATGAAGAAGGGGCGGATCTCGTAATCTCCCGCGACTACATCAGCCAGGGTCTGCGCTCACGCGCCGAGGAATTGGTCGCCATCGAACTGGGTCCAAAACCGGAGCGCGAGATCCGCAATTCGCTGGAGAGGGAGGTCACGGCGGAGCGTTGGACCCGGCTCGATCGGGAGATCCGGCTGGCGGCTGACGAAACCGGCTATATCGACCTTCGCCCGGAGAACCCGGGCCAGTCCGATCCCGAGATCCGGCGCCTGATGGTCGGCCGCCTTCAACACCTGGAGAAAATGGGCCTTGCCGCATCCGCGCTACCAGGGGAATGGACGGTAGGGCTCGAGGCCGAGCGGAGCTTGCGCGATCTCGGCATGCGCGGCGACATCATCAAGACCATGCACCGCGCCTTTACCGAGCGCGGCGAAGCGCGCGGCGTTGCAGACTTTGTCATCGAAGGACAGCCGACGTCCGAGATTATCGGACGGCTGGTCGACCGGGGATTGCATGACGAACTGACTGGTGAGGCCTACGCCCTGATCGACGGAACGGACGGACGCGCGCATCACGTGCGCTTCCGAGGGCTGGAGGCTTTCGAGCACGCACCGCCGATCGGCGGAATCGTCGAAGTCCGGCGCTTCGGTCAAGCTGGCGAGCCGCGGCCGACCATGGTGCTAGCAACCCGTTCCGATCTCGATCTCGGTGGGCAAGTCACGGCTAAAGGAGCGACCTGGCTCGACCACAGGCTGGTCGAACGCGACCCCGTGCCGCTCGCCATGGGCGGATTCGGCGGCGAGACCCGCGATGCCATGGAAGCCCGCACCGAGCATCTGATCCAGGAGGGCCTGGCGCGGCGGCAGGGCCAACGCATCATCTTGCAGCGCGATCTCCTGAACACGCTGCGCCGGCGAGAGCTGGATGAAGTGGCTGCAAAGGTCTCGGCCGGCAGCGGCCTGCCTCACGTGAACGCCGCCTCTGGGGAGCATGTGGCGGGCACGTATCGCCAGCGGCTGACGCTCACCTCAGGACGTTTTGCCATGATCGACAATGGGCTAGGCTTCCAACTCGTGCCCTGGTCGCGCGAACTCGAAAAGAGGCTCGGCCAACACGTCACCGGCGTAGTGAAGGACGGCGGTGGGGTCGAATGGGGTTTTGGCCGCAAGCGCGACCTCGGCCTCTAGCAATCTCTCCAACTCAGTTGCGGGAAGGGCGTTCGGGATGTCCGGAACCAAAATCCTCTGGGGCCAGGTGATCGTTGTCGGCCTGATCGTTTTGCTGGCCATCTGGGGAGCAACCGAGTGGACGGCCTGGCGGCTCGCCTGGCAACCGGAGCTTGGGCGGCCCTGGTTCGAACTGTTGGGCTTCAAGATCTATTACCCGCCCGTCTTCTTCTGGTGGTGGTTCGTTTACGACGCCTATGCGCCACACGTCTTTGTCGAAGGCGCATTTATCGCGGCTTCGGGGACCTTCGTTTCGATCGCGGTGGCGATCGGCATGTCGGTGTGGCGCGCGCGTGAAGCCAAGAATGTCGAGACCTATGGTTCAGCGCGCTGGGCCGATCTGGAGGAGGTAAGAGCGGCCGGACTTCTCAGTCCGGATGGTGTGGTGCTCGGCAAGCTCGACGGCGACTACTTGCGTCATGACGGACCAGAGCACGTCTTGTGTTTCGCACCAACCCGATCCGGCAAAGGCGTCGGTCTCGTCGTCCCCTCCCTGCTGACCTGGCCTGGCTCAGCCATCGTTCACGACATCAAAGGCGAGAACTGGCAGCTGACCGCCGGCTTTCGCTCGCGGCATGGTCGCGTCCTGTTGTTTGATCCCACCAACCCGAAGTCCTCAGCCTACAATCCGCTCCTCGAAGTCCGGCGCGGGGAATGGGAGGTTCGCGATGTCCAGAACGTGGCCGACGTCCTGGTCGACCCCGAAGGCTCGCTCGACAAGCGGAACCATTGGGAGAAGACCAGTCATTCGCTCTTAGTCGGCGCCATCCTCCATGTCCTCTATGCGGAAGCCAACAAGACCCTGGCCGGCGTCGCCGCTTTCCTGTCGGATCCGAAGCGGCCGATCGAGGCGACGCTGAAGGCAATGATGACGACGCCGCATCTTGGTAAGCAGGGTGCCCATCCCGTGGTCGCCTCGACCGCGCGCGAGCTCCTGAACAAATCCGAGAATGAGCGGTCTGGCGTCCTGTCCACCGCGATGTCGTTCCTGGGGCTGTACCGTGATCCCGTTGTGGCTCAGGTGACCTGCCGCTGCGACTGGCGGATTGCCGATCTGATCGCAGATAGCCGCCCGACGACCCTTTACCTTGTGGTGCCACCATCGGATATTTCTCGGACCAAGCCGTTAATCCGCCTGGTGCTGAACCAGATTGGCCGCCGACTGACGGAGGACTTGCACGCTCGCGACCGCCGGCATCGCGTTCTGATGATGCTCGACGAGTTTCCCGCACTCGGGCGGCTCGATTTTTTCGAGTCCGCGCTCGCCTTTATGGCGGGGTACGGCATCAAGAGCTTCTTGATCGCGCAGTCGCTTAATCAGATCGAGAAGGCCTACGGGCCCAACAACGCCATCCTCGACAACTGTCACGTCCGCGTCAGCTTCGCGACCAACGACGAGCGAACCGCCAAGCGGGTTTCCGACGCGCTGGGTACGGCGACCGAGATGCGCGCGATGAAGAACTATGCCGGTCATCGATTGAACCCGTGGCTGGGGCACCTCATGGTCTCGCGCCAGGAGACGGCAAGGCCGCTACTGACCCCCGGCGAGGTCATGCAGCTTCCGCCGATGGACGAGATCATCATGGTGGCAGGGACGACACCGATCCGGGCGAAGAAGGTTCGCTACTACGAGGATCGGCGGTTCACCGAGCGGGTTCTGCCGCCGCCAGATCCGGCGACGGCCGGCCGATCATTGCGAACGGACGGATGGTCAGCGCTTGGAACGCCGATGCAGACGGGAGGTCCAACTGACAAAGTCGCCGAGGCCAAGGAAGACACGGCGAACAGCGGACTCCGTCGCGAGCCCGAACTACCCGATCACGTCGCGATCGCCAACGAGACGACCGAACCGACACCGGCACAAGAATTTGCTGCCGTTCTTGACGATGATGAGGATGCGGTCCGTCAGTCCCGCCTCATACGCCAACAAATGCGCGGCGTCGCTCGTCAGGTCGCCATGGACCCGAATGACAGTATGGAGCTCTGAGGCATTATGCGCGACCGGATGAACGTCTACTTCCCGCCAGAACTGCTGAAACAGATCTCGGAGCTCGCCGATCGCAAGAAGCTTTCTCGGTCGGCGATCGTGGAAGCGGCAGTCGTTTCGTTTCTGTCCCCGGATGGAGCGGACAGGCGGGAGGCAGCGTTCGCCAGGCGCCTCGACCGGCTGTCGCGCCAGATGCAGCGGCTGGAACGCGACGTGGGTTTGACGGCCGAGACCTTGGCTTTGTTCATTCGTTTCTGGCTGACGATTACGCCGCCGCTACCCAACGATGCGCAGGCGGCCGCGCAAATAAAGGGCAAGGAACGCTTTGAGGGATTTGTCGAGGCGCTCGGGCGCCGTCTGCAAAAGGGGCAAAGCTTTCTGCGCGAGATTCCAGAAGATATCCGCCCTCAGGAGCCGGCCGAAGAAACCTGATTGAACCATGCAGCACTACCGTTTCGCCGGTTCCTTCTTTTTCTTCGCTAGCCTACGACCGCAGCGATTTAGCTGAACCGGCAGGAGCTGGTCGCGCTATCGGCTCGAAAGAGTTGACAGCAAGAGGGGCCGGCATGCAAATCTCAAAAGGATGGTGTCGAATTGCGCGGGTTTTTCTCCCTTTTGCTGCTGGATACTATCTTTCGTACCTGTTTCGAACGATCAACGCTCTGATCGCCAGCCATATCAGCTCGGACATCGGGCTTGGGAGTGCCGATCTTGGCTTGCTTACCTCGGTCTATTTTCTAGTTTTCGCGGCGGCTCAGATCCCCGTCGGCATCTTGTTGGACCGATTTGGTCCGCGTCGCGTCCAAAGTGCTCTGCTCTTGCTCGCAGCAGTGGGCGCCGGACTGTTCGCAGTATCGACCGGCTTCCTGTCACTTTTGATCGCGCGTGCAATGATCGGGCTTGGCGTGGCGGCAGCGCTCACGGCAGGTCTGAAATCCATCATCCTTTGGTTTCCCAGGGAGCGAGTTGGCTTGCTGAACGGCTACATGGTCATGTTGGGCTCGCTAGGAGCGGTGACTGCTACTGCTCCCGTCGAGCGCCTGCTCGCTTGGATTGGCTGGCGGTCAATCTTTGAGATTCTGGCAGCGGCTACTGGTGCGATAGCCATTCTCATCTATTTTGTGGTGCCTGAACGAGGCATTGTTCCATTAACAGCGCGCGCCACCCTTGGCTCCGTTTTCGGCGATCGGCGTTTCTGGTGCATTGCGCCATTGTCGGCGACTTGCGTGGGATCGGCCTGGTCCCTGCAGGGATTGTGGGCATCGCCGTGGCTGACCGACGTGGAGAGGCTTGATCGCGCAAGTCTCGTCGGACAGCTATTCATAATGTCCATCGTATTGAGCGGCGCTGCCTGGTTCTTCGGTGTGGCCGTCCATAACATCAAACGCAGAGGAATCGCGGCGGAGACGATATTGGCGATGGTTGCGGTGCTGTTTATAGCAGCCGAGTTAGCCTTGATCCTGCGAGCGCCTCTGCCGTCCATCCTACCCTGGTCTGTCATCGCAATCGTCGGAACAGCAACCGTGATCAGCTTCGCGGTGATATCAGATTACTTTCCGCCGGAGCTTGCTGGTCGTGCCAACGGCGCTTTGAACGTCTTGCACTTTGGTTGGGCATTTCTGGCACAATACGCGACAGGCCTGATCCTGGAGCAATGGCCTGCGAACGACGGCCATAGGACCGTCCAAGCCTATCAGGTGGCGTTCGGCGTCAGCGTAGCGCTGCAGATCGCGGCGTTGGTCTGGTTCGTGGTGCCTTGGCGCCGATCCATCGTTTCGTGGATGAGTTCAATCCTCCTCTTCGAGCCGTCTGATGTTTCCTATGCTGTCGAATCAGTTGGGTTGTATGAGGATTCGGTCATCTTCCTGCCCGCGGATGACGATGCGGAGTGGTAAGTAGCCACTCCCAGCGAACTGATACGATTGAGCAGGCCTCATAACTTCGTTCTCAGTCTTTCTTTTTCTACGCCAGCCTACGATCTTCGAAAGCGCTTGTTGCGTCAAGTCCATCGGTGCCTCTTCTAATCATCCCCATCTGAGGACTGTCGTTCGACGTCCTCATACGGTGGGGACGAACGGTGGCAATCCATTCAATTCAATCGGAAGCGAGTTCGCGCGGCGCGCGAATGCTGCGCAGCGCGCTTGGCACGGCGATTTCCGGCTACCTCGAAGACGAAGCGATCATCGAGGTAATGCTCAATCCGGATGGGCGGTTGTGGATCGACCGGTTGTCGAATGGCCTTGTCGACACAGGCGAAACCCTGTCGGCTGCGGATGGCGAGCGCATCGTTCGCCTGGTTGCGCATCACGTCGGCGCCGAGGTGCATGCTAGCGCGCCACGGGTTTCGGCCGAACTGCCCGGGACCGGTGAGCGCTTCGAAGGTCTTTTGCCTCCGGTCGTTGCAGCGCCGGCCTTTGCTATACGCAAGCCCGCGGTCGCCGTGTTTACGCTCGATGACTACATCGCCCGGAAGATTATGACCCCGGAGCAGGCCAGGATCCTGAAGAACGCGGTCGCGGTGCGCAAGAACATCCTCGTCGCCGGCGGGACATCGACCGGCAAGACGACATTGACGAACGCGCTCCTTGCCGAGGTGGCAAAGACCTCCGATCGTGTGGTTCTGATCGAAGATACACGCGAGCTTCAGTGCAAAGCGCCCAATCTCGTGGCTTTGCGGACCAAAGATGGCGTGGCCACGCTATCGGATCTCGTCCGCTCCTCGCTGCGACTGCGTCCTGACCGCATTCCGGTCGGCGAAGTTCGCGGTGCCGAGGCACTCGATCTGCTTAAGGCCTGGGGCACGGGCCACCCCGGCGGCATTGGGACCATTCATGCGGGTAGTGCGCTTGGTGCGCTGCGGCGGCTCGAGCAACTCATCCAGGAAGCCGTCATCACGGTTCCGCGTGCCCTGATCGCTGAGACCATCAACATCGTTGCTGTGCTTGCGGGGCGCGGCACTGACCGTCGCCTCGCTGAACTCGCCCTCGTCACCGGACTCGGGGCCGCCGGCGACTACAACCTTTCATCAGCAGGAGACTGACATGCGTCAGCAATTTCGTTTTCGTCGAGATGCCGCATCACTGGCCATATCCGGGATGGTTCTTTTGGCGTCGGCACCGGCATGGGCGGCCGGCTCGAACATGCCATGGGAACAGCCACTCAATCAGATCTTGCAGTCGGTTGAAGGACCGGTCGCCAAGATCATCGCCGTCATCATCATCGTCGTGACGGGGCTCACGCTCGCCTTTGGGGACTCGTCAGGTGGTTTCCGCAGGCTGATCCAGATCGTGTTCGGCCTGTCAATCGCGTTTGCCGCCTCGAGCTTCTTCCTTTCGTTCTTCTCCTTCGGCGGCGGCGTGGTGATCTGATGACTGAGCCGGTCGCAGGATTTGTCGTGCCCGTTCATCGCGCGCTCACAGAGCCAATCCTGATGGGCGGCGCGCCGCGATCGGTCGCGATCGTCAACGGCACGCTTGCCGCAGCCCTGGGGCTGGGACTTCGGCTCTGGATCGCGGGTCTTGTCCTCTGGTTCATCGGCCACATGGCCGCCGTCTGGGCCGCCAAACGCGATTCCGCCTTCGTCGATGTGGTGCGCCGGCATCTGCGCATTCCCGGTCATCTCAACACCTGAGCCTGCGTCATGATGAATCTTGCTGAGTATCGCCATTCCAATGCGCGCCTCGCCGACTTCCTGCCCTGGGCAGCCCTCGTCGACGAGGGGATCATCCTGAATAAGGATGGCTCGTTCCAGCGGACGGCAAAGTTCCGGGGACCGGACCTCGACAGCGCGGTGCCGGCCGAACTTGTCGGCGTCGCCGGTCGCCTGAATAACGCCCTGCGCCGCCTGGGATCTGGTTGGGCCGTATTTGTTGAGGCGCAGCGTCATTTTGCTGGGGCTTATCCTCCGAGTACATTTCCGGATGTCGCGTCTGCGCTGGTTGACGCGGAACGCAGGGCTCAGTTCGAGGAGGCGGGAGCCCATTATGAGTCCAGCTATTTCCTAACCTTCGTCTATCTGCCGCCGGAGGAAGGAGCCGCCAGGGCAGAGCGACTGCTCTATGAAGGCCGCGATCGGACTGTTAGCGCAGACGCGCGCGAGGTGCTCCGCGGGTTTGCCGATCAAACCGACCGCGTGCTGCAGCTCGTCGAAGGGTTCATGCCAGAATGCGCCTGGCTCGATGATCAGGACACGCTGACCTACCTGCACTCGACGATCTCGACCAAGCGTCATCGCGTTCGCGTGCCCGAAATTCCGATGTATATCGATGCGCTGTTGGCCGACCAGCCGCTGACCGGCGGACTCGAGCCAATGCTGGGCTCAGCCAATCTTCGGGTCCTGACCATTGTCGGCTTTCCGGGCGCTACGACCCCGGGGATCCTGGACGACCTGAATCGCCTGCCATTCTCGTATCGTTGGTCGACCCGGGCGATCATGCTCGACAAGACCGATGCCACCAAGCTTCTGACCAAGATTCGGCGGCAGTGGTTCGCCAAGCGAAAGTCGATTGGCGCCATTCTCAAGGAGGTCATGACCAACGAGGCGCCGACGCTGCTCGATACCGACGCCCACAATAAGGCGATTGACGCCGACGCGGCGCTGCAGGAGCTGGGTTCGGATCGGATCGGACAAGCCTTTGTCACGGCGACCATCACGGTGTGGGACGGCGATCCCGGTGCGGCCGACGAAAAACTCCGCCTGGTCGAGAAGGTTATTCAAGGCCGCGATTTCACCTGCATGATCGAGACGGTAAACGCCGTCGAAGCCTGGCTCGGCAGTCTGCCCGGGCACGTCTATGCCAATGTGCGGCAGCCACCGGTTTCGACCCTCAATCTGGCCCACATGATTCCGATGTCGGCGGTGTGGGCTGGCGAGGCGAGAGATCTGCACTTCAAGGGTCCGCCTCTTCTGTTCGGCAAGACCGAGGGATCGACGCCCTTCCGATTCTCCCTCCACGTCGGTGACGTCGGTCATACCCTCGTGGTGGGGCCGACAGGTGCTGGCAAGTCGGTCCTGCTTGCGCTGATGGCGTTACAGTTCAGGCGCTACCCGAACTCTCAGGTCTTTGCGTTCGACTTCGGTGGTTCGATCCGGGCGGCCGCTCTCGCCATGGACGGTGATTGGCACGATCTCGGCGGGGCATTGTCTGACGGAGGTGAGCAACCCGTTGCGTTGCAGCCGCTGGCTTGGATCGACGATCCTTCCGAACGCGGTTGGGCCACGGAATGGATCGGCGCGATCCTGGCACGCGAGAAAGTGGAGATCACCCCCGAGGTCAAGGATCATCTGTGGTCGGCGCTGACGTCTCTTGCCTCGGCGCCGAGGGAGGAACGCACGCTCACGGGTCTGTCAGTTCTGCTGCAATCCAACTCCCTGAAACGTGCCTTGCAGCCTTACTGCCTGGGCGGTCCCTCCGGGCGCCTGCTAGATGCCGAATTCGAACGCCTTGGCGAAGCCTCGGTCCAGGCCTTTGAGACCGAAGGTTTGATCGGAACGAGTGCGGCACCGGCCGTGTTGGCGTACCTTTTCCATCGTATTGGTGATCGTCTCGATGGCCGGCCGACACTCCTGATTGTTGATGAGGGGTGGTTGGCCCTCGATGATGAGGATTTTGCGGGGCAACTTCGGGAATGGCTGAAGACGCTTCGGAAGAAGAATGCGTCCGTCATCTTCGCCACCCAGTCCCTTTCCGACATTGATGGCTCTGCGATAGCGCCGGCGATCATCGAAAGCTGCCCAACGCGCTTGTTGCTGCCGAACGAACGGGCGATCGAACCGCAGATCACTGCCATCTACCGCCGCTTCGGCCTCAATGACCGTCAAATCGAGCTTCTGAGCCGGGCAACGCCAAAGTGCGACTACTACTGCCAGTCTCGTCGCGGCAACCGGATGTTCGAACTTGGCCTCGGTGAGATTGCGCTCGCTTTCACCGCAGCTTCTTCCAAGACGGATCAGACGACGATTGCGCAACTCCTCGTCGAACATGGTCCCGAGGGCTTTGTGCCGGCCTGGCTGCAGCACCGTGGCGTCGCCTGGGCCCTCGACCTGATCCCCAATCTCGTCAATCTGGAGAAATCGCTATGAGGCGTCTTGGCTCATTGCTGGCCGCTGGCACCATCGCTCTATCGCTTGGCATTACGATGCCTGCACGAGCGCTTATCGTCTTTGATCCCAACAACTATGTCCAGAATGTCCTGACGGCCGCTCGGGAGCTCCAGCAGATCAACAATCAGATCACATCGTTGCAGAACGAGGCACAGATGCTGATCAATCAAACGAGAAATCTAGCAAACCTGCCGTATTCGTCGCTGCAGCAACTGCAATTCTCGATCCAGCGGACCCAGCAATTGCTGGCCCAGGCCCAGCGCATCGCCTACGACGTGCAGCAGATCGACCGCGCCTTCTCGACCAGCTACGCGCCGGCCACCAGCAGCCAGTCGAGCCCGTTGCTGATCTCCAATGCTCAATCGCGCTGGCAAAATACTTACTCGGCAACGCAAGATGCGCTTCGCGTCCAGGCCGGCATCGTTGGCAATCTCGACACCAATCGCATCCAGACGTCCGCCCTCGTAACGTCGAGCCAGAGTGCTAGCGGTGCCCTGCAGGCAACTCAAGCCGGCAACCAGATCCTCGCGCTTCAAGTGCAACAACTTGCCGATCTCACGGCTGCGGCGGCGGCGCAGGGCAGGGCGCAGAGCCTCGAAGCGGCTCAGCGCGCCTCGGCTCAGGATCAAGGACGAGAACAGCTCAGGCGCTTCCTGACGCCTGGACAGGGCTATCAGTCCACCAATGTGCAGATGTTCCACTGATGACCGACGTAAAGGCATTCAAGGCGCTGTCGCTGCTTACGACAATCGGCCTAGTGGCCATCGTCGCCTGCACGATTCAACTGCGTGGCGGAGATGATTCTCCGCCGACGCCGAAGGCGGGGCAGACGACCGATACAACCATCTCCGACCTCGCACGTTGCCGTGGCGTCATTCCGGAGGAGGCGGCAGGCTATCGCCATTGCCAGCAGATTTGGGCCGAAAACCGGCGTCGCTTCCTTGGCAAGAAAGACGGCGTTGTAGCTCCCGGCCACGATGACTCGGCCAGTTCGACGCCTGCCCCAAAGGATCAAAGCCGGATCCCGCAGGGATATCCGAACCTGGCGGTGCCTGAGGCGAGCAACCCATGACTGGTACGGGGATCATTGACCAGTTTCTGGAAACGTTCACGCGTTATATCGACAATGGCTTCGGCCTTCTCGGTAGCGACGTCGGGTATCTCGCGGCGACGCTTGCGGCGATCGACATCACGCTGGCTGCGTTGTTCTGGAGTTGGGGAACTGACGAGGACATCATCGCGCGTCTCGTCAAGAAGACGCTCTTCGTGGGTGTTTTCGCCTACCTCATCGGTAACTGGAACGGCTTGGCGCGCATCGTCTTCGAAAGCTTCGCCGGCCTTGGGCTGAAAGCAACGGGCGCAAGCCTGTCCGCATCAGATCTCCTGCGCCCTGGAAAGATCGCTCAGGTCGGGCTCGACGCCGGCCGACCGCTGCTCGATTCGATCTCGAACCTGATGGGCTACATCAGTTTCTTCGAGAATTTCGTCCAGATCGTCGTTCTTCTGTTTGCTTGGGTCGTGGTGTTGCTCGCCTTCTTCATTCTGGCGATCCAACTCTTCGTCACCCTGATCGAGTTCAAGCTCACGACGCTCGCCGGCTTCGTGCTCATTCCGTTCGGACTGTTTGGTAATACTGCCTTCGCGGCAGAGCGGGTCTTGGGTAACGTCATCTCTTCAGGGATCAAGGTCCTGGTCCTGGCCGTCATCGTCGGCATCGGTTCTACCCTGTTCTCGCAGTTCACCACGGGCTTCGGCGGCGCTCAGCCGACCATTGAAGACGCGATGACGCTGGTGCTCGCGGCGCTCTCCTTGCTAGGGCTCGGTATCTTCGGTCCGGGCATCGCAAACGGCCTTGTGTCCGGTGGACCGCAACTCGGCGGCGGCGCCGCAATTGGAACAGGCCTTGCTGCTGGCGGCATTGTTGCGGCGGGTGCGGGTCTTGCCGCCGGCGGTGCTGGTCTCGCTGGCGGCGCGATCGCGGGCGCCGCGCGTAGTGGCGGCGCCGCTATGAGCGCGGCATCAGCCGCCTACCGGAGTGGCGGCGTTGCCGGCGTCGCAGAGGCCGGCGCTTCGGCCGCCATGAGCCCGTTGCGTCGTGCAGCGGCTGCGGTCGGTGGGGGTGGGGAAGCCGGCGCGCAAGGCGCGAGCAATTCGGCCGAAGGGCAACCCGATTGGGCGCGACGCATGAAGCGCGCCGAGACCATTCGGCATGGCGCATCGGCAGCCGGCCACGCAGTCCGCTCAGGCGATCACGGTGGCGGCGGCTCCTCCGTCGATTTGTCTGAAGGAGAGCGCTGACACGCAGATCGTTGCGCCTTCGCCACCCGCTGCGCAGGTGACGCAAACGCTCATACCGCACGACTCGGAACCGATCACTCGATACTAGGGGCAACCATCGATGTTCAAACGAACTTCCGTTCATTACGGGCGCATGCCGGAACCGGTCACGCCGTATCAGAAATCAGCGCAGGTTTGGGACGAACGAATTGGATCAGCGCGCGTGCAAGCCAAGAACTGGCGCCTGATGGCGTTCGGCTGCCTGATGCTTTCAGCCGGTCTCGCAGGCAGCCTGGTTTGGCAATCGAGCCAAGGCTCAATCACGCCCTGGGTGGTCGAAGTCGATCATCTCGGCCAAGCCCAAAGGGTTGCGCCGGCCAACACCGACTATCAACCCACTGATCCGCAGATCGCCTACCATCTGGCGCGCTTTATCGAGGATGTCAGAGGCCTACCGGCCGACGGCATCGTTCTGCGCCAGAATTGGCTCCGGGCCTATGATTTTACGACCGATCGTGGCGCCGCTGCGCTCAACGACTATGCGCGCAACAATGACCCCTTTGCGAAGCTGGGCAAGGCCCAAATCTCAGTGGACGTCTCGAGCGTCATTCGCGCGTCGTCGGAGAGCTTTCGGGTCGCGTGGACCGAGCGTGTCTACGACAACGGTTCGTTGAGTTCGACCGAGCGCTGGACCGCCATTCTCACCATCGTGATCGAAACGCCGCGCGATGCCGAACGTCTGCGCAAGAATCCTCTTGGAGTCTTCGTTCGCGCCATCAACTGGTCGAAGGAGTTGAGTCAGTGACTAAGACGCTGTCCGACGTTCATTCGAAGCATCCCGTCCCGTACAACAGGATCAGTCCGGCTCCGCCCGAATTCTTGACCGCGAAGCGAGCAGTCTTGTTTGCTCTCCTGCTTGCTTCCTCGGCGCTCGGCGCGTGCGCGACCTACATTCCGCCGGAGATCAGCTATGACACTGAAGTGCCTCCGTTACCGGCGACGCCGGTGGCTCTCGACGACAGATCGCGACCGCTTCACGTTCCACCCCTCTGGAAGCCGGCTTTCGGCGGCAAGTCGGGAGGTAAGGAAGACGCTGAACCCGTGAGCCGGGTCGAGACCGCAAACGGCGCAGCCCGGGTCGAACCGCGCAAGCGAGGGTATTTCAACGCGGCGCAGATCTACGCCTACAGTCCCGGGGCGCTCTATCAGATCTACGCCGCGCCGGGGCAGATCACGGATATCGCGCTCGAGGAGGGAGAACAGTTGACGGGATCAGGGCCGATCGCGGCCGGAGATACCGTGCGCTGGGTCGTGGGCGATACCGAGAGCGGGAGCGGCGACACACGGCGCGTCCATATCTTGGTCAAGCCGACCCGAGCTTCGATCGAGACTAACCTAGTGGTCAATACTGACCGGCGCACCTACCTGATCGAGCTCCGCTCCCGCGAACGCCCATACATGCCGTCTGTCGCCTGGTACTATCCAGAAACTGCACGGGAACGATCGCGTTCGGTCGCTCTGAAGCCCGTTCTTCCGAACCCGGCGCAGCGCATCTTCCGCTATGCGATCAAAGGAGACAATCCTCCCTGGCGGCCGCTCACCGCATATGACGATGGCCGCAAGGTCTATGTCGAATTCCCGCAAGGCATCGTGCAAGGTGAGATGCCTCCGCTCTTTGTCATCGGACCGGATGGCAAAACCGAGTTCGTCAACTATCGCGCCTCCGGTAACGTGCTGATCGTCGATCGGCTGTTTGCAGCCGCTGAACTACGGCTCGGGGGTGAACACCAGCAGAAAGTCAGGATTGTCAGGACAGACGGGAGGCCGTCGTCATGAGCAGCTTGAGTGGAAACGATCACGAGCAATCCGTCCCATCAGCGACACAAGAGGATCCGTCCGGAAGCTTCCGCCTGAGAGCAGAGCAACCGCGAGTAACCCGGTTGTCGCGGAAAGTTCTCGCCGGAGGGACTGCTGTCGTGTTGTTCGTCATCGGTGGAACCGTGTTGTGGTCGCTAGCGAGCAACCGCCATCGAAATCAGGCGACCGATGAGGTTTACAGCACCGATCACCACAATGTTGCCGACGGCATAACGGCGCTGCCCAAAGACTACGCTGGCGTTCCGCGCCAGGCAGTCCCGCAGCTTGGCCCGCCGCTACCCGGGGATCTCGGTCGACCGATTCTTGCAGCCCAAGGCCAGTCGCCGACGAACGGCGCTGATCCGGACCAGCAGCGCCGGGATCAAGAGACCGAAGCAGCCCGCATCAGCCATCTGTTCGCTTCGACCAATGGGAGAGAAGTGCGTCCGCCCGCCGCGGCGGCTGTTGGAGGCGACCGCGTCGCGCTACCGAACGCAACGGGCACGGGCGACGATGGATCTGCGCAGAACGGACGGGACCGAAAGCTTGCCTTCGTGAACGCCACCGTGGACCGTCGCACGGTCAGCCCTGACCGCGTCACCAGGCCCGCTTCACCATATCTCGTGCAGGCTGGGACGGTTATTCCGGGAGCCCTGATCACCGGAATCCGATCGGACCTGCCAGGCGAAATTACGGCGCAGGTAACCGAGAATGTCTATGACACGCCGACCGGCCGCTTTCTGCTTGTGCCCCAGGGAGCGCGTCTGATCGGGATCTACGATAGCCAGGTCACTTTCGGCCAGTCGCGCGTGCTGCTCGTCTGGACCCGGCTGATCATGCCGAATGGACGGTCTATCGTTCTCGAGCGGCAGCCTGGCGCTGACACCGCAGGTTACGCGGGCCTTGAAGACCAAGTCGACAACCACTGGGGAGAGCTGTTCAAGGCCGCGGCTCTATCGACGTTTCTGGCGGTCGGCACCGAACTTGGGGCCGGCTCGGACACCAACAGCAACGACAGCGCCATCATCCAGGCATTGCGACACGGCGCCTCGGATTCACTGAACCAGACCGGGCAGCAGGTCGTCCGTAGAAGCCTCAACATCCAGCCGACTCTAACCGTACGACCTGGTTTCCCGGTTCGTGTTCTTGTCAATCGTGATCTGATACTTACCCCATATAGAGGGTGACAACATGCCCAAACTTAAAATAGGAGAGCTTCCAGACGACAAGCCGGTCAAAGTGACTGCGGAGCTGCCCGCCGCCGTGCATCGTGATCTCATCGCCTATGCAGAAGTGCTTACGCGTCAGGGTGGTCAAGTGGTCGATCCGACTAAACTCATCGCCCCCATGTTGGCGCGCTTTATGGCCACTGACCGAGGATTTTCTAAACTGAAACGTGAAGCCCACATACCGGCCGCCGGTGAAGGACAGTGATGCTCGTGGTTTCCTCGAAGCCGTTACCCACGCTAAATAGTTGCCAGCATGGCGAAGCGCTGCCGAGTTGGCATTAAGAGCTGAGATATGGCGTCGGTGTGCGTTCGAGTGTTCCGAAACAAACTCCGATTACGAATTTTTCCCAGTTTTCAGCCGGGGGGCGCTGGGAGTCGACGTGCAGTTATTCGGTCACCTTCAGTCGCGTTACACTGCTCCGGCCATCGACACTGAGAGGCACGTCACCCTCGATCGTGGCCCGACGTACGACGCGATGCTGGTCCCCGTAATCGTTGACCGCGTAATGCTGCGTTGCGCGGTTATCCCACAGCGCAATATCGCCCTCTAGCCAATTCCAGCGCACAGTGTTTTCGGGCGCGGTGATGTGGGACTGGAGCAGATCGAACAGCTTTTGTCCGTCGTATTTGCGGATGCCAATAAAGTGCTTCACCAAGGCGCCGAGCACTAGCGTCCGCTCGCCTGTTTCGGGATGGACGCGTACGACGGGATGCTCGGTCTCAAAAACCGTTCTGGTGAACACCTCCTCAAAATGCTTCTTGTCGACCTCGCGCACGCGCGCGATCCCGGCGTAATCGAAGACGTTGCTGTGAACGGCCCATAGGCCCTCGGCAAGCCGTTGTAGCGGCGGGGGCAAACCAAGATAAGCGGCAGCTGTGTTCGACCACACGGTGTCGCCTCCGAACGTTGGCATTACAACGGCCCGCAGGACCAGAATCTTTGGATAGGCGTCGGCGAAGGTCCCATCCGCATGCCAAACGTCGGCGCGACCGCCGCCGCGAGTGGAGTCGAGTTCGAGGAGCGACGCCATCCCCTTGGTGGCACCGAGCATCGGATGTGGCACTAGCTTTCCGAGACGAGCGGCAAAGCGCTCATGCTCGGCGTCATTCAGATGTCCTTGATTGCGGAAGAAGATCACCTTGTGCTCGAGCAATAAGCTGTTGATCGCGGCGATCGTGTGATCCGGTAGGTCGCCTGATAGCTTGATATTCTTGACTTCGGCACCGATGCGCGCTGCACGTTTCACAACATCGGTCCTCGGAATGACGCCTCCGACCAAAGCGTTTGTGCTCATCTTGCTTTTCCAAGCCCTTGCAGTTTTTCCTCGCCCCTTAAATGATCTTCAGCAAGCATCGTGCCAAGCGAAACACAAGCATGTACTCGACAATGGGCAGTAAACGAATCGTGGCATTTGGCGCGGGACCTCGAACTGAACCCGTTGTTGGGCCGAGTGACGAAAGAACTCGCTCACCGAGCTCACCCCTTCGAGTGTCGAATCGCGAAGCGGACGGCAGGAGCGAGCAAACGGCAAATCTGCCGTCATGCTGTAATCACTAACTGCGTTGAAGAAACCAATGCTTCTGTAGAATTGGCAATAGTTATGGTTCATGAATCATGTAGTCCGGCCCTGGCGCGCGCAAGCGCGCCTCGGAAACAAATGATCCAAGATTTATACGTTGGCGAGATCCAGACTGCGGGCAAGTTCTGTCTCAACTGGCATATCGCTCGCTATGACGATGACGGCTCCTTCGGGGAGCGAATCATTGCCTGCATATACAAGCGCAGCCGCTCTTGCTTGCTCATGCTCCTAAACTGAGTTGCGCGGCTCGCAAATGTCAAAATGTCGCTGACGTGAGTCTCGATTGCAAGTCCTTGCACTTGCGCGCGAATTGGTTCAACAATGTAATTGCTTCGGTGGTGAGAGAGAGAGTTTGGAGAGCGTGAGCATTGCTGCCTGAGTGGCTCTGTTGGATCGTTTTGTTTTAAGCAATAGCCATCCCAGGCAGCGGGGGGCGCAAAGTCGAATGGGCTTTCGAAAGTCTGAAACCTTACTTGCGCGTTGTACTGGACCTGACACGAGATTGTGCCTCTGTCAGAATACCGACAGGTGTCTGCACAGTGCGGCAAGCCCGAGCTGACGTTTCCGTTCGTGATCGCGAGGTAATTGATGGCCCGCCCGCTGCAGTCTGTGAGAGCTGTAGATGTAAGATGGCTGCGGCGCCGGTCTTGCACATTATCGTCTCAGTCCTGAACCAAGATAAGAGCTGCAACTTCCTGGTCCCGTGGTAGTTTGCTCGCCGCTAAGCCGGCGGCGATAGCAATGCGATCAGGCGCGGGGCGGTTTTGGCTCATCTTGCGTTTGCCTTCGACCATGGTGATCGGGATGCGCACGCCGACGATTTCACGCAACTGGGCGGCGACGAAATCCGCGGGAGCATCGCTGACGGCCCAGGGCGTCGCACGTGACGTCTCATGGATATTCGTCAGACGTGTCACAACCTCAAGCAGGCGAGTGGGATCGTCGAAGAACTCAATCGGCCCATGGGCGTGGACCGCGATGTAATTCCATGTCGGCACCACATGTTCAGCTTGTCGCTTGCTGGGATACCAGGATGGCGTCACATAAGCCTCTGCGCCAGTAAAGATCGCCAGAGCTTCTCCGATCGGGGCCGTGCGCCATTGCGGATTGCCCTTCGCCAGATGCCCGTATAACGTGCCGTGTTCGCCTTCGCTCTCATCGAGGAAGAGCGGAAGAGGCGTCGCAAGTGGCCCATCTAATGTCGCTGTGACTAGGGTGGCCAATCGGGCGCAGCGGATTGTCGCTCGAATGTTCTCGATGTCGTCATCTCGAAAGTGGGTTGGTATGTACATGAAGACTCTCCGTTGGTGGTCGTCGAGATAAACGCAAGTCAATGTGCGAGAAAACTGCCAGTTTCAGTCGCTCCCGTAGAGCGTCTCCGCTTCCTGTTTTGACGTGACCGCTTCGGATTTATTTGGGACGGGGGCGATTCCACTCAGCCGCTTCAGTCCGTCGAGCTGCTGTTTCCGTAGCTATTTTCCTGCGGGCTGAGCCAGGCATTCATGGACCTTTAGAGATCTCACCCGGGGGCGCCTGTATGTAGTGACCGGCAACTGTCCTTCGACACGCACCGAGGCGCGTTTGGCAAGCTAGTCCTTGATCTCGGCAAGATCGACGCCGACCTCAAAAGCCGCCTTCATCGTCTGAACTGCGTCGATGGGTACAGGTCCGAGGTGATCGCAACCAACCCATCATTAAAACACGAAAGTTCCCGCCTATGGTGGACGCCCTCGCGCGGGGGCAATCGGCCGAGGAGATTGTCGACGATTTTTCATCGCTGACGCGGACCAGGTTGAGGCGGCGATCGAATACGCCAAGGCGTTCCCAAGCGAGGGTGTCCCTATCTCCCGCGGAGTCTGAAGCGGCGCTGGCAGAGCTAGCCGGCCTTGGGTTCGATGACGAAGCCGAGGCGGGCGAGGTCGCGCCGCGCCGGATTTCGTGACCGTGCAGTTCGTCGACGAGAACGCGCTTCGAAGTTTGGCACGGATGCCAACGTGAACGTGCGCAAGTGGCTTGCAACACGCTCCTAGACCAAAGCGCTCATGGCGAGCCGAGCAGCGCATCGCGCTGCAGGTCCGTGTTCTGAGACGCGCATGAGGCCGGCACCAGGCGCTTAGCTTAGGGGGCTACTACAAGATTCGGTAGCTGGTTAAAGCCAACGTTAGGCTCCAGGATTCGGTCGCCGTCCCCGCCGATCGTCATTGACAAACGGAAGTGAACGCAAGCGCACGTGAAGCCGGTGACCGTAGCGCGTGCGGGCACTTCCGCCCTTCCATCGCTTAGAGAGTGAAGTGCCACCGTGTCCGAACAACCCCTGCCGATGCTGCCGATGTGGCGCGTCGATCACATTGAGCCCTCGCCCGAGATGTTGGCGCTACGCGCCAACGGTCCGATCCCACGCGTGCGTTTCCCGTCCGGGCACGAAGGCTGGTGGGTGACAGGCTACGACGAGGCCAAGGCGGCGCTGTCCGATGCGGCGTTCCGGCCGGCGGGAATGCCGCCGACGGCGTTCACCCCCGATTCGGTAATTCTCGGCTCGCCGGGGTGGCTCGTCTCGCACCAGGGCGAGCATGTCCGGTTACGCACGCTCGTCGCGCCGGCCTTCAGCAGCCGCAGGGTGAAGCTGCTGGCGCCGCATGTCGAGACGATCGCTGCGCAGTTGTTCGAGGATCTGGCGGCCCAGCGCCAGCCCGCCGACTTGCGGCGCCACCTCTCGTTTCCGCTTCCGGCCATGGTCATCAGCGCCCTGATGGGCCTGCTCTACGAGGATCACGCCTTTTTCGCTCGGCTGTCCGACGAGGTGATGACGCACCAGCATGAAAGTGGCCCGCGCACCGCGTCACGCTTGGCCTGGGAAGAACTGCGCGCCTACATTCGCGACAAGATGCGGGACAAGCGCCAGGATCCGGGCGACAACCTGCTGACGGATCTGCTCGCGGCGGTCGACCAGGGCAAGGCGACCGAGGAAGAAGCGATCGGCCTGGCGGCGGGCATGCTGGTGGCGGGGCACGAGAGCACCGTCGCGCAGATTGAATGCGGCCTGCTGGCCATGTTCCGCCATCCGCAACAGCGCGAACGCCTGGTCGGCGATCCATCCCTGGTGGACAAGGCGGTGGAGGAAATCCTGCGCATGTACCCGCCGGGCGCGGGCTGGGATGGCATCATGCGCTATCCGAGCACCGACGTGACCATCGCGGGCGTGCATATTCCCGCGGAGAGCAAGGTGCTGGTCGGCCTGCCGGCTACGTCGTTCGATCCGCGCCATTTCGACGAGCCGGAAATCTTCGACATAGGACGCCAGGAAAAGCCGCACCTGGCGTTCTCCCACGGGCCGCACTCCTGCATCGGCGGGGAGCTGGCCAGGCTGGAACTCAAGGCGGTGTTCGGTTCGATCTTCCAGCGCTTTCCCGCGCTGCGCCTGGCCGTCGCGCCCGAACAATTGAAGTTGCGCAAGGAGATCATCACTGGCGGGCTCGATGAGTTCCCGGTTTTCTGGTGATGTGCGGACGCGGCTGGGGACGCGATCGTGTTTGCCGGCGCACCTCTCGTGCACCGGTCAGATCAGCCAGCCAACAGGTAACGAAGATGGACGTGCAAGAAACCACGGCAGCATGCCGGGACGCCTTCGCCGAACTGGCGTCGCCGGCGTGGATCCACGACCCGTATCCGTTCATGCGGTGGTTGCGCGAGCACGACCCGGTGCATCGCGCGGCGTCGGGCCTCTTTCTGTTGAGTCGACACGCCGACATCTACTGGGCTCTCAAGGCCACGGGCGATGCGTTTCGGGGACCGGCGCCGGGCGAACTGGCGCGCTATTTTCCGCATGCGGCGACCAGCCTGTCGCTCAATCTGCTGGCCTCCACGCTAGCGATGAAGGACCCACCGACGCATACGCGTCTGCGCCGGCTGATCTCGCGCGATTTCACCATGGGCCAGATCGACAACCTGCGGCCGAGCATCGCGCGCATTGTCGAAGCGCGGCTGGACGGCATGGCGCCCGCGCTGGAGCGCGGGGAGGCCGTGGACCTGCATCGGGAATTCGCGCTGGCCTTGCCAATACTGGTCTTCGCCGAACTGTTTGGCATGCCCCAGGACGACATGTTCGGGCTCGCCGCCGGCATCGGCGCCATTCTGGAAGGCCTGAGCCCGCACACCAGCGATCCCCGGCTCGCCGCGGCGGACGCGGCCAGTGCCAGAGTGAAGGCCTACTTCGGCGGTCTCATACAGCGCAAGCGCACCGATCCCAGCCACGACATCGTGTCGATGCTGGTCGGCGCACACGACGACGATGCCGACACGCTGTCAGATGCGGAGTTGATCAGCATGTTGTGGGGCATGCTGCTGGGTGGCTTCGCCACGACCGCTGCGACCATCGACCATGCGGTCCTGGCGATGCTGGCCTATCCCGAACAGCGGCACTGGCTGCAGGGAGACGCCATGGGAGTGAAGGCATTCGTCGAAGAAGTCCTGCGCTGCGACGCGCCGGCAATGTTCAGCTCCATTCCGCGTATCGCCCAGCGCGACATCGAATTAGGCGGCGTGGTGATCCCGAAGAACGCGGACGTGCGCGTGCTGATCGCGTCTGGCAATCGCGACCCTGACGCCTTCGCCGATCCCGACCGCTTCGATCCCGCGCGGTTCTACGGCACCAGTCCCGGCATGTCGACCGACGGGAAGATCATGCTGAGCTTCGGCCACGGCATCCACTTCTGCCTCGGTGCGCAACTGGCCCGGGTGCAGTTGGCCGAAAGTTTGCCGCGGATTCAGGCGCGCTTCCCCACGCTGGCATTGGCCGAGCTGCCCACCCGGGAGCCCTCCGCGTTCCTTAGGACGTTCCGCGCGCTGCCGGTGCGGCTGCGTGCGCAGGGGGCTGAGATGCGCGTCGTGGTCGACCAAGATCTGTGCGGGACCAGCGGACAGTGCGTGCTGACGCTACCGGGTACTTTTCGCCAGCGCGAACCGGACGGCGTCGCCGAAGTGTGCGGGGCGACAATCCCGCAGGCGCTGCACGTCGCCGTGCGGCTCGCAGCCAGCCAGTGCCCGGTCGCCGCCATTCGCGTCATCAGAAGCGAAGCTGGCGGTGACGAGCGCGCCAGCGCCGACAGTGCGCCTTCTCCGGCGGAGGCGGAGCGGCATGCCGCGCGAGATCAACGCAATCCAGGAGGGCACCATGGGACGGTTTGAAGGCAAGGTAGCCGTGGTGACCGGCGCCGGCGCCGGGATCGGCAAGGCATGCGCCCTCGCCATCGCGCGCGAGGGCGGCAGAGTGGTGGTCGCCGACATCGATGGCTCGGCGGCCTCGGCGTGCACCGCGCAAATCGCGGCCGAGGCGGGTCGCGCGCTCGCCCTGGCCATCGACATCGCCGAGGCGCAGGCTGTGGCAGCGCTGTTCGATACGGCGGAGCGGCACTTCAGTGCGGTCGATCTCTTGGTGAACAACGCGGGCGCCATGCATCTGACTCCGCGCGACCGCGCGATCCTCGACCTGGACCTGGCGGTCTGGGATGAGACCATGGCAACCAATCTGCGCGGCACATTGCTCTGCTGCCGGCAGGCCATCCCAGGGATGATCGCCCGCGGCGGTGGCGCGATCGTCAACATGTCGTCTTGCCAGGGGCTCAGCGGTGACATTGCGCTGACGTCCTACGCCGCATCGAAGGCGGCGATGAACATGCTATCGGCCTCGCTCGCCACCCAGTACGGTCATGCGCAGATCCGCTGCAACGCGGTTGCGCCGGGTCTCATCATGACCGAGCGTCTCCTGGCCAAGCTCGACGAGTGCATGCAACGGCATCTGCGCCGGCACCAGCTCCTGCCGCGCGTCGGCCGCCCCGAGGACGTGGCCGCGCTGGTGGCGTTCCTGCTCTCCGACGATGCTGCGTTCATCACCGGACAAGTGGTGTGCATCGACGGCGGCATGCTGGCGCATGTGCCGACGTACGCCGACGGTGGGAACAGCCGCGCCGCGCGGCCTTCCGGCGAGACCGCCGAAGCGGCTGCGTCGCCGCGCTGCTGATGGACATGCTGCTCAACCCGCTGAACCGCCGAGATCGGCTGCGGCACGACATCCCGGTCGTGCCCGGCGCTTTCCCCTTGGTCGGGCATCTTCCCGCCATCGTCTGCGACCTGCCGCGCCTGCTGCGGCGCGCGGAACGGACGCTGGGCAGCCACTTCTGGCTGGACTTCGGCCCTGCCGGACACATGGTGACCTGTCTGGATCCGGATGCGATCGCACTGCTCCGGCACAAGGACGTGTCCTCGGCGCTGATCGAAGATATCGCGCCCGAATTGTTTGGCGGAACGTTGGTCGCCCAGGACGGCGGCGCGCACCGGCAGGCGCGCGGTGCGATCCAGGCGGCGTTCCTGCCCAAGGGGCTGACCCAGGCCGGCGTCGGCGAGCTGTTCGCGCCCGTCATCCGGGCGCGGGTGCAGAGGTGGCGCGACCGCGGCGACGTAACCATCCTGCGCGAAACCGGCGATCTGATGCTCAAGCTCATCTTCAGCCTCATGGGAATCCCCGCGGAGGACCTGCCGGAATGGCGTCGCAAGTACCGGCAACTGCTGCAGTTGATCGTCGCGCCCCCGGTCGACCTGCCCGGACTGCCCTTGCGGCGCGGTCGCGCCGCCCGCGACTGGATCGATGCGCGGTTGCGCGAGTTCGTTCGCGACGCGCGCGAACATGCCGCGCGCACCGGGTTGATCAACGACATGGTGAGCGCCTTCGATCGCAGCGACGATGCGCTCTGCGATGAGGTCCTCGTCGCCAATATCCGCTTGCTGCTGCTTGGTGGTCACGACACCACCGCCTCAACGATGGCCTGGATGGTGATCGAGCTGGCGCGGCAGCCTGGGCTGTGGGACGCTCTGGTCGAGGAGGCGCAACGCGTGGGCGCGGTGCCGACGCGGCACGCCGACTTGGCGGAGTGTCCGGTCGCCGAGGCGCTGTTCCGCGAGACGCTGCGCATGCATCCGCCGACGCCGCTCCTGGTGCGTCGCGCAGTGCGTGAATTGCGACTCGGCCAACGGCGCATTCCCGCGGGCACCGATCTGTGCATCCCGCTGCTGCATTTCTCGACCTCGGCGCTGCTGCACGAGGCGCCTCATCAGTTTCGCCTGGCGCGGTGGCTGGAACGCACCGAGCCGATCCGGCCGGCGGACATGCTGCAGTTCGGTACCGGTCAACACGTCTGCATCGGTTACCACCTGGCATGTCTGGAACTGGTGCAGTTCTGCATCGCCTTAGCACTGACGATGCACAAGGGCGGGGCGCGGCCGCGGTTGCTGAGCGGCGTCGAAAAAGGCCGGCGCTATTACCCGACCGCACATCCGTCCATGACTATGCGCATCGGATTCTCATGAGCTGGCATCACATGCCCCTGCGGCGAGGCAGTGGCGTCCGCGACGCGCGGCATTGCTACGCCCGGCGCGCGCACGGTGCGACGCAGACAACACTGCGGCGGCTCGCCTGTCAGGGGCAAGGACATGGACAACATGCAGACCGGTTCTACGCCACACGATGACAGAGCTGGTAATTCCGCGCTCGGCAGATTGGGCGCGCAGGCGGGCGGCGCATCCGGCAGGCTGCTGCCCGAGATCTGGATGCATGAGGGCGCAAACCGGGTCGAACAGGTGCTGGCGCGTCTTCTCTGCGCCGAACATGACGGTGAGACCGAGCTCATGGCGGCGATGCGCTACGCCACCTTGCAGGGCGGGAAGCGCACCCGCGCCTTGCTCTGTCTGGCTGCCGGCACGCTGGCCGACGCGCCGGCGCACATGCTCGATGACGTCGGCGCCGCCATCGAGATGATGCACGCCAGCACCCTGGTCCATGACGATCTGCCCGCGATGGACGACGACGTGCTTCGCCGCGGCCTTCCGACCGTGCACGTCAAGTACGGCGAAGCTACTGCGATCCTGGTCGGCGATGCGCTGCAGGCGCACGCCTTCCTCACTCTTGCGAGCCTGGATGCGCCTGGCAACAACAGTATCGCGCTCGTGCGCGAACTGGCGCGGGCGGTGTCAGCCCACGGTGCCGCAGGCGGGCAGGCCATGGATCTGTCTCTGGTGGGAAAGCACGTCGAGCTGGACAGGATCGTGACGATGCACCGGATGAAGAGCGGAGCGCTAGTGCGCGCGTCCGTTCGCATGGGCGCCCTATGCGCTCTCGCGGAGAATGCCGCGCACGCAGCGCTGTACTGTGCGCTCGATCACTACAGCGCCTGTTTCGGCCTGGCGTTGCAGGTGATCGACGACATTCTCGACGTGACAGCGGATACCGCGACGCTGGGCAAGACCCCTGGCAAGGACGCGGCGGCGCAGAAGCCGACCTGCGCGTCGATCATGGGACTTCAGGCAGCACGCCAGTTCGCGCTGGATCTGTTGCGCGATGCCGGGGAGGCCATCGCGCCGCTGGGGCCGCGTGCGGCACGATTGGCGCAACTCCTACAGCGGGCCAATGGGTATCTATTCAAGCACGCGCCATGCACATGAGCGCGCCCGTCCGCATGGAGACGCCCCCTTTGCCGCTGCAATCGACCGGCGACAGAGGTACATGCTGCACTTTGTCCGAGTCGCGGTGCCGATCGCAGCGGTTGCCCGCCCCGGCGCACGCGGCGCCCCGCGCGCAAGCCTACGCGGTGGACCGGCGCCAGCATCGGGGACCTCGCCGCGCCGGAGCAGGGCGGCCGTCCAGCGCTGCCTATGCGACGAGCTTGCGGCCACATGCGCAGCGTCTGTCCGATCCCGGTTCTCAAGCGCCTGCATAGGGAAAATCAGCGTGAACGCGCTCTCCGAACAGATCCTTTCCGAATTGCGCGGCCTGCTGAGCGAAATGAGCGATGGCGGCAGCGTCGGTCCGTCTGTCTACGACACGGCGCGGGCGCTGCGCTTCCACGGCAACGTCACCGGACGGCAGGACGCTTACGCGTGGCTCATCGCGCAGCAACATGCCGACGGCGGATGGGGAAGCGCAGACTTCCCGCTGTTCCGGCATGCGCCCACCTGGGCAGCGTTACTGGCATTGCAGCGTGCCGATCCTCTTCCCGGTGCTGCCGACGCAGTCCAGGCTGCAACCCGGTTCCTCCAGGTCCAACCCGATCCCTACGCGCATGCGGTGCCGGAAGACGCGCCGATCGGCGCGGAGCTGATCCTGCCGCAGTTTTGCGGTGAGGCCGCATCCTTGCTGGGTGGCGTAGCGTTTCCGCGCCATCCAGCGCTGTTGCCGTTGCGGCAAGCGCGCCTGGACAAGCTGGGGGCGGTGGCGATGTTGCCGAGCGGTCATCCGTTGCTGCACTCCTGGGAAGCCTGGGGGACGTCGCCGACGACCGCATGCCCGGATGACGAGGGCAGCATCGGCATCAGTCCGGCGGCCACCGCCGCGTGGCTTGCGTACGCCCTGACGCGGGGAAGCACGCCGGAGGTGGGGCGCGCCGATGCGTATCTCCAGATGGCATCGCGGGCGACGCGCAGCGGCATCGAAGGCGTCTTTCCGAACGTGTGGCCGATCAATGTATTCGAGCCATGCTGGTCGCTGTACACCCTGTATCTGGCCGGGCTGTTCGCGCATCCCGCGCTCGCCGAGCCGGTCCGCGTGATTGTCGCGCAGCTCGCCGTCCGCCTGAGCGTGCGCGGTCTGGGCCCGGCCTTGCATTTCGCGGCTGATGCGGACGACACCGCCGTTGCGTTATGCGTCCTGCACCTTGCAGGCCGCGACGCGGCGGTCGATACGTTGCGCCATTTTGAAATCGGCGAGCTTTTCGTCACCTTCCCCGGCGAGCGCAATCCCTCGGTGTCGACCAACATCCACGCCCTGCATGCGTTGCGACTGTTGGGAAAGCCCGCCGCCCGCACCAGCGCCTACGTCGAGGCCAATCGCAACCCGCGCGGTCTATGGGACAACGAAAAATGGCACGTTTCGTGGCTGTATCCCACCGCGCATGCGGTCGCTGCGCTGGCGCAAGGCGAGCCCCAGTGGCGGGACGAGCGCGCGCTGGCGGCGCTGCTGCAGGCGCAGCGCGGCGACGGCGGCTGGGGCGCCGGTCGCGCGTCCACCTTCGAGGAAACCGCCTATGCGTTGTTCGCGTTACGCGTGATGGACGAGAGCGAAGAGACCACAGGGCGCCGGCGCATCGCGCAGGTGGTGGCGCGTGCGCTGGAGTGGATGCTCGCCCGCCATGCGGCGCATGCATTGCCGAAAACGCCGTTGTGGATCGGCAAGGAACTGTATTGCCCCACTCGGGTCGTGCGCGTGGCCGAACTCGCCGGGTTGTGGCTGGCGCTTCGTTGGAGCGGCGCGTCGTAACGAGGGAGCAGGAGCAGCGCCATGATCCAACCAGAACGCGCGCTGCATCAGGTGCTGGAGTGGGGGCGTTCCCTGACCGGCTTCGCTGACGAGCATGCCGTGGAAGCGGTCAACGGCGGCCAGTACATTCTGCAGCGTATCCGCCCGAGCCTGCGCGACATCAGCGTCCGCACCGGTCGCGATCCGCAGGACGAAACACTGATCTTGGCGTTCTATCGCGAACTGGCGCTGCTGTTCTGGCTCGACGATTGTAACGACCTTGGCCTGATCTTGCCGGAGCAGCTCGCCGCGGTGGAGCAGGCGCTGGGGCAGGGCGAGCCGTGCGCGCTCCCCGGATTCGAGGGCTGCGCTGTGCTGCGAGCTTCGCTGGCCGCGCTCGCCTACGACCGTCGCGACTACGCTCAGCTTCTCGAGGATACCCGGCGCTACTGCGCGGCGCTGCGCGCCGGACACGCGCAGACGGCAGGGCCGGAACGCTGGTCCTACGCCGAGTACCTGCACAACGGCATCGATTCGATAGCCTACGCGAACGTGTTCTGTTGCCTGTCGTTGCTGTGGGGGCTGGACATGGCAACCTTGCGCGCGCGTCCCGCGTTTCGCCAGGTCCTGCGGCTCATCTCCGCGATAGGACGCCTGCAGAACGATCTGCACGGACTGGACGTGGACAGGTCGGCCGGCGAGGCCGACAACGCGGCGATCCTGCTGCTGCAGTGCTATCCAGCTATGCCTGCGGTGGAGTTCCTCAACGACGAGCTGGCCGGCTATACGCGCATGCTGCACCGGGTGATGGCTGAAGAGCGCTTTCCGGCGCCGTGGGGATCGTTGATCGAGGCCATGGTGGCCATCTGCGCGCGGTACTACCAGACCTCGGCCAGCCGGTACCGCAGCGACTCTGCGGGGTGAGGCCAGCGGTCGCCGGCCTGAACGCGCGGGGGGCGGCGTGCGCGCGCTGCTGCGGTCCGGTCCGACGCAACGCCGTCGCCCGAGGCAACGGACGGAGCGAGCAGGAGCAACACCGCTCTGAGCCGGCGCAAGGACGACCATTTGGACATCGTGCTGGATCGGCGACACGATTCGCCGTGTGACCTTTGCCTTCGGAGGTCAACAGTCGGTCGAGGCGCGAGGCACCGGCTGCTTTCCGGATAAGCCAATGGACGTGATCTCTGCTTGATGACGACGAACATGCGCTGCCATCGATCTTTCGCGAGTTCAGCCGCTTTGCCGCGGATACCGAGGTTCGCCAAACGTCTCCGGGACTATAGAGTTCAGCGCGTTGCAGACCTGACAGATTGCCTCGTGCGTAAAATTGGACCGTATTTTGTTTGGCTGGTGGGGCCCGATACCAATCGCACGATTTTGCACGCCACACGATCTTCTGCCATCGCCTACTCCCGATGGTAGCACCTCGGATAACGGGCGCGAATGGGACGATTGCGAGCATGTATGGAGGCCCGTTTGCTTTTGGCGCCGACTTCTATGCGTTGAAGACGCGACCATCGCAGCTCGAGGGCGGTGATGCTCGGCTTGACTTCGGTCTTAGTGCGAGGAACCTGCGGTCTTGCCAGCGAGTTGCGCCACGAGCCAATCTGCAAAGGCTCGTACCGCAGATCTCTGTCGGCTGGCGCGGGGGTAGATCAGACGATGGCCGACGTAGCGGATATCGTTGGCGCGTCCTGCCAGTGGCGCAACTAATCGCCCGCTCGCCAGTTCGCGTTCGGCCAGAAGCGTTGATTCCAACGCTACTCCCAATCCCTCCGCGGCTGTCGCAATCGCGAGAAAGCTGCGATCGAACCTCATGCCGTGGAGTGCAGGGGCCTCCAATCCGTTGGCGGTGAACCATTGGTGCCACTGAACCTGCTTCACGTCGGAGCGGATCAACGTGCGATCGAGGAGATCGGCGGGCTTCCTGATCGATTTTGCAAGGGCAGGCGAGCAGAGCGGAGTGACCGTCTCCTCCGGGAGAGGAACCACCTCGACGCCCTCGGCGCGCGGCGGACCGTAGACGATGTCGATATCAAAATCATCGTTGCTGAAGCGCGCGTAGTCCGTACTCGCAGCCAGGCGGACTTCGAGCTTCGGATAAGCGGCGAGAAACTGTGCAAGCCGCGGCGCCAGCCATTGCGCGGCAAAGCTTGGCGCGGAGTGGACGCGCACCAATTGCGGTCCGCGCGCAGCGACTTCCTCAAGGCCACGGCGAAGCTGATCGAAGGCCGCTCCCGTGTGGCGCATCAGATTTTCGCCAGCCGGCGTGAGCCGTACGGACCGCGCACTGCGCTCGAACAGGACGGTGCAAAGCGTGTCCTCCAGCTTGCGGATGGCATGACTGACGGCACTCGGCGTCAGGTGAAGCTCATTCGCCGCATCGCGAAATGATCCCGTGCGAGCGGCGGCTTCAAAGGCGCGAATTGCCGATATCGGGACATTCGACAGCATTCCATAAGTGAACCAGATTCATCGATCCGTGACAACTGCGCGTTTGTCTGTTGCGCCTCCGCGGTTCATTCCTGGCCTTGCCAAGGAAAAATAATTTGCGGGAGGAACTGATGCTGCTCAGCGGTAAGACGGCCATCATTTCGGGCGCGGCATCGCCGCGCGGCATCGGGCTTGCCACCGCACGGCGGTTTGCCGCCGAGGGCGCTCGGGTCGCCATTCTCGACATTGACGCGAGCGCGGCGGGGGACGCCGCGGCATCGCTTGGCAAGTCCCACATTGGGCTGCGATGCGATGTCGCCGACAAATCATCCTGCCAGCAGGCCGTCGCTCGCGTTATCGAATCCTTCGGAAGCATCGATATTCTCATCAACAACGCCGGCATCACCCAGCCGGTGAAGCTCCTGGAAATTACGGCGGCGGATTGGGATCGCATCCAAGACGTTAATCTGAAAGGGGTTCTGTTCCTCTCCCAGGCCGTGATCCCGCACATGCGCGCACGGAAGTCCGGATCGATCGCATGCATGTCGTCGGTCTCGGCTCAGCGGGGCGGCGGCATTTTTGGCGGTCCGCATTATTCGGCGGCGAAGGCCGGCGTGCTGGGGCTCGCCAAGGCGATGGCCCGCGAGTTCGGCCCGGATGGCATCCGCGTCAACTGCGTCACGCCCGGCCTGATCGGCACCGATATCACCGCCGGCAAGTTGACCGACGAGATGAGGGCGAAGATCCTGGAAGGCATTCCGCTCAATCGTCTCGGCACGGCAGACGACGTTGCCGGCATCTACACCTTCCTGGCGTCGGATCTCTCCGCCTACGTGACCGGTGCCGTGATCGACGTCAACGGCGGCATGCTTATCCACTGAGCAGGCGAGATAGGATCCAGATCGATGGAAACGCTGACCAACACGCCCAAGCTGGCGGATCGCGCCTACAACATTCGCCGCAATGCGCTGCGCATGGGCGAGGTTCAGGGCCAGGGCTATATCGCACAGGCGCTGGACATCTCCGACGTGCTCGCCGTGGCATATTTTCACACGATGCGCTACCGCCCGGAAGATCCGTCATGGGAGGAGCGCGACCGTTTCCTGCTCTCCAACGGTCACTATGCCATTGCTCTCTACGCGGCTTTGATCGAGGCGGGGATCGTCCCCGAGGAAGAACTCGAAACCTATGGCAGCGACGAGAGCCGCCTGCCGATGTCGGGCATGGCCTCCTACACGCCCGGAATGGAAATGTCGGGCGGCTCGCTCGGGCTTGGGCTCAGCATCGCCGTCGGCATGGGCCTGGGGCTGAAGCGCAAGAAATCCGAGGCGCGGGTGTACGCGTTGTTCTCCGACGGCGAGCTCGACGAGGGCTCGGTCTGGGAAGCCATCCAGTCGGCGGGCCATTACAAGCTCGACAATCTGATCGGCATCGTCGACGTCAACAATCAGCAGGCGGACGGTCCTTCGACGCAGGTGATGGCGTTCGAGCCGCTAGTCGAGAAGCTTCAGGCTTTCGGCTGGTTCGTGCAGCGGATCGACGGCAACGATCTCGATACTGTGGTTGCCGCGTTCGATGCCGCCAAGTCTCATCCTGCGCCGAAGCCTCGGATGATTGTCGCCGACACGCTGATGGGCAAGGGCGTTCCCTTCCTGGAGCAGCGCGAGAAGAACCATTTCATCCGCGTCGAGCAGCACGAATGGCAGCTCGCGCTTGCCGCGCTGGAAGCCGGGAGGCAGGCATGAAGACCGTCAGATCAGCGCCCCAGCCGGGCATGCCGCGCCTGACCACTTCAGCCATGATCGCCTCGATCGCGGCCGAGGGACAGAAAACGAAGCCAGCGCCCTTTGGCCATGCGCTGGTCGAGCTCGCGCGCAGCCGTCCCGATGTGGTCGGCATGACGGCCGATCTCGGCAAATACACCGATCTACACATCTTCGCCAAGGAATTTCCGGACCGCTATTACCAGATGGGCATGGCGGAGCAGCTTCTGTTCGGCGCCGCCTCGGGCCTTGCTGCCGAAGGTTTCATGCCGTTCGCGACCACTTACGCCGTGTTCGCATCCCGCCGTGCCTACGATTTCATACATCAGACGATTGCGGAGGAAGACCGCAACGTGAAGATCGTGTGCGCATTGCCCGGCCTGACCTCGGGCTATGGCCCGAGCCATCAGGCCGCGGAGGATCTCGCGCTCTTCCGCGCCATGCCGAACATGACTGTCATCGACCCATGCGACGCCCACGAAATCGAGCAGCTGGTGCCTGCGATCGCAGCGCATCAGGGGCCCGTTTACATGCGCCTTCTTCGTGGCCAGGTACCGGTGGTGCTGGACGAGTACGACTACAAGTTCGAGTTGGGCAAAGCCAAGCTGATCCGCGACGGGAAGGACGTTCTAATCATCTCATCCGGCATCATGACCATGCGTGCGCTCGAGGCCTTGCAAACTCTGAAGAACGACCGCGTCGATGCTGCGGTGCTGCATGTTCCGACCATCAAGCCGCTCGACGCCGAGACGATACTGCGTGAAGCTGGCAAGTCAGGCCGCCTGGTCGTCGTGGCCGAAAATCACACCACCATCGGCGGCCTTGGCGAGGCCATAGCCGCACTTCTGATGCGTTCAGGCGTTCATCCGCCTTTCCGCCAGATTGCATTGCCGGACGAGTTTCTTGACGCCGGCGCACTTCCGACACTGCACGACCGCTACGGGATTTCCACCGCAGAGGTCGCAAGGCAGATCAAGCTGTGGCTCTAGCGCACCGGCACTAAAGCGCCAATCAGGCCAAGCCCGACCGAAGAGTTGCGTCCGCTGCATTTTGCGGCAGGCGAGCGATGGCTCTTGCCTGAACGCGGCTGTCGAAGAGGAAAGCTGAAACTGAGCGCAGGCTGATGCAGCTGGCACAACGTCAATACCGGATCAGGAGGAAAACATGACTGTCTCGAAGCTAGGAAGCATCAGCCGCCGTTCTCTCTTGATGGCGGCCACGGCCGTGCCACTCTGTGGGACTCTGACCCGCGCGGCATCAGCCGCCGAGTTCGTCTACAAATTTGCTACAGGACAGGATCCGACCCATCCGGTGAATATAAGGGCGCAGGAAGCGATCGACCGCATCAAGGAAGCGACCAGCGGCCGCCTGGAGATCAGGCTGTTCCCCGCCAACCAGCTTGGCTCAGACACCGAGCTCATGACTCAAGTCCGCAGCGGCGGCGTCGAATTCTTCAATCAATCGTCCTCGATCCTTGCCACCCTGGTGCCGAGCGCCGGCATTGTGAACACGGGCTTCGCGTTTGCCGACTACGACAGCGTATGGAAGGCGATGGACGGCGATCTCGGCACTTACATCCGGGCGCAGATTGCTAAGACGCCGATCATGGCGGTGTCGAAGGCCTGGGACAACGGATTCCGCCAGGTGACCTCGTCCGGCCGCGAGATCCGCACGCCGGATGATCTGAAGAACTTCCAGATCCGCGTTCCGCCCGCGCCACTGCTGACCTCGCTGTTCAAGGCGCTCGGCGCCGGGCCGACGCCCATCAACTTCAACGAGGTCTACTCCGCGTTGCAAACCAAGGTCGTCGACGGGCAGGAGAATCCGCTGCCGATCATCGCGACCGCGCGCCTCTATGAGGTGCAGAGCACGTGCAGCCTGACCGGACACGTCTGGGACGGCTACTGGATCCTTGGCAACAAGCGCGCCTTCGAGCGCCTGCCGAAGGACGTGCAGGAGATCGTGACGCGCGAGCTCGACCGTTCCGCGGTCGATCAGCGCGCCGACATCGCGAAGCTCAGCCAGTCACTTCGCGCCGATCTTTCGGCCAAGGGCCTCAAATTCATCGACGTTGATCGCGCCGCTTTCCGCCAGGCCTTGTCCAAAACCAGCTTCTACGCCGACTGGAAAGCCAAGTTTGGCGAGGAGGCATGGTCGCAGCTCGAAAAAGCCGCGGGCCAGTTATCATGACCAACGTGAGCCATCCGCCCCACGTCGATGCCGGTGTGGCGGCCAGCGCCCAGCAGGCAGGCCGGCGCAGTTGGGTGATAACGGCGAACACGGTGCTTGGTCATGTTGTGGCTGTCCCGGCAGCATTGCTCGTGCTGGCGGAGATTGCGGTGCTGTCTGCCGGAATCGTGGGTCGGTACGTGTTCCGCTCGCCAATCATCTGGTCCGACGAGCTTGCCGGTATTCTTTTCCTCTGGCTAGCCATGTTCGGTTCAGTGATCGCGTTCCAGCGCGGCGAACACATGCGGATGACGGCTATCGTTGGCGTTCTCAGCGCGGAGTTTCGCGCGTTCCTGGATGTCGTGGCGGCCGCGGCATCGCTGGCATTTCTTGCGCTCGTTGTCTGGCCGGCCTATGAATTTGCGGCCGACGAGGCCTTCGTCACGACGCCGGCGCTCGAGATCGTCAATACCTGGCGTGCAGCGGCGTTGCCGATCGGGATCGGACTTATGCTGGTCGCGGCCGTTCTCCGGCTCATCCGCATTGCCAGCTTGCGCAGTCTGCTGGCCTCCGTCGCCCTTGTCGCGGGCATCATCGGAACGTTCGTTCTGCTGGCGCCGGTGCTGAAGCCGCTCGGCAATCTGAATCTCCTGATCTTCTTCGTCGTCCTGGTCGGCGCGATGGTCTTTGCAGCCGTGCCGATCGCGTTCGCATTCGGTCTCGCCACCGTCGGCTATCTCGCCCTGACAACCAACACGCCCGACGTGGTGATGATCGGACGAATGGATGAGGGCATGAGCCACTTGATCCTCCTTGCCGTGCCGCTCTTCGTCTTTCTCGGCCTTCTGATCGAGATGACTGGCATGGCGCGCGCCATGGTCAGCTTCCTGGCCAGCCTCCTGGCTCACGTGCGCGGCGGATTGCACTACGTGCTGGTCGGGGCGATGTATCTGGTCTCGGGCATTTCCGGTTCCAAGGCGGCGGACATGGCTGCGGTGGCTCCTGTCCTGTTTCCCGAGATGCGGCAGCGCGGCGCGAAGCCTGGCGATCTCGTCGCGCTTCTGGCCGCGACGGGCGCGCAGACCGAGACAATCCCGCCGTCGCTGGTTCTGATCACGATCGGCTCGGTCACCGGTGTTTCGATCTCCGCGCTGTTCACGGGCGGCCTGCTGCCGGGCGTGGTGCTCGCGGCCATGCTCGCGGCCGTCGTGTGGTGGCGTTACCGCCGTGAGGACCTGTCCCATGTCAAGCGGGCGAGCGGGTCCGAGATCGCCAGCGCGCTTGTCGTCGCGATTCCCGCCATCGCGCTGCCGTTCGTGATCCGGACGGCGGTGGTCGAGGGCGTCGCGACCGCGACGGAGGTCTCGACCATCGGCATCCTGTACTCGGCCTGCGCGGGTCTGCTCATCTACCGGCAGTTCGAATGGCGCCGTATCTATCCGATGCTGGTCGAGACGGCCTCGCTGTCGGGGGCGATTCTGCTCATCATCGGCGCGGCGACTGGCATGGCGTGGGCGCTGACCCAGTCAGGATTTTCGGCCTCTCTGGCCAAATTCATGACCAGCCTTCCCGGCGGGGTCCCCGTCTTCCTGGCCGTGACGATCGTGACTTTCGTGATCCTCGGCAGCGTGCTGGAGGGAATCCCCGCCATCGTCCTGTTCGGTCCGCTGCTGTTCCCGATCGCGCGGCAGGTCGGGGTGCACGATGTCCACTACGCGATGGTGGTCGTCCTCGCCATGGGCATCGGCCTATTTGCGCCGCCATTCGGCGTCGGCTACTACGCAGCCTGCGCCATCAGCCGCATCAACCCGGACGAGGGCATGAAGCCGATAGTGGGCTACATGATCGCGCTCCTGATCGGCACCCTGATCGTCGCAGCCGTGCCCTGGCTGTCGATCGGCTTCCTTTGACGAGCTCGGCAGGAGGCTTGCAGAATCCCGTGCCTCCTGTTCAGGCGAATTTCGGCAGGTGCAGGTGCAGGTGCAGGTGCAGGTGCAGGTGCAGGTGCAGGTGCAGGTGCAGGGGCAGGCCGGAGCAAAGCATATCGATCTGCTCGACCTGGCCCTTGCCAACCTCCGTAACCCGGAGCTTCTTGCCTCCGAGGGTGAAGGCACAGTTCGTTGGCTGAGGCCCATTCAGGATCAGCGGATCGGCGACCTCGCCCGCCGGTCGAGCACCGTAACGTTCTTCTGGTTGTAGACCGTGCAATAGAGCCGACCGTCCGTTCCGAAGGCCATCCCGTCCGGCCCTTTGAAGTCCGGATTGGAATCTGGCTGCGCCGAAGACGACGCGTTTCGGCGCTGCCTCGCCAAGCACGTCATATCGATAGATCTCGCCGGTGAAGGATGCGTTGGCGTAGAGGTGGTTGTCGGGACCGAAACCTTCGGGCTCAAGAACTGCCTCATGCTAAGGAATGGATGAGATATCGTAGGTTTGTTAGGTGTGGGGAAAGGCGGTAGCGCTCTCCCGCTACCATCAATCCCCCCGACATCCCCTTTGATTTAACGGGTGAAATTCAGGCGATTGGAATTAGAAACTCGGGCAAATCGTGTCGGGGGAAATGGCGGTAGCGCCCTCCCGCTACCATCTCACCCCGAGCTCCCCTTTGATCTGTCGGCGGAAGTCGGCCGATCGAGATTGCGAATTCGGATAGCTCGCCTCGGGGGAATGCAAGGCATCGGCCTCCGCTACCATAGCTGCGACTTGCCACGACAATCTGCGATTCCCTGCGATTTTCTACTGCTGATGGCGGTGGCCAACCCAGCTACCAAGCCCTCGCGAGCTCAGCTTGCTTCGAGCCGAGCCAGTCTCGTTGGCTCCGCGCCGCGGGCGTAGATTCCTGAACCCAAACGACGTTTTGGCCGCATCGATCGGCGGGTTCATTTTCCACGTCATGTTGTGGAGTGGCTGGACCATGCACCGGCGACCGAAGCCGAGGCGCCTCCCTCGGCAGAAGTCCTGTTGCAATATTTGATATATCATGTATCAAAATGCAGGACGTAGGTGAAATCTCCTGCATTGGGCATCATGAAACCAGTTCTTGGGGTGGTGGCGGACGATCTGACCGGCGGCATGGAGACCGCCGCCATGCTCATCGCGGCCGGTATCGACTGCGCTTTCGTCTCTGACCCGGATCTTGTCGCAAGCATTGGCGACGTCCCAGCCATCGTCGTTGCGCAGAAGACGCGCGTCATCCCGGCTGGCGAGGCCGTTGCCAGGAACGAGAAGGCAGCGCGGGCTCTGCTCGCGCGCGGTACACGTCAGATATTCTTCAAATATTGCGCGACTTTCGATTCCACCGACCGCGGCAATATCGGCCCCGTCGCGGATATGCTGATGCGGCTCACTGGCGCGGACCACACTGCGTTTTGCCCCGCCTCTCCCTCGCTTCGCCGCACCGTCTACAACGGCCATCTCTTTCTCGGGACCGAGTTGATCTCGGACTCGCCGAAGCGAAACGATCCGCTGACGCCGATGACCGATCCCGACCTCGTTCGCGTGTTGCAGAGACAGACGCCGACCAGGGTCGGCCTTCTCGCTCATCCTTTGGTCGGTGCGGGCCCTGCGGATCTGGAGCGGGCGATCGCATCCGCGACCGGCCAGGGTGTTCGCTACTTCATTGCGGATGCGATCTACGATCGCGATCTCGATGTGCTCGCCGCATTGACGTCCGACTGGAAGCTGATGACGGGCAACGCAACGATCGTTCAGCATTACCCGGCGATCTGGAGGGCGAAGGGACTCGTCGCGCCGACGGGCAACCAGGCGCGCTTGCCTGCGGTGAATGGGAGCGGAGTGGTTCTCGCCGGCAGTTGCGCGGAACGCACGCTTGAGCAACTTGCCGAATTCGAAAAATTCCGTCCGGTGTTTCGGATGAATCTCCTGGCTGCCGATGATGTCGAGTCGGCGGTCGGATCGGCGCTCGACTGGGCGCGACCGCGGCTGAAGGACGGGCCTGTCGCCATCTCGACGTCCGAATCGCCCGAGATCGTCAAACTGGTCCAGGAACGATATGGGCGCGAAGGCGCTGCGCAACTTGCCGAGACCATCCTCGGCCGTCTCGCTGTTTCGCTTCGTGCCGCCGGAGTTCGCCGCTTCGTCGTTGCCGGTGGCGAGACCTCGGGGTCGATCGTTGATCACCTCGGCATTCGTAGCTTGCGGGTTGGCCCGTATGGCGGTCCGGGTATCGGTACGGCCACCACCGATGAGGCGGATCCGATTGCCCTTTGCCTCAAGTCCGGCAAGCTCGGCCCGGTCGACCTATTCATGACGACGCTGGAGTCCATGCTGCATCCGGAGAAGACAAATTGAACGAGCTTGAACTGAGGCAATCCCTGCTGGATTTCGTGATGAAGCTCGAAGTCAGGGGCTTCAACCATGGCAGCAGCGGCAATGTGAGCTGCCGCATCGGCGAAGACATTCTCATCACGCCGACGGGCGGCAACAGCGGCAATACGACGCCCGATCGGCTCGTGCGGCTGAGACGTGATGGTACCGTACGCGATGGCGGCTTGCCGTCGAGCGAATGGCACATGCATCTGGCTATCATGAACGCCTATCCGCACGTGAATGCGATCGTGCACACGCATGCCGATTGCTGTGTCGCGCTGTCCTGCCTCGCAAAGCCGATACCCGCTTTCCACTATATGGTCGCCAGTTTCGGTGGAAACGATGTGCCGTGCGCTCCCTATGCGACGTTCGGAACGCGAGCTCTCGCAGATGGCGCGGTTGCCGCGCTCAGCAAGCGCAAGGCTTGTCTGTTGGCCAATCACGGCATGATCGCGACGGGCACAAGCCTGCAAGGGGCGTTCGATCTCACTGTGAAACTCGAGACTCTCGCCAGACAATATCTGCTGGCCTGTCAGGCCGGTAAGCCTGCAATCCTTCCCGACGATGAGATGGCTCGCGTTGTCGAGCGTTATACCAACTACGGCCGGGCGCCTTTGCCGGCTTGATCGAGGAGCGTTGTTGTGGAGATCACCGGCAAGACCAAGATCATGTTCGTGTTGGCGGACCCGATCGACCATGTCCGCGCAAGCGCCGTCTTGAATGCCTATTTTCAGTCGATCGGCGATGACGTGGCGGTGTCGCCGCTCCATGTGTTGCCGGCCGATCTGGGAGCCGTTCTCGCGAGCATCAGGCGCATGCGCAATGTGGTCGGCTTTGGTGTCACGATCCCGCACAAGACATGTGTGATCGAGCATCTGGATGAGACGACACCCGCGGCGGCGCTCATCGGCGCCGTCAATTTTGTCAAGCGAACGGCGGACGGACGCCTCATCGGTGACAATCTTGACGCGCGGGGTTTTGTGACCAGCCTCGCACAGCATCAGATTGCCGTGCGCGGCCGGAAAGTGCTGCAGGTCGGAGCAGGCGGTGCGGGGCGTGCAACCGCCTTCGGTCTGGCTGAGGCCGGCGCGCGCGAACTGACCATCATGAACCGGGATGGAGCGAAGGCGCACGCGCTCGCCGAGGCGGTATCGCAGCGTTACCCGGAGACGAAGGTCAGCGCCGGGCACGCGGAGGCGCGCGCCTTCGATCTCGTCGTCAACACGACGTCGCTCGGCATGAAGGCGGATGATCCACTGCCGCTGGATATCGAGGGGGTGGGGCCTGACACCGCCGTCAGCGACATTATCGTCACCCCCGAGGTGACCCGGCTTCTGGCGCGGGCCGCCGCCCAGGGCGCGAAAACCGTCGGCGGAAAGCCGATGCTCGACGCGCAAATGGCCCTTGTCGCGCGCTTTATTGCGCGTTAGCCTGATATATCAAATATTATATCGAGAATGGTCGCGGTCGAAGTCCCCGGCATAAACCATGGGGACATTGTCCTCCTGGGGCGTACCGGACGGAAAGATGGGGAACGAGATCTTCGTGAAGCCTGTATCGACCACATCAGCAACAGCGGGAGCGTCCATCCGCATCAGCCGCCTGGAGAAGCGCTTCGGCCCGGTTTTCGCCGTCGACGGCGTGAATCTGGATATCGCCGCCGGCGAGTTCATTGCTTTGCTCGGACCATCCGGCTCCGGCAAGACCACTATCCTGATGAGCGTTGCCGGCTTCGAGTTTCCGACCAGCGGGACCATCCAGGTGGATTCCGAAGACCTCACCTACGTGCCCTCGAACAGGCGCAACCTGGGAATGGTCTTCCAGAACTACACGCTGTTCCCGCATATGACGATTCTCGACAACGTCGCCTTTCCCCTGAAGATGCGCGGGCTGCCGAAGGCCGAGCGTCATGCGCGCGCCGAGGCCGCGCTCGCGACGGTGCGTCTGGGCGGTTACGGAAGCCGCCGTCCCAACGAGCTCTCAGGTGGCCAGCAGCAGCGCGTGGCTCTGGCGCGCGCGATTGTCTATCAGCCGCGCGTTCTGCTGATGGACGAGCCGCTCAGCGCACTCGACAAGAATCTGCGTGAGGACATGCAGCTCGAGATCAAGCGTCTGCATGCCGAGCTCGGCATTACGGTCATCTTCGTCACTCACGACCAGAGTGAGGCCCTGACCATGGCGGATCGAATCGCCGTGCTGAAGGACGGCAAGATCCAGCAGATCGGGCCGGCACGCGAGCTCTACGAAAGACCCGCCAATCTCTTCACCGCCGGATTCGTCGGCGAGATGAATTTCGTCGACGTCACCGTCGAAAGCGTCGGCGACCTCGTCTCGGTGAGGCTGCCATGGGGGGAGACGTGGCAACTGCCGGCGACGGCGGCGGTCGATGCGGCGACAGTCGGGGAAGCGGCGGTGATGGCCGTGAGGCCCGAGCGGTTACGGCTCGGCACCGGTGCCGCAGGGCAGGTCGTTAAGGTCACGCTGAGCGACATCGTCTATGCGGGGGCAGCCATGCTCTTTATCGGCCGCCTGCCGGATGGCACCGAGCTCCGCGCGCGAATCCCCGGTGCCTCGCAGCTCGACGCGTTGGCTCCCGGCGACGTTGCCACTTTTACCGTTCCCGGAGACGCGATCCTGCTTTACCGAGGAACTCGGCGATGACGAAGGCGGTGCGATCGCGGTTCTGGCACTCCGATGGCCGCAGGCTGAGCGGCCTGTCGACACTGCTGTTGCTGCTGCCGTTCTTCGCCGTCATCGCCTTCGTCTTCATCTATCCGATCGCGCAGCTCCTCGTGATCAGCTTCATCGAGCCGCATCCCACCCTGGACAACTATGCCCGCGTCATCGACAACCCGGTTCACGCGCGCGTCCTGATGCGCACACTCTGGACCGCCGCGCTGGTGACAGCCCTGTCCGTGGTTCTCGGCTTTCCGGTGGCCTACTATATGAGCCGGGCGAGGGGCGCGCTCGCCGCCTTTGTAGCGGTCTGCGTGATCCTGCCGCTCTGGTCCAGCGTATTGGTGCGCACCGCTGCCTGGTCTTTCCTCTTCCAGCGCAACGGACTGATCAACTCGGCGCTGATGGCCCTCGGCCTGACCTCGGAGCCGTTCAAGCTGCTCTATACCCAGAGTGCGGTGGTCATCGCCATGACCCACGTGCTGCTGCCGTTCATGGTCCTGCCGATCTACGGCGCCTTGCGCAGCATTCCGAACGATTATGCGCGGGCGGCTGCCGTGCTCGGCGCGTCGCGCCTGCGCACCTTTCTCGAAGTCATCCTTCCATTGAGCCTGCCTGGCGTCGTTTCCGGCTCGCTGCTGGTGTTTCTCACCGCGCTCGGTTTTTTCATCACGCCCGCACTTCTCGGCTCGCCGCAGGAGATGATGATCTCGACCCTCGTGTCAAAGCAGATCCGCGAGGTCCTGGACTGGCCATTCGCCGCCGCACTGGTGGGGGTGCTGACGGCCTTCGTGACATTGCTGGCGATCGTGTTCAGCAAGACGTTGCGTTTCGACCGGCTGATGGGGGGCGCCTCGTGAAACCGCCGACCGATCGAGGGTCCCTCGTACTGGGCGCCTATGTCTATGCAGTCCTGGCGTTCATCATCGTGCCGCTGGTCATCGTCATTCCAATGTCGTTCAGCCAGAACGACTACCTGGCTTTCCCGCCGACAGGTTTCACCCTGAAATGGTACGCCGAGTATTTCGACAGCAGGCAGTGGCGTGCGGCTACCTGGCTCAGCGTGCAGGTGGCGTTTCTGACTGCAATCTGCGCTTCGCTGATCGGAACCGCGGCCACCTACGCCATGGTCCGAGGTCGCAGTCGGCTCGTGACCATGTTCCAGATACTCTTGATCGGGCCGATCATCGTGCCGCACATCGCGCTCGCCGTCGGTCTCTATCTGTTTTTCCAGACGATCGGTCTCTCCGGAACCGTTCCCGGCTTCGTGCTCGCACATACGGTCCTGACGCTGCCGTTCGTCGTGTTCACGATGGCGGCGGCTCTGGGCAAGGTCGACGCCAATCTTGAAGCGGCGGCAATGAGCTGTGGTGCGACGCGATTTCAGGCCTTTCGCTTCGTGACGCTGCCGCTGGTCCTGCCGAGTCTCGCGAGCGGTGCGCTGTTTGCCTTCATCATCTCCTTCGACGAACCCGTCGTGTCGTTCTTCCTGTCCGGCATACGCCAGAAGACGCTGCCGCGCCGAATGTTCGAGGACATCGAGCAGAACCTGACGCCGGTCATTCCCGCGATCGCGACGCTGCTGATCGTCCTGTCCATCGCGATCTTGCTCGGGGGCCATGCCCTCAGGTCCCGCAGCAAGACCCAGTCAAGCGCCGGGTGAAAGCCCCAAGAGGAGAACGTCGATGTCGAAGAAGACCTGGAAGCGAACCTCAGCACTTCTTGCTCTGATCTCCACCCTTTCCGTAACATTGCCGGCTGCCGCTCAAAAGCTCGAAGACCAGCTCGTGATTGCCACGACGGGTGGCCTGATGGGCAACACGCTGGCGAAGTACTTCTATGAGCCCTTCAACAAGGCGAAGAACGTCGAGGTCGTCCCTGTCGCTATCGAAGTCCCCGACCAGTGGGCGCGTGCCAAGGCGATGCAGCGAACCGGCAAGATCGAGTTCGATATCGTCACGGCCACCGGTCCCGACCTGGTCGGGCGCACCGACATGCTCGAGAAGATCGATTGTGCGAAGCTGCCGAGCGTCCAGAAGTTCGGTGTCTCCGATGCTTGCCAACCCTATGGCGTCGCCCGCACCACCGGCGGCATGCTGATCACCTACAATACGGATGCGTTCAAGGACAAGGCGCCGAAGACATGGGCCGACTTCTGGGACGTCAAGCAATTCCCGGGGCCGCGCGGCCTGCCCGACACCGGCGACAGCGATTGGTGGGTTCCCGCGGCCGCGCTGCTCGCTGACGGCGTCAAGCCGGAGCAGCTCTTCCCGCTCGATCTCGATCGCGCCTACAAGAAATTGAACGAGATTCGTCCGAATGTCTCGGTCTGGTGGAAGACGGGCGATCAGGTGCAGCAGATCATGCGCAGCCGTGAAGTGGTCATGGCCATGAGCTATTCGGGTCGTGCGCTCGCCGTCGTGAAGGAAGGGGCGCCGGTCGCCATGTCCTGGGATCAGGCCATTCGCGATACCGGCTACATGGCCGTTCTTAAGGGCGCCCCTGATCTCAACGCCGCCATGGCCTATCTCGACTATTTCTACGCGAACTCCGACGCCCACGTGCCGTTCATGCGCGCGGTCAACTACGCAACGGCAAGCAAATCGGCCATCGAATTGATGAAGCCGGAAGAGCGCAATCTCTACGCGACCTCGGCGGAGAACTACGCCAAGCTGGTCAAGCCCGACTTCGCCTGGATCGGCGAGCGCCGCAACGAACTGCGCGAGCGCTGGATGGCCTGGCTGACCCGATAGTTGGCAAAGCGAGCCCATCCGCCTTGCGGCCAGCACGACGAGGATCACCATGGATCACACCAGTGACCCCAATGCACTGCGCTACGTCATCGATCCGGGCAGGCTCGATCTCGTGGAGGAGTTCCGCGCGAGCCCGCTCGGTGTGCACAGTCCGGAGCTGCGCAAGCTGCTGGCACGGATGCGGTGGGGCAGGCCGGAGGGGCGGCTCGTCCTCATCGTGCTCGAGGCCGGTAAGGCGTGGCGGTTGTCGCGTATTCCCGCGCGGCGGGGCGACCCGATGCCCTTTGTCAACGATCGGATCTTTACGTCGCTCGCCGAAGCCGAGTGGCATGTCTTCAAGCTCCGCTGGCAGGAAATGACCGGCGCGACGCTGCCTGCGGAGGTTTCGGGTGATCTATAGGACCAACGAATATCTCGGCTATCCGGACCGCATCAGCGTTCCGGCCGGCGAGAGCGTCTCCTTTCAGCTGAGCAGCAAGCGGCCAAAGGTGAAGATCGAGGTGCTCAGGCTGCGCTGCGGCGATGTCGATGCCAATGGTCCGGGCTTCAAATACGAGGTGATGGCGAGCAATATCGACGGCGAACATGCCTGTCGCGATCAGCCAATCCGCCCGGGGTCCAACGGGATCATCGAGCATGACGGGGTGCTGGTTCCTTCCGGCGATCACTGGTGTTTCGGCGCCTACGTCCATCCGACCCGCATCGCCGACAACGCCAAGGCCGTCATGGGCAATTGGTGCGAGGCCTCAGCGCGCGGTTATGCGCTCGAGCTCGACGAGCAGGGATGTCCGGTTCTGGTGCTTGGTCAGTCGACCGGTGCGCCGGCCCGCTTCACTCTCGACGTGAAGCTGCGTCAGCGCGTCTGGGCGTTCGTATCGTGCACGCTCGACCTGGCGCAGCGATCGGCGACATTGTCGGTCGTCGTTCCTGCGGACGGCGTTCGGCCGGTCGTCGCGCGTTCGAAATCGTTCGTTCTACCGCAAGCGCTTGCGCTCGACTCCGGACTGCCGTTCCTGATCGCAGCCCATCATCGGAACGACGAGCGGAAATACACGTCTCATTTCGACGGCAAGATCGAGGCGCCGCGGATTTTCGCCCGTCCGCTGGACGCGGAGGCGCTGCGCACACTTGACTGCCAGCCGCGGACCGGCGCGACGCATGCTGGTCTCGTCGCCTTCTGGGACTTCTCGGATGGAATCTCGAGCTTGTCCGTCAAGGACCTCTCGCCGAACTGCCTGCATGGCAGCCTCCGCCAGTTACCTCGCAGGGGCGTCACCGGCTTTCACTGGTCGGGCAGCGTCCATGACTGGCGACTTTCGCCGCACGAATATGCCGCGATCCACTTCCACAGCGACGACATCTACGATTGCGGGTGGCAGACGACATGCACCCTCGATGTGCCGGTCGGGTGGCGCTCCGGCGTCTACGCACTTCGCCTGACGCCGGCTGGCGACGCTCCTGAGTCGGACTGCGAAAGCTACGTAACCTTCTTCGTGACGCCCAGCAGGACGTCCAGACGTGCCGATCTCGTGATCGTCGCGTCGGTCGCGACCTATCTGGCGTACGCCAATAGCGCGCTACGTCTCTATCAGGTCCATTTCGAAACCCTGATGGAGCATGTTCTGTGGTTGCCGCAGGACGACGTCTTCATGCAGGAGAACCCGGAGATCGGTCAGTCGACCTACGACTGTCATGTCGACGGCTCGGGGCGCGCCTATAGCTCCTGGCTGCGGCCTATCCTCAACATGCGGCCGCGCGGCTACTGGTTCAATCTGATCAACGACACCCACATCCTCGACTGGCTCGAGGAGAAGGGGATCGACTACGATCTGATCACCGATGTCGAACTCGACCGCGAAGGCGCGCGGGCCCTTGCACCCTATCGGGTCATGATGACGCCGACCCATCCGGAATATTTCAGCTTCAACATGATGAACGCGGTCATGGCGTATCAGAACGCTGGCGGCCGGCATATCTCGATGGGCGGTAACGCGTTCTATTGGCGCTGCGGCTTTCATCCGGCCGCGCCTGCGGCGCTGGAGGTTCGACGCGGCATGGCCGGGACGCGGACCTGGGAATCGGAGCCGGGAGAGGTGCATCTCGCGGGCACCGGCGAGCCGGGCTCGCTGTGGCGGCACTCGGGCTTTGCGCCGCAGAAGCTCGTCGGCGTCGGCTTCTCGGCGATGATCAACGACACATGCGGCTACTATCTGCGCACGGTCGACAGCCAGGACGCGCGCGCCGCCTTCATATTCGAGGGCGTCGGCCGCGACGAGAAGCTCGGCGACTTCGGCTTTCGCTACAATGGTGCGGTCGGCAGCGAGATCGACCGCTACGATCTCGAACTGGGAACGCCGCCGCACGCGTTGCGGATCGCGACCTCCGAGGGCCTCGGCGCAGGCGCGTTGCCGACGCCGGAAGAGTTTCGCACCGTGGTCGACGGACTGGACGGTACCCAGAACGCCCTGGTCCGTGCCGACATGGTATTCTTCGAGACCGCCAATGGCGGGGCGGTATTCGCGACCGGTTCGATTACCTTCGGCATGTCGCTGGGTCACAACAACTACGACAACAACATCAGCGCAATCGCCCTGAACGTCGTGAACCGGTTCCTTGACCCGGCGCCGTTCGTCATCCCCGCCCATGACCAACGCGCGGAAACGGCCTCGATCAGAGGGGAATCCCATGACTGACAAACGCCATTTCCAGGCTCCGGAACTGGGAGCCGTCAACGTCGCGCCTCGAAAGGTGCGCCCGATGCATGCGGACGAGCATTGGGCCAGCCAGCCCTGGTACGAAGCGCCGCGCGAAGACCCTGACGTGCCGGAGGTCTACACCTATACCGATGCGATGTCGTACGATCCGGGAGAGGAGGTTGCATTCCATTCCAGTGCGACGGCGAAGACCTGGCGACTGCAGATCTATCGCGATGGCCTCGCCCCCGAGATGGTGCACGAGGTCGAAGCATTGGACGGTGCGTTCGCGCCCACGCCACCGGACGCCTACCGCAATGGCTGCAACTGGCCGGTCTCGCACTGGTGGAAGCTGCCGCCCGACCTGCGCTCCGGATTTTATCGCGTGATCTCGTCCTGCGAGCGGGCGAATGGCGGCCGCTTCGTCCAGCATCACTTCTTCGTCGTGCGCCCGACGGAAGCAACGAGGCGTGCGAAGATCCTGATGATCCTGCCGACGGGCACCTGGACCGCCTACAACGATTTCGGCGGCGCCAATCACTATTTCGGTGTCGAAGGTCCGAACCGCGACGAGCCGTCGCCGGTATTGTCACTCGAGCGGCCGTGGACCCGTGGCATGGTCTGGCTGCCTGCCGGCGCGCCGCGTATCTGCGCCGATCCTGCGCCCGAGATGGGAGATGCGCCGCGCTATCCGATGAAGGAGTGGGCTTTCGCCAACGGGTTTGGCCAGTACTACGCGGCCTCGGGCTGGGCCCAGTACGACCGCCATTTTGTGCGGTGGGCGGAGAAGGAAGGCTATGCCCTCGATGTGATCACCCAAACCGATCTCCACTACCGGCCCGAACTGCTCGATGCCTACCCTTGCGTGACCATCATCGGTCATGACGAGTACTGGACATGGGAGATGCGCGAGGCGATCGAGCGCTATGTCGAGGGCGGCGGGCGGCTCGCGCGTTTCGGTGCCAACTTCCTGTGGCAAATCCGGCTCGAAGAAAACGGCAAGCGGCAGATCTGTCACAAGTTCAAGGCGATCCACAAGGACCCGATCGTCGGTACCGGCCAGGCGCATCTCATGACGTCGGCCTGGGAAGACCGCCACGTGCGTTGGCCCGGCGCCTCGACGGTGGGCGTGAACGGAGCCCACGGCCTCTATGCGTCCTGGGGAGGCTTTGCGCCGAACGGCCAGAAGGGTTTTACGGTCTACCGCCCCGAGCATTGGGCCTTCGCCGGCACCGGGCTGCATTATGCGGACATCTTCGGCGACAAGCAGCACATTTTTGCCTATGAGGTCGACGGGCTGGACTACACCTTCCGCAACGGGCTTCCGTTTCCTGTTCCCGCCGCCGGGCAACCCGAGACCATCCAGATCCTGGCCATGGCGCCTGCCGTCCTCGCCGAGGACGAGCCGGAAGGCGAAGGCTTTCGCTACTATGTGCGCAGCAGCGATCACGAAGGCCTGGTGGAATGCATCACAGGTGAGGTCACGCCGGAGGGATTGGCCAGCTACAAATACGGCTCGGGCATGATGGTGCACATGACCCGCGGCAAGGGCGAGGTTCTGACCGCAGCGACCTGTGAATGGGTGATGGGGCTGAAGCGCGGCGACCCGTTCACGCAGAAGATCACCCGCAACATTCTCGACCGGTTCACGTCGTCGACGCACGAGGAGAAGGCATGATCGGGCAGGCCAGGCGCGAACGACAGCCCGCCCCACGCACGACCGACATCAACGAGCTTGAACGCATCGCAAGGCGTCTGAGGCGCGATGTCATCGAGCTGGTCGTGCCGACAGGTCAGGGCTACGTGCAGCAGGGGTTGGGAGCGGCCGACCTGTTCGCGGTCCTGTATTTCGCGGAGCTGCGCCTCGATCCGTCGGATCCGGACTGGGTCGATCGCGACCGCTTCCTGTTGTCGACCGCGCACAACACGGCCGTCTTCTATGCGACGCTGGCAGCGCGCGGCCTCGTCGACCGCGACGACGTCGGGTCCTATTGCGGCGACGGATCACCGTTCGAAATCAACGCGTCAGAGCGGGTGGGAACGGTTATCGAGGCCACGCTCGGGTCGCTGGGGCAGGGCCTGTCCGTCGGGATCGGCATGGCGCTGGCCGCGCGTCGCCGGCAATCTCCGGCACGCACCTATGTGCTGTTGGGAGACGGCGAGCTGCAGGAGGGGCAGCTCTGGGAAGCGGCTCTCTTCGCAGGAAGTGCTCGTCTCTCCAATCTTTGCCTGATCGTCGACGACAACCAGATGCAGGTCGAAGGGCATATCGAGAAGGTCGTGACGGTTGCCCCGATCGACCAGAAATTTGCCGCCTTCGGCTGGGCGGTCGAGACGGTCGATGGGCACGACATCCCTGCGCTGCTTGGCAGTCTCGAGCGCGCGCGGGGACGAGATCTGCCGACCTGTCTGGTAGCGCGCACACTTGCCGGCAAAGGCGTGCGGTCGCTCGAAGGGGTGCTGGCGCACAATCTGAAATTACCGCCGTCGGTGGCCGCGGAGGCGCTGGCCGAGCTGTCGGACTTGCGAGCGGAGAACGTGACATGACGGCTGCATCCGATCGCGAGTCCCTGGAGGTGCTCGACTTCACCGAGCGCAACACGAGCGTCGCACCTGCGGTCAAGCACTATGGGGAAGCCCTGGTCGAGGCCGCGCGGCGTGATCCGCGCATCGTCTGCCTGACGGCCGATCTGACGCTGCCGACCGAGACCGACGTATTCAGGGATACGCTGCCGGACCGGTTTCACCAGGTCGGTATCGCCGAAGCCAACATGATAGGCATCGCCGGCGGACTTGCCCGGTCTGGCGAGATCCCCTTCGTCCATAGCTTCTGCGTGTTCGCGACCCGACGTTGCTACGATCAGATTGCCATGCAGGTTGCCTATCCGCGGGCGAACGTGAAGATCGTCGGGGTCATTCCGGGGCTGACGACCTTGCTCGGCGTTTCGCACCAGGCGATCGACGATCTCGCATTGATGCGCGCCCTGCCCAACATGACGGTGATCGAGCCAGCAGGTCCTGCCGATGTGCGCGCGGCCGTTGCAGCCGTTGCCGCCCATGAGGGACCGGTTTATCTGCGGCTGAAGCGCGCGGACGGCATGGGACAGCGGGTCAAGGCGACGCCCGACTTCCAGATCGGCAGGATGCGGGTGCTGCGCCAAGGCGTGGATGGCTTGCTGGTCGCCTGCGGAATGATGGTTGAAATCGCGCTATGTGCGGCGGAGACGCTTGCTCGCGAGGGGCTATGGGTGACCGTGGTCGACATGCCGACCGTGAAGCCGCTCGATCCGGACCTTGCGGAACTGGCGCGCGGCATGCCGCTGGTCGTGACGGCCGAGAACCACTCCATCATCGGCGGGCTGGGAAGCGCTGTCGCCGAACTGCTGCTGGAAGCCGACGTCGATGTCGGATTCCGCCGCGTCGGCATCCGCGACGTCTTCGCCGAGGGCGGCTCGACCGCCTATCTTTTCGAGAAGTACGGCTTGTCGGAACGCGCGATCATCGACGCCGTGAAGGCGGCGCGCGAAAGGAAGCGCAGCTGAGATCAATCCTCTCCCGGCGTCATGTTGCGCGTGCCGCCATGTTTTTCCAGGAGGCGCACGAGATTCTGGCCGCCCTCCATCATGTCGGCCTGAATCGCTTCCCGCACCTTGTCGGGGCGGCGTTGTCGCAAATAGTTGAGCACGGACAAGTGCTGATGCTCGTTCGGATAGATCGGCGGCGCATGGGGATAGTGGAAGTTCAACAACGGACCGTTGCGCATCCAGATGTCGTCGAGAATGGCGAGCACTTCCGGAAGGCCCGATCCGTCGTACAGGCCGCGGTGGAATTGCCAGTTGGCACGAACCGCGTCGGACCACCGGTGCTCTTTTTCAGCGCTGATCAGCTCGTGATGGATCGCCTCCATCTTGTCGATGCCGGCTTCGGAAATGCGCGTCGTGGCGTGTTCCGCGGCGAGGCCTTCGAGAAACAGCCGGACGGTCCTGAGCTCGATATACTGCTTGGCCGTCATGTGGGCGACCATGATCGAGCGCCCCGCCTGCATTTCGAGCGCGCGCCCGCGCACGAGTTGCATCAGGGCCTCGCGAATTGGCGTCTCCGACACGTTCATGGTCGCCGCGAGGTCGCGGATCTTGAAGCGGTGGCCTGGCCAGAACCGGCCCTCCATCAGCGCTTGGCGCAGATTGTTGTAGACGAGGCTCGTCAGGCTATCGCGCGCGACGGGTCCAACGCCGCTCTCGCCGGGCTTCTGTTCGACGTCACTCATTTCGGTCCCTCAAGGGGCGGCCCGCGCAGGCCGAGCCGCCAACCACTCGAATCCACTTTATATATAATATAGGCCGCTGGGCTTCCCCAAACTATCCGCCTGATGTGCTCATCGAGGCGAAAGCGCGCCGTCCTCCGTCCTTAAGACGCCTTTTACACACCGAGATGAGCGCCGCTTGCAATTCGCCTCGTAATATATGATATATCATAGAAACCGAGGAGAGGCCGTCATGCCGGAACTGAGCCGAACACGGGACGCCGCGCTGCGCGAACGCGCGAACAAGGTCGTGCCAAGCGGGATGTGGGGCCATCTCCATGCGGCCAAGCTGCCGGACGCCTATCCGCAATTCTTCCGCCGGGGCGAGGGCGGGGTGCTCTGGGATGTCGACGGCAATCGCTACGTCGACTTCATGTGTAGCTGGGGCCCCAATCTGCTCGGCCATCACCATCCCGAAGTGGAGGAAGCTGCCGAGCGCCAGCGACGTGACGGCGACTGCCTGAACGGCCCGGCTGAAGTCATGGTCGAATTGGCCGAGCTCGTGGTGGATATGGTCGGCCATGCCGATTGGACCCAGTTCCAGAAGAACGGCACCGATGCGACGACCACGTGCGTCACCATCGCGAGGGCCGCAACGGGCCGACGAAAGATCCTCGTCGCCAAGGGGGCTTATCATGGGGCTGTGCCGTGGTGCTCACCGTCGCTGCTCGGTGTGTCCGCGGAGGATCGCGCGCATCTCGTCTATTTCACCTTCAATGACGTCGAGAGTCTCGAGGCTGCGGCAAAGACCGCTGATGATGATCTCGCCGGCATCCTGGTCTCGGCGTTCCGGCACGACTTCGGGTTCGACCAGGAGCTTCCGACCGCAGAGTTCGCGCGCGCGGCGCGCCGCATCTGTGACGGCAGAGGCGCGGCGCTGATCATCGATGAGGTCCGCGCAGGCTTCCGCCTGAATGCCGCGGGCAGCTGGGAAGGGCTGGGTGTCCGCCCCGACCTGTCCGCCTGGAGCAAGGCAATCGCGAATGGCTACGCCCTGGCGGCTGTCACCGGAGCCAATCGGCTCCGCAATGCCGCGTCACAGGTCTTTGTCACCGGATCATTCTGGGCCGGCGCCGTCGCGATGGCAGCCGCCGTGGCGACATTGAAGGTCGTGCGCAGGGACGATGTGCCAGCGCGGTTGGCGGGCCTCGGACAATTACTCCGTGAGGGCCTCGAAACGCGTTCGCGTCAGTTCGGCCTGTCAATTCGTCAATCAGGCCCTGTTCAAATGCCCACTCTTCTGTTCGACGACGATCCGGATTGCCGGAAGGGCTTTGCCTTTTGTAACGCGATGCTTGCGCGGGGCGTCTACTTCCATCCCAAGCACAACATGTTTCTCTGCGCCGCCCATAGCGAAGCAGACATCGCCGCGGCACTCGACGCGGCAGAACACGGCTTTTCCGTCGTTGCAGCACTTTGACGCGCGGCGCGCCCCGCTCCAGGTTGAGCCGTCAGTCGATGCAGGGGCAACAGCTTTCTGTGTGTTGTGCACGAACGGCGGTTCTGGCGCACCATCGAGCCGCGCGAAGTGCCCAAGCCAGGCTCCTCTCCGTATCGCCAGGCAAAATCTGCAAATGAATACTGATGACGGTTACGCCAAACCCCTGCGCTGACATCAATGGGCCGCTCGTCTAGGCAGGCCCTACCCATAGACGGCAGATCGCGCTTGGATTTCTTTGGACTGTTCCGCCCTAGACCAACGTCGCGAGGCTTGGCTGCTGACGCCTCAAGTCCGTCAGAAGACCGAGTCCGTCGCCATCGGGAAGGCCACGGTCGATCACGACGAGGTCAAAGGGCCGAACAGCCACCGCTGTTCGCGCCTCATCCAGCGTTCTCACGATGTCGGATGAACCGAACACATCGGCAAGGACATCGCATAGCCAGGGTCCCAGCTTTGGGTCGTCCTCAACTACCAAAACCCGCATTAGCCCAACGGCGCGGTCCAACCATTACCGATACATTATCGTAACATTACGCGGCCTCCGCCAAGGCGCGCGATCGTTGTTGAACGACGAATCCTGGACTGCTTGGACGGCGCCTCGGTATCGCAAGTGCGTCGGAGGCGAATGTAATCGTGCTGCAATCTAATTCGCCTCTACCTGCTCGTCAGACATGGCAGTCCAGCGTACTCTCCAGCAAAAGGTGCAGGTTCATTCACAATCAAGGCGAACGCCGCGGACGTAAACCAGCAGTCTGTGCGAGCCATTGTGTATCTGGGTGCAGGGCAGTCACCTGAGCGATGCCGCGCCCCATCAGGCCAACGCCCAAACTGCCGACGGCATGGCGAAATGGGACGCCACATCTGCTGCTTCGACGCAGGTTTGCCATTCGCGACCCTGACCGCGTAGAAGAGCGCACGTCGGCGGGTCGGTTCGAGCGATCGACGCGATCGCGTAAGAAAACGGCGGACCGCAAGGAGATCGCGCAATGCAATGGAAGAACACGAAGCAGGAATTCGGCGCTTTGGCCAAGTTCCTGCATTGGACCGTCGCCGCCGCCTTCATCGGTGCTTATGTCGTCGTCTACTACGTCATCTGGTTTATGGACGACAGCTCGCCGGACTCATTGCCGGTGCTCAACATCCATTGGGTGCTCGGGATATTCGCCGGTGTCTTGGTTGTCCCTCGTCTGTACTGGCGGCTGCTGAACATGCAGCCGGAGGAGGCGCAGACTTCGGAGCTCGAGAGGCGAATTGCACAGGCGGCGCATTGGGGGCTTTACGGACTGATGATCCTGATGCCACTCACCGGCTATATCGGCACGGATGCCGATACGGATTTTGGGCTGTTCAAGGTGCCGAATTTTCGTGAAACGGCGCTGTTCGCCTGGATCGAGGTCACCTGCGGGATCGGCTGGGAAGCGTTCGAGCCGCCTGTCGACGCCATTCATCATCTCGTCGGAAAATGGATCGCCTGGCCTGTTGTTGGCCTGCACATAGCTGCGGCCCTGTTTCATCACCTGGTTCGCCGTGACAAGATTCTCGCCCGCATGCTGCCGTACTCGTCAACGGCAGGGCACAGCTAGCCAGAGAGCGCCGTCGCTCGTCCGACGCAGCGCGCTTCATAAGTCGAGAGACCGATTCTTCAATTTGATGCCGAGCATCTGGCGCATTTTGTCGCATCCAGTTTGACTGCGCTCGTGGCGAGCCCGCTGACTCGAGTCGTAGATCGAGAGATTCTAAGTCGTGGCGCACGCATTTGAGTTGCGGCCGCGATGGCGTCTTTTTAAGGAAGCGATGCAGATGGAGAGCGATCGGACGTTGCCGATAATAACGTAGGCAACTGATCCGAATGTGAGTCTGCAGAGGAGCTGAAGCGCGGGCGATGAGTGTCGGCCGAGCGCGGCCGCGGAGATTCGATCTTCGATCCATAGGTCATTGCAGGCCGAGCGTGGAGCTATTTCACGTTGGGTGATGTGCTGCCGTTGAGGGACTTTCTGGAAATGCGACGTGCGGGTGAGGTTGGGACGGTGGTTCGCTTGGGTGCGAAACTGCTGGGTGGAGTGGCGTTGCTGGCGTGGTTCGAATCGCCTGCTCAATCCCAAACGCCGCAAGATGCCACCTCCATTCCGCCCGTCACCGTCGATGCTCCGACGCAGCAGTCGCTCCGCCGCGCACCGATCAACCGAAATGCGGCCCGGGTCCGATCAGCTCCACGCCGCATCGCGGCGCCCCGCGCTCCGCAACCGGAAACCGTCACGGTGCAATCGCAGCCGTCGCGGTCGGGTGTTGCGCCTGCCTTTGCAGGCGGCCAGGTTGCGCGAGGCGCGCGGCTGGGACTGCTCGGAAACTCCGACACAATGAAGTCACCGTTCAACGTGACGAGTTACACGGACAAATTCATCCGGGATCAGCAGGCGGCGACGGGCGCGGATGCCTTGATCCTCGATCCTTCGGTGCGAAGTTCCCACCCAACGGGCGGTGTGGTGGATTCATTCAACATTCGTGGTTTCCCGATCAATGAAGGCAACAACGGTGAGTTCGCCTTCGAGGGCCTTTACGGAATTGCGCCGACATACCGCATCTTCACAGACTACGTCGAACGCATCGAGGTGCTGAAGGGTCCCTCAGCCGCGCTCTCAGGAATTGCGCCAAACGGTGGCGTTGGCGGCGTCATTAATGTCGTGCCTAAGCGCGCGGAAGAGGACTTAACCCGCCTAACTGCGAGCTACGGTTCGACCGCACGATTTGGCGGCCATTGGGACGTTGCGCGGCGTTACGGCGACGGCAGAGAATGGGGCGTGCGAGCCAGTGGTAGTCTCCGCGACGGCGACACGCCGATTGACCGCCAGTCCGAGACGACGGGCGTCGGATCGCTGGCCCTCGACTATCAGGGCGAACGGTACAGGTCCTGGCTCTACCTCATCGCCCAAACCGATCGCTTCGACGCTCCGTCGCGTCCATTCCTCATGGCCCCCGGCCTGCAAGTACCAAAGGCGCCGGACGCCCGGCTGAACGTGACGCAACCCTGGGAATGGTCGCGCATCAACGATCAGTCTGTCCTGTGGCGCAACGAATATGATGTAAGCGATCAGGTTACACTGTTCGCCGATGTCGGCGGATCGCGGACCAACGTCGAGCGGTTCTTCGGTCTTCCGACGATCATCAGCGCCAGCGGCAACACCACCTCGACGCCGCAATTCTTTGGTCTCAGCATCGATCGACACACGTATGATGGCGGCGTCCGGGCCCGCTTCGATACCGGATTCGTCCATCATGCCGTCGCCGTCCAGGCCTCGGTCTATCACGACGAGCTGTACCGGCGGCTCACCAATGGCAGCCCGGTCGCGTCGAACATCTATAGTCCGACGGTATCGCCAACCCAGTTCGCAAATGAGATCCCCGGGCGCCCTCGGCTCTCGGACAGTCAGCTCACGGGGCTCTCGATTGCCGACACCTTGTCCGTGCTCGACGAGCGCGTGTTGCTGACTTTGGGTGTCCGTCGCCAGGGTATCGAGGTGAACAACTATGTCTCCAATGTCGGGACGCCGTTGAACTCCTACGACAAGAGCGCGACCACTCCCGTCGTCGGCCTCGTTGTCCGGCCCCTGGAAAATGTCTCCCTGTATGCGAACTACATCGAAGGCCTAAGCCGGGGCGATATTGCGCCGACGCAGTCGGGTGTTTCCAATTCCGGCGAAGTGCTTTCGCCCTACATCGCCAAGCAGTACGAGGCCGGCATCAAGGTGGACTTCGGGCGGGTCGCAACCACCTTCAGCGCGTTCGAAATATCGAAGGCGAGCGGCGAACTGTCGGCCGGGCGGTTCGCGGCGACCGCCGAAACGCAGGTGCGTGGGCTCGAGTTCAACGTCCTCGGCGAACTCATGCCCGATGTTCGTGTCCTCGGAGGCGTTTCGCTGCTGGATGGCACCCTGACGAAGACCGCCGTCGCGGCGAACGTGGGCAACACGCCAATCGGCGTTCCGAACGTTCAGGCCAATATTGGAGCCGAGTGGGATCTCCCGTGGATGAGGGGGCTCACCTTGAATGGGGCAATCATCTACACGGGCAGGCAGTTCGTCGATTCCGCGAACAAGCAGCCGATCCCGGATTGGACGCGGCTCGATCTCGGTGCTCGTTACACGACGACCATCAACGGCAGGAACACGATTTTCCGCGCCAACATCCAGAATGTGACCGGTGAGAGTTACTGGTCCAGCGTGGCTTCATTCGGAACGTTCTACCTGGGAGCGCCGCGCACCTATCTCCTGTCGATGACCGTGGACATGTAATCGCTGCTCCTCCCGTCCGGCGATGCTCATGGGTGGGCCCCTCCGGGGGCGCGGCATGAACAGTTCCTGGTGGATATGCAGGTTTGCCTCCTTTCGCTAACATGCCTGATCCTGACCGAGGAGGTAGATCCTCAGGGGGGCGGGGCTACACGGCGGAGGCGCTGACGACCCAGAGATCGTCAGATCCGATGGCGATGGTCGGCCGCAGGGGCGCGCCTTTTGCGACGCCGCCCTCAGCCTCACCAGTCCGACGCTGCGTCATTGTAGCCGTCACGATATCCCGACGAGTAGCCATAGCCCGAATCATGATCGTACCCGGAGTAATAGGGCGCTTCGTAATATCTGTAGACGCGAACCCTCGGCCGATAGACCGGGGCGTCATCATAGACATAGACAGGGGCCCGGTGCGGATTCGCGATGGCGCTCCCCGCGAGTGCGCCGACTGCGAGGCCGCCAATGATGCCCGCCGCGATTGCGCCATCGCCTGCGTGTGCGCGTGTTGGCGACAACGAGATCATAGCGATCAGGGCCGCGGCTCCGATCAATGCTGGGTTCTTCATATCAGTTCCTTTGTCGGACGACGACGTTAGTCACGCTGGGACGCTGGGGCTGGAGCATTGCCATAACATTACGCAGTCCCTGCTGCGGACGTTCGCCGCAACGGTCATCCGGGGCATGCTCGCGAATGACGATTTTGGCGCATGAAAACGACGAAACTCAAAGTCGCTAACGCGCTACAGGTTCGTCGACGATGAGTGGGACGCCATCGAGACAGTGCGACCGAAATTCCAGACCTGACAGCGTGCCGGGGGTGCGCTGCACCCTCAAGTGCAATCGCCGGCTATGTCGGTGCGACCAAATTAGGTGGGTGCTTTTTCGTGCTCGCGGTCGCGAGCCGGATTTGACGACACTTCAACCGGTGGAAATCTCAGGACGATCGTGGCGCCGCCGCCAGGCGTATCGCCAATCTCCACCAGCCCTTTGTGCAAAGCCATCACTTGCGCGACAATTGCCAGACCAAGTCCCGTGCCATCGCCGTCCTGACGGCCGCGTACGAAAGGTTGAAGTACCGCGGATCGGTCGCCTGGTGCGATTCCCGGACCACGGTCGATCACGCGCACCGTCGCGGGAGCCTCCACTTCCACCAAAACCTGCTGACCTTCTCGGGAATGCCGCAGCGCATTGCGAATGATATTGGCGAGCGCAATCCTGATCGCCTGGTCGGATCCGTAGGTTTTGACGGACCCGCCCGGAGCCGAGAATTCGATCTCAACACCGGAATCCAACGCGCCGGGTGCATGTTCTGCGGCGATCCGCTTCGTTGTTGCGACGAGATCGATTTCCGTTTCCTGGACCGGCGCCGAGGATAGGCGCGCCAGTTGCAGAAGCATTGCTATGATCGAAGACAGTGATTGCAGGTCGGATACGAGCGCCGTTTTCAGTGCTTTGTCGTCGACCCCCTCCAGCCGTGTCCGCGCCCGTGCCAACGGCGTGCGCAATTCGTGCGCTGCGTTGGACAGAAAACGACGCTGTGCCGAGGTCGTCGCGTCAATGCGCTCGAGCGCCCGGTTGAAAGCGCTGACCATCGGGACGAGCTCTAACGGTGCGCTCTTCTCGGGCAAGCGGACACCCTCGCGCGTTCCATCAATCAATTCGGCCGCGACCGCGACGCGGCGCACGGGGCGCGCGATCAGGATTGGTACAATGACAATTGCAGCTAGAATTGTGCCAACGAGCACGATGAGGATAGGTATCCTTATGTATGAAGTATCATGGACTGTGCTCATAAACATCTGCCACTGACTATAGGCGGCTCCGCCGACCTCGATCAGAATCTCGCCGGCATCCGTTTGGTCAACCACCGCCGAAAGAGAGCGCCGCATCGATGTATCGTTCACTGCATATTCGGAAAACGACGACTTCTTCTGCTCGTTAGCCAAGCCTGCCAAGACACGTCTAGGCACTGGTCCGTACTCGATCACGCTCCGGCCATCGGAGATGACGTACCAAAAGCCCGAAAACATGCGTTTGAACTCCAGGAGCGTTGGCGTCACCTTGGCTGCCTTCGTGCCATGCTCGTCGATGATCAGCCTTCCGCGTTCGTCGCGACCAAGCGCGGCCTTAATTGCCGTCGCAGCGTCGGAATGTGCGAAGGTGCCGTCGTCGTCCAGGAGACTGAACTGCAGGACCAACACACATGACAGGATAACGGCGATCACAACGCTCAATAGCGCTGCGGCGATGAGCGTGATCGAGCCGCGGATGCGGTTCATCTGGTGTCGCACAAGAGGTAGCCAAGGCCGCGCAATGGCTTGATGCTCGCTAAACAACCATTGTCGCGCAAACGCTTTCGCAATCGGGAGATATGCGCATCGATTGCGTTCGACTGGATTTCGTCGTCAAAGCCGTAGGCGGCCGCTTCCAGCGTATCCCGCAAGACGACTTGCCCGGATCTTCGCGCGAGCGCTTCCAGCAAGGCAAGCTCGCGCCGTGGGATGACGATGGGCTCGCCGTCGATGTAAGCCATCCTTGACGTGGAATCGAACATCAGATTGGCAACAGTTACCCTGCCTCTTTGATCCAATTGAAGCCGACGGATGACCGCCTTGGCGCGCGCAATCAGTTCGATCGGCTCGAAAGGCTTGGCCAGATAATCGTCAGCTCCGGCGTCAAGCGCGCGCGCTATGTCGTTTGGGTCGTCAAGCGCCGTCAGAACGAGCACTCCGGGCCGCGGCTGCAACTGCTTCAGTCGCGCAAGTAGCTCGACACCATCGCCGTCGGGTAAACGTCTGTCGACAACAATCAAGTCAAATTGACGCACTGAGATTGCCGCCAAGGCCTCGTCAAGCGTTGTGACGAGATCTGCGCCACCCAGGGCGCCGGCCAGTTCGGATTTCAACCAAGGTCCCAGCTGTTCATCGTCCTCGACGACAAGTAGTCGCAATATAGTCTCCTCCGGCGATCCTGGCGCACTGAAGGATGACTGTAACATTACAATAGGATTACCGCCATCTGGCGGCTGGGCCGGCTTCCGTTCGGCCTGTCGCCGAGCTGCGCGCCACAAGCCTCGAAAATCGATCATTCATTGCCTCCGTCATCCAACCCCAATGCGACCGTTTGTGAACCAAAGGCGAACCCTCCGACATTGAGGGCAGATCGTCGGGTTTGCGAACGAACCGACGCGGCTCGCGCCAGCGCCCTATTCGCTACTGCGATGCCGGGAGCCCAAGGAGGGGAGCGGCATCGAATGCCAGAACACCTCTAGCTCCTGTTGAAACGAGACCGTCCCCTTGACTGGCGAATGTCGATTGCAGACGTATTACGTGATCTCAGTCGATCTTCGCTCCGGGAGGGTGTGGTTGTTCGCGCAATGAGACCCGTCAAAGGCTGAACGCTATTCTTTAACCGCTATCAGGGCTGCATGGACCGGGATGGCGCGGCATCGTTGACGCCATTGAAAGGCAGAATAATCTCAAAAATTGAGCCTCCGGTCGCAGATGCCTTGTATGTGGCCCGGACGTTATGAGCCTCCGCGATAGCGCGCACCACAGATAGACCCAGACCCGCCCCACCGAGTTGCCGCGAGCGCGAGACCTCTGCCCGCGAGAATGCGTCGAAGGCGCGGGGCCAAAGTCCGGACTGAGACCTGGTCCTTGATCCTCGACAGCGACGATGAGGCCGTCCATCGTCCGGTGCCTGAATTCCCATACGATCGCGAGCTCCGTAATCTATCCGTAATGTGCGACTACGAAACTGACATTCGATCCGAGCAGGTTCGGCGGTCGCGTTAGTCTGCTCTGCGCGCATCGCCAGATGCAGGTCGTTCGGCGAGTGACGCCAGCCCCGCACTTCCGAACGGCCTGCAGTGGGACTCGATTGGTACCGTCCATTGTTTCCAGGCCGGATCGCGCCAGGTTGGCCGCGCTCATTTTGGTTCTTGGCCGCCGATCCAGGCGATAAGGGGTCGAAAAATCTGCGAGCAGGCGCCTGCTGCGCCGCGCAGCGATTGATATGCGCGTCAAACCCAGAGTGATCTGAATGAACGACCTCGCCATTCCCAATCTACCCTCACGCAGCTTCGATCGGACGCAGGAATTCTATCGGCGGCTCGGCTTTACCCTTGCGTACCGAGACGATGAGTGGATGATTCTGAATCGCGGTCGGGTGGTGCTGGAGTTCTTTGTCCATCCTGGCCTGGACCCTCTGGCCAGCTGGTTCAGCTGCTGTCTGAGGCTCGATGAGCTTTCAGAGTTCTACGAGCTGTGCAAGTCGGCCGGCGTAGAAGAGAAGGGAAGCGGCTATCCCCGCCTTCATCCGCCCGAAGAGCAGGATGGAGGTGGACGAATGGGCGCCTTGATCGATCTGGATGGAACGCTCCTGCGTCTGATACAGAATCGAGCTGCGCGATCCCCGGCGACGCATTAACGAGCGCATCCGGGGCAGTTGTCGGAACGTCTTTGCGATCCAGGCGCCTCCATTGACGATCTGTTGGCTGCAGCTCGAGTGACGATATCGGCGAGTGAGGCGCCGTCGTGCACAGATCGGCCTCCGATTTGCACGGTCAGAGTCTCGAGTGCATCCGAGGGACCTATCTTCTAGTGCCTCCTCAGCGGCGTTGAGAGGCCGCACAACCAAAATCCGAAAGCACCGGACATGATAAGACTCACGTAGGCCAGACCTGCACTCGTGAACTGCCCGGTCAGGAAAAGGCCGACGATCATCCCGGACAACAAGAGCGGTGTGCCGGTGAGCATCACACCCGCAATATGGCTGCGACTTCGCCAGTTCTCCCAGGCGCGCCTGTCGGACCGAGCGGTGCTGTCAACGAACCGATCCCTCATTCATCATCCTCAAGCAAGCTGCATTCGTATCGCAGCCACCATCCAAGCAAAGATCCGATAAGGCAGCCGGCTATCGTGGCGGTGAGCGGCGATATGCGATGTCCCGCGACCACACCAATCAGGCCCCCGGTCATGGAAGCGATCAGCCAAAATCCAAGCGGGGTACCCCAACTCTCCTCACCACATCGATCTGCGCCTGTCATCATAACTCTGTCCGCAACTTGAAAGGAAGCAAACCGTCGGCGGGCGAGATTACCGCCGCATTACACCTTTCAATTCAGGCTCAGCTTACGCCTGCATGAGACGGCTGCCTCGGTAACCGTGACCTAGCTCCAGTCTCGATGATTGCGCCTAAATTGAGCGCAGCGAAATTCGGGGTCTCCGGGTTGATTGGGCAACAATCCCGGATTGCGCTACGCTCCGCCCGGGCTACGAGCCGTTGCCTTGCCTGTCGGGCAAAACACCCTCCATTCCGTCAACCCTCGCCCGCAAAAATATTTCGCTTTATCTGAATTCGGATTTGTCGTATGTGTCGCCCATCCCGGCTCATCCTTGAGGGGCGATCATGAGGTCGTCATTTTCGTGAGCCGGGTTTGCGGTGGACGCGGCAGCGTCGGGCGCGAGAGGTGCGGGCAGGGAGGGTAGTCCCCGGTGAGCTCGCGGCCGCGCGCGGACGAACGGCGCTGACAGGTTCGTCTCGTCTGTAAGTTTCCGGCTCTGTCGACGGAGCTGGAAATACTGCGGCGAACATGGCGGATCGCGCGTACGGCAAAACCGTGTGGTCCTGGCCGTCGTTGCTACGGTCAAGCTCTTGCGGATGCGGTGATCGCGTCAACCGGCGCGGTGCCGGTGAATTCCGTGAGCGTGAGGGAGGCCAGAAGGAATTCGGCTCCCGGGAGAGCGCGGCATAAGCCGTCCAACCATCGCGCAGGGAAGGCCGAGTGATCGGCGCCACCTGTATGCTGCTGTGCGGTTCTTTTGCGCTACCTTTCGCGCAGCGGACCGCGGGTGCGAGGTCGGCACCCGGTCTTCCCTGCGCCCTCTTGGCTTTGAGAGGGGAGAGATGACGCAAAGCTCGGGCGAAACAGGCCGCGAGAACGCGAAGCCGTGCAACACGGGCCACAACCACGCGACCAAACTGCGCGGTGCGATCGGCCGGCACTGCGACATTGCGCACTCCGGACCGATCGGCATCGCATGCGGGCTTAGCTGCAGCTCAGCGGCAACGGCTGGCCGGGATGAAATTCGTACCAGTCATAGCAATCCGGATAGGCGCCGTAGAATCCATATCCGTGCCCATAGCCGCCATAGTGGTGAAACGCGTGCTGGCGAAGTCCACCGACGTGACCGCCGAAGCCGAGATGCTCGCCGCCGAATCCGCCGGCATGACCCATGCCGCCGAAATGGCCCATGCCGCCGAAATGCCCGCCGCCGCCAAAGCCCATATGGCCGCCACCGCCAAAGCCGCCGCCGTGGCCGCCGCCACCGCCGCCATGCGCCTCGGCCGTTCCGACAGCCAGGGTGGAGGCAAGCGCCGCTGTGGCCAGGATCATCAATGCTCGTTTCATGAGGGGACTCCTTTCGTGTCCGGATGCGCGGCGGCCGATGCGTTCGCGTGCGCCTCGTGCCGTCGGCAAGCCCCTGCGTGAAAGAAGATAGGAAGCTCGCGTGGCAGTCCCACTGAATTCGATGTCAGGAGCAACGCTTGCGCATCGACGAGATGATCCGGCGCATCGCCGGTGCGCTTCGCAAGGCAAAGGCGGGCCCGAGATCGGGCCCGCCTGCATCGTCGAACGGCAAGCGGCCGGGCGAGGCGCCCGCCCGGCCGCGAGGTCGCCGCGATCAGAAGCTGCCGGTGCCCGGCTCACAGGGAACATTGTTGCCGGTCCACGGCGCCGTCGCGAACGCGCCGACACGCGGTGCCGGAACGCAGGCGCGGCCGCCTTGATCAGCGTACCCCTCCGATGCGACCGGATCGGCCTGCATGGCGGATGAATGCGTGACGGCATGGCTGGTGCGCGCCATGACGGGTCCCCCGAGCATGGCGACAGCGATCAGTCCGGTCGACAACAGCTTGAGCGTGGTCATTGGGATTCTCCTTGTGTGACAGCAGGCAGTCGAGGCCGGCCTGCGAGGCAGGTGCGTACGATCGCGCCTGAACCAAACGCACGAATTGCTCACCCGCTTTCAACGGCCCGTGATGGCGGCGTTGCCGGCAAGCACGATCGTGCAAACAGGCAAGGATCGCGGTGCCGGCGCGTAACAACGGGCTCCCAAAGGGCATATCTGTAGGAGCGTCCTGCTACTTGGAGATGAGAGATGATCACGGCTGCACATCCGGTCGCGCGCGCGCCATCGCCGGCGGCGGCTGCGCGACCGTCCCTGACACGCTATTTAATGGTGCGCGGTCTCGCACGGGATTATCTGCAATACGAGCCGGCGGCGCGTCGCATGACGGTGCCGCCCCTGTTCGGCCCGGTTGGGCATTGAACATGTCGTCGCGGACCAGCGAACCCATGCCTCGCCGCCGGCCTCAACGTCTCGCAGCACGTCGGACCGGCACAATGACGCGGATTCTCCTGATCGAGGACGACACCGAGACCGCCGACGCGATCGTGTCGGAGCTCACCGAGCGTGGGTTCGAGGTACGATGGGCGCCCGACGGCATCGGCGGTCTCGACCGCGCCCGCGAATCCTCGCCCGATGCCCTGATCGTCGATCGCATGTTGCCCGGAATGGACGGGCTCACCGTCATCGAGGCGCTGCGCAAGGACCAGGTCAGGACGCCGGTGCTGGTGCTGAGCGCGCTGGGCGCCGTCGACGACCGGGTGCGCGGATTGCGCGTCGGCGGCGACGACTATCTCACAAAACCGTTCGCGCTGGTCGAGCTCGTCGCCCGGGTGGAAGCGTTGCTGCGCCGTCCGAGCGACGACCGGGAGACCACGCTGCATGCTGGCCCGCTGGAGCTCGATTTGATCGAGCGGACCGCACGGCGCGGCGAGCGCGAGATCGACCTGCTGCCGCGCGAGTTCCGCCTGCTCGAATACATGATGCGCCGAAGCGATCAGCTGCTGACGCGCGCGATGCTGCTCGAAGAGGTCTGGAACTACAAGTTCGTCCCGGCGACCACCAATCTGATCGACGTGCACATGGGCCGCCTCCGTCACAACGTCGATGGCCCCGGCGAAACCCAGCTCATCCACAACGTTCGCGGCTCGGGATTCATCCTGCGCGTGCGCTGACAGGTCGGGCCGATCGATGCGCCAGATCGAGTTCATCCGTTCGAACACCTTCCTCTGGGCCGCGGCGGTGGCGGCGGCGATGGCGCTATTCGTCGCCGCCCTGTTCGCCTTCATCTACTGGAAGATCGACGACTACCTGATCATGCGATCCGACCGCATGATCGCAACGCAGCTCAACTTCCTGGCCGAGCTGCCGCCCGGCCGGCTCAATGACGCGATCTCCGATCATCTCAAGCAGGATTCCAGGGGCGTGCAATATGCCGGCCTGTTCGATGGAACAGGCACCCGGCTTGCCGGCAACATCGCGCGATTGCCGCCGCATCTCGATCTCGGCGGGCCGGTGCAAAGCGTGCGGCTCGCCCGGGTCGCGCCGCCCGCGGTTCACGATGCCGTCGTCAAGGCTGCCGGCAGGCGGCTCGGCGACGGCCATATCCTCGTGATGGGGCGGAACGTCGACGAGACGCGCGAGATATCCATCGTCGTCGGGCAGGCGCTGCTGCTCGGGCTGCTGCCGGCGTTCTGCCTCTGCCTGCTCGCCGGGGCCTGGCTTAGCATCCGCGCCCAGCGCCGCGTCGAGCAGGTGAACCGGCACGTCCAGCGTATCGTGGCCGGCGATCTGCGCGAGCGGCTGCCGCAGACCAACGCGGACGATCCGTTCGCGCGGCTCGCCGGCATCGTCAACGGCATGCTCGACGAGATGGAGACCACGATCAACGCGCTGGCCGGTGTCGGCAACGATATCGCCCACGATCTCAGAACGCCGCTCACGCGGGTCCGCCTGGCGCTGGAGCGCGGCCGCACGCATGCGGCGACGCTGGAGAACCTTCAGGACGTCGTTGACAAGGCGATCGCCGGCATCGACCAGGCACTCGCGATCATCACCGCGCTGCTGCGCCTCGCCGAAATCGAGAGCAGCAGCCGCACCGCCGGCTTCGGCGACGTCGCGCTCGACGAGATCCTGCGGCAGGTATGCGACGTCTACGAACCCATCGCCGAAGACAAGGACGTCGAGCTTCGCGTCGCCATCGACCGCAAGGCGGAGGTGCGGGGCGACCCGGACCTGCTGTTCGAGGCGATCGCCAATCTCGTCGACAACGCCGTCAAGTTCACACCGCGCGGTGGACGGGTGACGCTCGCGCTGGTGTCGGACGACAAGAGCGTGCGCGTGCGGGTGAGCGATACCGGGCCCGGCATCGGCGCCGGGGAGCGCGAGGCGGTGCTGCGGCGGTTCTATCGCTCCGACAAGATGCGCAACACGCCGGGCGTGGGGCTGGGGCTGAGCCTCGTTGCCGCCATCGTCAAGCTGCACGGCTTCCGTCTGACCATCTACCCGGCGCCCGGCGGACGGGTGGAGATCTTCGCCCCGGCGGAGGAGACCTCACGCGAGGCCGCGGCATCCGATCCGGCTCGCGCGCGTCACGCGAGCCTTGCGCCGATGTGACCGCGAGGGTCGTGCGCGATGCGTGCGAAGCGGAAATCACGGCGAAATATCTGAAAGCGAATTCAGGCTTGTTAAGTGCAATTTACTGGCGCCGGCAGTCGGAGCCCCCCTACGCTCCGTTCGCCTGTTCGAATGTGGGAGCAAGTTATGCCAACGCGCCACGCGTCTTTGAGCAAGATCGATATCGCCGTGCCGGACAGGCGAATGGCGGCCGGTGCGGTCAATGCGTATTCCTCCATCATCGGCCGCTACGATATGCTCGAGCGCGAAGAGGAGCAGCAGCTTGCGCGCCGCTGGCAGGAGACGCGGGACGCTGATGCCGCCAACACGCTGGTCACGAGCCATCTCCGCCTCGCCGCCAAGGTGGCGCGGAGCTACAGGGGATACAGCCTGCCGTTCGCCGATCTCATGGCCGAGGCCAATCTCGGGCTCGTGATTGCGGCGTCGCGGTTCGAGCCCGGCCGAAACTCGCGGTTCTCCACCTATGCGACATGGTGGATCAAGGCCGCCATTCACGACTACATCCTGCGCTCCTGGTCGCTGGTCCGGATTGGGACGACGGCGGCCCAGAAGAAGCTGTTTTTTCGGCTCCGCGGCGAGATGAGAAAGACCGCCGGCGGTGCGATGGCGGGGCTCACGCCCGAAGTCGCCGAGGCGATTGCCGTGAAGCTCGAAGTGTCCGCGCGGGATGTGATCGAGATGGATGGCCGCCTGCGCGGCGACCTGTCGCTGAATGCGCGGGTCGGCGACGACGAGCACGGTGCCGAGTGGGAGGCCATGCTCGTGGATGAGACGAGCGACGCCGAGACCATCCTTGCCGATCAGGATCAGACGGAGCGCCGGGCAGGCGCCCTGCGCATTGCACTGAAAGCCCTCACGGGGCGTGAGCGGCGCGTGCTGGAGGCAAGGCGGCTCGCGGAGCATCCTCCGACACTCGATCAACTCGCCCGGGAGCTTTCGATCTCCAGCGAACGCGTTCGGCAAATCGAGATTCGCGCCTTTGCCAAGGTCCGGCGCGCCGCCATCCTTGCCACGCAGTCACCGTCCCTTGTGCCACCCGCCAGCGATGCTGAACGCGTTTTCATTTGAGCGGTCGCGCGTCGCCGCCATCTGAACAGAGATTTCGCGCAACCCGCTCCAGGCATTCGTCATCATGGGAATTGTCCGCTTCGCGCTCCGGTTTCCGCACACATTCTACGTGCTCGCGGCCCTGATCCTGTTCCTCGGCGGCATCGCGGTCTGGTCGATGCCGACGGACATCTTTCCCGAGATCCGCATTCCCGTCGTCACGGTGATCTGGAGCTATACCGGCCTGTCGACGCCGGAGATGGAGCAGCGCGTCAGCACGTACAGCCAGTACTCGATCAGCGCCAATGTCAGCGACATCAAGAACATCGAGGCGCAGACGCTCAACGGCCTGTCGGTTCAGAAGATCTACTTCCAACCGGACGTCAATCTCGACCTCGCGATCTCGCAGATCGTCTCGGCAACGAATGCCATCCGCGCGCTGATGCCGCCGGGCATCCAGCCGCCCGTCATCGTGCAGTTCAATGCCTCGAGCGTGCCGGTGCTGCAGCTCAGCCTCGAGTCCAACAAGTTGAACGAGCAGCAATTGTACGACTTCGGCATCTACCGGATCCGGCAGCAGCTGGCTCCGGTTCCGGGGGTGACGCTGCCGACGCCTGCGGGCGGCAAATATCGGCAGATCATGGTCGATATCGACCCGAACAAGCTGCTGTCGCGCGGATTGACGCCGCTCGACATCGTCAATGCGGTGAACACCCAGAACCTGACGCTGCCGACCGGCACCGCAAAGATTGGCGACACCCAGTACACCATCCGGACCAACGCGACGCCGGCCTCGATCAAGGATCTCAACATGATCCCGGTCAAGTTCGCGAACGGCGCGACCATCCTGCTGAAGGACGTCGCCCAGGTCCGCGACGGATCGCAGGTCCAGCAGAACATCGTGCGCGAGGACGGCCACCGCGCGGTCCTGCTCAGCGTGATCAAGAACGGCAACGCCTCGACGCTTGCCGTCGTCAACGGTGTCAAACATGCCCTGAAGTCGATCCGGGCGTCGGCTCCTGCCGGGCTGAAGATCAGCGAGCTGTTCGACCAGTCGGTCTTCGTCACCCATTCGGTCGACGGCGTGCTGCGCGAAGGCGCGATCGCCGCGGGTCTCACGGCGCTGATGATCCTGGTCTTCCTGGGATCGTGGCGCTCGACGCTCGTGGTCCTGATCTCCATCCCGCTCGCGATGCTGTCCTCGCTCATCGTCCTGCATTTCCTGGGCGAGACCCTCAACACGATGACGCTGGGCGGGCTGGCGCTCGCGGTGGGCATCCTGGTCGACGATTCCACGGTGACGATCGAGAACACGCATCGGCTCTGGACCGAGGAGGGGATGCCGCTGTCGGAGGCGACGCTGCACGGTGCGGCCGAAATCGCCGTGCCGACGCTGGTCTCCACGCTCGCGATCAGCTGCGTCTTCACCTCCGTCGTATTTCTCGAAGGACCGGCCAAATACCTGTTCACGCCGCTCGGCCTTGCCGTGGTGTTCGCGATGCTAGCGTCCTACGTGCTGTCGCGGACGCTCACGCCGATCACGATCGGCCTGCTGCTGAAGGGCGAGCGGCGCCATGGCGAGGGCGAGAGGCCGTCCGGGCTGTTTTCGCGCGCCTCGGCTGCGTTCGAACGTGGCTTCGAGCGCTTGCGCGACGGCTATTCCGCGCTCTTGGTGATCCTGCTCCGGCGGCGACGCATCGTGCCGGTCGTCGCGGTGCTCGTGCTGGCCCTTGGGGCGGTCATGTTCGTCTACGTCGGAAGGGACTTCTATCCCCTGATCGACGGCGGCGAGATCCAGCTCCATGTTCGTGCGCCCGCCGGGACCCGCATCGAGCGCACCGAGGCGATCTTCCAGGCGGTCGAGGACAAGATCCGCCAGGTCATTCCGGACCGGGATCGCGGGCTGATCGTCGACAATATCGGACTGCCCGCGCGTCCCTACAATCTGGCCTTCACCGACGGCTCGACCATCGGGGTGAACGACGGAACGATCCTCGTATCGCTCAAGGACGGCCACAGGCCGACCGCGGACTACGTCAAGAAGCTGCGCCAGGTCCTGCCGAAGGCCTTCCCCGAGGACGTCTTCTATTTCCAGGCGGCCGATATCGTCACCCAGATTCTGAATTTCGGCCTGCCGGCGCAAATCGACGTCCGGACCGTCGGCTACGGCGCCAACAATCTGTCGGTGGCGCAGGAACTGCAGAAGAGCCTCGCGGCAATTCCCGGGATCGTCGATGCGCATCTCCAGCAGGAGGTGGATGCACCGGCGTTCTATGCCGACATCGACCGGACCCGGGCCGCTCAACTGGGACTGAACGCCAGCACGGTGGCGACCAACATCAATGTCAGCCTCAGTTCGTCCGCCCAGGTCTCGCCGAACTTCTGGACCGATCCGACGTCGGGCATCCCCTACTATCTGGCCGTGCAGACGCCGGAGTACCGCGCCAACTCACTCAACGCGCTGGGCAACACGCCGGTGTCGGCCTCGCTGGCCGCAAGCGGGCAGACGGTGCCGGGCCTTCTCAGCAATGTCGCGACCTTCAAGCGCGGGACCGTACCGACCAATTTGAACCAGGCCAATGTCCAGCCGGTGTACGACGTCTATGCAAGCGTACAGGGCCGCGATCTCGGCGGTGTCGCGGCCGAGATCGACAAGGTGACCTCGACGCTTCAGAAGCAGCTTCAGCCGGGAAATTCGATCCAGGTCCTGGGTCAGATCCAGAGCATGCATCAATCGTTCCGCGATCTCGGGATCGGGCTGCTGTTTGCCGCCATCCTGGTCTACATGCTGATGGTCGTTAACTATCAGAATTTCGGCGACCCCTTCGTCGTCATCATGGCGTTGCCGGCGACCTTCTGCGGCATCGTGACGATGCTGTTCGTCACCGGGACGACGCTGAACGTGCCGTCATTGATGGGCGCGATCATGGCGGTGGGCGTCGCATCGGCCAATTCCATCCTGCTCGTGACCTTCGCGCGTGAGGCGCAGCTGAAGGGGCAGTCCGCGTTCGAGGCTGCGCTGAGTGCAGGTCGCACGCGAATCCGTCCCGTGTTGATGACGGCCGCCGCGATGATCGTGGGCATGATCCCGATGGCGATCGGAGGCCCGGGCGAGGAGCAGAACGCGGCGCTCGCCCGCGCCGTCATCGGCGGGCTGCTGTTTGCGACGCCCACGACATTGCTGATCGTGCCTTATCTCTTCGCCTGGCTGCGCAAGGGCAATGACGGCAAGGCTCAGCACGGCGTATTCGAGGAGCAACCGGAATGAGCGATGTTCGCGTACGGACCAACAGCGACGACGTGAGCGACCAGCCTGATCCGGAAAGCGGCCGCATCGTGGAGCTGCCCGGCAAGGAGGCGCGGCCGCGACGCCGGCACGTCGGCGCCTGGCTCGGCGGCGCCGCGCTCCTGCTCCTTGCCGGTGCTCTTGGCGTTGGCGGCTGGCGGCATTATCAGGCCGCACGCGATCTGGCGGTCTCGACAGAGCAGATCAGGACCGCCATTCCGGAGGTTCGGGTGGCGACGGTCCGTGCCAGCGGCGACCTCATGAAGGTCACGCTGCCGGCGACCACGACGGCATTCGAGGCGGCGAACATCTTCGCGCGGGCCAGCGGCTATATCGAGAAGCGCTACGTCGATATCGGCGATCGCGTGAAGAAGGGCGATCTCCTTGCCGAGATCACCGCGCCGGAGCTCGACCAGCAGATCGCGCAGGCGCAGGCGACGCTGTCGCAGAACCAGGCCGCGTTGCAGCAGGCGCAGGCGAGCCGGGAGCTTGCCGACGTCACCAATGCGCGGGACAGCAACCTGGTCAAGAAGGGCTGGTTGACGGCCCAGCAGGGCGACAACGACCGTCTCACCTTGCGCGCGCAGCAGGCGGCCGTGAACGTGGCGCAGTCGAACATCACGGCGCAGGAGGCGCAGATTCGCGTGCTGCAGCAGGAGAAGGCCTATCAGCGCGTGGTGGCGCCGTTCGACGGCGTGATCACGCAGCGCAACGTCGACAATGGCAGCCTCGTCTCGGCCGGATCGACCTTCATGTTCACGCTGATGCATTCGAACGTGATCCGGACGCAGGTCTTCGTGCCGCAGGACGAGGCCTTCGGCGTCGCGCCGGGCGTCGATGCCGACATTCGCGTCCCCGAGATTCCGGGCCGAAGCTTTCCGGGCAAGGTCACGCGCATCGCCACCGCGTTGCAGCCGGGAAGCCGGACGCTGCTGACCGAGATCGACGTGCCGAATCCGGACGGCGCCTTGAACCCGGGCATCTACTGCACGGTCGAGCTGTCGATCCCGCGCAAGACGCCGTCGGTGTCGGTTCCGGCCGATGCGCTGGTCTTCGATCAGAACGGTCTTCATGTCGCGGTCGTGCGCAACGGCATCGTTCATCTGCAGAAAGTCTCGATCGCACGGGATTTCGGCACGTCGATTGAAGTGCGCGAGGGTGTGCAGCCCGGCGATCAAGTCGTGCTCAATCCGCCGGTCAATCTGACTGAGGGCGGCAAGGTCACCATTCGCAAGCAGGATGCAAGCCAGGGGGCGCAGACATGATCCGGATCGTGTGCGCGGCGCTCGCTGCGCTGTTGCTCGGCTGCTCTGCAAGCGAAGCCCAGGTGGCGACGACCGGTAGCACGGCGATGGACCTTCCGACCGTGCCGGGCGCGATCGTCACGTCACCGCTCAATAGTCCGGGGCCATTTTCCGCAGCAACTGTACAGGGCGCGCCCGACACCACGCTGGCACCTGTTCCGCTCGCCCTGAATCCGACGACGCCAGGTACGGTCGTCGTCTGTGCGCCACCATCGACGTCTCCGGTGCCGCTGCCGGCGACCCCGATCGTATCCAGCACGGGACTGGCGGCGTCAGGCAGTTTGGCGCCGATCGCGCCGCCGATCGGGCAAAACACCAGCTCGATCGGGACAGTTTCCGCGGCTGCGCCGGCGGGGACGGCGGCGGCCACCGCGTGCAGCTCAACGCCGGGCGGAACTATCGTGAGCGCTGCATCCTTGCCGCTCTCGATCGCGGACGTGCCGGCCGGACCCTCGCCCGGTACGATCCCGCAGGCGATCAGCGACGCCGGCGGCACGGGCATCGATCCAAACGCCGCGGTCGCGCCGAGCCCCAACGCGTCGGCCTGCGCGGAAGGGATGACGATGAATCTGACGTCGCCAGCAATGGTGCTGCCGGCCAACGCAACAGGCGCGGCGCCAACGCCCGGAGTCTCGCCGGTCTTGCCGCCGGGCTGCTGAGGAGTGCGCGGCGCAGCGATAATCGCCTCACCGGGCTGCGCAACTATGCGCGGACGTGCAGCCGTCGATATTCGCTCGGTGTCGTGCCCGTCGCACGTCCGAAGCTCGTCGAGAAGTGTGCGGAGTTCGCATAGCCGCAGGCATAGGCGATGTCAGTCAGTGTGAGGTTCCCATCGCCCAGCAATTGCTTGGCCCGCTCGATCCGTTGCAGCATCAGCCAGCGATGCGGCGGACATCCCGTCGCGGCGCGAAAGCGCTTGCAGAAGCGATCCGGGCTCATGCCGACCAGCGCCGCCATGGCTTCCAGCGTCCAGGGCGTATCAGTGGATTCGATCGCCTCTCTGATGCGCCGCAACTGCCACTCGGCAAGAACCGGCCGGGCCGGGCCGCCCGCGCTTGGCCCGCCGCGCAACTTGCCAGACGTTTGATCATGCGAAATCCGGCTCGGAATCATTTGCGGCCCCCACCATCATGGTCAGGGCCGCACCATGAGCCAGGCGGCTGCGCATGTCCTTGTCGTTGCCGTGAAGATTCCTGAAGCGACGCGAAAGATGCGAGGGATCTACAGGCGCTTCAGGCCGACGGGCGCAATTTGCGAACCTCGGCGTCCGATGGAAGCATCGTTCCGCCGTCCCGGTATGTCCAGTCGACCATGACACCCTTGTCGCCCTTGAGGGCTGTGCGGCCGACGAACGTACCCATCGTGCTCTGGTGATCGATCGCACGCCAGCTCGCCGGCCCGAACGGCGTCGTGAAGCCGACATTGCCAAAGCCGTCGGCCATCATTTCGGTGTCGAGGCTTCCGAGCCGCTCGATCGGCGCCGTGATCGAGCTGATAAGGGCATGACCGACCACGGAGCCCATCGTCGGAGCCTCGCCATATCTCGCCGAATAGGCCGCAACGAACTCATTGTTCGCCTCGCCCAGAGGCTCGGTCACGGGATAGCCGGTCACGATCCATCCTCTCGGAGCGTCCTGTCCGAGGGGATGCAGATATTCGGGCTCGCCGGTCGTGAAGGATACGACGTCTCGCCCCTCGAACAGGCCGCGATCATTGCCCTGACGGACGAACCTCGCGAGGTCGGGTCCGAAGGTCACGTTGAGGATCGCCTCGGGCTTCTGCTGGGCGAGCGCGTTCACGACCGCCCCCGCATCGATTGCGCCAAGGGGCGGCCACTGGCTGTCGATGAACTGGACGTCGGGACGCCGGCGGCTGAGAAGCTCGGTGAACCATTTGACGGCGGAATGCCCATACTCGTAGTTCGGCGCGATCGTCACCCATCGTGTCGCCTTCAGTTGCGCCGCCTCTTCCACCAGCATGGCCGCCAGCATGTATGTCGAGGGGCGCAGCCGGTAACAATATCGGTGTCCTCGATCCCAAACGAGCGCGTCCGTCAGCGGCTCGCTCGCCACGAACAAGATCCGGTTCTGCCGCGCGAAGTCGCTGATCGCCAATCCGACATTCGACAGGTATGTCCCCGCCAGGAGATCGACGCCGTTCCTGCGCACGAGCTCCTCGGCGGCACGAATCGCGACGCTCGGCTTGCCTTCGTCGTCCCGGCTGATGATCTGTAGCTCGTGGCCGAGAAGGCCGCCTGCGGCGTTCACTTGCTCGACCGCGAGCTGCCAGCCGCGGCGATAAGGCAACGTGAACGCAGGCGCGCTGCTGTAGGAGTTGATTTCGCCGATCCTGATCGGTCGCGTGCCCTGGGCCCGGATGATGGCGGGCGCAAACAGTGACGCGCCGACGCCGCCCAAAACCTGTCGTCTGGAGATGCTCATCGCGTGGGGTCCCGAGAATTGACCGAACGTGCGGGACAAGTTGCCCTGACCACGTCACAGCAAGGTCTAATGGCAGGTGGGAGAAGGGGGGCGGTCGCCGGGCGAGGCCGAGATGCCCGGTCTTGCGGCAAGGCCACGCGCGAAGGTGAGGGCGGGAAGATCGACTTCCGGATCGAACAGAGCGCTGAGCGGACCGACGAGATCGAGTGCCGCCTGGCGGCGTTTCGATCCTGCCATGATCCTCGCCCAGGTCGCCGCAACCTTCAGCTCGTAGAAGCGGCACTGCTGCTCTCGTGCGACGGACAGTCCTTCCGAGAACAGCATTTCCGCCCGAGCGGTATCGGATGTGCTGTCGGCCAGCAGAACCTCGCCCTTGATCCTCAGCAGATCGGCAAGGCACCACAACTGCCGGCCTTGCCGGGACATGTTCAGGGCTTCCTCTATGGCGGCCAGGGCCTGTGCGTTTTCGCCGATCGCGAACAGGCCCTCGGCGAGCGATCCGAGAAACTCGGGATTGCGCATCAGCCATCCGTTCTCGGCCCGCGCCTTCAATCCATCGCGCAGCAGCGCAATTCCGTCGCGATGCTCGCCCTGGAGGACGAGCAGCTGCCCCTTCAGGCACGATGTCCAGCTTGCCCAGAATGCGATGCCCTCGCGCGTGACGAGCTTCAGGAGCGACGAGATCGCGCGATCGGCGGCGTCGAGATCATGCGTCATCAATGCAATCGGACAGACGGCATTCCGCAAGGCGTATGCCATCGCAAGCTTGTCGTTCTCGCTCTCCGCTTCCTGGAGGCATTCGGCGGCCAGGGATCTGCTTTGAGCAATCTTTCCCTGCAGCAGCAGGACGCGCGCCAGCATGGCCTTGGCCAGGACGCTCTGGTTGAGCAGGAACCACATCTGGTTCGTGCCGTCCTTCAACCCATGTGCCGAACGATCCAGAGACAGGGTCAGCTCCCGTCGCGCATCCTCCTGCGCTCCGCAAAAGTGCGTCGCGGCGCCGATCAGGCGCCGGCCCACGGTCTCGCTGGCGGCATTTCCGGTGCGCAGCGCGATCTCGAGGTATCGCTCGCCGACGTCCTTGGCCGCGCCGTATTGGCCGGAATTGAGGTTGTAGCTCCACAGCGTCCAGACGGCCTTGAGCTGAAGCTCGAGGTCGCGCAGCTCCTCAGCGAGGACGAGCCCGATGTTCAGCGCCGCCTTCATGCGATCCGCCGAGCCCGTCGTGTTGAGAAGCGCGAACCCCAGCGCGACATAGAGCTGCGCCTTGAGCCCGGGATCGCAGGCCAGTTCGGGGTTGAAATGTGCAAGAGCATGCTCGATCCGGGTCGAGCATTCCGCGAAGGACAGCAGCTGCATCCATACCGGGACGTATCCCGCCGTCAGGGCGATCCCGAGTGCGGTATCTCCGCCTGGCGAGAACGCCCAATCCAGCGCCATATGCACGTTTCCGATCTCCTGAGCGAGCCGGAAGGAGTCGTCGGAGGCTGCAAGGCTGCCGCCGGGCGACTGTATGAGCTGCCTGAGAAAGTCCGCTTGCCGCCGGGCGGCCTGCTCAACGAGCCCTGCCTCCGCGAGCTTCTCCAGCGCGTAGGCGCGGGTGCTCTCCAGCAGGCGCCATCGCCCGTCGAAGGATGGATCCAGGGAAACGAGGGACTTTCCAACCAGATTGGACAGGGTCTCGATGACGTCCGGCCGCGACGCGTCTTGGTCCATCATTGCAATGGCTGCATCGAGCGTGAAGCCGGCGGGAAACATCGCAAGCCGGCAAAGCAGCTGCTGCTCTTCCGGCGACAACAGATCGTAGCTCCAGTCCAGCGTCGCGCGTAGCGTCTGGTGCCGGGGCAGTTGATCACGGCGTCCGCCGCTCAGGAGCTCGAAGCGCTTGTCGAGGCGAAGCGATACGGTATCCACCCCGAGATTTGCGGCCCGGGCGGCTGCAAACTCGAGCGCGAGCGGAATTCCGTCGAGCCGGCGGCAGATCGCGGCGATCTTGACGAGGTCCTCCGCATCAGGAGCAAAGCTCGTGCGCAACGCCCGCGTGCGAGCGACGAACAATTGCACGGCGCTTTCCTGCAGAAGCAGATCCGGCTCGCGCACGTCCAGACGGGGAACCGACAACGGCGGGATCGCTGCGACGTATTCGCCCTCGATGCGGAGGGCTTCGCGGCTGGTTGCGAGAACGGTGACGTTCGGACAATAGCGAAGCGCGGCGCTCGCGATCTGCGCGGCGACGTCGATGACGTGCTCGCAATTGTCGAGGACGAGCAGCAGACGGCGCGAGCCGATGGCCTGGGCAACGCCCGCGGCCGAGACTTCCTTGTCGTTCAAGACGAGCCTCAAGGCGCGGGCCGTCGCGGATATTGCGAGTGCCGGATCCTGCAAGGTCGCGAATTCGACCAGCGCAGCGGAATAGTCGAATGAGGACGCGACACGGTGCGCGAGCTCGACCGCAAGCTTCGTCTTTCCGATGCCTCCGGGGCCGACCAGGGTCACGGCGCGGAACGCGGACAACACGTCGGCCAGCTCGTTCAGGCAATCCTCGCGGCCGATCAGAGGCGCGTGCGTGTTCGGCAGGTTGCTTGCGAACGAGGAGTCTGTCGGGATGGATACAGGAGTGACTGCGAAGCGATCCGGCTCTCCGCTTCGCCAGGTCCCCGCGAGCGTATATCCGCGGCCGGAGATCGTCTTGAGCAGATCGCGATCCGCGCCGAGCGCCTTGCGGACCGCGGAAATATGGACCTGCAGCGTGTTCTCCTCGACGGAGAGGCCCGACCAGACGCTTACGATCAGGTCATCCTTGGTCACCAGATGGCCGGCGGAACCCGCCAATCTCTCGAGGATCTCGAATGCGCGGCTTCCGATCGGTACAGCGATGTTGTCGTACCTCAGTTCCCTGCGCTGGCAATCGATGAGCCAGTTCTTGAAAGAGTAGGTTCGACCAGCCTGTGAAGGCGACATAGGGGGTCCGTGGATCAGCTTCACTGCCGTGATCCGGTGAAAGGCAATGGACCCACCCGGAAATCACCGATCCTTGGCAAGAATTTGAAAGCGTGAATGCGCGTGTGTGTCGTACAGGGAACATCGTTGGCGTGTCAAGAAGACCTTCTCAGTAGTCGGCGTTCCATCATGACGCGATGGAGCTTCGACGCATTGATCGTTTGCTACACGAATTCGTGACGACGATCGGAGATGACGAAAGTGGGAGGGGCGGCTGAAGGAAACGGGAAGCGCGATCAGAGAGGAGCGCAGAGCAGGGGATTTCGTGTTCCAACCGTTCAGAAGCTCGGCAGTCTGCTTCAGCTCTTCATTCCTGAAGCGGTCGATGGACGTGCTGCATGCACGGTCTACAGACTGCAGGATATCGCGCGCCATCTCGGCTGGGACGACGGCACGACGCATCGCTTCCTGGTGTCCCTGACCGAAATCGGCATGCTCGAGCGGACCGGCGACGATCGCTTCTGCATCGGCGTGCTCGCGGTGCAGCTTGCGTCTGTCTACGTCGCGGCGAGCGAGCTCCGCGGCGTCGTCATCCAAAAGGTCGAAGAACTCAGCACGGCGACGCGGCTGACGACGGATGTCGGTGCGTTGCAATCCGGCGCGATGGTTGTCATTGCAAGCAGGCAAGGGTCGACGCCGCTGACGTCGCGGTGCATGCTGGGAGAGAAGGTGCCGCTTCACGCCACGGCGGGCGGAAAGGCGATCCTGTCGCAGCTAGCCGATGCCGAGGTGGAGGAGTTGTGCCGCGGCAAACTGGTCGCTCTGGCATCCAACACCCGCACCACGCTGTCGTCCCTGATGTGGGACATCGCGCACGCCCGGGAGAGCGGATTCGTCAGCACGCTCTCGGAATATGCCGAAGGTCTGCGCAGCATCGCGATTCCACTTCCCGCCGGGTGCTTCGGAATTCGTCCGGCCGCTCTGGCCTGCTCGGGTCCGGCGACCCTGTCTCACTCAGGGTGGGAGATCGCCGAGGAAGAACTCAGGGCTTTTGCTGCCCACCTTCACTGCCGCGCAGCCTAGATCGTGATCATTCCGGCCTCCGTCAGGTGCTGCATTCGCGGCACCGAGAGATGATCGGTATCGCCAATGGATCGATCGGGCGATCAGATCAACCGATCGCGCCGCTTTCCGCCTTGCGAATCCGATGCACGGTTCCGTGAAGACCGGAGTACCTGAAGATTCCTGATTTTGCGTCTCTTAACTGGCGAGCGGTTCTCTCCTTGCTACCCTCGACGCAATCGAGACGCTTTGCAACCTGTAGGTCAGGCTGCGCAGCCCTCGTTAGTTGAGTATCAAAGCAAGAGTCGTAACCATGCCTCAACCATTGCAACGACCGAATGATGGACACGTCCCGGCAACGACTGTCTCGGATGAAGGAAGAGTGGGGTTGCCGTCTGCCATCGCGCCGGCATCGCTCGCATCGCTCTCGGATGCGGTCGGTCATGCTGCCGTCGCGCGCGATCATGGCCTCGCGCTCCGGGGCGCGAGTGCAATAGCCTTTGAGCAGCTCGCTTTGGTCATTGCCATCGATGCGCACCCGCAGCGCCATCCCGGGACGCCGCCGCGTGAGTCGGCGCGTGATATCGGCCGGCTGCGCGTTCAAATCCCGCCGCAGTCCGCGTCCGGAATCAGATTGAGCTCTGCGAGGCTGGCGCTCATCACCGGTAAAGGAGCCGGCGCAGGACTTCACGATGCGCCGTCTGACGATCCCGTGCTTCAGAGCCTGTCCGAAGCTCTCCTCGCCGTCGAGAGAATGCAGGAGGCTCACACAGCCCTTTGTGCCGATGCGCTGCGGCTTGCGGTGCTCGCCAGACTGTTCGCATTGCGGTCCGAGGGGGAGCCGCAGCCCGCCGAGCGAGGTGAGCGGCCGATCCAGGGGCTGCAGAAATGGCGCCTGAAGCGCGTGCTCGATTACATCGACAATCATTTCTGCCGAAAGATCGCGCTGGCGGATCTGGCGGCGGCCGCGGGCTTGAGCCGCATGCATTTCGCGGCCCAGTTCCGGACGGCAACGGGCTGCAGGCCGCACGAGTTCATCTTGCGGCAGCGGATACGACGGGCCAAGGATCTGCTGCGGGATTGTGAGATGCCAATTGTCGAAATCGCGCTCGCGGTGGGCTTTCAGAGCCAGGCCCACTTCACGACGACGTTCAGGCGCTTCACCGGCAACACGCCCAGCCGGTGGCGAAACGCGGCTGCGGCGGGTTTCGAGACCACGGGGACCTTGCCGTACGACATCGTCCTGCCGGGTCGCGACAATCTTTCCTGATGGCGGTCCTCGATCGCCCGCGCGGCGACGGAGAGTGAACGATCCGGCATTTGCCGAATCGCAATCGGAGGAATGACAGCGTCACGAGGAGCTGCCATTCCTCCTCCCAGCGTGAGATGGAAGAGCCGCGAGACCGCGCGGCGGTCCGCTTTGGCTCGGTGCGCGCGATCGTGTCGCGCCGAAGGAGCGTCGTCCGACTCCGCTCAGTAACCGGACGTAGGCTCGCAAGGCGGACGGCGCCACGGGGCAGTTGCATAGGCGCCGACGTCCGGAGCCCGGGTGCAGCTGCGCTTGGAGGTGACCGGAACACGCTGCGCCGATGCGTAGGCATCGACATTCGTCCGGCGCGCATTCGTATTTCCTTCGCGCGCCATCGCCGGGGAAGCAACCATCGCCGCGGCGATCAGTCCGACCGAGAGCAGTTTCAGTGTCGTCATCGTACGTCTCCTTGACAAAGCGATGCCGGGAACGCCTCGGCTCGCTCGCCAGACATGTGCATGCGTGCGCTCGATCCGCAGTATCAAACGAACGATGATTTTCGTCTTTGCACGGAGTCATGCGCGCGATACCCATGGCGATTGCGCGCGCATGACGCGGTCGCGCTCCGTTCGAGCTCGCGAACGATGGTTGCCTGTAACTGCGGGCTGCATCGTGTCTGCTTGCTCCGCGCAGTCATCGGCGCCAGTGATAGCCGTGAACCTGGCCTGCGCCAAACACGGGAGCTGCGCCACCGGGGCGCTCGAGTCCCATACGTCCTGCCGGCGTCAACGCGCCGCCATTCAGCACGTCGCGGTCAGGATACATCGAGGCATAGGCCGCAGGCTCCTGGTCGGCGAAGGACCATGCGGCGGAAGCCGATGAAATTGTCGCTGTTGAGATCAGTGCCGTAGCGATCAGGATCTTGAATGCACGCATAGCGATTCTCCATTGTTGTCTCGTGCGGAGAGTCGCTTGGCGAGGATCGCTGCTCGGCTGGTGGCGTTTCCGAGAATTGTCTTCTATGTCGAGATATATAGGTCGCCCTGCGGGCAAAACCCGTGCGCGTGCATCACGCTCGCGAGAAGATGGCCGAGTGCAGGACATGGTGCCCAGGCTATCGACGAATACCTTGTGCGTGTCGCATGGAATCCTGTCACCGATGTCAGAAACGATCGCGCGATCGTGCATGGTCAAATCGCGCGCGGCGCCCAGTTCTCGATTCAGGTCATACAGAATTGGGAGTGCAGCCATGAGACTGATCTCGTTTCTCTGCGTCGTCACCTGCCTTGCTCTCTCCGGCGCCGCGCTTGCCCGCGGCGGCGTCGGCTCGTCGATGTCGATGGCGAGCGGCGGTGCGCTCGGTACGAGCGCCGGCAGGCCCGGGACGAACTCGCTCGGTACCGCGCTTTCGTCGTCCGAGAGCGGCGGTCACGCGATGGGCGGGCCGTTGCTCGGCACGGACCGGGCCATCGACAAGGAAGACGCCCGGCTCGCGAAGATGCTTAAAGGATCGATCTGTCGCGGCTGCTGAGACTTACGCATCAAAGCGCGACCGAACGTGGTCGGGAGCCGGAATAGGCTTCCGGGCGTGGTGTTTTTTTTGGAAAGGTTGGTGGTAGGCTGAGCACGAGATCCAGGAACCGCTTGGGGCTGTCGATGATGGCTGAGCCAGGCCAGCGACCCGTGTATGTGTGCGGGGAATGGGAAGTCGATCTTGCCCGACGGGAGTTGCGCTCAATGGGAGCGCCCGTTCCCTTGGGAGGGCGTGCCTTTGAGATCCTTGCCGAATTGGCGCAGGCTCAAGGCGAACTGGTCACCAAGAACGATCTGACCGAGCGCGTGTGGCAGGACGTCTTCGTCGAGGACAGTGCACTCCGCGTGCACATTGCGGCGATCCGGAAGGCCCTTGGTTCGGGACGCGACATGCTCGTCACCACGGTCGGCCGCGGCTATCGCCTGGTGGGCGTGTGGCAGATCAGGCAGACGGACGCCCCGCTACAATCTGCCGCACCCGCACAGCTGTCGTCGACCAATATCCCCAACGCGTCGTTCAATCTCATCGGCCGTACGGCTGCGACCACGCATCTGTGGGAGCTGATGTCGGCCTATCGAGTCGTGAGCCTCGTCGGCCCCGGTGGAATCGGCAAGACAGCGCTTGCACTGGATGCCGCCAGAAAGCCGCCGGCCGGCTTTGCCGCGGATCGATTGCTGGTCGAGCTGGCCGCGCTGTCCGATCCCAGGCTCGTCTGCTCCGCCGTTGCGAGCGTGCTTGGCATCAAGCTCGAAGGCGAAGAGATGTCGCCTGAATCCGTCGCACGCGCGATCGGTGCCAGGAAATTGTTGCTGGTTCTCGACAATTGCGAGCATGTGGTCGACACCGTGGCCCAGGTTGCGGAGACCATCGTCAGTCGCTGTCCCGAGACCACCATCATGGCGACGAGCCGGGAAGCACTGCGCATCGATGGTGAGCATGTCTATCGCGTCACTCCCCTCGGCGTGCCGCCCCAAACCCGGCTCGAACCCGGCGCAGCATCCGCGTATGCCGCCATGGAGTTGTTCACGACGCGAGCAAGGGCCTTGGGTTCCAGCTTCGCGTCCGACGACGAGAATATCGATGCCGTCGCTGCCATTTGCCGGAGGCTGGATGGCATTCCGCTCGCGATCGAGTTCGCGGCGGCGCGCGCGGCGATGCTCAGTCCGCCGAAGATCGCCGCCCTTCTCGACGACAGGTTCAGATTCCTGACGACCGGCCGGCGTACGGCGCTGCCGAGGCAGCAAACGCTGCGCGCGACGCTCGACTGGAGCTACGACCTGCTGCCGGAGTCCGAAGCCCGCCTGCTGCTGCGGCTCGGCATATTTGCCGGGGAGTTCTTGCTCGAAGCGGTGATCGCAGTCGCCGGCGAGGACATCGGCGATGTCACCGGGCAGCTCGCCAATCTGGTGGCAAAGTCGCTCGTCCTCGCCGACATTCGCGGCGACCGCCCTTACTATCGCCTGCTGGACACCACGCGCGCTTACGCGCTGGAAAAGCTTCATGCCGGCGGAGAATTTGCCGACGCGGCCCGCCGTCAGGCGAGGTATTATTGCGGCTTCTTCGCGAATGCGGAAGCCGATAGCGAGGTGAAGCCGCAGTCGGAGTGGCTCGCCTTCTATGGCCGCCACATCGACAACGTACGATCGTGCCTCGACTGGGCGTTCTCGCCCGGCGGAGACGCGCGGATCGGAGCGGCGCTGACCGCGGCGGCGGTTCCGCTATGGGTGCAATTGTCGCTCCTGTCCGAATGCCGCGAGCGGACCGAACTGGCCTTGGGCAGCCTCGACGAGAGCGCCGCGAACGCATCGCGGCTCCGCATGCAATTGTCAGCCGCGCGTGGCTGGGCATTGATGTATGGCGTCGGAAGAGCAAGGGAGGCCGGGCCTGCCTGGGCCGCGGCCCTGCAGCTTGCCGAGCAACTCGGCGACAGAGATTATCTGCTGCGGGCGCTCTGGGGACTGTGCATCGATCAGTTCAACAATGGCGAGTTCCGCAAGGCGCTCGAGTTCGCACACCGTTTCGCCGAGGCCGCGGCCGATTGCAGCAATTCCGTCGACCGGATGATGGCCGACCGGCTGCTCGCCACGTCGCTGCACTTTCTCGGTGACCAGAAACTGGCGCATCATCACATTCAGCGGACCTTGTCGCGCCTCTCGGACCTCGCTGCGAAGCCGCAGGTCATCCGCTTCCGCTTCGATTTGAGAGCTTCGGCGCATTATTTCCAGGCGCGCATTCTGTGGCTGCTCGGTCGCCCGGATCAGACATTGAGTGTCGTCGAGCGTAATGTCGAGGAAGGGAGTGCGAGCGGTCACGCTCTGACATTCTGCAGCATATTGGGCCAGGGCGCCTGCCCGGTCACCTTCCTTGCCGGTGATCTCGGCGCGGCGGAGCGCTATTGCACGATGCTGATCGAGCACACCGAACGTCATCCAATCCGGCTGTGGAACATCTGGGCGCGCGCTTTCCGCGGCGTGGTGATGGTGCGAAACGGCGACATCGGCACCGGATTGCCGCTGCTTCACAAGGCGCTCGAGCTGGCGGGCGAGGCGCGCTTCTTGCCGCGCTTCCTGCTACCACTCGGCGAACTGGCGGCATGCCTCGGTGAGGCCGGCGAGGTGTCGCAGGGGCTCGCAACCGCCGACCAGGCGCTCGCCAGGTGCGAGGCGAGGGACGAGCGCTGGTATGCAGCCGAGCTCTGGCGCATCAAGGGCGAGTTGCTGCTGCATCCGGGCGAATGCCGTTCGGTTGCCGCCGCCGAGCAGGCCTTTGACAATGCGTTCCTGGTGGCGCGGGAGCAGGGCGCGCTGTCCTGGGAGCTGCGAACGGCGATCAGCATGGCACGGCTGAGGATGAGTCAGAACCGTGCCGAGGACGCACGCCGCGTTGTTGCGTCCGTGCATGACAAATTCACTGAAGGTTTCGAGACGTCGGACCTGAAACGCGCGCAAGCGATGATCGCGGAACTCTCGACGTCGTAGCTTCTCGCTGCAGTGGGATGCCCCGGGGGCGTCATCCGATTGATCAATCGGATGCCGTTGCGGCCTCGGTGAGCGCCGCATCCCCGTGCTCCGGAACGTTCTGCAACATGTTGCGGGATCAGCATGCTTTGATGGATCGGGGCGATCTTCCCATTCCGCGCGCTTGTATCCGGATCGCCCGCAGCCTCGGCGGCAAGTTCGACCGCGACCTCGCGGCCGTTTTCAGAACGCCGGAATGGATTCGTGATGGCCGCCGACAACGACGTGACCGCCGTGCCTTCGCGAAATTTACGGTGCGTTTGGGAAGATCGCGCCGGCGTCGCCCGCTAAAAAACTAATATCATTCGAGCGGAGAGCTGCGCGTTCGATCGCCAGGCATCCTTCGTGTTGCAAGGAGACCTGATGAAACTGCCAGGCAGACTGGAGCGTTCGAGCCTTGGATCGCTCATCCTGATTGCAGCCGTCCTTGGCTGTAGTGCCGCGGCCTTCGCATACACCGCGGGCTGGCTCTCGCCTGGGCGTCTCACGCCGGATCGGATGATCGCGGCATTGACGCCGCCGAGCGGCCCGCCACTCGGACACCGGCGGAATCATGCCAAGGGAATCTGCTTCACCGGCACGTTGGAAGCGAACGGAAATGGTGTGGAGCTCTCCCGCGCCAAGGTGTTCGTGCAGGGCCGCTATCCGGTCCTCGGTCGTTTCAATCTCGGCACCGCCGATCCGAACGCGGTGGATGCGACCGTGCGCGTGCGCGGCATCGGGCTGCAGATATCGGCGGTGGACGGCGAGGAGTGGCGAATGGCGATGATCAACCCGCCGGTCTTTGCGGTTTCCACGCCCGAGGCGTTTCACGAGCTGCTGGTTGCGGCCGGCAAGAAGGATCCGGAAGCGATGGCGGCGTTCACCCGCGCCAATCCGGAGTTCGCCGCATTCGCGGCCTGGGCCAAATCGGCGCCCTGGACCGCAAGCTATGCGGAGGAGCCTTACAACAGTCTCAACAGCTTCGTCTTCACCAATGCGAAGGGCGATGAGCACACCGTGCGATGGTCGCTCGTTCCCACGGCAGTGCCTGTTCCCGTCGCGCAGGCGGATCTGCAAAAGCGCGGCCCCGATTTCCTCGAGCAGGACATCACGAACCGGGTGCGGTCCGCGCCGCAACGATGGACCATGGTCACCACTGTCGCCGATCCCGGAGATCCGAGCGCGGATCCAAGTAGGGCCTGGCCGGAGAACCGGCGCAAGGTGCAGGTCGGAACGCTCGCCGTGGCGCGAATTGAAGCGGAGCGGGATGGACCCTGCCGCGACATCAACTTCGACCCGACCGTGCTGCCGCAGGGAGTCCGCGTCTCCGACGATCCGTTCCCGGCTGCGCGATCGTCGGTCTACCGCAAATCCTACGATCTGCGCGCGTCCGAAGCCGGGGATTATCCGAGAAGCGGGGTCCCCAAGCCATGATCCGTGCTCCACATCGCTTCGCGCCGATCCAGCGGCTGCTGCACTGGCTGATGGCGCTCTGCATCATCGCCATGCTCTTCATCGGTGTCGGCATGGTGTCGACCGTGGCGCCGAAATACCTGCCGCTCATCCTGATCCACAAGACGCTCGGCGTTGCGCTCCTCACCCTCGTCCTGATCAGGCTGGTGCTGCGACTTCGTTTCGGCGCGCCGCCTTTGCCGGCCGATCTTCCGCCGGTCATGAAGCTCGGCGCGAAATTGTCGCATCTGCTGCTCTACGGCTTCATGATCGTCATGCCCTTGCTTGGGCTAGGCATGCTCTGGGCCGCAGCCTATCCAGTCGTCCTGTTTGGCGGGATTGAAATTCCGGCGTTGCTGTCGCAGAGCGACCGCGGGCATACGTTGCTTTGGAACGCCCATGTCTATCTGGGTCTCGCCTTCTTCGCCCTCGTGCTGCTGCACCTGGCGGCGGCGCTGTTCCACGCCTTGATCCGTCGCGATGGCGTGTTCGCGACGATCTCGCCCCTGCCGCAGCGGGAGCGGATGAAGCCCGCCGAATGAGCGCGCAGGCAGGCGTTCAATCCGGGAATGATCTTCCCTGCTCGTGCCCGCAAGCTCACCGCGCGCAACGCGCCGCATCGTGCAGATCAACAATATCGTCGCTTCCGCGAAAGATGGGCCGAGGGCCCGCTTGTACGCTCGCTCCCATCCATGACCGGACAACCAGTCGCACGTGCAAGGGATCGAGCCATGACGGATATGTCGAACTCGAAGGCGTCGCTCGGAAGGGCCATCCACGCGATCAGCGGAAACTGGGGCTGGTTCGTTGCCCTGGGCGTCGCGCTCAGAAGCCGGGCGTCCCGCCACACGGCCCAGCCGGCGACGGTGTGAGCCATGATGACAGGCTCGACATTCACGCGGCATTGGGAGATTGCCTGGCGCGGCGGTCAGACACGGTCGACCTCGCGGCTGGTGGCCGAGGAGACGGCCATCGCGCTCACCTATAACGGCTCGACCCATGCCGTGATGATGGGGACGCCGGCCGATCTGGAGGATTTCGGCATCGGTTTCAGCCTCACGGAAGCCATCGTCGAGCGACGAAGCGAGATCAGAAGCATCGATCTGATCCCGAGCGAGCTCGGCATCGAGGTGCGGATGTGGCTCGATGGCGATCGCGCGGGGACGCTGGCCGCCCGTCGCCGCGCCATCAGCGGTCCGGTCGGGTGCGGATTATGCGGCATCGAAAGCCTCGAACAGGCGCGCCGCACGCCAACGCGGGTGGAAGCCCGTGGCATTGCCTTTCACGCGCGAGACCTGCTCGACGCGATGCAGGCGCTGTCACCCCTGCAGACGTTGAACCAGCACACGCGATCCGTGCACGCGGCAGCGTTCTGGAGCCCTCGCACCGGCATCGGTCCGGTCAGGGAGGACGTCGGCCGCCACAATGCGCTGGACAAGCTCGCGGGCGCGATCATGCGCGACGGCAGCCCGGCCTGTGATGGCGCCGTGCTGCTGACCAGCCGCGTCTCGGTCGAGATGGTGCAGAAGGCGACGATGATGGGCGTGCCGGTCGTCGTGGCCGTGTCCGCGCCGACCGCGCTCGCCATCCAGACCGCGAAGGAAGCGGGCATCACCCTTGTGGCGATTGCCCGCGACGACGGATATGGCGTGTTCACGCACCCGCGACGCGTTCTGCTGCCTGACGAGGCTGCACCGCGCGCGGGGTGTTGACCCCGGTCGATCGGCATGGCGATGCAGGCCGCATCCCCGGAGCCCGCGGCCGAGCTGCGGGTCGCCGCTTTTGCACCAGAACGGTCGCTTCCCGTTGCGGCTCTGCTGACCTTGTCGGGCGGCTTCATCGATGCCTTCACCTGGCTCTCGCTGGGCGGTGTGTTCGCGAGTTCGCAGACCGGCAATGTCGTCTTCCTCGGCATCGACGTCCTCTCGGGGCAATGGCAAAGCGCGGCACACCACCTGCTTCCGTTCGCCGTCTTCCTTCTCGGCGCATGGGTGGCGATCCGCATCCAGGCGCCGCTGCGCTGTCTCATGGCGCAGATCGTCTGTCTCGCGGCGGTAATGCTGCTGCTTCACAGAATTCCTGAGCCGCTCGTCATTCTCGGGATCTCCTTCGGTGTCGCGCTGCAGTCGGCGAGCTTCCGGCGCGTCGAGCGCTGGAACTATCTCTCGGTCACCGTCACCGGCAACATGCTGCGCGCCATCGATCAGTTCGTATCAGCCACCGATCGCGATGCCTCGCGTGGCGGCGGCGTCATGCTCGTGCTCTGCCTGATGTTCCTGTGCGGTGCGGCCATCGGCGGCTTTACGACGACGCGGCTCGGCGCGGCCAGTCTTGCGGTGCCGATCACGTTGTCGGCATGCGCGTTGCTGTGGTGCCGCCTGAACCGGACCGGCCACGATAACGCTTGAGTGATCTCTCGCGGCGTGCGCGCTGTCACACCATGCCATTCAGCAAAGCGACGTTCGTTCGCGGAAGCAGGTGCACGGTGCGAGACGTATCATCCTCAGCGAGTGCCGGAATGGCGCTTTTCGACATCAATCGCCGCGAGAGGCCAGGATGAACGAGTTCCGCAAAGAGACAGATAGCCTCGGTGAAGTGTCCGTTCCCGCGGACAAGCTCTGGGGCGCGCAGACGCAACGTTCGCTCGAACATTTCAGCATCGGCAAGGACCTGATGCCGCGCGAGATGATCCAGTCCTACGCGATCCTGAAAAAGGCCGCGGCAATCACCAACTACGCCGGTGGCCGTCTCGACGGCAAGCTTCACAAGCTGATCGTCCATGTCTGCGACGAGATCCTGGCCGGCCAGCACCACGACATGTTTCCGCTTCACGTCTGGATGACCGGCAGCGGAACGCAGTTCAACATGAACGTGAACGAGGTGATCTCGAACCGGTGCTGTCAGATCGCGGGCACGCCGCTCGGCAGCAAGCACCCGGTCCACCCGAACGATCACGTCAACATGTCGCAGTCGTCGAACGACAGCTTCCCGTCGGCGATGTACATCGCCGCGGCCACGAACGTGACCGAACGGCTCATGCCGGCCGTCGAGGCGCTGCACGATGCGATTGCCGAGAAATCGGACAAGTGGGACGACGTCGTCAAGATCGGTCGCACCCACATGCAGGATGCCACCCCGCTGACGCTGGGGCAGGAGTGGTCCGGTTACGCCGGCATGCTCGCGGACAACCTGGCGCGCATCGACGATGCGCTCAACGGCGTGTTCCGGCTCGCGCTCGGCGGCACCGCCGTCGGCACCGGGATCAACGCGGCGCCGGGTTTCGCGGAGGCCGTCGCGGCCGAGATCGCGCGGTTGACCGGTCTTCCCTTCGTCAGCGCGCCCAACAAGTTCGCCGTGCAGGGCGCGCATGATGCGCTGGTGCAGCTGTCGGGCACGCTGCGCACGCTTGCCGGCTCGCTCTACAAGATCGCGAACGACATCCGCCTGATGTCCTGCGGCCCGCGCGCGGGCTTTGCCGAATTGCTGATCCCCGAGAACGAGCCGGGCTCGTCGATCATGCCGGGCAAGGTCAACCCGACGCAGGCGGAGGCGCTGACGATGATCGCCGTGCAGGTGATGGCGAACGACGTCGCCGTCGGCTTCGGCGGCGCCGGCGGCTATCTCGAAATGAACGTCTACAAGCCGCTGATCATCCACAACATCGCGCAGTCCGTCACCATTCTCGCCGATGGCTGCACGAACTTCCGCACCTTCCTGGTCGAAGGCGCCGAGCCGAACCACAAGAAGATCCAGGAATATGTCGAGAGATCGTTGATGCTGGTGACCGCACTGGCGCCGGTGATCGGCTACGACAAGGCGTCGCGGATCGCCCATTACGCGATGGACAACGATCTCACGCTGAAATCGGCGGCGTTGAAGCTCGGCTTCGTAACCGAGCCGGAGTTCGACCGCATCGTCGATCCCGCCAAGATGGTCAGACCCTACGTTGCCGAGATCAAGGTGCCGCTCACGATCGGCGCGAAAGCCGGCTGAAAGGAGAGAACGATGATCCGCTGTGTACGTCTATGGACTGGACAGGACAACAACTCGCATTTCGAGGAAGGCTTTCTCGAGCTGGAGCCGGGCCAGCGTGGCGACTTCCTGACCGGAAAGATCGATGCGGCCAGCGTCTCCTTCCAGGAGACCGAGTCGGGCGGCGCTTTCGCCTGGCACACCGCGCCGGTGCGCCAGCTCGTGATCACGCTCAGCGGAACGCTCGATTTCCAGACGCGCGACGGCCACCACTTCCTCATCCACCCCGGCAATGTCCTGCTGGCGGAAGACACCGCGGGCTCCGGGCACAGCTGGAAGCTGACGGACGATTCGTCCTGGCGCCGCGCCTATGTGGTGCTGCGGCCGGGAGCAGACGTGCCGTTCCGCGCCAAGGCGCGTCAGCCGGCGCGGGCCTGACCGGGGCCATCCAGAGCATACCATCGCACCCCAACCAAACGAAGAGAACTGCCATGCAAGGAACTTCCGAATCCGACGTCGTCCTCATTGGCGCAGGCATCATGAGCGCCACCCTCGGTGTCTTTCTCAAGGAGCTGGAGCCATCGCTCACGATCCAGATGCTCGAGGCCCTCGAGGACTGCGCGCTCGAAAGCTCGGATGCCTGGAACAATGCCGGCACCGGGCACGCGGCCAATTGCGAGATGAACTACACGCCGCAGCGGTCCGACGGCAGCGTCGATATCTCCAAGGCGCTTGAGGTCAATGTCGAGTTCGACCTGTCGCGGCAGTTCTGGTCCTATCTCGTCGCGCGCGGCGCGATCGCCGATCCCAGATCCTTCATTCATCCCGTGCCGCACATGAGCTTCGTGCACGGTGTCGACAACGTCGCCTTCCTCAGGAAGCGGTTCAAGGCGATGGCTGCCCATCACTGCTATGAGGGCATGGAATACAGCGAGGATCCGTCGAAGATCGCCGAGTGGGCGCCGCTGGTGATGGAAGGCCGCGCCAGTGGCGATCCCGTCGCGGCGACGCGCATCATCACCGGGACCGACGTCGATTACGGCTCGCTGACCCATCTCCTGGTCCGTCATCTCGTCGGCCAGCCGGGTTGCGCCGCGCACTACAAGAGCTGCGTCACCGATCTCGCTCGCGAGCAGGACGGTCGCTGGCGCATCGAGGTGCGCGACACCGACAGCGGTGAAGCGCGATCGGTGCGCGCCAAGTTCGTCTTCATCGGTGCCGGCGGCGGTGCGCTGCCGCTACTCGAAAAGTCCGGGATTCCGGAGGGGCGCGGCTATGGCGGTTTCCCGGTCAGCGGGATCTGGCTGCGCTGCGACGATCCGGAGATCAACAAACGTCACCATGCCAAGGTCTACGGCAAGGCCGCCGTCGGCTCACCGCCGATGTCGGTGCCGCATCTCGACACCCGCGTGATCGGCGGCCAGCGCTCACTGCTGTTCGGACCCTATGCCGGCTTCTCGAGCAAGTTCCTCAAGCACGGCTCGCTGCTCGATTTGTTCGAGTCCATTCGTCCCGCCAACGTCAAGCCGCTGCTGTCGGTGGCGCGCGACAATTTCGGCCTCACGGAGTACTTGGTCGGGCAGGTGCTGCAGTCCGAGAGCCACCGTCTGGCGGCACTCGACGAATATTTCCCGAAGGCCGATCCGAAGGACTGGCGGCTGCAGGTGGCGGGTCAGCGCGTCCAGATCATCAAGCCCGATGTCAAGCGCGGCGGATTGCTCGAGTTCGGGACTGAGCTCGTCGGCGCCGACGATCATTCGCTGGTCGCCCTGCTCGGCGCCTCGCCGGGCGCCTCCACCGCGGCATTCATTGCGATCAGCGTGCTGCAGAAGTGTTTCGCCGGCGAGCTGACGGCGAGTGCCTGGCTGCCGAAGCTGAAGCAGATCATCCCGTCCTATGGCGTCTCGCTGATCGAGGATGCGGAGTTCTGCCGCCAGATCCGCGCAGCGACGGCGGAGGTGCTCAAGGTCGACAACATCCCGCAGCCGGCCGCACGCGCGCCGGCGGTGGCCAAGCGAGCGTAGGAAGAGAGGGGGCTTGCCATGGACCCGACGGCGCTTCTCCTCTCGCGACTGCAGTTCGCCTTCACGATCTCGTTCCACATCATCTTCCCGGCGTTCACGATCGGGCTTGCCGCCTGGCTCACCGTGCTCGAAGCGATGCACCAGTACACCGGCAGGCCCGTCTACCGCACCTTGTTCGAGTTCTGGCTCAAGATCTTCGGCGTCGCCTTCGGCATGGGCGTGGTATCGGGCGTAGTGATGGCGTTCCAGTTCGGAACGAACTGGAGCGTGCTGTCGAGGATGTCGGGGCCGATCCAGGGTCCGCTTCTCTCCTACGAGACGTTCACCGCCTTCATGCTGGAGGCGGGCTTCTTCGGCATCCTCATCTTCGGGCGGCCGCGGGTGCCGCCCTGGTTCTACCTGTTCTCCACTGCGATGGTCGCGCTCGGAACCACGCTGTCGGCGTTCTGGATCATGGTCAACAACAGCTGGATGCAGGTGCCGACCGGCTACGTATTGGAGAACGGCCAGTTCGTGCCGAACGATTGGGCGCAGATCATCTTCAACCGGGTGGTCTGGGTCCGCTTTCCGCACATGCTCCTCGCCTCATATCTCACCGGTGCCTTCTGCGTAGCGGCGACCGGCGCGTGGTATCTGCTGCGGCGGACCTATCGGGCCGAGGCGCATGTGATGCTGCGCATGGGTCTTGCGCTCGCGGCGGTGCTGCTTCCGGTCCAGCTCTTCATCGGCCATCTCGTCGGCGACTACGTCCACGACTACCAGCCCGCCAAGTTCGCCGCGATCGAGGCGCGCTGGCATGACGAGCAGCCGGCCTCCGAGGTGCTGATCGCGCTTCCGGATTCGAGCACGGAGTCGAATAAATACGCGATATCGATCCCCGTGCTCGGGAGCATCATCGGCAGCATGAGCCTGACGTCGAAGGAGGTTGGCCTCACCAGTTTCGCGCCGCAGGACCGGCCGCCGGTGGCGATCCCGTTCTTTGCCTTCCGCATCATGGTCGGCTGCGGCTTCGTCATGCTGGGGCTGGCCTGGTTCGGGAGCTGGCTCGGCCTCAAGCATCGGCTCGAGCGCAGTCGCCTGCTGCTGTGGGGCATCTTCCTCAGCTTCCCGCTGCCGTGGATCGCGATCCTGACCGGCTGGTACACCGTGGAAGTCGGCCGCCAGCCCTGGACGGTCTACGGCGTGTTGCGGACTGCCGATGCCGTGACTCCGTTCCTCACGGCGTCCGCCGCGCTAACCTCGCTGATCCTGTTCGTCGCCGTCTACGCCTTCATCTTCTCGTTCGGGACCTACTACATCTACCGGCTGCTGCGTGCCGGGCCGGCCGGGCTTGGCGGCAAGCCGCTGCATGTTCCCGTGCCCAATCGGCCGATGTCGCTCGCCGACAAAATGCCGGCAATCGTCGAAGCGGGAGAATAGCCATGGTGACGTTCTGGGTTGCGCTGCTTGCCATCAGCATCCTGATCTATCTCCTTCTCGACGGATTCGACCTCGGCGTCGGGATGCTGTTTGGCCTTGCAGGCAGCGAGACGAGGCGTGAGGCGATGCTGCGCACGGTCGCTCCGGTCTGGGACGGCAACGAGACCTGGCTGATCGTCACCGGCGTGATCATGTGGGGCGCGTTTCCCGTGGTCTATTCCATGCTGCTATCCGCGCTCTATATCCCGGTCCTGATCATGCTTCTGGGACTAATCCTGCGCGGCGTCGCGTTCGAGTTTCGCGGCAAGGCGTCGCGCTCGCGCTGGATCTGGGACGTCAGCTTCACTGCGGGGTCGTTTGCCGCAAGCTTCATGCAGGGCGCCATGGTCGGGGCGCTGGTCGAGGGGCTTCAATTCTCGAACGGCGAATATGCCGGAGGCACCTTCGGCTGGCTGACGACCTTTTCGGTCTTGTGCGGGATCGGCCTGTGCTTCGGCTATGCGTTGCTCGGCGCCTGCTGGCTCGTGAGGAAGTGCGATGGGTCCATCCGCGAGGCCACGCGGCGCCAGATCCCGTTGCTTGCCGTCGCGGTGCTGGCTTTCCTCGTCGTCGTCTTCACCCACGCCCTCATCGAACATCTGCCAATTCTGCGCCGGTGGATCGAGCGGCCGTATCTTTTCCTGTTTCCCCTCATCGGCGCAGGCGCGGCCGCGGTGCTCGCCACGAGCATCCTGCGCCACGACGATTACTGGCCCTTCCACATGGTTTCGCTGATCTTCGCGGCGGCGTTCGGCACGCTCGCTTTGTCGTTCTGGCCCTATATGATCCCGTTCGTCGTCACGATCGACGAGGCCGCGGCGCCGCATGCAAGTCTCGCCTTCATGTTCTGGGGCGCGGGTCTGTTCGTGTTCCCGCTGATGCTGCTCTATGTCGCGGTCGGTTATCGCGTCTTCCGGGGCAAGACGGCGGCGGCGGATCATTATTGATGGCTGCTCGTTCGAAGTTGTTGTGGGCCACAATCGATAAAAAGAAAGGCGCCGGTTTCGGCGCCTTTCTCATTCCGGACCCAGTCGTTCAGGACTTGGGCATGACGCCGGGGCTGTTGTCCGGCCATTGCGCGACCAGCTTCTCGTCGATGTTGAAATGCTGGGCGACCAGCTTGGGGGGCGTGTGCGTCAGCCAGTTGGAGAGCGAGACCTCCTCGTAGCGCGGCGCACGGAACACGCCGACGAACTGCAGCTCGGTGTCGCCGACATTCTCGACATAATGGCCGAGATTGCGCCGGACATAGCCGATGTCGCCGGCCGAGAAATCCGTCGTCAGCGCGTTGGGACCGGTGTCGAACACCGTCATCCGCGCCTTGCCCTTGATGTAGTACTGCCATTCGTCGGCATTCGGATGCCAGTGCATCTCGCGGACCGCGCCCGGCGGCATCGTCACCAGCGCCGCGGCGACGGTGGTGGCCACCTTGAAGTTGCTGCTGTCGGCAACGCGGATGCTGCCGGCCGAGCTCTCCTTGACTGGCGTCGAGCTGCCGAGTGAATGGATGAACGGATAGGGCGGTGCCTCCGCATGCTTGGCGACTGCGGCGCGATCGGCGGCGAGATCGCCGGGCACCGTGCCCTGGAAAATCCAGCGATTGTGCAGCGGGATCTTGGCGAAGGCGTCGGCCGGCACGCCAAAGTTCTTCGCCAGCACCTCGGGCGGCGTATGGGCCAGCCAGTCCGTCACCAGTAGCGTGTTGAACTCGTTGGCGTGGCCGTCGTCGAAACAGATCACGAATTCGCAGCCGTCGGGACCCAGGCCCTGCAGCGAATGCGGCGCGCCCGGCGGAAAATACCAGAGGTCGCCGGCCTTGAGGTCGCCGACGTAAGGACGACCCTGCGTGTCGAGCACGGTGATGCGGCAGCTGCCGTAGGTCATGATCGCCCATTCGGCGGCCTGGTGCCAGTGCAGCTCGCGGATGCCGCCGGCGGCCAGGCGCATGTTGACGCCGGAGATCTCCTTGGAGATGGCGAAGTCCTCGACGGTGACCTGACGCGCCCAGCCACCATCCTGGATACGCCTTGGTGCATTGTTGAACGAGGCCCAGTCCATCGGCAGCCCGCCGACATCGGTCGCGGGCGGGGTCTGCGCGGAGGGGAATTGCTTGGCCAGGGCCGGATTCTGTGGACCGGGATCGGTCAGGCTTCCGGGGCTCCTGGCATTCACGGCGCCCTGCGGCGGCTCGTCCGGATTGCCGAAGGTTGCGGCCTGCGCACTGGAGCCGACCATGGCGGCGCCTGCCGCGGACATGGCCAGCAAATCACGTCGTGAAAACATCTGGGGTTGCTCCTGAAATTGTCGAAAGCCCTCCATCGTGACGGGGCTCCAACCGCCAAATCTAGGTCTCGCCTGCCGTTTCAGCTTCCGGGAACGGCGCTGTTTTTGCCGGATTGCACTGGCAGCCGCGGCAGGGCGGCCGGGACCGAACGTGTGCAATTGAGAAATTGCGCTTCATTTTGAAAAGACGGCGTTGCCCGCACGATCCTTAACTGGTCCGGAGAATTGCAAGGATCGAGAGATGTCGAGATGACCACGAAATCGGTTCGTCCCTACCGTGAACCCGCCGGCGGCTGGGGCGCGCTCAAGGCGCTCAGCGAGGCGCTTCTGGTGCAGCGCGTGCCGCTGAAGGGCGCAGCGACGCTGAGCCGGATGAACCAGCCGGAGGGCTTTGATTGCCCCGGCTGCGCCTGGCCCGATCCGAAGCACACCTCGTCATTCGAATTCTGCGAGAACGGCGGCAAGGCGATCGCTTGGGAGGCGACGTCGAAACGCTGCACCCCCGAGTTCTTCGCCGAGCATACCGTCGCGGAGCTCGCGAGCTGGAGCGACTACGATCTCGAAATGGTCGGTCGGCTCACACATCCGATGGCCTATGATGCCGCGTCCGATCGCTATCTTCCGGTGGAGTGGAGCGACGCGTTCGACATGATCGGTCGCGAGCTCAGGGCGCTGCCGGATCCGAACATGGCGGAGTTCTACACCTCGGGGCGGACCTCGAACGAGGCCGCCTTCCTCTATCAGCTCTTCGTGCGCGAATACGGCACCAACAATTTTCCCGACTGCTCGAACATGTGCCACGAGGCGACCAGCGTCGGCCTGCCGCACTCGCTCGGCGTCGGCAAGGGCACCGTGCTGCTGGAGGATTTCGACAAGGCCGATTGCATCTTCATCTTCGGCCAGAACCCCGGCACCAACAGCCCGCGGATGATGACCAGCCTGCGCAATGCGGCCCGCCGCGGCGCCTCCATCATCTCCTTCAATCCGTTCCGCGAGCGGGCGCTGGAGCGTTTCCAGGCACCGCAGAGCCCGGTCGAGATGATTACGCTGTCGTCGACGACGATCAGCTCAAAGCTGTTCCAGGTGCGGGTCGGCGGCGACGTCGCCACCCTCAAGGGAATCATGAAGATCCTGGTGGAGGCCGACGAGGCAGCCCAAGCAGCCGAGCAGCCGGAGATCCTCGACTGGGACTTCATTCGCGGTCACACCGTCGGCGTCGAAGCGCTGATCGACGATCTCAAGCGCATGCAGTGGCCCGACATCGAACGCCAGTCCGGCCTGACGCGCGAAGACATGGAGTATGCAGCCGGCGCCTATATGAAGTCCGAGCGCGCCATTCTCGTCTACGGCATGGGCATCACCCAGCACTGGCGCGGCGCGAACAACGTGCAGCAGATCGCCAATCTCGCGCTGCTGCGCGGCAATGTCGGGCGCGAAGGCGCCGGGGTCTGTCCGGTTCGCGGTCATTCCAACGTGCAGGGCGACCGCACCGTGGGGATTACGGAAGTGCCAAAGGCGGACTTCCTCGCGCGCCTCGAGCAGCGCTTCGGCTTCAAGCCGCCGGCTGCGCCGGGACACAATGTGGTGACTGCGCTGGAAGCCATGATCCGCGGCGAGGTGAAGGCTTTCTTCGCGATGGGCGGCAATTTCGCCGCGGCCATTCCGGACTGGCAGGCGACCCAGGCGGCGCTCGGCAAGCTCGATCTCACCGTCCACGTCTCGACCAAGCTCAACCGCAGCCACCTGATCCATGGCCGCGCCGCCCTAATCCTGCCGTGTCTCGGACGCACCGAGATCGACATCCAGGCATCGGGGCCGCAGTCGATCACGGTGGAAGACTCGATGTCGATGGTGCATGCGTCCGGCGGCCGCAACAAGCCGGCATCGGAGCATCTCCTCAGCGAGATCGCGATCATCGCCGGCGTCGCCAAGGCGACGCTGGGCGGGCGCAGCGTGGTCGACTGGGACGACTTCGTTGCCGACTACGACCGCATCCGCGATGCGATCGAGGCGGTATTCCCCATCTTCCAGGGCTATAATGCCCGCATCCGCGTGCCCGGCGGCTTCCACCTCACCTCGACGGCGCGCGAACGCATCTGGGCGACGCCGTCGGGCAAGGCCAACTTCCTGGTCTTTCCGGGTTGTGGCGAGGATCCGCCGCAGAGCGATGACGATTTCCTGTGGCTCACCACCATCCGCAGCCACGACCAGTACAATACCACACTCTACTCGATGTCGGACCGCTACCGCGGCGTGTTCGGCCAGCGCGACGTCGTGTTCCTCAACGAATACGAGTTGAAGCGGCGGGGATTGGCCGACGGCGACCGCGTCGACCTGATCACCGCCTCGACCGACGGCGCCGAGCGGATCGTGCGCAACTTCCGAGTCGTGGCCTATTCCTTCCCGACTGGCTGCTGTGCGGCGTACTATCCGGAGACCAATCCGCTGGTGCCGCTCTATGCCCGCGACCCCCTCAGCTTCACGCCGTCATACAAGGGGGTCCCGATCCGTCTGGTGCGCTCGGCCGGACCGGAGCAACAGGGGTAACCGCGGAAAAATTGCGGTCAGGCGTCCTCACTGAGATCGGAGCGCGGCGAATCCGCCGCGACGGACATCGGCAGGGTGAACCAGAAACGGGCTCCGCCATGCGTGGCGCGGCCCTCGGCGCCGATCCGGCCTCCATGTGCTTCGACGATCGACCGGCAGATGGGCAGTCCCATGCCCATGCCGCTCTCCTTGGTCGTGAAGAAGCTGTCAAAGAGCCGGCCGGCATGTTCGGCGGCGATGCCGGGACCGCTGTCCTCCACGGAGCAGCACAGGGTGGCTGCATCCTGGGTGACCGTGCTGATGACGATCCTGCGATCGTCAGATCCCGCCTGTGTCATCGCCTGCACCGCATTGATGGCCAGATTGACGATCACCTGCTGGAGCTGGGTGCGGTCGCCTAGCACCTGCGGCGCGGTGGGATCCGGCCGGTGCAGGATCGCTACGCCGCGGGATTCCATCTCGTGTCGCAGGAACAGAAGCGCTTCGTGAATGATCTCGTCGAACGACAGGAAGGCCTGCTCGGGGGCTTTTCGCGAGGCCATGCCGTGAACGCGTGCCACGATGTTCGCGGCGCGCTTTGTGTCCACGACGATGTTCTCGATGGCCTTGCGGATCTCGCCGATGTCGGGCACCGGCCTGTTCAGCCAGCGCAGCCCGGCAGCGCCGTTGGTGGCGATGGCGGCGAGGGGCTGGTTGACTTCGTGCGCGATCGAGGCGGTGAGCTCGCCGAGCATCGAGACGCGTGCGGCATGCGCGAACTCGGCCTGCACCTGCTGCAGCTTCTGCTGGGCGCGAATCCGCTGTGAGATGTCGATGGTGCCGACCAGGCTGACCTCGAGATCGTTGATGGGGCCGACGCGGGCGGTCGTGAACAGAACGTCGACGACGCGGCCGTCCCACGTGACCATCCTGGTCTCTTCCTCGAAGTTCGTCTCGCCGCGATAACGGGACTCCATCGCCCGCCGGAACGTATCGGGCCGTTCCTTCCAGGCCTTGGCCATGGAACGTTCGACATGGTCGTCGGATTCGCCTCCGAACATCTGGATGGCCCGCTCATTGGCCTCCTGGAACGCGAGCGCGTCCATGCAGGTCCGAAGGAACTCGGGATGGCTATCGAAATAGGGGCCGAGATCCTTGACGCCCTCGGCTTTCAATTTGCGGAAAAGCACGACCAGCTTGCTGGCGTCGAGCTGCCGGAGCGCGATCGGCATGCGGGTGAACAAATGGCGGTAACGCTGCTCGCTCCGCTCCAGCTCCGCGTGGGCCTTCTTCAGGGCCGTGATATCCATGATGGCGCCGGCGAGCGTCAGCGAAGAGGCCAGAAAAGCCGCGAAAGCGATGACCGTGAAATTGTCCCCGAGCAGCGAGAAGGCAAAGGACAGCAGGGTCAAAACAAGGCTGCCCCAAGCCCACAGGAGAATGCGATCCTGTATTGTCTGGATCGGCCGCACGCGGTGCCACCATCGCCGGGGCTGTACGGGGTTGGAGCCATCCAGGCGTTCGACTGTCATGCGGAAGGTCTACCGCGCCGCCGAAGGGTGGTCTTTTGCGTTTCCGCAGACGCTTTGCCAAAACGCACGAAGCTACGGTCAAGCCGCGTACGACTTTAGGCGATCTCGGCCACGGGGCTAGTCACGCCGAACCGCCTCTCGAACTCGGCGACATCGACGACGCCGCGCCGATGGGTGCCGTCGCCGATCTTGCGGTCGCCGTCCCAGGCCTCGACCTCGAACAGGATGCTCCGGGCCTCGACCGCGACCACCCGGGCGATCGCGCGCACCGTGCGGCCGACCGGAGTTGCCGCCAGATGGCGGATATTGACCATCATCCCGACGCTGACATGGCCTTTCGGCAGGAACGGCTGAACCGCCGATCCCGCGGCCATCTCCATGTGCAGGATCATCATCGGCGTGCCGTAGACCTCGGGCATGCCCGGCACCACATGGCCGACCGTCATCTCCGGTGTGACGGCGACCTGCTTCTCTGCCGTCATGCCGGCGGTCACCTTCTCAAGTGGATTCATGGCTCAATCCCGTCTCTGCCTCGGTCGTGGATGGGGCGGGTGTCTCGGCCGCCCGCGGCTTGCGTCCGGTGAGCCAGTTGCCGAGCCGGTCGAGATAGAGATAGACGACGGGCGTGGTGTAGAGCGTCAGGACCTGCGACAGCATCAGGCCGCCGACGATGGTATAGCCGAGCGGCTGACGCAGCTCGGCGCCGGTGCCGGAGCCGATCATCAGCGGCACGCCGCCAAGCAGTGCCGCCATCGTGGTCATCAGGATCGGCCGGAAGCGAAGCGTGCAGGCCTGGTAGATCGCCTCCTCGGGGCTCAGCTTATTCTGGCGTTCCACCTCGAGAGCGAAGTCGACCAGCATGATGCCGTTCTTCTTCACGATGCCGATCAGGAGGATGATGCCGATGATCGCGATGACGCTGAGATCCATGTGGACCGCGAGCAGCAGCAACAGTGCGCCGATGCCGGCCGACGGCAGCGTCGACAGGATCGTAATGGGGTGGATCAGGCTCTCATAGAGCACACCAAGGATGATGTAGATCACGATCAGCGCCGCCCCGATCAGGAGCGGCGTGCCCGACAGGGAGGACTGGAAGGCCTGGGCGTTGCCCTGGAACGAGGTCGACAGCGAGGCGGGCTTGCCGGTGTCCTTCTCGATCTTCTGGATCGCCGTCACCGCATCGCCCAGCGCGACGCCCGGCTTCAGGTTGAACGAGATCGTCACCGAGGGAAACAGGCTCTGGTGATTGATCAGGATCGGCGCGGGCTTGATGACGCTGTGGACCAGCGTGCTGAGCGGGACCTGCTGCCCGGAGGCCGAGTTCAGGTAGATGTCCTTGAGCGCTTCGGGCCCGTACTGGAAGCGTGGATCGACCTCCATCACGACATGGTACTGGTTCAGCGAGGTGAACATGGTCGAGACGATGCGCTGGCCAAAGGCGTCGTCGAGCGCGTTGTCGATCGTCGTGGGCAGGATGCCGAAGCTGGAGGCGACCTCGCGATCGACGGTGACCTCCAGCCGCGGACCTGCATTGGCCTGATCGCTCGCGACATCGGTGATGGCGTCGAGGGCGCGGAGCTTCTCCAGGAAGATCGCCGACCAGTGGGTGAGCTCGTTGGAATCGGCATCCGTCAGCGTGTATTGATATTGCGTCTTTGAGAGCCGTGCCCCGATCGTGATGTCCTGCGCGGCCTGCATGTAGAGCCTGATGCCCTGGATGTGGGCGAGCTGGGGGCCGAGGCGGTTGATGATCTGGTCCGCACTGGCCCTGCGTTCAGGCTTCGGTTTCAGGACGATGAAGATGCGCCCCTGGTTGAGCGTTGCGGTCGGGCCGCCGGGGCCGATATAGCTTGCCACCGATTGAATCGCCGGATCCTTCAAGAGGATGTTGACGATCGCCTGCTGGCGTTCGGACATCGCGGGGAAGGAGATGTCCTGGGCGGCCTCGGTGATGCCGACGATCTGTCCGGTGTCCTGCTGCGGGAAAAAGCCCTTCGGAATGATCACGTAGAGATAGCCGGTCAGTGCGATGGTCGAGAGCATCACCAGCAGCGTCACGAAGCGATGGCGCAGCACGACGCGCAGGCCGCGCGCGTAGAGCTTGAGCAGCGCATCGAAGCCGCGTTCAAACAGCAGATAGATCCGGCCGTGCTTCTTTCGCGATTCGTCCTTCAAAAGACGCGCACACATCATCGGCGTCAGGGTGAGCGAGATGACGAGTGAGAGCAGCAGCGAGGCGGTGATCGTGACCGCGAATTCCTGGAACAGCTTGCCGACATAGCCGCCCATCAGGAACAGCGGGATGAACACCGCGATCAGCGACAGCGTGATGGAGACGATCGTGAACCCGATCTCGGCGGAGCCCTTGAGCGCCGCCTCCAGCGGCGTCATGCCCTGCTCGAGATGGCGCACGATGTTCTCGATGACGACGACGGCATCGTCCACCACGAAGCCGACTGCGATCGACAAGGCCATCAGCGAAAGGTTATCGAGGCTGTAGCCGAGCACATAAAGGACCGCGAACGTCCCGATAAGCGCCAGCGGCACCGTGATCGCCGGGATGACGGTGGCCCAGAAGTTCCGCAGGAACAGGAAGATGACCATCACCACCAGGGCGACCGTCAGCATCAGCGTGAACTGAACGTCGGAGACCGCGGCGCGGATGGTGGCGGTGCGATCGGCGGCGATCGTCACCTTGATCGCCGGCGGAACGGAGGCCTGCAGCTGCGGCAGCAGCTTCTTGATGCGGTCGACCGTCTCGATGACGTTGGCGCCGGGAACGCGCTGGACGGCGAGGATGATGGCGGGATCCTTGCCGTACCATCCGGCCAGGAGGTCGTTTTCGGGTGCCTCGATCGCCGTGCCGACGTCGCGGATCCGCACCGGCGAGCCGTTGCGATAGGCGATGATGAGGTCTTCGTAGGCGGAAGGCTTCAGCAGCTGGTCGTTGGTGTTGAGCGTGTAGGTGACACGCGGGCTGTTGAGCGTGCCCTTGGGCAGGTCGACATTGGCGCCGGCGATGACGCTGCGGACGTCTTCGAGGCCGATGCCGCGGGCGGCGAGCGCCTGCGGATTGACGCGAACGCGGATCGCGGGCTTCTGCTGGCCGCCGATGCCGACGAGGCCGACGCCGGGCACCTGCGAGATCTTCGGCAGCAGGATGTTTTCGGCATAGGCGTCGACCGTCGTCAGCGGCAGCGAGTCCGACGTCAGCGCGATCAGCATGATCGGCGTCTCCGCCGGATTCACCTTCCTGATCGTCGGCGGGTAGGGGATGTTCGGCGGCAGGAAGGGGCTGGCGGCGTTGATCGCGGCCAGCACGTCCACCGCCGCGCTGTCCACGGTGCGCGACAGCTCGAACTGCACCGTGAGCTGGGCGACGCCGAGCGCACTGGACGAGGTGAGCTGCGTGATGCCCGGAATCTGGCTGAGCTGCTGCTCGAGCGGCGTTGCGAGGGACGAGGCGATGGTGCCGGGATCGGCGCCGGGCAATTGCGCCGAGATCTGGATCGTCGGGTAGTTGACGTTCGGCAGCGCTCCGACCGGCAGCAGCGGATAGGCCGCAAGGCCGAGCAGCAGCAGGCCGGCCATCAGCAGCGCGGTTGCAATCGGTCGCAGGATGAAGAGCGCGGAGAGGTTCATGGAAGCGCGTCCTGCACCGCGCTCTGCAGGTCGGCTTCGCGCGCAGCCTTGCCATGCAACTCCCGGACGCGGCTGCCTTCCGTCAGCCGATACTGGCCGTCGACCACGACGACGTCGCCCGACTTCAGCCCCTGGTCGATCAGCGCCTGGCCGTCGCTGATCTGCGCGACGTGGACGGGACGCAAGGCCGCGGTCTGGTCGGGAGATACGACATAGACATAGCTGCCGTTCGGCCCCTGCTGCACGGCCGAGCCGGCGACAGTGAGCGCGTTCTTCTGAACCTCGAGCAGCAGGCGCGCGTTCACCAGTTGGCCCGGCCACAGCCGATGCTCATGGTTCGGAAACACCGCCTTGAGCTGGACGGTGCCGGTCGTGCCCGCGATCTCGTTGTTGACCAGAAGCAGCGTGCCCTCGTCGAGCTTCATCTTGTTGTCCTGGCTGTAGGCGATGACCTTCAGCTCTCCCTTTGCGGCGTGCTGCTGGATCACGGGCAGGTCGGTCTGCGGCAGGGTGAACAGCAGCGAGATCGGCTCGATCTGCGTGACGACGACGAGACCGTTGGGGTCGGTCGGATGAATGACGTTGCCGACGTCGATCTGGCGAACCCCCGTGATGCCTGGAATCGCCGATGTCAGGCGCGTGTAGCTGAGCTGGACGTTGGCCTCGTCGATCTGGGCCTGGTCCGCCTTCACGGCGGCCTTGAGCTGCGCCACCTGCGCCGTCTGTGTCTCGATCAGTTGCGGGGTCGCATAGCCCTTGTCGCCGAGCTGGTTGTAGCGTGCGAGATTGGCCTCGGCATTCGCGAGCTGCGCCTCGTCCCTGTCACGATTGGCGGTCAGCTGCTCGATCTGTGCTTCGTAAGGGCGCGGATCGATCTGGGCGAGCAGATCGCCGGTCTTGACCGTCTGTCCCTCGGTGAAAGCGATCTTGATGATCTGCCCCTGAATCTGGCTGCGCACGACGTCGGTGTTGTAGGCGATCACCGTGCCGATGCCGCGCAGATAGATCGGGACGTCCTTGCCGGAGACGGTGGCGGCGACCACCGGCACGGCGGTGGGCACCGGCGCGGTCGCGACGGCCGGCTTCTTGTCGCTGGCAAAGAACCAGAGGCCTCCGCCGATCAGGATCGCGGCGAGAGCGACGAGTGCAAGGGTGAGGTTCCGCTTCACGGTGATGGTCCTTGTTGATCTCAGGGATTGCCGGAGCCGTCGCTTGACGTCGTGCCGCCCATGGACGTGGGGCCGGGCACCGGCACGGACGGACTGATTCCGGCACCGCCGAGCTCGGTGGATCCGAGCGGAATCCCGACGCGTCCGATCGTCGATGTCTGGGGAGGCAGGGCCGACGGCGTCGTCGTGCCGCTCTGGCACGCGAGCGACGAGCTTCCGGAGAGCCCGCCGCCGTCGAACGGGGCGCCTGACGATCCGGCATTATCCGATGGCGTGCAGTTGGTCATGCCCAGTGAAGGATTGATCGGGGATATGCCGGGCGTTGCGATTTCGGTCGAGCCGAGTGGAATGCCTTCAGGCCGCGTCGAGCCGAGGTTGAGCGGCGAGGTCGCTGACATGCCGACGGGGGCCTGCGCGGGGAGCTGCGTCGTCGGCAGCGTCATTTGCGCATGTGCCACGGCCGGGATCAGGCATATCAGGCCCGTTGCGAGCGCCGCGCGCAAATGCACCGATACGAGCCGGCGGCATCCTGGTCTGTTCGATGAGAGCTGTTCTCGCATGGCTCGCTCCGGAGTCTTCGTTTGCGCGGGACGATAGGAAGCGGCCGGCGAGGTGGTATTCCCTGAACGCACGTCCCGCTGTCTGGCCGCACGATCGGAGAGGCATCCCCTCATTGCGGATGCTTCTGAAGCAGCATTGTTGCTTCGGACAGCTCCCGGCGGCACCCGGCGATGTCGCTGGAACGGCTCGCGGCGCGCGCGCGATCGAGCGCATCCAGCGCCAGCAGAAACTGCGCACCGCTCGCGCCTTCCGCCCGCGCCAGCGATCGTGGCGTGGGCTGATGATTGCGTAGTGCGGCGAGGCTTTCGGGGCCCCAGCCATGTGCGCCGGCATTCTTCTCGATCGCAGCGTCCAGTTGCGCCTGGACACGCCCGATCGAAGCTTCGCAGGACGCCGCATGAACCGGGGAGGCCGCATCCACGAGGATTATCATGGCGGCTGCAACCGCGATGAGTGAATTCGATGTCATTGTCGATCCTCTCGTATCGATGGTTGAACGTCGGTCTCGAATGACAGAACCGGTACGAGCCGTCTTTCGCTTACGAACGTCAGCCGCCCTGGACGCGCGCGAGGTCGTGCCATCAGAGAAACCGGACGTGAGCGGGATCAAAGCTGCGGCGCAGATTTGCCGGCGTGCGAAGTGGCAAGCGCCGTTGTTTGCCGAAATACGCAAGGGAGCGACGAACCTAGTGTCGCGTCATTCCAACCCCGGAGTGATCCCGACATGAAACCCCTCAACGCTGGCCTCGCCTTCGCTGCCGCCCTCTCCCTGTTCGCGACTGTCCCGGCGCGCGCGGAACCCCCGAAGAACATCGTCCTGGTGCACGGCGCCTGGGTCGATGCGTCGGGCTGGAAGCCCGTCTATGAGATCCTGACCAAGGAAGGCTTCCGCGTGACGATGGTGCAGGAGCCCGAAACCTCGTTCGCCGACGATGTCACCGCGGCGAAGCGGATTCTCGATCTCCAGGACGGCCCGACGCTCCTCGTCGGTCACAGCTATGGCGGCTCGATCATCACCGAGGCCGGCGTCCATCCCAACGTCGTCGGTCTCGTCTACGTCGCCGCACACGCGCCCGACGTCGGCGAGGATGAATCGGCGCTCGGCAAGAAGACGCCGAGCGTGCTCGGCAAGACCGAAGGCGTCATCAAGGTCACGCCCGACAAGTTCACCTATCTCGATCCCGTGCAGTTCCCGAAACTGTTCGCGCCCGATCTGCCGCGCGAGCGGGCCGAGTTCGTTGCGCGCTCCCAGGTCCTGGCGGCGACCCAGGTGTTCAGCACGCCGCTGACCGCGGCTGCGTGGAAGACCAAGCCGAGCTGGGGCATCGTTGCCGGCAGCGACCAGATCATCAATCCGGATCTCGAGCGCTGGTACTACGAGCGCGCCAAGAGCCAGACCACCGTGATCCCGGGCGCCAGCCACTCCGTCTACGAGTCGCATCCGAAGGAGGTGGCGGCCGTCATCACCCGCGCCGCGCGCAGCATCCAGCAGCCGGCCACGCGCTGACGACGTGTTTTTGCCGGTCCTGACGCACGGCCGGCAGAAGGAAGGACGGCGGGAGAGACAGCACTCCCGCCGGTCCGACTGTCCATCCGGAGAATTCCATGAGCGTGATCGAGAACAGCAGCGCCGTCCTGAACTGGAGCGTGATGACGGTAAAGCGCGCCGGACTGAGCCGCGACCTGCCGTCCGGCAATCCGGACCTGATGTGGGTCGCGAACTCCTCGACCCTGATCTATGGCGAGCGCGATGCGGTGCTGGTCGATACGTTCCTCACCGCCGGTCAATCGAAGACGCTGCTCGACTGGGTCGTGTCGCGCGGGCGCAATCTGACCGCGATCTACGTCACGCATGGGCATGGCGATCATTTCTTCGGCCTCGTGGCGCTGCTCGACCGCTTTCCCAATGCCAAGGCCGTGGCCGTTCCCGACGTCGTCGACGAGATGAAGACCCAGCTTTCGCCGGCGTCGCTCGATGGCTTCTGGCGCAAGCGATTTCCGGGCGAGATCGCAGAGCGCCTGGTCGCAGCGGAACCGCTGGCGGGCGAGCTCGCGCTCGAAGGACACAAACTCGCTGTCATCGATATGGGCCGGACCGACACGGCCAGGTCCACCGCGCTGCACGTTCCCTCTCTCGACCTGATCGTCGCGGGCGACACCGTGTACAACGGCATCCACCCTTATCTTGCCGAGACCGATACCGGAAGCCGGCTGGAATGGATCGCCGCGCTCGACCGGCTCGAGGCGTTGAAGCCGCGCTTCGTGGTCGCCGGACACAAGCAGCCGGACCATGACGACGATCCGCGCAACATCGCGGAAACCCGGCAATATCTGCTCGATTTCAATCGTCTCGACGACGCAACGGCATCGCCGCGCGAGCTCTACGAAGCGATGCTGGAGCTCTACCCCGATCGCGCCAATCCCGGGTCGCTCTGGAGCGGAGCCAATGCCGCGAAGGAGCGGAAATCATGACGAGCTGGCAGAACAACCGCGTCGCGCGCGATGCGCGTATTGCCGCCGGCGCCGGGCTCGCGCGCGGCAAGGTCGTGGAGGCGCATGACGCGACCCGCCTGCTGGAGGCCGTGATCAGGCCGGGCGACAGGGTTTGCCTCGAGGGCGACAACCAGAAGCAGGCCGATCTGCTCAGCCGCGCGCTGCTCGCCGTCGATCTCGCCAGGGTCAACGATCTGCACATGGTGCAGTCAGGCGTCGTTTTGCCCGAACATCTGGACCTGTTCGACCGCGGCGTCGCCAAGCGTCTCGACTATGCCTATTCCGGGCCGCAATCGGCGCGCATCGCGCGGATGCTGTTCGGCGGCAAGATCGAGCTCGGCGCGGTCCACACCTATCTCGAGCTGTTCGCCCGCTATTTCATCGACCTGACGCCGCAGGTTGCCTTGATCGCCGCCGTCAGCGCCGACCGCGAGGGCAATCTCTACACCGGCCCCAACACCGAGGACACGCCGACCGTGGTGGAGGCAACGGCGTTCAAGGACGGTGTCGTGATCGCCCAGGTCAACGAGATCGTCGAGACGGTGCCGCGCGTCGACATCCCGGCGGACCGGGTCCACTTCATCGTCAAGTCCGACAAGCCGTTCTTCGTCGAGCCGCTGTTCACGCGCGATCCGGCCGCGATCACCGAGGGACAGATCCTGACCGCGATGCTGGCGATCAAGGGCATCTACGCGCCCTATCGCGTGGAGCGGCTCAATCACGGCATCGGCTTCAGCACGGCCGCGATCGAGCTTCTGCTGCCGACCTTCGGCGAAAGGCTCGGGCTGAAGGGCAAGATCGCAACCCATTTTGCGCTGAACCCGCATCCCGCGTTGATTCCGGCGATCGAGTCCGGCTGGGTGCGGCAGATCCACTCGTTCGGCTCGGAGGTCGGCATGGATGACTACATCCGCGCCCGATCGGACGTGTATTTCACCGGTCCCGACGGCTCGCTGCGCTCCAATCGCGCCTTCTGCCAGACCGCCGGTCTCTATGCCTGCGACATGTTCATCGGCTCCACGCTGCAGATCGATTTGCAGGGAAATTCGTCGACCGTCACCACCTCGCGCATTGCGGGCTTCGGCGGTGCGCCGAACATGGGCGCGGATGCCCGCGGGCGGCGTCATCCGAGCGAGCCCTGGCTGAAGGCGGGAGCCGAGGCCGACCCCGATGGCGCGGCCCTGATGCGCCGCGGCCGCAAGCTGGTCGTGCAGATCGGCGAGACGTTCGGCGACAGGAACGTGCCGCTGTTCGTCGAGAAGCTCGACGCCATCGAGCTCGCGGAGAAGCTGAACCTCGAGCTCGCGCCGATCATGATCTATGGCGATGATGTCACGCATATCGTCACCGAGGAGGGCGTGGCCAGCCTCCTGCTGTGCCGCACCGCGCAGGAGCGCGAGCAGGCCATCCGCGGTGTTGCCGGCTACACCGATGTCGGTCGCCGGCGGGATCACGGCATGGTCGCGCGCCTGCGCGAACGCGGCGTGATCCGACGGCCGGAAGATCTCGGCATCAATCCGCTCGATGCGGACCGCAGCCTGCTGGCGGCGCGCTCGATCAAGGACCTCGTGCGCTGGTCGGGTGGCCTCTACACGCCTCCATCGAAATTCAGGAACTGGTGAGGACGGGCCATGGAAGATCTCAGGTTTCAGCTCAGCGTTCGCGCGCGGGCCGGCGGCACCCGGCAAAGCGCGATCGTCGGCGTGGTCGCCTCGGGCAATCTCGAAGTGCTGGTGGAACGCATCCTGCCGGATGCGGAGTGCGCCCTCGAGATCAAGACCGCGGCCATCGGCTTCGGTGAGGTGTGGAGCGCCGTGATCGGCGATTTTGTCGAGCGCTATTCGCCCGGCGGGTTGAGATTCTCGATCAACGACGGCGGCGCGCGCCCCGATACGGTCTCGCTGCGGCTGGCGCAGGCGGTGCGATTGATCGCGGAGAACGGCCAATGATTACGCCGCTCAAGGACATCACCCCGGCCGAACGCGCCCGCAGCACCAGCTTCTACGAGGCATCGGCCCGCACGCGGCTGGAGCTGCTGCTCGATGCCGGCAGCTTCGTTGAGTTCATCGGGCCGGAGCAGCGCGAGGTCAGTCCGCACCTGAAGATATTCGATCTTCCCGAGCAGTTCGACGACGGCATCGTCGTCGGTCGCGGCCGCCTCGGCGGTTCGCCGGCGTTCGTTGCCGCTCAGGAGGGCCGCTTCATGGGCGGCGCCTTCGGCGAGGTGCACGGCGCCAAGCTGACCGGGCTGCTCCGCGCGGCGCGCCAGATCGGCTCGATCCCCGTCCTGATCCTGTTCGACACCGGCGGCGTCCGGTTGCAGGAAGCCAATGCCGGCGAGCTCGCCATCGCCGAGATCATGCGGGCTGTGATGGAGGCGCGGAGCGCCGGCGTGAAGGTGATCGGCCTGATCGGCGGCAGGTCCGGATGCTATGGCGGCGGCGGCTTGATCGCCGGCTGCTGCTCCGCGCTTGCCGTCTCGGAGCCCGGGCGCATCGCGGTATCGGGCCCCGAAGTGATCGAGACCAATCGCGGCGTCGAGGAGTTCGACTCCCGCGACCGTGCGCTGGTCTGGCGCACCATGGGCGGCAAGCATCGCCGCCTGCTCGGCGCTGCCGACGTCTTTGCCGATGACAATGTGCAGGATTTCCGCGAGGCCGCGCTGGAGCTGCTGGGTCTGGTCGGACCTTTCGGTCTCGACAGCCCTGAAGGCCGAGCAGGAGCGCCTTGCCGACCGGTTGCGCCGCTTCGGGGCCTGCTTCGATGCCGTCGACATCTGGACAGCGGAAGGCATCGCACGTGCTGAAACGGTTCCGGAGCTGCCGGCCGATCAGTTCATTGCGCTTGCCGACAGGATCGGGAGGACCAGCCTTGACGCTAGATGACATCATCACCTCGCTCTTTCCCGACGGACATGAGGTCAGGAACGACAAAGGTATCCTTCTCGGCTCGGCGACGCTGCGATCCGGCGACAGCATGCTCGTCCTCGGTGTCGCGGATCGAACGGCACTGGGCGTCGACGAGGCACTCAGATTGTCCGGCCATGTGCTCAGGTCGATCGATCGGGACAGCGGTCCGATCCTGGTGCTCGTCGACAGCGACAGCCAGCGCATGAGCAAGCGCGACGAGCTGCTCGGGCTGAACGAATTCCTCGCGCATCTCGCCAAGGTGTTGATCCACGCGGATATGAACGGCCGCCCGACCATCGGCGTTCTCTACGGTCATTCGGCGGCGGGCGCACTGCTTGCGACGGGCCTTGCGACGCGCGTGCTGGTCGGATTGCCGGGTGCGGACCCTGCGGTGATGGACCTGCCGTCGATGGCGAAGGTCACCAAGCTGTCGATCGAAGCGCTGGAGGAGAAGGCGAAGTCGACGCCAGTGTTCGCTCCGGGACTGTCCAATCTCGCGCAGATGGGCGCCGTTCACTTGACATGGAGCCATGCCGCCTCCCTCGCCGATCAGCTGGAGGCGCTGCTGGCCGACATGCCGGCCGCGCGGGGGCGGGATGCGCTCGGCAAGGCGCGTGGAGGCCGACTCAAGGCCGCCGAGATCGCGGAGCGTGTTCGTGACCTCGCCCTGCAAGCACGCTGAGCGTCCACCGGGTCGTCACGACCTCGTCTTCGTCAGCCCGGCAGGGTGGCGCGCGATGCTGGACGCACGCGGCGATCTCGCAACCGATGCGCTGGTCGCGCGCTGGCCCAAAATGCGATGGCCGACCATCAGGCGCCGCGCCTTGCCAGGCGAGACAACGGGGCTCGCTTTGGGCCTGCCCCTGCCGCCCTCGGCCGGCAAGAAGCGGATCTCCTTCCTGGTTGATAACGACCACGTCGCCTCGGTCGCACGGCCGCCATTGCTGCGGCAGGCGCGGGCTTACGCGCCGCGCAACTGGTGGCCGACGCTCGACCGGCTCGACGCGCTGGCGCGTCGCCATGCGGTGGATGCGCGCGTCTTCGGCAGCCTGGCCTGGCAGTCGCTGACCGGGCTCGACTACGTGACCACCGGTTCCGATCTCGACGTCCTATTCGAGTTTCGAACCGAGACCGACATCGATCGCTTTGTCGTCGATGTCGCCGAGATCGAGGCCGATGCGCCGATGCGGCTCGATGGCGAGCTGATGGGGGCCGACGGCGCCGCGGTCAACTGGCGCGAGTTTCACGGCGGCGCGGGCGAGCTTCTGGTCAAGAGCATCGACAGCGTTGAGCTGCTCGGCAGGCATCAGTTCATTTCGGGAGCGATGGCATCATGATCACCACAGCCGCAAGAGGCGTGGAACGGACGGTGCTGCGCCGGGCGCAGATCGCGCCAAGTGTTTCCGCGATCGGCGCTGTCGCCTCGGACTGCCTCGTCAAGGAGCTGGAAACCTGGCCGAAGCCGGGGCTGGTGAGCCATGTCGACAACGGCAGCCACGACGATATGGATGCGGGCACGTTTCGCCGCAGCGCTGTGGCGATCAGGCCTTATCTGCAACGCCTGGCCGATGCGGGCGCGCTTGGATGCGGCATGGGCCGGCTGCGGATCATCGGCCTCGAGGCGGAGCGCGCCATGTTCGCGGCAACGTCCGGAGTCAACACGCATCGTGGCGCGATCTTCGGGCTTGGCCTGCTGTGCGCGGCGGCCGGCGCGAGAGCCGGTGGATTGGTCGATCCCCGGCTTCCGCTTGGCGATGTCGTGGCGCGCCTGTGGGGCGACAGCATTCTCGACGGTCCGGTGCTGCTGCACAGCCATGGCAGCGCGGCCCGCCGCCGCTTTCGCGCCGGCGGTGCGCGTATCGAGGCTGCAACAGGATTTCCGAGTATCTACGGAATCGGCTTGCCCGCCTTGCGGAGAGCAATGTCTGTCGTGCCGCAAGACACGGAAACCGCACGGGTCGAGGCGTGCTTCGCCCTGATCGCCTCCGTCGAGGATACCAACCTCCTGCATCGCGGTGGGCTCGACGGCCTTCGCTTTGCGCATGAGGAGGCGCATCGCTTTGTTGCTTCAGGCGGCGTCTGCGCGCCCGGCTGGCGCGCACGGGCGCAATCGATCCACGAGAGCTTCGTCGCCCGCCGTCTCAGTCCGGGGGGATCGGCCGATCTGCTTGCCATGACGCTCTTCGTCGACGCCCATGAGAGGCCGACCTCATGACGTCGAATGTCATCCTGATGGCGCTGGTGCCGGTCTTCTTCGTCCTGCTGCTGGGGTTCGTCGCAGGCAAGGCTCGCATCGTCGACAACAGTCACGTCGAAGGTCTCAATGCGCTTGTGATGGATTTCGCCCTGCCGGCCTCGCTGTTCGCCGCAACCGCATCGGCCCCGCGTGACCGGATCACCGAGCAGGCTCCGGTTTTCCTGGTGTTCGGCGTGACGATACTGGTCATCTATGTCGGCTGGTACTGGTTCGAGCGCACCTTCTTTGCGGTGACGAGATCCGACGCGTCGGTGCAGGCTCTGACGGTCGGCTTTCCAAATCTTGCCGGCGTTGGTCTCCCGATCCTGTCGACCGTACTCGGGCCGACAGGCGTCGTCCCGGTCGCCGTCGCGCTGGCAACCGGCTCGATCCTCGTCAGCCCCCTGACCCTCGTGATTGTGGAGATGAGCGTCGCCAAGACCCGCGGCGCCGCTGCGCCGTCGCATCCGGTCCTGATGGCGGTGCGGCGCGCGCTCGTCAAGCCGGTGGTGTGGGCACCCGCGCTTGGCATCGTGCTCTCGTTGTCCGGCATGAATCTCGATCCACTTGTCCATGCCTGTCTCACCCTGATCGGGAACGCGGCTGCAGGCGTTGCCCTGTTCCTGACCGGTCTCGTTCTGTCTGCCCAGTCGCTTCGCCTGAATTGGAGAGTGGTTGCCGCAACGGGAGCTGCTGACGTCATGCGTCCGCTGGTGGCGGTCGCCATCGTCTACGGCTTGCACCTTCCGCCCGATGCCGCGAGGACGGCGATTCTGCTCGCGGCATTGCCCTCGGGCTTCTTCGGCATCCTGTTTGCCGTCAACTACCGGCTGGACTCCGCGACGATCGGCTCCATGGTCATCGCCAGCACCGGATTCAGCATCGTGACCCTTGCGATTGCGATCGCGGTGCTCTCTCCCCATTAGGCCGCAGCCATGACACTCGCGATCCTGTGCTCGGGACAAGGTCGGCAGCATCGGGACATGTTCGCCCTTACAGGCGATGCGCCGGAAGCTGCGCACCTGTTTGCACGCGCCGCGACATTGCTGGGCGGCAAGGATCCGCGCGAATTCGTGCGCCGCGAACCCGACGAGGCCCTGCACCGCAATCGCGCCGGCCAGCTTCTGTGTACTTTGCAAGCGCTCGCAGCGATGGCCGCGCTCGGCGATGTCATTCCGTCCGGCGCGATCATTGCCGGCTACAGTGTCGGCGAGGTCGCGGCCTGGGGCGTCGGCGGCCTGTTCGACGCGATCCTCACGCTCGACCTCGTCGCGCGCCGGGCTGAGGCCATGGATGCGGCGACGCATGCCGGCGATGGGCTGATCTTCGTCCGCGGTCTTACGCGAGAGCAGGCCGGTCGCCTTTGCGAGCGCCACGGTGCAGCGATCGCCATCGTCAATCCGGGCGATGCCGTTGTCATCGGTGGTGGCCGGGAGGCATTGAACCAGATCGTCGCAGACGCGGGGACAATGCACGGCGCAAGGATCGTCGCCTTGCCGGTCGAGGTTGCCTCCCACACCCAGCGTCTGGCCGGCGCATCCGTCGCATTTCGCGAGACCTTGAATATGGCGCCGGTGTCGTTCCCGCCGCGGACCGCTGCGCGCATTCTGAGCGGAATCGATGCCGCTCCGGTCGTCTCGCTTAAGATCGGTCTCGACAAGCTTGCCGCACAGATCTCGCAAACCGTGCAATGGGCCGATTGCCTGCAAGCCTGTGTCGAGGCGGGTGCGACGGGTTTCTTGGAGCTCGGGCCGGGACATGCACTGAGCGGCATGGCCGCGGAAGTCGCCCCCACGCTTCCAGCGCGCTCCCTGGACGATTTCAGAAGTCTTCAGGGCGTCCGCACCTGGCTCATGCGCCACCTCAGATCCTGGACCGACTAGTCCCGAAGCGACGATACGCTCGATCGCGTTGTGGCTGTCGAAAAAAGGGGGCCGTCCTTTGGGGGAGGACGGCCCCTAAAATGCTCGTTGCCCAGGGAGGAGGAAGGCTCGAGCCGTGACTTGGGGGTCTTAAGTCACGTAACACGCACACCATCGCCGATCACGCAGCCGGCGTATTTCACGAACCCCTGCTGTTTCTCATTTCGCATGATTCACGAGAGCGACATGGACTTGTGCGCCGACGCGGGATCGCCATCCGAGAGGTTGGAGGAAGCTGACGCGTTCCGCACGGCGCTCCGCCAGCGCGCCGGCGTGTCACCCGTCATCCGCTTGAAGACGGTCGAGAAATGCGCCTGGGTGCAGAAGCCGACGGCCAGCGCCACCTCGGCCAATGGCGTGTCCGAGCTCGTTAGCATCGATTTGGCGCGTTCGACGCGCTCGTGCAGCAGGTACTCCCGCGGTCGGTAGCCCGTCGCGACGCGGAACTGGGCCGCGAAGTGCATGCGGGACAGTCCCGCGACCTTGGCCAATTGGGACAGGCTGATGCAGCGCTCGAAATGTGCCCCGACATACTCCTCGACGCGCCGCAGCCGCCATTTCGCCAGCGCGTTGACTTTCGTGTGCGGTCGCTCGTGCCGGGCAACGTGCATGGCCAGCGTCCGGCCGATGCAGCGGGCAAATTCCCGGTCCGCCAGATGGCCATGTTCGGTAAGCGCCTTCGCGAGCTGCTCGGCGAAGGGATCACGGAGCAGGACGAGGTCGTTGAAGATCTCGGGCGAGGCGGGAACTGCGCCGGGGCACGAGCATGGAAAATAGACGCTGGCGGCGGGGTGGAAATGCAGGAAATCGTACGGCGCGGAGAACAATGCGCAGAGCTGCTGCGACGGCGCGCCGACATAGAGCGTGCCTGCCGGCATGATGCCGTCGAAGATGGTGCGACGGCCTCTGCTCAATTTGAGGGGGGTCGTCTTCAAGGCGATGGCGAGGAAGTATCGGTCGCAAGGCGTCGTCGCTTCTTCCTGCCTTATGTCTGCTTGCGTGCAGACCCAGCGCGAGATCGTGATGTCCTCTGGCGACGTGCCGGCATGTTGGCCGGGCTGACGCCATCTTCGCTCGCAGGGAACTGCGCGTGCCCCCAGCGGGGATTCGGTTTCGTGACGGTTGGGGTGACAGGTCGACCAGGCGCCGGCCGCTTGCAGATCAGTGAACATCGTTCGTCCCGTATCCTGGATTCTGCTGCAGTCGTCGGCTCGCAGAATGCAATTGGCTCATGCTCGAACGATAAGTCTGAAGCCGTCGCAAGGCTCGTTACGGATGCTTAAAGGGTGTTAGATGTTGCAAGTGCACAGACTGCGACCGCATGTCGCAAAGAGTTCAATTGAACCAAAGCGATCAAACACTTGGGGTGAGCGCCCGGTGTTAGCAGGCGACGCGCACCGAAGAGACACGAGGTGCGTCTCGCCCAATGTCAGGTGGCTCGTCAGCTTCAGGGCAGGCGCGGCGAGGCGTCGATGCCGGGCGTGAGGCCGGGTGCGATCTTCTCTGCGGGCGGAACCGCGGGCTCGCGTGTGTAGGGAAGTGTTTCCACTTCGGGCCGCTGCTGCGACGTTGCCTGCAGGCAATTCGGACGGGGCGGACGTCCGGCGCCGAACAGATCAAAGACGGGGTCGACGAAGCTCGTGCGAAACCGGTCGAACCAGGTTTGGCCGCCGCTTGCGGACGGCTGCCGGATCGTCACCGTCGCTGTCATGCCGGAGACGAGCGGCACACCCGGCGGCACCGTATCGATGGCGAGGCGAACCGGTACCCGCTGTGCCAGCCGCACCCAGGTGTAGATCGGATCGACGTTGGGCAGGCCTTGCGTTCCTACGGCGGCGTTCGACACGCTGATGCCGCGCGTCACGGTCTTCACATGTCCGAGGATCGGCCTGGAATAGCCGACCAGATGCGCTTCGGCACGATCGCCAACGCAGACCCGCGCCATCTTGGTTTCTTCGAAATAGCCGTCGATCCAGAAGCTGTTGGAGTCGATGACGGAAACGTTGCTGACGCCGGTGACGGAGTAGTCGCCCGCACGCAAAAGCAGATTGGTGACGTAGCCGTCGACCGGACTGACCACGCTGGTGCGCTTCAGGTTCAGCTCCGCCTGCGCGAGCTGGTGGGCCGCCGCCTCATAGGCAGCCTTCGCCTGCGCCGCATTGCCGGCATAGATCTGCTGCTCTTCCGGTGTCGTCGCAAGGTCGGACAGATGCTGGCGCCGCTCGTACTCGGCCTGCTTCACCACGAGGTCCGCGGCCCGCTGGTCCATCAGCGCCTTGTCGACGCGGACGGCGACCTCGAAGTCGAAGGGATCGATCACGTAGAGGACGTCGCCCTTGTGGACGAACTGGTTGTCGGCCACCCTCAGCTCCACGATCTTGCCCGCAACCTGCGGCGCGACATTGGCGACCTGGACGCGGACACTGCCGTTCCGCGTCCAGGGCGCGGTCACGTAGTGCTGCCAGGTCGCAACCGCGATCAGGACCGCGATCAGTGCGATACCTAGCGTCGCAAGATGCTTGCCGGCACCGCGGGCGAAACGGACCAACGCTCTTCGCAGCGGCCTCGATGAGTCCGCGGCCTCTACCTGAGGCTTGCGGTTCTCCGCCGTGCGATCGCCGGTATCACGCGCCAAGGTCTCCGGCACGCCCGGGCCGTTCGCGGTGTCGGCCATGGCTCTTTCTCCCTAGAAGAACATTGCGAGCAGGCCGAACATCGCAATGTAGAGACTGAGCTCGGCCAGCGAGGGGTTGCTGAACAATCTTGCGAATCCGACGAAGCGCAGCAGCGGACGGAGCAGCAGGAACGCAAGCAGCGCGATTGCCGCATAGGTGACGATGGGGGCGATGAGCACGCCGCCGACGACCAGCTCCCGATAGGTGTTCGTCATGGCCGTTCGCCCCGGTTTTCAGGCTGTGACGGTGCGAATGCGCCGCTCGCCGCAATCAGCATGGCGATGGCCGAATTGGCGGACAGGTTGCTTCGCGCCGCCGCCTCGCGGAGCACCTCGGCAGAAGCGATGATCGCGCCGCCGTTCCGCTGCGCGAGGGCCTCGCGCGCGTCCTGAGCCGCTCCGGCGAGCGGCCCCTGTCGCAGCCGGTCCAGTTCGGCGCGGCAGCGCCGCAAGGCTTCCGCCTGGTCGAAACAGCGGATCGCCTTGGCCGTGATCTGACCATCGAGAGGCAAGGCGCCGTTTGCGGTCAGGATCTGTTCGATCCGGGCCGCGTCGCGAAACGCGGCTTCCTCCGGTGCGAGGTATCGGGTTCGTTCGCGGTCGAGATGGTCCAGCTCGCGCCTGGCTTCTCCCAGCAGCAGCCGAACCCGCCGGTCGCCCGACAGGGCAGGCAGCAGCATCTGCGCCGCGAACACGAGCACCGCCGACAGGCAGGCAAAGAGGCTCGTCACCAGGAACACCTCGGGGTCGTAGCTCTGCGGATTGGTCGGTACGAGGACGGCGATCGTGAACACCAGGACGAGGCGGCCGAGGGACGACAGTGTCGGGTTCGGCAGCGAGATCAGCAGCGCGAGGCCGATGACGACGGGCGCAAGACCGATCGCCAGCAGCTGAAATTCGGACACGCCGTTGAAGACGAGGTATTTCAGCATGCCGGCCAGCGCGCAGGCGATCGGCATCGCCGTCAACGTCACCAGCGTGAAGCTGCGTGGCGCAGGTGACGTCGAGCTGAGGCCGATGATCACCGCGACGAGCGAGAGGCAGAGCTCGGTGCTCGGCCAGCCCGTCAGCACGAAGAAGACCGCGATCAGCGTGAACGAGATCGCGGCTCGTGCGCCGGTTTCCGCCGCGATGCGGCGCGAGCGATAGAGCGGCGCGCGCCATGCATGGGACGGCCGCATCCCTTCACGCAGCGCGTCGAGGCTGCTGCGGACCTGCGCATTCTTTCGGCCGATCTCGGTCTGGAGGCAGGATCGGGACATCTCAATCAGCCCGGCTGCATCCCGGGAGGCGGCGGGGAGCGCTGCGAGCATTCGGCCGAGCGAGAGCGCACTGACGAGGTCGACCAGCGCGGCGCGCGCAGCTTCGGTCCTTGCCGTGCCGATGCTCGATTCCGTCGCCAGGCTGGCGATCTCCGGATGCAGTGCCGCGATGTCATGCAACAGGCTCGCCGCAGCCGGCGCGGAGGCGCGCTCGGCGCCTTGCGCGAGGTCCGCGACCCGGTGGTACAGCGCCTCGATGCGGCTGGCCAGCACCGGATGGTAATTCGGCGCGGCCAGAACCTCGTTCACAAGCGCCACTGCAAGGACGCCGATGCCGATGGCGGCGCCGCGTGCGACGCCGGCCGGGAATACCTGGAGCGGCGTGTCGATCTGCTGGATATCGACCAGGGCGACGGTGATGCAGCAGAGCGCCGCTGCATAGGCGCGATTGCCGTCCAGCATCCCGGCGACATAGACGCAGAGCCCGACCCAGATGCCGAGCACCGCGAGCAGGAGACCGTCGGTCTGGGAAAACAGGCCCGCGATTGCGATCGATGCGGCAACGCCGATGGCGGTTGCGAGCAGCCGGTAGCCGGCCTTCTCCATGCCCTGGCCGCGTGTCGGCAGGGCAAGGACGGCCACGGTGAGGGCGGACGACGACGGCGAGTCGAGCTCGAGCCAGAAGCTGACATAGAGCGCGAGCAGCATCGCCAGCCAGACGCGCAACGCGAAAGCCCAGGAGCTCGCGGGGAATCCGGCGAAGACCAGCGGGCGCGGCACGGCAGCACTGGTGGCGTTCACTGGCATGTTTCCCCATCCGCTTCGGCAGAGCGTGCCCGCCCTGCCGATATCGACAATATCGACGGCGACTATGAGGTTGGCCGGGCCTGCCGGTATTTCCGGTCCACCAACCCGGTTGCCAGAATGCACGCTTGGGGAACGAGGGTGCCGCGCGAGCGAGGGACCGATGGATTACGGCGCTGCGCCGTGGCCTGCCAGCGCGTCCTCGAGACAGCGGATGATTTCGTCGCCGCTGGACGGCTTGCCGAGAAAGCAATGCGCGCCGGCGGCCATCACGCGCTGACGCACGGCTTCGCTTGGAAATGCGGTCATGAAGATGATCGGGAAGCGGCGGCCGGACGCGATCAATTGCGCCTGCAATTCATCGCCGGTGATCACAGGCATCTGGATGTCGGCGATCATGCATGCGGGATCGTCTCCCGGTGCATGCCGCAGGAAGTCGAGGCCGGACTCGTAGGGATCGGCCTCGTAGCCAAGCGAGCGAACCAGGCTCGCAAGCGAAGTGCGAACGCCCTCATCGTCGTCCACGATCGCAATCACAGGGGTTTTGGCCATTCGCGCACAATCCTGACCGCGGTGTTCCGCAAGGCAAGGAGGATATCTCCCGTTGCGCGGCCGATGAGGTCTTATGCACCCGGGGCGAGGCCCACCGGAATTATACTCAGGTTTGGTCCGGAGACCTGCGGGTCTGGGAAACCCCGAGCGCCTCGGCCTTGCGAACGAGGTCGGCCAGTGACCTAACCCCCATCTTGCGCATGACGTTTCCGCGGTGGATCTTGACCGTGATCTCGCTGAGGCCGATCAGGGCGGCGACCTGCTTGTTCATCAGGCCGGCGGTGACATGGCCCATCACCTCGCGCTCGCGCGTCGTCAGGGTCTCGTACTGGGCCCGGATGTCGTCCTTGGTCGCGGCTTCGGCGCGGTGCAGCGCATCGCGTTCGAGCGCCGCCGTCACGGCGTCGAGCATGTCCTGGTCGCGGAACGGCTTGGAGAGGAAGTCGACGGCGCCGGCCTTCATGGCGCGCACCGACATCGGAATGTCGCCATGGCCGGTCATGAAGATGATCGGATAGCTGATGCCCTGCCGGACGAGCTGGCCCTGCAGATCGAGCCCGCTCACGCCCGGAAGGCGGACGTCCAGCACGATGCAGCCGGGGCGGTCGGGCAGCGAGCTGCCGAGCAGTTCGGCCGGCGAGCCGAACAGCCGCGTCTCGAGGCCGACGGATCGGAACAGGCTGTCGAGTGAGGCGCGGATGCCTGCATCGTCATCGACGATGATGACGATTGCGCTGGAGGGAGGCGCCGGCGGTTGGGCCTGGTTTGGTCTTGTCATGGCAGGGCGTGTTCTTGGCTAAATGGCAGTGTCAGGTGGAATGTCGCTCCCGAACCCGGGGTGCTCGCCACCGACAATCGGCCGCCGTGAGCTTCCACCGTCGTTCGGCAGATCGCAAGTCCCATGCCCATCCCGCCGTCCTTCGTCGTGAAGAACGGATCGAACAGGCGCGGCAGGTCGTCAGGGTGGATGCCCGGGCCGCTGTCCTGCACCGTGATCGCGAGGGTCTCGCTGTTGGCGGTGCTGACGCGCAGCGTGATGGTGCGGGAACCAGGCCGGCCCGACAACGCCTGGCCGGCATTGATCAGAAGATTGACCAGGACCTGTTGCAGCTGAATCCGGTCGCCGCGAACCGGCGACAGGTCAGGCTCCGTCTCGACGATGAGGGCGACGTCGTCCTTGGCGAGCTCGCGCGCGACCAGCGCCGTCGCCTCGTCGATGATCTCGCCGATGAGGAGCACGTCCTTTTGGGGCGAAGCCTTCTTCAGGAAGGTCCGGATGCGGGTCACGACCTCGCTGGCACGGCGGCCTTGAGCCACGACATGGCCGATCGTGGTCGCAACCTCCTTGAGGTCGGGAACGTCGCGCCGCAGCCAGCGCAAGCCGGCCTCGCCGCTGGTGACGATCGCCGCCAGCGGCTGGTTCACCTCGTGCGCAATGGAGGCGCTGAGCTCGCCGAGGGTGGCAACGCGCGCCGCATGGGCGAGCTCGGCCTGCGCCGCGAGCAGCGCGTCTTGCGCCTGCTTGCGCTCGGTGATGTCGACGACGAAGACGAGCACGTCATGATCTCCGCCGAATCGGGGCGAAAAGGTGATCGTGAACAGCACGGGGACCTTGCGTCCGTCGAGCCGCACGAGCTCGGTCTCGCCTTCGTGAAACCGCTCTCCTTGCGCGAATGCGACCAGGGCGTCGAGGAAACTGCGATCGTTCTCGCCCAGCAGCTTGTCCACGTTCTCGATGAAGGCCGCAGAGCTGCTGGCCCCCGCCATCTTCTGCAGGGCCGGATTGACGTCGACGATCCTGGCGAGCCCGCGGGCATGCCGGATGAAATCGGGATGTCGTGCCAGATAATCGCGCAGGTCCGCCCCGCGGCTCGGTAGCGAATCCAGCGCGGCCCGGAGCCCGCTCCAGTCTTCCTCGACGACGCCGATCCGGGTTGCGTCGAACATCCGGCGGTATCGCTGCTCGCTCTGAACCAGCGCGCTGTGCGCGGCGTGATTCTGCAGCACCAGCAGGGTCGTGATCCCGATGGCCGCGAGGCTCACCAGCGCGCGGAGGGCAGGCGAGGCGATCGTCTGCAGACCGTGCGACGTCAGATAGGCGCTCAAGGTCAGGACGATGCAGCCGGCTGCGGCAATGATGATGTCGTTGCGCCGGTTCGTCCTCGCCGCGAGCAGGACCGCGACGACATAGAGCACCGCGACCGCGCCCTCGAGCGGCGTCAGCACGTCGACCATGAAGACCGCGAAGGCGAGGACGGCGGACCAGAACCGCAAGCCGGCGCGGCTCATGGGTGAACCCGTAGGCCGATCAAGGTTCGTCATCGTCGCAGGCGGTGTTTCTTCTCATCGCAGCCGCGTTGATGCCGCGATTTGATCGCGTCCACAATATCCAGCCAAGTGATTTTCGTGCTCTCTTGGAAGACCTCGTGTGAAGTTGAATCCGGCGTGAGTTCCGACAAGGGATTCCCCGGCAGAACAAGGCTGATCGGCGATCCCGCCGAACGCAGGCGCGTCAAACTATCGCAGGGCGCGCCGCACCATCGGGCTCGCACGTCCGTGGACGCAGACGAGGAGTTCCGCTCGCGCCCTCGTCCCGTGGCCGCGCTGCGATCATACCTAGGTATGACGCGGTCAACCCGAGACCTTATCCATGCACCCGCGCGTAGAATGGAGCGCGCGGATCGCCGAACTACTCTGCTCCCATCGCATTCGGACAAGCCGGCCAGGCATTGCCGCTGCGAACTGGGACAAGGAGGCTCGACGATGTCGCTGATGATGTCATACCCGCAAACCGCCAAGGATCATGTCGCCGCCGCAATCGACGTCTCGTCGATCGACGGCCCGCTTCTGCGGCCAACGAAGCGTTCGCCGCGCCCTGGCGAAGGGGCAATGACGCTCTCCCTCGTGCATCTGGATGTCGCGTTGGCCATCGAGGCGCCTGCGCCGGAGGTGCGAGGATCGGCCGACGGCGGGCCGAGCTTCAGGGTTTCCGCGAAACGTCTTGCGCGCGTGTCCGCCGAGTCCGATCGAAAGACGGATGCGGAGGAGGTCGCGGATCCGGTGATGCGGCGCCTCTCGGATGCACTCGCGGCCACCAAAGCCATGCACCATCCCCATTCCGCCATCCTGGTCGACGCGTTGCGTCTGGCCATGCTGACCTGCGAGGCCAGCCGGCGGACGGTGGTCAGTCGAGGCCAGTCCGAGCCGGCCGAGGGCGACCGCGAAGGGCAGGCCTGCCGCACAGTGCGGTCGCTGCAGAAATGGCGCCTCAAGCGCGTCATGCAGTACATCGACGACAATCTGGACGCGAAGGTCACCTTGCAGCATCTGGCCGCCGTGGCCGGCCTGAGCCGGATGCATTTCGCCGCGCAGTTCCGTGCGGCTGTCGGCATGCGGCCGCACGATTATTTGCTGAAGCGGCGGATCGAGCGAGCCCAGGAATTGCTGCAGCGGGCCGACGCCTCGCTCGTCGACATCGCCTTGACCGTCGGGTTCCAGACGCAGGCTCATTTCACGACGGTGTTCAAGCGCTTCGCCGGCGATACGCCCTATCAGTGGAGGAGTGCCCATCTCGCGCAATTCCTGCCGATGCCGCGCATCGAGGCGAGGCCGTCATGAGCAGCCTCGGCATTCAAGCCCTGTTGCTTTCACTGCTCGGCATTCACTCGGCCCTGACGCACCACGAGATCATGGGACTATTGGCGATCGCCCGCGGTCTCGGCGCCTCCTATCGTTTCGCATCCTCGGAGCCCGGAGCAGGCGTCTTCTACGGTCGCGTCACTCTCAGCTTCTGCAGGTTCGTCGCCGGCGTCATCGCGCGTTATGCATCGATGGAGTCGTTGATCGACCTGTCCGGGCTCGACGCCGTCGCGCTCGCCAGGGGAATGGGTTGCGCGGGGCAGTGCGTCGGGCCCAGGGCGCGCCGGGGTGCTACGCCCGAGTAGGAACTCTTGCGAACCGTCGATGCTTGAATCCGCGGGCCAGGGTCGCCGCCGATCGCTGGCCCGCACGGCCCGCCTCCAAGCCCCCATACCCCCCAGGGCGGGCCGTGCTTCACACGAGGAGATGCAATTGTCCGAGCCGACCGAGCAAGAGATCAGAGAACGTGCGCACCGCTTGTGGGAGCAGGCCGGTAAGCCCGAAGGCCGTGAGGAAGCGTTTTGGCGCGCGGCCGAGCAGGAGCTGCGCAACGAGGACAAGTCCGACACACAGCGGACGCCGGATACGCTGTGACCGACAAGACGTGCCCATTCTGCCAGGGTCTGGGATGGGTCTGCGAAAACCATCCGCTCCGGGTCTGGAGCGAAAAGCTCGGCGGCTGCCGCTGCGGCGAGGGCATGCCTTGCACCTGCAACACGACCGAAGATCCCGAAACGAGGGTGGTGATCGTCGAAGCCGACACGACGTGGCACTAGGCGGCGCCCGTCGCTTCCATGCTGCTCCGCTGCCGAGGCTTGAGTTTCGCTTCGCCCCATCCGTCCCCGCGAACTGCATCTCAGGGAACAGAACTCGGCGGAAAAGACTTGTGTGTCTGAACAGCACGGGTTCTGAAACAACCTCTTCCTACGGCAGTGTTCGCAGTGGACGAGCAGCAGAAGATCGAGCGCCAGATCGAATTCGCAACGCGAGCGGCCGCGCTCGTCAAGGACGAGACCACGGGACAGCGCTTCAGAAGCTTCGCGGAGGAGCTGAAGCGAAAGCTTTTTCGCATGATGCGGCGCGGCGAGGTACGCGCGCGTGCGTACGAGCTCTGGGAGCAGGCCGGCCGACCGACCGATCGTGACCTGGACTTCTGGCTCGAAGCGGAGCGCCAGATCGAGGCGGAACGCGAGGAGAGGAAGGGCTCGGGCGCCTGATCCCTTCGACAGCTGCCGGCTCCAGGCGATATCGGCCGCAGGCCGCATCGCAGGCTTCGTTCGCCGTTTCCCTGGCGAGAAAAAAGCCGCCGGGTTCTTCGCCCTGGCGGCTTCGAAAAGTCCTTAAGCTGTTGATCGCCTCCGCAGCCTCGTGCGTACCGCCGTTACCTTGTTTGCGGCCATGCTCTGTCAGTGTAGGCGAGGGCGTGTGATTCTGCTGTGATCTGAAGCACACAGTGGAAATGATGATGGAGGCTCTGCGGATACGCGAGGGTTCGCCTCGGCATTGCAAGATCAAACAGTTTCGCAAGATTTGAAAGGGACGGAGCTCGTTGCCGAAGGTCTTTCGTCAACGCGGCCCATATTTGTTGCGCAGGTAGTCCGAGGCCTGCTGTCGCTCGGCGAGCGTGAGTTCGCGTCCGTAGATCAGCAGCGCGAAGATATCGCCATTGAAGAACCAGTCCGGCACATCCGGACCGCTGGGTCCGAAGAACGGCGTGCCGCCGATCAGCAGCTGGCCACTGGCGCTCAACGGCCCGGGATCGGTGCGGCCGTGGAAGGCTGAATGAGGAGAGCCCGCGTCAAGGCTTGCCACATCCATGCCGCCGCGCCGACCGGATTGCGCGACGATCAGGACGGGCTGTTCGGCTGGCCTTGGCGCGAAAGAGTCGACGTCGAAGTCGTAATGGCTGTGACGGATCACGCTGTCGAACAGCCAGCCCAGGTGGAGAACCGTACCCCCGGTACATCCCGTGCCACCGAAGGCAGCCTGACATCCGGACCCCGAGGTCATCAGGAAGTAGTTGTTGAGCCGCGGGCCGGGGCGCCGCACCACCACCGCCAGGATCGAATAGGGCGTTCCCGTGAGACTGAGCGGCGGCACGCCCGGCCGAAAATCGCTTGCCCCATAGGCGCACCTGCCGCTGTCGGCCGCACAGCGCAAACCGGTGTGCGGGCGGGGACCGGTCGGGGTCGTGAACGTCGTGGTCACCGGGCTGCCCTTGAAGCCAAGCTGCGCCAGCGCCGCACGATCGCCGCCCCGTATATCGTTCCAGCGAGCGACGCGGCCAGCCCCATCGAGCACCAGCGAGCCGTCGCCCTCGAGCCACAGCAGCAGCCCGGCGGAGGGCGGAGCGCCGACGTTCGGTGCGGGGCCGGGTTGCCGAAACGGAAAGGTGACGAGGTGCGGCAGCGCACATCCCGCGAGCGCGACCAGCGCTGCCGCGGCGGCGAGCCATGACGCCACTGTCCTTCTGCCACAACGATGATCGCCATCGCTCATCGACAACCCTCCGGGATGAAATACAATGTTAGCGTGTATTGACGAATGGAGCGGGGTGTAGGCTAAGGCGCGTAATCTTGCTGTGATCTGAAGCACACAGCCCGCAGGATGGGCATAGGATTGGTTGATGTGGGGAAAAGCGGTAGCGCTCCCCCGCTACCAATTGCACTTGACTGTGCAGGCGAGAAGAAAGCCGCCGGGTTCTTCACGCTGGCGGCTTCGAATAGTCCATAGCTGTCGATCGCTCTACAGTCTCGTGCGTACCGCCGTTACCTTGTTTGCGGCCATGCTCGGTCTTTGTAGGGGGAAATACTCGATCTTGCAGTGACCTGCTTCACACAATGGGACTGGATCCTCCCGTCGGGCAAAACACCCGATACCCCCGTCAACCCCTCTCCGTAAAAATATTCCACTTTACCGAAATTCGGATTTGTCGTATTTGTCGCCCATCCCGGCTCATCCTTGAGGGGCGATCATGAGGTCGTCGTTTTCGCGAGCCGGGCTTGCGGTGGACGCGGCAGCGTCGGGCGCGAAAGGTGCGGGCAGGGAGGGTAGTCCCCGGTGAGCCCGCGGCCGCGCGCGGACGAACGGCGCTGTCAGGTTCGTCTCGTCTGTAAGTTTCCGGCTTCGTCGACGGGGCTGGGAATACTGCGGTGGAAATGGCGGGCCGCGCGTACGGCAAAACCGTGTGGTCCTGGCCGTCGTTGCTACGGTCAAGCTCTTGCGGATGCGGTGATCGCGTCAACCGGCGCGATGCTGGTGAATTTCGCGGGAGTGAGGGAGGCCAGAATGAACTCGGCTCCCGGGAGAGCGCGGCATAAGCCGTCCAACCATCGCGCAGGGAAGGCCGAGTGATTGGCTCCACCTGTATGCTGCTGTGCGGTTCCTTTGCGCTACATCTTCGCGCAGCAGACCGCGGGTGCGAGGTCGGCACCCGGCCTTCCCTGCGCCCTCTTGGCTAGAGAGGGTGGAGAGACCAAGCAAAGCTCGGGCGAATTCAGCCGCGAGAATGCAGCACTGCGTCTGGCGAGCGCGGCGCAGGCCGCCCCGGCGACGATCAAGAGAACGAGAGATGTGAGCGATCTCACACGGGGATCTCGAGTCCTGCACTAGTCAGAGCTTCGACTCTTTTCGAACCAACGGAGGTTCGCATGAAGCTCCTGATGATCTCTGCCTTGGCCGCGCTGACAGCTGTCGTGGCCGCGTCGAATATGCCGCGATTGCATCCGTTGCCGATGAATAGCACATCGGGGGCAGGGATGCCTTCGGTGCAAGAGATGCAAAGGCAGGCGCAACAGGGCGGGCTTCCGGTTCAAGAGCTCGCAGATCGATCTCTTGTGTTCCCAGGGGGAACGCAGCCGTAGAGACAATCCTGCTGTCGCGTCTCATCCGGGCGGCTCGCATGTCCTCGAACAGTCCGCCATGCGGCTGGTCGAGTCGCGCGTGCCCGCAATTGCACGCGCGGTCTCAAGGACTGAGGAAAATCGGGTTGATCCCGTTGGGATTGCCGGGCAGCCCCAGGGATGTAAGCTGGTAGACGTCGGCTTGAAGGATAACCAGGAACAGCGCCAACACGACGACGATGTAGATGAGCAGTGGCGATGCGCCTTGCGTGTCGGGATCGCGATTTCGCGGCGGCAGCGCGCGAAAGTGCCACAACCGCGAGATGAATTGCAGATAGTCTCTCGGGTGCAGTTGCATAGTCGGCCTCGGTCTCTGAGGCGCCGCTGGCGAGACTGCGACCAGGTTGATCGCCATTCAAGGCGCCGCTTGTCGCACCAGGAACCGGATACGAGCTGCGCTCGTTGAGCTGGATCAAAGGGGGGCGTTTTTGCCCAAAGGGCCAATGTCGACGCGCCTGCGTCTTGCCACCGTCCTTCTGACGGCATCGCTGCTTCTCCCGCTGCGGCCCGCGCAGGCGCAATTGGCGGGGCACGGCGGGCCTGTCCGGGCGCTCGCCGTTTCGGTCGACGGCAGGACCGTCTTGTCAGGCAGCTTCGACACGGCAGCCATCCGGTGGTCCCTCGCGACCGAGACCGCCGAGCAGGTCCTGCGCTTCCATTCGGGTGCGGTGAACGCGGCTGCCTTCCTCGGAGACGGGCGAATGGCGACGGCTGGCGCGGACGGCCAGATTGCGATCTGGACGCCGGGCCGGCCGCAACCGGACCAGATTGTCGAAGGTCATGCGGGACCCATTGTCGCGCTCGCTGTCTCTCCCGATACGTCGAAGCTCGCATCGGCCTCATGGGACAACACGGTGCGGATCTCATCGCTCTCCGACGGCGGGACGCGCGTGCTGCACGGCCACTCGCAAGGCGTGAACGGCGTCGCCTTTGCTCCCAACGGACAATCGCTGGTGAGCGTTGGCTACGATCTGACGGTGCGGATCTGGCCGCTGCCGGACGGCAGCCCCGAGACCATCATGATGCCGGCGCCGCTGAACGTCGTCGCGATCTCGCCTGATGGCGAAATCGTCACCGGCGCGGCAGACGGCAAGCTGCGCATGATCACCGATGGTCGTGAGACTGGCGAGGTCACGGTCGCCGCCAAGCCGATCGTCGCCCTGGCGATCTCGCAAGACGGCGCGTTGCTTGCCACGGGGGCCATTGACGGCACTGTCGCGATCGTCGATCGCAAGGCGAGGGGCGTGATGCGCACGCTCGCTGGGCTCGCCGCGCCGGTCTGGTCGGTCGCGTTCTTGCCCGATGGCGCGACGCTCCTGACTGGCGGGAGTGACGGCAAGATCAGACGCTGGAATGCGCTGACCGGCGCGGCGATCGGGTCGAACGTGCTGGGCACGCCGGCGGATCCGCTTGCGGCCTATGCCGGCGATCACGGCGCCGAAATCTTCAGGGCCTGCGTGGCCTGCCATACATTGTCGGAAACCGAGGTTCAGCGTGCCGGGCCGACGCTCGCGGGACTGTTCGGCCGGAAGATCGCCTCGCTGCCGGGTTATCGCTTCTCCGACGCGCTCAAGGCGATGGATATCGTCTGGACGCCGGAGACCGTCTCAAAACTGTTCGAGATCGGGCCGAACGCCTACACGCCCGGCACCAAGATGCCGGAGCAGCACATCGGCTCGGCCGCGGATCGCCGCGCGCTCACGGACTTTCTGGCCCGTGCGACGTCGAAGTAGCTGGCAACAAGCTCTAATAGGCCGGCCATTGCTCCACGGGAATGTTCGTCAGCTCCGGCTTCTCCTGGAGCATGCGAGCGACGTCGATGCTGGGATGCTCCTTGAGCGCCGTCACGACACACTGGTTGACGTATTTCCTGCGCGACAGCCACTTGATCTTCTTGCCCTTCGCCTCGGCCTTGCAGGCGACGATCGCCTGTTTGAGCGCGACCTTCTCAGCCCTAGTGAGGGCGGCGGCCCCGGCGGCCGTGCCGGCGAGAACCGTGATGGCAAGGCACGTCGAAAAACCCATCATGAAACGAGGCATGCGGCTAGTCCTTGTTCTCGCGTTGGCGCAGATAGTCATCCGTCGTCCGTGGCGGCGCGCGTTCCGGAACGTCCTGGATCGGATCGAACTGCTGTTCGCTCATGACGATGACGCGACAATCGGCGCACATCCGCAAGGCCTCGGTCCGGCGGTCTCCGGTGGGATACATCCAGTGCCGCCCCTCGAGCTTTGTCGCGATCCGATCGATCGTGCTCTTGACGCCGAAGGGCGTGCCGCAGCGAACACACAGGGCCGGCTCTTCCTCCTTGATCACCCGTGCCGGCGCGCGCCGTGCCCGGAAGTCGATCTGCGGGTTGAGGGTGATGACCTTCTCGGGACAGGTGCTCTGGCACAGGCCGCACTGCACGCAGGCGTCCTCCACGAATTTCAGGACGGGACGCTCGGGATCGGCGCGAAGCGCGCCGGTCGGGCAGGCCGACACGCAGGACAGGCACAGCGTGCAACCGCTGGTGTCAACGGTGACCGCACCGATCGGTGCGCCCGCGGGCAAGGCGATCACGTCGACAGGCTTGGGCGCGAGGCGATGCAATTCACTGAGGCCAAAGCGAAGCAGATCGCCGCGCTTGCCGACCGTCCGGAAAGTTGCGGAAGTTTCGAGGCCGGCGAGGGGACCGATCCCGGTCAACTGGTCAGCCAGAATGTCGGGATCGTCGGTTTCGATCGTGGCCGCGCGGCGGCCGTCAAATCCGAGCCCGGCAAGAATGGTCTCGGCCATGGCGATCGTCTGCAACAACCCGGTCACGCCGTGCCGCGGCTTGGCGCGCAGCAGGAACCGCACGGCCGCCGCGCCATACGCGAATGCGCCGATGACGGCCTCCAGGCCGACCTGGGTCAACTCGTTGACGGCGAGGGGAAGCACATTGGCGGGCAATCCGCCGCCATGACGGGCGAGCGCATCGATCAGCGGCGTGCCGTGCCCGCTGTCATGCAGCAGCAGGACAGGATCCGCACCGCCGGCCTCGCGGTAGGCGAGCAACATGGCGCGAAGCATCTGCAACTGGGTGTCGGCGGGCGGCAGTGCGTAGGACGCAGCTCCGGTCGGGCAGGCGGCCGCGCATTGCCCGCAACCTGCGCAGACATCTGCGTTGACGGCGACATGGTCGCCGTCCGGCGTGATCGCGCCGGTCGGGCACAAATCGAGGCAGCGATGGCATCCGGTCAGGTTCGAGCGCGAATGCGCGCAGAGGCTGGGCGTGAAGTCGACATATCTCGGCTTGTCGAAACTCCCGACGAGATCGCGAGCGGTCAGCACGGCGCGCAGCACGGCCGCGGGATCGCGCGGATCGGCGCGAAGATAGCCGTCCCGCAGCTCGTGCGCAGGGAACAGCGGCGCATCGCCGGAGAGGTCGAGCACGAGATCGCAGCGTGAGGTCGCCCCATTGCGCGGGGCCTCGAACACGAAGCGATCGCGCGAAGACGGGCGCGGCTGCGCGTAATCGTCGATCGTGAGCTCGAATGCGCCAAAATGGCCCCGCGCGTTGCGGATCGTGCCCTTCACGATCGGGAACACTGCCGCGGCAGGCGGCGTCACGTCTGCCGGCTGCCTGAGCATGACCGTGACATCGAGATGATCGGCGAGCAGCCGCCCGGCTTCGATCGCAGCCTCGTCCTGTCCATAGATCAGGATGATGCCGTCACTCGACGATGTGACCAGCGGATAGTCCGGTGCGGGAATCTCGGCCGCAGCAAGCAGCGCCGCCATCTTCGCGCCCGCATTCGCGCCGTCGCGCGACCAGCCCGCGGTCTCGCGGATGTTGACGAAGCTGATCCCGCCGGGGCGTTCGCCGATTTCACCGGTGAACTGCGCAGCCTGCTGCGTGCAGGCGACCGTCAGCGGGCCATCCGCCTTTGCCGCGCTGCGGAAATGATCGAGCTCCGCGCCGCAGAGATGACGATAGCTCCTGATCTCGCAGTTGGGGCATCCACGCCGGATCGTGGCCACGTCAAGGCGCATCGTGTCTTCACACGAGCAGATCAGGACGGTTTTCGCTGGCTGCTTCAGGTCAATCCCTCCGCCAGTGCGGCGCCGACTTGCGGACTCGCGCCATTCCTGCACCTCGTATAGATATTCACTATCGGGAAGAAAAGGAAAGTGGAGGACGGCCTTGCGGTCGACCCCAACCAGCCACGTCTCCCTGGCGGAGCCGATCCAGCTGCCGCCGCCTTTCACGCTCGTCCGGTTGCGTGAGAGCAGAGACGCCTTTGCCGACGCTTGCCGCATTGCACCCAAGAGCGGCGCCGGCACGCTGGTGTATGTCGGGCGGTTCGATCTTGCCGAATTCGCCGTGGTGCTCGAGCCGGGCGAACCCTTGCGCACCGCGCGGCGCGCCTTCTACGCCGGCATGGTCGCGCTCACCGACGCTCTTCGCGCCTACGCGCCGCCGAACAAGACCGTCACGATCGGCTGGCCCGACGCCGTCGAGATCGATGGCGGGCTGGTCGGCGGTGCGCGCATGGGATGGCCGTCGTCCGCGCGCGAGGATGAGCCGCCCGCCTGGCTGGTGTTCGGCGCCATGATCCGGACGGTCGCAATGGCCGACCAGGGGCCCGGCATTCATCCGCTCGCGTCCGCGCTGGATGAGGAGGGGTTTGGCGAAGCGGGGGCCGCAGAGGTGACCGAGAGTTTTGCACGGCACCTGATGCGGGCGATCGATAGTTGGCAGGTCGACGGCTTTGACAGTGTCGCACGCGATTATCTCAGCCGGGTTCCCAGTGAGCGGCGGACTGTCCTGAACATCGACGATGGCGGCGATCTCCTCACGCGCCGCGTCGGCACCGACAGGGTTGAACGGAGCGAGCTCGTCAAGGCGCTCGCCACCCCGTCCTGGCTCGATCCGAAACTCGGGGGACCGCGGCTATGAAACTGCTGCGCACCATCGCGCTCGATCCCTCCGACACCTTCGTGTTCGATGCGGCGGCGGAGCCCGGCGAATGGGCCGTCTCCGGCGCGTTCCGCTTCTGCGACCAGGATCCCGCGACGCTGAGCGGCAAGGCGCGCGCGGCGTTTCGCAGCGGCTTCCTCGGGGTGCAGTCCTGGGGCTGGTCGACGCTGGCGCAGATTGCGCCGGCAACGGAGAGCGATTGCCGGGCGCTGATCGAGCTCCTCGCCGGTCAACTCATCGATCGCTTCGGCGCGCCGGATCCGGCAACCGCGCGGACGGCCGCCGAAGAGGAGGTTGCCTTTGTGCAGTCGCTCTGCACCCATCCGATCAGTTCGCTCATCGCCGTTCACCGCTCGGTGAGCGCCGGCGAGGTCCGCGAGTCGTTCCGCAGGCTGCAGCTGCGGCAAGGGCAGGGGCACGGCAAGGCGTTCTCGTTCATGGAAGCCGAGGATGACGTCGAATCCGACGGCAATGTCAGGCTTGCCGATATGAGCCAGGAGCGGCAGCACCGATGAACGATTTCTGGATCGCGTGCGGCCACCATCTGCTCGATCGTAGCGAGAGCGGTGGGCTTTGCGTCACCGACGAGTTCCTGAAGGCCTATTTTGCGCGTCCCGAGCTGATCCCGCCGGACGAAGCATGTCGGGTCGAGCGGCGACTGCACGGCGCGCTGCTCGCCGCTCCCCGCCGGCCGGTCGGCGCTGACGAGGTTGCCGCGATTGTCGATGCGGATGCCCGGGAGAACTGGCGGTTCGTGCTTGCCTTTCGCGATCTCCTGGTGCGGCATCCGACGCTCGAGGCCGCCTATCTTGCAACCGTCCGGTCGCGGTCCAATGATCTGCCGCCGCTGTTCGTCAATCAGCTCGTGCATGTGATCCTGCGCAATGCGCTCGATGGCTGCGATGATCCGTTCGTGCTGCGCGCAGCCGAGCTGTTCTTCCGCCCGCAGCGCATCCTGCCGCATGAGCAGGCCTTGCTGCTCGGAGATGAAGAGGTCGTCGGTGGGCAGAGTCCGACCCCGGTGCTCTCGCTGATGTCGATGCTGGGGGCCGCGACCGATGCCCAGCTCGACGTCCTGGGCGAGGACAATGCCGACGACTATTGGCACCGAAGCGACGATTTCGACATGGCGTTCGACCTCACCGCGGGGGGGCGCGGGCCGAGGGCGTTGGCGCAGGCGATGTCGCGCTGGATCTCTCATCTGCTCGGGATCGACGTCGGCATTGAGCCGCTGCGCGAATTGCGTGATGCGCGGCTCACCTGGTATGTCGGGCTCGACGCTGATGCGACCAGACTGGGGGACCGTCTCTGGCACGGGGAGCAACTCGATGACCGCAGCGCCGGCCGTGTGCTTTCATTGTTCCGCCTGACGTTTGCCGACAAGAGTGCGGCCGCGGACGAGATGCAGGGTGAGCCGATCTATCTCATTCTGTCGATGAATTCCGATCAGAAGCTCCGGATGAAGCCGCAGAATTTGCTGACGGGGTTGCCGATCAGGCATCTGGAGATGGTGACATGAGCCCGGCTGCGCTGCCGCTCGTGCGCATTCCCGTCGGCATCGTGGTCGAGCGGCACAAGGCGGACTCGCCGTGGGCCGACTTCGTCTGGCGCGCTGTCGCCGTGCTGCCGGACGAGCCGGACACAAAGTCCTGGACGGTGCTCCGAGAAGAGGGAGGTGGGACACTGTTCTATGCCGGCAGCGCTATGGTCGATCTCTACAGTTCCGAGACGGCGCGCTATCGCGATAATCTCGCGTCGGGGAGTCCGAGCATTTGGACAGTGTTGTCGCCTGCCGAAGGCGCCTGGCCCTACTCGGTGGCTGCCGCCACCGCAGATCCCGCGGAAGGCGAAGCGTTCACGGAGGCCGGCGCCAATCTGGTCGAGGCCGTTCCCATGCCGGAAGTTCTGCGCGAGCAGATTGAAAGCTTCGTTGCCGAGCACCACGTCGAACGTGAGTTCTTCAAACGCAAGCGGCGGCAGGCCGATCCGGAGGCGCTGGCGCGCCGGCAGCATGAAGGCGGACACGAATGAGCGAGGATAAGTTCCTGGCGCGCTGGTCCCGACTCAAGCACGAGGCAAAGGCGAACGCCGCGCAGCCGGATCCGGCAATGCACGACGACATGCAGTCGACACCGCCGCCCGCCACGAAAGACGACGAAGCGGAGTTCGACCTCTCGAGCCTGCCTTCGATCGATACGATCACATCAGCGACCGATATCAAGGCGTTCTTGCGCAAGGGGATACCGCAGGAGCTGACACGTGCGGCGCTTCGTCGCGCCTGGAGCGCTGATCCCGCCATACGCGACTTCGTCGGACTTGCCGAAAACGCATGGGACTTCAACGATCCCTCCGCAATGCCGGGATTTGGGCCGCTGGATTGTTCGGAAGCAGAATTGGCCGCGTTCGTGGACAGGATCATCGGTGGCATCAGCAAGTCAGCCGAGACGCTGTCCGAGACCCCCGTTGAAGTCGCGGATTCTTCGCGGGAATTGCGTCAGGTCGAGGGGCCAGGTGTCGAGATCGCCGCCGAAGACGAAGCGCGTCCCGAGTTAGCTCCTGCTCCTGCTGCAACGCAACGAGCGGTCGCCGAAAGCACTGGAAGCGAACAGCTGTCGATTCCTCGCCGCACGCATGGCGGCGCGCTGCCCCGCTAGGGCTCCCCGACGAAAGGCCATAGCCGCAGACTATGGGAGGCGATTGACCCTCGGTTCCGCCGGGACTACGCTTCGCCTAGCGCTTTGTAGCAAAAGCAAAATCAGCACCTGGGACTTGGATGGAGGTCCACGTGCGTGATGATGGCCTCGAACGAGCGATTTGCGCCGCCGGCGGCGTTGCCGGGCTTGCGCGCAAAATCGGCATTAGCCAACCCTCCGTTTCGAACTGGACCAAGGTACCTGCACAACGGGTGATTGCGGTCGAAGCGGTCACCGGCGTGTCGCGCAATGATCTGCGGCCTGATCTGTACAGCGAGCCTCTTCTGTCCGAAGAGCCGATCGATCCCGTCGATGCGGCGCGTGCTCAGGAATATCGGCTGCTCGCTACGCTCTTGTCTGCAGCACCGTCAGAAAAGCTGCTCGATCAACTGTCCGCATTGAGCGGTGATGCGACGCCGCTCGGGCGCGCGCATGCCGCGCTGGCCGCAGCCGCCGCCAATGCAGTCCCGGCGAAGGTCGAACGCGAATATTTCGATCTGTTCACTGGTCTCGGCCGCGGCGAGCTCTTGCCCTATGCCTCCTATTATCTGACGGGATTTCTCAACGAGCGGCCGCTGTCGCGCCTGCGCGCCGACCTCGCTGCGCTTGGGATCGAGCGCGTCGCGAACAATTCGGAGCCGGAGGATCACGCGGCCATCCTGTGCGAGGTCATGGCAGGGTTCGCGGGAGGCCGCTTCGCAGCGACGTCCGACGCGCAGCGCGCCTTCTTCGAGAAGCACATCGCGCCCTGGATGGGACGGCTGTTTGCCGACATCGAGCGTGCGGAGAGCGCCATCTTCTATCGTGCGGTCGGCGCGCTCGGTCGCGCCTTTGTCGATATCGAGACGGAAGCATTCACGTTCGCCAACTGACCTGCACCGGCAGGTCCAGGAGAGATGCGATGAGTGAAGACAGGAAAACCACAGTCGGACGCCGCGCCTTCCTGCGCAAGGTCGGCGTCGGCACGGTGGGCGCCGGCGCGACGCTTGCGACACCGCTGGTCGGGTCCGCGCAGGCTGATAGCGAAACCAACGATGAGAAGCGTAAGGCGCGCTACAAGGAAACCGATCACGTCAAGGCGTTCTATCGCGTCAATCGTTATCCGGCCAAGGGAGGTTGACCGTGCTGATCAAGCGAACAAACCAGCATTCCCTGCGCCATGGTTCCGTTGCCGAGTCCCTTGCGGGGCAGGCCGGTGGTCTCGACCGCCGCAGCTTCTTGCGTAAATCCGGTCTTGCCGGTGGTGCGCTCGCCGCGCTCGGCACGCTGCCGGTCGGCGGCGTGCGCAAGGCGGAAGCGGCGATGGCAGGTCCGCTCACCGCAGGCGCGACCGTGCGCAAGAGCATCTGCACGCATTGCTCGGTTGGGTGCACTGTCACGGCCGAGGTCTTGAACGGGGTATGGATCGGCCAGGAGCCGAGTTGGGATTCGCCGATCAATCGCGGTTCTCACTGTGCCAAGGGCGCCTCCGTGCGTGAGCTCGTGCATAGCGAGCGGCGGCTGCGCTATCCGATGAAGCTGGTGGGTGGTCAGTGGACCCGCGTCTCCTGGGATACCGCGATCAACGAGATTGGCGACAAGATTCAGGCTGTGCGCGAGAAGTCGGGCCCCGACTCCGTTTATTGGCTCGGCTCGGCCAAGATGACCAATGAAGGCGCCTACCTGTTCCGCAAGCTCGGCGCATTCTGGGGAACCAACAACACCGATCACCAGGCCCGCATCTGCCATTCGACCACCGTCACCGGCGTCGCCAATACCTGGGGCTACGGCGCGATGACCAACAGCTACAATGACATCCGCAATGCGAAGACGCAGATGATCTTGGGCGGCAATCCGGCAGAGGCGCATCCGGTCTCGCTGCAGCACCTGCTGGAGGGAAAGGAGCTGCAAAAGGCCAACTTCGTCGTCATCGATCCGCGCCTGACGCGCACCGCCGCGCACGCGACCGAATATGTGCGGATGCGGCCGGGCACCGACATCCCCATACTCTACGGCATGATGTGGCACATCCTGCAGAACGGCTGGGAGGACAAGGAGTTCATCCGGCAGCGGGTCTACGGATTCGATGACCTCAAGAAGGAGGTCGAGAAGTGGACTCCGGAAGAAGTCGAGCGCGTCACCGGCATTCCCGGCGAGCAGCTCAAGCGCGTCGCCAAGATGTTTGCCACCGAGAAGCCGGCCACGCTGATCTGGGCCATGGGCCAGACCCAGAAGACCGTCGGCACCGCCAACGTGCGCGCCAGCTGCATCCTGCTGCTGATGACCGGCAATGTCGGCGGAGAGGGCAAGGGAGCCAACATCTTCCGCGGCCACGACAACGTGCAGGGCGCGACCGACGTCGGGCTCGATATCGTCACGCTGCCGTTCTATTACGGCCTCGCCGAGGGCGCCTGGAAGCATTGGTCGCGGGTCTGGGAGGTCGACTATGACTTCCTGAAGTCGCGCTTCGACTCCAAGCAGATCATGGAAACGCCGGGCATCCCGCTGACCCGCTGGTTCGAAGCGGCGACGCTGCCGAAGGATCAGGTCGCGCAGAAGGACAATGTCAGGGCGGTGTTCGTGCAGGGACACGCCTCCAACAGCATCACCCGTATCCCTGAATCCCTGAATGGCCTGAAGGCGCTCGAGCTGCTCGTCATCGCCGACCCGCATCCGACGACCTGGGCCTCGCTGGCGGTCGAAGCGGGGCGCAAGGATGGCGTCTACATTCTGCCGGTCGCCACGCAGTTCGAGTGCAAGGGCTCGCGCGTCGCCTCCAACCGCTCGCTGCAATGGGGCGAGCAGATCGTGAAGCCGATCTTCGAGTCGAAGGACGATCTCGAAATCATCTATCTGATGGCGAAGAAGCTCGGCTTCGCCGACCAGATGTTCAAGAAGATCAAGGTCGAGAACAATCTCCCTGAAGCGGAGGATGTGCTGCGCGAGATGAACCGCGGCAGCTGGTCGACCGGCTATTGCGGGCAATCGCCCGAGCGCCTCAAGGCGCACATGAAGAACCAGGCCAAGTTCGACATGCTGACGATGCGCGCGCCGAAGGACGATCCCGAGGTCGGCGGCGACTATTACGGTCTGCCTTGGCCGTGTTGGGGATCGCCGGAGGTCAAGCATCCCGGCACGCCGCTGCTCTACAATACCAATCTGCACGTGATGGATGGCGGCGGCACGTTCCGGCCGCGGTTCGGCGTCGAGCGTGAAGAGAAGCTGCCGGACGGCACGACACGCAAGGTGAGCCTGCTCGCGGATGGCTCGTACTCGCTGGGGTCGGGCATCCAGGACGGCTATCCGGAATTTACGCTCGCGAGCTTGAAGAAGCTCGGCTGGGACTCCGAGCTCACCGAAGCGGAAATGGCCGTGATCAACAAGGTCAATCCCGCCACTCCGGACGCGGTGTCGTGGGCGCTCGACCTGTCGGGCGGCATCCAGCGCGTCGCGCTGGCGCATGGCTGCGTTCCCTATGGCAACGGCAAGGCGCGCATGCATGCCTTCGGCCTGCCCGATCCCATCCCGGTTCACCGCGAGCCGATCTACACGCCGCGCGTCGATCTCGTCGCCAAATACCCGACGCTGCCCGACGCCAAGCAATTCCGGATGCCCAATATCGGCTTCTCCGTGCAGAAGGCTGCGGTCGAGAAGGGAATTGCAAAACAGTTCCCGCTCATCCTGTCGTCCGGCCGCCTGGTCGAATATGAGGGCGGCGGCGAGGAGACCCGGACCAACCCGTGGCTCGCCGAATTGCAGCAGGACATGTTCATCGAGATCAACCCTGCCGACGCCGCCGAGCGCGGCGTCAAGGATGGCGGCTGGGTCTGGGTCACGGGAGCCGAGAACAATTCCCGGGCAAGGATGAAGGCGCTCGTCACCGAGCGCGTCGGCAAGGGAGTTGCCTGGATGCCCTTCCACTTCGGTGGCTGGCTTGCGGGCAAAGACCTCCGCGGCAACTACCCGAAGGGCACCGACCCGATCGTGCTCGGTGAAAGCGCGAACACGATCACCACCTACGGATACGATCCCGCGACGAACATGCAGGAAACCAAGGTCACTCTCTGCCAGATCGCGGCGGCATAAGGAGCAACGACGATGGCACGTATGAAGTTTCTCTGCGACGCCGACCGTTGCATCGAGTGCAACGCCTGCGTCACGGCCTGCAAGAACGAGCACGAGGTCCCCTGGGGCATCAACCGCCGCAGGGTCGTCACCATCGCCGATGGCAAGCCGGGCGAACGATCGGTCTCGATGGCCTGCATGCACTGCACGGATGCGCCGTGCGCGGCAGTGTGTCCGGTGAACTGTTTCTACACCACCGCCGATGGCGTGGTCCTGCACTCCAAGGATCTCTGCATCGGCTGCGGCTATTGCTTCTACGCTTGTCCGTTCGGCGCGCCGCAATATCCGAAGGTCGGCAATTTCGGCTCGCGCGGAAAAATGGACAAATGTACCTATTGCGCCGGCGGTCCCGAGGCCGACGGCAGCAAGGAGGAATACGAAAAATACGGTGCGAACCGCCTGGCCGAGGGCAAGCTGCCGCTGTGTGCCGAGATGTGCTCGACCAAGTCTCTGCTCGCCGGCGACGGCGAGATCATCGCCCAGATCTATAAGGAGCGCGTGTTGAAGCGCGGCTATGGCTCGGGCGCATGGGGCTGGAAGACCGCCTATCGCGAAACAATCGAGTCCTGAAGGCGCCGCGCGCCGGGGCACAAATGCCGGGAGGAGCAGATGTCCTCATTTGCAAGGTTCATTCGACCAGCCATCGGCGCGTGGGCGTTGCTACTGTTGGTCTTGGCAGCTCCGGTACCGTCGCCGGCCCAGCAGATCAATCCGACGGCGAGCTCGGTCAACGAGCAGAAGTTGCTGCAGGAGATGGATCGGATCCAGGGACGCGTCAGCATCCCCGACCAGCGCTCCGGCGTGCTGATGCAACCTGCCGGCCGCGAATGGCGTGAATTCCGCAACGTTGCGCTGCGGTGGATCGGCGGCGTTGCTATGCTCGGCATGCTGGCGGTGCTGGTCATCTTCTATTTGACACGCGGCATGGTCCGCCTCGAAAGCGGGCGATCCGGCCGCACCATCGTGCGGTTCAACACCTTCGAGCGTTTCGTGCACTGGATGACCGCGACCTGCTTCATCATCCTGGCGATTTCGGGATTGAACATCACGTTCGGGCGGCCGCTGCTGCTTCCGCTGATTGGGTTTGACGCCTTCTCGGAATGGTCTCAATGGGCGAAATTCGCGCACAACTACCTGAGCTTTCCCTTCACGATTGGCGTCGTGCTGATCTTTCTGATGTGGATCGCCGGCAATATCCCGAGCAAGGTGGATCTGGAGTGGATCAAGCGCGGAGGCGGCCTGATCGGTCACGATCATCCGCCGGCCCGCCGTTTCAACGCGGGTCAAAAGGGGATCTACTGGATCGTTGTGATCGGCGGTGGACTAGTGGCCGCGACGGGCTATGTGCTGATGTTCCCGTTCTACGTGACGGGGATCGAGGGCATGCAGATGGCCCAGATCGTTCACTCCGTCGTGGCCGTGCTGTTCATCGCCGCGATGCTCGCTCACATCTACATCGGCACGATCGGGATGGAAGGTGCCTTCGAGGCGATGGGATCAGGCGAGGTGGATGTCAATTGGGCGCGCGAGCACCATAGCCTGTGGCTCGACCAGGAGTTGGCACGAACCGGCCCGAACGATTCTCGGCCGCAGCCTCGCCATGCTGCGTCCGCAGCGGAATAGAGCTGACGGAGTATTGCCTAAAGCCGCACGCCCGTCGTCGAAAAGGCCTCTGCAACGGGGAGCTGTAAGCTGTCGAGCACGGCAACTCCAGCCATCGTGATGACGATCGTCGCAACACAGGCAAGGATGAAAGCCTTCATCGCGATCCCTCCTCGCGAGTATTATATAGGAGCTCCGGCCTCGGACAAAGGCTGCGCTTGGGATCGCGTAAGGAGGTACAGGCCGCCGGCCCGGGCCCGCGTTCGTTCATCCATGGCTCCAGTCGAGGCCTGGCGATCTATCCTTGTCGCCGCACGAAACCGCTGATCGTGACCTTCTCCCAGATGCCGGCCGCCGCGAAGGGATCCGCGCGGTTGAAGGCCTCGACTTCCGCACGGCTGGGGGCTTCGACCAGGAACAGGCTGCCGATCATGGTCCCGCCGTCGTCGGAGACGAGCGGCCCCGACATCACAATCTTGATGCCGAAACGCGAGGTGTCGCTCAGGAAAGCCTTGTGGGCGTCGTAATTGGCGAGCCGGGTCGGCAGCGCGCCGGCGCGGTCGAGGGCGTGAATGGCGAACAGCATGGTGTCTCCGTTTTCTTAGCTGGTTCTTGGGACGGCCGCGAGGGGCGGCCGTCCGGGTTTGTCGCGATCTGTTGATCTACTTGGCGCCGAGCTTGCCGGCGTCCTCGAAGGTCGGGCAGGTCCGCTGCTCCAGCGGGACGTCGAACGGCCCAAAATTGTCCCTGGTGATGACGGTCGGCTTCAGCACGATCTCGCTGATGACGGGCTGATTGCGCAGGGCGCGGACAGCCATCATGGTGCCGAGGCAGCCTTGCGCGAATCCGTTGTAGTCGCCGCTCGCGAGCAGCTTGCCGGACTTGATCGCGTCGATCGCCTCCTTGGTGCCGTTGATGCCGATCACCTGCGCCTTGCGGTTGGCGCCGTCGAGCGCCTCGATCGCGCCGACCGCCATGGCGTCGTTGGCTGCGAGCACGCCGTCGATCTGCGAGTTCGACTGCATCAGGTTCTCCATCACCTGAAGCGCCTGGAGCCGCTGATAGTTGCCGGGCTGCGAAGCCAGCAGCTTGGCGCCGGGCGCTTCCTTCAGCGCGTCGTTGAACCCGCGTACGCGATCGACATTGGTCAGCGAGCCCTTGACGCCCTCGATGATGACGATGTTGCCCTTGCCGCCCAGCGTCTTGAGCAGGAAGCGCGCGGTCTCGAGCCCGAGGCTGTAATCGTCGGCGCCGACGAAGGACAGGAATTTTCCGCCCGCGGAACGGTCGGTGATGTTCACGACGGGGATTTTTGCTTCGTTGATCTTCTCGACGCCCGGTACCATCGCCTTGTAGTCGACCGGCGTGAACACGATCGCGCTCGGCTTCTTCACCACGACGTCCTCGATCTGGCTGAGCTGCTCTGGGATCGAGTCCGGCTTGGTCGGAATGTACTGAAGCGTCTTCGCGTTCAGCGCCTTCGCCATGTTGTCGGCGCCGACCCGCACCGTCTGGAAGAACGGGTTGGTCTGGTTCTTGGTGAACACGGCGATGGTCTCGCCGTCGGCGCGCGCCCCAGTGGTGAACGCGGCTGCCATCAGCAGCGGCAGCGCCAGATAGTCCAGTCTCAATTTCATATTGCCTCCATCCCTGATTTTGCTTGTTGGATTTCCGAGAACTCATTGCGCGCGGCGGCGGGTCTTCATGTCGAGCCAGACCGCGAGAATGACGATGATGCCTGTCACCAGCGGCTGCCAGTTGGCGCTGACCGACAAGAGGTTCATGCCGTTCAGCACCAGCGTCAGGATCAACGCGCCGATGAAGGTGCCGAACACGGTACCGACGCCGCCGAACAGCGAGGTGCCGCCGATCAGGACGGCCGCGATCGCGGGCAGCGTCAGGCTCTCGCCGATGTCGGCTTCGGCCGAATTGAGCCGCGACAGGAAGATGATCGAGGCGAGCCCCGCCATGGTGCCGGAGACGGCATAGACCAGCAGCAGGCGTCGCGCGACCGGGATGCCTGACAGCCGTGCTGCGACCGGGTTGGCGCCGATCGCATAGATCTCCTGGCCCCAGATCGTCCGTTGCGCGAACAGCGTTCCGATGCCGAGGAACACCAGCAGCAGATAGACCGGGATGGGCAGACCGAACAGATAGCCGCTGCCGATCTGGCGGAAGCCTGCGGGGAAGCCGTGCAGGGTCTCGCCCGCCATGTACCAATAGGTGAGGCCGTTGAGCACCCAGAGCATGCCGTAGGTGGCGATGAAGGAGGGGATGCGCAGCGCCGTGACCATGATGCCGTTGAGCAGGCCAACGATGCCGCCGCAGGCAAGTCCGGTGAGGATGCCGAGTGCCGGCGAGCCGGTCTTGTGGATCACGGTGCCGGCGATGCAGGCGGACAGCGCGACATTGGCTCCGACGGAGAGATCGAGGCCGGCAGTGAGCACCACCAGTGTCAGGCCGGAGGCGATGAAGAAGGTCAGGCTGGCCTGCCTCAGCACATTGAGGATGTTGCCGAGGCTCAGGAAGGAATCGCTGAGCACGGCGAGCACGGCGCAGATCAAGAGCGCCGCGAGCAGGCGGTAGAAGACCTGGATCGCATCCTGCGACAGGAAGGAGCGGGGTGGCATCATCGCCTCTTTGGTGATGTCGGTCATGCGCGGCTCCTGAGGCCGTCGAGGAAGAGGGCGACGATGACGAGGACGCCGACGCTTGCGACCTGCACCGAGGACGGCAGCGAGATCAGGTTCAGCCCGTTGCGCAGCACGCCGACCGAGAGAACGCCGAGCAGCGTGCCGAGCAGCCAGCCATTGCCGCGCTCGAACGAGGTGCCGCCGACCGCAACGGCGGCGATCGCATCGAATTCGAGACCCAGGCCTGCGGTCGGGTGGCCGGAATTCATCCGCGCGGTCATCAACAGCCCGGCGATGCCGGCCATGGCGCCGCCGATCGCGTAGACCGCGATCAAGAGCCGGTTCGGCGAGAGGCCGGCATAGCGCAGCGCCTCGCGATTGCCGCCGAGTGCGAAGATGTAGGTGCCGAAGCGGGTGTGATAGAGCAGGCCGTGAAACGCCGCATAGGTCACGAGCGCCATCACGATCGGCACGGGAATGCCGAGCAGCGTCGCCGAATAGATGTCGCGCACGCTGTGGGGTATGCCGACCACGCTCTGGCCGTCGCTGACGATCAGCGACAGGCCCTGCGCCATGCCGAGCGTGCCGAGCGTCGCGACGAAGGGCGGAATGCCAAGGATCGCGACCAGCCAGCCGTTGGCGACGCCGAAAGCCGCGCCCACCAGCAGGCCGGCACCGAGGCCCAGCAGCATCGACTTGGTCGCGAGCGAGACGATGGCGACGCAGAGCGAGGTCAGCGTCAGCACCGCGCCCATCGACAGGTCCAGCCCCTCGGTCATGATGATCAAGGTCATCGGCAGTGCGAGCATGGTCAGGATGGTCGACTGCACCAGCACGTTGGAGAGATTGGCGACCGACAGGAAGCCCGGCGCGATCGCGCTGAACAGTGCGATCAGCAGCACCAGCACGATGGCGACGCCGGGAATCCGCTGCAGCGGATTGGGCTCTGCGACGACCGCGGCTTCACGCATGATGCATCCCCAGTCGCACGATGTTCTCCTCGGTCAGTTCGTTGCGGGTCAGGTGCCCGGCGATGCGCCCCTCGCGCATCACATAGGCGCGGTCGCAGACATGGCAGATCTCGACCTGTTCGGACGAGATCATCAGGGCAGCCGCGCCTTCCGCGACGAGCCGGTCGATCAGTGCAAAAATCTCGGACTTCGCGCCGATGTCGATGCCCCGCGTCGGCTCGTCGAAGATGAAGAGCTTCGAGCCGGCAGCCAGCCACTTGCCGATCACGACCTTCTGCTGGTTGCCGCCCGAGAGCAGGCCGACGGTCTGCCGCGCGCTCGGCGTTGCGATGCGCAGTTGCCGGATCAGACCGTCGGAGGTTCGCTGCGCACTTCGCTGGTCGAACAGGCCGCTCGGAAAGAGCTTCTTCAGCGCGGACACCACGAGATTGTCGCCGACCGACCGGAGCAGCGCGAGGCCTTCGCTCTTGCGGCTCTCCGGGATCAGCGCGATGCCGCGGCGGGCGGCGAGATCCGGCTCGCCCGAGATGGTCTTGCCGTCGAAGACGATCTCGCCCGACGTCACGGGATCGGCGCCGAAAATGGCACGCGCAACCTCGCTGCGGCCGGAGCCGACCAGGCCGCACAGGCCGACGATCTCGCCCCGGCGCACCTCGATGTTGATGTCGGAGATGCCGGTCGGCGCGGTCAGGCCCTTGACCTCGAGCAGCAGCTCGCCGGGCTTGTCGGCAAAGTTACGCGGGTAGGTCATGTCGACGTTACGGCCGACCATCATGCGAACGAGCTGGTCCGGCGTGACGTCGGCGGGTTTGACGCCGTCGATGCGCCGGCCATCGCGTAGCACCGTGATCCGGTCGCCAAGCGCGAACACCTCGGCCATGCGATGGGAGATATAGATGATGGAGACCCCGTCGGCCTTCAGCCGTGCGATCAGTGCGAACAGCAGCTCGGTCTCGCGGTCGGATAGCGCCGCGGTCGGTTCGTCCATCACGAGGATGCGGGCGTTCTGGCTGATGGCCTTGGCGATCTCGACCATCTGCTGCTGGGCCACCCCCAACTTGTCGACAGTGGTGGAGGGATCGATGTCGAAGCCGATCGTGTCGAGCACGCGCTTTGCGTCCGCCAGTATCCTGCGGCGGTCGATGGTGCCGGGGATGCGGCCCTTCGGCTCGCGGCCAAGGAAGATGTTCTGCGCGATGTCGAGATAGGGGACGAGGGAGAATTCCTGGAAGATCACGGCAATGCCGAGCTGCTGCGCATCCGCGGTCGACGAGATCGCGACCTTCTCGCCCTTGTGGTAGAACTCGCCGGCGTCGGCACGGTAGGCGCCGCACAACACCTTCATCAGGCTCGACTTGCCGGCGCCGTTCTCACCCAGCAGCATGTGCACTTCGCCGGGATAGACGGCGAAGGACACGTCGTCCAGCGCCTTGACGCCGGGAAACTCCTTGCTGATCCCGCGCAGTTCCAGCAGCGGCGTGGGCGAGGAGGGCTCGACGGCCAATGCGGCGTTACTCATGCGCGCGCTCCGCTCGCAAAGATTTTTCCGGGGTTCATCAAGCCGTTCGGGTCCAAAGCCTGCTTGATCTGCCGCATCACATCGACGGCGTCGCCGAGCTCGTCGGTGAGATAGTCGATCTTGCCGAGCCCGATACCGTGCTCGCCGGTGCAGGTGCCGTCCATGGCAATGGCGCGCGCGACCATGCGGGCCTGCAGCGCCTTGGCAGCTTCGGCCTCCTCGGGCTTCGCCGGGTCGATCAGGATCAGCATGTGGAAATTGCCGTCGCCGACATGGCCGACGATCGGCGCGGTAAAGCCATGCTCGTCCGCGTCACGTCGTGTCTCGGTCAGGCATTCCGCCAGCCGCGAGATCGGCACGCAGACGTCAGTAATCACCGCGCGCGCGCCGGGACGCAGGCCAAGGCCCGCATAGAGCGTGTTGTCGCGGGCGTGCCAGAGCCGGCTGCGGTCTTCCTGTGCCTTCGTCCAGGCAAAGCCATGGCCGCCATGGTCGGCGGAAATCGCCTGCGCGGCCTCGGCCTGCTCGGCGACCGAGGCTTCCGAGCCGTGGAATTCGAAGAACAGGGTCGGCGCCTCGCGATAGCCGAGCTTGGCGTAGGCGTTGATGCCGCGCATCATGACGTCGTCGAGCAGCTCGACGCGCGCCACGGGGATCGCGGACTGGATCACGGAGATCGCGGTGTTGACGGCATCGTGCAGCGTCTCGAAGCTGCAGACCGCCGCGGAGATCGCCTGCGGCACGGGATGCACCTTCAGCGTGATCTCGGTGATGACGCCGAGCGTGCCTTCCGCACCGACGAACATGCGCGTCAAATCATAGCCCGCTGCCGACTTGCGGGCGCGCTTGGCGGTGCGGATCACGCGGCCGTCGGCCAGCACCACCTCAAGCGCCATGACGTTGTCCTTCATGGTGCCGTAGCGCACCGCCATGGTGCCGGAGGCGCGGGTGGAGGTCATGCCGCCGATCGAGGCGTCGGCGCCGGGATCGATCGGGAAGAACAGGCCGGTATTGCGCAGTTCGGCATTGAGCTGCTTGCGGGTAATGCCGGGCTGCACCACGACATCCATGTCGCTGTCGTGCACCGCCAGCACTTTGTTCATGCGCGCGAAGTCGAAACAGACGCCGCCTGCGACCGCCGCGGCATTGCCTTCGAGCGAGGTCCCGGCGCCGAACGGGACGATTGGCATGCCTGCGCCAGCGCACAGCTTGACGATCTCCGCGACCTCCTGCGTCGTCTCGGGAAATACGACAATGTCAGGCGGCAAATTGCGATAATGCGACTCGCTCTGCCCATGCTGATCGAGCACGCCGCGCGCAACGCTCGCGCGCGGGCCGATCATGCCGGTCAGGCGATCGGCCAATATGCTCGTGCTGACCCGCGGCCCCATCCTTGCTCCCTGTTCGCTCCGATCAACGGACTCTTGCCGGTCCACTGCGTTTGTCGTTCGGCTTAGGCGGCTCTTGCGCTGCTCGCAACCTGCTTCAAGCCGAAATCATAGTTGAGATGAAAATAGTCGCTGTCCACCATGCGACCATCCGGCGCACGGCCGGCGGGGTGGCGGACGAATTCGCGGATCAGGCTGTCCTTGACGCCGAACACCACGTCGCTGTCGAGATATTTGTCACCGGCGACGAACACATGCGTCACGAGCTGCTCGAAGCCCGGTGCAGAGATCATGAAATGCACATGCGCGGGCCGCCAGGGATGGCGTCCTTGCGCCTCCAGCATGTCGCCGACCGGGCCGTCATGCGGAATCGGATAGGCGGCCGGCTTGATCGACCAGAAATGGAAACGGCCGCTGGCATCGGTATGGAAGCGCGCGCGCATCGCGAGATCGCCGATCTGGTCGAGCTGCTGCACGTCGTAATAGCCGTCATCGTCGGAGTGCCAGACGTCGACGATGGCGCCCGCAAGCGGCTTGCCGTCCACGGTCGAGACCGAGCCGGTGACCAGCATCGGATCGCCTTCCATCGGACCGGAGATATCGGCACCGCTGTCCTTCTCCGGCGCGGCCTGGACGAAGAACGGGCCGAGCACCGTGGTCTCGGTCGCGCCTTCCGGCACCGGATGGTTGATCGCGTCGACCAGCATGGAAACGCCGAGCGTGTCCGAGAGCAGGATGAACTCCTGGCGCTTGTCGTCGCACATGTGCCCGGTGCGGGTCAGGAAGTCGATGCCATACTCCCATTCCTTCTGCGTCGGACGCACCTCGCGAACGAAGGCGTGCAAGTGGCGCACCAGCGCCTCGCTGACCTCTTTGATCCGTGGATCGGTTGCGCCCGCGATCCGCTCCAGCACCGCGTCCGTGATCGTGTTCTCGTTGAAGTTACGCATGGTATCTCCGCGATCAGAGTTTCGGTTCGCCGAGGCCGGACAGCCGTTCCAGATGCTTGACGGTCGCGATGAAGTCGGTGTCGCCGTCGCCCTGGGCGACCAGCGAGCCATAGGTCTCGCGCACTTGTGCCGCGAGCTGCAGCGGCACGCCGACGGCGTGGCCCGCCCCGAGGATCAGGTCGAGATCCTTGGCCATCTGCTTGCAGGAGAAGGTGGACTCGAAGTCCCGCGTGCGCAGGGGTGCGGTCTTGTACTTCACCATGGGAGAAGCGACCGCGCTGTCGTCGAGCACCTTCAAGATATCCTGCCAGGCGATGCCGCCCTTGCGCGCCAGCGCCAGGCTCTCCGCCATCATCGCCGCCGACACCGCGATCATCAGGTTGACCGAGAGTTTTGCGTAGCGCGCTTCCTCGGCGGGGCCGAGATAGGTCTGGGCGCGGGTGAAGGCTGCGAATAGAGGCTTTGCCTTCTCGAAGGCGTCCTTCGGACCCGAGACGAAGCAGGTCAGGGCGCCGGTATGAACAATGCTGGCGTTGCCGGAGACCGGCGAGCGCAGATAGGCAATGCCGCGCGCCTGCGCGGCGGCCGCAACCTCAGTGGACGCCTCGACGCTTACGGTGCTGGTTTCGATCAGGACAGCTCCGGGCGCCATCGCGGCGATCAGGCCGGTGGAGCCGAGCAAGGCGCCGCGCAAGGCTGCGTCGTCGGGCAGAGACGTGATGATCGCGGCTTTACCGCTCACGGCATCGGCCGGCGAGCCGGCAATCGCAATGCCCTGACCGCGAGCCTCACTGATCCGAGCTGCACTCTGATCGAACGCGATGATCGCATAGCCCGCCTTGGCGACGAGCAAGGACATCGGCAGGCCCATCTTGCCGATCCCGATGAAAGCAACGTTCTTCGAAGCGTCTGTCATTGTTGTTGTCCATTGGCGCCTTCAGGCGGCGCGTCCCTGTCGTTCGATGTCCTGAACGAGCCGCTGGCCGGATTGCGCCAGCAGCTCCTTCTTCGCGTCCAGCCCTTCGACCAGCAGCCGGCCATTCTGCTTCTTCCAGACGCCGCCGATCATGACGGACTCGATATTGGCGAGACTCGTCTGCATCACCACGGTCGCGACGGGATCGTGCACCGGATAAAGATTGAGATCGGAGGCGTTGATGATGACGAGGTCGGCAAGCTTGCCCGGTGTCAGCGAGCCGATCTGGTGTTCGCGGCCGAGCATGCGGGCGCCTTCCGTCGTGATCCAGCGCAGCGCCTCGCGGACGGGAATCGTGGTTGTTGCCGGAATGGTGCCGCTCGCTTTCCGCGACTCCGCATTGTCGAGCGCTCGCTGCATCGACAGCGCGACGCGCGCGACGGAAAGGAGGTCGCCGGCCAGCACGGATTCGAGGTCGATGCCGATGGTCGGCCGCACGCCGCGCTTTAGGAGCCGCCCGGTGATCGGAAAACCGTGGCCCTGGATCATCTCGTTCTCCGGCGTCACCGAGAACGACACGCCGAGATCGATCATCCGATCCAGCAGATCGTCAGGCAGGTCATTGCCATGGACGATGTTGACGCCAGGGCCGACGAGGCCGGCCTCGATCAGCTTCTCCCAGCCGCCGGGCGTCTTGGCCGGTCCGCCGCCCTGATGCATCGAGGCGATCAGCTTCAGCTCCCGCGCCAGGCGGAAATCGTGCATGGCGACGTCGAGCGTCGAGTAGTGCGGACCGAGAATGGCGAGCCCGAGGGTAACGAGGCCGTCGCGGTCGGCGAGGGGGCCTGCCAGCAGCCGCTCGACCTCGCGGCGCGGATGCGGCACTTCCGAGAAATGCGGCTCGCCTGGCTTCGGCTCGGGTTTGGGCGAGCCGTGGAAGAAGGCGGCGCGGATGCCGCTCTCGATCAGGCCACGGACGGCGGCGTCGGTGTGCGCGGGCGTCGGGTTGTTATGGCACCAGTCGACCAGCGTGGTGACGCCATGATTGATCTGATTCAGCGCGCCGACGAGCGTCGCGATGTAGATGTCGTCGGGCCGGAACACGGTCGCGAGCCCGGCATGCATGCGGCGGAAATATTCCAGCAGCGTCCAGTTCGCGGCAAAGCCGCGCAAGCCCGTCTGCCAGGTGTGCATATGCGCGTTGATCAGGCCGGGGATGACGATGCGGCCCTTGCCGTCAATGATCTCCGTGTCGGCCGTAACGTCGATCGATGGCCGCACGCTGGCGATGCGGCTGCCCTCGACCAGAACGTCGCCGGTGCCGAGGTCGCCGATCGCGTCATCCATGCTGATGACGGTGGCCGATCTGATCAGCGTGCGCCGCATCGCGTCACGCCGCTTTGACGGCGCCCGGCGGCTCGCCGGCCCAGGCGCGCGCGATCAGGTCGCGGATGGCATTGCGCTCGAGCGGGCGCGGATTCCAATAGGCATTGGTGACGGCAAGGTCGGCGGCCTTGTCGATGCCGCCTTCGGGCATGCCGACATCGCGCAGCGCCAGTTTCGCACCCAGCTGCTTGGCGAGCTCGTAGAGTCCTTGCGATGCGTCGGCCGCGCCGATCGCGCGGGAGATGCGCGCCATCGCTTCAGGCACCAGCGGTGCGTTGTAGGCGAGCGCATGCGGCAGCACGATGGTGTGGGTCTCCGCATGTGGCAGATCAAAAGTGCCGCCGAGCGTGTGGCAGAGCTTGTGATGCAGGGCCATGCCGACGGTGCCGAGGCAGACGCCGCAGAGCCAGGCGCCGTAAAGGGCTTCGGTCCGCGCCTCGCGATCGTCGCTCTTGGCGGCGATGGCGGGCAGGGCGCGCGCCAACGCGCGGATCCCTTCTTCCGCCATCAGCGACGTCACGGGATTGGCGTCGCGCGCATAGAGCGCTTCGACGGCATGGGCGATCGCATTGATGCCGGAGGTCGCGGCCAGGCTCGCCGGTAGCGTCAGGGTGAGATCGACATCGTAGATCACGGTCTCCGGTAGTATCGCTGCATCGCGCACCGTGGTCTTCAGACCGTTTTCGGTCTGGCCGACGATCGGCGTCATTTCCGAGCCGGCATAGGTGGTGGGGATGCAGAGCTGATTGATTCCGGTGCGCAGGGCCAGCGCCTTGCCGAGGCCGGTGGTCGAGCCTCCGCCGAGCGAGACGACGCAGTCGGCTTCGCATGCCTTCATCGCCGTGAGCGCGCGCTCCGTGACCTCGACCGGGGTATGCATGGTGGCGCCGGGAAAGATGCCGGCATAGAGCGGACCGAGCGCTGCCCCAAGGCTCTTGCCTTGGGCCTCCTGCTGCGGCGTCGTCAGCACCAGCGCGCGCTTGCCGCCGAGCCGCTCCACTTCGGCCTTCGCGCTAGCCAAAGTTCCGCTGCCGAACACGACACGGCAGGGCAGGTTTTCAAAGGTGAACGAACCGATCATGCGCCGGTCTCTTTGATGGGATAATCGACCTGGAAGCGTCCGATCCGCAAGTCGCCGAGCGCCTCGCGCACGCGCAGATGCTCCGGATGATTTGCATAGGCCGCGAGCGCGGCCTGATCGGTGAATTCGGAGAACAGCACCACGTCGCAGGCGTAGTCGACGGCGCTGACGTCCATGCCGACCTCGATATGCGTGAGGCCGTCGATCCGGCCCTTGAGGCCCTCGAACAGGGTCTTGACCTTGACCCGGGCGGCGGACCGCTCCTCTTGGGTCTCCCCGCGCAGCCGCCACATCACGATGTGCCTGATCGGGCCTGACATTTCCCAGTTTCCTCGCCTGCTATTCTGCTTGTGTTCTGGCCATTTTGACTTGCGGGAGACGGAAATAAAGGCCAATAATCGTAAGTCTCTTTTCCTGTTTGCGAAAAAATGGACCGCCTGCTCCAGCTGGAGGTGTTTTCCAAGACGGCCGAGCTCGGCAGCCTGTCCAAGGCCGCCGAGGCGCTGCGCATGTCGAATGCGGCCGCGAGCCGTCATCTCAGCGCGCTGGAGGAACGCCTCGCCGTTCGCCTGATCGAGCGCAACACGCGCCGGCTGTGGTTGACGGAGGCGGGGCAGGAGCTGTTGGAGCGCTCCAGCACGCTGCTGAACGAGCTCGCCGAAGCCGAAGACGCCGTCTCCGACCGCGCGCTGTCGCCGAAGGGGATGCTGCGCGTGACGAGCTCGTTGTCTTTCGCGATGATCTATCTCGCGCCGATGCTGCCCGCCTTCCGCGCGCTCTATCCCGATCTCAGCGTGCAGATCATCGGCGCGAACCGCTATCTGGACTTCATCGAGGCTGGCATCGACGTCGCAATCCGCACGCGGGAGCACGAGCCGGATTCCAACATCGTCGTCCGCCGTATCGGCCAGATGCACCGCGTGCTGGCGGCTGCACCGTCATATCTGGAGAAGCACGGCCTGCCGGATCACCCCGCCGATCTCGCCCGCCACAACATGCTGATCTACAACCTCGCCAACGATCCTTATTCGCTGCGGCTGAGCAAGGGCAGCACGACGCAGACCGTCCGGATCGCGCCGACGCTCGACAGCAATGACGGCCAGATCATCTGCGGCGCGGCGCGCGCCGGGCTTGGCATCCTGATCCAGCCGCTCTACATCGTGCAGAGCGATATCGCGGCCGGCCGGCTGGTGCCCGTCTTGAGGGGCTGGGAGCTGCCGCTGCTCACCATGAACATCGCCTATCAAAACCGCGTTCGGCTGCCCGCCAAGATCAGGGTCTTTTCCGACTTCCTGGTCACTCACATCCGCGAGCACTCCGAGCCCGGGATCTGGATCGACGCGACGAAGTAAGCGGGAAGCATCCATGTATCTCGGCATCGATCTCGGCACCTCGGCAGTCAAGACCGTTCTCGTCGACGATGCCCAGCGCGTGATTGCAAGCGAGAGCCGGGCGCTCGCGACCGCCTCGCCGCAGCCAGGCTATTACGAGCAGGACCCCGCGCAGTGGATCGATGCGACCTTTGCCACGCTGGACGCCCTGAAGGCGTCGCATGCCGGGACGATGGCGGCGGTCGAAGGCATCGGACTGTCCGGCCAGATGCATGGCGCCACCCTGCTCGATGCAAGTTCGAAGCCGCTACGGCCTTGCATCCTCTGGAACGACGGCCGCTCCGCCGAGGAGTGCCGCGTTCTGGAGCAGCGCTGGCCCGCGTTGCGAGCTGTGACGGGCAACAAGGCGATGGCTGGATTCACCGCGCCAAAACTGCTCTGGATCGCGACGCACGAGCCCGACATTTTTGCGGCGACGAAACTCGTCCTGCTGCCAAAGGCCTATTTGCGCCTGGTGCTATCAGGCGAGGCCATCGAGGATGTCTCGGACGCATCGGGATCGCTGTGGCTCGACGCCGCGCGCCGGGACTGGTCGGACGCCGCACTGGCGGCAACCGGTCTGTCGCGCGAGCACATGCCGCGTCTGGTCGAGGGGTGCGCGCCTGCAACGACGCTGCGCAGCGAGCTTGCCCGGCGCTGGGGTATGGCGAGGCCGCCGATCATCGCGGGCGGCGCCGGCGATAATCCGGCCGGCGCCGTCGGTATCGGCGCGATCGAGCCGGGAACCGCATTCGTATCGCTGGGAACCTCCGGTGCCTTGCTGGCGCCGAGCAACAGAATAGCCGCCAATCCCGATCGCGTCGTGCATACGTTCTGCCACGCCATTCCCGGCATGTGGATTCAGGCCGGCGCGATCCTCTCGGCCGCCTCCTGCCTCGCCTGGGCCGCGCGCCTGTTCGGCGTCACCGAGGCCGAGATGCTGGAGCCGCTTGGAGCGCGTCCGCAGGCGCCGTCGCCGGTGAGCTTCCTGCCGTATCTTGCCGGTGAGCGGACGCCGCACGACGATCCCGCCGTGCGCGGCATGCTCGACGGTTTGAGCCATGGCACCGATCGCGGTGCGATCGTGCAGGCGGTGCTCGAGGGCGTCGCCTTCGCGCTTGCCGATTGCCGCGACGCGCTTGCGGATGCCGGCATTGCCATTGCCGACGCCGATGTCATTGGCGGCGGTTCAAGGTCTTCATTCTGGCTTGCGGTGCTGGCCAATGTATTGAATGTTCCAATCCATCGCTTCGCAGGAGGCGAGACCGGCGCGGCGTTCGGTGCGGCAAGATTGGGGCGGCTTGCTGTCACGGGTGAGGCGATCGCCGCCGTATGCACGAGGCCGCAGCGCGTCGAGACGTTCGAGCCCGACGCTGGATTGGTCGATGCCTATGCCGAGCGGCTTCCCGCCTGGCGCGAACTGTATCGGCCGCGCCACTAGCTGGCCCAATCTGGTTTGCATACTTCAGTATACGCGCCTTCGGTATTGCCCTGCGTCACTCGCTTTTGTTTAATAACCAAACCGCGCTAACGAGACGCGGGTGGGAAACGCATTGTGCGCCGGGAGGCACGATGAACGATCCGATCCTCGAGATGCGCGGGGTCTCAAAGACCTTCTTTGGGATCAAGGCGCTGCGCACGGTTGATCTCACGGTCTATGCCGGCGAAATCCATGCCCTGATGGGGGAGAACGGCGCCGGCAAGTCGACGCTGATGAAGATCCTGTCCGGCGCATACAGGCCCGATCCCGGTGGCGAGATCCGCATCGAGGGCAGCCCGGTGCGGATCGAAGGTCCGCTCGGCGGCCGCGCCGCGGGTATCTCCATCATCTACCAGGAGTTGTCGCTGGCTCCCAATCTCAGCGTTGCCGAGAATATCTATCTGGGCCGGGAGATATCGCATGCGGGTTTGCTGGCCCGCGGCGAGATGCGAGAGGGTGTCGGGCCGATCCTGAAGCGGCTGGGCGCGGATTTCCTGCCATCGACGCTGGTGGCGCATCTGTCCATGGGCCAGCGGCAATTGGTCGAGATCGCCCGAGCGCTGCACGCCAGATCAAAGATCCTGATCATGGATGAGCCGACCACCTCATTGTCGGCCGCCGAAAGCGAGCGGCTGTTCGCGCTGGTCCGCCAGCTTCGCGCCGAGGGGCTTGCCATCATCTACATCTCGCATCGCATGGACGAGGTCTACGCGCTCGGCGACCGCGTCACCGTGCTGCGCGACGGTCGGCTGGTCGGGTCGCTCGACAAGCCTGAGATTCGCGCCGACACCATCGTCCGGCTGATGGTCGGGCGTGACGTCTCCTCGTTCTACAAGAAGGATCACGATCCCGAAGCGGGGCGGGGACATCCCGTGCTCGCAGCGATCGACATGGCCGACGGCCAGCGCGTCAAGGGTTGCTCGCTCACCGTGCATGCGGGCGAGGTGGTTGGGCTTGCCGGCCTGATCGGCGCCGGCCGCACCGAGCTTGCGCATCTCATCATCGGCGCGGCGTCGAAAACCTCCGGCCGGCTCGAGCTGGAGGGACGTCCGGTCGAGATCCGCACGCCGGGCGAGGCGCTCGAGGCTGGCATCGCCTACCTGACGGAAGACAGAAAGGCGCTCGGCCTGTTTCTCGACATGTCGTGCCTCGACAACATCAATCTCGCCGTGCTCGGGCGCGATGCGAAGCTCGGCTGGGTCCTGGATCGCGACAAGGCGCGTGAGCGCGCCGACCGGGCCTTCGCAGGGCTCAGGATCCGCGCCGCCAATGTCGGCGTTCCCGCCGGAGGCCTGTCCGGCGGCAACCAGCAGAAGGTCCTGCTGTCGCGGCTGCTCGCCATTGCGCCAAAGGTCCTCATCCTCGACGAGCCGACGCGCGGCGTCGACGTCGGTGCCAAGTCCGAGATCTATTCGATCATCGACAATCTCGCCAAAACCGGCACCGCGATCCTCGTCATCTCGTCCGATCTGCCCGAGATCATCGGCATCTGCGACCGCGTCGTCGTCATGCGTAGCGGGCACATCGCGGGCGAGGTCACCCGCGGCCCGAATTCGCCGCTGACGCAGGAAGACATCATGGCGTTTGCCACGGGGATGGAGCATCTCGATGCCTGACAATGGTGCTTCGGAGGCCAAGCCCGCCCCGACGACGACCAACGGCGCTGCCGCAGAGACAAGGCGCCAGCGGATGCGGATGCTGATCAGCGCACTCGGCATGCTGCCGGTGCTGCTGATCCTCTGCATCGGCTTCCATTTTCTGTCCGAGGGCCGCTTCTTCACCGGACAAAATCTCGGCATCGTGCTGCAGCAGGCCGCGGTGAACACGGTGCTCGCCGCAGGCATGACCTTCGTTATCCTCACCGGCGGCATCGACCTCTCGGTCGGCTCGATCCTGGCGGCCTCCGCGATGGCCGGGTTGACACTCTCCAAGATGCCGGAGCTCGGGATGCTGTGGCTGCCGGCTGCGCTGCTCACGGGTCTTGGCTTCGGGGTAGTCAACGGCGCGCTGATTGCGCTGCTCCGCCTGCCACCCTTCATCGTCACGCTCGGCTCGCTCACCGCGGTGCGCGGCCTGGCGCGACTGCTCGGCGCCGACACCACCGTGTTCAATCCATCGATTCCCTATGCTTTCATCGGCAACGGCTCGCTGACCCTCATTCCCGGCGTCGCGTCGATCCCGTGGCTCTCGGTGATCGCCCTGCTCGTCATCTTCGTCTCGTGGCTGGTGCTGCGCCGGACCGTGCTCGGCGTGCACATCTACGCGGTGGGCGGCAATGAAAGCGCGGCGCGGCTCGCCGGCATCAAGGTCTGGGCCGTGTTGATCTTCGTCTACGGTGTCTCCGGCCTTTTCGCCGGGCTCGGCGGCGCCATGCAGGCGGCGCGCCTCTATGCCGCCAACGGCCTGCAGCTCGGCCAGTCCTATGAGCTCGACGCGATCACCGCCGTGATTCTCGGCGGCACCTCCTTCGTCGGCGGCATCGGCTCGATCTGGGGCACACTGGTTGGCGCGCTGATCATCGCCGTGCTCTCGAACGGCCTCATCCTCATCGGTGTCTCCGACATCTGGCAATATGTGATCAAGGGCCTGGTGATCATCGGCGCCGTGGCGCTGGACCGTTACCGGCTGCAAGGCTCCGCCAGAACCTAAGAGGCTCCGCCAGAACCTAAGGGGCTCCGCCAGAACCTGAAGGTCCGGTGCGCACCTGACAGCGCAAGGCTGATGCGAAATTCCGTTGCGGCAACTGGTCTGCCGCGCCGGGGACGAAGACAGACCAGGGAGGAAGTCCATGTTGAAGACGATCACGCTTGCCGGCGCCGCGATGGCGCTCGCCCTGACCACCGTGCCGACCTTCGCCAAGGAGCTCAAGTCGATCGGCGTCTCGCTGGGATCGATGGGCAACCCGTTCTTCGTCGCGCTGTCGAAGGGCGCCGAGTTCGAGGCGAAGAAGACCAATCCCAATGTGAAGATCACCGCGGTCGGCTTCGAATACGATCTCGGCAAGCAGGTCACCCAGATCGACAATTTCATCGCCGCCGGCGTCGACCTGATTCTGCTCAACCCCGGCGATCCAAAGGCGATCGGGCCGGCCATCAAGAAGGCGCAGGCGGCGGGCATCGTCGTCGTCGCCGTCGACACCGCGGCCGAAGGCGCCGATGCCACCGTGACCACGAACAACGTGCAGGCCGGCGAGATCTCGTGCCAGTACATCGTCGACAAACTGGGTGGCAAGGGCGACGTCATCATCGAGAACGGGCCGCAAGTCTCCGCCGTGATCGACCGCGTCATCGGCTGCAAGAATGTCTTCTCGAAAAATCCCGGCATCAAGGTGCTGTCGAACGACCAGGACGGCAAGGGCTCGCGCGAGGGCGGTCTTACCGTCGCGCAGGGTTATCTGACCCGCTTCCCCAAGATCGACGCCATCTTCGCCATCAACGATCCGCAGGCGATCGGCACCGACCTTGCCGCGCGCCAGCAGAACCGCACGGGCATTGTCATAACCGCGGTGGACGGCGCGCCCGATATCGAGGCGGCACTGAAGGATCCGCAGTCGCCGCAGATCCAGGCCTCGGCTTCGCAGGACCCGTTCTTCATGGCGCGGCGGGCCGTGCAGGTCGGTGTCGGCATTCTCAACGGCCAAAAGCCGGCCTCGACCGTCGAGCTCCTGCCGTCCAAGCTCGTGACCAGGGATAACGTCGCCGAGTACAAGGGCTGGACCTCGGATCGTTCGCAGTAAGACGCGGTCCGCCAGCACGCCCGAAACACGAATGACCGGGCGGCGTTTTGATCGACGCCGCCCGCGGGTTGCCTGTTGTGTTAGCACGCATTCCACATCCTGCGAGCTACGAACTCCGATACCAGCTCGCCAGGTTCCACGTGATGGTGTCCCAGCCCGAGATGTCGGCCATCAGGCTGTTGACGCCGGCGTTGACGATGTGGCGCGAGAGCAGCGGCAGGAACACGTGGGCCTCGCAGAAGATTTCGTCGACCTTCATCAGCAGTGCGGCGCGCTTGACCGGGTCGAGCTCGTTCTGTGCGGCCTTGTAGGCCTTGTCGGCTTCGGGATCGGAATAGCGCGAATTGTTGCGGCCGAGCCATTTGTTATCCTTGGTGGCGATCTCCCAGGAGACGCACTGGTTCAACAAGCGCTCCGGATCGGGCTGCGGTTGCGTCGTGTTGTACATCTCCATGTCGGCGTAGAATTTCGAATAGGTATCGGGGTTGCCGACATCAGAGGAGAAGAACACCGATGCGGTGACCGCCTTGACCTCGATCTCGATGCCGGCTTTCTGGCAGGCCTGTTTGATGATGGCCTGCGTCTTCTGCCGCGGGGCGTTGGTCGAGGTCTGGAACACGTATTTGAGCTTCTTGCCGTCCTTCTCGCGGATGCCATCCGCGCCCCTGGTCCAGCCGGCTTCGTCGAGGATCTTGTTGGCCTTGTCGATGTCGAACTCGTATTTCAGCTTGGGCGACTTGAACTGCGTGGGCGCGTTGACGAAGCTCGCGGTTGCGATGGCGCCGCGTCCGTAGATGAACTTCTGGATCGAGTCGCGGTCGATCAGGAGATTGATCGCGCGGCGAACGGCGGGATCGGACAGCGTCGGGTGCTTGGTCTTGACGCTTGAACGCTCGCCGTCGACCTCGGTCCAGGGGTCCGTCGTGTTGAGGATGATGAACTCGACATTGCCGGAGGGCGTGATGTCGAGCTTTCCTTTGCCGCCCGCCTCCATGCGCTTGAGGACCTCCTCCTCCACCTGCATGTTCCAGGCGAAATCGTATTCGCCGGTCTGCAGCACGGCGCGCGCCGCAGAGACCGCATCGCCGCCGCCCTTGACCTCGATCGTGTCGAAATACGGTTGGTTCTTGATGTGATAGTCGGGATTGCGTTCGGCGCGGATCAAATCGCCCGGCTTGAACTCGACGAATTTGTATGGGCCGGTGCCGACCGGCTTCAGATTGCCGGGAGCCTCGCGTGACTTTGCGCCGATATAATCGCCGAAATGATGCTTCGGCAGGATCTGGCCGACCTGGCCGCCGACGAACGGGTCGGCCCAAAACGGCGTCGGCGCCCTGAAGGTCACCTTGACGGCGTGGTCGTCGATCTTCTCGACCTTGATGTCCTTGTAGGAGCCCGTGGTGTACGCCGCGGTTGCGAGATCCGCGGCGTATTGCCAGGTGAAGACGACGTCGTCGGCGGTGAAGGGCTTGCCGTCATGCCATCTGACGCCCTGCTTCAGCTTCCAGATCACGCTCATGCCGTCGGCCGCAAGGCCGCCGTTCGCCTTGGTCGGAACCTCTGCGGCAAGGCAGGGGATGAGATTGCCGTCCTTGTCCCAGCCGGCGAGCGGCTCGAAGAAGATGCGCGAGGCGATCTGGTCCTTGGTGCCGAGCGCGAAATGCGGATTGAGCAAAGTGGGCGCCTGCCAGAGCAGCATCTTGAGCGCGCCGCCGCCGCCGGCCTTGGTCGGCTTGTATGCGAGCGTCGCATCCGCCATCGCCACGTCGTTCCAGACGAGGATCTGGCTCGCGACCGGCGCTGCGATCCCGACCGCAGCCATGGTCCGGATGAACGAGCGTCGCGACAGCGTGCCTTGCTTCACCTCCGCGATCAGACCCCGGATGTCGTTTTCGTTCATCGGATGACCTCCACCTTCACAAAGAAAAATCGTCACCGGCATGCAAGTTACGTGCACTCTAGCTTGGGACGTTTGATGTCGTGGAGTCAAAGGGATGCCCTGCGGCGAAATGGCGGATCAGCGGGTGTCAAGACCATGGTCTTGGCCGCCGCTCGACGGTCAAGCCGTCGGGCCGTCGCTCACTGGCGTTCCCTGGTCGTTCCGCACATAGCGCCAGAGCAGGTCGGCAATCTCGAGCCGCCGCTGTGCTTTCGCCTTCTGCGACGACATGTCCGCGGCGAATTGCGCCTCGAACGTATGCCGGTTGGCGACCGAGAAGAAACAGAGTGCGTTCAGCGACATGTGCAGCTCGATCGGATCGATGCCGGGCCTGATCGCGCCGGCGCGAACGCCTCTGTCCAGCACCGCGGCGATCTGGCTGATGATCGGCCGCGTCATCTCCTTGAGCTTCTTGCTGCCGCGCATGTGCCGGCCGCGATGGATGTTCTCGATCGTGACCAGCCGGACATATTCCGGGTTGGCCTGGTCGAAATCGAAGGTGAACTCGGCCAGCCTGCGGATCGCAGCCTCAGCCTCGAGCGCTTCGAGGTGTAGGTCCTGCTCGGCGATGCGCATCTTCGCATAGGCCATTTCGAGCACGGCCGTGAACAGCTCTTCCTTGGATTGGAAGTAATAGAAGATCAGCCGCTTGGTGACGTTGGCGCGCGCGGCGATGGCGTCGGTATTGCCTCCCGCAAGGCCGTTCTCGGCGAACTCGGCGAAGGCGATCTCCAGGATCTCGCGCTTGGTGCGTTCCCGGTCGCGCCGCCGGACCGGCGGCCGCTTGGCATCTTCGGGGGCGGGCTTTTCCCTGGTTCTCATCCGGCGGTTCGATCCTCTGCGTCCGGTCAGGACTGCTGGCTCCTTACCCATAGCCCAATCGGCGGTCCTTGACAGCAATTATCCCGCAGGTTAATTGTAATTACCCTATGGGATAATTAGTCGTGATTGATCTCGGCCTTGCTCATCTGACGGCATTGGACCTGGCGCCTCTCGCGCTCGTGCGAGAGGCCGCGAGCGCCGGCTTCAGCTTCATCGGCCTGCGCGCGATCCCTGCGACCGCCGGCGGGCCTGCCTATCCGACGCGGGTGGGGACGGACGCGCACCGCTTGCTCAAACGACTGCTCGCTGACGAGGGGGTGCGACTGAACGAGATCGAGTTCGTGCAGCTCACGCCGGGCGTCGACATTCCGGCGCTCGCGGGCCTGTTCGAGGCCGCGGCCGATCTCGGCGCGGTGGCGGTGACGGCATCGGGCGACGACGATGATTCCGCCCGCCTGACCGCGCATTTCGCCGAGCTCTGCGACCTCGCGCAGCAATTCGGTCTGCGTGTCGATCTGGAGTTCATGCGCTGGCGCGCGATCGGCTCGCTGCCGCAGGCCGAAGCGCTCGTGTGCGAGGCCGGCAGGGCGAACGGCAGCATTCTCGTCGATGCGCTGCATCTCCATCGCTCCGGCGGCAAGCCGGACGATCTGATCCCGATCCCCGCGCACCATCTGCGTGCCGCGCAGATCTGCGACGCCGTCGCGCAAATGCCGGTGGGCGATGCGGCGATCATCGCCGAGGCGCGGGAAGGTCGGTTGCCGCCGGGCGAGGGCGCCTTGCCGCTCGGCGAGCTGCTGGACGTCCTTCCGGCGGACGCGAGTCTCAGCGTCGAGATGCCGTTGCCGGCCTTGGCCGTGCGCCCCCGGCTCGCCACGGCATTCAATGCCGCGAGGCGCCTGCTCGATCATCGGCCGCGAGGAACGTCGCGGCCGGGTCATCGCCGCCAGGCCGGCGGCTCAATCCAGATACGGAATGCCTGAGATGAAGAACATCACCATCGGCGTCATCGGCGCGGGACTGATCGGGCGGAAGCATCTCGCCAAGCTGGCCGAACGATCCGACTACGACCTCGTCGGCATCGCGGACGTGAACGCCGATCGGGCCGCCGCCGATCATCCCGGGACTCCCGTCTTTGCCGACTACCGGAAACTGCTCGACGAGGCGCAGCCCGATGCCGTGATCATCGCCTCGCCCAACCAGCTTCATGCCGAACAGGGTATCGCTTGCGCCCGGCGCGGGATTCACATCCTGATCGAGAAGCCGGTCACCGATACGCGCGAGACTGCGGCAAGCCTGATCACCGAAGTGCGCAAGGCGGGCATCCAGTCGCTGGTCGGGCATCACCGCCGCCACCACCAGCAGGTCAAGACGCTCAGAGCGGTGCTCGGACAACGGCGGATCGGCGATGTCGTCGGGGTGTCGGCAATCTGGGCCACGCACAAGCCGGCTGCCTATTTCGAGGTGGCTCCATGGCGCTCGCAGGCCGGCGGCGGGCCGATCCTGATCAACCTCATCCACGAGATCGATTTCCTGCGCTTCACCGTCGGCGAGATCGTCGCGGTGGAGGCGGTTGCGTCGAACCGCCAGCGCGGCTTTGCGGTAGAGGATACCGCCGCGGCGCTGATCGAGTTCGACAGCGGCGCGCTCGGCACCTTCTTCATCAGCGACAGCGCCGTCTCGCCCTGGACGTCCGAGCAGGGGCTCGGCGAAGCTCCCGAATTTCCGTTCAGCGGCGAGAGCAGCTACCGCTTCCTCGGTCGCCGCGGATCGATCGAATTTCCCGCACTCGTGCAATGGTCGCAAGCCGGTGACGCACAGAGCTGGAACGAGCCGATCCAGGCGCAGCGTATTCACGCCTCTTCGCTCGATCCCTATGTCGCCCAGCTCGATCATTTTCGCGACGTCATCCGCGGCAAGGCGCAGTCACTGCAGCCGGTCGAGGACGGCGCACGAAGCCTGATCGCGACCCTGGCCGTCGCCGAAGCGGCCTCAGGCGGACGACGCGTCGAACTGCGCGACCGCTACGAAACGCTCGCAAGCCCGGCCAAGCAAGGGGTTTCCTGAGCGCGGACAATTCGCCGCCGCCCGGCGGACCAGAATGGGCAGAGCCACGGCGCAACTGCAACGACGCCGGCAAGAGGGCCGCCCGGAGGGAGGAACAAGGTGAACTACACGTTCGATTTTGGCCCCGTGCTGGACGGACTGCCGGATCTGCTGTGGGGCTGCGTCGGGACACTTCAGCTCGCGCTGTCCGGCATGGCGCTGGCCCTCGCGATCGGAATCGGCGGCGTCGCGCTGCGTCAGTCCCGCATCCCCGCGCTGCGCTGGTTCGTCATCGCCTTCGTCGAGGCGATCCGCAACACGCCGTTTCTCGGGCAGATCTATTTCGTCTTCTTCGCCTTGCCGCTGGTCGGCATTCGGCTCGATCCGACACTGACCGCGATCATCGCGCTCGGCGTCAATGGCGGGGCCTATGCGATCGAAATCATCCGCGGCGGCGTGCAGTCGATCAGCAAGGGACAGGTGGAAGCCGGTCTCGCGCTCAGCCTCAGTCGGGCGCAGGTGTTCCGGCTGATCGTGCTGAAGCCGGCGCTGCGCGCGGTCTATCCGTCGCTGACCAGCCAGTTCATCATGCTGACACTGACGACGAGCATCGCGTCCGCGATCTCGGCCTATGAGCTCACCTCGGTCGGGCAGACGATCGAGACCAACACCTTTCGCAGCTTCGAGGTCTATGGCGTCGTCACGCTGCTCTATCTCGCGATGTCATGGATGCTGATGCGGATGTTCGCGCTGATCGATGCGCGCTGCTTCAGCTACCCCGTGAAGTGAGGGCGCCATGGACCGGAATCAGTTCCTGTTCCTGATCAACGGCCTCAAATGGACGCTTGCGCTGTCCGCGATCGGCTTTGTGGTCGGCTCAGTCGCCGGCCTCGGCGTGGCGCTGGCGCGCACGTCGGGCCACCGCGTGCTGGAGCGCTGCACGGCCGCCTACATCGCCCTGTTCCAGGGCACGCCGCTCCTGATGCAATTGTTCGTCGTCTACTACGGACTGGCGCTTGCCGGCCTGAAGCTGGATGCCTGGGTCTCGGTCTCGATCGGCTTCACGCTGCATTCCGGCGCTTTCCTCGGCGAGATATGGCGCGGCGCGATCGAAGCGGTGCCGAAGGGGCAGGTCGAGGCCGCGAAGGCGTTGAGCCTCAACTACATCTCGCTGATGAGGGACGTCGTCCTGCCGCAGGCGATCCGCATCTCGCTGCCTGCGACGATCGGGTTTCTGGTCCAGCTGATCAAGGGAACGTCGCTGGCGGCGATCATCGGCTTTACCGAATTGATGCGGGCGGGGACCATCGTTTCCAACCAGAACTTCAAGCCGCTACTCGTCCTCGGCTTGGTGTGCGCCCTCTACTTCGCGATCTGCTGGCCGCTGTCGCTCTATGGCGCACGGCTCGAGCGCCGGATGGCCGTCGCCGCGCGATGACGAGGCACAAGACATGACAGGACGAGACCAGAGGAGGGAATGATGACCAACAGCAAGACCGGGGCAATCGATCGGCGTCGCGTGCTGGCGCTCGGCGCCGCGACCATCGCCGCGCCATTCGTGCTGGCGCGCGCCGCTTACGCCGTGACGCCGTCGGAGATCAAGGCGAGAGGCAAGGTCCTGATCGGCATCCAGGGCGACAATCCGCCCTGGGGATTCGTCGATGCGACGGGAAAGCAGGATGGATACGATGCGGAGATTTCGGCGCTGTTCGCCAGGGAGCTCGGCGTCCCGGCCGAGTTCACGCAACTGGCGGTGGCCAATCGTATCCCGGCCCTGACTTCGGGGCGCGTCGATATCCTGTTCGCGACCATGGCCATGCTGCCCGAGCGGGCCAAGGCCGTACAGTTCTCAAAACCCTACGGCGCGAACATCATCACCTTCATCGCGCCGAAGGATGTGGAGATCAAATCTCCCGCGGACATGGGAAAATACGTCATCGGCGTTGCGCGCGGCAGCGTGCAGGACAGCGACGTAACGAAAGCCGCCCCATCGGGCACCACCATCCGCCGCTTCGACGGCGACGCGCCGACCATGCAGGCGCTGCTGTCCGGTCAGGTCCAGGCCGTCGGTGGCAACATCTTCTACGTTCCGCGCCTCGATGAATCGAAACCCGGCTATTACGAGAACAAGCTGGAATTCACCAAGCTCTACAACGGCGCCTGCACCCGGCTCGGAGAGAAGGAGATCAACGCCTTCGTCAACGACTTCATCGGAAAGATCAGGGCCAATGGCGAGCTGGCGAAGATCTATCAGAAATGGATGAACAATCCGCTTCCGGCATTCCCCGACACCATTCCCGGCATTCCCTTTGACGTCAGCTAGGCAGGGAGAGAACGTCATGTCGGACCAAGGCGCGATGCAGTCCGCTTCCGAGCCGATGATCGCCATGCGCGGCGTCTGCAAATGGTACGGCACCTATCAGGTGTTGACCGATATCAGCCTGACGGTCCGCCCGGGCGAGAAGATCGTCTTGTGCGGGCCGTCCGGTTCGGGCAAGTCCACGCTCATTCGCTGCATCAACGCGCTGGAAGCCTATCAGCGCGGCGAAGTCGTCGTCGGCGGCACGCGGCTGAACGATGCCGCCGGCGCGATCGACGCCGTGCGCCGCGAGGTCGGCATGGTGTTTCAGCAGTTCAACCTGTTTCCGCACATGACCGTGCTGGAAAACTGCATGCTGGCGCCGATGCGCTCGCGGGGGGTGCCGCGGGCGAGAGCCGAAGAGACTGCGCGCCGTCTGCTCGAGCGGGTCAAAATAGCGAACCAGGCCGAAAAATATCCGGCCCAGTTGTCGGGCGGCCAGCAACAACGCGTCGCGATTGCGCGGGCGCTCTGCATGGAGCCCAAGGTCATGCTGTTCGACGAGCCGACCTCCGCCCTCGACCCAGAAATGGTCAAGGAGGTCCTCGACACCATGATCGCGCTCGCGACCGATGGCATGACCATGATCTGCGTCACCCATGAAATGGGATTCGCGCGCCAGGTCGCAGATCGCGTGATCTTCATGGCCGAAGGCAGGATCGTCGAGGAAGCCGCGCCGGAGAGTTTCTTCAAGAATCCTCGGCACGATCGCACCAGGAAGTTTCTGGGAGAAATCCTGGCGGCGCATTGAGACCGAGTGGCGGGATGTACCCGACGATGTGTCGGGCTACGACACCGGCTGTTTCGCCGCTGGCAGCCGGTTTCCACTAGATGCGCGTTCCCGGGCGATCGGCCGCGCTGCAGCAACATGGCCCGGCTCTTGCCGGCCAGTATGATGGATATGTATAAACATCATACTAGGAGGCGGCGTGGTTCGGTCAGGTGGTGTCTTGAGGCAGGCGTTCGAGCCTGGCGCGCTGTTCGGCGGGCTGATCGCCGCCAACATCGCCGCATGGGCTTTCGCCTTCGCAGCGTTCGGCGACCGGCCGACAGTGATGGCGACCGCGCTGCTCGCCTGGGTGTTCGGCCTGCGCCATGCCGTCGATGCCGACCACATCGCCGCGATCGACAATGCCGTGCGCAAGCTGATGCAGGCGGGCGATACGCCGCGCAGTGCCGGTCTCTATTTCGCGCTCGGCCATTCCACCGTCGTCCTGGTTGCGACCATGCTGCTCGCGCTCGGCGTCGTGAGCCTCGGCGGCGACAGCCTGCTCAAGGAGATCGGCTCCCTGATCGGCACCTCCGTGTCGGCGCTGTTCCTGCTGGTGATCGCGGCAATCAATCTCGCCATCTTCGCCGGGCTGTGGCGGATCCTGCGCGAGGTGCGCGAGCAGGGCATTCACGATGCTGTGAAGCTCGAGGCGCTGCTCGCGTCGCGCGGCTTCCTGGCGCGGCTGCTCGCCCCGATGTTCCGCCTCGTCACAAAGCCCTGGCACATGTATCCGCTCGGCCTGTTGTTCGGGCTCGGCTTCGACACCGCAACCGAGATCGGCCTGGTCGGCATCTCCGCCAGCGAAGCCGCGCGCAGCGTCTCGCTCGCGCATGTGCTGGTGTTCCCCGCGCTGTTCGCCGCCGGCATGGCGCTGGTCGACACCGCCGATTCCGCGCTGATGGTGAGCGCCTATCGCTGGGCCTTCGTCGATCCCTATCGCAAGCTCTGGTACAACCTCACGATCACCGGCGCCTCCGTCGCGGTCGCGCTGCTGGTCGGCGGCATCGAGGCGCTGGGTCTGATCGCGGACCGGCTCGGCCTGTCGGGTGGACCGTGGTCGCTGGTCGAGGCCCTCAACGATTCGCTCGCCAATGTCGGCTTTGCCGTGATCACGTTGTTCGTGATCGCATGGCTGATCTCGGTCGTGCTCTATCGCCGCATGGCTCCGAGCGGCCGGCGGCGCATGGTCGATCTGACGAGTTGAGCAGGGACGCCGCGCCGGGCTGATCGCACCTCAGTGTGTCGCAACGGCAACAATCGGCGACTTTCCGCGATACTCGATCAGATCAAAATTCCGCGCGCCCTTGCGAACAACCAACTCGCGCCAACATAGCGTCCGGTAAAGATCACGCGCCAGGGGGCGGGTGAAACAGACGGCTGTCGACAGCGAGTGAGCATCATGCGCGCGTTCTTCCGAATCGCGTTCGTTCTATCCGCCCTGTGGTTTCTTGCTCATCCGAACGCATCCCAGGCCCACGCCATCATCGTCTCATCCTCGCCGGCCGCCGGCGCGACCGTATCCGGCGACACCGTCGCGATCCGCCTGCACTTCAACAGCCGGATCGATCGCGCGCGCTCCAAATTGACGCTGCTGGCGCCAGACGGTGCGGCGCGCGCCCTGACGCCGGCTTCCGACGCGCCCGCGGACGAGCTCAATGCCGATGCGACGCGGCTGCCGGCAGGGGCGTGGCACCTGCGCTGGCAGGTGCTCAGCGTCGACGGCCACATCACCCGCGGCGACATCCCGTTCACCGTCCACTGACGTGTACCTGCTCCTCGACATTTTCGGCTATCTGTCGGTGGTCCTGCGGGGCCTGATCCTGATCGCCCAGTCGTTCACGCTTGGCGGGCTTGCCTTTCAGTTGTTGCTGTGGGGGCCGCTGCAGCCGAGGCTCTCCGTCTATGGCCTCACGATCGAGGAGCGATGCCGCGCGTTCCTGCGGTTCAGCGCCTTCGCATTGGCGCTCCTCACCGTCGCCTCGCTGGCGCTCAATGCGGCCGCGCTGGTCGGGACGCTCCAGGTGCCCTGGAGCGAGGCGGTCAGTGCCGATTTCGGCCGCGCGGATATCGTCATCGCGGCCTGTGCATTGGGCATCGCAATCCTGGCCAACGGTCCCGCGCACCGGCTGCGGTCGGCCGCGCTTCTTGCCCTGTCGGTGCTGGCGCTGGCGATGCAGACCCGGCTCACGCATGCAGCCAGCCGGCCGGACGTGCGCTGGCCGCTGCTGCTGTCCGACGCAGGCCACATGGCGGGGGCGGCGGTCTGGATCGGCGGTCTGCCCTATTTCCTGATCGCGCTGAACGGCTGCAAGGACGCCGGCGACTGGCGCCTCATCGCGCGCCGCTATTCGTTGATGTCGATGGCCGCGGTCGCCGCGATCGTCTGTGGCGGCCTGGTCATGGCGGCGAACTATATCGGCTCGGTCGCCGCGATCTACGGCACCGCCTATGGCGTCATGACGCTGGCCAAGCTCGGCCTGCTCCTGATGCTGCTGATGCTCGGCGCGGGCAATTACTTCCTGGTCGAGCGGCTGCGCCGCGACCCCACGACGCCGATCCTCCGCCTGAAGCGTTTCGCCGAGGTCGAGATCGGCATCGGCCTCACCGTGCTGCTTGCTGCGGCGTCCCTGACTTCATTGCCGCCGGGCGTCGATCTCCCGCGCGATCGCCTCGCCTGGCATGAGATCGTCGAGCGCGCGACGCCGCAATGGCCGCCGCGCCTGACCAGCCCGGATTACGACAAGCTCACCGTCGCGCAGCTGCAGGCCAAGATCACGCTTGCGGACGCCGGGCGCGCCAACGCACAGGCGGCCTACGTTCCCGGCGAGGGCACGATCCTGCCGCGCAATGCCGAGGACATCGCCTGGTCCGAGTACAACCATCACTGGGCCGGCGTCTTCGTGGTGCTGATCGGGCTGCTGGCGCTGGTCGAGCATTTCCGCTGGGGCCGCTGGGCGCGGCACTGGCCGCTGCTGTTTCTGGCAATGGCCGCCTTCCTGTTCTTCCGCGCCGACGAGCAGGCCTGGCCACTTGGTCCTGCCGGCTTCTTCGAGTCGCTGCGCGATCCCGAAGTGGCGCAGCATCGCATCTTCGTGCTGCTGATCGCCGTGTTCGGCCTGTTCGAATGGCGCGTGCGTTTACGCGGCAGCAAGGCCGGGCCGGCAGCCCTGGTGTTTCCCCTCACCACGGCGCTTGGCGGCGCCCTGCTGCTCACACATTCCCATGCCATCGCCAACATCAAGGACCAGCTGCTCATCGAGATGAGCCACACCCCGCTCGCGCTCTGCGGTGTCGCAGCCGGCTGGGCGCGCTGGCTCGAGCTGCGGCTCGACGGACGGGTCAGCCGTGCGGCGGCCTGGATCTGGCCGGTCGCCTTCATCCTGGTCGGGCTGATCCTGCTGGACTACCGCGAAGCCTGAACGCGCTATCCGTCGTACTGATCCGGCCCCATCGCCCACGACGTCTGATCGTGGCCGTACGCATAATTGCGGTTGTTGACCACAGGATTGCGATTGACCATCGGCCGCATGAACATCGGGTGGGTGGCGCTCCGCACCTCGTGCTCGACCGTGAACAGCGGCTTGCCGCTGTTGAGATCGACGATGTCGCAGAACCGGTATTGATATTGATTGTCCTCGCGCGAGATCAAATTGCGTGCGAGCAGCTTGCGGTACGGGCCCGAGAAGTCGGTGATGTACATCTGCACATGATGCCCGTCATAGTCGCCCTGGGGCCGGTCGGTCTCGCGGAACAGCAGGTGCTGGTCGCGGCCCGTCTGTACCGCCGCAACGGCGCCGTCGCCATTGCGCAAACTAGCGGGCATGCCCATGACCTCCGGATAGAAGGCGCAGATCGCCGGCGTCGTTCCGATCGGCACGTCGAACTCGACATAGGGAATGCCGAGCGTGATGCGGCCGAAGCGCGCCGCGTCCGGTTCATAAACGCGCATGCGGTTGCCCCACGGGCACACGGCCTCGACATGGTCGTTGTGCTCCGTGAAGGCGAAGGCCGTGCCTTCGAGCTTCTTCGCGACCGATGCCAGTCGCGCCAGCAGCGCCTCGCGCCCCTCGATGACGAGGCCGGTATGGCCGCGCAGCACCTGCGGCCTGCCGCTCGGAAGGTGGAACTGGCTCCGTCCGGCGTTGATCCACATGTTGGTGTCGGACACCATCAGATAGGGATCGCGGGTGAGCCCAAGTCCCGTGACGTAGAATAATGTCGCCAGGCGCTGATCCGGGACCTGGATGTTGACGTGCTCGAAATGAATCGCGTTGCCGAGATCTTCTGCGGATCGATCGAATTGTTGCGGCATGGCTGTGCGCTCTGGGTGAGGGGAAGGACAAGCCATACTAGAGCACAATTTCCGCCAGCCGAAACAGCTCGGCGATCACATCTTGAGGGCGGCATCACGCCTTTCGCCACCTTGCCGCGGCAACCAGTCCCTGTAATCTGGGCAAAAGACATCAAGGAAAGGACCTATGGGAGGAGTTCTGGAAGGCGTGCGCGTCCTCGATTTCGGGCGCTATATCGCGGGGCCGTATTGCGCGACCCTGCTGGCCGAATTCGGCGCCGAGGTTATTCGCGTGGAGAAGCGCGACGGCAGCGAGGACCGCTTCGTCGCGCCGGTCGGTGAGGGCGGCGAAGGGGCGCTGTTCCTCCAGATCAACCGCAACAAGAAGTGCATCACGCTCGATCCGATGAAGGTGGAGGGGCAGGAGGTGATGCGCCGCCTGATCGCGACCGCCGACGTGGTGGTCGCCAATCTGCCGCCGCAGACCCTGCGTGCGATGAAGCTCGATTACGACTCGCTTCGCGCGATCAAGCCCGACATCATCCTCACCACGGCAACGGCGTTCGGCGGGCCGGGACCGTGGTCCGATCGCGTCGGCTTCGACGGTGTCGGCCAGGTCATGTCGGGCTCGGTGTACATGACCGGCGCCGGCGATCCGCCCTACCGGGCCGCGGTGAACTGGGTCGATTTCGGTACCGCGTTGCATTGCGCCTTCGGGACGCTCGCCGCGCTGATCGAGCGCGGCAAGTCCGGCCGCGGGCAGATCGTCGAGGGCGCGCTGCTCGCAACCGCGCTGTCCTTCACCAATGCCACGCTGATCGAGCAGGCCGTGATCAACGTCAATCGCGTGCCGACCGGAAACCTTGGCCAGACCGCAGCGCCCGCCGACATCTACCGCACCAAGGACGGCTGGGTGCTGTGCCAGGTCACGGGACATCCGCTGTTCAAGCGCTGGGCCAAGCTGATGGGCGAGGAAGACAAATGGCTGAACGATCCGCGCTTTGCCGACGACATCAGCCGCGGCAACAACGGCGCCGTCATCAGCGAACGGATGGCGCGCTGGTGCGCCGAACGCACCACGCAGGAGGCCGTCGACACCTTGGGCAAGGCGATGATCCCGACCGGACCCGTGTTGAGCCCGCAACAGGCGCTCGATCATCCGCACATCCGCGCCGCCGGTTTCATCCAGGAGGTCGACTATCCCGGCTTGCCGAAACCCGCGCCGGTGATGCGTGCCGCCGTGCGGCTGTCGGAGACGCCGGGAGAGATTGCGGCGCGTCCACCTACGCTCGGTGAGCATACCGATCGCGTCCTCGCCGAGCTCGGCTATGACACGGCTGCAATCGCGGCGCTTCGGCAGAGCGGCATCATCTAGCAGATGCGGCTGGACTGGACCGCCGGCTGAAACGTTCAGGCGGCGGTCCAGTGCGATCTAGATGAACTTGGGGAAGTTCTAAGGCCGCGAGACAACGCTAACCCGTCCTGCGCAAACGCATCAAGTTTCGTAGTGTTGCTCCGGCGACAGATTCGTTGCCGCAGCCCGGAAATGGCCACACTTGCAGCAGCAGCGTGCCGCTTCTAGCCGGCCTTGGTCGTGTAAATCGTGGCGAAACGCTCGCGCAGCAGATTCTTCTGTACCTTGCCCATCGTGTTGCGCGGCAATGTGTCCACGAAGATGACGCGCTTGGGCTGCTTGAACTTGGCGAGACGTCCCGACAGCGCGTCGAGAATGACGCGCTCGTCCACCGACGAATTGGGCGAGCGGACCACGGCGGCGGTGACGCCTTCGCCGAAGTCGGCGTGCGGCACGCCGACGACGGCGCTTTCGGACACCCCGGGAATGGCGTCGATCTCGGTCTCGATCTCCTTCGGATAGACGTTGAACCCGCCGGTGATGATGAGATCCTTGCCGCGGCCGACGATATGGAGATAGCCCTGCGCGTCGAGCTTGCCGAGGTCGCCAGTGATGAAGAAGCCGTCAGCGCGGAATTCAGTGGCGGTCTTGTCCGGCATGTTCCAGTAGCCGGCGAACACATTCGGCCCCTTCACCTCGATCATGCCGACGTCGCCAACGGGGAGGATTGTGCCGGTCTCGGGATCGGTGACGCGAACCTCGACGGCGGGAAGCGGCCGGCCGACCGAGCCGGCAATGCGAGCCCCCTCGTAGGGATTGGACGCAATCATGCCGGTCTCGGTCATGCCGTAGCGTTCCAGAATCGCATGCCCGGTCCGCTCCTTCCAGGCCCGGTGTGTCTCGGCCAGCAGCGGCGCCGAGCCGGCGACGAACAGCCTCATGTTGGCGGTGGCTCGCTCGTCCAGGTTCGCACTCTCGAGCAGGCGGACATAGAAGGTCGGCACGCCCATCAGAACGGTGCTGCGCGCCATCGTTGCCAGAATGCGTTCGGCGTCGAACTTCTGCATGAACAGGATGCGCGCGCGTGCGGCGAAGGAGACGTTGCAGGCCACGAAGAGCCCGTGAACGTGATAGATCGGCAGGGCATGGATCAGCACGTCCTTGCTCGCATAGCGCCACTCCTGGACGAGCGTCAGGGCGTTCGAAGAAAGATTGCCGTGCGTCAGCATGGCTCCCTTCGAGCGGCCGGTCGTGCCCGACGTGTAGAGGATGGCTGCGAGATCGTCATTCGTCCTGGCGACGGTGTCGAATCCCGCCGGGAAGTCTGCCGCGGCATCGGCGAGCGAGCCCTTGCCGCGGTGATCGAGCGTCTCGACCCGGCCGCCTGCCTTGGCGGCGATGGCGCGCAAATCAGCTTCTTCCCGGGGATCGCATACGATCAATGTCGGCTGCGCGTCGCGGATGAAATACTCGGTCTCAGTCGGCGTATAGGCGGTGTTGAGCGGCAGATAGACGGCGCCGGCGCGCAGCGTCGCAAGATACAGCGCGACGGCCTCGACGGATTTCTCGACCTTGGCTGCGACGCGGTGATTCGGGCCGATGCCGATCTTGGCGAGGAAATTCGCGCACCTGCCGCTCAGCGCAGCAAGGTCGGCATAGCTCAAGGTCGTGCCGTCGTCCTTCTCGATGCAGATGGACTGGTCGGACTCCGCGCCGGCAAGCAGGCGATCATACAGGTTCGAGGTCATGACGAGATCTTCCGTTGCGAGTTGGTGTGAGGACTGGGAACAAGGTCGCGCGATGACAATTTCGCGCGAAGCGCCTTCTTCACCTTGTCGGACGCCACGACGGTGCCGTGTTCGGCAAACGCTTCATGGTTCGCCTCGATGTGCTCGAGCGCGTAGAGATAGTTCACCATCAGCCCGTACGACTGCTTCATGCCCTTGGCCGAGCTGTCGCCGAGGAAATTCAGCCGTTCCAGGCGCGCGCCGTTGCCGAGATGGAAGCGGGCGACCGGATCGGCTGGCTTGCCCGACGGCAGCTTCGCCTTCAGGAAGTAATAGGCGGCGAGCGCGGTGATCGGCTCTTTCGCCTGCGCAATGTCGCCGCCGTCGTCGAGCGCAGCCATCGCCCGCCTTGTATCCTCGTCGATCGCGGCGGAGGCCTCGGTCTTGAGCTCGCGCCTCGCCCAGCCGGCAAAGCCGGGCACCGGCGACAGGGTGACGAAGGTCTTCAGGTTCGGCAGCTCGCGGGCGAGATCCTGCACCACCTGCTTGATCAGGAAATTGCCGAAGGAGACGCCGGCAAGGCCCTTTTGCGTGTTCGAGATCGAGTAGAACACGGCGGTCGTCGCCTCGCGCGCGGCGATCGCCTGGCGCGACTTGTCCAGCAGCGGTCCGATCGCGCCGGGAATCTCCTTCGTGAGCGCGACCTCGACGAAGATCAGCGGCTCGTCGACCAGCTGCGGATGAAAGAACGCGTAGCAGCGGCGGTCCGGCGGCTCGAGCCGGTTGCGCAAATCGTCCCAGTCCTGGATCGCGTGGACGGCCTCATACCTGATGATCTTCTCCAGGATGTTCGCCGAGGTGGTCCAGTCGATCGGCCGCAGCACCAGAAAACCCCGGTTGAACCAGGACGAGAACAGGTGGACGAAATCGTCGTCGACGGCCTGGAGCTCGGGATGCCCGCGCAGCAGCGAGAGCAGCACCTCGCGCATCCGCACCAGCGAGGCCGTTCCGCCGGGAGCGAGGTTGAGGCGCCGGATCAGCTCCTGCCGGCGCGGCTCCGCGGCGGCATGGAGTGCCTCGAGCCTGGCGCCGTCGCCACCCTCCTTGCGCTGGTAGGCGGCGATCGCGAGCTCGATCGCGCGACGGTCCGGCCCGAACCGGTCGGCGAGGGAGGAGAGGAATTTGAGCCGCTGCGGCTCGGCCGCCCGCTCGAAGGCCGCAAGCAGCGATTGCGCGATCGCAACGCCGGAGGCCTCGCCGCGCCGCGACAGCAGTGCCTCGCCGAGAAGCTCGAGGTCGCGATCCTCGCTCCCGTCCCGTTCCGCCTTCATGCCCAGGACCGCGCGGCCGCGTTGCGTCAACGTGTCGATCAGCCCTTGCAGGAACTCGGGCGCGGCGATGCGTCCGGATCGGATGTCGTTCAGCATGGTTCGTGCCTCCTCGGGTTATCGCGATGGCGGACCCATCACGAGGTTGGGCAGAAAGGTCGAGATCGACGGCACCAGGCACAGCAGGACGACCGCGAACGCCATCAGCAGGACGAAAGGCAGCGTTCCCCAGATCACGTCCCGCAACGGGATGTCGGGTGCGATGTTCCTGATGACGAAGATGTTGAGGCCGACAGGCGGATGGATGAGGCCCATCTCCATCACGATCGTCATCACCACGCCGAACCAGATCAGGTCGAAGCCGGCGTCCTTGAGCGGCGGCAGGATGATCGGCGCTGTCATGAGGATGATCGAGACCGGCGGCAGGAAGAAGCCGAGCACGACCACCAGCACCAGTATCGCGCCCAGCAGCACCCACCGCGACAGCTGCATCGCGACGATCGCCTGTGCGGCGGCCTGGCTGATGTGGAGATAGCTCATGACATAGGAGTAGAGCAGCGACATGCCGATGATCAGCATCAGCATGGTCGATTCCTTCAGCGTCGATTCCAGGATCGGACCGAGATCCCGCGGGCGCCACACGCCGTAGATCGAGGCGATCAGGGCCAGCGCCAGGATGCCGCCGAGGCCGGCGGTTTCTGACGGCGTGGCATAGCCGCCATAGAGCGCGATCATCACGCCGCTGAGCAGCACGACGAAGGGCAGCACGCGCGGCAGCGCGCCGAACCGCATCGCCATGGTGAAGCGCTCGTTCGACAGGATCGGATGCTGCGCCGGATCGGCCGCATAGGCGCGCTGCGCCGCCGCGTATTCGGCCTTGAACCTCAGCACCGCATAGGTCGCAAACAGCAGCACCAGGAGAAGGCCCGGCCCAATGCCGGCGAGGAAGAGACGTCCGAGCGACTGCTCGGCGGCGACCGCGTACAGGATCATGGTGATCGAGGGCGGCAGCAGGATGCCCAGCGTGCCGCCGGCGGCGATCACGCCCGCGGCAAAGCCGCCGGAATAGCCGCGCTTGCGCATCTCGGGAATGCCGGCAGAGCCGATCGCCGAGCAGGTCGCCGGAGACGATCCCGCCATCGCGGCGAACAGCGCGCAGGCGAAGACGTTGGCGATGCCGAGGCCGCCGGGAATGCGGCCCATCCAGACATGCAGCGCGCTATAGAGATCCTGTCCCGCCTTCGACTTGCCGATCGCCGCGCCCTTCAGGATGAAGAGCGGGATCGCCAGCAACGTGATCGAGGCCATCTCCTCGTAGACGTTCTGCGTCACCGTATCGAGCGATGCGGCGGGCATGAAGTAGTACATGAAGACGACGGCGACCGCGCCGAGCGCCAGCGCGATCGGCATGCCCGAGGCCATGACGGCGAGGGTCGCACCACCATACATCAGTCCGACGGCAAGCGTGCTCATTTGCTCCTCCATCCATCGAGGCTCGCGGCGAGCTGAAGCGCGATCTGCAGCGTCATCAGCGTCATGCCCAGCGACATCATGCTGTAGGGGATCCACAGCGGCGGGGCCCAGGTCGAGCCGGACACCTGGCCGTCGACCCAGGCTTCGTGGAACAGCGTCCAGGATTTCCAGGCGAAGAAGCAGCAGAACAGCAGGCTCGCGGTGTCGACCAAGAGCATGCGGATCGCATTGCCGCGTTTCGACAGATAGCCGGTGAGGGCCTCGATGCCGATATGGCCGCGTCCGCCCTGCACGAAGGCGGTGGAGAGGAACGTGGCGCCGACCAGCAGGAACACCGCAGCCTCGTCCTGCCAATAGGTTGCCGCGTTGAAGAAGTAGCGCGCGGCCACGCTGTAGCTCAGGATCGTGCTCGCGACGATAAGCGCGATCGAGCAGAGCACGACGATCGCCTTGTTGAGCAGGGCCATCGCGCGAGCGATCCGTCCCATCCGAGAACCGGGTCGCGCCGCCGTCACCGTGGCTGAATGGCCGAGATCGATGCCGTGCGCGCTCATGAGCCGGCCTCCATGGCAAGCTTGATCAGACGGGCGCAGTTCTCGTTCTTGCCCGCGTAGTCCTTCCAGGCCGTGTCGCGCGCAAGCTCGCGCCACGCCTGAACCGTCTTGTCGTCGAGATCGTGCACGGTCGCGCCGGCGGCCTGGTAGACCTTGGTCACGCGGACGTCGTCCTCCACCGCCGCCGCGCGGCCGAACGCTTCGAGCTCGGCGCCGACCGAGACGATGATGTCGCGCTCCTCGCTGGAAAGCCGGTCGAACACTGCCTTCGACATCACGAGCGGCTCGAGCATGAACCAGTAGCTCTTGGCTCGGCCGGTCGTCAGATGCTTGGCGAGCTCTTCGAGGCGGAACGAGGTCAGGCTGGTGGACGAGGTGAGGGCGGCATCGCACGCCCCGGTCTGCATCGCCGCATAGAGTTCGTTGGAGGGCAGCGACAGCACAGAGGCGCCGGCCGCCTGCAGCACGAGATCCATCTCGCGCGAGCCGCCGCGGACCTTCATGCCCTTGGCATCGCCGACCTCGACCAGCGGACGCGCACGGCTGGCGACGCCGCCGGCCTGCCAGATCCAGGTGATAATGACGAGGCCTTTGGCGGCGAGGAATTTGCTGAACTCCTGGCCGATCGGCTTGTTCTTCCAGCCGAGGCCTTCGTCGTAACCGGTGACGAGGCCCGGCATCAGGCCGATGTTCAGTTCGGGAAGATCGCCGCCGGCGTAGGAGATCGGGATGAGGCTCATGTCGAGCGCGCCTTTGCGCATCGCCGAGACCTGCGCGTTGGTCTTCATCAAGGACGAGCCCGGATAGATCTCGGCGGTCATCGCGCCCTTGCTGCGCTCCTGAATCTGCGCCGCAAAGCGCCGGCAGAGCCGGTCGCGGAAGTCGCCCTCGGTCGCGGTGCCTCCTGGAAACTGGTGCGAGATCTTCAGCGTCGTGGCCGCGCGCGCCTCTCCGAACCGGAGCAAGGCCGGGGCCGCGATCCCCAAAGCCAGGGCTTGGCGTCTCGAAATCCTCATTCCATACCTCCCGTTGCTAGATTGCATTTTTTATTTCTAATCTTGCATACAATTACTATATCAACTGCATGCTGTATGTTTTGTCAAGCTTGTGGTATGGAATTGGCCTATAAGGTGCATACAATGAGCCAGGCCTTCAGACTGAAGCAGTCGATCGAAGACGCTGTGATTGCGGGGGAATTCCTGCCGGGCGACCGCCTGGACGAGGCCTCGCTCGCGGAGCGATTCGGGGTGTCGCGCACCCCCATTCGGGAGGCGCTGCTCCAGCTCGGCGCCGAAGGTTTCATCGATGTCCGCCCGCGCCGGGGCGCGATCGTCAGCGTTCCGTCACCGACCCGGCTGTTCGAGATGTTCGAGACCATGGCCGAGATCGAAAGCGCGTGCGGGCGGCTGGCCGCGCGTCGGCTGACGCCGGACAATGACGCGGCGATGGAGACGGCTCACCGCGCCTGCGAGATCGCCGCGCGCGAAGGCGACAGCGAGCAGTACTATGCCGACAACCGCAATTTTCACGAAGCGATCTATCGCGCCAGCCGCAACAGCTTTCTCGCCGATCAGGCCTTCGCCCTGCACAAGCGCTTAAGCGCCTATCGCCGCATCCAGCTTCGGGCGCGTAATCGTCTGCTGCAATCGCTCCAGGAGCACGCCGGGATTCTCGAAGCGATCCGTGCCGGTGACGAGCAACTCGCCGCGACGCGACTTCACGACCACGTGCTGGTGCAGGGCGAGCGCTTCTCGGACATGGTGCTAGGCCTTGCCGGCGATCGGCGGTCGGATGCCGCCGGCAGCAGGAGCGGGACGAAATGAGCGGAGACGGGCTGACGACGTTCGCCAGTCTGGCTCGCCGATCCGCTCACCCTCCGCCGCCGAGCTTGATGGCGGCCTCGACCGCGCTCTCCAGAATTTCTTCCGACAATTGCCGGTCGTTGACCGCGCGCGACAATTGTAGTGCGCCGACCATCGTGGCGTAGATCGCGATCGCCCCGCGGCGCCGATCGTCCGCTGAACCTTGCGGGAGCTGCTCGGCCATCAGCGCGATGATGTCGGACATCTTCGCGGTGAAGGCCTCGCGCGTCGCCTTCGGGTGCCGCGCGATCTCGGATACGAGCGCCGCGGTTGGGCAGCCGGTCGCCACGCGGTCGCGATGTCTCGGCGAGAGGTAGTCGCGGATCGTGGTCTCGAGCGCAATCCCGTTCGCGAGATTGTCTTTGTGCCGCTGCTCGCGCCATTCCAGCGCATCCAGCAGCACCGTGCGCACCAGATCCTCCTTGGATTCAAAGTGCGTGTAGAAGGCGCCATTGGTGAGGCCCGCCGCCGACATGATGCCGGCAAGCCCGACAGCGGCGATGCCGCTCTCGCGGAACTGTGCCGATGCGACGTCGAGAATGTGCCGCCGTGTCGCGTCCCTGTGCCCCTTGTCGTAGCGCGCCATCCAGCCTCCTCGCGATCCGGTGTTCGGCCCGGCCACAAAATCGTGAGGCGCGGCCATATTGCATTACGATCATAATAATAGATTATACTCATAATGCAATGGGCGGCCGTCCGGCGGTCCGAAAGATGAAGGATCGCACCATGTCCGTCGAGGATGCCGCCGCGCCGCCCTTGTCCGCTGCACAATTCGTGGCCCGCCCGGCGGCCCCGCTTCGCCAGGCGGCGCAGGCCGCCCCGAGCGCGGCCGAGCAGAGGCGCGCTGCACTGCTGACGGCGCCGATCCTCTCCACGCTCCTCAAGCTCGCCGCGCCGACCGTGACCGTCCTGGTGGCGCAGACCGCGGTTAACATCGCAGAGGCCTATTATGTCGGCTTCCTCGGCACCGACGCCCTGGCGGGCGCGGCGCTGGTGTTCCCGATCTTCATGCTGATGACCATGATGTCCAATGGCGGGTTCGGTTCCGGCGTTGCATCTTCTGTCGCCCGCGCGGTCGGCGCAGGCCGCCGCGACGATGCGGAGGCGGCGCTGTTTCATGCCGTGGTGCTCGCGATCATCGCGGGCGGCGTGTTCACGTCGGGCGTGATCTTCGGAGGCCCGCATCTCTATCGCGCCCTCGGCGGCACGGACGGTGCGCTCGCTGCCGCCACCACCTATTCCAACTATCTTTTCGCCGGCGCCATCCCGGTGTGGATCGTCAACCTCCAGGCGGCCGCGCTGCGCGGCTCCGGCAATGTCAGGGTGCCTGCGCTGGTGACGCTGGTCGGCGCGATCGTGACCATTCCGGTCTCGCCGGCCCTGATCTTCGGCTTCGGGCCGATCCCGCGACTGGGCATCGGCGGCGCCGGCGTCGCCTTCGGTCTTTACTATGGTGCGGCCATGCTGTTCCTGCTGCGCTACATGGCGTCGGGGGCGACCGGCCTGCGGCTGCACATCGTGCCATTGCGCGCAAGAATCTTCGGCGACATGCTGAAGGTCGGCATTCCCACTGCGTTCAACGCCGTGCTGACCAATCTCACTGTCATCCTCGTCACCGGCGCGGTCGGCCTGTTCGGCACCTCTGCGCTCGCCGGCTACGGCATCGCCTCGCGGCTCGACTACATCATGATCCCGCTGCTGTTCGGCATCAGCACGGCGACGCTGACCATGGTCGGCGTCAACATGGGGGCCGGGCAGTTGGCGCGGGCGCGGAGAATCGGCTGGATCAGCGGCGCCGTCGGTATGGCCATGACGGGCACGATCGGCCTGCTGGTCGCGATCGTCCCGACCGCCTGGCTCCACCTCTTCAGCCACGACGCGGAGGTGGTGAGCGAGGGCATGACGTACCTGCGCATCGTCGCGCCGGCCTATGCCGCGCTCGGCTTCGGCTTCGTGACGTCCTTCGCTGTCCAGGGCACCGGCCGTGCCATGGGCCCGCTCGCGTCCTCGGTCGCGCGCATCCTGATCGCGGCTGGCGGCGGCTGGATCGCTGTAGCAGGCTTTGGTGCCGGTATGGCGGGACTCGCCGCCATGGTCACGGTCTCGCTGGTCACCTATGCGGCAATTTGCACGCTGATCATGCTGTCGCCGTCGACTTGGCGGTCCGAATAGGGGCCGTTGATCGGATGCTGGCGACGCCGATTGCCAGCACCGACATCAAGAGCACAGTCGTCAGCAGTTCCACCGCGGTCTTCGGCTCGGCCAGCCAGCGCGAGACCTTTTCGGTAGAGGACAGCGTGGCACGCTTGCTAAGGGGCGTCGTATTGCCTGCGAATTCGTTTCCTATTTTGTGCCGAATGGAGAAGGTGTTCTTCGCCGTGCGTGCCAATTTGGATTTCCTTTTCATTGATTTCGTCTCGCGGAGAAGCGAATACGGTTCCAATGATTGTCGTTGAGTGATGGAGACCAAGATGTCGTTTCGCCTCCCCCTGATCCTCTCGGCCGTGCTCGCCGCATGGTCCGCCGCAGCCGCGGCCGAGACCATCAAGATCGGCGTGACGCCGGGGCCGCATGCGCAGATCCTCGAAGCCGTGAAGCCGATCGCCGCCAAGCAGGGCCTCGACATCCAGCTGCTCGAGTTCTCCGATTACGTGGTGCCGAACGCCGCGCTCGATGCCGGCGAGATCCAGGCCAATTCGTTCCAGAACCAGCCCTATCTCGACAACCAGAAGGCCGACCGCGGCTACAAGATCGAGTCCGTCGGCCTCACCGTGAACTTCCCGATCGGCGTCTATTCGAAGAAGCACAAGGCCTTCGCCGACATCCCCGAGGGCGGCAAGGTGTCGATCCCGAACGATCCGACAAATGGCGGACGCGTGCTGCTGCTGCTGCGCGACAAGGGCGCGATCAAGCTGAAGGACGGCACGGGCTTCAAGCCGACGGTGCTCGACATCACCGAGAATCCCAAGAAGCTGAAGTTCATCGAGGTCGATGCGGCGCAGGCTCCGCGCGCACTCGACGACGTCGACGCAGCCGCGATCAACACCAATTATGCAACCCAGGCGGGCCTCGATCCGGTCAAGGACCCGATCCTGCGCGAGGACCCGAAGGGGCCCTATGTCAACCTGATCGCCGTGCGCACCGCCGACAAGGACAAGCCCTGGGTCAAGATCCTCGTGGACAGCTATCACACGCCCGAGGTCAAGGAGTTCGTCCTGACCAAGTTCAAGGGCGCGGTGCTGCCGAGCTGGTAGGCAGTCTGCCCAGCCAGAGTCCAGCGCAGGAGGGATGATCCGGCGGGCAGCCTTGCGCAATGCCCGCTTGTCTGGAGCTGCGGCAACCGACATCATCGGGGCCCATCCTCGCCCGACAGGGATCGTATGAAACGCTTTGCAAATCTGAAACGCCTGGGCTTCTTCACGCGGCTGCTCGACGAGGCGCCGCCGGCGGACCGCTACCGCTTCGCGGCCGAGCAGATCGTGCGCGCCGAGAGGGCCGGGCTCGATTCCGCGTGGATCGCGCAGCATCATTTTCACGAGCGCGAAGGCGGCCTGCCGTCGCCCTTCACCTTCCTCGGCTATGTCGCAGCGCAGACCTCGCGCATCCGTCTCGGCACCGGCATCGTGACGCTGCCGCTGGAGAGTGCAGTGAGGGTGGCGGAGGACGCCGCGGTGCTCGATCTCCTCTGCAACGGCCGCTTCGAGCTCGGCGTCGGCACCGGCGGCAACCCGTCCGCCTTTACCGCCTTCGGCCTCGACGGCGCCCAGCGCAACGAGATCTTTGCACGCAATCTGGACATCGTCCGCAAGGCACTGACCGGCAAGCCGCTCGACGGCGGCGACACGCTCTATCCGCAGCGGCCGCAACTGGACAAGCGCATCTGGCAGGCGACATTCTCCGTCGCCGGCGGCGCCCGCGCCGGCAAGGCCGGCGATGGCCTCCTGCTGTCGCGCACCCAGCCGCGATCCAAGGACGCGCCGAACGCGACGCTCGCCGAGATCCAGAACCCGATCATCGACGCCTATCTCGAAGCGCTGCCGCCCGGCTGCGAGCCGCGCATCATGGCCTCGCGTAGCGTCTTCGTCGCCGACGACCATCGCGAGGCGCTGCGGCTTGCCGATGTCGGACTGCGCCGCGCGCTGCCGCAATTCATGAAGGGCGGTCACCTTCCGCCGGGTGAGACGCTGGAGGAGATGATCACCGCGTTCGACACCCATGTCGGCGCCGCCGACGAGGTGATCGCCTCGCTCCGCACCGATGCCACGCTGGAGCGGGTGACCGATCTGGTCTTCCAGGTGCATTCGGTCGATGCGCCGCACCCCTATGTCCTGCGCTCGATCGAGCTCGTCGCCGACAAGGTCGCGCCGGCGCTGGGCTGGACCCGGACGGCGGCCAAAGACGTTGCTCTCGCAGGCTAGCCGGGATGAATGTGATCGCGTTGCACGAGGCTGAATGATGGCACCAAAGGATATCATCGACACGCTCGCCGGGATCGAGCCCGGCTCCACCCTGGACGCCATCCGCGCGCGTCGCCTGCAGGCGCGCGAGAACGCGCAAAAGAGCTATCTCTCGCTGTTCGAGCCGATCGACGCCGGCGATTTTTCGCTTACCGAACGCGCCGCGGTCGCGGCCTTCGTGACCGGGCTCCATGGCGAGTCGCCTGTGGCGGCCTTCTATCGTGAGAAGCTCGCCGCGAACGCAGACGGAACGGCGCTGGTCGAGGCGATCAAGTCCGAGATCGCGCGCGGCAGGACCTCGGGTCCCTATGGCGCCTTTCCGGCCGGCCCGCTGTCGGACGAGAACAAGACTGGCTTGATCTATCGCGTCAGCGCGGAACGCAAACCGCAGCTTGGCACCCGGCTGGTTGCGGCGCTCGAGCATGCGCATCTGCTGGTCTTCCGCCCGCGCGATGCCGCATCCGCCGACATGAAGGCGCTGCTGGCTGCTGGCTGGTCGACCACCGGCATCGTCACGTTCTCCCAGCTCGTTGCGTTCCTGTCGTTTCAGGTCCGCGTCGTCAGCGGCTTGCGCACGCTCGCAGCGGCAAGCGCTTAGGAGGTTGCATCATGAGCACCATCAATCCGCCCGTCGTGTTCACCCAGGACGAGCTCGGCTGGGTCTCGTGGATCGACCCGCTGCCCGAGGCCGAGCTGACCGAGCGGCACTTCGCCGGCCTCGTCGATCGTGCCCGCGCCAAGTCGGAATACTTTCGTCTTCTGGTGCGCGATCCTGAGGTTCTGGAGGCCCGTACCAAGACCGACAAGGACATCTTCTATAACGTTGCCGACGGCCTGCCGCGTGCCGAGCGCGAGCTCGCAGCCGCCGCGACCTCGCGCTACAACGGCTGCATCTATTGCGCCTCCGTGCATGCGCGTTTCGCCAGCACCTATTCCAAGCGCCGCGACGACGTGCAGCGGCTGCTCGACGAAGGCGTCGGGGCCGATCTCGGCGAGCGCTGGAATGCCGTGGTCAAGGCCTCCGTGGCTCTGGCCGAGACGCCGATCGCCTTCGGTCCCGACAATATCGCGGAGCTGCGCAGTGCCGGTCTCGACGATGCCGAGATTGTCGACGTCATCAACGGCGCCTCGTTCTTCAACTGGGCGAACCGGCTGATGCTGTCGCTCGGCGAGCCCTCGAAATAGGCAATCTCACCGGCACAAGAATTGCTGCTTGTATCAACTAAAGTGGATGGAGCCGTGCATGAGCAACATCGATCGTCGTACCCTGGTCAAGGGCTCGCTCGCCGCCATGATGGCGGGGGCGGCCTTCTCGCGTAGCGCGTTTGCGCAATCCTCCGAGCCGATCCTGCTCGGCGTCAGCGGCCCCCTGACCGGGCCGAACGCGCAATATGGCACGCAGTGGAAGCAGGGTTTTGACCTCGCGCTCGACGAGATCCAGGCGGCCGGCGGCATCAATGGCCGCAAGCTCGCTTATCAATTCGAGGACAGCCAGAGCGATCCGCGCCAGTCGGTGGCGATCGCCCAAAAGTTCGTTTCCAATCCCGCCATCGTGCTGGAGCTCGGCGATTTTTCCAGCCCCGCGTCGATGGCGGCTTCGCCGATCTACCAGCGCGCGGGCCTCGTGCAGTTCGGTTTCACCAATTCGCATCCCGACTTCACCAAGGGTGGCGACTTCATGTGGAGCACGTCGGTCAGCCAGGCCGACGAGCAGCCGCTGCTGGCGTCCTACGCGGTGAGGCGCCTCAAGCTGAAGAAGCTCGCGGTGCTGCACCTCAACACCGATTGGGGCCGCACCAGCCGCGACTATTTCGTCAACGCCGCCAAAGAATACGGCGCGGAGATTGCGGTCACCGAAGGCTACATCGCGGAAGAGCGCGACTTCCGCTCCACGCTGGTGCGCGTACGCGATGCCAATCCCGACGGACTGATCCTGATCTCCTATTATTCGGACGGCGCATTGATCGCGCGCCAGGCGCGGCAGGTCGGATTGAAGCAGGTGATCTGCGCCGCCAGCTCGGTCTACTCGCCGAAATTTCTGGAGCTCGGCGGTGAGGCGGTCGAGGACGTTCACGTCGGCACGCGCTATTTTCCGGAAGACCCGCGGCCGGAAGTGCAGAAGTTCATTTCCGGCTTCAAGAGGAAGTACAACGGGCTGGAGCCCGACGCCTTCAACGCCTACGCCTACGACGCGATGAACATGGCGGCCGCGGTGGTGAGGATCGGCGGCACCGATCGCAAGGCGATCCGCGAGGCCTTCACCAAGGTGAAGGACGTCCCGAGCGTCATCTTTGGCACCGCGACGTTCGACGTCGCGACCCGACGCGTCAAAGGCGCCATGAACGCGGAGCTCGTCGTGCGCAAGGGCCAGTTCGCGCTCTGGGACGGCAAGCCGACCTGACCTGATGGCCGGAGCGGGGGCTCCGGCCGCTTTCCTCTCTTCGCGGTGATATCAGCGTGTCTTCCTGGCTCGACTACACGATCAACGGGCTGATCGTCGGCAATGTCTACGCCCTCGTGGCGGTCGGGCTCGCGCTGATCTTCGGCGTCAGCCGGCTGATCAACTTCGCGCAAGGTTCGATCTATCTGGTCGGCGCCTATATCGGCTGGGTCGCGGTGGTGCAGCTGCATACGCCGCTGCCGCTCACCATCATCGTGGTGGCGGCGGCCGCGGCGGTGGTCGGCCTGATCATCGAGCGGTTCGGCCTGCGTCCACTGCAGAACTCGGTGCGCATCGCGCCGCTGCTGGCGACCATCGGCATCAGCTTCGTGCTCGATCAGCTTGTGATGCTGACCTTCTCGCCCAATCCGCGCGCGCTGCCGAGCCAGCTGCCGGATGTTCGCTTCCAGGTCGGCGGCGGCACCATCGGTCCGCTCGATCTCTTGATCGCCGGCGTCGGCCTCACCAGTGCGCTCTTGCTGTTCGTGTTCCTGCGCTACAGCAAGCTGGGCTGGGCCGTGCGCGCCGCCTCGCAGGACCGCGACGCCGCGATGCAGATGGGCGTCGACGTCAACCGCGTCAATCAGGCGGTGTTCGGCATCGCCGCCGCGCTCGGCGGCGTCTCCGGCATGCTGGTCGGCATGTACTACAACCAGATCGACACCGCGATGAGCCTGCAGGCGACGCTGAAGGGCGTCGTCGCCGAGGTCGTCGGCGGCGCCGGCAATGTGCCGGGCGCCGTGATCGGCAGCCTGCTGCTGGGATTGGTCGAAAGCTACGGCGTCGCCGTGTTCGGCACCAGCTATCGCAATCTGTTCGCGTTCCTGCTCTTGGTCGTCGTGCTGGTGCTGCGGCCGAACGGCCTCTTCGCCAGCGCGCGGCAGGCGCCGCCCGAGCCGCTCACCGGCACCTTCATCGCGCCGAGCCGCCCCGTGCGCATTCCGCGCTGGGCCCTGGCTGTCGCCGCCGTCGGCTTTGCGATCCTGCCGTTCTTCCCGGTGTCCTTCTACGTGCTCCAGACCCTGATCAATGCCTGGCTGCTCGGCATGCTCGCGCTCAGCCTGACGCTGGTTGCGGGCACGGTGGGGCAGGTCTCGCTCGGACATGCCGCGCTGCTTGCGATCGGCGCTTATACGTCGGCGCTGCTGTCGCTGACACTCTCCGTCCCTGTCGGCCTGGCCGTGATCGGCGGCGGCCTGATGAGCGCCGCGCTCGGCACGCTGCTGATCTCGCCGTCCTTCCGCCTGCGCGGGCATTATGTTTCGATCGCCACCCTTGCCATCGGCGAGATCGTGTCGCTGGTGATCCTGAACTGGGAAAGCGTGACGCGCGGTCCGATCGGCATTTCCGGCATCCCGCCGCTGTCGCTGTTCGGCTACGACCTGATCAGCCCGTCCTCGATCTACTGGTTCAGTTTTGCGGTGATGACCGTGCTGGCGCTGCTGCAAGGACGCCTGCTGGGCTCGCATCTCGGCCGTAGCTTCCGTGCCATCCGCGACGACGACATTGCCGCGCGCGCCTATGGGCTCAGCCTCAATCGATACAAATCGCTGGCCTTCATCTTCGGCGGTTTTGCCGCCGGCGTCAGCGGCGGCATCGCCGCGCATCTCTACTCCTACATCAACCACGAGACCTTCAACACGCAACAATCGATCCTGGCGCTGACCGTCGTCATCCTCGGCGGTCTCGGCAATGTGGTCGGCGCGATCGTCGGGGCAGTGGCGCTGGTCGGGCTGCCTGAGGTGTTCCGGATCGCGGCGGAGTATCGCATCCTGATCTACGGCATCGTGCTCTTGCTGCTGGTGCGGTTCAGGCCGCAGGGCCTGTTGGGGACGATCTGATGGCGGAGCAGCACAATCCCATGCTGTCTCTGCGCGGGCTGACGCGCCGCTTCGGTGGCCTGACCGCCGTCGACGCCATCGATCTCGACCTCGCCAGGGGCGAACTGATCAGCATCATCGGCCCGAACGGCGCCGGCAAGACGACGCTGTTCAATCTCGTGACCGGGCTCGATCGGCCGGATGCAGGTACTGTGAGCTTCGAGGGCCAGGACATCACCGGCCTGTCGCCGGAGCGACTTGCGGGCCAAGGCATCGCGCGCACCTTTCAGCTCGGCCGCGTCTTCGGCAATCTCAGCGTCATGGACAATGTCCTGATCGGCGCCCACACGCGGCTGCGCGCCGTGAAGCCGGCGGTGCCGGTGATCGGCCCGCTGCTCGAACTGGGCCTGGCGCTGCTGCGCCCGGCCAGCGTCAAGGCGGAAGAGGAGCGGCTGCGCGAGGAGGTGAGGGCCATCCTCGCCCGCTTCGGCGAGCGGCTGCTGCCGCGCATCGACCAGCCTGCCTATAGCCTGTCTTACGCCAATCGGCGCCGCGTCGAGATCGCGCGTGCTCTGGCGCTGAAGCCGCGCCTTTTGCTGCTCGACGAGCCGACCGCCGGCATGAATCCGACCGAGACCGCGGAGATGCAGGCACTGGTCGCCGAGCTGAAGGCGGAAGGGCTGACCATCCTCCTGATCGAGCACAAGCTGGAGATGGTGATGCGCCTGTCCGACCGTGTCATCGTCATGGACGAGGGCAAGAAGATCGCGGAAGGACCGGGCGAACAGGTGCGAACCGATCCCAAGGTGATCGAGGCCTATCTCGGCCACGGGCTATCAGGGACGGCGGAGCAGGAGAGTGCGGCATGACGGCGAACGTCCCCGAACCGCTGCTGGCGCTATCGAACGTCAACACCTTCTACGGCCAAGCCCAGGTGCATTTCGACCTCTCGATCACGGTCGCGCGCGGCCACATCGTCTGCCTGCTCGGCGGCAACGCCAGCGGCAAGTCGACGACGATGAAGATCATCCTCGGTCTGGTCAAACCGCGCTCGGGCGAGGTGACGTTCGACGGCGCCTCGCTGATCGGGCTTTCCACGCCGCAGATCGTTCGCCGCGGCATCGCCTCGGTGCCGGAGGCGCGGCGGCTGTTCGCAGACATGAGCGTGCGCGAGAACATTTTGATGGGCGCCTTCGTGCGCAACGACCGCGACGCGGTGGCGCAGGATCTCGACAGGATGCTGACGCTGTTCCCCAAGCTCGGCCAGCGGCTGTCGCAGCGCGCAGGCTCCTTGTCCGGCGGCGAGCAGCAGATGGTCGCCATGGCGCGGGCGCTGATGAGCCGGCCCCGTATGATCGTGATGGACGAGCCGACCATGGGCCTGTCGCCGCTCTATGTCGACCGAGTGCTGGAGCTGATCCGCACCATCAACCAGGAGGGCGTCTCGGTGTTTATGGTCGAGCAGAACGCCAGCCTCGCGCTGGAGATCGCGCATGAAGCCTATGTGCTGCAGACCGGCAAGATCGTGCTGTCGGGCGCGGCGCGGGCGCTGAAGGACGATCCGCGCGTGCGCGACGCCTATCTCGGCGGCTCCGAGGCGGCGTAGCGCTTTAGGCCGAAGCCGCGCTCGGCGCCGGCTCCGCCGGCAGATCGTCGCCATTGGGATCGCCGGGCGCGGTCGCCCAGGCCAATTCCACCAGCGTCACGATCCTGCGGCCGCCGCCGTCGAGCTGGACGACGATGAGACCCTGCTCCTCCATATAACCGAGCAGGCGCTGCGCGCGGCGCAGCGAGTGTGAACCATAAGCCCGCGCGATCGCGGCATCGCCGGGGCAGGGCCAGCCTTCCTTCGCCGCGCGCGCGATCATCATGAACACGCCCTGCATGTCGTCGGGCAGGATCGAGGCGCGCAGCGACACGTCCTGCCAGGCGTCGTCTTCAGTGAGATCGGTACCGACGCCGGCGCGCGCATGCGTCAGCATGCGGCGGAATTCGTTGAGATCGGGCACTGCTGCCCCTAAGCCCTCGATGCGGCAGCGGACCACGAATTCCTGATACAGCACGCCGATGGCGCGGAAGCCGGCGTCGGGCTCGGCCAGCACGGCCCGCAGGGTACGATCGACGCGCTCGCGCCGCTCGGCGAGTTCTTCGGCGCTGACGGACACCTCGATCGGCTCCGCGCGCACGTCCGGCACGGCAGCCGCCTTCGCGGCGCGGAGCTGCTCGAGCAGGTCGGGCGCAGGCCGGCGCTGCGGCCGGCTGGCATCGGGCGGCGGCGCGGCCAGGATCACGGCGCGCGCATCCTCCAGCATTGCCCCCGGCAGCGGCATCAGCCGCGGCGTGGAATTGCGCGGCTGGGTGTCGGTCGCGCCGATGTTCAGACGTAGCGGACGGCGCGACAGCGCAGGTCCCAGCGCCATGAACTGGCCGCGTTCGAGATCGCGAAAGGCTTCGGCCTGCCGCCGCTCCATGCCGAGCAGATCGGCGGCGCGCGCCATGTCGATGTCGAGGAAGGTGCGGCCCATCAGGAAGTTGGAGGCTTCGGCCGCGACGTTCTTGGCGAGCTTGGCGAGGCGCTGGGTCGCGATGATGCCGGCGAGCCCGCGCTTGCGGCCGCGGCACATCAAATTGGTCATGGCGCCGAGCGAGAGCTTTCGCGCCTCGTCCGAGACTTCGCCCGCGACCGCCGGCGCGAACAGCTGCGCCTCGTCGACCACCACCAGCATCGGGTACCAATGATCGCGGTCGACATCGAACATCCCGCCGAGAAAGGCCGCGGCGCGCCGCATCTGGTTCTCGGCATCCAGCCCTTCGAGATTGAGCACGGTGGAGACGCGATGCAGCCGCGCGCGCTCGCCGGCAACCTGGAGGCCGCGCTCGGTGTGGTCCTCGGCGTCGATCACGAGATGGCCGAAGCGCTCGGCCAGCGTGACGAAATCGCCTTCGGGATCGATGATGGCCTGCTGCACCCAGGGCGCGCTCTGCTCCAGCAGCCGCCGCAACAGATGCGACTTGCCGGAGCCCGAATTGCCCTGCACCAGGAGACGGGTCGCCAGCAGTTCCTCGAGGTCCATGGCCGCCGCGGCGCCTGCCGTGGTCTGCCCCATCTCGATCGCAACCGTCATGTCCCCGACTCAAGTCCCCATCATCCGCGGACAGGGGCTTATCAATCCCGCCGCGGCGCGTCGAGCGCTGCAGCGCGAATCAGGCCGCGTTGCCCACGGCGGCGTTCAGGCGTGATTCGAGAGACGTAGAAGTGCGGGCCGGTAGGGCGCCTGCGGGTCGTCGTCCTCGTTCTCCGGAATCGCGCAGGAGCCGAACTCCTGCCTGATCCGCTCGATCTCGGCGATGCGCGCATGCAGCCGCTGCAAATGTTCAGGCGACCGCGCCCGCCAGAACCGGAATGTGTCGGCCGTGAGCGGCAGGAACGCCGTTCCGAACAATGTCGGCTCGGGAACGACGGTGCGTCCGAGCAGCAGGAACCGCTCGGCGCCGGAGACGACAAGGGTCGCATAACCGCGATTGCCGATCCGCCTGATCCCGTTCAGCGACCATTCGGCGAGCTTGCTGAAATACGGCTCCTCGCGCCAGCGATCGGGACAATCGTCATCGACGGTGACGTTGACGGCGTCCTGGCTGAAATGCACCACGATGCCCGACTTCGCCGGAAACCAGTCGTCGTCGAGATGGCCCTGCAGCCAGGCGCAGACGAAGGACCGGCACATCTGCGGACGGCGCTCGTAGATCGTGCATCCGGTCCCGGCCTGCCAATGCCGGCACAGCTGGTTCACCGGCTTGTCGACGCCGGCCACTTCGAGGATGTCGCAGCAGGCGTTGCACGATCCGCATTGCCGCGCGGGCATTGTGGTCTTGGGCAGGCCGGTCGCACGAAAGCCCTGGCCGTCGCGGACCAGCAGCTTCTGCTTCTCCAGCGCCGTCAGCGCACGTTCGATCTTGAGACGGGACAGCCCGGTGGCGTCGATCACGCCCTTCATCGTCGTCGCGCCCGCCTCCACCGCGCGGACGACGCTCAGCATCGCCTGGTCCATGGCTTCTTCTGTTCTTGTGGGGATGCCCAACGCGGGTTGCGCAAACCAATGCCGGAAAAGGTGATTTACAAAGCTATGTTGCTGACGCCTATGCGCGAAGCAAGAAGACGGGACGTGCGCGGCGACACGATCGCGTGATCAGGGCTGCGCGCTCGCTCTCGTTGCATTGGTGCGACACCGGGAACCGTTTGCTCGATTGACGGGATTGCGACGCATCGGTGCTGCGCGAACCGCGCCCCGGCGCGGTCACGCGGGTCGCGGTCACCGGCCTGATCTGGCTTCAATCATTGCCGAGCGCGTGAAGGCCGACGCCAGCGCGTGCGACGGACGCGGCGCGCTTACTGTGCGCCCGATCCGCCCTGCACGATCTTCTCGTTCAGCTTCTGGTCCACGGTCTCCACCGTGCGGTCGATCTCGGCATTGGGTACGCCGAGCTGATGCGAGATCAGCTTCACCAGGAGGTCGACGCGCTCGATGAAGGGCGCGCCGCTTGCGACCGCGCGCGCGGCCGAAGACGGCTTGAGCAGGCTTTCGGCGGCCTTGGCGTATTTCGCGAATGGCACCTGGTCCTGCGGATCGGCACCGAGGCGGCGGGCGAGGGCATCGACATGGTCGTAGATCGTCTGCGAGCGTGCGAGGTCGCCATGCACGGCGTCGCGGATCGATTGCGGCTCGTTCGGGGTGATGCAGCGGTAATTGCCGGTGAGCAGCATCGACCATTTCGCCAGCGGCACGAACAGGGAATCGAACACCTTCAGCTTCACCGGCACGTCGTGGCCGTCGAGCGTCACGGCGTCGATGTCGGCTTCGAGCTCGCGCAACAGCTTGTTGTGCTTCTCGTCCGCGAAGACCGATGCCTTGAAATTGGTGGGCAGGCCGACATGAAGCACGTTCGCGGCTTCCTCCGGCGGGCGGAAGGCCTGCGGGTCGGGCGAGCACAGCGTCACCAGCCCCGGCTCGAACCGCTCCCACACCTGCGCGTTGGTGTAGGCCTCCTCGAGGTCCATGTCGGCAAGCGCCGGAATCCGCTTCAGGTAGGGCAGCGGCGGCATGTTCATGATCGACAGGCACGGCAGCTTCGCCGCGGCGATCTTGACCATGAGGACGCGCACCGTGTGGTTGGTGTATTGCGGCTCCTGCATCGCCAGGCCAACCAGATCGTAACGGGAGAGATCGACGTTGGCCGGCGTCACGGCATCGAGCTTCCCGGGAAGGTTGCGCGAGAAGATTGCCCGGTGCACGGCCTCGTCGCGCAACTTGATGCGCACCTCGGTACCGTCGCGATTGATGAGCTCTGCGGTCTTGGCGCGGCAGACCAGGGTCACATTGTGCCCCGCCATCAGCAGCTTCGTGCCCAGCAGGGAGCCGTAGGAAGCCCCGAGAATCAGAATGTTACGCGCCATGTTTCGTCCCTTGGAGATGTCATGTGATTTTTGCGCCCGGCCATCGTCCGAGGGGGCGTTTGCCGGGCATGTAAAGCGAAGTGGCCGGCTATGGCAACTGGGATAATGCATACAAGGGCGCCGGAAGGTCAGGCGGGCAAGCCCGGTCGCGCCGTGGCCACCGAAGTGCGGACGAATCGGCCGGGCGACGGCTGCAGATCCGCTCGTTGCTTGAAACAAGTTATTTCCGGACGTTCGGAATGTTTGTATGCGAATGAGCGCGCTCAGGGAGCCGGCTCGTCGATTTCCGGCACGTCGACAGTCGGAAAATTCCGGGCGAAGACAATCGTCAGCGACGAAGCGGCAATCGGCCGCATCTGCCATCGCTGCCGTGATTGGCGGCGCGCCGCATGTACCCATAAGAAGTTCATGAAACGCCGATACGGGTCATGCCTCTTCTGTCATCAAACGGCATCCAAATTTTAGTCGTTAGCCGCAACAAAAAACTGCAAACGGAAGGCTGCAAAAATGGCAAAGTGGCGCGGGGCCATAACTGTAGATCAGCAATGGAGCTGAGACGTGACGATTGAGTTGGAGTCGGCGTGCAACTTGTGTTGAGACCGACTGATGGGGGTGGCACACCGTGTGGCCCAGTGCCCGCGCGAAGCGAAGACGAACTGAACATCGGATGGGATTTCGCTTCACCTAAGGCTCGATCCCCGCGGGGGGGTGCTCTGTCTCTGCGCGGAATGGCAGCGAAACAGATCGACGAGGCCGACGGCATCAGCAGACGCAAGCGTGATGCACGCGACCAGGTACGCCTGGGATCGCATCGAGCAGACGTGCACGGCGTTGCGCTGACGGCGCAGCCTGCAAGTCTGGCCAATCGCTGACGGCGCCGTTCGGGGAAAGAAATGGAAGGTCATTATTGGCCTCACGGCGCCAGCGATGGCGCCGGCGGAGGCCTGGTACGCTTGCGAAAGCGCGCGTCCGAATTCTTCGAAAGTCTGTCTGTCGCGGAGCTTTCGCGTGAGGCGCACAGGCATCTGTGGGTTTCAGACTGGTTGAGGCTCGCGGGAGACTATCGGAGCTCCGCCGAATCCGCGCGCGCAGATGGTGCCGGCCGGATCGCGCGCGAAGCGTGGATGTGCGCGCTCATGGCGTTCGAAGTCGCGCGAAGCCTGTCGTCTCCGGGAGATCTGGCGAGCGCCGACTTCGCGGACAAGGTCGGTCTCAGCCTGAGAAGCTTCGCGGACGATGCGGTTCACGCGATCGAGCGCGTCGAGATTGACGGCTTCGATCAGGGCGCGTTGACCGGCTACTTCCTGCCGGCGCTCCGTCACGGGCCTTCCGCGCCCGCGGTCATCTGCGTCGCCGACGAGGACATCACCCTGGCCTCGATGGTGAGCAGGCTGTTGCCCGCCGCGCTGCGCCGTAACATGTCGCTTCTGCTCATCGATGCCGGCAATTCGCCTGTTCGTCGCCCGCTCAAACAGGAGCATATCCTCCAATGCTGGCTGGACTATCTGGAGGCTCGCCCGGATGTCGACGCGCAGCGGATCGCGATCTACGGCGAAGGGGCGGGCGCCAGTCATGCCTCCCGCCTCGTCCTCTCGGATCGCAGGATAGCCGCCGCCGTGTGCGACGGCGGCCTTTTGCGGCTGGTCACGCAGCGTGCATCGGTTCATTGGATGACAGGCGTTGAGCAGGTTGCCGCGGGCGAAGTCCCGATGCGTCCGCTGCCGTCGTCGCGCCGGATGGCCTGCCCGGTTCTCATGGTGGTCGGCAGCCGCTCGATGATGCGCGAGCAGGAGGCGCTCGAGCTGCAAGCCGGCTATCGTCAGGCCGGAGCCGACTGCTCGGTCGTCGTGCCGAACCGCATCCCGTATCCTCTGGGCGAGGTCGAGAACTTCGTCACGGTGGATGACTTCATTTTCGAGTGGCTCGACGCCAAACTTGGAGCGGCCCGTCGCCTCGACCCCGTCACCTATCTCTAGCGCGTGAGCCGCATGACCGAGCCGCGGTCTTCTCGCGGCGAACGCGGCACAGTCATACGGGGACAACGGCCTGATGCGCGCCGAGGATTCTTTCCCATGCCGTCACGCCTTGGCTGCGTCGGGAAGAGCCGCGGATCACGACACGTCGATGGCCAGCAGCCGTGCAGCGAGCCGGGCATTCTTGGCGATGGTCGCGAGCGCGGCATTCAGATCGGCGAGGGTCTTTTCGTCGAGCTCGTTGAACATGGTCGAATTCAGGGCGAGCTTCCGCTTGGACAGTTTTTCGATGTCCGTTGTCGCCTTTTCCGTCAGCGACATCAGAACGAAGCGGGCGTCGTCGGCTGCGGGCCGTCGCGACAGGAAGCCGCCCTTCTCGAGACTCTTGGTCTGGTTGGTTACGAAGGCGGGGTGGATCCGCAGCTTGTTCGCAATGTCGATTCCGGCGACGCCACGTCCCTCGTCCAGCTCGGTGATGGCCATCAGGATCAGCCATTGCGGCTCGGTGATGCCCAGCAGTCCGGCCCAGCTGCTGTGGATGTCCTCCAGCTGCGAGTGGATTTCAACGATATTCCAGATGAAGTCCGTAATCGCCCGGTCGAGCTTCTTCTCGATCATGTGGCTTCCCCCCGTTGGCCTCGATCATTTTTCTTTTTGTCTTGATCGGTCTTGTACCGGGATATTGGCAAGCCGTCTCGCCCATCGTTGCGCGAAAACTTCACTGGGAAAATCGTGCCGGCACTTAATACTTGCAGAAAACAATTAATTGAGTTACGTCTCTTGCACTCAGAATTTGCTGCTCTTGACCATAGTCAACGGACGGCGATGTGAGACCTCCAAGAAAGCCCTCGGGATGCCCCCTGAGGGCTTTTTCTTTTATTTCAGGTGCTTGCACCGGCCCAGAGACTCCTGTTGCTTGCAGGCAACAGCCTTTTCCGAACTTGCGCTTCAGCAAATCAATGAATTGAGGCCATTGTTTTTATAAACTATATGTGAATCCACGACGGAGGGGGGGCACCTCGCTGTCGTTTCAGTCCGGACCTTCAGTGCGGACCTGAATTGAACGGAAATTGAGAGGGTCAAGCGGCCTCCACCGAGGAGCCGAGCCCCCTGAACCGACCTGGAGGTTTATCTAATGAAGTTGACGAAGACGCTCTTTCTCGGCTCGGCAGCCGGCCTGATGGCCGTCTCCGGTGCGTTCGCAGCCGATCTCCCCGTGAAGGCCAAGGCGGTCGAATACGTGAAGGTCTGCTCGCTGTACGGCGCCGGCTTCTACTACATCCCGGGCACCGACACCTGCATCAAGCTCGGTGGTTACCTGCGCGCTGACGCCGTGCTGGGCTCCAACTCGGACTTCAACCCGAACCAGAGCGGTACCGCCGGTGCGCGCAACCGCATGATGAACTACTATACCTTCCGCGCTCGTGAAGACCTGAACATCGACACGCGCACGGCCACCGAATACGGCGTGGTCCGTACCTTCTTCGACGGCGTGTTCACCTGGACGACCGGCAACTATACGCCCACCGGTTCGGCGACGGGTGCGACCCAGTACAGCGGTACGCTCGGTCTCAACGCTGCTGGCACCGGCCTCGTCGGCTCGGGCAGCGGCAACGTCAACGGCACCGACGGCAACACCTCGGCCGGTGCGCTCGGCGTGTACTACGCCTTCATCCAGTTCGCTGGCTTCACGATGGGTAAGGCCGTGTCGCAGTTCGACGCGCCCTGGACCAACTATCCCGGCAACATCACCGACAACCTCGTCGGCGGCAGCGGCACCGTGACCGGCGTCACCCAGTTCACCTACACGGCCGATTTCGGCCAGGGCGTGACGGCGTCGTTCTCGGCTGAAGATGCGACCGCGTACTATCAGGCCGGCAACCTCAACATGACCGGCGCGACCGCCTCCGGCATCCTCGGTGGCTCGTACGGCACCAACGCAATCGGCGGCTCGCGTTCGCCGAACCTCGTGGGTCAGGTGCGTGTCGACCAGGCCTGGGGCCTGTTCCAGGCGTCGGTGGCTGCGCATGACAACCACGTGGGCTACTACGGCGCGACGGAAACCACCGGCCACCCCGACGACAAGTGGGGCTGGGCGGTTCAGCTCGCTCTGTCGATCAAGAACATCCCGACCGGCGCGGGTGACACGATCAACATCCAGGGCGTCTACACCGACGGTGCGACCCGCTACAACTTCCAGAACCTGTCGGGCAGCAGCTACGCGCTGTTCGGTAGCTCGAGCACGGCCTACGGCAGCGTCGGCTTCGCCAATGCTCCTGACACCGTCTTCGTGACCGGCAGCTCGCAGGAAACCGTCAAGACCTGGGGCTTCCGCGGCGCCTACACCCACAACTGGGATCCCTACTGGAACACCGCGCTCTACGGTGCCTATGCTCAGGCCCAGTTCGGCACGCTGGCCAAGACCTCGATCTGCGGCGCCGGTGGCGCTGGCGGCACGTTCGGCAGCCTGGCCGGTGTCACCTCGTGTAACCCGGACTTCGCGATCGGCCAGCTCGGTATCGTCACCCGCTGGACCCCGGTCAAGAACCTGACCTTCTCGGCCGACCTCTCCTGGACGCACCTCGACCAGAAGTATTCTGGCGTGGTTGCCATCGCTCCGTCGAGCACGACCGCCAAGCCAGCCGCGACCTACGAGCTGAAGGATCAGGACTCGATCGCGATGATCCTCCGCGCTCAGCGCAACTGGTAAGATCTGTCGAAAGATCTGAAAGAGCACCCGGCGGGAAACCGCCGGGTGTTTTTTGTTGTGCGAGGCTGATCATTTGAGGCCGAGGCGCCGAAGCCCCGTAGGCCGGGTGAAGCGCAGCGCAATCCGGGAAAGGTGTCTCGCCGAACGCGCGGTCCCGGATTTCGCTTCCGCGCCATCCGGGCTACGGCGCCGGGTGTGTCGCCCGGCTGTCAATCCGCTCGCGCAAAAATATTCCGCTTTGCCGAAATTCGGATTTGTCGTATATCTCGCCCATCCCGGCTCATCCTTGAGGGGCGATCATGTGGTCGTCGTTTTCGCGAGCCGGGTTTGCGGTGGACGCGGCAGCGTCGGGCGCGAAAGGTGCGGGCAGGGAGGGTAGTCCCCGGTGAGCTCGCGGCCGCGTGCGGACGAACGGCGCTGACAGGTTCGTCTCGTCTGTAAGTTTCCGGCTCCGTCGACAGGGCTGGGAAAACTGCGGCGAAATGGCGGGCCGCGCGTACGGCAAAACCGTGTGGTCCTGGCCGTCGTTGCTACGGTCAAGCTCTTGCGGATGCGGTGATCGCGTCAACCGGCGCGGTGCTGGTGAATTCCGTGAGCGTGAGGGAGGCCAGAAGGAATTCGGCTCCCGGGAGAGCGCGGCATAAGCCGTCCGACCATCGCGCAGGGAAGGCCGAGTGATTGGCTCCACCTGTATGCTGCTGTGCGGTTCCTTTGCGCTACATCTTCGCGCAGCGGACCGCGGGTGCGAGGTCAGCACCCGGCCTTCCCTGCGCCCTCTTGGCTAGAGAGGGTGGAGAGACCAAGCAAAGCTCGGGCGAATTGCGCCGCGAGGATGCGGAGGCGTGTCTGTAAGTTGAAATGCAAGCCGAAAGAGCGACGCTGCTGCCTCATACTCCGTCATTGCGAGCGCAGCGAAGCAATCCAGAATCCCTCCGCGGAAAGACTCTGGATTGATTCGCTGCGCTCGCAATGACGATGATGAAGCCAGTCGCCCGGAAATTGCGCGCGCCTCAGCCCTGGCTCGCCACCCGCGCGCGATCGAGATGCTCCTCGATCTTGGGGCGGTCGCGGGTGCGCTCGAAGCTGGTGCAGAGCAGCTCGGTCTCCTCGAGCGAAACAGGGGCGCGATACAACCGGCACATGAACTCGGCGGTTGTACGCCCCTTTGCCGCGGCTGGTCCGAGGCCTGGGCTGCGTTCGGCGAGAAACATGCAGTCCCGGCAGATGCTGGCATCGAGTCGCTGATGCGCGGCGTCGAGGTGATTGAGGATCTCGCGCATCGAGTCGCGCAAGCGGATGCACTCGTCGGTCCCGAGCGCCGTGACAGCATTCACCACGTGATTGATCGGATCGTGCTGGCTCAGGCACTTCTCGCCCTGCGCGGTGACATGGAGCACCACGGAGCGCTTGTCCTCATGCGAGGGTTTGCGCACCAGGAAGGACTTGCTCTCCAGCGTCTTCACGATCTGCGATGCCGTCGCCCTGGTGGCGCCGATGAAGCCGGCGAGCGCGGACGGTGTGCGCGAAAACCTGTTGGCGCGGCCGAGAAACCGCAGCGCCATCCATTCCCGATCGCGCAATCCATGCTGATTGCCTTCGAAATACCAAGCCCGCGCCGCCTGGACCAGCAGCTCGACGGCTTCTCTTGCCAATGGCATGGATTCCTACCTCGCCCCCGGAACTTCGTCTGCGGCGTCCCGAAGCCGCCTTGCGCCCTGGCTCGCGAATCCTTCGAGGAACGTCAGACCTCTGGAGGCGTCCGATGAGCACGTCGTGCCCGGCCTCCGCTCGATGGCAGAGACTGCAATGCGCCCGATACTGACCAATGAGCGAGGTGCAGTCCGGAGCGCGAGGCTACGTCGCCGATGGCATGCCAATCGCGTCGTCGCACGGGAGCCCGGGTTGCCGTCACCAGCGAATGATGGATCGGAGTTGTTCAACCGAAGCCCCTGAAGTTCAAGTCACACGCACACGTTTCTTATCTTCCGCCGAAACGATGAATGAGCTTCTCAACAAAATCAAGTAGAGACGCTCTCGGAGACTGGATGTCGTCGCAGGCGAATGTAACGTTCAAGACAATCTCGCTTTCAGGAACACATGATAGTGAATGCAATACGCTGTCCCGCGCGCAACATGCGCGCAACTATACGACGGTTTGATTGCACAGCATGTTGATGTCTGCCGTTGATGCAGGTTGATCGAAGCTTGTGCATGACAAACGCGATCTGTGTTGATGAATCATCCACAACTTGTGCGATCTGCGGGAGAATTGCCCGAGGGAACCCGAAGGAATTGCACGCGGCGGTTGTTGTGGGCGCGATTCGGAGAATCGATGATTCGCTTCGCCTGCCACGCGGCCGCCCATGCTCCTCCGAACGGTTGAAACGCTCATGAGAGGAAGGGCGGCAGCCATGGGTGTGCTTGCGCCGACAGCGTGGCGGCATGCGTGAACGGCTGTCGGGATCGTGAGCAAGGCGAAATCGCGGGCGCCGCGCGCCCCGTCCCGGCCTGCTAAGGCATGTTCCGGCCCCGGAGGGCCGCGTTAGCGCAAGGTACGAAGCGGTTGTCCGGAAAGATCATGCGCAAACAACAACCTAGAGCGCGATGACGATTCATCCGAATCTCATCGCGCGTCAGTCGCCCTTGAGCATGTCCCGGAGCTCGCGGAACGGGTCGGCGCTTGGCGGCGCGGAGGCCTCCTGCCGCATCGCGTTGTAGATTCGCGGAACCATGTCGACCGCCTGGTCGAGGCCCGAATCGCGTCCGGGCTGGTATCCGCCCATCAGGCGCAGGTCGCGGGTGTCCTCGTATTTGGCGATCATGGTGCGCAGCTTGCTCACCAATTCGCGTTCCTCGGGGTCCCAGACGTTGTGGGCGAGGCGGGAGACCGAGGCGAGGACGTCCACGGCCGGATAGCGGGCCTGATCGGCGATGTGCCTGGAGAGCACGATGTGCCCGTCGAGCGTGCTGCGGATGGTGTCGGCGATCGGCTCGTTGTGGTCGTCGCCGTCGACCAGCACGGAGAAGATGCCGGTGATCGTGCCGGATCCCTCTTCGCCGGGGCCGGCGCGCTCCAGGAGGCGCGGCAGGTCGGTGAAGACCGTCGGTGCGTAGCCGCGCGCCACCGCGGGCTCGCCGGCGGCGAGCGCGACCTCGCGCGCCGCGTGGGCGAAGCGGGTGATCGAATCGACCATGAGCAGGACCGATTCGCCCCGGTCGCGGAAATACTCGGCAACCGCCATGGCCGTCTTCGGCGCCAGCCGCCGCATCATCGGGCTTTCATCGCCCGTCGATACGATGGTGACGGCACGGCTGCGGTTATTGCCGAGCACGTCCTCGATGAATTCGCGCACCTCGCGGCCGCGCTCGCCGACCAGCGCCAGCACGACGGTGTCAAAACCCTGGCTGCGGGCGAGCATGGCGAGCAGCGTCGATTTGCCGACGCCGGAGCCGGCGAAGATGCCGACGCGCTGGCCGGCGCAGATCGGGGAAAACAGGTCGATGACGCGCACGCCGGTACGCAGCGGCTTATGGACGCGCGCGCGCTTCATGGCCGACGGCGCCTCGGCCTCCGCCGAGACGGCGCGCGATCCCGGCGTGAGCGGACCCTGTCCGTCCAAGGGGGCGCCGAGCGCGTTGATGACGCGGCCCTTCCAGCTCGGATCGGGCGCGAAGGACAGCGGCGGCATCCGATAGGCGACCGAGCCAAGGCCGCCACCGAACTGCCGGTCGAACGGCTTGGCGATGATGCCGTCGCTGTCGATCCGGACCACTTCGCCGATCTGGGGCTTGCCGCCGGAATTGACGCCGATCAGCTCACCCAGCCTGACGAAGCGCGACAGGCCGGAGACACGGAAATGCGTCGGTGCGATCTCGGAGATCGCGCCGCTGACGCTGGCCAGGGGAGTGCTCTGCTGAAGCTCCAGCAGCGCCCACTCGAGTTGCCGAAGAGCGTTCAAGGAAACCGTCCACCCTCATTGCGCACGCGGCGCACTCTACTTGCGATTCTATTTGCCCGGCTCGCCCAGCGTCCGGATTGCGTTCTGCAGCGAGCTCTCGGTACCCTCGATCATCGAATTGGTGCCGTCGAAGGCGCGCGAGGCTGCCATCAGCTTGGTCAATTCCATCATCGGATTGGCGCCGGACCCCTCGACATAGCCCTGCTTGAAGCCGTCGCGGGAGAAATCGGCGATCGCGGTCGCAGGCCGGTCGGGCGTGACGCCGGAATTGCCGTAGCGCTCGAGATTGGCGTCGGCGGGAATGTTGAACAGGCCGATGGTGCCGATCTCGTTGTTGTCCTGGGTGATCGCGCCGCTGCGCGAGATCGAGACCGGTCCGCCGTTCGGGTCGAGCGTGATCTGCGCGCCGCCGGCATCGACGACGGGGAAGCCCGACACCGTCTGAAGGTCGCCGTTGGCGGCGATCTGGAGGCGGCCGTCACGCGTATAGACCGTGCCGTTCGGGCCGGCGAAGGCGAGCCAGCCCTGTCCGACCACGGCGACGTCGAGCGGATTGCCGCTCTCGGTGATGTTGCCTTGCTCGCGCGAGATGATGTTGTCGCCGGGCGAGGAGAAGGCGACCGGGTTCGCGCCGGCCTTGGACAGCACGGTCTCGAACTTCACCACGTCGGTGCGGAATGCCGCCGTGTTGACGTTGGCAACGTTGTTGGCGATCGTCTGGAGGCGCTTTTCGAGGGCGACCTGCGCCGACAATCCCACATAGAGAGCGGATTGCATGACTTACCTGTTGAACTTGATGTTCTGAAGCGTCGTGAGCACGTTGGTATCCATGCTGACCGACGTCGCTGCGCCGGCGATCAGGACCAGCGCGGGATTGGTCGAGGTGTCGCTCTGGGCCTGGGTCGCATCCCACATCGCCGCGAAGCGCTGCACGAATTTGGTGACCTTGGTCGGGTCCTGGAAATCGGTGAGATCGATCTTGTCCGTGATCATCTTGGCCTGGACATCGATGTCGGACGAGCTGATCGTGGCCGGCCAGCCCATCGCCGTCTGCACCACCTGCGTCAGCGCCTTGTCGGCGAGGATCTGGTAGGCGTTGGTGATCGTGGAGGCCTTGCGGGTGAAATAGAGCGCCAGCCGCAGACCTTCGTTCTGGTCGCCGGCCTTCTCCTCCATCGTCTGCGTGACGTATTGGGTCGCCGTACCGGTCGTGGCCGCCGCGGCCTGGGTCGCCTGGTCGCCGAGCGCGGCAAAGTTGAAGGCGGTGGCGAACTGCCGGTAGCGGGTGTCGGTGAGCTTGTTGGCGAAGGCGTCCTTGTCCGAGATCCCCTCGGTCAGCACCTTGCGCATGAACGCCTTGGCATAGGTCATGTCGCTGAGGCCGTAGGCCTTCATCGCATAGCTGTAGAGGCGGTAGTCCTTCAGGAAGTCGTCGATCGTCTTCACATTGCCGATATGGCTGAGAAAATAATCGGTCTCGCGGCTGACGTCGGGCTCCTGCGCGACCTGGGTCATCGACTTGCCCAGGTCATTGGTCAGTCTGGTGTAATCCGCGATGGTGGATAGCATGACACGCGTCCCTCTGGCCGCAATGGCGACATCGTCCCAAGCTGCCGCGAATTGCTTGCGCGAGGCTGGCGACGCGGGAAGCCAGCTTCGCGCAAGCGTCGCCGACTAGATACTCCCGACGGGATCGGCGATGGAGCGGCGCGTTGGGCAGTTTCGTGGGGATTTTCATCACGGTGGCGGCGCTGCTCGGCGGATTTGCCGCCATGGGCGGGCATCTGGCCGTGCTGATGCAGCCGTGGGAATTCGTCATCATCATCGGCACCGCGGTCGGCACCTTCATCCTGGCCAATCCGTGGAAGACGGTGGTCGACAGCGGGGTGGCCTGCATGCAGGCCATCACCAACGCGGTGCCGGGACAGCGTTATTACCTCGACCTGCTCGGGGCGCTGCACGCCCTGATGCGTGAGCTCAGGGGCAAGGGCCGCAACGAGGTGGAGGCGCATATCGACGATCCCTCGTCCTCCGAGATCTTCAAGGCGTTCCCCAGCGTGCTCGGTGACCCCTCGCTGCTTCAGTTCATCTGCGACTATGTCCGTCTCATCATCATGGGCAACGCGCGCACGCACGAGATCGAGGCGCTGATGGACGAGGAGATCCACACCATCGTGAAGAGCAAGCTGGCGCCCTACCATGCGCTGGTGACGGTATCCGAGGCGATGCCGGCCCTCGGCATCGTCGCTGCGGTGCTCGGCGTCATCAAGGCGATGGGCGCGCTCGACCAGTCGCCGAAGCTGCTCGGCGGCTTCATCGGCGCGGCCCTGGTCGGGACCTTCGCCGGCATCTTCATATCCTATGGCGTCCTTTCGCCGTTCGCGATCAAGATCAAGATGACGCGCGAGAAGAGGTGCCGGCCCTACATCATCGTCAAGCAGACGCTGCTGGCGTTCATGAACGGCGCCATGCCGCAGATCGCGGTCGAGCACGGCCGCAAGATGATCTCGAGCAACGAGCGTCCCTCGATCGACGTCGTCGAGAACGAGACGATCGCGGGTCCCAAGGCCGTCCCGAGCGAGGCTGAACCGAAGGCTGCGCGCGCATGACGATGGAAGACGTCGAGGTCGATCAGCGGAAGCAGCTGCCGAACTACCTGCTGGATGCGGCGGGTATCTCCATCGAACGCATGCCGATGCTCAATGTGATCTTCGATCGCATGGCGGCATCTTGCACCGACAGCCTGCAGCCGATGGCGGGAACGCCCTGCTACTTCTCGGTCAACGGCATCACCAACGACCCTCTCGGCGACATCATCAAGGACTACGAGGGCAACGCGGTGGCCGCCGTGCTCTATGCCGAGCAGTGGGATTCGCGCGTCATCATCATGCTGGATCGCGACTTCGTGTTCACGATGGTCGAGGCGATGTTCGGCTCCGACGGCGCCGAGCCGCCGCTCGACGTCGAGCGCACCTTCTCGAACATCGAGATCCGGCTGGTCCAGGCCCTGTTCGAGCGGTTCGCCAAGGCACTGCAAGGCGCCTTCGCCGGCACGTCCAACGTCACCTTCCGTGTCGAGCGGGTCGAGACGGCCATGGCGTCGCTGGCGATCGGGCGCGCCAGCAACATGTCGATCTGCGCGAACATGATGGTGCAGGCGCTCTATCGCGGCGGCCAGATGTTCCTGATCATTCCGCACTCCGCGCTCAACCCGCTCAGGCAGAAGCTTGCAACTGTCACCGCCAGCGACGGCCGCACGACCGATCCGCGTTGGCGCGAGCAGATGGAGAGCGAGGTCAACAAGACCGAAGTGACGTTGACTGCCGTGCTCGACGAGAAGATGGTGACCCTCGGCGACGTCGTGAAGTTCCAGGTCGGGCAGGTGCTCGAGCTCGAAGCCACGCCACGCTCGCTGGCCCGTCTCGAAAGCAATAATCAGGTGCTGTTCTGGTGTCAGATCGGCCAGCTGGATGGCTATTACGCCATGCAGGTGTCCGATCCCGTGGATCAGAAACGGGAGTTCGTCGATGATATCCTATCTCGTTGATGCCGTGCTGCTCATTGCCCTCGCCTTCACCAGCATGCGGGTGACCAAGATGCACCGCGAGCTGGCGCGGTTGCGCAGCTATCAGGGCGAATTCTCGACCATCGTCCACGAGACGGCGGGCGCCTTCGACACGGTCATCACGGCGGCTCATGACTCCACTGCAAACCTCGGGCGACTCGCCAACGTGCTCGGCGCGAAGATCGACCAGGCTCACGAGGCGATCGCGGCGCTCGATGCCAGGAGCGGGCTCGCACCGGTCACGGCCGCCGGCGGCGCGGACGTGAACAAGCACTGAAGTCCGGACTGGCGGAACAAGGACGATCGGGACGTCGCGGCGTTCCCGGAGTGGAAATACCAAGAGGCAATACCAAATGGCGCAATCCTTCGACTATGAGTCTGCACCTGCATCGGGAGAGGCCGAGACGTCTCCGCTGGAGCGGCTGGCGGAGATCGCCCAGCGCACCGCCGAGGAGACCGGCAAGTTCGCCAATGTCGACGCTATCCTGCGCATTCCCGTCACCATGCAGGTGGTGCTCGGCTCGGCGACCATTCCGGTGGCGAACCTGATGAAGCTCGGCCGTGGCGCGGTCGTTCCGCTCGATCACCGGGTCGGGGAGCCCGTCGACGTCGTCGTCAACGGCCGCATCGTCGCTCGCGGCGAGGTGGTCGTGGTCGAAGAGGACAATTCCCGCTTCGGCGTCTCGCTCACGGAGATCGTCGGGCCGCTGGGGCAGGGTGATACCTGAACATGGCGGCACCGGTCGGCATCGCTCCCGTCAAGCAGCGAGGCGTTACCACGCTGGGCGGCACGGAAAAGGTCGCCGCGCTCCTGCTGGCGATGGGCCGGCAGGCGGCCGCGAGCGTGCTTCAGCAGTTCGAGCCGCAGGAGATCCGCATCGTCACCAAGGCGGCGGCGGAGCTGCGGCCGATCACGGCGCAGGAGCTTGAGGGAATCGTCGAGGAGTTCGCCCAGCAGTTCTCGATGGGTGCGAACATTCTCGGCACCCTCGGTGGCCTGGAAGCCGTGCTCGGCGACGTGCTTCCGGCCGACCAGGTCTCGGCGATCATGACGGACCTGCTCGGCAATTCGAGCCGGTCGGTGTGGGACCGCGTCTCGTCGGTGTCGGAAAATTCGCTGGCGACCTACCTCTCCAAGGAGCATCCGCAGACCGCGGCGCTCATCCTGTCCAAGGTCAAGCCGTCCTGCGCCGCCAAGGTGATGAGCCAGCTGCCGTCGAGCCTGCGCAACGAGCTGATGCGGCGTGTGCTGAGCCTCAAGCCGATCGTCGACGACGCGATGAAGGTCCTCGAGAAGACGCTGCACGAAGATCTGACGCTGAATTTCGCCCGCAACCTCGGCGCGGACACCTATGCCCGTGTCGCCGACATCATCAACAAGATGGAGCGCGGCCACATCGAGGACATACTGAAGAGCCTGTCGGAGAAGCGACCGAAGTCGGCCGAGGTGCTGAAGGAGCTGCTGTTCACCTTCGACGACGTCATCAACCTGGCGCCGAAGGCGCGCACCATGATCTTCGACCAGGTTCCGACCGACCGCATCGTGGTCGCGCTGAAGGGCACCGACAAGCACTTCCGCGAGCTGATCCTGTCCGCGGTCGCCTCGCGCGTCCGCCGCGTCGTCGAGGCCGAGCTCGCGATCGGCGAGCCGTCGAACCAGCGCGACGTGCTCGAGGCGCGCCGTGTGATCACCGACCTCGCACTCGACCTCGCGGAGAAGGGCGAAATCGAGCTCAACCCCGACCAGGAGGATGAGCTGGTCTTCCGCTGACCGCTGAACGGGCATGGCAGAAACATCCGATCAGGAGAGCAAGACAGAAGAGCCGACCGAGAAGAAAGTCCGTGATTCGCTCGAACAGGGCAAAATTCCGGTCTCTCGGGAGGCATCCATCTTCGCCTCGATGGCCGCGCTGATGGTGATCCAGGCATTCCTGATCGGCCAGGGCGTGCAGCAATTGGTGCCGACTCTGAAGGGGTTGCTCGACGATCCCGAGGGCTTTCCCCTCGGCACCGGGGCCGACGCGCTGAACCTCCTCACCGTGGTGGGGCTTCAGGCGTTTCGATTCCTGGTGCCGCTGCTCGTCATCCTGGTGGTGTTCGGACTCGCTGCATCGCTGCTGCAAAATGCGCCGCGCCTGGTGCTGCAGCGTATCGCGCCGGACCTGTCGCGGATCTCCCCGATCGGCGGCTGGAGCCGGCTGTTCGGAAAGCAGGGCCTCGTCGAGTTTGCCAAGTCGCTGTTCAAGCTCGGCTCGGTGAGCGCCGTGGTCGCCTTCGTGCTGCGCTCGTCCGAAGCGAAGGCGTTCGAGGCGATGTACACCGATCCGGTTGCGCTGCCGGAGATGATCCTCAACATCGCGATGCGGATCGTCTCGGCCATCTGCATCGCGACCATCGTCCTGGTCGCGATCGATCTCGCCTGGGCGCGCTTTCACTGGCGGCGCGAGCTGCGCATGACCAAGCAGGAAATCAAGGACGAGCACAAGCAGGCCGAGGGCGATCCGCTGGTCAAGGCGCGCCTGCGCTCGCTGGCGCGCGACCGCTCGCGGCAACGGATGATCGCTTCCGCTGCGCGCGCGACGCTCGTGATCGCGAACCCGACGCACTTTGCGATCGCGCTGCGCTACAAGCGTGAAGAAAACCCGGCGCCGCTCGTCGTGGCCAAGGGCATGGACGTGATCGCGCTCAAGATCCGCGAGGTCGCCGAGCAGAACAGGATCCCGGTGATCGAGAACAAGGCCTTGGCGCGCGCGCTCTACGAGGCGGTTCAGGTCGATCAGGTGATTCCGGCGGAGTTCTTCCGGCCGGTCGCCGAGATCATCTACTTCCTGCAGTCGAAGCAGACACCGCGCCCCGAGAAGGTTCAGTAGATTTCCGAGGATGGTGCTTCGCCCAACAGCTTGACGAAAGCTTAACGCCCTAGGGTTCTCCCGAATGGACCAGAATGGGGCTGTCGTGGGACCGCTTTATCTCTTCGAACTGGCATCGTCGCAGGCGCGGTACCTCGAGCTCCGCCAGTCGACCATCGCGACCAACGTCGCCAATGCCAATACGCCGGGCTTCAAGGCGCGCGACGTCGAGCCGTTCAACAAGGTGCTCGACACGATGCCGGTCAGGCTTGCGACGACATCGCCGTCACACCTGCAGCTGTCCGCGGCCGAAACCGACACGCGCGCGACGGCCAAGAAGGACAGCTGGGAAGTGGTGCACTCCGGCAATTCCGTCAGCCTCGAGCAAGAGATGATCAAGGGCAACGACGTCAATCGCGACTACTCGATGAATTCGGCGGTCGTGCGCTCGTTCCACCGCATGCTGCTGTCGAGCGTGAAGACCTGAGGTGAATTGACATGCTGGACTCACTGAGCGCCTCTCTGACGGTTGCGAGCTCCGGGCTCGAGGCGCAGTCGACGCGCATGCGCATCGTCTCGGAAAATCTCGCCAACGCGACCTCGACGGGCCGCACCGCCGGCGCCGATCCGTATCAGCGCAAGACCATCACGTTCGATGCCGCGATGGACCGTGCCTCGGGCGCGCAGCTCGCGAAGGTCAAGGAAATCGGCGTCGACACCACGCCGTACCGCGTCGAGTACGACCCCGGGCATCCCGCCGCCGACAAGGCCGGCTACGTCAAGCTGCCGAACGTCAACATGATGATCGAGATGGCCGACATGCGGGAAGTCAACCGATCCTATGAAGCCAATCTCCAGGTGGTGAAGCAGGTGAGGTCGATGCTGGGCATGACCATCGACCTTCTGAGGAGCTGACAATGCTTGAGGCGATTTCATCCACCGCGATTTCCGCAGGCCAAGCGGCATCCCGCGCCACCGAAACGCAGGCCATCGCGCCGGCTGCGCCGACGTCAATCCAGTCGATCGACGATGTTGGATTCGAGTCGGTGATGAAGCAGGTGACGACGGACGCGATCGGTACGCTGAAGGCCGGCGAAGCGGCGTCGATCTCGGCGATGCAGGGCAAGGAATCGACGCGGAAGGTCGTGGAAGCATTGATGTCGGCCGAGCAGGCCTTGCAGACGGCGGTCGCGGTTCGCGACAAGGTCGTGCAGGCCTACCAGGAAGTCGTCCGGATGTCGATTTGATCTGAAGGAGTGGGTTAAGTGAAATCGCTCGCCATTGCGGCTACGGGCATGAATGCCCAGCAGACCAATATCGAAGTCATCGCGAACAACATCGCCAACATCAACTCGACGTCGTACAAGCGGGCGCGCGCCGAATTCACCGATCTGTTCTATCAGATGGACCGCATGCAGGGCGTCGCCAACGTCAACGGTTCGTCGCCGATCCCGGAGGGCGCCAATCTCGGTCTCGGCGTCAAGTCGGCGGCGATCCGCAAGCTGCACATCCAGGGTGCGCTCACCCAGACCGGCAACCCTTACGACCTCGCGATCAACGGTCGCGGCTGGTTCCAGGTGCTGGGCCCCAACAACGAGGTGCAGTACACCCGCGCGGGTTCGTTTAACGTCAATGCCAACAGTCAGCTCGTCACCACCGACGGCTATCTGCTGGATCCCGCAATCACCATCCCGCAGGGAACGGTCGAGGTCACGGTCAATGCTACCGGCCAGGTATTTGCCAAGCTGGACACGGAAGTGAACCCGCGGCAGATCGGCCAGCTCAACCTCGCCAATTTCGCCAACGAAGCGGGCCTCGAGCCGCTGGGCAGCAATCTCTATCGCGAGACCACGGCGTCCGGCACGCCGGTCGTCGGGCTGCCGGGCGATGCCGGCTACGGCAAGATCAATCAGAAATATCTCGAAGCCTCGAACGTCGATCCCGTCAAGGAAATCACCGAGTTGATCTCGGCGCAGCGCGCCTACGAAATGAACGCCAAGGTCATCCAGGCCTCGGATGAAATGGCCTCGACGGTATCGAAGGGCCTTCGTTAGTTCCGGTGTGTCCATGTTGAACAGGGTGGGCCTGATCGTGCGCGGGTTGGCCGCCGTGCTGCTGGTTCTCGCCTCGGTGCGCGTCGCCGTCGCCGAGGAGAAGCGGCTTCCCGTGCCTGCCGTCTCGATCCGTGCCGGCGAGCTGATCCGGGACGACATGATCACGGAGCGCGCCTTCGCGCCGAACGTGCTCGGCGTCGCCATGTTCATCGAAGGACGCCAGGTCCTGGTCGGTCGCATGGCCCGGCGCGCGCTGCTGCCGGGCCAGCCGATCCCGACCAACTCGGTGGAGGATCCCTGGACCGTCGCCCGCGGCGCCATGGTCAAGGTCGTCGTCGAAGACAGCGGCCTGTCGATCGTCACTTACGGTTCGGCAATGCAGTCGGGCGCGGCCGGCGCGCTCATCCCGGTACGCAACACCGATACCGGCGTGATCATCAGGGGCGTCGTCCAACCGGACGGCACCGTCAAGGTCGTGGACGGATCATGACCAGAGTCCTGCTTGCGCTCGTCCTGCTGCTTTGCGCCGCCAGCGCCCAGGCCGCCGTCCGCATCAAGGACATTGCCGATATCAAGGGGCTGCGCGAAAACCAGATCGTCGGCTATGGCCTCGTCATCGGCCTGAATGGAACCGGCGACACGCTGCGCAATGCCCCGTTCACGGAGCAGTCCCTGCAATCGATGCTCGAGAACATGGGCATCAACGTCAGGAACGAAACCACGAGCACCACCAATCCGACGCGCCCGACCACGCTGCGCACGCGCAACGTCGCGGCGGTGATGGTGACGGCAGACCTGCCGCCCTCGATCGGGCCCGGCGAGCGGATGGACGTGACGGTGTCCTCGCTCGGCGATGCGACCTCGCTGCTCGGCGGCACGCTGGTGATGACGTCGCTGCGCGCCGCGGACGGTGCGGTCTATGCGGTGGCCCAAGGCGCGGTCACGGTTGCCGGCTACAGCGTGGGCGGCCAGGCCCAGAGCGTCAGCCAGGGCACGCCGACCGCCGGACGCATTCCGAACGGCGCGCTGGTCGAGCGCGAGGTGCAGGGAAGCCTCCATGAAATGGAGTTCCTGGTGCTGGAGCTCAAGAACCCCGACTTCGTCACTGCGACGCGCATCCTGGACGCCGTCAACCGCTACGCCGGCGGCCGCTACCGCTCGCAGATCGCCTTCGAGCGCGACTATCGGACTATCGTGCTGTCGAAGCCGCGCCATGTTGGCCCGGTCCGCTTCCTGGCGGAAATCGGCGAACTGACGGTTGAACCGGATACTCCGGCGCGGGTGGTGATCAACGAGCGCACCGGCACGGTGGTGATCGGACGCGACGTGCGGATATCGACGGTTGCGGTGACGCACGGCAATCTGACGGTCCGCGTCACCGAGATGCCCGTGGTGTCGCAGCCGGCACCGTTCTCGCGGGGCCAGACGGTGGTCGTCCCCCAGACCGTGGTCGAGGCGAACGAGGCCGGATCGCAGGTGGCCATTCTGAGCGGCGTCGACCTCCAGCGCCTGGTTCGCGGATTGAACCAGATCGGCCTCAAGCCATCGGGCATCATCGCCATTCTCCAGGCGATCAAGACGGCCGGCGCGCTGCAGGCCGATGTCATCGTCCAATGATGCATAAGCGTCGTGCAAGCTTGGTCGCTCAATGCTCAGGTCTCGACCGAGAATCGCACGCGCTCCGATGCTGAAGCTGGATCACAAAGCCAAACTCCTTCTGCTGGTCGCGGCCGTGGCGCTCACGGGCGCTTCGCCCGTGCTTGCGCTGGATGAAGCCAAGGCGTCGAAGCCGCTCAACCTGCTTTCCTTCGCGCGTGCTCGCGCGCCAGGACCGCAGAAGCCGGCCCCCGCGTCGCCGATACCGGGCGATAATGCATCAATCCGGGCGGCTGCGTGGGCGGCCGAAGATTCCGGGCCCGCAACTACCGGCGCGGTGCCGGCACCCGAGCCTCCTGCTTCTGCTCCTGCCCGTGCAGCGGCACCCGCACCAGCTGCCGCGCCCGCGCGTCCGGCCAAGCCCGGCAGCGTCACGGCGCCGGCGAAGCCTGCACCGCAGCAGGCCGTTGGGTCCGCCGACAACGAGGTCGCCCTGTTCTGCAGCAACGTGGCCGATCCCGCCGTCGACGCGAGGCTCGCCTGGCAGATCAAGGAGCTGGAGAAGGCCGAGACCCAGCTCCGCGAGCGGATCGCCGAGGTCGAGGCCAAGCGCGCCGAATACGAGAAGTGGATGGCGCTGCGCGACGACTTCCTGAAGAAGGCCGAGGCCCAAGTCGTCGAGATCTATTCGCGGATGAAGCCGGACGCCGCGGCCACCCAGATCGCCGGCATGTCGGACGAGACCGCTGCAGCCGTGCTTGCCAAGCTCAGCCCGAGGAGCTCGAGCGCAATTTTCAACGAGATGGATACGGCGCGCGCCGCGCACCTTGCCGACGTGCTCGGCGGAATGCGCCGCGTGGATGACGGAAAGACCAAATAGATGAAGAATCTGATCCTCATCCTGTCGCTCCTGATGCTTGCCGGATGCGTCGGTGACCCGAACGAGATCCTGACCGGTCCGCGATTGTCGCCGGTCGGCAGCGGTCTGAGGACGCAGGCCGATCCGATTCCGGTGACGCCGCGCGTGCGCACGCCCGTCAGCTACCGCTCGACCTGGGACGACGGCACCGATCTCTACCGCGATCCCCGCGCGCGGCGCACCGGCGACGTCGTGACGGTGATCATCTCGATGCAGGACAAGGCCAAGCTCGACAACAAGACCGATCGCTCGCGCGATTCGCAGATCAAGTTCGGGCTGGACTGGCTGATGGACGTCGCGGGATGGAGCGACAAGGGCTCCACCAGCGCCAATCTCAGCACCAACACGCAGATCAAGGGCAACGGTCAGATCGATCGCACCGAGGACATCAAGCTGTCCATCGCCGCAATCGTCACCGACGTGTTGCCGAACGGCAATATGATGATCAGCGGTTCGCAGGAATTCCGCGTCAACACCGAGATGCGCGTGCTCAATGTCGGCGGCATCGTGCGTCCGCGCGATATTTCGCGGACCAACACGATCTCCTACGACAAGATCGCGGAGGCGCGCGTGTCCTATGGTGGTCGCGGAAACCTGTCTGACGTGCAGCAGCCTGGATGGGGGCATCGGATCTATGACACCGTGGCACCGTTCTGAGGTTCGTGGCGGCATGACCGCGCTGCGAGGGCAGGGGACGCCATGCGCCTGATTGCGGCCATCCTGGCGCTGACCCTGGTCGCGATCGGTGCGGGCGCACTCGCGGGCCTGCATCTGTTCGCGGCCGCCGAGCGCGTCGCCGACGCGAAGAAGAGCGCCTCGGAGCCGCCGATCGCGTCAAGCTACGCCGGCAGCGCCCGGCTTCGCAAACTGTCCCCGATCGTGACCAATCTGGCCGCGCCGGCCAACAACTGGGCCCGCGTCGAGGCCTCCATGGTGACGGAAAGCATGAGCGACGAGGAAGCCGGCATCCTGGCCGCCCATATCAGCGAGGACATCGTGACCTATCTGCGGTCGTCGTCGGTCACGCAATTCGAGGGATCGCGCGGCCTCCAGCACCTGCGCGACGACCTGACCGAGCGCGCCAATATCCGCTCGTCCGGCAAGGTCCGCGAATTGATCATAGAGACGTTGGTGATCCAGTGAGAGTGAAAGTCCTGCTGCTCGCGTTGCTTCTGGCCGTGCTGCCCGAGGTGGCGCTGGCCCAGATCCCGGACCTCAACTCGCTGCTGCCTCCCGGCAACGGCTCGACCAGCGGCCGCATCATCCAGCTGATGGCGCTGATCACGGTGCTGTCGGTAGCGCCGGGGCTGCTCATCATGGTGACGAGCTTCACGCGATTTGCGGTGGCGCTGTCGTTCCTGCGCTCCGGCCTCGGCCTCCAGACCACGCCGGCCAATCTCGTGATGGTCAGCCTCGCGCTGTTCATGACCTTCTACGTGATGGCGCCGACCTTCGACCGCGCCTGGGAGACCGGCGTCCAGCCTCTCATGAAGAACGAGATCTCGGAGGAGGAGGCCTATCTGAAGATCACCGATCCGTTCCGCGAATTCATGCTGGCTCATGTCCGCGACAAGGATCTGCAGACCTTCGAGTCGCTCGCCGCCGAAAGCTTTCGCAAGAAGTTCGACGACAAGCGCGTCGATCTGCGCGTGATCATTCCGGCCTTCATGATCTCCGAGCTCCGGCGCTCGTTCGAGATCGGCTTCCTCATCATGCTGCCGTTCCTCGTCATCGACATGATCGTGGCGACGCTGACGATGTCGATGGGCATGATGATGATGCCGCCGACGATCCTCGCCCTGCCGTTCAAGATGCTGTTCTTCGTGCTGATCGACGGCTGGAACCTGCTGGCCTCCGGACTGGTGCGGTCGTTCTCGTAGCAGCCGCGATCGCCGGCCGGCCGGTTATGGTTAGCAAGAAGTACCGACTTATGGTTACCGGAGGGTAATGGTAACCATATGATTTTGCTACTAAATTCAAGCCGATCTTAATCTGCGGGCAAGATTTCGCGTGCTAGCAATGCGGCACGGCGGGTTGGACCTCACCCACATCAGTCCAAAGGCATGATGCCGCCCCTCCGTACCGGTGAAAGCCCGGTATGTCCCCTCGTGAAAATGTAACGCGTACATAAAGGGACATTCGCAATGTCAAGCCTGCTTACGAACTCGACCGCCATGACCGCGCTCCAGACCCTGCGGTCTGTCAGCTCGCAGCTCGCCACCACGCAGACCCGCATCTCCACCGGCCAGCGCGTGTCGACCGCTTCGGACAACGCTGCCTATTGGTCGATCGCAACCTCGATGCGCTCCGACAACGCCGCGCTCGCCGCCGTCTCCGACTCGCTCGGTCTGTCCGCCGCGACCGTCGACACCGAATACACCGCTCTGAACACGGTCATCGGCGACAAGGACTCCGGCCTGACCAAGCTGCAGGCGCTGCTGGTCGAAGCCAAGACCGCCGGTATCGACCGCTCCAAGATCCAGGCAGACGTCACCCAGATCCAGGCGCAGCTGAAGTCGACGGCCAACTCGGCCACGATCAACGGCATCAACTGGCTGAGCATCGACGTCACGCCCTCGTCGTCCACGGCCACGCCGACGAGCTTCAACCTCGTGTCGTCGTACTCGCGTGTCGGCAGCACGCCCACCATCGGTACCATCACCGTGACGACCGCCACCTACGCGCTCTACACCACCGGCGGCTCAACGGCCAGCGGCATCCTGGATACGGTGACCGGCAACAGCACGACCGGGTTCGCGTCGGTTTCCTCGCTCAACATCGGCTCGCTGACCGACTCGGCGACCGACCAGGCCAAGCTCGACGGCTACATCGCGCAGGTCACCGCCGCAATCGGCACGGTTGCCTCGGCCGCCGCCAATCTCGGTGCGGTCAAGAACCGTATCTCGACCAACACGGAGTTCGTCAAGAACCTGATGGACTCGGTGGATCGTGGTATCGGCCAGCTCGTCGACGCCGACATGAACCAGGAGTCCACCCGTCTGTCGGCCCTCCAGGTCCAGCAGCAGCTCGGCGTTCAGGCGCTCTCGATCGCCAACAACAGCAGCCAGAGCATCCTGTCGCTGTTCCGCTAAACTTCAGGTCATCTGGAGAGGGCCGCGCTTCTCGCGAAGCGCGGCCCTTTTTTTTGGGCGTGACGCCGCGTCCGCGCCATGATCCAGGCTCGGTGTTGCAACTGAGGCACAGAGCCACAAGCCTCGCACAAGCTTCGACGGATAGCCTCACCGCTACGACAGGTTGGGTCCTTCACCGCATTTCGGTGACCCAAAGGCATGACGCCGCCCTGCCGTACCGGTGCAAGCCCGGTATGTCCCCAAACTCAATTCAATCGTCAAAGGGACATCAAAAATGGGTTCTAGCCTTCTCACCAACTCGTCTGCAATGACCGCGCTGCAGACCCTCCGCAACGTCAGCTCGCAGCTTGCGACCACGCAGAACCGGATCTCGACCGGCCAGCGCGTGTCGACCGCTTCGGATAACTCCGCCTATTGGTCGATCGCGACCTCGATGCGCTCCGACAACGCCGCGCTCTCCGCGGTCTCCGACTCGCTCGGTCTGTCGGCCGCGATGGTCGACACCGAATACACCGCTCTGAACACGGTCATCGGCGACAAGGAGTCTGGCCTGACCAAGCTCCAGGCGCTGCTGGTCGAAGCCAAGACCGCCGGTATCGACCGGACCAAGATCCAGTCGGAAGTCACCCAGATCCAGCAGGATATGAAGCTCAAGGCCAGCTCGGCCACGATCAACGGCATCAACTGGCTGAGCATCGACGTTACGCCCTCGTCGTCCACGGCCACGCCGACGACCTTCAACCTCGTGTCGTCGTACTCGCGTGTCGGCGGTACGCCCACGATCGGCTCCATCACGGTGACGACCGCCACCTTCGCGCTCTACACCACCGGCGGCTCAACCACGTCCGGCATCCTGGATACGGTGACCGGCAACAGCACGACCGGGTTCGCATCGGTCGCCACGCTCGCCATCGGCTCGCTGACCGACTCGGCGACTGACCAGGCCAAGCTCGACGGCTACATCAACCAGGTCACCGCAGCGATCAACACGGTTGCCTCGGCCGCCGCCAATCTCGGTGCCGTCAAGAACCGTATCGCGACCAACACCGAATTCGTCAAGAACCTGATGGACTCCGTGGATCGCGGTATCGGCCAGCTCGTCGACGCCGACATGAACGCGGAATCGACGCGCCTGCAGGCGCTTCAGACCCAGCAGCAGCTCGGCGTCCAGGCGCTCTCGATCGCCAACCAGAACAGCCAGAGCATCCTGTCGCTGTTCCGCTAAGCTTCAAACCATCGCAGAGGGCCGCGCTTCGCGAGAAGCGCGGCCCTTTTTCATTTGGTGTGCGTTGGTCGCGCGCCATGACTTTCGCACCTCGCCCCTCGTACGTCGATTTGACGCACCCTGTTGCGGTCCGGTCACGGGGCACAAGCCTCGCACAAACTTCGCATGCTATCGCCACCGTTACGTCAGGTTGAGCGCGCTTTTCCGCAGCCCAAAGGCATGATGCCGCCCTGTCGTACCGGTGTAAGCCCGGTATGTCCCTAACAATTCAATCTTCAAAGGGGCGTCAAGAATGAGTTCAAGTCTGCTCACCAACTCGTCTGCAATGACCGCGCTGCAGACCCTCCGCAACGTCAGCTCGCAGCTCGCGACCACGCAGAACCGGATCTCGACCGGCCAGCGCGTGTCGACCGCTTCGGATAACTCCGCCTATTGGTCGATCGCGACCTCGATGCGCTCCGACAACGCCGCGCTCTCCGCGGTCTCCGACTCGCTCGGTCTGTCGGCCGCGATGGTCGACACCGAATACACCGCTCTGAACACGGTCATCGGCGACAAGGAATCCGGCCTGACCAAGCTCCAGGCGCTGCTGGTCGAAGCCAAGACCGCCGGTATCGACCGCACCAAGATCCAGTCGGAAGTCACCCAGATCCAGCAGGATATGAAGCTGAAGGCCAGCTCGGCCACGATCAACGGCATCAACTGGCTGAGCATCGACGTTACGCCCTCGTCGTCCACGGCCACGCCGACGACCTTCAACCTCGTGTCTTCGTACTCGCGTGTCGGCGGTACGCCCACGATCGGCTCCATCACGGTGACGACCGCCACCTTCGCGCTCTACACCACCGGCGGCTCAACCACGTCCGGCATCCTGGATACGGTGACCGGCAACAGCACGACCGGGTTCGCATCGGTCGCCACGCTCGCCATCGGCTCGCTGACCGACTCGGCGACTGACCAGGCCAAGCTCGACGGCTACATCAACCAGGTCACCGCAGCGATCAACACGGTTGCCTCGGCCGCCGCCAATCTCGGTGCCATCAAGAACCGTATCGCGACCAACACCGAATTCGTCAAGAACCTGATGGACTCCGTGGATCGCGGTATCGGCCAGCTCGTCGACGCCGACATGAACGCGGAATCGACGCGCCTGCAGGCGCTTCAGACCCAGCAGCAGCTCGGCGTCCAGGCGCTCTCGATCGCCAACCAGAACAGCCAGAGCATCCTGTCGCTGTTCAAGTAAGCTCGGCTTTGGAAACGACCGTGCTCCCTCGGGAGCACGGTCTCCGCCATGGCCGGCGGATATGATGGCACAGGATGTGCCCGCAATTGATCCCCTGACGCCAGGTCTCGGGCAGTACGCCGCAGCCGATCGCGCCGCGATGAGTCCGGTTGTGCATCTGTTGCCGATACGCGCGATAGCGTCTCCCCGATTTCTTGTAAATTTACCACGCCTCGCCCGCGAACCGACACATTCGTGGCCTCGCGCAACCTTCAGACAAGGTTGGCAGCGGAGTGTCCTCTACGTTCGCATTGGTACGAGGTCATATGCTGTTCAGTCGTGCGCAGATACAGCAACTGCTCAACAATCTGCTGGAGCTCGGGCCACGACGGCTGATGGCCCTGGGACTGATCGGCTTTGCCGTTCTCGTCACCGTCGTCGGCGGTGCGTATTATCTGAGCCGGCCCGAGTTCGAGACGCTCTATACCGGCCTCACCCGCGAAGACGTGACGCGCATGGGCGCTGCGCTGCGCGAGCAGAACATCGCCTTCGACGTCAATACCGCCGGTGACGCCGTCTCGGTGCGTCCGAGTCAGACCATGCAGGCGCGGATGCTGCTCGCCGAGAAGGGCCTGCCGACCAGCGCCAATTCCGGCTACGAGCTGTTCGACAAGATCGGCTCGCTCGGCCTGACCTCGTTCATGCAGGAAGTGACGAAGCTGCGCGCACTCGAGGGCGAGATCGCGCGAACCGTTCAGCTGATGAAGGGTGTGAAGGCGGCGCGCGTGCACATCGTGCTGCCGGTGCGCGGCTCGTTCCGCGGGACCCAGCAGCCGCCATCGGCATCGGTCGTGCTGCGCACCGACGGCGCGATCGAGGCGCGCACGGCGCAGTCGATCCGTCATCTCGTCGCGGCCGCCATCCCCGGCATGAGCCGCGACAAGGTGACGGTGCTGGATGCCGACGGCTCGATGCTGCTCGCCGAGGAGGACGAGGCGAGCGCCGCGCCGACCAAGATGGCGAGCCTGCAGAAGACGGTCGGCGGAATGGTGCAGGAGAACATCCGCAAGGCGCTGACGCCGTATCTGGGCCTGGACAATTTCGAGGTCAGCGTCTCCCCGCAGCTCTCCACCGACAAGCGGCAGACCAACGAGACCGTCTACGATCCGGAGGGCCGCGCCGAACGTTCGGTGCGGAACGTGCGCGAGAAGGAATCGTCGCAGAACGCCGACCGTTCGCAGCCGACCACGGTGCAGCAGAACCTGCCCGATCAGCAGGTGAACGCCGGCGGCACCAAGAATTCCAGCGAGGACAAGACCCGCCGCGAGGACGTCACCAATTTCGAGGTCTCGTCCAAGACCACGACGACTGTGAGCGACGGCTATCTGGTCAAGAAGCTCTTCATCGCCGTGCTGGTCAACCGCGCGCGTCTGGTCGCCGATCTCGGCGACAAGAGCAACCAGGCCATCATCGACAGCAAGCTCGCCGAGATCAGCCAGCTCGCGGCGACGGCCGGCGGGCTGGACAAGGCGCGCGGCGACCAGATCCAGGTCACGGCCGTCGACTTCATCGAAGGCTCGCGCGATCTCGCGCCGGTGCCGCCGATCAGCTTTGTCGAGATGATCAACAAGCAGCTCGGCAGCGTCATCAACGCGGTGACGATCCTGGCGGTCGCTTCGATGCTGGTCTGGTTCGGACTTCGGCCCGCGGTCAATGGCATTCTGACCCATCGTGCGGCGCAGGAGCAGACCGAGGCGGCCGAGGCCGCCGAGCTCGAAGCCGCCGCGGCCCTTGCGCTGGCCGAGAGCCAGGATCCCGAGCTCAACCTCGTCGAAGATCTCGAAGGCAAGATGCAGCGAACACCGCAGAAGCGGCTCGAGCAGATCGTCCGGCTCGATCAGGCGCAAGCGGCAGCGATCCTTAAAGACTGGATGCGACGCGAGGAGGCGGCATGAACGCGGCAATCGGAAAACTCCTGACGCAGTTCGACGCGAATGGCCGGGTCAAGTCGGCGCCGCCACCACCGCCGCCCAAGATCCAGGACGTGCTGACGAGGCCGAAGGAGGCGCGGCGCGAACCGCAACCCCAGGCCCAGCCGCAGCGTCAGCCTCAATCGCAGCCGCAGTTTCAGCCGGCGCCTCCAGCGCCCGAGGCGGAAGCCCCGCCGGTCAATCTTCTCGACGATGCCTATCGTCGCGGCCATGCCGCCGGCCTTGCCGAGGGCGATGCCAGGGTCGCCGAGGAGCGCGTCCGCAGCGCGATCCGGCTCGGCGAGGAGCGCGCCAAGTGGTCCGACCAGCAGGCCGCCACGATCGTCGGCGGCTTCGAGGCGGCTTGCCGCGAGATCGAGACCAACATCGCGAGCTCCGTCGCGCGCATCCTGCTGCCTTTCCTCGCCGATGCGGTCCGCGACAAGGCGGTTGGATCGCTGGTCGAGCAGATCGCCGCGCTGACCGGCAATTCGCCGGTGCCGGTGTTCAAGGTCACCGGCCCGAGCGAGCTGCTCGACCTCGTGAGGACCCAGCTCGAGGCTAGCAGGCGCACGGGGGTCGAGTACGAGGTTGCCGAGACTTCTGAGGTCCGCGTCGTCGCCGACCAGACCGTGATCGAGACGCAGATCACAGCCTGGGGCGAACGCCTGAAGGAAGCGCGCCGGTAGCAGCCATGGTGGAAGAGGTTAAGCAGGAGCTCGTGATCGTCCGCCGGCGCAGCGCCTTCGCCGAGGAGGCGCATCACGGCGGCGTATGGAAGATTGCCTATGCGGATTTCATGACCGCGATGATGGCGTTCTTCCTGGTCATGTGGCTGCTCAACGCGCTCAATCAGGACCAGAAGCAGGTGGTCGCAAGCTACTTCAACCCGATCAAGCTCGCCGAGAATGCGCCGGCACCGAAAGGTCTGAAGGATCTCACCAAGAAGGAGCCGACCACGTTCGACGGTCAGGAGGGCCGGCGTCAGCCGGGTGGGCCGAGCGAGGAACGTCGCGGTGACTCCCCGACGGCCGAGAAGCCGCCGTTCTACGAGGAGAAGGTCCTGTTCCGCGACCCCTATGCGACGCTTGCCGAGATCGCAAACAATGCGAACGAGGCCTCGGGCCAGCGCCGCGCCGGCTCGCTGACCTCTGCGGAGGAGGACGGTCTCAAGGGCGGCGACGCTTATCGGGATCCCTTCGATCCCGGCTATTGGAAGCTGGCGCCGCAGGCATCGAAGGACGCGGATCGCATCATCGAGAGCGAGCCGAAGCCCAATCCGTCCGCGCGCGACAACATGTCGGGCGCCGGTCAAGCCGAGTCGCAGGCGCGCCGCGCCAAGACGGATGATGCCGGCGGAAGCATCGCTCCCAACGCCGATGCATCGTCCGCGAGCCTGTCGCCCCTGCTGCCGCCGGGGCCTGCGCCGTCGCAGTCATCGCGCGAGGGCGGCGCCCAGGCGAACGCGCAGTCCGGAGCGCAGGCGCGTCCCAACGACGCGAAGAAGGATTCCGAACCGCGCGAGGCCGCGCAAACACAGCAGCCCACCGTCAAGCAGCTGCAGTCCGCAATCGCGGATGCGCTGTCGGACGTCAAGGCCGGTGCGGGACCGGTCGCCGAGGTGCGTCAGGTCGAGGAAGGCCTGCTGGTCAGCCTGACCGACGATGCGAGCTTCGGCATGTTCGCCGTCGGCTCGGCCGAGCCGCGGCCCGAGCTCATCCGGGTGATCGACAAGATCGGGCCGCTGCTGGCGAAGCGTCCCGGCATGATCATCGTCCGCGGCCACACCGACAATCGGCCGTACAAGTCGGAGAACTACGACAATTGGCGGCTGTCGACCGCCCGTGCACAGATGGCTTACTACATGCTGGTCCGCTCCGGCGTCGATGCACTGCGAATCGAGCATGTCGAAGGTTATGCCGACCGGCGGCCGAAGCTTCCCAGCGACCCGGCAGCCGCACAGAATCGCCGGATCGAGATCCTGATCCGGGAGAAGCGTCTGTGATCAGGCCGCTCCTCTGCGCTGCCCTGTTGATGGTGCTGCCGCCGACGGCGGCGCCCGCGCTTGCCGATCCGGCGCCGGTCCCTGCCGCGACGTCAAGCGAACCGTATGAGCTCGTGCGTGCCTTGCAGGCCGTGCAGGACGGCATCGCCAACGGCGATACCGCGGCCCATGGCAGCCACATCGCGCTGATCCGGCAGGTAGGCGAGAAGTTTCTTGCCGCCGATGCGAATGTGTGGAGCAATCCGCAGAACGGCCAGGCCGTCGTCATCTACCTGCTCAGCGGCGGCGCGCCGCAACTGGTCCGCAAGCTGCCGCGCGACAAGATGAGCGTCGACGGTCGGTTGTTCGATGGCGCGCTCGCCTATGTCGAGGGCCGTCAGGACGAAGCGCGCGAGCTGCTCAAGGACGTTAAGCCGCGTACGCTTCCGTCGGGCCTGGGCGGACAGGTTGCGCTGGTGCAGGGCGCGCTGTTCGCACGCACCGAGGCATCGCTTGCGATCGAGCGACTGGACGATGCGCGTCTGCTCCTGCCCGGCACGCTGGTGGAAGAGGCGGCGTTGCGACGCGAGATCCTGCTGGTCGGGCAGGCCGAGGATTTCGACAAGTTCGAGTTCCTGACGCTGGCCTATATCCGCCACTATCGCAACTCGATCTATGCCGGCGATTTCTGGCAGCGTTTCTCCACGGGCCTGACGCAATCGAGCCTGGCGCTCGACGAGCGCCGCTTTGCGCGCATCGTCACCCTGCTGGACCAGATCGATCGCGCCAGCCGCATCAAGCTGCATCTCATGATCGCGCGCAACGCGATGCTGCGTGGACTGATGCCCGTGACCCGGCTCGCGGCCGAGCGTGCGCTGGCGCTCAGCGCCGATGCCTCCGCCGAGCGCGAGCGCGCGCATCTCTTCCGCGGCGCCTCGCGGGCGCTCACCGACGAATATGACGGCGGTCTCGCCGAGCTGAAGGCGCTCGATCGGTCGAAGCTGCCCGAGCGCGATGTTGTTCTCCTGAATGCGACGTTGCAGCTCGCGCTCGACGTTCGCAAGCCATTTGCAGGCGGCCCCGCCGCCACCGCCGACAAGCCTCCGGCGACGCCGGCGCGTCTCGATCTCGCATCATCGAACGCGACACTCACGCGCGCGCAGAAGCAGCTCGGCGAACTCGAACTCCTCGCCAAGGATCGCCGCCCATGACCAAACTCAGCGGAACCTCCGGACAGCTCTTCTCAGGCCTCGCCGAGAGCCTCAACATGCGCGGTGCATCGCGCTCGGCAAAAGCAGCGGGGACGAAATCGCAGGCGGATTCGTCGTTCAACGATCTGCTTCACACCGTCTCGAACCTGGCGAAGCGGGCACTCAACGATGAGGCCAGCAGCACGACCGTGAAAGCCGGAACGCTGCGCGCGCGCCTGGCGCATCAGGCCGGGAAGGACGAAGCGGGGCAGGAACGCACAGACGTGGTCGACGAGGCCAGCTCCGGTCACAAGTCGTCCGGCCCAAAGACCGACCATGCGTCGCAGACCCAAGGTCCGGTCGACGATGCCGCGAAGGCGGACGTCTCGAACCGGTCGAGCATGCCCGCGATCGTTGGACAGGAGCTCGCGGCCGTACCAGCCGTGAGGTCACAGGTGCAATCGCCGGTGGGTGACGGGAAGGACGCCTCCGCGCGCGACGAGCGCTCCTCCACGCCGAAGCGCGAAGTTCAGGCTGCGGGCACGGCGAAGATCGCCGCCGCTGATCCCGCGCCGCCCGCCGCCGCCCCGATCGGCGCGCGTTCGCAGGCGGCAGTCGCCGCGCAGCAGGACAACGACGGGCCGTCAAAGGCATTGCCCGGAACGTCAGGCTTCGAGGCCGTCACGGCCAATGTCGAACGCGCCGTCAAGGCCTCGGCCCGGGACGCACTGCCCGAGGCGACCAAGGTCACGGTGGTCCAGCAGGAGACCCATCTGCCCCCGGCGCAGTTCAACGCGCCGCAACAGGTCGCCAATGCAGTGGTCGCGGAACTGAAGGAATCAGCGCCGACGGCCTCGTCCGCAGCGCCCGATCTCGCCGGGTCGCAGTCCAATGCGCCCGACCAGCCGCTGAAGATCCTGACCGTCAACCTGGAGCCGCCGGCGCTCGGCAATGTCACCGTGCGCCTCCGCCTGGTCGGCTCGGAAGTCTCGATCCACCTCGCTGCCGAACGCAAAGACACCAGCCTGATGCTGGACCAGCAGCGCGACTCGATCCGCGATCTGATGCAGTCGGCCGGTTACGTCGCCGACGTCGCGCCCGTCCAGCACGGCTCGCTCGATGGTTTTCAGAGCGGCTCCGGCCAGTCGCAGCCGCAGCCACATTTCTCTGGCCAGCAACAGTCACCCTCACAATCGCAAGGCACGTTCGACGGCGCCGGCACGTCGTCGGGGCAATCGGACGGCGATGCGAGACAGGCCCGGCAGGAGCGCCAGTCCAACCAGGAGACGCGTCATGACCAGGACGTGGCGCCGCAGATTAATCGCGGCCCTGTTTATTTGTAATGCCGGCGCGGCCCACGCGGCCACCGACAGCGCGCGCCCCTGCGAGCGCGAGATGGCGCGTGCGGCCCAGCAGCACGGTATCCCGCTCGGCATTCTCTATGCCGTCGGTCTCACCGAGACCGGACGGCGCGGGGCGCTCTATCCCTATGCGCTCGGCGCCGACGGTCAGACCGTGTTCGCCAAGGACATGAACGATGCGATCGCGAATTTCGAGGCGATGCGAGCCAAGGGCATCAAGCTGATCGATCTCGGCTGCATGCAGATCAACCACTATTATCATGGCGACAAGTTCGCCTCCGTGCAGGCGATGTTCGATCCCGCCAAGAATGTCGAATACGCCGCGCGCTTCCTGAAGGAGCTGAAGCAGCGCGAGGGCAGCTGGACCATGGCGGTCGCCCGCTACAATGCAGGCCCCAACAACCAGCCGGCGCAGAAGCGCTATGTCTGCCACATCGTCGCCCATCTCGTCTCGAGCGGCTTCGGCGCCTGGACCGACAAGGCGCGCTCGTTCTGTCAGCCGAAAACGACCTGACAACATGAAGTTGTGCATGGTTCCCGACCATCAGCCCCGCGCAAGCAAGAACCCTCATTGTAGCTGCAACCTTCCAAAGGAGCCCAATTCATGAGCCTGTATGGTGTTATGCGCACCGGTGTTTCCGGGATGGGCGCACAGTCCAACAAACTGTCGACGGTCTCGGACAACATCGCGAACGTCAACACGACCGGTTACAAGCGGGCTTCGACCGAATTCTCCTCGCTGATCCTGAAGAGCGGTTCGGGCAATTACGATTCCGGCGCCGTCGAGACGACGGTGCGCTACGCCATCAGCGACGCAGGGCATACGCAGTTCACCACCTCGACCACGGACCTCGCTGTCCAGGGCAACGGCTTCTTCGTGGTGTCGAACGCCAACAACACCCAGCAATATCTGACGCGCGCCGGTTCGTTCGTGCCGGACGCCCAGGGCAATCTGGTCAACGCGGCCGGCTACTACCTTCTGGGTCAGCCCGGCAAGGTGACCAATTTCTCGCAGAACAGCTTGTCCGGCATGCAGATCGTCAACATTGCCCAGGTTTCGCAAGTGCCCGTGCCGACGACGGCGGGGACACTCACGACCGGCAATCTGGATCCGAAAGCGGCTGTGATCGCCGGTCCGCCCGGACCGGCGTCATATTCGTCGAAGAGCTCGATCGTGGCCTACAACAATATCGGCCAGGCCGTTACGCTCGACGTCTACATGTCCCACACGGCGACGGCCGCCGGCTCGGATACCTGGCAGATTCAGGCTTACAACTCCGCGACAGGTGCGTCGGTCGGCGCCGCCACCACTTTCACCTTCGATACGACCGCAACCGGCAAAGGCGCGCTGGCTGCGGCGAGCCCGACGACTCTCTCCTTCACCGTCCCCGGCGGTGCGGCGACGACCCTGAACCTGTCGAACATGACGCAGACCGGAACCGACTTCAGCTTCAAGGCGACCGTCAATGGCAGCGCTCCATCGGCCATCGACAAGGTCAATGTCGACGATTCGGGCTTCGTGACGGCGGTCCTCAAGAACGGACAGCAACTGACGCTCTTCACCATCATGCTCGCCGACGTCGCGAGCCCCGACAATCTGACGCCGGAGCCCGGCAACGTCTATTCGACCAACATGAATTCCGGCAACGCGCAGGCCGGGAATGCCGGTACCGGCGGTCTCGGTACCGTCCAGTCGGGCGCCCTGGAAGACTCCAACGTCGACCTCGCGGACGAGCTCACCGGGATGATCGAGGCCCAGCGCGGCTTCACCGCCAACTCGAAATCGTTCCAGACCGGCGCCGACCTGCTCGACATCGTCGTCAACCTGAAGCGCTGAATTCTCCAGCGCCCGTTCCGGGCAAGAGCAAATCATGTCCCTTACCGCCGCTCTCGACTCCGCTCGCGCTTCACTCATGGCGTCGGGGATCCAGTCCTCGACGATCTCGCGCAACATCGCCGGTGCCAGCACTGCCGGCTATTCGCGCAAGATCGCCGTGCTGGACAACCTTCCCGGGGCTGGCGTCTATGTGGCGGCGATCCAGCGCGCCGCCAGCTCGGGTCTCTACAACAACGTCTTGACCGCGACCTCGTCGTCGGCCAAGGACGGCGCGATCTATGACGGTCTCCAGAAGATCGCAACTGCCACGGTGGACGATCCGGAGCTCGACCAGTCGCCGACCTCGCAGCTCAATGCGCTGAAGAAGGCGCTGCAGCAATATGCCAACGCCCCGGACAACACCACGCTGGCGCAGGCGGCGGTCACGTCCGCCAAGGACATGGCGACCTCCCTCAACGAGGCGACCAAGACCGTGCAATCGGTCCGCGAGGGGGCGGATGCCGACATGGCGACCTCGGTCGCCAACATCAACCAGCTCCTCTCCCAGTTCGACAAGGTCAACAATGCGATCGTAAGGGGGACGATTGCCGGTGATGACGTCACCGACTATCTCGACCAGCGCGACAGCATCGTCTCGAAGCTGTCGGAGGAAGTCGGCGTCTCGATGTCGATCCGCACCAACGGCGATGCTGCGCTCTATACCGACAGCGGCGTCGTTCTGTTCGACAAGACGGCGCGAACGGTCAGCTTCACGGCGACCAACATCTATTCGCCCGGCACCACGGGGAACGCAGTCGTCATCGACGGCGTCCCGGTGACCGGCGCCAATTCGGTGATGCCGCTGAAGTCGGGCAAGCTCGCGGGTCTCGCTCAGCTGCGTGACCGGGACTCCGTCACCTATCAGAGTCAGCTCGACGAAATCGCGCGCGGCCTGATCAACACCTTCAGGGAGAGCGATCAGACCGCCGCGGCGCTGCCCGACGTTCCCGGTCTCTTCACCTATCCCGGCGCGCCGGCGATGCCGGCGAGCGCCACCGTCTCGGTCGGCCTTGCCGGCCTGATCAGTGTCGCGGCGTCAGTCGATCCGGCGCTGGGCGGCAATCCCAATCTGCTGCGCGACGGCGCGATCAGCGGCAACCCTGCATACAGATACAACACCGCCGGCAATGGCGGCTACTCGGCCCGGCTGCAGCAGCTCATCGGCGGCATGGATGCGGCGCAGCCCTTCGATGCGACCACGCAAGGCAAGCCGAGCGGCAGCCTGATCGACTACGCGTCGTCGTCGACGAGCTGGATCGAAAACCAGCGCAAGACCGCGGACTCCAACGCCACCTACCAGAAAACGCTGCTCGACCGCAGCACCGCGGCGCTGTCGAACGTCAGCGGCGTCAACATGGACGACGAGATGTCCTTGATGCTTCAGGTCGAGCGCACCTATTCGGCCTCGTCGAAGATCATCTCGACCGTCGACGAAATGTTGCAGAGCCTGCTGGCTGCCGTGGGGAATTAAGCCATGATGAGCGCGAACTACATCTCGACCTTGATGCTGTCCTCGTCGCTGAGGACCTCGATCACGAACAACCAGGCTGCGCTCAGCAAGGCGTCGACGGAAGCGACCACCGGCCGTTTCGCCGATGTCGGCCTCGAGCTTGGCGCCACGACGGGAAGCGACCTCACCCTGCGGGCGGACTGGAGCTTCGCCGATCAGCTCGTCGATACCAACGAGCTCGTCTCGGGACGGCTCGACGTGACGCAAGCCCGGATCACCCAGCTCGGCACGACCGCAACGGACTTCCTCAAGGACCTGATCGCGGCTCGCAGCACCGACAACGGCGGCCGGATCGTTCTGCCGCCTGCGTCCGCCAACCTCCAGGATCTGATTGGCGCGCTGAACGTCTCCTATAACGGCTCGTATCTCTTCTCGGGCGTCAACACGCAGAACCAGCCGGTCACGCCCTATGCCACGGGCTCGGCCAGCAAGAACCGGGTCGACGCCGATTTCCTTGCGAACTTCGGCTTCTCGCAATCCTCGGCCAGCGTGAGCGGCATAACCCCCGCACAGATGCAGACGTTCCTCAACACCACCTTCGATACCGAGTTCGCGAGCCCGGCCTGGAACACCAACTGGTCGTCGGCCACCGACCAGGTCATGCAAAGCCGCATCTCCACGACCGAGATCGCAGATACGTCCGTCAGCGCCAACCAGCCCGGCTTCCGCAAGCTCGCCGAGGCCTACACCATGATGGCGGATCTCGGTAACGCGAAACTGAGCCAGGAGACGTTCCAGGTCGTCGTGGACAAGGCCATCGGCCTCGTCGGCAGCGCAATTTCTGATCTCGCGACCCTCGGCGGCAGCGTCGGCACGGTCCAGCAGCGGATCACCTCCGCAACCGACAAGCTCAAGACGCAGCAGGACATTCTGAACAATCAGATCGTCGGTATGGAGAAGGTCGATCCGACGGAAGCCTCGGTCCGGGTCAACACCCTGCAGACCCAGATCCAGACGGCGCTGGCGCTGACCTCACAGCTCCAGAAGATCAGCCTCATCAACTATCTCTGAGCCAAGCTCGTTTTTCGAGGTTCACGACCCTTGTCTTGTTATTCCGTTTCCTGCGCAGAGTGGTCCTGATGACGTTTGAAGCCTATGCATCGGTCGTCGACGAGAGCGGCTATGAGGCGAGAGGCCGCGAGCGCCAGGCGCTCAGTCTCGGCATCGATCGCCTCGAGCGGCTTCAGAAGGGACGCTACAGTTTCGAGGATCACGTCCAGAGCCTGCTCTATGTGCGGCGGCTGTGGACGATCTTCATCGAGGATCTCGCGCATCCGGAAAACGGGCTTCCCGAGAAGCTGCGCGCGGAGATCATCTCGATCGGCTTGTGGGTCATCAAGGAGGCCGATCGCCTTCGCGAAGAGAGGTCGGATGACGTCGCGCAGCTCATCGAAATCAACCGCCTGATCCGAGACGCGCTCTAATGAAGATATCCTTGCGGGCGGGCGAACGGATCTACATCAACGGCGCGGTGCTGCGCGTGGACCGCAAGGTCTCCGTCGAGCTCGTCAACGACGTCATGTTCCTGCTCGAAGGGCAGATCATGCAAGCGTCCGACGCCACTACTGCGATGCGGCAGCTCTATTTCATCGTTCAGCTCATGCTGATGAACCCGACCGATGTCCGCGACGCTTCGGCGCTCTACGCGCAGCACCACGCGGCCCTGGTCGCGGTGTGCGAAAGCCGCGAGATGCTGGAGGGGCTTGCCGCGGTCGACGAGCTGGTCGAGGCGACACGTTATTTCGAGGCCCTCAAGCGGATCCGGGCGCTGTTCCCGGTGGAGCAGGCCATCCTGGCCGGCGCCACGATCGTTTCCCCATTCCAGGCTGCCTGACAGCGGAGAGGCACATGAACGTCACCAGCGCGACCGACAGCACCAGCAAGTCGACCAGCACCACGACGACCACGTCGAGCAACAGCGTCGACTACAATACCTTTCTTCAGCTTCTCGTCGCCGAGATGAAGAACCAGGATCCGACCAATCCGATGGACACCTCGCAATATATGAGCCAGTTCGCGCAGCTCTCGACGGTCGAGCAGGCGATGCAGACCAATACCAAGCTGGATGCGCTGCTGTCCTCGCAGTCGTTGTCGCAGGCCGACGCATTGATCGGAAAGACCGTCAGCTTCACCGACTCGACCGGCGCGACCTTCTCCGGCAAGGTCAAGTCCATCTCCATCAACAGCGACGGCTCCATCGCGACCCTCGAGAACGGCACGAAAGTCGCCGTCGGGCCCGGCCTCACGATCAGCCAGTCATGAACGAGCGCGACGCCCTCGACATCGTCCAGGCGGCGATCTGGACCATCATCGTCGCCTCCGGGCCTGCGGTCGGCGCGGCAATGCTGGTCGGCACCATCATTGCACTGATGCAGGCCTTGACCCAGATCCAGGAGGTGACGCTGACCTTCGTTCCGAAGATCATCGTCATTCTCGTGGTCGTCGCCGTCTCCGGCTCGTTCATCGGCGCCCATCTCTCCACCTTCACCGAGATGGTCTATTCGCATATCGAGCGGGGCTTCTGAGCCGCGAGGCGGCCACCACCCTCGCGTAAGCTTTGCGCGGCAGATTACGGGGCGGACCCTCTGCCGGTGACCCATGGCCGATACGTTAGCTGCTAGCCTGCCCAGCCCCCGCCGATTCGGGGCGGACGCCTTCTTTGCGGCCGGCATCGTGACCATGCTCACGATCCTGTTCCTGCCGATCCCGCCGATCCTGATCGATCTAGGCCTCGCCTTCTCGATCGCGCTGTCGGCGCTGATCCTGATGGTCGCGCTGTGGATCCAGCGGCCGCTGGATTTTTCGGCCTTCCCGACCGTGCTGCTGATCGCGACCATCCTGCGCCTCGCGCTCAACATCGCGACCACGCGCCTCATCCTGTCGCGAGGCGGGGAGGGCGAGCACGCCGCCGGCTATGTCGTCGCCGGCTTCTCCAAATTCGTCATGGGCGGCGACTTCGTCATCGGCCTGATCATCTTCGCAATCCTGGTCACGGTGAATTTCGTCGTGATCACCAAGGGCGCAACCCGTATCGCCGAGGTCGGCGCCCGTTTCACCCTGGACGCCATCCCCGGCAAGCAGATGGCGATCGACGCGGATCTGTCCGCGGGTCTGATCGACGACAAGGAAGCCCAGCGCCGCCGCCGCGAGCTCGAAGAGGAAAGCGCGTTCTTCGGCGCCATGGACGGTGCTTCGAAATTCGTTCGCGGCGACGCCATCGCCGGTCTGCTCATCACCGCGATCAACATCTTCGGCGGCATCGTGATCGGCGTCACCCATCACGGCCTCACGCTGTCGCGCGCCGCCGACGTCTACACCAAGCTCTCCGTCGGCGACGGTCTGGTGTCGCAGATGCCGGCGCTGATCGTGTCGCTGTCCGCGGGCCTGCTGGTCTCCAAGGGTGGCACCAGGGGTTCGGCGGAACAGGCCGTGCTCCGGCAGCTCGGCGGCTATCCTCGCGCGGTGTCGGCCGCCGCGCTGATGATGTTCGTGCTCGCGCTGATGCCGGGGCTGCCGATGCCGCCTTTCGTGCTGCTCGGCGGCGTCATGGCCTTCGTCGGCTACACCTTGCCCAAGCGGCAGGCGGCTGAGAAGCAGAAGGAAGATGCGCGCAAGGCCGACGAGCGCGCCCAGGCCCAGGCCCAGGAATCGGTCAAGGAATCGCTGAAGACGGCGGAGATCGAGCTGGCGCTCGGCGGCCATCTTTCGGTCCACCTCCTGGGCTCGCGCACCGAGCTTGGCCACCGCGTCGCCAAGATCCGCAAGAAGTTCGCCAAGCAGTATGGCTTCGTGATTCCCGAGATCAAGCTCACCGACAATCTGTCGATCGATCCCAAGAGCTACCAGATCCGCATCCACGACACCCGCGTCGCCCACGGCGAGCTCAGGCTCGGCGAGGTGCTGGTGCTCGTCGACAAGGACGGCAAGCCCGACGTGCCCGGCGAGGAGGTGATCGAGCCCGCCTTCGGCATGAAGGCACTGTGGGTGACGGAAGCCTTCGCCGACGAGGTCAGGCGGCAGGGCTGCAAGCCGGTCGACAATCTGTCGGTGCTGCTCACGCATTTGAGCGAAGTCATCCGGGCGAACCTCGCCCAGCTCCTGTCCTACAAGGACATGCGCGGGCTGCTCGACCGGCTCGATCCCGAATACAAGCGCCTGGTCGAGGATCTCTGCCCCTCGCAGATCTCCTACTCCGGCCTGCTGGCGATCCTGAAGATCCTGCTGGCCGAGCGCGTGTCGATCCGCAACCTGCATCTGATCCTCGAGGCGATTGCCGAGATCGCCCCCCATGTGCGGCGCTCCGAGCAGGTCGCAGAGCATGTGCGCACCCGCCTTGCCCAGCAGATCTGCGGCGATCTCTCCGACAATGGCGTGCTCAACGTGGTCCGCCTCGGCAATCGCTGGGATCTCGCTTTCCACCAGAGCCTGAAGCGCGACGCCAAGGGCGACGTCGTCGAATTCGACGCCGATCCGCGGCTCATCGAGCAGTTCGCGACGGAAGCCAGCGCCGCCATCCGCAAGTTCACCGAGAACGGCACCAGCGTGGTGCTGGCGGTGACCCCCGAAGCACGCCCCTATGTCCGGATGATCCTGGAGCGGGTGTTCCCGACGCTGCCGATCCTGTCGCATGTCGAAGTGGCGCGCAGCTCCGAGATCCGTGCGCTCGGAGCCATATCGTGATCAGCGGCCTCGCCGACAGCGTGCTGGTGACGTTCATCGTGTTCTGCCGCATCGGCGCCTGCCTGATGTTCGTACCGGGCTATTCCAGCGTCAACGTCCCGGCCCAAGTCCGGCTGTTCATCGCGCTGGTCACGACGTTCGCGCTGACGCCGATCCTGATCGCGGTACTGAAACCTCTGACCGACAACGCGGCGCCGCTGTCGCTCGCGCTGCTGATCGGCACGGAGATCCTGGTCGGGAGCGTCATCGGCCTCGGCGGACGCGTGTTCTTCCTCGCGCTCCAGACCATGGCAACCGTGATGGCGAGCGCGATCGGACTGAGCAACATCCCGGGAACGCCCGTCGGCGATACCGATCCGGCGCCCGCGCTGGTGCCGCTGATCATGGCATCGGTCACCACGCTGTTCTTCATGACCGACCAGCACTGGCAGGTGCTGCGTGGGCTGATGAACTCCTACGACGTCTGGCATCCCGGCAGCAGGATCGGCGGCAGCATGGCGCTCGACCAGCTCGTGGGCCGCCTGTCGGAAGCGTTCGTGCTGACGCTGCGGATCGCCAGCCCCTTCATCGTCTATTCCGTCATCGTCAACTTCGCGGTCGGACTGATCAACAAGCTGACGCCGGCGATCCCGGTCTATTTCATCTCGGTGCCCTTCGTGCTGTTCGGCGGCTTCCTGCTGCTCTACCTCACCAGCGACGAGCTCTTGACGCAGTTCATCCTCGGCGTCTCCTCCTGGCTGGCGGAGTGACAACATGAAGTCGCGCGCGGACAAGCTTGGTCGGATGGTCTCGCTGGTAAAGCTCCAGCTGCGGTTGTCCGAATGGCAGCTCGCGCACCTGCGGCAGCAGGAGCGCAGCTTTCAGGACGAGCAGGAATGGCTGGTTGGCGCATTGAACGAGGGCAAGCCGCCGGCGGGATCGTCGAGCGAGTCGATCGCACGGCGGCTCAACAGGATGAGCGTCGGCGCGCGCGCCGTGCAGGAGCAGGCCTCGCGGCAGCTCGATCAGGTGCGCCTCGAGACCCGCCGCGTGAAACAGCTCGAGGAAGTCGCCAAGGCGGCGCTCGCGGAGAAGCTTCGCGACGCCGAAAAGCGCTCGCTCGAGGAGATGACGGGAACAAGCCTCACCGTGCGCGCATGGACGCCACGGCCAGCCAGCCGGACCAAGACATGATCGTGACAGCGACACCCGACCTCGTCCTCGACGTCCTGGAGGCCGCCGATCCCGTGACGCAGCGCGCGGCGGCCGCGAAGCTCGACGCGCTGAAATCGTCGGGCGCCGATTTCGCCGCCACGATGGACGCCGAGGTCGGCAAAGCAGCCGCGGCTGCGGCTGCGGATCAATCCGCGGCGAAGGTCGCCGAAGCGCAGTCAGGCGCGGTGAACGGACCTCCGGTGCAGGTGATCAAGGCGCCGGCGTCCGGCGAGGTCTACCGGAAGTTTGAAGCCTTCATCCTCCAGAGCTTCGTCGAAACGATGCTGCCGAAGGAGTCCGAGGAGCTGTTCGGCAAGGGGACCGCCGGCAGCGTCTGGAAATCGATGCTGGCGGAGCAACTCGGCAACCAGCTCGCGAAGGGCAAGGGCATTGGCATTGCGAAGCAACTCGCCGCAGCAAATCCAGCGGGTCCGGACGTGACGGGGAAGGCCGGATGATGATCCGGAACGGGTGATAGAAGTTGAGGGGTGAATTTCCTATGCAGGCACAAGAAGGCGCGGCAGCCCTGGTGATGGAGCAGCCGGTCGTGGACACCGAGGCGATGACGATTGCTGCAGCATCTCCCGATGCGCTGTTGCCAGTGTTGCTGCCCAATGTCGGCGGCGAAGCGGTGATCGAGGGCGCAGACACGGTGAGATCGGACGAGGTGCGCGGCCTGTTGGCGGCGATCCGCCGGCTCGAAAACATCGTCGAGGAGGAGACGGTCGCGCTCACGACGGGCAAGAAGATCGACTTTGACGACTTCAGCGCCCGCAAGAGCCGCAGCATGCTGGAGTTCGTCCGCCTGATGCGGGCGCGGATGCATCTCGGCAGCGAGGTCGAGGTCACCGAGGAGATCCAGCGCCTGCGCGAGAAGCTCGAGCGCAACCGGTCCGTCCTCGAGATGCATTACGACGCGGTGCGCGAGGTTGCGTCGATCATCGTCAAGGCGATCAAGGAAGCCGAGTCGGACGGGACCTATACCGGTCGCACAGCGCAGGACGGAAAATGATCAGGGTAGTGCTGGCCGGGCTCTGGGTCTGCATCCTCACGGCGGGCACGAGCTACGCCGTGGCCTATTGGAAGGAAAACGGCAGCCTTTTGCCGGCAAAGGACGCCTATCTCGACGGGCTCCAGTACCAGAAGACGCGGGCGTTGAGCGTGCCCATGGTCGAGAACGGCAATGTGCAGGGCTATATCGTCGCGCGCTTCGTCTACACCGTGGAGGCGCGGACCATGCACCAGCTGAATGTTCCGCCGGAGCCGTTCGTGGTCGACGAGGCATTCCGCCGGATCTATGCCGACGACCGCCTCGATTTCAGGAAGCTCGCCCGCTACGACCTCTCGATCCTCACGACGGCCATCAAGCAGCGTGTCAACGAGCGGATGCAGGCCGACGTCGTCCAGGACGTCCTCGTCGAGGACTTCAACTACGTCTCCAAGGAAGAATTCCAGTCGAAGCCGTAGGCTTCACTGGACAGGCGTGAGGCGGCTTTTGCGGAAGCATCACGTCCGAATGAGATCCTGAGGCGCCATTCTCATCTCGTCGCGCCCTGCTGCGGCCGCGCCCGCGGTGCAAGGCCCGCGTTCTGCGCGCGCGGTTCTGAAAGTGCAACGGCCTCCGCGAAGAGGCTCCGCGGAGGCCGTTGTCGGTTTCGTGGCGGCGCTCTGCCGCGTCAGTTTCCGGCCGGATACGCCGCCGGGGCGGCATGCGCCCTGTTGAGGAGAATGCCGACCTCGTCGAGCTCCTGCATCGGCACCTCGATGGTCTCGCCGGCCGGGATGTTGAGGCGGTATCCGACGTAGCGCCGGGCCACGATGGCGTCGAAACCGAGGCGGTCGCGGAGCTTCTTGCGCAGCTTGCTGACGTGGCTTTCGATCACGCTCTCGTCGAAGGTGGACTCGAAGATGCCGTAGACCGCGTTGAAGATCTGCGTCTTGGTGATCCACTTGCCGTGGTTGCTGACCATATATTCGAGAATGCGCAGTTCGCGGCGGGGCAGGGTGAGAGCGTGGCCCGCAATCTCGGGGTCACGCCCGTTGAAGAAGACCTGGATCCTGGTCTCGCAGGGCCTCGGCAGTTCGCCCACCCGGCGGCGCGCGATTGCGGCCGTCCGGGCGAGGATTTCGCGCAGGTGAATCGGCACGTGCACGACGTCGTCGACACCCGATTCGAACAGCTCCAGCGTGTTCTTGAGCATCTTCTGGCCGCTCATGGCGATGATGGGAGCCGCGGAGCGCTTGCGCATCGCCCGCGGCAGACTTCCGCGGGCATCGCAATCCCCGAGGAGGAACGCGTCGACCGCTGCCAGGTCCGATTCACTCGCAGATTGCAGCCAATCCCAGAATTCTCCGGAGGAGAAGCCGATCGACGATACGCCTTCGCGAACGAGCCCTCCAACGTAGCTGTTCGTGACGCTCTCGCGATCATCAACGATAATATACATTAGTCTTTCGCCCCTGTTTCGCACTTGTCGCGGCCGGCTGGTTGTTGTGATGCACCGGCTCGGCGACCATGCTGTTTGACGATATTTCCATCCCGCGAACCGTTGTTATGGTTTCGATATTCGCGGGCAGCCCTACGCATTCAGTGCCTGCGTTTTCCGCGGGCCTGTTACTTCGACTCGATACTGAACGCTTACTGCGTGAGGCCCGGCGGGTGTCTTACGGATCACCTCGCGGGGCGGATTGAGACAGCGACCTAGAACAGTTGCGCCAAGTTGCCTATTGCGTCCGAACGCTACTGAACTTTGCCGATCTCCTCGCCAACTGGCGAGAATCACTTGAGTAGGACCGTAACAATTGCCGATTCCCGATCAAGCGCGCGTAACAAAGCTGTTGCTATGCGTGTTTGATGCTGTTGGTTTGTTGCGAGTTGTTTCTTGCTATATCTAATCACACTAGTTGGTTTGGATACTGAACTACTTTTGCATTGCGCTGGGTCTATAGTTCCGCATCCCTGTATAATCACTGCTATTTTGGGTGGTGATGCAGGTCACGCATATGGAGGGGTTTTCAACCCGGGATTGACTCTATCCACCGGGTTTCCACATGCGACAATTCGACTCATGTGTGGCGCGCCGACTCCAGCTTGGCGAAATCTTGGCGAGTGTGTGTCTTTCGAGTCGCACTCTCGCCGCGTGCGTGACGCTTTCGACTCATTCGGCGTCGCATCGTGCGTGCTGAAAAGTTTTCGATGCGCACGTTTCAGGCAAGCTTCGGCAAATAAATTCGTCGCTCGAAAGATCGAAGCGAACGGAGCATTTTCACATGTCGTCCGATGGACAAGCTCGTCCCGGCGCAACAGCCGATGTTGCCGCGGCGGCGAAGCCGGCTCCGGAAGCGCCCAAGACGAACCCGACGCAAGCGGCCAAGCCCGCAGCAAGTGCAAAGCGGATGTCGGCTGTGGCGAACGACGAAACGCTGGCAAAGGAGGCGCTCGAGGGCTTGAAGCGCATTCGTGCCAAGGCGCGCCTCGACAAGATGGCGATACCAAAGCCCGCGCCAACAGTGATCAAGCCGGCGGTGATCGTGGCCAAGCCGCCGCCACCTCGTCCGACCTGGGTGGTGCCGCTCGCGACTTTGGCGGTCGCCGCCGTCCTGGTGGTGTGCGCCTGCACCGGCGTGATCGCCTATCTCACCACGCAGCCCGCCCAGAACAATGTCGCGGCCAATGCCGAGATCAGGATTCTGCGCGAGACGGTCGCCCAGTTGCGCAAACAGGTGTCGGGCGTGTCGGAAAATCTCGACGGCCTGCGGACCGCGGTCGATCAATCGAGCAAGGCAACCAATGACCGCTTCGGCCGGTTCGCCGAGAACCTCGACCGCATCGAACGGGTGAGCTCGTCCTCCACGGTGAAGCTCGACAAGCTTGCGCAGGCGCAAGCCCAGGCGCCGGCGACCGTTGCTTCGCAGCCACCCTCGCCGACGATGCCGATGATGGCCTCGGTCGCCGTGCCGGAATACACGGGGTCGGTGCCTGCCTCGGAACGTACGGCGGCACCGCGAAAGGTGGTCAAGGGCTGGTCGGTGCGCCAGGCCTATGAGGGGATCGCGATCCTGCAAAGTCCGAACGGCGTCATCGAGGCCGTGCTGGGACAGCAGGTGCCCGGCCTCGGCCGTATCGAGGAGATCCGGAGCGAGAACGGACGCCTGGTGGTGGAAACCAGCGGCGGCGTCATCTATTCGTCGCGCAAGGCTACGCCCTGATCGAAGCCTGCCGTCTACTGGCGGTGATGCTCGAAGCTGGTGCAGAGCAGCTCGACCTCCGGCTCCGCGATCGGCGCGCGAAACAGGCGGCAGGAGAACTCGACCGTCGTCTTGCCGTCCGCGCTGGTGCGATCTTCCCGGAGGAAGATGCATCGCTTGCAGACGTCGGTATGGTGCCGCTGCTCGGCCGCGTCGGACTGATCGAGCACGTGGCGGAGCGCGTCGCGGAAGCGGATCTTGGCCTCCTCGTCGAGCACGGCAATCGCGTCGACGAGAACGGTGACGGGATCGCGCGCCAGGAACTTCTTGCCCTGCTGGGTGACGCTCAGCAACACCGAACGCTTGTCCTTGGCCGAGCGCTTTCGTTCGATGTAGCCGAGCCGTTCGAGCTCGCCGATGATGAACGAGGCGGTGCCGCGCGTGGTACCGACGTAACTCGCGAGCGCCGAGGGCGTGCGGGAAAACCGGTTGGCGCGGGAGAGGAAGCGCAGCGCCATCCACTCGCGATCGCGCAAGCCGTGCTTGGTGCCTTCGAACCACAGGATGCGTGCGACCTGCTCCACCAGTTCAATCGATTCGCGAGCCAAATTCATTTCAATTCCGGATCGGATAAAGCTTTATTCAATTGAGCCTTGGGTAGCGCAATCTGGTGGACGACAATGAAGCTCTCGGGCGATCCCTCGTCTTTTTCAGACGGCGGAGCGCGCCTTGGGAGGACGCGTCTCCGTTGCCGGAGATGGAACTTCCGGCCGTGGAACTAGAGCGTCACAAAGAAAGTTCGAGTAAACCGCACGGCTCAACTCTTCCGAAAATTTCAGTCAAATGACTGCGCATCACGTGCCGTAATCCGATGGCGTGCAACATCCGGGCAACATGATGTGTCGTTGCGGCCACTGCACAGCCCATTTGTTGCGGCGGAGCGTTTCGAAATGGGCGAAGCGGCGGCGGATCTGCAACTTCTGACGGCGTGGAGTGGGGCGGGAGAACCACAATCTTGGGTTAATGGATGTTGCGCCGCAGTGCGGCCACGCGGTTAAAGCCCGCACACGATCGGTCCCCTGCGGACCGGCTGATCCGGTCGGGTGGCGCGCGTGGTGCTTCGGCAGCCGGAGGCTGCCGAGGTGATCGCGCCAACGAAGGGATGAGGCGGAGAGCCGCGTCCTCGCAGGCTGGTGACTTGCGTTTGTCCGACAACTATTGGCGAATGCGGCGCCCCAGGGGCATCAGCATGGGAAGCAGGAAGGGAAAGACCGATGAGCTTTGAGACCACCATGACATCCGACGTCGTCGGGCTGACGAAAGTCGCCCCGCTCTCTCGCCGCGGATTCATGAGCGCCACCGCGGCCGTGGCCGCTGGCTACACGCTCGCGGCCGGTCCGGTCCGTGCCGACATCATCACGACGGACACCAACGGCCTCCAGGCCGGCGATGCCAAGATCAAGGTCGGCTCCGAGGAGATGCCCGCCTACTTCGCCCGCCCGGCCGGCAACACCAAGGCGCCGGTGATCATCGTGGCGATGGAGATTTTCGGCCTGCACGAATACATCAAGGACGTGACGCGGCGCCTCGCCAAGCTCGGCGCCTTTGCCATCGCGCCCGACTATTACTTCCGCAAGGGCGTCGACCTGACCAGGGTCACCGAGGTCAAGGACCTCTTGCCGGTCGTCAACGCCAAGCCGGACGCCGAACTGCTGTCCGATCTCGACGCGGTGGTGGCCTGGGCAGGATCGCAGGGCGGTGACACGGTGAAGCTCGGCATCATCGGCTTCTGCCGCGGCGGGCGCACGGTCTGGGAATATGCCGCCCATAGCGGCACGCTCAAGGCCGGCGTGGCCTTCTACGGCACGGTGGTCGACCCCGCCAATCCGCTGTGGCCGAAGAGCCCGATGCAGCTGGCCCCGGAGATGAAGGCGCCGGTGCTCGGCCTCTATGGCGGTGCCGATACCGGCATTCCCGTCGCCCAGGTCGAGCAGCTCAAGGCAGCGCTGGAGCAGAACAAGAAGGCGGCCGAGTTCAAGATCTTTCCCGATGCGCCGCACGGCTTCCACGCGGATTATCGCGGCAGCTACCGCAGGGACGCGGCGGATGATGCCTGGAAGCAGGCCGAGGCCTGGTTCAAGAAGTACGGCGTGTTGAGCTGACGTTGGACCTTACGAGGGCGGCCCGCGTGGCCGCCCTTTCCTTATCGAGGCGCGGTCACTTCACCATCGCGCCGTAGACGATGTCCTGCACCTGCTCGCGATAATATTTGCGCAGCTCGCCAGGCGCGGCCGTGCCCACCACCACGACGAGACGCTCCTTCGGATCGCAGAAGAACTGCGTTCCGTAGGCGCCGTTCCAGGTGAACTCGCCAGGATTGCCGGGGACCGACGACAGGCCCTCGCTGGTGCGGACCGCAACCGAAAGGCCAAAGCCGAAGCCGCCGCGATGCGGCTCGACATTCGCCACGTTGTTCTTGATCTCGGGGCCGAGGTGATTGGTCGTCATGTGATGCACGGTCTTCGGGCCGAGGATGCGCTGTCCGTCGAGCTCGCCGCCGTTGAGCAGCATTTGCCCGAAGCGGACGTAGTCGCCGACCGTCGCGAACGAGCAGGCCCCGCCGCAGTCGAACTTTGTCGGCGTATCTAGCAGCTTGATGGCCTGCGGCTTGCCGGTCAGCGGATCGTTGGCAAACGGGCGGGCAAGGCGAGGGCGCTGCGCGTCGGTTGGGTGGAAGGTGGCGTCCTTCATGCCGAGCGGCTGCCAGACATTGGCGGCGAGATAATCGCCGAGCTTCTGCTCGCTCACCTTCTCGACCACGGCGCCGAGCACGTCGATCGAGAAGCCGTATTCGAACTCGGTCGAGGGTTGATGCGCCAGCGGCAGTTTTGTCATGCGGTCGACGAAGGCCTGGGTGTCGCCCTCGATCGCGGGCGCGACGCCATCGGGATATTGCCGCGCCACCGGGCTCGATGAGTCCGGCCGGCCGCCATACATCAATCCGGACGTGTGCCGGTAGAGATCGTGGATGAAGATCGGCGAGGCCTGCGGCTCGAGCTTGAGCGAGCCGTCGCTCTGGGGCACGCCGACCTTCATGTCGGCAAAGCCGGAATAGTAATCGGACAGCTTGGCCTGGAGCGGCAGCTGGCCCCTTTCCATCAGCGTCAGGCCCGCGACCGCCGCAATCGGCTTGGTCATCGAGGCCAGCGCGAAGATCGCATCGACCGGCATCGGCGTGCCCTTGTCCGGATCGAGCATGCCATAGGCCTTGTAGTGCACGAGCCTGCCGTCCCGCGCGACGGCGACGACTGCCCCGGGCACGCGCTTGGCCGCGATCTCGCGCGCGAAGAAGCTGTCGAGCCGCGCAAGACCCTGCTTCGAGAAACCGGCGTCATCGGGATTGGCTTCGGGCAGCGGCGCGGCGTGCGCTGCGTTGAGCGTGATGGCGGCAGCCGCCGCCGCGATCATGGCGATCGTCTTGTTCATTCAATCCTCCCAGGCGAGCTCGTTATGCGAATGGCTCGCTCATGCCTAGATCACGATCACGCCGGGACGAAGTCAAGCGCGGGCGGGGCATGTCCGGGAGGCGCCGGATGTAGCGGAACCTATCGTCCTTCGCCCGCGCGCCACAGCGCATCCAGGGCCTGGCGATAGGTTGGATAAGCCAATTTGACGCCGAGCTCGCGCTTCAATTTCGCATTGGAGACGCGGGCGCTGCTGGCATAGAAGCTGCGCGCCATCGGCGACATCTCGGCCGTCTCGAACGCCTCTTCCGGCGGCGGCGCGACACCCATGAGCTGCGCGGCATAGGCGATCACGTCCTGCGGCGGCGTGGGCTCGTCGTCGCAGACGTTGAAGGTGCCGCCGCGCCCGTGCTCAATGGCGGCCATGATCGCGCTCGCGATGTCGTCGACGTGGATGCGGTTGAAGACCTGCCCCGGCTTGATGATGCGCCGGGCCGTGCCGGTTCGCAGCGTCACCAGCGCGTTGCGGCCGGGGCCATAGATGCCGGCAAGCCGCAGGATTGCGACATGGCCGTAACCGCTGTTGGCCCAGGCCTGCTCGGCCGCGAGCCGCAGGCGCGTGCGCTCGAAGGCGGCCTGCGGTGGCGTGCTCTCGTCCACCCAGCTGCCTGCGTGATCGCCATACACGCCGATGGTGGAGAGATAGATGATCCTGCGATGACGCCCCGCCAGCACGCCGCCGAACGCCGTGATGGCGGGATCGCCGCCGCCGCCGGGTGGGATCGACACCAGAAGAACATCGGCGTCGCTGATGCGTTCGAGTGTCGCGTCAGCTGGACGGCTGCCGGAAAAGGCATGCACCTCGATACCGGCAAGGTCGCTTCGTTCTCCGGGATCGCGCACGGTGCCGGCGACATGCGAGAAGGCCCCGCCGAACCTGCGGACGAAATGCCGGGCACTGTAGCCGAGGCCGAGGATGAAGAGCCGCATGCGTCTCCCGTACAGGTCGGAGTTCCCATCGCGCCAGCTGCGCGTTCTTCGCTCATAAGAGATTTTTGGGTCCGACAAAAGATATTGCGATTTGTCTCGCCCGGCAGCCCGGGCGATGCTCGCCTGGCACAGGGAGGCATCGATCATGCAGGCAGAAGCGTTCGCTTTGGCGCCGGTGGGCGCTGCCGAGCTGATCCTGCGCGCGGCCGCGCTAATCTTCGATGTCGACGGCACGCTGGCCGAGACCGAGGAACTGCATCGGCAGGCTTTCAACCACGCCTTCGCCCGCGCCGGTCTCGACTGGCAATGGGACCGCGCCGTCTACAAGGACCTGCTGCGGGTCACCGGCGGCAAGGAGCGCATGCGCGCCTACCACACAGGGCTGGGCATTGCCCCGGCATTGTCGGATGCGGACATCGCCGAGCTTCACCGCATCAAGACCGCGCACTATGCAGAGCTGATCGAAACCGGCTGCTGCCCGTTGCGGCCGGGCGTGGCGGAGTTGCTTGCTGCGGCGAAGGCGCGCGGTCAGCGGCTCGCGATCGCGACCACGACGTCGCACGGCAACATCGATGCGCTGCTGTCGCAGGCGCTGGGCAAGCGCTGGGCCGCGGACTTCGAGGCGATCGTCGCCGGCGACGATGTCAGGCACAAGAAGCCGGCGCCGGACGTCTATCTCGAGATTCTGGCGCGGCTGAAGCTCGATGCATCCGATTGCGTCGCGATCGAGGATTCCGCCAACGGCCTGATCGCAGCCTCGCGCGCCGGAATTCCCGTTCTCATCACCCGCAGCATGTTCTTTGGGGATGACGACTTCACCGCGGCGCGGGTGGTGCTGGACGATCTGTCGCGGCTTGGATGAGGCCGCCAACAAAAAAGTCGGAAAACAACCCCATGCACAGTAGGTCACGGCCGCGTGCTCACCCCGTTCAGTGGACGCGGCGGCTCGTTCTATCGTCCTCAGCCTGCTCGACAATCTGGGCGATCGGGCTCGACTGGTGATGCACCAGTCGCCAGCCGTCGCCGACGCGCCGAAAATGGTTCGCAGCCGCCAAAGCGGTGCCGTCGACGATCTCGATGCAGAGCACGCGGGCGCTGTCGCCGTCGACGATGGCCTGCGGTTCGGCGCAGACGATCTGCGGCCGCTGCGGGTTTTGCAGGATGTCGCGCCAGCTTCCGATCACCGTGGCGCGCCCGATGATGGCCGGCCAACCGGGATGGATGCAGGAAATGCCGTCGTCGTCCGCCCACATCCGTTCCATGCCGGCGACGTCGCCGGTGGAGAAGGCGGCATAGAAGGCCGCGTTCGCGGCGATGACCTTGCTGTCCTTTGCCATGCCTCTCGGGTGAGGCAATGACAGGCAAAAATCAAGCGCGACTTGCGTTTGATTTTGCGTTCGATTTTGACCGCAGTGCAGCATCGAGGGGCCGCTGCCCGCTTTGTGATCAGGCAGAAACCAGCGTCTCCACCGCCCGCCGCGCGCCATCCTGATAGAGACGGCCGAGCGCCGCGGTGACGGCCTCACGCAGGCGCGGCTCGGTGCCCAGCGGTCCGAACACCTTCTCGACCCCGAGCAGGGCCGGCGCAAGCCGCTCGGCCACGGGACCAGCCTCGCGCGCGAGGCTTGCGAACTCGGCAGCGAGGGGGTCGCGCACGTCGATGGCGCGGCCTTGCTCGTCTGTTGCAGTGACGTAGCGCATCCAGCCGGCGACCGCGAGCGCGTGCGTCGCGATCGGCAGGCCCCTGGCGAGGCGATCCTGCATCGCGCCGAGCAGACGCTGCGGCAGCTTTTGCGAGCCGTCCATCGCGATCTGCCAGGTGCGATGATGCAAAGCAGGGTTGGCGAAGCGCTTGAGCAGCGAGGCGCGGTAGGCGGCGAGGTCGGTGCCAGCCGGCATCGTCAGCGTCACCGCGGCCTCTTCCATCACCCGCGCGGCGAGGCGCGCGAAGTGCGGATCCCGCATGGTGTCGGCGATGGTCTCGTAAGCAGCGAGATAGCCGAGATAGGCGAGCGCGGAATGACTGGCGTTGAGCAGCCGCAGCTTCATCAGCTCGAACGGCTTGACGTCGGTGACGAGCTCGACGCCTGCGGCGGCAAGATCGGGCCGGCCCGCAGTGAAGCGATCCTCCACCACCCATTGCGTGAACGGCTCGGTCATGACCGGCCAGGCGTCGTGAAAACCCAGCGCGTTCGAGACCGCGTCGCGGTCGGCATCCGTCGTTTCCGGCACGATGCGGTCGACCATGGTGCAGGGAAAGGCGGCCGCATCCGCGATCCATTTGCCGAGATCCTTGGAGCGGAGCGCGGCGAACTGCGTCACGATCCGCTGCACGGTGTGACCGTTGGCGGCGAGGTTGTCGCAGCACAGCACGGTGAAGGGCGCTAGTCCCTGTGCGCGCCGGCGCGCCAGCGCAGCCACGATGAAGCCGGGCGCCGAGCGCGGCGCGTCAATATTGTTGAGGTCGTGCACGACATCAGGATGCCGCTCGTCGAGATCGCCGGTCTGCGGCGTGTGGCAATAGCCCTTCTCGGTAACGGTCAGCGAGACGATGCGGATGGCGGGATCGGCCATCCGATCGACCAACGCCGCCGGCTTCTCGCGCGCGACGACACTGTCGAGCAGGGCGCCGATGACGCGGTGCTCAGTACCTTCGGCGGCGCGGACGGCAACAGTATAGAGGTGATCCTGCGGGGCGAGGGCATCGCGCGTATCCGGGCTGCGCAGGCTCGCGCCGACGAAGCCCCAAGCCGTAGCGCCAGCGGCAAGGCAATCGTCGATGACGACGGCCTGATGCGCGCGGTGAAAGGCCCCGAGGCCGAGATGCACGATGCCGGGCGTGACGCGCGAGCGGTCATAGGCCGGGCGGCGGATGCCAGCTGGCAGCCGGTCAAGATTGGCGCGGCCAAGACGCTCTGAATTAAGCCGCATGGACGTCTCCCCATTGCTTTGCCGCTGCTTGACATGGCGCCCGTATCAGGTCAATGCTCCGGTCAATTGGTAAGACCAATTTTCCAAAAATTGGCGGGCCGCGGGTTTCGACGACCCCGCGCGACCCTTCCGGGAGGACCAGCGTGCCGCTGGAAGCTGTGGAGGCGAGACGGCTTTATCGCCAGGTCGCCGATCAATTGCGAAGCCTGATCGACAGCGGCGAGTACGCGGTCGGCAGCCGCTTGCCGACCGAGCGCGAGCTCGCCGAGCAGCTCAAGGTGTCGCGGCCGACGGTGCGCGAAGCCCTGATCGCGCTCGAGGTCGAAGGCCGCCTCCGCATCCGCGTCGGCTCCGGCATCTATGTGATCGAGCCTGCCGCCGTTGCGGCGCCCGCAGCCGCTGCTGTCATCGAGGGGCCGTTCGAGCTGCTGCGCGCCCGCGAATTCCTGGAAAGCGCCATTGCCGAACAGGCCGCGCGCGTCGCGACGAAGGACGATATCGTCCGCATCGATGCGTCGCTTGTCGCGATGGAGAACGTCGAGCATCCCGGCGAGGCCTCGATGGTCCACGACCGCGCGTTCCACGTCGCGATCGCCGGAAGCCTCGGCAATGCCGTGCTGGTGCGCGTGGTCGGCGAGCTGTTCGACCAGCGTCTCAATCCCTATTTCGCGCAGCTCGCGCACTATTTCGAGAGTCCGGGCACGTGGCGTACCGCGCTCGACGAGCATCGCGCCGTGCGCGATGCGATCGTGGCACACGATCCCGAAGCCGCGCGCGATGCCATGCGAAAACACCTGGCGCGCTCGCAGGAGCGCTTCGCCCAGAATTTTGGCGCCGAGACCGCGGCCGGATCGTCGCCGGCCCGGAGCCGGACGGCGCGATCGGCGGCAAAGCCGGCAAAACCAGCGCGGGCCTCGAAGAAGCAGGCCAAAGAACGCGCCAAGAGCAGCAGCGCGCGACGGCGATGAGATTGGGCGGCCCGCACCCGGTTCGGGGCGGGCGAACAAGAAACAGACTTGAACGATGGAGGAAAAGTCAGTGTTGAAGAAGATGACGATGATGCTCGCGGTCTCCGCCGCGGCGATGATTGCCACCACCCATGCCGGCATGGCGCAGACCAAGCTCAAATGGGCCCATGTCTACGAGACCTCGGAGCCGTTCCACACCGCCTCGGTCTGGGCCGCGCAGGAGATCGGCAAGCGCACCAACGGGCGCTACACCGTCGACGTCTATCCGGCCTCGCAGCTCGGCAAGGAAGCCGACATCAACCAGGGCCTCTCGCTCGGCTCGGTCGACATCATCATCTCCGGCTCGAGCTTCGCGGCCAAGAGCTTCGCGCCGATCGGCGTGACCTATTATCCCTACACATTCCGCGACTCGGACCATCTCCTCGCCTACACCAAGAGCGACATCTTCAAGGAGCTCGCCAAGGGCTATGAGGACAAGAGCGGCCACCACATCGTCGCGGTGACTTATTACGGCGTGCGCCAGACCTCGTCGAACAAGCCGATCAAGAGCTGCGCCGACCTCAAGGGCCTGAAGATGCGCGTGCCCGACGTTCCGGCCTACCTCGCAATGCCGCGCGCCTGCGGCGCCAACACCGCACCGATCGCGTTCGCCGAAGTCTATCTCGCGCTCCAGAACGGCACCGTCGAGGCCCAGGAGAACCCGCTGACCACGATCGAGGCCAAGAAGTTCTACGAGGTGCAGAAGCACATCGTGCTGACCGGCCATATCGTCGACCACCTCAACACGGTGGTGGCGGGCGCGCTCTGGAAGAAGCTCAGCGACGAGGACAAGAAGATCTTCACCGACGTCGCCCAGGAGGCCGCCGCCAAGGCGACCGGCGAGATCAAGCAGAACGAGGCCAAGCTGGTCGCCTTCTTCAAGGAGAAGGGCCTGACCGTGACCGAGGTCGACAAGAACGAGTTCCGCGACACCGTGCTGAAGAACGTTGCGTTCGAGACGTTCGGTTACCGCAAGGCCGACTGGGAACGGATCCAGGACGTCAAATAGCAGTGACTGTCATTCCGGGGCTCGCGAAGCGAGAATCCGGAATCTCGAGGTTCCGGGTTCGACGCTGAAGCGTCGCCCCGGAACGACGTGAGAGAGGTTTGAGGAGCACACCCATGTCGACCGCCGAAATACACCGGCAGATCACCGCGGACGAGATCGCCCACACCTTCGAGGAGGAGGCGACGCCCAAGGTCGATCTCGGCGTCTACGCTTTCGAGGACTGGGTGGCGCTGGCGATCTTCTGGGTGATGGCGCTTGCCGTCTTCCTCCAGTTTTTCACCCGCTACGTGCTCAACGACAGCTATGCCTGGACCGAGGAGATCGCGACCTACTGCCTGATCGGCGTGGTGTTCATCGGCGCCTCGATGTGCGTGCGGCTGTCGCGCCATATCCAGGTCGACCTGATCTACCGCTACCTGCCGCGCCTCGTGGCGCGTGTGTTGTCGACCATCATCGACCTGATCCGGATCGCCTTCTTCGGCTACGCCATCAAGCTGGTCTGGGTCTACATCCAGATCATCGGCGATGAATCGATGACCACGATCAATCTGCGCAAGGACTACGTCTATTACGCCGTGCTGGCGGGCTTCGTGCTGATGTTCGTGCGCTCGGTGCAGGTGGCCATTCAACATTTGCGACAGGGTTATTCGATCCTCGAACGCCCCGGCGCCTACGACGGTTTTGAAGGGTAATCCCATGTTGCTGTTGCTTGGAGGCTTCCTCGTCCTGATGCTGCTCGGCGTTCCCGTGGCGATCGCCATGGCCGTGTCGTCGCTGCTCTACATCCTGGTCAGCGGCGTGACGCCCGACGTCACGCTGGCGCAGCGCATGATCGCCGGCGTCGAGAGCTTTCCGCTGCTCGCCGTGCCGTTCTTCATCCTGGCCGGCAATCTTATGAACATCGCCGGCGTCACCGGGCGCATCTACAAATTCGCGGTCGCGCTGGTCGGCTGGATGCGCGGCGGTCTCGGCCACGTCAACATCATCGGCTCGGTGATCTTCTCCGGCATGTCGGGCACCGCGATCGCGGATGCCGCCGGCCTCGGCACCATCGAGATCAAGGCGATGAAGGACCATGGCTACTCCACCGAGTTCTCGGTCGGCGTCACCGCGGCGTCCGCAACGCTCGGGCCGATCATCCCGCCGTCGCTGCCCTTCGTGATCTACGGCATGATGGCGAACGTCTCGATCGGCGCACTGTTCCTTGGCGGCGTCATCCCCGGCATCGTCATGACGCTGCTGATGATGGCGACCGTCACCTATTTCGCGCACAAGAACAAATGGGGCAGCGACACGCCGTTCTCCTGGCCGCAGCTCGGCTCAGCCGGCCTCGAGATCGCCATCGTGCTCGCTTTCCCGCTCGCGATCTGGCTGATGGTGATTGCCGGCATGTCGGTGAACATGGCTGTCGTCATCGGTCTCGGCACGCTGCTCCTGATCGACTGGTATTTCGATTTCTCGGCGGTGATGGCGCTGATGGCGCCGGTGATCCTGATCGGCGGCATGACGCTCGGCTGGTTCACGCCGACCGAAGCCGCGGTCGCCGCGGTGATCTGGTCGCTGTTCCTCGGTCTCATCCGCTACCGCACCATGACCTTGAAGACGGTGGCGAAGGCGACCTTCGACACCATCGAGACCACGGCCTCGGTGCTGTTCATCGTCACGGCGGCCTCGATCTTCGCCTGGCTGCTGACGGTGTCGCAGGCCGCGCAGATGCTCTCGGACTGGATGCTCAGCATCACCCACAACAAATGGGTGTTCCTGGCGCTCGCCAACGTGCTGATCCTGTTCGTCGGCTGCTTCATCGACACCACGGCGGCGATCACCATCCTGGTGCCGATCCTGCTACCGATCGTGCTCAAGCTCGGCATCGACCCGATCCATTTCGGCCTGATCATGACGCTGAATCTGATGATCGGCCTGTTGCATCCGCCGCTCGGCATGGTGCTGTTCGTGCTCGCCCGCGTCGCAAAACTCTCGGTCGAACGCACGACGGTCGCCATCCTGCCCTGGCTGGTGCCGCTGATGCTCGCGCTGATCGCGATCACCTACATTCCCGAATTGACCCTCTGGCTGCCTAAATACATGGGACTCTCCAAATGACCTCGACTGCTCTCGCCGCGACCCTGTTCGGCCCCGAAGACCTGCGCATGATCGAGCATCCGCTCGACAAACTGGCCTCCGGCATGGTCCGCATCCGCTTCGGCGCCGGCGGCATCTGCGGCTCGGACATGCACTACTTCCGCCATGCCCGGACCGGCGATTTCGTGGTGAAGTCGCCGCTGGTGCTGGGCCACGAGATCTCGGGCGAGGTCGTGGAGATCTCCGGCGCCGCTGCCAATCTGAAGGTCGGCGACCGCGTTGCCGTCAACCCGTCGCGCTGGTGCGGCCATTGCGTCGCCTGCCGCGAGGGCCGGCCGAACCTGTGCGAGAACATCTACTTCATGGGCTCTGCGTCGAAGACGCCGCACATGCAGGGCGGCTTCGCCAATTACTTCGACGCGGTCCCGGCTCAGTGCGTGAAGATTCCGGACCACGTCTCCTACCAGGCCGCGGCGCTCGCCGAGCCGCTCGCGGTCTGTCTGCACGCGGTCGCGCGCGCCGGCAACATCGAGGGCAAGCGCGGCATCATCTTCGGTGCCGGCCCGATCGGGCTTCTGACCATGCTCGCCGCACATCGCGCCGGCATGGCCGACGTGACGGTGGCCGACATCGCGCCGGCGCCGCTGGCCTTTGCGACCAAGCTCGGCGCCTCGCATGTCGAGAATGTCTCCGCCGGCGAGGAGGGCCTGAAGGCGCAGGCCGCGGCACGCCCCTATGACGTCGCCTTCGAGGTCTCCGGCACGGCTGCGGGCCTTGCCAGCGCGATCGGGATCGTCCGGCGTGGCGGCGTCGTGGTGCAGATCGGCAATCTGCCCGGCGGCCAGATCCCGACGCCGTCGAACGCCGTGATGGCCAAGGAGATCGACCTGCGCGGTTCGTTCCGCTTCGGCTTCGAGTTCATGACCGCGGTGGAACTGATCGGCAACGGCAGCGTCGACGTGCTGTCGCTTGTCACCGCCGAGCGGCCGCTGTCCACCGCGCCCGATGCGCTGCGGCTGGCGCTCGACCGCTCGCAGAGCGTCAAGGTCGTGCTGACCGCGAACTGATCGGAGATTGCACATGATGCTCGAAGGCTGGCGCTGGTACGGGCCCGATGATCCCGTTTCGCTCGATGACGTCAGGCAGGCCGGGGCGAGCGATATCGTCTCGGCGCTGCATCAGGTGCCGATCGGCGAGGCCTGGACGCGCAAGGCAGTCGAGGAGCGCAAGAACTTCATCGAGAACGGCCAGCCTGGCCGCTCAAAGCTGACTTGGTCGGTGGTGGAATCGATACCGATCCCTGACGACGTCAAGCGCCTGGGCGGGAAAGCGACGAAGTCGATCGAGGCGTGGATCGCGAGCCTGGAGGCGGTCGCCGCCTCCGGCATCAGGATCATCTGCTACAACTTCATGCCTGTCGTGGACTGGTGCCGCACCGATCTCGAATGGGAGCTGCCGAACGGCGCCCGCGCCATGCGCTTCGACCAGGATCGCTTTGCTGCGTTCGAGCTGCATATCCTGAAGCGCCCGGCGGCCGTGCAGGAATATTCGCCCGAGCAGCAGGCACGCGCGAAAAAATTGTTCGACCAGATGAGCCAGGCCGATATCGACTATCTCGTCATGGTCATCGCCAGCGCGCTGCCGGGATCGACCACCGAACCCATGACGATCCCGCAATTCCGCGACCGGCTCGAGACCTATCGCGACATCACGCCGAAAATCCTGCGGCAGCACCTCGCGGAATTCCTCGCGCGTGTCGCGCCGGTCGCCGAGCAGCTCGGCGTCTCCCTGACGCTGCACCCGGACGATCCGCCGCGGCCGCTGTTCGGCCTGCCGCGCATCGCCTCCAGCGCCGACGATTATCAGGCGCTGTTCGATGCCGTGCCGTCCAAGGCGAACGGCATCTGCCTGTGCACGGGCTCGCTCGGCGTGCGCGCGGAGAACAACCTGCCTGACATGGCCGAACGCTTCGGCCCGCGCATTGCGTTCGCCCATCTGCGCGCGACCAAGCGCGAGGCGGACGGCCTGTCGTTCTACGAGTCCGATCATCTCGACGGCGACGTCGACATGGTCGCGGTGCTCAAGGCGCTGCTGAAGGAGAACGCGCGGCGTTCGCCGGATAAGAAAATCGTGTTCCGGCCCGATCACGGCCACCGCATGCTCGACGATCTCGCCGCCACCAAGCGCACCAATCCGGGCTACACCGCGATCGGCCGCCTGCGCGGCCTCGCCGAGCTGCGCGGCGCGATCAGGGCGATCGAGCATCGGTAGAGGCCAAAGCTCTACCCACATCGTCATTGCGAGCGCAGCGAAGCAATCCAGAATCCCTCAGCGGAAAGACTCTGGATTGCTTCGCTGCGCTCGCAATGACGTGGAGAGAGGAGGGCTTCCCCCAATACCGCCTGCTTAATAACACGCGTCCATCGCGCCGAGCTTCGGATAGAGCCGGTCGATCGCGGCGATGTCGCTGTGCATCTGCGCGATGATCCAGTCGCGGATCTCGGCGGCGATCGGGCGCATCAAGCGGTTGCGTGGCGGCAGGAATTCGCAGATGCGGCGCGTGGTGGTGAGCGTGTCTGAGGCCGGCACCAGCGCGCCGGTGAGCAGCCAGTGCGAGGCGACCGTCAGCCAGCCCAGCGCGATGCCCTGGCCGAGCAGGGCGGCCTGCACCACGACGGCATAGTCGGTGAAGCTCAGCGCCTTGGCCGCGCCGCGACGCCCGGTGAGAAGCGATGCGTAATCCGCGGCCCAGTCGCCCGGCGTCTCGGCGAGACGGATGATGGTGTTGCCTTCGGCGGGGTCGGTCTGGCCGATATAGCCGGGACTGCACATCGGCAGCATCACTTCCTTCATGATCAGCGTGCCGCCGGACGAGGGCTCTTCTCGATCGCGGAAGCGCATGCCGAGATCGACATTCTCCACCGGGCCGCGCAGCGCGCCGGAGATGAGCTGGAAGCGCAGGTCTACTTGCGGAAACTGCTTCTGCAGCTTGTCGATGCGCGGCATCAGCCAATGCGTGGTGAAGGCGGAGGAGACCGACAGCGTCACCGTCTCGGTGCCCTTGCGGCGCCGCTCGATCTCGACGAGCCCGCTCTCGATGCTGCGGAAGCCTTCGAGCACGCGGCGATAGAGCAGCTCGCCTTCCTCGGTGAGCACGGCGCGGCCCGCCTTGCGATCGAACAGGCGAACGCCGAGATGCTCCTCGAACTGGCCGAGCATCCGGCTCACCGCCGGCTGCGTCACGTTCAATTCGGCGGCCGCCGCCGTGAAGCTGCCGTTGCGCGCCGCTGCGTCGAAGACGAACAGGGCGTTGCTGGACGGCAGCATGCGGCGGAGCTCGGGCATAACGTCATGTTATGAGCGCGGTGAGAATTTGGCAATTGCCGAGTTTTGGCAAGTCTGGTGTCATTGAGATGACAGCCCAAAGACAGGGCCTTCGAGAGAAGATTTGGTGCAGCGCACGCTTCGGCCGTGGCTACCCAGAATCCCTGTCTATAAAGCAGGCTTATGGCGTGCAGTGAGGCAGGCCAGCGCAGGGACATGGCGAGGTCGATCGTTGGACAAGCGAGCGGAAAGCGTCGAGATCAGGTCCGCCAGCAAGGCCTATGGCGCCGTTCGCGCCCTCGACGACGTTTCGCTCAATGTCGGCGCCGGTGAATTCGTCTCGCTGCTCGGCCCCTCCGGTTCCGGCAAGACCACGCTGCTCGGCATTTTGGGCGGCTTCATCCTGCCGACGTCAGGCACAATTCTCTTCGGTGGCCGCGACGTCACCTGGATGCCGCCGCACAAGCGCGACATCGGCGTGGTGTTCCAGAACTACGCGCTGTTTCCGCATATGAGCGTCGGCGAGAACGTCGCCTTTCCGCTGCGTGCGCGGCGCCTGCCGAAATCCTCCTGGCCGGACAAGGTGCGCGCGGCGCTCAGCATGGTCGGCCTTGCCGGCTATGAAGAGCGCGGCATCGCGCAGCTCTCCGGCGGCCAGCGCCAGCGCGTGGCCCTCGCACGCGCCATGATCTTCGAGCCGCGCCTGATCCTGATGGACGAGCCGCTCTCCGCGCTCGACAAGCAACTGCGCGAATCCATGCAGATCGAGCTGCGGGCGCTGCACAGGCGTATCGGCGCCACCATCATCTATGTCACCCACGACCAGCGCGAGGCGCTGACCATGAGCGACCGCGTCGCCGTCATGAAGGACGGCCGGCTGGTCCAGATCGACGAGCCGGCGCGGCTGCACGATCATCCGGCCGATTCCTTCGTCGCCAGCTTCATCGGTGAAGCCACCATGCTGCCCGTCCGCCGGGTCGATGCCTCCAGCGTTGCGCTCGGCAATGCCTTGCTGCGAAGCGCCCGCGCCATTCCCGATGGCGATGCCCTGATGCTGGCCGTGCACAGCGAAAAGCTGCTGATCGACGACGGCGCGCAGGATGCCGCCTGCAACCGGCTGACCGGAACGGTCACCGACATCGTCTACCAGGGCGAGAGCCTGCGCATTTTCCTGGCGCTTGCCGACGGCATCGCGCTCAGCCTGCGCCAGCCGAGCTACCACCAGGCCTATCACCGCATTCCGCCGCTCGGCGGCAGCCTCACGGTCACGCTCCACCCCGAGGACACCATTGTCGTCCCCAGGGTGGGGGACTGAACTTCAGCCTCATCCAACCCGAGAGAAGAAACGATATGTCGACCCAAGCCGCGTTCAGCAATTTCAAGGTCCTCACCTTCGACGTCGTCGGCACCTTGATCGATTTCGAGACCGGCGTGCTCTCTGCGGTGCGCAAGATATCGGGCAAGACGCCGGCGGAGCTCAGCGACGACAAGATTTTCGAATCCTACAAGCGCGGCCGCGACAAGCATTACGAGCGCTCGAGCGAGGTGATGTTTCATGTTTACCGCTACCTTGCCAAGGAGCTCGGGCTGCCGGCGGATGACGCCTCCTGCGACGTGTTCCAGCTTGCTGTGTTGCGCTGGGGCCCGTTCTCCGATTCCGTCGAGGCGCTCAAGCGCCTGCGCACGAAGTTCCGTCTGGTCGCGATGACCAATGCCGATCGCGTCGCGCTCTCGTGCTACGCGCATGCGCTCGGCAATCCCTTCGACGACACCGTCTGCGCCGACGACACCGGCGTTGCCAAGCCGAACCCGGAATTCTTCGCCTACAACAAGGGGCGGCAGTCGGCCTTCGGCTACAAGCAGTCCGACATTCTGCACGTCGCGCAGAGCCAGTATCACGACATCGGGATCGCGCGGAAGCTCGGCTACAAGGTGTGCTGGATCGAGCGCCGCCAGGGTATCGCCGGTTTCGGCGGCACGCCGGCGGTGGAGACGCTGACCAAGCCGGATTTCCATTTCCCGACCCTGAAGGCGCTCGCGGATGCTGCGATCGGTCCGGCGGCGTAACGGAGAGCTGTGGCATGACACGGGACTGGCGCGCGCTACCATCGGTCGATTCGCTGTGGGAAGCCACGGCGGAGCCGGCGCGCGACTATCCCGTGCTGTCGGGCGAGCAACAGGCCGATGTGGTGATCATCGGCGCCGGCTACACCGGCCTCTCCGCCGCGCACCACATTGCGAGGAGCGGGCTCAGCCCCGTCGTGCTCGAAGCGAACCGCCCCGGCTGGGGCGCGAGCGGGCGCAATGGCGGGGTGATCACCGCCAAATTCCGCCTGTCGTTCCGCGAGATCGACGCCACGCATGGCCGCGCCATGGCGCGGCGCATGTACGAGATCGCGCATGAATCGACCGACATGGTCGAGGAGCTCGTCTCCGAATTCGGTATCACGAGTGCGAACCTCACGCGCACCGGCCAGGTCAAGGCCGCACATAACGAAACGACGCTGAAGGCCGCGATCGACGAAGCCAACTGGATGACGCGCGAGATGGGCTCGGCCGAGGTGCGCGTTCTCGACAAGAACGGCGTGCGCGATGAGACCGGCTCCGACATTTTTGTGGGCGGTGTGCTCAATCCCGGCTCGGGCGGGATCCATCCGCTGAACTATCTGCGCGGCCTCGCTGACGGCGTGGCGCGCCGCGGTGTCCCTATCTTCCAGCAGTCGCCGGTCGTGCGGTTGCGGCGCGAGAAGGACGGCATCGTTGCCGAAACGCCGCGCGGCGCGGTGCGCGCAAAACAGGCGATCGTCGCCACCAACAGCTATTCCGACCTGACCAGCGCGACCGCGCATCTGCAGCGCACGCTGATCCCGTTCCGCAGCGCCATTGTCGCGACCGAACAACTGCCGCGCAATCTCGCAGGGCGGCTGATGCCGACGGGGCGCACTTACACCGAGACCAAGCGCATGATGCGCTGGTTCCGCATGGTCGACAACCGCGTGATCTTCGGCGGCCGCGGCGCCTTCGGCAAGCAGGATTCGCAAGCCGCATTCGATGCCTTGCGCAAGGCGATGGTCGGCATCTTCCCCGATCTCGCCGACGTCCCGCTCGCATACAAATGGTCGGGCCTCGTCGCGATGACGCTGGATTCGGTGCCGCATATCGGCCGGCTCGACGATCGCACGCTGTTCTCGGTCGGCTACAACGGCGCCGGCGTTGCGATGTCGAGCCTGATGGGCCGTTATCTCGCCGCCTTCGTACGCGGCGAGACGCCCGACGTCGGCCTGCTCGATGCGCGGCGCATGAAGGCTATACCGTTCTATCCGCTGCGTGAGCCCGCCGTGCGCATGGTCGCCGGCTGGTACCAGTTTCTCGATGCGATCGGTCAGTGAGATCATTGGAGGAGGTGAGGATGACGATGAAGCGCAATTTCGGACTGGGCTGCGCGCTGCTGGGCGCAATCGGATTGACCAGTGCGGCTGATGCCGCCGAGCAGATCACCTTCGTCTCGCAGGGCGGCGCCTATCAGCAGGCGCAGACGGCGGCGATCCTCGATCCCTCCGCCAAGAAGCTCGGCATCACCATCAACCAGGACTCCATTCCCGACGCCTGGCCCGCGATCAAGACGCAGGTCGGCAGCGGCAAGCCGATCTGGGATGTCGTCGACACCCCGACCGGCAACTGCCTGCGCGGCGGCGAGCAGGGGCTGATCGAGAAGCTCGACTTCTCGAAGATTCCAAACGGCGCGGCGATGCCGGAGGCCTATCGCAGTCCCTATTCGGTGTCCTACGAGTTCTATTCCAGCGTGCTGTCCTACAGCCAGAAGACCTTCCCGAAGGACGCGCCGAACAGCTGGGCCGATTTCTGGGACGTCAAGAAATTCCCCGGCCGCCGCGCGCTGCGTAACCACCCGTTCGCGACGCTCGAGGCCGCGCTGATGGCCGACGGTGTCGCGCCCGACAAGCTGTATCCTCTCGACGTCGACCGCGCCTTTAGGAAGCTGGAAGAGATCAAGCCGCACATCACGGTGTGGTGGACCTCGGGCGCGCAGTCGGCGCAGCTGCTCAATGACGGCGAAGTCGACATGGAGATGGCCTGGAACGGTCGCGTCAGCGCGGTCGCGAAGGAGGGCGCCAAGGTCTCCTTCACCTACAATCAGGGCATCCTGCAGAGCACCTCGCTCTGCATCCTCAAGGGCGCGCCGAACCTGGAGACGGCCGTGAGGTTCCTCAACGAGGCCGTCGATCCCGTGCACCAGGCCAATCTGCCGCTGCACATCGATTATGGTCCGGGCAACCCCAGGGCGTTCGAGACGGGCGTGATCAAGCCCGAGCGCGCCGCGCAGTTGCCGAGCGAGCCGGCCAATGCGGCCAAGCAGGCGCTGATGTCCTACGCCTGGTGGTCCTCGCCGGCCGGCGAAGCCGCCGAGAAGCGCTGGGCGTCGTTCATGCAGAAGTGAGCGAGGCAGCGTTGACGACATCCGTGCCAGATCCCTCCCAGAAGCATCAGCGCCGCGAGCACGGCCTGATGCTGGCATTGGTGTCGCCGGCGCTGCTGGTGATCCTGGCCCTGATCGTGCTGCCGGTCGGCTGGCTCGCCTGGCAGTCGATCTACCATGACGGCTTCACGCTGGAGAATTATCGCCGCGTCTTCACCGAAGACGTCTACTGGCGCAGCTTTGCGCTGACCTTCGAGATCAGCCTTGCGGTGACGGTGATCGCGCTGCTGCTCGGCTATCCCGTGGCCTATCTCGCCAATTCGGTGCCGAAAGGGTGGAGCATCCTGATCCTGTCGCTGGTCGTGCTGCCGTTCTGGACCAGCGTGCTGGTCCGCGCCTATGCCTGGCTGGCGCTGCTGCAGCGCACCGGCGTGATCAATCAGTTTTTGCGCTATCTCGACGTCATCTCCGAGCCGCTCGCGCTGGTCCACAATACGTTTGGCACGGTGGTCGCGACCGTGCACATCCTGCTGCCGTTCATGGTGCTGCCGCTCTACGCCACCATGCAGAAGATCCCGAACGATCTGATGCAGGCCGGCGCCAGCCTGGGTGCGAGCCCCTCGCTGACCTTCATGCGCGTGTTCCTGCCGCTGTCGCTGCCGGGCGTGCTCGCCGGCTGCACCATGGTGTTCGTGCTCTGCCTCGGCTTCTACATCACGCCGGAGCTGCTCGGCGGCGGCCGCACCGTGATGGTGTCGATGCTGGTGAGCCGCAATGTCGAGCTCTACAACCAGTTCGGAGCTGCGAGCGCGGTTGCCGTGGTGCTGCTCCTGAGCGTGCTCGCGATCTTCTTCGTCGTCAGCCGCTTCATCTCGCTCGATCGCGTGTTGGGGCAGAAATGATGCGCACCTCGCCCGCACGAATGGCCCTCTACGTCATCGGCGCGCTGGTGCTGGTCTATCTGATCTTGCCCGTGCTGATCATCGCGCCGATCTCGTTCTCCAGCGCGCGCTTTTTGACCTTCCCGCCGCCGTCCTTCTCGCTGCGCTGGTACGAGCAATATTTCTCAAATCCCGCCTGGATGCAGGCCACGAGGGTGACGCTGACGGTCGCGCTCCTCACCGTCCTGATCGCGACGCCGTTCGGTGTGGCCGCCGCCTACGCCATCAGCCAGTCCAAGCTGCGGATCATGCGCCTCATCCACATGGCGCTGCTGCTGCCGCTGGTGGTGCCGATCATCATCACCGCGGTCGGCATCTTCTTCGTCTATGCCAAGGTCGGCCTGGTCGCGACCATGCCCGGCCTCGTGCTGGCGAACGTGATGCTGGGCCTGCCCTATGTCGTCATCTCCGTGCTGGCCGGCCTGCAGAGCTTCGATCCCGCCCAGGAGATGGTGGCGCGCAGCCTCGGCATGAACCGCCTGCGCAGTTTCTTCGCGGTGACGCTGCCGCAGATCAAATCCAGCGTGGTCGCCGGCGGCATCTTCGCCTTCATCTCGGCGATGGACGAGACCATCGTCGCGCTGTTCATCTCCGGCGGCCAGTACCAGCCGCTGACCAAGCGCATGTTCACCGCGCTCCGCGACGAGATCGATCCCACCATCGCCGCGATCTCGACGCTGATGACGGCGGCGTCGTTCATGCTGGTGCTGCTGGCGAGCACGCGGCAGACGAAGGGTGGATGAGGGGGCTCTCATTGAGACGTGGCGTAGCAAGCGCCAATCCATCACCGTCACCCTGAGGTGGCCGCTTCTTCAGCGGCCCTCGAAGGGCGACGGCCCCGCTGTACCATCTCGGCCGTGCATCCTTCGAGGCTCCCGGTGCGATGCTGTGCGCATCGCACCACTCGCACCTCAGGATGACGGAGCTGATAGTTCCGTCGGCGCTTACTTCGCCCCCAACCACGCCAAGATCATCTCCACGATCTGCGCCCGGCTCTTCGCCAGTACCTTCGGCTCGCTGAGGTCACGATCGAACAGCGCCCCGAACGTGTGGCGGTTGGCGACGCGGAAGAAGCAGTAGGAGGAGATGGCGAGGTGCAGGTCGATGGCGTCGACGTCGTTGCGGAAGACGCCCTCGCTGCGGCCGCGCTTGAGGATGCCGTCGAGGGTCGCGATCACGCTGGCGTTGAGCTGACGCAACTGCAGGTTCTGCTTCAGGTGCTTGCCGTGATGGATGTTCTCGATTGAGACGAGGCGGATGAAGTTCGGGTTGCGCTCGTCATGGTCGAAGGTCGCCTCGATCAGGCGGCGCAGGCCCTCGCGGGCGTCGCAGCTTTCGATGTCGAGCTGGTCCTCCAGCGCGCGGATGCTGCGATAGGCCTCCTCCAGCACCGCGAGGTAGAGCTGCTCCTTGCCGCCGAAATAGTAATAGATCATGCGCTTGGACGTGCGCGTTCGCGCCGCAATCGCATCGACGCGGGCGCCGGAATAGCCCTCCGAGGCGAATTCGGCCATCGCCACTTCGAGGATGTCGCGCTTGGTGCGCTCGGGGTCGTTGGTGCGCTTCGATGGGGGCGGCATGCGCTCGAGCATTGCTGTTTCTCCCGCCAGTTTCCATGGATCGCCTTGAAGGTGAAGGCAAATTTCGCCGCTTCGGCGATCGATCCAACGCCTATTGCATAAACGTACTAGTTCGTACATTGTGAATTGAAACCAAGGTTGCGGCAACCAGAACCGCAAAATGCGCGCGGGGCGGACGCCCTGACGAGCACCGCACCTCGCACATGGGGAGGAATTTCATGACGTTGATGTCAACCGCATCGCTGCAAGCGTCATCCGGCGCGGAAGCCGCGCAAAACAAGCTGCCCAAGCGCGCCGCGCTGGTCAGCTTCGTCGGCAGCATGCTCGAATACTACGACTTCTTCATCTACGGCACCGCGGCGGCGCTGATCTTCCCAAAAGTGTTCTTCGCCAATGTCGATCCCGGCACAGCAACGCTGCTTGCGCTCCTGAGCTTCGGCATCGGTTATATCGCGCGGCCCGTCGGTGCCGTCATCCTCGGTCATTTCGGTGACCGCATCGGGCGCAAGACGGTGCTGCTGTTCACGCTGGTCTTGATGGGTGGCTCGACGCTCGCGATCGGGCTGTTGCCTGACGCGAAATCGATCGGCAACGCCGCGCCTGTCATCCTGACGCTGCTGCGCCTGTTGCAGGGCCTGTCGGCCGCCGGCGAGCAGAGCGGGGCGAACTCGCTGACGCTGGAGCATTCCGCCAACTCCAACCGCGCCTTCTTCACGAGCTGGACGCTGAGCGGCACCCAGGCCGGCGCGATCCTGGCGACGCTGGTGTTCATTCCGGTGTCGAGCCTGCCCGAAGACCAGCTCTTGAGCTGGGGCTGGCGCATCCCGTTCCTGCTCTCGTTCTTCGTGCTGGTCGTCGCCTATCTGGTGCGGCGGACCATGCCGGAAACGCCCGTGTTCGAGGACATCAAGGACAAGGCGCAGGTGGCGCGTTTCCCCGTCGTCGCGCTGCTGCGCGACTACTGGCCCGATGTGCTTCGCGTCATCGTCTGCGCGCTGATCGCCACCGTCAGCACCATGACCGCCGTGTTCGCCCTCGGCTATGCCACCACCAAGTTTGGCGTCGCGCGTCCGACCATGCTGTGGGCCGGCGTGCTCGGCAATGTCACCGCGCTGATCACCCAGCCGCTGTGGGCCCTGCTCGCGGACAAGATCGGCCGCAAGCCGGTGTTCATCGGCGGCGTGCTCGGCTGCGCCGTGCTGCTGTTCCCCTACTTCATGCTGGTGACCTCGGGCAACACGATCGCGATCTTCGCCGCTGCAATGATCCTGTCCGGCGTGGTCTATGCCGCGCCGAACGCGATCTGGCCGTCGTTCTACGCGGAGATGTTCGAGGCGCGCGTGCGCTATTCCGGCACCGCGATCGGCACCCAGCTCGGCTTCCTCGCCGCCGGCTTCACGCCGCTGGTGAGCGCGAGCCTCGTCGGAGAAGGGCCTCAGGGGTGGATTCCCGTCGCGATCTTCGTGGCCTGCTGCTGCGTGATCTCGGCCGCGGCTGCAGCGACCGCGCGCGAAACCCACACCGTCGACATCGCCGATCTCGGCAAGCGGCGCACTTGAGAAGGACAGGGCATCGCATGCTGACCAATGCAGTCCCGACCGCGAACGGTCCCGTCATTGGGGCCAAGCAGGGGGCCGTGCGTACCTTCAAGGGCGTGCCGTTCGCAACCGCGCGGCGCTTTGCCAAGGCAACGCCGCCGCCTGCGTGGACGGAGCCGCGACGCTGCACCGGCTACGGCGCATTCGCGCCGCAGCCCGGTCACATCGAGCAGGCAGATGAGGAGTCCTGTCTCAGCCTGAACATCTGGACGCCGGCAGGGGTGGATCGGCCGCTGCCGGTGATGGTCTTCATTCATGGCGGTGCCTTCGTCACCGGCGGCGGTGCCGATTATGACGGCGCCTTCCTCGCCAAGCATGGCCCGGCGGTGATCGTCACGATCAACTACCGGCTTGGCCCGCTCGGCTTCCTGCAACTGCATCGCCATGGCCTGGGCGAGGCGAACAACCTCGCGCTCTCGGACGCGCTCGCCGCGCTCGATTGGGTACATGCCAACATCGCGAATTTCGGCGGCGATCCGGACGCCATTACTCTGTCCGGGCAGTCGGCCGGCGCGTCCATGGTCATTGCGCTCGCAACGCTGCCGCAGGCGAGGGGCAAGTTCAGCCGTGCGCTCGCGCTCAGCGCGCCCGGGCGGACCATCATGAGCGCCGATCATGCCGACGAGGTCGCACGCCGCGTGCTCGACGAGCTCGAGTTGGCGCGCGATCCGGCCGCGATCAGGTCCGTGCCGCTGCCAAAACTCTTTACGGCAGTAGAGCGGATCGGCCGTAGGGTCGCTGATGAGACCGAGTCAGGAATCGTGTTCGGCCCGGTGCTCGACGGTATCGTGATCGCGCGCGAGCCGCGCGACGTCTTCGCCGACGGAAGCTTGCGCGACGTTCCGCTTTGGCTCGGCTCCTGCCGCGACGAGATGGTGATGTTCCTGAAGAGCACGCCGCCCGCCGCGATGATCCGCACCACCGAGCGGCAGGTGCGTGCCGCCTTCGGTGATGCCGGCTGGGGACGCCTGCTGTCCTACTACCGCGCCACCGCGCGTCCCGACGAGGATCCGTACGAGGCGCTGCTGTCGGATGCATTCTGGCACCGCCCGATGGCCGACCTCGCGCGGCTTCACGCCGCTGCCGGCGGCGCGGTGTGGCTAAGCCGGTTCGACCATCGCCCGGCACTGGAGCCGTTCCTGTCGCAGGGGCCGACCCACGGCGCGGATAATGCCTGCCTCTGGGCGCATCTGCCTGATTTCATCGATCGCCCGATCCTGAAGCGGAGGGGCGGGCCAATGACGCCCGCCGACATCGATGTCGCCGCGCGGTTCCAGACGAGCTTGCTGCGCTTCGTCACGGTGGGTGAACCCGATGTTGCGGAAGCCTGGCCTCGGTTCGAGCTGCCTCAGGAGCCGCTCGCCATCTTCGGTCAGCCGTTCCATGTTGTGCCGCTCAATGAAGGCGTGCGCTCCCGCCTGTGGGCGGAATTGAGCGCAAGCAACAACGACAAAAAAATCAGGGAAGCAGGATGAGCCTATCGAGCAAGAATGCCGGGCGGCGTGACTTGGCTCCGCGCGCTGGAAGCCGGCTTTCGCCAAGCCTGCGCTACCGTTTCCTTTCGCTAGTGTACGACCAGCACCGGCACGCTTCCGTCGGCCAAGACCTCCGATGTTTGACTCCCCAGGAATAACTTCTTGAGACCGCGGCGTCCATGAGAGCCCATGACGATCAAGTCGCAGCCTCCCGACTTTGCTGTTTCGATAATCGCGGTGGCCGGGTGCGCATTCGAAACGTGCAAGAGTTCTGCGGATATCCCGGCTTGCTCTGCCATGGCCCGCGCTTCGTCGAGGATTTTGCCCGCACGTTCCTTGCAGGCCGCATCGAAGCTATCGATTTCCTGCTGCGACGGTATCCATCCCGAGGCGTGTCCGCTCCCGTAGTCGATTGGCAGTGATTCCGTCACGGCGATGACCGTCACCTTGGCCTTCAAGGCCTTTGCCAAAGCAATCCCATGCTTAATGCCGTTTCTTGCGACGTCCGATCCGTCCGTGCTTAAGAGAATCCGGGTGTACATTTGGAGGCTCCCTTTCCGGACGACCCTGTCGCCATCTCTCGGTGCGGTGGTCTGACTTCAACAGGGGGCTCACATTCATGGACAGACCAGGACGGGGATCTGTGCGTGCGTCAGCACCTTGTTCGTCACGCTCCCGATGAGAAGCGCGGCAAGCCCGCTGCGCCCATGCGACGACATGACGATGAGATCGCAGCCTTTGTCCGTGGCTGCTGCGATGATGGCCTGATGGGGTTGCCCGCTCTCCGCTTGAATCGTCTCGCAGGAAACCCCGGCCGTCCTGGCCGCTTTTGCCGCGCCGTCCAATACGCTCGCGGCCTGTTCCTTGCGCAACTCGGCGTATGTTGCGACTGCTTCGAGGAACCGGCCTGATACTTCGGAAAATGGTTCCACAACGAAGATGAAGGATACGGTGGCTCCAAGGGATTTCGCCAGCGCCAATCCGTGCGCCACCCCACGCTCCGCTAGCTGAGACCCATCTGTCGGAATGAGAATGTGCCGGTACATGCTCTACCTCCCGATTGTCCGGACGTATCGCTGCCTTGCGAAGATAAGCTAGCTCGCGTTGCGAATGCAGTCTTGAGATAAATCAACCTGTTGGTTCACTGTACCGCGATCAGGATGTCCGCAATTGGCACAACCTCGACGTCTGTCGAGGCGAGCTCGGCGACGCCTTGGCCGCAATGGGGTGAGGGGACGCTGCAACAAAGGGGGTGCGCTCGCTCTCCCGCTTGCGGGAGAGGGTTGGGGAGAGGGTCTCTTCGCAAGCGAAAACCCCTGTGCGGAGAGAACCCCCACCCGGCGCCATACCGATGCGAAGCATCGGCGTCTTACAGAACGGCGGCCCAAAGGCCGCCTATGCCGACCTCTGCAGCAAGCGGACGAGGTTAAGGAGCCCGCGGCTGGTCGATTCAGCTTAAAGCCAATCCGCTTTAGATCGCCGTCAGAACTGCACTTCGCCCGGAATGTCGTCGGCGCTGAGGCCGACGGTTTCATAGGCCTTCAGCAGCCATTCGCGGGTCTGGCCCAGCGAACGGTTGTAATCGGCCCAGGCGCTGAGGAAATCCTTGTAGCGGCGATCGGCTTCGGCGCGGATGCCGAGATTGGTCGGCAACGTCAGCAGCGGCCGCGGAATCGCGAGCTCGCCAAGCGTCGGATTCTTCTTCAGCGTGAAGATCGAGAGCACCGCCAGCGAGACGTTGCAGTCGGCGCGGCCGGTCGAGACCGCGAGGATCGCCTCGTCGCGCGTCTTGAAGCCGAGGATGTTCGCCTTCGGGCAGTAGCGGCGCGCGATCGTCTCGTGCGTCGAGCCGATGTCGACCGCAATCTTGACCTCGGGCTTGTTGAGCTCGGCCCAGGTCGCAGGCTTGGCAAAGCCCTTCTTGGTGATGACGGTGAAGGAGTGCACCAGGATCGGCGTCGAGAAATCGATGACGAGCGAACGCTCGGGCGTCGGGTTCACGGCAAAGGCGAGATCGATCTTGTCTGCCTGCAGATCCAGGATCTGGTTGCCCCAGGTCGATTCCAGCGGCTCGACCTTGGCGCCGAGCTTGCCCGCGATGTCGTTCGCCATGTCGATGCAGGCGCCCGACCATTGATTGGTCGCGAGGTCCTTGTGGAAATAGGGGTCCTGGCCGGCGATGACCGCAATCCGCAGCACGCCGGTCTTCTTGATGCGATCGAGCGTGGAGGTCGGCGCGGTATCGGCCTTGGCCGAGACGGTTGCGGCCATTGCGGCGCCCGCCAGCGCGACGGTGGTGAGTGCGTCCCTGCGGTTCATGTCAGTGCTCCCCTGGGGAATGATCAACAGCTCCGGCTCGTGGACTATTTCTGTATTCAGATCGTAATGCAATATGGTATTGCGACTTTGCCGGCGATTTGGGCGATGAGGCATTTCGGAGCCTAGTCCGTTGGCAAAGCAAGAGAAAATCGAGTGATACCCGGCCGGGTCGCGGTCCGGTCTGCGATCCGGGATTGAGAGGAGAAAGTCTGTGCGTGCTGTTTTCGTCGATGCCAACGACACGCTGGCCGCGGTCACCGAGAAGCTGCTGGGCGCGGCGAAACTGCCTGTTGGCATCAACCGCAATCCCTCGATCAAGCCCGACGATCTGCCCGGCCTGCTCGCGGATGCCGAGATCATGATCGTCGACCACACTGCAGTGCCGACGGCGATTGCCGAGGAGTGCAAGGCGCTCAAGCATGTCGTCTTCCTCGGCACCGGCGCGCGCAGCTACATGAATCCGGAAGAGCTTAGCCAGCGCGGCATCTCCGTCCACACCATCAAGGGTTATGGCGACACGGCGGTCGCCGAATGCGCGATCGCGCTGATGTGGGCCTCCGCGCGAAATTTCGGCGAGATGGACCGCGGCCTGCGCGAGGGCAACTGGCTGCGCCGTGACGCGATGCAGCTCACCGGCAAGACGCTCGGCCTGATCGGTTTCGGCGGCATCGCGGCGGAAACGGCACGCATGGCGGCGGGCTGCGGCATGAAGGTGATCGCCTGGAACAGGACGCCGAAGACGCATCCGGGCGTCGCGTTCGTTTCGCTGGAGAAGCTGCTGGCGGAGAGCCACGTCGTCTCGCTGCATCTTCTGCTCAATGACGAGACCAAGGGCTTTCTGTCGCGCGAGCGCATCGCGCAGATGCGCAAGGGCAGCATTTTGATCAATACCGCGCGCGGTGCCATCGTGGACGAAGACGCGATGCTGGAGGCGCTCCGCTCGGGCCACATCGCCCATGCCGGCCTCGACGTCTTCACTGTCGAGCCGCTGCCGGCGGGCCATCCCGTGACAAAACTGCCGAACGTGACCTTGTCGGCGCATTCGGCCTTCCGCACGCCGGAGGCGAGCGACAATCTCATCGGCGCTGCACTCGATCACTGCCGCCGCATCGTCGCCACCGGCAAGTAAAGGGACATCCCATGTCAGATATCACCCGCATCGACCAGAACGCCCGCCGCAGCCGCGCCTCCGTGTTCGGCGATCTCGTCTTTCTCGCAGGACAGGTCGCCGACACCAAGACCGCTGACATCACCCAGCAGACAAAAGAGGCGCTGGCCAAGGTCGACGACATGCTGGCGCGCGCCGGCACCGACAAGTCGCGCCTGCTCAGCGTGCAGGTCTGGCTCAAGTCGATGGACGATTTCGACGCCATGAACGCGGTCTATGACGCCTGGGTCGTGCCGGGCAACGCGCCGACCCGCGCCTGCGGCAAGGTCGAGCTCGCCGATCCCGCCTATCGCATCGAGGTGATCGCAATCGCCGCGCGCGGCTGACATGCGTGCCGATGCCGGCTGCACTGTTTGCATCGGCCTTGCACCTGATGTCCGCCTGTCCTACGCCACCCCCGGAACAAAACTTGCGCGAAGCCGTGATGCGCATCGCCAAAGCCTGCAGGGAGCTGTCATGACCATTCGCAACACCCGCACCGGGGGCCAGATCCTGATCGATCAGCTCGTCGCCCAAGGCGTCGAGCGCGTCACCTGCGTGCCGGGCGAGAGCTATCTGGCGGCCCTCGATGCGCTACATGACAGCCCGATCGACGTCGTGATCTGCCGCGCCGAAGGCGGCGCCGCGATGATGGCGGAGGCCTATGGCAAGCTGACGGGCCGGCCGGGCGTCTGCTTCGTCACCCGCGGCCCCGGCGCCACCAATGCCAGCCACGGCGTCCACATCGCGATGCAGGATTCGACGCCGATGATCCTGTTCGTCGGCCAGGTCGATACTGGCATGCGCGAGCGCGAGGCGTTCCAGGAGCTCGACTACAAGGCGGTGTTCGGTCCCATGGCGAAATGGGCTGTCGAGATCGATCGCCCCGACCGCATTCCCGAGCTGGTCGCGCGCGCCTTCCGCGTCGCCATGCAGGGCCGTCCTGGTCCCGTCGTGATCGCGCTGCCGGAGAACATGCTGACTGAGACCGCCGCCGTGGCCGATGCGATGCGCATCGAGCCGGCGGTGAGCTGGCCGGCGCCATCGGATATCGAGCGCGTCAGCGCAATGCTTGCGAGCGCCAAGGCGCCGCTGGTCATCCTCGGCGGCTCGCGTTGGACGGACGAAGCCACCAAGAGCATCGCGCGCTTTGCCGAGCGGTTCGACCTGCCGGTTGCGACCTCGTTCCGCCGGGCCTCGCTGATCGATGCCGATCATTCGCACTATGCCGGCGATCTCGGCATCGGGCCGAGCCCGGGCCTGAAGGCGCGCATCGACAATGCCGACGTCGTCCTGCTGATCGGCGGCCGCATGTCGGAGATGCCGTCCTCGTCCTACACGCTGCTCGACATTCCCTCGCCGAAGCAGAAGTTGATCCATGTCCATCCGGGCTCGGAAGAGCTTGGCCGCGTCTATCAGCCCGAGCTCGCTATCCAGGCGACGCCGGCCGCATTCGCCGCGGCCGTCGAGACGTTGAAGCCCGCCGGCGCGGTTGCCTGGAAGGGCGAGGCCGCCAAGGCGCATGCCGATTACCTCGCCTGGACCGAGAAGGCGCGCGAACTGCCGGGCACGTTCCAGTACGGTCAGGTCATGACCTGGCTGCGCGACCGGCTGCCGAAGGACGCGATCGTCTGCAACGGCGCCGGCAATTATGCCGGCTGGATCCACCGCCATCACCGCTTCCACAGCTTTGCCGCCCAGCTCGCGCCGACCTCGGGGTCGATGGGCTATGGCGTTCCGGCGGCGGTGCTCGCCAAGCGGCAATATCCGGATCGCGTCGTCGTCGCCTTCGCCGGCGACGGCTGCTTCCTGATGAACGGCCAGGAATTCGCGACCGCCGTGCAGTATGACGCGCCGCTCGTCGTCATCGTCGTCGACAATTCGCAGTACGGCACCATCCGTATGCACCAGGAGCGCGACTATCCCGGTCGCGTCGTCGGCACCCAGCTCAAGAATCCGGACTTCGCAATGTACGCCAAGGCGTTTGGCGGGCATGGCGAGCGCGTCGAGCGCACCGAGGAGTTCGCGCCGGCGTTCGAGCGCGCGCTGGCCTCGGGCAAGCCGTCGATCCTCCATTGCATCATCGATTCCAGGGCGATCTCGGTCGGCAAGGATTTTGTGCCACAGGTGAAGGCGTAAGCGATGCCTGAAGGCCGCCACGTCGCCATCATCGGAGCCGGCGCGGTCGGCGTGATCAGCGCCATCGAGGCGCTGCGCGAGGGGCATCGCGTCACGCTGATCGATCCGGGCGAGCCGGGCGGCGAACAGGCGGCGAGCTACGGCAATGCCGGCTGGCTCTCCTCGCATTCGGTGATCCCGCCGGCGGAGCCCGGCGTCTGGAAGAAGGTGCCGGGCTATCTGATGGATCCGCTCGGGCCGCTCGCGATCCGCTGGTCTTACTTGCCGAAGGCCTTGCCCTGGCTGATCAAGTACCTGCTCTCGGGCTGGACCGCGGCGCGGGTCGAGAAGACGGCCTTTGCACTGCGCGATCTCCTGAAGGACGCGCCGCTGCTGCACCGGAAGCTGGCGGAAGAAGCCGGTGTGCCTGACCTGGTCGAGCGCAACGGCGTAATGCATGTCTTCCCGTCGCGCGGCAATTTCGACAACGATCTCGGCTGGCGCCTGCGCAGGAAGGTCGGCGTCGAGTGGATGGAGCTCAACGCCGACGAGATGCGTCAGCGCGAGCCGGACCTGCATCCGCGCTACACCTTTGGCGTGGTGGTGGAGGAGGCGGGTCGCTGCCGCGATCCCGGCGCCTATGTCGCGGCCCTTGCCAATCATGCGATTGCCAGTGGCGCCAAGCACGTGCGGGCCAGAGCGACCGGGCTGAAGCTCTCCGGCAACAAGCTCGTGGCCGTTCTCACCGAGACCGGCGAGATTCCTTGCGATGCCGCGGTGGTCGCCGCCGGCGCGCGCTCGAAGCAGCTCACCGCATCGGTCGGCGATCCCCTGCCGCTCGAGACCGAGCGCGGCTATCACGTCATGATCGAGAATCCCGAGTCCGGTCCGCGCAGCTCGATGATGGCGTCCGACGCCAAGATGGTGGTGAACTGGACCAACAAGGGCCTGCGTGCCGCCGGCACGGTCGAGATCGCCGGCCTCGAGGCCGCGCCGAACTGGAAGCGCGCCGAGATTTTGCGCGACCACCTGCTCGGCATGTTCCCGAAACTGCCGAAGGACATTCCGCCCTCGCGCATCAAGACCTGGTTCGGCCATCGCCCGAGCATGCCGGATGGACTTCCCTGCATCGGCCACGCGCGCGCCTCGCGCGACATCGTCTACGCCTTCGGCCACGGCCATGTCGGCCTGGTCGGCTCCGCGCGCACTGGCCGTCTCGTCGCCCAGCTTCTGAGCGGCAAGCAGCCCGAAATTCCGCTCGCGCCGTTCTCTCCCGATCGCTTCCTCTGAGATCGCACCATGACCTATCCTGCCAACTCGCCTTCTCGTATTGCCCGCGGCGGCAAGGCCGTCTACGGCGCGCCGCTCGGCATCTTGATGCTGGAAGCACGCTTCCCCCGCATCCCCGGCGACATGGGCAACGGCACGACCTGGCCCTTCCCAGTGCTCTATCGCGTGGTGAGCGGCGCTTCGCCGGAGAAAGTGGTGCTGAAGGGCGCGGCCGGCCTGCTGCCTGACTTCATCGATGCTGCGAAGGACCTCGTGCGGCTCGGGGCCGAAGCCATCACCACCAATTGCGGCTTCCTCTCGCTGTTCCAGAAGGAGATCGCGGCCGCCGTCGGCGTTCCCGTCGCGACCTCGTCGCTGATGCAGGTGCCGTGGGTGCAGGCGACCCTGCCGCCCGGCAAGCGCGTCGGCCTCGTCACGGTGTCGGGCTCGACCCTGACGCCGGCGCATCTCGAAGGCGCCGGCGTGCCGCTCGATACGCCCTTGGTCGGCACCGAGCACGGCAAGGAGTTTTTTCGCGTCCTGATCAAGGCCGAGAAGGACGACATGGACGTCAGTTTGGCCGAGCGCGACGTGGTCGAGGCCGGCAAGGAGCTTGTCGCGAAAAACCCTGATGTCGGCGCCATCGTGCTCGAATGCACCAACATGCCGCCTTATGCGGCTGCCTTGCAGGCCGAGGTTGGCTTGCCCGTCTACGACATCTATTCCATGATCACGTGGTTTCATGCTGGACTGCGCCCGCGCGCGTTTACCTGAGTCCGGCCGTCGCAAAGCTCTGAACAAGCTCTGCTGAACTGTGGTTTGCATTGCCATTGTCCACACAGCCCCGGTATATTGGGCTGTGTTCGGGCATGAATGCAGCTGATGATGAGCAACGTGGAACTGGCTTCCGACAGTATCGTCGATCGCGTCTATGAGCAGCTCAAGGCGATGGCCGTGAGCTACGAGTTCAAGCCGGGCGAGCGGCTCAACGAGGGCGAGCTGGCCAAACGCCTCGGCGTCAGCCGCACGCCGCTGCGTGAAGCGCTCAATCGCCTCAACACCGAAGGCTTCCTGCGCTTCACGCCGGGCAAGGGCTTCTTCTGCCGCGAGCTCGACGCGCACGAGATCTTCGATCTCTACGAGCTGCGCAAGTCGATCGAGGTCGCCGCGATCCGCCTCGCCATCAAGCGCGCCAGGGACGAGGACATCGACGCGCTGTTGAAATTCCTCGAAGCCACCGGCCCGGATCCCGGCGAGCGCACCTCGGTCGAGCTGGTCGAGCTGGATGAGACCTTCCACGAGCGGCTGATGGGGATGTCGAACAATGCCGAGATGCTGCGCGTGTTGCGCAACGTCAATGCCCGCATCCGCTTCGTGCGCTGGATCGACATGGACCGCATCAACCGCTCGAATACGCAAGCCGAGCACCGTGCCGTGGTCGAAGGCCTCAAGGCGCGCAATGAGGAGGCCTGCGTGTCGGTGCTGGAAAAGCACATCGACCGCCGCCTCGATCGCATCACCGCCGCGATCAAGGAAGGCTACGCGCAGATCTACATGCCGGCTGCGGCAAGGTCAGCGGCGAATTGACGCTCGATAGGGCGTCCCGTTTTCGGGAGGCGCACATATGAAGCTCAAGGACAAGGTCGCCGCCATCACCGGCGCGGCGCGCGGCATCGGCAAGGCCTGTGCGAAGAGGTTTTTGGATGACGGCGTCAAGGTCGTCATCTCGGATGTCGATGCCGACGGCCTTGCCGCGACGGCCGCCGAGCTCGGGCGGCCGGATGCGCTGCGTACCGTCGTCGGCAATGTCGCCAAGCGCGCGGACGTCGACCAGCTCGTTGCCACCGCCGTGAAGGAGTTCGGCCGGCTCGACATCATGGTCAACAACGCCGGCGTCGCCCGCAACCGGGACATCCTCGAGATTACCGAAGAGGAGTTCGACGAAATCATCGGCATCAATCTGAAAGGCGCGTTCTTCGGCGTCCAGGCGGCGGCGAAGCAGATGATCGCGCAAGGTAGCGGCGGCGGGGTCATCATCAACATGTCCTCGGTGAACGCGCTGCTGGCGATCCCGGCGCTTGCGACCTACGCGATGTCGAAGGGCGGCATGAAGCAGCTGACGTCGGTCGCGGCCGTCGCGCTTGCCCCGCACAACATCCGTGTCGTCGCGGTCGGGCCGGGCACGATTCTGACCGACATGGTGGCGTCTTCGATCTACACCTCGGAGGATGCCCGCAAGACCGTGATGTCACGTACGCCGGCCGGCCGCGGCGGCGAGCCGAGCGAGGTGGCCTCGGTCGTGGCGTTCCTGGCCAGCGACGATGCGTCCTACATCACCGGGCAGACGATCTATCCGGATGGTGGGCGGCTGATTTTGAACTACACGGTGCCGGTGAAGTAAGGGCGCGAAGTCGCTCCACGCCTTTGATGTCGTCCTGGCGAAAGCCAGGACGATCCGGAGAACTATCGTTCACTCCGCCGCAACCGTCATCCCATAACCCAGCCGTTTCGAGATACCACCGGCGCAGTCGCGTAGGGCATGCGCGATCGGGCTGTCCCAGCGCGCATCAAAAGTGCCTTCCGGCCCCATCGCGGTGATGACCAGCGCGACATGGCCGGAATGGTCGAACACCGGCGCCGAGAATGCGTTGACGCCGGGCAGGGGATCGCCGAGCGCGCGGGCGAGGCCGTGCTTGCGCACCTCGGCGAGCATGTCGGCGACCTTCGCGCCTTTTACCGCCCGCTTCGGATTGTAACCCACGCCAAGGCGGTCGAGGCTGCTTTCGAGCGCGGCATTGATCGTCTTCTCCGGCAGAAAGGCAGCAAACGCACGGCCGGTCGCGGTCTCCAACAGCGCCATCACTGAACCTGCGCGCATCACGATGTGCACGGGCTGGCCGGGCTCCTCTGGCTGCACCACGGTCGGGCCATGCGTGCCCCAGACCGCCAGCGAGACCGCATGTCCGATCTGGCTCGCAAGCGCAGCGATCTTCGGCCCTGCGATGCGCACGCCGGAGAGGCGGCGCAGGCTGATCAGGCCGAGCTCCAGCGCGAGCGCGCCGATCTCGTAGCGGCCGGTGGTCTCGTCCTGCTCGATCAGGCCGATGCGGGAGAAGCTGGCAAGATAGGGATGCGCCTTGGCCGGCGTCATGCCGGCCTCGCGCGCGAGATCGCGCAGCATCATCGGCTCGCCGCTTCTGGCGAGGGCGCGGAGCAATTCTCCGCCGACCTCGATCGACTGGATGCCGCGGCTTTCTCTCTTCATACGCCTCCAGACGTTGGCTTACGCCGCGTTGCGCCTCGCGGCGCTCTCGGCGAGGTGACGGCCGGCAATGTAGCCGAAGGTCAGCGCCGGCCCAAGCGTGATGCCGGCGCCGGGATAATTGCCGCCCATGATGCTCGCCATGTCGTTGCCGGCGGCATAGAGGCCGGGAATCACCCGGCCTTCGCCATCGAGCGCCCGCGCGTTCTCGTCGGTGACGATGCCGGCATAGGTGCCGAGATCGCCGATCACCATTTTGACGGCGTAGAAGGGGCCGTTCTCGATCGGCGCGACGCAGGGGTTCGGGCCATGCAGCGCGTCGCCCTGATAGCGGTTATAGGCCTTTGAACCCTTGCCGAAGGCGGCATCATGCCCCAACGGCGCGGTCGCATTGAACTGCTTGACCGTCTCGGTGAACGCCTTCGCATCGATGCCGGCCTTTGCCGCCAGCGCCTCCAGCGTGTCGCCGCGCATGAGGTAACCGGTATTGAGGTGATGACCCAGCGGCATCGGGAAGGGCGGCACGCAGCCGAGACCGTATTTGCGCAGCGTCTGGTGATCGCAGACGAGGTACGCCGCGATCTCGTCGCCAGGCTTGGCGGCCTTGATCATTGCCTGGACGAAGTCGTGATAGGAATTGCCCTCGTTGGCAAAGCGCTTGCCGTCGCGCATCACCGCGATCACGCCGGGCTTGGCGCGGTCGATGAAGTGCGGCATCACGCCCTTCGATCCGTCCTTGCGCGTCGTCAGCGATACCGGCACCCAAGCTGCCGCGTTCGGAAGGCGGTCCTCGATGCGCCCCCCGGCGCTTTCCGCAAGGCGCAGGCCGTCGCCAGTGTTGCCGGTCGGGCCGGGCGAGAAATGCTCGTTGCCGGTCGGTGCGTGCGGGAACATCTTCTTGCGCCGTTCGACATCATGCGGGAAACCGCCGCAGGCGAGCACGACGCCTTGCCGCGCGCGAACGCGCACGTCGCGTCCTTCGCGCGAGACGATGGCGCCGGTGACAGTGCCGTTTTCGACCGTCAGCTCGCGCACCGGCGAGGACAGCCACATCGGAATCTTCAGATCCTGCGCCGATTTCGCCAGCCGTCCAGCCAGCGCATTGCCGTTGGTCAGCGTCATGCCGCGGCCGTAGCGGAGCACGTCCATCAGGTGCCGCGACAGCCGCTTTGCGACGTAAACCGCCGAAGTCAGCGACTTCGTCACGCGCATGAAATGGATGATCTCCTTGCCGCTTCCAAGCATCATGCCGAACACGGTGAGCTCCGGCAGGGGCATGCCGAGCGTCTTGATCTGGTCGCCGAGCTCGCGGCCGTCGAACGGGCGCGTCACCATGGAGCGCCCGCCCTGCGCGCCGCCCGGCGCTTCGGCATGATAGTCCGGAAACACCAGTGGCATGTCGAAGCGCAGCGCCGTCTTGGTGGTGAAGAAATCGACGGCCTCGGGGCCGGCGCTGAGGAAGGCGTCGACGCGCGCGGCGTCAAAATTGTTGCCGGCTTCGTGCCGCAAGTAAGTGCGCGCCTGCTCCGGTGTTTCCTCGATGCCATAGGCCTTCGCCAGCGAGGTGCCGGGAATCCACAGCCAGCCGCCGGAGCGAGCGGTGGTGCCGCCGAAGCGCGGCTCCTTCTCGACGATCAGAACGTCGAGGCCGCGGTGGCGTGCGGTGATCGCGGCCGACATGCCGGAGCAACCCGATCCGGCCACGAGCACGTCGCACTCGTAAGTCTCAACTGCGTTGTGCTCGTTGCCGGTCATCGCTCACCTCACTTCTTCAGGAGCGGACATTTGGACTCGGAGACCGGACGGAAGGCGTCCTCGCCCTTCACGGTCTTGACGATGTCCAGATAATCCCAGGGCTCCTTGGATTGCTCGGGCGTTTTCACCTTGGCGAGATACATGTCGCGGATGACGCGGCCGTCCTCGCGCAACTTGCCGCCGTGGACGAAGATATCCTCGATCGGCAGCTCGCGCATCTTGGCCATCACCTTGGCGGGATCGTCGGTCCCGGCGGCCTTGATGCCTTTCAGATAATGCAGCACCGAGCCGTACACGCCGGTATGGATCATGGTCGGCATTACCTTGGTGCGCTCGTAGAACTTCTTGGACCAGGCACGGGTTGCCTCGTCCATATTCCAGTACGCGGCCGTGGTCATGTAGGTGCCCTGCGCGGCCTTCAGCCCGATCGCATGCACGTCGGTGTCGAACATCAACAGGCCGACCAGCTTCTGGCCGCCTTGCACGAGCCCGAACTCGCCGGACTGCTTGATGGCGTTGTCGGTGTCCTGGCCGGCATTGGCGAAGGCGACGACGTCGGATTTCGAGCTCTGGGCCTGCAGCGCGAAGGAGGAGAAGTCGGCGGTGTTGGTCGGATGCTTCACGCCGCCGAGCACCTTGCCGCCCATCTCGTTGATGAAGCGCGTCGCGTCCTTCTCGAGCTGCTGGCCGAAGGCGTAATCCGCCGTGATGAAGTACCAGGATTTTCCGCCTTCCTTGATCACGGCGGAGGCCGTCACCTTCGACAGCGCGTAGGTGTCGTAGGTGAAGTGCACGGTGTTGGGGCTGCACAGCTCGTCCGTCAGCGAGCTCGCGCCGGGGCCGGAGAGCAGGGCGATCTTGTTGCGCTCGCGCACCATGTTGTGCACGGCGATCGCGATGCCGGAATTGGGGATGTCGACGACGGCGTCGACTTTACCGTTGTCGAACCAGCCGCGCACGATCTGCACGCCGACATCGGTCTTCATCTGGTGATCGGCGCTGATGATCTCGATCGGCTTGCCGAGCACCGTCGGCCCGAATTCCTCCACCGCCATCTTGGCGGCCTCGACCGATCCCGGCCCGGAATTGTCGCGGCCCCAGCTCGACAGGTCCGTCAGCACGCCGATCCGCACCGCATCGTCGGACATTTGCGCGGTAGCTGCGGTGGTCATGGCAGCCGAAGTCATGGCCGCGAGCATGGCGCCGGCCAGAAACACTCTCATCGTCGTTCCCTCGCTTTTTATGGGCCGCTTGGGGCGGCGGGTTTATGGGTTGGCGCTAAGTTAGATATTAGCGAATGAGTTTGTCAATGGCGAATAAGAGAATGGCATGGGTTCCACGGGGCCGGGGCTGAGAGCGGTGAGTTGGAATGTCGGCGCCCAATACGCGGTGTCGTCCTGGCGAAAGCCAGGACCCACCGCAGGCTGTTGTTCGGACGCTTTGGCCACAGTGCGTGTTTGATAACGCTGACCGGGGTAATGGGTCCTGGCTTTCGCCAGGACGACGATGGTGAGGCGGGATGCACGTCTGCCTCAACACCGTCATTGCGAGCGCAGCGAAGCAATCCAGAAGTCCCTCCGCGGACGCAGTCTGGATTGCTTCGTCGCAAAAGCTCCTCGCAATGACGGGCGTTGACGCTGTTGTGCGCAACTGTCTCCCGCTGTGGTCATCGTCGACGGCGATGCGCGGACAAGTTGCAACCCTCCCTGCGTTTAGCCATGATGCCGTCTGGAATCTTTTGGGGCATGGCATGACGGCAGCAACGGGGGTCGCCGCGGCGACGGAGAGATCGACGACGGCGCATGTGGTGTGGGCGAGTGCGCTCGGCACCGCGATCGAATGGTACGATTTCCTGATCTACGGCACGGCCGCGGCACTCGTCTTCAACAAGCTGTTCTTTCCGAGCTTCGACCCGTTCGTCGGCACGCTGGTCGCGTTCTCGACCTATGCGGTCGGCTTCGTGGCGCGGCCGATCGGCGGGGCGATCATCGGGCATTACGGCGACCGGCTCGGCCGCAAGACCATGCTGGTTGCGACCATGATCGCGATGGGGCTCGGCACGTTCCTGATCGGCTGTCTGCCGACCTACAGCCAGATCGGCGTCTGGGCGCCGATCCTGCTGATCGCCTTGCGCTTCGTCCAGGGCATCGGGCTCGGCGGCGAGTGGAGCGGGGCGGTCGTGATGGTGATCGAGCATGCCGGCAACCGCCGCGGCTTCTACGGCAGCCTGGTGCAGATCGGCTTTCCCGTCGGCGTCGCTGCCTCCACCGGCATCTTCGCCCTGATGACCAAGCTGCCCGAAGCCGACTTTCTGAGCTGGGGCTGGCGCGTGCCGTTCCTGATCAGCATCCTCCTGGTCGGCATCGGCTTCGTCGTTCGCTTGAGGCTTGCGGAGACGCCGCATTTCAAGGAAGTCGTCGAGCGCAAGGAGGTGCTGGCGCAGCCGGTGCTGGAAGTGCTGCGACGCGACTGGCGCAGCTTCCTGCTGGCGATCGGCATCACGGTGTCGGAGGTGGGGCTCGCCTATCTCCTCACCGTCTTCACGGTGGTCTACGCCACGACCAAGCTCGGCCTCCCGCGGCAGGTGATCCTGGATGCCGTGGTCTATGCCGCGATCGTCGAGTTCGCGACGCTGCCGCTCGCCGGCTGGCTGTCCGATATTTTCGGCCGAAGGGCGCTGTATCTGGCCGGCGGCGTATTCTCGGTGGCGCTGGCGTTCCCGCTGTTCTGGTTCCTCGACACAAAAGAACCCGCGCTGATCACGCTCGCGCTCGTCGTCACGATGACGCTGACGCATGCGCTGCTGTTCGGACCGAAGGCGGCATTCATGCCGGAACTGTTCCGCACCCAGGTGCGCTACAGCGGCGCCTCGCTCGGCGCCAATGTCGCAGCCGCGCTGAGCGGCGGCTTCTCGCCGTTGATCGCAACCGCGCTGCTGGCGTGGGCCGGATCGTACTGGGCCGTGTCGGTGTACATCATCGGGCTCTCTATCATCACGATCATCGCGACCCTGCTGGCGCCGGAGACGGCGCGCGACGATCTGAAATAGCAGCTAGCGTCAGCGACAGGCCGCGGCGTCCGGCATCACCAGGAAGGTGATGCTGGCCGGCGGCAGGCGGAGCCGGCCCGCAGGCGCGGTGCGCGCCGCAAGGCGCGGCAGGTCGTCGTTGGCGGTCAATTCCATGGGCTCGCCATTCAACCGGACGGTCGCGCTTTGCAGGCGATCAGCCTGCAGCGTGTAGCGCTCGGCAGGGCCTGCCAGCGTCACGAGGTGCGGTGCGTTCCGGGACGTGTTGATGAGAAGCACGGACGCGGCGCCCTTCGTCGCGGGATGACAATGCGCGTAGATGTGAAAACCGGGCATCGAGGTCGTTCCTGCCTCGAGCACGGTCGTGCCCATCAGGCGCCGCCACAGCAGGGCGGCCCAATAGTTCGGCCGTGGACGAAACGATCCTTCGTCGAGCAGGCCATAGTCGCTGGCCGCCAGCGTGTTGTGCATCACCACCTGCACGCCGGCTCGCGCCAGACGACCGAGCTGGTCGAGATAGCGGAACGTGTCGAGGAAGGTCGCATCCCAAGGATTGCCGCCGCAGGCGGCGTCCGCCGTTTCCGTCAACCAGATCGGCTTGCCCGGCTCGAACGCGTCGCGCAGCGCGCGGTACGTGGCGAGCGTGGCGTCCGTGCGGGCCAGCCACTCGTCCGACAGCGCTTGCAACGGATCGTCATGGACACCGCAGCGGGGCGAGAGCGTGCCGTAGTGATGGTAGGAGAAGCGATCAAGGCCCGGTCCCATTGCTGCGAGCAGATCGCGCGTTCGGATGCCGCCGGCTGACGGAGATGGAGAGTCGCCGACGGAGCCCGGGCCGAGGATCAACGTCTCCGGCGACGACCGCCGGATCCACGTGCGAAAGATCTTGAAGTCGCGGCCATACGCGTCCGCGTCATATCCCGGCGGCGCGCCGTTCGCCGCAAGCGTCGGCTCGTTCATGAACTCGGCGGCGGCGATGCGGCCGCCGAGTGAGCGCGTGGCATCGATGAGGCGCTGCGCCTGGTCCGGCATCCACACGCCATTTGCATCGCGGCTGCCGGGGCTGATGGCGAAGGACGTCACGATCTCCGCATCGGCCGCGCGGGCGAAGTCGACGACGCCGCGCCACTGCGCGCGGCTGAGCACGGTGTTGAAGCCAGGAGGCGCTGCGGACGGCGCGGTCTCGGTGTCCGCGACATAGGTCGCGTTTGCCCAGGTGCCGCTGACGCGGATATAGGCCGGCGACAGCGCCGCCGCGAGCTTGCGAAGGCGCGGGTTGGCGAGATCAATCGGAGGCCTGTCGCTATAGCGATCGTGCTGCATCCCGCCTTGCGCGTAAGGCTTCCAGAAACGCCCGCCCGTCACCTCCACCATCTCGACGTTGTAGGATTGGAAGCGCGCATCGACCGTGCCGATCGCTTTCATGCGCGACGGTGCGATCACGATTTCGCTCGCGCACGCTGCGCGACCTGTCGCCGCGACGAGCAATGCGGCACCGATCATGCTGACGATGCGGAGGTTGCCGCATCGTCCGATCGCCGGCCTTGTATGCACGTCCTGATGCCTTCTTATGCGCGCTGCCAAAAGCAGATGCAGCGGTCCGATCCATTAGCCGCGTTTATATCGCGAATTTTTACTTCCAATTTTACTTCGCAAAAACTCAGCCATAGCCTCACGCGCAACTGATCACATCCGCAGCCGATCAGTGGCGATCGGGGCGAGCGTTCATCGTAACCAATGAGGGTTGCCATGTCTGACAGGATTAAGGGGACATCCACTTCCGATCCGGCGGGAACGGAAGCGGGACTCGCGAAAAAGCTGAGCCGGCGCACACTGTTGAAGGGGGCGGCCGCAGTTGCGGGCGCAGCCGCGGGGTCGGACGCGATCTGCGGATTCCCGACCATCTGGGCTCAGGAGATCAAGGACATCGAGCTGCGCCATGTCGGCGTGTCCTATTCGGTGGTGAAGGCGATCGGCGACCAGGCGGCCAAGGATCTCGGCTTCAAGGTGACGATGCAGAACCTCGACACCTCCGCCGCCATCAACCGCTTCATAAGCCAGCCTAATACGGTCGATATCGCCGATCTCGAGGGCTGGCAGGCGAAACTCGCCGCCAAGCGCGGCGTGATCCAGGGCATCGAGGTCAAGAAGGTCAAGGAGTTCGACAACATCCTGCCGATCTTCACCAAGGGCGAGATCGACGGCCACAAGATACCGCGCCAGGGTATCTCGCCCTATGAAGCCATGTACATCGCCAAGCCCGATGCGACCGATCTCAACGACGGCGTCACCGAATGGGCGACCTTCCTGCCGCAGGTCTACAACGCCGACTCCATCGGCTACCGCCCCGACCTGGTCGGCCATGAAGTGACCGAGTGGAAGGACCTGATCGATCCCAAATTCAAGGGCAAGGCCGCGATCCTCGACGTGCCCGCGATCGGCATCATGGACGCCGCGCTCTGCTTCGAAAGCGCCGGGCTGATCAAGTACGGCAACAAGGGCAACATGACCAAGGAGGAGATCGATTTCACCTGCAACAAGCTGATCGAGCTGAAGAAGCAGGGCCAGTTCCGCGCAACCTGGACCACCTTCGACCAATCGGTGCAGCTGATGGCGGCGGGCGAGGTGGTGATCCAGTCGATGTGGTCGCCGGCGGTCGCCGCGGTCCGCGTGAAAGAGATTCCCTGCGTTTATGCGCCGGTGAACGTCAAGAACGGCAAGGAAGGCTACCGCGGCTGGTGCAACGGCATGGGCCTGATGAAGCATCTGTCCGGCAAGAAGCTGGATGCCGCCTATGAATATCTCAACTGGTACCTCTCGGGCTGGCAGGGCGGCTTCGTCGCGCGCTACGGCTATTACAGCCCGGTGCCCTCGACCGCGAAGAAATTCCTCACCCCCGCGGAATGGGCGTTCTGGTACGAGGGCCAGCCCGCGCCGGAGGTCGTGAACGATCCCTATGGTGTCGCGATGGAGAAGGCCGGCACCAAGCGCGACGGCGGCTCGTTCCTCGACCGCGTCAAGAACATCTCGTGCTGGAACACGCTGATGGACGAGGCCGCCTACATGAACAAGCGCTGGAACGACTTCAAGGTGGCCTGAAACCTGCTTTCCCTGACGACAGGCGCCGGCGCGGCGACGCGCCGGCGGATGAGATCGACGTCGAGGCGTTCGCTGACATGCAGCCAAGTCCAGCTCAGAGTCCAACTCCATCGCGATCCAACCTGGTCGGCTGGCTCTATGTCTCGCCGCTGGTCCTGGTGCTCGTGCCGTTCTTCGTGGGGCCGATCCTGGTGGTGCTGGCGGCGAGCTTCTTCGCCACCGACGGCTTTGGCGGGCTGACGCCGGGCTTCACGCTGGCGAGCTATGTCGAGGTGCTGCACTCAGCGCTGACGCTGAAGCTGTATCTGGCGACGATCAAGTTCACGGTGCTGACCTGGATCTTCACGCTGATCATCGGCTTCTTCGTCGCATATTTTCTGGTGTTTCACGTTCGCAACCAGTTGCTCGCCATCGGCCTGTTCCTCCTTTGCACGGTGCCGTTCTGGACCTCGAACATCATCCGGATGATTTCCTGGATCCCGCTGCTCGGCAAGGAAGGCCTGATCAACCAGGCGCTCCTGGCGACCGGCGCGATCCGTCAGCCGCTCGAGGTGCTGCTGTTCTCCGACCTCGCGGTTGTGATTGCCTATGTCCACCAGCTCACGATCTTCATGATCGTGCCGATCTTCAACTCCATGGCGCGGATCGACAAGAAGCTGATCGAGGCCGCGATCGACGCCGGCGCCAGCCGTTTCGACATCATGCGCCTGATCGTGGTGCCGATGTCCAAGAGCGGCATCGCGCTCGGCACCATCTTCGTGATCTCGATCGTGATGGGCGACTTCTTCGTGGTCAAGGTGATGTCCGGCGGCGGCTCGGCCTCGGTGGTCAGCGCCTTCTACGAGGACGTCGGTGTGCTGCAATATCCGACGGCGGCGGCCAGCGCCGTGCTGCTGACCTTGGTGCTGGTCGCGATCGTCTCGCTGATCCTGCGCACCGTCGATATCCGGCAGGAGATCACGCGATGAGCGCGGTTCTCGCTGAGATGCCGGAGACGATTGCGCCCGCAACCGGCAAGGCGATCGCGCCGAGCAAGGGCGGCAGGCCCTGGACGTTCTACGTGCTGGCGACACTGTTTGCGGCTTACGTGCTCGCGCTCTACGGCCCGATGTTCTGCATCTACATCCTGTCGTTCCAGGACATTCGCGGCGGCCTCGTCTTCCCGATGAAGGGCCAGTCGATGCACTGGTTCGTCGATCTCTTCACCCAGGTGCGGACCGGCGACGTCCAGGGCTCGTTCGACCGTTCGATCAAGCTCGCCGTGATCGTCACCGTCATCACGGTGGTGGTGTCGTTCCTCGCCGGCCTCGGCTTCCGCAGGCGTTTCCGCGGCGACACCGTCGTCTTCTACATGATGATCGGCAGCCTGGTTGCGCCCGGCCTGGTGCTCGGCCTCGGCACGGGGCTCCTGTTCCAGGCGCTCGGGCTGAATGCCAGCTGGTATACCTCGGCGCTGGGCGCGCAGCTGTCCTGGACACTGCCGTTCGGCGTGCTGGTGATGTTCGCGGTGATGTCGCGCTTCAACCATGTCTGGGAGGAGGCGGCCTACGATCTCGGCGCCAGCCGCTGGCAATCGATCCGGCTGGTGATGATCCCGGTGCTCGCGCCGGGCCTCGTCGCGGTCGCGCTGTTCGGCTTCACGCTGTCCTATGACGAGTTCGCGCGCAGCCTGCAGACCGCGGGCTCGCTGAACACGCTGCCGCTGGAGATCTGGAGCATGACGCTGAACGTCACCTCGCCCTCGCTCTACGCGCTCGGCACGGTGACCACCATCGTCTCCTTCTTCGTCATCGGCGCCAGCCTCGGCACCATCGTGTTGATTCAGAAGAAGCGCGGCACCCGCACAAAGGGTTAGGAATGAAGAACGATCGCGGCGATATCGAACTGGCAGGCGTCTGCAAAAGCTTTGACGGCGTGACCAATGTGGTCGACGGCGTCAACCTCAAGATCGCAGACGGCGCCTATTGCTGCTTCATCGGCCCCTCCGGCTGCGGCAAGACCACGATCCTGCGCATGATCGCGGGCCATGAGGATCCGACCGCAGGCGAGATCGTGATCGGCGGGCAGAACGTCGTCGGGCTCGCGCCGGTGCAGCGCCGCACCGCGATGATGTTCCAGTCCTATGCGCTGTTCCCGCATCTGACCGTGCGCGAGAACATCGCCTTCGCCTTGCGCGTGCGCGGCATGTCCAAGGCCGATCGGCTGCGGTCTGCCGACGCCATGATCGAGAAGGTGCGGTTGACGCAATTCGCCGGCCGCCTGCCGGCCCAGCTCTCAGGCGGCCAGCAGCAGCGCGTGGCGTTGGCGCGTGCCGCGATCACCGAGCCGCGCGTGCTGCTGCTCGACGAGCCGCTGTCGGCGCTCGACGAGCAGCTCCGCGTCCAGATGCGCCAGGAGCTCCGGCGGATGCAGCAGGAGCTCGGCATCACCTTCATCCACGTCACCCACACCCAGCTCGAGGCGATCGCGCTTGCCGACCTCGTCGTGGTGATGGAGCAGGGCAGGATCAAGCAGGCGGGCCCGGCGCGCGAGGTCTACGCCCATCCGCACGACCGCTACGTTGCCGAATTCATGGGTGGGCAGAACGTACTGTCCGGCCGCGTCGAGAAGGTCAACGGCGCGAGCTTTACGCTCGCACAGGCCGCGCCCTCTGGGATCGAGGTGCCGCTACAGGCCCGTCCGACCGTCAGCGTCGGCGACAAGGTCGATATCGCTGTGCGCCGCGACGATGTTGCGCTGGTGAGACCCGGCAAGGAGCTGCCGCCCGGTTGCACCACATCGCTGCGGAGCCGCGTGCTCGCGATCGAATACCAGGGCTATTTCGTCAAGGTCATGCTCGACACCGTGCCGGACGACGAGTTCGTGGCCTATGTCCCGGAAAAGACCTTCTTCGCAGATCCCTTCACCGTCGGCGATGTCGTGATGGCCACATGGGCCACCGGCAGCGCCCTTCCACTCGCCTAGACCCGTCGCGCACAGGAGTATGACCGTGCAGATATCCTTCACCCTCAACGGACGGCCAACCACCGTGGACGTCGAGCCGGCAACGCTCGTCGCCGAGCTCCTGCGCGAGCAGCTCAACCTCACCGGCACCCATATCGGCTGCGATACCAGCCAGTGCGGCGCCTGCGTGGTGCACCTCGACGGTCTTCCCGTGAAGAGCTGCACCTTGCTCGCGCCCGCGCTCGATGGCGCGAGCCTGCTCACCATCGAAGGTCTCCAAGGCGCGCCGGGCTCGAACCGGATGCATCCGATGCAGGAAGCCTTTCGCGAGCATCACGGCCTGCAATGCGGCTTCTGCACGCCGGGCATGCTGATGACGGCCGTGGCTCTCGCGGCCGAGAAGCCGGACCTGACGGAGGCCGACGTCCGTCACGGCCTCGAAGGCAATATCTGCCGCTGCACCGGCTACCAGAACATCGTCGTCTCGGTCATGGCCGGCGCGGCCGCCATGCACGCCGCCAAGGGAGAGTGATCATGGGCAATGTGATCGGCATCGGCGCCGCACCGAAGCGGAAGGAGGACCAGCGCTTCCTCACCGGCCGCGGCAATTACGTCTCCGACATCAAGCGTCCGGGCATGACGGCCGGTGTGTTCGTGCGCTCGCCACATGGCCACGCGGTGCTGCGCGGCATCGACAAGAGCGCGGCGCTGGCCTCGCCCGGCGTCATCGCCGTGCTGACCGGCGACGATGTCGCCGACGACGGGTTGGGGTCGCTGCCCTGCGGCTGGGGCATCACCGATGCCAAGGGCGTGCCGATGAAGGAGCCGCCGTTCCCGATGCTGGCGCAGGACAAGGTGCGCTTCGTCGGCGACATGGTGGCCTTCGTCATCGCCGAAACGCCGGAACAGGCGAATGCGGGTGTCGAGCTCCTGAAGATCGACTACGATGTGCTGCCCTCCGTGGTCGGCGTGCTCGAGGCGATCAGGCCGGGCGCACCGCAACTGTTCGACGACGTGCCGAACAACATCTGCTGCGACTGGGAGCTCGGCGACAAGGCCGCGGTCGAAACCGCCTTCAAGAAAGCGGCGCATGTCGCGAAACTCAGCCTCGTCAACAACCGCCTGATCGGCAACCCCATGGAGCCGCGCGCGGCGATCGCCGAATACGAGCCGGGCACGGATCGCTTCACGCTGTGGACCACCAGCCAGTTCCCGCATGTCGTGCGCTTCCTGATGGGCGCGCTGGTGCTGAACATTCCCCAGCACAAGCTGCGGGTGGTCGCGCCCGATGTCGGCGGCGGCTTCGGCGTCAAGCAGTTCCACTACGGCGAGGAGGCCGTGATCACCTGGGCCGCCAGGCGGGTGATGCGGCCGGTGAAATGGGTCGCGAGTCGCTCGGAGGGTTACGTGTCCGATCGTCATGGCCGCGATCACGTCACCGAGGCCGAGCTCGCGCTCGACGAGACCGGAAAATTCCTCGCCTTTCGCGTCAACACGCTCGCTAATATGGGCGGCTATCTCTCGACCTTCGGGCCGAACATCCCGACCAATCTCTATGGTCCCTTGCTCGGCGGCGTCTACACCACGCCGGCGATCTACTGCAATGTGAAGGTGGTCTTCACCAACACCGTGCCGGTCGATGCCTATCGCGGCGCGGGCCGGCCCGAGGCGACCTTCGTGCTGGAGCGCATCGTCGATGTCGCAGCCAGCGAAATGGGGATCGACCGTGTCGAGCTCCGCCGCCGCAACATGATCCCGAAGGAGGCCTATCCCTATCAGACGCCGGTGCTGGTGCAGTACGATTCCGGCGATCCCATGGGTTGTCTCGACGGCGCGCTGGTCGCCGCCGACGTCAAGAACTTTGGCCTCCGCAAGGCTGCCTCCGCCAGCAAGGGCAAGTTCCGCGGGCTCGGCTACTCCACCTATGTCGAGGCCTGCGGCCTTGCGCCGTCGCGCTTCGCAGGACGGCTGGGGGCGCGCGGCGGTCTCTACGAGAGCGCCACGGTGCGTGTGCATCCGACCGGCCAGGTCACGGTGATGATCGGCACGCACAATCACGGCCAGGGCCACGAGACGACCTTCGCGCAGATCGTCTCGGACAAGTTAGGGGTCGCCTTCGAGAATGTCGACATCGTCTTTGGCGACACCGATCGGGTGCAGTTCGGCATGGGCACCTACGGCTCGCGCTCGTTGGTCGTCGGTGGCGCCGCGCTGTCGAAGGCGACCGACAAGGTGATCGTCAAGGGCAAGAAGATCGCCGCGCATCTGCTCGAAGCATCCGAGGCCGATATCCAGTTCGAGGCCGGAAAATTTTCCGTCGCGGGCACGGACCGCATCAAGACCTTCGAGGAGATCGCGGGCGCCGCCTACGTTCCGCACGACTATCCGCTCGAAGTGCTGGAGCCGGGGCTGGAGGAGCAGGCCTATTACGACCCCGTCAACTTCACCTATCCCGGCGGCTGCCACATCGCCGAGGTCGAGGTCGATCCCGAGACCGGCACGGTGACGCTGGTGAACTACACCGCGGTCGACGACGTCGGCACGGTCATCAACCCGATGATCGTCGAGGGGCAATTGCATGGCGGCATCGTGCAGGGCGTCGGCCAAGCGCTGTTCGAGAACGCAGTCTATGACGAAGGCTCCGGCCAGCTGCTGTCGGGCTCGCTGATGGACTACTGCATGCCGCGCGCCGATCATCTGCCGATGATGAAGGTCGCGACGCATTCGACGCTGTGCACGCACACGCCGATGGGTGTGAAGGGATGCGGCGAGGTCGGCACCATCGGCTCGCCCGCCGCCGTCATCAACGCGGTGGTCGATGCGCTGTCGCATCTCGGCGTCACCCATGTCGACATGCCGGCGACGCCGAACCGGATCTGGCGCCTGCTGCAGAACGCGTCGCTGCCCGTCGCGGCGGAATAGGGAGGACAACAAATGAAACCGTTTGCCTATCACCAGCCGGGCCAGATTCCCGACGCGGCCAAGCTCCTGACCTCGATCGAGGACAGCAAGCTCGTTGCCGGCGGCATGACGCTGATCCCGACGCTGAAGCAGCGGCTGGCGAGCCCCGTCGCGCTGGTCGATATGTCGAAGCTCGGATCGCTGAAGGGGATCACTGACGACGGCGTCACCATCACCATTGGCGCAATGACGCCGCATGCAGTGGTGGCGGCCTCAAAACTCGTCCAGGCAAAAATCCCCGGGCTCGCGGCGCTGGCCTCGATGATCGGTGATCCCGCCGTGCGCAGCCGCGGCACCATCGGCGGCTCGGTTGCCAACAACGATCCGGCGGCTGATTATCCAGCCGGGGTGCTCGGCCTCGGCGCGACCGTCATCACCAGCACACGTGAGATCGCGGCCGACAAGTTCTTCCTGGGGCTGTTCGAGACCGCGCTTGAGTCGGGCGAGATCATTACCGCGATCCGCTTCCCGGTGCCGCTCAAGGCAGGCTACGCAAAGTTCAAGGCGCCGGCCTCGCGCTATGCGCTGGTCGGCGTGTTCGTCGCGAAATTCGCCGATGGGGTTCGCGTCGCCGTCACCGGCGCGGGGCCAGGCGTGTTCCGCGTGCCGCCGATGGAGGCGGCGCTGTCGGGCAATTTCGATGCCTCCGCGATCGCGGCGATCAAGATCGATACCGACGGCCTCACCTCCGATATCCATGCCGAAGCCGATTATCGTGCGCATCTCGTCACGGTGATGGCCAAGCGCGCCGTCGACGCGGCGCTCAGCTAGCTCTTTAGGGTTGATGATGACTGATGGTTCCGGCCGAGCGGCCTTCCCGCCGGCGCCGACTGGCCTTGGCGCGCTCTCTGCAACCGAGATCATGGCCGGCTACCGGCGCAAGGCGTTCACTCCGCGCGATGTCGTCGACGACACCATCGCCGCGCTTCAGGCGACGAACGAGGCCTGCAATGCGGTGGTGACGCCGATGTACGAGCAGGCGAGGGCGGAGGCCGACCGTCTCACCAGGGAGATGCGCGCGGGCGAGGTCACGGGACCGCTCGCCGGTGTGCCCGTCACGATCAAGGATCTCGTCTTCGTCGCGGGCGTGCCCGCTTATGCCGGCTCGCCCATGAACAAGGCGTTCGTGCCCGACGTCGATGCCGCCGTGGTCTCGGCCCTGAAGACAGCCGGCGCGATCATCACCTGCAAGACAACCACCTGCGAGTCCGGCTACAAGTTGACGGCGGACAGCCCGCTCACGGGCACGACGCGGAATCCGTGGAATCCCAGCCGTACCAGCGGCGGCTCGAGTGGCGGCGCGGCAGCCGGCGTTGCCGCCGGTTGCGGTCCGATCGCGATCGGCACCGATGGCGTCGGCTCGATCCGCGTGCCCTCGTCCTTCTGCGGCGTGTTCGGCCTGAAGCCGACCTTCGGCCTCGTCCCGCGCTCGCCCGGTTTCTCGCCGCCGTCCTGGGCCTCGCTCGCCCATACCGGCCCGATCACGCGCACGGTGGCGGACGCCGCGCTCACGCTGGAGATCATTGCTTGCTATGATATGCGCGACGCCGCAAGCCTGCCGGTACCATCCCGCCGCTTCGATACCAACCCCGCGCCATTGAATGGAATCCGCATCGGCGGCAGCGTCGATCTCGGCTACGCCGCCGTCAGTCCCGATGTGAGAGCAGCGTTCAACAAGGCGCTGGCCATTCTCGACTCCTGCGGCGCGCAGGTGACGATGGACGGGCCGGGCCTCGATCCCGGTATTCTCGAGCATACCCTGAAGCCGATTGCCTTCACCGAACAGGCGGCGGCAGTCGCGACCAAGACCACGGCTGATCTCGCAAGCTCTGAAGCCGACTATCGCGACGTCGTCCACGCCGGCCGTCACTACAGCGGCACGGACTATATCGAGGCCGGCTACCGGCGCGGTCAGGCGCGCAATGCGTTCCTCAAATTGTTCGAGCGCGTCGATGCGCTGGTGACCCCGACGGTCGCTGTGACCGCGTTCGAGGCCGGGCAGATCGGTGTCGGCTCGATCGACGGCCGCGAGGTCGATCCGCATCTCGGCTGGTCGCCCTTCACCTGGCCGATCAATCTCGCCGGGCTTCCGGCGGCGACGCTGCCCTGCGGCTTCGACCGCGACGGCATGCCGATCGGTTTGCAGATCGTCGCGGCCTGGCTCGACGAGCCCACGATTTTCCGCATCGCCGCAGCGTTCGAAGCGGCGCAGCTTTGGGGGAAGTTCTGGCCGTCAATGGCATTGAACGAGCAATGGGGAGTGAGGGCAAAAGCGTAGGGGGCCGGAACCGGACGGCCTCGTCCCCGCGGCTCGAAAATTTTTAGAGCAGCCCCCTTGAAATCGATATCGGTTTTTCTAGGTCATTTTTCGCCGCGAGAGCGGTGTGCCGGACGCCAGATCGGGTCCGGCGCGGGCGCCGGACTGGTCGTCGGACCTGTCTGATCCCTGTCCTGCGCTCCTTCGTATCCATCTTGCTCTCAGGAGGACTTGGTTATGAGGACCAGTTTCGACTTCGCGCCCCTGTGGCGCTCCACCATCGGCTTCGATCATCTGGCTGACCTCGTCGACAGCACGTTGCGCCAGGCGACCGAGGACAACTATCCCCCCTACAATATCGAGCGTTCCGGCGAGGACCACTACCGCATCAGCCTTGCGGTGGCGGGCTTTGGCGCCAGCGACATCTCGGTGACGGCCGAGCAGAACGCGCTCACCATCGAGGGCCGGAAGCCCGAGACTGCTGCGCACGAATATCTGTACCAAGGCATCGCCGCGCGTCCGTTCCGGCGCGTGTTCAATCTCGCCGACTATGTCCAGGTGAAGCAGGCCTCGTTCCAGGACGGGCTGCTGATCATCGACCTGGTCCGCGAGGTCCCGGAAGCCATGAAGCCGCGCCGGATCGCGATCACGAACGGCGCTCCTGCGGCATCGCAGATCGAGCAGAAGAAAGCGGCCTGAGCGCTCGATCGATCCAATGGCGGAACGCGGCTCGCGAATGCGCGGGCCGCGCTCCCGATGCATGAAGGAGGCAATCATGGGTTTTCGTGATCTCATTCCCTGGTCGAGAAACCAGGATCTCGCGCCCGCGCGCGAGAATTTCGATCCGTTCCTGACGCTTCACCGCGAGATGAACCGTCTGTTCGAAGACGTCTTCCGCGGTTTCGGCGGGACCAGTCTGTCGCCGCTGATGGAAGGCCGTTTCGGCTGGCCGAAGGTCGAGCTCAGCGAGACCGACAAGACGCTGACCGTTTCGGCGGAGCTTCCCGGCCTGACGGAGAAGGACGTCCAGGTCGAGGTCGCCAATGGCGTCCTGACCGTCCGCGGCGAGAAGAAGGCGGAGCGCAACGGCGAAGGCAGGTACTTCACCGAGCGCTACTACGGCGCCTTCGAGCGGCAGATCCCGCTGGAGGGCGTTGAAGAAGACAAGGCGGAGGCGTCGTTCACCAACGGCGTCCTGACCGTGTCGCTGCCGAAATCCGAGAAGGCGCGCGAAGGCGTCAAGCGCATCGCGATCAACACGCATTAGCGCCGAGCGCGGCGGCGGCGATTGCCGCCGCCGTCCCATCGTCGACAACGTCCCTTGGAAAGGAGCATGAGGGGAGGTACCACCATGACCAATGTGAATAGCAATGCCGGCACTCTCAATCCGCTGTTTCACCCCGCGGCCCACTATGACTCGCCTGCCGACGTCCTGAATGCGACAGAACTCTCTCCACCGGAGAAGCGGATCATTCTGTCGTCCTGGGCGTCCGACATGTACGCAGTCGAGTCCTGTCCAGCCTTGCGCGAAATCCCCGGCATGAGCCACACGGTTCGGCTCGCCGATATCCTGGCCGCTCTGCGCAAGCTCGACGGCGACAATGACAATGACGACCCGCCGCGCGGTGGCGGCGTCCCGATGCGGCAGCGGCGGCCTTGGGCCGCCGCAGAGGGGCGAGGCGCATGATGTTGACGCAGACCGTCTTGGGACTCGTGCTGCTCGGTCAGGCCGCGGCGGCCTGCACCGTTCCGTTCCTGGCCCTGCAGGGTTGGACGGTCGCGACACGCGACGAAGAGTGAAGCCACGACTTGTCCGATTTCCCATCCAAGACATAGCGGCAGGTAACGAACATGAATGCTGTGCGTCTGCTCTTGCCGGCGCTGCTGGTGCTGACCCTCTCGGCATCACAGCCTGCCGCAGGCCAGATTCCCGATCTGAAGACCGGCGACTCGGTGCCGACCGTGGCGCCGCTGGTGCGGCAGGTGACGCCGGCCGTGGTCAACATCTCCGTGCACGGCCGCGTACGCGAGGACAATCCGCTCTATCGTGATCCGCTCTTCCGCGAATTCTTCGACGTCCCCCGGCAGGTCGAGAAGGAAGTCAACGCGACCGGCTCCGGCGTGATTGTCGATGCCCAGCGCGGCTACGTGCTGACCAACAATCACGTGGTCGAAGGCATCGCCGCCGTGCAGATTACGACCAAGGACGGCCGGCAGTTTTCCGCCAAGGTGGTCGGGCGTGATCCGCCGACTGATGTTGCCGTGCTCCAGATCCAGAACCCGGCCGGCCTCAAGGCGCTCCCCTTCGGCGACAGCGACGCGCTCGAAGTCGGCGATTTCGTGCTTGCGATCGGCAATCCCTTCGGCCTCGGCCAGACCGTGACATCGGGCCTCGTCAGTGCGCTCGGCCGCACCGGCATCGGCAAGCAGGGTTATGAGGATTTCATCCAGACCGATGCCGCGATCAATCCCGGCAATTCCGGCGGAGCGCTGGTCAGTCTGCGCGGCGAACTCGTCGGCATCAACTCGGCCATCATCTCGCCCGCCGGCGGCAATGTCGGCATCGGCTTCGCCATTCCGGTCAACATGGCGCGCAAGGTGATGGAGCAGATCATCGCCAACGGCCGCGTCGAGCGCGGCCGTATCGGCATCTCGCTGAGGGACCCGCATCCGACGGTCAACAAGGGATTGAATCAGGGCGCCGTCATCGCCGATGTCGCCGCGGATTCGCCGGCGGAAAGGTCGGGCTTGCGCAGGGGGGATGTCGTCACCGGCGCCGACGACCGCCCGATCCGCACCGCCGCCCAGCTCCGCAACACGATTGGTCTTGCGCGAGTCGGCGAGGATGTGAGGCTCTCGGTCCTGCGCAACGGTGCGCCGCTCAGTGTCAGCGTAAGAATCGCGCCCGCGAGCGAGTCGAGCAGTGCGCTTGCGGGCCCCAATCGCCTCGTCCGCTAAACCGCACGCAGGGGCTGCCGAAATATCGGTGGTTCAGTCCCCTGCGAAGGTTAGGGCCGCGTGACTTTCCGGCTCACGCCGCTCGGTCGTCCAACTCGCCCTGCAAGTCGCGGATCAGTCGCCGCTCGCGCTCGATGCGCTGGCGGTAGAGTTCGCGCTCGCGCTCGGTCTTGGCGCTTGCAAGGAGCAGTTCGTAGTGACCGATCACCTTCTCGCTGCCTCGAATGAGCAGCTCCCGGTAGCCGTTCATTGCGCCGCCCTCATCTCGGCCGGCGTATTCGCGCCGCCGAAGGAAACCGGGAAGGTCGCCGCGGTCAGGCTCTCAAGCGCGCTGCGCTCTTCTGCGAGACGTCTTTCGATGAACTGACGTTCGAGCTCCGACAGCTTGGTCTTCAGAAGACGCCGGTAGCGGTGGATGTTGTTACGGTGTGCGCGAATGCGGGCCAAATTCTCATCGAACATCGTCGTCTCTCCAGACGGTCGCGTTAGGTCCTTTGATTTTTGAGGGTGAGAAACAGCTTTCTCAGTACAAAAATATGCAGCTGGAATTCCGTGTCAAGAGGATTGCGACGCGTCGTCGAATATCTGCCGTCGCAGGAGCTACGACAGCTCGGTCCGTGTGCCGCGGGTGAAATGGCGGTGCTTGCGCAGATAGCTCACAAGGAGCCATGCGAGCGTCTACGCAGCCGACTCTATATTCACCAAAACTTCACCGGCGATGATTTCGGGATCCCCAAGATCAAGGTCATGCAAGCTTGCCTGGATGAACCCCATTACCTTGGCGTTCGCCGCATTGGCGCTTTCGCGGTCCTCAAATATCGTCACGGCGACACCAACGCCTTCGCCCCCGTCCAATACATAATATGACTTGAAGCCGGGCGACTCCCTCAGGATCTGACCGACGCCGCTTTTGGCGCGGCGGGCAGCATCCGCGACCGAACGAACCTTGGTGTACTTTCGAATGAGTATGAACATCAGGCCACCCTTGCGTCTCGGTTCCTGCGCCACGCATCAAAGCATACCGGGCCGGTGCTGGACTAGGGCGTACTTATGAAGCGGATCAAAAACGGAGATCAACGAGCAATGTCCGACCTGCCGCGTGATCGGCGGACGCTGTTGGGCTTCGGGGTATTTTTGACTACCTCTGCGATACACTTCAGGAAAGCTCAATCGGCGCACCGCGGCCGCTGAGCTCTTCGTCGAGACGGAGATAGTGCGCGAGGTAGTCGTGCAGCGCGGTTGCCGCCTTCGAGGTCGCGCCGCTTGACTTGTAAAGCAGCAGCTCGATCTTCGGCAGCGGCGGTAGGCCTTCGTTCGGGCCGATTTCACGCATCGCCGGCACCAGCGCGCTGCGACCGAGCACGGTGACCGCCATGCCGGCGAACGCTGCGGCCTGAAGGCCGCCGACGCTTTCGCTGACGCAGGCGATACGCCAGCGCAAATTCGCGCGCTCCAGCGTGTCGATGGCGTAGTCGCGATAGATGTTGCCGGGCGGCAAGAGCGCCAGCGGGATCGGGCGCTCCTGGTGCGCGGCGGATTGCTCGCCGGTCATCCACACCAGTTGCTCGCGCCGAACCACCTGGCCGCCGGTGAAATCGTTCATGCGGGTGACGAGCGCGATGTCGACGTCTCCGCGTTTGACGAGGCCGACCAGTGGCGTCGACAGCGCGCAGTTGAGCTCGACCTGCACCCGCGGAAATGACTTTCGAAACACACTGAGGATCTGCGGCAGCATGAACGCCGCATAGAGGTCGGGCGTGCCAAGCACGACCTGGCCCTCGATCTCCTGTGACGCCAGTTGCGAGATCAGCTCGTCATGCAACCTCAGGATGGATTTTGCGTAGGTCAGGACCGTGGTGCCGTCGTCGGTCAGCGTCAGCCTGCGGCCGCCATGCTCGAACAATTGCTTGCCGGTCAGCTCCTCCAGCCGCTGCAATTGCAGCGTGATGGCCGGCTGGGTGCGGCCAAGCCGTCGCGCGGTCTCGGTGATGCTGCCGGTCTCGACCACCGAGATCAGCGAGCGGAGCATGCGGATGTCGAGGCTGATGAGGTTCATGTGGCATCCATGTCGCCCAGAATTTATGCAAGTTCCATGCTAGCAGATTTGCGTGGGCCGCCTTGGGCGCAAGGCCGCCGAGGCGGCCTGTCTCATCAATAAGACGATGGCACGTCCGTCCAGCGTTGCTGGCATACTGAATATCGACTATCAGCCGGATCGGCGCGCATGAACGCCGCCCAACGAAACCCAAAGGGAGCACAAAAGATGAAAAAGACCACGCGCCGGGACCTGCTTGCGACCGCCGCCGCCGTGACCGCAGCTTCCATCGCCGATGGCGCGCCGGCCGCCGCGCAGGCCGCCCCCAAGCCGATCTTCCCGGTGCCAATGGTCGCGATCCCCATCGTCGGCGAGACCCAGGTGTTTCAGGTCCGCCGCATCTACTGCATCGGGCGCAACTACGCTGCGCACGCGATCGAGCGCGGTTCGGACCCGACCCGCGAGCCGCCGTTCTTCTTCCAGAAGCCTACGGACGCGATCCAGAACGTCGCGATCGGCGAGGTCGCCGACCATCCCTATCCCTCGCTGACCAAGAATTATCATCACGAGGTCGAACTGGTCGCTGCGCTGAAATCCGGGGGCTCCAACATCCCGGTCGATAAGGCGCTCGACCATGTCTATGGCTACGCGCTCGGCCTCGACATGACCCGGCGCGATCTCCAGAACGGCATGGCCGCAGAGAAGAAGCCGTGGGAGATTGGCAAAAGCTTCGACCACGCCGCGGTGATCGGTCCGATCCACCCGGCCAGCAAGACCGGCCATTTCGAGAAGGGCGCCATTTCGCTCGCGATCAACGGGACGGTGAAGCAGAGCTCGGATCTCAGCAAGATGATCTGGAGCGTTGCCGAGCAGATTGCGAAGCTGTCGGAAGCGTTCGAGCTCAAGGCCGGCGACATCATATATTCCGGCACGCCGGAGAATGTCGGGCCGGTGGTGAAGGGCGACGTGCTGCTGTGCAAGCTGGAGGGCTTGCCCGACATGTCGATCAAGATTGTCTGACCTTCGCCTCTCCCCGCGCTTTTCCGCCGAAGCTTTAGCGAAGGCGGATGCGGGGAGGGGCGCCTTGCACTCGACGGCAACGGGTTTACCAGCGCCAAGGTCGCGCCGTAGTTGCGCTGATCGCCTTCGCTGGGGCTATGCCCTCGAATTGCCGGAGTTCCATCGGCGATTGCCCCGTGTTGGGCAACGGACAAACGTCCTGCGGCCATATTTGAGTAAGAGTGATCTTCCCCTCGAGGGAGGCACTCCGATGAAGAAAGCTCTGATCACTGCCGTCGTTCTGTTAGCTGGCGTGCCTGCGGGCGCTGCCGCACAGGAGCGTGCTGGTGCTGCAGCAATCGGAGCCGTGTCAGGCGCCGTGGTGCTGGGGCCGATCGGTGCCGTCGCCGGCGCGGTGGTTGGTTATACCGCCGGACCTGCAATCGCGCGATCCTGGGGCGCGAGAGATTCGCGCTCGGCACGACATCGCCAGCCGCCGCGTCGCGAGGCCAATCGCGCAGCCGGCGCTCCGCCGCGCACGCGTCAGGCGATGAACGCCAACGGACAGATCAGAGCCGCCAGCAATCCGCCGCCTCAGGTCGCGCCCGCGGCGCAGCCTGTTGAGGCCGCACCTGCCATGCCGGCGGAGACCACGCAGCCGCCCGTTCAGGGATTCGAATGAGGCCTCGGCCTCAGGCCGCAGAGGTCTTCGGCCGCAGCCGGTCGACCGTCCGCGCGATCAGCGCGGCCACGTCAGGCACCTTCGGGCCGATGCGAAATTCCGGCCCCGCCACGACGACCGACAGTCTGCGGTCGCCGATCGGCAGCGGGATCGCGGCACCCGCAAGATCGCGGCTGTAATCCGCGAAACTCTGGCAATAGCCCCGCGAGATGGAGTTGCGCAGCTCGGTTTCCACCGCCTCGATGCTGATCGGCGTCGACGGGCCGTACTGCTTGAACTCGATCTTGCGATAGACGGAGTCGCGCTCTTCCTGCGAATATTGCAGCAGCAGTGCACGGCCGCTCGCTGTGGCGTGGATCGGCACGCGATGGCCGATGGTCGCGAAATAGCGGATCGCAGCCTTGGATTCGACGACGTCGATGAACACCGCCATCACGCCCGCCGGCGCCACGATGGATGCGGTCTCGCCGGTTTCCGCCGAGAGATCGGAGATCAGCTGATGCGTCCAGGGCGGCAGCGGCTCGACCTCCGAGATCATCCGTGCCATCGCCAGCCACCGCGGCGTCGGATAGAATCCGGCGCGCGGCCGCGGCTCATAGAGATAGCCCTTCTCCGACAGCGTCGCGAGCAGGTTGAAGGTCGACGAGCGCGGCCAGCCGAAATGATCGGCGATCTCGGCAAGCGTCGCTGGCTTCTTCACTTGCGCGAAGAATTCCATGATCTCCAGGACATTTGCAGCTTGGCGAACGATCATGGTGAGGCTTGCGTCCCGATCTAGGGCTGGCCGAGGATCTTCTTCGCGGCGCGAAGATGCGGCTTGTCGATCATCTGGCCGTCAAGCCGCAGCGTGCCGGAATTCGGATTGCTCGCGAACGCGGCGATGACCTTCTCCGCCCAGGCGCGCTCGGCGTCTGTCGGCGCGAACGCCGCATTGACGATATCCACATGCTTGGGATGGATCAGCGCCTTCGCCGAAAAACCGTCGCGCCGCGCCGCGCGCGTCTCCTGCTCGAGGCCCGCGAGATTGTCGATGTCGGTATAGACGGTATCGATCGGCGCGACCTCGGCCGCGGCTGCGGCCATCAGGCAGAGATCGCGCGCGAGGCGATAGGGGCTGTGGAACACGCCGCCGCTCGCTTTCTCGGTGGCGCCGAGTGACGCGGAGAGATCCTCCGCGCCCCACATCAGGCCGGCGAGGCGAGGCGAGCAGCCCTTGTAGCTGCCGAGTCCGAAGATCGAGCTCGCGGTTTCAGTGGCAACACAGACGATGCGGGTGGTACCGATCGTGATGCCGGCTGCCGCTTCCAGAGCTTCGAGCCAGGTCGCGACCTGCCGCACGTCGTCGCCGCCTTGCGATTTCGGCAGCACGATGCCGTCGGGCTTGCCCGGCATCACCGCGGCGAGATCGGTCAGCGTCATGCCGGTATCGAGCGCGTTGACGCGGACATAGAGCTGGTGCGGGCCGGGACGGCTCTTCAGCATCGCCAGCGTCAACTCGCGCGCTTCCGCCTTCTTCTCGGTGACGACGGAATCCTCGAGGTCGATGATCAGCGCGTCGGCCTTGCCTTCGCTCGCCTTCTCGAATTTGCGCGGGGAATCGCCCGGCACGAACAGCATCGAACGCATCAGACCGGCCTCTTGTGCATCATCGCCATGCGGCGGCATTTGCCGACGATCTCGTCGTTCTGGTTCAAGGCGTGGTGCTCGAACTCGACGATGCCCGCTCTCGGGCGCGATTTGGATTCCCTCAACGAAAGCACCTTCGTCGTCGCCCGCAAGGTGTCGCCATGGAAGACCGGTTTCGGAAAGGTCACGTCGGTCATGCCGAGATTGGCGACGGTTGTCCCCAAGGTCGTATCATAGACCGTCATGCCGATCATGATGCCGAGGGTGTAAAGGCTGTTGAAAATGCGCTGACCGAACTCGGTCTTTTCGGAGAAATGCGCGTCGATGTGCAGCGGCTGCGGGTTGAGCGTCAGCAGGCTGAACATGGTGTTGTCCATTTCCGTGACGGTTCGGGTCAGCGGATGCCTGAACTCCTGGCCCACGGAAAAGTCCTCGAAATAAAGTCCGGCCATCGCGGTTCCTCCCTGTGTCCTGCGATTGTGGCCCACGCTGCGATTTAAGGCGGCGCGGCCAGATGAACTGCTTTCTGCTCTGCGAGCCGTTCGATCTCCTCAGTCGAGAAACCGGCCTCGCGCAGAATGTCGCGGCCGTGCTGGCCGAGCGTGGGTGCGGGGCCGGCGGCCTCCGGCTGGGTCACGCTCCAGGTCGAGGGCACGCGCATCTGGCGGATGCGGCCTTCGATCGGGTGATCCACGGTCCTGAAGAAACCGGTGGCCTTGAGGTGCGGGTCGTCCAAAATCGTCTCCAGCGTGTGCATCGGCATCACTGGAATATCGGCGCGCTCCAGAAGCTCTCGCCACTCGGCGGTGGTGCGTGTCGCGAAGATATGGCCGATCTCTTCGTAGATCTCGTCGATGTGCCTGGTGCGCGCGGCGTGGTTGGCAAACCGCGGTTGATCGAGGAAATGCGGTTGCCCGATCGCCTCGAAGAAGCTGCGCCAGTGCTTGTCGTTGTAGATGAGGACGCAGAGATAGCCGTCGCTGGTCTTGTAGGGGCGGCGGTAACGCGAGAGCAGGCGGGCGTAGCCGCCATGATCGAGCGGCGGATCGTAGGTCAGACCGCCCAGATGATCGACCAGCACGAACTCCGCCATGGATTCGAACATCGGCACGTCGATGCGCTGACCCTCGCCGGTGCGCTGCTGGTGCATCAGCCCGCCCATGATCGCATTCACCATCATCAAGCCGACGATGCGATCGGCGATCGTGACGGGGACATAGCGCGGCGTGCCGTCGCCGGCGGCAGCTAACAGCGTCGGAATGGTCGCCGCGCCCTGGATCAGATCGTCGTATGCGGGCTTGGCAGCGTAAGGGCCCGACTGGCCGTAGCCGAAGGCGCCGACATAGACGAGGGCGGGATTGATCGCGGCAAGCGTTTCGTAGTCGAGGCCGAGCCGCGCCATCGCCTGCGGGCGCACATTATAGACCAGCGCGTTGGCGCGCCTGGCGAGGCGCAGCAGCGTGTCGCGGCCATCCGTCTTCTTGAGGTCGAGCACGATGCTGCGCTTGCCGCGATTGGCATTGTGGAACATCCCGCCCATGCCGGGCGTGCGGCCGGGACCGATCTGGCGAACGATGTCGCCTTCGGGGCTCTCGACCTTGATGACGTCGGCGCCCATGTCCGCCAGCACCTGGGTGCCATAGGGGCCCATCAGCACCGAGGTCAGGTCGAGAATGGTGAAGCCGGCGAGCGGTCCCATGGGGCCTCGTGAGAGGAATTCATATGCGTGGAGTTAGAGTTCATAGAAGCTGGGTGTCAATTCAATGAAACTAGCTTCCGGCGCATGGCTCCATGCATAGTTCATATACTTGACATATAAATTCACATATATGTACATTTTCCTCAAGCAAGAAATTGGAGTGAGGACCGGGACGGTGTCGCAGCGATTGGCTGCCGCCTTCCCGTGGGGACGCGTCAGGGAGAATGAAATGAAGAAGAATCTGGCATGGGCTGCAGCCGCGCTCGCTCTTTCGCTGCCTGTCTCGACAATGCCGGCGCGGGCACTGGAGCTGAAGGTCGCCGACAGCTTCCCCGCCGGTCACTATCTCGTCCGCCTGCTGCTCAAGCCCTGGATGGACGACGTCACCAAGCGCACCAACGGCGCGGTGACCTTCACCTATTATCCGAACCAGCAGATCGGCAAGGCGGCCGACATGCTGCGGCTGACCCAGTCGGGTGTGGTCGACATCGGCTACATCGGGCCGTCCTATGTCTCCGACAAGATGCCGCTCTCGGAAGTCGCGCAGCTGCCGGGGGCCTTTGAGACGAGCTGCCAGGGGACGATGGCCTATTGGAAGGCCGCGCGTGAAGGCGTCCTGGCCAAGCAGGAATATGCACCCAACAAGATCAAGCTGCTGTTCGAGGTGGTGCTGCCGCCCTATCAGGTGTGGACCGCGAAAGCCAAGGTCGACACGACCAAGGACATGCAGGGCCTGAAGCTGCGCACCACGGGCGGCGCGCAGGATCTGACATTGCGTGCGCTCGGCGCGGTGCCGGTGCGCATGGCGGCACCCGATGCCTATGAATCGCTGTCGCGCGGCACCATGGACGGTCTGCTGTTTCCGATGGAGAGCGTCGTGGCCTATGGCCTGGACAAGCTGGTCAAACACGCCACCGAAGGCGTCAGCTTCGGCAGCTTCATCGTCGCCTATTCCATCAACCAGTCGGTCTGGGACAAGCTACCCGACGACGTGAAGAAGGCGATGAACGAGGCGTCCGAGGCGATCGAGGCGACCGCTTGCGCGCAGGTCGACAAGGAAACGGAGACCACCAAGAAGCACCTTCAGGACCAGGGCGTCAGCTTCGATCCGTTGCCGGAGGCAACCCGAACCGAGATGAAGGACAAGCTGCGGGGCGTCGGCAAGGACTGGGCCAGTGGGCTCGACAGCCGTGGCAAGCAGGCCTCCGCCGCGTTGAAGGAGTTCGAGGATTTGCTCGCCGCCGGCGGCAAGTAAAGCGTCAAGTCATCCGACAAAGAAGAAGGAGGCGCCAGAGGTGATCAAGCGGGCGGGAGATGTGCTCGGCGCGCTGGAGCGCGCGCTGACGGTGATCGCGGTGGTGTTCCTGTTCGTGATCATGCTGCTGGTGGTGACCGACGTGTTCATGCGCTATGTGCTGAACAGTCCGTTCGCCTTCACCTATGATCTGATCGGGCTCTATCTCCTGGCCGGGGTGTTCTTCTTCACGCTGTCGGATGGCCTGCGCGAGCATGCGCATGTCGGCGTCGATATTCTCTTGTCAAAGTTCTCGCCGGCGGGGCGGCGGCTGTCCGAGATCATCACCGCACTGGCCGGTCTGTTTGTCTTCATCCTGATCTGCAAGGTCGGCTTCGAGCGCGCGCTGGAGAATTACGAGCAGCACGACGTGCTGGCCGGCGCGATCGCCTGGCCGACCTGGATCTCGGCGGCGCTGGTGCCGTTCGGTTGCGGTGTGCTGGTGCTGCGGCTGGCGCTTCAGCTCGTCGGCAATGTGCTGAGCCTCGTCAGCGGTCGCGATCTTTATCCGCTGCCGCCGGTCACCGGCGTCGGTGAAGCACGCAGCTTCGAGTAACGGGCGATATCCATGACACCCTTCATCGTTCTCGCCCTGCTGTTCGGCCTGCTCGCGCTCGGCACGCCCGTCGGCTTTGCCATGGCCTTCTCCGGCTCGGTCGGCCTCGTCATGGTCGGCGGATGGTCCACGCTGTTCGGCATATTGCAGACCGCGCCGCTCTCGACCGTCTCCTCCTACGAGCTGATCACCATCCCGATGTTCCTGCTGATGGCGGACCTCGTGCTGCTGTCGGGTGTCGCGGACGATCTGTTCAAGACCGCGTCGGCCTGGGTCGGGCGCATTCCCGGCGGTCTCGGCATGGCGACCGCGCTCGCCGGCGCCGGTTTTGGTGCGATCTGCGGCACCTCGACGGCCTCGGCCGCGACGCTGTCCTCGACCAGCCTGCCCGCGATGATCCGCCAGGGCTACGAGCCGAAGATGGCCGCGGGTGTCGTCGCGATATCAGGCACGTTGTCGATGCTGCTGCCGACCAGCGTGGCACTCGTCATCTTCGGCCTGCTCGCCGAGGTCAACATCGGCAAGCTGCTGATCAGCGGCATCATCCCCGCGATCCTCGTCACTATCACCATCATGGCCACGATCTACTTCCTGGTCTGGCAGGATCCGTCGCGCGCGCCGGCCGCGAAATCGGTGCCATGGCGCGAGAAATTCGCGCTGCTGTGGCAGGTCTCGCCGATGGTGGTGCTGTTCTCGATCGTCACAGGCACGATCTATCTCGGCGTCGCCACGCCGACGGAAGCCTCGGCCTTCGGCGCGTTCGGCGCCTTCCTGCTCGCGATCGTCAAGGGCAAGATCACGCCGTCATCGCTCTACAAGACGCTGCTGCGCGCCTGCCACGGCACCTGTATGATCATCATGATCCTCGTCGGTGCCTCGATCTTCGGCTATTTCTTCACGCTCACCCATGTGACGCAGGACCTCGTCGCCTGGATCGGCTCGCTTCCGGCCTCGCGCTGGGTGATCATCACGCTGATCCTGTGCGGCTATATCGTGCTCGGCTCGTTCATGGACCAGATCGCGATCCTGGTGCTGACCGTGCCGATCGTGCTGCCGCTGATCAAGACGCTCGGCTTCGATCCGATCTGGTTCGGCGTGATCAAGATCGTCACCGCCGAGGTCGGCATGATCACGCCGCCGGTCGGGCTCAACTGCTTCATCGTCGCCCGCTATGCCAAACGGCCGGTGGCCGAGGTCTTCCACGGCACCTTCCCGCATTTCATCGCGCACCTGATCGCGATTGCGATTCTGGTGGCGTTTCCGTCTATCATCCTCTGGCTGCCCTCGCAGATGGGGCGCTAGGATCGGAGCCCGGCTCCCAAGAAGGAGATCAAGACCATGGATTTCGCGCTCACCGATCAGCAGGAAGCCATTCGCGACGCCATCGCAAAAATCTGCGAAGGCTTTCCCGATGCCTATTGGCTGAAGAAAGACCACGACGGCGGCTTCCCGCATGACTTCCACAAGGCGCTGGCCGACGCCGGCTGGCTCGGCATCTGCGTGCCGGAGGAATACGGTGGCTCGGGGCTCGGCATTACCGAGGCTGCGATCATGATGCGTACCATCGCGGAATCCGGCGCCGGCATGTCCGGCGCCTCCGCGGTGCATATCAATGTGTTCGGTCTCAATCCCGTCGTCGTGTTCGGCACGGAAGAGCAGCGCAAGCGCATGCTGCCGCCGATGGTCGAAGGCCGCGAGAAGGCGTGCTTCGCCGTCACCGAGCCCAACACCGGCCTCAATACCACCCAGCTCAAGACCCGCGCGGTGGCCAAGAACGACCGCTACATCGTCAACGGTCAGAAGGTCTGGATCTCGACCGCGCAGGTCGCGCACAAGATCCTGCTGCTGGCGCGCACCACGCCGCTGGAGGAGGTGCGCTCGCCGACCCACGGGCTCAGCCTGTTCTACACCGATTTCGATCGCAACAGGATCAAGGTCCACGAGATCGAGAAGATGGGCCGCAAGATCGTCGATTCCAACGAGCTGTTCTTCGAGGACTTTGAAATTCCGATGGAGGACCGTATCGGCGAAGAGGGCAAGGGTTTTCAGTACATCCTCGAAGGCATGAACCCCGAGCGTATCCTGATCGCGGCGGAAGCCGTCGGCCTCGGCAAACTCGCGCTGTCGCGCGCGATCGAATACGCCAAGACGCGCGTTGTCTTCAATCGCCCGATCGGCAAGAACCAGGGCATCCAGCATCCGCTCGCGGTGAACTGGGTCGAGCTCGAGGCGGCCTGGCTGATGGTGATGCAGGCGGCCTGGCAATACGATAAGGGCTTGCCCTGCGGCGCTGGCGCCAACGCCGCGAAATACTTTGCAGGTGAAGCCGGCTACCATGCCTGCGAGCGGGCGGTAATGACCCATGGCGGCTTCGGCTATGCCAAGGAATTCCACGTCGAGCGCTATTTGCGCGAAGTGCTGATCCCCCGCATCGCGCCGGTCAGCCCGCAGCTCGCGCTCAGCTTCATTGCGGAAAAGGTGCTCGGGCTCGCGAAGTCGTACTAGGCTGAAGGCTCGGGGAGGATCGGCATGAACCTCGCTCACCATCTGCTGCGTGCCGCCAGGGCTGATGCGTCCGCGCCGGCCTTGCTCAAGGGGCTGACGCCGGTGGCCGATTACGGCCGGCTCGCCGCGACGGTGGCCTCGCTGGCCGCATCACTGCAGCAGAGCTTTGGCCTCGCCAAAGGCGATCGCGTTGCGCTGCTGATGAAGAACGTGCCAGACTATGTCGCCTGCCTCTATGCCTGCTGGCATGCCGGTCTTATCGCCGTTCCCATCAACGCAAAGCTGCATCCGCGCGAGGTCGCCTTTATTCTCGACAACTCCGGCGCTGCGGTGATGTTCGTGACCGAGGATATGGCGAGCGTCGCGTCGGAGGCGCTGGCGCTCGGCACGGCCAAGCCGCGCGTGATCGAAATCGGCTCGGCCGAACATCGCGCGCTGGAGAAGGCCGATGGCATCGCCATCGCCGATGTCGCCGTCACCGATCCCGCTTGGATCTTCTACACCAGCGGCACCACCGGCCGGCCCAAGGGCGCGGTGCTGAGCCATCGCAATCTGCTTGCGATGTCGCTGAACTATCTGGCGGAGATCAATCCGATTGGGCCTGGGGAGGCGCTGTTGCACGCCGCGCCGATGTCGCATGGCTCCGGCCTCTACATGGTGCCGCATGTGCTCGGCATGGGCGCGCAGATCATCCCGGAGAGCGGCCGCTTCGAGCCCGACGAAATTCTGGATCTGACGGCGAAGCGCGAGAACATCTCCTTCTTCGCCGCGCCGACCATGGTGCGGCGCTTGACGGTGGCCGCGGAAGCGGCGGGCGCAACCGCGCCCGGGCTGAAGACCATCATCTATGGCGGCGGCCCCATGTATGTCGCCGATTGCAAGGCGGCGCTCGCGGTGTTCGGGCCGAAGCTGGCGCAGATCTACGGTCAGGGCGAGACGCCGATGACCATCACGTATTTGCCGAAGAGCATGCATGTCGACGCCGGCCATCCGCGCTACGAAGCGCGTCTCGCCTCGGTCGGCATCGCGCAAGGCGTGGTGCAGGTGCGCACCGTGGACGAGGCAGGGCAGGACGTTGCGCCTGATGCGATCGGCGAGATCATCGTGCGCGGCGATACTGTGATGTCCGGCTACTGGCAGAATCCGGATGCGACCGCGAGCACGCTGCGCGGCGGCTGGCTGTATACCGGCGACATGGGCGCCTTCGATGCCGACGGCTTCCTGACGCTGAAGGACCGTTCCAAGGACGTCATCATCTCCGGCGGCACCAACATCTATCCGCGCGAGGTCGAGGAGGTGTTGCTCCGGCACGACGCCGTCGCGGAGGTCTCGGTGATCGGACGGCCGCATCCGGAATGGGGCGAGGAGGTCGTGGCCGTTGTCGTTCCCGTCGCGGGCAGGGCGGTGACGCGGGAGGAGCTCGACCAGATGTGCAACGCCTGGATCGCGCGCTTCAAGCGTCCCAAGCATTACTACCTCACCGCCGAGTTGCCCAAGAACAGCTACGGCAAGATCGTGAAGACGGAGCTGCGCGCGCTTCTGGCTGAGTCCTCCGCGCGCCTCGCCCCGATCGGCTGAGGCGGCAATGTCCGGGGAGCCGCCGCCGATTGAATTCTCTGGGATGATCCGAAACGGCGATCTCGTGGTGAGCGGGCAAGCGACAGCGGAGCCGGTCACCCTGACCGAGGCGCTGATGACGCAGGCGGCGCAGCTTCCGCCGTTTCGCATGATGATCGGGCCGGTGTTCTCGGAGACATTTTCGGCGGCATGCGCGAATGTGTCGTTCCAGAGCTATGGCGTGATCGGCAATGCGCGGCGGCTCGCCAGGGCCGGAAGGCTCGACGTCATCCCGAGCAATTACAGCGCTTTCTGCGCCGACTTCGCCGGGCGCCGCCACAAGGCCGACGTCGTTCTGGTGCAGCTTGCGGAGTTGGAGGGAAGGCTCAGCGCGAGCCTGTCCAACGACTATGTCATCGATGCCGCGCGCGGGGCCCGCCTCGTCATCGCCGAGATCAATCCGGATGCGCCCTTCACGTTCGGGGCGGAATGGCCGGAAGATGTGCCGATCCATATGCGCGTCGCCGCGCGACGCCCGCCGGTCGAACTGGCTTCGACGCCGCTCGACGACGTCTCGCGTCGGATCGCATCCCGTGCCGCGAGCCTGATCGCCGACGGCAGCACACTCCAGTTCGGCGTCGGGCGCATCCCGGACGCGATACTTTCCTCGCTCTCGCACGCACGCAATCTCGGCATCCATTCCGGCCTGATCAACGACGCGGTCGTCGATCTGATCGAGCGCGGCGCGGTGACGAATGCGGCGAAGGGGATCGATGCCGGGATCACCGTCACCAACCAGGTGATCGGCACCAAGCGCCTCTACCGTTTCGTGCATGAGAACAAGGCGGTTTCGGTGCGGCCGACGTCCTACACGCACGGCCAGGGCGTGCTGGCGCGGATCAACCGGCTGGTTGCAATCAACTCGGCGCTTCAGGTCGGTCTCGACGGCAGCGTCAATTCCGAGACGCTGAATGGCGTTGCGGTCGGCGCGATCGGGGGGCAGCTCGATTTCGTGCGCGGCGCCAATGCGTCGCCCGGGGGCAGGGCGATCATCGCGCTGCCGGCCACGGCGTCGGACGGGAGCAGCCGCATCGTCGCCAATGTCGAGACCGTGACCACACCTCGCGCCGATGTCGATGCCATCGTCACCGAATGGGGCGTTGCGGAGCTGCGCGGCTGCGGCCTTGCCGAGCGGGCGCGCCGCATGATCGCGGTTGCCGCGCCAGAGCACCGCGACGCGCTGTCAGCGCAGGTTCGCAGGCCCGCGGGCTAGCTCAGTTCATCATCGCAAGCGTCGGGCGCTGGCTCTCGCCGGCCCCGATGATTGCAGGCATATCCGTCGTCTCGCCGGCGATCATGCCCGACATCTGCCAGAACAGGTGCGCAAGGCGGGAGAACACCAGCCGCTCGCGCTCGGCAGGGACGGTGCCGTCAGGGATCGTCACCGTTTCCAGGCCGACGACCTTCTTGAAGTCCGGCCAGATCGTCATCGACTGCGCGATGACCGAATAGCAGCGCGGATCCTCGTCGCTGTCGTCGGGCGCCGGCGGCAAACCCGGATATTGCGTCGGCGCGGCGTAGAACTTGTAGGCGCCATAGCCGAGCCGGAGCAGGAACTTCTCGGGGACAGCGACGTCGGCGGCAAAGGACACGAGGCGCGCCTCGCTCAGCACGTCCGCTTCGATCGCGCTGAGGTCCGACGCGCGCAGCGCCGAGCAGAAGGCGAGATCGCGATTGTGCTCGCGGAGCAGATTGGCCAGCGGCTGCTGCTGTTGCACGGTATCGGTGAGCAGGATGATGGTTTTGAGCATCGTCTGATGTCCCTCAGGGGAAGAGATGGCGGGCGGTCATGACCGCTTGGTCGGAAGCGTGGGCGGCGAAGAAATCGTTGGCGATGCGCTGTCCCGGCGCGATCTCCAGGATGCGGTAGCGCGCGAGAGCAGCGGCGTCGCGTGCGGCGCCGACCTCGTCCTGCCAGGCGCAAAGCGACAGCTCCATCCGGACGTAACCGCCGCAATCGGCGGCATAAGCGCCGGTGACGGCTTCCACGGTTGCAGCAACCGTGCCGGCCTCGCTCGCCGAGACGTCACGCAGGATCACGGCGATGCTGTTGCTGGTCTCGGCTTTCGACGTCATTACGATGAAGGCGTCGCGGGGGCCGGCGCGGCCGGCACGACGGGCCGTGCGCGCGATGCCGGCAAAGCCGGGATCGGGACCGAGCTCCAGTGTCGTGGTCTGCCGGTCATGCAGGATCGTGGCGCGCATCGCGCCGAGGTCGCCTTTCAGCGAATGATAGGAGCGGGGGAGCCACACCGTATCGAGCGGCAGCTGTGACGAGGTCAGGCTCCAGGCCTGGTCGAGCAAATAGCCCTCCCAGATCGCGGGATAGGACGCGGCGAGATGCTGCCAGGTGCGGAGCAGTGTCTCGGCGGCCTCGGTGCGACCGAGATAGAGCGTGCGTGCCGACATCTCCCAGCGATTCCACTTGTGCAAGGCGACGTCGCAGCCGAGGAACGACGGCAGCAGCGGCGCCTCGCGTAACACCGCGCCGGCCTCGACGAACAACAGCGGCTCGCGATACTTGTTCCACATCCGCATCACGAACTCCGCCTTCTCGAAGCAGAGGATGCGGTCGCCGAGCTGGGTATCGATCGGCTCGATATGGCAGGCGAGATCAAAGTGCTCGAGCGAGTGCCGGAGCGCGAAGGCCGCGGTCGCATCGCCCCCGCGCGGATAGCAGGAGACGATCCGTGGGCGGACCGTGGACGTGTCGGCCGCGGTGAGGAATTTCGACCAGCCGATGCCACCCCACCACATCTCGTGCGGGCCGTCCGCGCCGCAGGGGCCGACGGTGCCGAATTCGGTCAGCTTGGACTTGAGGAAATCGAAGCCGGGATTCTCGCTTCTGGGAATGACGACGGCACACCCCGGGGTGAGCGAACGATAGAGCAGCTCGGCGGCCGCCCCGCTCGGCGGCTCCTTGAGGATGATGACGCCGTTCCGCCGGCCCTCGCTGAAACCGTCGAGCATCGGCGCACCGTACTGCTCGACCAGCCAGCCCAGGCGGTCGCGCTGGGGCGGGCCGAGCTTGACACCGCCGGATTGCAGCAACCGATCAAGGTTTTCGAGCGTTCCGTCCGTCAATTCCGTGCCCCCTCGCGCCAGCCTTGGACTTCAACGTCCGGGCCGGCGCGATCAGGCGCACTATTTGGTGCCGGCGCCGAGCGGGGTGATCGCGACGGAATAGATCGCGATCTCCTGGGTCATCGGCGCCGCCGGGATCAGCAGGCAGCTGTCATCGCTCTCGGAGCGATAATGCTCGCCGTTCCGTTGCACGCCGGCATAGACCAGGCTTTCGGCTGCAATGCCGATGACGTCCTGACTTGCGGAGGCCTCGCGGATCTCGCCGGCGGATTGCATGGTGACCCCATGAAGGAGGCCCTCGGCCGCGAATTTCGGCAGCGGAAGCGCCAGCATGGCGATACCCATGGCGCGCGAGACCGGAATGCGCACGCGCAGCTCCCCGAGTCCGGTTCGGTGGACGGCAACCGATTCCAGCGTCGCCTCGCCATTGGTGCGAAACAATCCGACCTGGACCATTCCGCAGGGGCTCTCTTCGAAGACGTCGGCGGGCAGGCGGTTGGCGCCGAACAGCGTATAGAGATAGGCGTAGGACGGTGACATTAGCGCGAAGCTGCCGGCCAGCCACATCGGCGGCCCGGCTGAGGTGCAGGCGGCCGAGAGGCCGCGGGCGGTGATCTGATTGCGGACGAACTCACGGTCGAGCATCGGCGCCAGCGCCTGCGTGCCGAGATTGACGTCGTGCTGCAAGCCGCCGAGCAGCGCCAGCTCGTCGTCATCGGGCAGCAGTAGCAGGCGCGCCAGCGTCGCGGCGCTCCAGCGTGCAGCGACATCGGGCGCGGCATAGGGGCTCAGAGAAAAGTCCCGTGCGACGTCCCCGGCGCCTGACGCGAAGGCGAGCGCGCCGGCCTGGATTTCGGCCGCCAGCGCGATCTGGCCGGCGGCGTGCGGGTTGACCTCGCGCAGGACCTGATCGCCGTCATAGTCGCGCACGGACCCTTCGGCTGAGCAGCAGGCCTGCTCCAGCAGCGCGACGTTGCGAACCAGCATGCGCTTGGCGTGGGGGCTGATCACGAGATCGGAGATGAAGCCTGTCGCGCTGTCCTGTTCGGCGAGATCGTCGAAGCAATCATCGAGGGAGATGAGATAGGCACCATGGAGGCGGATCTTGATCCCTTCGAGGTCGAAGACCCGCCAGAGCGCCTTCTGGACGCTTCCGGAGTAGCCGAGGTCGGCGAGCACGAGGTCGGTACAGTCGTCGAAGCCCGGCATCGCGTGGCGCAGATAGGCGAGCAGCCGCGCACGCAGGATTTTGGCGAGATCGAGAAGCTCGCTCGTGTCCATCAGGGCGGGCAATGCCTCGGCGAGTTGCTGGCCAGTGACGATCCCGTCAGGCGATCTCGCAAAGAACGCCGCGACTTTCGGTGGCAGCACCTTGACCATGTCGCGGAAGGTCGGCGCGTCGAACTTCGCGATCTTGGGCAGGAAGTCGAGGAGCGGCTGCATCGTGTCGGCCGAGGCCATCAGGCTGACGCGGCGGTTGATCTCCAGATAGGCAGAGGTCGCGCCATGCAGATCCTGCGAGATCCGGTGCGACAGAAAGCCGTCGCGGCCGAGAAAGCCGAGCGCCACCCGCCGACCGGGACCCGCGACCTGCTCGCAGCGCCCCGCAATGAAGGTGTCGAAGGCGGTCATGACAGGGCCGAGCACTGTCGCGCCGAGGTGGAAGGCCGGAGATTTCTCGGCATTTCGTGCCGCCATCATGCGCCGCAGCGTGCGCGACCCGCGATCGAGCCGCGAGGGGACGCCCGGACACAGCAGCTCGAACAGCGCGGTCTCACGCTGCAGCTTCGAGGTCAATTCCCGCGAGGCCTGGGGATAGTAACGCGGCCGGATGCCGTGACGTCGCGCGCCCCTGATGTCGGCTTGCTCGTTGTCGCCGATGTGGAAGGAGGCGCCGGCGTCGACGCCCTGCTCGGTCAGGTACTTCGCGAACAGCGCTTCGCTCTTGCCGCTGCCATGGTCGCATGAGGCGTAGAGAAAGTCCCACACCAGGTCGGGGCGGCAGGCACGCAGCAGTCGCGCCAGCCGGTCGGAATCCCAATAGGTATCGGAGATGAACCCGACGCGATGGCCGGCGCGTTTCATGTCCGAATATTGCCGAAGCATGTCCGGGTTGACGCGGCATAGCTCGAGCTCGGCCGCGAACTCCGATTCGACGAGGTCGCTCAGACCGCGGCGCGTGAGACCGAACAGATTGAACGGAAAGAACGAATAGATGTCCTCGATGTGAACTTCGACGGCGCCGCGCTTGTCCTTCGCGGCCCTGCGTGCGCGCCCTTCGGCCTGGATGCGATGCTGAACGAAACTGACGGAAACATTCGGACAAGTTCTTGAAATGCCCGAGAGCTCGTAAGTCCTTTCAAATACACCATCTGGCGTCGTGCAGGCGCGAACCAGAAATGTATCGAAAACATCGAACGACCAAGCAGAAACAATTTGGGCGCGGCGCGCTGCGCCGGTCGTTGCGATCGTCATGCGGCAATTCCCCGTCCACCAGGACGATTAACGTGCGTATTTGACGAGTCAGGCGCCACACGCGCGAAAAAAGTTCACGCGCGATTCAAAATCGCATTCGCCGCGACTGACAGATTCAAAAAAATCGCTAGGTTCGAAAAAGGTGATTCGGAAAAAATTGCCGAGTGCGGAAGTCGTCTCGCGTTCATTCACACTCGGAAACAATCGCATCTTCATGCGCTACGCGCGTGTCGCGTTCGATCGCCTAGTGCCGCGTAATGTCAGCGTTTTCTCTCCACGACATCTGTTCAGGATGGACGATCCGCCATGGCGCGAGACGATGTGATGATTGCAAGGTGCGACGCGCGAGACGATCGCGCAGTCGGCAATTATTGCCCGACACTCGGCAAAAACGACCGGCTAACGTCTTGAAAAATAACAAAAATTCTCCGCCTGGATTGTTTTGTGGGCCCGTTCAACGCCTGGAAGCCGTGTGGCATGTGCGCCGCCGGCGTTGCGGGTTGGAGGTTGCGGGATGAGTTACGCTGCTGATGTCTGGGCTCCCGCCGAGGCCGAGATCACGACGACGGCGCCGGTCGATGCGATCGTGCAGGTCGCGCCGTCGGTGCCGCTCGCGCCGGACAGTGCGCCTGATGTCGCCGATGTCGTCTTCGACGAAGACAGCGAACTCTTGGACAGGCTCGCTGCCGACGACGAGGCGGCGTTCCGCACGCTGGTCGAGCGTCATATCGATCGCGCCTATGCGATTGCTCTCCGCATCGTCGGCAACGCGGCGGATGCCGAGGACGTGGTGCAGGACACCATGCTCAAGGTCTGGAGCCATCGCGGTCGCTGGCAGCACGGCCGCGCCAAGTTCTCGACCTGGCTCTACCGCGTCATCTCCAACCGCTGCATCGACATCAGACGCAAGCCGCGCAACGAGAACGTCGAAACGGTGCCGGAAGTCGCCGATGGTCAGCCCGGCGCCGTCGAGATCATCGAGCGCAACGAGCTGAACGACATGCTGGAGCTCGCGATGCAGCGCCTGCCCGAGCAGCAGCGCATCGCGGTGATCTTCTCCTACCACGAGAACATGAGCAACGGCGAGATCGCCCAGGTGATGGACACCACGGTCGCCGCGGTGGAGTCGCTGCTCAAGCGTGGACGTCAGCAGCTCCGCCAACTGCTGCGCAAGCACGAACGCGACATCCGCACCGCGTTTACCGATTGCTAACCATAAAATTCGCCTCGCAAGAATTTTCGCCTGATCTCTCTGCGCTCCGCCGTTTGAGCGAACGGACGGGGCTGCGGTCCGCGTCGTCGTAAGTCGATTTCAACGATGCGGCACGCTTGCCCATCAGCACAGGAGCTTCCAATGCCCGCAATCAATACCAATACAGCCGCCAACGCCGCGGTCCGCTACCTCAACATCAACTCGTCGCAGGAGACCAGCTCGCTCTCGAAACTGTCGAGCGGCTCGCGCATCACCTCCGCGTCCGACGACGCCGCCGGCCTTGCGATCTCCACTCGCATCTCCTCGGACGTCACCACGCTGCAGCAGGCCGCGACCAACGCTTCGCAGGCGACCGCGATCCTGCAGACCGCCGACGGCGGCGCCTCCAACATCTCCGACATTCTGGCCCGCATGAAGTCGCTGGCCTCCGAGTCCGCCTCGGGCACCACAACCGACTCCAGCCGCGCCTACATCAACTCGGAGTTCACGCAGCTCACCAGCGAAATCGACTCGATCGCGTCCGGCACCCGCTATTCCAGCCAGAGCCTGCTCGACGGCTCCAGCGTGTTCGCCTCGGGCGTCTCGGTGCTGGTCGGCTCGTCTGGTTCGGACACCATCACCATCACGCTCACCAGCCTCACCGCATCCTCGCTCGGCGTCTCCTCGCTGGACGTCAGCACGCTGTCGGATGCGACCTCGGCGCTGACCACGCTCGACACGGCGATCGACACGGTTTCCGCGGCCCGCGCCAGCATCGGCGCCCAGGAATCGCGCTTCAACTTCAGCGCCGACTCGATCTCGACCCAGACCCAGAACCTGCAGTCCGCGAATTCGGCGATCAAGGACGTCGACATCGCGGCCGAGCAGTCCAAGCTCTCCTCCGCGGAAGTGAAGACCCAGGCCGCCGTCTCCGCTCTCGCCGCGGCGAACCAGATGCCGCAATACCTGCTCAAGCTGCTGGGCTGATGATGATCGGAGCGGGCCGGCGTGACGCCGGCCCGCTCCCTGCCAGGGGATAGTCGGGCAAAGTGACCAGCGTCAGTTCAACCAGCAGCAGCACAAGCTCCGGCGTCACCGTCACCACGAGCGGAACGACCAATTCGAGCAGCATCGACTGGTCCGCGCTGATCCAGTCTGCCGTCGACGCGAAGACCGCGCAGGCGGACACGATCTCGACCACGATCACCAGCAACGAGGCCAAGATCTCGGCCTATCAGACGCTGCAGACCGATCTGCAGACGCTGTATTCGGGCCTCTCGTCGCTGTCGACCGCGGTGATCAACTCGCTCTCCACCAGCGCGTTCGCGACGCGCGCGGCGAGCATCAGCTCGACCGGCGATGTCAGCGCCTCCTCGGCGCTATCCATGACGATCAAGAACGGAGCTGCGATCGGCGACCACACGCTGACGATCAGTCAGCTCGCGACCGCGCACAAGGTTTCCGGCTCCGCGCAATCGAGCCAGACCGACGAGCTCGGCTATTCCGGCACGTTTTCGATCGGCCTTTCGGGCGGTGCTGCGTCCGACATCACCGTCACCAGCACGATGTCGCTGCAGGACGTCGTCGATGCCATCAATGCCCAGACCTCGACGACCAATGTCCAGGCGTCCATCGTGCAGGTGTCCAGCACGTCGTACCAGATGGTGCTGACCGGCACCGAGGATGCGGCTGACATCACCTATTCCAGCACGTCCGGTGACGACATCATGAGCGAGCTCGGCGTGACCGACAGCTCAGGGACCTTCGCCAACGTCATCCAGGAGGCGCAGTCGGCCGAGTTCACGCTCGACGGCATCTCGATGACCCGCGACACCAACGACATCTCCGACGTCCTGAGCGGGGTCACCTTCAGCCTGCTTCAGGCGACGCCGGAAGGAACTTCGCTGAACATCAGCATCGAGACCGACACCAGCCAGATCGAATCGGCGCTGCAGACGTTCGTCACCAACTACAATGCCTTTCGCGACGAGGTAATCGCCCAGCAGGCGACCGCAACCGACGGCACGGCGGACTCGAGCGCGGTGCTGTTCGGCGACGGCACGATGCGCAACATCATGGATGCGCTCCAGAACGCCCTGAACAGCACCGTGGGCGACATGACCATGGCGGATCTCGGCCTGTCCTTCAACGAGAACAACGAGCTCGAGCTCGACACCTCGACACTGTCGGAGATCCTGAGCACCAATCTGAGCGGCGTGACCAAGCTGCTGTCGGCGCAGACCACGACGTCGTCGAGCCAGCTAAGCGTCGTCAACACCGGGACGTCGCCGCAATCCTTCACGCTGGATCTGACCGTCGATTCCGACGGCAATCTCACCTCGGCCTCGGTCGGCGGCGATTCCTCGCTGTTCACGGTCAGCGGCACCACCATCATCGGCGCGTCCGGCTCGATCTATGCCGGCATGGCCTTCACCTATGGCGGCTCGACCTCGCAGTCGATCGCGGTGACCTCGACCACCGGGATCGCATCGCAGATCTATCAGATCGCGAAGAACTATTCGTCGTCATCAGGCGCGCTGCAAACGCAGATCACCAGCCTGACGAACCGCGACGACGAGCTTCAGCAGAAGGTCGACGACATCAACAGTGCGGCCTCGACGCTGCAGTCGCAGCTGCAGACGCAATACGCGAAGTACCAGGCCGCGATCGAGAGCGCCAACAGCACCCTCGATTATCTCAAGGCCCTGCTCAATTCCAGCTCGAGTGATTGATGATGCATAATCCGATGGCGTACATGGCCAACCAGGCCTATCGGGGAACGGCAACGAGCGTGCCGCCGCTCAAGGCAGTCTCGATGCTGCTTGGCGGCACGATCACGTTCCTGCAGAAATCGCTGGCGGCCCAGGAGGCAAAGCGCTTCGAGGAAGGGCACGACTATCTGATGAAGGCGACCGCGATCCTGCGCGGTCTCAGCCACAACCTCGATTTCACCAAAGGCGGCGACGTGGCGGAGCGTCTGTTCCAGACCTACAACGCGATGATCCTGGCGAGCCTCAAGTCCTATGGCCGTCCGCACGCCCGCCAAAGTTTCGGCCGCATCATCGCCGGGCTGACCGAGCTGCGCGAGGCCTGGGAATTCGTGGACACGACGGTGCGGAGCGGCAAGCCGGGCCCGGCCGGTTCGGCCCGCAAGGGCTGAAGACGCCTGCTCCGTGCGACGCGGGGAGGGGGGCGGCCATCCAGCCCACCGTTTCCGCCGCTTTCCATCGTGCTGCGGCCGCTTTTGATGCCTGAAGCCGTCGAAATCCGGTTTCCGCCGCGCGTGCAATGCTTTATGACGGGCCTGACCGAGGCGGGATCGGCGGGCGATGGACGTCACCGAGTTTGAGGAACTGATCGATCGGCTGGGCGAGGATCTCTCCCTCTGGCCCGACGATCGGCGCGTGTCCGCCGAAGCGCTGCTGGCGCAATCCCCCGCGGCGCAGGCTCTGTTGGAACAAGCGCGCGCGTTGCGCCAGGCGCTTGCTGCGCCCCCGGTCCGCGCGCCCAAGGGGCTCGCCGACCGCATCGTCGCTGCCGCCGCGAACATGAAGAGCGATCCGGCCGAGCCGCGCACGGAAGGCGAGACGGCGGAGAGCTGAACGGCTTCTCTCGACTAGGACTCGTTTCTTTCTTCGCCTCGCCCCGCTTGCGGGGAGAGGAAGTGCACCACCGCCGCGGCGTTAAATCAATCTCACATCAACGCTCTTCTCGCGCCCGCATGCGGCAGATTTTGCCGTGTCGAAAGCCAATTTCCTGCGCGCGAATCCTCGCCTGAATCCGCGCGCCCACGCGTTTCATCAGCACACAGATTTCGAGCGCCGCGACCGGCATCCGGTCGCAAGCAGCGCAGGAAAGTCGGAGTTTCTGATGACCGTTTCCGCCGTAAGTTCTGCGACGACTTCGACCGCAACGACGTCATCGTCGTCGAGCACGTCGTCGAGTTCGTCGCTCACGTCCAGCGATTTCCTCAGCCTCCTGGTCAGCGAGCTCCAGAACCAGGATCCGCTGAACGCGACCTCGACCACCGACTTCATCAATCAGCTCACCTCCTACGCCAATTTCACCCAGCAGCAGTCGATCAACTCCAACATGTCCTCGCTCGCGAGCTCGTTCTCGAGCCTCGTGACGCTCAACTCGGTGAATTATATCGGCCACACCGTCGAGGCGAAGACAGATACGTCGACCCTCAGCAACGGCTCGGCGACGTTCGGCTATTCGCTGTCCTCGGCCGCATCGAACGTGTCGATCAGCATCTCGGATTCGTCCGGCAACGTCGTCTACACCGGTACCGGCACCGGAAACTCGGGTTCGAACACCTTCACCTGGGACGGCAAGGATTCCAGCGGCAATCAGCTCTCGGACGGCGGCAAGTACACCATTTCGGTGACCGCGACGGACAGCGCCGGCAACTCGGTCCTCAATTACACGACCGTCACCGGCACGGTGACCGGCATCGACACCTCGACGTCCACGCCTTCGCTGACGGTCAACGGCGTTGCCGTCAGCGCCGCCAACATCCTCGGCGTCACGTCCTGATCTCAAGGCCTGATTTTCTCGGAGTTTCATCATGAGTCTCACCGGTGCATTGTCCTCGGCGATCTCGGCGCTCAGCGCGCAGAGCCAGTCCCTGTCGATGATCAGCGACAACATCGCCAATTCCGACACGACCGGCTACAAGACGACGTCGGCGATGTTCGACGCGCTCGTCACGGCTTCGAGCAACACCACCTCCTACGCATCGGGCGGCGTCACCGTCTCGGGCCGCTCCAACATCACCCAGCAGGGCCTGCTCGCCGCGACCTCCAATGCCACCGACGTCGCGATCCAGGGCTCGGGCTTCTTCGTGGTGACCAGCGCCACGTCGGGCGGCATCACGTCCTACACCCGCAACGGCGCCTTCACGATCAACAATGCCGGCTATCTCGAGAACAACGGCAGCTACCTCGAAGGGTGGCGCACCGACGCGGATGGCAACGTCGTCGGCAGCGAATCGGCGAGCAATCTCGAGGCCATCAACACCCAGGTCGCCTCGACCAGCGGCAGCGCCACCACCAAGACAACGATCGCGGCCAATTTGCCGTCGGATGCCGCCACCGGCGACACCTATACCAGCTCGATGACGGTCTACGATTCGCTCGGCGCGGCGAACACGATGCAGATCACCTGGACCAAGACCGGCACCAACGCCTGGAGCGCGAGCTTCGCCAACCCGACCTCCAGCTCGGATACCACGACCGCCACGGGCACGGCCTCGGGCACGATCGACGTCACCTTCAACAGCGACGGCTCGCTTGCCAGCACCAGCCCGGACCCGGCAACTGTCTCGATCACCGGCTGGACCGACGGCGCGGCCGATAGCACCGTCACCATGGCCCTCGGTACGATCGGCGGCACCGATGGCCTGACGCAATATGCCTCCGGCGAGACGACGCCTGATGTCAACGTCACCAGCATCGATTCCGACGGCCTGTCCTATGGCAAGCTGTCGAGCATCTCGATCGGCAAGAACGGTGTCGTCGACGCGACCTATTCCAACGGCGAGACCATTGCGATCTACAAGATCGCGGTGGCGACATTCGCCGATCCCAACGGGCTCGCGGCCGCCAGCGACGGCCTCTATTCGGCGACGGTGGCCTCGGGCAATGCCGCGTTGCAGGCCTCCGGCGAGAACGGCGCGGGCACGATCTACGGCAGCGAGCTGGAATCCTCGACCACCGATACCTCCAGCCAGTTCTCGAGCATGATCTCGGCGCAACAGGCCTATTCCGCCGCGTCCCAGGTCATCTCCACCGTTAACAAGATGTACGACACCCTGATCTCGGCGATGAGGTGAGCGATGCCCGGTGAAAAGGCAGGCGCGGCCGGCGAGGCGCTGTTGCGCCGGATGCAGCGGCTCCTGGCGCGGGCCGCGACTCTCAAGGGGCGTGACCGCAGGCAGCTGCTTGCTCTGCTCGACGATGTCGAGACGACACGCCGCGGTCTCCTGCGGGAATGCGCGGAGATCGAGGGCGAGATGCGGCAGGCAACCGTCAGGGCGACTGCAATCGGTGCTTACCTGCGCAATTCGCAGGTCCAGCGCGGCAACCGGCATAACTAGAAGAAGGCGATGACCATGAGTGTAGCCCAGGCCAAAACGACGAACGCTGCGAATGGCGACGTCAGGATCAAGTCGCTGATCACACTGATCGATACGCTGACCGCGCTGGTCGCCGAGGAGAATGCCGAGCTCGCCAGGGGCCTGCCGGCCTCGCGCCTTAAGCAGGTCGACGAGAAGAACCGGCTGGCGGAGACGTTCGAGCGGATCGTTGCCGAATGCGCGGCGGGCACGACCAGCCTGACCGTCAGGGATCGTGTCCTGCGCGAGCAGCTGATGGATCGGATCCTGAAGCTGCGTGTGGCGATGGACGAGAATCTGGTGCGGCTGCGTGCGGCGATCGAAGCCAGCAACCGCCGGATCGAAGCCGTCATGCAGGCGATTCGCGAGCAGATCGCGGCGGTGTCGCCCTATGGCGCGTCCGGCCGCGTCGCCGCAGCCCGGGCGGTCTCCAGCGGCACCAGCCGCAGCGCCTGACAGGTCGGGGGGCCGCCGTGTCACTCGATATCGCACGATCGATCGCTTTCAGCGGCCTGTCGGCGACGTCCGTGCAGATCAGCGTGACGTCGTCGAATATCTCGAACGCCGACACGACGGGCTATACCAAGAAGTCCGCGAACCAGTCGAGCAGCGTCACCAATGGCGTCGGCACCGGCGTCACGGTGACCGGCATCACCTCGACGGTCGACAAGCTGCTGTTGAAGTCGCTGGTCGGTGCGGATTCCGAACTCGGCGCAGCCGACACCACCAACACCTATCTGACGTCGCTCCAGAAGCTCTACGGTTCGATCAGCAGCAGTGACGATTCCTCGTCCGGGACCTCGCTCGCCAACAGCATCGCATCGCTGGAATCGGCGCTGTCGTCGCTGGCAAGCACGCCGAGCAGCGCCTCGCTGCAATCCAACGTCGTCAGTGCGCTCGACGACGTCGCAAGCCAGTTGCGGGAGACCTCGAGCGGGATCCAGAAGCTGCGTTCCGACGCCGACCAGGACATCGCGTCCTCGATCGACGACGTCAACACGGACCTGCAGCAGATCGCGGATCTGAACGCCCAGATCAAGCAGACCGCCGCAGCGGGCCAGTCGACCGCGGACTTGGAGGACCAGCGCAGCACCGCGCTGCAGGACCTCGCCTCGAAGATGAACGTCAGCTATTTCACGGCGTCGAACGGCGATCTCCAGATCTACACCACGTCGGGCCAGGCGCTGGTGGACTCTTCCGCGCACACGATCAACTATACGGCCGCCGCCAATGTGACGGCGGCGACGACCTACACGTCCGGCTCGTCGTCGAGCGGCTTCAGCGCGATCACGGTGAACGGCGTCGACATCACCTCCCAGATCAGCGGCGGGGATATCGGCGCGCTGATCACGCTCCGCGACGACACGCTGCCGGATGCGCAGTCCCAGCTCGATCAGCTCGCCCAGCAGCTTGCCTCCGCGATGAACAGCGTCTCGAACAGCGCCTCCTCGGTGCCGGCGCCGACCAGCCTGACCGGCACGACGGTAGTTACCAGCGGCGCCGCGCTATCAGCCACCGGCACGGTGCGCCTTGCCGTCACCGACCAGAGCGGGAATCTGGTCGCCTATGGCGATCTCGACCTGTCGTCCTATGCCACGGTCGGCGACCTCGTCACCGCCATCAATGGCATCTCCGGACTGTCCGCGTCGGTCGATGCGGACGGCCATCTCTCGATCACGGCAACCGGCTCAGGCAATGGCGTCGCCATCAACGAGATGACGAGCGCGGTCGGGAGCTCCGGCGAGGGATTTTCCGAGTATTTCGGCCTCAACGACCTGGTCACGGGAACGAGCGCGTCGGACATCGCGGTCAACAGCAAGATCCTGTCCGGAACCAACGAGCTGCAGCTCGCGACGCTGGATTCGTCGTCCACCCTGACCGTCGGCAGCACGGTGCTGTCGTCAGGCTCCGCCACCGTGATCAACGCCTTCTATGATGCCCTGACGGACTCGCGGACCTTCGCGTCGACCGGCGGCCTTGCCGCCACCACGGGGTCGCTGGCCGACTACGCTTCGGCCATCGTGTCCGATGTCGCGAGCAAGGCCTCGCAGGCGTCCACCGATTACACCGCCAAGGAGACGGCGCAGTCGACTTATGCGAATTCGCTGTCGTCGCAGTCCGGCGTCAATCTCGACGAAGAATCGGCTAACCTCAGCACGCTTCAGAACAAATACTCGGCGGCTTCGGCCCTGATCCAGGCCATCAACTCCATGTACTCGGCGCTGCTCACCGCCGTGCAGTCGACGTAAGAGGCACGCGGATGGTCGCGATGCGGGTTGCCACCTTCGCCCAGTCGAACCGGATGATCGCCGACGCGATGCGCGTGGAGTCGGTCATGGCCAACAAGCAGATCCAGGAATCCTCGGGCGTCGTCTCGACCGATTTCGGCGGCTACGGCTCCGATGCGCAGCACGTCGTCAATCTCCAGGTCTCGGTGACGCGCGCGCAATCCTATATCGACGCGGCGACGCTCGCCGACAGCAAGGTCCAGGTGATGTATTCGGCGGTCGGCTCGGTCACCGACATCCTCACCCAGCTCCGCTCTCAGCTCAGCGCGGCGTCGACGGCAAGCTCGACCGAAGTGAATTCGGTGATCAGCTCCGCCCAGCAGATGCTGCAGCAGATGGGCTCGCTGATGAACACGCAATATGACGGCCAGTACGTCTTCGCCGGCGGCAAGACGGAAACGGCGCCGGTTGATCTCACGACCTTTTCAACCGGCACCGGTTCGACGACCACGGCGGATACCAGCTACTACAATGGCGACAGCGAGATTGCTTCGGTGCGGGTCGCGGCAGACGAAACCGTGTCTTACGGCGTCACCGCCGACAATTCGGCGTTCGAGGAGGTGATGCGTGTGCTGAAGTTCGTGGCCAACAGCAGCACGCTGTCGTCCTCGGACATCACCAGCGCGCTGGATCTCGCCGGCACGGCCCTCGATGACACCGCGGCGGTGCAGGCAAAGCTCTCCAGCGCCGCGTCCTCGATCGAGACCGCGAGTACCCGCCAGACCGACTACAAGAGCTATGCCGAGACGCTGTCGAACGACCTGACCAGCGTCGATGTCGCGGCGATCACGGCGCAGCTGTCGACCTACCAGACCCAGCTCACCGCGTCCTATTCGGCGCTCGGCAAGATCCTGAGCCTGAACCTTGCGAGCTACCTGAAATAGGCCGGGCTCATTCGGCGGCGATGCGCTCCATGGCCATGGCGCGAAGCCTGGCGCGCTGGATCTTGACGCCATTGGCGCTGTCGGTGACGGGGAAGGCGTCCACCACGTAGATCCGTGCGGGCACCTTGTAGCTTGCAAGACGCTCCCGCAGTCGGGTTGTCAGCGCCTCTTGCTGCGGTGGCTCCTTCGCCGGGATCACGAAGGCGACGCAGCGCGCCTGGCCTTTCAGATCGATCGCGACGACCTGGGCATCGGCAACACCCGGGCAGGACTTGAGCTCATCCTCGATCTCGCCGGGCGCCACGAGAAAACCGCCGAGCCGCATCGCATCGCCTGCGCGGGTCTCATAGACGAAGGCGCCATCGCCGCGCAGCCGGCCGATGTCGCCGGTGCGGAAGAAGCCGTCGGCAGTGATCGCTTCGCGGGTTGCTTCGGGATTGTTGAAATAGCCGAGGAAGCGCGAGGGCGCGCTGATCTCGATCTCACCGGAGACGCCTTTGGCTGCGAGCTCGCCGGTCCCCGCGTCGCGCACGCGGACCTTGGCATCGGGTGACATCGGCCAGCCGCCGCCCTCGATTCGATCGGCGAAGTTGTCGTGCGGTCGGCCAATCGAAAACAGCGCCTGCACCTCGCTCGAACCATAGAGGCCGAACAGCGGGAGGCCGCGCGTCTCGGCCTCCGCAGCAAGCTCGCGCCAGCCCGGCTGGAACGCGGCGAAGCCGCAGACTTCGAGATGCGGAAACGGTCGTGGCGCATCGGTGAGGGCGAGAATGCGGCGGAACATCTCGTCGGAGCCGAACGAGTGGGTGATCTTTTGCTCTTCGAGGATCTTCAGCGCCGGCGCGGCCTCGAAGGCGTCGAGCACATGGACGGTCGCGCCCGCTGCGATGAAGCCGAGCAGGCTCGTCATGCCGAATGTGCCGCAGAACGGCAGCATCGCCAGCAGCGAATGACGCCGCGGATCGAGCTCGAGCGCCCTGGCGACAGAGACGGCGTGGCTCGCCAGCGTCCGCTGCGAATGCGCGACGAGTTTTGGCCCCTTGGTCGTGCCCGACGTCGTGTAGAGCAGCACGGGCAGGTCGATATCGTCCTTGGCGGGTGGTGCTGACGGATAGGGTTTGTCGAACGCGTCGAACCGCACGCAGGGCCAGTGCGCCGGGATCGCGTCCGCGCCGACGACCGCAAGCTTTTGCAGCGCGGGTACGTCGGCCTTGGCGACATCGGCGAGAATGGCGGCGAAATCGATCGACCGGAATGCGGCCTCGACCACCATCAACCTGGCGCCGGACACCTTGAGCAGATGCGCGACTTCCGCGCTGCGGTAGCGCGTGTTGACGGCAGCGACGACGGCGCCGAGGCGGGCGGCGGCGAACAGCAGCGCGATCCATTCGATCCGGTTGACCAGCCAGACCGCGACGACGTCGCCCTTGCCGATGCCTTGAGCTGCAAGCCAGGCCGCGGTCTGCTCGATCTTCCCCTGGAATTCCGTGCGCGAGATCGGCGTGCCGTCGAAAACGAAGGCGGGATCGGCGGCCGCCTCAGCCCGGACCAGCGATTGCAGCGAAAATTCGTCGGCGCTCATGGCAACCGGAGTAACCCGATCGCGCAAACCTGTCTACTTGGTGCCGAACATCCGGTCGCCGGCATCGCCCAGGCCCGGCACGATATAGCCGTGGTCGTTGAGCCGCTCGTCGATCGCGGCGGTCCAGACCGGCACGTCTGGATGCTCGCTCTGGAACCTGGCGATGCCCTCGGGCGCGGCCAGAAGGCACACGAAGCGGATGTCGCGGGCGCCGCGGTCCTTGAGCAGGGACGCGCCGGCGCAGGCCGAATTGCCGGTCGCCAGCATCGGGTCCATCAGGATCACGGTACGGTCGGACAGGTCCTGCGGCGCCTTGAAGTAATATTCCACGGCCTGCAATGTTTCGGGATCGCGGTAGAGCCCGATATGGGCGATGCGCGCCGAGGGCATCAGCGCCAGCATGCCGTCGAGGAAGCCGACGCCGGCGCGCAGGATCGGCGCCAGCGTGAGCTTCTTGCCGGCGATCTTCGGCGCCTGCATCGCCGCAATCGGCGTCTCGATCTCGACCAGCTCCAGCGGCAGGTCGCGCGTCACCTCGTAGCCGAGCAGCATCCCGATCTCGTTCAGGATTTCGCGAAAGCTCTTGGTCGAGCGGTCCTTCTCCCGCATCAGGGAGAGCTTGTGCTGGACCAGGGGGTGGGCGACGACGTTGACGCTGGTTGTGCTCATGAAACCGCTCTACACGGTTCCGTGAAATTGCGCCAGATCGGCAAGTACTTTTAGGCCAAGCCTTTTTCCGCGGGATACGGGGCCTCAGGCCGGCATAGCGACAGCGCTGCGCGCCCGGTTGCTTGCCTCATAGGCAGCGATGGTCAATTCACGGTCGATCGCGGCCCGCATGGCATCCATGGCCCCTTGGCGCAGGCGCTTCTTGGCGGTTGCATGCGACGGTTTGTGGATCGCGCGCAAGGCCGCGACGATTTCCCCGAGTGCGTCGCCGATGGCCTCCGGCGCAACCACGCGATCCAGGAAGCCTGCCGTGAGCGCCTCGTCGGGCTCGTACATCTCGCCCAGCGTGGCTGTGCGGCTGAGCCAGGCCGGATGCAGGCGGCTCCGCGCGAGCGCGATGGCGAAGCTCGGCGGTGCGATGCCGATCGCGACCTCGTTCAGTCCCATGCGGTGCGGCCCACGTGCGCCCAGCCTGACGTCGCAGGCGAGCAGCAGGAAGGTCCCCATCGGGAAGGCATGGCCCTCCATCACGCCGATGGTCGGATGCGGAAACGACATCAGCCGTAGCGCAAGCTCCGCGCCGGCGCGGACCATCTCGAGGCTCTTGGCGGCATCGCCCGAGGCGAACACTTTCAGGTCGAAGCCCGCGGAAAAAATGCCCGGCCGCGCCGAGCGCAGCACCACCATTCCCGCTTCCTTTTCGGCGCGGTCGAAGGCGGCGCCGATCTCGCCCAGCATCGCGGCCGACATCACATTGACCTTGCCGTCGTCGAGGCCGATCCGCGCCACGCCGTCGTTCAGCTCGTAAGTCACTCCCTCAGGCATCTGCCTCTCCCTGCCGTTGTCATGCCTTGACTGTCGGAGGATGATGTAGACCAATCAATATAATCTTCGACCGGAAGGAGAGCGCCATGCCGGCCGTGCCAAAGCACCGTCAGCCGATCATCAATGCCGCAGTGACGCTATTCCGCCGCCAGGGATATTCCCGCACCGGCCTCAACGACATCGTCGACGTCAGCGGCGCGCCGAAGGGCTCGCTCTATCATTACTTCCCGGACGGAAAATCCTCGATCGCGGTGGCGGCGGTCGAGGAGGCCGGGCGTCGCGTGGCGGCGACCGTCGCAGGGCTCGCGGAGGAGTGCGGTTCGACCGCCGAGCTTTTGCGTGCCCATGCGCGGATGCTGGCGGGATGGATGCAGGGCTCCGGTTTCCGCAACGGCTGCCCGATCACGACCGTGCTCCTCGAGCTGGCGCCGCGCGAGCGCGCGGTCGCGGAGGCCGGCCGCAAGGCCTATGCGGCACGCATCGCACTGCTGCGCGACAGGCTGATTGCGGATGGGTTCGCAAGGCCGCGGGCGGAATCGCTCGCCGTGCTTTGCACGTCGGCGCTCCAGGGCGCGTTGATCCAGGCCCGCGTCGAGCGCAGCGGCCGGCCGATCGAGGTCACCGCGGCAGAACTGGCACGGCTGATCGAGACCGAGACAGGGCGCTAGACGCCGAGCCCACGGGCCACAAGCGTGATCACGATCGTCAGGACCGCGCCCCAGACCAGGCTCAGCGTCATGATCAGGATGGTCGTGGTGACCGCGTGCTCGAGATTTCCCTTCAGGAGCTGCACGCTACTTGTCCGATGCCGGCGTTGCACCGAAGCGCATGCCGAGCAGCAATGCACCCGTCAGCGCGATCAGGATGGCGATCTTGAGCTCGATCATGCCTTCAGCCTCGGGACCATGCGCGCGAGGAACCGCCTGGCTCCCTCCGCCAGCACGATCAGCGGATTGCCGCGGTTCTCGATGTCGAGCTCAAAGATCTCGACAGGGAATACCAGGGCGCAGCGCGCCGGCGCGCTCTGGCGGTTGGCGAAGTCCACCGCCGAGCTCTTGAACAGGAACAGACCGCCGATGCGTCCATTCGCTTCGCGCGCCACCCAGAGGCCGGCGTGGTTGCGTCCAATGAAGAATGCGGGGATGGCGGCACTGACGACATCCGGATCGAGCGGCCTGAGCGCTGTCGCTTGCCTGGTGTCGGGGCGGCGACGCGAGGCCTGAAGGGCAATTGCGGCCATGGCGGCCTCTTCACACATCTGCAAGGTCATAGGGGCTTCCCTGCGGGTCAGCCGTGCATGTGCCAGACATAGATTGCGGTCCTCAGCGCGATCAGCGCGGTGAGCACGCTCCCCATCGAGAGCAGCGTCAGTGCGCCGAGGGCGAAACCTCTAAGCTGGGCCTTGCGTGCCTCGGAGACGCGCGCCGGGCGCTCAGCCACGAAGGGGCGGTCAAGGCCATGTGTCAGGATCGACATTTTCTCAGTCCTTATCCGGTGCGGCGAGACGGCCGCTCCGATCTGTCTCGTATGATGGCCATCGCTGGGTAGGATTGCGAGGTGACCGCCACAGTCGCCGTATAGGAAAGTCATAAAGGCGCCGGCGGCCGCGCCGGCAGTCCTCTGAAGAGGTTCGGGTCGCGTTTCGGTTGCGGTTTGGATCGTGCTGGCTTCGATCGCGCGAGCCCGACGGCGGCGGCGAAGGCAAGCTGCAGCCGCGGCTCGTCGATCTGCTTGCAGAAACAGTCCAGGGTTACTTCCGCGTCCTGCGGCTGGCCGCAGATGGCGGCGCAGAGATGGGAGCTGGTGCGCCGGAAGAAGTGCAGCGAGTCCGCGCCGCTGCGCCGGCCGCCGAGACGGTCGAGCTCGGCCGCAAGCGCGGCAACGTTGACCCGGTCGGCCTCGCTTCGCGTCACGGCAAAGCGCAGCACTGCCAGCTGCCAGGCGCAGAGGAGCCTTTGATGGTCTTCGACTGATAGCTGCATGCGATATCCGAACGCCGAGCGAGGTGTCAGGCCCCGACGCTGTCGACCAGCTCCTCGTCAGCGATCGCGGCGAAGGCGCGCACCAGCTCCCGGTGCGCGGCCGCGTCCAGCGGCACGATCGGCAGCCTTGTGGCCGGCGACATCAGGCCCAGCACGCTCAGGGCGCTCTTGAGCGCGGCAGGGCTGTCCTGGGCGAGGCAGGTGATGAGTGGGGCAAGGCGCTTGTGCAGGTAACGTGCCGACTGCAGGCGGCCTTGCCTGATCTGCGAGAAGATCATGCGGCACAGATCGGGCGCGATGTTGGAGACCTCCGAGATCGCGCCGTCGCCACCACTCGCGATAGTGCCGAAGGCGGTGACGTCGTCGCCGGAGAGCAGGCGAAAGCCGGCCGGCAGCAGCCGGTTCAGGCGCATCGGGCGGGTGATGTCGCCACTGCCATCGCGCAGGCCCACGAACCGGCGAGATTCGACGAGACGCAGCAGCGTTTCGTCGGCGAGCGGGCGCAGCGTGCGGGAGGGAACGTCGTGCAGGATCACGGGCAGGCCGATGGCGTCGGCAATGGCGCGGAAATGCGCGAGCATCCCCTCCTGCATCGGCTTGTTGTAGGCGGGCACCACCGCCATGACGGCGTCGGCGCCGGCCGCCTCCGCACGCCGTGCGAGTGCGATGGCGTGGCTGGTGGCATTCGACACCGCGCCGGCGATGACCCGCACGCGGCCGCGGGCGACGTCGGCCGCGGTGCGGATGACGAGCTCCTGTTCGGCCGGGGAGAGCGTTGGCGCTTCTCCGGCCGTCTCGCAGACCACGATTGCGGGCACACCGGCTGCGGCCTGGCGCTCGCAGAGCGCGGCGAACGCCTCGACGTCGATCGCGTCAGCCGCGTCGAACGGCGTCGGCAGATCCGGAATGAAGCCGGTGAACCAGGCTGAGGGAGGGATGAACATGGTCTTTCGCCTGTTGGCGCCGGCTCAGGCGGCGCGCTGCGAGACGATGATGTCGGGGCGCTTGCCCATGTCGAGCTCGATCTCGCGCGGCAGCTCGACGATGGTCTCGGGATGCTGTCCGTTCTCGAACAGCGCGTATTTGACGGCCTGGGCGCGGCTGACGAACAGGCCGCCATAGAGGCCGTTCTGCTCCTGCGCGACCCATTGCCCCCTGCGATTGCGGCCGATGAAGACGATGGTCGAGGGGGAGCTGCACGAGGGAGGTTCGACGAGCTTCATTGACATATTCCTTCCGATTGACAGCGGTGGCGGGCGCGAGCCCGCAACCGTTCGATCAATATCTGTTCAAGCGAATATGATTTCGAGTGAGGCGCTGCGGCGATCTCATAGGAAGCTCATAAAGCTTCCTGTTCAGCTTTGCGCGTTGACAAGATGAACCAGCGCGAACAGCGCGCCGAATGCTGCGCATTCGTCCCAATGATTGAGGACGGCGCCAAACAGCTGCTCGCGCCGCAGGATCGCCACCGCGGCGCAGAGGATGATAGACATCCAGAGCAGGGTGACGAGGCTGCGGCCGAAGCCGATGCTGCCGAACGCTGCAAAGGCTCCGAGGAGGACGACGCGTACGGCAAAGCGCGCGATCACCCGCGCCGGACTCAGAGCCCGCGATGTGTTCGACGATTGCGGCAAGGCGCGAACCTGTCCGGCCGGCTCAGCTGAAGTTCTCGCAGACAACCGGCTCGTAGAGCAAATCCGGGGCAGGGCGCACAGTGGGAACGCTTGGCCGCGATACCTCTACGGCCAACGAATGCACCTCGATGAACGCCGACAGCAAAGCGAGCGAGAGGTCGGCATGGTGCGCCTCGACCGCCGCGTCCAGCCAGTCCGGCAATTCGCGCTCGCGCGAGAGCGCGCAGTGCCATTCGCCCTCGTCATAGGCGATGCGGCGGATCTGCCACAGCGGCAGCTCAAGCTCTATCAGCGCCAGCGCCGCATCGGTCCAGGCCTCCGCATCGATCAGGCGCATGACGCGCGCGGTGCGTTCGCTCTGGCCGAGCGACGGGAAGCGCCGGCAGGCTAGGATGATGTCGAGCATCAACGGCCGCGTCATGGTTTGCGTGTGACGAAGGCGCGCACTGAGTGATGGTGGATCGTTGTGTCGGAGAGCGGCGGTCATGTCAGGCCTCCTGGAGTTGGGCGTCGGTCAGTCGGCCGGCCTCTCCAAGATGGCTGGAAGGGTGTTTGAAAACGAGATGGGGATCGGGCGAGAGATATAGGGATTTCATAAGTGCCCGGATTCTTCCCGATAGGACCGACAGATTCGCGGCGGCCGTCTCCGCCGAAGGTGGAGGCTTATGGCGGCAGGGCGTTTTGAAAAGACCTTGGCCGCCGCCTGCCGTACCAACGAGAAGCAGGAGCGTCGGTGGATTGCGTCGCTGCACGGCTTGCAAAGCGCGTGCTCCCAGAATGCGTTGTCGGTGTCACATGATGGATGGCACGACGTGCCGGCCTTTATGAGATTCCTATAACGTCGCCATAGGCCTCACCTCGAAAACCTATGTGCACAATGGCACTTCAGCGCGGTGAAGTTCCCGGCCGGGAGAGACACGTGTTGCGTTCGCTTGCAGCAAGCGGCCTGCCGGGAATCCTGAGACAGGCAATGCCGGATATCGTCTCGTATTGAGGAGTATCGCCATGATGGACATTTTGATGCTGGCGCTGGGCTTCGTCTTTTTCGCCCTTGCGATCGGCTACACCTATGCCTGCGAACGGCTGTGACGGAGGGGACAATGATCTTCGATTATGCGCTCGCCGGCGCCGTCTCGTTCGGCCTCCTGGTCTATCTCACCTACGCGCTGTTGCGGCCGGAACGGTTCTGAGCCGTGTTGCTGCTTGCCGAATTGCTGCTGGCGGACGCCGCGCTCGTCGCCGGCCTGCTTGCGGTGCTCCTGCCGCTGTTGCGCCAGACACAAAGTCTGAAGGGTTAATACCATGACCATGATCGGTTGGCTCCAGATCATTCTTTTCTGCCTCATCATCGTCGCGCTCACCAAGCCGCTCGGCGGCTACATGACACGCGTCTTCAACGGCGAGCGCACGTTCTTGTCGCCGGTGCTGCGCCCCATCGAGGCCGGCATCTACTGGATTTCCGGCGTCGACGAGAGGCGCGAGCAGCACTGGCTGACCTATACGATCGCCATGCTGCTGTTCCATGTCGGCGGCTTCCTCATCATCTACGGCGTGATGCGGCTCCAGGCCGTACTGCCGTTCAATCCCGCCGGGCAAGGCGCGGTCGCGGAAGATCTCTCCTTCAACACCGCGATCTCCTTCATCACCAACACCAACTGGCAGAACTACGGCGGCGAAAGCACGATTTCCTATCTCGTGCAGATGCTGGGCCTGACGCACCAGAATTTCCTGTCGGCGGCCACCGGCATCGCGCTCGCAGTTGCCCTGATCCGCGGCTTCTCGCGCGCTTCGGTGCGCACGGTCGGAAATTTCTGGGTCGACGTCACCCGCACCACGCTCTACGTGCTGCTGCCGATCTGCGTCGTCTACACGCTGTTCCTGGTCTGGCAAGGCATTCCGCAGACCCTCGGGCCATATGTCGAGGCGACGACGCTCGAAGGCGCCAAGCAGACCATCGCGGTCGGCCCGGTCGCCTCGCAGGTCGCAATCAAGATGCTCGGGACCAACGGCGGGGGCTTCTTCAATGCCAACGCCGCCCATCCCTTCGAGAACCCGACCGCGCTGTCGAACTTCGTGCAGATGCTGTCGATCTTCCTGATCGGCGCTGGCCTCACCAACGTGTTCGGCCGCATGGTCGGCAACCAGCGCCAGGGCTGGGCGATCCTCGCCGTGATGGGCGTGCTGTTCGTCGCAGGCGTCGCCGTGACCTATTGGGCGGAAGCGAACGGCACCTCGACGCTCCACGCTTTGGGCCTGACTGGCGGCAACATGGAGGGCAAGGAGGTCCGCTTCGGCATCGTCGCCTCCTCGCTGTTCGCCGTGATCACGACGGCGGCGTCCTGCGGCGCGGTCAATGCCATGCATGACAGCTTCACAGCGCTCGGCGGCATGATCCCGCTGATCAATATGCAGCTCGGCGAGATCATCATCGGCGGCGTCGGCGCCGGCCTCTACGGCATGCTGCTGTTCGTCGTGCTCGCGATCTTCGTCGCGGGCCTGATGGTCGGCCGCACGCCGGAATATGTCGGCAAGAAGATCGAGGCGCGCGAGGTCAAGATGGCGATGCTAGCGATCCTGGTGCTGCCGCTGATGTATCTCGGCTGGACCGCGGTCGGCGTGGTCTATCCGGCGGCGGTCGCCTCGATGGCGAATGCCGGCCCGCACGGCTTCACCGAGGTGCTGTACGCCTTCACCTCGGCGACCGGCAACAACGGCTCGGCCTTCGCGGGCCTCACCGGCAACACCTTCTTCTACAACCTCACGCTCGCATCGGCGATGTTCGTCGGCCGCTTCTTCATGATCGTTCCGGCGATGGCGATTGCGGGCTCGCTCGCGGCCAAGAAGTCGGTTCCGCCGTCGGCCGGCACGTTCCCGACCACCGGCGGGCTGTTCGTCGGCCTCGTCGTCGGCGTGATCCTGATCATCGGCGGCCTCACCTTCTTCCCGGCGCTCGCGCTCGGCCCGATCGTCGAGCACCTCGCGATGAACGCCGGCCAAGTGTTCTGACTCTGATTGTCTGGAGTGACCTCCATGGATACGATGAAACTGCAAAAACGTGCCCCGATGTCGGCGATGCTCGATCCCAGGATCGTGGTCCCCGCGATCCGCGCGTCGTTCACCAAGCTCGATCCCCGGCTGATGGTGAAGAACCCCGTGATGTTCGTGGTCGAGATCGTGGCCGCGCTCACCACCGTGATCTTCCTGCGCGACATCGTCACAGGCGGAGCGAGCCTCGGCTTCACCTTCCAGATCATCCTCTGGCTCTGGTTCACGGTGCTGTTCGCCAATTTCGCCGAAGCGGTGGCGGAAGGCCGCGGCAAGGCGCAGGCCGAATCGCTGCGCAAAACCCGCACCGAGAGCCAGGCCAAGCTTTTGACCGGCGCCGGCCAGGCCTTCAAGCTGGTCCCGGGCACCAGCCTGAAGGTCGGCGATGTCGTGCTGGTCGAGGCGGGAGATACCATTCCCTCCGACGGCGAGGTGATCGAGGGCGTCGCCTCCGTCAACGAGGCCGCCATCACCGGCGAATCCGCGCCCGTGATCCGTGAATCCGGCGGCGACCGCTCGGCGGTGACCGGCGGCACGCAGGTGCTGTCCGACTGGATCCGCGTGCGCATCACCGCGGCGCAAGGCTCGACCTTCATCGATCGCATGATCAAGCTGGTGGAAGGCGCCGAGCGGCAGAAGACGCCGAACGAGATCGCGCTCAACATCCTGCTCGCCGGCCTCACCATCATCTTCGTGTTCGCCACCGTCACCATTCCGAGCTATGCGGCCTATGCCGGCGGCTCGATCTCGGTGATCGTGCTGGTCGCGCTGTTCGTGACGCTGATCCCGACCACGATAGGTGCGCTGTTGTCGGCGATCGGCATTGCCGGCATGGACCGCCTGGTGCGCTTCAACGTGCTCGCCATGTCCGGCCGCGCGGTCGAAGCCGCCGGCGACGTCGACACGCTGCTGCTCGACAAGACCGGCACCATCACGCTCGGCAACCGGCAGGCGACCGCGTTCCGTCCCGTGCGCGGCGTCACCGAGCAGGAGCTGGCGGACGCCGCCCAGCTCGCCTCGCTCGCCGACGAGACCCCGGAAGGCCGCTCCATCGTCGTGCTGGCGAAGGAGAAGTACGGCATCCGCGGCCGCGATATGGCCGAACTCGGGGCGACCTTCATCCCGTTCACGGCGCAGACCCGCATGAGCGGCGTCGATGCCGGCGGCTCGTCGGTGCGCAAGGGCGCTGTCGATGCGATGCTGAACTATGTCGGGGGCGGCGCGCCGATGGCGGTTGCCTCCGGCAACACCGCTCGCGCGATCCAGCCCGCCGGGCTCTCGGAGGTCGGTCGCGAGATCCAGGCCATCGCGGACGAGATCTCGAAGGCCGGCGGCACGCCGCTTGCGGTCGCCAGGGACGGCAAGCTGCTCGGCGTCATCCAGCTCAAGGACATCGTCAAGGGCGGCATCCGCGAGCGCTTCGCCGAGCTGCGCCGCATGGGCATCCGCACCATCATGATCACCGGCGACAACCCGATGACGGCGGCCGCCATCGCGGCCGAGGCCGGCGTCGACGACTTCCTGGCGCAGGCGACCCCCGAGGACAAGCTGAGGCTGATCCGCGACGAGCAGGCCAAGGGCAAGCTGGTCGCGATGTGCGGCGACGGCACCAATGACGCGCCGGCGCTCGCCCAGGCCGATGTCGGCGTCGCCATGAACACCGGCACGCAAGCCGCGCGCGAGGCCGGCAACATGGTCGACCTCGACTCCAACCCGACCAAGCTGATCGAGGTGGTCGAGATCGGCAAGCAGCTCCTGATGACGCGCGGCGCGCTGACCACGTTCTCGATCGCCAACGACGTCGCCAAGTATTTTGCCATCATTCCGGCGATGTTCCTGGCGTTCTACCCGCAGCTCAACGTGCTCAACGTCATGAACCTGTCGAGCCCGCAGAGCGCCATCCTGTCGGCGATCATCTTCAACGCGCTGATCATCATTGCGTTGATCCCGCTCGCGCTGAAGGGCGTCGCCTACCGCGCCGTCGGCGCCGGCGCGCTGCTCCGCCGCAACCTCTTGATTTACGGGCTTGGCGGCATCGTCATTCCCTTCATCGGCATCAAGGCGATCGACCTTGTCGTGACCGCCTTGCACCTGGCCTAACGTCGTCATTGCGAGCGCAGCGAAGCAATCCAGAAATGTCTCACAGCCGACAGCCTGGATTGCCTCGTCGCTTCGCTCCTCGCAATGACGGGAGAAATTGGAGAAAACACATGCTCAGAGAAATCCGCCCCGCCATCGTCCTCCTGCTGGTGCTCACCGCCATCACAGGCCTGGCCTACCCGCTCGCGATGACGGCCATTGCCGGCGCGATCTTTCCGGCGCAGGCGCAAGGCAGCCTGATCGACCGCGACGGCAAGGTGGTCGGCTCCGCCCTGATCGGGCAGGAGTTCAAGGACGACAAATACTTCCACGGCCGCCCCTCGGCGACGCTGGCGCCCGACCCGAATGATTCGACCAAGACGGTTTCGGCGCCCTACAACGCCGCCAGTTCGGGCGGCTCCAACCTCGGCCCGACCAGCAAGGCGCTGGCCGACCGGCTGAAGGAGGATGTGGACAAGCTCAAGGCGGAAAATCCGAATGCTTCAGTGCCGGTCGATCTGGTCACCACGTCGGCCAGCGGCCTCGACCCCGACATCTCGCCGGAGGCCGCGGAATTTCAGGTGCCGCGCGTCGCCAAGGCCCGGAATATGCCGCAGGACGCTGTGAAGCAGATCGTGGCTGCCAACGTCCAGGGTCGTTTGTTCGGCCTGCTGGGCGAACCGCGCGTTAACGTACTCGCGCTGAACCTCGCGCTGGATCGCGCTGTAGCCAAGTAGCGGTCTAGGCTCGCGGTGCGCAGATGATTATATTGACAACATGGTCCGAGAGCGCCGCGATCCCGAACAACGTCCGTCTCCCGAGGCGCTGCTGGAAGCTGCGCGCCGGGAGGAAAGCGCGACCGGCAAGCTGAAGATCTTCGTCGGCGCCGCGCCCGGCGTCGGCAAGACCTACGAGATGCTGCAGAGCGCCCACGCCAGGCGCAAGGCGGGCATCGATGTCGTGGTCGGCTTCGTCGAGACCCATGGCCGGGCCGAGACCGAGGCGTTGGTCCGCGGGCTCGAAGTCGTCCCGCGCAAGCGGCTCGAATACCGCGGCCAGATCGTCGAGGAGATGGACCTCGACGCCGTGATCGCGCGTCGGCCGCAAATCGCGCTGGTCGACGAGCTCGCCCACACCAATGCCGCCGGCAGCCGTCATCCCAAGCGCTATCTCGACGTCGAGGAGCTGCTGTCCCACGGCATCGACGTCTACACCGCCGTCAACATCCAGCACATCGAGAGCCTGAACGACGTCGTCGCCCAGATCACCCATGTCCGGGTGCGCGAGACCGTGCCCGACTCGATCTTCGACCGCGCCGACGCCATCGAGCTGATCGACCTCACGCCTGACGATCTGATCCAGCGGTTGAGGGAGGGCAAGGTCTATGTCCCCAAACAGGCCGAGCGGGCGCTGGAGCATTATTTCTCGCCCGGCAATCTGACCGCGCTGCGCGAGCTCGCGCTGCGGCGTACGGCCGAACGGGTCGACGAGCAGTTGCTCACCCACATGCAGGCCAATGCGATCGCTGGCCCCTGGGCCGCGGGCGAGCGCATCCTGGTCTGCGTCAGCGAAGATCCACGCGCGGCCGGCCTCGTCCGCTACACCAAGCGGCTGGCCGACCGGCTGCATGCACCTTTCACCGCGATCTCGATCGAGACCCGGCGATCCCTGCAATTGTCCGACGAGGAGCGCGATCGCCTCGCCGATACGCTGCGGCTCGCGGAGGCGCTGGGCGGCGAGGCGCTGACCATTCCCGCCGTCGGCCGCCGGATTGCCGACGACGTCATCAACTTCGCCCATGGCAACAACGTCACCCAGATCGTGATCGGCAAGTCGACCCGCTCGCGCTGGTTCGAGATGACGCGCGGTTCTGTTGTGCATGATCTGGTGCGCCGCGCCGGCAATATCAGCGTTCACGTCATTCCGGGCGATGAGCTCGCCGAAGAGGCGGCGCCCAAGACGGCGGTGCAGACCGCGCCGCGATCCGAGCCGTTCGATGCGCGTCCCTATCTGAAGGCGCTTGGGATCACCGCGGCTGGCCTTGCTGCCGCCGTGGCCATCAAGCCGTATTTCGGTGTCGAGAACGTCGACCTGATGTTCCTCACCGCGGTGGTGGCGGTTGCCGTGCGCTACGGGCTGTGGCCGTCACTGCTTGCGAGTGTCGCGGCGTCGCTGGCCTACAACTTCTTCTTCCTGCCGCCGGTCTACACGTTCACCATCACCGATCCAACCAATGTCGCGGCATTCTTCTTCTTCATGCTGATTGCGTTCGTGGTGTCGAACGTTGCGGGACGCGTGCGCACGCAGGCCGACACCGCGATCGGCCGCATCAGGACCACCGAGCAGCTCTATGCCTTCAGCCGGAAGCTCGCCGGCACCGCCACCCTCGACGACGTATTGTGGGCGACGGCCTATCAGATCGCGCTGATGCTGAAGGTCCGTGTGGTGCTGCTGCTGCCGGAAGAGGGCCTGCTGACGGTCAAATCCGGCTATCCGCCGGAGGATGAACTCGACCAGGCCGATCTTGCCGCCGCCAACTGGGCCTGGAGCAACGATCGTACGGCGGGTCGCGGCTCGGACACCTTGCCGGGGGCAAAGCGGCTGTTCCTGCCGATGCGCACCGGGCGCGGCCCGATCGGCGTCATCGGCATCGACAACGACCGCACCGGCCCGCTGCTGACGCCGGATCAACGCCGGCTGCTGGACGCGCTGGTCGACCAGGGCGCGCTCGCGATCGAGCGCGTGCTGCTGGTCGAGGACATGGATCGCGTCAAGCGCACCGTCGAATCCGAGCGGCTGCGCTCGGCGCTCCTGACCTCGATCTCGCATGATTTGAAGACGCCGCTCGCCTCCGTGCTGGGCGCGGCCTCGACCATGCGCGATCTCGCCGGTGCCTTGTCCGACACCGAGAAGCGCGACCTGCTCGCCACCGTGATCGACGAGTCCGAGCGGCTCAACCGCTTCATCGCCAATCTGCTCGACATGACCAAGCTCGAGTCCGGCGCCATCGTGCCCAATACCGCATTGCACGATCTCGGCGAGATCATCGGCAGCGCGCTGCGGCGTGCCAGCAAGATCCTGACCGCGCACAAGGTCGAGCTGGTGTTGGCTGCCGATCTGCCGATGCTCCAGCTGGACGCCGTGCTGTTCGAGCAGGTGCTGTTCAACCTGCTCGACAATGCCGCAAAATATTCGCCGCCCGACACCACCATCTCGATCCGGAGCCGGCGCGAGCGCGATCAGGTGGTGCTGGAGGTTGCCGACGAAGGTGACGGCATTCCGCCTGACGAGCTCGAGAGCGTGTTCGACAAGTTCTACCGGGCGCAGAAGGGCGACCATGTCCGTCCCGGCACGGGCCTCGGGCTCGCCATCTCCCGCGGCTTCGTCGAAGCCATGCGCGGCACGATTTCGGCCGCCAACCGCAATGACCGGCGCGGCGCGGTCCTCACCATCCGTCTGCCGGTTCCGGCCCAGACCAACGCATTGGATACCGCCGCATGAGCGCCGCCGCAATCAAGGTCCTGGTCATCGACGACGAGCCGCCGATCCGCAAACTGCTGCGGATGGGGCTGACCACGCAGGGCTATGAGATCCTGGAAGCACCGAACGGCAAGACCGCGCTCGAGAAGCTCGCTGAAGGGCCAGCGCTGATCATCCTCGATCTCGGCCTGCCCGACATCCAGGGCCATGAGCTGCTGCGGACCATCCGGGCCCGCAACGAGGCCGTGCCGATCGTGGTGTTGTCGAGCCGGGGCGACGAGGCCGGCAAGGTGCAGGCGCTCGATCTCGGCGCCGACGATTACCTGACAAAACCGTTCGGCATGGACGAGCTGCTGGCGCGCCTGCGCGCCGCGCTGCGGCACCAGCTCCAGGTCCAGGGCGAGCGCCCGGTGTTCCGCACCGGCGATCTCTCGGTCGATCTCGTCCGCCGCATCGTCAAGGTCGGCGAGCGCGAGGTCAAACTCTCGCCGAAGGAGTACGATTTGCTGCGCGTCTTGGTGCAGCACGCCGGCAAGGTGCTGACCCATCGGTTCTTGTTGAAGGAGCTGTGGGACGAGCTGACGGACGCGCAATATCTGCGCGTCTATGTCCGCCAGCTCCGCCAGAAGATCGAGGCCGACCCGGAGCGTCCGCAATATGTGCTGACGGAGACGGGGATCGGCTACCGGCTGAAGGCGGGGGATTGACTTCCACAGACCCGTAGGGTGGGCGAAGGCGCAAAGCGCCGTGCCCACCACTTCGGTCGCGGTGCGCATGGTGGTGGGCACGCTCCGCTTTGCCCACCCTACGACAACTGTATCCACATCGTCATTGCGAGCGCAGCAAAGCAATCCAGAGCCCCTCCGCGGAAAGAGTCTGGATTGCTTCGCTGCGCTCGCAATGACGGATCACCCCGCCTTCCGATGCCTTGCCGTCGCCCGGTGCGTCTTCCGCGCGCTGCGTTGCCGCCCCGTCGCGCGCCGCGCATGCGACTTCGCCGCCGTCTTCTTCCCGCCGCGCCCCTTCAGGCTCTGCTTCAACGCATCCATCAGGCTGACGACGTTGCTCGGGCGCTCCTCGGGCTTGGGCAATTCGATCTTCTTGCCGCTCGCCTTGCGCTTCACCAGCGCCTTCAGCGCATTCTCGTACTCGTCCTTGAATTCGCCGGGATCGAAATGCGCGGCCTTGGTGTGCAGGATGTGACCGGCGAGCTCGACCATGTCCTTGGTGATCTTCGGGCTCTTGATGTCGTCGAAGAACTGGTCCTCGTCGCGGAGCTCGTAAGGAAAGCGTAGCGTGGTGCCGAGCAAGCCCTTGCCGAGCGGTTCGATCGCGATGATGTGCTCGCGGTTGGTGAGCACGATCTTGGCGAGCGCCACGCGATCCTGGTCCTTCATGGCATCGCGGATCACCGCGAAAGCGTCGGCCGCGGCCTTGCCGTCAGGCGCGATGTAGTAGGGATGGTTGAGATAGCGCTGGTCGATTTCCTCGCTCGGCACGAAGCTCTCGATGTCGATGGTGTGATTGCTCTCGATCTGCACCGCCTCGAGCTCCTCCGGCTCGATCTCGACATATTTGCCCTTGCGCAGCTCGTAACCGCGCCCCTTCTGGTCGCTCTCGACGACGTCGCCGGTCTCGGCATCGACCATCTGCTGCTTGAGACGGTTGCCGGTCTCGCGGTTGATCATGTGAAACCGGGTTTTCTCGGCCGCCGTCGTCGCGGGATAGAGCACGACGGGGCAACTGACCAGCGACAGCTTCAGCGTTCCCTTCCAATAGGCACGGGGGGCCATTCCATTCTCCAGTGTTTTCAAGAGGATTTGGAACCCCAACCTCGCCATCGGGTTTTGGTTCCGGGTGGGGCTTTTGCCGTGATAGGCTTGAAGGCCAGAAGAGAAGCGGGACCGGTCGTGCTGCAAAAACTCTCCACTTACCGACAGAAGCGTGACTTCGAGAAGACGCCCGAGCCGTCCGGCAAGACCGCGGTCGCGCCATCGGAACAGCGGCGCTTCGTGATTCAGAAGCATGACGCAACGCGCCTGCACTACGATCTGCGGCTCGAATTCGACGGCGTCTTCAAGTCCTGGGCCGTGACGAAAGGGCCCTCGCTCGACCCGCACGACAAGCGCCTTGCGGTCGAGGTCGAGGATCACCCGCTCGATTATGGCGATTTCGAAGGCACCATTCCGGAAGGCCAGTATGGCGGCGGCACGGTGATGCTGTGGGACCGCGGCACGTGGGAGGCGGAAAATCCGGAAGCCGCCTTCAAGAAGGGCGACCTCAAGTTCACGCTCCACGGCGACAAGCTGCATGGCAGCTGGGTGCTGGTGCGCATGCGCAACCGCGGCGGCGAAAAGCGCACCAACTGGCTCCTGATCAAGCATCGCGATGAATATGCCCGCGAAGGCAAGGACAACGACATTCTTGACGAGGACACTTCGGTCGCCTCCGGCCGCGCGATGGAGCAGATTGCCGAAGGCAAGGGCCGCGCGCCAAAGCCGTTCATGCTGGCGAAGGGGGCGGGCAAGGCCAAGGCGGATGCGGTGTGGCAGTCCAATCGTGCGGAGGAGACGAGAGGCAGGACCTTGCAGCCGGCGCCGCGCACCGCGTTGAAGGTCGGAAAGAGGGGAAAGAAGACGACGACGGCGACAAACGCCAGCAAGGTTTCGGCGATGCCGGACTTCGTCGCGCCGCAGCTCTGCACGCCGGTCGAGCGGCCGCCGGCCGGTTCAGGCTGGTGTCACGAGATCAAGTTCGACGGCTACCGTGTGCAGCTCCGGATCGAGGACGGCGAGGCCACATTGAAGACGCGCAAGGGCCTGGACTGGACCGACAAGTTCGCTTCGATCGCGAAGGAGGCGACTTCGCTGCCGGATGCCATGATCGATGGCGAGATCGTCGCGCTCGACCATAGCGGCGCGCCGAATTTCTCCTCGCTCCAGGCCGCGCTGTCCGACGGCAAGACCGACGACCTCATCTTCTTCGCGTTCGATCTGCTTTTCGCGGAAAATCAGGACTTTCGCCGGCTGCCGCTCGGCGAGCGCAAGGAGCGGCTCAAGGCGCTGCTGGACGCGCGCAAGCGGAAGTCGGCGCAGATCCGCTATGTCGAGCATTTCGAGAGCGGCGGTGACGCCGTGCTGCAATCGGCCTGCAAGCTCGAGCTCGAAGGCGTGGTGTCGAAGAAGCTCGACGCGCCCTATCGCTCCGGCCGCACCGAGAGCTGGACCAAGGCCAAATGCCGCGCCGGCCATGAGGTCGTGATCGGCGGCTACAAGACCACCAACGGCAAATTCCGCTCGCTGATGGCGGGCGTGCATCGCGGCGATCATCTCGCCTTTGTCGGCATGGTCGGCACCGGCTTCGGCGCCGACACGGTCAAGCGCATCATGCCGTCGCTGAAGGCGATGGAGAGCAAGGAGAGCCCCTTCGGCGGCAAGAATGCCCCGAAGAAGACGCGCGACGTGCATTGGCTGAAGCCGGAGCTCGTCGCCGAGATCGAGTTCGCCGGGTTCACCGCTGACGGCAATATCCGCCAGGCCGCGTTCAAGGGGCTGCGGCAGGACAAGCCGGCCGAGGAGGTCGAGGCCGAGACGCCGGTCGATACGGAGCTTGCCAAGCCCTCGGCAAGAAAGCGCGCTGCGAAGACCGCGAAGCGATCCAAGGACGTCGGCACCGCCGAAGTGATGGGTGTCGTCATCTCCAAGCCGGACAAGGAGCTCTGGCCCGAGGACGGTGATGGCAATCCGGTCACCAAGCTGGATCTCGCGCGCTATCTCGAAGCGGTCGGCGAATGGATGATCGTGCACCTCAAGGGGCGGCCATGCTCGCTGATCCGTGCCCCCGACGGCATCAAGGGTGAATGCTTCTTCCAGCGTCACGCCATGCAGGGAACGTCCAATCTTCTGGAGCTCGCAAAAGTCTCCGGCGATCGCAAGCCTTACTTGCAGATCGATCGGGTCGAGGGGCTCGCCGCGGTGGCGCAGATCGGCGGCGTCGAGCAGCATCCCTGGAATTGCGCGCCCTATGCCTATGATACGCCGGGCCGGCTGGTGTTCGATCTCGATCCGGCGCCGGACGTGGATTTTGCCGACGTTGTGGAGGCCGCCAAGGAGATGCGGCAGCGGCTCGCCGATGTCGGCATGGAGAGCTTCTGCAAGACCACCGGCGGCAAGGGCCTGCACGTCGTGGTGCCGCTGCTGCACGGCGCGCGCGACAAGGTGAGCTGGAAGGAGGCCAAGGCGTTTGCGCAAGGAATCTGCCGGTGGATGGCCGATGATGACCCCGAGCGCTATCTGCTCAACATGTCGAAGAAGCTGCGGAACGGAAAGATCTTCCTCGATTACCTGCGCAATGACCGCATGTCGACGGCGGTTGCCCCGCTGTCGCCGCGCGCGCGTGCCGGCGCCACCGTGTCGATGCCCGTGACCTGGGCGCAGGTGAAGCGCGATCTCGATCCGAAGAAATACACGGTGCGGACCGTGCCGGGCCTGCTGGCGCGTTCGAAGGCGTGGGAGGGCTATGACGATGCGGCTGCGCCGATCAAGGCCGCGATGAAGAAGCTGGCGGGGAAGGTGAAGTAGGTCTCTGCCACAGGGAGAACTGCCGTAGGTTGGGCAAAGCGGAGCGTGCCCACGATCCTTTTTTTAACGGCGAGGAAGGTGGGCACGGCGCAAGAGCGCCTTTGCCCACCCTACGAGGTCTTCGCGGGGTCGCTAGATCCGTCCCATCAGCAGCAGGATCAGCAGGATGACGATGACGAGACCAAGGCCGCCGCCGCCGTAATAGCCGGTGCCGTAGAACGGGCCGCCGCCAATGCCGCTGAAGCCGCCGAGCAGGGCGATGACCAGAATGATCAGAATGATCGTACCGATTGACATGCGAGTCTCCTCCAGCCCTTGTGGAAAGGGTCGTTTGCACCTGTCCCGTGTGCGAGGGCAACTTGCCGCAGGTTTTAAAGTTCCGGTTTTGAAACGGGGCGACAGGTGCAAGTTGCATGGAACCTTTATGGTCGCGGCCGGCCTCACTAAGTAAGGATCAAGCAGCACGGGGCAGAGCCATGTCAGCACCGCTCGTCGTTTCCATTCCACACCGTCTCGGCCGCGAAGAGGCGGTGCGCCGGCTGAAGTCCGGGCTTGGCCGCGCGGCCGCCAGCATTCCCGTGATGCAGGTCGAGGAGGAGCGCTGGAGCGGCGACAGCATGAATTTCCGCATCCGCGCGCTCGGGCAGATCGCGACCGGTCAGGTCGACGTCGCCGACGATCACGTCAAGGTCCAGGTGGTCCTGCCGTGGCTGTTGCAGCGCTTTGCCGAGATGGCGCAGGCGACCATCAAGAAGCGCGGGCAGTTGCTGCTGACCAAGGATGACGGAAAGTGAGTTTCAGGCGCTCACGCGCTGCCGCGCAGGCCTGATGGCGCTCGCTGCGCGGGCCGGAATGACGGCCGCCGGAAGATCACGGAAAGCCTGTGCGATCGGCAGTGCGTTGCCCGCAAGTCCCGCCGCGGCATAGCCCGTGATATCGACGGTCGCGTCGAAGCCTTCGGATGCTGGCCATTCCCGGCCCGCTTGCGTGAACGGCGCAAACTGGCGTCCGACCACGACGATCGCGGCGGCGCGGCCGCGTCGACGGGCAAACGCGATGACGTGCTCGGCATGCGTGCCACGCACCTCCAGCTTCTGGTAGTCGCCTTGCGCGAAAACGTCGGCGAGTTCGTTGCGCAGCTTGAGCAGCTGCCGCGTCCAGGCCAGCTTGAGCCGGCCGTCCGGCCAGGACTTGATCAGTCCGCTCCAGTCCGGCGCTTCCAGTGCCGTCAGCGCCGCCTGCCGCGCGGCAAAATCCACGGGGCGGCGGTTGTCGGGATCGACCAGCGAGAGGTCCCAGAATTCGGTGCCTTGATAGACGTCGGGCACGCCCGGCAGCGTCGCCTTGAGCGTGAGCTGGCTCAGCGAGTTCAGCGCGCCGAGCAGCGCGACGCGGCGCGCCAGGGTCTGCAAAGCTTCCAGGAATTCACTTGACAGCGCGGCGTCGAGGATCTTTGCGATGAAGCTCTTGATGCCGCTCTCATAGGCTTCGTGCGGGTTGAGCCAGCTCGTCTCCTCCTTGCCCTCGCGCGCGGCCTTGAGCGCATAGGCCTGGATGCGTTCGACGAAGCTTGCATCAAGCGGTCCCTGCAGCGGCCAGGCGCCGAGCAGGGTCTGGTAGAGCATGTATTCGAACGTCGCCGACGGCGCGCGCAGATGGCCGTGGAGCGCAAGATGCGGCGCATTCAGGACCTTCCAGCGTGACACCGCGCTGGTCCATTCGCCGGGAATTTCGCTGAGTGCCGCGATCCGGGCGCGCGCGTCCTCGCCGCGCTTGGTATCGTGGGTCGCGGTCGCCGTCATCCCTTGCGGCCACTCCCTGGCGCGCGCCCGCATCGCCTCGTGGAAGGCGGGAACGGTGAGGCCGGTGCTCGCGGGATCGCCGCCGACCTCGTTCAGCGCCAGCAGCCGGTGGAACTGGTAGAACGCGGTGTCCTCCAGCGACTTCGCCATCACCGGCCCGGTGAACTGCTGCACCTTCAGCGCGAAGCGGCGCACGCGCGGCGTGCTGTGAGGGGGCCGGCCGGGCTTGAGCAGATCCATCGTCAGGGCATCGCGCAGGAAGTCGAAGATGCCTTCGTCCGCCGCGAACCATTCGGCGCGGGCGCGCGCGATGGTGTCCTCGATCAGCTTGCGGTCGTGCGCGGTCGCCCCGGCCGTGGTCAGATAGGTGCGATAGACCGGGAAATGCAGCACGTAGAGTTCGAGCGCCTGCCGCAGGCTGTCGGCCGAGAAGTCGCGCGTCGAATAATGCCCGTTGGCGATGCGCGCGAGCAGGCGCGTCAGCACGGTGAATTCGCTCGTCAGCAGCGTCTCCATCACGCGCCGCTTGGCCTCCTTGACGTAAGGCGCAAGCCGCGGTGGCCGGTTGCTGATCTGGCGCCAGGTTTCGTCCAGCGCCTCCAGCCCCTTGGCGTCGACCAGCACCTGCGTGATGACGTTCATCCACTCGTAGCCGGTGGTGCCCTGGACACCGGCGAAATGCGGCAGGCGCTCGTGCTCGCAGAGGATCTTCTCGATCACCGTATAGAACGGTTTTGTCTTGCCCTGCGCATCGCGCACCAGCCGACGCAGTCGCTGGCAATATTGCGCGGGATCGCGCAGCCCGTCGATGTGATCGAGGCGGATGCCCTGCAGCTTGCCGTCGGCAACGAGCTGCTTCACCAGCCGGTGCGTGGCGGCAAACGTCGCGGGATCCTCGACGCGCAGGCCGGCGAGCCCGTTGACGTCGAAGAAGCGGCGATAGTTGATGTCGCTGGAGGCAAGCCGCCAGTGTCCGAGCTTGTAGTGCTGGCGCTCCAGCAGGTGATGCAGCGCCAGTGTCTGCGCGGGACGGTCCTTGGCGGCACGATAGGCGGCAAGACCGCGGCTGATGATGTCGGCGGCGCCTGCGATCTCCTTGAGCTCGGCCTTGAAGGCCGGCGCTTCCTTGCGGTTGGGCCGACGCAGCCCCGTATAGCGGGTTGCGAGCGCAAGCAGGCGCTTGCCTGCCTCTGTCTCGGCGGCGTCCGCCTCCTTCACGATCACGCGCAGTATTTCGCCATAGCGCTCCGGCGCGATCGGCAGGCGGTGCTCAAAATACCAGGCGGAAAGGCTGCCCTGCTCGGGATCATAGCGCAGCTCGATCTCGCCGCGCTCCAGCGCCTCGCCATAGGAGGAGCCGAGGATCGGCAGCAGCACGCCGCCGCGGGCGCGGTGGGGCAAGAGGTCCCAGTCGATGTCGAAGGCGACCGCGTGCGGCGAGGCTTGGCCCCATTCCAGCACATCCAGCCACCAGGGATTGTCTGCAAAGTGCACACCGACATGGTTGGGCACGAAATCGATGATGAGGCCGAGATCGTGCTTGCTGAGCGCCTCGCTCAGCCGCGCGAAGCCGGCTTCACCGCCGAGCTCGGGACTGAGCTGGCTGTGATCGACGGTGTCGTAGCCATGCGTGGAGCCCTTGCGGGCCTTCATCACCGGTGAGGCGTAGAGATGTGTGATCCCAAGCGCCTTCAGATACGGCACGACGGCGGCAGCCTTGTCGAAGCCGAAATCTGCGGTGAGCTGAAGCCGGTAGGTCGCAAGCGGAATAGCGGGAGGCATGTCAACCTCCGAGGCGCCAGACCACCGACCAGGGCGGAAGCAGATCGCCGATCACGCCGCCCCAGATCGGCGTGCCCGCGCTGACGGTGGAGGTGATCTCGTGGTCCGACAGATTGGCCATGAGGCGCAGCGTCGTGCCGTCGCCCATGCGCCAATGTGCGCTGAGCAGGCCGTTGTCGGCCGCCTCGGCATCACCGAAGCTTGCGCCCTTCAGCCGCGGCATGATCTCCTTGCGGCGAAGCGCGAGCAGGTCACGCACCAAAGCGAGGCGCGCGTTCTGCTCCGGCGTGCGGCCGGTCCAGTCGAGCACAGCCGATTGCAGTGTTGCCGGATCGAGCGGGTCGGGCACCTCGTCGCCGTATTTTTCGTAGGCCCAGGCATATTCCTGCTTGCGGCCCTTGCGCACGGCATCGGCAAGACCGCCCTGGAAATCGCAGAAGAACGGGAAGGGGACCTTCGAGCCCCATTCCTCGCCCTGAAACAGCATCGGCACCATCGGCGCGAGCAGGGTCACTGCGAGCGCCGCCTCGATCTGCTGCGGCGATGCCAGGCTCTCGAGCCGCTCGCCGAGCGGGCGATTGCCGATCTGGTCGTGGTTCTGCAGGAAATTGACGAAGGTCGCGGGCGGCAACTCGCCGCTCGGCTCGCCGCGCGGCTTCTTGCCCCAGAATTCCGAGATCTCGCCCTGGTAGACGAAGCCGGAAGCGAGCGCGCGCGCGAGGTCCATGCGCGGGGTCTGGTAGTCGCCGTAGTAGCCGGCGAGCTCGCCGGTCAGCATCACGTGCCAGACGTGGTGGTAATCGTCGTTCCACTGTCCCCGATACTTTCCGTTCGGCGGCTCCTGTGCGGCGTCGAGCAGGCTGGCGCGGTTGTCGCCGTTCTCCAGCACGAGATGGATGTGCCGCCCCGTCGCCCTGGCGAGCTCGCCGGCGGCGACACTGAGGTCCTGCAGCATCGATTGTTCGCCGGGGACAGCCATGATGTGGTTGGCGGCATCCAGCCTCAGTCCGTCGAAGCGGTAGTCGGTCAGCCATGACAGCGCGTTCTCGACCGCGAAGGCGCGTACCTGCGGCAGCCGGTAGTCGATTGCGCTGCCCCAGGGCGTATGCGCGTCGGTGAAAAAGGTCGGCGCATAGCGGCCGAGATAATTCCCCTCGGGACCGAAGTGATTGTAGACGACGTCGAGGAACACCATCAGCCCGCGCAGATGCGCCTCGTCGATCAGCGTCTTCAGATCGTCGGGACGGCCATAGGCGCCGTCGGGTGCATACCATAGCACGCCGTCATAACCCCAGCCGCGGCGTCCAGCGAAATCGGCCAGCGGCATCAACTCCAGCGCGGTGATGCCGGTCGCTGCGAGATGATCGAGCTTGTCGGTCATCGCGCGGTAGGTGCCTTCGCTCGTGAAGGTGCCGACATGGGTCTCGATCAGCACCGTCTCTTCCCAGGGCCGGCCGCGCCAATCCTGCGCGCGCCAGGCGAACGCGTCGTGATCGATCACCTCGCTTGGGCCGAACACGTCTTCAGGCTGGAAGGCCGAGGCTGGATCGGGCACGTCGATCTCGTCGTCGATCCTGAATTTGTAGCGGCTGCCAGGGGTGAGGCCGGCGATCTCGGTCACATACCAGCCGTCCTGTCGGCGCTGCATCGCGTGCCTGCGGTCGAGCAGAAGATCGACGCGGCGCGCGCCGGGCGCCCACAGCCGGAACGACACGCCATCCTTGGTCGGCCGTGCCCCGAAGGATGGCCTCATGGCGCCCCCGCGAAGGCGAGCACGGAGCGCGGCGGCGCCTTGCTGTCGCTTCCGGACGGGAAGTCGATGGTGTTCAGCTTGGCATCGGTCGTGTTCAGGATCTGCTGCCAGCTCTTGTATTCGGACATTTTGGGCAATTTGAATGCGATCTCTTCGGGGGCGGCGTTCAGGACGATAAAGATCGCGGCGCTGCCGGGTTCCATCGGCCCCATCACATAGGAGAGAAACCGCCCATCCGGGAATGTCCAGTCGCTCTCCGTCATCTCGTTACCTTCCGGCGTCAGCCACAGTGCGCCGTAGGAGACACCGTCCTTGGGGCGGCCGTCGAGCCAGCGATGGCTGCGAAGCTGCGCGAAGCGGCGGCGGATGTCGGCAAGGGCGGCGACGAAATCGACCATGTCCTCATCATCCTTGCCGAGATTGTCCCAGCCGACCCAGCCGACCTCATTGTCCTGACAATAGGCGTTGTTGTTGCCGGACTGCGAATTGCCGACCTCGTCGCCGGCGAGGATCAGCGGGACGCCCTGCGCCAGCATCAGGCAGGCCAGCACGTTCCTGCGAAGCTGCCGCCGCAGCTCCAGGATGTTTGGATCGTCGGTCGGGCCCTCGACACCACAATTGTTGCTGTGGTTGTCGTTGGAGCCGTCGCGATTGTCCTCGCCATTGGCCTCGTTGTGCTTCTCGTTGTAGCTGAAGAGGTCGGCGAGCGTGAAACCGTCATGCACCGTGATGTGGTTGATGCTGGCGCGCGGCCGCCGTCCGTCGTGATTGAACAGGTCGGAGGACGCCGTCATGCGGCTGGAGATGTCGCCGATCAGACTGCCTTCGCCGCTCCAGTAACGGCGCATGGCGCTGCGATAGCGGTCGTTCCACTCCGACCATTGCGAGGGGAAAGCGCCGACCTGGTAGCCGCCGAGGCCGAGGTCCCAGGGCTCGGCGACGAGCTTCACGGCGGCCAGCACCGGATCCTGGCGGATCGCGGTCAGAAACGAGCTGCCGCGATCAAAACCGTTCGGCCCGCGCGCGAGCGTGGTGGCGAGATCGAAGCGGAAGCCGTCGACATGACAGACCTCGACCCAGTAGCGCAGCGAGTCCATCACCATCTGCAGCACGCGCGGATGGGTGAGGTTCACCGACGAGCCGCAGCCGGTGAAATCGTCGTAATAGCGCGGGTTCTCGCGGTTGAGCCAGTAATAGGAGGCATTGTCGATGCCGCGATAGCACAGCGTCGGGCCGAGGTGGTTGCCCTCGGCGGTGTGGTTGTAGACGACGTCGAGCATCACCTCGATGCCGGCATCGTGCAGGCGCGCCACCGTGGTGCGGAAGGAATCGAGCGCATTGTCCTGGGCGTAACGCGGCTCCGGCGCGAAGAAGGACAGCGAGTTGTAGCCCCAGTAATTGGCGAGCTTCTTCTCGACCAGGATGCGGTCGTCGACGAAGCTGTGGATCGGCAGCAGCTCGATCGTGGTGACGCCGAGCTTCTTGAGGTGCTCGATCATCGCCGGCGAGGACAGGCCGCCATAAGTGCCGCGGAGGTTCGGCGGCACGTCGTCGCGCTTCTGCGTCAGGCCCTTGACGTGAGCCTCGTAGATGATCGTGTCTTCCCACGGAATGTTCGGCCGGATCTCGCGCCGGCCCCAGTTGAAGGTCTCGTCGACCACGACGGCCTTGGGCATGCCGCGCGCATTGTCGCGCCGGTCGAACGACAGGTCCTCGCGTGGTGAGCCGGTGCGGTAGGCGAAATGCGCATCGCTCCAGACCAGCCGTCCGGCGAGCCGCTTCGCATAGGGGTCGAGCAGCAGCTTGTTGGCATTGAAGCGGTGGCCGTGCTCGGGCTCGTAGGGGCCGTGCACCCGGTAGCCGTAGAGCTGGCCTGGCGAGACGTCGTTGAGATAGCCGTGCCAGACGTCCTCGGTCCTTTCAGGCAGTTCGACGCGCTCGAGCTCGCGGCGGCCTTGGGCGTCGAACAGGCACAGCTCGACCTTCTGCGCGTTGGCAGAGAACAGCGCAAAATTGGTGCCGCGTCCGTCCCAGCTTGCGCCGAGGCGTGCGGGCGATCCGGCGGTCAGGCGCATATGTCAGCTTTCCGGAACGAGGAAGATCGCGGCGAGCGGCGGAATGGTGAGGCGGAGCTCGGGCGTCTTGCCGTCAACGGTCTGAACCTCGCCGATGTTCCCGACATTGCTGCCGCCGTAATGGGCGGAGTCGGAATTGAACACCTCTTTCCACTTGCCGGCCAGGGGCACGCGAACGCGATAGCTGCGATAGACATTGGGGGAGAAGTTGACGATGACGAGGCATCGCGCGTGCTCGTCAAAGCCCTTGCGCAGCCAGGCGAACACGTTGCGGTTGGCATCATCGGTGATCAGCCATTCGAAGCCGGCCTGGTCGCAGTCCATCTGATGCAGCGCCGGGACCGCGCGGTAGAGCCGGTTGAGGTCGCGGATCAGTGCCTGGATGCCGGAATGCACCTTGTATTCGAGCAGGTGCCAGTCGAGCGACTGGTCGTGATTCCATTCGCGGCTCTGCGCGATCTCGGCGCCCATGAACAGCAGCTTCTTGCCGGGGTGGCCGAACATGAAGCTGTAATAGGCCCGCAAGTTCGCAAAGCGCTGCCATTCGTCGCCGGGCATGCGACCCAGGATCGAACGTTTGCCGTGCACGACCTCGTCATGCGACAGCGGCAGGATGAAGTTTTCCGAGAACGCGTAGTGCAGGCCGAACAGGATCTCGCCGTGATGATGCTTGCGGTGGATCGGATCCTTGCTGATGTAGTTCAGCGTGTCGTGCATCCAGCCCATGTTCCACTTGTAGCCGAAGCCGAGTCCGCCGAATTCGACCGGGCGCGAGACTTGCGGCCATGCGGTGGATTCTTCCGCGGCCGTGGTCGCCTGCGGGAAGCGGGCAAAGACCTCCGTGTTGAAGCGGCGCAGGAAGTTGATCGCCTCGATGTTTTCGCGGCCGCCATACTGGTTCGGAATCCACGCGCCGGGTGGCCGGCTGTAGTCGAGATAGAGCATCGACGCCACCGCGTCGACGCGCAGGCCGTCGATGCCGTAGCGCTCCATCCAGAACAGCGCGTTGGACACCAGGAAGTTCGTCACTTCGGTGCGGCCGTAATTGTAGATCAGCGTGCCCCAGTCGAGGTGGCGGCCCTGGAGCGGGTTGGCGTGTTCATAGAGCGCCGTGCCGTCGAAACTGCCGAGCCCGTGCGGATCGTCGGGGAAATGGCCGGGCACCCAGTCGAGCAGCACGCCGATGCCTTCGCGGTGGCAGGCATCGACCAGCGCAGCGAAATCCTCAGGGCTTCCGAACCGGCTGGTCGGCGCATAAAGCCCGGTCGGCTGATAGCCCCATGAGCCGTCGAACGGATGCTCGCTCACCGGCAGGAATTCGAGATGCGTGAACCCCATGTCGCGGGCATAGGCCGGCAGCTGCTCGGCAAGCTCGCAATACGTCAGCCATTCATTGTTGTCCTTGCGCCGCCACGAGCCGAGATGGACCTCGTAGATCGACATCGGTGCCGACAGCGCGTTGATGCCGTCGGGCGCCGGGCGGGGCCGCGGCAGATGCGCCTCGTCGAGCACGATCGAAGCCGTCTTCGGCCGCACCTCGCTCGCAAACGCCATCGGATCGGATTTCAGCGGCAGCAGATGGCCGTGCGGGCCGACGATCTCGAACTTGTAGTGATCGCCGATCTTCGCATTGGGGATGAACAGCTCCCAGTACCCGCTGCCGCGCACCCGCATCGGATGACGCCGCCCGTCCCAGAAGTTGAAGTCGCCGACCACCGATACGCGCCGCGCATTCGGCGCCAGCACCACGAAGCCGATGCCGTCGACGCCGTCGAGCCGCATCGGATGGGCGCCGAGCTTGTCGTAGAGGCGCTGGTGGGTGCCTTCGCCGAGCAAATAGAGGTCGAAATCGGTGAGGATCGGCGGGAAGCGGTAGGCATCCTCGAATTCGACGACGTTGTTGCCGAATTTCGCGCGCAGCTGGTAGTGCTTCGAGCCGTTGGGCAGGGCGCCGATGAACAGGCCGGAGTCATGAACGCGGTCGAGCGGCGCGACCTCGCCATGCTCGCCGACCGCCTCGACATTGGAAGCCTCGGGCAGGAAGGCGCGCACCACGCTCTTGCCGCCCTCGGGATGCAGCCCGAGATAGTGGAAGGGGTCGGAGTGGCGGCCCTCGATGATCGCGTAGGCTTCTGCTGGCAGTTTAGGCATGGGCTTCGCTCTCGGCACTGGACAGAATGCGAAGCAGTCCGGTCAGCGGCGCATGGAGCCCCTCGGGCCGGTGGGACAGTTCGTACTCTACATCGTCGAACGCATGATCAAGCAGGAAAAACCTTAACAGGCCTTGCGCGGTTTGCGGATTGTCCGGCCACAGCCGCCGGTCGGTCATGGCCTCGCGATAGGCGTGCAGGAACGTCGTGGTGGCGCGTTCGCGCCATTCGCCGAGCGCGGCTGCAAGCCGGTCCTGTTCGTCGGAGGCGCCCGTGAGCGCCCGGTTGAGGGCGACGTTAACCGAAAGATCAATCGAGCGGATCAGCCCGGCGACGTCGCGCGCGGCCGGCAGCTTGCGCCGCTTGTCGGCCAGCGGCCGGCGCGGATTGCCGTCGAAGTCGATGATGAAGATGTCGTCCTTCACGATCAGAATCTGCCCGAGGCGGAAGTCGCCATGATGACGGATGTTCAACCCGCCGATGGCGGAAGGCAATAGTGCATTGAGGTGGTCGGGCAGGGCCGCGCGCGCTGCGCCGAGTTGGTCGATCAGCGGCCGGTCCGCCTCCCGCAGGCCATCGCGGCTGTTGGTCAGCTGCTCGAAAACGCGCTCGGCTCGCGCCTTGAGGTCGGAGACCCAGCGCCTGGCGTGTTCGGAGCCGATCGGCTCCGGAGCGAGATTGTCCGGCTTTGCCGCGGCCAGGGCGACATGCAACTCGGCAAGCCGCCGGCCGATCTGCGCGATGAAGTGCAGGTAGGGCGCCTGCTCCTGGGTCTCGCGCGGTGCCTCGCCCGCGGGCAAGACCCGCTGCTCGTCGATATAGCGATCGAGATAACCGGTGGTCACGGTCCAGCCGTCGCCCTGGTTCTCGACAAAGGCGTGCAGCACGCCGAGCGTGCTGCGCCGATCGTCCTCGACCAGCTCGACACTTCCGAGCAGCGCCGGCGTGTTGGCAAAGTGAGCCACCTCGGTGAGATAATGGCCGATCTCGATCTCGGGACTGGTGCCGCTTTCGAGCTGCCGATGGATCTTGACGACATACTGGTTGTCCACGAGCGCGGTGCTGTTGGACTGCTCGATCGCGCGGATGCGCTGGGGCTCCTTGATGGTGTAATCGGCGAACCGGCTGGTGGCTTTGAACTCCAGGCGTAGATTGTTCTCGTCCACCACCAGGTTTTGCGACAGACCCCGCAGGAAAAGCCCGATGAAGATCTGCTCAGTCGCAACGTCGAGCAGCGTGCCCTCGCGCGCACCCTGGCGCACGGCGGCGAGCGCCTTCGGGTTGAAGCGTTCGCGGTCGAAGCGTACCCATTCGATCTGCAGCGGCAGCACGTAGCGCGTCTTGACGTCGTCCCGCGTGGTCTCGAAGAATGCGATCCAGGGCCTGTTGTCGCCGATATCGCTGAAAGGTACCGCCGAGGTCAGCGCTGTCTGGATGTGCTTGGGATTGTGCTCCGGATACCAGCGTGTCCTTGCCAAAAATCCCGGCAGCACGTCGCGCTCGAACACGCCGCGCTCGCGCGCGAGTGACACCCAGTTCGAATTGACCGGCACGACCAGGGTCTCGAACTCCGGCACCGCGCGCGGCGTCACCGGCTCGGACTTGTCGCGCTCGGTGAGGTGGAACCAGTAGAAGCCGTAGGGCCCCAGCGTGATCATGTAGGGCAGTTCGCCGATCGCCGGAAAGCGCGTCCGTCCGAGCATCTCCTGCGGGATGCGATCCTTCCACGGCGACAGATCGAGCTCGGTCGCCTGCGCGGCGCGCGAGAGATTGGCGACGCACAGGATCACCTCGTCGCGATACTGCCGGACATAGGCCAGCACGGCGCGGTTGGCCGGGCGGATGAAGGTCATGGAGCCGCGGCCGAAGGCGAGCGTCGACTTGCGCACCGAGATCAGCCGCTTGGTGGCGCTGAGCAGCGAGGACAGGCTGCGCGACTGCGCCTCCACGTTCACCGATTCATAGCCGTAGACCGGATCCATGATCAGCGGCGCGTAGAGGCGGGCCGGATCGCAGCGCGAGAAGCCGCCATTGCGGTCCGGGCTCCATTGCATCGGCGTGCGCACGCCGTTGCGGTCGCCCAGATAAATGTTGTCGCCCATCCCGATCTCGTCGCCGTAATAGATGATCGGCGTGCCCGGGAAGGACAGCAGCAGCGAGTTCATCAGCTCGATCTTGCGGCGGTCGTTGTCCATCAGCGGCGCGAGGCGCCGGCGGATGCCGACATTGATGCGGGCGCGCGGATCGTTGGCGTAGGTGGTCCACAGATAATCGCGCTCGACGTCGGTGACCATCTCCAGCGTGAGCTCGTCATGATTGCGCAGGAACAGCGCCCATTGGCAGCTCGCCGGGATATCAGGCGTCTGGCGCAGGATGTCGGTGATCGGGAAGCGGTCCTCCTGTGCGATCGCCATGTAGATGCGCGGCATCAGCGGGAAGTGATAGGCCATGTGGCATTCGTCACCGCGGCCGAAATATTCCTGCACGTCCTCCGGCCATTGATTGGCCTCGGCCAGCAGCAGCTTGCCCTTGGAATAGGAATCCAGTTCCGCGCGCAGGCGCTTGATGATCGCATGCGTCTCGGGAAGGTTCTCGTTCGAGGTGCCCTCGCGCTCGCAGAGATAGGGAATCGCGTCGAGGCGGAAGCCGTCGACGCCGGCGTCCAGCCAGCGCTTCATCACCTGGATGAGCGCGCTGACCACGCGCGGATTGTCGAAATTGAGATCCGGCTGGTGCGAGAAGAAGCGGTGCCAGTAGAACGCGCCGGCCTCCGGATCCCAGGTCCAGTTCGACTTTTCCGTGTCGGTGAAGATGATGCGTGTGCCCTGGTATTTCTGGTCGGTGTCGCTCCAGACATACCAGTTGCGGGCGCTCGAGCCGGGATGGCTGCGGCGCGCGCGCTTGAACCATTTGTGCTGGTCCGAGGTGTGGTTGACGACGAGCTCGGTGATGACGCGCAAGCCGCGCTTCTGCGCTTCCTGGATGAAGCGCTTGAAATCCTTCATCGTCCCGAAATCGGGATTGACCGAGCCGTAGTCGGCGATGTCGTAGCCGTCGTCGCGGCCGGGCGAGGGGTAGAATGGCAGCAGCCACAGTGCGGTGACGCCGAGCTCCTGCAGATAGGGCAGCTTCTCGGTCAGCCCGGCGAAATCGCCGATGCCGTCATGGTTGCTGTCGGCAAAGGCCTTGACGTGGAGCTGGTAGATGATCGCGTCCTTGTACCAGAGCTCATCCACGATCTCGGCAGCCTCAACTTTCTTGGTGTCGACGGAAGACAGAACATTCATGGCGTGACCCCTTACGCCAGGCAGCGGAACAGGAGCGCAGGATCGCGGTCGGGATCGATACGCAACCTGATCCCGCCCCACTCGATGCGGCACTGTTCGCCGGTGAGGAGGTTTTCGAGTGCCGTCACATGGTGTCGCTGTCCATCGGCGTCAACAGTGACGTCGCCGAGCGGCAGCCAGAATTCGCGCGCATGGCGCGAGAGCGCAATCACGACGACGACGGTGTTGGCGGGATCGGCCGCCTCCTTGGCGAAGGCGATCGTCTCGCCGTCCTCGATGCCGAGGAAGCGCAAGGCCGCAGTCTGCTGAAGCGCTGCGTTGTCGTTGCGGATGCGGTTGAGCGCGGCGATGTAGGGCTTGATGTTGCCGGGCGCGTTCCAGTCGCGCGTCTTGATCTGATACTTCTCGGAATCGAGATATTCCTCGTGGCCGGGAATCGCCTCGTGCTCCAGCAGCTCGAAGCCGCCAAAGATCCCGTAATTGCCCGATAGCGTCGCGGCCAGCGCGAGCCGTGATTTGAATATCCAGGGCTCGCCGCTCTGGAGATGATAGGGCAAGAGGTCGGCGGTGTTGACGAACAGGTTCGCCCGATAGAAGTCCCGCTCGGGATAGCCGGTCAGCTCGCCGAGATACTGCTCGAGCTCCCACTTCGCCGTGCGCCATGGGAAATAGCTGAAGGACTGCGCGAAGCCGAGCTTGGCAAGGCCCTTCATCAGCTTCGGCCGTGCAAAGGTCTTGGAGAACAGGATCACCTCGGGATGCCGGCGGCGGATGTCGCCGATGAGCCATTCCCAGAACGGAAGCGGCGCGGTGTCGTGATTGTCGATCGCGAAGATGGTGACACCATGGTCGATCCAGAACAGCATGGCGTCGCGGAACGCATTCCACAGCCTGGTGCGATCGACGCAGCCGAAATCGGGGATGACGATGTCCGAATAGGGCCCCTCCGCGGTCCGCACCGAGCGGTCCGGCCGCCATTTGAACCATTCCGGATGCTGGGTCAGCCAGGGATGGTCCGACGAGCACTGCACGGCGAAGTCCAGCGCAAGCTCGAGCCCGTACTCGAGGCATGTGGCGACCAGCGCGCGGAAGTTTTCGATCGTGCCGAGCTCGGGATGCAGCGCATCGTGCCCGCCCTCTGCGGCGCCGATCGCATAGGGCGAGCCGGGATCGCCCTCGCTCGCCACCGGCGCGTCGTTGCGGCCCTTGCGGTGAGTGTGGCCGATCGGGTGGATCGGCGTGAAGTAGAGCACGTCAAAACCCATCGCGGCGATATCGGGCACGCGCGCAATGCAGTCGCGCAGCGTGCCGTGCCGGCCCGGGGCCTCGCCCTGGCTGCGCGGCATCATCTGGTACCAGGTGCCGAAGCGCGCTCTGTCGCGGTCGACGATCAGCGGGAAGAGCGGCGAGCGCGTCAGGTCGGGCCGCGACTGGCTCTCGGCCATGGCTTCGCCAAGCTCGGTCGCCAGCAGCGGGGTGACGTCGCCGGTCTGGAGATAATCCTCGCATTGCCTGATGATGAGCGCTGCGGCGTCCTGCCGCGCGCCATGTGCCTTGGTCAGCAGTCCGGCGCCCTCGATCGCATCGAGGCTGACATCGGCCCCGGTGCGCCGTTTTCGCGCGACGGCGTGCGACCAGGTCGCGAACGCGTCGGTCCAGGCTTCGATCGCGTAGACAAATTGGCCGGGCTCAGCGGGCGTGAACGCGCCGGACCAGCGGTCATTGCCGTGAGGGGTCATCGGCTCGCTCCGCCATTCGCGGTCCTGCTCTCCTCGCCAGATCAGCGCGGCACTGATCACGGCGTCGCCATCGCGGTAGATGTCGGCCCAGACCTCGACGCGTTCGCCCGCGATCCGCTTCACGGCGAAACGGCCGCCGTCGATCAAGGGATAGACGTCTTCGATGAGGAAAGCGCTGCCGGCTGCGGCACTCTCGACAGTTTGAATTGTCTTGTTCACGGTGATGCCATTGACAAGAAAGCAGGAGCCCGTTTCCCTTGTCGGGAACCCACGCTTGGTACCATTATAGAAAGCCGCTTGTGTGTCATTGGTTCCCTGGGGAACGGCAAGCGCAGTTTGCGAGTTACCCCTGACTAACCTCTTCCGCGACCTAGTTAAAATCCCTGCCCTTGGCCAAACCATGGCCTGCAAGCTGCGTGCCGAATGGATCTTTTAGCTCAAGCCCGGATCAAGGGCGTTCAGTCCGAATTCATTGACGCCCTCGGCAAGCTGCGGGTCACCGCGCCCGAGGCGCTCAAATCCATCCTCGATGCCCTGCCAGAGAAGCGGGTCTACCGCTTCGTCAGCGGGCCGGTCGTGGTGCGCGCCCTGGGACATCCGCGCACTGAACTGGCGGCAACCGGGACGCCGCCGCTGCAATGGAAGATCACCGGGAACGGCAATGTGATCGCGCAGGGCGAGACGCGCGAGCCGGTCATCGCCTGGCCCGCCGGCCTGCAGCTCGGCTATCACCGCCTGACGCTGACCGATGCCGGGGGCGCGACCGAAGACGTGCCGATGATCGTGGCGCCCGAGCGCGCCTTCGGCGGCGATTTCGATCGCGGTTGGCTGCTCGCCGTGCAGCTCTACAGCGTTCGCTCCGACCGCAACTGGGGCATCGGCGATTTCACCGACCTCGCCGGTCTGGTCCGGCTCGCCAAGCAACTCGGCGCCGACGGCGTCGGCCTCAATCCGCTGCACGTGTTGTTCGACGATCAGCCGGCCGATTGCAGCCCCTATTCGCCGAACAGCCGGCTGTTCCTCAATCCGCTCTATATCGACGTCGAGGCGATCCCGGAATTTTCCGCCGATCTCGTCCCCGATGCGGCCGCGACCGCCGCGCGGCTGCGTGAAGGCGACCGCGTGCCCTATGCCGACATGGCGGCCCTGAAATGGCTGGCCTTGCGCGCCGCCTTCAACAGCTTCGTGACGAGCGCGAGCGCGGCACGCCGCAAGGAGTTCGACGCCTTCCGCGTCGCCCGTGCGCCGCTGTTGTCCCGCTTTGCCTGCTTCGAGGTGCTGCGGCATCGCTTCAACCGGCCATGGTGGGAATGGCCGTCTGAATGGCAACAGCCGGACGAAGCCAAATGCGCCGAATTGCGCGATGGTGCCGACAAGCGCGATGTCGAGTTCGTCGAATTCGTGCAATGGACGGCCGACAGCCAATTGCATGCCGCCAAGGAGCTGGCCGGCCAGCTCGGCATGCGCGTCGGGCTCTATCTCGACGTCGCCGTCGGCGTGCAGTCCAACGGCTTCGATGCCTGGAACGAGCAGACCGCGATTTCCCGCCACCTCGCCGTTGGCGCCCCGCCCGACGTGCTCAACACCATCGGCCAGGACTGGGGTCTCGCCGGCTTCAATGCCGGCGGCCTGGAGGCGCAATCCTTCGTGCCGTTCGCCCACATGCTGGCGGCCTCGATGCGCCACGCCGGCGCCATCAGGCTTGACCACGTGCTCGGCTTGAAGCGGCTTTATCTGGTGCCGCGCGGCTTCAAGCCGGACAACGGCGCCTATGTGCAGATGCCGTTCGAGGCGCTGCTCGCCGCGGTGGTGCGCGAGAGCGCGGCCCACAAATGCATCGTGATCGGCGAAGACCTCGGTACCGTGCCGGAAGGCTTTCGCGAGACCATGCAGGATTTCGGCATCTGGTCCTATCTCGTCATGATGTTCGAGCGCGACGATAGCGGCCATTTCCGCAATATCGATCACTACCGGCCCAACGCGCTGGTGACGCTGAACACGCATGATTTGTGCACCTATGCGGGCTGGCGTTCCTTCAGTGATCTCAAGATGAAGCGCTCGCTCGGGCTCGATCCCGGCGAGAACGACCAGGCCCGCTGGGATGCGCTCGGTGCGCTCGACGAGATTTTGCGGCAGAACGGCATCAATGCCAACGACCTCTATTCGGTGCTCGCCTTCCTGTCGCGCACGCCCTCGCGCCTGCTTGCGGTGTCCATGGAAGATCTGCTCGGCGTGATCGACCAGCCCAACATTCCCGGCACGATCGACGAGCATCCGAACTGGCGTCAGCGCCTTCCGGTCGCGCTCGACAAGATCGCCTCGAAGGTCGATCTCACGGCCTTGCGAGCGGCAACGCGGGAACGTTCCCTGACCGGCGGGAGTTGAACAGCCGGGGCTTCCCAGGCTCGTACGACATTGACGCAGAGGATCGAGGACTATGCGCTGATCGGCGACTGCGAGACCGCGGCGCTGGTCGGGCGCAACGGCTCGATCGACTGGCTGTGCTGGCCGGCCTTCGATTCCGATGCCTGCTTTGCCGCGATCCTCGGCAACCGCAAGAATGGCCGCTGGCTGGTTGCGCCAAGCGAGGACGTCACCGCGATCTCGCGCCGCTATCTCGGCAATACCCTCATCCTTGAAACGCGGTTCGAGACCAAAAGCGGCACGGTCGCGTTGATCGACTTCATGCCGCCGCGCGGCAAGGCGTCCGACATCGTGCGTCTGGTCCGCGGCGTCGGCGGCACCGTCAAGATGCGAATGGAGCTCATCATCCGCTTCGGCTTCGGGGTGGACATCCCCTGGGTGCGGCGGATCGATCATTCCTTGCTTGCGGTCGCCGGCCAGGACATGACGGTGCTGCGCACGCCGGTCGAGACCCGCGGCGAGGATCTGACCACGGTGTCAGACTTCGAGGCGAGGGCAGGCGAGACCATTCCCTTCGTGCTGACCTACGGTCCCTCGCATCTCGAGCCGCCCGGGCCGATCGATCCTGAGGTCGCGCTTAAGGAGACCGAGAGTTTCTGGCAGGATTGGTGCAGCCGTTGCACCCGCGACGGCGAATATCACGACCTGATCGTGCGCTCGCTGATCACGCTGAAGGCGCTGACCTTCGCCCCCACCGGCGGCATCGTCGCCGCGCCGACGACGTCGCTGCCGGAGAAGCTCGGCGGCGGCAGGAATTGGGACTACCGCTTCTGCTGGCTGCGCGATGCCACCTTCACGCTGCTGGCGCTGATGAACTCGGGCTACACCGAGGAAGCTTCGGCTTGGCACAATTGGCTGCTGCGCGCGGCCGCCGGCTCGCCGTCCAACATGCAGATCATGTACGGCATCTGGGGCCAGCGGCGGCTGCTGGAATGGGAAGCAGCCTGGCTCGCCGGTTATGAGGGCGCGCGGCCGGTCCGTGTCGGCAATGCCGCGCATGCGCAGCTCCAGCTCGACGTCTACGGCGAGCTGATCGACGCCTTCCACCAGTCGCGCATGGCCAAGCTGAAGCTCGACGAGGAGAGCTGGGCACTGGAATGCAACGTGCTCAACCATCTCGCCGAAGTCTGGGATCGGCCCGACCACGGCATCTGGGAGCGGCGCGGGCAGCCCCGGCACTACGTCTTCTCGAAGGTCATGACCTGGGTCGCCTTCGACCGCGGCGTCAAGAGCGCCGAGACGTTTGGCTTCAAGGCGCCGCTGCTGCATTGGCGCACCTTGCGCGAAGCCATTCATTGCGACGTGTGCAACAACGGATTCGATGCTGAAGAAAACGCTTTCGTCGAGTCCTACGGCTCAAAACTGCTCGATGCGAGCGTGCTACTGTTGCCCGCCGTCGGCTTCCTGCCGGCGGAAGACCCGCGCATCCGCGGCACCATCGCGGCCGTTGAGAAGTGCCTGATGCGCGATGGTTTCGTGCTGCGGCACGATCCGCGCGAAGTGCCCGCGGGCCAGCCGCCGCTCGAAGGCGCGTTCCTCGCCTGCAGCCTGTGGCTGGCTGACGCCTATGTGCTGTCGGGCGATCTCGACAAGGCACAGGTCTTGTTCGATCGCGTGGTTGGCGTTGCGAACGATGTCGGGCTACTCGCCGAAGAATACGACTCCGCGGCCCAGCGCCAGACCGGCAACTTCCCGCAGGCGCTGACCCACATCGCACTGATCAACACGGCGCATAATCTGTCGGCGGCGAGGCAGAGAAGCGAGAAGCCGGCGATGCAGCGGTCGAAGTAAGGGGGGCAGCGCTCTCACTGTTCCCTCCCCCCTTGCGGGGGAGGGGCAGGGAGGGGGCCACACGGGGATTCTCTCCGTCGCGCCCCCCTTGGTGCGTCGTCAACAACCGGCACATTTTCCTGGGCCACCCCTCTCCCTAGCCCTCCCCCGCAAGGGGGGAGGGAACGCACCTCCGTTGGGGCGCTAGTCGAGTCTCGTTCTAACAGGCCTCAGCCCACCCCATTCCGCTTCAAGATCATCTCCATCGCCTCGGCAAAACCGTCCTGCTCGTTGCTCCCTGTGACGTGGGTCGCCTCGTCCTTGACGTTGTCGGCGGCATTGCCCATCGCGATCGAGGTGCCGCTGACGCGGAACATCGGGAGGTCATTCTGCATGTCGCCGATGGTGGCGACGGCGTCGGTCGAGATGTCGAGGCGCCTGGCCATGGCCTCGACGAAGGTGCCCTTGTTGAAGCCGGGCGGCGTGATGTCGAGATAATAGGTCTGCGAGCGCACGGCGGTGGCCGCGCTGCCGAGCGCCTCCTGCATCGCCTTCTCGCACGCGGCGAGCCCGGCCGCATCGGCGCTGGCGCCGACGATCTTGCAGGCGCTCGAAAGATACGGCGAGAAATCCGTGATGATGGTCGGATCGGAGCGGATCGTATGCTGCTCGTGCGCGACGTATTTACCGCTTGGATTGTCGATCAGCCATTTGTCGGTGGTGAACAGCCAGATGTCGGCGCCGTAGTCGCGGAGGATCTGCAAAGAGCGCTCGGCGGCGCCCGGCGGAATCAGGTGCTGCTCGACCGGCCGCATCTCGGGATCGACGATCGAGGAGCCGTTGAACGGGCCGACCGGCAACCACAGCGCCAGCGGCTCGATCAGGAAACGCATGCCGATCGCGGGACGGCTGGAAGTGATGGTGAACCCGATGCCGGCCTGGTGCAGCCGCTGCACTGCGCTCCGCGCGCGCTCGGTCAGCGTCTTGTCCTTGGTCAGCAGCGTGCCGTCGACGTCGGAGACCACGAGTGAGATAGGAGTCATGGCAGAACCTTGGGTATTGCCGCGCCCAGCTTCAATTGCCGCACGATGCCGTCCACGATCGCCTCGACGGTCTCGTCGATCGAGACGGTGAGGACGTGCTCGCCCGCTTCCGGCGGCTCCAGCGTGTCGAACTGGCTCGTCAGCAGCCCTGGCGGCATGAAATGGCCCTTGCGCTGCGCGAGCCGCTCGGCGATCAGCTCTTTCGTCCCCTTCAGGAAGATGAAGCGGACGTCATCGCGTCCGCGCAGCAGCACGTCGCGATAGGTATGCTTCAACGCCGAGCAGGCGATGATGACATGTTCGCCGCGTCCACACACCCGCTCGATCTCGTCGGCGATGGCGTTGAGCCAGGGCCAGCGGTCCTCGTCGGTGAGGGGATGTCCGGCCCGCATCTTTTCGACGTTGCTGGCGGGGTGGAAGCTGTCGCCGTCCTCAAAGCGCCAGCCGAGCCGCTCGCCGAGCGCCCCTGCAACCGTGCTCTTGCCCGAACCCGACACGCCCATCACGATCAACGCACAAGGTGCTTCAACGCGGCCCACGAATTTCCTCCGGAAGCGCGGCCCTGTCGACCAGCCAGACGGTCTCACCATTCGAGCGCGCGCGTAAGGCCGGCAGATTCTCGCCATTGAGGAGGCGCGTCAAGATCGGCTGCTTGTCGTGCCCGGCTATCTCGAACAGCATTTCGCGGCAGGAGGCCAGAGCGGGCAGGGTGAGCGAGACCCGCGGCACGAAGGGCGCGACGTTCGCCTTGGGAACGCCGACGACCCAGCGCCGGGTCTCCTCAATCTCGGGAAAGCCGGGAAACAGCGAGGCGGTGTGGCCGTCCGGGCCTGCACCCATCAGGACCAGGTCGAACAGCGGCCGCGCCGGATCGAGCTGGTCTGCGCCATAGAAGGCCTGCAGCTCGCGCGCATAGGCCTCTGCGCCGGCATCGGGATTCCCGGCCGTGGTCGGGATGGGATGGATATGGCCGGCAGGCGCATTGCGATCGAGAAATGCCGCCCGCGCCACCGCCATGTTGTTGAGAGGATCGCTTTCAGGCACGAACCGCTCGTCGCCGATGAACCAGTGCACGCGGTCCCACGGGATTTTGTCGCGCCAGGCGTCGCTGCCGAGCAATTGATAGAGCCTTTTCGGGCTGGATCCGCCGGTGAGGCAGATCGCGATACGCCCGGGATTGGCGCCGATCCGCGCCATCACCCGTTCGGCTGCGGCCTGCGCCAGCGCCTCGGCATCGGCTGCGACGATCAGCTTCGGCTGTCCGGCCGCAATCACGAAAATTTCCGCCAGCTTCGCCCGTCGCGCCGGAGCAGCTCGTCGGCGCAGGCGGGGCCGTCGCTGCCGGCTTCATAGGTCTCGATGCCGTTGGTGCCCTCGCTTTTCCAGGCATCCAGGAACGGCTGCACGGCCTGCCATCCGGCCTCGATGCCGTCGGCGCGCTGGAACAGGATGTTGTCGCCAATCATGCAGTCGTAGATCAGCGTCTCGTAGCCGGTCGAGGGATCGGCCCGGAAATAGTCGCCGTAGCGGAACTTCATCTCGACGCCGTCGATGGTGATGCTCGGTCCCGGGATCTTCGCGTTGAACTGCAGCTCGATGGTCTCGGTCGGCGCGATGCCGATGGTGAGGAAGTTCTGCGACAGGCGGTCGACGTCCGTGCCCGAAAACATCGACAGCGGCGCCTGCTTGAACTTGATCGCGACTTCGGTGCGCTTGTGACCCAGCGCCTTGCCGGTGCGCAGGTAAAAGGGGACGCCGGCCCAGCGCCAATTGTCGATCATCAGCTTGAGTGCGACAAAGGTCTCGGTGGTGCTGTCGGGCTTGACGTCCTCGGTCTTGCGGTAGTCCGTGATCGCATCGTCGCCGACGCGGCCGGCGAGATATTGCGCGCGCACCGAATTCTTCAGCGCCTCTTCCCGGCTTGGCTGCTGGATCGATGTGAGGACATCGGCCTTCTCGGAGCGCACGGAATGTGCGTCGAAGCGTGCGGGGGGCTCCATCGCCACAAGCGACATCAGCTGGAACAGATGGTTCGGCACCATGTCGCGCAGCGCGCCGGTGGCGTCGTAGAAGCCGCCGCGATGGCCGACGCCGAGCTTCTCCTCCACGGTGATCTGGATGTGGTCGATGTGGTTGCGATTCCAGATCGGCTCGAACATGCCGTTGGCAAAGCGCAGCACCAGGATGTTCTGCACCGTCTCCTTGCCGAGGTAATGATCGATCCGGTAGATCTGGTGCTCGTCCATGATCTTGAGCAGTTCGCCGTTCAGCGCACGGGCCGAGGCGAGATCGGTGCCGAACGGCTTCTCGATCACGAGGCGCCGCCAGGCGCCGTTCTCCTTCATCATGCCGGTGCGGCCGAGCTCGCGGGCGGTCGGCGCGAACGCGGCGGGCGGCGTTGCCAGATAGAACAGCCGGTTGCCGCCGGTGTCCTGCGCGCATTCCAGCGAATCCAGATGCTCGCGCAAGCGGTCGAAGGATGGGGGATCCTTCGGATCAGCCTCGACGAAGGTCACGCATTCCAGCAGCTTCTTTGCGATGTCGTCGTCCACAGGACGGGTCGCGAACTGATGCAGTCCCTTCAGCAGGCTGTCGCGCAGCTCGTCATCCGACTGGCCCCTGCGGGCCACGCCGACGACGCAGAATTTTTCCGGCAGCAGGTGCTCCGCTGCCAGATTGTAGAGCGACGGCATCACCAGGCGATGGGTGAGATCACCGGTGACGCCGAAGATGACGAAGGCGCAGTTTTCCGGCTTGCGCTTGGCTTGCGGGTCTTTTGTCACGAATTGTCGGCCTTCGCTTGTCTACTTGTTACTTCGGTTTCGAAGCGCCCGGCTGCTTCGGCTCCTTGTGGCCGCCGAAACCCGCGCGCATGGCGGAGAGAATTTTTTCGGCGAAGGTGTGTTCCTTGCGGGAACGGAAACGTGTGTAGAGCGCCGCGGTCAGGACTTCGGCCGGCACGGCCTCGTCGATCGCGGCATTCACGGTCCAGCGTCCTTCGCCGGAATCCTCCACGAAGCCCGAATACTCCGACAGAAGCGGGCTGTCGGCGAGCGCGGTCGAGGTGAGGTCGAGCAACCAGGATGGAATCACGCTGCCGCGCCGCCACACTTCGGCGATGTCGGCGAGATCGAAATCATAGCGATGATCCGCCGGCAGGGCGTCGATATTGGCGTTCTTGAGAATGTCGAAACCTTCGGCATAGGCCTGCATCAGGCCGTATTCGATGCCGTTGTGGATCATCTTGACGAAGTGCCCGGCGCCGACGGGGCCGGCATGGATGTAGCCCTGCTCGATGCGGGGATCGCGCCCCTCGCGTCCTTCGGTGCGCGGAATGTCACCGGCGCCGGGCGCGAGCGCAGCGAAGATCGGATCGAGCCGGTCGACCACGGCCTTCTCGCCGCCGATCATCATGCAGTAGCCGCGGTCGAGGCCCCACACGCCGCCCGACGTGCCGACGTCGACATAGTGGATGCCGCGCGCCTTCAGCGCCTTGCCGCGGCGGACGTCGTCCTGCCAGAAGGTGTTGCCGCCGTCGATGATGACGTCGCCCTCCTGCATCACGCCCGCGATGGTGTCGATCGTCGTCTCGGTGATGCGCCCCGCGGGCAGCATCACCCAGGCCGTGCGCGGACGCTCGAGTTTGGAGATGAACTCTTCCAGAGTCGCCGAGCCGACTGCGCCGTCTGCCGCAAGGCCCGCGACGGCCTTGGCGTCCTTGTCGTAGACCACGGTCGAATGTCCCTGGCGCATCAAGCGGCGAACGATGTTGCCGCCCATCCGGCCGAGGCCGATCATGCCGAGTTGCATGTGAAAGATTCCCTTAATTCAGTGCGTCGTTGAGCGCCGCGTTGAGCGCCGCGAGACCTTTCTTGAGCCCGCCCTTCAGGTGGACACGCAGTGCGCGCCGCCCGCGCTCGGTGAGCACGTCGAAATCGCCGCGCGCCTGCGCCGCCTTGATCACGCCGAAGCTCGCCTTCTGGCCCGGCACCGCCAGGTCCTTGGCGTCGTCGGCGGTGATCTGGAGGAACACGCCGCTGTCGGGCCCGCCCTTATAGGCCTGCCCCGTGGAGTGCAGGAAGCGCGGGCCGAACTCGGCACAGGTCGCGACATGCCGCTTCTCGCGCACCTCGATCCGCATCGCCTGCAGGGCATCGATGGTGGCCTTGTCGCGCGCGATGTAGCCGAGCAGGGCGACGTAGTCGCCCTCGCCCGAGCGCGACAGATGCGCCTTCAGCCAGGAGGTGAGGTCGCCATTGGCGCCGGCGGCGCGCAGCGCCGTGGCGTTGGCCTCGTCGGTGTAGAGATCGGCTTCCTTGGTGCTGACCACCGGCTCTTCTGCCGGCAGCTTGCCGGTCTTCTCGAACGACGCCGTGAGCTCGCGGGTCTTGATCTTGGCCGCTTCCACGTCGGGCTGGTCGAACGGGTTGATGCCGAGGATCGAGCCCGCCACCGCCGTCGCCAGCTCGAAGCGGAAGAACTCCTGGCCGAGATGGTCGATCGACTTCATGACGATGCGCACCACGGGATGGCCGGCCGCTTCGATCGCGGCAAGCTGGGAGTCGTGTGCAGCGTCAGCTTCGCCGTCGATGCGGATGTCGATGAAGAAGCGATCATTGCCGTAGACCGAAGGATCGCCCAGCGGCTCGCCGTCGATCGGGATCAGACCCTTGCCCTCCTTGCCGGTCGATTCCGCGATCAGCTGCTCGGCCCAGGCGCCGAAATCGGCGATCTTCTTCGAAGACAGGATCGTCACCTTGTCGCGGCCTTCGAGCGCGGCCAATCCCATGGCAAGGCCGAGCTGCACGCCCGGGTTTTCGGACGGCGGCACGTCCGGCCCGCAGGAGCGGGCCATGGAGAGCGCGTGCTTGACGAAGGTCTTGACGTCGATGCCGGCAGTTGCCGCCGGCACCAGACCGAACGGCGAGAGCACCGAATAGCGCCCGCCGATCGAGGGCTCGCCATGGAAGATGCGGGCATAGTTCAGCGTCTTCGCCGCCTTCTCCAGCGACGAGCCGGGATCGGTCACCGCGATGAAACGATGGCCGGTCATCACCTTCGGCCCGACCGCCTTGGCAACTTGATCATGGAAATAATCCTTCATCGCGTTCGGCTCGGTGGTGCCGCCGGACTTGCTGGAGACGATGAACACGGTGTTGGCGATGTCGATCTTGTCTTCCATCGCCCGCACCTGCGCGGGATCGGTGGAGTCAAGCACGTGCAGCTTGGGGAAGCCCGGCTTCTTGCCAAAGGTCTCGGCCAGCACCTCGGGTCCGAGGCTCGATCCGCCCATGCCGAGCACGACGGCGTCGGAGAATTTCTGGCCCTTCACGCGGCCCGCATAATCCTCGTAGTCGGCAACGTCCGCCTTGGCGGCGCTGTCGAGCCAGCCGAGCCATTTGTCCTCGTCGGTGCCGGTCCAGACCGATTTGTCGCGCTGCCAGAGCCTGCGGATTTTTGCCGAGGCACGCCATTCCTCGGTGCTCTTGGCGACAGCCTTGCCGAGGCCGTCGCCGAGCGAAAGCTGCTGGCGATCGAGCGCCGGCCCGAGCACGGTGGCGCGCTTGTGGGCGACCGCGCCGTAGAGCTTGTCGGCGGCATCCGCAAACAGCTTGACACCGTCCCTGACCAGCTCCTCGGTGATCGCATCCAGCGAGATGCCGGAGCGCTCCAGCTCCTCCAGCACGCGCCTTGCGTCCTCGACATTCTCTTCCAGGCTGTCGCGCGGCTTGCCGTGGTCGCGGAACGCATCCAGCGTTGCCGGCGGCACGGTGTTGATGGTGTCGGGGCCGATCAGTTCCTCGACATAGAGGACGTCGCTATAGTCCTTGTTCTTGGTGCCGGTTGACGCCCACAGCATGCGCTGCGGCTTGGCGCCCTTGGCGGCGAGCTTCTCCCAGCGCGGACCCGAGAACAGGCGCTTGTAATCCTGGTAGGCGACTTTGGCATTGGCGATTGCGACCTTGCCTTTCAGCGCGGCGAGCCGCTCCTTCTCGGACGGATCGTTGGCGCGCGCGATCTTCTCGTCGAGCTGCTTGTCGACCACCGAGTCGATGCGGCTGACGAAGAAGCTCGCCACGCTGGCCACGTGCGACGGATCGCCGCCGCCGGCGACGTATTTTTCGAGACCCGCCAGATAGGCCTCCGCCACCTCGAGATAGACCGCCTTGGAGAACAGCAGGGTGATGTTGATGCTGATGCCGTCGCCGATCAGCGTCTCGATCGCCGGCAGGCCCTCGGGCGTCGCCGGCACCTTCACCATCAGGTTCTTGCGGCCAACATCCTTCCACAGCCGCCGTGCCTCAGCGACGGTGCCGGCGGTGTCCATCGCCAGATAGGGCGAGACTTCCAGGCTGACATAGCCGTCACCGCCTTTGAGGCGGTCATAGACCGGGCGCAGCACGTCGGCGGCATTCTGGATGTCCTCGACCGCGACGGCCTCGAACAGGTCGGCCACGGTCCGGTCGCCGCGCTTCAGCGCCTTGCCGATCGGGGCGTCGTATTCGTCCGAACTGCCGATCGCCTTCTCGAAGATCGACGGGTTCGAGGTGACGCCCTTGACGCCATCGGTGTCGATCAGCCGCTTCAGGTCGCCCTTGGCGATGAAACCGCGGGCCAGGAAGTCCAGCCAGACGGCCTGTCCGTGCTTTTCCAGTTCTTTGACGGGATTCATGATGCTTATTTATCTCCAAGCCTGCGGGCGAGGGGTTCCCGCGCCGGTCCTGACGCGCTATCCTCTAGCTTACATGCACCCGGGAGGGAACCAATCAAGGGTCTGAGCGTCATACTCTCAGTGTAACTCCGTCGCGATCATGGCGATCCAGGCGGCAGTGGCTGTGTTGCGTAAAAAGTCGTTGGCCGGAAAGGTTCGGCCGAGGTCTCGTTGCGTAACGTCTGTCGGCCGCTGCACAGCGTGTCGTCAGCAGATTCCGGTCTGCCCGATCGTTGGTGAACCGGTCGCGAATGGCCATGCTGGGGGAAAGCATGCAAGTACATCCTGACGGCCCTCCGCCCGCCGTCTCCGACAGCCCGCAATCGAACACGCCGACCGTGCGTATCGATGTGCCCTACGATCTCGAAATCAATCAATGCGCCACGCGCTTGCGACTGCTGGTCGCGGCGGGGTTCGCGATGATCCTGTTCAGCGCCAGCCTCGCCTTCGACTGGTGGGACAGCCTCGGCGATTACGACACGACGGTCGGCTATACCGGCGTTGCGGTATTCGGCCTGATCACCGGCTGGCTGATCTGGCTCCTTCCCGGCGAACGTGGACCGGTGGTGATCGTCACCCCCTACGGCATCCGCGATCTCCGCATCGGCAATGAATTTCTGCTGTGGGAGTCGATTGCGGAGATTTCGGCCGAGGAGCGCCGCGGGCACAGATTGATCGTGCTGACGCCGACGCCGGCGTTGCAGCGGCAGCTCTCCTCTATTCGCGGCAGGAGGCGGGCGACATTGCGCGGCGCGCGGGACGATCGGATCGCCATTTCCACCGAGGGACTGGCGACCGATTTTGATACATTGCTGCGCGCTTGCCGCGAGTGCCATGCCGCCAGCGATGCACGCACCGCATTGCGGCGAGACCGCGATCAAGGCACGCAAGGCTCGGGTGCACAAGGCTCCGGTGCACAAGGCTTGGCCGCACAAGCGTCATAAAGCTGCCGCCGGCTGACGCCTATGCTGCACCGCCGGATGAGCCGATCCCCGGTAACGCCCGGATGTGGCGGCCGAGTGACATTTGCTGGAAATGAGCGAAGATATACATAGATTCGCATAAAGAACAGGCAGGTGCCTGTTCGTAACTCACCCGGTTGCCTACGTTGTGCGTTGCGTCGAGTCGGCCCCCGGGTGTCCAATGATCGTCATGTGCTCACGCTGATTCGAGACGCGGCCTGAGGAACGGTCCGGTAACTGCTTTCGTTTCAGCTTGTAGCGGAACTCACGCGGAGAGGGATCATGTACAACGATTCTCTATTCAACGCTTTCGCTCGGTCGTTCGAGGCGAGAAGCCAGCACGACATGTCGATGGCGGAATATCTGGAATCGTGTCGAAGCGATCCCATGAAATACGCAAACGCGGCCGAGCGACTGCTAGCAGCGATCGGCGATCCGCAGACGATTGACACGGCCAAGGACCCACGCCTTGGCCGTATTTTTTTGAACCGCACCATCCGCACCTATCCGGCCTTCGCCGGCTTCTACGGCATGGAAGAAACCATCGAGCGTATCGTCGGTTTCTTCCGGCACGCGGCGCAGGGCTTAGAGGAGCGCAAGCAGATCCTCTATCTGCTCGGTCCGGTCGGCGGCGGCAAATCCTCGCTCGCCGAACGACTCAAGTCGCTGATGGAAGTGCAGCCGATCTACGTGCTCAAGGCCGGCGACGAACTCTCGCCCGTGTTCGAAAGCCCGCTCAGCCTGTTCGATCCCGATCATCTCGGGCCGATGCTGGAGGAGAAATACGGCATTCCGCGCCGCCGTCTCACCGGCCTGATGAGCCCGTGGTGCTACAAGCGGCTGGAAGCCTTCGGCGGCGATATCTCGCAATTCCGCGTCGCCAAGATCCAGCCGTCGCGGCTGCGCCAGATCGCGGTCTCCAAGACCGAGCCTGGTGACGAGAACAACCAGGACATCTCGTCGCTGGTCGGCAAGGTCGACATCCGCAAGCTCGAGACCTACGCGCAGAACGATCCCGACGCCTACAGCTATTCCGGCGGCCTCAATCGCGCCAACCAGGGCATCCTTGAATTCGTCGAGATGTTCAAGGCGCCGATCAAGATGCTGCACCCGCTGCTCACCGCAACGCAGGAAGGCAACTACATCGGCACCGAGAACATCGGCGCGATCCCGTTCACCGGAGTCATTCTCGCGCACTCCAACGAGGCGGAGTGGGCGAGCTTCAAGGCCAACAAGAACAACGAGGCCTTCATCGACCGCATCTGCGTGATCAAGGTGCCGTATGTCCTGCGGTTCACCGAGGAGCAGAAAATCTACGAGAAGCTGATCCAGGGCTCCGAGCTCGCCTCTGCGCCCTGCGCGCCGGCGACGCTGGAGACGATGGCGCGGTTCTCGGTGATGTCGCGCCTGCGCAAGCACGAGAATTCCACGGTGTTCGCCAAGATGCGGGTTTATGACGGCGAAAGCCTGAAGGAATCCGATCCGAAGGCGCGCAGCGTCCAGGAATATCGCGATGCTGCCGGCGTCGACGAGGGCATGGACGGCGTCTCCACCCGTTTTGCCTTCAAGATCCTGGCCGCGACCTTCAACCACGATCCGCAGGAGGTCGCCGCCGACGCCGTGCACCTGATGTACGCGCTGGAGCAGTCGATCCGCCGTGAGCAGCTCCCCGAGGAAACCGAAAAGCGCTACCTTGAATTCATCAAGGCGGAGCTTGCGCCGCGCTATGCCGAGTTCATCGGAAACGAGATCCAGAAGGCTTATCTCGAATCCTACTCGGATTACGGCCAGAACCTGTTCGACCGCTACGTCGACTACGCCGATGCCTGGATCGAGGACCAGGACTTCAAGGATCCCGACACCGGACAACTCCTTGATCGCGATCTCTTGAACCAGGAGCTGACCAAGATCGAGAAACCGGCCGGCATCGCCAATCCGAAGGACTTCCGGAACGAGGTGGTCAAGTTCTCGTTACGGGCCAGGGCCCAGAATAGCGGCAAAAATCCGACCTGGACCTCCTACGAGAAGATTCGCGATGTGATCGAAAAGCGGATATTCTCTCAGGTCGAGGACCTGCTTCCGGTCATCTCCTTCGGGTCGAAAAAGGACGGCGAGACGGAGAAGAAGCACGGCGAGTTCGTCGCACGCATGGTGGAGCGCGGCTACACCGAGCGTCAGGTTCGCCGGCTCGTCGAATGGTACATGCGCGTGAAGCAGGCCGGTTGAGGCGGATGAGAAAGTGGCCATTCACATTATTGACAGGCGCCTGAATCCAGGCGGCAAGAGTCTTGAGAACCGTCAGCGGTTCTTGCGTCGGGCCAAATCCCTGGTGCAGGGCGCCGTCAAGAAGACCTCGCAGGAACGAGACATCAAGGACGTCCTGGAGGGTGGTGAGGTCACGATCCCGCTCGACGGCATGCACGAGCCGCGTTTCCGCCGCGAAGGCGGAACGCGCGACATGGTGCTGCCCGGGAACAAGAAGTTTGTCGAGGGCGACTATCTGCAGCGCTCCGGCCAGGGCAGCGCCAAGGATTCCGGTCCCGGCGAAGGCGACAGCGAGGACGCCTTCCGCTTCGTGCTGTCCCGTGACGAATTCGTCGATCTCTTCCTCGACGACCTCGAGCTGCCGGATCTCGCCAAGCGCAAGATCGCGCAGACCGAGAGCGAGGGCATCCAGCGCGCCGGCTACACCACGTCGGGCTCGCCCGCCAACATCTCGGTGAGCCGCACGGTGAAGCTCGCGCTGGCGCGCCGCATCGCGCTCAAGCGTCCCCGCAAGGAGGAGATCGAGGAGCTGGAAGCCGCGATCGCCGCCTGCACCGACGAGGACGAGCGTACCGAGCTCATCGCCCAGCTCGAAGCGCTGAAAGCGAAGTCCAAGCGCATTCCGTTCATCGATCCGCTCGACATCCGCTACCGCCGCTTCGAGATGGTGCCGAAGCCCGTCGCGCAGGCCGTGATGTTCTGCCTGATGGACGTCTCCGGCTCGATGTCCGAGCACATGAAGGACCTCGCCAAGCGCTTCTACATGCTGCTCTACGTGTTCCTGAAGCGCCGCTACAAGCATGTCGAGATCGTCTTCATCCGTCACACCGACCGCGCCGAAGAAGTGGACGAGCAGACCTTCTTCTACGGCCCGGCCTCGGGCGGCACGCTGGTCTCCAGCGCGCTGCAGGCGATGCACGAGATCGTGCGCGAGCGTTTCAATCCCTCGGACTGGAACATCTACGCCGCGCAGGCCTCCGACGGCGACAATTCCTATTCCGACGGCGAGCTCACGGGGCTGCTGCTGACCGACAAGATCCTGCCGGTCTGCCAGTTCTTTGCCTATCTCGAGGTCGGGGAATCCGGCGGCAGCGCCTTCGATCTCTCCGACTCCTCGCTCTGGACCCTCTACGAGCGCCTGCGCAACAGCGGCGCACCGCTCTCGATGCGCAAGGTCTCCGAGCGCAGCGAGATCTTCCCGGTGTTCCACGACCTGTTCCAGCGCCGCGACACTGCTCAGGAGAAAGCCGCTCCATGACGGAACGTTTGTTCGAAGGCGCGGATTGGGATTTTCGCACCTTGCAGCGTATCACCGATGCCTGCGAAGAGGTGGCGTTGAAGGATCTCGGGCTCGACGTCTATCCGAACCAGATCGAGGTCATCACCGCCGAGCAGATGCTGGACGCCTATTCGTCGGTCGGCATGCCCTTGTTCTACAAGCACTGGTCCTTCGGCAAGCATTTCGCCTTCCACGAGGCCTCTTATCGCAAGGGCCTGATGGGCCTCGCCTATGAGATCGTGATCAACTCCTCGCCCTGCATCTCCTATCTGATGGAGGAGAACACGGCGACGATGCAGACGCTGGTGATCGCGCACGCCGCCTTCGGCCACAACCATTTCTTCAAGAACAACTATCTGTTCAAGCAGTGGACCGACGCCGACGGCATCCTGGACTATCTCGACTTCGCCAAGAACTACGTCATGCAATGCGAGGAGCGCTACGGCCGCACCGAGGTCGAGCGCACGCTCGACGCCGCGCATGCGCTGATGTCGCACGGCATCGACCGCTATCCCGGCAAGAAGAAGCTGGATCTGCGCGCCGAGGAGAAGCGGGCAGGGCGCAGGCGCCAGCACGAGGAAGAGGTCTTCAACGATCTCTGGCGCACCGTGCCTGCCGGCAAGAGCAAGAGCCGTTCGACGCTCAGCATCGAGCGGCGCCGCAAGCTGCTCGGCCTGCCGCAGGAGAACCTGCTCTATTTTCTGGAGAAGAGCGCGCCGCGCCTAGCGCCCTGGCAGCGCGAGCTGCTGCGGATCGTCCGCCACATCGCGCAATATTTCTATCCGCAGAGCCAGACCAAGGTGATGAACGAGGGGACGGCGACTTACGTCCACTATCGCATCATGACCCAGCTGCACCAGCAGGGGCGCATCACCGACGGCAACTTCCTCGAATTCCTGGGATCGCACACCAACGTGGTGTTCCAGCCCGAATTCGACGATCCGCGCTTCTCGGGCTTCAACCCCTATGCGCTCGGCTTCGCAATGATGCAGGACATCGAGCGCATCGTCACCAGTCCGGAAGACGAGGACCGCGAATGGTTCCCCGACATCGCCGGCAAGAACGACGTGATGGGCGTGCTGCGCGACGTCTGGGCCAACTACCGCGACGAGAGCTTCATCGGCCAGTTCCTGAGCCCGAAGTTGATGCGGCACTTCCGCATGTTCCATCTCCACGACGATCCCGAGGAGCGCGCCGGCATCCGCGTCGATGCCATCCACGACGAGCGCGGCTTCCGCCGCGTGCGGCGCGAATTGGCGCGGCAGCACGATGTCGGCTACATCGACGCCAATATCGAGGTGGTCGACGTCGATCTCTCCGGCGACCGCCGCCTGATCCTGCATCATCGCGTCATCAAGGGCTCGCAGCTCAACGAGACCGACACCAAGCGCGTGCTGCAGCACCTGGCCGATCTCTGGACCTACGACGTCGCGCTGATCGAGGTCGACGCCAACGACAAGGTTTTGCGCGAATATGTAGTGAGCCCGCGTCCGATCCCGGCGGCGGTGGCCTGAGGGGGGAACAACACAGCGAGATGCGTGTCGACGTGCCCTCTCCCCTTGCGGGAGAGGGCAGCGATGCAGGTAGATGCAAGCTCACTGGGGGCGAGGGGTATCTCTCCGCAATTTCCCGTGTCGATAGAGACCCCTCATCCGGCGCTTCGCGCCACCTTCTCCCACAAGGGGAGAAGGAAGGAATTCGAAGCTGCATAACGGTTGATCTACGCCGGCTGCTTCCTGGCCGGCTTCTTCCTGGACGCATTCAGCTCCACCGCCGCGCGGATCAGCGCCTTCAACGCCTTCTCGTTGATCTTGTCGCCCTCGCGAATATCGATCGCGCGGCGCACATTGCCGTCGAGGCTGGAGTTGAACAGGCCCGCGGGATCGTCCAGCGCCGCGCCCTTGGCAAAAGTCAGCTTCACCACTTCCTTGTAGGTCTCGCCGGTGCAGATGATGCCGTCGTGCTCCCACACGGGAACGCCGCGCCATTTCCATTCCTCGACGACGTCAGGGACGGCCTGCTTGATCAGGCCGCGGATCCGCGCCAGCATCTCGCCGCGCCAGTCGCCGAGCTCCCTGATGCGGCCGTCGATCAATTTGGAGGGCGAGGCGCCATCCGTCTTCGTCGCGCTGCTCTTCTTTGCGGTCACGGCCTTCTTCATGATCACGCCTCTTGCCGCGCGCCGTCGCGGTGGCCGAGATAAGGCAGCGCGAACAGATACAGCCCGGTCGCCAGCAACGGAATGAGTGGTACGAGTGCAAGCAGGCCGATCCAGACGGCCTGGAGTTGCATGGTCATGGCGACGATGTTGGCGATGACCGCGACCGTGAACGCCATCGACAGCCAGCGATGAATCTGCCGAATCCATATGTGCGTGCTCATTGGGATCTCCTTTGGAAAATGTATGGAAGAGACGCCGGCGAGCTACTCAGCCCGCGCCAGCAGTTCGTCCAGCTTGGCGAAAAACTGCTTCCAGCCGGCATGCGCGCCGCCATAGGCCTGCTTCTGCGTCGGGCTGAAGCCCGCCTGCTCGACGCGCAGATGCGTGCCCGCGCCCGTCGGCGTCAGCGTGAAGGTCACGACGCTCTTCAAATCGAACGCCGCGTCCTCATGCGAGAAATTCCAGGTATAGGCGAGCGTCTTCTGCGGCTCGATGGTCAGCACCTCGCAGTCCAGCACGCCGCCCCATTCGCCGCGCAGGTTGAAGCGGTGACCGACCTGGGGCTTGAAGTCGTTCTTCATCAGCCATTCCTCGATCAGATGCGGCTGCGTCAGCGCGCGCCAGAGCCGCTCGGCCGGGAAGGCGAACTCGCGCTCGACGACGACGGATCGTGTTTCGGTCATTGGTCCATCCTCTTCAGGAGATCATCGAGAGCGTCGAGCCGGTTCTGCCAGAAGCCGGTCATCTGGCTGGTCCAGTCGACCAGTGGGTTGAGCGCGCCGGGTTGCGCGCTGTAGTGCGTCTGGCGTCCCTCGTGGCGGTCGCGCACCAGGCCCGCCTGCTTCAGCGCGCCCAGATGTTTCGAGACCGCCGGCTGGGAAACGCCGGAGCGTAGCGTCAGTGCCCCGACCGTCTGCTCGCCCTCGCGGCACAGCCGCTCGAAGATCGCCCGCCGGGTCGGATCGGCAAGCGTCCTGAACAGGAGGTCGTGGGCGGCAGACACGGTTGATCCATAACTCGGAGGTTATGGGTTTATTCATAACCGCAGGGTTATAGATAAGTCAAGGGGGGTTGGAGGGAAATGGCTATCGCTCGCGCAACTCCTCCGCCGTCATTGCGAGCGTAGCGAAGCAATCCAGAATCCCACCTCGGAGACAGTCTGGATTGCTTCGTCGCAAGAGCTCCTCGCAATGACGGTGGATGCGGTGACGCCTCCCGCAACGCTAGGGCCGCAAATACAGATACCCCTGTGACTGCAGCTCGGCCAACCTGACCACGCCGCCCTTCTCCGCGCTGACGAAGCCGGGGAGCAGATCCGTCAGCGTGACGTTCTGCGCCTTCATGGTGTTGCCGCAGGCGGCGAGCTCGACGCCATCCCTGGAGAATTCGCCGACGCGCTTGCTGATGTCGGGGTTGGCCTGTGCCGAGTGAAACGCTTTCAGCGCCGGCCCGTGGATCACCAGCGCGATCGTCACGTTCGCCGGTCCACCAACGCCGTCGATGTGGTTCTGGATGTTGCCGAGCACGAAATTGACCTTCTCGGCGTCGCTGAGGTGATAGACGACTTTCAGCTTGTTCGACGGTGGAGCCTCGGTCGCGGCCTTCGCGCGGGAGGCGCCCAGCGCCGCACCCAATGCCGACACGGCGCTCCACAGGATGTTACGGCGGTTCATGGCAGTCTCCCTGGATTGCCTGATTTTGCCGGACACATATCACTTGTGGCGCAGTGCCGCGAGTTCCTTGCGGTCGGTCACGAGCGAAGCGCATTCGCTTGCGTCGGTGCGATCGAGACGGAAGATCCCGTCGTCGGCGCCGGCGACCAGCGATCGCTCGGCATCGTCGTCCGGCTTGTTGTTCTGCCAGACCCTGACCCGCGCGAGGCGCACGATCGCCGACTTGTCGTCCTTGGAGAGCGCAACGCCGATGCCGCCGCCCTCGCAGTCGACGCCGCAGCCCAGGCGGGTTTCGGTGCCGTCCTTGGTGAACACGGCGTGGTTACAGGAGCCGCTGGAATCGAAATCGCCGCTGCGGTGGCGATACCTGAAGCCGAGGCGGAACGAGTTGTGGAGCTGCTTGTCCTCCTTGTCGACCTCCGCCGAGATCAGCAGCTTCATCGACGCGACCTTCTGCTTCGGGTGCCGCGCCAGATGCTCGGCGTCGTAACGGCGGACGAAGCAGGCATAGGCCTTGTCGCCGGGCCTGCCCGCATACATGCGCGCGTTGAAGGTGTCGGCCTCGGCCTTGGTGGCCTCACGGATGTCGTCGGCCTCCTCGGCCCGGGCGGCGCCGACGAAGCCGGCAAGGACAAGCGGAAGGATGAGGGCAAGCTTCATGATCGCACCGGGGCGTGTGAACCGTCGTCCATCCGCAACGCGCGGGGTGGCAGCCGGCTGGCATTTAGTCGCGGGCGGAAAGTCCTGCGTTCAAGTGTTCCTGGCCGCCCGCCTTGCGGGCAGCCTCACGCAAGGTTCCCGCTTTAACAATTTGGAAGGAGGGGCGCTGGTAAACCCCTGGTTGTTGCAGATGACTGGTGGCGGTCAGAATGTCCGTAACTCAGAGCTTGCCCAACCTTGCGATCGGCTATTCCCTTCCGCGGCTGTTCTGGTTGCTGGGAGCCGGCCTGTTGGCGACGCTGCTGTGCGGCGCGCTCGCATTCAGCTGGCACTATGGCAAGGACATCGCCACGATCCAGATCGCGCTCAGCTATTTCGGCGTCGTGTTTTTCGGCCTGGCCACCTGCAGGACGCTCTGGACGTTGATCTCCGCCAGGGAGCCGGTCCTCTTCATCACCCGTATCGGCATTCGCGACACCAGGATCGCCGATGACACCATCTCGTGGCGATCGGTGAGGGACATATCGATCTTTCGGTATCGCAGCCAGAGGATCGTCGTTCTTCAGGTCGATCCTCTTCTCGCCGAGCGGTTCGAAGGCGGCTTTCTGAAGCGCGTCTTGTCGCTGCTGAACAAGCCCATTGGTGCGGACGGCGTGCTCGTCACGGGCGGCCTGACCGTGGACGGCGAAACGCTGTTCGAGACCTGCAAGCAATACTGGACGGCCGGACGGCTGGCCTATACTGGTCGCGCCGCAGCCGAGCCCGAGCCTGTCAGCTAGTCCCGGCCGCAGCCGAGGCGGACCGCGTTGCCTTCACGAAACACTGCGTGTTGGCAGTCGCCGCATGCGTGACGCGTTCAACTCGCTTCCACGCGCAGAGCGGAGCGAGGCGGCCTGGTTCCATGTGCGGCCTTAGTCGAACCTCAAGCCAGGAAGGTTCAATCGGCGCGGGCCTTCGTTTTTTGGGAACTCGATGCTGTCAGCCATTCGACATTGTCCCCGTTCGTCGATGTGATAGCCTTCACAGGCGATTGCTTTTGGCAGTCGTAGAGTGGGGCCGCCTCTCGTCGCGCGTGGAGTCCCCGCAATGGGCGAAATTCGCAACTTCAGATCCGGAAATCAGGACGGGCAGCCTCCACACGGCCCCATGCCTCGTCGTCTCGCGGCGATCATTGTCGGCGACATCGCTTCCTACAGTCGCATCATGCAGGCCGACGAGGAGGGAACGCATGTCCGCGTCAAGCGGATCGAGCGGGATATCATCCAGCCCAGCATCGTCGAGCATCATGGCACGCTGGTGAAGACGACGGGCGACGGCTTTATCGCCATCTTCGATAGCCCGGTCGAGGCCGTTCGATGCAGCATCGTCATCCAGCAGAATCTCATCGGCCGCAACGCCCCGCTTCCCAAGCATTCACGGCTCGAATACCGGATTGGCGTCAATCTCGGCGACGTCATCGTGGAGCCGGACGACGTCTACGGCGACGGCGTCAACATCGCCACACGCATCGAAGGCATCGCGGAGCCCGGTCAGGTCTATATCTCGGGTGCGATCTACGAGCAGATCAAGCACAAGGTCGTATGCGGCTATGAATCGCTCGGGGACCGCAAGGTCAAGAACATCACCGATCCGGTGCGCGTCTATCGCGTGCTGCCGGACGCAGACGCAGTCGGCAGGACGCGCGGCCGGCGCGAGAACATCCTGCTCTTTCTTCTGATCATGGCATTGCTGGTGATTGCCGGCTACGTGCTTTGGTACGTGCTGGTGCAGCACCGCAGCCAGGTGGGGCAACAGGCTGCCGCTCCTCCGGTCGCGGTGCCGTCAGCTTCGCCGATGCCGCAATCCGTTCCGTCGCTACCGAGCCCGGCGGTACCGGCGCCTCAAGCCGCACCCGCGGCTTCGCCGTTGCCCACAACGACGCCATCGCCCGCAGCATCGCCTTCACCATCTCCGGCATCCGCTCCATCGGTGACGGCGGTCCAAGAACCCGAGATGATCGCCATTCGCGGCGGCAGCTTCGCCATGGGAAGCAATGACGATCCGACGGAACGCCCGGTCCACCAGGTCACGATCAAGCCGTTCTCGATCGGCAAATATCCGGTGACCGTGCAGGAGTGGAACGAATGCGCCGCTGCAAAGGCGTGCTCCTTCACGGCCACCGGCAAAGACGACGCGCCCGTCAGCAATGTGAGCTGGACCGACGCGCAACAATATGTGGCGTATCTCTCCCAGGCGACGAAGAAGCCGTATCGGCTTCCGAGCGAAGCCGAATGGGAGTACGCGGCGCGCGGCGGAACGCAGAGCAAGTATTGGTGGGGTGACAAGCTTCAGCCGGGCATGGCCGGCTGCAAGGATTGCGGCAACCTCGCCAGCGAGCAGCCGGCGAAGGTCGGCAGCTTCAAGCCAAACCCGTTCGGCCTGTACGACATGGGCGGCGGGATCGACCAGTGGGTCGAGGATTGCTGGCACAAGAGCTATCAAGGCGCGCCCGGCGACGGCTCGGCATGGACCGGCGCCGACTGCTCCTCGCACGTGCTGCGCTCAGGCTCTTGGAAGAACGATTCCCGATATGTGCGGCCATCCAACCGCGATGGTTACGACACCAATGTCCGTTATCCCACGCATGGATTCCGCGTCGCGCTCAGTCCGTAAGTGCTGGAGGGGATTTGATGAAGATCATTTTTTGCGCCGCATTGGCGGCGGCGATCGCATTGCCTTCCGGCGGAGCCTACGCGCAAGGCAAGACCGCGCCCAAGGACGCCAAGCTCTATTTCATCAGCCCGCGTGACGGGCAGAAGGTTCGCGGTGCATTCTGGGTCCGGTTCGGCTTGCGCAACATGGGCGTGACGCATGCCGGCGACGACTACCAGAACGCCGGCCATCATCATTTGCTGGTCGACGTGAACGATCCCATCGATCCCAAGGAGCCAATTCCGCAGGACAAGTCGCATCTGCACTTCGGCGCCGGGCAGACCGAAACCCAGCTCGAACTTGCACCCGGAACGCACACGCTGCAACTGGTGCTCGGCGACGCCAAGCACTATCCGTTCGAGCCGCCCATCGTGTCCGAGAAGATCACCATACGCGTCAGGCAACCAGTTGCCGGCAAGTGATCAGCGCAGGCTGGCGTTGATCTTGTCCAGCACCGCCGAGCCCGGGCAGAGCGTGTCCGCTTCCAGCGTGTTGAGCGGGGTCTCGATCGTGTTGAGGTGCTCGTGCAGGTCCTCCGCGTCGGGGTCGACATAGAGCAGGCCGGTGACGATCTGGCCCTTGGCGGCGTGTTTCGCGAGGAAGGTCTGAGCGCCGAGACGATCGTGCGGATCGTAGTCCGCGTCGATCTTGCGCAGCGCGATCTTGCTGCCGTCATGCTGCTCGACCACCTGCACCGTGCCCGGCGCGTAGTCCACCGCGATCGGATCGCGGCCGACCAGCACGTCGAGCCGGTTCACGGCGTCATTGTGCTCGCGGACATAGTCGAAGCTCTTGGTCGAGCCGGCGTGGTTGTTGAAGGCGATGCAGGGGCTGATGACGTCGATGAAGGACGCGCCCTTGTGGCCGATCGCGGCTGCGATCAGCGGCACCAGCTGGCTCTTGTCGCCGGAGAACGAGCGCGCCACGAAGGTTGCGCCGAGCTGCAGCGCGATCGCGACGAGGTCGATGGCGTTGTCGGTGTTGGTGACGCCCTTTTTGCTCTTCGAGCCGCGGTCGGCGGTGGCCGAGAACTGGCCCTTGGTCAGGCCGTAGACGCCGTTGTTCTCGACGATATAGGTCATGTTGACGCCGCGCCGGATCGAATGCGCGAACTGGCCGAACCCGATCGAGGCGGAATCGCCGTCGCCGGAGACGCCGAGATAGATCAGGTCGCGGTTGGCGAGGTTGGCGCCGGTGAGCACGCTGGGCATTCGCCCGTGCACGGAGTTGAAGCCGTGCGAATTGCCGAGGAAATAGTCCGGCGTCTTCGACGAGCAGCCGATGCCGGAGATCTTCGCCACCCGATGCGGCTCGATCGAGAGCTCGTAGCAGGCCTCGATGATCGAGGCCGTGATCGAATCGTGGCCGCAGCCTGCGCACAGCGTCGAGATCTTGCCCTCGTAGTCGCGATGCGTGTAGCCGAGCTCGTTCTTCTTCAGGCCCGGATGATGAAATTTCGGCTTGGCAATATAGGTCATGACACGGCCTTGCGGAGCGGGGTCACCTTGAGGTGATCCTGGTGGTCGCCAATGGCTTTTGCGATGTAGCGGGCGGTAATCGGTGAGCCGTCGTAGTGCACGATCGGAACGAGCCGGACGGGATCGATGCCGTTCTCGTTGACGATGAGTTGGCGGAGCTGGCTGTCGCGGTTCTGCTCGACGACATAGACGAAGTCGTGCTCGGCGAGGAAGCTCGCCACGCTCGAATGGAACGGGAAGGCGCGGATGCGCAGGCGATCGAGCTGATGGCCGCGCGTCTCCAGCAGGCCGATCGCTTCGTCCATCGCCGGTGAGGTCGAGCCGAAATAGATCACGCCATACTTGGTCGGCCGTTCCGCATTGGCCTGCAGCGGCCGCGGCACCAGATCCTGCGCGGTCTCGAACTTGCGCACCAGGCGCTGCATGTTGTCGGCATAGACGGTGCCTTCCTCCGAGTACCGCGCATAGCGGTCGCGCGAGGTGCCGCGGGTGAAATAGGAGCCCTTGGTCGGATGTGTGCCGGGATAGGTGCGATAGGGGATGCCGTCGCCGTCGACGTCGAGATAGCGGCCGAAGTCGCGGCCTTCTTCCAGCATCTCCGCCGTCATGATCTTGCCGCGGTCATATTGCCGGGCGTCATCCCACTTCAGCGGACGGCAGAGCCGGTGGTTCATGCCGATGTCGAGGTCGAGCATCAGGAAGATCGTGGTCTGGAGACGCTCGGCGAGATCGAAGGCGGCCGCCGCGAATTCGAACGCTTCGGCCGGATCTTCCGGGAACAGCAGCACATGCTTGGTGTCGCCATGCGAGGCATAGGCGCAGGCGATGATGTCGCATTGCTGGGTGCGGGTCGGCATGCCCGTGGAGGGGCCGGCGCGCTGGATGTTCATGATCACGGCCGGAATCTCGGCGAAATAGGAGAGGCCGATGAACTCCGTCATCAGGGAGATGCCGGGGCCCGAGGTTGCAGTGAAGGCGCGTGCGCCGTTCCAGGAGGCGCCGATGACGATGCCGATCGAGGCCAGCTCGTCCTCGCCCTGCACGATGGCGTATTTCGCCTTGCCGGTCTCCGGATCGTGCCGGTACTTCTGGCAATGGGCGGTGAAGGCCTCCGCCACCGACGAGGACGGCGTGATCGGATACCACGCGCACACGGTGGCACCGCCATAGACCGCGCCGAGCGCGGCGGCGCTGTTGCCCTCGATGAAGATGCGGTCGCCGACCTTGTCGGACTTCTTCACCCTGAGCCCGATCGGGCATTTCAGATTCTGCAGCGCCCAGTCGCGGCCGAGATGCAGCGCGTGGACGTTGGAGGAGAGCAGCTTCTCCTTGCTCTTGTACTGCTCGCCGATCAGCTGCTCGATCAGCTTCGGGTCCATGTCGAGCAATGCCGACAGCGCGCCCAAATAGATGATGTTCTTGAACAGCTGGCGCTGGCGCGGATCTGTATAGGTCGAGTTGGTGATCGCGGTGAGCGGCACGCCGATCACGGTGATGTCGTCGCGAAACTTGGTCGACGGCATCGGCTTGGTGGAATCGTAGAACAGGTAGCCGCCGGGCTCGATGCCGGCGACGTCCTTGTCCCAGGTCTGCGGGTTCATCGCCACCATCATGTCGACGCCGCCGCGGGCGCCGAGATGGCCGTCTTCCGTCACGCGCACCTCGTACCAGGTCGGCAGGCCCTGGATGTTGGATGGGAAGATGTTGCGCGGAGACACCGGCACGCCATGGCGCAGGATCGCACGCGCGAACATCTCGTTGGCGCTGGCCGAGCCCGAGCCGTTGACGTTGGCGAAACGGACGACGAAGTCGTTTACGCTGCTGATCGGCTTTTTGTCGGACATGTCGAACCTGCGTGGGTCATATCGATGAAATATTTCTGCATGTCCCAGGCTCCGGTGGGACAGCGCTCGGCGCACAGCCCGCAATGCAGGCAGACATCCTCGTCCTTCACCATCACGCGCCCGGTCTTGAGATCGGACGAGACGTAGAGGTCCTGGTCCGGGCGCGGCGAGGGCGCCTTCAGGCGCTGGCGCAGATCGTCTTCCTCACCATTGTCGGTGAAGGTGATGCAGTCCATCGGGCAGATGTCGGCGCAGGCGTCGCACTCGATGCAGAGCGAGGTCGAGAACACGGTCTGGACGTCGCAGTTCAGGCAGCGCTCGGCTTCGCCCAGCGCGAGCTTGACGTCGTAGCCAAGCTCGACCTCGGCGCGGATGTCCTTCAGCGCGATGACCTTGTCGCGATGCGGCACCTTGAAGCGCTTGTCGTTGGAGATGTCGTTGTCATAGCTCCATTCGTGGATGCCCATCTTCTGCGAGGAGATTTGCACCTCCGGCAGCGGGCGCTCGGTGATGTCCTCGCCCGACAGCATCTTGTGGATCGACAATGCGGCGTCATGGCCGTGTGCCACCGCCCAGATGATGTTCTTCGGCCCGAACGCGGCGTCGCCGCCGAAGAACACTTTCGGGTTGGTCGAGACGAACGTCTTCGGATCGACCTTCGGCATGTGCCATTTGTCGAACTCGATGCCGCAATCCTGCTCGATCCAGGGAAAGGCGTTCTCCTGCCCGACCGCGACCAGCACGTCATCGCAGGGAATGGTCTGATCGGGGTCGCCCGAAGGCACCAGATTGCGGCGGCCTTTGGCGTCGTATTCGGCTTTGACGTGCTGGAAGCTGACGCCGATCAGCTTGCCGGCGACATGCTTGAAGGCAACCGGCACCATGTAGTTGAGGATCGGGATATCCTCGTGGAGCGCGTCTTCCTTCTCCCAGGGCGAGGCCTTCATCTCCTCGAAGCCGGAACGCACGACCACCGTGACCTTCTCGCCGCCGAGCCGGCGCGCGGTGCGGCAGCAATCCATCGCGGTGTTGCCGCCGCCGAGCACGATGACGCGCTTTCCGATCTTGTCGACATGGCCGAACGACACGTTGGCCAGCCACTCGATGCCGATATGGATGTTCGCGGCGGCCTCTTTTCGGCCGGGGATGTCGAGCTCGCGGCCGCGCGGCGCGCCGGAGCCGACGAAGATCGCGTCAAACTTGTCTGCGAGCAGCGACTTCATGCTCTCGATGCGATGGCCGCCCTTGAAGTCGACGCCGAGACCCAGGATGTAGCCGGTCTCCTCGTCGATCACGGAATTGGGCAGGCGGAATTTCGGGATCTGCGAGCGCATCATGCCGCCGGCTTCGGGGTCGCCATCGAACACGGTGCAGTGATAACCGAGCGGCGCGAGATCGCGCGCCACGGTGAGCGAGGCCGGGCCGCCGCCTACAAGGGCAACACGCTTGCCGTTCTTCGGTGAGGGCTTCGGCAGGCGCTGCTTGATGTCGTCCTTGAAGTCGGCGGCGACGCGCTTGAGGCGGCAGATCGCGACCGGATTGTCCTCGACGCGTCCGCGGCGGCACGCCGGTTCGCATGGACGATCGCAGGTGCGTCCCAGAATTCCGGGAAACACGTTCGATTTCCAGTTGATCATATAGGCGTCGCTGTAGCGCCCTTGTGCGATCAGTCGGATGTATTCGGGAACCGGGGTGTGTGCAGGACAGGCCCACTGGCAATCGACTACTTTGTGAAAGTAGTCGGGGGCCGCGATATCGGTCGGTTTCATTCCTACCCTGTCCGCGCAGGCCCAAAGACCCCCGCGGCCTTTTCTTGAGCTTGGCGAGCGCTTTAGCGCGCTTCGATCCGGTTTCTGAATGACGTCATTGGGTTAGCTTATTAGAACCATTCCGAAGCACAACGGCAAATTTGGGTGATCACCGCCTTTCATGGGAGCTGCGCGTACACAGCATTAACGCGCCGCGCGCAGCAATGCGGCGGTGCAATATGTTGCAATGCGGATGGCTGCTTCAGCCGTGCGCGATATCGCTCTTCGCGAGGTCCCACATCAGGCAGTAGGTGCCGACCGAGACCGGAAGCGGGAAGGGAGATGCGGCGGGACCGGTAAAGCGCTCGGCGATGACAGCCGAGACTGCGCCGACGTGGGTGCCGTCGATCAGCACGAACCAGTCGCGCGCGCCCTCGTTGCGCATCGCCGGCATTCCCGCCGTCACGCCCGACAATTCGGGCTCACTCTCGAGCAGATGCATCGAGATGATGCCGGCGTGCTTTTCCAGTGCCAGCTTTTCTTGCAGTGCATCACGCCACGGTGCGGCATTGTCGGGCGTCGGCCGCAGCCGCACCACGCCGAGCGCCGTCCCACGCCCGGTGCCATTGCTGATCGTGATGCGCGCGACCACGCGCAGCATGTCCTTGAAACGCGCCATGGTCTGCCGTGACCAGTCGGTCGGATTGGCGAGCCGCGCCTTGTAGGCGGGGCTGTCGAGCACGTCGAGCGTCGCGGTCGAATAGAGGCAGAGATACTTTGGATTGGCGGCGTGCGCGACATAGCGCCGCGCTTCCAGGAAACCCTCGATCGCGACGCGCTCTTCCAGATGCTCGCGATCGTACCAGCGATTGAACTCGGCCTCATCTGAAGCGTCGATGTTCATCGACGTCAGCAGCATGCCTTTCCCGGCGAGCGGCATTGTTCTTGTCCTTCCCATTCCAACCCTCATGGTGAGGAGGCGCGTCGGCGCCGTCTCGAACCATGAAGGCCCCCGCTGCAGCATCTCGGCCTTTCATCCTTCGAGACGCGCGCGAAGGGCGCTCCTCAGGATGAGGGGATAGATCCTTATCGCGGAATCTTCGAAGCAAGATCCGCGATCGACTTCATGACCGCGTCCCTTACGCCGCCATCATAGAGCGAATGCCCGGCTTCTTCCACGATGCGAATCTCGGAACCGGGCCAGACTCCTGCAAGCGCGTGCGATGTCTCGGGCGGGCACAAGAGGTCATAGCGACCCTGGACGATGATGCCGGGAATGCCTTCGAGCATCCCCGCATTCTGCAGCAGCTGGTCTGCGGTCATGAAGCTGTCGTTGAGGAAGTAATGCGCTTCCATGAACGGGGTCGCCGGCAATGTGCGCCAGACGTTCAGCGCGGCGAGGTCGAGCCGTGTCTTTGCAGGCTTGTGCTCGGACAAGATGCGCTCGGTGTCGTGCCAGGCCTTCGCCGACGGGCCATGCACGGCCGGGTCGGTATCGAGGATACGGCGCCAACAGGCGTCGACCGGCTGGTCGCGCTCTTCTAGCGGCAGCACGCTGAGGAAGTCCTCGTACAGCGCAGGATAGAATTGCGACAGGCGCGTCGTGAAGGCCGTCACGACCTCGGCCCGCGTGCCCAGGAAGGTTGCGCGGAGCGCGAGACCTAAGACGCGCTCGGGATGCGCCTCTGCATACGCCAGCGCCAGCGTCGCGCCCCAGGAGCCGCCGACCACCAACCAGCGCTCAAAGCCGAACTTCTCACGGATCTTCTCCATGTCCGCGACCAGGTGCGCCGTGGTGTTGTGCTCGCGCGAGCCCTTGGGCCGGCTGCGGCCGCAGCCGCGCTGGTCGAACAGAACGGCGCAGAAACGGTCGGGATCGAACAGCCGGCGATGGTCGGGCTGGCAGCCGCTGCCAGGCCCGCCGTGCAGGTAGACCGCAGGGATGCCGTCGGCGCGGCCGACGCTCTCGACATAGAGCTCATGGCCGTCGCCGACATCGAGCATGTCGGAGGTCAGCGGCGCAAAGGGGTCGGCACGCCTGACCGCTGTGCCTGCGTCGGCGTCAGGCGTCATTCTCGGATTCCAGGGTGCCGCCGGCGAAGTTGCGGTAGAGGAAGCGGTTGGTCTCGCCCTCGGCCTCGCGCTCGGCCTGCTTGAAGATGGTCTCGTGCAGTGGCGACAGCGCGCAGGCCGGATCGGTGTTGGCGGCATCGCCCGTCAGCGCAAAGGCCTGGCAGCGGCAGCCGCCGAAATCGATCTCGCGGAATTCGCAAGACTTGCACGGCTCCTTCATCCAGCCGGTGCCGCGATAGCGGTTGAAGGCCTCGGAGTTCTGCCAGATCCAGGCGATCGAATGGTTGGAGCGCACCGATTCGAAATCGAGCCCGGTGATGCTCTCGGCGGCGTGGCAGGGCAGCACCTTGCCGGCGGGCGAGATGTTGAAGAACTGCCGGCCCCAGCCGCCCATGCACTTCTTCGGCCGCAATGCGTAATAGTCGGGAACGACGTAGTCGATGGTCAGCCGGCCCTTCAGCCGCTCGCGCGCCTCCTCGACGAGGCGGGTGCACTCATCGAGCTGCGCCACGGTCGGCATCAAGGCGGCGCGGTTCTTCAGCGCCCAGCCGTAATATTGGACATTGGCGACCTCGAGCCGGTCGGCATCGAGATCGATCGCCATCTGGATGACGTCAGGAAGCTGGTGCAGGTTCTGCCGGTGCATCACCGCGTTCACGGTGAGCGGCAGGTCGAGCTCGCGCGTCCATTTCGCGACTTCGAGCTTCTTGCGATGGCCGTTCTTGTAGCCGGCGACGCGATCGGCAAGGCCTTCCTCGACGCCCTGGAAGGAGATCTGCACATGGCAGAGCCCGGCGTCGGCGAGATCGCTGAGCTTGTCGCGCGTCAGCAGCACCGCCGAGGTGATGAGATTGGTGTAGAGACCGGCGTCGCTGGCATGCTTCACCAGCTCGACGAGATCTTTCCGCGCCGTGGGCTCGCCGCCGGAGAAATGCACCTGGAGTACGCCGATCTCGGCGAGCTCACTCAGCACTTTCTTCCACTCGTCCGTCGTCAGCTCCTTGCCCGAGCGATCGAGCTCAACGGGATTCGAGCAGTAGGGGCATTGCAGCGGGCAGCGATGCGTGATCTCCAGCAGCACCGCGAGCGGAATCCCAAAAGTCTCCGCCGTCGAGCGCTGCTTCTCCAGCACCGCGAGGCTGTCGCTCATCCCGGGCGGGATGTTGCCGAGCACGTCGCTCATGACGTTTTCTCCCGGGCCTCGGTGAGGAAGCCCTTGTCGGCGAGATCCTGCAGCATGGCGATGACGTCGGTGAGGATCGCCTCGCGCGGTGCGGCGTATTTCGCGGCCAATTGATCGGCGACGTCGCCGACATTGCGCTCGCCGTCGCAGAGCTGCAGGACTTCGACTGCGATCTCGTCCGGCGCCAGCACCCGCTCCGGCGCCAGGATCACCCAGACTTGTCGCGTCTCGTCATATTTCAGCTTGGCATGCCGCGGCAGCACGGGGCGGCTTGCCTCGCTGACGCTGATGTTCCGCGGCCCGGCCATCGCTGCTCCTCTCAACTCGCCTACTTAGTTTTCTTTGGGCACGAACGCGCCCGGCGGAATGTTGCCTTCGACATAGGCGTGCTGGAGCGCATCTAACTGCACCCACAGCACGTTGGTCTTGAAGATCAGCGCGTTGCATACGAGCGCGCGCTGCTCCGGCGTCGTGGCATGCGCCTTGACGTAGTCGAGCGCGAAATTGGCATCGCGCGGCGCCTGCGTCAGTCGCCGCTTGAAGTAGCTCATGATATCAGGATTGACGAAGTCGTAATGCTCCAGCATGCCGGAGATGCGCTCTTCGTGCAGGTTCGGCGCGAACAGCTCGGTGAGCGAGGAGGCGATCGCTTCCAGCGGGCTTTTTTCGCGACAGTAATGGACGTAAGCCTCCACCGCGAACCGCGTCGCCGGCAGAATGCCTTCGGTCGATTCCACGTAAGCGGTGTCGAGCCCGAGCCCTTCGGTCAGCTTCAGCCAGCGCTCGATGCCGCCCTCGGAGCCGACATCGCCGTCATGGTCCTCGATGCGGTGGCGCCATTCCACGCGCGTGGCGCGGTCGCGGAAGCGCGAGATCACCACCGCGTCCTTGATCGGGATGGTGCTCTGGTAATAGTAGCGGTTGAGCGCCCAGGCCTGCACCTGGCCCTTGTTCAGCTTGCCGCCGTGCAAGAGCTTATGGAACGGATGCAGGCTGTGATAGCGCGTAGCTCCGATATGACGCAGCGTCGCCTCGAGCTCCTCGGCGCTGGTGAGCCTGATGTCCTTGCCGATCGAGAGCGCGGTCATTCCAGTCATTGACGCGGCATTCACAGCACGATCTCCGTTCCATCCCCAGGTATCTGCCAGCCCGCTTGTTCGACCGTTTTCCACTCGCTTGAGCCGGGCAGCAGCGCCGGGTTCGAGTTATTGATATGCAGAAATATCTTCCTGTCGATATCGAGATCGGCGAGCCGCGCGATCGCGCCGTCGGCGCCGGACATCGCGACATGGCCCATGCTCTTGCCGGTCTTGTGGCCGAGCCCGGCCTTGATCATCTCGTCATCCTGCCAGACCGTACCGTCGAAGAACACCAGCGCCGCGCCGTCGATCTCGGCCTTCAGCGCGTCGGTGACCTCGGCGCAGGCGGCGATGAAGTAGAAGCACTTGCCGGTGGCCTTGTCGGTGATTTTCAGCCCCAGCGTATCGCCGTCGCCGGTCTCGCCGCCCGGATGGGCCTTGCCTTCCAGGTACCAGGCCGACTTGCCGGGCACGGCAAAGGGCCGCACCTCCAGCCCTGAGCGGGCGCCGTCAGGCAGCCGCGGCTCGAACGGCTCACTGACACCGATCGGCTGGCGCTTGACGTTCTTCTCGTTCAGCACGTTGAAGATGCTGTTGCTGGCAAGGATCGCCAGCACCTTTTCATGGGCATAGACCGTGAAGGGCGAACCTTCGCGCATCGACAGCAGGCCGGCCACGGCATCGACCTCGCCGTTGGTCAGGATCACGCCCGCAACCGGCGTATGGCGCAGCGCGCCCGCCTTGGGATGCAGCTGCGGCGTGGCGTTCAATTGCTGGCGGAGATCGGGCGAGGCGTTGATCAGGAACCAGTGCTCGCCATCGCCGCTGAAGGCAACCGAGGCCTGGGTTCGATGGAGTTCGTGTCCATAGCTGCGGGCCGCGCGGCAGCCCTCGCAACCGCAATTCCATTGCGGCACTCCGCCGCCGGCCCCTGCGCCCAGGACGACGACGCGAAGCATGATCCGTCTCCTGGAGGGAACGTCGCGAGGTGGATCTCAGGCCGAGACAGTTTCGGACAAGGTTTCTGTCCCCCGGAAACGTATCGTGACCGCAAGAACCACCTGCGCAGAACGCGTACTCACCAACCGCTCACTTGCGGGTAGCGCTCACATACATGTTGATTTCCATGCCACAGGGCACTTCGACGATCTTCGGGGCTTTCCAGGCCATTTGGCTCTCCATTTTCGCGAAACCGGACGTATCCGCCCGCAGATAAAGTAATGCGGGCGGAAAAGTTCGCCAGTGAAATTTTCCCGACCTAGGTAGTAGGCCGGCGGGTTTGTTGCACCGCAAAGAGAGCGTATTGCGGCCGTAAAGATGAGCGAATGACATCCGCAAAATTGCCGATAGGTCGTGATCCCTGTCGGGATAAACCAGTTGTGAGTATAGAACGGCTTCCAATCGGCCACAGGCGACCCCATTGGATCAGGCATGCCCAGATATTTCTTCAACACCCGTATCGGCGACGAATTGATCGTGGATCCTGACGGCGAGGATCTGCGCAATCCCGATCGCGCCTGGGAGGTCGCCCGCCAGATGATCCTGGAGGTCCTGAAATCGGAAGGAACCCAGCCGGCGCTGCTGGAGGCGGTCATCGAGGTCACCGATTCCGACGGCGAGATCGTGCTGGAGTTTCCCTTCACCGAAGCCTTGCTGGACATGCCGGACCAGTCGGCGACAAGGCATTAGCTCGACCAGTCCGCGACGCGGCAAGAGAGGCCCACCGCTCCCTCCACCGTCATTGCGAGGAGCCCTTGCGACGAAGCAATCCAGACCGCTTCCTCGGAGGCAGTCTGGATTGCTTCGCTGCGCTCGCAATGACGGAGGTATCCCTGCGAAATCCGCATGGCTTTGCCGCGTTCCCGGCGCTAAAAGACGCCGGTCATACGGAGCAAGCCATGCAAGATCTCTGGCGCCTGTCGGCCGCCGACCTCGCCACCCTCGTCAGGTCCAAAAAGGTGTCCGCCAGGGAGGCCGCCAAGGCCGGCCTCGACCGCCTGGACGCGGTCAACCCCGCCCTCAACGCCGTGATCGACCACCGTCCGGAGGATGTGCTCAAGCAGGCCGACGCCGTCGATGCCGCTATTGGCCGGGGCGAGGACCCCGGCGTGCTCGCCGGCGTGCCCGTCACCATCAAGGCCAATGTCGACCAGGAGGGCTTTGCCACCACCAACGGCCTCAAGCTGCAGCGCGACCTGATCGCGCGCGAGGACAATCCGGTGGTCGCCAATTTCCGCAAAGCCGGCGCCATCCTGCTTGGCCGCACCAATTGCCCGGCCTTCTCCTATCGCTGGTTCACCACCAACCTGGTCCATGGCGACACCAAGAACCCGCGCGACGCCTCGTTGACGCCGGGCGGCTCCTCCGGCGGCGCCGGCTCGGCGGTCGCGGCCGGCATCGGCCATATCGCCCATGGCACCGACATCGCCGGCTCGATCCGCTATCCCGCCTATGCCTGCGGCGTGCACGGCCTGCGCCCGACGCTCGGCCGCATCCCGGCCTTCAACCCGGTGCTGCCGGAGCGCCCGATCGGGCCGCAGATCATGGCGGTGTCGGGCCCGCTGGCCCGCACCGTGAACGATCTGCGCATTTCGCTCGAAGCGATGTCCGCCCGCGACATTCGCGACCCCTGGTTCGTGCCGGCGCCGCTGGAAGGCCCGGCGCGGCCGAAGCGCGCCGCGCTCTGCCTCAATCCGAACGGCCTTGCCACGACGCCGGAGGTGAAGGCTGCGGTGAGCGATGCCGGCAAGCGGCTGGAGCGCGCCGGTTGGACCGTTGACGTCATCGAGGATACCCCGCCGATGCGCGAGGCGGTCGAGTGGCAGATCAAGCTCTGGCTCGGCGACGGCTATGAGGCGCAACTCGAAATGGCCGAGCGCGAAGGCGATCCCGGCGCGCTGGCGTGCCTGCGCGGCAACCGCGGCAGGGTCACGCCGATGGACCAGGCCAATTACGCCAAGGCGCTGACCCGAAGAGCCACGCTGACGCGTGACTGGATGCTGTTCTTCGAGAAATACGCCGTGCTGCTGACCCCGGTCTCCGGCGAATTGCCGTTCCCCGATCATCTCGACCGCAAGGACGAGGAGTCCTTCAAGCGTGTCTGGGAAGCGCAGCTGCCGCAGATCGCGATTCCGTTCATGGGCCTGCCGGGCCTCGTGGTCTCCACCGGCCTCGTCGGCAAGGCGCCCGTCGGCGTGCACATCGTCTCCGGCCGCTACCGCGAGGACCTGTGCCTGCTCGCGGGCGAAGCGATCGAGGCCGGCGGCGTGCCGCCGTCGCCGATCGATCCCGTGGGTTAGCGATGTCGGCGATTTACGACTTCAAGGCCAACTCGCTTGCCGGCGAGGAGGTGCCCATGCGCCGGTTCGAGGGACAGGTGCTGCTGATCGTCAACACCGCGAGCAAATGCGGTTTCACGCCGCAATATCGCGGCCTCGAGGATCTCTATCGCGATCTGTCGCCGCGCGGCTTTGCGGTGCTCGGCTTTCCCTGCAACCAGTTCGGTGCGCAGGAGCCGGGACAGGCGAGCGAGATCCAGGAATTCTGCTCGACCCATTACGACGTCACCTTTCCGCTGTTCGAGAAGATCGACGTCAACGGCGCCAATGCGCATCCCCTGTATGAGTACCTGAAACGTCAGCAATCCGGCCTGCTGGGGGCCTCCATCAAATGGAATTTCACCAAATTCCTGGTGGACCGTGCCGGCAAGGTGATCGCGCGCTACGCGCCGACGGCCCGGCCCGAAGGGCTGCGGAATCAAATCGAAACACTGTTGTGAGCGAGACAATCATGAGCGACGAATTTCCCGACCGCCTGTCGGTCGACCCGAACAGCCCGTACTACAACGCGGACATCCTGGCGCGCGACGTCGGCATCCGCTTCAAGGGCATCGAGAAGACCAATGTCGAGGAGTATTGCATCAGCGAAGGCTGGGTCCGCGTCACCGCCGGCAACGCCAAGGACCGCTACGGCAACCCGCTGACCATCAAGGTGCATGGTCCGGTCGAGCCGTATTTCAGGGATAAGAAGTGACGGCGAAGCCGTCATTGCAATGACGAAGAGGCGCCGCGCATCCAAATGCATCACCGTCACCCTGAGGTGCTCGCCTCTTCGGCGAGCCTCGAAGGGCGACGGCCCGGCTGCACCTCGGCCGTTCATCCTTCGAGGCTCCCGGCGCGATGCTATTGCATCGCGCCACTCGCACCTCAGGATGACGGACAGATAGTCTGACGAACTTCCTCTCGACCACCGAAAGCCAACCCCCATGTCCGTCCGCATCGTCGACGTCCGCGAGATCACAAAACCGATCTCGTCCCCGATCCGCAACGCCTATATCGACTTCACCAAGATGACGACCAGCCTCGTTGCCGTCGTCACGGACGTGGTGCGCGATGGCAAGCGCGTCGTCGGCTACGGCTTCAACTCCAACGGCCGCTACGGGCAGGGCGGGTTGATCCGCGAGCGTTTTGCTTCGCGTATCCTCGAAGCCGATCCGAAGTCGCTGCTGGATAGCGCGAGCGACAATCTCGACCCCGACAAGGTCTGGGCCGCGATGATGACCAACGAGAAGCCGGGCGGCCATGGCGAGCGCTCGGTCGCGGTCGGCACCATCGACATGGCGGTGTGGGACGCGGTGGCCAAGATCGCCGGCAAGCCGCTGTTCCGCCTGCTCGCCGAGCGCCACGGCGTCAAGGCCAATCCGCGCGTCTTCGTCTACGCCGCCGGCGGCTACTACTATCCCGGCAAGGATCTCTCGATGCTGCGGGCTGAGATGCGTGGCTATCTCGACCGCGGCTACAACGTCGTCAAGATGAAGATCGGCGGCGCTGATATCGACGAGGACCGCACCCGCATCGAGGCGGTGCTGAAGGAGATCGGCAAGGACGCGCAGCTCGCCGTCGACGCCAACGGCCGCTTCAACCTCGAGACCGGCATCGCCTACGCCAAGATGCTGCGCGATTATCCGCTGTTCTGGTACGAGGAAGTCGGCGATCCCCTCGACTACGCGCTGCAGGCCGCGCTCGCCGAATTCTATCCGGGCCCTATGGCGACGGGCGAGAATCTCTTCAGCCACCAGGACGCCCGCAACCTCATCCGCTACGGCGGCATGCGCCCCGACCGCGACTGGCTGCAGTTCGACTGCGCGCTGTCCTATGGCCTGTGCGAATACCAGCGCACGCTCGAGGTATTGAAGACCTACGGCTGGTCCCCCAGCCGCTGCATCCCGCACGGCGGCCATCAGATGTCGCTCAACATCGCAGCCGGCTTGGGTCTCGGCGGCAACGAAAGCTACCCCGACCTGTTCCAGCCCTATGGCGGCTTCCCGGACGGAGTCCGCGTCGAGAACGGCCACATCACCATGCCCGATCTCCCCGGCATCGGCTTCGAAGGCAAGTCCGATCTCTACAAGGAGATGAAGGCGCTGGCGGAGTAGGGGGCGCTGGGGTACGACGGCCGCGCCACCCATTCCGTCATTGCGAGCGCAGCGAAGCAATCCAGAGTCTTTCCGCAGAGACAGTCTGGATTGCTTCGTCGCGAGAGCTCCTCGCAATGACGGTGGAGGGAGCGGTGTCCATACCTGTCCTTCACTCGTAGACAGCGGCAGGTGATTGTCGCAGGCGTTTCCACGCACTCCGTCATTGCGAGCGCAGCGAAGCAATCCAGAGTCTCTCCGCGGAGGCAGTCTGGATTGCTTCGTCGCAAGGACTCCTCGCAATGACGTGACGAAAGCCTCGAAATCATCTCCTGGTTGTGGTATGGTAAAAGCTGCCTTCAGCCGAGTACGATCATGAAGCAGCCCTGCGTCTACATGTTCGCCAATCGCCGCAACGGGACGATCTACGTCGGCGTCACCTCCAATCCGCCGCGCCGCGCGTTCGTGCATCGCGAGGGATTGGTAAAGGGTTTTTCATCGAAGTACGGCTGCAAGCTCCTCGTCTGGTACGAACTGCACGCCACGATGACGGATGCGATTACGCGCGAGAAGCAGATCAAGGGTGGCAGTCGGGCAAAGAAACTTGCGCTGATCGAGGGCCTCAATCCAGACTGGATGGATTTGTACGAGACGCTGATCTGACCGGCAGTAGCAAGTCGCGAGCCGCCGCCACACACTCCGTCATTGCGAGCGCAGCGAAGCAATCCAGAGTCTCTCCGCAGAGACAGTCTGGATTGCTTCGTCGCAAGGGCTCCTCGCAATGACGGTGGAGGGAGCGAGGGCCGTTGCGGACGTCCTGATCCGCGGCGAATGGCAGGTTGGGTACTCAAGCCGCCGCCACACGCTCTGTCATTGCGAGCGCAGCGAAGCAATCCAGAGTCTCTCCGCAGAGACAGTCTGGATTGCTTCGTCGCAAGGGCTCCTCGCAATGACGGTGGAGGGAGCGAGCGCCGTTGCTGACGTCCTGATCCGCGGCGAATGGCAGGTTGGGTACTCAAGCCGCCGCCACACGCTCTGTCATTGCGAGCGCAGCGAAGCAATCCAGAGTCTCTCCGCAGAGACAGTCTGGATTGCTTCGTCGCAAGGGCTCCTCGCAATGACGGTGGAGGGAGCGAACGCCGTTTCTGACGTCCTGATCCGCGGCGAATGGCAGGTTGGGTACTCAAGCTGCCGACCCACACGCCGTCATTGCGAGCGCAGCGAAGCAATCCAGCGTCTCTCCGCCGGAGGCAGTCTGGATTGCTTCGCTGCGCTCGCAATGACAGTCGGGAGCGCGCGTCCCCCTACGACAGCCGCATATCCAGCAGCCGCCGCCCTTCGCCCTTGAGCAGCTTCTTCACCGCACTCGACGCCACGACCTCGCCGTCATTGGCGTAGGCCTCGTGGTTCTTCTCGATGTCGTCGAGGCGGTAGAGGTAGTTGACCATCACGCCGGCGGACTCGCGCACGCCCTTCGGCGAGAGGTCGCCCAGCCAGTTGATGCGTTCCAGACGCGCGCCGTTGCCGAGATGGAAGCGGGCGACGGAATCGATTAGCCGGCCCTTGGGCGTGCGCGCCTTCAGGAAATAATAGGCGGCGAGCGGCTCCAGCACGCCGCGGAGCAGCGTCGTGGTCTCGGGGCTCTCGAACCATTTGGGATCGTCGAGGCGCTTGAGCACCTCGCGGTCTTCGTCGGGCAGCGGCAAATCCTTGTCCTGCTTCACCCATTGCATGAAGCCCGGCACCGGCGACAGCGTCACGAAGGTGTCGAGCTTCGGCGTCTCGCGGCGCAGCTCCTCCACCACCTGCTTGATCAGGAAGCTGCCGAAGGAGATGCCGCCAAGGCCGCGCTGGGTGTTTGAGATCGAATAGAACACGGCAGTGCGCGCCTTCTCGATCGGAAGGTGCTGGCGATCGACGGCAAGCAGCGGCGCGATCGCGCCGGGGATGGTCTCGGTCAGCGCCACCTCGACGAAGATCAAGGGCTCGTCGACCATCGCCGGATGGAAGAAGGCGTAGCAGCGGCGGTCGACCGGATCGATGCGGCGGCGCAGATCGTCCCAGTCGGAGATCTCGTGCACGGCTTCGTAACGGATGATCTTTTCGAGGATGTTGGCCGGGGTCGACCAGTCAATCCTGCGCAGCACGAGAAACCCCCTGTTGAACCACGAAGAGAGGAGATGCGAGACGTCGCGGTCGAGCGCGGCGAGATCGGTGTGCCCGTTCATCATCCCGAGCAGGTCGGTGCGCATGGCGACGAGATCGCCGGTGCCGCCGGGCGCGCGGTTGAGGCGGCGGATCAGCTCCTGACGCCGCGGCTCCGAGGCGAAATGCAGCGAGCTTGCGTCCTCGTCCGTCGGCTTGGCGCGCCACTTCTCGATCGCCGCCGACAGGCGTTCCCGGTCCGGCCCGAAATCGCGCACCAGCGCCTCGAAGAAGGCGCGGCGTCCCGCCGCATCCAGATCCCGGTAGAGATCGAGCACCTCGCGTGCCATCGCCGTGCCCGAGGCTTCGCCCCGGCCCGACAGCAGTGCGCCGCAGAGCGCGATCAGCCCGTCGGCGTCCTGTCTGGTGTCCGCGCTGTCGCCGCGGCGAAGCAGCGTGCGGCCGCGCTCGGAGATGGTGGCGAGCAGGTCGGAGAAGAAGGCGTTGGCCATCTGGACTTTTCGAATCCGGTTTTGTGCGGTGCCGAAGCTTACACGGGATTTAGGCGGAAGCCGATCACAATCAAGCAGGGGAATTTTGTATCTTTAGTGGTGCCGTGCGTTTGGAGAATGCTGTCATGCCGGGCGAGGGCGGGGCATCCGGTGAAACACCGTCATTGCGAGGAGCCCTTGCGACGAAGCAATCCAGACTGCCGCTGCGGAAGGATTCTGGATTGATTCGCTGCGCTGGCAATGACGGGTTGGGGGCACGGCTGCCTCACCCCTTCCCCGCAAACTCCGTCGGCGTCCGCCCCGTCACCTGACGGAAAGCCGCCGAGAACGCCGGCACGCTGGCATAACCGAGCTGGGTCGCGAGCTGTTTCACCGACACGCTCGCGTCCGTCGATATCCGCTGGATCGCTGCCGCAATGCGGGCGCGCTGGCACCAGCTCTTGAAGCTCAGCTGCGTCTCGCTCGAGAACAGCCGCGACAGCGTGCGCGCGGAAGTTCCGACCTCGCGCGCCAGCGAGTCGATGTCGTGCAGGCCGGTGGGATCGTCGAGCACGATCATCGCAGCGCGGCGGCAGCGCGGCTCGCGCGGCAGCGGCACGAAGGTCGCGGAATCCTCGGCCTGATGCAGTTCCAGCATCACCAGCCGCACCAAAAGCTCGGTGCGCTCCTCGGTATTCCGCGCGTCGAACAGGGCGAGGATCGCCTGGTTGAGCAGCGGCGAGACCCGGACCACGAATTCCCGGGTCAATCCCTGGTAACGCTTTTCGCGCTTGAGCCAGGCGAGGTCGAAATACAGCGTGCGCATCTCGATGTCGGCGAGCAGGTCGATGGCGTGCTCCAGACCGGCCGGCACCCAGACGGCCCGGTCCGGCGGCACCAGCCAGCGTCCCTCGGGCGTCGTCACCTGCATGGTGCCGCGTGCCGCGTAGATCAGCTGCGCCTCGCGGTGCAGGTGCGGGTCGATCCGCATGCCCTTGGGATAGTCGCGGGCGACCAGGTGCACGCCCGCGGGCGAGCGGTGGTTGCTCCGGACTTCCCGAAGGATTGGCGTTTCCAAGACAGTCATTGGCGGCATCCCGTCATGGGGAGGACATATAACTCATTTCGGAGCAGGAGAGGATTCGTAATGAACAGCCCCAGCCGGGTCATCAGTTTCGTCAACGCAGGCCATTTCATCGACCACTATTCGATGCTGATCTTCGCCGCCGCGGTGATCATCATGGGCCCGGCGCTCGGCATGGCCTATTCGGAGCTGCTGCCTTACGCGACGCCGGGCTTCATCGCCTTCGGCGCCGGCTCGCTGCTCACCGGCTGGCTCGGGGACCGCTGGAGCCGCCGCCACATGATGCTGATCTTCTTCGTCGGCATCGGTCTCTCCATGATCTCGGTCGGCTTCGTGCAGACGCCGGTGCAGCTCGGCGCCGCGCTGCTCGCGATCGGCATCTTCGCCTCGATCTACCATCCCGTCGGCACCGCCATGATCGTGTCCTATGCCGACCGGCTCGGCCGCGAGATGGGCATCAACGGCGTCTGGGGCAATCTCGGCGTCGCTTCGTCCGCGCTGGTGACCGGCGTGATCGGTCAATATCTCGGCTGGCGCCTTGCGTTCATCGTTCCCGGCGTGGTCACGGTCCTGATCGGCATCGCGTTTGCGATGATGGTCGTGCACGAGGACCGCAAGGGCTCGAAGCAGGCGGCGGCGCAGGCGCGCGTGGCAAAACAGGACATGTGGCGCGTGATCCTGGCGCTGCTGATCGTGGTGATCGCGATCTCCACGACCTTCAACGCCGTCACCGTCGCGCTGCCGAAGCTCTTTGCCGAACGTCTCGCCGATCTGACCAAAAGCCCGGCGCTGCTAGGCGTCATCGCGGCCTGTGTCTACGTGTTCGGCGCGATGACGCAGTACACGATCGGCCGGCTGCTCGACCGTTACTCGCTGAAGACGGTAGCGCTGCCGCTGTCCTTCATGCTGGCGCCGTTCCTGTATCTCGCCGCGAGCCTGGATAACCTGCCGTTGATTCTGGTCTCGATCGGCATCGTCATGGGCGCGTTCGGCCAGGTCACGGTGAACGACGCCATGGTCGGCAAATACACCACGGAAGAATGGCGCTCGCGCGCCTATGCCGTGCGCTATTTCGTCGGCTTCACCGCGGCCGGCGCGTCCGTCGGCCTCGTCGCCTGGCTCTACGAGCAGGGCGGCTTCGTCACCATGCTGCACGCCTTCGCCGCACTCTGCCTGCTCGCGATCGCCGCCGCGCTGATCCTGCCGCGGGAGATCAGGACGCCGCAGGCGGCGTGAGGGAGTAAGGCGGGCGGCTGCCTCCACATCGTCATTGCGAGGAGCCCTTGCGACGAAGCAATCCAGAATCTTTCCGCGGAGGGACTCTGGATTGCTTCGCTGCGCTCGCAATGACGGGGGATGTGGCGGCCCCTTCCGCAACTCTCTCCACCGTCATTGCGAGGAGCCCTTGCGACGAAGCAATCCAGAATCTTTCCGCGGAGGGATTCTGGATTGCTTCGCTGCGCTCGCAATGACGGGGGATGTGGCGGCCCCTTCCGCAACTCTCTCCACCGTCATTGCGAGGAGCCCTTGCGACGAAGCAATCCAGGATCTTTCCTCGGAGGGCTTCTGGATTGCTTCGCTGCGCTCGCAATGACGGGGAAGGAGGCATCCTGCCCATGCCACCCATGATGCCATTCTGCCAGTGTTTTGCCCGACGGAGCAAGTCGTTTCGGCATAGCCGAAATTTCTGAAGCCTTTCAACGCCATTTCTACTGTGCATGGGGTTGTTTTCGCACTTTTTGTTTTCGCCGGTGAAACCGCGCCGTATCAGATTGGGAACCCGCTCCACCTCCCGCGGGTTCTATTCCTGTGGCCCGGCAACCTCGCCGGGACAGCAAAAGGGGACAAGACACCTGCATGCAGTGGAGCCTGCTCCGACCGGTCGGCCTCGTCCCCGCGGTGCTCGTCCTCACCACCATTGCAGCGGGCGCCGAAGGCGGCAAATCGGCCGGCCCCGCCGAGTCCCTCCTGATTCTCCAGATCGTGCTGTTGATCGTCGTCGGCCGCGGTCTCGGCGAGATCATGCAGCGCATCGGCCAGCCCTCGGTGATCGGCGAATTGCTCGCCGGCATCCTGCTCGGGCCGTCGCTGCTCGGCTGGCTCTGGCCGGAGGCGCAGCACGCCATCTTTCCCAAGACACCCGAGCAGAAGGCGATGATCGACGGCATCGCCCAGTTCGGCATCCTGCTGTTGTTGCTGCTGACCGGCATGGAGACCGATCTCAAGCTGGTCAGGAAGGTCGGCAAGGCCGCGATCGCGATCTCGATCGCCGGCATCGTCGTGCCCTTCGCCTGCGGCTTCCTGCTCGGAGAATTCCTGCCCGATGCGCTGCTGCCAAATCCGCAGCAGCGTCTGGTCGCCTCGCTGTTCATGGGCACCGCGCTGTCGATCTCCTCCGTGAAGATCGTCGCCGTGGTCGTCCGCGAGATGAATTTCATGCGCCGCGATGTCGGGCAGATCATCGTCGCGACCGCCGTGATCGACGATACCATCGGCTGGATCATCATCGCCGTCATTTTCAGCCTGGCCTCGCATAACACGCTGGATATCGGCTCGGTGGCGAAGGCCGTGCTGGGCACGCTGGTCTTTCTCGCGGTCAGCTTCACCATCGGCCGCCGCCTGGTGTTCCAGCTCATCCGCTGGGCCAACGATACGCTGGTCAGCACCGCGCCTGTCATCACGGTCATTCTGCTGCTGATGGGCACGATGGCGCTGATCACGCACCTGATCGGCGTGCACACGGTGCTGGGTGCTTTCGTCGCCGGCATCCTGGTCGGCGAGTCGCCGATCCTGACGCGGCAGATCGACGAGCGCCTGCGCGGCCTGATCTCGAGCTTCTTCATGCCGGTGTTCTTCGGTCTCGCCGGTCTTGCCGCCGATCTGTCGGTGCTGCGCGACCCCAATCTCCTGATGCTCACCGGCCTCTTGGTCGTGATCGCCAGCGTCGGCAAGTTCGGCGGCGCGTTCGTCGGGGGCACATTGGGCGGCCTGAACACTCGGGAGTCGCTGGCGCTCGCCAGCGGCATGAATGCGCGCGGTTCGACCGAGGTGATCATCGCGACCATCGGCCTGTCCATCGGCGTGCTCAGCCAGAACCTGTTCACGATGATCGTGACCATGGCGATTGTGACCACGATGGCGATGCCGCCGATGCTGCGCGCGGCGCTGGCCAGGCTGCCGATGAACAAGGAGGAGAAGGAGCGCCTCGAGCGCGAGGAATTCGAGAAGCGCGGCTTCGTCGCCAACCTCGAACGTCCCCTGCTGGCGGTCGACGAGAGCGTCAACGCCACCTTCGCCGCCCACGTCGCGGGTCTGATCGCCGGCATGCGCGGCCTGCCGATCACCGTGCTGCATGTCGGCAAGCGCGCCACCGAGCAGGAGGGGGGCCGCGACGGGGAGGAGAGCCATGAAGCCGTGGTGAAGCGGGCGGCCGAAACGGTCTCCGCCAGTAGCGATAGCGGTACCGGTAATGTCGATGTCGTCACGCGTGCGCGGCGCGCGGAGCTCAGCGAGGCCATCGCAGACGAGGCGCGCAAGGGCTTTGATCTCCTCATTGTCGGCGTCGACAAGGTCGCCGCCACAAAAGATCGCTTTGACCGGAAGATCGAGGACATCGCCGCGAAGTTCGAAGGACCGCTCGCGATCGTCGCGGCCAAAGGCAAGCATTTGAAGCAACCGATGCCGGAAGGACTCAACATCCTCGTTCCGATCTCCGGCAGCGGCGTCTCCAAGCGCGGCGCCGAGGTCGCGGTCGCGCTGACGCAGGCGGGATCAGGCTCGCTCCGGGTGATCTATGTGGCGACGACGCGGGACAAGGGCGCGCAACGCGGGGCCTCCCGCGGCCTTAGCCAGGAAACCGGTATCCTGAAGGACGCCAGCGATCTCGCTGCCCGTTACGATGTCGACATCACCACGACCTTGCGCGTGAACCGGGCGCCGGAGGCCGCGATCCTGCGCGAGATCGACACCACCGATGCCGATCTCGTTGTCATGGGCGTCGACCGCATCCAGGGCAAGCATCTCTCCTTCGGCGGCGTCGCCGACACCGTGCTGAGGCAGTCGAAGGTCTCGGTGCTGCTGGTGTCGAGCGGCGAGGCACGGCAGACGTCGACGGAGAAGGCTTAGCGAGGGGCTGTAGCCGCGCAGGCGGTGCGCCCCCTCTCCCGCTTGCGGGAGAGGGCTGGGGAGAGGCTATCTCCTCATTGGGGCATTCCCCTTTTCGCCGATCCCTCTCCAACGTCATTGCGAGCGCACCGAAGCAATCCAGACTGTCTCCGCGGAAAGACTCTGGATTGCTTCGCTTCGCTCGCAATGACGATCGTGGTCGATAGCCGTTGTCTATCCTTTCACCTCGGCCACCGGCTGCGGCTTCGGCGCCTTCTTCGACGCGCGCCAGTTCTCAAAGCGCTGCACCACCACGAAGAAGGCCGGCACGAACAGCACCGCGAGACAGGTCGAGGCCAGCATGCCCGAGAACACCGTGATGCCGATCGACTTGCGGGCGCTGGCGCCGGCGCCGGTCGCGAGCACCAGCGGCACCACGCCGAGGATGAAGGCGAACGACGTCATCAGGATCGGCCGGAAGCGGGCGCGCGCCGCCTCGATCGCCGACTCCAGGATCGGCTTGCCGTCGCGGCCGTGCAGTTCGAGCCCGACCTCGACGATCAGGATGGCGTTCTTCGCCGACAGCGCGATCAGGAGGATCAGGCCGATCTGGCAATAGAGGTTGTTGTCGATCTTGAGGCCGCTCAGGATCAGCATCGGTCCGATCAGCGACAGCGGCACCGCGAGGATCACCGAGATCGGCGCGTACCAGCTCTCATACTGGCCGGCGAGCACGAGATAGACCAGCAGCATGGCAAGCCCGAACACCCAGTAGATCTGGTTCGAGACCGCCTTCTCCTGGTACGACATCGCGGTCCATTCATAGCCGGTGCCGGGCGGCAGCGTCTTGTCCGCGATCTCCTCCATCAGTTGCAGCGACTGGCCGGAGGAGTAGCCCTGTGCCGGCAGGCCGATGATGGTCGAGGAGGGATAGAGATTGTAGAGGCTGATCAGCGACGGCCCCGTCGCCGGTGTGATCGTGGCGACGGTGCCGATCGGGATCATGTCGCCGTTCGAGTTGCGCACCTGCATGTTGGCGATGTCGCGCTCGGTGACGCGGAAGGCGGGATCGGCCTGCGTGTAGACCTGGAACACGCGGCCGAACTTGTTGAACTGGTTGACGTAGGACGAGCCGAGATAGGTCGACAGCGCCGAGAACACCTGGTCGGTGGTCACGTGCAGCGTCTGGGTCTTGATGCGGTCGATCTCGACGTTGAATTGCGGCACCGAGGAACGGAACGAGGACTGCACGCGCTGCAGCGCGCTCTGGCTCTGGCCGTTGGTGACCATTGCGCCGGTGATGGCCTGCAGCTTGGCGAAATCGCTGTTGCCGTCGCGCAGCTCGACCTGCATCGAGAAGCCGGCGGCGTTGCCGATGCCCTGGATCGGCGGCGGCGGCAGCACGATGGTGCGCGCCTCCATGATCACGGCGAGCTTGTCGTTGAGGCCAAAGACCAGCGAGCGCAGATCCTCGCCGGGGCCTTTGCGTGCATCCCAATCCTTCAGGATGATGTAGGCGACGCCGGCATTGGCAAGGCTCGCGCTGCTGTCCAGCGCGGAGATGCCGGCGATGGTGATGACCTGCGCCACGCCCGGCGCATCCTTGATGATATCGCTGGCACGATCGAGCACCTTCTGGGTCCGCTCCAGCGAGGCGCCGTCGGGGAGCTGGATGGCGGCGATCAGATAGCCCTGGTCCTCGATCGGCAGGAAGCCGGTCGGCACTCGCGACAGGCCGTAGCCGCCGACCCCGATCAGCACCAAGGCGACCGCGACCGACACCGTGGCGTGCCGGACCAGGAAGGTGATCAGCCGCGTATAGCCGCGCTCGACCCGGTCATAGACGTTGTTGAAGCCGCGATAGAAGAAGTTGCGCTGCTCCGGCGGCACCGTCGGCCGCAGCCATAATGCGCATTGCGTCGGCTTCAAGGTCGCCGCGTTGATGGCGGACAAGAGCGCGGTCGCCGCGATCACCAGCGCGAATTGCGAGTAGATGCGGCCTGTCAGGCCCGCGAGGAACGAGGCAGGCAAGAACACCGAGATCAGCACCAAGGTGATGCCGACGATTGGCGCGAACAGCTGGTCCATCGCCCGGATCGCGGCGTCGTGGCCGTTCATGCCTTGCTCGATGTTGTGCGCGGCGCCTTCCACCACCACGATGGCGTCGTCGACGACGATGCCGATCGCGAGCACGATCGCAAACAGCGTCGACATGTTGATGGTGAAGCCGAGCGCGGCCATCGCGGCGAACGCGCCGATGATGGTGACGGGCACGGTCGTCGCCGGCACCAGCATCGCGCGCCAGTCCTGCAGGAAGACCAGGATCACGACCAGCACCAGCAGGCCGGCCTCGATCAGCGTCATGTAGACCTCGTGCACCGAGGCCTGCACGAATTTGGTGGTGTCGAACGGCGTGTCGTATTTGATGCCTTCCGGGAAGCGCTTGGAGAGCTCGGCCATCTTCTTCTCGACCGCCTGCTCGACCTGGAGCGCGTTGGCGCCGGGCGACTGGAACACGCCGATGCCGGTGGCGGGCTGCTTGTTGAGCGAGAAGATCTGGCTGTAGGTCTGCGCGCCGAGCTCGACCCAGCCGACGTCGCGCACCCGCGTGACGTCGCCGCTGGTGCCCGTCTTGACGATGATGTTCTCGAACTGGGTGGTGTCGTCGAGCCGTCCGTTGACGTTGAGCGTGTACTGGAACGCCTGGCCCGGCGGCGTCGGCGGTGCGCCGACCTGGCCGGCGGAGACCTGCTGGCTCTGCTGCTGGATTGCGTTGATGACGTCCTGCGGCACCAGGCCACGGACTTGCAGCTTGTTCGGATCGAGCCACACCCGCATCGAATATTGGCCGGCACCGAACACCGTGACGTTGCCGACGCCGGGCAGGCGGGAGAGCTCGTCGCGGATGTTGATGGTGGCGTAGTTGCTCAAATAGAGGCTGTCATACTTCGCCTCGGGCGAGGTCAGCGTCACGAACAGCAGGATCGCGGTCGATTTCTTCTGGACGGTGACGCCCTGGTTCTGCACCGCCTGCGGCAGCTGCGCCAGCGCGCTGGAGACACGGTTCTGCACCAGCACCTGCGCGAAGTTCAGGTCGGTGCCGATCTTGAAGGTGACGGTCAGCGTGTAGGTGCCGTCGGAGCCGCTGTAGGACTGCATGTAGAGCATGTCCTCGACGCCGTTGACCTGCTGCTCGATCGGCAAGGCGACCGTGTCGATCACGGTCTTGGCGCTGGCGCCGGGATAGCGCGTGGTGACCTGCACCGTCGGCGGCACCACGTCGGGATATTGCGCGATGGCGAGGTTGAACAGCGCGACGCCGCCGATCAGGATCATCAGGAGCGCGATGACGTTCGAGAGGACCGGCCGCTCGATGAAGAACTTTGAGATCATGGCCGGCGGCTCCTACTTGGTGGACGCCTGGGACTGGTCGATCTTCGTCACCTGCGGGTCGATCTTCTGGCCCGGGATCACGCGCAGCAGCCCCGCGATCACGACGCGGTCGTCCGGCTTGAGGCCGCTTTCGACCACGCGCAGGCCGTTGTCGGTCGGCCCGATCTGCACCTTGCGCTGCTCGACGACATTGTCGTTGTTGACGACGAGGAGATAGCGGCCGCCCTGGTCGCTGCCGAGCGCGGTGTCGGGGACGAGGAGGGCGCTCTTCTCCTGGTCGAAGGGCACGCGGACGCGGACGAAATAGCCGGGCAGCAGCGCCCGCTTGTCGTTGGGTATGACGCCGCGCACCGCGAGCGTGCCTGTCGATGTGTTGAGGGTCGGCGAGACGTAGTCGAGGTGGCCTTCATGCGGATAGCCAGTCTCGGTCTGCAGGCCCACCTGGACCGGCAACTGTTTGAGGTCGGCGACGGTCAGCCCGCGGCGGGTCGCTTCGGCGCGAATGCGAAGGACGTCCTGCTCGTTGACGGTGAAGTTCACCCAGATCGGGTCCATGGCGACGATGGTCGCGAGCTGGGTCGGGGAGGAGACGCCGACGAGCTCGCCCACCGAAACCAGGTGCGCGCTGACGATACCGTCGAACGGCGCGGTCACGTTGGTGTAGCCGTAATTGACCTCGGCGAGCCTGGTATTGACCTGGGCCTGCTGGAGGCTGGCCTGAGCGTTGTCGCGGGTCGATGTCGAGGTGTCCAGGGTGGACTGCGAGACCGCCTGGCGCTGCACCAGCTCGACCTGCCGCTTGTAATCGGCTTCCGCCTGCTTGACCGTGGCCTGCGCGCCGACCTCTGCGGCCTTCGCCTGCTCGACCTTGAGCTTGTACGTTTCCGGCTCGATCGTGAACAGCTGGGTGCCCTGCTTGACGAAGCTGCCGTCCTGATAGTCGATCGATTGTAGGAAGCCCTGCACGCGTGCGACGAGATCGACGCTCTTGATCGGCGCGGTGTTGCCGGTGGCCTCGACATAGCGCGTCACCGGCCGCTGCACCGGTGTAGCCACATCCACCTTCGGCGGTGGCGGGGCCACGAAGGTGTTCTTGTCCTCGCAGCCGGCGAGCGCGATCACGGCGCTCGCGGCGGCCAGCGCCCGTCCGACATGTCTCCACGCGCCATTGCGATGGGCGAGCGATGTGGGATTCGCGCAGGTCATTCGGTGGCCCCCGATTTCTGTCTGTCGGTGCCGCAGGCTACCAATAAACGCCCGGCCGTGGAACACCATAGCCATGGCAGTCGCCGGCCTTGCACAGCAACCCGCGCCGTGGCCTTTGGCAGGTTTGTCATGAGAAACCGCTTTTCACCGCGCGCACGATCGACCAGAATTGTGTCGGGCGGTGTGCCGGAGACGGAGCAGTTGAAAGAAGAAAAAAGGTGAGGAGCACATGACATGCCCACGATCCTCCACTCGGCCCTTGCCGGCCTCGTTCTCGCAGCGACCCTCGCCATGCCCGCGCTAGCCGATGGCGTGAAGGACGAGGTCGCGCCGACCGGCAAGCTCCGGGTTGCGATCGCGATCAGCCCGGCGGGCGGCGCGTTCTGGTCGACCAAGACGGAAGCAGGCTACGCCGGCGTGCCCGTCGATCTCGGCAAGGAGATGGCCGCGCAGCTCGGTGTACCCGTCGAATATGTCGTGCACCAGAATTCCGGGCAGATCACTGACGCCGCCTCAAAGGGCACCTGGGACGTCACATGGCTGCCCAAGGATCCCGAGCGCGAGACCAAGATGCTGTTCGGCCCGATCTACGAGGTCGCTGACGCCACCTACATCGTCAAGCCGGGTTCGAGCATCACCAATTTCGCCACGCTCGACCAGGCGGGCATCAAGGTTGCGGCCGTCAACGCCACGACCACCATGCGCGGCGCCATTGCGCATCTGAAGAACGCGACGGTGACGGGCTATCAGACATACGATGAAATCTTCGGCCTGCTGAAGAGCGGCGAGATCGACGCCTTCGCGTTGTCACGCGACCAGCTCAACAAGATGGCGCAGAAGATTCCGGGGACACGCGTGCTCGACGAGACCTTCAAGAAGACGGTGACCGCCGTCGCCGTCCCGCTCGGCCATAGCCAGGCGCTGGCTTTCGTCACCAAATTCATGAACGAAGCGGTGACGAACGGCACGTTGCGGAAGGCCTATGACAATAACGGGCTGAAGGACACGCCGATCCGCACCGAATAGGCGGGTGGCGCAGTGGCAAGCGAGCTCCAGATCCGCGCTTTCTCGCCGGCCGATGCAGCCGCTGTGCGGGAGCTGTTCATACAGGTGAATCGTCTGCTGGCGCCTGCACATCTGGCGGAGGCGTTTGAGGGATACATCACCCGCTCCCTCGCGGAGGAGATCGATCGTCTCTCCGATTACTATGCGAGCAGGAACGGCGGTTTCTGGGTCGTCGTCGATGACGGCGAAATGGTCGGCATGTTTGGACTGGAGGCCCAGGGCGAGCACGCGATGGAATTGCGCCGCATGTACGTTGCTCCCGGCGCGCGGCGCCGGGGTATCGCGCGACGGATGATGGCGTTTGCGGAGCAGGAGTGCCGTCGCCGCAATCGGCTGCAATTGCAGTTGAGTACGTCCGAGCTTCAGCAGGACGCGCTGGCGCTGTATCGAAACGCCGGATACGAGAACGTGCGCGAAGAAATTGCCGATGCCGCCAGCAACAAGACACTGGGCGGCGGCATTCGTCGCTATCATTTCACAAAGCGGCTCTGACGGCCTTTGCAGGCTTCTCGTTTGCTATTACGGCCGCCTCAGGGCTCCGCGGTGCGAATGCCCGCGGGGCTCACCTGCAGCTTGAGCGTGGACGTCCTGGTCAGCGCCTTGCCGTCGAACGCGAACGCGATCAGCTCGTTTTCGACCATGCACTGCGCAACGACATGCTTGGAGTCCTTCGACCAAACCATGCCCTGGCACCAATGGCCGATCTTGGCTTCCGCCACTGGCGTGAGTTCGGTCCCCGAAATCCTGTAGACCTTGAGCAGGCCGAAATCGTTGAAGAAGGGCGAGGCCGACGGCTTGTTCGAGCCGTTCATGACGGTCACTGCGACATGGCTGCCGTCCGGTGACATCTTCACCGCCTCAGGCGTCTGCCCGACGGTGACGGTCGAGACGACGCGGATCGGCTTGGCGGTCATGTCGATCAGGCTGATCGTGTCGTTGTCGCCGCTGCCGGCGCCGACATTGCCGACGACGGCCGCAGCGCTGCCGGTGAGGTCGATGTCGTAGGGGCGGATGCCCGCGGAGAGGTCGCGCTTGGCGTACTCGACCTTGGTCCCGTCCACGGTGAGCAGCGAGATCTTGCTGTCGCCGTCGCGGGTGACCAGCGCGGTCGCGCCGTCGCGCGAGAACACGGCGTGGCTCGGGCCCGACTTGGCATCACCAAGCTGGATCTTGCCGGCCGGCGTCAGCGTGCTCCCGCTGATCGCAAAGACCGAGACCGTGCCCTCGCTGCGGTTCGCAACGAGCGCCAGCGTGCCCGCGCGATTGATCGAGACGCCGGCCGCGCCCGCGCCGGCCTGGTGGGTCGCGAGCACTTTAGGCGGGGAGGACTTCAGGTCGATGACCGAGAGCTTGTCGTCAGGCACCGCCTTGGTCGGATCCGCCGGATCGATCTTCATCGCGCCAGTCACCAGCGCAAAGGCACCGTCCGGCGCAATTGCCACGCTCGGCGGCGGGCCGACCACGCTGGCAGGCGCCGGCACCTCGCCCAGCAGTTTCAACGCGCCGTCGGTGAAGTCGATGACGCTGACCGTATCCGGCAGCGGCTGCTTGCGTACCACGGCAGTGCCGTTCTCCAGCACCATCTTGCCGTCATTGGCGCTGACGACGATCTCGGCGTGGGCGAAATTGGCAAGGCCGGCCAGAGACGTGGCGACCAGAGCGGCACGGCGCCTGCGCCTGTGAAGAGCGGTTGTCATGCTTCCCCCTGAGACTTTGTTCTTGTCCGGCAAAGCTAAATGCAACCGGGCGCATGGCGCAACAATCCGGGCGCGATCATTTTTGCCGTCGCCCACGGAATAAACCTGCATGCCTCGGTAAGGACGGCGCGAAGCAGGCGGCTGCGTGAAAAATCTCGTCTCGGCTACTGCGCAAAGTGTCTCGTGCGTCAAACTGACACAGCGCTGTCATCCGCCGCCATTACGTTCCCGAGCGTCGGCGTCAATCCTTCGGGGCAACACAACAATGAAAACCAGATTTCTGACGACGGTCGCGTTCTTCGCGGCCGCGACGGCACTCGCGTGCAGCATTCCCGTCCTCGCAGACGATTTCGGTCGGGACCGGGATCATCACCGTCATCCGCACGACATTCATACGGAAACGCCGATCAAGCATCTCGTGATCATCTTCAACGAGAACCGCTCGTTCGACCATTATTTCGCGACCTATCCGAACGCGGCCAATCCGTCCGGCTCGATTCCCTTCGTGCCGAAGCCGCATACGCCGAAGGTGAACAACCTCGTCACGGCCAATCTGCTGGTGAACAATCCGAACGACAGCCCGGCCAACGGCACTGGCGCGACCGACCCGTTCCGTCTCGACCGCACCCAGGCCAACACCCGCTCGCAGAACCATGCCTACACGCCCGAGCAGCAGGCCGTGGACAACGGCAAGGCAGACCTGTTCCCGAAATTCACTGGGCGCGGCACCGCCGGCGGCGCCGGCGCGTTCGGCACGAACGGGCAGGTGATGGGCTATTTCGACGGCAACACCGTCACCGCCTTCTGGAACTACGCCCAGCACTTCGCCATGAGCGACAACAACTGGACCGACACGTTCGGCCCGTCGACGCCCGGCATGCTCGAAGTGGTCGCCGCACAAACCAACGGCGTGCAGCCGGTCATCGGCACGTCATCGTCGATCGCCGACGGTCAGGGCGGCCTGACACTGACCGGCGACACCGACCCCGGCAACGACGTCTGCTCGAGCACGACGAGCACGATGCTGATGGGCGGCAAGAATATCGGCGACCTGCTCAACGCCGAGCACATCAGCTGGGGCAGCTTCATGGGCGGCTTCGACCTCACGCTCAAGAATGCCAACGGGACGACGGGCTGCGCCCGCAGCACCTTCTCCAGCAACGTCAACGGCACGATCGTGGACTACACCCCGCATCACGCCTTCTTCCAGTATCACGAGTCGACGGCGAACCCGACCCATGCGCGGCCGAGCTCGGTCCGTGCGATCGGCCATACCCATGACCTCAACGGCAAGGTCGATCCGGCCAATCACAATTACGATCTCGAGGACTTCTATGCCGCGGTGAAGGCCGGCAATTTCCCGGCCGTCTCCTACATCAAGATGCCGGCCTTCCAGGACGGTCATGCCGGCAACTCCGATCCGCTCGACGAGCAGGTCGGCAATGTCGAGCTGATCAACTTCCTACAGAAGCAGCCGGAGTGGCGCGAGACCGCGGTCATCATCACCTATGACGACTCCGACGGCTGGTACGACCACCAGTACGTCGCGCCGAAGAGCGCCTCGTATGATCCGACCGCCGATCAGGTCAACGGCCCCGGCCTCTGCGGCCTCGGCGCCGGCAAGCAGCCAGCGCCGAAGGGGCTCGGAGGCCAGCCGGTCAACGGCCGCTGCGGCCCCGGCACGCGCGTTCCCCTGATCGTGGTCTCGCCCTACGCCAGGACGAACTATGTCAGCCACACCTATACGACGCAGGCTTCGGTGGTTCGCTTCATCGAGGACAATTGGCTGCACGGCCAGCGGCTCGGCGGCGGCGCATTCGACGCCACCACGGGATCGATCATGGACCTGTTCGACTTCGACCATGATCACAGCCACGATCTCCGGGCCGATGCCCTTTTCCTCGATCCGACCTCCGGCACCGTCATCACGAGCCCGCCGGACGAGCACCACCACCACTAGTCCAACGGTACTCTTCTAATGAACAGCCGCACCATGTGGCTCCTCGGCGCCGGCTTGCTTTGTCTGGCCGGCGCCGTCTTTGCTGCCGGAACGAAAGGATTTGCAGAGACGAATAAAGTGGGTGTGAACCCGAACCCGGTCCGTCTCATGCGTCCGCCCGTCGCTCCTCTGTCGGCGATGGCACAGCTCGGCAAGGAGATCTTTTACGACGCCTCGCTCTCTTCGTCCGGAGCGCTGTCATGCGCCTCCTGCCACAGCCCGGATCACGCCTATGGGCCGCCCAATGACGGACCGGTGATGCTTGGCGGCGCCACCCTGTCGCGGCAGGGCGCACGCGCGGTGCCGTCGCTGACCTATCTCGACCGCCATCCGAATTTCAGCATCGGCCCCGACAAGGGCGACGACGACAACATCATCGACCTCGCGCAGATGGCCGCAATCGGCCAGCAGTCGGCGCGCACGACGAAGACCGCGGGCGGCACCGGCGCATCGACGAACATCGTGCCGCAGGGCGGCCTGTTCTGGGACGGCCGCGCCGACACGTTGCAGGACCAGGCGCTGTTTCCGCTGCTCGATCCCAACGAGATGGACGGCGGCAGTGCCAAGATCGTCGCGGACAAGCTGCGACGCGCGTCCTATGCCAACCGCTTCGTCGAACTGTTCGGCGCCGGCGTGCTGAGAAATCAGCGGCTCCTGATTGCGGAAGCGATGTTCGCGGTCGCGCGCTATCAGGTGGAGGAGCCGAGCTTCCATCCCTACACCAGCAAGTACGACTACTGGCTCGAAGGCAAGGCCCGGCTTTCCGAGAGCGAGCTGCGCGGACTGCAATTGTTCAACGACCCCGACAAGGCCAATTGCGCGGGATGCCACACCTCGGCCCCGACCCGCGACGGCCTGCCGCCGCTGTTCACCGATCATCAATACGAGGCGCTCGGCGCGCCACGCAATACCGTGCTCACCAATAATCGCGATCCCGATTATTTCGACCTCGGCGTCTGCGGTCCGCAGCGCACCGACATCCTCGAGCAGACGCAATATTGCGGCATGTTCCTGACGCCGACGCTGCGCAATACGGCGACGCGTCACGCCTTCTTCCACAATGGCGTCTTCAGCACCCTTCAGCAGGTGATGGACTTCTACAATTTCCGCGACACCAATCCGGAAAAGGTGTTTCCGCGCGCCGCTGACGGCACGGTGCTGAAGTACGACGACCTGCCGCCGAAATATCACGCCAATGTGGATGTCACCGATCCGCCGTTCGATCGCCATCCCGGCGACAAGCCGGCGATGACGGAGCAGGACGAGGCCGACATCATCGCCTTCCTGAAGACGCTGACGGACGGTTACAAAGTGGAGAACTAGCTCGCCTTGCCCGCATGCCATGCGGCGAGCACGGCCTTCTCCTCATCCTCTGTCAGTCCGACGACAGGTCCGTTGCTGCGGCGGAGCCAGGCGCGCGTATCGCGCGCGGTGACGGCTGGTGGGCGTGAGGTCAGCCCGGCCCCGCGCGCCGGCGAGGTATCGCGCGTCATGAAGCCCGCGAAGTCGGGCAGGGGCAGCCACATCGGCAGCGACCGCGGGCCGACCCAGCGCCGGACGTCATGCGCCTCAAGGAAGGTGCGATCGATCCAGGTGAATTTGCAGGACGGGTTCAGCGCGGATGCGCACTCGGCCAGAACTTCGCCGCGCGTGCGAACCGGCCCAATGCCGTCATAGATGCCGGTCAGGCCGACCTCTGCCGCATGCACGATCCATTGCGCGAGATCGCGCACGTCGATGAACTGGACGGCGTCATCAGGCGATCCCGGTGCCAGCACCTCGCCGCCGCGGACCAGTCGCGCCGGCCAGTACGAAAACCGTCCCGTCGGATCCTCCGGCCCGACGATCAGGCCGGCCCGGCAGATGAAGGCGTCGCTGCCGACCGCCTGTTCGCAGGCGACCTTGGCGGCGCCATAGATGGCGTCGGTGGTGTGCTCGATATCCACTGTTACGGGCTCGCGGAGCGATGCCGTGTCGGCGCGCTGCCCGGGCGTGCGATTGTCCGCATAGACGCTGACGGTCGAGACGAAGCTCCAGTGCACGCCCGGCCGCTTCAGCGCCGCCACCGCGCGGCGAACCTGACCGGGATGGCGCGAGACATCGACCACGGCATCGAACGTCCCGCCCGCGAGCGGCGCAAGCCCGTCAACGCTGTCGCGGTCGATCATCACGAAGCGGGCGCCCGCCGCGATCGGTCCCGCGAGGCCGCGGGCCGCGCAAGTCACGTCGTGCCCGGCCGCGCAGGCATGGGTGGCGATCGCGCGCCCGAGAAACTGGCTGCCGCCGAGGACTAGCAGGCGCATGAGATGGCCGATGACATCGTGGCGCTTCCTTCCCGATCACGAGTGGGAGAGGAAACCTACGACGTCCGGTAGCAGTTGCAAACCGCTTCCTCAGCGCGGCTTGATCTCCGCATATTTCGCCATTGCCTTCTCGAACTTCCGGTTGAACAGCCACATCGCGGCTAGGATCTCGCGGAAGCTCGCCGAGGTCCTTGCCCGGTCAGCCTGTCCGAACGCGAAAATGCTGTTGTTGCGCAGATGCTTCATGATGGTGGGGCTGGACACCCTGTAATTCAGCAGATCGCCCGATTTGAGCGCGGACCTTGTCGGGGTCGGGACGATCTGGATCAGCTCGAACAGCTTCATCTGGTCGATCGGGTCGGGCAGCGTCTTCACGATTGCCGGGATCTCCCGGAAGATATCCGCATGCGCGTTCATCAGGCCGTCGCGCACATTGGTCCAGTGGTTGAAGCGATGATCGGTGCCGCGGGCGCGCGCTTCCTCCCTGTCGTCGCGCGCGCTGAGGTCCGGATCGATCGCTGCGATCTCGCCCTTGATGGCCTCCCATTTCCTGCGGCCGTTGCGGTCCTCGGACGGACCAGTCTGGAAGCTGCCCATATAGGTGTTCGAACGTCCGTTGCGGACATTCTGCTTGCCGTTGGTCTCGGCAAAGAACAGTCCCAGGCTGATGCGCCCTGCGGCTTCGGCGTGACCAGGTGAAAGCCCCTTGGCGCGCGCGATCGCGGCCGCGAGATCGACGACGTCCCTGAACGGCGTCTCCGAGTTCTGTGCATTAGCCGGCGGCGCCTCCATGATATCGAACAGCCGCGCATATTCGTCGATCAGGGGTTCGATGGCGACATCGAAATAGGCCGGAGGAATCTCAAACTTGTTGGGCTTGCCGATCCGAGACGGCATGGCGTCCGTGAGATCCTTGTAGCTGCTGATGACGGCGACGCGTGCGAGATAGAGCGCCTGTCCCGGCAGGTTCGGCAGCGGCTCCTTCGCCTCGATCTGGCGCCGCCGCTCGGCGAGGATCGATTTGAAATCGCCAAGCGCGCGCTCGTAGGTGGCAAGCGCTTCCGATTGCTTTGGCGTCGGCGCGCCGCTCTGTGCAACGGCGGGCGTCGCGACGAAGAAGGCAACAGCCGCAAAGGCCGCGGCGGCAAGTCGTCTCGATCCCATGGCGGTTCCCCGTCGATTCGATGGCCAGGGAGATCGTAAGCATCAGACGCGCGCAGCCGCAATTCTCCTCTCACGCCGCCCGGTAATCCGGCGCCGTCGCCAGGAACTTGGCATAGGCATCAGCGTCCGGCGGCTGGAAGCGTCCTTTGAGCCCGCCGCGCTTCTGCTCCTTCGCGCCGATATCGGCCATCAGCTCGTCGAAATGGCGGTAGTGATAGGGCGCGACGCAGAGGCCACCATAGACGCCCGCCGCCGGCCGCTCGATGCGCTTGAAGTGCAGCATCATCTCGATGTTGTCGCGCATCGCCTGCGCCGTCGGCTGGTTCGCGAGCTGGCCGTCGGCGTAGCGCACCAGCCAGTTGGCGGCGAGGTCGGCGCAGAGCACGGTGCAGAACGACGAGTTGAAGCCGACGAAGCCGAGCTCCGGCAGATCGGGATTGGCGATCAGGCGATAGAGCCGGTATTGCCCGTCGGCATCGACCAATTTCTGCCGATAGGCCTCGGGCAGGAACGGCACGCCGAGCTTGTAGCCGATCGCGAGCACCGCGACATCGGCACCGACGCGCTCACCGCCGCTCATCACGATGCTGTCGCCCTCGTAATGATCGAACGTGCCGAACACCGCCTTGATGCGGCCATCTGCGACCATCGGGTAGAAGCCCGGCGTTGCGATCGGCACCGAGCAGTTGACGCCGTCCTCGATCCGCTCCGCCGGCACCATCTTGCACTGCTTGAGCTTGAGCTGCGCCTTCAACAGGCTCTCCAACCCGCGCCAGTTGGCCCAGACCAGCGGCGCGGCGATGCGATGGGCAAGCCTTGCCATCGCGCTGGCGCCCCAGCCCGGAAACATCTCCTCCTGCGCGCGGATGTAGAGGATGCGTTTGAAGTTCACGAGCCCGCCGATGAAATAGGGGATGCGCCAGACCGGCTCGCGCATCACGATGGTGACCTCGCGGGCGCCAGATTTCACAGCGTTCACGGCGATGTCGGTCGCTGATTTCGAGCCACCGAGCACGACGACGCGGCGGCCTTTCGCCAGCGCCGGATCGCCGTATTTCGACGAGTGCAGGATCTGGCCGCCGTACGCCAGGAAACCGTCCTCGCCCGGACAATGCAGCTCGCGCGGCTCGTTGAATTGGCCGGTGCAGACCGCGACGAAATCGAAATCTTCGTTCGTCGTGCCGTCCTTGCTCGTCAGGGTGAGGCTCCAGCCCGGTCTGCCGTCGGCGCGGCGTGCCATGCCGGCGACCTCCGTGTTGAGGCGCAACATGCGGTCGAGGCCAAAACTCCTCGCGTAGTCGGAGAGATAGGTGTGGACCTGCGGCCCGGTCGGCCATTCCGGATAGGCGTCCGGCATAGCGCGATCGGTGTAGCGGTAGAGATCCTTCGGGCTCTGGGTCTGCACCTCAGGATAGGAGCGCGCCGGCTCCCAGACGCCACCGAGATCGCCGCTACGCTCGACGATGGTGACGCGGTGGCCGCGGGCGGCGAACGCCTTTGCGGCGGCAAGGCCGGAGACGCCGGCGCCGATCACGCAGACATGCTTGGGACTGATCATGAGATTGCTCGATGTGTTTCGTGCGCAAGCGGCCGCGTTCAGCCGCAAGGCGCGGCCGGCAAGACCTGCAAGCAGATGAAAGTGGACGATACGGCGACGGCTAGTCGTTGGCCTCGGGCGGCAGGAAATCGACCTCGTGCAGCGCCGAGATGCGCACGACTTCGGCCGGGTCGGTCAGATTGTGGAGCTGGTTGAACAGCGCCTCCAGCTTCTGCATCGGCGAGACCCAGAACAGCGCGCGGCACGGCTTGTCGGATTTGTTGAAATAGCCGTGCGGGATGCCGCGCGGCATGCGCACGAGGTCGCCGGCATGGGCCTTGACCCACTGGCCGTCGAGCTTGAGGTCGAGCGTGCCTTCCTGCACCAGGATGAACTCGTCCTGGGTCGGGTGGATGTGCACCGGCACGAACTGGCCGGGATCGCTGTTGGTCTCGAACGCGAAGGTAGAATCGGTGACGGCCTTGGGGAAGTAGACCTGGCCAAGGATGTTCCAGCTCTTGCCGCCATAGCCCGTGCCGTTCGTGGTAATGCCCTTTTCGAGTGCAGTCATGGCTTGCTCCTCATGGATTCCGGCGGGGAGGGAGCTTCGGCCAGCCATGGGTCGCCTGTCTATCCGCTAAACGAATCCGGATGCGGCTATTGCCGTGCAGCACGACAATTTTGTGGGGGCGGCCCTTTTCGCGTTGGGTGGACTATTATAGGCTTAAAACATTCCGTGACGCGAAGCGTGGTCCACGATGTCCGCAGCCGTGCAGGAGGTGAGCGCAAGGGCGTCCGCAGCCGAACGGCTTGCGGCTTTCGCCCGCGTCACCACTGACGATGTCGACGAAGCGGCCGAGCAGATCGGGCGCATCTTCTGCCCGCACGATCTCACACCGTCACGGCCACGCGCGGCTGGCTTCTCCGCCCGGCACAATTGCGCGGCCTTCGACGGATTTTCCATCAACTACGTCGCCTATGGCGGATCGGTCAGCATCGATCCCGGCTGCCTCGAGCGCTTCTTCCTGGTGCAGGTCCCGCTCACGGGCTCGGCCCGCATACGTGCCGGCGCCGGCGAGCTCGATGCCAGTCCGGGCCGGACGGCATCGCTACTGTCGCCGACTATTCCGACCCGGATGATGTGGAGCGATTGCGCGCAGGCGATCCTGCTGCTCGACCGCCGTCTGGTCGAGCAGCGCGCCGCAGCGCTGTCGGGCAGGGCGACTGGTGCGGTTGAGTTCGATCCTGCGATCGACCTGGACACACCGTCCGGACGCCGCCTGCAATCCAGTCTTGCCGAGCTGACGCTGATTGCCGAGCGCCTCGGACCGTCCGGCAGGCTGTCGCCGGTCGCGATGGCCGATTGGCACGAGGCGATGCTCGATCACCTCCTCAACGGGCAGCGGCATGGCTTGTCGGATGCGATCCGGACGTTCTCGGGCCAAGCCGAGCGACTGCCGCGCGCACTGCGCGCAGCGCGCGACCATCTTGCGGACAATGCCGGCGAGCCGCTCGACCTCGTGCAGCTTGCCCGCGCCTCCGGCATCGGCATCCGCGCGCTCCAGCTCGGCTTCCGCCGTCACTTTGGCGTCTCGATCTCACAGATGCTGCTCGACATGCGCCTTGCCGGCCTGCACGCGCGTCTCGCGCAGGCCGCGCCTGATGCCTCCATCACCGGGATCGCCTTCGACCTCGGCTTCACCCATCTCGGTCGCATGGCCGGCGCCTACCGCGAAAAATTCGGCGAGACGCCGTCGGCGACGCTGCGGCGAAGGATGAGCTAGGCCCGAGGCGGCTACTTTCGCGATCGCGTGGTGCCGCCGTCTTCAGCCGCCTGCCTGCGCAGGAAGCCGTCGACGTCCGCCTGCACCGAGTAGGGCGTCGGGATCGCATCGCCCGCGGAATCGACGGCGGTGTCGAGCGAGCGGCGCAGCATGCGTGCGAGCTCGGCCTTGCGGTATGGCTTCGTCAGCAGCGGTGCGCTCATCGTGGCGCGGCCCAGAGCTTGCGAGTCATACGCGTAGCCCGAGGTGAACAGCACCCTGAGCGAGGGCCGCGCGGCCACCATCTGCTCGGCGAGCTCGCGTCCGTTGATGCCGCCGGCCATGACGATGTCGGTGAACAGCAGGTCGAACGCCTTGCCTTCCGCCGCGATGGTGAGCGCTTCGGTGGCGTTGGCGGCCGGGATGACCTTGTAGCCGAGGCTCTCGAGCTGCACCGTGACGTATTGGCGGACGTCGCGGTCGTCCTCGACGCACAGGATGGTTTCCTTGCCGCCCACGACCTTTCGCTCGTCATAGCCGGCGGGGCGAAGCGTGCTGGTCTCGGCCTTCGGCAGATACATCGTGAATGTCGTGCCGCGTCCTTCGGTGGAGGCGACCTTGATGCCGCCGCCGGACTGCTTGACGAAGCCGAACACCATGCTGAGCCCGAGCCCGGTGCCCTTGCCGACTTCCTTGGTCGAGAAGAACGGATCGAAGATGCGTTCGAGAATGGCCCGGGCAATGCCGGTGCCGGTGTCGGCGATCTCGATCTCGACATAGTCGCCGGCATAGCCGGCGCCGACCGCCACGGCCTCGCGGACGCCGAACACCACGTTGCGCGTCGTCAGCGTGAGCTTGCCGCCGCCCAGCATGGCATCGCGGGCGTTGATGGCGAGGTTGAGCAGCGCCGAGCTCAGTTGACCGCGATCGGCGAAAGCCAGCCAGACATTGGTGTCCAGCTTGGTCACGATCTCGATCTTCTTGTCGAAGGTCGCCAGCAACAGCTTGGCCAGTTCCTCGAGCAGCTCGTTGACGTCGATCTCGGCCGGCTGGAGTGCCTGCTTGCGGGCAAAGGACAGCAGGCTCGATGTCAGCGCGGCGCCGCGATCGGCGGCCTCGCTGATCAGCTTGGTGATGGTCGCAAGCGGCGGATTGTCCTTCACGGCGTCGGCGAGGATCTCGATCGTGCCGGTGATCACGGTGAGCATGTTGTTGAATTCGTGCGCGATGCCGCCGGTGAGCTGTCCGACCGCCTCCATCTTCTGCGCCTGGATCAGCTGCTCCTCGGCGGCCCGTTTCTGCGTGACGTCCTTGACGAAGGTGTTGATGATCTGGCGTCCCCCGAGACGCAGCGCCGTGCTGGATGCCTCGATCAGGATCGCGTCACTGTTCCTGTGCAGCAGGCTCGCCTCGAAGCGGATGCCGATCGGCGCATGCGCCAGTTCCGGCAGCAGCCGCATCATGCGTTGCCGGAAGCCGTCGCGGAGCGGCGCGGCGATGAGGAGCTCGACGACGTCGGCGCCGAGCGCTTCCTGTCGCGACCACCCGGTCAGGGCCTCGGCCTGGAAGCTCCACTCCAGGACGATGCCGCGCTCATCGGTCTGAACGAAGGCGTCGAGCGCGGTCTTGATGATGGCTTGCGTGATCTGCGCGCTCTCGGCGACGGCCTTCGCCTGATTCGCCAGGGCTGCGGCGGCCTGATCGTGCTGCGTCGTCTCGATCGCACGCGTGCACAGACGCGCGATCAGCGCCGCAATGACGGCGCTTGCGAGCAGGGCAATGATCTGGGGCGTGCCGAAGCCGCCGGCAGCTCCGGTCACGGCATAGGAGGCGAGGAGGGCTGCGGCGGTCACGACGACCTGCACGGTCATCGCGAGTGTCAGAAGCCCCCTGAGTTTCATGTCTCACACCAAAGACGTCAGCCGCGCATGTCGACGAGCCCGGCATCATGTGAGCTACAGACTGCCCGGCTCTCCGTCGAGGGTCAATTTGCATCCCCGGAGGCCGCCGGGAACAGGGAACATGCTTCAACCTGGCGGCGAATCGGTCTTGAGCAGCGTCGTCACCCAGATTGCGCGCGCGACCTGCTGAGTCGGGTTGTCGAACATGTGCGGCACGATACTCGGGAAGCGGAAGCTGTCGCCGGCCTCGAGCAGATGGGCCTGGTTGTCCAGCCACAGCCGCAGGCCGCCCGACAGGATGTAGCCGGCCTTCTCACCGGTGTGCTGGAGGAAGTCGGTGCCGGAGGACGCCCCGGGATTGAGCGTGAGCTCGTAGAGCTCGAGCTGGCCCTTGCCGTCGGGGGTGAGGGCTTCCTTGACGACGCCGCTGGCAGTGAGCCGCAGCAGGCGCCTGGCGTTCTTGCGCACGATGTAGCGCTGCACGTTGTCGGGATCGCTGGTCTCGAAGAAGTAGGAGATCGGCACGTCGAGCGCGATGCTGAGCAGGCGCAGCGTGCGGATCGACGGCATGGCGCGCGCGCGTTCGAGCTGGCTGATCATGCCGTTGGAGAGGCCGGTCTTGTTGGCGACGTCCTGGATCGAGAGCCCGGCGCGCTGGCGCAGCAGCCGCACGGTCTCGCCGAGACGCTGGTCGACCGCATCGTCGGCCTCGACCGCCGGGACGTCCTTGGTGCCGTTCGTATCGCCGCGACCATCCATGTCGCTCTCCCATGCATCGTCTTACCCCGCGACCGCATCGGGTCCGAGGTTCGGTCACAGTGAAAAGGTCGCGCATCCTAGCAATGTGATTGACAGCTGTATTTAGTCATGATGAACTTTTGATCGAAAAATTTAGAAGCACTAAAGCCCACTCCTTGTCCCTTGCCGGGGTCTCGGGGGCGCGGGAGACGGTGCCGCGTGCGACAAGGAGAGTGGGTCATGGCAGACGACACCGGCAGGTTCGGCGTTGGGGCAGTGCATCTCGGAGTTCCGAATCGCCGTCAATTCTTCCAGCTTGGCGTCGGCGCCGCGGCGGGATGGAGTCTCGCGGGCAGCGCCTTTGCGCAGACCGAGCGCCCGACCAGTCCGCCGGACAAGCCGCGCGGCCAGGTGATCGCGGCGCTCTCGCAGGAGCCGACCGTCTTCCATCCGCTGATGCCCGGCATCGAGGTCGATCAGGGCATCTGGTGGCAGGTGTTTTCGCCGCTCTGGTACATCGATCCCGACGGGAATTTCGTTCCCGACCTCGCCCGCGAAGTCCCGACCCTCGAGAATGGCGGCCTGTCGGCCGACGGGTTGACCTGGAAGATCAAGCTCCGCAGCGACGTGAAATGGCACGACGGCACGCCGTTCACGGCGGAGGACGTCAAATTCTCCATCGAGCTGATCAACAACCCCGGTTTCCGCGCGCGCAGCCGGGTCGGCCATAGCCTCGTCAAGGACATCACCGTCGTCGCGCCCGACGAGATTCATTGGCGGATGGAAGCGCCCTATTCGCCGTACATGTCGATCCTGGCGTCGTTCACCTTCATCGTGCCCAAGCACATCCTGGAGAAGGTGTCCGATCCGAACGCCTCGCCGTTCCACAATGCGCCGGTCGGGACCGGTCCATTCCGCTGGGGCGAGCGCGTGCCTGGCGATCATATCCAGTTGAATGCCCACACCGGCTATCACGGCAAGGGGCCGTACGTCGAACGCGTGGTCTTCAAATACATCCCCGATCTCACCGTGCTCTACACCCAATTCCGCACCGGACAGGTCGACTACACCGGCCTTGCGGGCATCCTGCCGAACTTCGTGCAGGAGGCGAAGACGCTGAAGGGCCGCAAGATCTTCGTCTCTTCGACGTCTTCGGTAGAGCATATCGCGCCCAACCTCGACTTCGGTCCCTTCACCGACCGCGCCGTGCGCGAGGCGCTCTATCTCGGCATCAACAAGCAGGCGATCATCGATGCGCTCTATTACGGCCTGCCGACGCAGACCGAGAGCTTCGTGCCGCAGCAGGCCTGGTCGTTCCAGCAGGGGCTGCCGCAGCACAAATACGATCCTGCCAAGGCCAATGCGCTGCTCGACGCTGCGGGCTGGGTTCGCGGCTCCAGCGGCATTCGCGAAAAGGGCGGCGTCAAGCTCGAGTTCACCAACTCGACGACGGCGGGCAGTGCCGTGCGCGAGCAGTGCCAGCAGCTCCTGATCCAGGACTGGCGAGCCATTGGCGCAACGATGCGCGTCAACAACATGCCGGCGGCCGTGATCTGGGGTGACTTCTGGCAGCAATCGAAGTTCAATTCGGTGATCGTCGGCGTGAACTTCATGCTGGGCAGCGACCCCGACGTGACCCCGCGCTTCGGCTCCGGCGCTATTCCCGCCAAGGGCGGCCGCGGCTACAACACCTATCAATACCAGAACGCGGAGGCCGACCGGCTGCTGTCCCAGGGCGCCAAGCAATTCGACCTGGCGCAGCGCAAGGCGACCTATGGCGAGCTGCAAAAGCTCATCCGCAACGACCTCGCCATCCTGCCGCTGTTTCAGAGCTTCATCGCCGAGGGCATCAAGGAGGGGCTGCAAGGCTTCCGTCCCAACATCAACATGTCGATCAACAGCTGGAACATGCGCGAATGGTATTGGGCCTGATGTCTCAGGCCGGCTGGATCGCCTGAGATGGCCCGCTACGTCGCCAATCGCCTGGCACAGGCGATCATGCTGCTCGTGATCGTTTCGGCGATCGGTTTTGCCATTCTGCACCTGGCGCCGGGCGGCCCACTCTCGCAGTTTGCCGTCTCCGGCCAGATGACGCAGGAGGATCTCGACCGCGTCACCAGGCAGCTCGGCCTCGATCGGCCGCTGCCGATCCAGTACCTCGACTGGTTCGGCCGCATGTTGAAAGGCGATTGGGGCAAGTCCTATCGCGACGGCGAGGCGGTGCTGTCGGTGATCTCCTCGCATCTCGGCGCGACGCTGGAGCTGATGGCGACGGCGACCATCATCGCGGTGCTGCTCGGCTGCTGGATCGGCATCCTTGGCGCGCTGCGCCGCTATTCGGTGTTCGATACGCTCGCCACTGTAGGGGCCATGATCGCGCTGTCGATCCCGACCTTCTGGTTCGGCCTCGTCACCATCTACGTGTTCTCGGTCAAGCTCGGCTGGCTCCCGGCCGGCAATCGCCAGACCATCGGCGACGGCTCCTTCCTCGATCTGCTGCATCATCTGATCGCGCCGGCGATGGTGCTCGCGCTGGTCGAGACTGCGATGTGGGGGCGCTTCATGCGCTCCTCGATGCTGGAGGTGATCAACCAGGACTACATCCGCACCGCGCGCGCCAAGGGCATGCCGGAATGGCGCATCCTCACCGTGCACGGCTTGCGCAACGCGCTGCTGCCGATGATCACGGTGGCCGGCCTGCAGTTTCCGACGCTGCTTGGCGGCGCGCTGGTGGCGGAAACCGTGTTCACCTGGCCCGGCATGGGCCGTCTGTTCCTGGATTCCATCGGCTACCGCGACTATCCCGTGGTGATGGGCATCCTGATGTTTTCGGCGACGATGGTGCTGATCGGCTCGCTGCTCGCCGACATCCTCTATGCCGTCGTCGATCCGCGCATCCGGGTGGGCTAGGCGATGGCGACTGCGGCCCTCTCCACTGTCCAGCGCACGCCCGGCCAGGCCGCGTGGCGGCGCTTTTGCCGTCATCGTCTTGCGCTTGCGGGTGCGATGATCATTCTCGTCCTCGTGCTCGGCTCGGCATTGGGCCCCTATCTGCTGCCGTTCGACGACACCTATATCGACATCATGAAGCGGTTCGCGCCGCCGCTGTCGGGCGCGCATATCCTCGGCACCGACGAGCTCGGCCGCGACGTGCTGGCGCGCCTGATGATGGGCGGACGCGTCTCGCTCTCGATCGGCATCGTCGCGATGGTGATGGCGATGGCAGTCGGTATCGTGGTCGGCGCGTTCGCCGGCTTTTATGGCGGCGCCGTCGGTGCGGTCCTGATGCGGCTCGTCGACGCCGTGCTGTGCTTTCCGACCATCTTCCTGCTGCTCGCGCTCGCGGCGCTCACCGAGCCCGGCCTCGTCACCACCACCGTGCTGATCGCAGCCACCGCCTGGATGGCGGTTGCCCGTGTCGTCGAAGCCCAGGTGCGGTCGCTGCGCGAGCGCGAGTTTGCCGTGGCGGCGCTCGCGTTCGGGTCGTCGAACCTGCGCATCATGTTCCGCGAGCTCGTGCCCAATGCGATCGCGCCGATCGTGGTGGCGGCGACGCTGAACGTCGCCAAGGCGATCCTGCTCGAATCCTATGTCAGCTATCTCGGCTTCGGCATCCAGCCGCCGGCCGCGAGCTGGGGCAACATGCTCAACAACGCGCAGATCTATCTCACCAGCGCGCCGTGGCTCGCGATTGTGCCTGGCGTCGCCATCACGCTCGCGGTGACCAGCTTCAACTTTCTCGGTGACGGCCTGCGCGATGCGCTGGATCCGCGAATGAACATCCCATGACGAGCAAGAGCTCGACCGAACTGAATGCCAGGAGTGCCCCATGTCCCCGCCGCTCAACCGTATAAATAGCGACGAACGCCTGCCGGCGCAGGTGGATGTCGTCGTCATCGGCGGTGGCGTGATCGGCGTCTCCGCGGCCTATCATCTCGCGAAGAAGGGCCATTCCGTCGCCCTCGTCGAGAAAGGTCATGTCGGCGGCGAGCAGTCGAGCCGCAATTGGGGCTGGTGCCGCCAGCAGGGCCGCGCGCGCGAGGAAATCCCGCTCGCGCGCGAGGCGCTGCGGCTGTGGGAGGACATGCAGAACGACGCCGGCGTCGATGCCGGCTTTCGCCGCACCGGCGTCCTGTTCCTCACCAAGAGCAAGGACGAGCTCGCCGGCTGGGAGCGTTGGGCCGCGATCGCGCGCGAGCAGCAGGTCCACTCCACCGTGCTGACGCCGGCCGAGGTCGCCGAGCGCTTGCCTGATAATGCCGACAAATGGGTCGGCGGCCTGCACACGCCGAGCGATGGCCGCGCCGAGCCGTCGATGGCCGTGCCGGCTCTCGCCACTGCTGCGCGAAAACACGGCGTCACCATCCATCAGGGCTGCGCCGCGCGCGGACTGGAGACGACCGGCGGGCGGGTCAGCGCCGTCGTCACCGAGAAGGGCACCATTCGCACCCAATCCGTGCTGCTGTCGGGCGGCGCATGGTCGTCGCTGTTCTGCCGCCGTCACGGCATCGAGCTGCCGATCGGCCTCGTCAATGCCACCGCATGCCGGACCACGCCGGGGCCGGAGATCACCTTGGGCGCGCTCGGCACCGACTTCTACTGCATCCGCCGCCGCCTCGACGGCGGCTTCACGCTGGCGCTGCGCAACCGCGGCACGGTCGAGCTGTCGCCCGATCTGTTCCGTTACGCGCGCACCTTCTGGCCGACCTATCTGCATCGCAAGAATGGACTGAAACTGTCGTTCGGCAAGTCGTTCTTCGACCAGCTCATGCGCGGCACGAGCTGGAGTTTTGACAAGCCGTCGCCGTTCGAGGCCGAGCGCGTGCGCGACCCGGCGCCGGACATGTCGCTGGTCACCGCCGCGCTCGCGGCGCTGATCAAGTCGAATCCCGAGTTAAAGGACATCGAGATCGCGGAAGCCTGGGGCGGCACGATCGACTGCACCCCGGACACCATTCCCGTGATCTCGCCGGTCGATGCACTGCCGGGCTTCTTCCTCGCGACCGGCTTCTCCGGCCACGGCTTTGGCATCGGCCCGGCGGCCGGCAAGCTCGCCGCCGATATCGTGACCGGATCGACGCCGCTGGTCGATCCCGCCGCCTACAGTCACAAGCGCATGATCGACGGCCGCCGGCTCGCGCCGGTCAGCCCGTTCTGAGGATGCCTGTGACATGACGGTTCTCTACAAGGCCAACACGGTGCGCGGCGCGGAGTGGGCGCGTTTCTTCGCGGAGCGCGCGCCCGACATGCCGTTCCGGCTCTGGCCCGACATCGGCGATCCCGCGGAGGTGCGCTATCTCGTGACCTGGGTACCGCCGGACGACATCGCGACGACGTTCCCCAATCTCGAGTTGGTCTTCTCGGTCGGTGCCGGCGTCGACCAGTTCGACATCACCAAGCTGCCGCCGCATGTTCCGCTGGTCCGCATGATGGAGCCCGGTATCACCGATCGCATGGTCGAATATGCCTGCATGTCGGTGCTGGCGCTGCATCGCGATCTCGTGCAGTTCATCGCCCAGCAGCGCGATCAGGTTTGGCGCGAGCTTCCGGCGACGTACACGAGCGAGCGGCGTGTCGGCGTGATGGGGCTCGGCCTGCTCGGTCAGGCGGTGCTCGAACGGCTCAAATCGTTCGGCTTCTCGCTTTCCGGCTGGAACCGTTCGCCGCGCGAGATCGACGGCGTCACCTGTTATGCGGGCGCGGACGCCTTGCCGGATTTCCTGGGGCAGGCCGACATTCTGGTCTGTCTGCTGCCGCTGACCTCGGAAACGCGCGGTATCCTCAACGCAAAGCTGTTCGCGCGCCTGCCGCGCGGTGCGCGGCTGCTCAATGTCGGGCGGGGCGGGCATCTGGTCGAGGCGGACCTCATCGCGGCGCTGGACAGCGGTGTGCTGTCGGCTGCCGTGCTCGACGTCGCCGAGCCCGAGCCGCTGCCTGCGGGGCATCCGTTCTGGACTCATCCGCGCATTCTCCTGACGCCGCACATCGCCAGCACGACAAAGCCGGAAACGGCGGTCGATTATGTGCTTGATACCATCGCGCGACACCGCCGCGGCGAGGCCTTGCCGGGACGTGTCGACCGCATGCGTGGTTACTGAGGGCTCGATGGTGATGAGAGCATCGGTGCAGCCACGCGTTCAATTCCCCCGCAAGCGGGGGAGGGAGCACACCTTCTTCGCGGCAGGCTCCAGGGGCATCGCATGAGCATCGGCGCTAACGCATCCGACCAGATCGTTGCCGAGGCGCAGGCGCCGGTGCTGTCGGTTGCCGGCCTCACCACGTCCTTCATGCTCGAGCGGCAATGGGTCCCCGTCGTCCGCAACGTCTCCTTCGAGATTGCGCCCCGCGAAACCGTGGCGATCGTCGGCGAGTCCGGTTCGGGCAAGAGCGTCACTGCGCTCTCGATCATGCGGCTCGTTCCGAAGGAGATCGGCCGCGTCGAGGGCCGCGTCACGCTCGCCGGGCGCGATCTCCTGACGCTGCCCGAAGCGAGCATGAAGGACATTCGCGGCAACGACGTTGCCATGATCTTCCAGGAGCCGATGACGAGCCTCAATCCGGTGCTCACCATCGGCTTCCAGATCGCGGAAGCGCTGATCCAGCATCGCGGCCTGTCGCGCGCGGCGGCAGAGGCCGAGACCGTCCGTCTGCTCGATCGCGTCCGTATCCCGGCGGCGAAGTCGCGCTTCCACGAGCATCCGCATCGTTTCTCCGGCGGCATGCGCCAGCGCGTGATGATCGCGATGGCGCTGGCCTGCAAGCCGAAGCTTCTGATCGCCGACGAGCCGACCACCGCGCTCGACGTCACCATCCAGGCCCAGATCCTGGAACTGCTGAAGGAGCTTCAGCAGGAGGAGGGGATGTCGATCCTCTTCATCACTCACGATATGGGCGTGGTCGCCGAGATCGCGGATCGCACCGTGGTGATGTATGGCGGGCAGGCGGTGGAGACGGATACCACCTCGCGCATCTTCGCCGCGCCCGCGCATCCCTATACCCGTGCGCTGCTCGCGGCCGTGCCGCGGCTCGGCTCGATGGACGGGCGCCAGCGGCCGATGCGTTTTCCGATCGTCGACAAGGCGACGGGCACATCGGACGAGCCGATGGAGACCCCCGATACGGTCTCGATCGCCGAGCGGCCGCTGCTGGAAGTCTCAAACCTCACCACGCGCTTTCCAATCCGCTCGGGCTTGTTCGGAAAAGTCTCGGGCCGCGTGCACGCGGTCGAGAACGTCTCCTTCACCCTGCGCGCCGGCGAGACGCTGGCGCTGGTCGGCGAATCCGGCTGCGGCAAGTCGACGACGGGCCGCTCCATCCTCAAGCTGCTCGAGCCCGACAGCGGGACGGTCCTGATCGACGGTCAGGATGTTCTCGCCATGAACGGCCGCACCTTGCGCGATTTCCGCAAGCACATGCAGATCGTGTTTCAGGATCCGTTCGCGAGCCTCAATCCGCGCATGTCGGTGGGAACGGCGATCGCGGCCCCTCTGCTCGCCAACGGCCTCGCCACTGCCGCGCAGGCCCGCGACAAGGTTGCCGATCTGCTCGTGCGTGTTGGTCTTGCGGCCGACATGGCCGCGCGTTTCCCGCATGAATTCTCCGGCGGCCAGCGCCAGCGCATCTGCATTGCGCGCGCGCTCGCGCTCGGACCGAAGCTGATCGTCGCCGACGAGGCGGTGTCCGCGCTCGACGTCTCGGTCAAGGCACAGGTCGTCAATTTGATGCTCGACCTCCAGGCCAGCATGGGCCTCGCCTATCTCTTCATTTCCCACGACATCGCGGTGGTCGAGCGGATGAGCCATCGCGTCGCGGTGATGTATCTCGGCGAGATCGTCGAGATCGGCCCGCGCGCTTCGGTGTTCGGCGATCCGCAGCATCCCTATACCAAGAAGCTAATGGCGGCAGTGCCGGTGCCAGACCCGTCGCGCCGCGGCACCAAGCGTGAAGCCTCCAACGATGAGATCAGAAGCCCGATGCGCGCACCGGATTACCAGCCGCCGGTACGGCAATATCGCGAAGTATCGCCAGGACACGTCGTCCAGGTCTGGGGCGAGGAGTGGTCGGCCTGACTGCGAGCTTCACGCGTCCTCCGGAAATCGTGACCGGATGGAGCGACAGGAAACAGCGGTATGTGAACCGCTTCATAGTCCATCACTCTCTTTCTGAACTAACACTCCTGTAAGAAATTGCCGCACCCGGACCTGATTGACCAACGCGGGTGAGATGCAATGCCTGCGCAGCCGCGTGCTCGCAGCTTTGGGCTCCTCTCTTGCTCACGAGCAAGCCAGCCCCATCACTCAGCACAGATTTTTCAGAAATTGGAATCGAGGGCATCGAGAAACTCGTCCAGGCAGATTCTATTTGGGGTCAGCCAGTAGGCTGCCAATTACTCAGAAGGAGCCCCCCAATGAAGATAAACAGCGCAATTTCCAGCGCATTCTCCCTCAGAAGGCACGTCGGCAGTCTTCGGATCGCCCGTTCCAGCCTGATCAAGTCGGCCCATATCCTTGAAAGAATCGGGCTGGCGGCCGTTGGGGCCTCTTGCGGCCTCTATGTCGGTGCAACCCTGTTGCGTCAGAAAGGCGGACTGTTTGAAAGCGGCTGGATTGTGCTCCTGACTATGCTCTACGGAGCTGTCAGCTATTATGTCGGAATTGATTTGTCCGGCAATGTCGCACACAAGCCGACATCGAGCATCTCGGAGGAATGGACCGGCTCCGAGCCGGCTGAGATCATGAGTGCGGCCGGAACGTTCGGCGCGGCGATTGCCGCAACTCTGTCCGTCAGCATCCTTGTCCTTGATCAAAATCTGCCCAACGGCCTGATAGGCTTTGTTGCCGGCTGTTGGGTGGTCGGTTCTTCGCTTCAGGTTGCGGCGGGCACGATGGCTCGTAGCCGCGATGCGTCCGCGAACGAGCGATGAAGCAAGTGTGCTCACGGAAGAACGTCGGTTTGGTATCGTACGTGAGTGAAAGCCGCGGTGTTGGCTCGGCTTCTGGTCTGGATTGAGTCTTGACGACTCATCGCAACCTCTGCCGTCCAACGCTGCGTGCCAGCGATGTTTGGTAGCGCGGCCGTCTGCTTCGAGCAGTGTCCCGGCCGAAATCCTATCGGTATCGAGTAACCGAAATTTTCGCACAGCAAACAAGACGTGCCATCATGGTGGCGTTGGGATATTGTTTCTGCGCGGCCGTGGTCCAAAATTCTGCTAACTGCCAGCCACAACATCGGTGGAGCCATGCAGATTGCGGAGTGGCTCGAGAAGCTGGGGCTTGGGCAATACGCCGAGCGTTTTGCCCAGAATGGGATCGACGTGGGCATCCTCCCCGAGCTGATGGACGAGGACTTTGACAAGCTCGGAGTCCTGCTCGGTCATCGCCGCAAGATGCTGCGTGCCATTGCCGACCTCGATCCAGCCGCGTTGATCGCATCGCCGGCTCCTCCTCATGACGCCGAGCGGCGCCACCTCACCGTCATGTTTTGCGATCTGGTCGGCTCGACTGCGCTCTCGGCGCGTCTCGATCCCGAGGATATGTGGGAAGTGATCCGAGCCTACCGCGCCGCATGCGCGCGCGTCATTGCCGCTTATGACGGCAGGATAGCCAGGTTCGTCGGTGACGGGATACTGGTCTATTTTGGCTATCCGCGCGCCCACGAAGATGATGCGGAGCGCGCAGTGCGAGCGGGCCTCGACATCATCTCCGCAATTCGCCAGCTCAAGACAGGCGCCGGCGAAAAGGTTGAGCTGCGGATCGCGATTGCGACCGGGCTCGTCGTGGTCGGCGACCTCATCAGCGGAGACGCGTCGGAGGAGCACGCCACCGTCGGCGATACGCCAAACCTCGCCGCTCGGCTCCAAAGCCTGGCCGAACCGGGAGTGGTCGTCGTTGCGTCGTCGACGCGCCGGCTGCTTGGCGATCTCTTCACCTTTCGCAATCTCGGCCGCCGCGAAGTCAGGGGGATAGGCGAACCCATCGCGGTGTGGGCGGTGGAAGGAGCGACCGCGTCCGAGAGCCGCTTCGAGGCGGTCCGCGCCGCGCGCTCGATCGGCTTTGTCGGCCGCAAGGACGAGATCGAGTTCATTCTCTCGCGCCAGCGTGAGGCATGGCAGGGCCAGGGCCAGATCGTATTGATTTCCGGCGAAGCGGGCATCGGCAAGTCGCGCATTGTCGCAACGCTGTCCGAGAGCCCCTTGCTGGGGACGCACCGTCGGGTGCGATATCAGTGTTCGCCTTACCACACCAACAGCGCACTTCATCCCTTTGTCGCGCAGCTCGAGCGTGCCGCCGGAATCCGTTCGGACGACACGCCGGAACAAAAGCTCGATAAGCTCGAGACGATGCTGGCGCTGGGAACCCGGCAGGCCGCCCGAGCAACACCGCTCATTGCGGCTCTGCTCTCGATTCCGACCGGCGACCGTTGCCCGGTCCTCGGCTTGAGCTCGGCGCAGCAGCGGCGACAGACATTCGCCGCCCTTCTCGATCAACTCGAAGGATTGGCGCGAGACCAGCCTCTGCTGATCATCTGCGAGGACCTGCATTGGGCCGATGCCACGACACTTGAACTGTTCGATCTCGCGGTCGATCGGATCAGGGCATTGCCGATACTCGTGCTCATGACATCCCGGCCGGAGTTCGAGCCGTCCTGGTCGGGCCTTGCCAACGTCAGCCTGTTGCGGCTCGACCGGCTCGATCGGCAGGACACGCGCGCGCTCGTCGAGCAGCTGGTCGTGGGTCGCCAGCTGCCACGCGAGATGATGAAGCAGATCATCGACAAGACCGATGGCATCCCGCTATTCGTCGAGGAATTGACCAAGATGGTGCTGGAGTCCGGCCTGCTCGTCGAAGATGCCGGGCGCTATCGCCTGAGTAGTCCGCTCCCGCCGCTCGCCATTCCCGCCACGCTGCAGGATTCGCTGATGGCGCGGCTCGACCGGCTCGCTCCAGTCAAGGAGGTGGCGCAGATCGGCGCCGCCATCGGGCGCGACTTCTCATACGCGCTGCTGAAAACCGTGGCGGGACGCGATGATCTGACGCTGAGCGCTGCGCTGGGGCAACTTGAAGAGGCCGAACTTTTGTTGCGTCGTGGGACTCCGCCCGAAGCAAACTACAGCTTCAAGCACGCCCTCGTTCAGGAAGCGGCCTACGAGAGTTTGCTCAAGAGCAAGCGGCAGGTGCTTCACACGCGGATTGGCGAGGTTCTGCGCGAGAAGTTTCCAGCCGTCGCCGCGACCGAGCCGGAAGTTCTGGCGCACCACTTCACTGAGGCGGGGCTGAGCGAGGTCGCCCTCGAATGGTGGCGCAAGGCGGGCCAGCAGGCGCTGAAGCGCTCTGCCTATTCCGAGGCGATCGCGCATCTCGGCAAGGCCATTGCGACCGCCGACGAGCTGCCTGACGATCCTCGCCGGATGATCGGCAGGCTGCATCTTCAAATCTCATATGGCCGTGCCTTGCGGGGCAGCCTCGGACACAGCGCTCCCGAAACCGTCGCGGCGTGGACGCGTGCGCGCCAGTTCGCGGCCGACATCGATGATCCCGTTGAACTTGCGCCGATCCATTCGGGGCTCTTCAATGCCTGCCTGACGCACGGCGAGCTCGCTCCGATGCGCGAGCTGGCGGATGCCATCGGGAGTGCCGCTGACCGACGACCGGACTCGCCGGTGGCCGCCGTCGTCGCCCATTGGACGGGCGGCGTCACCTGCTGGTTCGCCGGCGACTACCTGAGCGCGCGAACGCATCTCGAGCGGGCGCTCGCGATCTATGGCGCCGAACCGGATCCCGCGACATTCAGGGCTTCGGCGCTGGATCTGCCGTTCGTGATCATGAGATTCCTTGCTCTGGTGCTCTGGCCGCTCGGCATCATCGCGCGCGCACGCAAGCTCGCTGCCGAAGCGGTGGGTGCTTCGGCAGAAAAGCGGGCGCTGTCCCAGGCCAACGCGCTGGTTCATCGCGCCGTGTTCGACGGGGTATGCGGGGGCATGTTGCAGCAAACAGAGACGATCCTGGCGCTCGGTCTCGCGCGCGACCACACCATGCCGTTGTACGTGGCCGCGGGCACCTACCTGAATGGCCTCGCCAAGTGGCGGGCCGGCGACCGAATGGCCGGACTGGCGGACATGCGTCAGGGCTGGAGCTTGCTGCACGAGAACGATTGCTACCTGTGCGAGCCGTTTTGGGGGATGCATGTCGCCGTGGCGCATGCAGAGGTCGGCCAACTCGAGACCGGGCTGGAAATCCTGAACGAACTGATCGCCCGGACCGGACAGTCCGGCCAGCATTGGCTTGATGCCGAGCTGCATCGTGTCCGCGGTAAACTTTTGTCGCGCCATGGTTCGTCGAACCAATCCAGCGCCGAAGACGACCTCAGACGAGCGCTGGACATCGCGCGACACCAGCAGACCAAGACCTTCGAGCTGCGCAGCATCCTTGGGCTTGCCCGCCTGCACAAGACAAATGGCCGAGCAGCTGTGATATCCGAACTGCTCGCTCCCGTGCTCGCTGAATTCGAGACGGAGCGAGATCTTCCCGAGCTCGTGGAAGCGAAAGAGTTGCTCGCGCAAGCGCATTAGGCCCGTGCCGCTTGCCCTGGCTGGCCGTCTTGGCGGCAGCGGATGACGGTTACGAATTTACGTGCACGAAATCCCGCAGCAGCGGATAGATCTCGTTGTTCCAGCGTTTTCCCGAGAACACGCCGTAATGGCCGACGCCGGCCTGCATGTGGTGGACGCGGCGATAGGCGCGCACGCCGGTGCAGAGATCCTGCGCTGCGAGCGTCTGGCCGATCGAGCAGATGTCGTCCTTCTCGCCCTCGACCGTCATCAGCCCCATGCGGCTGACGGCCCTGGTGTTCACGGGGCGGCCGCGGTGCATCAGCTTGCCCTGCGGCAGGAGGTGCTCCTGGAACACGTCGCGCACGGTCTCGATGTAGAACTCCGCAGGCAGATCCATCACGGCGAAATATTCGTCGTAGAAGGTCTTGATCGTCGCCGCCTTGTCCTTCTCGCCCTTGGCGATGTGGTTGGCGAGATCCATGTGCTGCTTGATGTGGCGCTCGAGATTCATCGAGACGAACGCGGTGAGCTGCACGAAGCCGGGATAGACCTTGCGCAGCGCGCCGCGGCACTGCACCGGCACGTAGTTGATCAGGTTGCGCTCGAACCACTCGATCGGCCTGCTCTTGGCGAATTCGTTGACCCTGGTCGGCTGGATCCGCGTGTCGATGGGACCTGCCATCAGCGTCAGCGTCGCCGGCCGTGACGGATGATTGCCCTCGCACATGACCGCAGCGGCCGCGAGCGCGGAGACCGACGGCTGGCAGATCGCGACCATGTGCGGGCGCGGGCCGAGCTGGCCGAGGAAGTCGATGAGATGCTCGGTGTAGTCGTCGAGGCCGAAGCGGCCTTCGCTGCGCGGGATGTCGCGCGGATTGTGCCAGTCGGTGATGTAGACGTCGTGGTCCTGCAGCAGCGTCTTCACGGTGCCGCGCAAGAGCGTTGCGAAATGGCCGGACATCGGCGCTACCAGCAGCATGCGCGGCTGGTCCGGCGCGCCATCCTTCTTGAAATGCAGCAGCGAACCGAACGGCGTCGCGTAGGCGATTTCCTCGCGCACGGCGACTTCGCGGTTTCCGACCATCACGCTGTCGATGCCATAGGCCGGGCGGTCATAGGTGAGGGTGGAGCGCGAGATCAGCTCCAGCGCCGCCGAGAGTCGGCCGACCACCTGGTGCGACATGCCCTGTGGCGCCAGATTGAGGAATTTCAGCGCGGACGAGGCGCCCGCCCGCCACGGCGCCGTCAGATCCATATGGTTCTGAAAGGCCTGATAATACATCGACATCATACCGAAGTGCCCACCCTGTTCCCTGCCGTCATGCAATATCGAAGCCAGACGGGAGCAGGATCGCCCGCAAAATTGGCACATCGCTTGCTCCGGAAGCGGGGTGAGGACACCGGGAAGCTCAGCGAATGAGCAAATCCGCGGCCGGGCGGGGTGCGGGTCACAGGCGTGAGGGAAGGGGCCATATGGCGAAAGCGACACTGACCATCAGCAGCAAGAACTACTCGTCCTGGTCGCTGCGTGGCTGGCTGCTGACGAAGTTTTCCGGGCTCGATTTCGATGAGATCGTGACCGCGCCGGACGACGCGTCGGCGCGTGCGGAGATCCTGCTGCTGTCGTCGTCGATCCTGGTGCCGTGCCTGCGGCACGAGGGCGCCGTGGTCTGGGATACGCTGGCGATCGCCGAATATCTCAACGAGGTGATGCCGTCAGCCGGGCTGCTGCCCGATGACCGCCTCCAGCGCGCCCATTGCCGCTCCATTTGCGGTGAAATCCATTCCGGCTTCACCACGCTGCGCGCTTCGCTGCCGGTCAATCTCAAGGGCCACTTCCCCGGCTTCAAGATCTGGTCGCGCGCGCAGGCGGACATCGACCGCGTCTGGTTCATCTGGCGCGACTGTCTGGAGAAATCCGGCGGTCCGTTCCTGTTCGGCGAGCGGCGCACCATGGCGGATGCGATGTACGCCCCCGTGGTGACGCGCTTCGTCACCTATGACGTCAAGCTCGAGCCACGCCTCAAGGCCTATGCCGATACCATCATGGCCATGCCCGAGATGAGGGAGTGGATCGCGGCGGCGAAGGAAGAGCCGGCCGAGATCGAGGAGCTCGAGGTCGAATATTAGGCAGGGGAGGCGTCGCCCTGCCTGTTTTGGGAGCGAGGCCGGCCGCCGCCGCCCTCGGTAGCCATGTCATTGAAGCCGTTAACTTTCGGCGCTCGTCCTCGGACGGGGCAGCCCCTCACGGTACGCAGATATTGTGGGGGTCCCTAGGCTGGTTGCGACATCTAGCCGTGAACAGCTGTGTACGGGGCCGCTCCGCTGATTCGGACGTGATTCGTTCGGGCCGCGTTCCGTTGGTTAAGGCGGAGCGCGGCTCCGTCGCATTTTGGAACACAAGTCGCGGTCAGGCGACGCCCGAGTGTTTCACCCGCGGCAGGCGCCAGCCGATGACGGTCGCTTCGACCGCGATGCCGGCCTCGTGGTTCTGCCAGCGTCCCCCGACATAACGGCAGGCGAACGGCAGCTGATATGTTCCGCTGTGATCCTCGCACAGCACTTCGACCGGCAGGCCAGGTGGCGGTTCTCCAGCGCCATCGAACTCCGCCAGACGTCTATCGCGCGTTGCCATTGTAAAAATCTCCCCTAAACAAAGCCGCGAAAGAGCGCCCACTTCCTTCGCGCGCGGTTCAATGCTCCCCGTCCCAGGGAACAAGCCAAGCTCAACGCGAGAATGCGGTACGAGTGTGGTAGCGTCCGGCCGCTGTGCGCAATCGGCGCACATTGCTGTGATCATTTGGCGAGGAACCCCGCATGCCGCTTCGACGCACCGGCATTTTTTTCCCGATGTTGCTGCTCGCGACGCTGGCGGTTGCGCCGCTCCGCGCGCAGGACGTGCCGGGCATCGAGATCTGCACGGTCGAGAAGACCATGGAGCGCCGCACCAGCTGCCTCCAAAGCAATATCGATTTCCTCCAGAAGACGATCACCAAGCTCAACCTCGACCACCAGCAGAAGCTGGATGCGGCGGGTCGCCAGATCGACGCGCTGAAGACAGGCGTCGCCGGCCTGCAGAAGACGATCAGTGATCTCCAGGCCGCGCAGGCGAAGACCGCCGAGGATATGAAGAAGAAGCAGGACGCGCCGCCGCCGAAGGACGCGGCGAAATAGGCGCGTCGATCACGCCACGCGATAGCGCTCCATCACGTCGCGATCGGGTTCATAGCCGAGCCCCGGTCCTGAGGGCACCGCGACATGGCCGGTGGCATCGGCGTCGGCGCGGCCGCCCCACAGGCAGGCTTCGCGCTTGAGGTAGAACATCTCGACCAGCCCGTCGTCGCGCGTCGCCAGAAGGTGCAGCGTCGCCAGCAAGCCGGGACCGAAATACGGAGAGTGCGGGACGATCTTGACGCCGCGTTGATCGGCCAGCGCCGCGATCTTCAGGAATTCCGTGATGCCGCCGACCTTGATCACCGACGGCTGGGCGTGGCTCACTGCGCCCGCATCCATCATCTGGCGGAATTGATATTCGGTGCAGGCATTCTCGCCGGCGGCGATGCCGAGCCCGCCCTTGCTGCGTACGTCGGCGAGCGTGGCAAAATCCTCGGGCGGCCAGACCGGCTCCTCCAGGAACATCGGCTGCGCCTCGCCGCATGCTTTCGCGAATGCGATCGCCTGCTCGCCTGACAGCGGGCAGTTCATGTCGACCATCAGCGGAATGCCGGGCCCGATCGCCTCGCGCGCGGCGAACACCGCCGGCAGCGTGGTCTCGTGCAGCTTGATCGCGCCATAGCCGAGCGCCAGCGCCTTCCGGCATTCGCCGGCGATGTTGCCGGGCGATCCGATCCGCAGCAGGCTCGCATAGGCGGGAATGGCCGGGCGCTTCGTCTCGCCGAGCAGGCGGTGCAGCGGCACGCCCTTGATCTTCGCGGCGAGGTCCCACAGCGCGATGTCGAGGCCGGAGATTGCGAACATGGTGATGCCGTAGCGGCCGAACAGATGCAGATTGCGCTGGATCTGCTCCATCGCCGCGGGAATGCCGGCGGCGTCAGGAACCTCGAGGCCGATGGCCTGCGGCGCGATCATCTCCTCGACGGCGCTGCGCGTGGTGCGCGGGCTGACATAGGCGAAGGCATCGCCCCAGCCGGTCAGCCCGGCATCGGTCGTGACCTCGACCAGCACCATGTCGAGGGCGGTGATGGCGGAAGCGCCCTGGCGGAAGCTCGCAACACCGGCGTCATAGGGGATGCGGATATGGTGCGCCCGCACATCGGTGATCTTCATGTGGCGGTTCCTCCTGCTTTCTTGTGAGCGGTTTTGAGTTGTCGAATGTAGCCACGAACGCCCGGACGTTGCCAGTGGCAGTTCCGGCGCTATCCTCCTAAAGGGCCGCAACGCCGATCAAGCGAGGCCGGCGGCCTTCGGTGCATCATGGCCTTGCTTCGAACGAGGGCCGACCGTCATGAACCCAGCCCAGCGCGCGCTCTGGTACATCGAGAGCCATCTGGCCGAGCCGATGACGCTCGACGAGATCGCCGCGGTCGCCGGCGTGTCGCGGTTCCACCTGGTGCGGGCGTTTGCCGCAGCCACCGGCCTGCCGGCGATGCGCTACGTGCGCGCACGGCGGCTGAGTGAGGCCGCGCGCAGCCTTGCGAACGGCGCGCCGGACATTCTGTCGCTGGCGCTGGAGGCGGATTACGGCTCGCACGAGGCATTCACCCGCGCGTTCCGCGACCAGTTCGGCACCACGCCCGAAGCTGTCAGGACCGCGACATGCGTCAGCCATCTCAAGCTTCAGGAGCCGATCCTCATGGACTCCACCATGCTAGACAACCTTGCTGCACCGCGTTTCGAAACCGCAAAGGCTTTCCTCGTCGCCGGCCCCACTGAGCGCATCTCCTGCGACAACGGCGCCATGATCCCCGGATTGTGGCACCGCTTCCATCAGGAGGTGGCCGACATTCCCGCGCGCATCGGCCCTGTCGCCTATGGCGTCTGCTGCAACGGCGATGATGCCGGCAATTTCGACTACATCGCCGGCGTCGAGGTCGCCGACTTCTCCGACCTGCCGCGCCGCTTCGGTCGCATCCGCATCGGAGAGCAGCGCTATGCCGTGTTCACCCACACCGAGCACGTCGCCTCGATCCGCCGCACGGTGAATACGATCTGGAATCAATGGCTGCCGGCCTCCGGGCTGAAGGCCGCGGACGCGCCGAATTTCGAGCGCTATGACGAAAAGTTCGATCCCGCGACCGGCAATGGCGGCTTCGAAATCTGGGTGCCCGTGCGGGAGTAAGCTGCAGGGCTGGCATACCATCCCGCTTGCTTGGCAAGCCCGGATGACTTTGCCATAACCGCAGGCAAATCTTGCGTGTGGGGCCCGTGCCGGACATCCCGTGCAAGCCATAACAAGCAGCCGGGAGGGTCCCACATGTCCAACGTCCGCGTTCTCGCCACCGACCTCGAATTTCCCGAAGGGCCGGTCGTGATGCCGGACGGCTCGGTGGTGCTGGTGGAGATCCGCGGCCAGCGTCTGACCCGCGTCTATCCCGACGGCCGCAAGGAGATCGTGGCGAAAGTGCCGGGCGGCCCGAACGGCGCCGCGCTCGGCCCTGACGGCAAGATCTACATCTGCAACAATGGCGGCTTCTCCTGGATCCCGACCCGCAACATGATCATGCCGGGTCCGCAGCCGGACGACTATCTCGGCGGCTCGATCCAGCGCGTCGACCTGCAATCCGGCAAGGTCGAGACGGTCGTGACGAAATGCGGCGAGCACGATCTGCGCGGACCGAACGATCTGGTGTTCGACAGGCAGGGTGGCCTCTGGTTCTCCGATCTCGGCAAGCGCCGCTCGCGAGAGATGGATGTCGGCGGCATGTATTACCTCAAGCCCGGCATGACCGAGATCGTCGAAATCGTGCATGGCGTGCTGCCGGCCAACGGCATCGGGTTGTCGCCGGACGAGAGCACCGTCTACATCGCGGAGACGCCGACGGGCCGGCTCTGGGCCTATGAACTCTCCGCGCCGGGTACGCTGAAGCCGCGCGACGCGATCTATCGCGGTGAGCGGGGCAAGCCGATCTGCGGCCTCGGCGGCTACCAGATGTTCGACTCGCTTGCGGTGGAAGCAAACGGTAACATCTGCGTCGCCACCCTCGTCTCCGGCTGCATCTCGGTGATCGCGCCTGATGGCACCCTGGTCGAGCAGGTCCCGACCGGCGACCGCGTCACCACCAACATCGCCTTCGGCGGCCCCGAGCTGAAGACCGCCTACATCACGCTGTCGGGCAAGGGCGAACTGATCGCCATGGACTGGCCGCGCGGCGGTTTGCCTCTCAATTTCCTAAACAAGTAAACGGTGCTAGTGACCGTCATTGCGAGCGGAGCGAAGCAATCCAGGAATGCCCCCGCGGTGACAGTCTGGCTTGCTTCGTCGCTTCGCTCCTCGCAATGACAACGGAGAGAGACTTCAATGCCCTGGCCTGATCCCATCACCCTGCGCGGACAGCACGCCCGTCTCGAGCCGCTGTCGCCTCAGCATCGCGAGGGGCTGGTCGAGGCCGTCAAGGACGGCGAGCTGTCAAAACTCTGGTACACTGCGATCCCGCTGCCGGAGAACATGGGCAAGGAGATCGACCGCCGCCTCGGCTTGCAGGCTGCGGGCTCGATGCTGCCCTTCACCGTGTTCGACGCCGGCGGCAACATCGTCGGCATGACGACCTACATGAACATCGATGCCACCAACCGCCGCGTCGAGATCGGCTCGACCTGGTACGGCAAGGGCGCGCAGCGCGGGCCGCTCAACACGCAGTGCAAGCTGCTCCTGCTCCGGCACGCCTTCGAGACGCTGAACTGCATCGCGGTCGAGTTCCGCACGCACTTCTTCAACCACCAGAGCCGCCGCGCCATCGAGCGCTTAGGGGCCAAGCAGGACGGCATTTTGCGCAGCCACCAGGTCGCGCCGAACGGCACGCTGCGCGATACTGTTGTTTACAGCATCACCGCCGCCGAATGGCCGACGGTGCAGGCGCATCTGGAATTTCAACTCAACGACAAGCCGCGCTAGGGGCGGCCGAGGGACCATGGATAGATTTGATTATGTGATCGTCGGCGCGGGCTCCGCCGGTTGCGTGCTCGCCAGCCGGCTCAGCGAAGATCCTGATATCAGCGTCTGCGTGCTCGAGGCGGGCCCCAGCGACTGGCACCCCTACATCCATCTGCCGGCGGGTTTCATAAAGACCTTCCACATGAAGAGCATCAACTGGGCCTACCAGCAGGAGCCCGGACCCTACACTGGCGGGCGCAGCATCTACGCGCCGCGCGGCAAGACGCTCGGCGGCTCGTCCTCGATCAACGGCCACATCTACAACCGCGGCCAGCGCATGGACTTCGACACCTGGGCGCAGATGGGCAATCGCGGCTGGGGCTATGCCGACGTGCTGCCTTACTTCAAGCGGCTGGAGAAACGCGTCGGCGAGGGCGAGGACACCTATCGCGGCCGCGACGGCAAGCTCACCGTCACGACGATGGACTGGCGCGATCCGCTCTGCGAAGCCTTCATGGAAGGCGCAGTCTCGCTCGGCATCCCCCGCAACCCCGATTACAACGGCAAGACCCAGGAAGGCGTCTCCTACTGCCAGCGCACCATCGACAACGGCCTGCGCGTCTCCGGTTCGACCGCGTTCCTGAAGCCCGCGATGAAGCGCCCCAACGTGCATGTGCATACGCATGCGCACGCGACCGAGATCATCTTCGAGGGCAAGCGTGCGGTCGGCGTGCGCTACACCAAGGGCGGCCGCGGCGGCCAGCCCGTCGAAGTGCGCGCCAACAAGGAAGTGATCCTCTCCGGCGGCACCTATAATTCGCCGCAGCTCCTGCAGCTCTCCGGCGTCGGCTCGCCCGATCTGTTGCAGCAGCACGGCATCGCGGTGCGTCACGCGCTGCCCGTCGGCGAGGGCCTTCAAGATCACTACGCCCCCCGCACGGTGGCGCGCGTAAAAGACATCAAGACCATCAACGAGCTCCGCCGCGGTTTCTCGCTGTGGATCGAGGCGCTGAAATGGGCGACCGCGCGCCGCGGCCTGCTGTCGCTGTCGCCGACCATGGTCTATTGCTTCTGGCATTCCGGCGAGAGCGCGGAGAGCTCCGACCTTCAGCTCACCTTCACGCCGGCGTCCTACAAGGAAGGCGTGCAGGGCCAGCTCGAGGACGAGCCCGGCATGACGGTGGCCTCCTGGCAGCAGCGCCCGGAGAGCCGCGGCTATGTCCGCATCCGCTCCAGCGATCCATTCGCGCCGCCGATCATCCAGACCAACTATCTCGACGCCGAGCTCGATCGCCGCGTCATCGTCGGCGGCATGAAGCTCGCGCGGCGTTTGCTGAAGTCGGCGCCGCTGTCGCCGTATTACGCCTACGAGGATTTCCCCGGCCCCAACGTCAACACCGACGACGAATTTTTGCACGCCGCCACCGAGCGCGGCACCACCACCTTCCACCCCGGCTGCACCTGCCGCATGGGCCCGGCGGATTCGACCTGGGCCGTGGTCGACGACCAGCTCCGCGTCCACGGCCTCGAAGGCCTCCGCGTCATCGACGCCTCGGTGATGCCGCGCATGATCTCGGCGAATTTGAATGCGTCAACGATGATGATCGCGGATCGTGCCTCGGACCTGATCCGCGGCAAGGCGCCGATGGAAGCCGCGCGCATTCCGGACGCCGCGGTGGCGTGACATCTTCGTAGGATGGGTAGAGCGAAGCGAAACCCATCATCGTGCAGCGCGTGCTCAAGCCCGATGGGTTTCGCTGCGCTCTACCCATCCTACAAGAGCGATGACGTCTATCCGAGGTTGTGCCATGATGAGACGCATGACCTCCTATCGGCGCAACTTCATTCCCGGCGGAAGCTTCTTCTTCACCGTCAATCTGGCCGATCGCCGGCGGTCGCTTCTGACGGCGAATATCGATATACTGCGCGCAGCATTTCTCGAGATCCGTCGAAGGCACCCGTTCACGATCGATGCGATTGTGGTGCTGCCGGAGCATCTTCACACCGTCTGGACGATGCCGGACGGAGATGCCGATTTTGCAACGCGCTGGCGGCAGATCAAATCAGCCTTCTCTCGCAACCTCGCGTTTGATGAACCGGTCTCGGCCAGCCGCGCCGCCAGAGGGGAGCGTGGCATCTGGCAGCGGCGCTATTGGGAGCATACCATCCGCGACGAGGAGGACTATGCTCGGCACATCGACTATGTGTATATCAACCCGGTCAAGCACGGACTCGTCGATTGAGTTACGGATTGGGCTCCTTCTTCGTTCCATCGCCATGTAGAACTCGGGAACTATCCATCAGACTGGGCTGGCGATCTGTCGCAATATAATGACGGTGCCAAGTTCGGAGAGCGAAGTTGACGGAGCCGTAGGATGGGTAGAGCGCAGCGAAACCCATCATCGTGCGGCGTTCGCGGAAGGCGCTTGATGGGTTTCGCTGCGCTCTACCCATCCTACAACGCCACGCATGTCCCGTCGGGCAAAACACCCCGCCACCCCGTCAACCCCTTCCCATAAAAATATTCCACTTTACCGAAATTCGGAATTGCGGCATAGATCGCAGCAGCCCGGCCCGACGAAGAGGGGCGGTTCGCGAGTCGTTCGAAGCGCGGGCCGGGTTGCGGTGGACGCGGCAGCGTCGGCACGAGAGGTGGCGGGCAGGGCGGGTAGTCCCTGTGAGCCCGCGGCCGCGTGTAGACGAACGGCGCTGAACGCGTACGGCAAAACCGTGTGGTCCTGGCCGTCGTTGCTACGGTCAAGCCTTTCGCGGAGATGCGCGCGAGCCCAACCGGGCAGACGGCATCGTCAATTCGCGGGGTGAGGGAGGCCAGAGGGAAAGTTCGGCTCCCGGGAGAGCGCGGCATAAGCCGGCCGACCATCGCGCAGGGAAGGCCGAGTGATTGGCTACACCTGTATGCTGCTGTGCGGTTTCTCTGCGCTTCATTCGCGCAGCAGACCGCGGGTGCCAGCCGGCATCCGGCCTTCCCTGCGCCCTCTTTCCTTGGGGGTGAGGAATGAAGCAAAGCTCGGGCGAGATGAGCCGCGAGGATGCGGACGTGTGTTTGCAATTTGAATTGTCAGTCGGAGAACGACGCCGTTGCCCCTTGCTCCGGTCATTGCGAGGAGCCCTTGCGACGAAGCAATCCAGAGTCTTGCCGCGGAAGGATTCTGGATTGCTTCGCTGCGCTCGCAATGACGAGATTGGGGAAGCTGCTTGCGACACACTCGATATCGTAGGGTGGGCAAAGCGAAAGCGTGCCCACGATCTTATGCGTCGTCCGCGATCGGAATGGTGGGCACGGCGCTCTGCGCCTTTGCCCACCCTACGGCACTGCGGTCGCAATGACGAGGTGGGAGAGCGCACAACTGTCTCCCCAGCGTCGTCCTGGCGAAAGCCAGGACCCATTACCCCAGGGAGTGGTTTGATGGGCGGTACTAGCCGCGGAGTCCTGTCGATAAACCACGCCGGTATGGGTCCTGGCTTTCGCCAGGACGACACCGAGTGTGGGGGTGGTGCCGCCGGCCTACACTTCCCTTCTGCTCAAAAACGCCAGCCGCTCGAACAGGTGCACGTCCTGCTCGTTCTTGAGCAGCGCGCCGTGCAGCGGCGGGATCAGTTTTCGCGGATCCCGTTCCCTCAACTGCTCGACGCTCATGTCCTCGTTGAGCAGCAGCTTGAGCCAGTCGAGCAGCTCCGACGTGGACGGCTTCTTCTTCAGGCCGGGCACCTCGCGGACCTCGAAGAAGATGCGCAACGCTTCCTCGACGAGGCGCTTCTTGATGCCGGGGAAGTGGACGTCGACGATGCGATGCATGGTGTCGGCATCGGGGAACTTGATGTAGTGGAAGAAGCAGCGGCGCAGGAAGGCGTCCGGCAGCTCCTTCTCGTTGTTGGAGGTGATCATCATGATCGGGCGCTGCTTGGCCTTGATCGTCTCGCCGGTCTCGTAGACATGGAATTCCATGCGGTCGAGCTCGAGCAGGAGGTCGTTGGGGAATTCGATGTCGGCCTTGTCGATCTCGTCGATCAGCAGCACCGGGCGCTGCTCGGCCGTGAAGGCCTCCCACAGCTTCCCGCGCTTGATGTAGTTCCTGATGTCGGAGACGCGGGCATCGCCGAGCTGGCTGTCGCGCAGGCGCGACACCGCGTCGTATTCGTAGAGACCCTGCTGCGCCTTGGTGGTGGACTTGATGTGCCAGGTCAGAAGCGGCGCGTTCAGCGCCTTCGCCACTTCTTCCGCCAGCACCGTCTTGCCGGTGCCGGGCTCGCCCTTCACCAGGAGCGGGCGCTCCAGCACGATCGAGGCATTGACGGCGACCTTGAGATCGTCGGTCGCAACATAGTCCTTGGTGCCGGTAAATTTCATCGCACGTCCTTGTTGGTCGTCGCCGCGAGGCTATTGCCTTGGTCACGACAAGCGAACGGCCGCTCGCGGCGGCCGTTCCTGGTTCGGTCAGGCTTTCAGACCCGTTTTATCAGCGAAAGGATGACGAGCACAATCACCGCGCCGATCGTGGCGTCCACGATGGCGCCGAGCGTGCCGGTGGCGAGCGCGATATGCAGCTGCGGCAGCACCCAGCTTGCGACCAGCGCGCCGATGATGCCGACGACGATGTTGCCGATCAGCCCAAATCCCGCCCCATGGACAATCTTGCCGGCAAGCCAGCCTGCGATCGCGCCAATGATGAGCGCTGCGAGAATTCCCATTGCAAACGTCCCAAAAACAACCCCGTGAGACCGTCAATTCTAGAGCAAAAAGCCTCCCGGTCCAGCGCAGAGCGCCGGTCTCCGCCCCTTGACGTTCGTCCCCCGACGGGCAATCTGTCACCCATGTTCCTGCAATTCTTCACCTCTCTGCGCGACGCGCAGGTCCCCGTGACGCTGCGCGAATACCTCTCGTTGGTGGAGGCGCTCGACGCTGACCTCGCGGACTACTCGGTCGAGAATTTCTACTATCTGTCGCGCACCGCGCTGGTGAAGGACGAACGCAATCTCGACAAGTTCGACCGTGTCTTCGGCACGGTGTTCAAGGGGCTGGAAAACCTGCTCGACGCCATGGAGAAGGCGGAGATCCCCGAGGAGTGGCTGAAGAAGCTCGCCGAAAAATACCTGACCGAAGAAGAGAAGAAGCAGATCGAGGCCATGGGCTGGGACAAGCTCATGGAGACCCTGAAGAAGCGCCTCGAGGAGCAGAAGGGCCGCCACCAGGGCGGCTCGAAGTGGATCGGCACGGCAGGCACCTCGCCGTTCGGCGCCCACGGCTACAATCCCGAGGGCGTGCGCATCGGCCAGGAGAAGAACCGCAACAACCGCGCCGTGAAGGTGTGGGACAAGCGCGAGTTCAAGGATCTCGACGGCAATGTCGAGCTCGGCATCCGCAACATCAAGGTGGCGCTGCGGCGCCTGCGCAAGTTCGCGCGCACCGGCGCGCCCGACGAGCTCGATCTCGACACCACCATCCGCGAGACCGCCAATCACGGCTATCTCGACGTGCACATGCGCCCTGAGCGGCGCAATGCGGTGAAGCTCCTGGTGTTCTTCGACATCGGCGGCTCGATGGACGCGCATATCGAGCAGGTCGAGGAGCTGTTCTCGGCGGCGAAGAGCGAGTTCAAGCACATGGAGTATTTCTACTTCCACAACTGCCTCTATGAAGGCGTGTGGAAGCAGAACAAGCGCCGCTTCACCGACCGCACGCCGACCTGGGACGTGCTGCACAAATACCCGCACGACTACAAGGTCGTGTTCGTCGGCGATGCCTCGATGTCGCCTTACGAGATCATGGTGCCCGGCGGCTCGGTCGAGCACGTCAACGAGGAGCCCGGCTCGATCTGGCTCGACCGCATCATCCGCACCTATCCGCATGCGGTGTGGCTGAACCCCGTGCAGCAGAAGCACTGGGACTATTCGGAATCGACCACCATCATCAAGCGCATCTTCGCCAACCGGATGTATCCGATCACGATCGAGGGGCTGGAAGGTGCGATGAAGGAATTGACGCACTAGCGCCATCCCCCGTCATTCCGGACGGCCGCAAAGCGGCCGATCCGGAATCTCGAGATGGAGCGTGACGATCGAGATTCCGGGTTCGCTCGCTTCGCGACCGCCCCGGAACGACGGAAGAGAAGAAGGGAGAACCATATGCCCCAGACCATCACCCGCGGCATCAAGGCGCTGATCGACGAGGCCAATGCCGAGATCGAGACGCTCAACGCCAAGGACGCCATCGAGATCTCCAAGAACGGCGACGTCGTCATCGTCGACATCCGCGATCCCCGCGAGATCGAGCGCGATGGCCGCATCCCCGGCGCGTTTGCCTGCACCCGCGGCATGCTCGAATTCTGGATCGATCCGCAGAGCCCCTACGCCAAGCCGATCTTCCAGGAAGACAAGAAGTTCGTCTTCCACTGCGCCGGTGGCTTGCGCTCCGCGCTCGCCGCCAAGACCGCGCAGGACATGGGCCTGAAGCCCGTCGCCCACATCGCCGGCGGCTACGCCGCCTGGCGCGATGCCGGCGGCCCGACGGAGCAGTGGGAGCCGAAGAAGAAGGGCTGAATCTCTCCCTTCGTCATTCCGGGGCGCGCGCAGCGCGAGCCCGGAATCCATTCATCCACCAACTCAGCCGCATGATGGATTCCGGGCTCGCCCTCCGGGCGCCCCGGAATGACCACAAGGAAACACCGATGGCCACCGACCCCCTCGTCTCCACCGAATGGCTCGCCGCCCATATGGGCGACGCCAACGTCAAGATCCTCGACGCCAGCTTCAAGCTGCCGGGCGTGCTGCCGCTGCCGAAGGATGACTACCTCGCCGCGCACCTTCCGGGCGCCGTGTTCTTCGACGTCGATGCGGTGTCGGATCATTCCAACCCGCTGCCGCACATGTTTCCGAGCGCCGAGCAGTTCGGCCGCGACGTCGGCAATCTCGGCATCGGAAATGGCGATACCGTCGTGCTTTACGATGCCGGCGGCTGGGTCGCGGCCCCCCGCGCGTGGTGGATGTTCCTGTCCTATGGCCACAGCAATGTGCGCATCCTCAATGGCGGCCTGAAGAAATGGCGTGCCGAGGGCCGCGCGACCGAGAGCGGCGAGGTGAAGCCGAAGCCGCAAACCTTCAACGCGAGCTACGATCCGAAGCGCGTGCGCAGCATGCAGCAGCTGATCGCCAACGTCGAAAGCCGTGCCGAGCAGGTGATCGATGCGCGCGCCGCCGATCGTTTCGAGGGCCGCGCGCCCGAGCCGCGGCCGGGCATCCGCTCCGGCCACATCCCCGGCGCCCGCAACGTGCCCTACAATCTGCTGTTCGATGCCGCGACCGGCGAGATGAAGCCGCTCGACGATCTGCGCGCCGCCTTCACCGGCGCCGGCGTCAAGCTCGATGCGCCGATCGTGACGAGCTGCGGCTCCGGTGTGTCCGCGGGCGTGCTCACGTTCGCGCTCTATCGCCTGGGTGTCACCGACACCGCGCTCTATGACGGCTCCTGGTCGGAATGGGGCCAGGAGAAGGGCCCGCCGATCGCGACCGGGCCGGCGTAACCTACTGCCGCGCCCTCGTGGCCGGCGTCGTCGCAAATACCTGCGGCTGCCCGAATGGATCGAGCTGCTGCCGCAACTGCTGAGGCGGAGGACGCCGCACCTCGCGGTGCCGCTTCTTCGCCTTGGGCTTGGTCGCCTTGCTCTCCGGCTTGCTGGCGTTGGCCTTCACGTCGGCCTTGGGCTTCGCCGGCGGATCCTTCGAGGCCGTGGTGGCGGGATCGTTCAGTGCGGCCAGTTTGGCGGAGGCGACGTCGAGCGCGGAGGAGACCAGAGCAGCACTGGGATCAGCCGGCGTCGGCACGCTGGCGGTTGCGGCAGGCTTGGTCTCGGAAATTGACGCCGTGGTGTCGGCGGGCGTGAGCGTGTCTGTCGCGGCGGGCGCTGCGGCTTCCGTCGTGGTCTCGGCCTTGGACGGCTCGGTGGCCGGGATGTCAGCCGCGGGTGCGGCGACCTGCGGTGCCGCCGTTTCGGCCTCGCTTGTTACCGGGGTCGTCTGCTCAGGCTCCTGGGCCGGCAATCCGATGGTCGGCACCCGATCGCGCAGCGTTGGCGCGGGCTCGGCCGGCTCCGGCTCTGCGCGCAAGGCCGCGAGCACCGGCTGGGCCGGCTCGGAGGCTTGTGCGAACACCTGCTCCTGCGGGCCGTTCCGCCAGGAGGGATTGCTGACATACTGCTCATGGGTCGCCCGCAGCAGCGCGGCGGCCCCTAGGCCGAACACCAGGATGGAGGTTGACAGCACGATCGCGGCAAACAGGAAGCGAAAGCCGGGAAGCATCGGACGGGTTACGAATTTCCGCCCCGGCGGGTGGCGACCGGGACCCAAGAGCCATCTGAACGCGGTGACGGTACTGCTTGCCGCGTTCGCCACGCGGGGATCGGAGCTCAAAGCGGCGGCGAATCAGGCTGATTCGAACATACCGCAACGATTCCGGCCCATTCCCTAAAAATCGGGGCCGAAGCTCCGGCAATTGACGGCGCGATGCGATTTCCGCCCCGTGATGCAACGGGGCAACGGTAATCTTGCGGATCACAAATCGGCAAATCCGGCGCAAACCGGCCTGATATGTCTTGAATGTGCCGCTATCTTCGGTCATCTGGCCGTTAACGGTCCTGATGGGGCCCCGGGGCTATACAAGAGCGATGATGATCAAACATTTTCTGACGATATGCGCTGCCGCAACAGTCGCTGCGGCGGGAACCTCGCTCGTGCAGGCTCAAAGCTATCCGGTCCAGCAGGCGCCGGGCTACGGCGCCCCGTCCGAATACCGCCCCGGCGACCGCACGCCGAATTTCGACGCGCTGGACGACGAAGACGACGCGATGCCGCAGGCGTCGCTGCCGCCGCCCGGCCCGGGTGGTCCGATCACCTCGCCCAACGATCCGCGCTACGGCCGCCCCGCCGGCCCGCCGGTCTACTCCGCCGCTCCGCCGCAGGGGCCGGTGATGTCGCCGGATGATCCCCGTTATGGCCGTCCGGCCGGCGCTCCGCCGGTTTATTCGGCGGCTCCGCCGCAGGGCCCCGTGATGTCGCCCGACGATCCCCGCTACGGCCGCCCCGCCGGTCCGCCGCCGGTGATCTATGCCGACCGTCCGGCCCAGGCACCCGCGGGCGACGGCTTGCGTCCGCCGGAAGCAGTCGGTGGTCCCGCCGCGACCGGAACGGTCCAGGCCGGGCAGCCGCCCGTCGGCGCCGATGGCCGGCCGATGACGTTGGCCTCGCTGCCGCCCGAGGAGCAGCCGGATGCCGCGCCGGTGCAGCTGCCGCCGAACTTGCGCCGCCAGGAGGTCTCGTTCCAGACCAAGGAGCCGGCCGGCACGCTCGTGGTCGATACGCCCAACACCTACCTCTATTACGTGCTCGGAGGCGGTCGCGCGATCCGCTACGGCGTCCGCGTCGGCCGCGACGGTTTCACCTGGACCGGCGTGCAGAAGATCACCCGCAAGGCGGAGTGGCCGGATTGGCATCCGCCGACCGAGATGATCGAGCGTCAGCCCTATCTGCCGCGCTTCATGGCCGGCGGCCCCGGCAATCCGCTCGGCGCCCGCGCGATGTATCTCGGCTCGACCGTCTACCGCATCCACGGCACCAATCAGCCCTCGACCATCGGCAAGTTCGTGTCGTCCGGCTGTATCGGCATGCTGAACGAGGACGTCTCGGACCTGTTCGATCGCGTCAAGGTCGGCACCCGCGTGGTCGTGATGCCGGGTGGCCCGCCGCCGGGAACGGCGACCGCGTCCGCAGCGCCCGCGCCGGCTCCGGCTCCGATGTCGGCCCAGGCCGGCCCGGTCCCCGGTACGCAGCCGACGGTGGTGCCGCCGCTGCCCGCCCCGGTCACCGTGCGCTAAGCGCTTCGTCTATACCCAGCTTGCAGAAAGGGCGTGCCGTCGGCACGCCCTTTTCGTTTCAGGCCAGCTTGCGCGGCAGCGCGCTGCCCTTGGTGAAGGCGTCGATCGCGTCGACCATCTGGCCGTAATGGATGCGCAACCCGTCCTCGGTCGCGTAGCCGAGATGCGGCGTCAGCACGAGGTTGTCCAGCTTGCGGAAGGGATGGTCGACCGGCAGCGGCTCGATTGAGAACACGTCGATGCCGGCGCCCGCGATCTTGCGCTGCTGCAAGGCTTCCAGCAGCGCCTGCTCGTCCACGATCGGCCCGCGTGCGGTGTTGACGAGGAAGGCCGTCGGCTTCATCCGCGCGAGATCGGCGCGGCCGACGAGGCCACGCGAGCGATCGCTCAGCACCACATGGATGGTGACGATGTCGGCCTTGGCGAACAGGTCCTCCTTGGTGGCGTAGCCGACGCCGGTCGCCGCGCACTTCTCGGGCGTGAGGTTCGGGCTCCAGGCGATCACGTTCATGCCGAACGCCTTGGCAATGCCCGCCATCTTGCTGCCGAGCTTGCCGAGACCGACGATGCCGAGCGTCATCCCCTCGATCTCGACGCCGGCAAAGGTCTGCCAGGGCTCGCCGGCATGCATCCGCGCATTCTCGCGGCCGATGCCGCGGGTCAGCTCCAGGATCAGGCCCATGGCCAGCGGTGCCGTGGGATCGCGCGAATATTGCGTGCCGCCGATCGCGACGCCCTTCGCCTTCGCAGCCTCCATGTCGATCGCGGCGTTGCGCATGCCCGATGTCAGCAGCAGCTTCAGCTTCGGCAGGTTATCGAAGAGGTTCTTGGGAAACGCCGTGCGTTCGCGCATCGCGCAGATGATCTCGAAATCGGCCAGCGCACTGGCAGCCGCCTGCTCCGAGGCGAAGGGATGGTTGAACACGGTGACGTCGACGCGATCGGACAATTTCGGCCAATCGGCGACATCGAGAGCGAGTTTGAAATAGTCGTCGAGAATTGCGCAGCGCAGCCGGCTCATCAGCGTTCATCCATGGCGAGAGGTGACGGCGCTGGGCGGGTGGCGCCATCGTCGGAACCGGGCCATGGTTGCGCGCAATCAGCCTCGTGCGCAAGCAGCCTGCGTCTTCAAAAATCCGATAGGGAGGGAGCTTTAGAGGTCCCGGGGCTTCAGCCGGATCGGCGCATCCATGCCATGCTTGGCGCGCCAGGCAGGGCCGGGGCCGCGCATGTAGTGCAGTTCGGGCCGGTAGGGGTTGAAGGCGGTGGTGAAGAAGCGCTTCCAGAAGGCCTTGATCTCCGAGGCGAACCCGGAGACGTGCCCGGCTTCTGCCGGAACGGGAAGGGAATGGGTCTCGATCAGAGCCATGATGCGGCCTCGCTGTGCTCCCCGTTCGTTCTGACGGGCGGCGCTGTTTCCGCGCGAAACCGAGCTTTGGCCTGCTTTATTAAAAAATGGTTTCAATTGTCCGGATCGGTGGCCGGATGGTGTCCGTCCCGTATTCATCCGTGGTGAACGGAGGGAAAACGTTGCCCTTTGGGGGCGGGATCGTTACATCGGCGGCAAGCAAATTTCCTCAAATCGAAGGTTTCACGGGACCGATGGCGCGCCAGTTCGTCTACTTCATGGAAGGCCTGACCAAGAGCTACCCGACCCGCAAGGTGCTCGACAACATTCGGCTGAGCTTTTACCCGGACGCCAAGATCGGCGTTCTCGGCGTCAACGGCTCCGGTAAGTCGACCCTGCTCAAGATCATGGCGGGCCTCGACAAGGAGTATACCGGCGAGGCCTGGGTCGCCGAGGGCGCCCGCGTCGGCTATCTCGAGCAGGAGCCGCACCTCGATCCGGCGCTATCGGTGCGCGAGAATGTCATGCAGGGCGTCGCCAAGCAGAAGGCGATCCTCGACCGCTACAACGAGCTCGCGGTCAACTACTCGGAGGAGACCGCCGACGAGATGACCAAGCTGCAGGACGAGATCGAGGCCCAGGGCCTGTGGGATCTCGACAGCAAGGTCGACCAGGCCATGGACGCGCTGCGCTGCCCGCCCGACGATGCCGACGTGACGAAACTATCCGGCGGTGAACGCCGCCGCGTCGCGCTCTGCCGGCTTCTGCTCGACCAGCCCGAGCTTTTGCTGCTGGACGAACCGACCAACCACCTCGACGCCGAGTCGGTGTCGTGGCTGGAAGGCCACCTTCGCAACTATCCCGGCGCGATCCTGATCGTCACCCACGACCGCTACTTCCTCGACAACGTCACGGGGTGGATCCTCGAGCTCGACCGCGGCCGCGGCATCCCCTACGAGGGCAATTACTCGTCCTGGCTGGTGCAGAAGCAGAAGCGCCTCGAGCAGGAAGGCCGCGAGGACGCTGCGCACCAGAAGACGCTCGCCCGCGAGCAGGAGTGGGTCGCGTCCTCGCCGAAGGCACGCCAGGCCAAGTCGAAGGCGCGCTACCAGCGTTATGAGGAACTGCTCAAGCAGGCCAGCGAGAAGCAGACCCAGACCGCGCAGATCATCATTCCCGTCGCCGAGCGCCTCGGGGCCAACGTGGTCGATTTCGAAGCCCTCAGCAAAGGCTATGGCGATCGCCTGCTGATCGACAATCTCACCTTCAAGCTGCCGCCCGGCGGCATTGTCGGCGTAATCGGTGCGAACGGCGCCGGCAAGACCACGCTGTTCAAGATGATCACCAAGCAGGAACAGCCGGACAACGGCACGATCACGGTCGGCGAGACCGTGCATCTCGGCTATGTCGACCAGTCGCGCGATGCGCTCGACGGCAAGAAGACCGTGTGGGAGGAGATCTCCGGCGGCAACGAGCTGATCCTGCTCGGCAAGAAGGAAGTGAACTCGCGCGGCTATTGCTCGTCGTTCAACTTCAAGGGCGCGGACCAGCAGAAGAAAGTCGGCGCGCTCTCCGGCGGTGAACGCAACCGCGTGCATCTCGCCAAGATGCTGAAGTCCGGAGCCAACGTGCTGCTGCTCGACGAGCCGACCAACGACCTCGACGTCGACACGCTACGCGCGCTGGAAGAGGCGCTGGAGGACTTCGCCGGCTGCGCCGTCATCATCAGCCACGATCGCTGGTTCCTCGACCGCATCGCGACCCACATCCTGGCCTTCGAGGGCGACAGCCATGTCGAATGGTTCGAAGGCAACTTCCAGGACTACGAGAAGGACAAGATGCGTCGGCTCGGCCAGGACAGCATCATCCCGCACCGCGTGAAGTACAAGAAGCTGACGCGGTGATTTCGGCATGATGCGGCGGGCGCTCATCGCTGCGGTGATCCTGGTCACCTGCGGCTGGTCGTCCGCCCGCGCCGCCGACGCGGCCTTCACGCAGTTTATCGCCTCGCTCTGGCCGGAGGCGCAGGCCGCCGGCGTCTCGCGCGCGACGTTCGACGGAGAGACGCGCGGGCTCGAGCCCGACTACAAGCTGCCCGATCTGATCCTGCCGGGCCGGCCCGCAACCGGCGCGCCGTCGCAAGCCGAGTTCGTGCAGGTGCCGGCCGACTACGTCAAGGACGCTTCGATCGCGCGGCTGGCCGGCGAGGGACAGCGGCTCTTGCAAAAATATCGTCCGGCGCTGACCGAGATCGAGAAGAGCTCCGGCGTGCCCGCGACCGTCATGCTGGCGATCTGGGGACGCGAGACCGACTATGGCCGCTATACGCTGCCTTACGATCTCGTACGTGTGCTGGCGACGCAGGCCTATGTCGGGCGGCGCAAGGATCAGTATCGCAGCGAATTCATTCTCTCGCTAAAAATCCTCGGCGAAGGCGTGGTGACGCGCAAGGACATGCGCTCGTCCTGGGCGGGCGCCACCGGACTCACGCAGTTCCTGCCGTCGGAGTATTACAAGCACGGCGTCGACTTCGACCGCGATGGTCGCATCGACATCTGGCATTCGGTGCCGGACGCGCTGGCCTCGGCCGCGCAGCAGCTCGTCAACAAGGGCTGGCAGAGCGGCGTGCGCTGGGCCTACGAGGTGCAGGCACCGGCGAAGGTCGATTGCACGACGGGCGTGCCCGAGGTGACGAAGCCGATCGGCCAGTGGCTGCGTGAAGGCTTCGTGCCGGTGCGCGGGCAAAAGCTCAGCGCCGCAGAGCAGGCGCAGCCGGCCTCGCTGCTTCAGCCCGAAGGCATCTATGGTCCGTCCTTCCTCACGACGAAGAACTATTTCGTCATCAAGGAATACAACTTCTCAGACCTCTACGTGCTGTTCGTCGGCCATCTCAGCGATCGCATGACGAGCCCGCTGCCGTTCGCGACGCCCTGGTCGGCCTCCAAGCAGTTGCGCACCAAGGATGTCGAGACCATGCAGCGCGGGCTCACCCGCGTCGGGCTCTACAAGGACAAGATCGACGGCAAGGCCGGCATGCAGACGCGTGCCGCGCTCGGCGCCTATCAGAAGTCGGCGGGACTCAAGGTCGATTGCTGGCCGAGCGAAGAGGTGCTGCGCTCGATCCAGGCGGCGCGCTAACGCACGATCGGAAAAGTGCGAAGCGGTTTTCCGGAAAGATCATGCGTAAACAACAACCTGAAGCTTGACGATTCATCCAAATCTCATCGCGCTTTAGCGTCTCACCAAAGAAAAAGCCCGGCCGATGCTCTCGGCCGGGCTCTTGATCGCGGCGCGCATGCGCCAGGGCGATCAGATCAGTAGCAGACGCGAACCGGGCGGCTGACCCAGCCGTAGCCGTCCCAATAGCGCTCACGACGCCAGTAGCAGGGCGCGGGCGGCGGGGGCTCGGCCACGTAAACGGGGCCGCCATAGGCGGGACGGCTCGACGCGATGGCACCGCCGACGATGGCGCCGCCGATCAGGCCGGCTGCGATGCCGGCGCCGATGTTGTCACCGGCTTTGGCGGACGGAGCGGCGGTCACCAGCGAACCGGCGACCGTCGCAACCGTGAGGGCGGCAACTAAAGTCTTCTTCATGCTCTTGGCTCTCCTGGGAGATGGGTTCCTCTTGTTAGAGGCGCCCGGGGTTCAAAGGTTCACGCACACTCTGATGGAATTGGCCCTGCGGCTAGGAAGCGCGCAAATGGTCAATCCACGGTAAACGCACACGGAGCTGTGACGAGAAAAAGCGGTCTTTTTCGGGCTCCAAGATGAACGGCATATCCGTAGTCAACCGGTCCGGCAACTGGTGCAAACGAGCCGGCTCGAGGGTCTCAGCCGCAAACCCGGACGCGGCGGACGCGCCAAGCGTATCCGTCCCAGAAGCGCTGCTTCTGCCAGACGCAGCCGCCGTAATAGTCGTCGGCGACATATCCCGGGCCCGGCGCATAGTAGCGGGGCGGGTAGTAGCCCGGTTCGTAATAGCCGGGGCCTGGTCCGTAATAATACGGAGAGGCCAGCGCGCCGCCCACGATGGCGCCGCCGATGATTCCCGCCGCCACGCCGGCAGCGACGCCACGCTGGGCATGGGCCGGGGTTCCGGCCGTCAGGGCCAATATGGCGAGGGCAGCGACTGCCAGAAGCGACTTCTTCATCAATTGGACCTTTCGCACAAGCACGCGGGAACTCTTTGGGGCAGAGTTCCATACTTCGTTTGAATGATCAATGAACGGCACCTTTGCCGGGGGCGACCAATTGGTATGGACCGCAGGTCTGCCAGGAGACGGTGATGGGCAACGCGATGATCAATGCATTGATTGCGGCCGGGGTCATCTTTGCAATCGGCTACGGCTGGATCTCCCATCTCCAGAACCGTCAGCGCCGCTCGCGCGCAGGGGCCGGCGGTGACGGTGGGGGTGCGGGCGACAGCTATTCGGGGAGCAGCGACGGCTTCTCGCTGGGCAGCTGGTTCTCCAGCGACAGTTCGGGCAGTTCGACGGACAGCTGCAGCTGCTCCAGCAGCGACAGCGGCAGCAGTGGCGGAGATTGCGGGGGCGGCAGCGACGGTGGGGGAGGCGGTGGCGGCGACTAAGCGTGCAACCTTGATCCACCGCAATACCTTATTTTAGAGCCGTTCTAGGCTGTTTCCAGGCCAGTTTGGAATAGCTTCAAATACCGGTTTTTCCCTTTGCATCCGGCTGGCCCGTTAAATATCGATGATGGCGCATCACCGAAGGGCCTGCCGCTTCCATGATCGTTTGTTCCTGTAACGTGTTGAGCGATGATGATATCCGCGCCGCCGTCGCCGAGTCCGACGACGCCGTGCGTCATGCCAAGCAGGTCTATGGATGTCTCGGCTGTAGCGCCGAATGCGGCCGCTGCGCCCGGACCATCAAGACCATCATCGACGAAGCGCTTGGCCCCTGCGCCAAGTCCTGCTGCGCCGGCTGTCCGCATACCCACACCGTGGCTGCCAATGACGAGACGTCCGAGCTCGCCGAATTCGCCCTCGCGGCCTGCTGAAAACTTCCGCAACTCCGGCTGAGCTTTTCCCCGGCTGCGTTCCCGTAGCTGGTTGCCCTCATTCGTAAAGTGATTTAGAAGCGTTCTAAATTCTGTTTAGGGCCGATTTGGACTGCAAGAGCTGGAGTGAACCATGCAGGGCGACGCAAAAGTCATCGACTATCTCAACAAGGCACTGCGTCACGAGCTGACTGCGATCAACCAGTACTGGCTCCACTATCGCTTCCTCGACAATTGGGGCCTCCTCGACATGGCCAAGGTCTGGCGCAAGGAGTCCATCGAGGAGATGGAGCACGCTGACAAGCTCACAGCGCGCATCCTGTTCTTCGACGGCTTCCCGAACATGCAGGTGCTCGATCCCCTGCGCATCGGCCAGAACGTCAAGGAGATCATCGAGTGCGATCTCGCCGCCGAGATGAGCGCGCGCGCGCTCTATCAGGAAGCGGCCACCTATTGCCACGGCGTCAAGGACTACGTCACGCGCGACCTGTTCGAAAAGCTGATGAGCGATGAGGAGCATCACATCGACTTCCTCGAAACCCAGCTCGACCTGATCGGCCGCATCGGCCTCGAGCTCTACACCCAGAAGCACGTCGGCGGGCTCGAGGGCGAGGGGCATTGAGCTCCGGCGCTAGCCGCATACCCGGTGTCGTCCCGGCGAAGGCCGGGACCCATACCGCGTGATCTATCTGCAAGCGCCGGTGTTAGTACCGCGGGACAAGTTCACTACCAACTTCCGCCAAACCCCTCCCTGGGGTTATGGGTCCCGGTCTTCGCCGGGACGACGGCTGTAAGTCACCTACAGCTGCGCCTTGTAGCGCTCTTCCGTAATCGCCTGGCTCTCCGGCTCGCCGAGGCCCGTCTGCTCGTGAATGACCTCGGTGATGCTCGGCATCACCGAGCGCTGCACCTTGTCCGCCGACCATAGCTTCGAGCGCATCAGCGCCTTGCCGCAGTGAAAATAGACTTCGCTCACCGCAACATTCAGCACCGCGCGTGGCGGCTTGCCGAATTCCACCATGGAGGCGAGCAGGTCCGGATCGGCCGACAGCGTCCCGCGTCCGCCGACGCGCAGCGTCTCGTCGATGCCGGGGACGAAGAACAGCAGGTGCACGAAGCCCGAGCCTTCGACGACGTTGCGAAAACTGTCGATCCGGTTGTTGCCGGAGCGGTCCGGCATCAGCAATTGGTTGGGACCGGCGACGTGGACGAAGCCGATGCCGCCACCGCGCGGCGAGGCGTCGACGCTCCCGTCAGTGTCCGACGTTGCGAGCACGCAGAACGGCGACATCTCGATGAACTTCTTCGCATGCGCATCGATCGCGGGACGTGCCTTCGCGATCACACGCGGCGTCGGTTTGGCATAGATGGTGGCGAGGTCTTCGGCGCAAAGATCGGTCAACGGCGTGCCTCCCTGTCGGCTCGGCGTCAAACTACCCGATCGATTTGCTCCCAGCCAATGAAATCCACCACGACGCGCTACACCGCATCGGCCGGCACAAAGCAGCTGATGATGATGGTGCCGCGATGGTGGACGTACCAGACCACGGCCTGACCCACAGGATTGCCCTGATCGCGGATGATGGCGCGTTCGGGGACCTCCATCCACTGACCCTCGATCGGCACCCAATAGGTGCCGCCGCGTACGTCGTATTCGGTGCGATGGCCGTCGGAGATGTCGCAACAGGGCACGCCGTTCGGCGCGATCACGCTCTTGAACCAGGCGCGAATGTCGGGTGGGACGTGATCGTATTGCCCGTTGTCGAATGCGAACGCGGCGCTCGTCAGCGCGGCCAGCCAGACGCACAGTGCGAGCCTGTGCATGCGATCTTCCTCCTCGCGCATCGTTCATTGGCGCGCGACTGTCCCGCGCGTCGATTCGTATCGTTGACGCGATTAAGCCTGAGCTGCCGCCGCATTGCATGCTCAAATAATATGCGGCGCCGAGGCGCCGCATATGATGCATTGCGATATGTGGATTTGCGCCCCGTCGTCCTACATCGTCCGCTGCGGCGCGGTTTGCAGAAATTGTCTGATTTGCTCGCTGTAGAACTTTGCATTGCTGGTGGTGCCGTGGCCGCGCGTCTCGGTGCTGGCGGGGATCAGGTAGAGGCGGCCGTTCTTGACGCGCTTCATCGCAGCTTCGGTGAGGCCGGTCTCGGGCGGGTTGCGCTCGTCGTCGGCGGAATTGATCAGCAGCAGCGAAGCCTCGATGGCTTCGAGCTTCTCGCCCGCATTGTAGTCGTGTGAAGATTCCCACTGGTAGACGAAGTCGTTGGTATCAGCCGTGATCGGCGTCGCCAGTCGCTCGTCGACGATCTTGTCGGCCTTGGCCGCCGTTGGCGCCTGCGATTGATAGGCCAGCGTGCCGCCGATGCTGGCGATGCCGTAGGCCGTGATGGCGTATTTCATCATGCGCGGCTGGGTGGTGTAATTGCCGCCGTTGTAGTCGGGATCGCTACGGATGGTGTCGAGCATGATCCGCCGCAGCATCCAGTTGCGCGATGCCATCTCGGTCGGCTGCGAGGCCATCGGGATCAACGCGTCCATTGCCTTCGGATATTTCTCGCCCCACAGCCAGGTGTGCATGCCGCCCATCGAATTGCCGATCACGAGCCGCAGATGCTTGACGCCGAGGCCCTCTGTCACCAGACGATATTGCGCTTCGACCATGTCGTCGTAATCGTATTTTGGAAAGTTCGTCTTCATGCCATCGGACGGTTTTGACGATTTGCCGTGGCCGATGCTGTCGGGAATGATGACGTAATATTTGGACGCGTCGAGCGGCTGCCCGGCGCCGAACAGCTCGCCTGCGAAGGACGGCGTCAGCATGCTCGTGCCCGAGCCGCCCGTTCCATGCAGCACCAATACGGGCTGGCCGGTCGGCTCGCCGATTGTGGTGTAGTGCAGCTTCAGCTCCGGCATGGTCTCGCCGGTGTGGAACTTGAAGTCCCGGGCGATCCAGTCACCCTGTTTCGGCGCCGGATAATCAGCAGCCATCGCCCATGTCGAAAAGGACAGCAGAGCGCCTGCCAGCGCCGCGCAAGAAGCTTTCATGTCTCTCTCCCCGTGCGGCTCATGCTCAGCGGCCGCCTTGCGGCGGAACTTAGCAGAAGTGCGGGGAAGGATGTAGGATTTCGCCTCCGCCGATCGTCCTTATGGAAACCCAGGGAGAGAGACGCCGCATGTGCCGCAACATCAAGACGCTGTTCAACTTCGAGCCGCCGGCGACGGAGGACGAGATCCACGCTAGCGCGCTCCAATTCGTGCGAAAGCTGTCCGGCTTCAACAAGCCGTCGCAGGCCAACGAGGCCGCCTTCGACCGCGCCGTGGCCGAGGTCTCGGACGCCGCGCGAAGGCTCCTGGTCTCGCTGCACACCCATGCCCCGGCGCGCGACCGCGAGGTCGAGGCGGAGAAGGCGAAGGAGCGTTCGCGGTTGCGGTTCGGCTAGAGGCTCCAGAGGGCTCTTCCGTGATCTGGCTCACGGTACGGGTCGCCTCGACTTGCGATGATGCCTGCCGGGGGTTTTGACAGCCCGGAGCACGACCATGAGCCGCCCCCTTCTTCCTCTCAAGGCAGGTGCCATCATCTTCACGCTGCTGTGGACCGCGTGGATGATGTGGTGGAGCGGCTCGTTCTCGAGCGCGAGCGTCGTGATCCTGGCCCTGTGCGGCGCTGCGGTCGGCTATCTCTGGTATCGCGCCATGCGCTGGCAGTTCGAGCGCATGGGCATGCTGTCGCGCCGGGATGATTCCTCCGGGGCTTCTTGATTGGCATGTATCCCAGGCGCGCTACGCTGCGTCTGGGCGCGAGCACGCCGTCAGCTCTTGTTGCCGTGCTTCTTCTTTTTCTTCTTTTTCCTGTGATCGTCGGCTTCGCCGTCGTCGCCCTCGTCATCGGCGATCGGCTCACCGGCCTCCTGAACGGCGGCCTCGAGCGCCGCGCGCTCGGCGGCTTCACGTTCGCGCTGGCGGCGGCGCTCGTCCCAGGCGTCGAAGAGCTGGTCGAGCCACGGCAGCACCTGCTCGATCGACGGAAGCTGACCGGGCGGGCCTTGCTCGCCACGCGGACCTTGCGGCCCCTGCGGTCCGACCGGGCCCTGCGGGCCGGCCGCGCCACGCGGGCCGGCTTCGCCCTGCTTGCCTTGGGGACCGGCCTTGCCCTGTGGTCCCGCCTTTCCGATCGGTCCCGGCTTGCCCTGCGGCCCCGGCTTGCCGCGCGCGCCGTCCGGGCCCCGCTTGCCCGGATGACCCTGCGGTCCCGGCCGTCCCGGTTCGCCCTGCCGCCCACGCGGACCCGGAGGTCCCTGCCGTCCCTGATCGTCTGCCACACCACTGCTCCCTTGACCGGAAGCAAGCTACTTAGCGGCGTTTGACGACAGCAGCAATTCCACCGGCGCATCGTGCTGCGCTTGATCAACATCAATCGACGGAGCGAGGCGGCGTGTCATTGAGCTTTGCAGGGTCATGATCATCGCGAGGAGCGATCGATGCGCGCAGCATGGAAAATCTTCTGCCTGTCCGCCGCGATCCTTGCCGCGGCCATCGTCATCGCCCAACTGCTCGTGCCTGACATCGTGCCGATTGCCTTCGCGGAGGAGCCGCAGCCGGCATGGGCTGTCATGACGGCTTTCGCTCTTCGCGCCATCGAGCTGATGACGGCGGCGGTCGCAGTCATCGCAATTGCGATGCTGGCTGGCATGTGTGCGCAGCGCGGGCTGCGCCGTTTGTCTCGCGGCACGGCCTCGCAGGCGGATTGATCGTCCGCACGCAGTTGCGCACTACTCCTGACAGGTCGGCACCTCGATGCCGGAGGCGGCATAGAGCCTGATCTTGTTGCGCAACGTGCGTACCGACAGGCCGAGCACGCGCGATGCGCGTGTGCGGTTGCCGTCGCAGCGGGCGAGCGTCTGGAGCACGAGCTCGCGCTCGACCTCGTCGACGGTTGCGCCGATCAGCAGTGGAACGATCTGGTTCGGAGCGAGGAATTGTGCGTCCTGCGGCGCCGCGACATGAACAGTGGTCATCAACACACCCCGATCAACGCCCGCTTCCTTCGCTGGAAGCGGATCGAGAACAACGACCCCCAGGCCGTAGAACCACGGTGGGCGGGTTTGGTTAATGAAAGGTTAATTGCGGACGATCGCACCAGATGACCTCAGGAATGCCGCGAAGCGGCCGCGTTTGGCAGAAGATGCATGGTGATGCGGACCTATCTCGATCCGCATTTTCGCCTGCCGTGCCTCGCATAGCGCGCGACGTCACTGAGCGAGTGGTGACGACAAGCCCCTCACACCGTCCGGTAGCCGCCATCCACCATCACGATCGTTCCCGTGACATAGGCCGACATATCCGAGGCGAGGAAGATCGCGGGGCCCACGATGTCCTCGGGCTTGCCGGTGCGCGCCAGCGGCGTGTGATCGACGAAGGCCTGCACCAGCGCCGGATTGGTCGCACGCACATGGGCGTTGATGTTGGTCTCGATGAATCCAGGCCCGATCGCGTTGACGCGCACGCCTTCCTTGCCGAGCTCGACCGCGAGCGCCTTGGTGAAGCCGAGCACGCCGTGTTTCGACGTCGTATACGCCGCCGAGCTCGGCGTGCGCAGATGCACGAAGGACTGGATCGAGCCGATATTGACGATGCGGCCTTTGCTCGCGCGCAAGGGCGCGAGGAAGGCCTGCGTCATGTTGAAGACGCCGTTGAGGTTGAGCGAGATGATGTCGTTCCAGTCCTTCGCCACCGTCTCGGTCTCGGCGGTGAAGGCGTTGCGGCGGGTGATGCCGGCATTGTTGACGAGGATCGAGACCTGCCCGACCTTGCCCGCGACCTGCTTTGCGAGCGCAAAGCAATCGTCGCGTCTGGTCACGTCGAGTGCGAAGCTGTCGGCCTTGCCGCCCGATTTTCGGATCTCCTCGGCGGCCTCCGCGATGGTGTCGGCGTTGACGTCGAGCAGCACCACGTGCGCGCCCTCGCGGGCATAGCCGGCCGCGATCGCGCGGCCGATGCCGGACCCGGCGCCCGTGACGACGGCGATGTGGTTTGCGAGCAATGCCATGACATTTTTCTCCCGATTTCGTTTCTAAGTTTCATGAAAGGCTAACCCGAAATTAAGGGGTCTGAAACGGCGGCCTTGGCATACTGATCCGTGTTGCTAAACGTTGCGCGCATGATGGAACGGCTTGAATCCTGGAAACTCGCTCTCGAGCGCCTGCGGTCGGCACAGCCGGCCGACTGGGCCGAGGCCGGCCGGGTCGTGGCCGAGATCGTGCGGATGAGCACGGATGCGACGCTGCGGCAGGCGGCCGAGCAGGCGCTTCCGGTGCTGCGCCAGGCCGTGGTCAATGACGATCATAGCGTCACGCAGGCGGCCCAGCGCCGGCTCGGTGTGGTGCTCGAGGTCGTCCATGGCCTGACCGCGCCGCGCTTCGGCCGCCGCAACGCGATGCCGAAGAAGCTCTCCAGCGAGGATCGCGCCCGCAAGATGCTGGGCCTGCCGCTCGCAGTGCAGCTCACCTGCGACGACATCAACCAGGCCTACCGCCGTGCCGCCAAGGGCATGCATCCCGACCACGGCGGCACCGCGCAGGCCTTCATCGACCTCGCCGCCGCGCGCGACGTCCTGATCCATCCCGGCGCGCACAAGGACGCGTGAGGGAGCGAGCGGGATCTCGTAGGGTGGGCAAAGGCGCAAAGCGCCGTGCCCACGGTCTTCTTCATGATGGATGGAATGGTGGGCACGCTTGCGCTTTGCCCGCCCTACGGAGCCTGAGCTCGCGGCGCGCTCAGCTCTTGTTGACGCAGCTCGGATAGGGCGCGGCTTCGCCTGGCACGATCGGACAGAGGGCGATCGGGTTGAGATCGTTCAGGCGCGCCTGCCAGCGTTCGTCCCTGATCGGCGGCTCGTCGGTCTCGGGGCCGCGCTCGGCCCATTGGATGGTGTAGTAATCGGTGCTGCCTTTCAGCGTGATCAGCAGCGCGGTCTCGCTGTGACGGGTCGGGCCGCTGTCGATGCGGCCGCAACCGATCACCGCGGCGAAAGCCTCGAAGCGGCCGAATGTCATGGCGCCGAGCGGCTGCGCGGCAAAGCTGTCGGGGCAGGCCGATCTGAAGCCGCCGGCGATGGTGCCGGCGAAATTTTCGGGCGATGCATCCGGCGTCAGCGTCATGCCTTTCTCGCCCGTGACCGTGATCATCTGGGTCCACTGCTCGGGCGTCTCGCCCTTCAGCACGGCTTCACGGATGTAGTGGCCGCCTTTGGTGTTCTCGAACACCACCGCGAAATTCGACGGCATCGCGAAGCTGACGAGCTGGCCGAAGATGGGCGAGATCACGCGGAAGGATTGCGGCGCCTGTGCCGGTGCCGCGGAGACGAACGCGAGCGACAAGGCGAAGATGGCTGCCGTCGTGGTGAGCGTGCGCATCGATTGATCCCGCCAGGTCTGAATAGAAACGCTGAATGAAACGCCGGATGGAAACGCGAACGGGCAAGGATGCTAGCATCGCATCCTTGCCCGGCCCTTGTCGTCCGCCGATCGAACCTTACCAGCTGCAGTGGCCGGTCTTCAGCGCATTGTCTTTCACCACGAGCGCGTCGAGGAAGGTCGGCACGGTCGCGCTGGCGCGGTGATAGCCGGCCGGCCACGGCGCAGTCGGGATGCTCTCGTCCCAGATCTGGCAGAAGCCGGTGTCCTGCCAGCGGATCAGGTGATAGCTGGCTTCGGCAGGGCTCGTGGCGACGAAGGCAGTGACGGCAAGACCCGCAGCAGCGCACAGCATGGAAAGACGACGCATGATCAGCTCCTCAAATGAAAGATGTGATGCGCCTCCCGACAATGATGGGGAGGAGTGGCGCGGGGCGCTTCTTGGCCTGCGCCCCGGACAAGAGGTGAGTAGTTCCGCATGCTGACGAGGTTCAAAGCGCAGGCGCTGGAAATGCGCGGTTTCGGCTGAAAAAGAGGGCTCCGCCAAAAAGAGGAAGGGCGGATCGCTTCGCGCGACCCGCCCTTCGAATCCGATCTGTCGCATCAAGCCTAGAGCGTGCAGCGGCGCTCGGCGCGCATCTTGATCTGCAGGTCGGACGCGCCCTGGAAGGTCGGGACCGGCTTGCTGACGACCTTGTAGGTCGACACGCCCCACTGGAACGGCTTGTACTTCAGGTCCTCGTTCCAGACCTGGCAGATGCCGGTGTTGTCCCAGCGGATCACGTAATAGCCGACTGCCGCCGAGGCGGGCACGGCGAACACGGAACTAGCGATGCCGGCAACGGCACAGAGGGCGAGAACGCGACGCATGAAATATCTCCTTGTGGGGAAGTGTGAGGCAAAAATTCGTGCGGGAAAAGCCGGCCCTTGGCAAGCCGGGGAGGTGCCGTTTCACTGACATGTCAGGCGATGCCGGGCATTTGGTTCGGCCGCGTGCCCGGCAAGCCACACGTGCCGGACCGCTTCTCACTTCGAAAGCGACGCGACCGCCTCGATCTCGATCAGCATCTTCGGATCGGGCAGCGCATGCACCACGCATGTGGTGCGGGCGGGGTAGGGCGGCGGGCCGAAGGCGCCGGCATAGAGCGCGTTCATGGCGGCAACGTCCGAGGCGCGGGTCAGGAGCACGTTGACCTTGGCGAGGTCACGCAAGGTGGCCCCGGCCTCGTCCAGCACGCGCTTGATATTGACGACGACATTGGCGAACTGCGCCTCGAAGCCGTCGGGCAGCGCGCCATGGGCGTCGAAGCCGGGAATGCCCGAGACGAACAGCAAGTCGCCGACGCGCGTCGCAAAGGACAGCGGCGGCGCCTTGACGTGCGGCGGGGCCGCGAAATGCTGGATCGGCATGGCATCACCTCGTCGGCGTGTCGGGAGCAGGAGCGTAGCGGGATGCGGGGGAGTGTTGCAATCGGGTTGCAGAGGGGCAAAGACAAAAAATGCGAAAACAACCCCATGCACAGTAGAGACCGGGCCGAAATCATTGGGCTTTTTCGATTTCGGGAAGAGCGAAATATTCGTTTGCGCCGTCGGGCAAAACAGGGGCATAATGGCATGGTGGCGACGGTTGTTCGCGAGCGCGGTGGTTCGCCTTTCCCCGCATGCAGCCGCCGGCAGGAGAGGCCGGAATGCATCCATCCCGTCATTGCGAGCGCAGCGAAGCAATCCAGATTGGCCCCGCGGAAGGATTCTGGATTGCTTCGCTGCGCTCGCAATGACCGAGAACGAGGGGCCTTCCGCGAGTTCAGCCGCCGCCGTGCTTGCAGAGACTCCCTCCATCATGTTGCCGCCGCGATCGATCGGATAGATTTGGCCGCGTCTGATTCGTTTCCCTCCCAAAAAAATAGCCCCCGGAGACACTCCATGAAGATCGCTAGCACCCTTCGCGCCGCGCTGGTCGCCATTGCCGCGCTCGCCGGCCTCTCGACCTCGGCGCTGGCCGACGGCGGCACCGTGGTGCTGACGATCTACAAGGCGGGCTGGATCATCGGCGGCTCGGGCGGGAGCGGCGTGCTGAACTTCCGCGGCCGCTCCTATGGGCTCTCGACCGGCGGGCTCGACTACGGCCTCGTGTTCGGGGGATCCAAGACCGTGCTGCGCGGCCGCGTCTCCAACATCAACCGTCCCTCCGACGTCGCCGGCGTCTATGGCGCCGCCGGTGCGGGCCTCGCGGTCGGCCGCGGCGCCCGCGCCATCGTGCTCACCAACCAGAAGGGCGCGGTGCTGGAGCTGACCGGCACGCAGGTCGGCCTGATGGCGAATGCGGATCTCAGCGGGCTTGCGATCACGATGCGGTAGGGCGCGGCGAAACCTGCCGGCGCGTAGCTCGAACCTTGCTACCGTAACGGCGGCCGCAATTGCACTGGCGGCTCCCGCTGCACTCTGGCCTGCGTCGGCGGCGTCGGCGTGCGCGCGGGGGCGGTCACGGGCCGTGGCAAGGGTGTCAGCGTCGCCGCCCGCTGATGCTGTTCGGCTGCGGTGGCAACGAGACGCGCCACCTGTTCCTGATTGGCCTTGACCTGCTCGGTGATAGTCGCCTGGTCGCGGGCCAGCTGGTCCTGGCTGGCTTTGAGCTCGTCGATCTTTTGCAGCACGCTGGCGAGATCGTGCGACATCGTCTCGATCAACTGTGTCAGCTCGGCGGGTATCGCGGCCGCGGTCGGCACCATCTCTTGCGGTGTCGTCTGAGCCGCAGGTGGGGCTTGCGAAAGGGTAGCGTCAGCCGCAGCCAACCGAACGAAAGGCGCTGCCGGCTGGATGGAGGGCTGGGTTTCTTCGTTCGGCAGCACGGCAGCCGAAACCGCTTGCGGCGCCCAGCGGGAAATCATCTGCTGCGTCGCGTCGCTGGCGAACTGCGAGGCAAAGGCAGCGCTGAAGATGCACGCCGCCAACAAGAGGCCGATCAAGCCGCGCAGCGCCGACCTGTGCCGGAAGGACCGGCGGTCGAGTTGGTGGCCCGCCTCGGGCCCTAATCTGGACATCTGCTGGTTTATACGTGCGAGTTGTTCATCGGCGAGCGCGATCTGTTCATAGGCATGCGCGAGCCTTTCATCGGCGCGTGCAACCAGCTCCTTGTCCGGCGCGGACAGTCCCGATCCCTGCGTGGAGCGTCCCGGATCGACGGCGGGTGGATCGGCTGGCTTGATGTCGGGAGTGGATTGCATTTCCAGCGTGGACTGCATCTGCGCCTCCTGCCCGGGTTGACGCTGAATGAGGTGGTTCGTCCGACTTCCGCATTGCGCACTCCCCAGTGCAGCTTTGACCAAAGCAAGACTAAGGCATGGAAAGTCTGGGGCTGTTTTTGGGCGATAGCCTGTCAGTCGCAGACGAAGGCAGGATCTTGGCCGGTCACAACCGCGGGCGCGCCACACACGGCGGCGCAAGGCGTAACCCGCCACCTCGGCTTCCTCGGTTCAGACCAGATGGACAACCTCCTGAGACACCAAAGCTAACCCACCCTATTTTCCACCGACCGCCGCATGAATCCGCTCGCAATGCGCGACGAGGTTTGCATGCGCGTCGACGAAGGCCTTCAGCGGCGTCGGGATCGGAAAATAATAGATGTTGGCGACGAAGCCGTAGATGCCGGCATCACAGCTGGTTGGCGCCGCGCCATGGACGAAGCCCGTGGCCGGCACGATCTCGGCCAGCACCTGCAGATCGGCGAGCCCCCGCGCATAGGCCTGCTCGGGCGTGTAGCGGCCGATGCCCTGGTAATGATAGCGCTGCGCGTTATACGCCTTCGCCTTCTCGAACCCTTCCGCACTCACTTGCGGATGCTGCGCGATGAAACCGTCGCGGAACGCCGGATAGAAGCGCTCGTCCTTCCAGCGCGAATACGACATCACCCAGTAGAGATCGTCCAGCATGCGCGTGATCAGATGATTGGTTCGGCGCTGCTCCGCCGATAGCGCCGCATCGATGGTCAGGCGATATTTGGCGATGAGATGCGCGATGATGGTCTCGCTGTCGCCGATGGTCTCGCCGTCGTCGACGATGTAAGGCAGCTGCCCGCGCGGCGCGGCGGAGGCATCGAAGATATGCTCGTGCACGAACGGCACGCCCGCGAGCTTCAGGAACGCGTAGACCTTGAGGCCATAGCCGTTGTTGTCGGCGACGCCGAAGAGTTTTGGATAGGAATAGAGGGTCAGCATTGGCGGGCTCCTCCGGGGTGGCGGGCGCCAGCATGCAGGGGTGTGATGGTGGACGCAATGGCCGTCTCGTTGCCCGGATGAGCGCAGCGACATGCGGAAACAGCGGCCCCGGATGTCGCTTCGCTCATCCGGGCTACGAAGCGACCCTACGAACGCGACGCCGCCTGAAACACCGCAAGCTGCGCATCGAACGCGCGCCTGAACGCCGGCCGCGCCTCGCCGCGGGCGACATAGGCGGCGATGTCAGGGTATTCCTCCAGCAGGCCCGAGGTGTTCAGCCGGCGCAGCACCGTCACCATCATGAGATCGCCGGCGCTGAATGCGCCGTCGAGCCAATCGGCTTCGCCGAGGCGGCGGGACAATTCGCCGAGCCTGGTGCGGACGCGATCCTGCAGCATGGGCAGCCGCTCCGCGTACCAGCTCCTGTCGCGCTCGAACAGCATGGCCATGCCGAGCTCGACGATCGGTGGCTCCAGCGTGTTCAGCGCGGCGAACATCCACGCGATCGCCCGGCTTCTGGCGTTGCCATCCGTCGGCAGCAGTCCGGCATGGCGCTCGGCGATATGGAGCACGATCGCGCCGGTTTCGAACAAAGCGAGACCGCCGTCCTCATAGGTCGGAATCTGCCCGAACGGATGCAGCGCCAGATGCGCCGGCTGCTTCATCGCCGCGAACGACACGAGGCGAACGTCGTAGGGCTGGCCGGCCTCCTCCAGCGCCCAGCGCACGCGCATGTCACGCGCCTGCCCGCGGCCGCGGTCGGGCGAGTTTTCGAAGGCGGTGATGGTGGGCATGGGGGGCTCCGGGTTGTCGGCGTTGCGTCCAGAGGACGAGTGGCGGGGGCAGTTTCCGACAGGCTATCGCGTTTTGTGGGGCCTGTAGCCCGCATGAGCGATAGCGATATGCGGGGCTGCTGCCGGTCCCGGATGTCGCTATCGCTCATCCGGGCTACAAGAAAATCCGGTCCTCACTGTCGGAACGCCGCTCCCCACCACGTCCTTGGAACACCGGCGCGCGGCCGTGCGCCCCGCCCGAGCCGAAAGGAGCCCCGTTCATGACCTCGATCACGCCGTTTCTCTGGTTCGACAACAACGTCCCCGAGGCCGTCGCGTTCTACAAATCGGTGTTTCCCAACGCCAGGGTCGAGGCCGTCAGCGACTTCATGGCGGTGTTCGAGCTCGAGGGCCAGCGCTTCCACGCGCTCAATGGCGGGCCGCAATACCGCTTCAACGAGGCGGTGTCGTTCTTCGTCAGCGTCGAGACGCAAGGCGAGGTCGATTATTTCTGGGAAGCGCTCACCGCCGACGGCGGTGAGGAATCGAGGTGCGGCTGGCTCAAGGACAAGTTCGGCCTGTCCTGGCAGGTGATCCCGACAGCGCTCGGCCGCTATCTCGGCGACCCCGACCGCACCAAAGCGAACCGCGTGATGCAGGCAATGCTGGGGATGCGGAAGCTCGTGATCGCGGAGCTGGACAAGGCGTATGCGGGGTGAGGGGCTGACGGTGCCGTAGGGTGGGCAAAGGCGCGCTCTTCGCGCCGTGCCCACGACTCGCGAAGAAATCGTGGGCACGGCGCTGACGCGCCTTTGCCCACCCTACGAGGCTACGAAGTTTCGTGTTTGAGCAGGACCGCGAGTCCCACCCACGGTGTCGTCCTGGCGAAAGCCAGGACCCATACCGCGTGATGTTTCGGTTGCGGACGATCGCAGTACCGGACCGCGAGTCTTCGCCAAACTCCTCCCTGGGGTAATGGGTCCTGGCTTTCGCCAGGACGATGACTGAGTTTGGCGCTGCCACTAACTCACCCTACGCAGCAATCCACTCCGCCAACTCTCGCCAAGGCTCAATCGTCCAACTCCCCGACGCCGCACCGGACGGCGAGGGCAGCACGAAAATCTCCGGCCAGCTTCCATCCGATGCCTGCCGCCCCAGCGCAATCGCAGCTGACGGCCTGCCGTAAAACAAGCTCGCCGCCCTCTTGCTCGTGAACGCAATCGTCCGCGGCCGGTACTTTTCCATCTTCGCCCTGAACCCCGCCACGTCGATCGTCTCCGCCGCGATCTGGTGATCCATCCCGGCGCCCGACTTGGAGAGATCGGTGAAGCCGATCCCGAGCTCGATCAGCTTTGCGAACTCGCCGGGCTGATAGCGCCGCGGCGTGATCCCGGCCTCATGGATCGCGCGCCAGAAGCGGTTGCCGGGATGGGCGTAGTAGTGCCCGAGCTCCGCCGAGCGCGTAGAGGCGGCGGTGCCGACGAAGACGAGGCGGAGATTGGGGCGGAGCTGGTCGGGGAGGCGGTGGAGCATAGTGCCCAACATTGCGGTGTTGGCGCCTGCTGCAAGAGAACGGGCAGCCAACGTATCAGGAGATTGGATAGGGTGGAATTTCAAGAAGATCGGCCCATGTGAGTGACGCGCCTAAGCAAACGGAAGGATTGCGTCTTCCTGTCAGATCACTAGTCCCGAAGTTTACTTGCTAATTCGTTTTGATGCGTCGTAGGGTTGCAATGTCGGGGCGCATCGCAAGCGCGGTGTCGATGTTAGAAAGAGAGATATGCAAAGGAAAGCAACATTTCAGTCACTCTCCTGGCTGTGGGATTTGTACAAGCGGAAACTTCTCGATATGGATCCTCCATATCAGCGGAGGAGCATTTGGAATCAGCCTTACAAGGAGTTCTTTATCGATACTGTCCTGAACGACTACCCATGCCCCGCCATATTCCTCTACGAGAATATAACCCCTGAAGGCGTGGCAAAATACAGTGTGGTGGACGGAAAGCAGCGTCTCCTAACGCTCTTCGAATTTGCCAATAACGAGTTCGCGGTCTCCTCGGAATCAACGGTCAGGAAGTATCGCGACAAATATTTCCAAGATCTCGACGATGACGCAAAGAGGGGGTTTTGGAGATATCAATTCGCCGTGGAGTTTATTCCGTCGGAGGACGAAACGCTTATCAATACGATCTTTGATCGCATCAACCGAAACGTTGCAAAACTTACACGGCAAGAGCTGCGGCACGCAAAATTCTCAGGCGTCTTTATAACGAAGGTCGAAGACCTTTCTGAGTGGATGTTTTCGACGTTGCCAAAGAACTTTCCATTCATTCAAGCTTCGTCCAGGAAGCAGATGAGAGACGATGAATTCGTCTCACAATTGCTGCTTTTACTGGAGGAGGGGCCGAAGTCGTACTCTCAAGATGATTTAGATCAAGCGTTTAGCCTACGCGATCCTGAATGGGAGCGGGCCGAAGAGACCGAACGAGAGTTTCGCGAGGTTGTTCAGAAAATCGACGAGATTGTTCGTGGAGATCAGACCGGTGAGCTAGTTCGGCGTCGCCTGAGAAATCAGGCCGACTTTTATTCGTTGGTGGGAGCGATCTCTAGTTTGACGCGGTCGAGGGCATCATTGGACTCCGTTCAAGCTCGTGATTATCTCCAAACATTTATTGCGATAGTTGAGGATGAAGCTCTACGAAACGAATTTTCACCAGCATTGGCGTACTTCGGAGCAAGTCGAGCTGCTTCAAATGATGCCGGCCCGCGAACGACAAGAATTACCATCATGAATGCGATTTTGACGGGCGTTCATACTTTGCCGCGAGTCTAGAGTGAATATTCCGCAACAGCTAATATCGATTTATTCGGAGCTTAAGCCTCGATTGGATGTCGTGGAACAGCGCGTCGCGGCTTCCTTATTGACCTACTCTCGCGAGAATATGTTGCCGTTTGTCGCCCGGATCAAAACGATAGAATCGGCGGCGGAAAAGATCGAGTCAGGGCGCTATCGCTCGTTCGCGGAGATTGATGACCTCGTCGCTGTTACCTTGGTCGTACCAACTCTTCGGCATGAAGCAGAGGCGATCTCGTACTGCCAAAGCATTTTTCATATCGAAGAGGTGAAGCTTCGAACGTCTGTGAGGAAGCCACCCGAGTTGTTCAGATTTGATTCGACGCGCTTGTATGGATTTTTGCCAAGGCCATTGGGCCTCGACGTGGATGATCAAGAGACAATCTATGAGATAAAGTTCGAAATTCAAATTCGAACAGCGTTCGAGCATGCTTGGATTGTTGCTACTCATCCACTCACTTACAAGACGGATGTTGTTGACTGGAAAAGGATTCGACTTGCGGCGCAGATGAAGGCTGCGGCGGAGCAATTGGATTTATCTGTGCTTCAATTTGAGCATCTCGCAGATGGCATAGTCGAGGCTCCTTTTCCAGACATACAGGCGAAGCGAGAAATAGTGCAGTTGATTGAGCTATTGGGAAGGGATTCGGTTATACCGTCGGAGGCAAATCCAAAGGATATGTCGAGGTTTGCAGACAATTTAATAAATCTACTGCGCGCTTCGCAGAAAAAGACGGACATCCACGTTGCGCTTGCCGCGATAGAAAAGCAGCTGCGACGCTTTACTTTAGAGACGTTCCCGAGAAGCGCATCGCTGTTGCAGGTCTGTATGGGAATTCTCCAAGAGGTTGGGCTGATCTCGGGGCCGCTACAGCGATATTCGTGCCACGTAACAGATCACCTGCTGGAAATTTTCCCTGGCGTGAGAGGGCTCACGCCAGTCTTCGAATATGCGCGCACTAAGGCCCCTTCGTTGGAGGAGAAGTAATCAAGGCCCTCACAGCACCCGATTACTCTCCTTCACCTTCTCCGCATCCAGATAAACGCTGCTCCCCATCTCCTTGAACTTCGCGCTCATCTTGGCCATGCCGTCCTCGGCGGTGCCGCTGATCGACATGCCCACGCTGTTCGGATCGTTCAGCGTCGCCGCGTAGTCCCGCACGTCCTGCGTGATCTTCATCGAGCAGAACTTCGGGCCGCACATCGAGCAGAAATGCGCGACCTTGTGGGCTTCCTTCGGCAGGGTCTCGTCGTGGAAGCTCTTTGCCGTGTCCGGATCGAGGCCGAGGTTGAACTGGTCGGTCCAGCGGAATTCGAACCGCGCGCGGGAGAGGGCGTCGTCGCGGAGCTGGGCTGCGGGGTGGCCCTTGGCGAGGTCGGAGGCGTGGGCGGCGATCTTGTAGGTGATGACGCCGGTCTTGACGTCGTTGCGATCGGGCAGGCCGAGATGCTCCTTCGGCGTGACGTAGCAGAGCATGGCGCAGCCGAACCAGCCGATCATGGCCGCACCGATCCCTGAGGTGATGTGGTCATAGCCCGGCGCGATGTCGGTGGTCAGCGGTCCAAGCGTGTAGAACGGCGCCTCGCCGCACTCCTTGAGCTGCTTGTCCATGTTGATCTTGATCTTGTGCATCGGCACGTGGCCGGGGCCTTCGATCATGACCTGGCAGCCCTTGTCCCACGCGATCTTGGTGAGCTCGCCGAGCGTTTCGAGTTCGGCAAACTGCGCGCGGTCGTTGGCGTCCGCGATCGAGCCCGGACGCAGGCCGTCGCCGAGCGAGAACGAGACGTCATACTTGCGCATGAGGTCGCAGATCTCGTCGAAATGCGTGTAGAGGAAGCTCTCCTTGTGATGCGCCAGACACCACTTCGCCATGATCGAGCCGCCGCGGCTGACGATGCCGGTGACGCGGTTGGCGGTGAGGTGGATGTATTGCAGGCGCACGCCGGCGTGGATGGTGAAATAGTCGACGCCCTGCTCGCACTGCTCGATCAGCGTGTCCTTGTAGAGCTCCCAGGTCAGCGCCACCGGGTCGCCGTTGCACTTCTCCAGCGCCTGGTAGATCGGAACGGTGCCGATCGGCACCGGCGAGTTGCGCAAAATCCATTCGCGGGTGGTGTGGATGTTGCGGCCCGTCGAAAGGTCCATCACGGTGTCGGCGCCCCAGCGGATCGCCCACACCATCTTCTCGACCTCTTCCTCGACCGACGAGGTCACCGCCGAGTTGCCGATGTTCGCGTTGATCTTGGTCAGGAAGTTGCGGCCGATGATCATCGGCTCGAGCTCGCTGTGGTTGATGTTGGAGGGGATGATGGCGCGGCCGCGCGCGATCTCGTCGCGCACGAACTCCGGGGTGATGAAGGCGGGGACCGAAGCGCCGAAGCTCTCGCCGTCGGCAAGCGCTGCTTCCGCGCGCTCGAGCTGCTGCTTGCGGCCGAGATTTTCTCGGGCGGCGACGTAGATCATCTCCTTGGTGATGATGCCGGCGCGGGCGAATTCGAGCTGCGTGATCTTGTGGCCGTCGAGGCCGCGCAGCGGCTTGTGGTAGGCCGAGAAGGCGCGCGCGGCCTTGTCGGTGGAGACGCTGCCATTGTCCTCCGGCTTGATCTGCCGGCCCTCATATTCCTCGACGCCGCCGCGCTCCAGCACCCATTGCTTGCGGCTCCGGGCAAGGCCGGCGTTGACATCGATGGTGACGGAGGGATCGGTGTAGGGGCCGGAGGTGTCGTAGACCGGCAGGTTCGGCTCGCCCGCGCCTTCGGAGAGGATGATCTCGCGCAGCGGCACGCGGATGTCCGGCGCGGCGTCGGGAGACGCAAAAATCTTGCGCGAGGAGGGCAGCGGGCCGGTGGTGACGGCGGGGACGGTCTTTTCGGGGTTGGAGCGGATGTTCATGGGGTCCTCCGGTTTAATTCGTGTACGTGTGCGCCAGGACGACGCTGGTGATCGTTTGCTCCGTCATTGCGAGCGCAGCGAAGCAATCCAGAAACGCTTCCGCGGAAGCAGTCTGGATTGCTTCGTCGCAAGGGCTCCTCGCAATGACGACTGGAAAGAGCGCGTGCATCACGCAGCTTCCTTCAGGCCGAGCCATTGCCGCACGCGGGCGTCCGGATCGGCGTTCTGGGTGACGTCGGACACCACGGCGATGGAATCCGCGCCCGCGGCAAAGATCTCCGCGGCGTGCTCGAACTTGATGCCGCCGATCGCGACCAGCGGGATGTTGCCGATGCGCTTCTTCCATTCCGTGATCTTTGGAATGCCCTGCGGCTCGAAGCGCATGGACTTCAGCGTGGTGAAGAAGATCGGGCCGAGCGCGATGTAATCGGGCTTGGCGGCCAGCGCGGTTTCAAGTTCGGCGTCGTCATGGGTGGAGATGCCGAGCAGGAGGCCCGCCTCGCGGATGGCTTTCAGGTCGGCATCCGCCAGATCCTCCTGGCCGAGATGAAGATATTTCGCGCCGGCGACGATCGCCGCGCGCCAGTAGTCGTTCACGACCAGCTTGACCTGCGTGTCCTTGGTGATCGCCAGCGCGTCGGTGACGATCTGCAACGCATCGGCGTCGTTCAGCTCCTTCGCGCGCAGCTGGATGGTGCCGACGCCGAGCTTGGTCAGGCGCTCGACCCAGTTGAGGCTGTCGACGACGGGATAGAAGCGATCAGGATACGGCATGCCAGAACGGGGTCCCAACGACAGGGGTGGAGGGGGAGGCGAAGTCGCGGGCATTCATCAGCCCGGCTTCGTAAGCGGTGCGGCCGGCATCACAGCCGAGACGGAAGGCGTTCGCCATCGCGACGGGATCGGCGGCCTTGGCGATCGCGGTGTTGAGCAGGACGGCGTCGTAGCCGAGCTCGAGCGCCTGCGCGGCGTGGGAGGGCGCGCCGATGCCGGCGTCGACCACCAGCGTGATGTCGGGCAGGCGCTCGCGCAGCAGTTTCAGCGCATCGCGGTTGGTGATGCCCTTGGCGCTGCCGATGGGCGCTGCCCACGGCATCACCACCTTGCAGCCGGCATCGACCAGGCGGTTGGCGACCGAGAGATCCTCGGTGCAATAGGGGAACACCTCAAAGCCGTCCTTGATCAGGATGGTCGCGGCCTCGACGAGGCCGACGACGTCGGGCTGCAGCGTGTCGTTGTCGGCGATGACCTCTAACTTGATCCAGCTGGTGCCGAACAGCTCGCGCGCGAGTTTTGCGGTGGTCACGGCCTCGCGCACCGTGCGGCAACCGGCGGTGTTCGGCAGCACGGTGACGTCGAGCTCGCGGATCAGATTCCAGAACGCGTCGCCGGTCTTGCCGCCGGCGGATTCGCGCCGCAGCGACACCGTGACGATGTTCGAGCCGGAGGCGCGGATCGCGTCCTGCATGATCGCGGGGGATGGATAGAGCGCGCTGCCGATGAGCAGGCGCGAGGCGAAGGTTTTGCCGTAGAAATTGACCATCAGTGCCTCCGCTTGCTGCGGTCTGCTCCCTCGCCCCGCTCTTGCGGGGAGAGGGTTGGGGTGAGGGGCTCTCTCCGCGCGTACCGATGCCGAGATACCTGTACCCCCTCACCCGGATCGCGAAGGGCGATCCGACCTCTCCCCGCAAGCGGGGAGAGGTTAAGAGGGCCGCGCGGCTGGAGTGACATCATCCTCACCCTCCCTGCCGCGGCGTGATGATCTCGATCTCGTCGCCGGCCTTCAGGCTCGTCTCGGCCCAGCGGCTTTTCGGCACGACGTCGTAGTTCAGCGCGATGGCGAAATGGGTGCCTTCGTAGTCGAGCTCTGCGAGCAGCGCGTCCACGCTCGCGGAGGCCACCTCGCGCTGTTCGCCGTTGACGATCACGCGCATTGCATCACCTCATTGTCGATCTGCCCGCGCTGGACATAGGCGAGCGTCAGCTCGGCGAGCGCCGGCGCGATCAGGAAGCCGTGGCGGTAGAGGCCGTTGACGGCGATGGTCTCGCCGCGAATGCCGATACGCGGCAGGTTGTCGGGGTAGGCGGGGCGAAGGCCGGAGCCGAATTCGACGATGCGGGCTTCGCCGAACGCCGGATGCACCGCATAGGCCGCGCCCAAGAGCTCCAGCGCCGAGCGCACGCTGACGCCGGTGTCCTCGGCCTCGATCGAGGTCGCGCCGAGCATGAACATGTTCTGCTCGCGCGGGATCACGTAGAGCGGCCAGCGCGGATGGATCAGCCGCACCGGCCGTGACAGCTGCACCTCGTCCGTCTCGATCAAAATCATCTCGCCCTTGACGCCGCGCAAGCCAGGCTGCTCCTCGCGTGCGGACAGGCCGCGGCAGTCGATCACGATGCCGTCGAGGCTTTGTAGATCTTGGGCGGTAACGTCGCTGTCGAACTTGATGGTGCCGCCGGCAGCTTTGATGCGCTCATGCAGCTTCGGCAGCACGCGCCGCGGCTCGACATGGCCCTCGGTCGGGAAGAACAGCGCATCGCGGAAGCGTCCCTCCAGCGACGGCTCGAGCTCGGCCAGGCCTGCGGCATCGAGCCGGCGATGGCCTTCGGTCATGCGGGCGAAGCGTTCGAAATCGTTGCGCTCGCGCGGATGGGCGACGACGAGGGAGCCGTTGAAGGGGGTGTCGGGCAGCTCGCGCCGCCAGATGTCGAGGGAGCGCAGGCCCAGCCTGGAGATGATGGGTTCGGCGACCTCCGCCTCGCAATAGGGCGCCAGCATGCCGCCGGCCCAGTGGCTGGTGGAATCGGTCATCCCGGCGTCACTGCGCTCGTGTAGCGTCACGGCGTGGCCGGCCTGCGCGAACAAAAGCGCCTGCCAGGCGCCGGCAATGCCTGCGCCGATGATGGATACCGGTGAATCCGGTCGCTTGGTCGTGTGCAACATCCCTGTCCCTTCGCCGGCATGACCCGGATCAGGTTCAAAGGGTCACCGCGGTCCTGGGCGGTATTGCCCATTTAGCGGTATCTCAGCTCCTCCTCGGAGCACCCCTCGGAACGGGTCCAATGTATGCCAGGGAGGCGGGGTGGTCAACGCGTGTTGCCGGGAACCCCACCGTTCCCCGGACGCGATGCAGCGCGCCGCCCTTTGCGGCGTGGTGCGTCGCAGGGCCGGGGCCCATTTGTTGCGTGGCTGGCATGGGTCCCACTGCGGCACTGCGGGCCGCAGTGCGCCCGGGACACACGAGAGTTGCTATTTAAGCGCCTGCGCCCGCGCGTTGCGGACGCCTTGCGCGAGCTTCCTGTGCGGGGCGGTGCCGAACATCGGCTGCGGATTGCCGTTCGGCTCGAGCCAGGTCTCGCCGGCATTGGCGACCTGCATGGCCTCCTGCCGCTGCCGCTTTGCAACGTAGTAATAGCCGCCCGCGAAATAACGCACAGCTCGCGCGTGGTCGCCATTGGCGGCGCGATAGGCGCCGGCGAGGTACTTCACCGCATAGGTGAGATTGGTGTTGGGATCGCGCAGGCCGGCGGCATCGCCGGTGTAGCCGACGCCGCGGGCGGTCGCGAGCTTGATCTGCATCAGCCCGATGGTGCCGCCACGGCCGACGAGGCCCGGCTGGTAGCGGCTTTCGCGCATGATGACGCGATGCACCAGCGCCTCCGGCACGCCGTTGGCGCGGGCATGCATCGCAACCATCGCGGCATATTCGGCTTCGCCCGCGAATGCGGCCTGCGTCATCATCAACCCTGCCGCAGCAAGCGCGGCAATATGCAAAGTTTTCATCGAAATATTCCTCGGCAGAACGGACCTGCACCTCGCGCGTTAGGCCGTGGGAACACGGCGATGATGTGGCGAAATGCCACCCGCGGCGATTTTCGCCGGCCCGTCGCTTTTACGACTTAAACCTAGGTTAAGTTCGGAGCTGGCGAAGCGTCTTACGCGACAGCGGGTCTGTCCATTCGCGCATTCGCCCAACAATCGCAATTCAAGAGCAGCACTCGGGAGGACGTCCATGACCCCAGCAGACATCGACGACATTCCCATGCAGAACCCTTGTGCACAATGTGGCACACCGATCCCGTTCCCGGACTGGATCGAGCCGGGCGAAGGCCGCGTTTCCTATCTCTGGAAGTGCCAGGCCTGCGGCTACCGCTTCGAGGCGGTTGCGATCTTCGATGAGCACGCGATCGAACATCCGCCGCTCGCTGCCTGAGGCGTTGTCTTAAGGGCACATGATCTCCGCGCAAACGCGTTCCGCGTTTGTCGCGAGGGAAAACCGCTACACACTTTGCGCTAACGCGGCCCTTCGGGTCCGGATCATGCGCTACGCCGCGAGCCGCGGCGCCTGCCACACCGGCAATTGCATCCGCACGATCAGGCCGTGCGGCTCGCGGTCGTGCAGCGACAGCTCGCCGCCATGGGCGACCGCGATCGCGCGCGCGATCGACAGACCGAGGCCGAAGCCGGTGGAGTCGTCCATGGTGCGCGCGTCGTCGCCGCGCACGAACGGCTCCAGCATCTCCTGCTTGCGCGCATCCGAGATGCCGGGGCCGTCGTCCTCGACGTCGATGACGAGCTTGGTGCCCGATATGTCGAGGCGGATCGTGACCTCGGCGCCGAAGCGCACTGCGTTCTCGACGAGATTGGTGACGCCGCGATGCAGATCGTCGGGCCGCGCGGCGGCGGTCGCCGAGACGGGCCCCTCATAGTGCACGACGTGGCCCATGTCGCCGAACTGGTCGGCGACGAGCTGCAGCGTGCTGGCGATGTCGACCAGGGTCACGGCCTCGATCTTGCGGTCGTTGCGCAAGAGCGACAGCACGGATTCCAGCATCGAGCGCATCTGGTCGAGATCCATCAGCATGCGCTTGCGGTTGCCCTCGTCCTCGATGAACTCGGCGCGCAGGCGCAGCCGCGTGATCGGCGTGCGCAGATCGTGGCTGATCGCGGCCAGCATCCGCGTGCGATCCGACATCAGCCGTGCGATCCGCTCGTGCATGCGGTTGAGCGCGCGCGCCACGGAGCGGATCTCTTCCGGCCCGCGCTCGGGCAGCGGGTCCGCGCCGCCGTCCAGGCTGAAATTCTCGGCGGCCCTGGCGAAGGAGGACAGCGGCGCGGCCAGCGCGCGCGCCGCCCACAGGCCGAGCACGGTGACGCAGATGAAGGCGGTCATCAGCGTCATCAGCCACGGGGCGCCCCAGAACCACGGCCGCGGGCCGCCCTCGACACGGCCGGCGATCACGGTGCCGTCGGGCAATTCGACGCCGACGCGGTGCGCAGGGCCATCGGTGGCGAGCCGCACCACCTTGTAGCCGCGCCCGAGATGTCGGCGCATGCCGCGCAGATGCTGGTTGTCGCTCTCCTCGACGACGTCAGCCGTGCCCGGCGCGAACATCTCGATGCCGAGCTTGGGAAAGGCGCGCGCGAGATCGGCAATGAGGCGCGGCCGCTCGGCGGCGTCAGCCGAGCCGAGCAGCAGCGCGGCATCGGTCAGCTGATGGGCGCCGTCCGGCGGCGCGTCCGGACGGTCCGGCCGGCTGATCAGGAAGGCGGTGGTCACGACGAGATGAAGCGCGACGGTCGAGGCCAGCACCAGCGCGGCGATCTGCCCGCCGATACCCCTGAGATGAAAGAACCCGAACGGCTTCATCGTCGGCGTTCCCTCAGCTGCTCAGGGATGACGCGACCGCTTCAGTGCTTGCTACTTCAGTTCTGGGCGTGAACAGATAGCCGCCGGAGCGCACCGTCTTGATGATGGTGGGATCGGCCGGATTGGGCTCGATCTTGCGGCGGATGCGGCTGACCAGCACGTCGATGGAGCGCTCGAACGAGCCGGTGTTGCGCCCTTGAGTGAGGTCGAGCAGGCTGTCGCGCGACAGAACGCGGCCGGGCCGCTCGCAGAAGGTGCGGAGCAGGTCGAACTCGGCGCTGGTCACCGCGACGCGCGCGCCTTCCGGATTGCGCAGCTCGCGCAGGCGCAGATCAATGCGCCAGCCCTCGAAGGCGAGCGTGCTTGCGCCTTCGATCGAGCTTGCCGCCTGCGCCGCGGCCTGGCGGCGCAGCACCGCGTTGATGCGGGCGAGCAGCTCGCGCGGGTTGAAGGGTTTTGGCAGATAGTCGTCCGCGCCCATCTCGAGGCCGACGATGCGGTCGACGTCCTCGCCGCGCGCGGTCAGCATGATGATCGGCGTCTGCGCCTCGGAGCGCACCTTGCGGCAGAGGCTGAGCCCGTCCTCGCCCGGCAGCATGACGTCGAGGATGATCAGGTCGATGCGGTGATCGGCCATGGCGCGCGACATCTCGCGGCCGTCGCTCACGGCGGTGACGTTGCAGGCGTTGTTGCGCAGGTACTTCGCAATCAACGTCCGGGTTTCGCGGTCGTCCTCGACGACCAGGATGTTGGGATTGGGAATGGCCATGCGCTTTGTTTGTCCAAGATTCGGGCCAAATGGCGAAGATTTTTGTTTCAGATTGTTTCCGATAGCCTGTCCACAACATGGGGACATGCCGGGGCAGGGAAGCGGCAAGATCTCGTTAAGGCCGTTAACCATACCGTGGCGTGGTCACACAAGAAACCCCGCAAAACCCACGGAGCCATGATGACTTCGATTTCGGCGGCATCCGCCGGTAGCTACCAGTCGCCCTTGCAGCGGCTGCAGCAGGAATTGCAATCGCAAGTTTCCGCCGGCACGATCTCGTCGTCGGACCAGTCGGCGCTCTCGACGGCACTGACCGACATCGACACCGCGCTCCAGCAGAGCCGGTCGAGCGACCAGTCGAGCGGCACGCGTCCCTCCAAGGAGGACATGCAGTCGAAGATCGACGATCTCATTTCCAGCGAAGTGTCGAACGGGACGCTGACCTCCGACCAGGCCGAGGAGCTGAAGAACGTCTTTCAGTCCGCCTTCGCGAACGGTCCCGGCGGCGCCGGTGGACCGCCGCCCGGCCCGCCGCCGGACGACAGCTCTTCGGATTCATCGTCGACGGACCAGGCGAGCAGCAGCAGCTCGACGGACCAGGCCACGGCCGAGATCCTCCAGCAGTTCCTGCAGGCGCTGCAGCAGTCGCAATCGTCGAGCTCCTCCTACGGCGCCAACGGCAGCTCATCGAGCAGCTCGAATTTCTCCGCGCTCCTGATCGACTACAAGAGCTGACCTCGCGCGACGCGGGTCGGCGCGTTCCCCGCCACGATCGTGCTTCACCCAGGGCGCATGATCGTCGGCGGGGAACAGTGCGCCCGCGGACGTCTCCTGCGTGACTCAGGAACTTTCCTCGCAGCGCAGCGCCATCATTGCGCGGCAAAATTGCAGCATCTTTAGGAACCGCGCGTGTTCAGCGCTGTTCTCTCCTCACGAGTTTGCTGCTGAAGGAGAGGACAACAATGTTGATGAAATCGATCGTCGCCGGCCTCGCCGGCACTGCACTGCTTGCGACCGCCGCGTTCGCGCAAAACCCGACGGCCACCACCGACAAGGCAGCGCCTGCAGCCACCGCGACAACGACAACCACCGCGGCGTCGGGTGAATGGCGCGCCTCGAAGATGTCCGGCCTGAAGGTCTACAACGAAGCCAACGAGAACATCGGCTCGGTCAACGATCTCCTGATGGACAAGAGCGGCGCCATCAAGATCGCCGTGATCGGCGTCGGCGGCTTCCTCGGCATGGGCGAGCATCTGGTCGCCGTGCCCTACGAGAAGCTGAAGTTCGTCAACGAGGCCGTGGCCTATACCGGCGCCAGCACGAACCCGGGCGCCAAGCCCGGCGCGACCACGACGACGGGCGCTGCGACTGGCACCGACAGGCCTGCGGCGACCACGACGTCGTCGACCTCGAAGTGGTATCCGGACCACGCCGTGTTCAATGCGAGCAAGGACGAGCTGAAGAACATGCCCGAGTTCAAGTACTCGGAGTAATGGGTTTCTAGTCGGCGGAACGAAGCGCGCCTGGTTTTTCACCGGGCGCGCTGTCGCGTCTTTCGTCATTGCGAGGAGCTCGCGACAAAATTGCGAAGCAATTTTGCGCTGATGCGACGAAGCAATCCAGACTGTCGCCGGTGAGGGATTCTGGATTGTTTCGCTTCGCTCGCAATGACGGCAACTAATGCGTCACCAGCGGGCAGCCGCCCTTGTCGAGTGGACGGAAGGCCTCGTCGCCGGGAACGGTGGCGATCAGCTTGTAGAGGTCCCACTCGCCCTTGGACTCCTCGGGCTTCTTGACCTCGAACAGATACATGTCGTGGACCATGCGGCCGTCGATGCGGATCTTGCCGTTCTTCGCGAAGAAGTCGTTGACCGGCGTCGCGCGCATCTGCGCCATCACCTTCGGCGCCTCGTCGGTCTTGATGGCTTCGATTGCCTTCAGATAGTGCATGGTCGCCGAATAGAGGCCGGCCTGGATCATGGTCGGCATGTGGCCGACCTTCTCGTTGAAACGCTTGGAGAAGGCACGCGTCTCATCGTTCATGTCCCAGTAGAAGGCGTCGGTGACGATCAGGCCCTGCGTCGCCTTGATGCCGAGCGAATGGGTGTCGGTGATCTCCTGCAGGAGCGCGATCATCTTCTGGCCGCCCTGGGTCAGGCCGAACTCGGCCGCCTGTTTCAGCGCATTGGTGGTGTCGCCGCCGGCGTTCGCCAGTGCGACCACCTTGGCCTTGGAGGCCTGGGCCTGCAGCAGGAACGAGGAGAAGTCCGACGAATTGAGGGGATGACGGACCTCGCCGAGCACCTTACCGCCGCTCTCCTTGACCACGTTGGCGGCGTCGCGCTGCAGCGCCATGCCGAAGGCGTAGTCGGCGGTGACGAAGAACCAGGTGTCCTCGCCGCGCTTGACCATCGCCTTGCCGGCGACGTTCGACAGCGCGTAGGTGTCGTAAGTCCAGTGCACGGTATTGGGCGAGCAGGCAACGCCGGTGATGTCCGACGAGCCGCCGCCCGAATTGATGTTGATCTTGTTCTTCTCGCGCGTCAGCGCCGAGATCGGCAGCGCCACCGACGACGTCGGCACGTCGAAGATCGCGTCGACCTTGTCGTTGTCGCACCAGTTGCGGGCGATGTTGACGCCGACGTCGGGCTTGTTCTGGTGATCGGCGGCGACCACCTGAACCGGCTTGCCCGCGACCTTGGCGCCGTAATCGGCGACCGCCATCTCGACGGCGGCGAGCGAACCCTTGCCGGTCGCGTCCGCATAGAGGCTCGACATGTCCGTGAGCACGCCGATCTTGACGACATCGTCGGAAACCTGCGCCTGCGCGGCGCCGAAGGTCGCGGCGAGCGCGAGACCGGCCACGACCACGGCAATGAGTTTTTGCATGTTGTTTCTCCCTGTGTGTTGTTGTTTGGGCGTTATTTGCGGGGACTGTTCTAGCTTCTATCGGTCGCGGCAGCTAAGCGGTGCGCGCCATAGCGGAATGCAAAATCAGAAGGGGCGGCCGGTGTTCCCTAACCCTCTCCCCTTGTGGGAGAGGGTGGCTCGCCGCGATAGCGGCAAGACGGGTGAGGGGTTCTCCGCGCGCACCTATCTTGCATTCGAGTTTGGGGAAGCAACCCCTCATCCGGCGCTTCGCGCCACCTTCTCCCACAAGGGGAGAAGGAAGAAGAGTGCCGCCTTTCAAGCGCTGCCGCTCTTGAGCCGTTCGTTGCGCCGGCGCAAGCCTTCCAACGTCGCGAGCAGGATGACCGATACCGTCGTCAGGATGACCGCCGCTGCCGTGATGGTTGGGCTGATGTTCTCGCGGATGCCGCTGAACATCTCGCGGGGCAAAGTGCGCTGTTCCGGCCCTGCCATGAACAGCACGATCACGACCTCATCGAAGCTGGTCGCGAAGGCGAACAGCGCACCCGAGGCGAGGCCCGGCAGGATCAGCGGCAGGATCACGCGGCGGAACGCTTGAAGCGGCGAGGCGCCGAGCGAGGCGGCGGCGCGCGCCAGGTTGGTGTCGAAGCTTTGCAGCGTCGCGCCGACCGTGATCACCACGAAAGGCGTTGCCAGCGCGGTGTGGGCCAGGATCAGGCCGAGATAACTGCCGGTCAGTCCGATCGGCGCGAAGAAGAAATACAGGCCGACCGCAGTGATGACACCGGGCACGACGACCGGCGACAGCACGAAAGCCAGCACCAGCGGCTTGAACCGGCTCTTCCACTGCGCCAGCCCCAGTGCGGCCAGCGTGCCGAGCACCATCGACAACAGCGTCGAGGCGACGCCAATGATCATGCTGTTTTTCAGCGAGTTCATCCAGCGCGGCGAATTGATGAAGTCATCGTACCAGCGCAAGGAGAAGCCCGGCAGCGGATAGGTGAGGTACGAGCCCGAGCTGAAGGACAGCGGCATGATCGCAAGGATCGGCGCGATCAGGAAGATGAACACCAGCGTCGAGATGGCGATGGTCGCGGTCCACGCGATGCGCTGGCTGGGTGTGCGGAGGGAGGAATTATCGCTCAATTCTTCATGCCTCCCGTGACTTGCTGGCCCTGCACCAGCTTGCCGTAGACAAGCGCGAGCAGAAGCGTGGCCAGCAGCAGCACCGCGCCCAACGCCGAGGCAAGGCCCCAATTCGCCGTCTCGGTCGTGTAGAGCGCGATGAAGTAGCTGATCATCTGGTCGGCGGCGCCCCCGACGAGTGCCGGCGTGATGTAGTAGCCGAGCGCCAGGATGAAGACGAGCAGGCTTCCGGCGCCGATGCCGGGCAGGGTCTGCGGCAGATAGATCCGCAGGAAGGCGGTGAGGGGTGGCGCGCCGAGCGAGGCGGCGGCGCGCATATAGGCAGGCGAGATCGCCTTCATGCTGCTGTACAGCGGCAGGATCATGAACGGCAGGAGCACGTGGGTCATGGCCACGCAGACGCCGAAGCGGTTGTAGATCAGGCGGAGCGGCTCGTCGATGATGCCGAGCCAGTGCAGGCTGTCGTTCACGACGCCCTTGCTCTGCAGCAGCACGATCCAGGCGCAGGTGCGGACCAGCAGCGATGTCCAGAACGGTAGCAGGACGAAGATCATCAGCAGGTTCGACCGGCCCGGTGGCAGTGTCGCCAATAGATAGGCGACCGGGAAGCCAAGGATGAGGCAGAGTGCCGTGACACCGAGGCTGATGAGAAAGGTGCGGACGAAAATGTCGCGGTAGATGGCCTGATCCGCCGGAGCCGCGACGATCGCGCCGTCCGCGTTCCGCGTCAGGTCGAGCGCGGCGAGAAGGTAGAAGCCGGTCATTGGGCCACCGGCGTCCTTGATGGTCGTCCAGGTGGCGCGTTCGCGCCAAGCGGGATTGATCTTGGCGAGCGTCTCCTTGGCCGTGCCGGGCTCCGGCACCGCCTTCAGATTGCGGGCCGTGCTGGTCAGGATCGTGCGAAAACCGTTCAGTGCGTAGTTGAGCCGCTTGGCCGCAATCGCAATGGTGCCGGCGGCGCGCGCCGCCAGGATGTCGCTCGCCAACGCCGCATAGGCCCCTTCATTCGGCAGGTCCTTGCCGTCCCAATTGGCGAGAGCCGCTATGGTTTGCGGCAGAACCTGGCGCACCTCCCGGTCGTCGACCGCGCGCCACAGCATGCCGGCGATGGGGCCTGCGAAGGTGAAGAGCAGGAAGACGAGAAGCGGTGCTACCAGCGCCAATGCCTTGACCTGGCGTGTCCGCTCCGCACGCCTCAATCGGCGCTTCAGCGGCACCTCGGTCGACGCATTGGCGCCGGTCAAGAGCGCGTTCGTCATTGGTCGCTATTTCGCGGCCCATTTGTTGAAGCGCTCGGTCAGGCGGTCGATGTTCTCGAGCCAGAAGCCGACGTTGATCTCGACCGCGTTCTTGATGTTGTCGGGCGCCGTCGGCAGGTCCTTCAGGACGGCGGGCGCGAGCCGGCCGGCTGCGTCCTTGTTCGAGGTGCCATAGGCAATGTTCTCCGACAGTTTGGACTGGTTCTCCGCCTTGCCTGCGAAGTCGAGGAACTTGTAGGCCGCGTCCTTGTTCGGGCTGCCCTTCAGGATCACCCAGCTGTCGAGCGTGAAGAGCGCGCCGTCCCACACCATGCCAAAATTCTTCTTCTCGTTCTTGTTCGCGGTGTCGATGCGGCCATTGTAGACCGAGGTCATCGCCACCTCGCCGGAGGCGAGCAATTGCGGTGGCTGGGCGCCGGCCTTCCACCACACGATGTCGCCCTTGATGGTGTCGAGCTTCCTGAACGCGCGATCGACACCCTCGTCGGTCGCCAGCACCTTGTAGACGTCCTTCGGCGCGACGCCGTCGGCCATCAGCGCGATCTCCAGCGTGGTCTTCGGGCCCTGGCGCAGTGCGCGCTTGCCGGGAATCTTCTTGGTGTCGAAGAAGTCGGCCCAGCCGCCCGGCGCCTCCTTCAGCTTGTCCTTGTCGTAGCCGAGAACGAAATCGTAGAGGATGGCGCCGACGCCGCAAGGATTGACCGACGGCGGGATATAGGCGGCCTCGCCGCCGATCCTGGAATAATCCAGCTTCTCGAACAGGCCTTCCTCGCAGCCGACCGCGAGTTCGTCGCTCTCGACCTGAACGACGTCCCAGGTCGCGGCACCTCCCTGCACCTTGGCGCGCAACACGCCGACGCCGCCGTCCCAGGACTCGTCGTTCATCGGAGCGCCCGACGCCTTCTTGAACGGCTCGAAATAGACCTTCTTCTGGGCATCCTGATACGCGCCGCCCCACGACACGACGGTGAGGTCACGCGCCTCTCCGACCGTGGCCAGCGCAGCGCTGGCGCCGAGTGCCGCGGCGAAACCCAGAGCGATCTTGCCAATCTTGCGCTTCAGCATGGTCCTTGTTCCTTCTAGCTGTGAGTTGCGTTGATGTTGATCGATGCCGGTCGGATCAGACGGGATCGAGGGCCAGGCAGTCCTCCGGGCGGAAGGTGATGAAGACGCTTTCGCCAGTTTGCAGGCTGTCATGCGCTCCCGGTTGAAGCTTGACCATGAACTCCCCGTTGCCGGCGACATCGAGCACGGCCAGCGCGTGGTCGCCGAGATAGATGGTGTTCTGCACTTTTGCCGGCAGCCGGTTCGGTCCTTCGCCGGCGTCACCGTCCCGAACAATCGCGACACGCTCCGGCCGCACCGACAGAGAAGTCGATGCGCCCGCGCCTGAGACATTGACCGCCCGTGCGGTGACGGCGCCGCAGCCGGCCAGCGCGACGCGACAATAGTCCTTGTCGATGGTCTCGACGGTGCCGGGCAGCACGTTGTTCTCGCCGATGAAGTGGGCGACGAAGCTGTTCACCGGATGCTCGTACAGCGCGTCGGGCCTGTCGATCTGCTGCACGATGCCGTCGTTGAACACGGCGATGCGGTCCGACATGGTGAGTGCTTCACTCTGGTCGTGGGTGACGTAGACGATGGTGATGCCCATCGTCTCGTGCAGCTGCTTGATCTCCAGCTGCATCTGCTCCCGCAGGCGCTTGTCCAGGGCGCCCAGGGGCTCGTCCATCAGCACGAGTTGCGGATTGAACACCAGCGCGCGGGCCAGCGCCACGCGCTGCTGCTGACCGCCGGACAGCTGCCCGGGCCGCCGCTGCGCCATGGTTTCCATCTTGATCATGCGCAGCGCCGCGCTGACGCGCTCCTGCACGTCCGCCTTGCTCGTCTTGCGAACGGAGAGCGGGAAGGCGATGTTTTCCGCGATGGTCAGGTGCGGAAACAGGGCGTAGTTCTGGAACACCATGCCGATGTCGCGCCTGTGCGGCGGCACGTTCTTGATCGGCCGGTCCGCGAGGTAGATCTCGCCATGGGTCGGAACCTCGAAGCCGGCCAGCATCATCAGCGTGGTCGTCTTGCCCGAGCCCGACGGGCCGAGCAGGGTGATGAACTCGCCCTTCCTGATGTCGAGATCGAGGTTCTTCACCACGAGGTGCTCGCCATCGTAGGTCTTCTGAATGCCGGAAAAGCGCACCAGCGCCGGCGCAGGCGTGACCATGCCGGCTTCCATGTTATCCTCGCGTTGTCCCCTACAGTGCCGTGTGAGACTAGCATCCTGCGGCGAGAATGCCAGCGGGGCAAGCAGCGAAGAGGCGTGCGGGCGGGCTACATCCCCGACAGCTTCGTCACGGACACGTTGAGCGTTCCGCCGGCTTCCGCGACCACGCGCAGCGTCTTGGAGTCGAAGGCGATGTCGGCGAGGGTCAGGCTGTCGATCTTGGCGTCGACCCTGAGGCCGTCCTCGCTCTTCTGGTAGTCGGCGATCGCGGCCGCGATCTTCTCGCGCGCGTTGGCGGCGATCGGCTTCAGGTCGAGCGTCGCCTTCTGCAGCAGCGCCTGCTGCATCTGCGGCACGACCGCACGCGCCGCCGCGCCCAGCAGGCCGAAGGCCGCCTCGGACTCGACTGCGAGCTGGATGTCGGCGAGCCGCAGCGTCTGCTGCGCCTGGTCGAGCATCGGCCGGCCCCAGATGTGGACGGTCGCCTCCGCGCCGAGACCGAGCCAGCTCTTCTTTTCCTTGGCGCGCACCAGGAGCGAGATCAGCAGCCGGTCGCCCGACGGGATCACGTTGACGCTCTTCACGGTGACGTCGACCGGGCCCGAACCGTCCTCGGGATAGGTGTGGCCGACCATCTGCGCGGCGATCAGCTTGTTGATCTCGGTGAAGGGAACGTCGATCGGCACGCCGATGTTCACGCCGGTGCCGGTCGGCGGCACGATCGAGATCTTGTCGGGGAACGGGCATTCCGGCTTGGTCGAGCTCGAGGTCACGCGTGTCTCGGCCTCGAGGCCGAGCAGCAGCGTCACCGCCTGCGCATCGACGCGCGGTTGTGCCGCGATGGCGCGGACCGGCTTCATCTCCAGCCAGAGCGGCGGCAGCGCCGCCGAGGTGCCCGAGCCTTGCAGCGGGATCGAGCGGCACGCCTTGGCCCATTGCACCTTGGCGTTCTCGCGCAGCGAGGGATCGTTGCGGATGCGCTCGGAGACGATGTTGATCTGCTCGCCGACGTTCTTGTCGATCAGCGGCTTCACCTGCGCCGGCACGTTGACCTTGGCGCCGGAGACATTGAGGTTGGTGTCGCCGAGATTGACCTGTGCGCCGAGATTGGGCTCGAGATGCCAGTTCGCGGCGAGCTTCGGACGCGAGGTGACGATGACGTTGCCCTTGATCTCGGCGCTGGCGTTCAAATTCTTGATGTTGACCGCGCCGATCCGTTTCGCCGCGTCACCGCCGAGCACGCTGCCGAGCGCGTCGCCCAGCGCGCCGGTGGCCTTTGCCGACAAGGAGCCCGTCACGTTCAGCTTGCCGGTGAGCGGCGTCGAGATCGTCAGCACCTCCTTGTCGCCGGCGGTCGCCATCGGCCCGCGCACCGCGGTCCAGCCGATATCGGCGTTCTCCAGGATCTGCGAGATCGGATTGTCGGCCTTGCCGGCAAAATTGCGCGGCGCGGCCTTCTCGGCCTGCTCGCGGATCGCCGACAGCGCGATGGCGACCGGCGCGATCACGATCGAGCTCTTCGAGGCCGGCGGCAGCGGCGGCAGTTGCGCCACCGGCGGCGCGGAATTCGTCGCGCGCGGCGCGAGCCAGTCCATCGCCTTCAGGCTGATGAAGAACGACGCCGCGAGCACCGCGACGGCGATCAGGATAGTCTTCAGATTCAACGTCAGTCGCATCAATCCCCCAAGCCGCCCCGGCGGGGATTTTACAGGGCGGGCGAGGAGGGCGCTAGAGCGCACCAAGGGGGTGGAATTGGGGCGGCACGGCCCGGGCTGCGCCAACGAATCCACTATTGGGCGCTCTCAAGCAATTCGTCCGCGAAGCGAGTGACCTCCTGCGCGCCGCGGCCGCGTGCTCGTTTTGGTTGAAAATGCCAAAAAACCGTTCCAGAATGCTGTCCGGGGGGCGTTGGAATGGATAAGCGACTTGAAAATCTTCGAATGTACTTTCCGGCCGAGGTGACGGGCGCCTATTTGGCAATTCAGTCTTTGCTAAAAGCGAACAACGTCAAGCCCACGGAGTACACGACGTTCATGCTTTGGGTATTGGGTGGGCTCGCCATCATCAATATCGCGATGTACTGGAAGTTCTACAATGTGAGAAACGTTTTCATTCAGTTTGTTCTTCTGTGCGGTTTCTTCATTTGGGCGATCAATATTGACACCCCGCGATTCAAGGATGCGCGATATATCGGTGAACATCTCGAGATTGTCGCGCCGAGTCTGCTGATTTTTTACAGTCTTCTCACTCTGTTTTTTGCGTCTCCGCAAAGGAATTCTGATGCGCCTGGTTAGAGCGGTAGTCCTTCTGTTTTTGTGTTTTGGATGCAAGGCTTTATCTGCGCCGCTTGGAACAGCGTACGATAGCTATAGGGATATGCATCGCGAAACAGCGTATGGAAGCCTGTTCTTTAACGAGACTGCAATCAGACACCGGGAGAACCTCGAGAGAAAGCGATTTCGTGCCGTGCCGGCGGGCGGGGATGTCGAGCTGCCCGTGCAGCAGGGATATTGTTTCGTGTTCAACCATTACGGGCGACCGACCTACGACGGCAGGGCGCGCAGCTATCTTGCCAAGATTACGAAAACATTGGTCGATGGAACGAGCAGGGTCGAGACTGTTGAGCAGGCCTTCGAGCCCACGGATGACATATCTTCCTCAAATCCGCCCGATCTGTGCGTTTCCGGAATCAGGAATGTTTCGAAGGTGACGGTCGACTTTACGTCAAACGATGGCGATTATTTCGATTGGCACATTTCATTCATTCCTCGCTAGCCAGCGGAAAAGTGCTGCGTATGGCAACGATGCTTTCCGTCGTGCCCAATCAACGTGCCGATAAACGTAGCCAAACTCCCGATGGTTCGCGACCAATGGCCGATGCCGAGCTGCGACCGCCGTTGCCCGATGTTCAGGTGTTATGGCGCACCTAGCCGCGCCGCGGACGGCGGACCGCTCTCACATTGCCGCGATCTCCGCCACCGCAATAGAAGCGGTCACCGCCGTCGGACTCCAGGCCCGAGACCATGGTGCCTGCGGGCAGGTCGAGCTGCTCCAGCACCTTGCCCGTATCGGGGTCGACCCGCCTGATGTCGCTGTCCTCGCCTTCCCAGGTGCCGTGCCAGAGCTCGCCGTCGACCCAGGTGACGCCGGTGACGAAGCGCCTGCTTTCAATGGTGCGGAGGACCTTCCCTGTGGCCGGATCGATCTGATGGATCTTGCGCTCCCGGTATTGACCGACCCAGAGCGAGCCTTCCGCCCAGGCCAGCCCGGAATCGCCACCACCGCCAGGCGCCGGGATCGTGCTGATCACCTTGCCCGTCGCCGCATCGATCTTCTGGATGCGGTCCTCGGCGATCTGGAACAGGTGCCGGCCGTCGAATGCGGTGCCCGCATGTGCGGCGACGTCGATGGAGCGGTCGATCCTGCCGCTGGCCGGATCGACCGCGTTCAGCTTGTCGCCGGATGCGAACCAGACATGGGTGCCGTCATAGGTGACGCCATGCACGGCTTCGACGCCCGCAAAAGGTCCGTACTCCCTGACGATCTCGGCGGCTGAACGCTTCATGTGCTTGATCCCTGTGAGGCGATGCACCTTACGTCTTCAGCAGCGGCGTGGGGAGTAACAAGCCTGTCGGGAAACCCGGGACGGGCGGGGTCATCCAGCGGCGCGCACGCCCGTGCCCGAAGAACTGGACCTTGTTCGACCGCGCCAGCTCCTCGAGGGCTCGCTGCACCGTGCGCGGACTGATTCCAAGCGCAAGGGCGAGCGCGGAGCTCGACCACGGCTCGCCGTCGGTGAGAAAGGCGAGGAGGGCGGCGTGCTTCTCCTCATTGGGGCGCGCCAGCACGAGGACGTCGCGCGTCTTCCGCGGCGCCAGCACGAAACCCTGCCTGGTCGCGCTGATGTCGGCCAGCGGCTCGAGCTGGGTGCGGAGCCGCCCGATCTCGACGCGCAATCGTGCGCGGTGCGACTCATCGACGTGCCGTGCTTGAAACGCACCTGATATCAACCTCTCGCGCGATACATCCGCCGGCCAGGCCTGCGCCAGAAGGCGGGCGAGCGCGAACAGCACCGGCCGCGTTCCGAGCGACACGACGACGCCCTGCCTGCGAACGACATGATGGAAGGTGTCCACGACGAGCGCCGTCGAGCTCGCCAGCCTTTCGACCTCCCCGAGCAGCAACGGATGTTCGCTGCCGCGTGCAATCAGGCGCGCGGCCGGCGTGTCGAGGACCAGGTTGGCGCTGTCGACCTCGGCCATGAGCGCCGGGATTCTTGCCTGCCGCGCTGCACGGCCTGCGCGGTCGAGCGCCGCGCGGGCATCCCCTGTTTTCAGCCGCCTGATCGCGATGCCGGCAACCACGAGCTCGCGTACGACGTGCGATGCCGGCGGGAGCGCGGAGTTGCCGAGGGCGGCCAAGGTGCGCTCGGCCTCGTCGAGCCGCCCGAGGAGAAGGAGCCGGCGCGCTTCGATGTGGCCCGCATGGGCCGCATTGGCGAGATCGCCGTGCCTTTCGAGCGTCGCGCGTGCTGCTGCGAGCGTTTTCACCGGCCAGCTCAGGTCGCGTGAGACCAGCGCGATCTCGGCTTCGGCCACCACGCATCTTGCACGCGCCACAGCCTCGCGCGGACCGAAGCCGCGCGCAGCGCTGCGCAGCAGCGCCTTGGCCTTGGCGAGATCGCCGAGCTGCGCCATCGCGATGCCGCGCAGCGCCAGCGACGGTGCATCGTTGCGCAGCGCCACGCGGTTCAGCGCGCCGAGCGGATCGCCGGCTTCGAGTGCGCGGGCGGCGGCGGTGATCAGCGACTCCATGTCAATCCCGCCACACTTGTTACTCCCACCGCGCAACCGCTTGGTGCCAGAAGTCGTTGGCAGAACGTCAAGCAAACGCTTTGGAGAGTCATGATGACATCAGCAGAAAAGGCCGGAACCAACGGACAGACCGCCATGCAGACCCCGCCGGTGGTGTCGGCGCAGGACTGGGAGGCCGCCCGCCAGCAACTGCTCGTGAAGGAAAAAGCGCATACCCGTGCCCGCGACGCCCTGGCCGCCGAGCGCCGGCGCATGCCATGGATGGAAGTTGCCAAAACCTATGCGTTCGAGGGGCCCGGCGGCAAGGTCAGTCTGGCTGATCTGTTCCAGGGCCGGCGGCAGCTGATCGTCTACCGCGCCTTCTTCGAGCCGGGCGTGTTCGGCTGGCCCGATCATGCCTGCCGCGGCTGCTCCATGGTGGCCGACCAGGTCGCCCATGTCTCGCACCTGAACGCCCGCGACACCACGCTGGTGTTCGCCTCGCGCGCGCCGCAGGCCGACATTGCGCGGCTGAAGAAGCGGATGGGCTGGACCATGCCCTGGGTCACCGTCACCGACAGCTTCGATGCCGATTTCGGCGTCGACGAGTGGCACGGCACCAACGTGTTCTACCGCGACGGCATGCGCATCTTCCGCACCTATTTCGTCAAGAGCCGCGGTGATGAACAGATGGGCGGCACCTGGAACTATCTCGACATCACCCCGCTCGGCCGCCAGGAGGTCTGGGAGGATTCACCGAAGGGCTATCCGCAGACGCCGACCTACAAATGGTGGAACTGGCACGACAGCTACGAGGAAGGTGCCGCGCCCGACAAGAAATGGGTCGAGGTCACGGATGCCGGCGAGAAGGCGTTTCGCAAGGAGGCCGCGGAAGGTCGTGACTAGTCCCGTCATCGCAACGGCGCCCGCCAGCTGCGATGGCGTCGTGGCCGCGCGCCGTATCGCCAGATGGCTAGCCTTGGCGGCGACGCCGACCTTCGCGGTCATGGCCATGCTGACCGCCGCGCCCAGCGGCGGCTCGGCGGACATGCTGTGCGGCGCCGGGCAGGGGTCTCTGCTCGGCGGGATGGCGCCGATGTATCTCCTGATGAGCGCGTTTCATTCGGCCGCGTGGCTGAGGCTGATCGCGGAGCGGCGGGGCCGCTAATGCGCTCCCGCCGCCTGCAGATAAGTGACCACCTTCGCCGCTTCCTCTGCCGAGATGCCGCCATAGGGCTGCATCTTGTTGCCGGACACGACCTCGTCCGGCTTGACCATGAAGCGGGTGAGCTTGTCCTGGTCCCAGGCGAAGCCGGCGTCCTTCATCGACGGAGAGTAGTTGTAGTCCGGCAGCGCGCCGGCCTTGCGGCCGACGATCTTGTTGAGGTTGGGACCGAGGCGATTGTCGCCTTCCTTCACGGAGTGGCAGGTGCGGCAGGCATTGTTGAAGGCCTGCTGAGCCGCCGCGTCGCTCGACGGCTGCTGCGCGGAAGCGGTCGCGGACAGGAGCGATGTCAGTGCTGCCGCACTGACAATCGTGCGCAGCCAGGCGCTTGGCGATGTCTGCTGGCGTGATTGCATCGGCGCCTCCGTCGGGGACCGCGCCGCAGCGAGCGCGCGTCGGGATGTCGAGGGCAAACGAAAACGGCCCCGGTGGGTTCCGGGGCCGTTCGCGTCACAATGTCCTGTCGCGCTAGCGCGTCGCGGCGCCAAGATCCGCGCGGCGTTCCGTCATCGGCAGCACGATCACCTTGGTGCCGACGTTGACGCGGGAGTAGAGGTCGGTGACGTCGTCGTTGGTCAGGCGGATGCAGCCGGACGAGACGCGCTTGCCGATGGTCTCGGGGGCGTTGGTGCCGTGGATGCGGTAGATGGTGCCGCCGAGATACATGGCGCGGGCCCCTAACGGGTTGCCGGGGCCGCCGGCCATGTGGCGCGGCAGATAGGGCTGGCGGGCGATCATTTCCGGCGGCGGGGTCCAGGCCGGCCACTCGGCCTTCCTGGTCACCGACTGGATACCCGACCAGGTGAAACCGTCGCGGCCGACGCCGATGCCGTAGCGCAGCGCCTGGCCGTTGCCGAGCACGTAATAGAGATAGGTGTTGGGCGTATCGATGATGATCGTGCCCGGCGCCTCGCGGGTCGCGTAAGCGACGGTCTGGCGACGGAAGCGGGCCGGCGTCTCGACCGCGTCCTGATCCTCGGACGGCTCGTTCTGGTAGGTTGGCGCCTGATAGGGCTGATACGGCTGATAGGGTTGCAGCGGCTGCGGCGAAGCCATCGGCGGCAGCGGCTGGAAGAAGGGGAAGAGCTGCACTGGCGCGGCCTCGGCCGGGCCTGCGAATGCGATCGCGGAAATCGCGACTGCGCCGAAGGCAACGGCGCGCGAATACGTCTTGAACGTGTCCAGATTGAACATTGGTCGCCCCTGTTTGCGCGGGTGTTCTTGGCCACCCCGGCACCGTTGCGGTGCTCCGTTGCGTAAGTCACTAACGGAAACAAGTTTCGGGACGTTTGCGCGGAAAACCGAAAACGGTTTCATCGCGGCAAGGATTGTTTCATGACAGTTTCGTGGCTGCAGGGCTCCGTTAACGAACAAAACAGCGGGCCGACACTTCTATGACGTCACACGCCTGAAATATCCTTGGTTGATGGTCGAAAGCCGAGAATCATCAAACTCTCGGGATTTCCCCATGCGGGTATTAATCGCGACTGACGCCTGGCATCCGCAGGTCAACGGTGTGGTCCGCACGCTGACCTCGCTGGCGAACGCAGCCAAGGCGCTCGATGTCGAGATCGACTTCCTCACCCCGGACGGCTTTTCGTCCTGGCCGCTGCCGACCTATCCGGGCCTGCGCATCGCGCTGCCCTCGGCTAAGGAGATCGCGCGGCGGATCGAGAAGGCGGCGCCCGAGGCGCTGCACATCGCGACCGAAGGTCCGATCGGCTGGGCCGCGCGGGCCTATTGCCGGCGCAACCGGCTCGCCTTCACCACCTCCTATACGACGCGCTTTCCGGAATACGTCTCGGTGCGGACTGGTATCCCTGATGCCGTCGGCTATGCCGTGCTGCGCCACTTCCACGATGCCGCCGCGATGACCATGGTGGCGACGCCCTCGCTGCGGCAGGAGTTGTCCGAGCGCGGGTTCAAGCGGCTCGGCTTCTGGACGCGCGGCGTCAACACCGAGTTGTTCCATCCCGATCATCCTGCCAAGCTCGACCTGCCGGGCCCGATCTTCATGACCATGGGCCGCGTGGCGGTGGAGAAGAATCTCGAAGCGTTCCTCTCGCTCGACCTGCCCGGCACCAAGGTCGTCGTCGGCGACGGCCCGCAGAAGGCGGCGCTCGAGAAGAAGTATCCGGACGCGGTGTTCCTCGGCGAGAAGAAGGGCGCGGATCTCACCGCGCATCTCGCCGCAGCCGACGTGTTCGTGTTTCCGAGCCTCACCGACACCTTTGGCGTCGTGCAGCTCGAGGCGCTCGCCTGCGGCACGCCGGTTGCGGCATTTCCGGTGACGGGTCCCAAGGACGTCATCGCGGATCACCCGATCGGCGCGATCGACCACGATTTGCGTACCGCGTGCCTGCGCGCACTCACCATGTCGCGCGAGACCTGCCGTAATTTTGCGCTGGAGCGTTCCTGGGAGAACAGTGCGCGGCAGTTCGTCGGAAATCTCACGTCACTTCAGCCCAGCCGCGTCCTGCGCGCCTCGCCTCGCATGGCGCGGCGGCCGGTGCGCGGTTGACCTTTCATTGGATCCACAGCGAGAACCTCATCGATGGCTAAGATCATGAACCTTGACGGCACCCAGCAGATCGACCTCACCCGCGGTACGGTCGAGCAGGCCTACGATCGCTGGGCGCCCGTCTACGATCTCGTGTTCGGCGGCGTGTTCGCCAAGGGCCGGCAGGCCGCGATCGCGGCCACCAACAAGATCGGCGGCCGCGTGCTCGAGGTCGGCGTCGGCACCGGCATATCGCTGCCGCTCTACGCGCCGCACCTGCGCATCTTCGGCACCGACATTTCGGAAGCCATGCTCGACAAGGCGCGCCAGCGCGTCACCGAAGGCAATCTGAAGAACGTCGAGGGTCTCGCGGTGATGGACGCCGAGAAGCTCGAGTTCCCCGACAACTCATTCGACGTGGTGATGGCGCAGTACGTCGTCACCGCCGTGCCGAACCCGGAGAAGGCGCTCGACGAATTCGCCCGCGTGCTGCGTCCGGGCGGCGAGCTGATCATCCTCACCCGCGTCAGCGCGGATGCCGGCATGCGCCGCTTCATCGAGCAGAAGCTGCAGCCGGTGGTGCGTCCGCTCGGCTTCCGCACCGCGGAGTTCGCCTGGTCGCGCTACGCCAAGTGGCTGGCCGGTGCCAAGGGCATCGAGCTCGCCGAGCGCCGCCTGATTCCGCCGCTCGGCCATTTCTCGCTGGTGCGCTTCCGCAAGGTCGACGTCGCCAAGGCGGCTTGAGCAAGGCTGCGTAAGAGCGGCGGCACGATCCGCCGCTCACGCGTTCACGTGCGTCATCGCGCCGCTGCACATCGTCACATGACAAAATGATGATGTCACACGGCCTACATCGAATCCCTGTAAATCCAGAACCCGAAAGCATTTTGGGGGAGAGCATGATCAAGAATTATCTCGAGCAGCTGCGGATCCAGCGCTGGGACGACCATCGCTACTATCACCACAGCCGCATCAATCAGAGCCTGCATTTCGTCAGCGCGCTGAGCTTTCTCTTCGCCTATGTCTGGCTGTTCGTCGATCCCATGATCTCCGCGCTGGTTGGCTGGCTGGTCTCGATGACCTCGCGCCAGGCCGGTCACTTCTTCTTCGAGCCGCACGATTACGATCACATCAACCAGGCGACGCACGAGTACAAGGAAGATATCAAGGTCGGCTACAACCTTCAGCGCAAGGTCGTGCTGATGGCGATCTGGGCGCTGTCGCCGCTGGTGCTGGTCGTCGATCCGACGCTGTTCGGCCTGTTCACGCCCTGGGCTTCGGCGACCGACTTCATGCGTCAGGTGGCCAAGATCTGGCTGGTGATCGGCGGCGGCGGTCTGTTGTTCCGCACGGTGCATCTGTTCTTCATCCGCGACGTCGAGACCGGCCTCGTCTGGATGACCAAGATCCTGACCGACCCCTTCCACGATCTGATGCTCTATCGCAGTGCGCCGCTGGCGCTGATGCGCGGCGAGCTGATGGACCCCGGCCTGCACCTCAACCCCGAGCACACGCTCGGCCTGATCGGCGAGCCCACGCTTGAAGAGCAGCACGCCTGATACGGCCGTCGCCCAGATCCAATACTCCGATGTCTAATGGTTACGTCATGCCCGGCCTCGTGCCGGGCATCCACGTCTTGGGGGCTGCTTACGCGGCGGGCTTCGCCACGAACGCTGTCATTCCGGGATGGTCCGAAGGACCAGACCCGGAATCTCGAGATTCCGGGTTCGGCTCTTCGAGCCGCCCCGGAATGACGGTGGTTGTGGGGAGAGAGCCAGCCTCAGCGCCCAAAGCGCTTGGCCAGCATTTCCTTCAAAATCTGCCGCTTGATATTCTTGTTGGTGAGCGCGCCATCGTGCCACCAGAAGCCGTCGGCCTTCATCTTCTCGCCGGCGCGGACGAAACGCTCGGCGACCTCGGTGAAGTCGGCGTCGGTGTAGTTCAGGCTGAAGATCAGCCGTCCCGTGCCGACCCAGCTCAGCGCCAGGCCTTCGGCGCGCAGGTAATATTGCAGCATCCAGTTGTAGCGGGACGGCGTGGTGTATTTCACCGTCCAGATCGACGAGAAGTTGGCGAACCGGACCGGCAGGTCGGCGCTCTCCATCATCTCGTTGATCTTCCTGACGCGACCGTTCCAGGTTTCCTCCAGCCCGTCATAGACGGCGCGGAAGTTCGGGCTGGCAAGCCGGCTCAGGAACTCGTCCATCGCGGTCATGACGTAGGGGTGCGAGTTGAAGGTGCCGCGGGCAAAGCAGATGTCGGCGGGACGATCGTCGCGGAAGCGGCGCATCAGTTCGCGTCTGCCGCAGACCACGCCGACCGGCAGGCCGCCGGCGAGGCTCTTGCCGTAGGTCACCATGTCGGCCTTGACGCCAAAGTATTCCTGGGCGCCGCCGGCGGCGAGGCGGAAGCCGACGAAGACCTCGTCGAAGATCAGGACGATGCCGCGCTCGGTGCAGACATCGCGCAGCTTCTTCAGCCATTCGGTGTAGGCCGCGCGATCGAAATTGCCGCCGCGGGAGGAATCGACCAGCGAGGAATCGCCGGGCGCGTTGACGTTGGGATGCAGGCCCTGCAGCGGATTGACCAGCACGCAGGCGATGTCCTTGCGCGTGCGCAGGACATGCAGCGTCTTCTCCGACATCTCGGAGAGGGTGTAGGTCTCGTGCGCGGGAATCGGGTTGCCGACGCCGGGCTGCACGTCACCCCACCAGCCGTGATAGGCGCCGGCGAAGCGAACCAGATGCGTGCGCTTGGTGTGGTAGCGCGCGAGCCGCACCGCCTGCATCACGGCCTCGGTGCCGGACATGTGGAACGAGACTTCGTCGAGGCCGGAGATCTGGCAGAGCCGCTGCACGTTCTCGAGGATGACGGGGTGGTAGGGGCCGAGCACGGGGCCCAGCGCATGCGCCCGCTTCTCGGAGCCCTCGATGCATTCCTTGTAGAAGTCGTTGCCGAAGATGTTGACGCCGTAGGACCCCGTGAGGTCGTAGGAGGTGTTGCCGTCGACATCGGTGACGGTGACGCCGCTGGACGATTCCATGAAGGTCGAGGTGCCCAGATGCTCGCGGACGAGACGCGAGAACTGGAACGGCACGCGGTAGCTCTCGGTGAAGTTCAGGTCGGAGATCGTCTCGGCGGCCTCCTTCGTCATCGCGCGACCCCTGGGGTAGCGCTCGGCGTAGAGAGCTGCGAGCCGGAAGAAGGCGTCCTTGCGCTGGGCCACGATGTTTGCGGGTGCGCCGTCGCAACCGAAATATTTGTCGCCTTCGAACTCGTAGAACGGGAGCAGCTTTGCCACCCGGCGCGACATCTTGGAGTGCCCGGCGAGCGACCGGTGCTTGGCGCGGGACAACTCGACCCGCGCCTTGATCTTCGGGAGGACGGCGGCAGCAGACGCTGCGGCGGCCACGGACATCGAGAGAATCGGGAGTGTCGTTTCCATGACAACAAGCGCTAATACTGTGAGCTGACAGATTCATGACAGTCAAAGCCCTCATCGCCTCTTTCACCCAGCAGGAAGACCTCAACTTCCTGTTGACCAATCGCATCCCCCGCGCGGCGCTGACCCGCTTCATGGGCTGGTTCTCCAAGATCGAGAATCCCTTCGTGCGGGACTTCTCGATCGCGCTGTGGAAGCTGTTCTCCGACCTCGATCTGTCGGAGGCACGCAAGACCCATTTTAGGAGTCTGCACGATTGCTTCACCCGGGAGCTCAAGCCGGGCCTGCGGCCGTTCGATCCGGATCCTTCCATTGTCGCCAGCCCGTCCGACGGCATCGTCGGCGCCCACGGGAAGATCGCCGACACCGAGCTGTTCCAGGTGAAGGGCGCGCCCTATTCGCTGCTGGACCTGCTCGGCGATTCCGCCCTCGTCGATCAGCACCGCAACGGCTCCTTTGTCACGCTGCGGCTGACCTCGAGCATGTATCATCGCTTCCACGCGCCCTATGACGCGCATATCGAGCGCGTCACGCTGATCCATGGCGACGTCTGGAACGTCAACCCGATCGCGCTCAAGCGGGTCGAGCGTCTGTTCTGCAAGAACGAGCGCGCGGTGATCCGGACGCATTTGTCGACCGGCGAAGCCGTGACGCTGGTGCCGGTGGCGGCGATCCTGGTTGCGAGCATCCGCCTGCACTTCCTCGACATGGTGCTGAACGCGCAGACGAAGGGACCGGTCAATTTCCCGTGCGACGTCTACGTGAGCAAGGGTGAGGAGCTCGGCTGGTTCGAGCACGGTTCGACCATCATCATCCTCGCGCCCGGCGATTTTGCCTTCTGCGACGGTATTGGCGAAGGCACGCGCATTCGCGCGGGCGAGGCGCTGCTCAGGAGAAAGTAGCCTTCAATCCGCCGCGCCGGCCGCCTATATCGTCTTTCGGGGACGACGATACTGGATGTGAGCTATGGCGCGGGCGCCGGTGATGGCGGCGGGTGGTATTGTGCTGCGGCGGGGAGCGGTGCCGCTGGTTGCGGTCGTGCGTCAGCGCAAGCGCAATGAATGGGTCCTGCCCAAGGGTAAGCTCGACGACGGCGAGACGCCGAAGGAAGCCGCGCACCGCGAGGTGCTGGAGGAGACCGGCCACGACGTCGCCATCCACGAATTTTTGGGCACGCTGGTCTACCAGTCCGGCGGCCGCTCAAAAGTCGTGCACTTCTGGCGGATGGAGGCCGACGGCGGTCCGGTTCGCAAGCTGATGAGCGACATCAAGGCGGTCGACTGGCTGACGCTGGACGATGCGATCGCCCGCCTGTCGCGCGAATATGAGCGCGTGTTCTTGACTCAGATCGGCCCGATCGCGCTCGCGGCGGCAGGACTGGCGCCATCGCCGGCGCCCGCGCCATCGCTGGCGGCCGACGATATCGATGCCGCCTTGCAGACGTTGACGCCGGCGGAAGCTGCGTCTGTCGAGGAGCTGCGGCATGGCCTTTTGCAGAAGGTGAAGGCCTGGCTGCGCGGTGAGGCGTGAGGTCTGTTTACGCCTCGTAGTTGGCGGTGAGCCAGTCTCCGCGAGCTAGTATGTGTGCAGGAGCCTCAGCTCTCTCTAAGCCGTCATTGCGAGCGCAGCGAAGCAATCCAGAGTCCCTCCGCGGAAAGATTCTGGATTGCTTCGCTGCGCTCGCAATGACGGAGAGGAGACAGAGAAGCGCTTCACTCGCACCATCGTTGCGGAAGCAGCCACCGCGCTGAACTGTTACTTATGTCGCTGGTTGCTCAAAGGTCACCGCCGCTCCTTGTCCTTCGGAGCAGGCGCGGGTTTGCGCGGAGCCGCAGGGCGCTGCGTGGCGGGGAGTCGCTGCTGGAATCCGCCCTGGCGCTGGATGCTGCCTGGCTGCTGAGCCGCAGGTGGCTGACCCGGCTGCGTGCCGGTGCGCGGCGCTTGCGGCTGCGGGCTGGGTTGCGGCGTCGCGCTCGGCTTCGGCGGCACGACTCCTCCAGGCTGAATTTGTCCGCCGCGTTGCGGCTGGGTTTGCGGCGTGCCGTTGGGCGCTGTGCCCTGTCCAGCGCGCGGTGCACCCGGACGTCCGGCGCCTTGCTGCTGGCCACGCTGCTGACCCTGACCCGCGCGCTGGCCACCCGGCTGCACCGCGCCGCCTTGTTGACCCTGGCCCTGCCGCTGCGGCGGCTGTGTTCCTTGCCGGCCCGGCGTGCCCGGCTGCTGCTGGCCCGGACGGTTGTTCTGGCCGGGCTGGCCGTTCGGCCGCTGTTGGCCCGGCGCCGTCGTCGGCCGCAATTGCTGCTGCTGCGGCGGTTGCGTCGGCCGCGGAATGCGGCTGATCGCGGCCGGATTGGCGCGGCGGAAGTCGCGCTGCTCGGTCACGATCTGGCGGCCCGTGGTCTGGGCCAGATGCACCTGGCTGACGAAGCCGCGGTCGCGTGCGATCTGCTGCGCGGGAATCGCGATCGGCACGGCCGCAAAACGCATGCCGCCGGCCGTGGCTGCGCCCGGCCGGATCGCAAAGCCGCTCGCGGCCTGTGTCAGCGCGCCTAGCCGCGCGCCGCTGCTGCGGTCGTTGACCTCGATGTGGCCGACCCGGCCGTCGGCGTCGGGATAGAGTTTTATGTTGACGTTGTTCGCAGTGTTCGCGGTCGCGTTTTCGGGCACGTCGACGACGCCGGTGGTGCCGCGGATGCCGAGCGTCGCAGTCGGCGTCGCGATCTTCATGTCGCCGGTCTTCGCCACCGCAGCCGCAACGAAGGCGACGGTGCCCTTGCCGACGTCGAAGATCGCCGAGTTCTGCTTGCCGCCGTCCTCATAGACGTAATTGTCGATGGCGATCCTGGCGCTGGCGGAGAGGTTGAACGTGGTCGCATCGTTGAAGGTGATGCCGAGCGAGGAGTTCGACGAGGTCTGCACGACGTCGTTGAGATAGATGTCGTCGCGCACCCGCAGCGGATACGAGTTCTTGTCGCGGATCACGGTCGCGATCCCCGTCACGGTCGCAACGTTGCCGATCGGCTCGACGGCGGTGGATTGCGAGTCCGGCGCCGGTGTTGGCGAAGCGGATGGCGTCGGTGAAGGTGCGGGCGCCGGTTGAGCCTGTGGCTGTGCCTGCGCAAGCTCGATCGCATCGGATGCGAAAGCCACGCTGCTGCCGGCCACCGGCAAGGCCAGCAGCACGAGCGCGAACACGGAGCGGCGCCAAGCCACCATTGAAGTCACGAGGATGTCCCGGTGAGAACGCGAGGCGAGATCGGGCCGATATCAGCCGCATGAGGCTGAATGGCGGATGAACGTCTGTCACAGGGGAAGGGCGAACGTTCAGACGTCACGTTCGGTGAGGGACGTGGCGCTATACTTTTGGCAGTCATTCCGGGGCGTGCGATAGCGCGAACCCGGAATCGCGAACTTGTCGTAGGACTCTGCCGCGCGAGATCCTCAGGTGCGCAATTGCGCACCATAGTTCGATGCTGCGCATCGCCCCCATTGCGCAATTGCGCAATAGGGATGACGCGCTCCGCGCGTCAGCTCACGCGCTTCCAGGTCTGGCCGCCGCAGAACATGCCGCCGAAGGCGCAGCCCTGCACGCGCAGTGCGTTCGGGCCCTTCATCGCGATCGTGGAGTCGTAGTTGCGGCCGGAGTCGGGATCGTGGATGCGGCCGCTCCACTTCGCACCGTCGGGCTTCATGTTGATCAGGATCCGCTCGTTGGTCTTCTGGGCGTAGCCGCAGAGATTGGCACCGCACTGCTCGACGCGGACATTGCCCTTGTTCTCTTCGGTCGCCCAGACGCCGATCGGCGAGTTCGGGGCCGCCACAGGCGCGGCGGCGACGGGAGCCGGAGCGGGCACATAGGCAGGAGCGGGGGCCGCAACGGGCGCGGGCTGCGCCGCCGTATCGACGGACGGCGCGGCGGCGGCGGTCGGCGCGGGCGCGGCAGGAGCAACAACGGGGGCTGCCGGTGCGGTCGCCTGAACCGGCGCCTGCTGCACGGGCTGCTGCTGCACCGGAGCCGGTGCGGGCTGGGTGGTCGTAGCCGGAGGCGGCGTGGTGTCGACGTCATCATCCTTGGAGCCGCCGAGGCCCTTGAGGTTGATGTTGTTCAGCTTGATCGGCTTGTCCGACAGGCCCGGCGCAACGATGGTGACGCAATCGAGCGAGGCGCAGTTGCGCGGTGTCTCGATGCGGATGTGCTGGCCCTCGATCTGGAACGAGATCGAATTGCCGGCATGCGCAGCGGCGGTCGAAGCGAGGAAGAGCGCGGTAGCGGCGATGGTGAGCTTGTTCATGACAACCTCCGAAATGGCGCGGTCCCGAGATGGACTGAAGTCGCTGGTGGATGAAGCGTGGTTCGACCCTAGGCCGGGCCGGTCCCGCCGTCCGTGACGGACGTCACAACGGCTGGCGCGCGCGTCTGGGTGAGGCAGCGCACATTCAGCCCCGGCTCGTCCCGCGTAACCTCGTCGCGACATGAGGAGGCGCCGATGCAGCGGTTTGCGACTTCGCTTGGCCTATTGATCGTACTGACAGCGATGGCGCCCGCGGCCCAGGCCGGTTCCTACGCCTTCTCGATCGGCGGTCACCGGTTCCATATCGAGGCGTCCAGGAATTGCCGATCCGCCTCCTGTGTTTCGGTGTCCAGCCGCAGTCTTCGGCCGAGGGAAGAGGCCAACACGATACCGGCCCCGTCGCTTGCGCCCGCGCCGATTGTAAGGGCACCGCAGCCGGTCACTCCGGCCGTTCCGATCCGGCCGCCGCAGCCAGCTGTGGTTGCTCCATCACCGGTGTCGACCGCTCCCGTCCTTGCCGCGACGACGTCGCAGCCCGTTGTGCCGCCATCGGCGCCAAGACTCGAGGCATCAAGAGTTGAGGCGCCGGTGCTTGCCTCGAGGCCCGAGAGCAAGCCGGCCACAACGATCGCGAAGCGTAGCGACGGCGAGGCGACCTATTTGCCGCTGGGTGAGTGGGAAAGCCTAGGTGCCAAGAGCACGGTCCGCATCGAGCGGTGCGGCCCGGCCCTGTGCGGCTTTGCGCTCACCGAGACGTCGAGCCGCGGCGAGAGCGTGCTCGTCAACATGAAGCCGAAGACGCACAATGTATGGACCGGCAGCATCTACAGCCGCTCCAGCGGCAACACCTACTATGCGAGGATGACGCTGAAGAGCTCCGGCAGGCTTTACGTCGAGGCCTGCGCGATCGGCCGCTTCTGGTGCTCCGGCAACGACTGGGCGCGCGTGGAGGAGCAGCAGGAGAAGGTGGTGACCTCGTCGCAGCAGTGGAGCGCGCGGTCGTAGCGTTTTTCTTACCTCCCCTGTAGGGGGAGGGTAAGCGGCCGCGATGTGGTTGATCGATGCTAGATCATGCCGAGCACGATGGCGCCGACAAAGGCGATGGCGAGGTACGCGGTGACTACGCTCAGTCTCCCGGCGAACGTCATGAGGTCGGCCCTCCATGCGCGCCGTTTGGCGCGCAGCCCTTATGGTTAACAGAAAGTCTCTTTTCGAAAAAGTCAGCCTCGCTGTCGCTCGTCATCAGCAGCCGTCGGCGCTGCCGCGCCCGGTATGGTTAAAGAACACTGAAATCAACGTGTTGAAGAGTCTTTAAGTAAATTCACCGAACGTGCGCGCATGACGCGCGGAGTTCGTTTGTATCTCGTCGGCTCCATCGTCCTTGTTTCGCTAGCGGGTTGCGGACGCGGCTTCTTCCAGGCCGAACGTGAACCATGGCGGGCCGAGGCCGAAGCGGCGTGCCTGAAATCGGGCGCCGTGAAAGAGAGCGCGGACATCGTCCGCATCGACCCGATCTCGGGGCCCGGCATGTGCGGCGCCGAGTATCCGCTGAAAGTCGCCGCCATTGGCGAAGCCTCCAGCAGCTACGGTTTTGCCGACGAGGCGTTGCGCCCGCCCGGCAGCATCGGCAACCAGCCGCGCTGGCCAGTGCAGCCGCAGTCGAACTACCCGCAGAGCCAGAATTATCCGGCATCGTCCTATCCGCAGCGGCCGAACTATCCCGAGAGCGCGGTGCGCCAGCCATCGGGTTATGGTGCATCCTCCGGCCCGATGTCGCTGAACGCGCCCGGCGTCGCGCCGCAGGAAGACGAGATCGACCTGCCGCCCGAGGGCACCGATGCCGCCGGCGCGGCGCGCTACATGAATGCGCCGAGCTATCCGGCGCGGCAGCCCGGTCCGGCACCTTATTCGCAGCCGCCGGCGCAGCAGCCGCTGCCGCGCCTTGGTCCGGCGCAGGGCAATCCCGTCACCGCCGTCGGCCCCGTCGCGATCAAGCCGACCGCGACGCTCGCCTGTCCGATCGTGTCGGAACTCGACCGCTGGCTCGCCGACACCGTGCAGCCCTCGGCAATGCGCTGGTTCGGCGTCCGCGTCGCCGAGATCAAGCAGATCTCGGCCTATTCCTGCCGAGGCATGAACGGCAATTCGCACGCCCACATCTCCGAGCACGCCTTCGGCAACGCGCTCGACATCTCCGCCTTCGTGCTCGCCGACGGGCGCCGCGTCACCGTGAAGGACGGCTGGCGCGGCATGCCGGAAGAGCAGGGCTTTTTGCGCGACGTGCAGTCGGGCGCGTGTGCGCATTTCACCACGGTGCTGGCGCCGGGCTCGAACGTCTATCACTACGATCACATCCACGTCGATCTGATGCGCCGCGCCAGCCGCCGCCTGATCTGCCAGCCCGCCGCGGTGTCGGGCGAAGAGGTCGCCGGCCGCGCCCAGCAGCGCAATCCCTACGCCGGCAGGCGCGATCCCTATGTCACCGGCTCGCTCGGTACGCGCAAGAGCACGCGGAAGCAGGAAGAGGACGAGTACGCTGACGATTAGGCGGGTTTGCCCGTAGCCCGGATGCAGCGAAGGGCAATCCAGGAAAAGCGTCCCCGCATTCCGCTTCGCTCCATGCGGGCTATGATCGCGCAGCTCTACGGAGCTGGAAAATCATTTCGATCCCTGCTTCGACGGTGCTGGGGCCAGCCCCATGCAGCGCTGCACCTCGGCCGGGACGTTGTAGGTGCGCATGATGTGGCGGCTGTCGCGCAGGCCCGTCGCCTCACGTTGCACCACGAACATCCAGAGGGCCTGGCCGGCTTCCAGCACCAGCTTGCGCCTCGCCGGCTGCATCGAGGCCGCAGTCGGCGTGGCAGCGTGGGCGGCGTCGAACTCGCGCAAACGCGCCAGCGCCTGTTCGAGCGTGCGGCCCATCCGTCCAAGCGCCGAAGCTTGTTCCTGGACGATCTCGTAATGGAGGATATCGACAGGCGGGCGAAGATCACGGGACATGCCTCAAATATAGTGCCGTGAGACGGGCCCGCGCAACGCGCGGCCCGCTTGCCGCTACTTGACCCGGTACGCCGCCAGGAACATCCGCGTCGCGCTGTCGACCACTTCGGTCATGCGCTCTTCCGACGGCGCGGGCGCGGCCTGGAACACGAAGGGCAGGAACAGCGAGGCCTTGCACAGCTCCATGAACTGCGACGCTGCGAGGTCGCAATCCTCGATCCTGAGATCGCCGGAGGCGACATGGATTTTGAGACAATCGGAGAGGCGGTTGATGGTCTTGTCCAGCACCCGCGCATAGTAGCGGCGGCCGACATCAGGCATGCGCTCGGCGATCGCCATCACGGTCCGGATCGCTGATCCGCCGCCGGGCCGGCACAGCAGGTGGATGTAGGCCCGGCCGAACTCCTTCAGCGTGGTCTCGGCATCGCGCACCGGATCGAAATTGAACACGACCTGGCCGTGCTGGAGCGCTTCCTGCTCGAGGATGGCTTCGAACAGCGCGCATTTGTCGGCGAAGTAGACGTAGAGCGTGCCTTTGGAGACCTGCGCGGAACGCGCGATCTCGCCCATGCTGGCGCCGTCGAAACCGAGATCCATGAACACCTTGCGGGCCCCGTCGAGGATCTGGCGGCGCTTGGAGCTGTCCTCCTCCTGGATGACGTGCAGATGTTCGCTGGCAGCTACAACCATTGGTTCAGGGTCTCGGAAGTTTCTGGACGAGGTGCCGACCTGTGAAACGCAAATAAAGGATTCGGGCCAGTAGGGTCCCGACCCGGTAATATTATCTATATTGACCGAACGGTTCGGTCAATGATATTTGGAATGAGCGAGAGGGAACTGGCCGCGAGGCGGCGGTCCTTGGTCGCGCTTTTTTTGGGGAGGCCTTTATGGCCGTATCGAGAGACCAGGCTGCGCGCGTCATTCGCCAGGACATGGTGGAGACGATGTCGGCGAACGACGAGGCTGCGGCCGAGACGCCTGCGGCCCTCGCCGAGCAGTTGCGCTCCCACGTCGCCGAGGAAACCAAGCGCCGCAGCGAGGCGCCCGAGAAGCCCGTAACGGACAAACCGGCCCCAGCGCCGGACGCGCCCGCCGCAGGCGGCGCGCCGAAGTCCGGCAAGCGCAAATTCGTGCTGATGGGCGTCGGTCTCGTGCTGGCGCTCGCGGCCGCGAGCTATGCCGGCTATTACACGCTGGTTGGCCGCTTCTATATCTCCACTGACGACGCCTATGTTCGCGCCAACAACACCATGCTCGGCGCGCGCGTTGCCGGCCACATCTCCTCGATCCTTGCCGGCGACAACACGACGGTGCGCGCCGGCGACATCATCCTCCGCATCGACGATGGCGACTACAAGATCGCAGTCGATGCCGCGGCGACCAAGATCGCGACCCAGCAGGCGACGATCGATCGTATCGGCCGCCAGGTCGCAGCCCTCGACAGCCAGGTCGCCCAGGCCAAGGCGCAGCTCGTCTCGGCCGAAGCCGGCCTCAAGCGCGCCGACCTCGACTATGAGCGCCAGCAGGCGCTGAGCAGCAAGGGCTTTGCCTCGCGCGCCACTTTCGAGAGCTCGGAAGCCGGACGCGACCAGGGCGCCGCCGCCGTCAAGGCCGCGCAGGCCGCCTATGACGTCGCGGTCAGCAACGTCGATGTCGCCAAGGCGCAGCAGGCCGAAGCGCAGGCGCAGCTCGCCGAGTTCAAGACCTCGCTCGCAAAGGCCGAGCGCGATCTCGCCTTCACCGCGGTGCGCGCGCCGGTTGGCGGCACGTTCTCCAACCGCCTGGTCAATGCCGGCGACTTCGTCGCGGTCGGCCAGCGGCTCGGCAACGTCGTGCCGCTCGACGACGTCTATATCGACGCCAACTTCAAGGAGACGCAGCTCAAGCGCATCCGTCCCGGCCAGCCGGTGACGATCAAGGTCGATGCCTATGGCATGCGCAAGTTCTCCGGCGTGGTCGACAGCATCGCGGCGGGCGCAGGCTCGGTGTTCACGCTGCTGCCGCCCGACAACGCCACCGGCAATTTCACCAAGATCGTGCAGCGCGTGCCGGTCCGCATCCGCGTGCCGAAATCGGTGGCGAAGCAGAACCTGCTCCGCGCCGGCATGTCGGTCTACGCCACCGTCGACACCAACAAGGGCGCCGCCGACGCCGACAGCGAGGTCGATCTCGACGATCCCACCATGATCCATCCGCAGTAGCCAGAACCCGAGCGCTGCGAGGTCAGACCATGGCCAACGCCACGACCGCTTCACCCGCCATGATGGCGAGCCCCGCTTCGGAGCGCATCGCGCCGAAGCGGCTGCTCGCGTTCATCATCATGGTGTTCGGGATGTTCATGTCGATCCTGGACATCCAGATCGTCTCGGCGTCCCTCAGCGAAATCCAGGCCGGCCTGTCGGCGAGCTCCAGCGAAGTCTCCTGGGTCCAGACCGCTTATCTGATCGCCGAGGTCATCGCGATCCCGCTGTCGGGCTTCCTGTCGCGCGCCTTCGGCACGCGGCTCTTGTTCGCGATCTCGGCGGCCGGCTTCACCGCCTCGAGCCTGCTCTGCGGCTTCGCAACGACGATCGAGGAGATGATCCTCTGGCGCGCGCTGCAAGGCTTCCTTGGCGCCGGCATGATCCCGACCGTGTTCGCCTCGGCCTACACCGTCTTCCCGCGCACGAAATTCCACATCGTCGGTCCCATCATCGGGCTTGTTGCGACCCTGGCTCCCACGATCGGGCCGACCGTCGGCGGCTACATCACCGACCTGATGTCATGGAACTGGCTGTTCTTCATCAACGTCGTGCCCGGCATCGGCATCACCTTGGGCGTTCTCGCGCTGGTCGATTTCGACGAGCCGCATTTCGAATTGCTCGACCGCTTCGACTGGTGGGGCCTCTTGTTCATGGCCGGCTTCCTCGGCACGCTGGAATATGTGCTGGAGGAAGGTCCGCAATATGAATGGATGCAGGACACTTCGGTGGCGATCTGCGCCTGGATCTGCGCCATCTCGGCGATCGCCTTCTTCTGGCGCGTGTTCACCGCGGCCGAGCCGATCGTCAATTTGCGCACCTTCTCCAACCGCAATTTCGCGATCGGCTGCGTCCTGCAGTTTTGCATCGGCATCGGTCTCTACGGCCTGACCTACATCTATCCGCGCTATCTCGCCGAGGTGCGCGGCTACAGCGCGCTGATGATCGGCGAGACCATGTTCGTCTCGGGCATCACCATGTTCCTGGTCGCCCCGCTGGTCGGCCGGCTCATGGTCAAGATCGACATGCGCTACATGATCGCGTTCGGCCTCGTCGTGTTCGCGATCGGCTCGTACCAGATGACCTGGATCACGCGCGACTACGATTTCTACGAGCTGCTGGTGCCGCAGATCCTGCGCGGCGTCGGCATGATGTTCGCGATGGTGCCGACCAACAACATCGCGCTCGGCACGCTGGCGCCAGACCGGGTGAAGAACGCGAGCGGCCTGTTCAATTTGATGCGCAACCTCGGCGGCGCGGTGGGCCTCGCCGTCATCAACACGGTGCTGAACGACCGCACCGATTTGCACATCACGCGCCTGCAGGAGCGCGTGACCTGGGGCAATGCCACCGCGACCGAGACCCTGACCATGCTCCAGCAGAAATTCCAGGGGCTCGGCGATTCCACGCTGATGGCGATGAAGCAGCTCAGCCAGATCGTGCACCGCCAAGCCGTGGTGATGAGCTTTGGCGATGCCTTCTTCGTGTTGACGGTTTTCTATCTCGGCCTCAGCCTGCTGGTGACACTGCTGAACAAGCCGGCTTCGATGACCGGCGGCGGCGACGCGCATTGACGCCGCACACTCGGTGTCGTCGCCCGGCTTGACCGGGCGACCCAGTACGCCGAGACAGTTGTGAGTGAGCCGATGGGCCGCGGCGTACTGGATTCCCCGCCTTCGCGGGGAATGACGGCGGAGTGGGAGGCGACACCCCGCACCAAATTGCAACACTCATCCGTGATCTCGCGCGGGCCCCGTTGCAAATCGCCCGCGGCACATCTATAAAGCGCACCTCATTCAATCGAACCGGGGAGATTTGCATGATTTCGTCGCTTTCGCAGATCGTACGCCCGCGCTCGATGATCTTCTGGTTCGGTATGTACGCGGCCTGTTAGAGGCCTCTTCCGCCAGCTTCGATTGGGCCAAGGTTTCGACCAGGCGTCCCGATCGCTCCGCTTCCCAAGTCAAAATCAGTCTTACGTGACGCCGTCGCGGCCTTCGGGCCGACTTGCGTCAATCGATGGAGCCGGCCCGCGCGAAGCGGCCGGATGATGCCATGACCGCTTTGTCAAAAAAGCCCGCGGCGATACGCGTGGTGCTGCCCTTCGTGTTCAAGCACTGGCTGAAGCAGCCGGGGCGTACGCTGATCGTCGCCGGCGGCCTCTTGGGCGCGACCGTCGCCGACCTGTTCATGCCGGTTTTCTCCGGACAATTGGTTGATGCGTTGACGCGCGGCTCGTCCGACCCCGATGCGCGCCACGCCGCGCTGGCCGCATTCGGCGCCATCGTGGCGCTCGGTGCAGCCTCCGTGGTGCTCAGGCTGATCGGTCTCCAGGCGATCGTGCCGTTCACGCTGAAGACCATGACGGAGGTGGCGCAGGACGCGTTCATGCGCGTGCAGCGTTTCTCGACCGACTGGCACGCCAACGCCTTCGCCGGCTCCACCGTGCGCAAGATCACGCGCGGCATGTGGGCGCTCGACCTGCTCAACGACACCATCCTGATGGCGTTGGCGCCCTCGTTGCTGGTGCTGATCGGCTCTGTGGTCCTAATCGGCCTGCACTGGGCGTCGCTCGGCGCGGTGATCGCGGTGGGAGCGCTGTTTTACGTCGCCATCACCGTGCTGTTCTCGACCCGGTACATCGCGCCGGCCGCGCGCATCTCCAATGCCTGGGACACCAAGGTCGGCGGCACGCTGGCTGACGCGCTGACCTGCAACGCGGTGGTGAAATCCTTCGGCGCGGAGGCGCGGGAGGACGCGCGGCTCGCCCGTGTCGTCAACCGCTGGCGCGTGCGGGTGCGGCGGACCTGGTTCCGCTACAACTACACGGCCATGGCGCAGCTCGCGCTGCTGCTGGCGTTGCGCGCCTCGGTGATCGGCGGCTCGGTGCTGCTGTGGATCTCGGGGCATGCCTCGCCCGGCGACGTCACCTATGTGCTGACGAGTTACTACGTCATCCACGCCTATTTGCGCGACGTGGGTATGCACATCAACAACCTGCAGCGCGCGGTGAACGACATGGACGAGCTGGTGGCGATCCATGACGAGCCGATCGGGATTGTCGATGCCGCGGGCGCCCGGCCGATCGCGATCGAGGGCGGCGAGATCGTGTTCGACGACGTCACGTTCCATTATGGCGGCCATCGCGCGCCGCTGTATGACGGCCTGTCGCTCACGATCCGTGCCGGCGAACGCGTCGGCCTGGTCGGCCGCTCCGGCTCCGGCAAGACCACCTTCGTCAAGCTGGTGCAGCGGCTCTACGACGTCACCGATGGTCGCGTGCTGATCGACGGGCAGGACATCGCGCTGGCGACGCAGCAATCGCTGCGCAGCCAGATCGCGATCGTGCAGCAGGAGCCGATCCTGTTTCACCGCTCGCTCGCCGAGAACATCGCCTATGGCCGGCCCGGCGCCAGCCTCGAGGCGATCGAGCAGGCGGCGCGGCTCGCCAATGCGCACGACTTCATCCTGCGCCTGCCCAAGGGCTACGGCACGCTGGTCGGCGAGCGCGGCGTAAAGCTGTCGGGCGGCGAGCGGCAGCGCGTGGCGCTCGCGCGCGCGTTCCTGGCGGACGCGCCGGTGCTGATCCTGGACGAGGCGACGTCGAGCCTCGATTCGGAATCGGAGGCGCTGATCCAGCAGGCGATGGAGCGGCTGATGAAAGGCCGCACCTCGATCGTGATCGCGCACCGGCTGTCGACGGTGCGGAGCCTCGATCGGATCCTGGTGTTCGACCGCGGCGAGATCGTCGAGCAGGGCACGCATGCCCTGCTCGCGGGCAAGCCGGGGGGAATCTATCGCGGCCTGTTCGAGCGCCAGGTGGTGGAGCTCGGGCAGATCGCAGCAGCGGAATGACGCGCGTGGCCGGCGGACGAGGGAGAACGTCCGCAGGCCGCGAAGGATTGGGCTGGATTGGACTGACATGAAAGACCTGACGCGCGGCTCCATCGTGGGCCACATCCTGAGCATGGCACCGCCGATCGTGGTCGGCATGATCACGATCATGATCTGCCAGCTCGTCGACCTCTACTTCGTCTCGAGCCTGGGCGAGGCTGCGATCGCCGGCGTCGCCGCGGCCGGCAACGCCGGCTTCCTCGTCAATGCCCTGATGCAGGTGCTCGGCGTCGGTACAGTTGCCTTGATGGCGCATGCCGTGGGCCGCAAGGACCGTGACGATGCCAATCTGGTGTTCAACCAGTCGGCCGTCCTGTCGGTGCTGTTCGGGCTGCTGACACTGGTTGCGGGTTTCGTGCTGTCGCGTCCCTATATGCGCGCGGTTGCGGCCGACGAGGCAACAGTCAAAGCCGGCACCGTCTATCTGCTCTGGTTCATGCCGGCACTGGCGCTGCAATTCGCGACGCAAGTGATGGCGTCCGCGTTGCGGGCGACCGGCATCGTGCGGCCGAGCATGCTGGTGCAGGCGCTGGCGGTGGGCATCAACATTGCGCTCGCGCCGATCCTGATCTCGGGCTGGGGCACGGGGCATCCGCTCGGTGTCGCCGGGGCCGGCCTAGCAAGCTCGATTGCCGTCTTCATCGGGGTGCTGATGCTGCTCGCGTATTTCCTGAAGCTGGAGCGTTACGTCGCCTTTCATCCCGCGCAATGGCGGCCTCAGCTTCGGCAGTGGAAGAGAATCCTCAATGTCGGCCTGCCCGCTGGCGGTGAGTTCGTTATGGTCTTCATCATCATGGCCGTGGGCTATTATGTGCTGAGCGTTTTCGGCCCGGCGGCGCAGGCCGGATTTGGTATCGGCACGCGTCTCCTCGGCCTAATCCAGATGCCTGCGCTCGCCGTCGCGCTGGCTGCGGGACCCATCGCCGGTCAGAATTTCGGCGCAGGCAATGGTGCGCGCGTGCGGGAGACCTTTGTCAAGGCGGCGCTTGTCGCGACCGCGGTGATGACTGTCCTCCTGATGCTCGCGCAGCTCGCGCCAGGTCTGTTGCTTGCCGGCTTCTCGAATGATCGAGAGACGATGGCAGTTGCGTCGCTCTTTCTGCGCATCGTCTCGTTCAACATGGTGGCGCAGGGGCTGATCTTCACCACGTCCAGCATGTTCCAGGGGCTCGGCAACACCAAGCCCGTGCTGGTGACTTCGGCAATGCGGGTCCTCAGCTATTCCCTGCCGTCGATCTGGCTCTCGACGTGGCCGGGCTTTCGGATGGAGCATGTCTGGTATTTGTCGATCGCGACAACGACGCTTCAGGCCGGGCTGAGCGTGTGGTTGCTGCACCGCGAGTTCGGCAAGCGCCTGGCGCCACTGCGGCACCCCGAGGTTCCGGCGCAGATGGAGGCTGAGCCTGAAGCGCCTCCCGCGCGCGCACCGGCGTAGCGACGGCTGATTGTTGTGTTGGCGTGCGCGTCAGTGCGCGCCAACGCTGTTCCAGACGAGGGTGAGGCCCGACAGAAACAGCAGGCCTAGCACGACATCGCCAAAATGCTTGTCGTTCAGCGCGTGGTAGACGCGCGCGCCGGCCCAGGCTCCGATCAGCGTGCCCGGAAAGGCGACAGCTGCGAGCCAGACCACCTTGAGGGCGACGAGGCCGGACGCCGTCTGCAACACCAGCGCGGTGGCGAGCACCGTGAAATTGAAGAGCTGGAAGATGCCGCGCCGCTCGTGCTTGTTCCAGCCGCGGATGTTCGCCCACAGGATCGGCAGCGGCCCGGACAGTCCGGCAAGCCCGCCCAGAATGCCGCCGGCAAAACCGATCGCGCCGTCGGCGATGCGGCCGCCGAACTTGAAGGCGAGCGGCCGCTTGTTGAGATAGAGCGCCGTCGAAAAGATCAGCAGCAACACGCCGACGCTCAGCTTGAACACTTTCGGATCTGCGGAAGCGACCATCATGGTTCCTAGCGGCACGCCGATCAGTCCGCCGATCAGGAACGGCCACACCAGCGAAAGATCAAAACTCTTCCACATCGACGGCAGCGTCGAGGTCTGCGCGATCACCGAGCAGATCAGCACCAGCGGCACCGCGAGCGAGGGCGGCAGGACGTAGAGCCAGATCCCGAGCGCCATCAGCGCGGTGCCGAATCCGGCAAGGCCCGAGACGAAGCCGCCGGCCAGCGCGCCGAACAGCAGCAGCGCGTAAGTGGACGTTTCCACCAATCATTTCCTGTTGTTAGCGGCGATGCCCAGCTTCGATCGCCGCTTTTGAGCGTCATCTGGCGCATAGCACAGATGCGGCCGGGCAGGTCAATTTCAAAACCGCACGCAAGCGTGATCCCCAAGGGAGGGTCAGGGGCGAGCGTTCGCCTGGGAGGCTCCTACATGACGCCTGTACTTTGATCCTGGGGGCCTGCCGGGCGTCATGCCGCACCGTCCCTGACGAGATGATGGAGCGTGATCATGACCCGCGTGAACATTGCCGTTGCGGCCGCATTGTTGTCGGCCGCCGCCCTGACGCCGACATTGGCGCAGGCACAGTTTTCCGAGCCCGCCGCCTATCAGGCCGCGCATCCCGACCGCGATGTGCTCAATGGCGGCCAGCTCACGCCCGCGGGACGCGCGGCCCGTGGCGAGACAGTGGTCCCGAGCGAGGCCTATGCGGCTTATCCCGCAGCCGTTGCACCGGTCGTTCGCCCGCGCCATCGCCGTCACCATCAATAAGAGGAGTCTAGACGATCTGCCTGGTGTCGGCGGGCTTGTGCAGCGCGCCGACCAGGATGCGCAGCGCTTCGGTCAACTCCGCCCTGTTGCGCGCCGCGCCGAGCGAGACGCGCGCCGCGCGCGGCCCTGTTCCGTCCACGGTGAAGGCATCGCCGGCGACGATCGCGAGGCCATTGCGCAGCAGATACGCCGCGACATCGGGCCGGCTCTCCGGCAATCGTAGCCACAGATGGTGGGCGGCGGGTTTGGCCAGGAACTCAAATCCCTTCAGAGCCCGCTGCGCGAGTTGCTGGCGGCCGACCGCCTCGTTGCGAATGGCGGAGATGATGCGATCGGCAATGCCGCTCTCGATCCAGTGCGTCACCAGAGCGACCATCAACGGTGCTGGCATCTGCACCGTCGCTTGCAAGGAGGCGCGCATCTCTTGCTGCGCAGCGTTGTCGGGCGTCACCAGATAGGCGACGCGCAGCGCCGGCGCGATGCATTTTGACAGCGTGGTTGCAAGATACGTCCGCTCCGGAATGAGGTTCGCGATCGGCGATGCCGAGCGATCGAGCAGCCCGTAGGCGTCGTCCTCGATCAGGGTCGTATCGGCATCGCGGATGATCTTGGCGATGGCGCTGCGGCGCTCAGGAGGAAGCGTCGCGGTGGTCGGATTGTGCAGCGTCGGAATGAGATAGACGGCCTTCGGCCTGTGCGTGCGGCAGGCTTTTTCCAGCGCTTCGGGCAGGATGCCGCCGTCATCCATGGCGACGCCGACGAGCTTGACGCCGAGCCGCGCGGCGGCGGCCTTGATGCCGGGGAAGGTGAGCGCTTCGGTCAGCACGATGTCGCCAGGCCGCGTGAGATGGGCGAGCAGGTTGAACAGGATCGTCTGCGCGCCGGGATAGATCACGAGCCTGTCAGCATGCGCGTGCGGGACGCGTGCGCGCATCCAGCGCGCCGCGACCTCGCGCTCATGCGCGCTGCCGCCGGGCGGCTGGTAGTTCAGGAACGCGGTCAGGCCCGATTGCGCGCGGAGGGCTTCCATCCCGGCGATGATCCGCTCGTCGAGCTGTGCCTCGAGCGGATGCGGCGGCACGTTCATCGAGAGGTCGATCGCGACCGGATGCGGCAGGTCGACCGCGCGGCGCGCGCTGGTCTCCGACACGAACGATCCCTGTCCGACCCGGGCCTCCGTGATGCCGCGGCGCCGCGCCTCGGTATAGGCGCGCGTCACGGTGGTGAGGTCGATCCCGAGCGCCTTTGCCAGCGCGCGCTGTGTCGGCAGCTGCTGGCCGCGCACGAGCCGGCCGGCGGCGATGTCGGCCTCCATGGCCTCGACGATGCGCCGATACCGCGGCCCGCTCAGCTCCGAGATTGTAGGGGTCCAGTCCATGCAATTTAGGCCATATTCTTTGAATGTATGGATACAAGAGATTATTGTATGGATCATCAAAAAGGAAGAGGTGTGGTCATGGCGACCGGTTCAATCTCTCTGGCGAAGGCGATGTGGCGCGGCTTCTTGGGCAGGTGCCCGAACTGTGGCGAAGGACATATGTTCGGACGCTTCCTGAAAGTCGCCGAGGCTTGCGATCATTGCGGCGAAGAGCTGTTCCATCAGCGCGCGGATGATTTTCCCGCCTATCTGGTGATGGTCGTGGTCGGCCACCTCGTCGTGCCTGCGATCCTCGCAATCGAGACCGCCTACGCGCCGCCGGTCTGGCTGCAATTGGCGGTGTGGCTGCCGGTGACGCTGTTCGCCTCGCTCGCGCTGCTGCAACCGACCAAGGGCGCCATCGTCGGCCTGCAATGGCAGCTCGGCATGCATGGCTTCGAGGCGAGCAAGCTGCGGCGCGAGGCCGGTGCGCTCGTCCTCGCAAAAGTGAATACGCGCGCGGCCTGAAGCCGCCGCAGCGTTTACATCGCGCGCGGCCGTTACACAGCCGTCATTCCGGGGCGCGCGCAGCACGAACTACGATGCGCAATTGCGCATCTGAGAATCCATTCATCCACCGACACTGCCGCGCGATGGATTCCGGGCTCGTGCTTCGCACGCCCCGGAATGACACCATTTGAATGGTTGCGCGGTGGAGCCCAAATGGTGAGGGGCCCGATGCGCTGGCATCGGACCCCTCGTTGCAAGACATCAGCCGGCCTGTAAGCCGGGTTCTGTAGGGCACCGCCCGCTTGCGCGAACGATACGTGACGGCCATTCCTCTGGGACCATGTTTGCACATGGCCTCGAGCAACCTACCCGGACGGCGGGCCTGACATCGCCCCGCGGCGTTATCGCTTTCGCGAACAGCCCGCTACGCCGTCCCTATTCGGTTTTGCTCCCGGTGGGGTTTACCATGCCGGCCCCGTTGCCGGCGCCGCGGTGCGCTCTTACCGCACCTTTTCACCCTTACCTGCCTACGCAGCTTGCGCTGCTACGGCACGGCAGGCCCGAGGGCTTGCCGCGCCGAAGCCCAAAGGGCGAAGGCGGGCGGTTCGTTCTCTGTGGCACTTTCCCTGGGGTTGCCCCCGCCGGATGTTATCCGGCACCGCATGTCAAGGGAGCCCGGACTTTCCTCCCCGGCGGCCTTTCGGCACCTGCCGGAGCGGCCGTCCGGCCGACTGACGGGGTTACGCATGGAGCATTTGTGACGGTTCCGTCAAGCCGAGATCGTCGCGCACGCGTTCTCGAAAATAATTTATCCTGAAGATGTCGTTTGGAGCGCGCCCCGTTCGACTGGATGTCGGCGACACAGCCGAACAACAGGAGTGAAGCGATGCAGTATCTGCTGATGATCTACCAGAACGAGGTCGAGTACGCGAAGGTTGACACGGGAACCACCCAGAAGATGTCGGCGGAGTATGAGGCCTTTACGCAATCCATCATCCGGAACGGCAATTTCAAGGCCGGCGACCGGCTTCGGCCGACAACCACCGCCACGACCGTCCGCGTGCGCGACGGCAAGACATTGACGACCGACGGACCGTTCGCGGAGACGCGCGAGCAACTCGGCGGCTATTACCTGATCGAGGCGAAGGATCTCGATGCGGCGATCGAGATCGCGGCGCGGATTCCCAGCGCGCGCGTCGGATCGATCGAGGTGCGGCCGATCTGGGTGTACGACAAGTGACGGCGAAGCCGCGCGTCGGCGCATGACCCCCGGCGAAATCGAAACCATCTTCCGCGACGAGGCGGGGCGGGCGCTGGCCACGCTGATCCGCCTCGTCGGCGATTTCGATCTTGCCGAGGACGCGCTGCAGGACGCGTTCGCGGTCGCGCTGGAGCGTTGGGCGGCGTGCGAGATCCCTGACAATCCCCGCGCCTGGCTGGTCAATGTCGCCCGCAATAAGGCGATCGACCGCATCCGCCGCCGGGCCGTCTTCCGCGGCAAGCAGCAGGCGCTGGTGCATGAGCTCGAGCTCAACGCGCTGGGGCCCGACGAGCCACCGGCAACACTCGACGACGACATGCTGCGGCTGATCTTCACCTGCTGCCATCCCGCGTTCGCGCCCGAGGTTCGGGTCGCGCTGACGCTGCGCACCGTTTGCGGGCTGTCGACGGCGCAGGTGGCGCGCGCCTTCCTCGTCGGCGAGGAGGCGATGGCGCAGCGGCTGGTCCGCGCCAAGCAGAAGATCAGGCTTGCCGGCATTCCCTATGAGGTGCCGGAACGCGAGGCGCTGGCGCCGCGGCTCGATGGCGTGCTCGCCGTGATCTATCTCGTCTTCACCGAAGGCTATGTCGCAACCTCGGGCGCGGACCTGATGCGGCCGGATCTCGCTGTCGAAGCCATCCGGCTTGGCCGGTTGCTCGACCGGCTGATGCCCGATCGCGGCGGCGTCAAGGGCCTCCTCGCCCTGATGCTGCTGCATGATGCGCGCCGCGCCGGGCGCGAGACGTCGGCCGGCGACATCGTGCTGCTCGAAGAGCAGGACCGCACGCTGTGGGATCGCGCGCAGATCGAAGAGGGATTGCGTCTGGTTGACGAGGCGCTACGCATGTCCGGCCGGCCGCAAGCCTATGCGGTGCAGGCCGCGATCGCTGCGCTGCATGCGCGCGCGCCGAGCTTCGATGCGACCGACTGGCCGCAGATTGCAGGGCTGTACGAGGTGCTGCTGCGCATCAGTCCGTCGCCGGTGATCGAACTGAACCACGCCGCGGCGGTGTCGATGGTCGACGGCCCGGCACGCGCGCTCGATCTCGTCGATGCGACTGCAGCGCGCGGCGGGCTCGACGGTTACGAGCTGTTGCCGGCCGTGCGCGCGGATCTGTTGCGGCGGTTAGGGCGGAAGGAAGAGGCGACGGCCGCCTATGTTGCCGCTACGGCTGCGACACAGCTGGAGCCGTTGCGGCGGCTCTATGCGCGGCGAATGAGGGAGATGGGGTAGTCGCCACACACTCCGTCATTGCGAGCGTAGCGAAGCAATCCAGACTGGCTCGGTGGAAACGGTCTGGATTGCTTCGTCGCAAGTGCTCCTCGCAATGACGGAGTGTGCGGCTGCCGCCGTCACTTCGACGCGACCGTCGTCCCATCCTGCGGCAGGCTCGCCAGCAGCGCCTGCAAGGTCGAGAGCGTCGAGTGATCCGCGACACCGTCCAGCCGCGCCGGGCGGAAATGGCGCTGGAAGGCGGTGACGACCTCCATCGTCGCGGCGTCGTATTTGCCGTTCAGCGGCACGCCATAGCCGTACTTTGCGAGCGCCTGCTGCATGCTCAGCACCGCATCGCTGATCGTGCCGAGCATCAGTGTCTCGCCGCGCACGACCGGTGCGGGCGTGACCCAGTGACCGACGCCGGAATTGGCCAGCGAATGCCACGGAAACTTTTCGCCGGGATCCTTCTTGCGCGCGGGGGCGACGTCGGAATGGCCGAGCACCCGGTGCGCGGGTACCTTGCGGCGAAGCATGATGCCGCGGCACAGCGCGATCACGGCCGCGATCTGGCGCAGCGGAAACTCCGGATAGCCCCAGTCGTGACCGCGATTGACGATCTCGATGCCGATCGAGCAGGAATTGACGTCGTCCTCGCCGGCCCAGGACGAGACGCCGGCGTGCCAGGCGCGCTTGGCCTCGGGCACGCATTGCACGATGCGGCCGTCCTCCAGCACGACGTAATGTGCCGATACTTCCGTCCCCGCCGTGCACAGCCGCGCCAGCGCACCCTCGACGTCGGGCATGCCGGTGTAGTGCAGCACGATCATGTCCACCTGCCGTCCCTTGTTGCGCTCGCCATGGTTGGGCGAAGGGATGATGTCGGAGACGATCGAGGAATCCGGCTCGAACGTGCGCATGTTCGCCGCGGCCTTGGGAACCGGGAGGACGCGCTGACGCTTCGAATCAGATCCAGACGGCGAACCGGACGACATAGGCAGCTCAAGTCGGAACAGGAGAGTGGGCCAAGCCCTTCTCTTTACTATTCCTTTACCCTCCGCCGTGCGCAATCGCGCGACGCGGTTAACGGATGCATTTTGAACAGGTGTGTGGATGAGGCATCACCATCGCCTCACCTTTTCGACTTGTAACGAGCCGATCAACGCTTTCTTAACGCTAAGGGCCGTTACTGAGGGATGAAGAGCCGACCCGCGTCCGGAGGCGGCCAAAGCGTATTTTGGCTCGAAATCCCATGGCTGCCCGACAAATTCCACTGGGAACTCTGGGTTTGGCGCCCGGGACGGCCGGGCTCGGTAACCATGTTGGACTGGGGCTTGGTCGTGGAACCGCCGCGACGCGGAATCATTCGAGGCGTTATGGGCTGGTTCGCCCCCGATCTGGCTTGGTCGTTCGGCAGGCCTTGTGCTGGAAGGCGTGGCGCATGAGCACCGCTCCTCACATTCCCGTGCTCGGCCGCGAGGCGATCGATCATCTCGCCCCGCGCGCTGGCGGCATCTATGTCGACGCCACCTTCGGCGCCGGCGGCTATAGCCGCGCCATCCTCGACGTACCGGGAACCCGGCTGATCGCGATCGACCGTGATCGCACCGCGATCGCAGGCGGTGCCGAGCTTGTCGCGCGCGCCACGGGCCGGCTGACGCTGGTCGAGGACCGCTTCTCCAATCTTGCAGAAGTTTGCGCGGCCCAAGGCATCGATGGCGTGGACGGCGTCGTGATGGATGTCGGCGTGTCCTCGATGCAGCTCGACCAGGCCGGCCGCGGCTTCTCCTTCCGCCTCGACGGCCCGCTCGACATGCGGATGGGACAGACGGGGCCGACCGCGGCCGACGTGGTCGCGCGTGCCTCGGAAGGCGATCTCGCCGACATCATTTATCAGCTCGGTGAGGAGCGGCAGTCACGCCGCATCGCCCGCGCCATCGTCGCCGACCGGCAGGAGACGCCGTTCACGACGACGCGCGCGCTCGCCGATCTCATCGGCAGGATCGTGCGGTCCAAGCCCGGCGACATCCATCCCGCGACGCGGACGTTCCAGGCCCTGCGCATCTTCGTCAACGAAGAGCTCGACGAGCTCCAGACCGCGCTCGCGGCGGCCGAGCGCGTGCTCAAGCCCGGCGGCCGTCTCGTCGTCGTCTCGTTCCATTCGCTGGAAGACCGCATCGTCAAGAATTTCCTTGGCGAACGCTCGAAGACCGGCGGCGGCTCGCGGCATCTTCCGGAGATGGCGCAGGCTGCGCCGAGCTTCCAGCTGCTGACCCGACGCCCCGTAGTCGCGGGCGAAGACGAAGTCGCGAACAATCCGCGTGCGCGTTCCGCCAAGCTGCGCGCCGCGGAACGCACAGATGCGCCTGCGCACAAGGACGATGAGTCCTCGCCCTGGCCAAAACTCTCCGACGTGATGAGGGGAGGCTAGCGCATGCGCATCATCCACCTCCTCGTCATCGGCGCGCTGATCTTCGCAGCGGCCTATGTCTACCGGATCAAGATGGACTCCACCGCGCGCACCGAGAGGGTGCTGCGGCTGCATGCGGAGATCCGCGAGCAGCGCGATGCGATCGCCGCGCTCCGCTCCGAATGGGCCAAGCTCGATGCGCCCCTGCGCCTGCAGGGCTTGTCCGAGCGGCATCTGCCGCTCAAGCCGGTCAACGGCACGCAATATGACTCGCTGAAGAATCTGCCCGAGCGTCCGCCGCGGATGTTCAGGCCCGGCGAGCCCGACCCGATCGGGGCCATGCTCAACACCATTGAAGCTGCGAGCGATCCTGACACCGTGACGGGCTCCGTGCCTCGGCCCGAGGACAAGCAATGAGCCCGGCAACGCCTGCAAAGCCCACCGAAAAGCCGACCGAACCCTGGCGGCAGCGGCTGATCCGCAGCCTGCTCTACGGGCGCAATGTCGATCGCGCGGCCAAGGCGCGCGCACGCGTTGGTCTCGCGATGCTCGCCTTCGCCTCGGTCTACGCCCTGATCGGCGGCCGGCTCGTGATGTTCGCGATCGGTGCCGACGCGCACAGTGCGCGCCGCGCGGCGTCGCAGGAGGTGGTCGCGACCGCGCGTCCCGACATCGTCGACCGCAACGGCGCGATCCTCGCGACCGACGTCAAGGCTTCGAGCCTTTTCGGCGAGCCGCGCCGCATCATCGACAAGGACGAGGCGATCGAGCTTCTGACCGCCACCGTGCCCGACCTCGACGAGGCCGAGGTGCGCGAGCGCCTGAGGACGCGCAAGGGTTTCGTCTGGCTCAAGCGCGAGGTCACGGCGAAGCAGCAGCAGGACATCCACAAGCTCGGCATTCCCGGCATCGGCTTCCTGCGCGAGAACAAGCGCGTCTATCCGACCGGCAACGAGGTCGCCCACCTCATCGGTCTCGTCAACATCGACAACCAGGGCATCGCCGGCATGGAGAAGTGGCTCGACAATCAGGGCCTCGCCGATCTCCACCGCGCCGGCTTCGCAACCGACCGGCTGCAGAAGCCGATCGAGCTCTCGATCGACCTGCGCGTCGAGCACGCGCTGCGCGACGAGCTGCTCAAGGCCAAGGACAAGTTCCACGCCAAGGCCGCCTCCGGCATCGTCTCCAACGTCAAGACCGGCGAGATCGTCGCGATGGTCTCGCTGCCGGACTTCGACCCCAACAATCCGAAGGAAGCGCACGACCCTGACCGCATCAATCGCCTGACCACCGGCGTCTACGAGATGGGCTCGACCTTCAAGGCGTTCACGCTGGCGATGGCGCTCGACTCCGGAAAGATCAACCTGAACTCGTCGTGGGATGCACGCGGAAACCTGCACTACGGCAAGTTCACCATCCACGACAGCCATCCGCTCGGGCGCTTCATCAATACCAAGGAAGTGTTCACCTACTCGTCCAACATCGGCGCCGCGCGGATCGCGCTCGGCCAGGGCGTCGAGGCGCACAAGGCGTTCCTCGCCAAGATGGGCCAGCTGACGCGCCTGCGCACCGAGCTGCCGGAGAGCGCGGCGCCGCTGGTGCCGCGGCGCTGGGGTGAGCTGAATACGGTGACCATCGCATTCGGCCAAGGCATGTCGGTGGCGCCGCTCCAGGCGGTGATGGGTATCAACTCGCTGGTGAACGGCGGCTATCTGATTCCGCCGACCTTCATGAAGCGGACCCCCGAGGAAGCCGCGGCGCTAGCCAAGCGCGTCATCAAGCCGGAGACCAGCGACAAGATGCGGTTCCTGATGCGGCTCAATGCCGAAATCGGCACTGCCAAGACCGCCGACATCAAGGGCTATTACGTCGGCGGCAAGACCGGAACGTCCGAGAAGGTCATCAACGGCCGCTATGCCAAGAAGCGCGTGCTGAACTCGTTCACCGCGATCATGCCCTGCGACGATCCGAAATATCAGATCCTGGTGATGCTGGACGAGCCGCAGGCGATCCCTGAGACGAAGGGTTTCATCACCTCGGGCTGGAACGCGGTGCCGACCGGGGGCAAGGTGATCGAGCGGATTGCGCCGCTTCTGGGCGTCGAGCCGCGGTTCGACCTGCCGCCGTCCGAGCGCCTTATTCTTGCAGCATCCAGGACAACCCAGTAATCAACCGGAGTGGCCATCGCCGGTGCTGATTCGGCTTTTCCTGACGATTCGGCTCTCCGGCGCGGCGTGTCGACTGGAAGACCATGAAGCTGCGCGACCTCATAGGTCAGGATGTTTTGGGCAATGATGCCGCAATCGAGCCCGCCGTCGCGGCGCTCGAGGTGACCGGCGTTGCGCTCGACAGCCGCGTGGTCAAGCCCGGCGACCTCTTCTTCGCGCTGGCAGGCAGCAAGACCGACGGCGCCCGCTTCATCGATGCCGCAATTGACGCAGGCGCAGTCGCCGTGGTCGGCGATCACGCGCCGTCCGCCAGCAAGGTGCCGTTCGTCGCCGTCGCCAATCCGCGTCGCGCGCTGGCGCTGGCGGCGGCAAGGTTCTTCCCGGCGCAGCCCGCGACCATTGCGGCAGTGACCGGCACCAGCGGCAAGACCTCGGTCGCCGCGTTCACGCGGCAGATCTGGGAGCGGCTCGGGCAGGCCTCGGCCAGCATTGGAACCATCGGCCTCGTCTCGTCCAAGCGCACGGTCTACGGCTCGCTGACGACGCCGGATCCGATCGCGCTGCACCGGCAGCTCGATGAGATCGCGCGCGAAGGCGTCACGCATCTCGCCTTCGAAGCGTCCTCGCACGGGCTCGACCAATATCGCCTTGACGGCGTGCGCGTCTCCGCCGGCGGCTTCACGAATCTCTCGCGCGACCACATGGATTATCATCCGACCGTCGCGCACTATCTCGCGGCAAAACTCCGGCTGTTCCGCGAGCTTGTGCCGCCTGACGGAGCTGCCGTGATCTCGGCCGATCATGATTGCTCGGCGGAGGCGATCGAGGCGGCGACGTCGCGCGGCCTGCGTGTCATGGCGGTCGGGCGCAACGGCGACGGAGCAGGCGAGGGCATCCGTCTCACCGAGGCCGTGGTCGAGGGCTTTTCGCAAAAGCTGACGGTCGAGCATCGCGGCAAGAGCTACGCGATCCGGCTGCCGCTGGTCGGTGAGTTCCAGATCGAGAATGCGCTGGTCTCGGCTGGTCTTGCCATCGGAACCGGCAGCGACGCCGCAAGCGTATTCGCCAGCCTCGAGCATCTCGAAGGCGCCAAGGGGCGGCTGGAGCGCGTCGGCGAGCGCAACGGCGCGCCGATCTTCGTCGACTATGCGCACAAGCCCGATGCGCTGGCGAAGGCGCTGCAGGCGCTGCGTCCCTATGCGAAGCGCAGGCTTATCGTCGTGTTCGGCGCCGGCGGCGACCGCGATGCCGGCAAGCGCCCGATCATGGGCGGGATCGCGGCCGAGAACGCAGATGGCGTCATCATCACCGACGACAATCCGCGCAGCGAGGAGCCGGAAGCGATCCGTGCCGCGATCCTCGCCGCGGCGAAAGGCGCGCGCGAGATCGGCGACCGCGCCGAGGCCATTCGCATCGCGATCGAGGAACTGGAGAACGGCGATGCGCTCCTCATCGCCGGCAAGGGCCATGAGACCGGGCAGATCGTCGGCAGCGAAGTGCTGCCCTTCAGTGATCACGAGGCGGTCGCCGCCGCATTAGCGTCGAGGATTGCATGAGCGCGCCAATTTGGACGGTTGCCGAGGTCGCGCGTGCGCTGGGCGCCGCCGGATCGTTTCCGAACACGCCGATCGACTTCGTCACCCAGGACAGCCGGCTGGTGAAGCCGGGCAGCCTGTTCGTCGCGCTCAGCGGCACGCCGAGCGGCGGCTTCATCTCGGCCTTCGCCAGCGCGCGCGACGGCTGGGAGTTCGCCGACAAGGCGGAAGCCTCAGGCGCGGTCGCGATGATCGTGCCGCACGAGATCGCGGGCATCCGCATTCCCCAGATCGTCGTGAAGGACACGCTGATCGATGGCCTCTGGGGCCTCGCGCGCCGCACGCGCGCGCTTCCACGGGCCGGTGATCGGCCTCACCGGCAGCGCCGGCAAGACCAGCACCAAGGAATTCCTGGCGGCCTATCCGAACGCCTATGCCAGCCCGTCCAGCTTCAACAATTTCTGGGGCGTGCCGTTGACGCTGTGCAATGCGAAGGCAGATGCCAGCCTGTGGGTCGTCGAGATGGGCATGAACCAGCGAGGGGAAATCGCGCGGCTCAGCGAACTGACGCGGCCGACGGTCGCGCTGGTCGTCAATGTCCAGCCGGTGCATCTGGAAAAGCTCGGCTCGCTCGAAGCTATCAGGCGCGAGAAGGTGTCGATCGCCGTCGGCCTGCCCGAGGACGGCGTGCTGGTGCTGCCCGCCGGGATCAAGGCGTCGGAGTGGAAGGGCAAGGTGGTGCGCTTCGGCGAGCATGCCGAGGTGCACGAGGTCGCGCATGCGCCGCACGGCGAGAGCTGGCAGGTCGTGGCCATGATCGGCAAGAAGGAGATCGCCTTCAGCCTGACGCCGGGCGCGCCGCACCGCGTCCAGAATGCGCTCGCCGCGCTCGCTTCGATCCGCGCCGCCAACCTCGATCCGGCGACGCTCGCGATCAAGCTCGACCGCGTCGGCATCATGACCGGCCGCGGCGTCGAGCAGGCGGTCGGCGGCATCACCGTGATCGACGACAGCTTCAACGGTAATCCGGCCAGCGTGGCTGCTGCGTTGCAAAGCCTGCAGGCACGCCACATGACGGGCGGTCGCCGCATCGCGGTACTCGGCGACATGCTGGAACTGGGCGACGACGCACCAAGCTACCACACCGCCCTCACCAAGCATCTCGACGGCATCGACGGCGTCTATTGCGTCGGTCCCCTGATGCGCAACCTCTATGACGTGCTGCCATCAGGCAAGGGCCTCGGCTGGCACGACGATCCCGCCACGCTGAAGCCGAGTGAGGTCGCAAGCCTGCTGCAGGCAGGCGATGTCGTGGTTGTCAAGGGCAGCAAGAAGATGTTCTGGGTCAACAAGTTTGTGCCGGGCCTAGTGGCCGCCTTGCAGGCAAAGGCGTAAACTGCTTGGAAGGCGCAGTTCCCAATCCACCGTTTGCGGCATCAAGCCGTCCATTGAGGTCGCCCGACCCATGATGAAGCGAATGCGCGTGAGGCACGTCGGGGCCAGAAACAAGGCCGCGTGCGAAAGGCGCCATAGGACCGTCTGAATGTTTTACTGGCTGATCGAGCTCTCCAATACATTTCCGAGCCTGGGTGCGTTTCGTACCCTCCTGAATGTTTTCCGCTACATCACCTTCCGCACCGGCGGCGCGATCGTCACCGGCGCGCTGTTCGTGTTCCTGTTCGGGCCCTGGATCATCGACCACTTACGCATCCGCCAGGGCAAGGGCCAGCCGATCCGCGCTGACGGCCCGCAATCGCATCTGAGCAAGAAGGGCACGCCCACCATGGGCGGCCTGATGATCCTGTCCGGCCTCACGGTCGGCACCGTGCTGTGGGCCAATCCGCTCAATCCCTATGTCTGGATCGTGCTCGCCGTGACGCTCGGCTTCGGCTTCGTCGGCTTCTACGACGACTACCTCAAGGTGACCAAGCAGACCACGACCGGTTTCGGCGGCAAGCTCCGCCTGCTGATCGAGGCGGCGATCGCGCTGGTCGCCTGCTACGCGCTGGTGCGGCTGAACCGCGATCCCGCGTCGACCGCGCTGACGGTCCCGTTCCTGAAGGACACTGTGCTGCATTTCGGCTGGTTCTTCGTCGTCTTTGGCGCCTTCGTCATTGTCGGCGCCGGCAATGCGGTGAACCTCACCGACGGTCTCGACGGCCTCGCCATCGTGCCCGTGATGATCGCGACCGCGAGCTTTGCGATGATCGCCTATCTCGCCGGCAACGCCGTGTTCGCCGATTACCTGCAGATCAAATATGTCGCGGGCACCGGCGAGCTCGCGGTGCTCTGCGGCGCGCTATTGGGGGCCGGTCTCGGTTTTCTCTGGTTCAATGCCCCACCAGCTTCGATCTTCATGGGCGACACCGGCTCGCTCGCGCTCGGCGGCATGCTGGGCGCGATCGCGGTCGCGGTGAAGCACGAGATCGTGCTCGCGGTGATCGGCGGCCTGTTCGTGCTGGAGGCGGTCTCCGTCATCGTGCAGGTGGTGTCGTTCAAGCTCACCGGAAAGCGCATCTTCCGGATGGCGCCGATCCATCACCATTTCGAGCAGCTCGGCTGGACCGAACCGCAGATCGTGATCCGGTTCTGGATCATCTCGGTGATGCTGGCGCTCGCCGGCCTCTCCACGCTGAAGCTGCGCTGACGGTACCACGATGATCCCCGTTACATCCTTCGCCGGCAAGACGGTCGCGGTGTTCGGCCTCGGCGGCTCGGGGCTCGCCTCGTGCCACGCGCTGAAGGCGGGCGGTGCCGAGGTGATCGCCGCCGACGATAACGCCGAGAATGTCGCCAAGGCCGCGCAGGCCGGCTTCATCACCGCTGACTTGCGGAACGTCTCCTGGGCGAACTTCGCAGCCCTCGTGCTCGCGCCCGGCGTGCCGCTGACCCATCCGGTGCCGCACTGGAGCGTGCTGAAGGCGCGCGAGGCAGGCTGCGAGGTGATCGGCGACATCGAGCTGTTCTGCCGCGAACGGCGGCGTCACGCGCCGAACGCGCCGTTCGTCGCCATCACCGGCACCAACGGCAAATCGACCACGACGGCGCTGATCGCGCATCTGACCAAGGTCGCCGGCTACGACACCCAGATGGGCGGCAATATCGGCACCGCGATCCTGTCGCTGGAGCCGCCGCGCATGGGCCGCGTCCACGTGATCGAGATGTCGTCCTACCAGATCGACCTCACGCCCTCGCTCGATCCCTCGGTCGGCATTTTGCTGAATGTCAGCGAGGACCATATCGACCGCCACGGCACGCTCGCGCATTATGCCGCGGTGAAGGAACGCCTCGTCGCAGGCGTGCAGGCCGGCGGTACCTCGATCGTCGGCGTCGATGACGGCTTTTGCCGCGACATCGCCGACCGGCTCGACCGCGCCGGCAAGAATGTGGTGCGCATCTCCGTCAAGAATCCGCTGGCGAGCGGCATTTATTTCGAGCACGGCAACATCGTGCGCGCCTCGGGCGGTGCCCGCAGCGAAGTCGCCGCGCTCGGCGGTATCGGTTCGCTGCGCGGCCTGCACAATGCGCAGAACGCGGCCTGTGCGGCCGCCGCCGCACTCGCGATGGGCATCAGCCAGGACGTGCTGCAGAACGGCCTGCGCAGCTTTCCGGGCCTTGCGCACCGCATGGAGCAGGTCGGCCGCCGCGACAACGTGCTGTTCGTCAACGACTCCAAGGGCACCAACGCGGACGCCACCGCGCATGCGCTGTCGTCCTTTTCCGACATCTTCTGGATCGCCGGCGGCAAGCCGAAGGCGGGCGGCATCACTGGCCTCACCGGCTTCTTCCCGCGTATCCGAAAAGCCTATCTGATCGGCGAGGCCGCGCAGGAGTTTTCTGGAACGCTCGGCACGGTCGCGCACGAGATCAGCCAGACCCTCGATGTCGCGGTCGAGCACGCCGCGCGCGATGCGGAAGCCTCGGGTCTTGCCGACGCCGTCGTGCTGCTCTCGCCGGCCTGCGCCTCCTTCGACCAGTACCGCAACTTCGAGATCCGCGGCGCCAAGTTCCGCGAGCTGGTGCAGGCGCTGCCGGGCCTGAAGCCGGTGGTGTGAGGACCGTAGGATGGGTAGAGCGAAGCGAAACCCATCGCTCTCCTGGAAGTGATGGGTTTCGCTTCGCTCTACCCATCCTACAATTCCAAACATCCGCAGTTCCTTAACCCCCCGGTAACCAACCTCGGCGACCAATGGACGGACCTCTGTCCGAAAGCGGCCGCCCATGCTCTCCCGTGAAGAACGCACCCCCTTTTCCGAGTGGTGGTGGACCGTCGACAAGCCGCTGATGGGCGCCATCCTGGCCTTGATGCTCACCGGCGTGATCCTGTCGCTGGCGGCGAGCCCGCCGGTGGCGACCCGCATCGGGCTCGATCCGTTCCATTTCTTCAGCCGCCACGTGATGTTCCTCCTCCCGTCCTGCCTGGTGCTGCTCGGGGTGTCCTTCCTGTCGCCGCGTGCGATCCGCCGCTCGGCGCTGATCATCTTCGCAGCCAGCATCATCCTGATCGTGCTGACGCTCGCGATCGGCCCCGAGGTGAAGGGCTCGCGGCGCTGGATCACGCTGCTCGGCGTCAACATCCAGGCCTCCGAAATCGCAAAACCGTCCTTCGTCGTCATCGCCGCCTGGCTGTTCGCGGAATCGACCAAGCGGCCGGAGATGCCGGCGACCTCGATGGCGCTGGTGCTGCTGTTGATGCTGGTGTCGCTGCTGGTGATGGAGCCGGATTTCGGCCAGACCATGCTGATCCTGATGGTGTGGGGCTCGCTGTTCTTCATCGCGGGCATGCGCATGATCTGGGTGTTCGGTCTTGCGGGCGCCGCCGCAGCCGGCCTGTTCAGCGCCTATCTCTTCGTCCCGCATGTGGCGGGGCGCATCAAGCGATTCATGAATCCGGCCTCGGGCGACACCTTCCAGGTCGATACCGCCATGGAGGCCTTCTACAACGGCGGCTGGCTCGGCCTCGGGCCGGGCGAGGGCATCGCCAAGCGCAGCCTGCCGGACAGCCACACCGACTTCGTGTTCGCGGTCGCGGCCGAAGAGTTCGGCATCGTGCTGTGCCTCGCCATGCTGGCGCTGTTCGCCTTCGTCGTCATCCGCACGCTGTCGCGCGCCTATGCCAATGAGGACATGTTCTCGCGCTTTGCGGCCTCGGGGCTCGCGATCCTGTTCGGCGTGCAGGCGGCGATCAACATGTCGGTGAACCTGCAGCTCATTCCCGCCAAGGGCATGACGCTACCGTTCATCTCCTATGGCGGCTCCTCGATCGTCTCGCTGTCTTATGGTGTCGGCATGATGCTGGCGCTGACGCGGCTGCGTCCGCGCACCGAGGTCGAGGCCAGCGGCCACGCCGAGGCGATGCGGAGTTACGCCTAAGTCGTCATTGCGAGGAGCTCTTGCGACGAAGCAATCCAGAGTGTCTCCGCGGGGACAGCCTGGATTGCTTCGCTGCGCTCGCAATGACGGCAAGGGCCTTGTAAAAGGGCGTTTATGGACACCTCCCCCCTGATTCTTCTCGCCGCGGGCGGCACCGGCGGCCATCTGTTTCCGGCCGAGGCGCTTGGCGTCGAGCTGATCCGGCGCGGCTTTCGCGTCCGCCTCGTCACCGACGAGCGCGCGCTGCGCTATAGCGGGCTGTTCAGCAAGGACATGATCGACGTCGTCAGAAGCGAGACCGCGCGCGGCCGCAATCCGCTCCAGCTCGCCTATGCCGGCCTCACGCTCGCCGCCGGAACGCTGTCGGCCTACAGCCTGATCAAGCGATTGAAGCCGGCCGCCGTCGTCGGCTTCGGCGGCTATCCGACGCTGCCGCCGCTGGTCGCGGCGAAATTCGCCGGCGTCCCCGGCATCATCCACGATGCCAATGCGGTCCTCGGTCGCGCCAACCGGTTCCTGTCGAGCCGCGTCCGCGCCATCGCGACATCCTTGCCCGGCGTGCTCGATCGCGATCCGGCGCTGTCAGGCAAGACCACGACGGTCGGCACGCCGATGCGGCCCGCGATCCTCGCGGCAGCTGCCGTGCAATACACGGCGCCCGAAACCAACGGTCCGCTGCGCCTGCTCGTGGTCGGCGGCAGCCAGGGCGCACGCATCATGGCCGACATCGTCCCGGGCGCGATCGAGCGGCTCGAGCCTGCGCTGTGGGGCCGTCTCATCCTCACCCAGCAGGTGCGCGACGAGGACATGGCGCGTGTCCGCGCGGTGTACGACAAGCTCAAGATCAAGTTTGAGCTCGCGCCGTTCTTCACCGACTTGCCGGCGCGGCTCGCCTCCAATCATCTGATCGTGTCGCGCTCCGGCGCCGGCACCGTCGCCGAGCTTGCCGCGATCGGGCGGCCCTCGATCCTGGTGCCGCTGCCGGGCTCGATCGACCAGGACCAGTTCGCCAATGCCGGTGTGCTGGCCAAGGTCGACGGCGCCATCCGCATCCCGCAGACCGAGTTCACCTCCGACCGCCTCGCCGCCGAAATCTCCGGCTTCGCCGCCGAACCGGCACGCCTTGCCGCCATGGCCGCGGCCGCGAAGGGCGCAGGGCGGCTCGATGCCGCCGAGCGGCTGGCCGATCTGGTGGTCAAAGTCGCTGGAATCTGACGCGAAAAAGCCCTTGTCATGGCCTTCCAAAGCGGGGCATCCAGTAGGAAGGGCGCGCGGCTGATTTGGCCGTGACCTTCGCCAGATGCCGCCTTTCCGGCGGCAAGGTCAGGGAACAGAGCATGAGACTGCCGCGCGAGATCGGACCCATCCACTTCGTCGGGATCGGCGGGATCGGCATGAGCGGCATCGCCGAGGTGCTGGTCAATCTCGGCTACGCCGTGCAGGGCTCGGACGCCTCCGACAATTACAATCTCGACCGCCTGCGCAAGAAGGGCGCGAAGGTTTCGGTCGGCCACAAGGCCGAGAATGTCGACGGTGCCGAGGTCGTGGTGGTCTCCACCGCGATCAAGCGCGACAATCCGGAACTGATGGCGGCGCGCGAACGCCGCATTCCCGTGGTGCGCCGCGCCGAGATGCTGGCCGAGCTGATGCGGCTGAAGAGCTGCGTCGCGATCGCCGGCACCCATGGCAAGACCACGACGACCACAATGGTCGCAACGCTGCTCGATGCCGGCGGGCTCGATCCCACCGTGATCAATGGCGGCATCATCAATGCCTACGGCTCCAACGCGCGGCTAGGTGCCGGCGACTGGATGGTGGTCGAGGCCGACGAGAGCGACGGCACGTTCCTGAAGCTGCCGACGGATGTCGCGATCGTCACCAATGTCGATCCCGAGCATCTCGATCACTTCAAGACCTTCGACGCCGTGCAGGATGCGTTCCGCCATTTCGTCGAGAACCTGCCGTTCTACGGCTTTGCCGTGATGTGCATCGATCATCCCGTGGTGCAGAGCCTGGTCGGCAAGATCGAGGATCGCCGCATCATCACCTATGGTGAGAACCCGCAAGCGGACGCGCGGCTCGTCGATCTCACCCCGATGGGCGGCGGATCGAAGTTCAAGGTCGCCTTCCGCGATCGCAAGACCGGCAACGTGCACGAGATCGCTGATCTCATGCTGCCGATGCCGGGCCGCCACAACGCCTCCAACGCAACGGCCGCGATCGCGGTCGCGCGCGAGCTCGGTGTCTCCGACGACGCGATCCGCAAGGCCATCGCGGGCTTCGGCGGCGTCAAGCGCCGCTTCACCAAGACCGGCGAATGGAACGGCGTCACCGTGATTGACGACTACGGCCATCACCCCGTCGAGATCGCGGCGGTGCTGAAGGCGGCGCGGGAATCCACCAACGGCAAGATCGTCGCCGTGGTGCAGCCGCACCGCTACACCCGCCTGCAATCGCTGTTCGAGGAATTCTGCACCTGCTTCAACGATGCCGATGCGGTTGTCGTCGCCGACGTCTATGCCGCCGGCGAAGCGCCGATCGAAGGCATCGACCGCGATCATTTCGTTGCCGGCCTGCGCGCGCACGGCCACCGCGAGGTGATCCCGCTGCCGGCGGCCTCGGAACTCGCAGGCATCGTCAAGGGATTGGCGAAGTCCGGCGATCTCGTCGTGTGCCTGGGCGCCGGCAACATCACGCAATGGGCGTACGCGCTGCCCGGCGAATTGAAGGCGCTGGGGTGAGGTGGTGAGCTTCCCCGACATCACCCCCGTTCTCAAAGCCGCGATGCCCGACCTGCGCGGCCGGCTGCTGGCGAACCAGTCGCTTGCCGAGCTCACCTGGTTTCGCGTCGGCGGTCCTGCGCAGGTGCTGTTCACGCCGGCGGACGAGGACGATCTCGCCTATTTCCTCGCGCATCTTGCTTCCGACATTCCCGTCTATGTCATCGGCGTCGGCTCCAATTTGATCGTGCGCGACGGCGGCATCGCCGGCGTGGTGATCCGCCTCGCACCGCGTGCCTTCGGCGAGGCGACCGCGAGTGGCGACATCGTCACCGCGGGTACGGCTGCGCTCGACAAGCGCGTGGCGGAGGTGGCGGCATCCGCCAATATCGGCGGGCTCGAATTCTTCTTCGGCATTCCCGGCACGATCGGCGGCGCCCTGCGCATGAATGCGGGCGCCAATGGCGGCGAGACCAAGGACGTGCTGATCGAGGCGAGGGGCGTCGGGCGTGACGGCACCAAGCATGTCTTCTCCAACGCCGACATGAAGTTCGTCTACCGCAGCAGCGGCGTCGATCCCTCCATCATCTTCACCTCAGCGCGCTTTCGCGGCGAGATCAGAGATGCGGAGGCAATCCGCGCGCGCATGGCGGAGGTGCAGAGCCATCGCGAGAGCGCGCAGCCGATCCGCGAGAAGACCGGCGGCTCGACCTTCAAGAATCCGCCCGGCCATTCCGCCTGGAAGCTGGTTGACGCCGCCGGCTGCCGCGGCTTGCGCGTCGGCGGCGCGCAGGTGTCCGAGATGCACTGCAACTTCCTGATCAACACCGGCGATGCCACCGCGCACGATATCGAGACGCTGGGCGAGACCGTGCGCGAGCGCGTGAAGGCGAATTCCGGAATTGAGCTGCACTGGGAAATCAAGCGGATCGGGGTTTCCGCTTAGTTGTCGTTCCGGGGCGGTGCGAAGCACCGAACCCGGAACCTCGAGATTCCGGGTTCGCGCTTTGCGCGCCCCGGAATGACCAAGTACGAGGACACGAATGCGCATCACCATCCTCTTCGGCGGCTCCAACCGCGAGCGTCTGGTTTCGGTCGCCTCGGCCCAGGCGCTGCATCAGGCGTTGTCCGAGGCCGATCTGTGGTGGTGGGACGTCGAGGACAAGGTGCATGTGGTGCAGTCCAGGCAACTGCTCGAGCATGCCCGCCCGTTCGAGGACGAGTTCAAGCCCGGTACGCGTGGCATCCCGCTCGCGCAGGCGCTGGACAAGGCCAAGGCGGAAGATCGCGTGCTCGTGCTCGGTCTGCATGGCGGGTGCGCCGAGAACGGCGAATTGCAGGTGATGTGCGAGGCGCGCGGCGTGCCGTTCACCGGCTCGGGCTCGGCCTCCTCCCATCTCGCCTTCGACAAGATCGCAGCCAAGCGCTTCGCCGCGCTTGGTGGCGTCACGTCGCCGGCCAACGTCGCGCTCGACAACATCGACGAGGCCTTCGCCGAATATGGCAGGCTGATCGCAAAGCCGGCGCGCGACGGATCGAGCTACGGCCTGATTTTCGTCAATGCGAAGCAGGATCTCGTCGCCGTCCGCAACGCCGCGAAGCACGAAGAGTATGTGATCGAGCCCTACATCGCCGGCATCGAGGCAACCTGCGGCGTGCTGGAGCGCACCGATGGCACGATCATCGCGCTGCCGCCGATCGAGATCATTCCGGGCGAGGGCAGTTTCGATTACGCCGCGAAATATCTCCTGAGCTCGACCCAGGAGATCTGTCCCGGCCGCTTTTCGCCGGAGGTCACCGCCGCGCTGAAGGAGCAGGCGATGCTGGCGCACCGGGCGATGTCCTGCACCGGCTACTCCCGCTCTGACTTCATCGTCTCAGAGCGGGGCCTCGTCTATCTCGAAACCAACACGCTGCCCGGGCTGACCAAGTCGTCGCTCTACCCCAAGGCGCTGAAAGCAGAGGGCATCGAATTCGTCGAGTTCCTGCATGGCCTGGTCGAGCTCGCCGGGCGGGGCGTGCGGAAATAATTAGGACTGGTTAACGGCCGGACCGGCGAAACGGCCCGGTTTGGGTAAAATGCCGGACATCGCGGCATAAATGCCTCACTTGGCTGGGCAAAAAGCGTCCGGCGTTAACGAACTTTACCTTTTGTTTACCAGGACATCCGAAGGTTAACGCTGGCGGCGCATATGGCGCTTTGGCTGCCGGCGCGTGAGCTGTGGCGGGTGATGTCACCTCCAGCGAACGCTTTGAAGGGGAGAGGCTTCTTCTGCTGAAGACCAACACCCGGCCCGGCACCGAGACGTCATGTTCGCCAGGATCCGCGCGATGTCGCGGGCAAACTGTTGACGAGCTCGTGCAATGGATGGAGCAGGAAGCCTCACCCGGTCGCTTTTCAGATCGCTGAGGCCCCAAGCTGACCTGAAGGCGGCCGCTATCGGAGCGGTCGTGCTTCTGCGCGAGTGGGTGCAAGAGAAGCGCGAGGAGCAGCGCGCTGCCGCCAAGATCAAGACCAAAGCCAGGGCCAAGGCCGTCGTCGAGCGCGAGCCGCCGCCGCGCGTGGTCGCGCTGGTCGAGCGCTATGCGCCGCGCCGGGTCGGGATCACCATGACCGTGCTGCTGCTGCTCGGAAGCTGCGGCTTCGGCATCGTCAAGGGCGGCCATCTCCAGGATTTCATCACCGCGGTCAGCGACGCCCGCAACGCCATGGCCAATTCCGCCGGCTTCCGCATCACCTCTGTGGTGATCAACGGCCGCAAGCAGCTCACCCAGGACGAGATCCTCGCCATCGGCGGCGTCAGCGGCCGCTCCTCGCTGCTGTTCCTCGACGCCGATGCCGTGCGCGACAAGCTCAAGGCCAATCCCTGGATCGCGGATGCGACCGTGCTGAAGCTCTATCCGGGCCAGCTAATGATCGAGCTCACCGAGCGCAAGGCGTTCGCGCTGTGGCAGGAGGCCGGCCGCCTCTCCGTCATCGCCGACGACGGCGCAGTGCTCGAACCCTATGTCTCGCGCCGCTTCCTGTCGCTGCCGCTCGTGGTCGGCAAGGGCGCCGACACCCAGGCCCGCGATTTCCTGGCGCTGCTGGCGCGCTATCCGCAGGTCAATGCGGTGACCAAGGCTGCGGTCTATGTCGGCGAGCGGCGCTGGAACCTGAGGCTGAAGGACGGCCTCGACATCCGCCTGCCCGAGCAGGACGTCGGCAATGCGCTGGCGATGCTGTCGAGGCTCGACAAGGAAGACAAGCTGTTCTCCCGCGACATCGTCGCCGTCGACATGCGCCTGCCGGATCGGCTGGTGGTGCAGCTGTCCGACGACGCCGCCAAGGCGCGCGAAGACCAGTTCAAGGACAAGAAGAAAAAGAAGGCCGGGGACGCTGCATGACCGGTCTTGATCGCACCCAGACGCCGAAGACGCGCCAGATGCCGCACAAGCGCGGCGGCCTGGTCGCCTGTCTCGACATCGGCACCAGCAAGATCGCCTGCATGATCGCGCGGCTGAAGCCGTCGGCGCCGAGCGATGCCTTGCGCGGCCGCACCCACGCGGTGGAATTGATCGGCTACAGCCAGATCCAGTCGCGCGGCATGAAGGCCGGCGCAGTGGTCGATCTTACGGAATGCGAGCAGGCGGTCCGCCAGGCCGTCGCGCTGGCGGAGAAGATGGCCAAGGTGCGGGTCGAGTCCGTGCTGCTCTCGGTGTCCGGCGGCCGTCTCTCCGGTCAGCTGGTCGAAGCCGCCGCCGACATCCGCGGCGGCGCCGTGACGCCGGCCGACGTCAGCCGCGTCACCTCCACCGGCATGCGCCACGCCACCGGCGAAGGCCGTACCGTGCTGCACGCGCTGCCGGTCGGCTACACGCTCGACGGCGTCAAGGGCATCCGCGATCCCCGCGGCATGGTCGCGCACCAGTTCGGCGTCGACATGAACGTCGTCACTTGCGATGCCACCGTGGCGCGGAACCTGATGCTCGCGGTGGAACGCTGCCACATCAATGTCGAAGCCATGGCGGCGAGCCCTTATGTCGCCGGCTTGTCGGTTTTGACCGACGACGAGGCCGATCTCGGCGCGGCCGTCGTCGAGATGGGCGCCGGCACCACGACGATCGCGGTCTATTCCGGCGGCCGTTTCGTGCATGCGGCGGGTTTTGCGGTCGGCGGGCAACACATCACGATGGATCTCGCGCGCGGACTCTCCGCGACCATTGCCGATGCCGAGCGAATCAAGACTTTATACGGGACGGTCATCACCGGTGGATCGGACTCGCGTGAGCTGATGTCTGTACCGACAGCCGGTGACGAGCAGGATCTGCCGCAGATCGTCTCCCGCGCTACCATCGCCAACATCGTCAAGCACCGTGCCGAGGAAATCTTCGAAATGGTCCGGGACCGGCTGAAGGATTCGCCCTTCGCGTCAGAGCCCAACGGCCGTGTCGTGCTCTCGGGCGGCGCCTCGCAACTGACCGGTCTCGTCGAACTCGGAACTCAAATTCTCGGCCGGCCCGTGCGGGTCGGACGTCCCCTTGGCTTCGGCCGGCTGCCCAACGAGGCGAAGAACGCCGCGTTCGCGGTGCCTGCCGGACTCCTCGTCTACCCGCAATATGTTCACCAGGAACATGTCGAACCGCGGCATACGCGGCAGCAGGTCAGAACAGGGACCGGCGGTTATTTTGGAAAGGTTGGACGATGGCTACGCGAGGGCTTCTGATGACTCCTTTCCGCAATCTCCCATTTTCACCAACTCCCGCGGCCGCCGGCCGGGGCGAACCCACGCGCGCGTGATCGAGAGGCAACCATGACCATCAGCATCAATGTTCCTGATATTCACGAACTGAAGCCCCGCATCACCGTGTTCGGCGTCGGCGGCGCCGGCGGCAACGCCGTCAACAACATGATCACGGCGGGCCTTCAGGGCGTCGACTTCGTGGTCGCCAACACCGACGCGCAGGCGCTGACGATGTCGAAGGCGCAGCGCATCGTGCAGATGGGCACGGCGGTTACGCAAGGCCTCGGCGCGGGTTCGCAGCCGAACGTCGGCGCCGCGGCGGCGGAAGAGGTGATCGACGAGCTGCGCGACCATCTCTCGGGCGCCAACATGGTGTTCGTCACCGCCGGCATGGGCGGCGGCACCGGCACCGGCGCTGCCCCCGTCATCGCCAAGACCGCGCGCGACATGGGCATCCTCACCGTCGGCGTCGTGACCAAGCCGTTCCACTTCGAAGGCGGCCGCCGCATGCGCACCGCTGAAGCCGGCATCAACGAGCTGCACAAGGTCGTCGATACGCTCCTGATCATCCCGAACCAGAACCTGTTCCGGGTCGCCAACGAGAAGACCACCTTCGCCGACGCCTTCGCGATGGCCGACCAGGTGCTCTATTCGGGCGTTGCCTGCATCACCGACCTGATGGTCAAGGAAGGCCTGATCAACCTCGACTTCGCCGACGTGAGAGCGGTGATGAGGGAAATGGGCAAGGCGATGATGGGCACCGGCGAAGCCTCCGGCGACAAGCGCGCGCTGACTGCTGCGGAAGCTGCGATCGCCAACCCGCTGATCGACGACTCGTCGATGAAGGGCGCCAAGGGCCTCCTGATCTCCATCACCGGCGGCAAGGACCTCACGCTGTTCGAAGTCGACGAGGCCGCGACCCGCATCCGCGAGGAAGTCGACCAGGACGCCAACATCATCGTCGGCGCCACCTTCGACGAAGCGCTCGACGGCCTGATCCGCGTCTCGGTCGTCGCCACCGGCATCGAGCAGGCGGCGATCGCCCGCAACAGCCAGGCGACCTCCGCGCCGGTCGCGAACGCGGCGCCGCAGGTGGTGCAGCAGGCTCCCGCTGCTCCCGCCGCCGTTGCCGAGAGCCGTCTCGCCGACCTGACCGCGCGTCTGCGCGCCGACAATCAGCGCCTGGCCGAGCGCGCCCAGAAGCTGGAAGCCCAGATCCCGGCCGCCGCTCCCGCGGCTGCTCCGGTCGCACCGCGCCCGAACGTCGAGCGCGCCGCGCTCGCTGCCATCGCGGCTGCCGTTGCTGAAGCCCCGCAGGCGCCCGCGCCGCAGACCTATGGCGACGTCACCGTGCGGCCGATCGCGCAGAAGCCGACCCTGTTCCCGGAGCCTGACATGGCCCCGGTCGCGATGCAGGAGCCGATGACGCCGGAAAACTTCATCCCGCCGCAGGCCGAGCGCCCGCCGGTCCGCGCGCCGCGGATGCCGCGAATCGAGGAGCTGCCGATGCCGGCCCAGGCCGAGCTGCGCCAGGCCCGCGGTGAGGTCGAGGAAGAGACCCCGCAGAAGACCCGCCTGTCGCTGCTGCAGCGCCTCGCCAATGTCGGCCTCGGCCGCCGCGACGAGGAGAGCGAGCCGCCGGTCGCCGCCCGCACCGCCGGCCCGGCCATGCCGCCGCTGCCCGATCGCCGACCGCAGAAGACCGTGGCGCAGCAGATCGCGACCAGCGAGCCGGTATCTGAGTATGCCCGCCGTCCCGCGCCGCAGGGGCTCGACATGCATGGTCGCCCCGCACCTGTTGCGCCGGCGCCACAGGGTGACGACCATCTTGATATCCCGGCCTTCCTGCGGCGGCAGGCGACCTGAGGATTGTTACAAGAAGGCAGACGAAAAAAGGTCCCGGCGACAAGCTTGCCGGGACCTTTCCTTTTGTCCCGGGAATGCCCGGATTTCACGTTCAAGCATCTGATTTTAAATCATTAATTATGTATTCGGTGGTTCAGTAAAATCGCCGGCAGCGGCCCAAAACCCCGGCGCAATTTGGTTAAGCCTTGGCGCGAATACGGCAGGTTTGGGGTAACAATCGGTAAAAAACCGTGAGTTGGCGCTGTTTGAGGCAGCAACTATGGTTTGCCGTGACTTGGGGATACGGATTCGCACGACGGTCTAGGCCGATCGGTCGGGTCGAGTATAAGTCGCAATGGGTCGTAGTGGGGCGGGTTCCTGATGAAATTTAGCCGGCAAACAACGCTTCGTGCGCAAGCCACCGTGGCCGGCGTCGGCGTTCACTCCGGTCTTCCCGTCACTCTCACGCTTGGGCCTGCGCCTATCGACGCAGGTTTTATTTTTGTCCGTACGGGCCTCGAGGGAAGTGACCGCGAAGTTCAGGCGACCGCCGACCAGGTGATCGCGACCGACCTTGCCACCGTCCTCGGCGATCGTAACGGTCCGCTCGTCTCCACCGCCGAGCATGTGCTTGCTGCACTGCGGGGCATGGGCGTGGACAACGCCACGATCGAGCTCGACGGGCCGGAAGTGCCGATCATGGACGGCAGTGCCGCAGCGTTCATTGCCGCCATCGACCAGGCCGGCATCGTCACCCAGTCCGCGCAGCGCCGCTTCATCCAGGTTTTGAAGCCGGTCTCGGTCAAGATCGGCGACTCCTTCGGCGAGATCCGGCCCCATGCCAACGGGTTCCGCGCCGAGGTCGAGATCGACTTCACAAATCCCGTCATCGGTCAGCAAAGCTACGCCTTCGACCTCAATCCGGAGCGCTTCCGCCGCGAAGTCGGCCGTGCCCGGACCTTTGGCCTGATGTGCGACGTGGCCCGGCTCTGGAGCGCGGGCTATGCCCTCGGCGCTTCCTTCGACAACACCATCGTGTTCGACGAGGAGCGGCTGCTCAACACCGAGGGCCTGCGCTACGCCGACGAATGTGCCCGTCACAAGGTGCTGGACGTGATCGGCGACCTCGCGCTGGCCGGCCTGCCGCTGCTCGGCGCCTACCGTTCGGTCCGCGGCGGCCACAAGCTCAACCACGCCGTCCTGACCGCGCTGATGGCCGACCGTACCGCCTGGCGCGTGGTCGAGGGCGAGGCGGTGCGTCGCACCACCCGTCCGGTGGGCGAAGTCGGTCGCGGCATTGTCGGCGGCCGGATCGCCGCCGCCTACGGGCCGGACGTGTCCTGAAGGGACCTGCTGTCGCCGGCCTTTGACGGCGATCTGCCCCGTGGAAACTCCTGGTAACCATGATCGGCTAGCATTGCGGCGAGTTCGCCTTAATCCGGGCGAAATGCCTGCCTATCCGGTTGGTTAGCATCGTTTTTGGATACATCGACGTGGTTGCATGGCAGGCACCACGGCACCATTTCGCGCTCATGACGGGGTTCATGGGCTGGCGGGCACCGCATCACAGGGCGTCAGGGCAAAACTCATGTCGGCACAGCGTATGACGCGCGGATCTCTTTCGATTTCGCCTAAGGCCTCGATTGCCGCCCGTGGGCTGCTTCAGGCTGCCACCTTCGTCCTGCTGGCGCTGCCGCTGGCCGGCTGCGGCACCGGCGATCTCTGGGACAAGTTCACCGCCAAGGACGACACGTTCGTCGAGGAGCCTGCCGACAAGATCTACAATGAGGGCCTGTACCTCATGAACGAGAAGAAGGACATGAAGGCGGCGAACAAGAAGTTCGAGGAGGTCGACCGCCAGCATCCCTATTCCGACTGGGCCCGCAAATCGCTGCTGATGTCGGCCTACGCCTCCTATCAGGGCGGCGACTATGACGGCTGCATTGGCGCCGCCACCCGCTACGTCACGCTGCATCCCGGCAGCCCGGATGCTGCCTATGCGCAATACCTGATCGCTGCTTCGCATTACGACCAGATCCCGGACATCAGCCGCGACCAGACCCGCACGGAGAAGGCGATCGCCTCGCTGGAAGAGGTGATACGCAAATATCCGACGTCCGAATATGCGACCTCGGCCAAGGCCAAGATCGAGGGCGCCCGCGACCAGCTCGCCGGCAAGGAAATGAACGTCGGCCGCTATTACGCGCAGAAGCGCGACTACACCGCCGCGATCAACCGCTACAAGGCCGTCGTCACCCAGTACCAGACCACGCGCCATGTCGAGGAGGCGCTCTACCGGCTGACCGAATCCTATATGGCGATCGGCATCGTCGGCGAGGCACAGACCGCGGCCGCCGTGCTCGGCCACAATTTTCCTGACAGCCGCTGGTACAAGGACGCCTATAATCTTGTAAAATCGGGTGGTCTCGAGCCGAGCGAGAATCAGGGGTCCTGGATCAGCAAGACCTTCAAGAAGATGGGCCTCTAGGGCCATCAAGATGGGCCTCGGCTAGGAAATTTGGGGTTCCATGCTGGCGCGTCTGTCGATCCGTGACATCGTCCTGATCGAACGGCTCGATATCGAATTCGCCACCGGCCTTGCGGTTTTGACCGGCGAGACCGGTGCGGGCAAATCCATCCTGCTCGATGCCTTTGCGCTGGCGCTCGGCGGCCGCGGCGACGCCGGCCTCGTGCGCCACGGCGCGGAGCAGGGGCAGGTCACCGCCGTCTTCGATATCCCGAAGAATCACCCCGCGACGAAGATCCTGGCCGAGAACGGTCTCGACGACACCGGAGAGATGATTCTGCGCCGGGTCCAGCTCGCCGACGGCCGCACCCGCGCCTTCATCAACGACCAGTCGATCAGCGTGCAGACGCTGAAGGCGGTCGGCGCCGCGCTGGTCGAGATCCACGGCCAGCATGACGAGCGCGCGCTGGTCGACGCCGCCACGCACCGCCGCCTGCTCGATGCCTTCGCAGGCCTGGAGAAGGACGTCGCGGCCGTCGAAGAGCTGTGGGACGCCCGCCGCACCGCCAACACCGCGCTGGAAGAGCATCGCGCCGGCATGGAGCGCGCTGCGCGCGAGGCCGATTATCTGCGCCACGCCTCCGACGAGTTGAAGCGGCTCGCGCCCAAGGAGGGCGAGGAGACCTCTCTGGCCCAACGCCGGACCACGATGATGCAGGGTGAGAAGATCGCCTCCGATCTGCGCGAGGCGCAGGAGGCGGTCGGCGGCAATCACTCCCCGGTCGCGGCGCTGTCGGCGGCGGTGCGCCGGCTGGAGCGCCGCGGCGTCAACTCGCCGGCGCTGGTCGAGCCCGCTGTGAAGGCGATCGACGCCGCGATCAACGCGCTGGAGGAAGCCGACCAGCATCTGCTGGCCGCGCTTGCCGCAACCGATTTCGACCCGGCCGAGCTCGAACGCATCGAGGAGCGGCTGTTCGCGCTGCGCGCCGCCTCCCGCAAATATTCGACCCCGGTCGATCAGCTCGCGGCGCTTGCCGCCCAATACGCCGCCGACGTCGTCCTGATCGATGCCGGCGCTTCGCGGTTGAAGAAGCTGGAGCAGGCCGCGATCGAGGCAGATGGCCGCTATGCCGCCGCCGCCAAGAAGCTGTCGATGGCGCGGCAGAAATCGGCGGAAAAGCTCAACAAGGCCGTCAATGCGGAGCTTGCCCCGCTCAAGCTCGAACGCGCCAAGTTCATGACCCAGGTCGCGACCGACGAGGCCGCGCCGGGCCCGCAGGGCTTTGACCGCGTCGAGTTCTGGGTGCAGACCAATCCGGGCACCAAGCCGGGTCCGATGATGAAGGTCGCCTCCGGCGGCGAGCTGTCGCGCTTCCTGCTGGCGCTCAAGGTCGTGCTGTCCGACCGCGGCTCGGCACCGACGCTGGTGTTCGACGAGATCGACACCGGTGTCGGCGGCGCGGTTGCGGATGCCATCGGCGGGCGCCTGGCGCGGCTTGCCGGCAAGGTGCAGGTGATGGCCGTGACCCACGCCCCGCAGGTCGCCGCCCGTGCCGACCAGCATCTGCTCATCTCCAAGGACGCCCTCGACAAGGGCAAGCGCGTCGCCACCCGCGTCAATGCGCTCGCCGCCGACCACCGCCGCGAGGAGATCGCCCGCATGCTGGCGGGCGCCGAGATCACGGCCGAGGCAAGGGCAGCCGCGGAGAGGCTGCTGAAGGCGGCGACGGCTTAGATTTCCACCGTCATTCCGGGGCGATGCGAAGCATCGAACCCGGGATCTCGAGATTCCGGGTTCGTCCTTCGGACCATCCCGGAATGACGTTCTCAATTGCAGATCGACTCGTACAGATCATCCCAATTTGGATTCTCCTTCTCGATAAGTTGGGTTTTCCAAGCTCTCTTCCACTTCTTGAGTTCTTTCTCGCGCGATATCACCGAGATTGGATCGTCATAGGCCTCGAACCAAACCAATCGCGTGATGTTGTATTTTGTCGTGAAGCCCGGCACGGCCTTGATTCGATGCTCGTAGACGCGGCGCACAAGGTCATTGGTGATGCCGACGTAGATTGCCCCATCGCGCCGGCTTGCTAGAATATAGACGTAATACGCCACGAGCCCCTCCCCACCGTCATTCCGGGGCGCACGAAGTGCGAACCCGGAATCTCGAGGTTCCGGGTCTGGTCCTTCGGACCATCCCGGAACGACGAGCCGCAACCTTAAGTATAATGGCAAGAGCAGCAAAATCGAAACCGCTTCGCGACGTCGCCGATCTCACCAAGGCGCAGGCCAAGGTCGAGCATATGCGGTTGTCGCTCGAGATCGAGGGACACAACGAGCGCTACTATCAGGAGGACGCGCCCACCGTCACCGACGCCGAGTACGACGCCCTGCGTCAGCGCCTCAACGCGATCGAGAAACGCTTTCCTGAATTCGTCAGCGCAGAGTCGCCGTCGCAGAAGGTCGGCGCGGCGCCGTCCGGGCGCTTCAGGAAGGTGCGGCACTCCGTGCCGATGCTGTCGCTCGACAACGCCTTTGCGGAAGAGGACGTGCGCGACTTCGTCGGCCGCATCGTGCGGTTCCTGAAGCTCGACGACGACAAAGTGAATTTCTCCGCCGAGCCCAAGATCGACGGCCTCTCGATGTCGCTGCGCTATGAGGGCGGCGAACTCGTCACGGCGGCAACGCGCGGCGACGGGGCGGAGGGCGAGGACGTCACCGCCAACATCCGCACCCTCGAGGACGTGCCGCAGAAGCTGAAGGGCCGCAACGTCCCAGACATCTGCGAGGTGCGCGGCGAGGTCTACATGACCAAGAAGGCCTTCCTCGCGCTCAACGAGCGGCAGAAGGCGGCGGGCGACACGATCTTCGCCAATCCGCGCAACTCGGCCGCGGGCTCGCTGCGGCAGAAGGATCCGACCATCACCGCCTCGCGTCCGCTCGGCTTCTTCGCCTATGCCTGGGGCCAGATGAGCGCAATGCCGGAGGATACGCAGAGCGGCATGATCGGCTGGTTCGAGCGCTGCGGCTTCAAGACCAATCCGCTGACCAAGCTGTGCCACTCGGTCGAGGAACTGCTCGCGTTTCATCACACGATCGAGGAGCAGCGCGCAAAACTCGACTACGACATCGACGGCGTCGTCTACAAGGTCGACCGCATCGACTGGCAGGAGCGGCTCGGCTTCGTCTCGCGCACGCCGCGCTGGGGCATTGCGCACAAATTCCCGGCCGAGCGGGCCATGACGGTGCTGCGCGACATCGAGATCCAGGTCGGCCGCACCGGCTCGTTCACACCGGTCGGCAAGCTCGAACCGGTCGGCGTCGGCGGCGTGATCGTGCAGAACGTCACGCTGCACAATGAAGATTACATCAAGGGCATCGGCAACAAGGGCGAAGTGCTGCGCGAGGGGCGCGACATCAGGATCGGCGACACCGTCGTGATCCAGCGCGCCGGCGACGTCATCCCGCAGGTGGTCGACGTCGTCCTCGACAAGCGGCCGAAGAGCGCCAAGGAATTCGAGTTCCCGAAGAAGTGCCCGTGCCCGCTGCACACCGACGTCACGCGCGAGGAGACCGCGGCGGGCGAAGAGGGATCGCGCGCGCGCTGCACCGGCGAGTTCGCCTGCCCCTATCAGAAGATCGAGCACCTCAAGCTGTTCGTGTCGCGGCGCGCCTTCGACATCGATGGTCTCGGCGAGAAGCAGCTCCAGTATTTCTTCGACGAAGGATGGGTGAAGGAGCCTGCCGACATCTTCACGCTGGAGAAGCGCAATTCGAAGCTCAAGCTCGAGGAGATCGAGGGCTACGGCGCGACCTCGGTGCGCAATTTGTTCGGCGCCATCGAGAGCCGCCGCAAGATCGCACTGGAGCGTTTCGTCTATGCGCTCGGCATGCGCCATGTCGGGGAGACCACGGCGCTGGCGCTGGCACGCGGCTACGGTTCATGGGACGCCTTTCATGATGCCTGTCTCAAGGTCGCCAAGGGTGACGAGGAGGCGATGGCGGACATGGATGCGCTCGACCAGATCGGCGACACCGTGATCAAGAGCATCGCCGATTATTTCGGCGAGAGCCACAATCGCGGCATCGTCGAGCGGCTGACCAGGGAGGTCGAGATCGTCGACGCCGAGAAGCCGAAGAGCAACTCGCCCGTCGCCGGCAAGACCGTGGTGTTCACGGGATCGCTGGAGAAAATGACGCGGGATGAAGCCAAGGCGACCGCGGAGCGTTTAGGGGCAAAAGTGTCCGGCTCGGTGTCGAAGAAAACCGATCTCGTCGTCGCCGGCCCCGGTGCCGGCTCGAAGCTCGCGGAAGCCAACAAGCACGGCGTCAAGGTGTTGACGGAAGACGAGTGGCTGAAGCTGATCGGGGAGTGACGGCTTTCTTCCGTCATTGCGAGCGCAGCGAAGCAATCCAGAGTCCCTCCGCGGTGACAGTCTGGATCGCTTCGCTGCGCTCGCAATGACGGGGACGCGCCATGCGCCCCCTCACATCATCCCCGTCTCTTCCTCCTCCGCCTGCTCGATCAGCGCCTCGCTCACCACCACCTCGCGGCGCGGGACGACGAAGAACATCGTGCAGGCGCAGAGGAGCGAGATCGCGAGCACCGCGGAGGTCAGCGGCAGCGTCGTCGTCGAGTGGCCGCCGAGATAGGCGCCGAATTGCGACATCAGCGCGCCGAGGCCCTGTTGCAGAAAGCCCATCGCGCCCGACGCCGTGCCGGCGGCCTCGGGGCGGACGCTGATGGCGCCGGCCGCGGAATTTGCCATCACGATGGCGTTGCCGGCCATCACGATCATCTGGGTGCCGAACAGCCAGAGTGGGGCCGCGTTCAGTCCCGTCAAGCTCCAGAGCAAGTTCAAGATGCTGCCGCCGAGCTGCAGCGCCAGCCCGAACCAGATCAGCTTCTCCAGCGAGTGACGCGGCGCAAAGCGCACGCAGAGCAGATTGCCGACGAGAAAGGCGAGGCTGCTGGTGGCAAACCACGCGCCATATTCGACGGTGGTTCGGCCCATCTGCGTCACCACGATGTAGGGACCGCCGCCGGCGAAGGTGAAGATGATCTGCGAGGCGAGCACTTGGCACAGCACGTAGCCGACGAAGGCGCGGTTCCTGATCAGGCTGCCGACATCGCCGCGAAAGCCGCCGCCGGCTGGACGGTCGCGGCGCGTCTCCGGCAGCGCGAGCGCGATGCCGATCGCGATCGCGAGAGAGCCAGCGGTGATCGCGTAGAAGATCGCGCGCCAGCCGAACGCGGTCTCGATCAGGCCGCCCGTCAGCGGCGAGAGCATCTGCGCGATCATCATGACGGCGATGACGAGGCTGATCATGGCGCCGACGCGCTCGCGCTCGTAGAGATCGCGAATGATGGCACGGCTCACCACCATGCCGGTCGCCCCGCCGAGCGCCTGGAAGAAACGTGCAGCGATCAGTTGCGGCAGGCTGCCGGCGAAGACACAGCCGATGCTCGCCGCGACCATCAGCGCGAGCCCTGCCAGCAGCACCGGGCGCCGCCCGAATTTGTCGGACAGCGGGCCCATGATCAGTTGCGAGCAGGCGATGCCGACCATGTACAGCGACACCGTCATCTGTGCGATCGAGATGTCGCTGCCGAAATTCGTCGCCAGCACCGGCAGCGCCGGAACCAGCATGTAGAGCGAGATCGGCGCAACGCCTGTCATGCAGACGAGCAACAGCAACATCACGCGCGAGGTCGCGATGTCTTTCGTTGCCGCTTCCGGCGGCCTGCTGATCATGCCGTGCATAAGTGTCCGTCTCGTCGAAATCCGAATCGACTGTAGCGTGCTCACGCAAGATCGATATCGGCGTTTCGGAATGCGGCTATTCGGATTTTGGGACGGTTATGATAGTGGCGCGATGGCGACCGATTGGGCGCGCGTCTCGTTCCACAAATGCGGTGTCATTCCCCGCGAAGGCGGGGAATCCAGTGCGCTGTGGCTTATCCGGATACGTCTGGCGTCTCTGGAATACTGGATGCCCCGCTTTCGCGGGGCATGACAGTCGTGTTGGGCAAGCAGCGTTGCGCAAATCGCGTAGTGCTATGCGCTCCGGAATGACGAGCTTACCGCGTCAGCTCCGCCGTCGCCTGATCGAGCCACGCCTTCGTCGCTTCGTCCAGCGCGGGCCGCACCTCGGCCCGCACGCGCGCGTGGTAGGCGTTGAGCCAGTCGAGCTCGTCCTTGTTCAGCATCGCGGCGTCGATCAGCCGGCGGTCGATCGGCGCCAGCGTCAGCGTCTCGAAGGCGTTCATCGGCTTCTCGGCGCCCTTGATCTCGGCGGCGACGACGAGCTCGAGGTTCTCGATGCGAATGCCGAAGCCGTCGGTCTTGTAGTAGCCGGGCTCGTTGGAGAGGATCATGCCGCGCTTCAGCGGCGTGGTGCCGAGCTTCGAGATCCGGGCCGGCCCCTCATGTACCGAGAGATAGCTGCCGACACCGTGGCCGGTGCCGTGCTCGAAATCGACGCCGGCGGCCCAGAGATATTGCCGCGCCAGCGTGTCGAGCTGCGCCCCAGTGGTGCCGTCGGGGAAGATCGCGCGCGCGATCGCGATGTGGCCGCGCAGCACGCGGGTGAAGCGGTCGCGCATCTCGGCAGTCGGCTCGCCGATCGCCATGGTGCGCGTGACGTCGGTGGTGCCGTCCTCATATTGTGCGCCGGAATCGATCAGCAACAGATCGCCCAGCGCGATGCGCCGGTTGCTCTTGCGGGTGACGCGATAGTGCACGATGGCGCCGTTCGGCCCCGTTCCGGAGATGGTCGGGAACGACACGTCCTTCAGCGCGCCGGTGTCGCGGCGGAAGGTCTCCAGCGCCTCGACAGCGTCGATCTCGGTGAGCTTGCCGCTTGGCGCCTCGCGATCGACCCAAGAAAGGAAGCGCGCCAGCGCCACAGCGTCGCGCACATGGGCCGTCTTGGTGCCCTTGATCTCGGTCGCGTTCTTGACCGCCTTGAGCAATGCAATTGGATCGCTGCCGCGCACCGGCTTGCCGCCGGCGCCCGCGATCAGCCGGCTCAGCGCGTCGGCGGCGGTGGCGTTGTCGAGCGCGATCGCCGCGCCGCTTTTGGCCAGCGCCATCAGGGTCGGCGCCATCGCATCGGGGTCGCGCACGTCGGCGGATTGTTCGAGATGGTCGCGCGAGAGGTTGGAGAGCTTGCGGTGGTCGATGAAGATCGTGGGACGGCCGTCCTTCGGCACCAGCGCGTAGGACAGCGGCAGCGGCGTGTGCGCGACGTCGGCGCCCCGGATGTTGAAGGTCCAGGCCACGGCGTGGCTGTCCGACAGCACCAGCGCATCGGCACCGAGCTTGGCGATCTCGTCCCGGATCTGTGTCAGCTTCTCGGCCTCGGTGACGCCGGCATGCTGGAGGCTGTGCACGGCAACCGGGGCAAGCGGCGGCTGCGGCCGGTCCTGCCAGATCGCATCGACCGGATTGCCGTCGACGGCGACGAGCTCGGCGCCGGCCTTGGCGCAGGCGGCGGACAGGCGCTCGGCTGCCGAAAAAGTGTGCAGCCACGGATCAAATCCGAGGCGATCGCCCGCCTTCAGATGCGCCGACACCCAGCTTTCCGGTGGCGGATCGATCAGCGATTCCACCGCCCAGGCCTTGGCATCGACCTGCTTGGCCGCCTGCAGCGTATAGCGGCCATCGACGAACAAGGCGGCCTCGCGGGTCAGCACCACCGCAAAGCCCGCCGAACCCGTGAAGCCGGTCAGCCAGGCCAGCCGCTCTTCCGAGGGCGCCACATATTCGTTCTGCTGCTGATCGGCGCGCGGAATGACGAAGCCGGTCAGCTTGCGGCGGGCGAGTTCTTCGCGGAGTGCGGCAAGGCGCGCCGTCAACGCGACGCCGGCCTCGGGCTCCTCGAATGTCTGGAAGTGCGCTTCGAACATGTGGATCACTCTAGGATCATGGGCATCGGTCCGCAATCTAGACGCATTTGCATCGCATCTGGCATGGACTGTGCTTGAAAATGTTCCATTCGAATTGAGTGGAGTAAAGGATGCGGCAGTTGCGCTTCGTCCGGTTGACAGGGAAATTCGAGCAAGTGGTTCATCTCAACGGCGAGGGGACACACGATGCCAGCGTTCACGTTTGAGAAGATCTCGCCGCCGGCGCGCCGCGCTCCGGCCGCCGCAACGGGACCGAAGAAGCCGCGCGGCCTCATCAGTCAGATGATCGACCGTTTCGCCGAGCGCCGGGACGACAAGCCGGCGGAGTAGCGCGGCGATGGCGATGCCGTAGGGTGGGCAAAGGCGCGGAGCGCCGTGCCCACCATCTTCCTAGGCTATCGATCGTTCTGGTGGGCACGCTTCGCTTTGCCCACCCTACGGCAGCTCGCTCACCCCACCTTCCGCAACAACAAACTGCTCCACCCCTCGATCCGCAGGTGCCGAAGCGGCACGAGGCCGCGCGCGCGATAGGCGGCGATCACGGCGGGGGCCTGATGCGTCAACAGGCCGGAGAGGATGACACGCGCGCCGGGCGCGAGGTGCCGCGCCATCGGGCTCGCCAGCTGCCGCAGCGGGTTGGCGAGGATGTTGGCCAGCACCAGGTCGAACGGCCCGGCCCGGGCAAAATCCGGCGCAGCGAAGCCGGTGGCGCGGATCACCCGCACATGATGACCGGTTTCATTCAGCGTCGCGTTCTCCGCCGCCACCCGGACCGAGGGCGGGTCGATGTCGGAGGCCAGCACCGCGCGATGCAGCGCCTTGGCCGCCGCGATGCCCAGCACGCCGGTTCCGGTGCCGAGGTCGAGCACATTGCGCGGGAGGGAACTCTTCAGGACATGGTCAAGCAGGAGTAAACAGCCGCGCGTGGTGCCGTGATGGCCCGTGCCGAAGGCGAGCGCCGCCTCGATCTCAATCTTGAGCTTGTTCGGCGCAACGCGGTCGCGGTCATGGCTGCCGTGCACGACGAAGCGCCCGGCCGGCACCGGGACCAGATCCTCCAGGCTCGCCTTGACCCAGTCCTTGGCCTCGACGGTGTCGAAGACAAGCGTGTCGGCAATCTCATTTCCTGCTGAAGTTGCAATGAGTTCGCGCAGCCAGGCCTGGTCCGGCGCCTCGGCGAAATGCAGCGTGACGTCCCATTGGCCGTCCGGCCGTTCGAACGCGGCGACCGCTGCGTCGCCCTCGAAAAACATCTCGGTGAGCACATCGACGACGCGCCTTGCGGCGGCCTCGGTGCCGATCGAGAAGCTGGCGCGGTGGGTGGGGGAAGGCTGCATTCTCAGGGTTCCATCGGCTCAATTTTGGGAACTTTTGCGTGCAATTTTCCGCATAAGTTGAATCTCGGGATTAACTGGACCGAAGGTCGCACCCCGTAGATTTGCGGCTGTTGGGGCCGACCAACACAGCTTGAAATTGAAACGGAGGCACGTCTTGAAGCGCATGGTTTTGAAGTTCTGGTCCGACGAATCCGGTGCGACCGCAATCGAATACGGCCTGATCGCGGCCGGTATTGCCCTGGCGATCATCACCGTGGTGAACAGCCTGGGCAGCACGATGAACGACAAGTTCGGTTCGATTAGCACCTCCTTGAAGTAATTTCCGCCTCCGATTTCCAGCGGGGGCTACTTTCTTCCAGACGAGCGCCCGCGCGGGGAATTGCCCTCGGCGGGCGAGTTTGTTTGGGGGCTCGGCGATGTCCACAGGCCGTCAGCCCTTTATCAGGGCGTCATCCACCGGCTCATCCTCCAGCTGTCCCGCGGTTATCCACCGCCTTTTCCTCACCATGTCCGGATCGGGCTCTCAGCCTGACCACAGACATCTCGACAGTCTGTCCACAGCCGATCTACAGACCTATCCACGGCTTCCGAACAGCGCGCGGTGGTCCCGCAGGATCACGCGCGCGGCGTTGTGGCCGGGGGCGCCGGTGACGCCGCCGCCAGGGTGGGCGCCGGAGCCGCAGTGATAGAGTCCCTTCAGGGGCCCGCGATAATCGGCATGGCCCAGCATCGGCCGCGCCGAAAACAGCTGGTTCAGCGTCAGCGCGCCGTGGAAGATGTCGCCGCCGAGGAGGCCGAACTGCCGCTCGAGATCGAGCGGGGAGAGGATCTGGCGGCCGAGCACGCTCGCCGCAAAGCCCGGCGCGTAAGCATCCACCGTCGCGATCATGAGATCGGCGACCTCGTCACGATGGTCGTCCCACGATTTTCCGTCGGGAAGCTCCGGCGCGACGTGCTGGCAGAACAGGCTCGCGACATGCTTGCCCGCCGGCGCGAGCGTGTCGTCGAGCGTCGAGGGGATCAGCATCTCGACAACAGGCTGTCGGCTCCAGCCCTGCGCACGCGCATCGAGATAGGCGCGGTCCATGTAGGGAAGGCTTGGCGCGAGGATGATGCCGGAGGTGAGGTGATCCCCCTCGCCAGGCAGCGCCGTGAAGGAGGGCAGGCGGTCCAGCGCCACGTTCATGCGGAAGGTGCCAGAGCCGTTCTTCCAGTGCCGGATGCGGGCGAGGAAGTCCTGCGGCAGCGCATCGGCCGCGATCAGTTGCGTATAGAGCAGCTTTGGATTGACGTTGGCCGCGACATATTTCGCACGGATGGTCTCGCCGTTCTCCAGCACGACGCCGATGGCGCGGCCGCGCTCGACGATCACCTCGCGCACGCCCGCATCGGTGTCGATCGCGACGCCGCGATCCCTGGCGGCGCGCGCCATGGCTAGCGTGATCGCGCCCATGCCGCCAATGGCGTGGCCCCAGACGCCCTTCTTGCCGTTCACCTCGCCGAAGGCGTGATGCAGCATCACATAGGCCGAGCCGGCGGCGTAGGGACTGGCGTAATTGCCGACGATGGCGTCGAAGCCGAACAGCGCCTTGACCAGATCGTGCTCGAACCGTTCGTCCAGCATCTCGCCGGCCGAGCGCGTGAACAGATCGAGCAGGCTGCGGCTTTGCTCCAGCGTCAGGCCGCGCAGGATGTTGGCGCTCTGCAATGCGTTCACGGCCTCGCGGATCGCGTTCGTGCCAAAGCCGTCGAGCAGGTTCGGCGGCGCGCGCAGCACGAATTGCCGGAGCACGTCGGCGATGTCTTCCAGCTCGCGCGAGAAGCCGTCGAGCGCCTCCGCATCGCGCGCGTTGAGCCGCGCGACCGACGCTTTGGTCCGCCCCTCGCCGGTGAGGAGATAGCTGCCGTCGGGCGCGGGCAGGAAATTCTGCGCGCGCCGTTCGACCACGCGCAGGCCGTGCTCGGCGAGCTTGAGGTCACCGATCACCTGCGGATTGAGCAGGCTCACGGTGTAGGCCGCGACCGAATTGCGAAAACCGGGGTGAAACTCCTCCGTGACCGCGGCGCCGCCGACCACCTTGCGCCGTTCGACCACGCGCACGCGCAGGCCCGCCCCCGCGAGATAGGCCGCGCAGGTGAGGCCGTTATGGCCAGCGCCGATGATGACAACGTCGGTTTCGGTCATGAGCAATTCGAGTTGTTCTACCTGCCGTCATTCCGGGCCGCGCAGCGCGAACCCGAAATATCGAGGTTCCGGGTTCGCCTCTTCGAGGCGCCCCGGAATGACATCTCTATATCAAGCATTCCTTGCTGCAACATCACGACACGCTTTATTGCCCGTTCAGGCGCCTTGTGCTCCATTGCGCGCGGTCCGGCGCCCGCCGGGGTTTGAGCCGGAGCTTTCATGGATTCGATCGTGCAACCCGCCGCCACGGAGCAGGCTTCGTCGTCGCGCAACCGGCTGCTGCTGACGGTCTACACCGCTGCGATCTTCGTCAGCGCGCTGCTGCTGTTCTCGGTGCAGCCGCTGTTCACGAAGATGGTGCTGCCGCGGCTCGGCGGCTCGCCGGCGGTGTGGTCGGTGGCCATGGTGTTCTTCCAGTCGCTGTTGCTGGCCGGCTATGCCTATGCGCATCTCTTGATGCAGGCGAGGAACCGGATCGTTCCGGTCGCGGTGCATCTGGTGCTGTTGATCGCGGCCTTCGCCACGCTCCCGCTCGGCATTGCGTCGGCCTACGGCGAGCCGCCGGCCTCGGGCTACGCGTTCTGGCTGCTCGGCCTGTTCGTGGTCTCGATCGGGCTGCCGTTCTTCGCGCTGGCCGCCAACAACCCGCTGCTGCAGGCCTGGTTCGTCCGCACCGGCCACCCCGCCGGGCACGATCCCTATTTCCTCTATGCCTCCTCCAATATCGGCAGCTTCCTCGCACTGTTGTCCTATCCGTTCCTGCTGGAGCCGATGTTCACGCTGCATACGCAGAACCGGTTCTGGACCGCCGGCTATGGTCTGCTGATTCTCCTGATCGGCGCCTGCGGCGTGCTGTTGTTGCGCTCGCCGAAGCTGGCGGTGGCCGATGCGCGAAGCGAGGACGTCAATGCGCCGGCACCAAGCCTCGTGACGCGGCTGCGCTGGATCTTCCTCGCCGCGGTGCCGTCGGGCCTGCTCATCGCCGTCACCGCGCACATCTCGACCGACGTCGCGGCGGCGCCGCTGCTCTGGGTGCTGCCGCTGTCGCTGTACCTGCTCACCTGGGTGGTCGTGTTCCAGTCGCGGCCGCTGCTGCCGCACAAATGGATGCTGATGCTCCAGCCGGTCGCAATCGCCGGCGTCGTTGTCCTTTTGGCGTTCGGCGGCGAGCAGAACCTGCTGCTGACGCTCGGCGGTCATCAATTGTGCTTCTTCGTCATCGCCATGGCCTGTCACGGCGAGCTGGCCCGGACCCGCCCGGCCGCCAAATATCTCACCGGCTTCTATGTCGCGCTGTCGTTCGGCGGCATGGTCGGCGGCCTCTTTGCGGGCCTCGTTGCTCCATTCACCTTCTCGTGGATCGCCGAATATCCGATCCTGATCGCGCTCGCCGCGTTGTGCCGACCGTCCGCGAACGAGCGTCTTGCGGGGATCGTCAAATGGTACTGGCTGGCGCTCGCCGCCCTCGCGGTGGCACTGATCGCGCCGTCCACGACCACCGGAAATCTCTCGACCTGGTTCGAGGATCACCGCGTCTGGGTCGCCGGCTCGGTCGGCGTGCTCGCCGCGCTGCTGACACTGGCGCTCAATGCCGGTCGCTGGAAGATTTTTGCTACCATCGCGCTGGCGCTGGCGTTGATCCGGATCTATCCGGCGGACGAGGGCCGCGTCACCACGGTGCGCAGCTTCTTCGGCGTGCACAAGATCGTGGAGACGCCCGGCGGCTATTTCCACGTGCTGATGCACGGCACCACGATTCACGGCGCCGAGCGCTTCCGCAACAATGACGGCACGCCGGTCACCGGCCGGCCCGAGCCGATCACCTATTATCACAAGGACGGCGGCATCGGTCAGGCCGTCACCGCGATCCGCGAGCGCAAGGGCGGCCCGCTCAAGGTCGCCGCGATCGGCGTCGGATCGGGCACGCTCGCTTGCGCCGCCGAGCGAGGGGAGGACTGGAAATTCTTCGAGATCGACCAGTCCATGGTGGATGCTGCGCGTGATCCCAAAAATTTCCGCTACATCTCGAGCTGCCTGCCGGATCTGAAGCCTGTCATCGGCGACGCGCGCCTCACCTTTGCCAAGGAGCCCGACGGCGCCTACGATCTCATCATCGTCGATGCCTATTCGTCCGATGCGATCCCGATCCATCTCGCCACCGAAGAGGCGATGAAGATCTACAAGGACAAGCTTGCTCCCCACGGCGCGGTGGTGATGCACGTCTCCAACCGCCATCTCGATCTCGAGACCGTCGTGGTCGGCATCGCCGACGCCAACGATCTCAAGAGCTGGGTCTTCAACGAGGATTCGGGCCGCGATTCCGACTACATCTTCTCGACCGACGTCGTCATCTCCGCGCGCGAGGAGGAAGACGTCGGCAAGCTCGCCGCCTCCAAATCGTGGGAGCAGACCGAAGCCGACGACAGGGTGCGGGTCTGGACCGACGACTACTCGAATATCCTGGGCGCGCTGTACCGGCGGTTGAGGGACGGGGAGTAGGGCCCGAGACTTACGGCTGCACCGGCGTCCCCGCCGGCAGCGCAATGCCCTTCTCGCCGGCGACCTGCCGCAGCAGGTCCGGATTGTCCGAGATGATTCCGTCGACGCCGGTCTCGATCATCCGCGCCATGTCTTCACGCTTGTTGACCGTCCAGACCACGACGCGCAATCCGAGCGCATGGGCTTCAGTGACCAGCGCCGCGGTCACGTCGCCGAAATAGGGCGACCAGATCGCGCCGCCCGCAGCCTTGATGGTTCGCGGCAACGAGCCGCCATGATCGGCCGGACTAAAGCCCGCGGTCCAGCTGGTGGCCTTGTCGAGCGCTACCGTCTGGCCGGAGCCGCGCTGCAGCGTCAGGTACACCGTTGGAATCGTCGGCACCTGCTGCTGGACGAGCTGCAGGGTCCGCCAGTCGAACGACTGGATCATGACGCGGTCGGAGAATTTTTCGGCCTCAATCAGCCGAAGCAGCGTGGTGACGAAACCTTGCGGATCGAGGGATTCGTCCGGATGGTTCGGATCGATCTTGGTCTCGATATTGAAACGCACATTGGTGTTGCCCGACTTTCGCACCAGCGCGAACAATTGCTTCAGCGTGGGGATGCGAGTACCCGGCACGGCGCGCTGCTCGGGGAATTGCTTCGCGTAAGAACTGTCTGGCCGGATCTGGCCGACGTCGTACGTCCTGACGTCGTCGAGCCGTAGCTTGACAAAGGGCGTGCCGGGCGCGGCCACATAGACGCCGCTCGCATCCCGTGTGATCTCAGGGTTGAGTCCGCGTTCATGCGAGATGACGACCTCGCCGTCGGCGGTCACGCCGACGTCGAGCTCCAGCGTGTCGACGCCCATCGACAGCGCGTTGGCGAAGGCGGGCAGGGTGTTCTCCGGCAGCAGAGCCCGCCCGCCGCGGTGCGCCTCGAGATCAAAGGCCATGCCTTGTCCTGCAATGCCTTGTCCTGCAGCGAGAACCGCGAGCACGGTCAGGATGGTCGTGGCACGTGACGGCATCGAGGTTCGCATCTTTCGTGAAAACTGGAGCTTATGAAATCTTTGCGCGTTTCGTCCAGTCTCGCGGTTGACGGCGGCCGTGGAAGGCGGAAACTGCGCTTCAAGAAAAAACGGTTCAGGGAGCCACTCACATGCGGCTTGTCTTCATCGCAACAATGGGGGTTCTCATGGTCGGGCAGGCGGCAGCCAGGGATGTGCTTTCGGGTGCGAGCCTTTATGAAGACGTGTCGCGCTACGCCTCGTTCGGCCTGCACCGCTTCGGCTCGCCCGGCGATCGCGCGACCGCCGACTGGATCGCCGGCGAGATGAAGCAGGCGGGTTTCGATGTTAGCTTCCAGCCCGTCGTGCTTGGCCGGCAATATGTCGTCGAGCAAGCCAGCACTGAGGCCGCCGGCGCCACTGTCGAGGCGACGCCATTCTGGTGGCCGCCGGAGGATCGGGCGAGCTTCCACCTGTCCGCGCCGCTCGCACGCGACGGCGATGTCGCGGGCCAGATCCTGTTGCTCGATCTGCCGTTCGATCGCGGCGCCTATCTGGGGCCGACCCATCGTGCCGCGATCAGTGAAGCGGCGGCGAGGAAGCCGGCGGCGATCCTTTTGATGATCGGCAATCCCGCCGACGACCGCTTCGCCTACAACGTCACGCAGGAGGACGCGCCCTGGCCGGTGCCGGTGATCGTGGTCGGCGCGACGTCGCGCGCGGCGTTCGAGCGCGCGCTCGCCGCGGGCACGCCCGTCACCCTCGACGTCAAGGGCCATTACGAGCGCGATGTCGCCGGCCGGAACGTGATCGCAGAGATCGGGGCCGGCCGGGGCCCGACCATCGTCGTCTCGACGCCGATGACCGGCTGGTACTCCTGCGTCTGTGAGCGCGGCCCCGGCATCGCCAACTTCCTGGCGCTGGCGCGCACCGTCGCCGCCGAGACATCGCCGGCGCGTTTCGTCTTCATCGCCACCGCCGGCCACGAAATCGGCCATGGCGGCATGGAGCTGTTCCTGAAGCACGGCGCGCCGGCGCCGAAGGACACGCTGGCGTGGATCCATTTCGGCTCGTCGAACGCGTGCTACGCCTTTGCGGAGGGCGCCCGCACCGATCGGCCCGAGGAGGAGCGCTATCTCGTGCTCAGCAAGTCCGCAGTCGCTCTGACCGATGAGGCCTTCGTCAAGGTCGCGGCAAAGCGTCTGGTGACGGAAAAGCAGGCGGTCGGTGAGCTGCGCGACGTGCACGCGGCGGGCTACGCCAATTTCCTCGGCATGGCCGGCCGCCATCGCAGCTTCCACACGCCGTCGGATGATCTCACGGCGACCGGGCCCGAGATCCTCGAGCCGGTCGCGCGCGCCTTCGTCGATGCTGCGCGAAAGATCGTCGAACGCGGCGACGCCGCGTTCAGATAGCGTCAGTTCTGGTAGTAGTAATTGCGCGGCTGATAATACTGGCGAGGCTGCTGCTGCTGATAATAGTAGCCCTGCTGGCCATAGCCCTGGTCGTAGGTCGGCTGCGGCAGTTGCTGATAGGCCTGCGTGCCATAGGGGCGCGTGATCGGGCGCGGCGCCGGATAACGCGCGCCGGTGTCGCTGCCATCGGCCGGATAGATGTAGTTGTCGTCCTGCGGCATGTAGCGGCGCGCGGGTTGCTGCGGCGGCGTCAGGTTCACGGGATCACCCGTGGTCGCGTACTGCTCTTCAGCAGGCTGCTGCGGAGCGCGGGCCAACGCGGTGTTGGTACGGCCGCGCGGATTGCGGGCGAGCGCCACCTGCGCCGAGCCGGTCAGCGTCACCGTGGTGTTGAGCACGCCCTGCTGCTGCACCAGCGCATAGAGGGTCGTCGCGTTCTGCCGCGACAGCCGCACGCAGCCATGCGAAGCGGGCGAGCTGAGGCGGCCGACCGAGTCCGTGCCGTGAATGGCGTGCCCGACCTTGGTGAAGAAGATCGCGTGCGGCATCGGCGCGTCGTCGAATTCCTTGGAGTAGTGATCCTCTTCCATGCGGAAGGCGCGGAAGGCGCCGCTCGGCGTCTCGCGCGAGGGGATGCCTGTCGACACCGGCCAGCGATAGCGCGCGACGCCGTCGACCGCGACGGTCATCTGCTGATTGTCCTTGTCGACGGTGATCTCGACCTTGGCCCGCGCGGTGCCCGCGCTCAAAAGCATCAGGGAGGTGAAAGCGATAAAAAACGAACGCATCTGACTTCTGGCCTCCGGCCTGTTCACGCTAGAGCATGATCCGGAAAAGTGTGTAGCGGTTTTCCGAAAGGATCATGCTCAAACAATAACACCGCGGCTCTCCGTCCCCCGGCATGCAATATGCCTGCAATCCGGCTTCCGTTCCAGCGGCCCGCCCGCCCATCGTTAACGTGATGTCTGATGTAAGCAAGGCCGCTTTGTGCCGCGCGGCCAGCGGCGATGCTGACATTTTCGCGAGTGGACATGCGTTCACATCGCCGACAATTCGTCACAAAGGCGCAACCATTTGGCCGCGCGGTGCGTTGATGATGGCCTGCCGCTTGGCGGCTTTCGCTGCCATTTACTCTGTACTTCCCTGGGACTGAAGATGAACAAAGCCCGTGTTGTCGCCGCCGCCCTGCCGGCCGGCTTGCCTGTCCGCCTGCTGTTCGCGATCGCCGCCATCCTGCTTGCACTGCTCTCGTTGCCTCAAGCTGGTCATGCTCAAGGCATCGTGCGCGGCGCCCAGGAAGGGTCCTATGAAGGCAACCGGATCGCCGGTCCCGTAGGAGGCGTGGTTGGTGGCGCGGTCGGCGCCGGTGTCGGCGGGGCCGTGGGTGCGGTGGAGGGTGTGTTCGGCATTCCTCACCGCCACTATCGCCACCGTTGTCACGGGTACTATGACGGGTATCACCGCTTCCATTGCTATCGGTGAAGACTTCCGTAGCCCGGATGGAGCGAAGCGCAATCCGCGGCCGCTCGAGCCTGATGTGACGCCGGTCCCGGATTACGCTGACGCTCCATCCGGGCTAGGGGAGCCCATCAATTCTTCAGCCGATATCCGGTGCGGAAAATCCACCAGATCACCGCGAGGCAGATCACCAGGAACGCCAGCGTCATGCCGATGCTGACGGATACGCTGACGTCGGCGATCTCGTAGAAGCTCCAGCGGAAGCCCGAGATCAGATAGACGACCGGGTTGAGCAGCGCGACCGTGCGCCAGCCCGCCGGCAGCATGTCGATGGAGTAGAAGCTGCCGCCGAGGAAGGTCAGCGGCGTCACCACCAGCATCGGGATCATCTGCAGCTTCTCGAAGCCGTCGGCCCAGATGCCGATGATGAAGCCGAACAGGCTGAACGTCACAGCGGTGAGCACCAGGAAGGCCAGCATCCAGATGGGATGGTGGATATGCAGCGGCACGAACAGGCCGGCCGTCGCCAGGATGATAAGGCCCAAAATGATCGACTTGGTCGCGGCGGCGCCGACATAGCCGAGCACGATCTCGAAATAGGAAATCGGCGCCGACAGGATTTCGTAGATCGTGCCGGTGAATTTCGGGAAGTAGATGCCGAAGGACGCGTTGGCGATGCTCTGCGTCAGCACCGAGAGCATGATCAGGCCCGGCACGATGAAGGTGCCGTAGCTGACGCCCTCGACCTGGCTGATGCGCGAGCCGATCGCGGCACCGAACACCACGAAATAGAGCGAGGTCGAAACCACCGGCGAGACGATGCTTTGCAGCAGCGTACGCCAGGTGCGTGCCATTTCGAACAGGTAGATGGCGCGGATGGCGCGGTGATTCATGACGTCCTCACGAGGTCGACGAAGATGTCCTCGAGCGACGACTGCGTCGTGTCGAGATCGTTGAAGCGGATGCCGGCGGTGCGGAGGTCGCTGAGCAGGCTGGTGATGCCGGTGCGCTCGCCCTTGGTGTCGTAGTCGTAGACCAGCGTCGCGCCGTTGTCGCAGAGGTCGAGCTCGTAGTGCGCGAGGCTTTCCGGCAGCGAGGTGACCTTGCCCTGCAAGTGCACCGTCAGCCGCTTCTTGCCGAGCTTCTGCATCAAGGTCGCCTTGTCTTCGACCAGCACGATCTCGCCCTTATTGATGACGCCGATGCGGTCGGCCATCTCCTCGGCTTCCTCGATGTAGTGCGTGGTGAGGATGATGGTGACGCCGGACTGCTGCAGCGTGCGCACGACTTCCCACATGCCCTTGCGCAGCTCGACGTCGACGCCGGCGGTGGGCTCGTCCAGGAACAGGACCTGCGGCTCGTGCGACAGCGCTTTCGCGATCATCACGCGGCGCTTCATGCCGCCGGAGAGCGTGATGATCTTGTTGTCCTTCTTGTCCCAGAGCGAGAGGTCCTTCAGCACCTTCTCGATGTGATCAGGATTCTTCGGCTTGCCGAACAGGCCGCGGGAGAAGCTCACCGTCGCCCACACGCTCTCGAAGGCGTCGGTGTGCAATTCCTGCGGCACGAGGCCGATCAGCGAGCGCGCCTTGCGGTAGGAGGTCTGGATGTTCTCGCCGCCGACGAGGACCTTGCCTTCGCTCGGGTTGGCGATGCCGCAGATGATCGAGATCAGCGTGGTCTTTCCCGCGCCGTTCGGCCCGAGCAGCGCAAAGATCTCCCCGCGCTTGATATCGAGATTGACGTTCTTGAGCGCCTTGAAGCCGGACCCATAGGTCTTCGACAGATTGGCGACGGAGATGATGGAGGACATGGATGGCCGCAAGGCTTGGGGGCAAAGGCTGGGGAGGGAGGCTGGAACCTGCCGGGAAGGGCGGGTCAGCGGAGCCCTGAGATAGGAATACCCTTGCCCGGTCGCAATCGGCCGGAGAAAAATGGTCTCAAAACCGGCTCTTCCGGGGCGGGTTCCGGGTAAGTGTTGCGAAACCGCCACGGACTGCGGCTAAGATTGTCGGCTCACGCGGCTCTTTGTTGCGTCTGCGAGCAGGCCGTGGCTACGATTCCGGCCAATCGCGAAGCGTATTGTCCCCAGGGAAACATTGAGATGAGACCGAACGGCCGTCACACCGCCGGCGCCAGCCAGTTGCCCGCCCTCCGCGTGTGGGCGATCTGTCTGCTTCTGCTGTCAGCTGTTGCCATCAGCCCGTCCACCGCCAGGGCGGCGCCGACCCAGGCTGCGGCCCAGACCACGCATGTCTACCTGCTGCGTGGCGTGCTCAACATCTTCTCGCTCGGGCTCGACACGATCGGTGCCCGGCTCCAGGCGCAGGGCGTCCCGGTGACCGTCGCCAACTTCGTGTCCTGGTCCTCGCTCGCCGATGAAGCCGCGACCGCTTACAAGGCCGGCCGCATCAAGACCATCATCCTGGTCGGCCATTCCTCCGGCGCGACCGCGCTGCCTGACATGATCGCCAAGCTCAACCAGCTCGGCGTTCCCGTGAAGCTCGCGATCGGCCTCGATTCCGTGTTCAAGACCAAGCTCTCGACCGGCGCCGAGCGCTACATCAACATCTATATCGGCGATGGTCCCGGCGAGCCGGTGCGGGCCGCAGCGGGTCTGCGCGGCAAGCTCGACAATGTCGATGTGCGCGGCACCGGCGTCGGCCATATCTCGATCGACAAGAACGAGGCGATCCAGCGCCGCGTCATCGCCGAGATCGACGCCGCGATCATGCGCTCGCGCGCTCCGGCAGCTCCCGTCGCCGAACCCGGCGCGCCGCGGTCCGCGCGCGCTGCAGCGGCAGCGGCTCCAGCGAGGAACTGAGCACGTCGCGCATGGCCGGATCGTGTGATGCAGTCTAGGCGGCCGTCACACGCACCGGCATGCTCTCGAGCCCGCGCAGCGAATTGTTGAGCCTGCGTTTCGGTTCAGTCGTGAGCTCGATCGTCTTCACGCGCCTTGCAAGCTCGCCGAAGATCAATTCGCCTTCCAGACGCGCGATCATCTGGCCGACGCAGGCGTGGATGCCGGCGCCGAAGCCGACATGCCCGGTCGCAACCCGCTCGACATCGAAGCGATCGGGCCCATCCCACCGCGCGGGATCGCGGTTGGCGGAGGCCATGAACAGCAGCACCTTGCGGTGGGCGGGGATCACGCCGCCTGCGATCTCAACGTCGCGCGAGGCGGTGCGAAAGAACGTCTGCACCGGTGAATCGTAGCGCAGGCCCTCCTCGAACGCGTTGCGCGCCAGCTCCGGCTTGTGGTGGAGCTTGTGGTATTCGTCCGGATGCGTGGCGAGCGCGAGCAGGGTGTTGCCGATGCCGTTGACGGTGGTGTCGATGCCTGCAGTGAGGAACGGCCGCACCAGATGCGTCGCCTCGTGCTCGGTGATCTCGCCCTCGTCGGCCGCCTGGTAGATCATCATGCCGAGACTGTCGGGCCGCAGCGCATCTCGCGCACAGCATTCCATGATCCAGCTCTGCGCCGCGAGACCTTCCTTCCGTGAAGCCGCGAGTATCTCGTTCTCCGGGCCGAAGCTGTTGAACACGAACGTGCTCCAGGCCAGGAGCTTCTCGCGGCCGTCGGGCCGGATGCCGATCGCATCCGGGAACACCTTCATCGGATAGGCTTCCGCAAGATCGGTCACGGCATCGAACGTGCCTTTGTCGATCAGCTCCGTGACCTTCTTCTCGGCCTCCTGCGCAAAGGTCTCGCGCAGCTTCCTTGCGACGCCGGGAGACAGCGTACGGCCGAGCACCCGGCGGCCCTTGTCATGGTCGGGCGGATCGATCTGGAGCGTCAGCGGCTTCGGCAGCGCCGGGTTCATGCCGTGGAGCCCGACGCCTTCACCGCTGATGAAGGTCTTCCAGTCCTTCAGCGCCGTCTCGACCTCGGCATAGCCGGCCATGGCCCATACGCCGTAACGCTCCAATTCGAACACCGGCCCAAGCGCGCGCAGCGCCTGATAGGCAGGATAGGGGTCCATCAGGAAGTCGGGCGCAAACGGGTCGACCGGACTGGGGGCAATGCCGCTCATGGTCCGCTCCGCTGCTATTGCTTGCTAAGTGGGCACTGGCCTTCGCTCTCGGCGCGGAATGCGTCCTCGCCCTTGATGGTGGCGACGACCTTCAGCAGATCCCAGGCCGACGTCGATTCCTCCGGCGACTTGACCTGGAGCAGGTAGAGCGGGTGGATCTTGCGTCCGTCCTTGCGGATATAGCCCTTGCCGAACAACGGATCGTCGGTCGGCATCTCCTTCATCGCGGCGACGACGGCCTTGCCGTCCCTGGCGCTGCCGACCTTGTCGACCGCCTTGAGGTAGTGGATGACCGAGGCATAGACGCCGGCCTGCATGTCGTTCGGATAGGCCTTCGACGGAATGCGCTCGGTGAAGCGCTTTGCGAACGCCCGCGTGCCGTCGTTGAGGTCCCAGTAGAACGGGTTCATGATCTGCGCGCCTTGCGCAAACTTCAGGCCGAGTGCGGGAAGGCCGTTCATGCCCAGGATCAGTCCGACCAGCTTGTGGTCCCTGGTCAGCCCGAACTCGGCGGCCTGCTTCATCGAGGTGATGGTGTCGTCACCGGCATTGGCGAAGCCGACGACGTTCGCGCCCGATGCCTGGGCCTGGAGCAGGAAGGAGGCGTAGTCGGCCGTTCCCAGCGGATGCCGCACGCTGCCGAGCACCTCGCCGCCGGATGCTTTCACGGCCTCCGCGGCCTGTTTCTCCAGATCATGACCGAAAGCGTAGTCGGCGGTGATGAAGAACCACTTCTTGCCGCCCTGCTGCACGATCGCCTTGCCGAGGCCGCGGCCATAGGCATAGGTGTCGTAGGTCCAGTGCACGGTGTTCGGCGTGCACTTCTCGCCGGTCAGTAGCACCGTGCCGGCGCCCGATCCGACGAACACCTTGTTCTTCTCGGCGCTCATGCCGGCCACCGCGAGCGCGATCGACGAGTTCGGGATGTCGAAGATCGCATCGACGCTCTCGTTCTCGTACCAGCGCCGGGCGATGCCGATCCCGATGTCGGTCTTGTTCTGATGATCGGCCGCGACGACCTCGACCGGCTTGCCGGCGGCCTTCCCGCCGTAATCCTCGACCGCCATCTTGGCGGCGACGACCGAGCCGATGCCCTGATAGCTCGCGAACGGCCCTGACTGGTCGTTGAGGATGCCGATCTTCACCATGTCCTGCGCGAACGCCGGTGCCGTGGTCAGCATTGCTGCCAACATGCACAATTTATGCAGGAATTTGCTGTTCATTGTGTCCCTCCCATAGGCGGTCTTGGTGCCGCTGAATAATAGTTATATTTTATAGCTATTTTTGAGAGTGTCAATTCGGCCCGCCCTTGGATTGCAAATCATGAGCTCGAAGTCCCCGAAATCCGGAGCCAAATCTGCTGAGCAACAGGAGAAAACGCTGGATCTGAGTGCGCTTCGGCGGACGCCCGGTTTCATGCTGCGCCTCGCGCAGCTGAAGTTCTTCGAGGGCTTCTATGAGGAATTCGCCGCACTGGGCCTGACGCCGGCAACCTATGCGATCTTCGCCGTCATCCGCGACAATCCCGGCGTGCCGCCGAGCAACCTCGCCAGCCTGCTTCGGCTGCGGCTGCCGAACCTGATCAAGATCTTGAACGAGCTCGAATCCTCCGGCTTCATCAAGCGCAACCGCTCCAAGGCGGACCGTCGGGCGGTCGAGCTCATGCTGACGCCAAAGGGGGCAAAGCTCATTGCCGAGGGGGCAAGGCTGACGGAACCCTATAACCGCAAGATGCTGGCTCCGCTGAGCGAGGCAGAGCAGCGCACACTGCTCGATCTCTTGAACCGCATGCTGCCGCTTTAGGCCGGCGCGCGATGTGGCGATCGACGATCGCCACAGCTCGCGTCACTTCAGGAACGCGCGAATGCTCTCCGCGATCTCCTGCGCATGCGTCTCCAGCGCAAAATGGCCGGTGTCGACGAACTGCACGATTGCATTGGGATTGTCGCGCTTGAACGCTTCGGCGCCGGGCGGAATGAAGAAGGGATCGTTCTTGCCCCAGACCGCCAGGAAGGGCGGCTTGTGCTTGCGGAAATAGTCCTGGAATGAGGGATAGAGCGCGACGTTGCTTTTGTAGTCGCCGAACAGGTCGAGCTGCACGTCGTCCGAGCCCGGACGCGCCAGATAGAAATTGTCGAGGTTCTGGCCGTCCGGCGACACAGTCGCCGGATCGGGAACGCCATGGGTGTACTGCCAGCGCGTTGCCTCCGGCGTGAGGAAGGCACGCAGCGCCTCGCGGTTGGCGGGCGAGGGCTCCTGCCAATAGGCCTTGATCGGCGTCCAGCCGTCGCTGAGGCCGTCCTCATAGGCGTTGCCGTTCTGCGAGATGATCGCCGTGATCCGTTCGGGATGGCGCAATGCAAGCCGGAAGCCGGTCGGCGCGCCGTAGTCGAAGACATAGACCGCGAAGCGCTCGAAGCCGATCACTTCGGTGAAGCGCTCGATCACCTGTGCGACGTTGTCGAAGGTGTAGCGGAAGGTTTCGCGTGGCGGCATGTCGGACTGGCCGAAGCCGGGCAGATCTGGCGCGACGATGTGGAATTTGTCGGCGAGCAACGGGATCAGGTCGCGGAACATGTGGCCGGCGCTCGGGAAGCCGTGCAGCAGCAGCAGCTTCGGCGCACCTCGAGAGCCGGCCTCGCGATAGAACACCTTGAAGCCATCGACGTCGGCGGTGCGATAGGTGGTCGGGGGCATGACCGTCTCCATTGCTGAATGTAACCGGTAAAGATCTTATTTAAAGGTTACGTAGCTAGAGAGTAACTTGTCAATAGGCTATTTAATGGTTACTACGAGGAACCTTGTTTTGACGGCCAAGGACCGCGCTCATGGATCGCCCGCCCGCCATGTTCATTGCCGACTCGCTCGGCCTCGATTTTCTCAATTCGGTGGCAACGCCAGTCGATACGCCCGTCGATTGGCTCGACGATGGCGATGGCCTGATCGACTGGCTGGCTCAAGCGAAACTCGTGCCGGCGGAGGAGCTCGACGCGCTGAAGGCGCGTGCGAGGCCGGCCGAGCTCGACAAGGTCGCCGATCAGGCCCGCGCGTTGCGCGAGTGGTTCAGGGGCTTTGTTCTGGAGCATGCGGGCCGGCCCCTGACCGCGAAGGCGTTGCACGAGCTTGGCCCGTTGAACGGCATCCTGCAGCGCGATGAGGCGTTCCTGCAAATCGGGCTTCGCCACGGCGATGAAGGACTTGCGCTGCAGAGGATGCGGCGCTGGGAAGCAGCCGAAGCTCTGCTGCTGCCCATCGGCGAAGCGATGGCGAAGTTCGTCTGCGAGGAAGATTTTTCCGACGTGAAGGCGTGCGAGGGCCACAATTGCACGATGCTGTTCGCCGATCATACCCGCAGGCGCGCAAGGCGGTGGTGCATCATGGCGGTCTGCGGCAATCGCGCCAAGCAGGCCGCGCATCGCAGCCGGCTCAAGAGCAGGCAGTGACGGGCCGGGAGCGGGCCCCCTCCGGTCACGGAGCCTTGATGCGCGCGGCGGTGCGTCGCGCCCCGGTTCCCGCGCCCCAAAATCCGCAAAATCGGTCGTCACTAAGCCGGTTTGGGAGAGGCCCTTGCCTCCCGTGGTGGGACTGCTGAACTGATGATTGATTTGAGGCGGCTAGTCGTGCTGGCAGCGGTGGCGCTGTTCGCCTTGGGCAACGGCATAGCCGTGGCCTCACCCGCCAAGTCGAAGCGCTCGGCCGTGACGGCCACAGCGCCGCCTCCCGCTCCGCCCGCCGAGCCGCTGCCGCCGCCGAAAATCTACCTGTTCCGCGGCGCCATGGGGCCGATCTTCTCGACCGGTATGGACCGGCTCAGCGAGAAACTGACGCAGGCCGGCTTCTCGGCCGACGTTTATGAATTCACGATCTGCCGGCTGATCGGCAACCGCGCCATCGCCAGCTACAAGGAGAGCCCGGCGCCCATCGTGCTGATCGGCCATTCGATGGGCGGGTTGTGCTCGGTGGTCATTTCCGAGATGGCCGCCAAGGAGAACATCCCGATAAGCCTCGTGATCGCCATCGATTCCGCGCATGCGACCGGCGACGTGCCGCTCAATGTCGAGCGCTTCATCAACATCTTCCTGTCCGACAGCGTGCTCGGCGGTGGTGACGTCGTGGCCGTGCCCGGTTTTCGCGGCCATTATGCGAGCTATGACCTCAAGGAAAACAGCCGCGTCTCGCACATCAACATCGAGAAGTCCGACGACATCCATCGCCAGATCGTCGAGATGGTGACGCAGCTGCCGCGCATTCCGCCGCAGACCCAGGCCGATGCCGTGCCGCTGCGCTATCTCGTGCCCGCGGATACGCTGGTCGAATTGTGGGATAGCGGCGTGCGGGTGCCGGTGCGCCGTGGCGACACCATGGAGAGCATTGCCGCAGCCAATCGCGTGCCGCTGTGGACGCTCGCGCAGAGCAACTCGCTTGCAGAGAACGCGCAGCTCACCCCGGGCCAGACCATCATCATCCCGCGCCATCTGACGCCGCCAGAGCCTGCCGCCGCCATGGCGACGCCGCCGGCCGCGGGGCGGAAGTAGAGGAAGAGCGGTCTCCGTAGGTCGAGCTCACACCAGGAGATCGTGCGGCACGTGAGACCCGCCTGAGCCGCCCACGCCGTGAGCGCCATCGTCCAGCTGCGGAACCTCGCCCGCTGCCGCGGCGTGACCATGTCCGTCGGCATGTGCCGCGTGTTCATGACGATCGAGCGGCACTGCGAGATCGTCCAGAAAAGCGATGCTGGACTTCTCCATCGCCGGGGTCAGGAAGTTGAAGGAATCGCCCGGTCCGGACGGATGGGCCTGCGCGTTTCCGTGTGGGCCGTGCGTGTCGTCTGCCGCAGAATGAGGTTGTCCATTGGACTTGTCAGGCGTCTCCATCGAAGCATGACTGTGTTTGCCTTCTTGAGATTGATTCGAATGAGGGTTGCCGCCGTTTCCGAGGCCTTTCTGCGAGGCGATATCGAGAAGCGCACTGGCGGTATCGGCAAGGCTTGCATGGCCATGAGCCTCGGCAGCCTTGCCGTTATCTAGATGCTGGTCGATGGCGACAAGCGCATCCGGCATGCTGAAAGCTGTGGCATGATTTTGCTCCGTTGCGCCGAGTCCGTTCGGAAGGACGCTGTCGTCGGTCCGGGGGGGTTCGAAGACAAACTTGACGGGCTCCATCGATAGCGAATGGATTGCCGGTTGTGACAGGCCGGGGAGTGCTGCAGTCTCGTCCGGGGCGGAAGCGGTGATCTCCTGGCTCCACCCGCTGTGATCCCGATTGATATCGAAGGGATAGCTCACATCGATTGCGGTCGAGCTTCCGACCAACGAAACAGAGCCGCTACTGTTCGTCGCCTCGGTGGAGGCATCGGAGGTACTCAAGGTCATGACCGCCGCATCGCCTTGCGTGGCGGCGGCCGGATCGAGGTTGTTGCTCACCGCTTGGACCGGTGCCGCGGCTTGATCCACGATGAAGTCCGAGGAATCGATGGTCGCAACACCCTGGAGATGAACTTCCAGCAGACTGGAATCGCCGATCTGGAGAGTTTGATCGGTCGGATTGACATACACGATGGTTTCGTTGGCCGAGCTGTCGTAGAGCCAGGCGATGGTGTGGGGCGGCACCGTCGAGCTTGTCGAGCTCAACGCCAGGATCACGAATCCGAGCGCGCCGAGCGCCGTCACATCGATCTTGTCGGTTCCCGATCTGAAATCGGTGATCGTATCGAACTGGCCGGCCCTGGAATCGACCGCCGACAGATAGACGAAGACGTCATTGCCGTTGCTGCCCGTGAGCTTGTCCGCACCGAACCCGCCGATGATGGTGTCGTTCTCATTGCTGCCGTCGATCGTGTCTTGCCCGGAGCCGCCGTAGATGAGGTCGGCCCCGTTATTGCCCTTGATCGTATCGTTGCCGGATCCGCCGTAGATGGTGTCGTTCACGCCGGTTCCGTTCAGGGTGTCGTCGCCGGCGCCGCCGTAGACGATCTGGGAAACGCTGCCGCCACCGGCGACGCTGTCGTGTCCAGGCGTGCCGAAGACGAATGGGGGATCGGAGACGACGGTTGATCCTGTCGCCAGATTGTCGAAGTCGTTGGGGTCGGCGTCGCTGGCGCCATGAATGGCGATCGTCACCTCTTGCGTGGTGCCGTCGATTGACGTCACCGTAAAATGATCGGTGAGCGTGTCGCCGACATCCAGCGCGTCGACCACGGGGTTGCCGTTGTCGAGCGTATAGGTCCACAGCCCGGCCGCGGTCATCGTGAAAGTGCCGTAGCCGCCGTCGCTGGCCCTGGGCGAGGTCACCGCCGTGAAGGTGTTGGCGGGATTGTCGAGGTCGGTATCGGTGAGCGTGCCGGTCGCGACTGGCGTGCCGGAGGCGATGCCGCCGGCTTCGAGCACCGAACCCGTCGTCGTTCCGGAAATGGAAGCGGCGTCATTGGTGCCGTTGATCGTGATCGTCACCAGCTGCGGCGTGCCGTCGACCGTGGTCACGGTGAACTGATCGTTCAGCGTATTGCCGACATTGAGCGCCTGTACCGTCGCGTTGCTATTGTCGAGCGTGTAGGTCCACGTGCCCAGCGCCGTCATCGTGAAGGTGCCGAAGCCGCCCACGCTGGCCTTTGGCGTGGTGACCGGGGTGAAGGTGTTGGCCGCATTGTCCGGGTCGAGATCGGTCAACGTGCCGGTCGCGGTCGGCGTGCCGGGCGTGCCATTGGCCACACCGCCGGCCTCGATCACCGCGCCGCTCGCCGTTCCGGAAATGATCGCCCCATCGTTGCTGCCGTTGATGGTGATCGTCACAGTCTGTGCGGTGCCGTCGGCCGAGGTCACCGTGAAGCTGTCCGTCAGCGTGGCGCCATTGTTGAGCGCCTGCACCGCGGTACTGTTATTGTCCAGCGTGTAGGTCCACAGGCCGGCCGCGGTGATGGTGAAGCTGCCATAGCTGTGCGCGCTTGCCATCGGCGTATTGACCGCCACGAACGTGTTGGCGGGATTGTCGACGTCCGCGGCGAGAAGCGTGCCCGTCGCGACCGGCGTGCCGGGCGAAGTGCCGCCCGCCTCGAGGACTGAACCGGTCGTCGTCCCGGTGATGATCGCGGCGTCATTGGTGCCGTTGATCGTGATCGTGACCAGCTGCGGGGTGCCGTCGATCGTGGTCACGGTGAACCGATCGATCAGGGTATCGCCGACATTTAGCGACTGTACTGTAGCGTTGCCATCGTCGAGCGTGTAGGTCCACACGCCGCCGACTGTCATCGTGAATGTGCCGTAGCCGCCCGCGCTCCTGGTCGGCGAGCTGACTGTCGTGAACGTGTTGGGCGGATTGTCGACATCGGCGTCTGTCAGCGTGCCGGTTGCGCTCGGTGCGCCCGGCACCGCATTGGCGACGCCGCCGGCCTCCACCACCGTGCCGGCGGCGTTGCCGGAGATGATGGCAGTGTCGTTGACGCCGTGGATGTTGACGACGAAGGTTCGGCTCGTCGAGAACCCGGTGTCCGAGACCGTGATGATGAAGCTCATGGTCGTCGGCGACGACAGGGCATTGATGGCATCCGCGTTCGGAACAAAAGTGTAGGCGCCGGACGCGCTGTTGAGATAGAGGGTGCCATACGCACCGGTTTGCGAGAGATCGTAGGTCTGTCCATCCAGGACCGTGGTGCCCGCCGTCCCGCCGCTGAGACCGTAGGTGAGGACGGCACCGATCGGGCTGCTGGCGGAGAAAGTGCCGGTTGTCGCGGTGAACGTGTCGTTGAATGCGATCGTGTCGATTTCGGTGGGTCCGGCCGGAACGTTCAGTGACGGCGGCGGACGTACGATCAAGGGGATGTCGGCCGGCGGTAGTGGCGGAAGCAGGTTTGGCGGCGCAGTCCCGTTATCCGGGTTGAAGTTGATGTGCTGCAGCGAGGGGGCGATGATGCCAGGTGGCGTACTGGATCCTGTCGGACCGCGCGTGAGATTGGCGAGCACGTCCTGCTGGGCTATGTGCAGCTCCTCCATGCGAGCCGCGCTGTTGGCAACCTGACTCACGCTGACCGAGGAGCCGATCCTGTTCAGGATGACGGTTTCGCCTGGATCGTCGACGATGATGTGCCGCGGCACCCGCTCCTTGGTGATGAGCTCGAAGGCGCCGTGCTGAAGGTCCTTGTAACTGAGCGTATCGCTATCGAGATACGTGGCGTCGGGGTCCGAGCCCTGCGCTTCTTTCACCATCGAGAAAGTCAGCGCCGCCATCGTCAGGATGCCGAAGCCGGTCGCATGGGAGCGGCCGCGAACGCTGCCAAGGGGTGTGTCGACCGTCAGGGTGCCGCTGTTTGGCAGCCGACCGGCCGCGAACGCAAAGCTTCCGCTGGTGACCGCAACGATGGTCGAACGCGAAGCGCAGTCGGATTCGCAAGCGAACTCGCGCAGTTCGACGCGAGCTCCGCTGCCGACGCTGAATATGGTGTCGTCGAGCAGCCGAATACCGATCTGCCCATCCGCAGCCGTCTCGATGACGTCATCGCGGCAGATAAGGTCGCCAACGCTGACCTGCGTGGCTGGGCCCTTCTCGCGCGTGAGGGTAATGTATCCCAACGTGCTTTGAACGATGCCGATGATCTGGAAGGGAAAAGTCTTAGTGACCCCGTTCTGGGGTCCAACGCCAAACGCAACTGACATGGCCGTAGCCTCGCGCGCCGAACAATTCCGGCTCGGCGCGGTGCCGCGGTCTTCTTGTCGGTTTTGCTACGCCGCGGGCGCAATTTTTGGCGCTAGCAACCCCAGGCCTGCACGCCGAAAACGTCTGATATGAAATGCCGAACTTTATAGGTATCGCCAAGGTGATGGCAGGTTCAGCGGAGATACCTCTCCGCCACAGCAATTTGCGCTCTCAAGAAGTTGACGCTTGAGCTATGCGATATCTAGCGCACTTTCGCTGGCCAGGCAAACGGCTTGGGCCTAAGATGAAGTAGGGAAGAATTGCTTCTTCTGGAGGGCAGGTCCGTTAGGATCGACCCAGGTTGTAGATACTCACGATGCACGAATTGCGAGCTTGGTCGAAGCTCACATAGCTCCCATCAAGCGCCATGCAGATCTTCTCGGAAAGGGCGGGTCATGTGCAGGCATACGATTGCAGTTTTGGTGACTGGCTTCATTTGGGCATCGGCGAGCGTTCTCGCTGCGCCAGCGCAGGCTCAAGTCAATCCCGCGACACGCGGCCCTGAGGACGTTGTGCCGAAACCCATCGGCAAGGTCGTCGCCGTTGCAGGCTCGGTCTCGATCGAGCATGCGGGTGCGGTCGTCGTTCAGGCGAAGCTCGGCGATCCGGCTGCGCAAACCAAGGTCGGCGATGCCGTCTATCTGCGCGACGTGGTGCGGACCGGGGCAGACAGCCGGATCAGCATCAATTTCAGCGATGGCTCCTCGTTCAATCTGTCGAGCAACGCCCGTATGACACTGGACGAGTACGTGTACGAGCCGGACGGCAAGTCCAACGCAACGTTCTTCAATCTGGCCAAGGGAACGGCGACCTTTGTCGCCGGCCAGATCGCGAAGAGCGGCGACATGAAGGTCGATACGCCCGTTGCAACGATGGGAATCCGGGGCACCACGCCGCATATCGAAGTTTCGGACGACGGTGAGGTCAAGTTTTCGACTCTCATCGAAGAGGGCAAGAGCAAATTGGTGAAGAAGCGCATCACTGCTGCAGCGCCCGCGCAGGGGAGCGGTCCCAGGCCGAACATCTGCAGAGGATGCTGAAGCCATACGGACATGTCGATCAGGGCCGCCATCATCGACAGCGTCGCGCCGGTTCTCGTGGTGCTGTCGATCGGTTCGCCGGCGGTCGCGCAGCAGCCGCAAAAGAAGAGTCACCTCCAGAACATCGAGCAGTGCAACGGCACGGACCGCATTCCGGCCCAAACCCGGATCGCCGGCTGTACGGCGCTGATCAATTCCGGTGATGCCAAGCCGGAGTCGCTGGCCCTGGCTTACAACAATCGCGGCAACGCCTATGCCGCCGCGGCGGAGTACGATCGCGCGATCAGCGATTTCGATCGGGCGATCGAGCTCGCCTCGGGCTATGTCAAGCCGGTGAACAATCGCGGCGTCGCCTATTTGAGGAAGGGGGCATATGAGGACGCGGTCAAGTCCTTCGACGAGGCGATCAGGCTCAACCCGGCCTATGGCAGCGCCTTCGCCAACCGTGCGGAGGCCCACCTGAAGCTGAACCAGTATGATCGGGCCGCGCGGGATTTCGACGAGGCCATTCGTCTCGATCCGAACTTGACGTGGGCGCGGAGCGGACGCTGCTGGACGCGAGCGATCATCGGCGACCTGCAGGCCGGGCTCGACGATTGCGACAAGGTGATTCAGTCGGGATCCAACGATGCCGCGACATACGATTCACGCGCGCTGATCCATCTGAAGATGGGGCAGTTCACTGCTGCCATCGACGACTACAATTCCGCGCTGCGCCTGGCGCCGAACTTGGCAAGCGCGCTCTATGGACGCGGACTTGCCAGGCTCAGGCAGGGCGACAACGCCGGCGGCGATCGTGACGTCTCGGCGGCAAAGCTCATCGACCTCAAGATCGCCGACGCGTTCGCCCGCTACGGCGTGCAGTGACGTCGGGATCGGCCCACTGAAACTCGCGTTGGCCAGCTAGACGTTCGAGCCGTGGATTGCGTCGATCACGGCATCCGTCACGTCCTTCGTCGTCGCCTTGCCGCCGACGTCGGGCGTCAGCACGCCGGCCGCGCAGACGCGCTCGACCGCCGCCATCAATCGGCTGGCCGCATCCTTCTCGCCGAGATGCTCGAGCATCTGCGCGCCGGTCCAGAACGTCGCGACCGGATTGGCGATGCCCTTGCCGGTGATGTCGAAGGCCGAGCCGTGGATCGGCTCGAACATCGAGGGGAAGCGCCGCTGGGGATCGATGTTGCCGGTCGGGGCGACGCCGAGGCTTCCGGCGAGTGCGCCGGCGAGATCCGAGAGGATGTCGGCGTGGAGGTTGGTCGCAACGATGGTGTCGAGGCTCTTCGGATGCAGCGTCATCCGCACGGTCATGGCGTCGACCAGCATCTTGTCCCAGGTCACGTCAGGGAATTCGCCGGCGACCTCGGCGGCGATCTCGTCCCACATCACCATGCCGTGGCGCTGCGCGTTCGACTTGGTCACGACGGTCAAGAATTTGCGCGGACGCGACTGCGCGAGCTGGAATGCATAGCGCATGATACGGGTGACGCCGACGCGGGTGAAGACCGCAACTTCGGTGCCGACCTCTTCCGGCAGGCCCTTGTGGGCGCGGCCGCCCATGCCGGCATATTCGCCTTCCGAATTCTCGCGCACGATCACCCAGTCGAGATCGCCGACGCCGACATTGCGCAGCGGCGAGGCGACGCCGGGCAGGATTTTTGTCGGCCGCACATTGGCGTATTGGTCAAAGCCCTGGCAGATCGGCAGGCGCAGGCCCCACAGCGTGATGTGGTCGGGCACATCAGGCGCGCCGACCGCGCCGAAATAGATCGCGTCGAACTTCTTCAATTCGCTGAGGCCGTCGGCCGGCATCATCACGCCGTGCTTCTTGTAGTAGTCCGAGCCCCAGTCGAAGGTCTTGACGTTGAAGGCGAGATCGCCGCTGCGTTTTGCGAGAGCCTCCAGCACGCGGACACCGGCCGAGATCACCTCGGGGCCGATGCCGTCGGCGGGAATGGCTGCGATCGAATGGGTACGCATGGAAGTGCTCCGTTTGAGATGTCAGTGGGATTGCGGGACAGGTTCGACGGGCGCGGTTTTCGCGCGCGACAATAGCAGGGTCAGGGCGGCGGAGAGAACGAGCAGGCCGCTGACGAAATAGAGACCGCCGACAAAGCTGCCGGTCTGGTCCTTGATCCAGCCGATCATGGCGGGACCGACGAAGCCGCCGAGATTGCCGATCGAGTTGATGGTGGCGATTCCCGCCGCGGCTGCCGGGCCGGACAGGAACAGCGTCGGCATGCTCCACAGCGGCGGCTTGGCCGACGAGATGCCGATATTGACCAGCGTCAGCGCGACCAGCACGGCGACGACGCCGGCCGCAAGCCCGGCATAGGCAAGGCCCGCGGCGGCGATCAGGCAGGCCCACACGACGTGCCAGGTGCGCTCGCCGGTACGGTCCGAATGCCGCGCCCACAGGATCATGGCGACGACGGCGGCGGTTGCCGGCAGCGCGTTGAGGAAGCCGACCTGGAGCGAGGACAGGCCGAACTGCTTGATGATCTGCGGCGCCCAGACGCCGAGCGTGTAGAGGCCGGCCGAAGTGCCGAAATAGATCAGCGACAGCGCCAGCACGCGCGGATCGGCGAGGCCCCGCCAGATGTTGTGGCTCGCGGTCGCGGCCTTGCTGGTGGTCTCCACGTTCATGGTCTCGACCAGCCAGCGCCGCTCGTCATCAGTGAGCCACTTCGCCTTCTCCGGGCGGTCGGTGAGGAAGCCGAGCACGACGAAGCCGAGCAGCACGGCCGGCAGCGCCTCCAGCACGAACAGCCATTGCCAGCCCTTGAAGCCGAGCAGTCCGTCCATCTCCAGCAGCGCGCCCGAGATCGGCGAGCCCAGTACCGTCGAGAGCGGCGCCGCCGCCATGAACAGCGCGGTGACTGCCGCGCGTTGGCGCGCCGGAAACCAGTAGGAGAGATAGAGGATGATGCCGGGAAAGAAGCCGGCCTCCGCAACGCCAAGCAGAAAGCGCAGGATGTAGAAGCTGGTCGGCCCTTGCACGAAGGCCATCGCGGCCGAGACCAGACCCCAGGTGATCATCACCCGCGCGATCCAGATCCGCGCGCCGATCTTGTGCAGGATGATATTGGAGGGCACCTCGAACAGGAAATAGCCCCAGAAGAAGATGCCGGCGCCAAAGCCATAGACCGCGGGTGACAGACCGATGTCCTTGTTCATCGTCAGCGAGGCGAAGCCGATATTGACGCGATCGATGAAGGCCACGAAGTACAGCAGCATGATGAAGGGAACGATGCGCCAGGTGATCTTGCGCAGCACGCGCGTCTGAATCTCGCTCGCCACCCTGGCCTCCTCGGTTCCGGCTTGTTGTTGTGAAGCGGACCCGGAGGTCTACGCCGGCCATGAGCCTAGGCGGGGGGAGGAGGCATACTCAATTGGCGTTGGTTTATACAAAAAAATGATATAATCCTGAACGAGGAGAGACGAGAAGGATCCGAATGGAATTGCATCAGCTTCGATGCTTCGTGGCGGCGGCCGAGCAGCTGCATTTCGGCCATGCGGCGCAGCGGCTCCAGATGCTGCCCTCCGCGCTCGGGCGGCAGATCAGGCTGCTTGAAGAAGATCTGGGCACGCGGCTGTTCGCGCGGACGACGCGTGCGGTGTCGCTCACCGAGGATGGCACGACGCTGCTGCGCGATGCCCGCGCCATCCTCGCCAAGGTCGAGGCGGTCGAAAACAACTTACGCAACCGCTCGCGTGCGGGGACCGCACGGCGGCTGCGGGTCGGCGCCATCGACAGCGCGGCGGCGGGATTGCTGCCGCCGCTGCTGCGCGACTTTCGCGACAAGCATCCTGACATCGCGGTGCAGCTGCTCGAGGACAAGACGGTGCGGCTGCTGCCGAAGATTCTGACCGGCGCGCTCGACCTCGCCTTCGTCCGCCCGCCCGACAGTGCGGACAAGCGACTCGAATTCCGCGACCTGCTCCAGGAGACCGCCATCGTGGCGTTCCCGCAGCGGCATGCGCTGGCCGAGCGCAAATCGATCACGCTGGCGCAGATCGCCGACGAGGCGATGCTGGTGCCGGACCGCCGCTCGCGGCCGCACAGCCACGACCTCACCATCAAGCTGTTCGAGCAGGCCGGCCTCACGCCGCGCATCGTGCAGGTCGCCGACGAGAAGCAGACCATCATCAATCTGGTCGCAACGAAGCTCGGAGTCGCGATCGTGCCGCGCTGGACCACGCGGATGGCGGTCTCTGGCGTGCGGTTCGTGCCGCTGCGGCCAAAGCAGATCGGCCCCGTCGGCCGCCTGCCGCTCGCCGCGGCCTGGTTGCGCGGCTCGCGCGATCCGGCCCGCGACGCCATGCTGGCCGTTCTGGAGGCCCGCCTGCGCAGCTATGCGCGGGACGCGTGAGAGGCTATGACAACGGCCTGGACAGAAGGTGATGCGATGACGGATCAGAAGGCCTCGAGCGAATTGCGGGTGGCCATTGCAGGCCTGGGCTCGATCGGCACCAAGATCGCGACCGCGCTCGATCAGGGCATCGAGGGCCTCTCGCTGTCGGCCGTGGCGGTGCGCGATCCTGCCAGGCATCAGGCGTTCCTCGCCAGCCTGCGCCGCCCGCCGAAAATCCTGCCGCTCGACCGGCTCGGTGACGCCGCCGACATCGTGGTCGAATGCGCGCCGAGCAGCCAGCTGCGTGCGATCGTCGAGCCCGCGGTGAAGCGTGGCAGGGCCGCGGTCGTGGTCAGCGTCGGCGGGCTGCTCGACAATTTCGATCTCGTCGATCTCGCCCGCGCCAATTGCGGCCGCATCATCGTGCCGACCGGCGCGCTGATCGGGCTCGATGCCGTCAACGCTGCCGCGATCGGCACCATCCATTCGGTGAAGATGGTGACGCGCAAGCCGATCGACGGACTGAAGGGCGCCCCCTTCATCGTGCAGAACAACATCGACATCGACAATCTGCGCGAGCCGCTCAAACTGTTCGAGGGCAGCGCGCGCGAGGCGGCGAAGGGCTTTCCGGCGAACGTCAACGTCGCCGTAGCGCTGTCGCTGGCGGGCATCGGGCCCGATCGCACGCAGATGCAGGTTTGGGCCGACCCCACTGTGACGCGCAATGTTCATCGCGTCGAGGTCGAGGCGGATTCGGCGCGCTTCTCGATGTCGATCGAGAACATCCCGTCCGAGAATCCCAAGACCGGCCTGATCACCGCACTGTCCGTGATTGCGCTGCTGCGCAAGCAGCGCGCCACGCTGTGTGTGGGGACGTAGTGGGGTGAGACTCAACCAGCCCGGACGTGGCGCGCTCTATCACCGTCGTCCTGAGGTGCTTGCGTCGCGGCGCGGATGCGCCGCAGAGCAAGCCTCGAAGGACGACGGCCCGGTTGCATCGTGGCCGTTCATCCTTCGAGGCTCTCCACGTGGCGCGTTGCGCCACGTGTCTCGCACCTCAGGATGACGGAACGTATCGCGATCGCCGGTGGCGCCTGCTTACGCCCCCGTCACGCGCCAGATCACGTTGCCGACGTCGTCGGCCATCAGGAGCGACTTCTTGTCGGGGCCGATCACGACGCCGACCGGGCGGCCGTAGGATTCCTTCTCGTCCGGGGACAGGAAGCCCGACAGGATGTCGCGACCGGGGCCGGAGGGCTTGCCGTTCTCGAACGGGATGAACACCAGCTTGTAGCCGGACAGCTTGCTACGATTCCACGAGCCGTGCTGGCCGATCACCATGCCGTCGGGGAAGCCGGGCAGGGTGCCGGCGGGCATCCAGCACAGGCCGAGCGAGGCGGTGTGGCCGCCCAGCGCATAGTCCGGTTGAAGCGCCTTGGCGACCATCGCCGGATCCTGCGGCACGCGGTCGTCCACCGTCTTGCCCCAGTAGCAATAGGGCCAGCCGTAGAAGCCGCCGTCGCGCACCGAGGTGAGATAGTCGGGCGGCGTCTCGTCACCGAGCCCGTCGCGCTCGTTGACGACGGTCCAGAGCACGCCCGTCGTCGGCTCCCAGGCAAGGCCGACCGGGTTGCGCAAACCCGCGCCAAAAATGCGATGCGTGCCGGCGACGAGATCGAGCTCGTAGACCGCGGCGCGGCCTTGCTCGACCTCCATGCCCATCTCGGCGATGTTGCTGAGCGAGCCGACGCCGGCATAGAGCTTCTTGCCGTCGGGGCTTGCGAGCAGGCTGCGCGTCCAGTGCCCGGCCGGCTTGAAGGTGGTGAGCCGCTTGCCCGACGCAGTGATGCGGTCGGCATTGGCGATGTAAGGGAAGGCCATCACCCCGTCGGTGTTGCCGACGTAGAAAGTGTCGCCGACCAGCGCCATGCCGAACGGCTGGTTGAGGTTCTCCATGAAGGCGCCGCGTACTTCGGCGACGCCGTCACCGTCCTTGTCGCGCAAGAGCGTGATGCGGTTGGCGGACACGCCGAGCGCGGCGGCGCGTCGCATCGTCGCCTGCATCGCGTAGTGAAACACGCTGCGCGGAGCACCTGCGATCTGGGTTGCCTCCGCAATCAGGACGTCGCCATTCGGCAGTACCTCGATCCAGCGCGGATGGTCGAGGCCGGTCGCGAACGCATTGACCTTGAGCCCGGGCGCGACGGTCGGCTTCTGGCCCTCGTTCCAGCCGCGCGCGGTCGGCATTTTCAGCGTCGGGATCGCGCCCTGCGGCTTCGCCTCGGGAATGGCTGGCGTCTGGCCCCAGGCCGGCGCCGGCGTGTTGCCCGAGAGCTTGCGCCATTGCAGCGCGATGCCGCCGAGGAGGGCAACGAACTGCGCGAAGATGCTGGAAAAGGTCATGAGAAGCCCCTGTCGAACTCTGAGGCACCGTCCACGGCGGATCGCCCAAAACCCCGCGCGGGTTCAGGCCTGATCGTCGACCTCTCCAGATCCACGATAGAATGTCGTCGTGCCTCGTTGCGCGCGCATCCAACTGGCTGGCGGTAAAAAGGTCAACAGTCGCGGAACTGGACGGACGTCTATTCCCGCGGAATGGCAGATGACCAAATTTGCATGGACGGAGATCAGCGGCCGATCTGCCGCTCCAGCCGCCGTGCCGCGCGAAAATCGTCGAGATGATGGACGTTCGGAGTCAGCGCAGCTTCTTTGGATAGCAGGTGATAGACCCGCGCCACGGTGCGCTGCTTCTGCTTCGGCCGCCCCGGCGGCATCGCCCGCGCCTTGCGGGCGGCGGCGATCGCGTGTGCACGAAAATAATCGTAGGCATCAGACATGGCTCGATGCTCTGCGGGTGGTGCAGATGTCGAGGGATAACGGGTGTGGGGAGAGGCGGTTCCTGATGACGCCAGCGTTCCGACTCTACCCCCGTCATCCTGAGGTGCGAGCCATGGGGCGCAACGCGCCACATGGGGAGCCTCGAAGGATAGACGGCCCGGCTGGATCTGGGCCGTGCATCCTTCGAGGCTCGGCTTGCGATGCATTCGCATCGCAACCTCGCACCTCAGGATGACGGGACTAGCAGTAGCGTCGTTGGGAGAAAGCGGTAGGGGGAGTCCGCCGTCACCGCGGCGAGGTGAACGGAATGATCATCGGCACGCGGCGGCAATAGGCGCCGTAGGCGTCCTCGCCGAGCTCCTTCGACAGGAACACCTCTTCCATCCGGCCCTTCTGCCACATGCCGAGCGAGATCAGGATCGCGCCGAGGATCGCCGTGACGGTGCCGACGGCGATGCCGGTCGCGAGCATGCCGGCGATCAGGCCGGTGTAGATCGGATGGCGCACGATACCGTAGGGGCCGGTGTCGATGACGCGATGGTCTTCCTTGTGGGTGATGGTGTTGGACCAGAATTTTCCGAGATGCAGCCGTCCCCACCAGGTGAAGGAGATGCCGGCGAGCACGATCAGCGCCGTGATGTAGACAGCCGTGTTGCTGAACACCCAGAGCGGCTTCTCGCCGAGCACTTCGGCGGTCCACGGCGTGAACAGGATGCCACCGACCAGGATCGGGATGCGATAGCGCCCGGACTCCAGCGTCATGACCTGCTTCTGGGTGCGGCCCTGCCAGAACGAGGCGCCGACCCAGCTGGCGAGCCAGGCGAGCCAGATCAGGGCGAGCAGTTGCGTCGGCCAGGTCGTGGTCCAGCCACCCCAGGCGACAGAGAGAAGCTTGCTGAAATCGAAGGACATGAAGGTTCTTTGCGTTAGGCGGCGGCTTCAGCCCGCGCGCGAGGACAGCGCGTGATGCTCGATGGCGCCGGAAGGCTGCTGGCCGTTGCGGGCGAGCAGATGGGTGATGGTTTCGCGCAGGACCGGCTCGATCGGGCGCGGCGAATAGCCGAGCTCGGTGCGTGCCTTGCCGATCGAGAGGTCGCTCGCGGCAAGCGCGATGCGCACGCCCTCGGCGGTGCCATTGGGCGGCCGGCGCGTGAAGTTGTCGGACAAATATTCGAGCATGATGCCGGAGAGCTCGGCGATCTTGCCGGGCACGACGACCGGGAACTGGCGGCGGCCGCTCATCGCCGACATCATCCGCAGGATGTTGCCCAGCGGCACGCAGTCGCCGCCGAGGATGTAGCGCTGGCCGATGCGGCCGCGCTCCATGGTCAGCACGAGGCCCATGGCGACGTCGCGGACGTCGACCAGATTAACCAGGAAGTTGAGATGCGGCTGCACCTTCTTCTGCAGGAAGTACCAGAGCATCGCCGTCGGCGGCGTCAGATTGTGGTCGGCGGCGCCGATCGGCATGGTCGGCGTGCCGATCACCAGCGGAAAGCCCTCGGCCGCGGCCTTGGCGGCATGATGCTCGGCGAGCGACTTCGACCGTGTATAGGCGCCCGGCATCGCCTCGGCCGGCTGCAGCGCCTCTTCGGCCGGAGCGCCTTTGAGGTCGGTATAGGGGAACAGGATCGATTCCGTCGAGCAGTGCAGGAAGCGCGACACGCCGTGCTTCATCGCGGCCGCCAGCACGACCTCGGTGCCGCGGCAGTTCACGTCGTGGAAGTCCTGCTTGTTCGCGACCCACATGCCGGGCAGGCCGGCAAGGTGATAGACCTGATCGACGCCGGACAGCGCGGTATCGACCGCGGCGCTATCCAGCACCGAGCCATGAACATAGTCGACGTCAGCGTTCGGCGCGGCCGGCGGACGAACATCGAGAACACGCACCCGCTGCCCACGGGCGCGGAGCGCTTCTACGAGATGATGTCCGATGAAACCGCTGCCACCGGTAACCAGTACGAGAGCCATGAAGAAGGTTTGCTGTTTCGCTTCTGGAGCTATCGGGTTGAAAGAGAATTGGTCGGAAGAGGCGCCAGAATCGCGGCAAGGTCGCGACGGAAGCCCAGTGCAATGAATAATTTTGCCATGACAAACATCGGTCCCAGCAAAAGATGCGAGGGAAACGTGAACAACGAGGCCTCGCGCCCCTCAAAAACCTTGTGGCCGATGGCCTGCGCGGCGAAGCCGAGCGCGACCAGGGCGGCAAAAATCGCCCACATCGTCACGGTGCTGACTTGCGCCGCAATGGTCGACGCGATCGAGAACAGCACGATGGAGACGGCCAGAATGCCGGCCCCGAGCGCCAGATCGAGCAGCAGCCAATAGATCAGGACCGGCAGGGCCAGGATCACCGCCAGGCTGACTTCGGACCCGAACAGCGGGACCTTCACCAGCGTCAGGGGCATCACCGCGCCCGTGAACAGCAGGAGGATGCCCACCACGTGCATCGCCGCGTTCCGGGGATCGCGATGGTACTCGACATAAACGGCAAGTTGGCGTTGAAAAAAGCCACCCATCTTGGTCTCATGCAGAACGGGGTCGGGGAAGGACGAACAGAGGCTATAGCACCTGATAGAGCAGTGCACAAACCGGCACTATTGTCGCGCAAGACCATACAGTCGCGCTGTGGGACAGATCACAAAACGATCAGGACTTCAAAGGGTTCCGTCGGACGCCTGGGAGCGTCTGCTTACCGCTTCTTGGCGGGCTTTTTCGCCGCAGGCGCAGGTGCCGCAGCCGGATGCGCGGGGGTGTCCTCGGGCACCTTCGCATAGGTCAGGATTTGCAACTGGCCGTTGACGGTCGATGTCGGCTTGGCCCGGTCGAGGAACTGCTCCTCGCCGAGACCGATCGGATGCAGCCGCTTGGTCGAGATCTTGAATGTGTTCACCAGCACGTCGCGGATCGCATCTGCCCGGCGCTGGCTCAGGATCGCGTTGGCCTCTCGCGTCTTCGAATTGGATTCGACGTGGCCGACGATCAGGAAGGTGTAGGGCAGCAGCGAGGAGTGAACCAGCGCGTCCGCGATGCGGCCGACGGTCTGGTAGGACGCCGGCTGGATGATCGGCGTGTCGGCATCGAACTGGATCTGCGCGTTGAAGGTGGGCAGCTTGGCGAGGTCGGGCGCGATCGGCGGCCGGTTCACCGGACCCGGATCGTTCTTGATCCTGGCCTTGGCGCGCTCCATCACCTGCTGCTTCAAGGCGGGGAGATCGACCTCGCCGGCCTCTTCGAAATGGTTCAGCTTGCCAACGATGTCGTCGCGGGTCGGCGCCGCCGTCTGCGCGCGTGCGGCTGCCGCGAGCAAAGCGAGGCCGAACGCAACGCATAGTCCGACGGTGGAGAGCCCCTTCGCGCGCATCAGCGATACCCCGCGTCGTCAACGGCCTTCAGGCAGTTGTTGCTGATGCCCTTGGGCGTCGAGACCAGGCAGGGGATCGACTTGCTGGTCTCCTTGGTCGAGCCGCCGCAGACCTTGACGATCTCGCGCTGACAGGCATTCGCCACGGTGACGCGCGCGGCGACGCGCTTCTGGATGGCGTCGAAGACGCCGAGATAGTCGCTCTGGCACTGCGGCGAGAGCACGTCGCGGTTGCGCGACAGACACTCCTTCAGCCGGGTCGAGTCCGGATTGACGCCGCGGCAATTGGCGACGATTTCCGCGCCACAGCTCGCTGCCAGCTTCCCGATCGAATCGCCAAAGCTCATGGTTTCCGCCGCCGCAAGCGACGGCATAACCAATGCCAGCACGATCAATGTGATGGAGCCCCGGACCATGGGTTTATCTGATACGGGGAAGTTCGCGGTGGTCAAGGGCTGTTCGGGGGAGAACTGTCGAGAGTCCGGCAAGTGCGGCGAACAGTCCTCACTCGGGATCGGCGAGGGGCGGCCATTCGATCAGGACGGCCGTGTGGTTCCTGAGGTCGTCGGCAACGGCAGGGTCGGCCTCGAGCTCGGCCAGCGTCCGCGGCGGGGGAAGCTGGCGGCCATCCTCCGTCAACTCCTGAGCATAGAATGCGAGCGCCTCAGGCGCATTCTCCAGGGCTTCTTCGACGTCGTCGCCGCCGGAGATGCAGCCCGGCAGGTCGGGAAACCACAGGCTGACGGCGTCCGGATCTGCGTCCTCGATGATGGCAACGTACTGAGCCATTTCGGGCCTCACGCCCGCTGCACAAAGCTGTCCACGACCTTCTTCTCACCGGCCTTGTCGAAGGCGATGGTGAGCTTGTTGCCGTCGATCTTGGTGACGCGGCCATAGCCGAATTTCTGGTGGAAGACGCGGTCGGAGAGCGAAAATTCCGAGGTCGTCCCGGTGGATTTGGCGACCAGCTCGCCCTCGATGGTCAGGGGACCGCGGCGGCGCGAGGAGAAGCTGCCGAAATCCGGTCCGGATGACGAGGACGATGAGAACGTCGCGGCTTCTTCCTCGAAGCCGCCGCTTCTGCCGCCGCTATTGCGGCCACCGCCGCGGTTGCGGTTGGCTTGCGCCCGCTGCCAGCCCGGCGTCGTGTAGCTGGAGCCGAACGCTTCCATGTCGTCGAAGCGCGAGGCGCCGTAGCCGCCGGTGCCGCCCCAGGCCGAGCCGCCCTTGGATTCCGTGATCTCGACGTTGGCCGCCGGCAGTTCGTCGAGGAAGCGCGAGGGGATCGTGGTCGACCAGGTGCCATGGATGCGACGGTTGGTCGCGAAATAGATCATGGCGCGGCGGCGTGCGCGGGTCAGGCCGACATGGCCGAGCCGGCGCTCTTCCTCGAGGCCCGCGCGGCCCTGTTCGTCCAGCGTGCGCTGGCTCGGGAACAGGCCTTCCTCCCAGCCGGGCAGGAACACGTTGTCGAATTCGAGGCCCTTGGCCGAATGCAGCGTCATCAGCGACACCGCGTCCTCCTCGGCGCCGCCGTCGCGGTCCATCACCAGCGAGATGTGCTCCAAAAACCCTTGCAGGTTCTCGAACTCCTCCATCGAGCGCACGAGCTCTTTCAGGTTCTCCAGCCGGCCCGCAGCGTCCGCCGAGCGGTCCTTCTGCCACATCTCGGTGTAGCCGCTCTCATCGAGCACGATCTGGGCCAAATCAGTGTGCGCGGTGACCTCGCGCTGGGCGCGCCAGCGGTCGAACTGGGCGACGAGGTCGCGAAGTGACCCACGCGCCTTCGGCTTCAGCTCGTCGGTCTCGACCACCGCGCGCGCCGCCTCGAACAGCGGAATGCGACGCTTGCGGGCGCGGTCGTGCAGCATCTGCACGGTGGCATCGCCGAGGCCGCGCTTCGGCGTATTGACGATGCGCTCGAAGGCGAGATCGTCCGCGGGCGAATTGATGACGCGCAAATAGGCGAGCGCGTCGCGGATTTCAGCGCGCTCGTAGAAGCGCGGGCCGCCGATGACGCGATAGGGCAGGCCGAGCGTGACGAAACGGTCTTCGAACTCGCGCATCTGGTAGGAGGCGCGCACGAGAATGGCGATCTCGTTGAGCTTCTCGCCCTGGCGCTGCAGCTGCTCGATCTCCTCGCCGATGCCGCGGGCTTCCTCTTCCGAATCCCAGGAGCCGGTGACCGTGACCTTCTCGCCGTCCTGGTCCTCGGTGCGCAGCGTCTTGCCGAGCCGGCCTTCATTATGCGCGATCAGATGCGAGGCGGCGGCGAGGATGTGACCGGTGGAGCGGTAGTTGCGCTCGAGGCGGATCACCTTGGCGCCGGGGAAATCGTGCTCGAAACGCAGGATGTTGTCGACCTCGGCGCCGCGCCAGCCATAGATCGACTGGTCGTCGTCGCCGACGCAGCAGATGTTTTTGGTGGAGCCTGCAGCCGCCACCGTCATTCCGGGATGCGCCGAAGGTGCAGACCCGGAATCTCGAGCTGAGGGCTCATCTCCGGATTCCGGATTCGCGTCTTCGACGCGCTCCGGAATGACGGCTTGCGCGGCAGCCTTCGACGGTGCCTGCGACAGCAGCCGCAGCCACAGATATTGCGCGACGTTCGTGTCCTGGTACTCGTCGACCAGGATGAACTTGAAGCGCTGCTGATACTGCCGGAGGATATCCGGGTGCTCGCGGAAGATGCGGATGTTCTCCAGCAAGAGATCGCCGAAATCGGCCGCGTTCAAAATCTTCAGCCGCTCCTGATAACTCGCATAGAGCTTGCCGCCCTTGCCGTTGGCGAACATCGCGGCCTCGCCCGAGGGCACCTGCGAGGGCATCAGGCCGCGGTTCTTCCAGCCGTCGATCAGGCCGGCCAGCATGCGCGCCGGCCAGCGCTTGTCGTCGATGTTCTCGGCCTGGAGCAGCTGCTTGAGCAGCCGCACCTGGTCGTCGACGTCGAGCACGGTGAAGTTGGATTTGAGCTGCGCCAGCTCGGCATGGAAGCGCAGGATGCGGCCGCCGATGGAGTGGAAGGTGCCGAGCCACGGCATGCCTTCCACGGCGTGGCCGAGCATCTGGCCGAGCCGGTGCTTCATCTCGCGCGCGGCCTTGTTGGTAAAGGTCACCGACAGGATCTCGGCGGGGCGGGCGCGGCCCTGGCTCAGGATATGGGCGATGCGCGTGGTCAGCACGCGCGTCTTGCCGGTGCCGGCGCCGGCCAGCACCAGGACCGGGCCGTCCAGCGTCTCCACCGCCTCGCGCTGCTCGGGATTGAGCCCGGACAAATATTTCGGGCCCACCGAGGCACGCGCACGCGCGGCGATGCCGCCGGCTGCGGGCTGGTGGTCGGGTACGCTGGTGATCTTGCTCGGCTCTGTCATGCGAATCATTTGGCCCCACGATGGCACCGCGGGGTGACGGGAGGGAGCCTTCTTAACAGGGATTGGCTCCTATATGGGGCGGCGAGGCGGGTTTTCCACGTGCGCGGCGGCCCGATTTGTTCCAGCGCGAGGTGCGAATTTCGCCGTTAGACGTGCAGGAACCATCGTTCCCGCGTCGAGATTGTCTGGGCAGGTGGCGCGGCCAGCCGTGCCGAGAGACATCAAGACGAGGGTTTGACCATGCTAGGCTGGGTTGTGACGTTTCTGGTTATCGCACTGATCGCCGGCATCCTGGGCTTCGGCGGCATCGCCGGCGCCTCGATCGAGATCGCCAAGATCATCTTCTTCATCGCGGTCGTCTTGTTCCTGGTCTCGGCCGTGGTCGGCTTGGCGCGCGGCCGCAACAGGATATAGCGCGCCGGATCATGCACTAACGCTTCGAGGGCATCGCTACATTCCTGCCGATGCCCTCGGGCAGCACCAGGGCGCTGTGGGCCCTGGCGATGCCTGCAATGCGCTGCTGGATATCGGGCGGAAACGGCGCAACGCGCCGCGCCTTCATGTCCATGTGCAGCGACATGTTTTCGGACGTTGCGGACAGCCAGCCCTCGGTGCCGTGCCTCATCTCCTCGAAGGTATGCAGCCGCTTGTCGTCGGCTTCCAGCAGCCACACCAGGATCTGCACGGGATCGCCGAGATGGATCTCGCGCAAATAGCGCACATGGCATTCGGCGGTGAAGGTCGAGCCGTGACGCTCTTTCTTGTAGACCGGACCGATTCCGAGCTCGAGCCAGAACTCGTCGATCGCGCGGTCGAACATCACGTTGTAATAGGCCATGTTGAGATGGCCGTTGTAGTCGATCCATTGCGGCTCGATCTGCATGATCGAGGAGCGGAACGGCTCCGCGTCGGGCGCTGTGGCGGCGGTCTCCGGCATGTGTCCTTCCCAAGCTATGCGTCCGGTCCCTTGACTTGACCGGTTATATGTCCTTTGCCACGGTTGTTCTGTCGGGAGGAATTTCCGTGGGTACGACCATCACCAATAATCCGCCGCGGCCGGAGCCGAAAGCCCTCGCGAGCGCGCTGGAACAGCTTGCCGCACGCTTCGGCAACCGCCTCGTCACCTCGCAGGCCGTCCGCGAGCAGCACGGCCATACCACCACGTGGATCGTCAACCAGCCGCCTGACGGCGTGGTGATGGCGCAGGAGACCGCCGACATCCAGGACGTGGTGCGGATCTGCGCGAAGAACCGCGTGCCCGTGATCGCCTTCGGCACCGGCACCTCGCTGGAGGGCCAGGTCAACGCGCCCGCCGGCGGCATCTCGATCGATTTGCGCGACATGAACAAGGTGCTCGCGGTGCATGCCGAGGACCTCGACTGCGTGATCCAGCCCGGCGTCACCCGCAAGGCGCTGAACGAGCATCTGCGCGACCAGGGCCTGTTCTTCCCGATCGATCCCGGCGCGGACGCTTCCCTCGGCGGCATGGCCTCGACCCGCGCCTCCGGCACCAATGCGGTGCGCTACGGCACCATGCGCGACAGCGTGCTGGCGCTGAAGGTGGTGCGCGGCGACGGCGAGATCATCACCACAGGCACGCGCGCGAAGAAATCGTCCGCGGGCTACGACCTGACGCATCTGTTCGTCGGCGCCGAAGGCACGCTCGGCATCATCTCGGAGCTGACGATCCGCCTGCGCGGCATTCCTGATACGATCGCGGCCGGCGCGGTGTCGTTCGAGACCGTGCATGGCGCGTGTCAGGCCGTGATCCTGGCGATCCAGACCGGCATTCCCGTGGCGCGCATCGAGCTGCTCAATGCCGCGCAGGTGAAGGCCTGCAATGCGTACTCGAAGCTGACGCTGCCGGAGACGCCGCTGCTGCTCATGGAATTCCACGGCAGCGAGATCGAGGTTGCCGAGCAGTCCAAGGCGTTCGGCGAGATCGCGAAGGACTGCGGCGGCGGCGATTTCTCCTGGACCACCAAGCCGGAGGATCGCACCAAGCTGTGGCAGGCGCGGCACGACGCCTATTGGTCGGTGAAGGCGCTGCGCCCCGGTGACAGCATCGGAGTGGTCGCGACCGACGTCTGCGTGCCGATCTCGCGGCTTGCCGACTGCGTCAGCGAGACCGAGGAAGATCTCAAGCGCCTCAATTTGTTGTCGCCGATCGTCGGCCATGTCGGTGACGGCAATTTCCACTGCTCGCTGGTCTGCGACACCAACGATGCCGCCGAGATGGCGCGCGGCGAGGAGTTCATGCATCGCCTGGTCGAGCGCGCCCAGTCGATGGACGGCACCTGCACCGGCGAGCACGGCATCGGCCAAGGCAAGCAGAAATACCTCAGGGCCGAGCTTGGCCCCGAGGCGCTCGACGCGATGCGGGCACTGAAGAAGGCGCTCGATCCGCTCAACATCTTCAACCCCGGCAAGATCGTGCCGGAGGCGTAACGCAGTCCGGGAACTTTCGGCAGCCGGGGCGGTTCCAATTCCCGACAATTTCCGATGCCTCAATGGCGCGGCTTTGCGGGAGGATGCGATGTTGCGACCGGTCATTGGAATTGCTGTGATGGCGCTTGCCTGCCTGCTGGCGGGGACGGCTCTGGGCAAGGGCGGCGGCGGTCACGGCGGCGGACATGGCGGTGGTCACGGCGGTGGTCACGGCGGCGGGCATCACGGCGGTGGTCATGGCGGTGGCCATCACGGCGGCGGACATGGCCATCATGGCGGCGGCCATTTCCGTGGCCACGGCTTCGGGCATGCGCATGGTGGCGGTCATCATCGCGCGATGCGGTTTGCAACCGGCGCCCGACACGGCTCGAATTTCGGTCAGATCCGCAATGCGTCCGTGCGCCCTGCGAACTTCCGCAACGCTCTCAATTTGCATTCCAGCGCTTTCCGCAACGGTCGTCTGATCAGCAACCCGGCGGCGCGCGCCCAGATCACGGCGGCGGCCGCGCTCGCGGGCTGGCACGGTGCCAGCAGCGGATGGTGGCAGCATCCAGGCGGCGGCTACGGCTGGGTCGGACCGCTGTTCTGGCCGTTCGCCTATAACGATCTCTACGACTACACGATCTGGGGCGACGGTCTCGGCTTCTGGGGCTACGGCTATCCGGACATCTATGCCGGCCTCTTCGGCCCCTATGGCTATGACGGGCTGTCGGCCTATCTGCCGCAGCGCCCGCAGGGACGGCGGCAAGCGCGCGGCGTTGCGCTGGATCAGCTGTGTGGCAGCGACCGCCGCGAGATCGTCGGTCTGCCGATCGACCAGATCGCCGCCGCGGTGCAGCCCACCGAGGCGCAAGGCGCCAGTCTCGATGCACTCGGCAGTGCCTCGATCGACGCTGCCGCGCTGATCCGCACATCCTGTCCGACTCAGGTCGCGGCGACGGCACCCGGCCGGCTGGCGGCGATGCAGCAGCGTGTCGAGGCGATGGTGAAGGCCGTCGATCTCGTTCAGCCCACCCTCGATAGGTTCTATGGTTCGCTCACCGACGAGCAGAAGGCGCGGTTCAATGCGCTGGCCGAAGATCAGCGCCGTGCGACGGCGTCCAACGGCAGCGGGGGATCGTTGGTCCAGACTTGCGGTGCGTCTGCCGCGCTCGATTGGCCCGGCACCGACATCGAGGCGAGGCTTCACCCCAACGATACGCAGCGCGCGGCGCTACAGGTGCTCCAGGACACCAGTGCCAAGGTCAGCGCATCGCTCAAGGCGGCCTGCCAGCCCAGCGAGGTGATGACGCCGCCGGCGCGAATGGCCGCGGTCCGCAAGCGGCTCGATGTGATGCTCGACGGCGTCAAATCGGTGCGCGCGGCGCTGGAGGATTTCTACGCCACGCTGAATGACGAACAGAAGGCGCAGTTCGAGGCCATCGGACCACGCCGGACGTCCTGAATGCGTAGAGAGTGTGACGGAAAAATCCGCCTCGCCGATCTCGACAGGCCTCTCTATGCTGGGGAGAGGCTGAAGCGCGGCAATATGACGGCGCGAAGACCGCGGATGGTGAGGCGATGAGTTGGTTCGCGCGCAAGATGCGCCAGGACATCTGGGACGAAGCCATCGAGGGACCGCTCGGCGACATCGAGGCCGCCGCACGCATTCGTGCGATCTGCGAGGCGGCGGCCGCGAGCGCGGCGGGGTCGGCGCGCAACGACAGGCGCGAAAGCGCGCGCTACGAGCGCGCGGCCAAGGTCGCGATGGAGATCGCGATGAAGATCTCGGATGGACTGATGCGCGATGATGCGGTCCATCGCATCGTCGATCTCTGCATGGAGGCGGGCGACCTCAAGACCGCGCAGATCCTGTTTCGCGCGATCCATGCCAGCTGGATCCGCGAGACGGTGCAGCGGGACCATCCGACACTGGCGCAGTAAGGGCGGTTATTTCCCCAGCTTGCGCACGGCCTCGTCCACGCTGTGGAAGACGCGCTCGCGGGGCAGGGCGTCGTACAATCTGAAGCGCTCGAATGCGTCCTGTGCGCGCACCGATTCCAGCCGTGCCAGCGCGACGGTGACGCCCTGTTCGTTGCACGCCTTGAAGATCTCGAGCAGGATCTGCGCGGCGGTGAAGTCGATCTCGACCATGCCGCTCGCTTCCAGCACCAGGAGTTGCGGCGTCGCCGTGCCGAGCACCTTCGCCACGTCGCTGCGGAAGCCCGGTGCGTTGAGGAAGGAGAGCGGCGCCTGCAGCCCGATCACGGCAACGCCGTCGATGTGCTCGCCGCTGATGTGGGGATGGGCCGGCCACCAGATCGTGGTGCCCGGCACGCGCTCGAACTCGACCAGACGCGCCCGCGTCGTGCTCCAGATGCCGTGCAGCAGCGACAGCACGATGCCGAGGAACGCGCCCTGCTGGATCGGGAGCACGATGATCAGCGCCGCGGTCGCGATGATCAGCAGGAATTCGCTTCGGGATTGCCGGTAGATCGTGACGATCTGCTTCGTGCGGACAATGCGCAGCGCGACGAACAGCAGGATACCGCCGAGCGCCGCGTCCGGAACGTGCCGCAACAGCCCGGTGCCGAATGCGAGCAGCGCCAGCACGATCGCCGCGGCCGCAAGTCCCGCGAGCTGCGATTGTCCGCCGGTCTCGGCGACGATCCCCGTGCGCGGAGGGCTGGCATTGACCGGAAACGCGCCGAACAGGCCGGACAGCACGCTGCCGGCGCCTGCGCCGAGGAAGTCGCGATCGACGTCGGCGGGCTTGTCGGGATCGGACGGGAACGAGCGCGTGGTCGCGGCGGTCTGCACCATCACCACGACCGTAATCACGAAGGCGAGCGACACCAGATGCACCCAATGCTCCGGCGCAAGCTCGGGCAGGGTGAGTCGTGGCAGCGTCCCCGGCACGCTGCCGACGACGCTGACGCCCTTGCTTTCGAGGCCGAGCGCGATCGTGGCCAGCGTCGCGGCGACGAGCCCGATCAGCGCGCCCGGAATTTTTGCGCTGATCTTCTCGGAGATGAAGACCATGGCGAGCACACCGAGGCCGATGCACAGCGTGAAGGGATTGCTGCGGTTGAGCTCGCCGGCGAGCACACCGATGCGATCGAGCGTCGGCCCGCTCGGCGACTTCAGTCCCAGCACGCCGGGCAATTGCGACACGATGATGTGGACGGAAATGCCGGCGAGGAAGCCGACCATGACCGGCACCGACAGGAGGTTGGCGATGCCGCCAAGGCGGAAGGCGCCGCCGGCGAGCATCATCGCGCCGACCATCAGCGCCAGCGCGACCGCAAACCCCTGATATTCCGGCGAGCCGGCTGCGGCGAGCGCCGCAAGTCCGCCGGCGAAGATCGGCGTGATCGTGGAGTCGGCGCCGCAGGACAGGAAGCGGTTGCCGCCCAGCAGCGCAAAGCCGAGCGAGCCGGCCATGAACGCGAAGAAGCCGATCTGCGGCTCAAAGCCGCCAAGCCGCGCGGTGGCCATCTGCTCCGGGATCGCAATCGCCGCCAGCGTCAGCCCCGCCATCAGGTCGCCCGGCAGCGAATAGGAGGCGAGCGAGCGGAACAGCGGCCAGGCGTGCTCTTTTGAGCTCTTGGCGTCGGTGTCGTGCGGCATCGAGGTCCCCGGAAAGCCTGTGTCCATCGATTAGACTACAGCATTTCCGGATTGGAAGGCGGAGGACGCAATCTCTCGACATCCGTCGTCATTGCGAGCGCAGCGAAGCAATCCAGATTCCCACCGCGGCGGCAGTCTGGATTGCTTCGCTGCGCTCGCAATGACGGAGGACATACTGTCCTCCGTATCTCCCCCTCAGTACCGGCCGCGGTCGTTGTGATAATCGCCGCCGCGGCCGCCACCGCCCAGGCCCATGCCGAGGCCAATCCCGATGCCGATGCCTTGCATCACGGCGGCAGGCGGCGGGCCGCGATCCGGCGGCGGGGCGCGCTCGTACACCACGTCTTCGGGCGGCGGGCGGCGCGGCTTCGGCGGCGTCTCGACCACCTTGCGCTTCGGCGGCGTCTCGTCGACGCGCTTCTTGATGACAGGCGCCACCGCCGGGTTGACCGGAGAGGCGGGAGGCGTGGGCGTCGAGCACGGGCAGGTCGGCGCCATCGCGACGGCGATCGGAGCGGGCGTGGCCGCGGCGGCAACCGGCAAGGCATAGTTGCGGTTCTGCACGCGGAGCAGCAGCCTGCGCGCGGTTGCCGCGAGGTCGCTGTTGTCCCAGTTCGCGAGGTAAGCCTCGAACGAGGCGCGGGTGTTGATCGCGACCGCGCGCTCCCAGGCCAGCATCTGGCGCCGGCGCTCCACCACCGTGCGCAGCCGCGGCGTGCGGGCGTCTTGCGCGTACAGCTCGATATAGGCCTGATACGCCTCCACGGTGTCATCAGTGATCACGAGCTCATAGGCGGCCTTCGGCTCCTTGCCCTGCAAATCCCGGCGCCAGTCCGCGACGCTGCGCGTGCCGCTGGCGAGCGCCATGGCGGATGCGCCCGGGAGAGCCGCCTGCTGGCTGCTGTCGCCGCCGAAGAACTTGAAGTCGGTCGTCAGCGACGAGCTTTCCCAGGGGATCTGTCGTCCGTCGGTCGATTGCGCCACCGCGACGCGGATGCGCTTGAACACTTCCTCGATCGGCAGATTGGGCTGCTTGGCGATGGTCAGCGCTGCCATGGTGTAGGGGCTGTCGATGCCGTTGCCGTCCTCGGCTTCGGCGCCGGGCGAGGTCGAGTAGGAAATGAAGGAGCCGGGCGCGCCGGCCTTGGTGTCGACGATCGCAAGCCCGTGGCCGGCGCCGCTGAGCGCGGGGAACGGGTTGTTGCGGCAGGCATCGAGCATGAAGATGCGCGCCCGCGTCGGCAGCGCGCCGAGCGTGTTGAGCATGTCGTTCAGCCGCACGCCCTGGAGCGGAATGTCGGCCTCGCGCTTGGGATCGAGGTCGACGGGCACCAGATAGTTCTCGCCGTCGATCTGCAGGCCGTGGCCGGCATAGAACACCAGCGCGACGGTGTCGGCGCCGCTGGCGCTGACCTTGCCGGCGAAGTCCGAGATCGCCGCGCGCATCTCGTTCTGGCCGAGATTGGCTGCCGACGTGACGGTGAAGCCGGCGTTGCCGAGCAGTTCGGTCATGCCCTTGGCGTCGTTGGCGGCGTTGGGCAGTTCCGGCACGGTGCGATAGGCGGACTGGCCGATCACCAGCGCAAGCCGCGCTTCGGCCGCGGCATCGGTCGGCATCGTCAGTTGTGTGAGAGCAAGAAGGCCGGACGCAAGCAGCAAATTGGAAAGGACTGGACGGCGCATGGTGTCACCTCCATCGGCAATGCGCGCGATGATGTCACCTTTTCTACGTCTGGGCCATGACGCCGTCTGTGCGCTGGCTCACGCTTGGCGTGCGACAAATCGGCAGGATGTCTGCCCGGCTGGCGCGTCCGGCCGTAGCGCGTCACGGCAGTCCGCGGTCCCAGGGCGTCACGGGCGCAAAGCGCGCGGCGAGAAAGTCGATGAAGGCGCGCACCTTGGCCGGCGGCCGGCGGTCGGGCAGGTAGACCGCATGCACCGCCGACGTCTGGATCTCCGGCTGATCGAGCGGCAGCGCGACGAGCGCGCCTGAGCGCAGATCGTCGGCGATGATGAAGGTGGGTTGGCGCGCAAGGCCAAGGCCGGCCAGCGTCGCCGCGCGCAGCGCATCGCCGTTGTTGGCACGCAAGGTGCCGTTGACCTGGACGCGGATCTCGCCCTCCGCGCCGAACAGCCATTCCGCCGCGCTCGCCTGCTGCGAGAGCGTGTAGCCGAGGCAATTGTGTCCGGTGAGGTCGGCGACGGTGCGCGGCGTGCCGTGCCTGGCAAGATAGGAAGGTGCCGCACAGACCACGAGGCGGTTCGGCGCGAGCTTTCGCGCGACCATGCTGGAGTCGCGCAAGCTGCCGATGCGGATCGCGAGGTCCCAGCCTTCCTCGGCGAGGTCGACGAGGCGATCGTTGAGACCGAGCTCGACGGTGACCTCGGGATGGGCGGCCGAAAACTCCGCGATCGCAGGCGCGATCTGCCTTGTACCGAACACGACGGGGACGTTGACGCGCAGCAGACCGCGCGGCTCGACACGTTCGCGCGCGATCGCCGCGTCGGCGGCCTCCATGTCGGCGAGGATGCGCTCGGCCGATTCCAGATAGCTCCGTCCGGCCTCGGTGATGGAGAGCCGCCGGGTGGTGCGGTGGAACAGTTTTGTGCCGAGCCTCGCCTCCAGCGAGGCGACATGCTTGGTCACCATGGTCTGCGACAGGCCCATCGCCCGGGCCGCGCCGGAGAGGCTGCCGGCTGCGGCCACCCTCGCGAAGACTTCCAGGCTGGTCAGGCGGTCGAGCAAACTATTTCACTCTGCCGGTGTGAGGTATATTTCGAAAATAGCAGATTATCATCGATTTGAGAATAGATCATGGTGCGCCGCAAAGGAGACCGCCATGATCGATTCCCGTACCGCCCCTTACGCCGCGCTCGTGCTGCGCGTGACCCTGGGCGCGCTGTTCCTCGCCCATGCCAGCCTGAAGCTGTTCGTGTTCACCCCGGCTGGCACCGCAAAGTTCTTCGGCAGCCTCGGCTTCCCGCCCGAGCTCGCCTATCTCATCATGACCGTGGAAGTGCTGAGCGGCGTCGCGCTGATCCTCGGCGTCTGGACCCGCTACGCGGCGCTCGCGGGCATTCCGATCCTGCTCGGCGCGATCTTCTCGGTGCACGGCGCGGCCGGCTTCTTCTTCTCCAATCCGAAGGGTGGCTGGGAATTCCCTGCCTTCTGGGCGATCGCGCTCGCGGCGCAGGCCCTGCTCGGCGACGGCGCCTACGCGCTGCGTCCCTCGCGTGATGTCCAGGCTGCGGGCGGCCAGCTCAGCGGCGCGCATTCGCGCTGACGTCACGGCATTCGCTTAGACCTTGCGAGCCGCGGGATCACGATCCCGCGGCTTTCGCTCGTCTGCTTCGTACTGATCCAATCGATATGCGTTCGGCATTGATCCATACCTGAATTGGATCGATCCCTCTCAATCCTGCATGGCCGGCCTCGTCGCTGCCGTGCGGCATGCGCGAAAACACCGACAAATAAAGGCGTTCCGTCGCGGTTTCCGCAGGGCGCCTGTCGCTCGCGCCATCGCGCCGCCGCCGGCCGCATCCCTTGCCTGTGCCGTCGCTTTGGCCATACAGTCGAGCCAACACGCCGCGACAATGATCGCGGCTGCAAAAAGAATAATTGGGGAGAGACCGCACCATGACCATCGTGCCCGTGAACCGCCGCGCGTTCATCAAGTCATCGGCGGCGGTCACCGCCGGCCTCGTGCTTTCTCCCGCCATCATCGGCCGCGCCGAAGCTGCGACGCTGAAGCTGAAATGCTCCTCCTCGCTGCCGAATGATCCCAAATTCGCCAATGGCCGCGTCTACTACGACAACCTGGTCAAGAACCTGAAGGGCAACGGCCTCGGCGAGCAGGTCGAGGTCGCCTTCTTCCCGGACAACCAGCTCGGGCAGGAGATCGACGTCATCAATTCGGTGAAGCTCGGCGTCATCGACCTCATGGTGTCGGGCTCGTCGATCTCGGCCAATCTGGTGCCGCTGGTCGGCACCTTCGATCTCGGCTTCCTGTTCTCGAGCTTTCCGCAGCAGACCAAGGCGTTCGATTCCGGCGCCGCCAAGCCGATCGAGGACGCGCTGCTCAAGGGCGGCAACATCCGCATCATCGCCTGGGCCTATAATTTCGGCTCGCGCAGCGTGCTGGCGAAGAAGCCGGTGAAGACGCCGGAGGATCTCGCCGGCCTCAAGATCCGCACCCTGCCCAATCCCGTCATCACCGAATGCCTGCGCCTGATGGGCGCGGCCGCAACGCCGCTGGCCTTCGGCGAGATCTACACGGCGTTGCAGGCCGGCGTGCTCGACGGCCTCGAGCACGATCCGCCGACGATCCTGGCCAGCAAGTTCTTCGAGACGGCAAAATTCTACGCGCTGACACAGCACAATTTCTCGCCGCTGGCGATCTATTTCAGCGACATGACCTACAACCGCATGGATCCGAAGCTGCGCGAGGGTTTCCTCGATGCCGCGAAGAAGGCTGCGGTCGACACCCGCGCCCATGGTCTTGCGGTCGAGAAGGAGGCGCTGGCGACGCTCGGTGAGAAGGGCGTGACGGTGGCCGAATGCGACCGCGAAGCCTTCAAGAAGCGCGTCGCGCCGCAATACGAGAACTTCATCAAGGCACGGCCGGAATCCAAGCCGGTCATCGACATGATCCGCGCGACGCAAGCCTGATGGCCAAATCCCAATGGCCAAGTCCGAAATGGCGATGACAGCCGCCGTGCCGCTCTCGGGCGGCCGCCACGGCAGCATGACGCTTCTGCTTCGCGTCAGCGACGCGATCGCGGCCATTCTGCTGGCCGCCGATCTCGTGGTCGTCTGCGCCTCCGTGCTGCTGCGCTTCTTTTTCAATGCGCCGGTCGAATGGTCCGACGACGTCGCGCGCGGATTGATGGTCGGCTCGGCCTTCTTCGGCGCGGCGAGCGCGCTCGCGCGCGGCGAGAATGTCGGCGTCTCCTTCTTCTGCGATCTCCTGCCGGTGCGGCTGCGCTCGCTGGTCGATGCCGCCAGCGCACTGCTGATCGTGCTGATCTCCGGTTACGTCGCCTATCACGCCATCAAGCTGGGCTCGCTCACCGCCGGCCAGACCACCGGCTCCGGCCTGCCGCTGGAATTGACCTTCTACCCGATGGGCATCGGCGCGCTGTTCATGACGGTGTTCGCGATCGACCATCTCTGCGCGCGGCCGCTGCCTGATATCGTCAGGGGCCTCATTGCGATCATCGTGGTGAGCGGCCTCTATTTGGCCTGGGATTATCTGTCGCCGTCCTCGGTGCCGTCGGCGGGCACCTTGATGCTGATCGGCTTCTTCGCGACCCTGTTCGGCGGCTTGCCGATCGGCTTTGCGCTGGCGCTTGCCGCGCTGATCTTCATCTGGGTCGAGGGCGCGCTGCCCGGCGTCATCTTCGCGCAGCAGATGGCGCGCGGCATCGACAATTTCGTGCTGCTCGCGATCCCGTTCTTCATCCTCGTCGGCTACCTCATGGAAGCCAACGGCATGTCGGTGCGCCTGATCGAGCTGTTGCAGCGCGCCGTGGGGCGGATGCGCGGTGGCCTCAACGTCGTGATGGTCGCTTCGATGGTGCTGTTCTCGGGGATATCAGGCTCGAAGATGGCCGACGTCGCCGCAGTCGGCTCGGTGCTGATCCCAGCCGCGCGCCGCTCCAAGCAGAATCCCGGCGGCGCGGTGGCGCTGCTGGCGGCCTCCGCGGTGATGGCGGAAACCATTCCGCCCTGCATCAACCTGATCATCCTCGGCTTCGTCGCCAACCTGTCGATCGGCGGCCTGTTCATGGCCGGGCTGCTGCCGGCGGCGCTGATGGCGCTGGTGCTGATCGCGGTCTCCATCATCTTCGGCAAGCCGCCGGCGGAGGCCGAGGACGTCGCGCCGCAGGCGCCGGTGTCCGGGCTCTGGAGCGGCGCGATCGCGGCGTTCGGCCTGATCTTCATGATTTTCTTCGGCTTCAAGAGCGGCTTTGCCACGGCGACCGAAATCTCCGCCTTTGCCGTCGCCTATGCGCTGGTCGTCGGCAGCGTCGTGTTCCGCGAGCTCAACTTCAAGACGGCCGCGCACAGTTTTGTCCAGGCCGCGACCAGGGCAGGGCTCGTGCTCTTCATCGTCGCCGCTGCGCAGTCGCTGGCCTTCACGCTGACCCTGCAGCAGGTGCCGCATGCGGTCGGCGATTTCATGCTGGGACTGTCGAAGACCTCGGGCGTCTGGCTGTTCATCCTGCTCGCGATCGTCGTGCTGATCGTGATGGGCTCGGTGCTGGAGGGCGCGGCTGCGCTGATCATCTTCGGGCCGTTGCTGCTGCCGGTCGCGGTTCAGCTCGGCGTCGATCCCCTGCATTTCGGCGTCGTACTGGTCATCGCGATGGGGATCGGCCTGTTCGCGCCGCCGCTCGGGCTCGGGCTCTACGGTGCCTGCCTGATCGGCAACGTGCCGATCGAGCAGACGGTGAAGCCGATCATGGGCTATCTTGGCCTCTTGTTCCTCTGCCTGCTCGTCATCGCCTTCGTGCCATGGCTCTCGACCGCGCTGCCGCGGGCATTCGGCTACTGAAGGAGTCTTGTCGTGAAGGTCCTGCTCGCGCACACGCCGGAGATGCGGCGCAATTACTACGGCGATCGCAGCCTGAACGGCCTGCGCGCGGCCGCCGAGGTGATCCTGCACGAAAGCGATGAGACTTTGGATGCAGCCGGCCTCGTGCGCGCCGCCAAGGACGCCGACATCATCGTCGCCGACCGCATGACGGAGGGGCGCGGCGAGATCTTTGCGCAACTGCCGCGCTTGCGGGCCTTCGTCCGCTGCGCCGTCGACATCCGCAACGTCAATGTGGATGCGGCTTCGCAGGCCGGCGTGCTCGTGACCCGCGCCGGCCCGGGCTTCGTGCAGGCGGTTGCCGAGCTCGCGCTCGGCTTCATGGTCGATCTCTCCCGCGGCGTGTCGCGGACGACGGCGGACTACCAGGCCGGCCGCAAGCCGGAAGCGCGGATGGGCCGCCAGCTCGCCGGCAGCAAGGTCGGCATCATCGGCTATGGCAGCATCGGGCGCTACCTCGCCGAGATCGCGAAGGTGCTGCGCATGGAGGTGCTGGTCTCCGATCCCTTCGCGACCGTCAGCGATGCCGCGATCAGGCAGGCCAGTCTCGACGAGCTGCTCGCCGCATCGGACTACGTCGTCTGCCTCGCCATCGCCAACGAGCAGACCGAGAATCTGATCGGGGAGGCCGCGCTGGCGCGCATGCAGAAGCATGCCGTTTTCATCAATCTCTCGCGCGGCAATCTCGTCGACGAGGCCGCGCTCGCACGCGCGTTGCGCGAGAACCGCATCGCCGGCGCGGCGATGGATGTCGGCCGCGCGCCCGATCAGATGCCGACGCCCGAGCTTGCGAAGCTGCCGAACGTCATCGCGACCCCGCATGTCGGCGGTTTGACGCCGCAGGCGATCGAGTACCAGTCGCTGGAGACCGTGCGGCAGGTGCAAGCGATTGTGCGGGGCGAGGTGCCGCAAGGCGCCGTCAACGCCGAGCGCTGGACGCGGCGCTCCTGAGAACGCGGCCTGACTTGAACCTCGTCCTCGTCCGCGACGTCGGGCAAAACCGGCAAGTTATTTCCAGTCTGCAGCGGTTTGCAGGGCAGTCGTTAACTAAGGCGCGCAATGCGGCACGCCCGGGTTCCGAAATTGTGCAGTTCTTAACCCCGATCCTTGTCCGATAGAAGTTCCGGCGGCTCAACCACAAGTTCGTGCCGCCGCGCCGAAGGGGGACGTGCGGATCAAGATGGGCGGCCGCGATCAGAACGATCAGGATCGGAAGCGGAAGACCGGATGGTGGCGTGCCGCGCCGCTGCTCGGGCTGTATCGCCCTGCGCTGGTCGCGGTCGCCGTCGGGCTTCTGTTCTCGATCGTGGGCGCGGCCGCCGTTGCGCGCTGGGAAAACCGCGTCAACAGGATCGAGTTCGAGAACGCGGCCGAGACCGAAGCGATCGTCATGCAGCACGGCATGGGCGAGTACATCTCCCGGCTCGTCGCGCTGCGCACGCTGTTCGAATCCACCAACGAGCAAATCACCCGCAGCGAATTCGAGACCTTCAGCGCGCGCCTGTTCGAGCGCCATCCCGGCATGTTGCGCATCGCCTGGCTGCCGCGCGTCAATCGCAAGGAGCGCGCCGACTACGAGGCCGCCGCGGTCGCGGACGGCGTGTCGGGCTATCGCATCAAGTCGCTCCAGGGCGATGCCTTCGCGGCCGCGCCGCAGAGCGACGAATATTTCCCGGTGTTCTACTCGACGCAGCCGAAGACGTCGCAGGTCTACGGCATGGATTACACGAGCATCCCGGAACGCCTTGCGGTGCTGGAGCGTGCCCGCGACAACGATGGGGTTGCGGCCGTCCGCACCCGTCTCTACGAGCCCAGGGAAAGCGGCCGGCTGCCCGACGTCCTCGTCGCCATTCCCGTCTACGCCAAGGGAACGTCGCGCGACACGGTCGCGGACCGGCGCCGCAATCTGGCCGGCTTCGTGGTCGGCGTCTTCGATCTGCCGCTGCTGATCCAGTCCATTCGCGTGACCACCGGAGCAAGCCCCGCGGTCAGCGTGAACGTCTATCCGCCCTTCACCGGCCAGATCGTCAGCCTCGAGGACATGCTGCCGGACTATTCGTCCGCCGCCACCGCGCCGCAGTCGATGCGCGACGTCGCGCGGACCCTGCATTGGTCGGGCGGTCTCAAGATCGGCGATACCGACTGGCAGGTGCGCGCCATGCCGACCGCCGGCGGCGCGCTGGAGACGGCCTATGATCGCGCGGTCGCGGTCCTCATCGTCGGCATGCTGCTGACGCTGTCGCTGTCGACCTATCTCATGCTCGCCAGCCGCAATTCGCGGCGGCTGTCGCTGGCGAACCGGCGGGTGCTCGAGCTCGCCCAGACCGACATCCTGACCGGCCTGCCGAACCGCGCCTTCTTCCTCGCCCGGCTCGACGAGCTCAACCGACAGCTCGACGATAACGGCGCGGCCTTCTCGATCCTGATGCTCGACCTCGACCGCTTCAAGAACGTCAACGACTCCCTCGGTCACGGCGCCGGCGACGTGCTGCTGCGCCAGGTCGCGCAGCGGCTGAAATCTGCGCTGCGCGCCACCGACGTGCTGGCGCGGCTCGGCGGCGACGAGTTCGCCGTCATCCAGGGGGCTTGCGAGGATCAGCGCGCCTGCGCCACGGAGCTCGCGGGGCGGGTCGCCAAGCTCGTGGCACAGCCGTTCCTGCTGCCCGGCCATCGCGTCGAGATCGGCACCAGCATCGGCATCGCCATCGCGCCGGATCACGGCAGCGATCACGAGCAGCTGCTGAAGAAGGCCGACCTTGCGCTCTACCGCTCGAAATCGGCGGGCCGCAACTGCTTCACCGTTTACGACGAGGCGATGTCGGCCGAGCTCGAGGCGCGCAACACGCTGGAAGGGGATTTGCGCGACGCCATCGCGCGCTGCCAGCTCGAGGTGCACTACCAGCCGTTCGTCGATGCCACGGGCGGCGTGCGGCGCGGCTTCGAGGCGCTGGTGCGCTGGCGGCATCCGAGCCGCGGATTGATCCCGCCGGACCAGTTCATTCCGCTGGCCGAGGAGACCGGGCTGATCGTTCCGCTCGGCGAATTCGTGCTGCGGCGCGCCTGCGCGGATGCGGCCGGCTGGTCCTCCGACCTGATGGTCGCCGTGAATCTCTCGCCGATCCAGTTCAAGGAAGCCGAGCTGTTCGAGATGATCTGCGCGGCGCTCGCCGATTCCGGCCTGCCGCCGCCGCGGCTCGAGATCGAGATCACGGAATCGGTGCTGCTGGAGCGCGGCGTCGAGAACCTCGCCTTCATGGAGCGGCTGAAGAGCATCGGCATCGAGCTCGCGCTCGACGATTTCGGCACCGGCTATTCCTCGCTCAGCTATCTCGTCGCGTTCCCGTTCGACAAGATCAAGATCGACAAGTCGTTCATCCGCAACCTCACGCACCAGCCGCGCTCATCCGCCATCATCTCCTCGATCGTGACGCTGGCGCGAGGGCTCGACATGTCGGTCACCGCCGAGGGCGTCGAGACGGCCGAGGAGTTCGAGCGGCTGAGGGCGCTCGGCGTCAATTTCGCCCAAGGCTATCTGTTCGGGCGTCCGCAGCCGGTCGACGAGATCGAACTGGATGCGACCGAATCCTCCCGGCTCGACGCCGCCTGAGTTCATCGCCCGCTGGGCATGCGCGAAAAGCGCTTGACCCGGGCGGTCCCGGATGGTCGGTAGCACCGTCTAGGGATGAAACAAAAACACCATGCGGCTTCCGTTCTTCTACGGCTGGGTCGTGGTCGCCGTGACCTTCGTCACCATGGCCATCGGCGTCAACGCGCGCACCGCCTTCTCGTTGTTCTTTCCGCCGATCATCTCCGAATTCGGCTGGGAGCGCGGCGTCACCGCCGGCGCCTTCTCCTTCGGCTTCGTGGCCTCCGGCGTTGCGAGCCCGCTGATCGGCCGCCTGATGGATCGCGCAGGTCCGCGCGCGGTGATGGAGCTCGGCGTCGTGCTGATGGGGGGCGGGTTGCTGCTCGCACCGCTCACCAGCCAGCCCTGGCATCTCTATCTCACCATCGGCGTCATGGTCGGCGCCGGCAGCGTCTGTCTCGGCTATTCCGGCCAGTCGCTGTTTTTGCCGAACTGGTTCATCCGCAAGCGCGGCTTTGCCATCGGCATCGCCTTCGCCGGCGTCGGCATCGGCTCGGTGACGCTGCTGCCATGGGTGCAGCACATGATCGAGCAGACCGGCTGGCGCACCGCCTGCACCGCCATGGGCCTGCTCGTCCTGATCGCGCTGGCGCCGATCAATCTGCTGCTGCACAAGCGCCCCGAGGATATCGGCCTGCGGTCGGACGGCGATGCCGCACCAGCCGCAGGCGCGGCAAAGCCGATCTCCAACGTGGTCGACCCCGTCTGGGTCAATACCGAATGGACGCTGAAACGCGCCGTCGCGACCGCGCGGTTCTGGTGGATCGCGGTCGGCTATTTCTCCGGCCTGTACATCTGGTACGCCGTGCAGGTGCATCAGACGAAATTCCTGCTCGATATCGGTTTCAGCCCCGGCGTCGCGGTGTGGGCGCTCGGCATCGTCAGCCTGCTCGGCATTCCCGGCCAGATCGTGCTCGGCCACATCTCCGATCGCATCGGGCGTGAGTGGGTCTGGGCGATCAGCTGCGCAGGCTTTGCGATCTGTTTCGCAGCGCTGATCGCGCTCAAGTTCCAGCCGTCGCTGTGGCTGGTCTACGTCATGGTGTTCACGCAAGGCGCGCTCGGCTACGGCCTCACCTCGATCATGGGCGCGGTGGTGTTCGAGATTTTCCAGGGCAGGCACCAGGGCAGCATCTTCGGCACCATCATGCTCGCGGCATTGGCGGGCGGTGCGGCCGGTCCCTGGCTGACGGGCCTGCTCTACGATCGCACCGGCGACTACACGCTCGCCTTTGCCATCGCCATGGTCGTGAGCGGCTTGTCGGCGCTGTCGGTGTGGCGGGCCTCGCCGGGCAAGGTGCGCGCCGTAGCCGGGCGGCTGCACAGGCTCAAACCGGCATCCGAATAGGTTCCGGACGCATCAAGATACGTCTGCCGTTTTCGCCAAGCGTTAAGCATGCTGCCTCTTGGCGCGGTGCGGCGGAATTGCAAAAACGTCTTGGACACCATCGGAGCGTTAACCTCTCGCCGATGCCGCATTTCCCGATGCCGCCGGTTCAGACGATGTCCGCCTCCGATCACCTTGTCATAGAAACTCCGGACGTGCTGCGCGCCGCGCTCGAACGCGCCGACGACGGCATCGTCATCCTCGACGAGGCGCATCGCATCACGCATTTCAACCCGGCCGCGGAACGGATCTGGAAGCTCGCTGCCACCGAGGTGCTCGGCCGCGATGCCGGCGTTCTCAGCCTTAGATGTCTCGAGGCCGGCGCGACCGTGGATCTCCGCGAGGAAATCAGCCTCGTGCGGCGCGACGGCAGCCGTATCAAGGCGCAGGTTGCGATCTCGTCGACGACGGTCGGCGGTGCGCCCCATCGCATCGTGTTCGCGCGTGACGTCACCCTTGATGCCGAACGCCGCGTCAGGATCGGGCTTCTCCACGCCGTCTCCGACCAGACCAACCGCGCGGTGATCATCACCGACGTCGAGCAGAACATCGTCTACGTCAACTCCGCGTTCACGGCGCTGTTCGGCTATACCAGCGAGGAGGCCGAAGGGCGCCGCGCCAGCGAGCTGATCGCCGGCTGCCACACCGATCGCAACGCCGTCGCAAAGCTGGTCAAGCGCCTGTTGACCGGCGGCCATCGCAGCGAAATCGAGACGCTGGTCTACGACAAGGACGGCGAGGAGATCTGGGTCTGCGCCCGGATCGATGCCTTTCGCGACAGGAAGGGCAAGGTCAAGCACATCTTCGCGCTGCTCGAGGACATCACCGAGACCAAGCAGCTCCGCTCGCTCCAGCAGCTGATCATGGGCGCGCTCGCCGACGAGGTTCCGATCACCGACATCGCCGACAGGCTGTGTCGCCGGGTCGAGGAGATCGCGCCCGACGTGGTCTGCTCGCTGCTCCACGTCGATGCCGCAGGCCTGGTCCATCCGCTCGGCGGCCCGAGCCTGCCGGAGGATTATTCCCGCGCGCTGGACGGCATCGCGATTGGCCCCAATGTCGGCTCCTGCGGAACCGCGGCCTTCTACGGCGTGCCGGTCCTGGCCGAGGATCTCGACACCGACCCGCGCTGGCAGCCCTACAAGGCCATGCCGCTCGCAATCGGCCTGCGCGCCTGCTGGTCGACCCCGGTCAAGGCCAAGGACGGCCGGGTCATCGCCACCTTCGCTTTTTACTATCGCGAGCCGCGCGCGCCGAGCAACTGGCATCGCCGCATCGTCGAGGCCTGCGTCAACCTCGGCGCCTTCGCGATCGAGCGCAAGGAAGCGCGCGCCGAGATCGCGCGGCTCGCCTATCACGACATCCTCACCGGCCTGCCGAACCGCGCGCAGCTGCGCCACCTGATCACGACCGCGATCGATGCCTGCCCGACCGGCAGCCATGTCGCGCTGGCCTTCCTCGACGTCGATCACTTCAAGGATGTCAACGACACGCTTGGCCACGCCGCCGGCGACGAGCTCTTGATCCAGCTCGCGCAGCGCCTGCGCGAGCATATCGGTCCCGAGGACATGCTGGGACGGCTCGGCGGCGACGAATTCGTCATCCTGCTGCCGCAACGCGACGCCGAGGCCGCCGAGCGGATCGCGGCCGGGATCACCGAAGCGCTGGCCGCACCCTTGCGGCTCGGATCGAAGCTGATGCCGATGTCGGCCAGCATCGGCATCAGCCTCTATCCCGATCACGCGACCGACATCGACACATTGATGCAGCAGGCCGATGCCGCCATGTACATGGCCAAGCAGGCCGGCCGCTCCACCCACCGCCTGTTCAGCGCCGAAATGAACGGGCTGACCGAGCAGCGCCTGGCGTTGATCGCCGCGCTACGCCGCGCCATTGCCGAGGGCGCGCTCAGCCTCAGCTACCAGCCGCAGATCCGCAGCTGCGACGGCGCCATCCACGGCGTCGAGGCGCTGGCACGCTGGCACGATGCCGAGCTCGGCGACGTCTCGCCGGCAAAATTCATCCCGCTGGCCGAGGAGTGCGGCCTGATCGAGCAGATCGGCCTGTGGTCGGTGCGCGAGGCCTGCCGGCAGATGGCGAGCTGGCGCCGCGCCGGGCTCAATATCCCCAGCGTCTCCGTGAACCTGTCGCCGATCAATTTCCGCAGCGTCACGCTGGCCGCGCGCCTGAAGGACATCCTCGCCGGATACGACCTGCCGCCGGACGCCCTGATGCTCGAGATCACCGAGGGCGCGTTCATGCAGGACAGCGTCGCTGCGCTCGAGACCATGAACGCGATCCGCGAGCTCGGGGTCGGGCTCTCGGTGGACGATTTCGGCACCGGCTATTCCAGCCTCAGCCGCCTCGCCAATCTGCCGATCCGCGAGCTCAAGATCGATCGCAGTTTTATGCGCGATATCGAGAAGGACGCGGGCGCGCTCGCGATCGCCACCGCCGTGGTGCGCGTCGGCCAGGGCCTCGGCATGACCGTCGTCGCCGAAGGTGTCGAGACCGAAGGCCAGCGCAGGACGCTGGCCGAGCTCGGCTGCGACGTCGTGCAAGGCTTCCTCTATGCGCCGGCGCTGGCGCCCGTCGCCTTCGAGCGCTGGCTGATCGAGCATTGCGCCGAGCAGGCGAGGGCGGTGCTGGGAAGACTCGATGTTGCGGTGGTTGGCGTGGCTGCGATGAAAGTGGCCGGCGGGGGTATGAACTCCTGAAAGACAATCGGCCCCTTTCAGCCCCCGAAAGGCGCCTGTTTCGGGCCGGCTGCTGAGTGCACAACCGAATGGAACCCGAGCACCGAAAGGAACGGCTGGCTGACGGAACTTGCCCCGTACGGTGTTACCCATACCTGATTTGCAGTTGTGTAATCCGCGCCTCGCCTGCATCTAGATCGCATTGAGCGCACGAGGAAATTTCGCCTCGTGGCAAGCGGTTTTGTCGTTGAGAGTGAGGATGCTTTGTCAGTGAACTGGATCTTGGTGCGGGTCGCGAAGACAGATCCGAGCAAATGCTAAGACCGCTGTTTCGCGTCGCTCGGAGTGGTGAAAGCGGATACTTCGCGGACCACCCGCAGTGAGACAAGTTGGCGGAATTGGTAATCGCCTCTTGGCAGCACTACCGGCTGCCGATTTCGATCTGCTGGCGCCCGAGCTGGAGACAGTCGCGCTCCTTGAGGACGCGTCGATTTCGCACAACGGTGATCCGGTCGACTATGTCTTGTTTCCTCATAGCGGTGCCGTCTCGCTGATGGTCGACTTGGCGGACGGCCAGACCGTTGCCAGCGCCCTGATCGGTCGCGAGGGGGCAATAGGTACTCTCTCCGTGTTTGGACCGTCATCCTCGGCTCTTACCGCCATCGTTCGTGCGGCGGGGACCGCCTCGCGAATCCCGGCGCGGCGATTTCACGCGGCATTTCACCGAAGTTCCGCGATCCGGCACGCGATCCAGATTCACATCAGGGCGATGCTGGTACAGCTTCAGCGCGGCGGAGCCTGCAATGCGCTACATCCGGTGCAAGCCCGGATGGCACGCTGGCTGCTGCACATTTGCGACCGCATTGACGACGATGTCCTGCCTCTCACCCAGGAGGCGCTGTCGCAAATGCTCGGTGTGCGCCGAACGACCGTGACGCTCCTGATGCGCAATCTGCGTGCATCCGGCGCGATCAGATCTGATCGACGAGGCCGCATCGAGATCGACCGAGCAAGACTCGCGGCCGCAGCGTGCGAATGTCATGGCACGATGCATCGCGAGGTCGAGCAGATCTTCTCGACGAAATACGGCGCCGACATAGCGGGTGAATTGCGATTGCCGTGAGCGACCATCCGGCCTTCCCGCCAGAGGCGAGCGATGCGCTGTACCTTGTCGGATGATTATTGCGGCCGCGCCATGCCGGAACTTCTGATTTTTCCCGACGTTGTTGTGATCTGAGGACTTCAGCCGGGCAGCTGAAATACGATGAAGATGATCGCCGCGATCACCATCATGCTTTGTACGTCGCCGGCCGCGGCTGGCGCGGAAAGCTGGACCAGCTATCGCATTCCCGAGAGCGGAACCAGCGTCGAGATTTCCGCATCCATCTTCACCGAGGAGGCCGGCCGGGCCGGAAGCGTTGCGTCTGGCCGGAAAGCCGGCGCCGTCGGCATCAGCGACCCGGAACGAGTTCGAGCAGCAGCGAAGTATATCGCGATGGGCCAATACCGGAAGTAGCGTCTTATTCGATCACTTCGTCCGCGCGAGCGAGCAGCGACGGCGAAACGGTGAGGCCAAGTGTCTTGGCGGTCTTCAGGTTGATCACCAGTTCGTAGCGTGTCGGCTGCAGGACGGGCATTTCGGCCGGATTTGAGCCTTTCAGGATTTGTCCGACGTAGTCGCCTGCTTGTCTGTACATCCAACTGATGCTCGGACCATAGCTCAGAAGGCCACCCGCAGCAGCGATCTGTTGCACAAAGCCCATGGCCAGCACGTTGTGGCGTAGTGCGAAGGAAGCAATCTGCTCGCGCCGATCCAGAAGGATCGGATCACTTGCGGTAATCAATGCTTCGGCCTTGGCACTCAGCAACTGTTCGAGTGCGGCTTCCATTTCGCTCGCGTTTCTCGCATTGAACGTGATGGTCTCCAGGCTCAGCTTCCTCGCCCCTGCCTCGGCATCAGCTTCTTCGATTTCGGCGTTTGGGTTCGTGGGGTTCATCAGCAGTGCGATGCGGGAAATATCTGGGGCAATTTCATGAAGCAATTCAACTCGCTTTGCGCCGAGTACGTTCGGATTAAAAAGGATCCCAGTGACGTGCCTGCCGGGGCGGTTTATGCTTTCGACGAGTCCATGGCGGACTGGGTCTCCGCCGACGGCAAACACCACTGGCACCGTGTTGCTCGCAAGCTGCGCCGCCCGAGCAGAGGCGACATCTCCTGTGGCAGCAATCGCGCCGACGCCCATAGCTACAAGTTCAGCCGCAAGGCGGGGTAACACGCTGTAGTCACCCCGAGCCCAGCGTTCCTCGATACGGACGTTGCGCCCCGCAACAAAGCCAGCTTTTGCCAGACCTTCTCGAAACGAGTCGGCATTGAAGCGATAGGTCTCGGGCGACGCGCTATTCAGGAAGCCAACCAATGGCATCTGGCGCTGCGCCATCGCGGCAAACGGCAACCCAACCGCTGCACCACCGACGATGCTGATGAATTCACGTCGTTTCATCTGCGCTTCCTTGGTAGGCAAGCACCTCAGGTTTTCGCTTTGCGTGAGTTGATCGAGCGTTCGTCTGCGTGGAGGCTGGCCAAGCAAAGCTCGGCGCAGCCGAGATCGCCGCTCCGGCGATGAATTCCCGACGTCGCATGTGCCGCTCCCTGCAAGAGACCACAGCTACGGAAGGCGAGCTTAGCACTTTCCTGAAGGAACGGGAGTGGAAGGACCGCTTTGGGTCATTTTCGACGGTTTCGGAGGAGATTGTCGGCTGGCTGATGTCCGCTTCCACGCCCTGGCAGCAGCCCCGCGTCCCGCTCACACCGTCGCACCTGGCTCGCCCTTTGCGCCGAGCACGCCGAGCCGCTCGGCGATCCTGACGAGTTCAACCACCGATTGGACCTGAAGCTTGTCCATGATCGCGCTCCGATGCGCCTTGATGGTGCGCTCGGTGCTGCCGAGCTCGCGCGCGGCTTGCTTGCTCGTCTTGCCCTGGACGATGATCTCAAAGACCTGCCGTTGGCGCGGGGTGAGCGTCGAAAGCCGGGCCCGAAGCGCTTCAAGCTCGCCGTCAAGTTCGCGCGCGTTGCGATGCCGTGCGATCGCGCGTGCGATGGCTGCTAAGAGATCATCCGCACCGACAGGCTTGATGAAGAAGTCGTCCGCGCCCGCCTTGATCGCCTTCACGGTGATGCTGACGTCCTGATAAGCGCTCAGAAAGATGATGGGCAGTGTCGAGCCGCGCTCGGTCAGGCGGCTCTGCAACTCGAGCCCGCTCATGCCTGGCATCCTGACATCCAGAAGAATGCAGCCCTTGCTTTCGTCGGGCTGCTGCTCCAGCAATTGCTGCGCCGATGCATAGGTGGCGACGCGGTATCCGCTTGCCTCTAGAATTTGTTGGATGGCCGATAGGTACGATGCGTCGTCATCCACGACATGGACGATGCCGGGCACTGAATTCTCCTGAACGAAAAGTAGCTGCTGTGCTTGCTTTTCTTGCTTGTTGGTGCAGCGCCTTCTCGTCCGGTTCTTCCCGGATCACGTCGCTCTTGAATTGCAGTTACGTCCTGCAATCGCGAGGTGCAAATTAAATCTGTGACAGTATGCGGCGCCGGACGTCGGGTGTGTCCTTTTGATCGCAAACGCGCGCGAGACAGGGCCGAATGAGGCGTCGTCGTCCGAATACCTGCCGTTGCGTTTTGACATAACCGCGTTCTGCCTGCTGTTGGTCATCGCCTTCATGCTGCAGGTCGCAGCGAAAGAGCCCCGCCGGGAGGCGGGGCTCGGAAGCGTATGGTCAGCGCTCTACTTCTGGGTTGGCTGACTCGACGTCGAAGGCGGCGGCGCACTGTTCTGGTTGGTCTGTCCACTCTGCGTGTTCTGGTTGGTGCTGGGCTGACTGGTGGACGACGTATTGCTTTGTGCCGGAGCCTGGCCGGTGGTCTGGCCTGGCGGCGGCGTGCTGGCCTGGCCCGTGGTGCCCGGTTGGTTCTGCTGAGCCTGGCCGGTTGTGGACGGCTGGTTCTGCGGAGCCTGACCGGTGGTCTGGTTCTGCTGCGCCGGCACGTTGCTCTGGCCGGTGCTTTGTCCGGTCGTGTTCTGCGGCGCCGCCTGGTTGTTCTGGCCCTGGCCAACGGTCGTCGACTGGCCCTGCGTGGCGCGGATCTGGTTGGACACGCCGAGCGCAGCAACCGTGCGGGTATCGATCGCGCCGCTGGCCTGGAAGCCTTCCTGTCTCTGGAAGGTCATCAATGCCCTGCGTGTACCCGGCCCGAGGACGCCGTCGGCTTCGCCGGACAGCATGTGGCGTTCGATCAGGACCCGCTGAACAACGCGGATCTCGTCGGGGCTGAGATCGAGCGCAGCGATGCTGCCGCCACCTCCGCTCAAGCCACCACTGCGGGCATAGTGCGTCCGCGGCCCGGCGGGAATGACGTCGACGATCCTGCGGCTGCGGTCGGTGACGATGATCTCGTCATCGACAACGAAGAAGCTGTCGTCGCGGTAGTCAGGATAGACGTCGATCAACGCAGGATAAGCCGCGACCGAGACCACGGAGATGTTCCGCGGCACGACCACGCCGGCACTGATGCCGAAGTTGATGGCATTGGTGTTGACCCGCACGCGGTCCACATTGCGTGAGCTCAGCACCGATTGTTGCAGCGTTGTCTGCTGCTGCGCATTCAGTTGCACGCGACCGGACATGCTCTGGGTGGCCGCGCCCTGGGTCTGAGCCTGAGTGTTGGCCTGACCTTGCGTGTTGGTGCCGGTGGTCGTGCCCTGACCCTGCTGGGCACTCTGGTTCTGGACGTTACCCTGCGCGCTGCCGCCAGTGTTCGCGCCGGTCGTTGTCGTGCTCGGGCTCTGCGCGTTCTTGTCTTGCGCGTTCGTGCCTTGTGCGTTCCTGTCTTGCGCGTTCCTGTCCTGAGCGGTGCTCTTGGTGTTCGCGCCGGTGGTCGTCGTGCTCTGACCCTGCGCGTTCTTGCCCTGGGAATTCTTGTCTTGTGCATTCTTATCCCGGGTATTGTCCCTGGTATTGGCGCCCGTCGTGGTGCTCTTGTTCTGTTCGGCGCCCTGCGACTGATGCGTACGGTCGCGGTCGCTGCGGCTCTGTCCGACGGTCTGCTTGCCGCTCTTGTCGCTCTCGGACTTGGATTGACGCGCCTGGTCCCTGTCGTCACGGCTCTGGCCGACCGTCTGGTCCTTGCCTTGCTTGCTTTGCTCCGATTGCGACTGCCGCGCGCCGTCGCGGCCCTGACCGATGGTCTGCTTGTCGCTCTTGTCCGCGGCTCGGCTGCTGTCGTGCGCCGCAGAGGAGCCTTCGGCCCGACCGCCCGCGCGGCCCTGCGTCATTCCTTCGCTGCGCGAGGCACCAGCGGCGCCGTGCGACGACGCGCCGTCGGATCGTCCGTGTTCCGAAGCACCGCCGCCGGCGCTGCCGCCGGCACCTTCACGCACGCCTTGCGCCGACGCCAGGCTGACGCCGGCGAGCAGGATTGCCGTGGTCAGTAAAAACTTGTTCTTTCTCGCGTTCATCTGAGGCTCCTTGATTTGATTTGCTCGCTGATTTGATTTGCTCGCTGCAATCGCTCAGGTTCCGTCGCTGACGCGATCGCGCGCGTTGAATTTCACCGTCGAGGCCGGACGGCCTCGACCTGATCATCATTCCTGAGGGCTCAGCATTCCGTGCTGGGCCTGTCTTGGCGCTTCACATCACCAGTGATGGTGCCAACGATGGTGATAGAAGTGCCGACGCGAGAACGGTCCGCCGTAATAGGCGTAGGCCGGACGCACGACGCGGCGATAGCGATACCCGTAATCGGCTGGGGCATAACCAGTGCTGTAGTAGGTCGTGGTGTAGCCGCCCCAGGGATACGGTTCGTAGCCGCCGTAATACGCCGGCGCGTAGCCGCCGCCGTAATAGCCGTAACCCGGGCCATAGTAGCCGTAACCCGGCCCATACGCGTAAGCGGAAGAGGCCAGGCCGCCGATCACGGCGCCTGCGATCAATCCACCTGCCAGCGCCGGACCGAAGCCGCCACGCCAATGGGCTTCCGCGGGCGTTGGTGCTGCCACCGCGCTCATGCCGAGCGTGCCGACGGTTGCCAGAACTAGCGCGGTCTTCATGTGCTGTCCTCCTCGTTGGTGTTGTGATGCCGTGCCAACATCAACGACGGGCAAAAGTTGCAAACGCGCAATCAGGAGCGGCAAAGAGTCATGAAGATAAATGCGCGTTCATCTCGATGGTCTCGCGTCTCCTGATGGCGGTCGCTTCAGGACTGATCGCGTCGGTTGAAGGGATCGACCAGCCACGCTGTTCCGCGGACATTTGTTGATCGCGTCGCGCCGTTTGTTCCCGAGGCTGCGGCGGTTTGGCACATGCGTAGCCGCCCTAGTCCGACGCCAACCCCGTCCTTCGCCGCAGATCCGTGATGGCGCGTAAGAAGCTGTCGGCCGGCGTTGTTTCCGGATCGATCAGCCGGTGCAGGCGAAAGCCGTCTTCCAGCGCCAGCACGACGGAGGCCATCCAGGGCGGGTTCAGAGTGTCGCCCTTCGCGTTGCCCTTCAATGTCGCCTCGATGATGTCGGCGACCAGCTTGCGCCGCGCGCGCAGGCGTTTTGCAAGTTCGGGCCGGCGCTTCGCGGCGCGCGCGACGTAGAGGATCATCTCCATGTGGAGGAGGGGCGCGCGGCCGAGCGGGTCCTGCTTGCTGCGGTCCATCGTCTTCAGTGCCGCGATGAAATCGTCGAGATTGTCGTGCTGGGCGAGGATGTCCATGTTGCGGCGGATCGACTGCTCGACATGGTCCTCGAGCATGGCGATGATCAGCTCGTCCTTGCTTTTGAAGTTGGAATAGAACGCGCCGCGGGTGAAACCCGCCGCCGCCGCGATCGCCTCGATGCTGGCGCCGCCGATGCCGTCCTCCTCGAACACGCGCGCGGCGGCCTCGAACAGCTTGTCGCGCGTGTCGTCCCTGGTCGGCCTGGTTCTCACCCTTGACATCGGCGCAGCTTAGGGCAGAATGCAACTCGATACAACAATGTATCGAGTTGACAATAAAAGGGATGGTTACGCCGGGCAGGGGCCGCCTTGCGTATGCGTGTCATGCGGCAACCGATTGAGGTCACCATGAACGAGCAAGTGCAACCCGCCGGCGCTGATCCGCTGTTCAATCCGCTGTCGCCGGATTTCATCCGCGATCCCTATCCGCATTACGACCGGCTGCGCGCGATCGATCCGATCCATGTGACGCCGTTCGGCCAGTTCGTCGCCAGCCGTCACGCCGATGTCAGCCTCGTGATGCGCGACAAGCGCTTCGGCAAGGATTTCGTCGAACGCTCCAAGCGCCGCTACAGCGAAAAGATCATGGACGAGCCGGTGTTCCGCAGCATGAGCCACTGGATGCTGCAGTCTGATCCCCCGGATCACACCCGCCTGCGCGGCCTCGTCGTAAAAGCTTTCACGGCGCGCCGGGTCGAGGACATGCGGCCGCGCATCCAGGAGATCGTCGACCAGGCCATCGATGCCGTGATCGCGCGCGGCCACATGGACCTGATCGAGGATTTCGCCTTCCGCCTGCCCGTCACCATCATCTGCGACATGCTCGGCATCCCCGAGGACCATCGCGAGGTCTTCTACAAGAGCTCGCGTGACGGGGGCCGGCTGCTCGACCCCGTGCCGCTCACGCCGGAGGAGATCGCCAAGGGCAACGCCGGCAACATGATGGCGCAGATGTATTTCCAGCAGCTGTTCGAGCTGCGTCGCAAAAATCCCGGCGACGACCTCATCACGCAGCTGGTGCAGGCCGAGGAGGACGGCAACAAGCTCACCAATGAGGAGCTGACCGCCAACATCATCCTGCTGTTCGGCGCCGGTCACGAGACCACCGTCAATCTGATCGGCAATGGCCTGCTGGCGCTCCACCGCAATCCGGACCAGCTCGCGCTGCTGAAGGCGCGGCCGGAGCTGATGGTGGGCGCGATCGAGGAATTTTTGCGCTACGATTCCTCCGTGCAGATGACCGGGCGTGTCACGCTGGAGGACATCGAGGATCTCGGCGGCAGGCAGATCCCCAAGGGCGAGACGGTGCTCTGCCTGCTCGGCTCGGCCAACCGCGATCCCGCCGTTTACCCTGATCGGCCGGACCGGCTCGACGTCACCAGGCAGAACGTCAAGCCGCTGTCGTTCGGCGGCGGCATCCATTTCTGCCTGGGGGCTCAACTGGCACGCATCGAGGCCGAGATCGCCATCGCCACGCTGCTCCGGCGGCTGCCTGACTTGCGCATCGACGACGTCGAGAACCCGAAATGGCGGTCGACCTTCGTGCTGCGCGGTCTGACGCAGCTCCCCGCCAGCTGGTGAGGCCCCACCGTTAACCTCCGCGCGCAACAGTCGCTGTGACTTCGCCACACTTCCCTCTATATAAGGGGCTGTTCCGGCGCGCCTGAAGCCTCAAGGCCAAGGTTTGCAGGGGTCAAGGTTTGGCCCGGGTGCCGGTTTGGCCGAGGGGAGACCCGTGCAGACGACGCTGCTCGGATTGGCGATTGCCTTCATCTTAGCGCTGCTCGCCGCGCTGATCGGGCCTTACTTCATCGACTGGAACCAGTTCAGGCCCCAGTTCGAGGCGGAGGCCGGCCGGATCATCGGCGTACCGGTGCGGGTGGCGGGCGAGCTGGACGCGCGGCTCCTGCCGGCGCCGACCTTGCGGCTGCGCTCGGTGACCTTCGGCGGCAACAACGATCTCGGCCGGCTGCGCGCCGACAAGCTCGACGTCGAGTTCAGCCTGGGCTCCCTCATGCGCGGCGAATGGCGCGCCACCGAGCTGACCGTGGGCGGCATGGCGGTCGATCTCGGCCTCGATGCGCGCGGGCGGGTCGATTTGCCGTCCACCGCGAGCGGCAGCTTCAACCTGGGCTCGCTCGCCATCGAGCGGGTGAACCTCACCGGCCGCATCGCGCTGCATGATGCCGCCAGCCGCTCGACGCTGGAGCTGACCGACATCGCATTCTCCGGCGACGTCCGCTCGCTCGCCGGTTCGGTGCGCGGCGACGGCAGTTTCAAGGTGTCAGGCACGCGCTATCCGTTCCGCGTCTCCTCCGGCCCGAGCGCCGACGGCAGCGCCACGCGCCTGCATCTCAACGTCGATCCCGGCGAGCGCGCGATCCTGGCCGATCTCGAAGGCGTGCTCGCCTTCGACAACCGCCTGCCGAAATTCGACGGCGCGTTGACGCTCGCGGTGCCCGCGAAGAAGTCGGGCGAGGCGGGGCCGACGCCGTGGAAGCTCACTGCAAAACTCAAGGCCGACCCGGCCGGCGCCAAGTTCGACCAGATCGATGCGAGCATCGGCACTGATGACAACGCGTTGAAAGTCGGCGGCGTCGGCGACCTCAGGTTCGGTGCTTCACCGCTGCTGCGCGCGGTGCTGTCGGCCCGCCAGATCGATGCCGACAGGCTGGCGGCCAAAAACGATTCCGAGCCGCTGCGCATCCTGCCGGCGCTGCGCGCAGGCCTCGCCGCGATCCCGCAGGCACCGATCCCGGCGCAGATCGAGTTCAACTCCGACCAGATCATGCTCGGCGGCCGCCCGCTCCAGAACATCGCGGCGGAGCTTGCGACCGACGGCCGGTCCTGGACCTTCCGGCGGCTCGAGTTGCGCGCGCCCGGCGCGACGCAGCTCTCGCTCAACGGCGCAACGCCCGGCGCCGACAGTTTCAGCGGCCGCCTCAACGTCGAATCCTCCGATCCTGACACGCTGGTGGCCTGGCTGCAGGGCCGCAGCGAGATCAACCGCCGCAGCACCCGGCCGCTGCGCCTTGCCGGCGACGTGACCATCGCCGCCAACCATCTCGCCGTCGACCACCTGAAGGCCGACATCGAAGGCGGCGCCATCGAGGGACGGATTGCCTTCGTCCAGACCGGCGCGAGCAAGGGCTCGCGGATCGACGCCGAGCTGAAGGCCGACCGGCTCGATCTCGACGCCGCCGCGAGTTTTGTCCGCGCGCTCGCAGGGCCGCAAGGCGAATGGCCGGAGGAGGCAAGGCTCTCGCTCGATGTCGGCCGCGCCATCTCCGCCGGCCAGGAGTTGCGACCGTTCGCGGCGAAGCTCGGTTACGGGCCGAATTCGCTGTCGCTGGAGCAGTTGCGGTTCGGCCAGACCAGCGGCGTGACCACGGAAGCGAGCGGCAGCTTCGACCGCACCAGGGCCACCGGCAAGCTCGCGCTGAAATCCTCAGGCAACTCACTGCACGAGCTCACCGCACTGATCGAGCCGTTCGCTCCGTCGGTGCGTGCGCGCTTCGATGCCCTGCCGTCGCTGCCGGGCGCGACGCGCCTGAAGCTCGATCTCAGCCTCGACAGGAACGCCGAGCATGCCGATCGCAGCGACGCCCGCGCCGTGCTCGATCTCGACGCGCCGCAGCTCAAGGCCAATGCGACGCTGGCCGTGCAGACGCCGGTAGCGGCCGTCAACGGCATCGATCTCGACAAATTGCAGAGCAGCGACTTCACGCTGGAGTCGAAAGTCTCGACACCGCAGGCCGGCGCATTGCTGGCCCTGCTTGGGCTGGATCGCGTGGTGGCCGCGGGCGAGGGCGCGTCGCAGTTCGAAGGCAAGCTCAGCGGTGCCTGGCGGCGGCCGCTGCAATTGAACGCGAAAATCAGCGGCGGCGGGCTCGATGCGGATGCGCAAGGGACTGTCGAGCTGTCGGAGCCAAAAGCCAGCGTGAATCTGCGGGTGCGCAACGTCAGCCTCGCGCCGCTGTTCGGGACTGGCACGGCCGACAAGTCGGTGCAGGGCGTCAGCCTGTCCTCGCGCCTCACACTGGCAGGCAACCGCCTGACCTTCAACGATCTCGACGGCAGCGCAGGCAGCTCGCATCTGCGCGGGCGTCTCGCGGTCACGCTCGATCAGGAGAAGAGCGTCGACGGCGAGATGGGCCTCGATACGCTCGACCTTGGGCCTGCGCTCGCGATGGCGATCGGCGCGGCGGGACGCGATGCGGGCGAGCCGCTGAGTGCGGGGCTGCTCGGTGGCTGGCGCGGCCGCATCGCCTTCCAGGCGCTGCGCGGCACGACGCCTGGCGGCATCGAGCTGCGCCCGTTCGGCGGAACGATTCGCAGCGACGGCCAGTCGCTCGCGCTCGATGGCCTCAAGGGCGGCGTCGGCGGCGGCGAGATGTCGGCAAGCTTCGACGCACGCAATGGCGCCAATGGCCTGGCGCTGAACGCGCGCATCGAGCTCAGCAATGTCGATGCGACCGTGCTGCGCTACCGCGACCTCGCGCTGCCGAAGGGGCGTGCGTCGGTGCAGATGGCGCTGACCAGCCAGGGCCGCAGCGTCGCGGCGCTCACCGGCGCGCTCGCCGGCAACGGTACCGTGACGCTCGAATCCGCCGAGATCAGCGGCCTCAATCCGCGCGCCTTCGAGATCGCCATCCGCGCCAGCGACGGCGGCCAGGTCAGCGACGACAACCGCCTGCGGCAGCTGGTCGAGCCGGCGCTCTCGGCAGGCCCCATCGCGGTCGCCTCGGCGCAGATCCCGTTCACCATCCGCGACGGACGGCTGCGCGTCGGCGCGACGCCGCTGGAGGCGAAGAATGCCCGCGCCATCGTCTCCGGCGGCTACGACATTCCCGCCGACCAGGCCGACATCCGCGCCAGCCTGACGCCGATCATGACCGGACTCTCCGGCGCGCCGCCCGAGATCCAGCTGTTCGCGGCAGGTCCTCCCGACAAGCTCAATCGCACCGTCGATCTCGCGCCGCTGTCGTCATGGCTTGCGGTGCGCACGATCGACCGCGAGACGCGCCGGCTTGATGCGATCGAGCGCGGCGAGCCGCCGCCGGCGACCGCCGCGCTGCCGACGCTGGTGTCGCCGGAGGCGGCGCCCGAACCGGCGCCGGTCAATGTGCCGCTGCCGGGCCAGGATCCGCGCCGCGCGCCGCCAAAGACGAAGGCCGCGCCGACGCCGAAGGCGCCGCAGGCCGCGCCCGCAGCGCCAAGCCCTCCACTTACAAGTCCAGCACTGACAAGCCCTCCGCCACTCGCGAGCCAGCAGGTCGCGCCGTTGCCGCCGCCGATCGAGGTGCGGCCGGCGCCCGGCCCTGCGCCAAAACCCAAGCCGAAGCCGCCGCTGGTGCTGACGCCGCAGAATCCTTGAGCGGATTGATTTGCGCGGATTGAGAGCGCACGTCCCGCGCAGCCCCTTGCCCGCCGGTTAACCCATTCTCTCGCATTTGAATGAATTTTAGTCGGCAAAACTGATTTGCCGATTTTACCGAATTCTCGCGTTTCATCTCTAGCGTTGGATCCCAGAGGAATTCGGCGTCGCGCAAAGACAGGCGCAACGGTTCGGCAAAGAACGACCAAGAACTGGGGTATCGAGATGAACGGGGCGAAATCGCTTCTGCAGGATCTGGACGACGCAATCGCGCGCGGCACCGACGAAAGCCGGGCACGCGCGTTGTGGCACGCGACCGATCTTCTGATCACCGGCCGCTATGTCGACGACGAGATCAGCATGTTCGGCGAGGTGATCGGCCGGCTCGCCGACGAGATCGAGGTCGCCGCCCGCGTGCAGCTGTCCGAATTGATGTCGGCCTGCGACCACGCTCCGCTCAACGTCATCGAGAAGCTCGCTTTCGACGATGCGATCGAGGTCGCCGGTCCCGTGCTGCGCGATTCCACCCGGATCGACGAGAAGGTTCTGGTCGAGAGCGCCATGACCAAGGGCCAGGCGCATCTGCTCGCGATCTCGCAGCGCCAGTCGATCGGCGAGGCCGTGACCGACGTGCTGGTCAAACGCGGCAACCATGAGGTCGTGACCTCGGTTGCGAAGAACGAAGGCGCGCGCTTCTCCGGCTCGGGCCTGTTGCACATGGTCCGTCGCGCCGAGGGCGACTCGATCCTTGCCGAGCAGCTTGGCCTGCGCAAGGACGTGCCGCGTCACATCTTCCAGCAGCTGATCGCGAAGGCGTCGGAAGACGTCCGCCGCCGGCTCGAGACCGAACGCCCCGAGATGATGGCGCAGATTCAGAGCTCGGTGACCGAGGTCACAGGCGATCTGCAATCCAAGTTCGGTCCGTCCTCGCGCAGCTATTTCGTCGCCAAGCGCGTGGTGACGACGCAGTACCGCCAAGGCAACCTCAACCAGGATTCGATCTCGAACTATGCGCGCCAGCACCGCTTCGACGAGGTGCAGATCGGCCTATCGCTGCTGTCGGCGCTGCCGGTTGACGTGATCGAGCGCGCGCTGATGGACCGCAACCGCGAGATGATCCTGGTGCTGTGCAAGGCGCTCGACTTCTCCTGGGACACCACCATGTCGCTGCTGTTCCTCGGTGCCAAGGATCACCTGATCACGGCGCGCGACCTCCAGGACAACGAACGCGAGTTCGGCCGGCTCAAGATCGAGACCTCGCGCAGCATCCTGAAATTCTACCAGTCGCGCAAGAACAGCGCGGGTGCCGATTCCGCCTCGGGCCGTCAGCCCGAGCTCCAGGTTCACTGAACAGTTGCACTGAGCAGGAATTCGAGAGGGGAGTATTGCAGATGTTGCCTCAATTCGGCACCGCAGTTCGCAAGAATAAGAACCTCAACACGGCTGTCGCCACCGATCTCGGCGGCGGAGCGCCCGACAAGGCCTCGGTGGACGCCGCATGGCTCGTGCTTGAAGCCGCCAACGACCTCGGCGACCACGCCGCGATCGAGGCCTGCCGCCGCGTCATCGATGCCGAACTGAACGGCACGGCGGCCCGCAGCTCGGATGTCGATCTCGTGGTGGGGTATTTCAGGTAGGATTTTCGTAGCCCGATGGTGACAACGGGCTACTTGCTGCTTCTACGCCGTCATTGCGAGCGCAGCGAAGCAATCCAGACTGCCTCCGCGGAAAGATCCTGGATTGCTTCGCTGCGCTCGCAATGACGGCGTGCAGAGCGTCGCCCCCCAAGTGATTTGATAGGCCGAGGCAAAGCGATCTGATGTCGGCCAGGAGGCCGCCTCGCCGGGCGGCCCCTCCTTGCGTCCAAATGCAAAAGTCCTTGCGTCAAAAAGGCCCCGCCGAAGCGGGGCCTCCTTGTACGATCGCTCGCTCGCATCAATCGTCCCAATGATGATAACGACGGATCACGACGCCGCGGTCGTAGTCGCGGTCGCGATGGTACCAGCCACGGTGCCAGCCGCGGTCATGCTCGTAGATGCGCGCCCGCGGGCCGTCATAGTAGTCCCTGTCGCCGCCGACATAGACGCCGAAGCCGGCCGCGTTGGCGATTGTGGGGGTACCGATTGCAAGCGTCGCTAGCGCAGCAAGTGCGTAAGTCAGCTTCTTCATCTGTTCCTCCTTGGCTTGCGTTCGTCGCGAGTCAACGACCGCCGCCTTCGCCTGTTGCAGGAACAGGCAGGAAACTTTCTTGAATGGCTGTTCAGGTCCTGCACCATCGCAGCCACAATGGAACTGCTATCGGCTTGGGTTTCTTTGTTCCGATCGTCCTGGTCGTAGTCCGTTGGATGGGCAGAGCGAAGCGAAACCCATCATTGCCTTCGAGCGTGTCGAAGCGCGATGGCTTCGCTCTACCCATCCTACGATGATGCGCTCACAGCCGGATGCGGTAGATCACGGAGTCATTGCCGAAGCGGTCCGTGTTCCGTTCGAGCAGGTAATCCGATTTCTCCAGCACACGGCGGGATGCCATGTTTCCGGCAAACACCAGGCCGATCAGCGAGGGCAGTTTGAGGTGCGAAAGCCCGATCCGCGTCATCGCGGTCGCGATCTCGCTCGCAAGTCCCCGGCCCCAGACGCCGCGCCTGAACGCGTAGGCGATCTCGACCTCGTCCACGTCATCCACCATGATGTGACGGAGGCCCGCCCGTCCCGCGAATGCGCCGTCTTTGGTTCGCAGCGCCCACAGCCCGAAGCCATGCTGGTCCCAATGGGCCATGTTGACGTCGAGATAGGTCCTGGTCACCTCCGCCGAGCGCACGCCGCCGAGATAACGCGATACGTCGGCATCGAGATGCAGCGCAACGAGGTCGGGGAGATGATCTGCGTGCAGTCGCTCGGCGATCAGCCGTTCCGTGCTGAAGCGATCCATGAATGCTGATGGCGATTTGGGTTGGCTGCGATCCCGACGGCTCGAAGCCCGACGATGCCATCATGCCGGTGTTTAGCCCGATGGGTCAACCAGCCCAAGTGTCGAGACCGGAGGCGGGTCAAGCTGCCTCCGGTTGATTGGCTCGATGGCTGATGCGATCGCGCCGGGCTCAATAGCAGGGCGGATAGGGGTAATATCCGCAAGCCCGGCGATAGCCATAGGCGCCATAGGCGCCATAGGCTGCAGCTCCCGCCGCTGCTGCGCCGTAATACGCGCGCCGATGGACCCGGCGGTTGACGCCTGCAACGCTTCCGGGGGTCAGGGGACGCCCGACGCGAGCCTCGGCGGTGTCGACGGACACGGTGAGCGCATCCACCGGCGAGGTGTGGAGCGACAGGGGCGTTGCCGTGAACAGCGCGGCGGTGACGAACAGTCCGATCAGCTTGGCATGTCCAGCCATGTACTCTCTCCCTTTGCAGGACGACGAGCTAGCCTGACAGGCCGATGACCTCCGCCATTGACTAAAATCAATGGTCGCAGTTCCAAGGGGATCGTGAGTATCTCGCCGCGACGTCTATTGCCTTCCTCGCCCGCAATTTCGCCGAGCCATTTGATTTGATCTGCGTCAAGCGCGGCGGTCACGGCCGCGTCACAACGGCAAATCGGCTGGATGGCGATCTGTTGGCGTGAGCAATGACCCCGACTTGGTACGTCACCTTTGAAGTTCGAAAGCGGGGCTTGCTGTTGAGACAGCGGAGCCCCCGTGAGACGAAGACTTTCGCGTCCGAGCATGAAGCCAAGCTGTTCGCGCGCGCAAAGCTCGATGAAGGTCTCGCTGTCTTCGCTGGCACGATCAATCCCCACCTTCCCAGGCGGCTCATCCCGTCCTCCCGCATCGCCGCCTGGCTTGCCGACGTACAAGACAGCACCTCGGCGCCTGAAGCCGGGGATGGCGAGTAAGCACGTTGCCGTGCATAGACATGGCGCTTGGGTGTTGCCATTTTGGTACGCGCCCCAGACTCCCTCGCCCGTAAACTCCAGGATGTTCGCAGCACTTATGCACGCCAGCCTGCATGCGGGCCCACGTTTTGAACGGAAGAGATTTGAGCAAAGGGGACGAGACAATGAAGAAGCTTTCGATAGCTGCGATCGGCTTCGCGGCGCTGAGCATGGTGGCTCCGGCCATGGCTGCCGACATGGCTGTCAAGGCAGCGCCGCCGCCAGCGCCGGTGGTGGCGGTCTACAACTGGACCGGATTCTATATTGGCGCCAACGGAGGTTATGGGTGGAGCCACGGCTGTGCGGATCTGATAACGCCCGCAGGCGCCGTCGCAAGTGGTTGCGCCGATCGCTCCGGAGGCCTCGCCGGCGGACAGATCGGGTATCGCTGGCAGACCAATCAGTTCGTGCTCGGCCTGGAAGCGCAGGGCGATTGGGCCGAGATCAAGAACACCCGCGTCAGCCTGGTCGATCCGTTGATCTCGACCACGGGCAAGATCGATGCGATCGGGTTGTTCACGGCCCAGCTCGGCTGGGCATGGAACGCCTCGCTGCTCTACGTGAAGGGCGGCGCCGCGGTGACGCGCAATCGCTTTGACATCTTCAACAACGTCACCGGCGTCGGCCTCGCTTCGGCAGGTCACACGCGCTGGGGCGGTACCCTGGGTGTCGGCTGGGAGTATGGCTTCACCCCGAACTGGTCGGTCGGCGTCGAATACGACCATCTCTGGATGGGTCGTGACAACACCTCCTTCGCAGGCGTGGTCACGCCCGGAGGGTTCACGCTCACCGGCAGCGGGGTCACCCAGGACGTGGACATGGTCACGCTGCGGTTGAACTACCGCTTCGGCGGCTACGGCGCGCCGGTCACGGCTCGCTATTGACCTGAAGTCATCCCGATGAATCCAGGCCCCGGCATCGACCGGGGCCTTTTTCATGCGACGCCGGTCAGAATGCGGCGAGTTGCTGCCTGTCGATGATGACGACGTGGCGCTGGTTGTTGTCGATGAAGCGGAGGATGCCGAGCTCGCGCAAATAGGACAGCGACCGCGAGACGGTCTCGATCGTGAGGCCGAACGGATTTGGGGATACCCGGGCAATTGCCAATTCGCGACCTATGAGCAATGCATGGCAACGGCCTCAGGCACCAACGCCTATTGCGGCGTCAATCCGGCCTACGCCTTCGCGCATCAGCGTGATCCTCGCGGTCAGTGGTATCCGCGTTGACAACAACTCGAGGCGGGATGACGATTCATCGCTGTCGAATAGGAGATCACCGAAAAGGCGCGCGGGCTCGGCCCCACCATGGAGGCCCTGACGGCGTGGTGGACGAAGTATGGAAAGAGCGTGCCGGCGAAAGCGCGAGCGCGGGGCCGCAAGGCCAGGCGCGGTTGATCTGTGCATGGAGATGCGAGCGCAAGTCGATGATGCCATCATGCCCCTGTTTTGCCCGACGGCGCAACCGGGACAGTCCGTAGCCCGGATGGAGCGTAAGCGTAATCCGGGGGCCGGCGGTGCGTTGCGCGAGAATCCCGGATTTCGCTCGCGCTTCATCCGGGCTACGGCCGGAGATTTTTGCCCACGCGTAAGCCGTTGATTTCACAACCCCCGCCTACTGTGCATGGGGTTGTTTTCGCTTTTTTGTTTTGGAGGGGCTTTAGCCTGCCCCGAGCGCTACCGCGAAATTGTACGTCACGAGGCTAGCGGCATAGGCCAGCACAAGCATGTAGGTGAAGGTGACGGCCATCCATCCCCAGCTTCCGGTCTCGCGCCGGATCACGGCCAGCGTCGAGGCGCATTGGGGCGCGAAGATGTACCAGGCCAGCATCGACAGCGCGGTAGCGAGCGACCATTTCGTCGCCAGCACCTGGCCGATCTGCTCGGCCGCTTCCTTGCCGCCTTCGATGGCGTAGACCGTGCCGAGCGCGGCGACCGCGACCTCGCGGGCGGCCATCCCGGGGATCAGCGCCACCGCGATCTGCCAGTTGAAGCCGACAGGGGCGAGCAGCGGCTCGAGCGCCTTGCCGATGATGGCGGCGAGGCTGAAGTCGATGGCGGGCTCGGTGCTGCCTGCCGGCGGCTGCGGGAACGAGGCCAGGAACCAGATCAGCACCATCATCGAGAAGATCGTGGTGCCCGCGCGCTGCAAGAACATTTTTGCGCGGGTGTAGATGCCGATCGCGATCGATTTCAGCCTGGGCATCTTGTAGTCCGGCAGCTCCAGCATGAACGGCGCCGGCGCATAGTCGCGGATCATGAAGAACTTGATCACGAACGAGACGGCAAGCGCGCTGACGATGCCGGTGGTGTAGAGGCCGAACATCACGAGGCCCTGCAGGTTGATGAAGCCCCAGACGTCCCTGGCCGGAATGAAGGCGGAGATGATCAGCGTGTAGACCGGGATGCGCGCCGAGCAGGTCATCAGCGGCGCGATCAGGATCGTGGTCAGCCGGTCGCGCTTGTTGTCGATCACGCGCGTCGCCATGATGCCGGGAATGGCGCAGGCAAAGCTCGACAGCAGCGGAATGAAGGCGCGGCCGTGCAGGCCGGCGCCGCCCATGATGCGGTCCATCAGGAACGCGGCGCGCGCCATGTAGCCGAAATCTTCCAAGAGCAGGATGAACAGGAAGATGAGGATGATCTGCGGCAGGAACACGATGACGCTGCCGACGCCGGAGATCACGCCGTCCTGAAGGAAGCTCTGCAGCAGGCCGTCGGGCAGGGTGGCTTTCACGAGCTCGCCGAGCGCGTCGAACCCTGACTTGAGCAGATCCATCGCCGGCTGCGCCCAGGCGAACACCGCCTGGAACATCACGAACAGGATCAGCGCCAGCACGATGAGCCCGCCGACCGGATGCAGCACGACGGCATCGATCCGCGCGGTCCAGGTGTCGGGCTTGGCAGGCAGGCTGACGCAGTCGGCGATGATGCGGTCGGCCTCGCGCTGAGTGGCGCGCAGCTCGGAGACGCTGAGCGCGCGCCAGCTGTTCTCCTGCGGCTCGCTGGCGAGCTTGGCCGAGATCTCGTCGGTCAGCGTCAGCAGGTCGGCCGTGCCGCCCTTGCGCACCGCGATCGAGGTGACCACGGGCACGCCGAGCTCCTTGGCGAGCCGCTCGACGTCGACCGTGATGCCGCGGCGGGACGCGATGTCGAACATGTTGAGCACGAGGATCATCGGCCGCCCGGTGCGCTTCAGCTCGAGCAGCAGGCGGATGGTCAGGCGCAGATTGGTGGAATCGGCGACGCACAGCACGAGGTCGGGCACGGTCTCGCCGGAGGCCTTGCCGAGCACGAAGTCGCGGGTGATCTCCTCGTCCGGGCTGCGGCCGCGCAGCGAATAGGTGCCGGGCAGGTCGACCACGGAGACCTGGCGGCCGAGCGGGGTGACGAAGAAGCCCTCCTTGCGCTCGACGGTGACGCCCGGATAGTTCGCGACCTTCTGCCGGCTGCCGGTCAGGGCATTGAACAGCGAGGTCTTGCCGCTGTTGGGAGTGCCGACCAGGGCGAGATGCAGCAGGGGTGCTTCCATGGGATCAAGGGCCTGGGGCAGTTATCCGGTCGCTGACTAGGCGACGATGATGGCCATGGCTTCGCGCCGGCGGACCGCGATCGTGATGCTGTCGACCCTGACCGCGATCGGGTCGCGCCCGACCAGCCCTTCGTGCAGCACCTCGACCCGGGCGCCCTCGACGAAGCCAAGCTCGATCAGGCGGCTTTCGAGCTCGATGTCCGAAAGCGCAGAGCCCGTATCCTTGGTGGAAAGGTGCTGGATGACGCCGGTATAGCCGCGCAGGGCCAGACCCAGCGGCATATGCGGGCGCGTATCATCATGGTCGGTCATGCCCTGTATTTTCAACGCAGGGCATTGAGGTCAAGCGCCCTCGGCGGCCGAAACTGCACCTTAGAGTGATTTTAAAGTGCAGACGCCGGAGTCGCGCCGGAAACACGCCCGGCGGCTACTGCGCCGGGACCTTGTCCGGCTGGGCGGCCATGGCCCGGCTCTTGAAGTAGTCGAGCACGAACAGGCGGATCGCCGAGGACAGATTGCCCTGCTGGCGGTTGCCGTCGATCTCGCCGACGAGCTCGGACAGCGTCATGTTACGCAGGCCCGAGATCTCCTTCATGCCGTTCCAGAACGCCTCTTCCAGGCTGACGCTGGTCTTGTGGCCGGCGACGACGATCGATCGCTTCACGACGGGCGACTTCATGGCTGCTCCTCGCGATCGATCTGATGCTGGTCCAGGTGCGCCTTCGCCTTGTCCGCGCGCGTCTCCTCCGCCGACCGCTCCGCCTTGGTGCGGCCGAACTTCGTCCGGTTGGCGTCCGCCTGCTTCGCCGAGGCTTCCCGTTCGGCGCGCTTCCTGAAACGATTCAGGTTGATGACGTTCCCCATGCCGCGTCTCCATCATCCGATCCTCGGCAGGTAGGATGAAATATTCAGGGGGCGGCATTGCGCCCCAAAAGACTTGATGGTCATTCGCTCGTCCTCGTCAATCGGCCCTTCGGGCCATCAAACGATGAATTTCGCCCCGTCAGGGCGGTGGGGCTTGCGTAACACGCCGCCCCCCCGGAACATTGACGGTAATCAAATCCCGCCCCCAAAACCGCATATTTCTGAACGTCTGGCGTCCGTATCATTACGGATGACTATCGGAATTCGGAAATTTAGCCCGGGCTGGTCATCTTTTCCGGGCGCACCAGGCGGTCGAATTCGTCGGCCGAGACGAAACCGAGCCGCAGCGCCTCCTCCTTCAGCGTGGTGCCGTTGGCATGGGCGGTTTTGGCCACTTTGGCGGCGTTGTCGTAGCCGATCTTCGGGGCCAGCGCCGTCACCAGCATCAGCGAGCGCTCCATCAGCTCCCTGATGCGCTTTTCGTCGGCGCGGATGCCGCTGACGCAATGCTCGGTGAAGGAGCGCGCGGCATCCGCCATCAGGCGGATCGAGTGCAGCATGTTGTAGGCCAGCACCGGCTTGTAGACGTTGAGCTCGAAATGGCCCTGGCTGCCGGCGACCGTGATCGCGGTGTGATTGCCGAACACCTGGCAGCACACCATGGTCATCGCCTCGCACTGCGTCGGATTGACCTTGCCCGGCATGATCGAGGAGCCCGGCTCGTTCTCCGGCAAGATCAGCTCGCCGAGCCCCGAGCGCGGACCCGATCCGAGCAGGCGGATGTCGTTGGCGATCTTGAACAGGCCGGTCGCGACCGAGTTGATGGCGCCGTGCGCCAGCACATAGGCATCGTTCGAGGCCAGCGCCTCGAATTTGTTGGCGGCGCTGGTGAAGGGAAGCTTCGTAATCCCGGCGACATGCTTTGCGAACAGCTTGGCAAAGCGCGGCTTCGAGTTGAGGCCGGTGCCGACCGCGGTGCCGCCCTGCGCCAGCGGATAGAGATCCTTCACCGCGACCTTGAGCCGGGCGATGCCGCTTTCGACCTGCGCGGCATAGCCGGAGAATTCCTGGCCGAGCGTCAGCGGCGTCGCATCCTGAGTGTGGGTGCGGCCGATCTTCACGATCTTGGAAAATTCCTTCTCCTTCTTGCGCAGCGCGCGGAGCAGCTCGCCGAGGGCGGGGACGAGATCGACGTTGATGCGGCTTGCGGCCGCGATGTGCATCGCGGTCGGGAAGGAGTCGTTCGACGACTGGCTCATGTTGACGTGGTCGTTGGGATGCACCGGCTTCTTGGCGCCGAGCTCGCCTCCGAGCAGCTCATTGGCGCGGTTGGCGATCACCTCGTTGAGGTTCATGTTGCTCTGCGTGCCCGAGCCGGTCTGCCACACGACAAGCGGGAAATGGTCGTCCAGTCTGCCCTCGATCACCTCGCGCGCGGCGCGGATGATGGCATTGGCGCGGCGCTGGTCGAGCAGACCGAGCTCGAGGTTGGACTGCGCGGCAGCGAGCTTGACCATGCCGAGCGCATGCACGAGCGAGATCGGCATGCGATCGGTGCCGATGCGGAAATTCTGCCGCGACCGCTCGGTCTGCGCCCCCCAATAGCGATCGGCGGGCACTTCGATGGGACCGAAGCTGTCGGTCTCGATGCGAGTTGCGGGGCGGGCGGTCTTCGAGCGGGCAGCTTTGGCCATGAGCACATCCATTCTGCCGCGCGAAACGCCGCGCGGCCTCTTCATGTGCTCTTCTATACAGGCAGTTTGACCAGGCGCGATGGCTCCGCGCGACAGCCTAGATCATTTCTTGCGGAAACGATCGAGCCGCACGACCTCGGCGCCGCCCTGGTTCGGCGGGGTCGGCTCTTCCGCGGTCTCCGCCTTCTCGGCGGCGGGCGCCGGCACGGCGACAGCCGACGGGGCAGGCGCTGCCGGCAAATTCTCCGGCGCCACCTCGGCGATGTCGGACGTATCGAACTGGAGGCCGAATTTCACGGACGGATCGAGGAAGCTCTTGATGGCGCTGAACGGCACCACCAGCCGCTCCGGAATGCCGCCGAAGGACAGGCCGACCTCGAAGCGGTCTTCGAGCACGGTCAGGTCCCAGAACTGGTGCTGGAGGATGATCGTCATCTCTTCCGGATATTGCGCCAGCAGCCGCGACGACAGTTTCACGCCCTCGGCCTTCGATACGAAGGTGATGAAGAAATGGTGCTCGCCCGGCAAGCCATGGGATGCGGCGTCGGTCAGCACCTTCCGCAGCACGCCGCGCAGCGCGTCGCGGGCCAGCACATCGTATCGGATATGATCGGTCGCCATGGTGGTCCTGTTGCATCCCCCAAGCCGGACCCTGCCGGTCCGACTCGCCAAGCCGCAATAGTACCGCGCCTGATGGGTCAGCAGGAGTCCCCGCCGGGAAGAAATGAAATGTAAGTGGAGGCTTCTGTTGCCAGGTGCCTCCGAACCCCGCCTAGCGGAGCTTAACCCGCTAGGACTTTAAAGTGGTCTTTCAAACTGCGTTACGCAGCCTGAGCAACCGGAGCAAAGTTGTCGTTGGCAACTATTGCAGTAGCCCGATAACGGCGGAACAATACCGGGAAAAAGTACGCCCTTTACGCCCTCGTCGATCCTATTTCGCCCCCGCCAAAGCCCGCTTTCAGGGCCTGCCCGATGTGGGCTTTGGTGGAGGCGCCGGGTACCGCCCCCGGGTCCGAATGGTTTATTGCGACGACCGTTTATTTCCATAGCCGGCGAACCGGCGCCCCCAATATAGGGGGCAAAGGTTTCAAAAAACAGAGGTTTCGAGCGGCCACGTGCGGTTCCCTTTGGATAGGTTCCGGATGGCGGCTGATCCGATCTTGGCCGCGCCGCGGCCTCGGTTCTAAGCTCCTGACATGTCCGCCGATTCAGCACCGGTCGCCCAAGAGCCGGACCATCCGACCAGCGCTGCCGCCCCGCCCAGCCTGACCGCGCTCTTTGTGGCCTTTGCCCGGATGTCGCTGGCCGGTTTCGGCGGGGTCCTGGTGTTTGCGCGCCGGGCGATCGTCGAGCAGCACCGCTGGATGACGGCGGACGAGTTCAACGAGACCTTTGCGCTCTGCCATTTCCTGCCCGGCCCCAACATCGTCAATCTGTCGATGGTCTTTGGCGCGCGGCTGCGCGGGATCGCCGGAGGTGTCGCCGCCTTTACCGGGCTGCTGCTGCCGCCGACGCTGATCATGACCGTGCTCGCGATCGCCTACGCCCGGTTCGGCGACCTCGAGGTGCTGCGTCGTATCCTCGCAGGCATCTCCTGCGCCGCGGTCGGCCTCCTGATCGCCGTGGTCTTCCGCATGATGACGCCGCTCCTGAAGCGGATGGAGGCGATCGCGCTGATCCTGATGCTCGGTGTCTTCCTCGCCATCGGCGTGCTCCGCCTGCCGCTTCAGGCCGTGCTACTGGTCGCGATCCCCGTGAGCATCGGCGCGACCTTCCTCCTGCGGCGGAAGGTAGCAGCATGAACGCCGAGAACCCGGTCTGGGCGCTGATCTCGACCTTCGGTCTGATGTCGCTGTTCGCGGTCGGCGGCGCCGCCGCGGCGGTGCCCGAGATGCACCGCATCGCGGTCGACGTGCATCATTGGATGACCGACAAGCAGTTCGCCGATGCCTATGCGATCGCACAACTCTCGCCGGGTCCGAACGTGCTTATCGTGACGTTAATCGGCTATGCCGTCGCCGGCATCCCCGGTGCGCTCGCGGCGACGCTGGCGATGTGCCTGCCGACCGCGTTGGTTGCCTATTATGTCAGCCGTTTCCTGAATCGGCCCAGCCAGTCGCGCTGGCCGGCCCTGATCCAGGCTGCACTGGTTCCGCTTTCGATCGGATTGATGGCGGCGAGTGCCCTGATCCTGGCCCAGTCGACCGACCGGACGATTGCTGCAGTGCTTCTGACCGCGATGGTTGCGGTGATCGCATCGGTCTCGCGCATCAATCCCCTCTGGCTTCTGCTCGCCGGCGGCCTGTTGGGTTTTGCTGGCATTGTGTGATGAAAATCGCTAGGCAGTGCTGCGGCCCGGGGATCCCTTTCCAGCCGATTTAGAACAACAGTGCTCGTGACTTACGGGTCGCGGAGGAGACATGCATGGCCGAGACGATGGGCCACTCAGCGACAGCCACCCGAAACACCAAGGTGGTGATCGGTTTCTGCCTGCTGGCGATAGCGCCGCAGATCTTCGAATTCATCTGGTCGATCGGGACCATCTTCGGCTGGGGTACCGGACGCGGCCCGGCCACCGTGCTGATCAGCCACGTTACCGCGCTGGTCGCCGGTGCTCCCGCGGCCCTGATCGGAGCGGCCGGCGGTGAGACCAAGAAGGCGTCCTCCGATGTGCTGCTGGCGCTGATCTATTCCTATCCGATCCTTGCGGTGGCGATCGTCACGCTGTTCATGACCATCCGGTCGGCACAGGATTATGTCGGCGGCGTTATTCTGATGGCGGTCGCGCTGTTCGCGTTGTGGGCGTCGAGCGATCTGCAGGGCATGCGCGGCTTCTCCTTCGGCGCGGGCACCGCGCCGCGAATGTTCGGCGGGCTTCTGGTCGCCCTGTCCGCCGCCATCGCCCTGACCGGCCTTCTGGCCGACGGGCCGTCGATGGCGCATTATTCCTGGCGCGGGCCGCTGTTCGTGATGGTTGCGATCCTGTTCTTCGCGCTGGCGATCCGGCCGCTCGGGCTCGTCGTCACCGCGTTCGTGAGCTTCATGATCGCGGCGACAGGGTCGCATGAGACGCGCTGGCTGGAGGCGGCCATCGTCGGCGCCTGTCTGACGCTCGGCTGCGCGATCCTGTTCCCTTACGTGCTCGGGCTTCCGATGCCGATGTTTCCGCGTTTCCTGATCCAGTGAGGGTGTGATGGATATTTTTGCCAATCTCGCTCACGGCTTTGTCGTCGCGCTCTCTCCCATCAACCTGCTGATGTGCCTGATCGGTGCCCTCGTCGGCACGCTGGTCGGCGTTCTCCCTGGTATCGGCACCATTGCGACGGTCGCAATGCTGCTGCCGATCACCTTCGGCCTGCCGCCGGTCGGCGCGCTGATCATGCTCGCCGGCATCTATTACGGCGCGCAATATGGCGGCTCGACCACGTCGATCCTAGTCAATATTCCCGGTGAGGCGACATCGGTCGTCACAGCCATCGACGGTCACCAGATGGCCAAGCAGGGCCGTGCCGGCCCGGCGCTGGCGATCGCGGCGATCGGCTCGTTCTTCGCCGGCTGCGTTGCGACCGTCCTGATCGCCGTCCTCGGCGCGCCACTCACGAAACTCGCGCTGGCGTTCGGTCCGGCCGAATATTTCTCGCTGATGTGCCTCGGCCTGATCTTCGCGGTGGTGCTGGCCAAGGGATCGGTGCTGAAGGCGATCGCGATGATCGTGTTCGGCCTCCTGCTCTCGATGGTCGGCTCGGACATCGAGACCGGCGCCTCGCGCATGGCCTTCAACATTCCCGAGCTCGCCGACGGTCTCGGCTTTGCGACGGTGGCGATGGGTGTGTTCGGCTTTGCCGAGATCATCCGCAATCTCGACGCCGGCGCCGAGATGAACCGCGATCTCGTGCAGCAGAAGATCACCGGCCTGATGCCGACCAAGAAGGATCTGATCGACTCGACGCCGCCGATCCTGCGCGGCACCGTGCTCGGCTCGATCCTCGGCATTCTGCCGGGCGGCGGCGCCGTCATCGCCTCGTTTGCGGCCTATACGCTCGAGAAGAAGCTCGCGAAGGATCCGAAGCGGTTCGGCCGCGGCGCGATCGAAGGCGTGGCGGCGCCGGAAAGCGCCAACAACGCCGCAGCGCAGACCTCCTTCATCCCGCTGCTCACCCTCGGCATCCCGCCGAACGCGGTGATGGCGCTGATGGTAGGCGCGATGACCATCCACGGCATCGTGCCGGGTCCGCAGGTGATGCAGAAGCAGCCCGACCTCGTCTGGGGCATGATCGCCTCGATGTGGATCGGCAACCTGATGCTGATCATCATCAACCTGCCGCTCGTGGGCATCTGGGTCCGCCTGCTGCGCGTGCCTTACCGGCTGATGTTCCCCTCGATCGTGATCTTCTGTGCGATCGGCATCTACTCGGTGAACAACGCGCCCGTCGACGTCATCCTCGCCGGCGTGTTCGGGCTCGTCGGCTACTGGCTAATCAAGCACGATTTCGAGCCGGCTCCGCTGCTGCTCGGCATGGTGCTCGGACCGCTGATGGAGGAGAACCTGCGTCGTGCGCTGCTGATCTCGCGCGGCGACTGGAGCGTCTTCCTGACGCGGCCGTTGTCGGCGGTGCTGCTGGCGATCTCGCTGGGCCTGCTGGTGCTCACGGTGTTGCCGACACTGCGTGCCAAGCGCGACGAGGTGTTCACCGAATCCGAGAACTAGCCGCGGCGCCCTGCGTTCGCGCGGCGCGGCCTGCGTCCGCACGCCGCATTCGGAAGTCGAATCGACGTGTGTGATGTCTTCGTGACATGAAAATGCCGGCCCTTGTGGCCGGCATTTTTGTTTGTGTCCCGGGGAAAACGATATGACCTCTCTTCGCGCGCTTGCTACGGGCGCATGTGCTGCTGCGCTCGCATCGCTGTGCGCCTTTGTTGCACCTGCGAAGGCGCAAAACTATCCGACGCGCAGCATCACCATGATCGTGCCGTTCGCCGCGGGCGGGCCGACCGATGTCATCTCGCGCATCGTCACCGCACATATGGCGCAGACGCTTGGCCAGAGCATCATCATCGAGAACGTGGTCGGCGCCGGCGGCACGACCGCGACCACGCGTGCGGCGCGTGCCGCCAATGACGGCTATACGCTCATCACCGGGCATATGGGTACGCACGCGGCGTCCGTGCCGCTCTATCCGAAGCTCGCCTATCATCCCGAGAAGGATTTCGAGCCGATCGCGCTGCTCGCGGGCACACCGATCCTGATCCTCGCGCGCAAGGACTTTCCGCCGAAGGACCTGAAGGAGTTCGTGGCTTACGTGAAGGCCAATGCCGAGAAGATGAACGCGGCGCATGCCGGCGTCGGCTCGGTCTCGCACGTCTCCTGCGAGCTGCTGCACTCCATCCTCGACGTCAAGCCGGTCGGCGTGCCCTTCAACGGCACTGGCCCGGCGATGAATGCGCTGGTGGCGGGGCAGGTCGATTACATGTGCGACCAGATCGTCAATGCCGTGCCGCAGATCAACGCCGGCACCATCAAGGCCTATGCGATCGCAACGCCGGAGCGCAATCCGTCGCTGCCGAACGTGCCGACCACGACGGAAGCGGGCCTGCCCAACTTCCAGGCCCAGGCCTGGAACGCGATGTTCGCGCCCAAGGGAACTTCGCCCGCGATCATTGCGAGCCTGAACGCTGCCGCCATCAAGGCGCTCGACGACGAGACCGTGAAGAAGCGCCTGCTCGAGCTCGGCAGCGTCATCCCGGCGCCCAAGGACCGGACGCCAGAGGCCCTGGCGACCCTCGTCAAGAACGAGATCGCGAAATGGACCCCGGTGCTCAAGCCGGCAACTTAACCAGCACTTTCAAGCCGATAGGCGAGGGGCGGGACGCAAGTTCCGCCCCTTGTCGTTTGCCGCGGGAACGCTCACCTTTTCCCTGTATAATCTGTGGGAGCAGCGAATCGCTGCTGTCGCAGCGCGGGGGCGGCCGTTAAGTTCGCCGCCTCCCAAAGGCTCAGTCGCACATGCACCAATATCAGGACCTGCTCGAGCGGATTCTTTCAGACGGCGCCGAGAAGACCGACCGGACCGGCACCGGCACGTTGTCGGTGTTCGGCCATCAGATGCGTTTCAATCTGTCTGCCGGCTTCCCGATGCTGACCACCAAGCGGCTGCCGCTGAAGGCGATCGTGCACGAGCTGTTGTGGTTCCTGAAGGGCGACACCAACATCAAATATCTGCGCGACAACGGCGTCACCATCTGGGACGAGTGGGCGGACGCCAATGGCGATCTCGGCCCGGTCTACGGCCATCAGTGGCGCTCCTGGCCCACGGCCGACGGGCGCAGCATCGATCAGATCGCCAATGTCATCGACATGATCAAGCGCACCCCGGACTCCCGCCGGCTGATCGTCACCGCCTGGAATCCGGCCGACGTCGAGAAGATGGCGCTGCCGCCCTGCCATCTGCTGTTCCAGTTCTACGTCGCGAACGGCAAGCTGTCGTGCCAGCTCTATCAGCGCTCGGCCGACGTCTTCCTCGGCGTGCCCTTCAACATCGCCTCCTATGCGCTGCTCACCATGATGGTCGCGCAGGTCACCGGTCTGAAGCCCGGCGACTTCGTGCACTCGCTCGGCGACACCCATCTTTATTCCAACCATCTGGAGCAGGCGCGGCTTCAGCTCACGCGCGCACCGCGCGCGCTGCCGGTGATGCGCATCAATCCTGATGTGAAGGACATCTTCTCCTTCCGTTACGAGGATTTCGAGCTCGTCGGCTATGATCCGCATCCGCACATCAAGGCGGAAGTCGCGGTCTAGATGTCACTGAATATTCGCCGCGCGCGCCCGGGCGAAGCCGGTCTCGTTCTCTCTTTCATCCGCGAGCTCGCCGAATACGAAAAGCTGTCCCACGAGGTCGAGGCAACCGAGGCTGACATCGCGGAGGCGCTGTTCGGCGAGAGGCCGCAGCTCTATTGCGCGATCGCGGAGTGGAACGGCGAGCCGGTCGGCTTTGCGGTCTGGTTTGCAAACTTCTCCACATTCAGCGGCCGCCACGGCATCTATCTCGAAGATCTCTACGTGCGGCCGTCGCATCGGGGCAGGGGCCTCGGCAAGGCGCTGCTGGTCTATCTCGCCAGGGAGTGCGTCGAGAACGGCTGGTCGCGCCTGCAGTGGGCGGTGCTCGACTGGAACGAGCCTTCGATCGCGTTCTACAAATCGCTCGGCGCCGTCATGATGGACGATTGGACGCTGTGCCGCGTCACCGGGCCTGCGCTGACGCAGCTTGCCGGGAGCTCTGCCTGATGGACATCGTCTTCGTCGTCGCGATCGCGGAAAACGGCATCATCGGCGCGGGCAATGCGATGCCGTGGCGATTGAAGTCCGACATGGCGCGCTTCAAGGCGCTCACGATCGGCAAGCCGGTGATCATGGGTCGCAAGACCTTCGAATCCCTGCCCCGCCGTCCCCTGCCGGGCCGCACCAATATCGTCATCACGCGCGATGCGGCCTATCGCGCCGCTGGTGCCATCGTCACGACATCCGCCGCGGATGCCGGCGCGGTTGCGCTTGGCGATGCCCTGCGGCGTTCGGTCACCGAGATCGCCGTGATCGGCGGCGCCGAGATCTTCCGGCAATGGCTCGAACGTGCCGATCGCCTCGAAATCACCGAAGTGCATGCTCGGCCCGACGGCGACACCCATTTCGACATCGACAAGGCAGAATGGGATGAGATGGCGCGCATCCGTCATCCTGCCGGGCCCGACGACAGCGCCGACTACTCCTATGTGACATATCGTCGGCGGCCCCCCCGTTAACCGCATTCGCCAATGTTAACATTGACTTTTCTGCCTTCGGGCTTAGCTCGGAAGGTGGCGAGGGCTGCGTTGTAAGGGACCTGCCTGTCCCCTATAAAGCCGGACCGGACAAAGCGGGCGGGGGCAATTCCACCCTGCCGAGGAGAGCGTCGAATGCCGTGGAAGAATCAGGGCGGTGGCCCATGGGGCTCGGGTCCAAAGGGACCATGGGGCTCAGGCCCGCAACCGGTCGGGCCAAGGCCGCCGGATCTGGAAGATCTTCTGCGGCGCGGCCAGGACCGCCTTCAGCAGATCATGCCGGGCGGCTATTTCTCCGGCGTCGGCATCACGCTGATCATCCTGCTCATCATCGCGTTCTGGCTGCTGTCAGGCTTCTTCCGCGTGCAGTCCGAAGAGCGCGGCGTCGTGCTGCGGTTCGGCAAGCATGTCCGCACCGTGGACCCCGGCCTGAATTATCATCTGCCCTATCCGATCGAGACCGTGCTGCTGCCGAAGGCGCTGCGCGTCAACACCACCTCCATCGGGATGACCCTGATCGACGATCCGGCGCGGCGCGGCCGCTCCATCCGTGACGTGCCGGAAGAGAGCCTGATGCTCACCGGCGACGAGAACATCGTCGACGTCGACTTCACCGTGCTGTGGCGCATCAAGCCCGATGCCGGCGGCGTCGGCGACTTCCTGTTCAACATCCAGAACCCCGAAGGCACCGTGAAGGCGGTCGCCGAGAGCGCAATGCGCGAGGTGATCGGCCGCTCGCAGATCCAGCCGATCCTGACCGGCGCTCGCAACACGATCGAACAGGGCGTGCAGGAGCTGATCCAGCGGACGCTCGACAGCTACGGCGCCGGCATTCTCATCACCCAGGTGCAGATGCAGAAGGTCGACCCGCCCGCGCAGGTGATCGACGCGTTCCGCGACGTGCAGGCGGCGCGCGCCAATCTCGAGCAATTGCAGAACGAAGCGCAGACCTACGCCAACCAGGTGGTGCCGCAGGCCCGCGGTCGTGCGGCGCAGATCCAGCAAGCTGCCGAAGGCTACAGGGAGCAGGCGATCGCCGAGGCCAAGGGCCAGAGCGCGCGCTTCCTGAAGGTTTACGAAGAATACAAGAAGGCGCCCGACGTGACGCGTGAACGGATCTATCTCGAGACGATGGAGCGCGTGCTCGGTGGCGCGGACAAGCTCGTCTATGACGGCGGCCCCTCGGGCCAGGGCGTCGTGCCCTTCCTGCCACTCAACGAATTGACGACCAAGCGGCCGCCTGCCGCCGGCCAGCAGCCGAGCGGAGGCAACCGATGAGGTCTCCGGTTACAGGTATCGTCACGCTGCTCGGTCTCCTGCTCGTCGTGATCGTCGGCTACATGTCGCTGTTCACGGTGCAACAGACCGAACAGACCATCGTGCTGCAGTTCGGCAAGCCCGTCGACGTCGTCACCGCCCCCGGCCTGCACTTCAAGGCGCCGTGGAATTCGGTGATCAACATCGACAAGCGGATCCTCGATCTGGAGAACCCGTCGCAGGAAGCGATCGCGTCCGACCAGAAGCGGCTCGTGGTCGACGCCTTCGCGCGCTACCGCATCAAGGATGCGCTGCGCTTCTATCAGAGCGTCGGCTCGATCCAGGCTGCCAACATCCAGCTCACCACGCTCCTGAACGCGGCGCTGCGCCGCGTGCTTGGCGAGGTCACCTTCATCAACGTGGTGCGCGACGATCGCGAGAAGCTGATGCTGCGCATCCGCGACCAGCTCGATCGCGAGGCCGACGGCTACGGCATCCAGGTGGTGGACGTCCGGATCCGGCGCGCCGACCTGCCGGAGCAGAACAGCCAGGCGGTCTATCTGCGCATGAAGACCGAGCGCGAGCGCGAGGCCGCCGAGTTCCGCGCGCAGGGCGGCCAGAAGGCGCAGGAGATCCGCTCCAAGGCCGACCGCGAGGCGACCGTGATCATCGCGGAAGCCAATTCGCAGGCCGACCAGACCCGCGGCGCGGGCGATGCCGAGCGCAACCGCCTGTTCGCCGAGGCCTACAGCAAGGATGCCGACTTCTTCTACTTCTACCGGTCGATGACGGCATACGAGAACGGGCTGCGTGCGAACGACACCCGCTTCCTGCTGCGGCCGGAGTCGGATTTCTTCCGGTATTTCGGTAACCCGACCGGCAAGAGGGCGGCCGAGACGCCGGCGAAGCCTTAAGCTAGACAGGGGCGGCAGTTCTGCCGCCCTTCGTCCAGACAAGAACAGCACTACGGGAGGTTCCAATCCGATGAGGTCCATTGCGTTCGCCGACTTCCTCATCGGCTTGGGCATCCTGTTCGTGCTGGAAGGCTTGATGTTTGCGGCAAGTCCAAACTGGATGCGCAAGGCCATGAAGAGTGCGATGGCCACTCCCGACCACATCCTGCGAGCGGTGGGGATCGGTTCGGCCGTCGTCGGCCTGATCCTGATCTGGGTGATGCGGCGTCCGGTTTAAACCGCAGAGCCAACGCCAAAGTGAAGGCGAGAAGCCGGTTTTCGCCATATTATCCGGGTCTTGAGACCCGTTAAGGTCCGCGCTTGCGCCGTGCCCCCGTTCGAGCGCAGTCTGGCGCCGAATCCTTATTTCTCTGGAGATCACAATGACCGCTGCCATCATTGCCTCGACCCGCTTGCGCCATGGTGTGCGAATTGGGCTGGCCGCGCTCGCCATCAGCGCTTTCGGCGCGCTTGGCACCCCGGCTCAGGCGCGCGGGCCGGAGGGCATCGCCGACGTCGCCGAGAAGGTGATCGACGCGGTCGTCAACATCTCGACCTCGCAGACCGTCGAGGCCAAGGGCGGCGCCAACACCATGCCGCAGCTGCCGCCCGGCTCGCCCTTCGAGGAGTTCTTCGACGACTTCTTCAAGAACCGCAGGGGCCCCGGTGGCGGCAGCAAGGGCGGCGACAGCGGCAGCAGCCCGCCGCCGCGCAAGACCAACTCGCTCGGAAGCGGCTTCATCATCGACACGTCAGGCGTCGTCGTCACCAACAACCACGTCATCGCGGACGCCGACGAGATTAACGTCATCCTCAACGACGGCACCAAGATCAAGGCGGAGCTGGTCGGCGTCGACAAGAAGACCGATCTCGCAGTGCTGAAGTTCAAGCCGACCAAGCCGCTGGTTGCGGTGAAGTTCGGCGACAGCGACAAGCTGCGCCTCGGCGACTGGGTGGTCGCGATCGGCAATCCCTTCAGCCTGGGGGGAACGGTGACGGCCGGCATCGTCTCGGCCAAGAACCGCGACATCTCTTCCGGTCCCTATGACAGCTACATCCAGACCGACGCCGCCATCAACCGCGGCAATTCCGGCGGCCCGCTGTTCAACCTCGAAGGCGACGTCATCGGCGTCAACACCCTGATCATCTCGCCCTCCGGCGGTTCGATCGGCATCGGCTTCGCCGTGCCGTCGAAGACGGTCGCGGGCGTCGTCGACCAGCTCCGCCAGTTCGGCGAGCTGCGTCGCGGCTGGCTGGGGGTGCGCATCCAGAGCGTGACCGACGAGATTGCCGAGAGCCTCAACATCAAGCCGCCGCGCGGCGCGCTGGTTGCCGGCGTCGATGACAAGGGCCCGGCCAAGCCCGCCGGCATCGAGCCCGGCGACGTCGTCGTCAAGTTCGACGGCAAGGACGTCAAGGACCCGAAGGACCTCTCGCGCGTCGTCGCCGACACCGCGGTCGGCAAGGAGGTCGATGTCGTCGTCATCCGCAAGGGCCAGGAAGAGACCAAGAAGGTCACGCTCGGCCGTCTGCAGGATCCCGAGAAGGTGCAGGCCGCGGTGAAGACCGACGAGCCGGCGCCCGAGAAGCCGGTGACGCAGAAGGCGCTCGGTCTCGATCTCGCGGCGCTGAACAAGGACCTGCGCACGCGCTACAAGATCAAGGAGAGCGTCAAGGGCGTGGTCGTCACCAATGTCGACGCCAATTCGGACGCCGCCGAGAAGCGGCTCTCCGCCGGCGACGTCATCGTCGAGGTGGCGCAGGAAGCCGTCTCCAGCGGTGCCGACATCCAGAAGCGCGTCGACCAGCTCAAGAAGGACGGCAAGAAGTCGGTGCTGCTGCTGGTCTCGAACGCCGACGGCGAGCTGCGGTTTGTCGCGCTGAGCGTGCAGTAAGGCGCGGTGCCGTAGGGTGGGCAAAGCGAAGCGTGCCCACCATCTTTCCACCATCGCGGCAAGAGCGGTGGGCACGGCGCAAGCGCGCCTTTGCCCACCCTACAGCTGCTGAGCGCGTGGTGAGCGCTGACGACAGGAGAGGCTACCCCTCCACGAACTCGTCCCGCCGATAACCCTGCGCATAGAGCAGCGCGGTGAGATCGCCGTGATCGATCCGCGCCGCTGCGGCCGCTGCCACCGCCGGCTTGGCGTGGTAGGCCACGCCGAGCCCCGCCGCCTGGATCATCGCGAGATCATTGGCGCCATCGCCGACCACGACCGATTCGACGTCGTCGATATCGAACGACTCCATCAGATCCACCAGCGTTGCGAGCTTGGCGGCGCGGCCCAAAATCGGCTCCTTCACCTCGCCGGTGAACTTGCCGTCGCGCACGACCAGTTCGTTGGCGCGGTTCTCCTGGAAGCCGATCTTGGCGGCGACGGCGCTCGTGAACAGCGTGAAGCCGCCGGAGACGAGGCAGGTATAGGCGCCGTGCGCGCGCATGGTCGCGACCAGCGCACGGCCGCCCGGCGTCAGCGTGATGCGCTTGTCCAGCACCTCGTCGACGACATTGGCGGGAAGCCCCTTCAGCAGCGCGACGCGCTCGCGCAGCGCCGGCTCGAACTCGATCTCGCCGCGCATTGCTCGTTCGGTAATGGCGGCGACATGGGCCTTCATCCCGACCAGGTCAGCGAGCTCGTCGATGCATTCCTGGCCGATCATGGTGGAATCCATGTCCGCGAGAAAAAGCTTCTTGCGCCGGAAGCCGGCAGGCTGCACGACGATGTCGATGGGCAGGTCGCCGCGAAGCTCGCGCAACCGCTGCTCGATGGCGTGCCGGTCGGCTTCGAGGTTACTGTCGGCGCCGAAGGGGATGTCGACCGCAACCCCGTCGAACAGCCAGTGCGCGGGAGCTGCCTGAGGCAGCACGGCGCGGGCGCCGTCGACGATGGTGGAGTCGAGCGCGGGGTTGTCAGGATTGCAGATCAGCGTGGCGACGAGGGACATTTGAGGTTTTCGTGAGCGAGGAGCAGGTCAGCGGAAGGCCTATTGGCAAGGCGGTGCTTATCGCAGGCCCTACCGCCAGCGGCAAGTCGGCGCTGGCGCTCGAACTTGCCCTCAGCGCGAGCGGCACCGTCATCAACGCGGATTCCATGCAGGTCTATCGCGACCTCCGCATCATCACGGCTCGTCCGACCCATGGCGATGAGGCGCGCGTTCCGCATCGCCTCTACGGCCATGTCGATGCGGCCGTCAATTTCTCGGCCGGGGCCTGGGTTGCCGACGCAGCGAAGGCGCTCGAGGAGGCGCGGGCCGAAGGCCGGCTGCCGATCTTCATCGGCGGCACCGGGCTCTATTTCAAGGCGCTGACGGCCGGCCTTTCCGTGGTGCCGCCAATCCCCGCCGATCTGCGCGAGGACGTGCGGGCGCGGCTGGAGCGGAACGGCGTCGAGGCGCTGCATGCGGAACTCGCGGCCCGCGATCCGCGTGCGGCCGAGCGCTTGAACCTGCGCGACCGCACCCGCATCGCGCGCGCGCTCGAAGTGGTCGAGGCGACCGGGCGCTCGCTGCTGGATTGGCACCATGAGGGCCAGCCGCCGCTGCTGCCGAAAGATAGTTTTCGCGCGGTATTCCTCGCCCCCGAGCGCGACGACCTCTATGCCCGCATCGACGCCCGCTTCGATGCCATGCTGGGTGCCGGGGCCCTGAGGGAGGTCGAGCGGCTCGCCGCCCGCGGTCTTGATCCGCTGCTGCCGGCGATGAAGGCCCACGGCGTGCCGGCCCTGATCCGGCATCTGCGCGGAGAGCTCAGCCTTGAGGAGGCCGCCACGATCGGCCGCGCCGACACCCGCCACTACGCCAAGCGCCAGTTCACCTGGTTCCGGCACCAATTGCCGGAATTCGAATGGGTGAGGCCGGAGGAGGCGAGGGGATGGCTCGCCGCGATCGTCAGCGCGGCCGGGGACGAGATGTGACTGTGCACCCTGCACAGTCATTCCGGGGCTCGCGAAAGCGAGAACCCGGAATCTCGAGATTCCGGGTCTGGTCCCGCGGACCATCCCGGAATGACGGCGAGCACTGACGCGCATTTGTGCCGGGTTCCCGAATTTACCGCTCGCCGAACCACGGGAACGCCGCTACACTGCCAAAATCGCGCGGGAACGGCCGCATTGCCTTGACATCCGGGCTTTGGCCGCTATGTTTCGCGCAACCTTTGGGAAGCCGGGCGCCTGCCATGCGTAACATTATTACCAAACTCCTTATCGCCGTCGTACCCAGGCACACCGCCGGGGATGGCTAGCTGCCATCCACAAGACAGGCGGTGTGCAGGGTCCCTCTTCGGGGCCTTTTTTATTTCCCGAACCAGACTGAACGAAGCCGCTGACAACAGCGCATCCGGAGCAAGCCAATGAGCGACAAGAGCCACGATCCGAACCAGATGACCGGCGCCGCGATGATCGTCCGCGCGCTCATCGATCACGGCGTGACCGACATTTTCGGCTATCCCGGCGGCGCGGTGCTTCCGATCTATGACGAGATCTTCCAGCAGAGCGAGGTCCAGCACATCCTCGTCCGCCACGAGCAGGGCGCGGGCCACGCTGCCGAAGGCTATGCGCGTTCGACCGGCAAGCCCGGCGTTGCGCTGGTGACCTCCGGACCCGGCGCCACCAACATGGTGACGCCGTTGACCGACGCCCTGATGGACTCGATCCCGCTGGTCTGCATCTCCGGCCAGGTGCCGACGCATCTGATCGGCAACGACGCTTTCCAGGAATGCGACACCGTCGGCATCACGCGTCCCTGCACCAAGCACAACTGGCTCGTGCGCGACGTCAACGACCTCGCGAAAGTCCTGCATGAGGCCTTCTATGTCGCGACCTCGGGTCGTCCCGGCCCGGTGCTGGTCGACGTGCCCAAGGACGTGCAGTTCGCGACCGGCACCTACCATCCGCCGCGCAAGTCCGACGTGCACCGCTCCTACGCGCCGCGCGTGAAGGGCGATGCGACGCAGATCCGTAAAGCGGTTGCGCTGCTCGCGAACGCCAAGCGTCCCGTGATCTACAGCGGTGGCGGCGTGATCAACTCCGGCCCCGAGGCGACCAGGCTGCTGCGCGAACTGGTCGAGGTCACCGGTTTCCCGATCACCTCCACGCTGATGGGCCTCGGCGCCTATCCGGCCTCGGGCAAGAACTGGCTCGGCATGCTCGGCATGCACGGCACCTACGAGGCCAACATGACGATGCATGATTGCGACGTCATGCTGTGCGTCGGCGCGCGCTTCGATGACCGTATCACCGGCCGCGTCGATGCGTTCTCGCCCGGCTCGAAGAAGATCCACATCGACATCGATCCGTCCTCGATCAACAAGAACATCCGCGTCGACGTGCCGATCATCGGCGACTGCGGCAACATCCTCGGCGACATCCTCCAGGTGTTCAAGGCGGAGGCGAAGAAGCCCGACATCAAGTCGTGGTGGCAGCAGATCGCGCAGTGGCGCGCCCGCAACTCGCTCTATTACAAGAAGAGCAACGACGTCATCCTGCCGCAGCACGCGATCCAGAGCCTGTTCGAGGCGACGCGCGGCAAGGATACTTACATCACGACGGAAGTCGGCCAGCACCAGATGTGGGCGGCGCAGTTCTTCGGCTTCGAGGAGCCGCATCGCTGGATGACGTCGGGCGGTCTCGGCACCATGGGCTACGGCCTGCCGGCCGCGGTCGGCGTGCAGGTGGCGCACCCGGACAGCCTCGTCATCGACATCGCGGGCGACGCCTCGGTGCAGATGACGATGCAGGAGATGTCGACGGCGGTGCAGTACGAGCTGCCGATCAAGATCTTCATCCTCAACAACCAGTACATGGGCATGGTGCGCCAGTGGCAGCAACTGCTGCACGGCAACCGCCTGTCGCATTCCTATTCCGAGGCGCTGCCGGATTTCGTCAAGCTCGCGGAAGCCTATGGCGCCGTCGGCCTCCAGGTGCACAAGCCGGGCGATCTCGATGGCGCGATCCAGGAGATGATCTCGGTCAAGCGCCCGGTGTTGTTCGACTGCCGCGTCGCCGCGCTCGAAAACTGCTTCCCGATGATTCCCTCCGGCAAGGCGCATAACGAGATGCTGTTGCCGGAGCAGGCCAACGACGAAGCCACCGCCAAGGCGTTCGCCGGCGGCAAGGCGCTGGTGTGAGCCCATGTTCGACCTGAGGGAGCTCGAGCGCGCACATGCGATCGTGGGGCAGGCGGTGCCGGCAACGCCGGCGCGCGGCTGGCCGCTGCTCGCTGAACGCCTCGGCACCGAGGTCGTGGTCAAGCACGAGAACCACACGCCGATCGGCGCCTTCAAGGTGCGCGGCGGGCTCGTCTATCTCGACCGGCTGAAGCGCGAGCGGCCGAACACGCCGGGCATCATCTCGGCGACGCGCGGCAATCACGGTCAGAGCCTGGCCTTTGCCGCGAGCCGCCACGGCGTGCGGGCGGTGATTTATGTGCCGAGCGGCAATTCGGTCGAGAAGAACCGCGCGATGAAGGCCTTTGGTGCCGAGCTCGTCGAGCACGGCGAGGACTTTCAGGCGGCACGCGAGGAAGCCGAGCGCCGCGCGCAGTTCGCCGGGCTCCACATGGTGCCGTCGTTTCATCCGGACCTCGTGCTGGGTGTCGCGACCTACGCACTGGAGCTGTTCAGATCCGCGCCCGATCTCGACATCCTCTATGTGCCGATCGGGCAGGGCTCCGGCATCTGCGGCTGCATCATGGCGCGCGACCTGCTCGGCCTGAAGACCGAGATCGTCGGCGTGCAGTCGACGGAAGCGCCGTCCTATGCGCTGTCGTTCGCGGCCGGCAGGATCGTGACGACCGAGACCAGCAACACGCGCGCCGACGGCATGGCGACGCGCATCCCCGACGAGGATGCGTTCGCGCTGATCCGCAAGGGCGCCTCGCGCATCGTAGAGGTCACCGACGACGAGGTCGCCGCCGCGATCCGCGCCTACTGGACCGACACCCACAATCTCGCCGAAGGCGCCGGCGCCGCCGCGCTGGCCGCGGCGCTGCAGGAAAAGAGCAAGCTGATGGGCAAGCGCGTCGGTCTCGTGCTGTCCGGCGGCAATATCGATTTCGATCTGTTCCGCCGTTGGGTCGGGACGGACGCGCCAGCGATGGCGTGACGGAGAGACAAGAGGGGACGACAATGAACCAGCCCGCATCCGCTTATTTCATCGAGGACCGCCACGATCCCAACGAGACGCACACGCTTGCGGTGCTCGTGCAGAACGAGCCGGGCGTGCTTGCGCGCGTCATCGGCCTGTTCTCGGGTCGCGGCTACAACATCGAGAGCCTCACGGTCTCCGAGACCGAGGCCCAGAAACACCTGTCGCGCATCACCATCGTCACGACGGGCACGCCGATGGTGATCGCGCAGATCAAGAACCAGCTCGATCGCATGATCCCGGTCTACCAGGTCGTCGACATGACCCAGACCAAGCGTTCGATCGAGCGCGAGCTCGCGATGGTGAAGGTGCGCGGGCAGGGCGAGCATCGGGTCGAGGCGCTCAGGCTGGCGGACGCGTTCCGCGCCCGCGTGATCGACGCTACCACCGAGAGCTTTGTGTTCGAGATCACAGGCAATACGGACAAGATCAATCAATATATCGACCTGATGCGCCCGCTCGGCCTTGTCGAGGTGTCGCGCACGGGTGTTGCCGCGATCGGTCGCGGGCCTGAAGGGATGTGAGCCATGTTGGCGCGCGACTGGTACTACAACGAGCGGAACCGGATGGGGATCGAGCCCGCGGTGGCGTCGATCTACGACAACCATGACGATGCCGATCTGCAGGCGCGCGCCGCGCTGAAAATGCTCGGGGTCCAGCGCGGTTGGCGCATCGCCGACATCGGCTGCGGCAACGGCGTGCTCGCCACCGAAGCGGCGCTGATGGGCGCCGAGGTCGACGCCATCGACATTTCGCCGGCGATGCTGGCGCTCGCCGAGATCTACGCACGCGACCGCAAGGCGCCCGTGCGCACCCAGTCCGCCGGCCTGCTCAGCTTCGCCTATCGGCCGGAATCCTATGACCTCATCGTCAGCGAGTTCACGCTGCACCATCTGCCGGATTTTTGGAAGGCGGTGGCGATGTCGCGGATCTATCGCGCACTGAAGCCGGGTGCGAGCTTCTACTTGCGCGACATCGTCTATGCGTCGATGCCTGACGCCGTCGAGCGGGACGTCGAGCAATGGGCCGACTTCCAGATCAAGAACCACGATTTCTCGCGCGAGGGCGTGGTGACGCATATGCGCGACGAATATTCCACCTTCGGCTGGGTGATGGAGCGGATGCTGACCGACGTCGGCTTCACGCTGGTCTCGGCCGACTACCACGCGCCGATGCACGGCACGTATCTGCTGCGAAAACCGAAAGCCGGCGAGCAAGGCTAGACCAGAACAACAAAAAGGGCTGCACGACAAAGCAGAACCGGAAACAACAATGAAGCCGGCCGACATCCTCATCGCCGTCATGGTGGCGATCATCTGGGGGCTTGCCTTCGTGGCAAGCCGGATCGCGCTCGACGAGCTGTCGCCGGAGCTGATGACGGCACTGCGCTTTACCATCGCCGCGGTGCCGTGCCTGTTCATCCGCAAGCCGAAGGTCGCCTGGTCGCTGCTGATCGCGATCAGCTTCACGCTGTTCCTCGGTCAGTTCCTGTCCCAGGCCTACGGCATCGCCCACGGCGTGCCGGTGGGCCTGACCAGCGTCGTCGTGCAGAGCCAGGCGCTGTTCACGATCGGTTTTGCCGCGTTTGCGTTCGGCGAGCGGCCGACGCCGATGCAGACGCTGGGCATCGTCGTTGCTGCGATCGGCCTGCTGATGATCTGCGGCACCGTCGGCTATGATTTCAGCGTTGCCGCCTTTGCGGTGCTGATGATCTCGCCGCTCAGCTTTGCCGTCGGCAATCTGCTGCTGCGCGGCGCCCGCGGCGTGCCGATGTTCGACCTGTTTGCCTGGCTGTGCCTCGCCTCGGCGGTGCCGCTGTTCGTGCTGGCGCTGATCGCCAACGGACCGGCGTCGACCTGGATGTCGCTGACGCATATGTCGCTCGCATCGGCGCTCTGCATGCTGATGCTCGGCGGCATTCCCACCAGCATCGCCTATTGGCTGTGGGGCCGCCTCTTGCGCGACTACCCCGCGGCCCAGGTGGTGCCGTTCGCGCTGTTGGTGCCGTTCGTCGGCTCCGCCGCCTCCAGCATCGTGTTCGGCGAACGGTTCGGCCCGTTGCGCCTCGCCGGCATGCTGACCGTGATCGGCGGCATCGCCGTGATGGTGCTGGCGAAGCGCCCGCAAGTCCTGCCGAAGACCGCATGAGGTGAGCATGGCCTACTCGCTGTTCTATGCCTTCCTCGCCTTCATGGTCGTGATGTACTTCACGCCCGGGCCGAACAACATCATGCTGCTGTCCTCGGGCCTGACCTATGGCTTCCGCCGCACCATCCCGCACATCGTCGGCATCGTCATCGGCTTTGCCTTCATGGTCGCCACCGTCGGCCTCGGGCTCGGCACCGTGTTCCTGGCCTATCCGATCCTCCAGACCATTCTGAAATATGCCGGTGCGGTCTACCTGATCTATCTTGCCGCCGTGATCGCCATGTCCGGTCCGACCAAGCCGGGCCAGGAAGATGGTCGCGGTCCGATGACCTTCTGGGGCGCGGCCATGTTCCAGTGGATCAACGCCAAGGGCTGGGTGATCGTGATCGGCACCATCACCGCCTACGCGGCGATTGCCCAGTTTCCCATCAACATCGTGATCCAGACCCTGATCAGCCTGCTCGTCGGCACGGTCTCGACCGTGGTCTGGGCGCTGTTCGGCACCGCACTGCGGCCGGTCCTGACCTCCGAGCGGCTGGTTCGCGCCTTCAATATCCTGATGGCGATCCTGCTGCTGGCCTCCCTCTACCCCGTTTTCATGGATGCATGATGTCGCGGATTTCCATGCAGAAACGGGTTTCCCTCAGGGCTGAAAATGCTCTAGACAGCCCCCGAAATCCGCAAATTTCACCCTTCGGACACTGACCATCGGCCGATTTCGGCCCTGAACGAGGAAACGACCTATGCGTGTTTATTACGATCGCGACGCCGACCTGAACCTGATCAAGGGCAAGAAGGTCGCCATCGTCGGCTACGGTAGCCAGGGCCACGCCCATGCGCTCAACCTGAAGGATTCCGGCGTCAAGGAAGTCGCCATTGCACTGCGCAAGGACTCGGGCTCGGTCAAGAAGGCGGAAGCCGCCGGCTTCAAGGTGATGGAAGTCGCCGAAGCCGCCAAATGGGCTGACCTCGTCATGATGCTGACCCCGGACGAACTCCAGGGCGACATCTATCGTGAGCACCTGCACGACAACATGAAGAAGGGCGCCGCCCTCGTGTTCGCGCACGGCCTCAACGTCCACTTCAACCTGCTCGATCCGCGCGCCGACCTCGACGTTCTCATGATCGCGCCGAAGGGCCCCGGCCACACCGTGCGCTCGGAGTATCAGCGCGGCGGCGGCGTGCCCTGCCTGATCGCGATCGCCAAGGACGTCTCGGGCAACGCCCATGACCTCGGCCTGTCCTACGCCTCGGCTGTCGGCGGTGGCCGCGCCGGCATCATCGAGACCACCTTCAAGGAAGAGTGCGAGACTGACCTGTTCGGCGAGCAGGTGGTGCTCTGCGGCGGTCTGGTCGAGCTGATCAAGGGCGGTTACGAGACCCTGGTCGAAGCCGGCTACGCGCCCGAGATGGCCTATTTCGAGTGCCTGCACGAAGTGAAGCTGATCGTCGACCTGATCTATGAAGGCGGCATCGCCAACATGAACTACTCGATCTCCAACACTGCCGAGTACGGCGAGTATGTCACCGGTCCGCGCATCATCACGGACGAGACCAAGAAGGAGATGCGCAAGGTTCTGGCCGACATCCAGGGCGGCAAGTTCGCCCGCGACTGGATGCTCGAGAACAAGGTCAACCAGACCTCGTTCAAGGCGACCCGCGCCAAGCTCGCCGCGCACCCGATCGAGGAAGTCGGCGCGAAGCTGCGCGACATGATGCCCTGGATCAAGAAGGGCGCATTGGTCGACAAGAGCAAGAACTGACGGTACCGCCGTCATTCCGGGTTCGCGCGAACGCGCACCCCGGTTTGGCGAGCGAAGAGCAAGCTTCGCTCGCCAAACCAAATCTTAAAACCTTCGCGGGTATGGTGGAGCGAGATCGCAGACAGCGGTCTCGCTCTTTCCTTCTCGCGCGAAGCATTGCTGCTTCATTCAAATTCTTCGCGAGTTGATGTGCTCCTTGAGCACGAAGAACTGACGCTTAAACCACATTCTTGGCATCGCGTCGTTTTCAGAACTTTTTTAGAAGTCCGGGTTCGTCAAAAGCCGTGCGTCTTCAGGGCGAAGGATTCGGCTCTTTATCCGCTTGTTTAAGGCGCCTTCGACCTCGTGTCGCGACGTTCGCACGCCGCTTCATCTTAAGAACCGACACTGGCCGTACCTTCTTGAGCGTTGGACGGCATTGCGCGACCGTGCCTTCCTCCTACATGATCGCGGGAACTCGAGGGGAGGGGGCCATGCGATCCGTCGTCATCACCGGCGCGTCCACCGGCATCGGCTGGGCCGTTGCAAAGTATCTGGTCGGGCGTGGCTATCGCGTTTTCGGCAGTGTCCGAAAGCAGGCCGATGCCGATCGGCTCAAGGGGGAGTTTGGTCCGAACTTCACCCCGCTCCTGTTCGACGTCACCGACGAGGCTGCAGTCCTGGCTGCAGCGCGAAAAGTCCGCGAGACGCTGGGCGGGGAGACGCTGGCTGGCCTCGTCAACAATGCCGGCATTGCGGTCGCTGGTCCCGTGCTCGAATTGTCGGCGGATGATTTCCGCCGCCAGATGGACATCAACGTCATCGGGCCCGTGATCGCGACACAGGCGTTCGGGCCGCTGCTCGGCGCCGATCCCTCGCTGAAGGGGCCGAAGGGCCGGATCGTGATGATCAGCTCGGTCGCAGGCAAGAACGGCAATCCGCTGTCGGCGCCTTACTGCACTTCCAAGCATGCCGTCGAGGGCTTGTCGGAAAGCCTGCGCCGCGAGCTGATGCTGTTCGGCATCGACGTCATCATCGTCGCCCCCGGCGCGGTCAAGACGCCGATCTGGAGCAAGGCCGAACAGATCGATCTCTCCGTCTACAAGAACTCGCCCTATCTGCCCGCGCTGAACAAGGTCATGGCGTTCATGATGGAGCTTGGCGCCAAGGGCCTGCCGGCCGAGCGCATCGCCGAGATCGTGTTCGAGGCGCTGACGGCGGCGAGCCCCAAGGTGCGCTACCAGATCACGCCGGATCCGCTGCGCCACCTGATCGGCGCCGTGCTGCCGAAGCGGACTGTCGATCGCATCATCGCCAAGCGGCTCGGGCTGCTGCCGCAAGGGTGACCGTCGTTCAGCTCGCCTCGGCTGTCCGTCCGCGCGGATGGGCGGCCATCGCGATCAGCCGCAGGGCCATCACGATGAGCAGCGGAATGAGGAAGGCGGCGTAAAGCGGCATCGCCGGCACACGCTTGCCGAACGACACCATGAACTGGATCCAGAGGTAATAGCCGCCCACAAGGTGCAGCGCGCGAAAGGCGCGCGGCCCAAGCAGCGCGGTGGTTCGGTCGAACGAGGTCGCGCTCATGACAACGATAACGGCATAGCCGATGCCGCCAAAGATGTAGGAGGCCACTGAGGTGGCCTCGGCGAAGCCGGCTGGATCCATTCTGGCGAAGGCGACGATGGCAGCCGCATGGATGGCGTGCGAGGCGGCGAAGCTGAGGCCGAGATAGCGGCGGTTGCGACGCTGCCAGCGCGTCCAGGCATTCGGCCACAGCCGCGCCAGCGCTGCGGCACTGAAGGCGAGGCAGAACAGCGTGAGCGAGCTTCGCGCCGTGAAGCGGATCACCATCCGCACGCCCTCGACCTCGAAGTGCCGCATCGCCGCGATCCATAGGCTGAGTGTGATCAGGCTCACGACGAGCGCGGCCAGCAGCCGCCAGCCTTCCAGCCAGCCTTGACGTTGCGACATGGCGATCTCCTTCTTTATGTAATCATTGATTACATTTGGGGATCGCGCATCCGTCAATGGTGTAATCGCTGCTTACATTCACGATGGGGTGATGCTAGAAGGCGCCATGCCCGCCCGTCCGACCTCCAAGCCGCGCGCCCGCCGCCAGATATCTGAAGCCCGGCCCTATCACCACGGGGACCTCCGCCGTGTGTTGATCGATGCTGCGTTGCAGCTCGCATCGGAAGGCGCCGAAGTCTCGGTACGTGAGGCCGCGCGCCGGGCCGCAGTGTCCCCGGGGGCGCCGTTCCGGCACTTCCCCAACCGCGATGCGCTGATGGCGGCGGCGGCCGGGGAGGCGCAGCGGCGCTTCCGGACCGAGATCGAGGCGGCGCTGGCCGAGGCTCCGGCCGCCGATCCGCTTCTGCGCTTCCGCGCCTTTGGCCTCGCCTATTTGCGCTGGGCCATGCGCAACCCCGCGCATTTCGAGATCATCTCGACGGGGCGTTACTTCGCCCATGGCAGCTCGGCGGAGCTGACGCGTGACAACGCCGAGCTGATCGCGCTGACGGAGCAGATGCTGGCTGACGCGGCCGCGCAGGGCCTGGTGCGGTCGGCCGACCTCAAGCGCATCCAGATCGCCGGCCGCGCCCTGGTCTACGGTTTCGCGCGGATGAACCTCGACGGCCATTTTCCGCGCTGGGACGTCGAGGAAGGTGAGATCGAGCGGATGGCGGAAGGGGTGATCGACCTGTTCATCGCCGGGATCGCGAAGCGCTGAGGGGATAAGGCGGACGGCACTTCGCCACCCACCACCATTAAGCGAAGGTCGGACCGCTGCGCACGTTGCCTGTTCTTGACTGTTCCGTTACAATTTTATGACACGGTGCAGGTTTCCGGCTGCGCCGGACGCCCTAGCCGTCTTGGGACCGGCCAGACGGCTTTGCATACCCGCGCCGGACCAGAGTTGCGTGCCGTCGATGGCGTCCGCGCCGAATCCAGGTCCTTCTGCCACAACCGCCGTGCTGGCGAGCGTCGCTGCGCTCGGCATCTGGCGGCTGCTCGCGGTCGCAGCGCCGCATCTGGCCGCGCTCGCGCTGATGTACGAGACCGAGACCGATTTCGGGTCGCGGTTCTCGTTCGCTCTTGCCTGGGGCATCCTCAACTTCTTCTGGATCACGCTGTTGCGCCGGCCGGCGCTGTCGGGCGCGCTGTCGCTGACCATGGTCGTCGTGCTGGTGCTGCTGTCGCGGCTCAAGCATGACGTCGTGCAGATGACGGTCAACTTCATCGACCTGATGATGATCGACCGCGACACCGTCGCGTTCCTGTTCACGATCTTCCCGAACTTGCGCTGGTCGGTGATCCTGGCCGGTCTCGTCACGCTGCCGCTGATGTATGCGCTGTGGTGGCTCGATCCGTTCCGCATCCGCCGCCTGCCGGCGCTCGCCTGCAAGCTCGCCTGCCTCGCCGCGCTGGTCGGCTATTCGCTCTATCATCCGGATGAGGCCTGGCGCGGCTATTACGACGACGGCTATCTCTCGAAATTCTTCCGCTCCGGCGTCAGTTCGGTCTCCGACTTCATCCAATATGGTTTCATGGAGTCCGCGGCCGCGACCAACGAGCAGCTCAACATGCCGCTGGTCGATGCCTGTCATCCTGCCGGCCGCCGGCCGAACATCATCATGATCCATGATGAATCCAGCTTCGACATCCGTGCCGCGCAGGGCATCAAGGTGCCGCCGCGGTATGGCGATCATTTCAAGTCGTGGGACGGCAAGCAGCGCACCTTCCTCGCCGAGAGCAATGGCGGGCCGAGCTGGTTCACCGAATACAACGTGCTCGCAGGGCTCTCCTCGCGCTCGTTCGGCCGCTTCGCCTATTTCGTGACGCGCATCGCCTCGAACCGGGTCGAGCGCGGCCTGCCGCTGGCGCTACGCCGCTGCGGCTATGACACGATGTCGCTCTATCCCGCCTATGGCGGCTTCATGGGCGCACGCAGCTTCCAGATGACGACCGGCATCGAGCGCTTCCTCGATTCGAAGGATCTCGGCGCCAAGGACGTCGAGCCCGACAGCTTCTTCTACGACAAGGCGCTCCAGTTGATGGGCCAGCAGCCGCCGAACAAGCCGCTGTTCACCTTCATCTATCTCGGCGCCAATCATTTCCCCTGGGAGACGCGCTTCCGCCCGGACCTGCTGCCGAACTGGCGCGCGCCGGGCAATGTGGCGTCCATCGACGAATATCTGCGCCGGCAGGCGATGAGCGCCGAGCAGTACAAGGCGTTCGTCGCGGGGCTGAAGAAGAATTTTCCCGGCGAGCCCTTCCTGATCGTGCGCTATGGCGATCACCAGCCCGAATTTGCGCCGAACCTGCTCGAGCCCGGGCTCGACGAGGGCGCGATCGGCAAGAAGCTCGACGCCTACGATCCGCGCCTCTACGCGACCTATTACGCGATCGACGCCGTCAATTTTGAGCCGGTGAAAAGCGATGCCGTGATGGACACGGTCGACGGCCCCTACCTGCCGCTGGTGATCCAGGAAGCCGCCGGCATCCCGCTCGATCCGTCCTTCGCCGAGCAGAAGGCGATCATGCTCCGCTGCAAGGGCTTCTTCTACGGTTGCAAGGACGGCGCGGAAGCGCGGCGGCTGAACCGGCTGCTGATCAATGCGGGGATGATCCGGGGATTGTAGCCTCTGCCGGGATCGTGGACGCAACTCCTCGACCGTTACCCTGAGGTGCTCACCAAGCGGCGCAAGATCGTAGGGTGGGCAAAGCGAAGCGTGCCCACCGACCGTGGGCACGGCGCTTGCGCGCCTTTGCCGACCCTACGAAATCCCGGCCTACTGCTTGCCGACCTTGTCCCACAGCCACCTCGCCACCGCATCCGGCGACGAATTCGCGTCATTGCCGCTGGCGCGCAAATTCGCCTCGCGCATGGTGGCGATGTCGATCCTTCCGAGCAGCGGCTTGAGCGCCGCCTGCAATCGCTCGTCGCCGGCGCGCTTCGGCGCCAGCAGCAGGATGGCGTCATAGGGCGGGATCGCGTGCTTGGGATCGTCGAGCGTGACGAGGTCGTATTTCGCGATCAAGCCGTCGCTGGTGTAGCCGGCGATGACGTCGACCTCGCCGCTGGCGACCGCCGCATACATGAAGTCCGGCTGCATCTGGCGCTGGGCGCGGAACTGCAGCCCATAGGCCTTTTGCAGCGCCGCCCATTCGGGACGCGAGAAGAATTCGTAGTCGCCGGCAATCGACAGCGTCGCGGCATGCGCGGTGAGGTCGGCGATGGTACGGATGCCGAGCGCCTCGGCGCGCTTCGTCGGCATCACCAGCGCATAGGCATTCTCGAAGCCGAGCTCGCCAAGCAGGGTGATGTTGTCCTTCGCGAGCGCCGTCTTCAGTTCCGCCACCAGTTCTGCGCGTGGCTTGATGTCGGTACGATGCAGCTGGTTGGCCCACAGCGTGCCGGAATAATCGACATAGAGATCGACGTCGCCGGCCTTCAGCGCCTCGAAGATCACGCTGGAACCGAGGCCCGACCGCGCCGTGGCCGAAAGGCCCGCCGCCTGGAGGCGATCCCTCATCAACGCCGACAGCACATATTGCTCGGCGAAGGTTTTTGCGCCGACGACGTAGCCCTGCGATGAGCGGCCCATCGTCGGCACCAGCGTTGCGGCGACCAGCGCCGCGATTCCGACCGCGCCGAGCCCGCTGCGCAAGCGGTTGCGGCGGCGCAGGCCGCTCTCGATCAGGCCGAGCAGCTGGTCAACCGCGAGCGCGAGCAGGGCCGAGGCAACGCAGCCGAACAGCACGAACACCCAGTTCTGGGTCTGGAGTCCGGCGAAGATGTAATTGCCGAGGCTGGTCTGCCCGATCGGCGTCGAGAGCGTCGCGGTGCCGATCACCCACACCGCGGCGGTGCGGATGCCCGCCATCATCACCGGCAGGGCCAGCGGCAGCTCGACCATGACAAGCGATTGCCGTGCGGTCATGCCGACGCCTTTCGCGGCTTCGATCAGCGCGGGATCGATGCCGTTGAGGCCGGTGATGCCGTTGCGCAGCACCGGCAGCATCGAATAGAGCGCCAGCGCCAGCATCGCCGGCAGGAAACCGAAGGCCGAGAAGGAAACGCCGAACCAGGCGAGCGTGACCGAGGCCGCCAGCAGCAGCAGCGGATAGAACAGCGCGAGCAGCGCAAGCCCGGGCACGGTTTGCACGATGCTGGCGAGCGCGAGCAGGATGCCGCGCGGCGCCGGACGGTTGCGTGTCAGGATCGCCAGCGGCAGGCTGACGGCGAGGCCAAGCGCGAGCGCGGCGAGGCTCACCCGCACATGGTTGCCGAGATAATCGGGCAGATGTGACAGCGCCTCGCCCCAGCGCGGATCGGTGAAGAGGCTCATGCGGCGCCGCTCTTCGGCAGTAGCGCGTTCAGCCGCTCGACCTGGCGCCGCGGCGTGCGCAGCAGCTCGAGCACGTAGTCGTCGCTGCTGCGCGAGAGCTCTGCGGGCGTGCCCTGCGCCAGCACTTTTCCGCCGCGCATCACTGCAATACGATCGGCGAGCAGGATCGCCTCGGTCATGTCATGCGTGATCATGACGGTGGTCAGGCCGAGCCTGCGGTGAAGCGTGAGATAGTCGTCACCGAGCGTATCGCGGGTGAGGGGATCGAGCGCGCCGAACGGCTCGTCCATCAGTACGATGCGGGGTTTTGCCGCGAGCGCGCGCGCCACGCCGACGCGCTGGCGCTGGCCGCCGGAGAGTGTCTCGGGCAGACGGTCGCGATGCGACGCGCGGTCGAGCTGCACGAGCTCCAGCAGCTCGTCGACTCGGCTTGTGATTGCCGCGGCCGGTTCGCCCAGCAGTTTTGGCGTGATGCCGATATTGTCGGCGACGCTCAAGTGAGGAAACAGCCCGCCACTCTGGAAGACGTAGCCGATCCGGCGCCGCAGCGCGACCGGATCGACATTCCGCACGTCCTCGCCCTCGACGGTGATGGTGCCGCTATCGGCCTCGATCAACCGGTTGGCGAGCCGAAGCAGCGTTGTCTTGCCCGAGCCGGACCCGCCCACGACGGCCAGAAATTCGCCCTCCGCAATGTCGAGCGACACATCGTCCACAGCCCTAAGGGAGCCGAAGCTCTTGGTCACCTTTTGGTAGCTGATCGCCAGCTTGGAAGGCATCGCGGGTGGGCTCGCTTTTCTCTTACCCTTCCCTGGAGGGGAGGGTCGATCGCGCGCAGCGCGAGCGGGGTGGGGTGATCTGTCCACTCGGGTACTGTTCGAGGTGGAGAGACCGTCACCCCACCCCGTCTCACATTTCGCTGCGCTCATGTGAGCCGACCCTCCCCCTCCAGGGGAGGGTAAGAGCACGGCAAGTCCCCATGCGTAGCACGCTTGGCGGCTTGATTGAACTTGGCCGCGCGAGAGGCTAAGGCATCGGCCTGAGTTCGGAGGAAACACATGACAACGCCCACGGCAGTGGCGCTGGAAGATGCCAAGGTCGCATTCCGGCTGGGGGACGGCCGGGTCTATACGGCGGTGGAGAAGGCGCATCTTGCGGTCGCGCAGGGCGAGTTCGTCGCCATCGTCGGCCCGACCGGCTGCGGGAAATCGACGCTGCTCAATGTCGCCGCGGGCCTGCTCAAGCCGGCCGCCGGCAGCGTCAGGATATTCGACCTGCCGCTGACGGGGCTGAACCGGGAGGCCGGCTATTTGTTCCAGGCCGACGCGCTGTTCCCCTGGAAGACCGCGCTCGACAACGTCGCGATCGGGCTCGAGATCAAGGGCACGCCACGCAGCGAGTCGCTGCCGCAGGCGCAAAAATGGCTGACCTCCGTGGGCCTCGGCGCCTTCGCGAACCGTTATCCGCACATGCTCTCCGGCGGCCAGCGCAAGCGCGTGGCGCTGGCGCAGGTGCTGATCCGCGATCCCAAGATCCTGCTGATGGACGAGCCGTTCGGGCCGCTCGATGCGCAGACGCGACAGGTCATGGGCAATCTGCTGCTCGACTTGTGGAACGCCGATCGCAAGGCCGTGCTGTTCGTGACCCATGATCTGGAAGAGGCAATCGCACTCGCCGACCGCGTCGTGATCATGTCGGCGGGGCCGTCCTCGCGCATCATCGGCGACTGGCGCGTCAGCTTGCCGCGCCCGCGCGACATCTTCGAGGTGCGCCTCGACAAGGAGTTCCATGCGCTCCATCGCGAGATCTGGAGCGTGCTGAAGGACGAGGTGATGAAGGGCTACGCGCAGTCCACTCACGCGGTGGAGGCGGTCTGATGTCGCGTCCGACGCTGTTTGCGCTGCAGGTCCTGGTCGCGGTCGTGTGCATCGTGCTGTGGCAGGTGCTGTCGACCGTCCCCGTGTTCGGCAAGATCCTGCTACCGCCGTTCTTTTTCTCCAATCCGCTCGACGTGTTCAGCCAGATCGTGAAATGGTTCGCCTCCGGCGTGATCTGGAAGCATCTCGGCATCACGCTGGCGGAATCGATCCTCGCCTTCGTGATCGGATCGCTCGGCGGCGTGCTGGTCGGCTTCTGGTTTGCGCGCCAGCCGCTGGTCGCCGCGGTGTTCGACCCCTACGTCAAGATGGTCAACGCACTGCCGCGCGTGGTGCTGGCGCCGATCTTCGCGCTGTGGCTCGGGCTCGGCATCTGGTCCAAGGTCGCGCTCGGCGTGACGCTGGTGTTCTTCATCGTGTTCTTCAACGTCTATCAGGGCGTGAAGGAGGTCAGCCGCACGGTGCTCGACAACGGCCGCATGCTCGGCATGAGCGAGCGGCAGCTGATGCAGCACGTCTACTGGCCGTCGGCATTGTCGTGGATGTTCTCCTCGCTGCACACCTCGGTCGGCTTCGCCGTGGTCGGCGCGGTCGTCGGCGAATATCTGGGATCGGCCGCAGGGCTCGGCTATCTGATCCAGCAGGCCGAGGGCGTGTTCGACGTCGCCGGTGTGTTCGCCGGCATGTTCGTGCTGTCGGCCTTCGTCATCCTGATCGATTACGGCGTGACGCTGGTCGAGCGGCGCCTGCTGGTCTGGCGGCCGACGGCGGCGGATGGGCGGGGTTAGGCGATGAAATTGGTTTCTGATTGCGAGCCACATGCTGGCTGCGCTCCCTCTCCCGCTTGCGGGGGAGGGTTGGGGTAGGGGTGCCTCCGCGGGCGAGAGCCCCCAAGAGGAGAGAACCCTCACCCGGCGCTTCGCGCCGACCTCTCCCGCAAGCGGGAGAGGTGAAGGCGAGCTCAGTCCAGCAGCTTCGTATCATCCGGCGCCTGCGGCGGCGTCTTGATGGCGATCGCCTTGACCTGGCCGCTGATCGGCTTGGTACCGCCATGCGGCGTACCCTTCGGAATGATGACGAGGTCGCCCGGCTTGACCGTGACCTCCTTGTCGCCGAGCCAGATCGTTCCGGTCCCGTCCAGGATGTACTGGATCTCGTTGGTGTTGGGATGCATGTGCTTGGGCACATTGCCGACCTGGATCGAGATGGTGGCGCCGTCGGCGCTCGCGAACATTTTCGAGCGGAAGCCGACATTGTTGGCGGGGCCGAGCGCATCGCCCTCCATCTCGCCGGTGTGGATGAGCTGTGCGGTGATGTTCTCGGCGGCCAGCGCCGGCCGGAGCAACTGGTTTGCGCCGCATCCGGCGGCAAAGGCGGCGGCGAGCGACAGCCCGGCAACAAGGCGATTCATGGATCATTCTCCCCATCAGGAATTGTTCTTGTTCAGCCATGCTATTGCGCCGAAGGGCCGATGGCCAGCCCACTTAGGCAGTGCTTCTCAAGCCAGTCCCGCTGCTTTATGGTGCCGCCGGCCGAACGGAGGAAACCAATGAAGAACACGATTGCCAAGCTTGCCGGCGCGCTGCTCGCGCTGACGCTCACCACCTCGCTTGCCGCAGCCCAAAGCAAGGTCACCGTCGCGGTCGGCGGTGGGGCCTGCCTGTGCTACCTGCCGACGGTGCTGGCCAAGCAGCTCGGCGAGTACGAGAAGGCCGGCCTCAATGTCGAGCTGGTCGACCTCAAGGGCGGCTCGGACGCGCTCAAGGCCGTGCTCGGCGGCAGCGCCGACGTCGTCTCCGGCTATTTCGACCATTGCGTCAACCTCGCCGCCAAGAAGCAGGAGCTGCAGGCCTTCGTGGTCTATGACCGCTATCCCGGTCTCGTGCTGGTAGTCGCGCCCTCGCGCACCAATGACATCAAGTCGGTCAAGGATCTCGCCGGCAAGAAGGTCGGCGTCAGTGCGCCCGGCTCCTCCACCGACTTCTTCCTCAAATATATGCTGAAGAAGAACGGGCTCGATCCCACCAGCGCGGCCGTGATCGGCGTCGGCCTCGGCGCCACCGCGGTCGCGGCGATGGAGCAGGGGCAGATCGATGCGGCCGTGATGCTCGATCCATCCGTGACCGTGCTCCAGGGCAGCCACAAGGATCTGCGTATCCTCAGCGACACCCGCACCCAGAAGGATACGCTCGAGACGTTTGGCGGCGAATATCCTGGTGGCGCGCTGTACTCGACGGTGGCCTGGGTCAACGGCCACGAGAAGGAGACGCAGGCGCTGACCAACGCGATCCTGGCGACGCTCGCCTGGATCCATTCGCACTCGCCCGAGGAGATCATGGCGAAGATGCCGGAGGAGATGGTCGGCAAGAACAAGGACCTCTATCTCGCCGCGCTGAAGAACACGATTCCGATGTTCTCCGAGACCGGCAAGATGGACCCGAAGGGTGCCGACGCCGTGCTTGCGGTGTTCAGCGTCGGCTCGCCCGAGGTGGCGAACGCCAAAATCGACGTCAGCAAGACCTTCACCAACAAATTCGTCGATCAGGCCAAGAAGACCACGGGGAGCGCCAAATAGCTGACGCGAAGGCGTGGTACCAGGCGTCATGACGTCACCACCGGTCATTCATCGCGTCACGACGCTTGATCTTGCAGTACGGCCGATCGTCTGGTCGTTCGCGGAGGAACGGCGCGCCGAGATCGCGGCGCATTTCGCCGAGAAGCAGCGTGAGCGGCCGAAGATCTGGAACGGCCGCGTCCTGCTCGGGCGCGATGCCGTGTTCAGCGACGGCCATCTTGCCGCGACCTATTTCGAGACCGATTTCGCAAGCTTCCTCGCCTGGCGCGACTGGGGCTTTCCCGACAAGGCCGTGTTCAACGGCTTTGGCATGGGCGCGTTGCGCGCCTCCGACGGCGCCTTCGTCATGGGCGAGATGGCGCCCCACACCGCCAATGCGGGCCGCATCTATTTCCCCTCGGGCACACCGGATCTCGACGATGTCAGGGACGGCACGCTCGACATCCCCGGCAGCGTCGTCCGCGAACTCGGCGAGGAGACCGGCCTGACCGCGGCCGACTACCGGGTCGAGCCGGGCTGGCATTGCGTCGTCACCGGTCCTTCGATTGCAATGCTGCAGGTCATCAACCTGGATGTGCCGGGCGATGTGGCCCGCGCCCGGATCGAAGCCAATCTTGCACGCGAGCCCGAGCCGGAACTGTCGGCCATTCATCTCGTGCGCGGGATGAGCGATCTCACGCCGGCCATGCCGCGATTTGTCACGGCCTTCGTCGAGCAGCAGTTCGCCTCGCGCTGAGCGCGAGGCTTGACATCGCCGCGCGCAGCCCATGTGATGGGCGAAAAAGCAAAAGCAAGAAGAATGCAATGCACAATCGTCCAGGGAGGTTTAGATGCGCCTGCGCATGGCTGCCCGCTTGGTACGTGGGCTGGTGGTCGCGATCGCCGCGACGGGCTTGGCGGCTTCGGCCGAAGCTCAAGAGAAAAAGATCAAGATCGGCGTCGTTTTCGACCTGACCGGGCCTCTCGCGGGCGGCGGCTCTGAGCTGAACTATGTCGGCACCAAGATCATCCTCGACCATTTCGCCAAGTCTGGCGTCGAGGGCTACAAGATCGAAGCGGTCTACGCCGACGCGCAGAGCAAGCCCGACATCGCCATCAATGAATCCGTTCGCCTGCTCGAGCAGGAGAAGGTCGACATGGTGCTCGGCTTCTTCTCCTCGGCGCAATGCGTGCCGGTGGCGGCCCGCGTCGAGCAGCTCAAGAAGTTCATGTGGATGACGACCTGCATCTCGTCGGCCGTGTTCAACGAGAAGGGCTACAAATACGTCTTCCGCCCGCAGGCGAGCGGCGACCAGTTCGGCATGATGACGATGGATTTCATCGCGCAGAATGCCAGCGCGAAGCTCGGCAAGGAGCCGAAGGACCTGCGGGTCGCCATCATCCACGAGGACGGCGCCTATGGCGTCGATGTCTCCAAGGGGAACGAGGCCGGCGCGAAGAAGGCGGGCTTCAACGTCGTGCTGAAGGAAGGCTATTCGGCCACCGCGCCGGATTTGTCGGCGCTGGTGACCAAGCTGAAGCGCGCCAAGCCCGATGTGATCTTCCACACCGGTTACAATCCAGACATCACCTTGCTGCTGCGGCAGGCCCGCGAGCAGGGCCTGAAATTCGCTGCGCTGATGGGGCATGGCGCCGGCTATGGCGTCTACGAGAAGCTGAAGGAGGGCATGGGCGCGGATGCGACCTACATCTTCAACGCCGATCCGATCTCGATCTGGCTCTCCAATCAGAAGACCATGGATCCTAAACTTCCGCCGGTCATCAAGATGGTCGGCGAGGAGTTCGACAGGATCAAGCCCGGGGTCGCCATCCGCTCGGCACATGTCGGCATCGGCGCGTCAAACACCTATGTGTTCATGAGCGACGTGCTGCCGCGCGCGATCAAGAAATATGGTGGGGTCGATCCCGACGCGCTGCGCAAGGCTGCGCTCGATACCGACATCCCCGAAGGCGGCACCATGCTCGGCTTCGGCGTCAAGTTCTACGGCGAGGGCACGCCGATGGCGGGCCAGAACGAGCGCTCGTTCCCGGTCGTGATCCAGTATCTCGACGACAAGTCCCATGTGGTGTGGCCCAAGAGTCAGGCGCAGCGCGAGGCCGTGCTGCCGCTGCCCAAGGGCACCACCTACAGCAACCAGTAGCGGAGTGCTCCGGTGTTGGAAGTCAGCGGGCTGGTGAAGCGGTTTGGCGGCTTCACCGCCGTGAATAACGTGTCGTTCAGGGTCGACCAGGGCGAGATCCTCGGCCTGATCGGCCCCAACGGCTCGGGCAAGAGCACGATCTTCAACATGCTCTCCGGCACGCTGGCCCCGACCTCCGGCTCGATCCTGTTTGCCGGCCACGAGATCGCGGGTCTCGCGCCGCACCGGATCATCAATGGCGGCATCGGGCGGACCTTCCAGATTCCGCGGCCGTTCCGTCGCCTCTCCATTTTCGAGAACGTCGCGCTCGCGGGCTTCTACGGCCAGGGCCGCCACAGCCGCGCCAGGGCCGCGGAGGCGGCCGAGCGCGCGCTGGCGATGGTCGGACTGCCGACCGATCGCCATGCCAGCGTCGATGGCCTCGGCGCTGCGGGGCTGAAGAAGCTCGAGCTTGCGAAGGCGCTCGCCACCTCGCCAAAGCTGCTGCTCGCCGACGAAAGCCTCGGCGGCCTCGACGAGGCCGAGATGGACCAGGCCGCCGACATGCTGCGCAACATCCGCGACGAGCTCGGCATCACCATCATCTGGGTAGAGCACATCATGGGCGTCCTGATGCGCGTCGTCGACCGCGTCATGGTGCTCGATCACGGCGAGAAGATCTCGGAAGGCCTGCCGAGCGCGGTCGCCGGCGACCCGCGTGTCATCGAGGTCTATCTCGGCACCGATGCCGAGACCACGCAGGCCGCGGCCGCCGAAGCGCGCCGCCGCGCGGGAGGCCAATGATGCTGGAGCTTCGCGGCGTCAATGCCGGCTACGGCACCTTCCAGGCGCTGTTCGACGTCAATCTCGACGTGAAGGCCGGCGAAGCCGTCGGCGTCATCGGCCCCAACGGCGCCGGCAAGACCACGTTGATGCGCGTCATCTCCGGCCTGATCCGTCCCTCGCGCGGATCGATCACGATGGAAGGCGTCGATGTCGTCGCGACGCCGCCGCACAAGATCGTCAGCCTCGGCATTGCGCATGTGCCGGAGAACCGGCGGTTGTTTCCGCAGCTCACGGTCGACGACAATCTCAAGATGGGCGCCTTCATGAAGGAGGCGCGGGGGCACTATACCGAGCGGCTGGAGGTGGTGTTCGACCTGTTCCCGCGCCTGAAGGAGCGCCGCCACCAGATGGCCGGCACCATGTCCGGCGGCGAGCAGCAGATGTGCGCGATCGGCCGCGCCATGATGTCCAATCCAAAGCTGCTGCTGCTCGACGAGCCGTCGGCCGGACTTGCGCCGGTCGTGGTGCAGCAGGTGTTCGAGCTGGTGAAGCGGATCCGCGCCAGCGGGCTGACGGTGCTGATCGTCGAGCAGAACGTGCAGCAGGTGCTGAAGGTGGTCGACCGCGCCTATCTGATCGAGGCGGGTACGATCCGGGCGTCCGGCACCTCGGCCGAGATGCTGGCGAGCGACACGGTCAAGGAAGCTTATCTCGGGGTGTGATGGGCATGCAGGCGTTCCTGGACATTTTCGACATCTACCTGCTGGAGGCCGTCATCAACGGCATCCTGCTCGGCGGCGTGCTGGCGCTGCTCGCGCTCGGGCTCAATTTGATCTTCGGCGTCATCGACGTGACCTGGATCTGCTACGCCGAGCTGGTGATGATCGGCATGTACGCCATGTATTTCATGGTGCAGTATTACGGCGTCAGCTATTTCGTTTCCGCCCCGCTCACGATCCTGCTGGTCGCCGTGCTCGGCGCGGCGCTGCACTACCTCGTGATCGCGCCGCTGCTCACAGCACCTCCGATCAACCAGCTGCTGGCGACCGGCGGCGTGCTGTTCGTGCTGCAGAGCTTTGCCACCGTCGCCTTCGGCATCGACTTCCGCAATCTCGGCATCCGCCTGCCGGTGCTCGCCTTCGGCGACATGAATTTCAGCTACGCGCGACTGCTGTCCTTCGTGGCCGCGCTGGTCGGCATGGTCGCGGTCTATCTGTTCATGACCCGCACCTTCACCGGCACCGCGATCCGCGCCATCTCGCAGGACCGGCAGATCATGGCGCTGATGGGCGTCGACACCAAGCGCATCTATCTCATCACCTCCGCGCTCGGCGGCGCGCTCGCCGGCCTCGCCGCCTGCCTGCTGGTGCTGCAATACGACGTGCATCCCTTCGTCGGCCTCTCCTTCGGGCCGATCACCTTCCTGATCTGCGTGCTCGGGGGCCTCGGCAATTTCATCGGCGGCTTCATCGCGGCCTTTCTCTTCGCCGAGATCATCTCGCTCGGCGGCCTGTTCTCCGACCTCGAATGGGGCTATGTGCTCGCCTTCGCCTTCTTCATCGTGATGATGTTCATCCGGCCCGCGGGCCTGCTTGCGAGGCGCCGATGAAGGGGCAGGGACGTCTGGCGGCATGGGGGATCGGGCTGGCGGCGCTGGTCGCGCTGCCCTTCGTCTATCGCGATCCCTATCATCTGCACATCCTGGTGCTGATCCTGATCTGGTCGTTCGCCTATACGTCATGGTCGATGATGGGGCGGTTCGGCCTCGTCTCGCTCGGACATGGCGGCTTCATGGGCATTGGCGCCTATGTCACCGCGCTGTTGTGGAATCATCTGGGACTGTCGCCCTGGATCGGCATTCCCATCAGCATGGCGGCGGCCGGCGCGCTGGCGATGATCGTCGGCTATCCCTGCTTCCGCTTCCGCATCACCGGGCATTATTTCGTGCTGGTGACGCTGGCGCTGTCAGGCATCGTGCTCCAGGTCATCACGGCGACGCGCGACTACACCGGCGGCTCGCTCGGCTACACCCCGAACCGCGCGTCCGGCAACAAGCTGCTGGCGCTGCAATTCGACGACAAGATCACCTGGTACCTGATCGCGCTCGCGGTCTGGCTGTTCGGCATCGTGGTCTGGCATTGGGTCGACCGCAGCATGGCCCGCTATGCGCTGGAGGCGATCTCGGAGGACGAGGACGCCGCGGCCGCGGCCGGCGTCGACGTCACCGCCGAGAAGCTGAAGATCACGCTGCTCAGCGCGCTGATGACGGCGCTCGCCGGCGCGATCTACTGCCAGTACCAGATGTTCATCACCCCCGACACGGTCAGCGGCATCGCGGTGTCGCTGCAGATGGTGTTCGCGGCGATCGTCGGCGGCCTGTTCGTCTCGCTCGGTCCGACCGTCGGCGCCATCATCACCATCCTCCTGGCGGAAACCTTGCGCATCGGCTTCGGCACCAAGGCGGTCGGCTGGGACAACCTCGTCTACGGCGTGCTGCTCGTGCTCTTCATCATATTCCTTCCCAAGGGCATCCTTGGTAGCTTGCTCGACCGATTGAAGCCGCAACGCAAGGTATCCCGCGCTCATGAGCAAGAAGCCGTCCAAATCGCTCGCCCAGGAGCTTGACCGCTACATCACGCCATTCCGCTACGATGGCTCGGGCAAGTTTCACCTCAAGGCACACAAGACGAACGAGAAGGGCGATCTCGACAAGGAGAAGGCGCAGGCGATTCTCGACGCCAACAAGAAGCGGCTGATCGAGTTCCAGGAGAAGCTCTACGCCCAGGACCGCTGGTCCGTGCTGATCGTGTTCCAGGCGATGGACGCCGGCGGCAAGGATAGTGCGATCAAGGCGATCTTCGAGGGCATCAATCCGCAGGGCTGCGAAGTCACGGCGTTCAAGGCGCCGAGCAGCAAGGAGCTCGACCACGACTTCCTCTGGCGCCACGTCGTCGCGCTGCCCGAGCGTGGCCATATCGGCATCTTCAATCGCTCGCATTACGAGGAATGCCTGGTGACGCGCGTGCATCCGGAGATCCTCGCCAAGGAGAAGTTGCCGCCAAAGGTCGTCACCAAGAACATCTGGAAGGAGCGGTTCGAGGACATCTCCGCCTTCGAGCGCTATCTCTGCCGCAACGGCACCGTGGTGCTGAAGTTCTTCCTCAACGTCTCCAAGGACGAGCAGCGCGAGCGCTTCCTCGACCGCCTGGAGGATCCGGCCAAGCAGTGGAAGTTCTCGATGGACGACATCAAGGAGCGCGCGCTGTGGCCGCGCTACCAGGCGGTCTACCAGGACATCGTCCGCCACACGGCGACCGCCCATGCGCCCTGGTACGTGGTGCCCGCCGATCACAAATGGTTCGCCCGCGTCGTGATCGGCTCGGTGATCAATGCCGCGCTGGAAAAGCTCGACCTGCGCTTTCCCCGTGCCGACAAGGCCTCCCTCGTAGAGTTCGAGCAGGTGCGCAAGGCGCTGGAGAAAGAGGAGACGGGAGGCAGGAAGAAAGCAAAGTGACAGCCAACCGGACCGCCGACCGCAAGACCGTCAACTTCGCGCTCCAGGGCGGCGGCGCGCACGGCGCCTTCGTCTGGGGCGTGCTCGACCAGGTGCTCGAAGACGGCAGGCTCGCGATCGAGGCGATCAGCGCGACCAGCGCCGGGGCCATGAATGCGGTCGTGATGGCCTCCGGCATGGCGCACGGAGGCGCGGAGGCCGCGCGAGAGAGCCTGCATGCATTCTGGTACGAAGTGTCGCGCATGGACATGGCGTACGATTTGATGTCGCCGCTGAACCAGTGGATCCAGGCCCTGAAGCTGCCGCCGGAATATCATCCGGTCCACGCCATCATCCACACGCTGACGCACACGCTGCCGCCGGGCCTGCTCAATCCCTTTCATTTCAATCCGCTTCGCGCGCTGCTGCAGCGCGTGGTCGATTTCGACCGGCTCAATTCCTCGCCCGAGGCGCCGCAGCTGTTTCTCAATGCCACCAACGTCCGCAACGGCAAGATCAAGGTGTTCCAGAGCCCGCTGCTCACGGCGGAGACCGTGCTCGCCTCGGCCTGCCTGCCGCCCTATTTCCAGGCCGTCGAGATCGACGGCGAGCATTATTGGGATGGCGGTTATCTCGGCAATCCAGCGATCTATCCGTTGATCTACCGCAAGGGCAGTCACGACGTCATCATCGTGCAGGTCACGGCGATCCGGCGCAACGAGCTGCCGACCAGTGCGGCCGACGTCCTCCACCGCATCAACGAGATCAGCTTCAATTCGTCCCTGATGCGCGAGATGCGCGCGATCGCCTTCGCCACACGGCTGATCGACGATGGCGAGCTCGACAGCGACAAGCATAGCCGCATGTACATGCACTGGATCGGCAACGACCTGCTGATGTCGCAGCTCGGCACGGCCACGCAGTTCCATCCCGAATGGAGCCTGTTGTGCCGCCTGCGCGATGAGGGCCGCGAGGCGGCGCGAAGCTGGCTGGCGTGTAACTTCGACCAGATCGGAAAGTCCTCGACGGTCGATCTGGCCGACATGTTTCTCTAGGCGACCGAGCGGCATCGACAAAAAAGTACGAAAACAACCCCATGCACAGTAGCCGGTGCCAGCCGAATCAATGGCTTGGCGGTCTGTCGAGATCGTTTCGGATTTAAAGAACCTCATTTGACCCGTCGGGCAAAACAGGGGTAGGATGTCATCATCGCCGCGGACCAGGCAGGGTGGCAAAGCGACGTGTCCGCCGGAGCGCGCCGTCGCCATCTCTGACCTCGTAGGGTGAGCAAAGGCGCCCTTGCGCCGTGCCCACCATCTCTCCACGATCGCGGCCGGCATGGTGGGCACGCATCGAGCCGCGCCCTGCGCGTCTCGTTGCTTTGCCCACCCTACGATCTCCGTATCCTCGGCGCGAGCGAAGCGCGTCGCGTCCGTGTACGCCGTCCCTTAGTATCCCCGTCCCCACCAGTAGCAGAAGCGCTCGACATTCGCAGGAAGGCTCGCCTCGTAATTCGCCCACTTCTCGTATTTCGGCAGCTTCACCTCCTTCATCGCGGTGTCGAAGCACTTGCCGGCGTCCGCCGCCTTCTTCACTTCGGTGGAGAGGTCCTCCATGTAGGCGATGTCGTCCTCGACGTCCTTCTTGGTGCCGAAGCGTCCGCCGGCATAGGGATGGCCGGGGATCATCCGCTCCCAGTCGAGCGAGGCCAGCTTCTTCAGCGAGGCGATGTACTCCAGCGGCGAGGCATTGTCGGGGATGTTGCGGAACTGGACGCTCTCGATCGGTGCGAAGTCGACGACGAAGACGATCTTCTCCTTCGGCAGTCGCATCACCAGCGAGTTGTCGGAATGGTTGCGGCCGACATAATTCAGCTCCAGCGTGGTACCGCCGAGCGTGATGCTTTTCTTGTCGTCCACCACCTGGTCCGGCATGACGACGTCGGCGAGCAGGGACTTCTGCTTCTTCAGCTCGAGCAGACGCTCCTTGGTTCGCCGGTGCGCGATGAAGGTGGCGCCGAGATCCTTGAAGGGCTGGCCGCCGGCGATGTGGTCGTAGTGATGGTGGCTGTAGATGACGTATTTGATCGGCTTGTCGGTGACGGCCTTGATCGCGTCGATATAGGGCTTCGCGGGCCGCAGATACGAGATCGGATCGGTCGCGATCACGCCCTGCGGCGTCACCACGAACATCGACTGATGGCCGCCATAGCGAAAGACGTAGACGTTGTCGGTGCCGTCGACCTTCCTGGTCGAGGTCTGCGGTGGGGTCTGCGCGGAGGCCGATCCGGTCGCGAGGGCTACGACAACGGCAAGGCAATAGATTGGCTTCATGTTTGATTGTCCAGCAAGAGAGGAGGGGCGTGGGAGCAAAATGCCGGCGAGAAGTGTCACGAGTTCGCGCTAGTCCATTTCGCGTCACCACAATTGATCGAAGCAATATGCCGCAAGCTAGCGCCGGCATTGCGCCGGTGTCAAAACGGCCGCGCGCGGGGCAGCTTGAGGTTGTGAAATGGCTGGATGGAACCCGGTTGCCGCCGTTCAAATCTCGCGATTGCGTCGACGTTCCCGCTTGACAGTTTTATGTCTCAGGAGGAGCATTGCAACGGTCGCGAATACGCGACGCGTAACGTCCACCTCAGAGCAAGGGGAGGTCTATGACACCACCTCCGCAGATCCAGCCGCGTTAATTGCGATGGAGCTCGTTCGGACTATCGCATAGCGGCGCAAACCGCGAACGGCACGCCGGGTCAAGGTTTAGCGGGCTGCATCAGTGAGGCATAGCCCCTACCTTCCCGGCGCTGTAATTTGCATCACATCAATCGTGTCGGACAGCCGAGATGGCTGTCGCGACAGGTGCGCCGTTCGACATCCTGCTTCTCTCTCTCCTCCTCCTCACCGTCATTCCGGATTGAATTCCGGAATGACGGTAGAGATTTTTGTGCGCCCGGCGATCTGACAGGCGCCAGCTCTGCCGAGGGCGCGGTTCCCTGATCCTGCATTGCGGCAAATGCCAAGAGAATGTCGTCTCATTGGCCCATTTCCGACACAGGGCCGGGGCGAATAGCTGCAATCCGACATGACGCGTGTGCTTCGGTGGTGACGATCCCGACGCCGCCGGCGCGCATTCATTTTTTCCAGGGAATCCTCGTGTCGCATAAGCTTGTCCCGGCGCTCGTCGCCGCTCTCTTCCTCGCGATCTTTTCTCTCTCCAGCGCCCGCGCCGAGCCGCCTCGGCCGGCGACGAATAATGCCGCCGCGCTGTCGCCCGATGAGGCGAAGCGCGCGCTGGAGACCCTTCAGGACGACAAGAGGCGCGCGCAGATGATCGACACGCTGCGTGCGATCGCCAATGCGTCCGGCGCGCCGCAGCCTGCGCCTGAACAGAAATCGCCGATCCCGCTCGCGGCCGATGGCCTCGGTGCGCAGCTCATGCTCACGGTGTCGGAGCAGATCGGCGAGATCTCGAGCGAGATCGCCAGCATGACGCGGACGCTCACGCACTTCCCGGCCTTCTACTACTGGATCATGCGCACCGCGAACGATCCGGCGGCCTACAATCTCCTGATCGAGATCGCCTGGAAGCTTGCGCTGGTGCTCGGCTGCGCGCTCGCGGCCGAATGGGTGATCTTCCGTCTGATCCGCCGTCCGGTCGTGTTCCTGGAAGGACGTGTGCCGCAGACCGCGCGCCTGCCGGCGCAGGCGCTGCCGATCGCCGATCCGCCATCGTCGGTCGCCGACGTGACGCCGGCACCTGAGTTGCAGAAGCGACGTCACAGTCTGGCGCGGATCTGGCAGGTCATGCTGCGGCTGCCCTTCGTGCTCGGCCGTTTCGTGCTCGAGCTGCTTCCTGTGCTCGTGTTCGTCGGCGTCGCCACCGCGCTGCTGGGAACGGAGATCGGCGAGCCCACGACCGTCCGACTCGTGATCCTCGCGGTCGTCAACGCCTATGCGTTCTCGCGCGGGTTGATCTGCCTGGTTCGTGCGCTGGCGGGGCCGTTCGGCCTGTTTCCGGTGCGAGCCGAGACTGCGGCCTATATCGAGATCTGGGCGCGCCGCATCGTCGGTGTCGGCGTCACCGGCATCGCCTTCGCCAATGTGGCGCTGCTGCTCGGCCTGCATCGTGCCGGCTATGCCGCGCTGCTGCGCATGGTGATGCTGGTCGTGCACCTCTTCATCGTCGTCATCATCCTGCAATGCCGTCGCCAGGTCGCAGAAGCCATCCGCGCGCCGGCGGAACGGCAGGGGATCGCGGCACGTCTGCGCAACCGCATCGCCGGCGGCTGGCATTATCTCGCCATCGCACTCGATCTGGCGCTGTGGGCGGTGTGGGCGCTGAACATCCGCAACGGCTATTCGCTGCTGCTGCAATATTTCGTCGGTACCGTTGTGGTCGCGGTGATCACGCGCGTCGCCATCATGCTGACGCTGAGCCTGATCGACCGCGGCTTCCGCATCAAGCCGGAGATCCTGCAGCGCTTTCCGGGACTGGAGACCCGCGCCAACCGCTATCTGCCGCTGCTGCGCAAGATCGTCTCCGGCGTGATCGCCTTCATCGGCTTCGTGGCCGTGCTCGAGGTCTGGGGCGTGGACGCCATCGTCTGGTTCTATGGCGGCCAGATCGGCGGCCGGCTGATCTCGGCGGTGGTGACGATCGGCATTGCCGTGTTCATCGCCGCCGCCATCTGGGAAATCAGCAACGCGCTGCTCGATCGCCAGATCAATGCGCTGTCACGCGACGGCCACTACGCCCGCGCGGCGCGCCTGCGCACCTTCCAGCCGATGCTGCGCACCGCGCTACTCTGCCTGATCGCCACCGTGGTCGGCCTCACGGCGCTCAGCGAGATCGGCGTCAATGTCGCCCCGCTGCTCGCGGGCGCCGGCATCGTCGGCATCGCCATCGGCTTCGGTTCGCAGAAGCTGGTGCAGGACCTCATCACCGGTCTGTTCCTGCTGCTGGAGAATACGGTGCAGGTCGGAGACACCGTCAGCGTCTCCGGGCTCTCGGGCGTCGTCGAGAATGTCTCGATCCGCACCATCCGCCTGCGCGCCGGCGACGGCGCCGTGCACATCGTGCCGTTCAGCGCGGTCACCACCATCACCAATGCCAGCCGCGGCGCCGGCAACGCCTCCGTCAGCGTCAACGTCGCCTACAAGGAGGACACCGATCGCGCCGGCCAGATCCTCAAGGACATCGTCGACGAGATGCGGCGCGAGGCGGACTTCCGCGCACTGATCCGCGGCGATCTCGAGCTGTGGGGCGTCGACAAGGTCGACGGCGCGATGGTGTCGATCGTCGGCCAGATCCGCTGCACCGAGGCCGGCCGCTGGCCGGTGCAGCGCGAGTTCAACCGCCGCATGAAGCAGCGCTTCCAGCAGCACGGGATCGAGGTTGCCTCCGCGACCCAGACCATTCTGATGCATGTCGCGCCGCCGGCCGATCATGCCGCGAACCTGACGCCACGTCGGGCCGCCGGATAGCTGCCGGTCAACTTACCGCTTGCCTCTGCTCACCCGGCAGCGTTCACTCCAGCTCCAGCCCGCGGACAACATGCGGGCGGCAAAAAGGGTGGGAGAGACTGATGCGGGGGCGGTGGGCTGAATTTCGTGGTCATGTGCTCGTCATTTGCACGTTGATCGGATGTGCGGTGTGGGCCGCACCTGGCAACGCACAGCCCTTTCCGTCGCGCCCCGTCACCCTCGTCGTGCCGTTCGCGGCGGGCGGCCCGACCGACACGCTGGCGCGAATCCTGTCCGAGCGGATCGCGGCCGAGCTGCACACGACGGTCGTGGTCGAGAACGTGGCGGGCGCCTCCGGCAGCATCGCCGGCGCCCGCGTTGCACGCGCGACGCCCGACGGCACCACCATCACCATCGGCCATTGGGGCACACATGTGCTGAATGGCGCGATCTTCAAGCTGCCCTATGACGTGATCGCCGATTTCGAGCCGGTCGCGACCATCGCGATGGGAACGCAGCTCATCGTCGGCCGGAAGTCGCTCGAGGCCAACACCCTGAAGGAGATGATCGCGTGGCTGAAGGCCCACCCCGGCAAGGCCACCGCCGGGACGGCCGGCGCGGGTACCGGCGCCCATGTCGCCGGCGTCTTCTTCAAGGAGAAGACCGGGACCGATTTCCAGTTCGTGCCCTATCGCGGCGCCGGGCCCGCCATGATCGATCTCGTCGCCGGCCAGATCGACATCATGTTCGACCAGGCTTCGAACTCGCTGCCACAATACAAGAATGGCGCCATCAAGGCGTTCGCCGTGACCTCGCCGACGCGGCTTGCATCTGCACCCGATATTCCCACCGTCGATGAGGCGGGGCTGCCCGGGCTCTATATTTCCTACTGGCACGGCATCTGGGCCCCGAAGAACACGCCGAAAGACATTGTTGCGAAGCTCAACGCGGCCATCGTCGCCGTGCTTGCCGATCCCGCCGTCAAGCAGCGCTTCGCCGAATTGGGGCAGGAGATTCCGCCACCTGATCAGCAATCGCCGACCGCGCTCGCGACTTTCCAGAAAGCCGAGACCGAGAAATGGTGGCCGATTGTGAAGGCCGCCGACATCAAGCCTGAGTAGCCCAGCGCCGTTAACATTTGGGCGTGCTCAATTGCCAGTTTGCGCGCCAATCTCGCTGCGGTGCGAGATCACAATCGATGCTGCGATGGCTACGTCCTTGATCTCGGGGGACCGCTGGCCGACAATGGTTGCCCTTCAATAAGAAACTCCCTGGGGGATTTCGTGAATAGACCTGCTCGGGTCAGCGCCCATTCGACATCATCCGACACCGCGCACGGCATGACGCTGCTGCGCGATCCCTTGCTCAACAAGGGCACCGCCTTCACGGAAGCGGAGCGCGCCGCGCTCGGCCTGCGTGGCCTGCTGCCGCCTTGCGTGCTGACGATGGAGACCCAGGCGGAGCGCGTGCTCACCAATCTGCGCGCGCTGCCGACCGACCTCGAAAAATACGTCGCGCTGAACGCGCTGCATGACCGTAACGAGGCGTTGTTCTTCCGTGTCGTGGTCGACAATATCGACGAGATCCAGCCGATCATCTACACGCCGACCGTCGGGCTCGCCTGCCAGAAATACGGCCTGATCTTCCAGCGGCCGCGCGGCATGTTCATCTCCTCGCGCGATCGCGGCCAGATCGCCGAGATCCTGAAGAACTGGCCCTATCCGGCCAAGCTGATCGTCGTCACCGACGGCGAGCGCATTTTGGGACTTGGCGATCTCGGCGCCAACGGCATGGGCATTCCGGTCGGCAAGCTGTCGCTCTATTCGGCCTGCGCCGGCGTTCATCCCGAGCAGTGCCTGCCCGTTGTGCTCGACGTCGGCACCAACAACGAAGAGCTCCTGAACGATCCCTATTATCTCGGCCTGCGCGAGCGGCGCCTGACGGGCGAGGCGTACGACAGCTTTGTCGACGAGTTCATGACCGCCGCGCGAAAGACCTTCCCGGGCGTGCTGATCCAGTTCGAGGATTTCGCCAATCATTCCGCGTTCAAGCTGCTGCACAAATATCGCGACGAGGCCTGCGTCTTCAACGACGACATCCAGGGCACCGCGGCGGTGGCGCTCGCCGGCCTGTTCTCAGGCCTGCGCATCTCCGGCGGCAAGCTGAAGGATCAGAAAATCCTGTTCCTCGGTGCGGGCGAGGCAGCGACCGGCATCGCCGATCTCGTAGTCTCCGCGATGATGGCGGAGGGCACATCGGAAGCCGAGGCGCTCCGGCGCAACTGGCTGGTGGATTCCCGCGGCCTCGTCGTCGGCGGCCGTGAAGGTCTCTCCGGCCACAAGCTGCGCTATGCCCACACCGGCCAGGCGCCGATTGCTGACTTCCTCACCGCGATCAAGACGCTGAAGCCGACGGCGATCATCGGCGTTGCCGCGGTCGGCGGCGCCTTCACGCCCGAGGTGCTGAAGACGATGGCCGAGCTCAACGAGCAGCCGATCGTGTTCGCGCTCTCCAACCCGACCTCGAAGGCGGAATGCTCGGCGGAGGATGCCTATCGCTACACCGACGGCCGCGCGCTGTTCGCCTGCGGTAGCCCGTATGATCCGGTCACGCTCAGCGGTCGCACCTTCGTGCCGCGCCAGGGCAACAACTCCTACATCTTCCCCGGCGTCGGCCTCGGCGTCATCGCCAGCGGCTCGAAGCTGGTGACGGACGAGATGTTCATGGCGGCCGCCCATACGCTCGCCAATTGCGTCGGCAAGGAAGACCTTGCGCAAGGCAGCCTCTATCCGGCGCTGCCCCGCATCCGCGAGGTCTCGGCCAAGATCGCCGCCGCTGTTGCCGATGTTGCTTATCAGCGCGGCCTGGCGGACGGACCCGCGCCCAACGACGTCAGGGCCCTGGTCCAGTCGCAGATGTACGAGCCGAAGTACTGAGCTAACGGCTCCGGCCACACCGCCACAGGTAGGTCAGCACGGCGATACCATTTCAGGTGGAATCGCCGTTGTGCCGCGCGGCCGTATATGCGACAGTCTGTAGCGTTACAAGAAACTCAATCCGCAAGGTCAGATGCCATGGACGATCGTTTGCCTGAACTCGGCGACCTCGAGCGTGAGGTCATGCAATTGGTTTGGGCTCATGGTCCCGTCACGGCCGAAATCGTGCGGGAGCGGTTGTCGCGGCGCCTGAAGGAATCCACAGTGCGCACGGTGCTGCGCCGGCTCGAAGAGAAGGGCTACGCCAACCACACGGTGGACGGCCGCACCTACGTCTATCACGCAGCCGAGGAGCGCTCGCGGGTTGCGGCCAAGGCGGTGCAGCGCATCGTCGACTGGTTCTGCAACGGCTCGATCGAGGAGGTCCTCGTCGGCATGGTGGACAACAAGATGCTCGACCAGCAGCAATTGCGCACGCTGGCCGACCAGGTGGCCAAGGCGAAGAAGGCGAGGGGAGTGAAGAAAGAATGATCGCAACTCTGGCGGAGGCGGCGCTGCGCTCCTTTGTGCTGGGAGGCGTCGTCTGGTTCGGTCTCACTTTGTTTCGCGTGCGCAATCCGCACGTCCACATGACGGCGTGGGTCGTCGTGCTCATGGCTTCGCTCGCGATGCCGTTCGTGATGCATTGGGCGACGCTCACCATCGACCGGCTACCCCCGTCCGTGCCGGTGCCGGGCGAATTGTGGCCGGCCGATATCGTGATGCTGGAGACACCGCAGCCGGCGCTGCCGATCACGCCGGGCGCAGTCGTCGCGCCGCCGGCGCGAGGTGGCGTTCCGATCGACTGGTGGCTGGTGGCGACGATCGTCTATGCCGGCGTCGCCGGCCTGTTGCTGCTGCGGCTCGCCGTCGGCCTCGGCCTGACCTGGCGCCTGGCGCGCGCGGCGAAGCCGGTGAAGGGTGCGCAGTTGATCGATGCCGACATCCGCGTCAGCCGCGACGTCGGCGGTCCCGTTACCTTCGGCTCGACCATTCTGGTGCCGCCGCAATTTGCAGGCTGGGATGCCAAGAAGCGCCTCGCGGTGCTCGCCCATGAAAGCGCGCATGTCGCCAACCGGGATTTCTACATTCTCCTGCTGGCCTCGCTCAATCGTGCGGTGTTCTGGTTCAGCCCGTTCTCCTGGTGGCAACTCGCGCATCTCGCCGAACTCGCCGAGATCATCAGCGACGCGCAGGCGATCGAGGTGATCGACGACCGCCTGTCCTATGCGGAGATCCTGCTCGATTTTGCCAGCAACGTGAAAACGCGCCCCGTCGAACTCGCGATGGCGCGGGCCTCGACCGTGCGCGCCCGCGTCGAACGCATCATCGCAGCCGCCGCGTTGCCGGTCGCGGTCGGCTGGCGCAAGCGGCTTTGGATCGCGGCCGCGATCGTGCCGGCGTTGATCGTCTCGACCGGCATGATCGCCTATCGCACGCCAGATCCTGCGCCCACCGTTGCGGACAGCGGCGAGGTGCCGGCCGAGCATTATCGCCCCTTCGTCAATTTTTACGCCATGGGCCCGGCCTCGGTGTTCGCGATCTTCCGCGAGGGCGACGAGCTCTACGGCCAGCTCACCGGGCAGCGCAAACTGCGCCTGACGGTCGGCAGTGACGGCACGGCGTCCTACGCGGCCTCGTCCGGCGAGATCACGTTCTCAGCTGATGCGGAGCGCCGCTCCTCCGAGCTGGTGCTGCGCATGAACGGCCGCGACATCCGCGCGGTCCGCCTCGCCGAGGTGCCGACGCCGGCGACGGGGCCGGCGCCACTCGATCAATATGTCGGCTGGTACAAGGTTGCGCCGAACCGCGTTCTCGCCGTGCGCCGCGACGGCGATCGGCTTCAGGTGCAGGAAACCGTGCAGGGCCGGGCGGCACTGCTCGCGGAAGGCGCCGACGTCTTCTCGATCCATGGCGACAACCTCCTGATCTTCCTGCGCGACGAGCAGGCCAGGGTCTCGCGCGTGCTGGTCCAGAATGCGGTGTTCGGCGCTCGCCTCGCGCCGCGGATCGATGCGGCCGCGGCGCAGGCGATCGAGGCCGACTTCGCGCGCCGGGTCGCGGAAGTGCCGGATCGCTTCCGCGAACAGGTCCCCGTCGCCGGCGGCAAGGAGATGATCCTGCGCGGGATCGAGGATCTGCGCCGGGGCACGCCGAACTACGATCGGATGAGCGCGCCGCTGGCGGCCAAGGTCCACCGTCAGCTCAATGAGACGCAGGCGACGTTCGTGGCGCTCGGCGCCCTCGAGTCGATCTTCTTCCGCGGCGTCGGCCCCGGCGGCTACGATATCTATGGCGCCAAGTTCGAGAACGGCACGGCTGAATTCCGCCTGCTGCTCGAGCCCGACGGCAAGGCCGGCGACGTCATCTTCCGGGCCGACGGCAATGACGAGCTCGGCGGCATCCTGCCTTGCTCGGAAGAGGCCAATGTGCGCGGCCGCGCCGGCACCTCGCCGATCCGGATCATGGTCTACAACGAACTCGGCGACGACATCCGTGTCTTCAATCTCGATGCCGACGGCAATCGCAGGAGCCAGAGCGTGGTCAGATCCAACATGAGCTGGGCTGCCACGACCACCGTGAACAATGCCTGGGTGATCGCCGACAAGTCGGGGCGGTGCCTCGAGGTCTTGATGCCGGGCCGACAGACGCGCTTTCACAATGTCGAAGCTTCAAACCTCGGCGCAAAGCCGGGGCGCGCCGCGCGCCGCGCCGTTCCGATCGCCAATGGCGAGGAGATGCTGCGCCGTTACATCGAGGGCGTCGGCAGGGGACAGCCAGACTACGAGCACATGACGCCGGAGGTCGCCGACATCACGCGCCAGCAGCTTCCGTTCGACCAGGCCATCTTGGCGCGGCTCGGCGCGCTGCGCGCGGTGTCGTTCCGCGGCGTCACTGCGCTCGACAGCGACATCTACATCGCCCAGTTCGCCAACGGCTCGGCGGAATGGCGCATCGGCGTCAGGAACGGCACGATCACCAAGATCGCGCTCGGGCCGAACTTCTAGGAGAATTGCGGCCGCCCATCCGTCGCATCAGATGGGCGGCTCGCGATAGCCGAACGTCGGTGCCGCAATCTCCGCTTGCCCGGGTGCACCTCAAGTGTTACGGTGTGTAGCATTACGGTTCGTAGCCTCGCACGGCGCGATGTCGGCAGGCTCGGGAGAATTGGGCGTTCGCCATGAGCAATTCCGCAAAGGCCGAGGCCGTGCTGGCGCTGCATCGCTTCGGCATGGGGCCGCGGCCGGGATCGATCGCCTCTGTCGGTAGCGACCCGCGCGGCGCGCTGATCGCCGAGCTCGACCGGCCGCTTACGCTGACCGCCGCGGCCGGGCTTCCCACCAGCGCCAAGGCCTACCGCACCGTTGCCGATGCCAATGCGCGGCGGACGGCGCGGGTCAAGCAGGCGCAGCAGCAGGCGAAGAAGCAGCAGATGGCGGCCGCGCCGGCCATGTCGGAAGACCAGGCGCAGGGTCAAGGCCAAGGTCAAACCCAGGACAAGGACGCCGCCGAGATGGCGGCCAAGCAGGCCGCGGAAGCCGTTCCCGATCCCGGGCGCCCGATGTATCTGCAGGAAGCCAAGCTGCGCACGGAAGCCGCGCTTGCCGCCGAGATCGGCTTCGCCGAGCGGCTGGTGTGGTTCTGGTCGAACCATTTCTGCATCTCGGCCAACAAGATCCAGAGCATGTCCGGCGCCTATGAGCGCGAGGCGGTTCGCGCCAACGCGCTCGGCCGCTTCGTCGATCTCCTGCTGGCCGTCGAAGGCCATCCGGCGATGCTGTTTTATCTGGACAATCTGGAATCGATGGGCGCGAACTCGATCGCGGGCATCAACCGCAGCCGCGGTCTCAACGAGAACATCGCGCGCGAGATCATGGAGCTGCACACGCTCGGTGTGCGCACCGGCTACACCCAGGACGACGTCATCAGCTTCGCCAATGTCATGACCGGCTGGACGCTGGTGCCGCCGGGCGCCGATCCCCAGCACGGCGGCGAGTTCACCTTCAATCCGCGGCTGCACGAGCCCGGCGGGCAGACCGTGCTCGGCAGGCGCTACGAGCAGGAGGACGCCGAGCAGGGACGCGCCGTGCTGCGCGACCTCGCCGCGCATCCGGCCACTGCGACCCATGTCGCGACCAAGCTGGCGCGGCACTTCGTGGCCGACGAGCCGCCACCGGCGCTGGTCGAGCAGATGGCGAAGACCTTTCGCGACACCGAGGGCGACCTCAAGCAGGTCGCGATCGCGATGGTGTCGTCGGACGACGCATGGCGCGGACCGCCGTCAAAACTCAAGCGGCCCGGCGAATGGGTCGTCGGCATGGTGCGTGCGACCGGCATCACGACCGTCGATCCCGTCCGCTTCACCGGCGGCCAGGAGCTGCTCGGCGAGGCCCTGTGGCGTCCGTCCGCGCCCAAGGGTTATCCGGACGACGAGGCGAGCTGGATCGACGGTGTCGGCCGGCGGCTCGACATTGCCAACAACTTCGCTGAGCGCATCACCGGCATGGCTGATCCGCAAATCATCATCGAGGACGTGTTCGCGTCCGAGATCGCACCCGAGGTGAAGCAGGCGGTCGGCCGTGCCGAGAGCCGGCAGCAGGCGCTGGCGCTCCTGTTCATGTCGGCGGATTTTCAGAGGAGGTGAGCATGGGCCTTGATCGTCATCTGCCCACGCGGCGCGAACTTCTGGCCGGCTCGGGCGCGCTGTTCGCATGGAGCCAGATGCCGCGGATCGCGCGCGCGGAAGGGCGCGATCCGCGCCTGCTCGTCGTCATCCTGCGCGGCGCGCTCGACGGCCTCGGCGCGGTCGCGCCGGTCGGCGATCCCGACTGGGTCTCCTTGCGCGGCGATCGCGCGCTGCTGCTCGACGGCAAGCCGCCGGCGCTGCCGCTCGATTCCTTCTTCGCGCTCAATCCGGCGATGCCGAACCTGCATCGGCTCTACAAGAGCGGCAAGGCCGCGATCGTCCACGCCACGGCCACGCCCTATCGCGAGCGCTCGCATTTCGACGGCCAGGACGTGCTGGAGAGCGGCTTCACCAGGCCCGGTGCGACCGCTTCGGGATGGCTCAACCGCGCACTGCTCGCGATGGAGTCCGGCGGCCGGGTCGATCCGCGCGGCAGCCGCGCGCTCGGCATCGGCTCGGTGACGCCGCTGGTGGTGCGCGGCTCTGCGCCGGTCATGACATGGGTGCCGCAGAAGCTCCTGCCGGCGAGCCAGGACACACAGAACCGCCTGCTCGATCTCTACCAGCACACCGATCCGAAGCTCGCGAGCGTGCTGCAGGCGCGCATGAAGCTCGCTTCGCTCGACGGTGCGATGGGCACGGGCGATCCGATGTCGGACGATCCGACGCTGGCGCCGCCCGGCATCGCGCGCGTGCGCGCCTATTTCGCCGAAGCGGCCGGCACCGCCGCGCGCTATCTCGCCAAGCCCGACGGCCCGCGCGTTGGCGCGATGGGTTTCGTCGGCTGGGACACGCACATTGCCGAAGGCGCCTCGTCCGGCCAGCTCTACAATCTGCTCGGCGCGCTCGACGGCGCGTTCGCCGCGATCGAAAGCAACATGGGCGAGATCTGGCACGAGACGGTGGTCGCCGTCGTCACCGAGTTCGGCCGCACCGCGCGCATCAATGGCACGCAAGGTACCGATCACGGCACGGGCACGGTCGCCTTCCTCATCGGCGGCGGGCTCGCCGGCGGCCGCGTGATCGCGGACTGGCCGGGCCTGAAGTCCGCACAACTGTTCGAGGACCGCGATCTCAAGCCGACCACGGATCTGCGCGCCGTGCTGAAAGGCCTGCTCAGGGATCATCTGCGCGTCGAGGAGAAGATCCTCGCCGAGACGGTCTTCCCAGGCAGCGTCGACGTCAAACCGATGGGAGGCCTCGTCGGCTGACGGCGCGCCCCCAGCAAACCGGATCGGGTTCATGTGCACACTGACACAATTGGAGCTCGACTTTCTCGCCAGCCTGAAAACCGGCTGGCGGCGGCTCTATCGGCGCGAACTGATGCGGCTGCTGAAGCGGGACGCCGGTGCCGATGAGGCCGGACCGGACGCGCGATCGACCATCTTGCGCATCGTATCGGGCAGATAGTCCGCTGATCTGTCCCGATTCAGGACACTGTGATGGAATCGTCACAGCCGGCGCGAAACGGCGGCGGCCGCAAGGCCGCTTTTGTTCCGACAAGGTTCTGCCCCGATTGCCCACCGAAACTTGGGGTTGTTCGGAGGGCGCATCATGTCTCGCATTGCACGTGCCGAAACTGCCCGAATGTCGCTGGCAACCTCGAGCCGATTGTTGCTCGCGATCCTGGGTGCCGCATCGCTCGCCGCCTGCGCGCAGTCGCCGGTCGGCCGCCAGAAAGCCGATCTCGCCGGAACGAGCCGGCAGGCCACAGTCGAGCGGCCGCACCGGGTGGCGGCATTGCATCCGCGGCCGATCAGCCGGGCGCGTGTCCCCGACGGTGAGGCAAGGCGAACCGCATCGCATGGCCTCGCCAGCTTCTACTCCGACACCGAGACCGCGAGCGGCGAGAAGTTCGACAAGAACGAACTGACCGCGGCGCATCGGAGCCTGCCGTTCGGCACCAGGCTGCGCGTCACTGACGTGTCCTCCGGCCGCTTCGTCACCGTCAGGGTCAACGATCGCGGCCCCTTCGTTCGCGGGCGCGTGGTCGACATCTCGCCGTCCGCCGCCGAAGCGCTCGGCATGGTCGACAAGGGCCTCGCCAATGTCCGCCTCGACGTCGTGCGATGAGACGCGTTTCGTCGAGGTGAGGCGCCGCGCTTAACCGGCTGTTAGGCGCTTCTCAAGCACCATGGCTGCCCAAACAATTCGGGCTTTTGGGGAGGCGGACGCTTGAACACGATCCAGTATCTCGAAGATCAGGCCGCGCGTGCCGAGCGGCTCGCCAAGAGGATCACGGATACGCTGACGATCGAAAAGCTCCTGACCTTCGCCGGCGAACGCCGCCGCGAGATCGAGGTCATCGCCGGCAAGTATCGGCGCGCATAACTCCCCCAACCCATGCCGTGAGCGCATTCGTGCTTCCTGCGAAGCGCGGAACTTCCGCTCGTCTCCTGCGTCATCTGCGCAGTGAGAGAGGAGGAGGACATCATGGGTTTTGGACGAGGTGCTTTGCTTTGGTTGCTTGGCGTGCCGCTGCCGATCATTCTGCTGCTGGCATTGTTCTGGCACCATTGATGTTGCCACACGAAAAGCGCCGCGGACGCGGCGCTTTTTTGTTGGGCGCGATGTGCAGTGTTTGAGGCGCGATGCGCCCTCAGCTATGGCTCTCGACGAAGTCGCTGAGATAGTCGGGCAGCTCTATGCCATAGATGTCGCAGCGTGCCTTTATCGCGCCGGCGACGTCGGTCGAGATGTCCTTCATCCAGTGTTCGAGCGTGTTGAACGAGATCACCTTGACGGGATCGTTGAAGCAGCCGGCGACGAACTCGCCGATGGTGGCTTCGAGATCGCTGCGCTCGATGCGGATTTCGGTCGCTATGTCGAGACGGTCGACGACGACGAAGAGGGTTTGGTCCGCGCCATAGGGCACGACGGGAGATGCAACGCCAGCTTCAAGCATGTGGGGCGCTCACGATTTGACTTCCGATCTCCGACAACGGGAAAAACCGGAAGAAGGTTCCTGCGCACGTGCTTGTGAAGGCCGTCAGAGAAATTCCCGCCAGCGTGATAGCTCGATGACGTGTTCGGGGGAGAGAACGGCGGTAACCAGCGGTAGCTGCGGCGCGGTGCGGATCTCATAGAGATGTCGGGTCGCCGCCGGCTTCCGCATGAAGGCCGAGATGCATTCGTCGAGCGTCCCTTCGCTCACCTGGTAGGGCTCGCGGTCCGGGCGGCGCTGATTGCCGAGTGACGGCCATTTATGCAGCGCCGCAAGCGCGCCGAAATCGACTTTTGACTCCGCAACAACGGCCCCCATCGTCCCGCCTCACGCAAAAAGAACCCCAGCGCGCGGACTTGCGCGCCGGGGCCTACACCTATCGCTGCATCTCAATGCCACGGCTACCTAACGCAGCAGCCGGGAAGAGGTTCCCGGCTGCTCCGTCGCAAATCCTCGGTCGCTGGGCTTGGCGCTCAATCGCGGGGAATCTTCGGAATCTGCAATATCCAATTGACGAACGCCTTCACCCGGGCGTCATTTGCCATGGCCGGGGCCCAGCGGACAATTTGGGCCTTGCTTGATGGCAAGTCCCACGACGGCGGAAGCACGCGCAGCAGCCTGCCGTCCCTGAGCGCATCCTGGACCAGCAGCGAGCGCGCGAGCACGATCCCGTTGCCCGCGAGGGCCGCGGCTATGGCGGTGGCTATTGTCGCAAACCGTATCTCCGCAGGCGGCGGACGGCCGAGGCCCAATCGTTCGAACCAGGTCGTCCATGACCACTCGGCTCCGCTGTCTTCGCCGGCTCGGCCCTTGTGCAGGAGCGGCAATGATCTCAGTCGCGTCAGGTCGGTCAGTGGCTTCCGACCCGGCAGCAGGCGCGGGTGGCAGACAGGATACACTTGCTCGCGGAATAGCAGGCGCTGCGTAGACGTTGGCCTCAAGCCGGCCGCCGGCTGCCACAGCACCTTCACGTCGAGATCGGCCGACCTCGCGTGTCCATCGCCCTGGATAATGATCAATTCGACCGGTACGCCGGGACAGGCTTCCGCAAACTCGGGCAAGCGGCGCACGAGCCAGTAATCCGCGAGCGCTGCGCCGACGCCCACTTTCAAGGCCGGAGGCGGCGCGGCGGCGCGGCACAGCGCGCGGAAATCGCCCATCCTGTCGAGCAAACCCGCCAACTCGTTCGACAGGGCTATACCGGCGGGCGTGGCGCTCAAGCCGCCCGGCTGCCGAACGAGCAGGGGCATGCCGACGAAATCCTCGAGCTTGCGGAGGCGATGGCTGACCGCGCTCTGCGTGAGCCCGAGCTCTACCGAGGCACGGGTGACACTCGCATGTCGCAGCGCAGCCTCGAATGCAATCAGGCCATCGAATGGAGGAAATGAGCGCATTGCATCACTATGAATTATTTTCATGGCGATGTGAACACGTCGCATTGGCGCGGAGCGTCCGCGCGCGTGCATATCGGACTGACGCCTTCACGATGGGAAAACGATGGCCGAATTCGACCTCCATAAGCAGCCGCAGCGCCGTTGGCGCGACCTGTTGCCAGCCTCGGCGCTCGGCATGGCGGCTTTTTTGACGCAATTCGACGTGACGGGGGTTGTAGTCGCGATGCCGGCCATGGCGGCTGAACTCGGCTTTGGCGCTGCCGCCTACGCATGGGTCATGGACGCCTATAGCCTGGCTTTCACCGGCGGACTGCTCGCCGCAGGCGCGCTGGCCGACAGGTATGGACGACGACGAGCCCTACTTGGCGGCAACATCGTGTTCCTGGCCGGCTCGATCGCTTGCGGTGTTGCGACGGGAGGTCCGGAGCTATGGGCGGCCCGCGCGGTCCAGGGCCTTGGTGCGGCGTTCGTCGTGACCGGCGGCATTGCGCTGCTCGCGAGCACCTATGCCCGGCCTGACGAGCGCGCCCGCGCATTTGCGATCATGGGTGTGATCTCGGGCGTTGCCATGGCGCTGGGGCCGACGCTCGGCGGGCTGGTGTCGAGTTGGATCGGGTGGCGCTGGATCTTCCTGGCCAACATCCCGTTTTGCTTGCTTATCATTCTCGCCGTTCCAAGGTTGGTCGCAGAGTCGCGCGATCCCGCCGGCCCTCCGCTGGATTGGAGCGGCGTCGTTCTTCTCACGCTCGCTCTTGGTATTGCGATCGAGAGCCTGCTGATGGGACGTGCGGCACCGGCCTGGATTGCGGTTGGTCTCGGAGGAAGTGTGTGCCTGTTCGTCATTTTCGGGATCCAGCAGCGGCGCCGGCCCGCGCCGATTTTCGACCCGGCCGTGTTTGGCCGGCCGGTCATGGCCGGCATTTCGTTGGTGCTGGTCGCCGTATCCATCGGATACTGGGCTGTCCTCGTCTACCTGCCGCCGTTCCTGAGTGCAGCGTTCGGCTGGACAGGCTCGTCGGTTGGCGTCGCGTTGCTCTCCGCGACATTGCCGATGCTCGTGCTGCCGCCTTATGGTGCCCGCCTGGCGAAACGCTGGGGCTGGCGCGGGCTGTTCGCGACGGCGATGCTGGTGCTGCTGGCAGGCAATCTCGTTCTGGTGCTGGCGGCGAGCGGTTGGCTCCCGAACATGGACGTCATTCTTGCTGCGGCGGCGATCGGCATGCTGCTGATCGGCCTTGGCGCAGTGCTTGCACATCCGCAGTTATCTGGCGCCGTCGTCGCGTTGGTGCCTCCGGCACAGACAGGCATGGCCTCGGCGGTCACCGTGGTCATGCGTCAGGCCGGATTTGCGCTGGGCATCGCGGCGCTCGGCGCAACGCTGCCGGACCAAGGAATGGCCACCGGCTACGTGTGGCCCTGGCTTCTTGCCGCGTCTGGATCGGCAGGCGGCCTCATCGCGGCTTCGCTGTTGTTGCCGGAGCACCAGCCGTAGCCTGCCGATCCGTTGCAGCTCAACTCGCAGCCGCCGCGATTTTATGCCCTGGGCTGGTGTGACCATGGCTGTTCTCATCGCCGCGATTGACCTCCGGCGGAAGCCCGGCGAAGCGCCGCAGGGCTTCGGCCATCTGCACCCGGCCCGGCGCGCCTGTGATCACCACGTCCACCATCGTGAAGGACGAGTGGAAATGGCCGCGCGCCTTGAGTTGCTCGACCGGGACACCGGCAGCCTGCATCGCCTCGGCATAGGCGATGCCTTCGTCACGCAACGGATCGAACTCGCAGGTGACGACGAAGGCCGGCGGCAGGCCCGCGACCTTGCCGCGCAGCGGCGAGACCCGCGGATCGGTGCGATCCGCCGGCGAGCAGTAGAGGTCCCAGAACCAGTCCATCAGCGAGCGCGTCAGGAAATAGCCGGTCGCATTGTCGTTGTAGGAGGGGCGATCGAAGCTGCAGTCGGTGACCGGGCAGATCAGAAGCTGGCCGGCGATGTCAGGACCGCCGCGGTCACGCGCGAGCTGGCAGGTGACGGCGGCGATGTTGCCGCCCGCGCTCCAGCCGGCGACCAGCACCGGGCCCGGTCTGCCGCCGAGCTCAGTGGCATGCTCGGCGATCCAGCGCGTTGCCGCATAACCGTCTTCGGCCGCAGCGGGGAAGCGATGCTCCGGCGCGTGGCGATAGCCGACGCTGACGAACATCATGCCGGTCCTGCGCACCATGTCGCGGCAGAACGGCTCGTCCGATTGCTCGTCGCCGAGCACCCAGCCGCCGCCGTGGAAATAGACCACGACCGGATGCGGGCCAGGCGTTGCTGGCTTGAAGACGCGATAGGGCAGCGGACCGTCGGCACCGGGCAGGGTGCCGTCGACGATCTCGCCGATCGGCCGTCCGGCGGGACGGCCCTTGTTGAACTCGTTGACGAAGGCGCGCGCGCCTGCTGCGCCCATCGACTCGATCGGCGGCAGGTTGAGCGTTGCCAGCAGGTTCAGCACCAGCCGCACGTCCGGCTGCAGCCGCACCACCTCGCCGTCATTGCATTGCGTGGCGCCATCGGGGCCGGTGAGCTTGAAGCCGAGCATGCCGCGGCTGACCACCTCGTTGCAGATGCTGCGATAGGGGCCGACGCCGCCGGTATAGGGCATCAGGCCCTGCACCTTGCCGGGCACGTTGGCGCCCGTGTACCAGGTGTTGGCAAGCCGGTGCAGCGTCAGCATCGAGCAGTCGGCCATGTGCTGGCCCCAGCCCGCCTGCGCTGTCTCGGTCGGCTCCATTGTGGTGAAGCCGGCATCGCGCAATGCGGCAAGGCGATCGACGACCCAGTCGACATGCTGCTCGATCGACACCGCCATGTTCGACAGCACCGACGGGCTGCCGGGGCCGGTGATCATGAAGAAGTTCGGGAAGCCTTCCACCGTGAGCCCGAGATAAGTCTGCGGCCCCTGCGCCCAGACATCGGTGAGCGACCTGCCGCCGCGCCCCGTGATCGGATGCACGGCGCGGATCGCGCCGGTCATGGCGTCGAAGCCGGTCGCGAACACGATGACGTCGACGTCGAAGCTGCGGCCGTTCGTGAAGATGCCGCTCGCGGTGATCGCCTTGATCGGCTCCTGGCGCAGATTGACCAGCGTGACGTTCGGCCGGTTGTAGGTGGCGTAATAGTTGGTGTCGAGACAGGGACGCTTGGCGCCAAAGGGATGGTCATGCGGTGTGAGTGCCGCAGCCGTCTCGGGGTCCTTGACAGCTGCGCGGATCTTCTCGCGGATCAGGTCCTGGACGATCTTGTTGCCGTCGACATCGACGGCCTGGTCGGCCCAGAGCTGCGTCAGGATGTGGACGAGGTCGCCCGCTGCCCAGGCACGTTCGAACCGCTCGCGACGTTCGGCATCGCTCAATTGCCAGCTCACGACCGTCTGCTGCGGATAGGGCACGCCGGCCATCGACTGCCGCGCCTGCTCGCGATAGATCGCGCGATCGCCTTGCAGCAGGCTCATGCGGTCGGAGGGAGCGGGACCGTTGTGCGCCGGCAGCGCGAAATTCGGCGTGCGCTGGAACACGGTCAGATGCGCGGCCTGCTCGGCGATCAGCGGGATCGACTGGATGGCCGACGAGCCCGTGCCGATCACCGCGACGCGCTTGCCCGCGAGATCGACCCCGTCATGCGGCCAGCGCCCGGTGAAATAGACCTCGCCCTTGAAATCCTTGACGCCGTCGATCTCCGGCGGCTTCGGCGCGGAGAGACAGCCGGTGGCCATGATGTAATGGCGGCAGGAGACGGGCGCGCCGTTGTCGGTGGTGAGCTGCCAGCGCTCAGTGGCTTCGTCCCATCTGGCTTCGGTCACCTTGGTCTTGAAGCGGATGTCACCGCGGAGATCATAGCGGTCGGCGACGAAGCCGAGATAGCGCAGGATCTCGGGCTGGGTCGCGTATTTCTCCGACCAGGTCCAGGCCGCCTCGAGTTCGGGATCGAAGGTGTAGCTGTAGTCGATGGTCTGGATATCGCAGCGCGCGCCGGGATAGCGGTTCCAGTACCAGGTTCCGCCGACATCGCCGGCCTCTTCGAGGGCAACGGTCATGAATCCGGCCTTGCGCAGGCGATGGAGAAGATAGAGGCCGGCAAATCCGGCGCCGACCACGGCGACGTCGACTTGCTGGGTTGTTCCATTCGCCGCTTTGGACTCACGCGCAGCAACCATTGCGTCCGGCATGGCATTTCCTCCCGTGCGTTTTGTTTTGCCGGCAGGCTAATCCTGCAGGCCCGGCTTGTCATCAGAACAAGTGCAATCCTCGGTAGTTGTTTTCAATGTCATCGTGACGGCGCGAACGTTGCTCCATTGCACGCATCGCGATGCACAATGGCCGTGATTGTCCGGGCTAATCATGCCTGATCCCTCTGTGTATGCTTGCGATTACAAGCCACGCGTGCCGGCCGGGCGTCATGACAGAGTTGAGTGAGCGGACCAAAGCCAACATGGACGTCGTCCTGGAGGAGACGTGCCGCCAACTGCCGCACGGCGGCGATCACGACAGCCGCAAGTTCATCGCCGAGCGCCTGATCGAGGCGGCGCAGGCGGGACACTCCACGCTCGGCGAACTCGGCATCATCGCGCGACGGGCACTGGCGGAGATCATTGCGAAGGGCGGTTAGCTGCGAGCCGCAAGGCTTGCCTCCTTGGCGCTCGCCGACATAACTTTGCAGGAGACCTTCCGCGCATCGAGATCCCGAAGATGCGGTCCCTGCTTGCGCTCGTTACGGCTTCCGCATGTCTTTGCCTTGCCGGCCCGGCCGTGGCCCAGCCGGTCGGACAGTTTCCGTTCGCGCTGACGCGCGAAGGCCAGATGCTCGGCGGCGTCGAAGGCGAGGTGGCCTTCTTCAAGGGACTGGCTTATGCGGCCCCGCCGGTCGGGCCGTTGCGCTGGCGTCCGCCGCAGGTCACGCCTGAAAGTTCGGAGATGCGCACGGCCTATGAGTACGGTGCGCCGTGCCTGCAGTCATCGCTGCGAAGCGCGCGCGAAGATTGCCTCACACTCAACGTGTTTCGTCCCTTCGGCGTCGACGGGCCATTGCCGGTGATGGTGTTCATTCATGGCGGCGCTTTTGTCGGCGGCACCGCGAACGATCCGCTGTTCGATGGCGCCAGGCTCGCGCAGGCCGGCCTCATCGTGGTCACCGTGAATTATCGTCTCGGCGCGCTCGGCTGGCTCAGCCATCCCGTGCTGTCGGAAGGCGGCTCCGGAAATTACGGCCTGATGGACCAGGTCGCGGCGTTGCGCTGGGTGCACGACAACATCGCGGCGTTCGGCGGCGATCCCGGCAACGTCACTTTGTTCGGCAGTGGTGCGGGTGCGACATCGATCGCGTTGTTGATGCTGTGCAGCGAGGCGCGAGAGCTGTTTCAGAAAGCCATTCTGCAATCGCTGCCCGGCCGCGTGCGCTTGCGTTCGCGGCAGGAGGCGGAAGCCTCGGGCCTGCAATTCGTCGCGACGCTCGGGCCGGATGGCACCGACCCGCGCGGAATTGCGACGGCGCGGCTGCTTGCGGCCGAAAGGAAGCTGCTGGAAAAATCTCCGCACGGCTTCGCGCCGGTGATCGACGGGGGGCTCGTGACGGAAGACATTGCCGCAGGCTTTGCGGCCGGACATGAGAACCGGATTCCGCTGGTCATCGGCGCCAACGATGACGAGACGGGATTCGACAGCGAGCCGGAGGTCGCGGAGGCACTCGCATCGTCAGGCGCGACACCCGAACAATTGCTCAAGCTCTATCCCGACCTCGCGAGACCCTCGGACCTTGCAGCCCAAGTCTACACCGACAAGGTCTTCTCCGAACCGGTGCGGCTGCTCGCGCGCCTGCATGCTGCGACCGGCGCGCCAACCTACCGCTATCGCTTCGCCTATGTGCCGGAGGCCCGACGCGCCAATCCCGAGGGCGGTCACGGGCGGGAATTGCAGTTCATCTTCGGTGCGGAGGGCGTGCCCGGGGCCGGCATCCTGTCGCGGCGCGACCGCGAGGTCGCAAGCCGCGTGCGCGCCTACTGGATCAATTTTGCAAAGAGCGGCGATCCCAACGGCCCGGACCTGCCGCATTGGGACGCGGCAGACCGCGATCGCCTGCTGCTGATCGCGAACGACCGCATCGCGAGCGGAGACGACCCCTTCGCAGAGCGCCTCGACCGGCTTGCAGATGAGAGCAAGAAATGAGTTGGACTTAAGCCGCGAGCTCGACGCGCGGCGCCGGGCTCAGCCGGTCTTCCTCGAGATAGTCCATCGCGCCGTCCTTCTCGACGGCATAGAACTGCTGGCCTTCCCGCGACTTGAAGGCGGCGCGAACGACGCCGCGGCGGCCCTTGTCACTGTTGACGACGTCCCCCAGCGAAAACTTCCTCATCTCACGTCCTCGTCTTCTGGCCGACTCCTTCGGCCACGGCGGGGATTTTGGAAGGCAAATCGTTAACGACTTGCTAACCATACGGGTTTGCCTATGCTCGCCGCCGGTCGCGTGGGACCATCACGCGCGTATGTTGTCCTAGAGCCGAGCCTTTACCCATGACGCGATTTCCGACCCTGTTCCTTTCGCATGGCGGCGGCCCCTGGCCCTTCATGGAGGACCGGCGGGTGCAATATGCGAAGACGGCCGAGGAGTTCGGCCGTCTGCCGCAGCTCCTGCCCGAACGACCGAAGGCCGTGCTCGTCATCACCGGGCATTGGGAGGCCGACGCCTTCACCGTGTCGACCTCGGCGCATCCGCCGATGGTCTACGACTATTACGGTTTCCCCGAGCATACCTATCACCTCAAATATCCTGCGCCGGGCAGGCCGGAGCTTGCCGCGGAAGTGAGGGCGCTGCTCAAGCACGTGGGCGTCGATTGCCGCGAAGATCCCAATCAGGGTTTTGACCACGGCACCTTCGTCCCGCTCGGCCTGATGTATCCGAACGCCGACATGCCGATCGTGCTCTTGTCGCTGAAGTCGAGCTACGATGCGGCCGAGCACATCAAGGTCGGGGAGGCGATCGCATCGCTGCGCGACGAGGGCATCCTGATCGTCGGCAGCGGGCTCACCTATCACAACATGCGCGGCTTCAACCGGCCGGAATCGAAGCCGGTCTCGTATGATTTCGAGGCCTATCTGAACGAGGCGATCAGCAACCCCGATGCGGCGCGCCGCAATGCGATGCTGGTCGACTGGGAGAACGCGCCGAGCGCACGCCTTGCGCATCCGCGCGAGGACCATCTGCTGCCGCTGATGGTGGCGGCCGGGGCAGCCGGCAAGGATGTGGGCAAGCGGGTCTTCGTCGACGAGGTCGCGAGCGTCGCGATGGCGTCGTATATGTTTGGATGAGTTGTGTGGCGGCATTGCGCCTTAACCCTCTCTCCTTGTGGGAGAGGGTGGATCGCCGCGAAGCGGCGAGACGGGTGAGGGGTTTCTCTCAGCGCGCCTATCGATCCATCTGAGCGCTCGGATGCAACCCCTCATCCGGCGCTTCGCGCCACCTTCTCCCACAAGGGGAGAAGGAAGAGGGACATTCTCACCCGTATCTCAGCTTCATCACCAGAATGCCGCCGGCGAGCAGCATGGTGACGGCGTTCGAGGCGATCAGCGGGCCATCGCCCGAGAGCAGGCCGTAGATCAGCCAGAGCGCCAGGCCCAGCACCATCACCAGGAACATGCCGAGCGAGATGTCGCCGGTGGAGCGGGTCTTCCACACCTTGATGGCTTGCGGTGCGTAGGCCACGGTGGTGCAGGTTGCGGCGGCAAAGCCGATCAGCTTGATCAATAGCGGGTCCATGCGCGCTCTATAGCATGGATTCGACGTCATGCCTCAAGCGCGGGCCGCCATGAGATCGCGATACAGCGCGGCATAGTCGCCGGCGCGGTTGCGCCAGGAGACGTCGGTCGCAAGGCCGCTTCGTTGCAGCCGCCGCCAGGTCAGCTTGTCGTGGAAGGCGGTGTTGGCCTTGCGCAGCGTGCCGGCGAAGGCATCCGCCGTCACCGGGCTGAACTTGAAGCCGGTCGCATCGCGCCCCGATGCGTCGGCCTCGCCGATATCGACGATGGTATCCTCGAGGCCGCCGACGCGCGACACGATCGGCACCGCGCCATAGCGCAGCGCGCAAAGCTGGGTCAGGCCGCATGGCTCGAAGCGCGACGGCACCAGAAGCGCGTCCGAGCCGGCCTGGATCAGATGTGCCAAAATCTCGTCATAGCCGATCACGACGCCGATCCGGCCGGGATTGGCGCGGGCGGCGGCCTGGTAGCGGTCCTGGAGATCGCGGTCGCCGCTGCCGAGCAGCGCGAGCTGCATGCCTTCGCGCAAAATGGTCGGAATCGCCTCGAGCAGGAGATCGAGCCCCTTCTGCCAGGACAGCCGGCTGATGACGCCGAGCAGCGGTGCTTCGTCCGAGGAATCGAGATTGAACTGCTGCTGCAGCACCGCCTTGTTCGCAGCCCGGAACGTCAGGTCCTCCGCGCCGAAGCGATAGGCGATGTGCGCGTCGGTTTGCGGATTCCACACCTCGGTGTCGATGCCGTTGAGGATGCCGCTCAATGCGCCCGCGCGTGCGCGCAACAGTCCGCCGAGCCCCATGCCGCCTTCGTCGCTCTGGATCTCCTGGGCATAGGTCGGCGATACCGTGGTGATGCGGTCAGCGAATTGCAGGCCGGCCTTCAGGAAGCTGATGCCGCCGAAATATTCGAGGCCGTTGACGTCGAACGAGGACTCCCAGGGCAGGCCGATCGCGCCGATCAGCTCACGCGCGAACTTGCCCTGATAGGCCATGTTGTGGATCGTCATCACGGTGCCGGGCCGCGGGCGATTGTCATAGTGCAGATAGGCCGGTGCGAGCCCCGCCTGCCAGTCATGGGCGTGCACGACGTCAGGCGCGAACGCCGGAACGAGGCCGTGACCGATATCGGCCGCCACGCGCGACAGCGCCGCAAAGCGCACGCCGTTGTCTGGCCAGTCGACGCCCTCGGCGGTGACGTAAGGATTGCCCGGCCGCGTGTAGAGATGCGGCGCGTCGAGCACGAACAGGTCGAGCCCGTCACGGGAGCCGGCGAGCAGCCGGCCCGGCCCCCCGAAATAATCCGGCCAGCGCCGGACTTCCTCTGCGTCGGACATCAGCCGCATCACGTCGGGATAGCCCGGCATCAGGGTGCGCATCTCCACGCCATGCGCCTTCAGCGCAAGCGGCAGCGCCCCGGCGACATCCGCGAGGCCGCCGGTCTTGACGATGGGGTAAACTTCAGAGGCGACCGCGAGGACGCGAACAGGCGTCATGTATTGAGCCTGTCGATCATCGGCTGGGTGATCAGCGAGATGCCCTGCTCGGTGGTGCGGAAGCGCTTGGCATCGATCTCGGGATCCTCGCCGACGACGAGGCCCTCGGGGATCTCGACGCCGCGGTCGATCACGACGTTCTTTAAGCGCGCGCCGCGCCCGACATTGACGTAGGGCATGATCACGGCGTTCTCGACATTGGCATAGGAGTTGATGCGCACGCCGGTGAACAGCAGCGAGCGGCGCAGCGAGGCGCCGGAGATGATGCAGCCGCCGGAGACCAGCGAGCTCACCGCCTGGCCGCGCCGGCTCTCCTCGTCATGGACGAATTTCGCCGGCGGGGTGATCTCCGCGTAGGACCAGATCGGCCAGGCGCGGTCGAACAGGTCGAGCTCAGGCACCACGTCGGTGAGGTCGATGTTGGCGGCCCAATAGGCGTCGACCGTGCCGACGTCGCGCCAATAGGCGCGCTCGTCGCTGCCGGAGCGGACGCATGACGTCGAGAACTGGTGCGCGATGGCGCGGCCGTTCTTGACGATATAGGGGATGATGTCCTTGCCGAAATCATGGTTCGAGTTCGGGTCTTCGGCGTCGCGCTTGAGCTCGTCGAACAGGAACTTCGCGTTGAAGACATAGATGCCCATGCTGGCGAGCGAGACGTCCGGCTTGCCCGGCATCGGCGGGGGATCTTTCGGCTTCTCCAGGAATTGCTGGATCCAGCCGTTCTCGTCGATATGCATGATGCCGAAGCCCGAGGATTCGGTGCGCGGCATCTCCAGGCAGCCGACGGTGACGTCGGCGCCGCTCTCGACGTGCTGGCGCAGCATCACCTCGTAATCCATCTTGTAGATGTGGTCGCCGGCCAGCACGACGATGAAGCGGCAGGCGTGCGACTCGATGATGTCGATGTTCTGGTAGATCGCATCCGCCGTGCCGACATACCACATGTTCTCGGAGACGCGCTGGCTCGCGGGCAGGATGTCGAAGCTCTCGTTGCGCTCGGGGCGGAAGAAATTCCAGCCCATCTGGAGATGGCGGATCAGGCTGTGCGCCTTGTACTGGGTGGCGACCGCGATGCGGCGGATGCCGGAATTCACCGCGTTCGACAGCGCGAAATCGATGATGCGGGACTTGCCCCCGAAATAGACCGCGGGCTTGGCGCGCCGATCGGTCAGCTCCAAAAGCCGGCTGCCGCGTCCACCAGCCAGGACGAACGCCAGCGCCTGACGCGCGAGCGGCTCATTACCCACGGCACTCATGCAATCCTCCCCACACCTCTGGCGCGTCGCGGGAGGCGTCCCGGCCGCGCACCATTGGAACCGATAGTAACGGTACGAATAGTAAATCAGGAAGATGGTTGTTGGTTGCGAACGCGCGGGAAGCTTAATGCTTTGCCGTGGTCGCCGGGACCGGGCGCCGTCGTATCGGGGGTCATATCGGCGCGATCCCGCTTGACCATAATTGAGGCATGCACCCGCTCTCTTGTGCGCCGCACGCAAAATCGAGGCTTTGACTTGGCGCAACGATGCCCGATCATAGGCCTGCGATCCTTTTTCCAAGCGAAACGTCAGACAGGGAGCAAGACGATGAGGATCTGGACAACTGCAATTGCCTGTTCACTGGCGGGCGCGGTCATGGTCGGCCAAATCGGGCAGACCGCAGCAGCCCCGCTGCCGACCAATGTCGGAGCCATGAAGGCGGCAGTCGGCGATGATGTCACGCAGGTCTATTGGCGCGGCCGCGGCTGGGGTGGCGGCTGGGGATTGGGGTTCGGCGCCCTCGCGGCCGGCGCGATCATCGGCGGCGCCATCGCCAGCAGCGCGCCCTACGGCTACGGCTATTACGGCGGCGGTCCGTATTACGGCGGCTATGGATATCCGGGCTACGGCTATGGTTACGCGCCGGCCTATTACGGCTACGGGCCGGGCTACGGCTATGGCGGCTACTACGTGCGTCCCCGCTATTATGGCTATCGGGCCTATCGTCCGTATTATGGCCCTCGTTACGGCTACTACCGGTCCTATTACGGCGGATATTGGTGAGCGCCTCGCGGAGCTAGAGCGAGAGCCACACGATCAGGCTCATGCAGGCGAAATGCATGAGCACGATCGCGGCGAGATGCAGCGGGTCGGCCTTGAGGCGAGGCCTGTGCATCCCGCCGCCTCCGTTTAGTTTGATCCCGCGGCCGCGGCGGTGAAGCTGCGGTCCACGGCTTTGCTGACGTCGAGCTGCTTCGGCAGGATCCCGTAGCGCGTCGAGCGGTCCGAGGCGGCCTGGATTTCCTTGACCACGTTCTCGTCGATCACGATCGGGCTGGTGCGCTGCGCGGTGTAGGCCGACAGCAGCACGTCCTCCGGCAGTTTTGTCAGTTCGGCCGTGTTCTTCGCGTATTCACCGAGGTGATCGAGCGACCACAGCCGCGCCTTGTTCAAGCGCTGCACCAGGTCCTGCACCGCCGCGCGCTTGGTGGCTATAGCGTTGTCGGAGGCGACGATGAAGGTGATGGTCGGCGTCAGGCCGTCGCCGTCGGCGATCACGCGCGCCTTGTCCTTCAGCGTCGCGAACGAGACATAGGGCTCCCACACCGCCCAGGCGTCGATCGAGCCGGCGACCAGCGCGATCTTGGCATCCACGGGGCCGAGTGGCGCGAAGGTCGCATCCTCCAGCTTGATCTGCGCCTTCTCCAGCGTCGCGTCGATCAGGAACTGGCCCCAGCCGCCGCGCGTGCCGGCGAGGCGCTTGCCCTTGAGGTCGGCGGCCGACTTGATCGGCGAATCCTGGCGCACCAGGATGGCTTGCGTCTTCGCGTCCGATCGCGTGCCGCCGATCGCCTTGATCGGTGCGCCGGCCGCATAGACCGAGAGGAACGAGAGATCGCCGGTGTAGCCGACATCGAGCGCGCCGGCGTTGAGCGCCTCGAGGATCGGCGCGGCTGCCGGGAATTCCGACCATTCGATCTTGTAGGGCAGGTCCTTCGCATAGCCGGAGATCTCCAGCAGCGAACGGTTGCCGCCTTTCTGGTCGCCGACGCGCAGCACGACGGGGTCGGCGGCGAGCGATGCGGCCGCTGTCGACAGGGTGATGGCGGCGGCCAGCAACGAGGTGGCGAGCCGGCGGGTGATGGAATGGTCGTGGGAGTTGATGCTCATTGGATCCGTCTTGTTGCGTCGCTCACGATGCGTGAGCGGACGATGCAGCGAGACGATCAAGTCTATGAGCGCGCGATCCGCAGTCAATGAAATGGCCAACCGTATCGCGTGCGCGATCGGCAAGGACGTTTCAACGAAGCGAGGCTTTCGAGAAATTGCAGCATGCGCGGTCGATGATGCGCATGAATGAAGCGGGAGAGGGCGCGCAAGCGCACACCGCCCGCCGTTGCATCTGCAAAAATCCTTTCATCGTTCCCGCACGCGCGGATGGAGAGAATGACTTCGCTTCGCGTCACATTCGAAATTCCATTTCATTGACGATGTCGCCAACGCGCCGCATGATTTGCGCATCGCATCAACGCGGCGCGAAAAGCGCCGGCGGGAAAACTTTCTCTCAACGCAGCTCCGCACGGAACATGCGCAACGCGAAACGTTGCGTAAATGGCGGAGCCGTGCCAGCGCAGGAGCCAGGGGCCGATGAACGACGACACCAAGCGCAGCGGATCGACAATCGACCGGCGCCATCTGCTCCAGGCAGGGCTTGCAGCCGCCTTTGCGGCGCCGCTCGGTGCGCTCGGGGCACAGGCTTTTGCTCCGCGCGGGATCGCAACCGGTGTCGACTTCTCGGACTTTCCGCTGTGCCGCACGGCCTCGGACGCACCTGCGCTCACCGGCGCGCCGCGCAAGCTCAAGCTGTCGTGGAATGCCGGCGCCGTCTGCCTCGCGCCGGTGCCGGTCGCGATCGAGCACGGCTTCTTTCAGAAGCACAATCTCGACGTCGAGCTGGTCAACTATTCCGGCTCGACCGATCAGCTGCTCGAGGCGATCGCGACGGGCAAGAGCGATGCCGGCCTCGGCATGGCGCTGCGCTGGCTGAAGCCGCTGGAGCAGGGCTTTGACGTCAAGATCGCCGCCGGCACCCATGGCGGCTGCATGCGCGTGCTGTCGCGCGCCAATTCCGGCGTTGCCAAGCTCGCGGACCTCAAGGGCAAGATCGTCGCGGTCGGCGATCTCGCGGGGCCCGACAAGAACTTCTTCTCGATCCAACTGGCAAAACTTGGCATCGATCCGGTGAAGGACGTCGACTGGCGCGCCTATCCCGGCAATCTGCTCAACGTTGCCGTCGAGAAGGGCGAGGTGCAGGCCTTCCTGTCCTCTGATCCGTTGGCCTATCTCTGGCTCAAGGACACGCAATACAAGGAGGTCGCCTCCAATCTCGACGGCGAATACCGCGAAAAGAGCTGCTGCATTCTCGGCCTGCGCGGCAGCCTGGTGCGCGAGGAGCCGCAGGTCGCGCGTGCCATCACCCAGGCGCTGCTCGATGCCGCGATGTTCACCTCGCAGAACTCCACGGTCGCGGCAAAGTCGTTCCAGCCCTACGCGCCGAAGGCGGCGACGCTCGCCGACATCGAGGGCATGGTGCGCTACCACACCCATCACCATCATCCCGTCGGCGACGTGCTCAAGCGCGAGCTCAAGGCCTATGCCGACGATCTCAAGAGCGTGCAGGTGTTCAAGCAGAGCACCGACACCGCCAAATTCGCGGAGCGCATCTATGTCGACGTATTCGCTGTCTGACGGCCTCGCCTCCGGCGCGCCGCGCTCCTCGCGCGCGCCGCTGCTGGCCACCTGGCTCCGGGAATCCGGTGTCGGCGTGGTCGCCAGCATCGCCTGGATCGCCTTCGGCCTGTCCTGCCTGTGGTGGGAAGATGTCGGCGACTGGTCGCGCACGCATTCGCTCGGCATTGCCGCCTTCGTCATCGCGGCGATCGCACTGTTCGGAACCGTCGGCGCCGACTATCTGGGATCGGCGGGGCAGGCGTTGCACAAGCGTGCGCCCTGGCTGGTCGCGCTCGGTGCCTTCCTGACCGTGTGGGAGGCCGCGACTGCAAAATTCGCCTGGCTGCCGCTGCCGTTCTTTCCGCCGCCGCAGGCGATCATCGAGGTCTATACCGACGATCTGCCAAAACTGCTGGACAGCGTGTTCGCCTCGATCAAGCTCCAGCTCGGCGGCTATCTGATCGGCGCGACGGTCGGCTTTTTGACCGGCGTCTCGATCGGCTGGTCGCGCGCGGTCGGCTACTGGGTGCATCCTGTGCTGCGCTTCATCGGCCCGCTGCCGGCGACGGCCTGGCTGCCGATCGCCTTCTTCACCTTCCCGTCGAGCTGGAGCGCCTCGACCTTCCTGATCGCGCTGGCGACGGGCTTTCCCGTGACCGTGCTGACCTGGTCGGGCGTCGCGAGCGTCAGCAACGCCTATTACGACGTTGCGCGCACGTTGGGCGCAAAACCGTCCTTCCTTGTGCTGAACGTCGCGATCCCCGCGGCACTGCCGCACGTCTTCGTCGGCCTGTTCATGGGGCTCGGCTCGTCCTTTGCCGTGCTCGTCGTCGCCGAGATGATCGGCGTCAAGGCAGGGCTCGGCTGGTATCTGCAATGGGCGCAGGGCTGGGCCGCCTACGCCAACATGTATGCGGCGCTGATCGTGATGTCGCTGCTCTGCTCCGGCGCGATCACGCTGCTGTTTTCGATCCGCGACCGCCTGCTGGTCTGGCAGAAGGGGACCGTCAAATGGTAGCCACAGCTCTCACGGAGGCGATCACGCATCCGGCCGCCGGCGCCGCGCTCGACATCGAGCAGGTCAGCCACGCCTTCGACATCGACGGTGCCGAGCTGCCGGTGCTGAGCGATGTCAGCATCTCGGTCGAGCCGGGCGAATTCGTCGCGCTGCTCGGACCGTCCGGCTGCGGCAAGTCGACTTTGCTACGGCTCGTCGCCGGGCTCGACAAGCCCAAGGCGGGAAGGTTGTGGGAGGACGAGGAGCGCATCAGACGTCCGCATCCTTCGCGCGTGGTCGTGTTCCAGGATCCGACGCTGTTTCCCTGGCGGTCGGTCTGGGACAACGTCGCCCTGGGCCTCGAGGCCCAGGGCATTCTTAGGAGCCAGCGGCAGCGCGTCGATGATGCGCTTGATCTGGTCGGGCTGTCGTCGTTCCGCAATGCCTATCCGCACCAGCTCTCCGGCGGCATGGCGCAGCGCGTCGCGCTGGCGCGTGCGCTGGTCAACGATCCAAAAATCCTGATCCTCGACGAGCCGCTGGGAAAACTGGACTCGCTCACCCGCATCACCATGCAGGCCGAGCTCGTCGCGCTCTGGCAGCGTAAGGGCTTTACCACGCTGCTGGTGACACATGATGCCGAGGAGGCGCTGGTGCTTGCCAACCGCGTCGTCGTCTTCAGCGAGCGTCCCGCGCGCGTGAAGGCCGACATCCGTGTCGACCGTCCCTATCCGCGCCATCGCGGCGATCCGTATCTCGCCGATCTGCGCCGCCAGATCCTTGGTCTGCTGGGGTTGGACGCCACATGGTAACGCCTGCAGCCAAGGGCCGCACGGCTCACAGCGAACCCGACTACATCGCGCGCGCCGAGGTGCTGGCCGAAACCTTCGGCACGCGGGCGGCCGAGCACGACCGCACGGGCAGCTTTCCTTTCGAGAATTTTCGCGAACTGTCCGAGGCCGGCCTGCTGTCGCTGACGGTGCCGGCGGCCCATGGCGGCGCCGGGGCGGGCGCGCGCTACGCCGCGCGCGTCATCGGCATCCTCGGCAAGGCCGATCCGTCGACCGCGCTGGTGCTGTCGATGCATTACATCAATCATCTCGTCATGGCGCGCAGCCCGGCCTGGCCGGCGCGGCTGTCGCGCAAGCTCGCGCGCGAGAGTGTCGAAGGCCTTGCGCTGGTCAACGCGCTTCGGGTCGAACCCGAGCTCGGCTCGCCCGCGCGCGGCCGCCTGCCGGCGACGATCGCCCGGCGCACCGAAACCGGTTGGCGCCTTTCCGGCCATAAGATCTATTCGACGGGATCGCCGATCCTGAAATGGTACCTTGTTTGGGCACGAACGGACGAGGCCGAGCCCCGCGTCGGTCAGTTCCTGGTGCCGGCAAGCCTGCCGGGCACGCGCATCGTCGAGACCTGGGACCACCACGGCCTGCGCGCCAGCGGCAGCCATGACGTCATCTTCGACGATGTCGTGATCCCGCTGGATTCCGAAGTCGACGTGCGCAAGCCGGCTGACTGGCGGGCCCCCGACGTCACGCAGGCGACCGTCCACACGGTCTTCGTCGCCGCGATCTATGACGGTGTCGCCCGCGCGGCGCGTGACTGGCTGATCAAGTTCCTGAAACAGCGCGTTCCCGCCAGCCTCGGCGCGCCGCTGGCGACCTTGGCCCGCGCGCAGGAGAGCCTCGGCGCGATCGAGGCGCGGCTCGCGGTCAATGCGCGGCTGATTGAGACGTTCGCCCGCGACTTCGATGATGGGGTCCAGCTGTCCGCCGGCGAATCCAACGTCATCAAGTTGACCGTCACCAACAACGCCGTCGCCGTGGTCGAGGAGGCCTTGTCGCTCACCGGCAATCACGGCCTGTCCCGCAGCAATCCGCTGGAGCGGCACTATCGCGACGTGCTGTGCGGGCGCGTGCACACGCCGCAGGACGATTCCACCCGCATCGGCCTCGGCCGCGCCGCATTGGGTCTCTAGCTTTTCCGGAAAACAATCAGGGAGACGATCATGTCGATCGAGTTCATCGGCTTCATCAGCAATAACAATTCGTCCGAGACTGTCGTTCGCGAGGGACCGATCCTCAACCCCACTCACATCGAGACGGTGGCGAAGGCGCATGAGAATGCCGGCTTCGATCGTGCGCTGCTGGCGTTTCATTCGACCTCGCCGGACGCGCTCCAGGTCGCGCAGCACGTGCTGAATCACACTGAGAGGCTCAACGTGCTGATCGCGCAGCGGCCCGGCTTCACCGCGCCGACGCTGCTGGCGCGGCAGTTCGCCGTGCTCGACCAGTTTTCGCGCGGCAGGGTCGCGCTGCACGTCATCACCGGCGGCAATGCCACCGAGCTGCGGCAGGACGGCAACACGCTCGACGACAAGGACGAGCGCTATGCCCGTACCTCCGAGTTCCTCGATGTGCTCAAGCTGGAATGGACCAGCGACAAGCCGTTCAGCTACAAGGGCAGGTACTACCAGGTCGAGAACGCCTTCTCGCAGGTGAAGCCGTATCGCCCCGAAGGCATCCGCGTTTATTTCGGCGGCGCCTCGGATGCGGCGATCGACGTCGCCGGCAAGCATGCCGACACCTTCGCGCTGTGGGGCGAATCCTATGCGCAGGTGCGCGACGTGACCTCGCGCGTCCATAACGCCGCGGTGCGGCAGGGGCGGCCGACGCCACGCTTCAGCCTGTCGGTGCGGCCGATCATCGCCCCGACCGAAAAGCAGGCCTGGGAAAAGGCAGAGGAAATTCTGGCGCGCGCCACTGCGCTCCAGGACAAGACCGGCTATCGTAAGCCCGCCGACGGCCATGCCACCGCCGGCGCGCGGCGCCTGCTCGCGCTCGCCGACCAGGGCAGCCGCATCGACAAGCGGCTCTGGACCGAGATCGCAAAGCTCACCGGCGCCAACAGCAACACCACCGCACTGGTCGGCACGCCCGAGCAGGTCGCCGAGGTCTTCGGCGACTATTACGACCTCGGCATCAGCCATTTCCTGATCCGCGGCTTCGATCCCCTGATCGATGCCATCGAATACGGCCGCGAGCTGATCCCACTGACGCGCGAGCTGGTTGCCAAGCGCCAGGCCGTTCGCGGCGAGGCGGCGGAATGATCCGCCTCATGCTCGCCGGCGCGCTGCTGTTCGGTTCGCTTGAACTGGCGGCGGCGCAAACCACCCTGCGCGTCGGCGACCAGAAGGGCAATTCGCAGGCCGTGATGGAAGCGGCCGGTGTGCTCAAGGACGTTCCCTACAAGATCGAGTGGAAGGAGTTTCCGGCGGCAGCTCCACTGCTTGAGGCGTTGAGCGCGGGCGCGATCGAGACCGGCCTCGTCGGCGATGCACCCTTCACCTTTGCCGCCGCCTCCGGCGCGCCGGTGAAGGCGATCGCCGCGATCCGGCAGACGCGCGAGGGGCTCGCCATCCTCGTCCCCGAGACTTCGCCGATCAGGAGTTTTGCCGACCTCCGCGGCAAGAAGATCGCGACCGGCCGCGGCTCGATCGGCCATCAGCTGATCCTCGCCGCGCTGGAGAAGAACGGCTGGGCTGCGAGTGACGTGCAGATCGCATTCCTGGCGCCGTCGGACGCCAAGATCGCCTACACGCAGGGCTCGGTGGATGCTTGGTCGACCTGGGAGCCGTATGTCAGCCAGGAGGAGGTGCTGTTCAAATCGCGCCGCATCATCACCTCCGAAGGTCTGACACCGGGGCTGAGCTTCCAGGTGGCGCGGCCCGATGCTATCCGCGATAAGCGCGCCGAGCTGACCGACTTCGTCCGGCGCCTCACCGCGGCGCGGGCGTGGTCGCTGAACAACGTCGACAGCTATGCCGCGACATGGGGCAGGTTGATGAACATCCCGACCGCCGTGCCGCAGAACTGGCTGTCGCGCGCAAAGATCCGCATCGCGCCGATCGACGACGGCGTCGTCGCGGACGAGCAGAGCACGATCGACCTGTATTTCCGCTGGGGCCTGATCAAGCAGAAGCTCGATGCAGCGGAGATCGTGGATCGCTCGTTTGCGGATGCGATCGCGAAGGCGGGGTTGTAGGCGGCTCTGCCTGCGCCGGTCGGCTTACCCTCCCCTGGAGGGGGAGGGTCGGCTCGCGTTGAGCACAGCGAAACGTGAGACGGGGTGGGGTGACGGTCTCTCCACATCCAATAGTGCCCGAGTGGAGAGATCACCCCGCTCGCGCTGTGCGCGATCGACCCTCCCCCTCCAGGGGAGGGTAAGAGGAAGAAACGCTCTCACGAGCACCTCAAGGACCCGTGAGGAGAGGCGATGCTTTCCAGCGCAGTCGCCTTCCTCGAAATATTCCTTCTGCTGCTTGCGCCGCCGAGAACACCTCTATTGCTATTTGCTCTACCTCCCTTGCGCCCCATCGTATCCCCGCAAAAATCAATCCGACGACCACATCGGGAGACCGGCCATGGGCCTGCAAGAAATAAGAATCGAATCGCTTCCCTTCGTCACTGCCGAACTCAACTATCTCGCGCCGACATCGGCCAAGCCGCGCACCTACGCCTTCGATCCACCGCCGGGCGAGCCGAAAAGCACCTCGCTGCCGGAGCCGCACCAGGTCCCGATCTTCGATGCGCGGCTGATCGCGCAAAACTTCTCGCTCGATCGCGAGGGCTTTGCGCTGGTGCGTCACCCGACGCAGGTGAAGGACTTTTATAACGAGGAGGAAATCCGCGCGGTCTATTATCCCGCCGTCGAAGCCTTCCTTCGCGCGACGCTGAAGGCCGATCGTGTGGTCATCTTCGACCATACCGTGCGCAAGCGCGTTGAGGGCGCCACGGACATTCGTGGCGGCGGGCCGCGTCAGCCGGCGACGCGCGTCCATGTCGACCAGACTGTTTCGTCCGGCGCCAACCGCGTGCGCGAGCATCTGCCTGACGAGGCCGAGGAGCTGCTGAAGGGACGCGTGCAGGTGATCAATCTGTGGCGGCCCATCCGCGGACCCTTGCGCGATTCACCGCTCGCCATGGCCGACGGCACGACGGTTAAGCCCGAGGATCTCGTCGCCTCCGACCTGATCTATCCCAATCGTCGCGGTGAAACCTATTCGGTGACATACAATCCGAACCACCGCTGGTTCTATTTTCCCGAGATGACGCCGGACGAGGCGCTGCTGCTGAAGTGCTACGATTCCGCAACGGATGGCCGCACCCGTTTCGGGCCGCACACCGCGTTCGTCGATCCGACCACGCCCGCCGATGCGGCGCCCCGTGAAAGCATCGAGGTCCGAACGCTGGTGTTTCACCGGCAGTAACAAACTGTGATGACCTTGCCGGACGTTTTCCGGCGGGGTTCCTGGAACCTGAGGGAACAAAACGACGTTTGCAGCGCCGGGCAGGGTTAACCGGGAGCGGTGCCGTGCGCGCGCAGACGATCCTTCTGTTTTGCTTGATGACTTCATTCCTCGCTTTCATCTCCGTCGCTAACGCCGAAAGCGGGCTTGCTTCGTACTACGGATATGGAAGGGCCGGCAAAGGCGGCGAGTTGACCTGCGCCCACCGCACTCGCCCGTTCGGCAGCGTGCTCAGGGTGTCCTACAGCGGGCGCACGATCCAGTGCCGCGTCAATGATCGCGGCCCCTTCATCCGCGGCCGCATCGTCGATCTCTCGGTACCCGCCGCTCGCGCGCTCGGCATGATGAGCGCCGGCGTGGTGCGCGTGTCGGTGGATTAGCTCTCCGAGCGCGCTATAGTGCCGCCCGAAGCAAGGGGGGCGCTATGACTGGGATCAGGGTGGGACTCGTCGGCTGCGGCTTCGTGTCGGAGCTGCACATGTATGCGTTCCGGCGCGTCTATGGCGTGGATGTCGAGGTCGCGGCGGTGGCCGCGCGCGGCGACAAGGTCGTCGCGTTCGCCCGGCATCACAATATCCCGCGTGTTTATCGGAGTTTCGCCGAGCTGATCGCGGACGGCGAGCTCGACGTCATCGACATCTGCACGCCGCCGAACCTTCATGCGGAGATGATCGTCGCCAGCATGCAGGCCGGCAAGCACGTCATCTGCGAAAAGCCCTTCGCCGGCTATTTCGGGCGCGAGGGCGACACGCAGCCGATCGGCAAGCACGTGCCCAAGGCGCTGATGTATGAGCGCGTGATCGAAGAGATGGACAGGACGCGCGCCGCGATCGAGCGCACCGGAAAACTCTTCATGTATGCCGAGGACTGGATCTACGCGCCGGCGGTGACCAAGACCGCCGAGATCATCAAGGCGACCAAGGACAAGATCCTGTTCATGAAGGGTGAAGAGAGCCATTCCGGCTCGCACGCCGCGCATGCGGCGCAATGGGCGATGACCGGCGGCGGCTCGCTGATCCGCATGGGCTGCCATCCGCTCTCGGCCGTGCTATATCTGAAGCAGGTCGAAGCCAGGGCGCGGGGCGAGAGCATCCATGTCGCCAGCGTCACCGGCGATGTCGGCAACGTCACCGCCGTGCTCAAGCCGGAGGAGCGCAGCTACATCAAGGCCAATCCCGTCGACGTCGAGGATTGGGGCACGCTCACCGCCACCTTCTCCGACGGCACCAAGGCCACCATCTTCTCCGGCGACATGATCATGGGCGGCGTGCGCAATCTGATCGAGACCTACACGTCCGGCGGCTCGCTGTTCGCCAACATCACGCCGAACAATCATCTGATGAGCTATCAGACCAGCGAGGAGAAGCTCGCCAGCGTCTACATCACCGAAAAGGTCGACCGCAAAACCGGCTGGCAATATGTCTGCCTCGAGGAGGAATGGACGCGCGGCTATCTCCAGGAGATCCAGGATTTCATGGAATGCGCCGCGACCGGGCGGCAGCCGCTGTCGGACCTCGCGCTGGCCTATGAGACGATCAAGGTGAACTACGCCGGGTACTGGGCGGCGGAGGAGGGACGGAGGGTGGTGTTGTAGGGCGATGTAGCGGCAAGGCACGCCGCGAATCCTTCTCCCCTTGTGGGAGAAGGTGGCGCGAAGCGCCGGATGAGGGGTCTCTATCCGCTTGCTCATTGTGAGAGGCTCACGCGCGGAGAGAGACCCCTCACCCGTCTCGCCGCTACGCGGCGAGCCACCCTCTCCCACAAGGGGAGAGGGTGCACCGCTCGTGTAGCGACAGCTTCCTATGCCCCGTAGGTCGAACCCTTCGGCAGCGGGAAGACCGGGTCCTGCGTCTTGATGTTGGTCGGCCACACCACCGAGATGTGCTCGCCGGCGTTCTGCATCACCACCGGCGTCGAGCGTTCGTTCTGGCCGGACATCGGTGTGCCCGGCGGGAAGAATTTCACGCCATAGCCCTGGATGGTGCCGCCTGCGGGGATGTCGACGTCGAGCGCGGCCTTGCGGATCGCCTCGGGGTCGAAGCTGCCGTACTTCTCCTTGGCGACCGGCAGCACGTTGTTGAGCAGCACCCAGGTCTGATTGAAGCCCATCGAGCAATGCGGCGGCACGTCGGTGGCGCCGGTCTTGGCCTTGTAGCGCGTGACCATCGCGTTGATCAGATCGCCCATGCCCGGCGCCAGCTTGGCGGGGTCGAGCAGTTGCGCCGGCACCGGATCGATGTTGCAGAAATTGTCGATATCGGCGCCGAAGGTGGCGCGCAGCTTGTCGAGCTGGCTGTAGCCCGCACCGTTGCCGAACAGCATCTTGAAGCGCAATCCGCTCTCGCGCGCCTGGCGCAGGAACAGGGTGATGTCGGGGTTGTAGCCGGCATGCGAGATCACGTCGGCCTTGGCGCGCTTGATTTTCGTGACCAGCACCGAGAGATCGGGCGCCGAAGCCGAATAGCCCTCGCGCAATACGACCTGCAGTCCAGCGTCCTTGGCGTAGGCCTCGTCGGCGGCGGCGACGCCGACGCCGTAGGGGCCGTCTTCGTGGATCAGCGCGACCTTGACGTCCTTGGGGTCCATGCCGAGCTTTGCCTTGGCGTGCTCGCTCATGAAGCGGGCAAAGGCCTGGCCGTACTGGTCGGAATGGATTTGCGCGCGAAACACGTATTGCAGGTTCTTGTCCTTGAACACGGCGGTCGAGACCGCGGTCGTGATCCAGAGGATCTTCTTCTGCTGCTCGACCTTGGCCGCGAGCGGCACCGCATGCGCGCTCGCATAGACGCCGTTGAGGATGTCGATCTTCTCCTGGCTGATCAGGCGTTCGGCCTCGTTGATCGCGACGTCGGGTTTGCTCTGGGAATCCGCGGCGACCGGGGCAATCTTGGTCTTGCCGCCGACGCCGCCTTTCTCGTTGACGAGGTCGATCGCGATCTGCGCGCCGATCGACGAGGCGACCGAGCCGCCGGCGGCGAACGGACCGGTGAGGTCGTAGATCAGGCCGATGCGCAATGTCTCGGCTTGCGCCTGGGCCCTGGTCCAATCGAGGCTGAGTGTGGCGGCGGCAGCCGCCGTACCCTTCAGCAGCTGCCTGCGTGAAGTCGGCATCCTATCCTCCCTCAAAACCGTTGGTTGTTATTTTTTGCGAAGTATGGGGAGGGGGGGCGCGGAAAGTCAACATGGCGAAAGTCTGGGTCCGTCCTCCGCGGGCCTGGAACGCAATTGCGAAATGATGCCGCGAAATCGTGCAATCAGTGCTTCAGGCGGCGCGCCAGATAGCGCGCGGTCTTCCCGCCCGCCTTGGCGAGCTGATGCGGTGTCCCCGCTGCGACGATAAGGCCACCCTCGTCGCCGGCGCCGGGACCGAGATCGATGATCCAGTCGCTGTGAGCCACGACATCCATGTCATGCTCGACCACGACCACGCTGTTGCCGGCATCCACGATCCGATCGAGCTGGGCGATCAGGCGCTCGACATCGCGGGGGTGAAGGCCTGTGGTCGGCTCGTCCAGGATATAGAGGGTGTGCCCGCGCTGTGGACGCATCAGCTCGGTCGCGAGCTTGATGCGCTGGGCCTCGCCGCCGGACAGCTCGGTCGCGGACTGGCCGAGGCGGATATAGCCGAGACCGACCTCGCGCACGACGGACAGCGAACGGTTCAGGGTGGCATCGTCGCGGAAGAAGTCGAAGGCCTCGTCGACGCGCATCGCCAGCACGTCCGCGATGGATTTGCCGTCGATCTTCACCTCGAGCGTCTTGTCGTTGTAGCGCGCGCCCTTGCAGGTCGGGCAGGGCGCGTAGACGCTGGGCAGGAACAAGAGCTCGACGCAGACGAAGCCTTCACCCTCGCAGGTGGCGCACCTGCCTTTGACGACATTGAACGAGAAGCGCCCGGCATCGTAGCGGCGAGCCTTGGCCTGCGGCGTTGCCGCGAACAGTTTTCGGACGTGGTCGAACAGGCCGGTGTAGGTCGCAAGGTTGGATCGCGGCGTACGGCCGATCGGCTTCTGGTCGACGACGACGAGGCGATCGACACGGTCGAGACCGGCGAGGATCTTGCCGCCCAACGTCTCGACCGTCGGAGCCAGGCTGTCGTCATCCGCATCGGTGGCCAGCGTATGGCCGAGATGCCTGGCGACGGCCTCGACCAGGAACTGGCTGATCAGGCTCGATTTGCCGGAGCCCGACACGCCGGTGATGCCAGTGATCACGCCCAGCGGGATATCGACGTCGAGGCCGCGGAGATTGTTGCGGACCACACCCCTGATCTTCAGATGCCCGTTCGGCTCGCGACGGGTCGTCGGCAGCTTCTTTCGTGGATGCGCGAGATAGGTCGCGGTTCGCGATTGCGCGATGTCGCCGAGCCCTGCCGGCGGCCCGCTATAGAGGATGCGTCCGCCGCCGTCGCCGGCGTCGGGCCCGACATCCACCAGCCAGTCGGCATGCCTGATCACCTCGATCTCGTGCTCGACCACGAAGATCGAGTTGCCCGCGTGCTTCAGCCGGTCGAGCGCACGCAGCAGCGCCTCGGTATCGGCGGGGTGCAGGCCTGCGGATGGTTCGTCGAGCACGTAGACGACGCCGAACAGGTTGGAGCGGACCTGCGTCGCCAGACGCAAGCGCTGCAGCTCGCCCGGGGACAGCGTCGGCGTGCTGCGCTCGCAGGCGAGATAGCCAAGGCCAAGGTCGAGCAGGACGGTGAGGCGTGCCGACAGATCCTCGCAGATGCGCCGGGCGACGACAGCCTTCTCCGACCTGTCCGGCGAAGCTTTCGCGAACGGCTTGATCAGCTCCTGCAATTGCTTCAGCGGCAGGTGCGAGATCTCGGCGATATTGAGCCCGGCGAACTTCACCTTGAGCGCCTCGGGCTTCAGCCGCGTGCCATGACAGGTCGGACAGTCCTGCGTGATCATGAACTGCGCAACGCGGCGCTTCATCATCGCGCTCTCGGACTTGGCATAGGTCTGCATCACGTAGCGCTTGGCGCCGGTGAACGTGCCCTGATAGCTCGGCTCCTCCTTGCGGCGCAGCGCCCGTTTGACTTCGGCTGCGTTGTAGCCGGCATAGACCGGAACGGTCGGCTGCTCCTCGGTGAACAGGATCCAGTCGCGGTCCTTCTTCGGCAGCTCGCGCCAGGGCTTGTCCACGTCGTAGCCCAGCGTCGTCAGGATGTCCCTTAAGTTCTGTCCCTGCCAGGCGCTCGGCCAGGCCGCGACGGCGCGCTCGCGGATCGTCTTGGTGTCGTCGGGCACCATGGATTTCTCGGTGACGTCGAGCATCCTGCCGATGCCGTGGCAGGTCGGGCAGGCCCCCTCCGGCGTGTTGGGAGAAAACGACTCCGCATAGAGCATCGGTTGCCCCCGCGGGTAGTCGCCGGCGCGGGAATAGAGCATCCTGAGCAGGTTCGAGATGGTGGTCACGCTGCCGACGGACGATCTCGTCGTCGGCGCGCCGCGCTGCTGCTGAAGCGCGACGGCGGGCGGCAGGCCCTCGATGTCGTCGACTTCAGGGATCTGCATCTGGTGGAAGAGGCGCCGCGCATAGGGCGAGACCGATTCCAGATAGCGCCGCTGCGCCTCGGCGTAGATCGTCCCGAAGGCGAGCGAGGATTTGCCGGAGCCCGACACGCCGGTGAACACGACCAGGGCGTTGCGCGGAATCTTGACGTCGACGTTCTTGAGATTGTGCTCGCGGGCGCCCCGGACCCGGACGAAGCCGTCGTCCTGCATCAGGCTCTCGGGTTGTCTCGGTCGGTCGTCCATCTGGCTCCTCCAGCCCCGCTTGGGCATTAACGGCAAGATCGCAGGATGGGTCCTTTGATGCCAGCGGGCCAGTTGCGTTCTTCACAAAGCGAAGGCCCGCCGCGTTAATGCGACGGGCCTTGCCGGGGACGTTTGGCTGCCGGGTGCGCGCCGGCGCCGGACGTTACTGCGACAGCTTCACGAAGTTCGGAAACTTCATCTTGCCTTCGGCGATCTTCTCCGGCCAGACCACGACCTGCTTGCCGTCCTGCCACTGGAAGACGAGGCCGGTGATCGTGCCCGGCCCGGACTTGATGCCGTGGGTGAACTCGTCGTTCTTGCCGTAGAACTGGATCTGGCCGATCGTGCCCTCGTAGTCGGTCTTCTCGAGCTCGGTGACCATCTTATCGGGATCGGTCGAGCCGGCGCGCTTGATCGCGTCGGTGATGATGTAGACCTCGTCATAGGCGGTGTAGCCGGTATAGGCCGGCGGCGAGCCGAACTTGGCCTTGAAGGCGGCTGCGAACGGCTTTGTCTTGGAGGTCACGGCGACGTCGGGCGTTGCCACCGCGAGCGACGGCACGCCGTCGGCGGCGCCATTGGTGTCCTTCCAGAAGGTCGGGCTCAGCGCCTGCGCGCTGATGCCGAACATCGGGATCGGCACCTGCTGGTTCTTCCACTGCACGGTCGGCTGCACGCCGACATGCGAGATGCCGGTCACGATCACGTCGGGCTTCTTGCCTTCGATGTTGTTGAAGATCGGTGTGAAGTCGGTGGTGTCAGGCGAGAAGCGCACATGCTCGACCACCTTGAGCCCGGCCTTGGGCAGGCAGGCCTCGTAGCCGACGTCGAGCGGCTTGGTCCAGGCGGCATCCTCGCTCATGATCGCGACCGTCTTGAACTTGAGCTTGTCGACGAGGAGGTCCTTGGCGGCGTCGCAGACGAGCTGGGCCTGGGCGGCCGAGGTCAGATAGCCGTGGAAGGTGTACTTGTTCTTCTCGTAGTCGTTGTGGATCGCCTTGGTGATCTCGTTCGAGGCCGCACCGGGGGTGATCAGTGGCATCTTCAGCCGCGCCGCCCAGGGCTCGAGCGCCAGCACGACCTCGCTGATGTAGCTCGCGATCACCGCGGAGACCTTGTCCTCGCTCACCGCGCGCTGGAACGCTCGCACGGAATCGGCCGAGGAGCTCTTGTTGTCGTAGGTGACGATCTCGACCTTGCGGCCGAGGATGCCGCCCTTGGCGTTGATCTCGTCGGCGGCGATCTGCGCGCCGCCCGGCGTTGCCGCGCCCGCGATCGACTGCACCTCGGCGATGACGCCGATCTTGATCGGATCGTTCGACTGGGCGTAGGCGGGCGCGGCGAGGCACAATGCCAGCGCGGAGGCGAGGAAGCTGCTGCCGAGAACTGAAGGTCGCATGGTCGTTTCCTTTCTATGTTTCTTGTTGATGTCGAGGACTTACAGAAAATCGGCGCCGGCTTCGCTTGCGAAGCGGCCGGGATCGCCCTCCCAGACGATCCGGGCGTGTTCGAGCACATAGACGCGGTCGGCGTGCGGCAGCGCGAAGGTCACGTTCTGCTCGCCGAGCAGCACCGTGATCGCCGTGGTCTGCCGCAGCTTGGTCAGTGCCTTCGACAATTGCTCGAGGATGACGGGGGCAAGGCCCAGCGTCGGCTCGTCCAGGATCAGGATCTGCGGCTGCATCATCAGCGCGCGTCCGATCGCGAGCATCTGCTGCTCGCCGCCCGACAAGGTCTGTGCCATCTGGCCCTGGCGCTCCTTGAGGATCGGGAACAGCTCGAACAGCCAGGCGAGCTGCGCGGCGCGCTTGTCGTCGGCGAGGTGCTGGCCGCCGAGGTCGAGATTCTCCCGCACGCTCATCTCGCCGAACAGCTCGCGCGATTCCGGGCACTGCACGAGCCCGCTGCGGGCGATCTTCGCCGGGCTGGTGCCGCGCAGCCTGTCGCCACCGCGGACGATTTCGCCGCTATAGGGCAGGAAGCCGGAGATGGTGTTGAACAGCGTGGTCTTGCCGGCGCCGTTGAGGCCGACCACGGAGACGAACTCGCCCTCGTGGACATGGATCGAGACGTTCTCCAGCGCCTGCGCCTTGCCGTAGAACACGCTGACATTCTCGACCTGGAGCAGCGGCACCTTGTCCTTGAAGCTGGTCTCGGGCCGGGCATGGGTCTCGATCGCGCCGCCGAGATAGACCCGGCGTACGGTCTCGTTTCGCATGACGTCCTCGGCCTTGCCGGTGACGATCTCCTCGCCGAGATACATCGCGAGCACGCGGTCGACGAGCGCGGCGACGCTCTTGACGTTGTGGTCCACCAGCATCACGGCGCGGCCGTCGTCGCGAAAGCTGCGGATCAGGTCGGAGAAGATGTCGACCTCGGCCCGCGTCAGCCCGGCAAAGGGTTCGTCCACCAGCACGACCTTGGGATCGCGGGCGATGGCTTTGGCGAGCTCGAGCCGGCGCAGGTCAGCGAAGGGCAGCGTCGGCGGGCGGCGGTTCATGACGTTGCCTAAGCCCACGCGCTCGGCGATCCATTTGGCGCGCTCGACCAGCGCCTTGTCCGGAAACAGCATGAACAGGCTGTCCGGCAAGAGCGCCACCATGATGTTCTCCAGCACGGTCTGCCGGTTCAGCGGCCGCGAGTGCTGGAACACCATGCCGAAGCCCTTGCGCGCGATCTTGTGCGCGGGCAGGCCGGCGACGTCCTCGCCCTCGAAGATCACTTCGCCCGAGGTTGGGCGCTCGATGCCCATCACGCTCTTCATCGCGGTCGACTTGCCCGAGCCGTTCGGTCCGATCAGGCCGAAGATCTCGCCGCTGTTGACCTCGAAGCCGAGGTTCTTCACCGCGGTCAGTCCGCCGAAGCGCTTGGTCAGGCCACGGACTTCGAGCACGGCGCGGTTTGAAAGCCTCATATCCATCACGAGCGAGCCTCGCGCGAGAGGGCCGCTCCGAGGAAGCCGCCGGGGAAGAACAGCACGACGAGCAGGGCGACCGCCGAGACGATGAAGGTCGCGAGCTCGCCGGTGGGCCTTAAGAATTCGCCGGCGACGATCAGGAAGATCGCACCCAGCGCCGCGCCGAGCACGGTGCGTCGGCCGCCGAGCACGGCCGAGACGATCACGTTGACGCCGACCGCGACGTCGACGACGGTGCCGACCGAGGCGGTGCCGAAGTAGAACACCAGCAGCGCCCCCGACAGACCCGAGAAGAACGCAGAGACGATGAAGGCCGCGAGCTTGTGCTTGACGATGTTGAAGCCGAGCGCGCCGGCCTGCACCGGATCCTGGCCGCTGGCCTGCAGCACGAGTCCAACGGGCGATTGCGACAGGCCATAGAGAATCGCGGCCGAGATGGTCATGAAGCCGAGCGCAATCCAGTAATTGGTGCCGGCATTGATGCTGATGACGTCGGGGATGGTGAGCCCGATCTCACCGCCGGTGAGGTCGGCGAACACGACGATGAAGTTCTGCAGCATCAAGACCGCGACCAGCGTGGTCAGGCCGAAATAGGGGCCTCGCACCCTGAGCGCCGGCAGCGCCAGCACGAGGCCCGCGACGACGGAGGCGAGCGCGCCGAGCAGGATGCAAGCATAGACCGACCAGCCGAACTGGGCGTTGAGGATGCCGGCAGTGTAGGCGCCGACGCCGATCAGGAAGGTCGGGCCGAAATTGACCTCGCCGGCAAAGCCGAACAGCAGGTCCCAGGCCATCGCGAACACGCCGAAATAGAAGGCGACGGTGAGCAGGCCGAGCACGTAGCCGGAGACATAGAGCGGCAACGTCGCCGCGATCACGACCAGCGCCAGCGAGATGAAGAACAGACGCGAGGTGAAGAAGGTGGACATCTCAGCGCCTCCCCAGAAGGCCCTGGGGCCGGATGTACATCACGAACACGAGCAGCAAGAGCGCCGGGATGGTGCGATAGGCCGGCGAGACCAGATAGGCCGTCAGCGTTTCGAGATAGCCGACCACGAAGGCCGCAATCAGCGAGCCGGAGACGCTGCCGAGGCCGCCGAGCACGACGATCGAGAACGCGCTCGCGGTCAGCGGTCCCACGCTGTAGGAGCTGACGCCGAGGAACATGCCGAGCAGCACGCCGGCGATGCCGGCGAGGATGCCGTAGATCGCCCAGACCACGATGTAGATGTTGGTGAGCTCGAGGCCGAGCAGCGTCACGCCGCGCGGGTTCATCGAGGCCGCCAGCACCGCTTTGCCGGTGCGGGTGCGGTTCACCAGCAGCCACAGCAGCGCGATGACGAGGCAGCAGACGATGGCGGTGAAGATTTCATTCCGCGGCGTGCGGACGCCGAGGATCTCGACCACGCCCTCGACGATCGGCAGTACGGTCTTGGCGTTGTTGGTGAAGAAATAGGCGATCAGCTCCTGGATCATGATGCCCCAGAGCAGCGTTCCCGTGAGGACGAAGATCTCCTTCTCCTCGTTCGGGATGCGCCGGGAGTCCTGGATCGGCTTCACCACCGCGAAATAGGTGGCAAACGCCGTGAGGAGGGCGACACCGACGCCGATCAGCGCGCCAGCATAAGTGCCGACGCCGAGGATGCTCGCGGCGGCCCAGGCGGCGACGGCTGCAGCCACCATGATGGCACCATGGGAGAGGTTGAGGACGCCCGAGACGCCGAAGATCAGCGTGAAGCCGGTGGCACCGAGGGCGTAGAGAGCGCTGATGGCAAAGCCATCGATCAAGATCTGGAAAGCTCGCATAGATGATTGACCAGGCAGACGAGCTGCCTCCTTGAGGGACGGTGCTGGATGGAGCGCATGTGAATGCTTCCAGGCTCACGCCCGGAGAGCAGTCCCGATCAGCCTGTGATGGGTTTGACGAGGCTCGGAGGCCGGACGTTGGCCTTTGCGCCGGCCTTTGCGACGTGCTTCGGCACGCCGGTCGCGGTCATGTCGCACGCGATACGCAACGCAACAGAGAGTCGTTTCTTCATCTTGTTCTCTCCCTTTGAACAGGCCTCTTATGAGCCATTGTGTCGCGACTATACCGGCCGAGGCTTTCTCGGCAAGTGAAACTGCATTCAGGATTGTGGGAGGCGGACTAAAGTCTATCGCGGTGTAAATTGCAGGCAAAAGAGGCGCGAGACACTGATCGTGCGCAGGCATGCAGATTCCGTCGACGGGCATGCGTGAGTGTCAACGGCTGTGAACGATCGGCGCGCCGCGATGTCGTCAAGCGTTCAGCATGCTTGAAGCTCCTGTAGCCCGGATGGAGCGAAGCGCAATTCGGGGTTCTCACCAACGGGCACTGAGGTCCCGGATTTCGCTTCGCTCCATCCGGGCTACAAGAAAGCGAACTGTTGGCGGTTCAGCGTGCTTGCAGCAGGGATGGATCGAGCGGTGTCAGCCGGGCGGGATCGAATGGCGACAAATCAACCTCGCGCGTTGCGCCGTCGGCGATCAAGCCCGCCAGGGCTTCTCCGGTGGCGGGTGCGTTGAGGATGCCCCAGACATTGTGTCCGGTCGCAACATAGAGGCCTTCGCTCTGTGGCACCTTGCCGATCAGCGGCAAGCCGTCCTGCGTCACCGGACGGAAACAGGCTTGCTGCGCGATGATCCTTTCGGGACGGAACAGCGGTGACAGCCGCTCCGACATGCCTTGCAGCCGCGCGATCGCATCAGCGTCCGGCGTCACGGCGGCGGGATCGAGCGGCAGCGGTGCGATGTCGGACAGGGCCGTGATGTGCGTGCTGCCATCGGCGCGCGGAAAGACCTCGATCGAGACCGCGCTGCCGCCGTCCTCATACTCCAGGAACAGCGCGTCGGCCGGCACGTCGGCGGCGGTGTCGTAGACGATGCTCGGGCTGCGCTGGCCGTAGACGGCGGGCAGGCTCATCCATTGCGCCGCGAGCAGCGACCACGGCCCCATGGCGATCACGACGGCATCAGCCGCGATGACGCGACCTTCGACCTCGACACCGGTCGCGCGATCGCCATCGCGCACGAGGCCGGTGACGCGGCCTGGGCGAAGCTGCGCGCCGAGCGCGAGCGCTGCGTCCATCACGGCCGACGTGAACTTGCGGGGATGAATGATCGCAGTCGTCTTCGTCGTGCCAATGCGCTGTGTGATGACGACACCGTCGCTGAGCCAGCCAAGCGCGGATGGTGCATCCCGGCGCGCGTCACCGTCGGACGCGACGAAACCGCTATAGGCGGCCATCGGCCGGTAGCCCCAGTCGCCCGCGATTTCCTCCGGCAATTGCGCGTGAAGCGCAAAGCTGCGCCGCGCGAAAGCATCGAGCGGCGTGCCGGCACACCAGTCGCGCGCCAGGAAGCCGCCGGCCTTGCCGGACGCGGCGGCCGCGACTTCGGTCCGTTCCACCACGATCACGTCGATGCCGCGGCGGCGCAGGAAATAAGCGGTGCAGGCTCCGATCACGCCGGCGCCGCAGACCACAACGCGCATGATGGGCTCCCTGGCTCGCGTCAATTCCCGGGTCGCTTGGCTCCCGAGCGGAGACAACCTAGCTCGCGTAACCCCGTTCCAGCGATTGCCGCTGCCGGTGCCGGTCCAGCGCCAGATCGACGAGGCGGGTCAGCAACTCGCCATAGGGGACGCCCGAGGCTTCCATCATCTTCGGATACATGCTGATCGACGTGAAGCCGGGGAGGGTGTTGATCTCGTTGAAGCAGAACTCTCCGCCCTGCCGGTCGAGGAAGAAGTCGACGCGCGCGAAGCCATTGCATTCGAGCGCCGCAAACACCCGCGTCGCCAGCGACCGCACGCGCTCCATCTGTGCTTCATCCAGCCTGGCCGGAAGGTCGACCCGGGCGCCGTCGGGATCGAGATACTTCGCCTCGTAGGAATAGAACTCGTGATGGGCATTGGGGTTCAGCTCGCTGGCGAGGCTCGCGAACAGCGTCTCGCCCTCGAGCACAGCGACCTCGATCTCGCGCGCGTCGATGCCCTGCTCGACCAGCACCTTGACGTCATAGCGAAATGCATCGTCGAGCGCGGCTGCGAGTGCATCCCAATCCTTCACCTTGTGAATGCCGACGCTGGAGCCCATGTTGCACGGCTTGACGAAGACCGGAAGGCTCAGGCCCTCGGCCGCCTTCGCAAGCGATGAAGATCGGTCCTGAACGAAGGTCTTGCGGGTGAGCACGCGATAGGGCGCGACCGGAATGCCGGCGAATTCAGCGAGCCGCTTGGCGACATCCTTGTCCATGCTGACGGCGGAGGCGAGAACGCCGGATCCGACATAGGCGACGTCAGCCAATTCCAGCAGGCCCTGCACGGTGCCGTCCTCGCAAAGCGGGCCGTGGATGACCGGAAAGACGACGTCGATTTCGAGCGGGTCCATCGTCCCTGCGGTTACAGGCATGAGAGCGACGCGTCCATCAGGTTCTCTGGCGAGCCGTATCTCCGGCGCGTTGGACAGGATCGGCAAGGACGTCGTCTGCGCCTGATCGAGCGAGCGAAGATCGTTCCATTGCCACCGACCTTCCTTGTCGATGGAGACCGGGATCACCTCGAAGCGGCTGCGGTCGAGATGCCTGAACACCGAGGCCGCCGATTTCAGCGAGACCTCATGCTCACCGGACCTGCCGCCATAGAGAACAACGACGCGAATTTTGTCTGCCATGGCTCAATTATCACGCGCTCCGTCCGGAAGTCACCTGCTGCCTGCGGAAGACCACCGCCCCCCAATTGGTGGACGCCCATCAGGAACTCTTCGCCACTACTCAATCAGCGCTTGGCCGCTCCGATGAAGCGAGCACTACAATCCCGGTGATCTCGCCGCCCAAGCCTTGGTGGCCTGGCAACTTTCCATCGCTCGGGCGTAGGCAGGGCGTGCCGTCGTGCGAGCGAGATAGTCCCGCTCGGTAGAACCGGGGACGTAGTTGCCAGTTCGCAGGCCGAGCAGGAGGGCGTAGCTCACCGAGATATCGGCAGCAGTGAACCGGTCGCCGGCGAGATAGGGGCAATCCGCGAGGCGGCGGATAACCAACCCCAGCCGGCTCTCGAAGGTCTCGAGTGCCCAGCAGGTAACCCGGGCATTTCGCTCGGCTTCGGGCGCCAGTTGGCGACCGACAAGGACGGCATTCATCGGCCCGGCGAGCCCGGCCTCGCCTAAGTGGAGAAATTGCAGATAAGAAGCGAAGGCGGGATCATCAGGGGCGACGGCAAGCGAACCTGAGCCGTGGCGGGCGAGCAGGTACTCAAGAATCGCGATCGATTCGACCATGATCGTCTCGCCATCCTGCAGTGCCGGAATGAAGCCGGCGGGGTTGATCGCGAGGAAATCGCGATCCTTCTCTGCCGCCAGCAGATCGACCGGCCGCAGCCGATAAGCCAACCCTAATTCCTCAAGCAGCCAAACAACACGGAAGCCACGACCTTCGCCATAGACGGTGAGCATAGTTAGGCGTTCCTAGATTGGGTTAGACGAGGTCATTGGACGGACGGTGACTGTCACTTCGTTATCTCCGTGAACGATCGGCTTCATATTTGAGGCGCCAGCGGGGGTGCGCTGACGCCTCGTCGCATTCAGCTTGTATCGCTCAGCCCGGCCCCGCGCCTTGCGTCGCCGTATACACGGCATAGAGCGACTGGCTCGCGGCCATGAACAGGCGGTTGCGCTTGGGGCCGCCGAAGCAGACGTTGCCGCAGACTTCCGGCAGACGGATGCGGCCGAGCAGCTTGCCCTCCGGCGACCACACCGTCACGCCGCTGTAGCCGACGGCGCGGCCGGCGTTGCTGGAGGCCCAGAGATTGCCGTTGACGTCGCAGCGCAGGCCGTCGGGCCCGCACTTCACGCCGTCGATCACGCAATCGCTGAACTTCTTCAGGTTCGAGAGCTTGTTGTCCGTGCCGACGTCGAAGACAAAAATCTCGCCTTTGCCGCCCGGGCCGGTATCGCCGGGTCCCTTGCCGGTCGAGGCGATGTAGAGCTTCTTGTAGTCGGGCGAGAAGCACAGGCCGTTCGGATCGGGCACCTGGTCCTCGGTGACGACGAGATCGATGCGGCCGGAGGGATCGATGCGGTAGCAGTTGGTCGGCAGCTCGCGCTTGCCCGGCACGAAGCCGGCCGGCTGTCCGATCCGCGGATTGAGCTTGCCGCCCGCATTGCTCGGACCGCCCGCGACGTCAGGCTCGCCTTCGTAGAGCTGGCCGCCATAGGGCGGATCGGTGAACCAGTAGCTGCCGTCGGGATGCGCCGCGATGTCGTTCGGCGAGTTCAGCCGCTTGCCCTGATAGGAATCCGCCAGCACCGTGGCGGTGCCGTCATGCTCATAGCGTGTCACCCGCCGCGTCAGGTGCTCGCAGGAGAGCTGGCGGCCCTGGAAGTCGAAGGAGTTGCCGTTGGAGTTGTTGGAGGGCGAACGGAATACGCTGACGCGGCCGTCATCCTCGGTCCAGCGCATTTGCCGGTTGTTGGGAATGTCGCTCCAGAGCAGGTACCGTCCCTGTGCGCTCCACGCCGGACCTTCCGCCCACAACAGGCCGGTATAGAGGCGCTTGATCGCGGTGTTGGGCTGCGCGAGATCGTTGAAGGACGGATCGACCGCGACGATGTCGGGGTCCCAGAAATAGGTGGTCGGCGCGCCGTTCGGGCCGAAATCGCGCGGCGGCGTCGTGATCGTCGTCGGCGGTGCGGCAGGCCCGGTCTGGGCCAGCGCGGGGCCGGCCATTGTGGCCGCGGCGCCGAGCGCCAATCCCCGGACAAGTGTTCGTCGTGAAAGCGCAGCATCCTGCGCACGCTGCTCCTGCTCAGGAGCCTCCTGGCGTGTCATCGCATCCTCCCGGTCGTGTTCGGCTGGCCGGTTGATCCGGCCAAGCGAGGCGAAGGTTAGTCCGGTCCGCGTCAGGTTGCGAGGGGCAGGTTCGCAGCCTCCGCGCGATGCCGCGAGATCGCCGCAACATTGCCGCATTGCGGCTGCGCCTGATGCAGGGCGACAATTCGCCTCGCCCGCGGGCTGTTAACCGGGGCCGGTTTTGGGGTCTGTCAAGCCTTGACCTCGCGCGCGATGCTGGCAGAACGGGGCGGGGCAATTTCCGGAGTTCACTGTGTTAGCCGTTGTTGCACTGGTCATTGCGCTCGCCGTCGCGTTCGCCGCCGGCTATTTCACCCGCGATCGTGTCTCCCGCAAACGTCGGGCGGAGGCGCAGCGCTGGCGCGAATATAGCGAGCCGGACTGGTTGCGCGCCGCCGCGCCCGCCAACACCAACGAAGCTGCGAATTCCAACGCAGTTGCGAAGGTAGCCACCGGCGAACTCGGCCAGATGCTGGATCGCTGGGAGAGCAGGGCCCGCGCCCGCCGCGCGGGATAGCTCGACGTTGCTCCCCAGTTCGGATGGAGCGAAGCACAATCAATCCGGGCCTTTAGTATCGCGAGGACGCGGAGGCTATCGCGAACTCTCCTGTATCACCGTCACCCTGAGGTGCGCGCCTTACGGCGCGACTGCGCCTCGAAGGGCGACGGCCCGGATACATCTCGGCCGTTCATCCTTCGAGGCTCCCGGCACGATGCTGATCGCATCGCGCCACTCGCACCTCAGGATGACGGGGCTGATGGGACGCTTGCTGAGGGAGGCACGGGTCGACCTCCAACCAGGTCAGCCTTCCTGACCATCTTTTGGCGTTGCAGTTGCGCCCGTTTCTCGTCTAGAAACAGGCGCATCGAGCCTCCCGGCAACCAACCGTCAACGGTTTTGACCGAGGATTTGAGGGCTCAAAAGGGTCTGGCAATGCTGATTCGCGGCCAAATCGATGGGATTTCGAAGGAGGTGGCTCTGGCCGCCGCCACGATCCCGGCCGCGCTGCCCACCCTCCTTCTTGGCGGGCTTCTTCTTAGCTGCCCCTGAGGGCCGGCTGGGCGCAACGCGCCTGGGCGCTCAGGGGCTGGTCGAGATCACCGGACACCTCAGGCGCCCAGAAGACTGACGGCGCCAAAAGCTCAAAAGGAAATTTGCAATGGCCCCCGCGAACAAGTCCGACAAGGACCGCGTCATCATTTTCGACACCACGCTGCGCGACGGCGAGCAGTGCCCCGGCGCCACCATGACCTTCGAGGAGAAGCTCGAGGTCGCCGAGCTGCTGGACGATATGGGCGTGGACGTCATCGAGGCCGGCTTCCCGATCACCTCGCAGGGTGACTTCGAAGCGGTGAGCGAGATCGCCCGCCGCTCCAAGAATTCCGTCATCGCCGGCCTGTCCCGCGCGCATCCGGCCGACATCGACCGCTGCGCTGAAGCGGTGAAGTTCGCCAAGCGTGGCCGCGTCCACACCGTGATCGCGACCTCGCCGTTGCATATGCGGGTGAAGCTGAACAAGACGCCGGAAGAAGTGCTCGAGACCTCGGTTGCGATGGTCGCGCGCGCCCGCAACCAGATCGACGACGTCGAATGGTCGGCCGAGGACGGCACCCGCAGCGAGATGGATTTCCTCTGCCGCATCGTGGAGGCCGTGATCAAGGCTGGCGCCACCACGGTGAACATCCCCGATACCGTCGGCTACACGGTGCCGGAGGAATACACCCACTTCATGAAGACGCTGATCGAGCGCGTGCCGAACTCGGACAAGGCGGTGTTCTCCGTGCACTGCCATAACGACCTCGGCATGGCCGTGGCGAACTCGCTGGCCGGCATCGTCGGCGGCGCGCGCCAGGTCGAGTGCACCATCAACGGCATCGGCGAGCGCGCCGGCAACGCTGCGCTCGAAGAGATCGTGATGGCGATCAACGTGCGCAACGACAAATTCCCCTACTGGAACAAGATCGACACCACGCAGCTGACCCGCGCCTCGAAGGTGGTGTCGGCGGCGACCTCGTTTCCGGTCCAGTACAACAAGGCGATCGTCGGCCGGAACGCCTTCGCGCATGAGAGCGGCATCCATCAGGACGGCGTGCTGAAGGACGCCTCGACCTACGAGATCATGCGGCCCGAGATGGTCGGCCTGAAGCAGTCCTCGCTGGTGCTCGGCAAGCACTCCGGCCGTCACGCCTTCGTGCACAAGCTGGAGGAGATGGGCTACAAGCTCGGTCCGAACCAGCTGGAAGATGCGTTCACGCGGATGAAGGCGCTCGCCGACCGCAAGAAGGACATCTACGACGAGGACATCGAGGCGCTGGTCGACGAGGAGATGGCGGCCTCGCACGACCGCATCAAGCTGACCTCGCTGACCGTGATCGCCGGCACCCATGGCCCGCAGCGCGCGACCATGAAGCTCGACGTCGACGGCCAGATCAAGATCGAGGAAGCCGAGGGCAACGGTCCTGTCGATGCGGTGTTCAACTGCATCAAGCGCCTGGTGCCGCACGAGGCCAAGCTCGAGCTGTACCAGGTTCACGCGGTCACCGAAGGCACCGACGCACAGGCGGAAGTCTCGGTGCGGCTGTCGCAGGACGGCCGCTCGATGACGGCGCGCGCGGCGGACCCGGATACGCTGGTGGCCTCGGCCAAGGCCTATCTGGGCGCACTAAACAAGATCGTCATGAAGCGCCAGCGCGACACGGTGACGACGGCGGCGGCGAGCTGAGAAGCACCGCTGCGAGTTGTTGCACCTCTCCCGCTTGCGGGAGAGGTCGACGCGAAGCGGCGGGTCAGGGTTCTCTCCTCGGAGAATGTCCCGGAGCGGAGACACCCTCTTCCCAGCCTTCTCCCGCAAGTGGGAGAGGGGGCGCACCAGCGCTTGCGGCGTTCATCATGAATAGCTGCCCTGCTAAGGGCCAATAGCGGCTCCGTCTCCCAGCCGCTATTGATGCAGCCGGAGCAACGATTGGCCGCCTGCGCGCCGGGCGGCCCAAAAAACAACGGGGAGAGACTATGCGCACCTTCGCGATCGCCGCGTCCATCGCGGTCCTGGCACTTGGCCTGACCGGGCCGGCACTGGCGCAGTCGCCGATCATCATCAAGTTCAGCCACGTCGTCGCCACCGACACGCCGAAGGGCAAGGCGTCGGAGAAGTTCAAGGAACTCGCCGAGAAGTACACCGGCGGCAAGGTCAAGGTCGAGGTCTACCCGAACTCGACGCTGTACAAGGACAAGGAAGAACTCGAGGCGCTGCAGCTCGGCAGCGTGCAGATGCTGGCGCCGTCCAACTCCAAGTTTGGCCCGCTCGGCATCCGCGAGTTCGAGGTGTTCGACCTGCCCTACATCCTGCCCGACCTGAAGACGCTGCGGAAGGTGACGGAAGGCCCGCTTGGGCTCCGCCTTCTCAAGCTGCTGGATACCAAGGGCATCACCGGCCTTGCCTATTGGGACAACGGCTTCAAGCAGATGAGCGCGAACAAGAAGCTGATTGCGCCCGCCGACTATCAGGGCGTCAAGTTCCGCATCCAGTCCTCGCGCGTGCTGCAGGCCCAGTTCAAGACGCTCGGCTCGCTGCCGCAGGTGATGGCTTTCGGCGAGGTCTACCAGGCACTGCAGACCGGCGTCGTCGACGGCCAGGAGAACACCTGGTCGAACATCTATACCCAGAAGATGCACGAGGTGCAGAAGTACATCACCGAGACCAATCACGGCTACATCGGCTACGTCGTGATCGTGAACAAGAAGTTCTGGGACGATTTGCCGGCCGACATCCGCGACCAACTGTCGAAGGCGATGAAGGAAGCGACCGACTTCAACAACGCGCAGTCGCAGAAGGAAAACGACGACGCGCTCGCCGAGATCAAGAAGAGCGGCAAGAGCGAGATCATCAAGCTCACGGGCGCGCAGGACGAGGCGATGCGCAAGGCGATGGAGCCGGTCTACAAGGACGCCGCGGGCCGCGTCGGCCAGCCGCTGATCGACGAGTTCCTGAAGGAAGCCAAGAGCACGACGAACTGACGCGCGCGTGCGCGGATAAATAATGCATGAACAGAGGGCTTCCGTGTCGGCACGGAAGCCCTTTCTGTTGCAAATCATTTCAGTATGCATCTGAACGGACATTCACGGCAGTTACATCTGCGTAAGAACGCGCTCCCTGTCCAAGTTGTAAGTTGCGCGTCAGCCTCCTCGCGCTCATCCTTGCGGGCATCCTTCCAGAGGAGGTTCGGATGAAGAAGTTCACCATCGCCGCCATCGCCGCGCTCAGCATTGCCGGCTCGGGCGCGGTTTATGCCCAGTATCATCGCCCGTGGATGGAGCACTTCCGCCACATCCGCATGAATCCGGAAGACCGCGCCGCCTTCGTCGACGCGCGGATCGCCGCCGTCCACGCCGGGCTGAAGCTCAACGCCGATCAGGAAAAGCTGTGGCCGCCGGTCGAGGCCGCCGTGCGCGACTTCGCCAAGCTGCGCATCGATCGCGCCAATGCGCGCATGAATGCCGGCCCAGGTGACGCAAACAGGGATGCCGACAAGCCGGACGATCCGATCGCCCGCCTGCGCCAGCGCGCCGAGGACATGGGCGCCAGTTCCGCCGCCCTGAAGAAGATCGCCGATGCCGCCGACCCGCTCTACAAGACCCTGGACGAGGGCCAGAAGCGGCGCCTCGCCGTGCTGACCCGCCACCGCGGCCCGTTCGGCGGCGGCGAGGACGGCCCGCCCCACCACTTCATGGGACGCGGCATGGACCGGATGATGGAGAGGGGCATGGAGCACTTCCACCGGGACCGTTTCGACCGCGACGGCAGCCCGGACCGGGATCGCGAGGGCCGGCTCTGAGCCACCCCGTATTTTCCGAGGGATTTAACCTTGGATCAGCTTTGGCGAAGCCGCTGGAATCCAGCGGCTTTTCGCTTTTTGGGACCTTTGGAAGAACCTTGGAAAACATGCGCCACATCGCTTGCCAGACCCGGATCGCTTTGCTAAACGACCGGCCTCGCAAGGCTTTGACCGGCCTTTCGGGCGCATAGCTCAGTTGGTAGAGCAGCTGACTCTTAATCAGCGGGTCCCAGGTTCGAGCCCTGGTGCGCCCACCATTTTAAAGCCCTGCTGATGCAGGGTTTTTTCATGCCGGACAGCAGGCAAAGTGCCGTCTCGTACGACGCTTTTTGTGGGCGGACGTCGCACGGTACGATTGTTGTGCGACCTTATTTCTTTGCTTCTGTATCACCCCATTCGATAGAGCGCGCAGATGCGATGGTACAGGTCGATCATGTGCCCGTCGTAGAATGGGATACTAGGGCGAGCAAAGCGGTGAACCTGATCGCACATCCTTGCGTTGATCATTGCCGTCATTCGGTCTCCACTATCACGCGAGCCAGCTCCGATGGATTCTCAACAGCTGAGAAGTGGCCGGTATTCTTGAGCGCCACCATCTGTGAAGCAGGAATCAGCGACTGTGTGCGTTCGCGTTCGTCCGGCCGAGACCAATCGCTATCGCCATAAATGAGCGTCACGGGCGCTGAGATCTGCCGATAGTAATCGCGTGCCTTGCTCCAGGATCGCCAGCCAGCCAGCACCTTGCGCGCGATCCGCTTGTATCCCGGACGGCGGGCCACTTCATTGAACTCGGCAAGCAAATCCGCCGGCAGTTTGCGTGGGTCGTGATATCCGCCGCCCATGATCTTGCCGAGGACCATCTTGTTTTCGAGCGAAGCATTGATCGCGCCGAGCACCGGGATCTGCAGACTTCCGATGATGAAGTTCGCGAACCAGTTGCCGCGTCGAATGCCGTCGCCGTAGCGGGTCTCATAGTCGTAGGGGTTGATCGCAAAGACCCGCTTCACCCGCTGCGGAAGGGACGCCGCCACTGTGAGGGCCAATGCCCCGCCGATCGATTCGCCAACGAGCGTCACGTCCGAGAGGTCCAGCTCCTCGATGAAGCGTATGACGGCCCGCCTGAAGTAGGGTTCATCGAAGCTTGCGCTTGGATCGATGGGTGAGTGTCCGTGACCCGGAAGGTCAATGGCGTACACCGTGTGCGATTCGGCGAGGAGGGGCGCAAGACCGCGGAAATATTCGAGCTGCGTCCGGATCGTATGTATGAGGAGCAGCGGAGGCCCGCTGCCGGTCTTTTGAAAACGTACGCTTAGCTCATCCGATATCTTCAGCAAACTTGGTTTGGCTTCAGTCATGCTGAGCATTCGATCTCTCCGTGCTTCGAGGGGCGCGCTTTCAAGCGGCAGCGACGTCGCGAACCTGTTCGGCAGCGGCATCCAAAAGCGCCTGAGCCAGATCAGGGTCGTTGACGACGCGCGACAGCGTCACCGCGCCGACCATCGTTGCGAGAATGGCCATGGCCTTGCCGCGCGAGGCCTCCTCGCCGGTCCCGGCGATGAAGCGGCCGATCACGTCAAGATGCGCTTTGATTCCCGCTTCGAATTCCGCCTTCACGTCAGGGCCTTGTCGGGCGGCATCTGCGCCGAGCGCCACGATCGGGCAGCCGTCCATCTTCTCTCCGCGATGGTCGCCACTGAGGTAGAACCTAATCACCGCGCCGAGCGGATCGTCAGGATGTGCCGCAGCCGCGTCTGACCATCGTCCGGATGCGCTCTCCAATGCACGCTTGGACGCCTCCACCGCCAGATCCTCTTTGGATGCGAACTGCTTGTAGAAGGCGCCTTGGGTCAGCCCGGCCCCCTTCATCAGGTCCTTCAGCCCGATGCCGTCAAAGCCGCGCTCCCTGAAGAGGCGACTGGCCACATTGATCACGGTTTGGCGGTTCTCGGCCGCCTGGGTGCGACTCACTCGCATCGTGGATCTCCATTTGGATTTCGTTCGACTTCTATATTCGATATAGAGTTCGAGCGCAATCTATCAATCCCCAAGCCTGGATTTGCAGCGTTTGACCAAAAGGGAATGGGGGTCACGTTCCCGTTAGCGATCAAAAATAGATTGCGGTCGACATCTAAGAGGATTATAGAGGTCATATGAAATCTAATTCCAGAGGAGCGGGTCATGAAGAGGGGTATTGCGGTATTAGCTGGTATTTTGGTGCCGGCGGGGGTGGCGACCTTCGTTGCTCTTGCGATTCCTGCCCATGAAGCCTCTGCGGTTAGCGACCCGCGGCAGGAGCCGCCGATGGTCCGTCTGGTGACGGCCGCGCGAGTCGGCGGATCCGAACGTGGCTTCACCGGGACCATCGGCGCCAGAGTGGAAAGCAATCTCGGTTTTCGCGTCGCCGGGAAGATCGTCGAACGACTCGTGAATGTCGGTGAGCAGGTCAAATCCGGCCAGCCGCTGATGCGGATCGACGAAACCGACCTCCGCCTGGCGGTCACAGCGAAGCGCAACGCCGTCGCTGCTGCGCGTGCAGTTGTCGTTCAGACCGACGCCGACGAGCGGCGCTACGCCAACCTGGTGAACGACGGATGGACTTCCAAACAGCGCTACGAGCAGGCGAAGGCCGCATCGGACACCGCCAAAGCGCAGCTTGCCGCTGCGGAAGCCGAAGCAGGCGTCGCCGAGAACCAGGCGACCTATTCCGTCCTGGTGGCGGATGCGGACGGAACCGTCACCCAAACGCTGGGCGAACCGGGACAAGTGGTCTCTGCCGGCCAAGCGGTGGTTCGGCTGGCGCAGTCCGGTCCTCGCGAAGCTGTGGTCGCTCTTCCCGAAACGATGCGGCCGGCGATCGGTTCGCTCGCCGAGGCAAGCCTCTATGGCAGCGACGGGCGCCGCTATACCGCACATCTTCGGCAGTTGTCGGATTCCGCCGATCCTCAGACCCGCACCTATGAGGCCCGCTACGTGCTCGATGGTGAGGCCGCTGCGGCACCGCTGGGCGCGACGGTTACCATTCGGCTTGCAAGCCAGGTTGGTCAGCCGGAAGTCCAGGTGCCGCTGGGCGCCGTGCTCGATGACGGCAGAGCGACCGGCGTTTGGGTCTTCGACAGCGCCACCTCGACCGTCCGCTTGCAGCCCGTCAAGCTTCTGCGAGTGACCAGCGAAACGGCCGTTATCTCCGGATCGAACTCCGGCGACCAGATTGTTTCATTAGGTGCTCATCTCCTGCATGAGGGCGCGCGCGTCAGGACTGCCTCCGAAACCAGGAGCAACTGATGAGCTTCAATCTTTCCGCGGTCGCTGTTCGCGAGCGGGCCGTCACCCTGTTCTTCATCCTGCTGTTGGCCGCCGCGGGCGCCTATGCCTTCTTCAAGCTCGGGCGGGCCGAGGACCCGTCCTTCACCATCAAGACGCTGACGGTCACGACGGTTTGGCCCGGCGCGACGGCACGCGAGATGCAGGACCAGGTCGCCGAGCCCCTGGAGAAGCGGATTCAGGAACTGACCTGGTACGACCGGGTGGAGACGACCACGCGGCCCGGTTATGCGTACATGACGGTAACGCTGAAGGACAGCACGCCGCCATCGAGCGTGCAGGAAGAGTTTTATCAGGCCCGCAAGAAGCTCGGAGATGAAGCGCGCAAGCTGCCTTCTGGCGTGCTGGGCCCGTTCGTCAACGACGAATATTCGGATGTGAGCTTCGGACTCTACGCCCTCAAGGCCAAGGGCATGCCGATGCGCGAACTTGCGCGGCAAGCCGAGGTCATCCGACAGGACCTCCTGCACGTGCCCGGCGTCAAGAAGATCAATATCCTCGGCGAGCGTCCCGAACAGATATTCGTCGAGTTTTCCTATGCCAAGCTGACGACCCTCGGCGTATCGGCAACGGATATCGTTGCCGCCTTGCAGCGGCAGAACACGTTGACCCCGGCAGGCTCGATCGACACCAAGGGGCCGCAGGTCTTCATCCGGGTGGACGGCGCTTATGACAGCGTCCAGGCGATCGCCGACACGCCGATCGTCGCTGCCGGGCGAACGCTGAAGCTTTCCGACATTGCCGAGGTGCGCCGCGGCTACGAGGATCCGCCCACCTACATCATCAGGCACCAGGGTGAGCCCACCATCATGCTCGCGGCGGTGATGCAGGAGGGCTGGAATGGTCTGGCACTCGGCAAGGCGCTGGAGGAGAGGTCCGCAGCGATCGCTGGGACATTGCCACTCGGGATGACCCTGGCCAAGGTCAGCGACCAGGCCGTCAACATCACCTCGGCGGTCGACGAATTCATGATGAAGTTCGCGATGGCGCTCGGCGTGGTGCTGCTGGTGAGCCTGCTCAGCCTCGGCTGGCGCGTCGGCATCGTCGTCGCGGCGGCCGTCCCTCTGACGCTCGCCGTCGTGTTCCTCATCATGCTGGAAACCGGCCGGTTCTTCGACCGCATCACGCTCGGCGCTCTCATCCTGGCGCTCGGTCTTCTCGTCGACGACGCCATCATCGCGATCGAGGTGATGGTGGTGAAGATGGAAGAAGGCATGGACCGCATCTCGGCGGCGGCCTATGCGTGGAGCCACACCGCCGCGCCGATGCTGTCCGGAACACTCGTGACGATCGCAGGCTTCCTGCCGGTGGGCTTTGCGCGCTCGACCGCCGGCGAATATGCCGGCAACATCTTCTGGGTCGTGGGGTTCGCCCTCATCGTCTCCTGGATCGTCGCGGTGATCTTCACGCCCTATCTTGGCGTCAAGATGCTGCCTGCGATCAAGCCGGTGGAAGGCGGTCATCACGCGATTTACGGCACACCCAACTATCAGCGCCTGCGAGGCCTCATCACCCTCGCGGTCCGTCACAAGTTCCTGACCTGCAGCATCGTCGCCGTCGCCTTCGCGCTTTCCGTCGTCGGCATGGGTGGCGTCAAGCAGCAGTTCTTCCCGACCTCCGATCGCCCGGAAGTGCTGGTGGAGGTTCGCCTGCCGGAAGGCACCAGCATCGAGACGACGACGGCCACCGTCGAGAAGCTCGAAGGTTGGCTGCACGATCAACCCGAGGCCAAGATCATCACGAGCTATGTCGGTCAGGGTGCGCCGCGCTTTTTCTTCGCGATGGCGCCGGAACTGCCCGATCCGGCCTTCGCAAAGATCGTCGTGCTGACGCCCGACGCAGAGGCGCGCGAGGCTTTGAAGCACCGGCTCCGACAAACCGTGTCGCAGGGCCTTGCACCCGAGGCCAATGTGCGCGTCACCCAACTCGTGTTCGGACCTTACACGCCTTTCCCGGTGGAGTTCCGGATCATGGGGCCGGATCCCGCTCAATTATATGCCATCTCTCAGAAGGCTCTCAAGGTCATGCGTGGCGTTCACGACGCGCGGCAGGCAAATCGGGATTGGGGCGATCGCACCCCCGTGCTCCGCTTCATCCCGGATCAGGATCGCCTAAACCTGATCGGCCTGTCGCCGGCCGAGGTGGGCCGTCAACTCCAGTTCCTGCTCACCGGCATCGCCGTGACGCAGGTTCGCGAGGACATCCGCAATGTCCCGATCGTGGCACGCAGCGCCGGCGGCGAACGGCTCGATCCGGCGCGTCTGGCGGATTTCTCATTGATGAGCAGGGACGGCCGCGCGATTCCGCTCGACCAGGTCGGCCATTCGGAAATCCGGCTCGAAGAGCCGATCATGAAGCGGCGCGATCGCACGCCGGTCGTCACCATTCGCTCCGATATCAATGAGGCGACCCAACCCCCGGAGGTTTCCAAGGAGATCAAGACGGCCCTCCAACCGCTGATCGCATCCCTTCCGGCTGGCTATCGTATCGAGTTGGGCGGGTCGATCGAGGAAGCAACCAAGGCCAATGACGCGTTGGCGACGATCTTCCCGGCCATGATCGCCGCGATGCTGATCGTCGTCATGCTGCAGGTGCGATCCTTCTCGACGATGGCGATGGTCGTCCTGACCGGACCGCTCGGCCTTGTCGGCGTCGTGCCTGCGTTGCTCCTCTTCAACCAGCCGTTCGGGTTCAACGCGATTCTGGGCCTGATCGGACTGGCCGGCATTCTGATGCGCAACACTCTGATCTTGACCGAACAGATCAAGGAGAACCTTGCCGCCGGACTTGACGACTATCACGCCGTCATCGAAGCCACGGTGCAACGCACGCGGCCGGTGATCCTCACCGCATTGGCCGCCGTCTTGGCCTTCATCCCGCTCACGCATTCCGTTTTCTGGGGATCGATGGCCTATACGCTGATCGGCGGCACCGCGGTCGGAACGGTTCTGATCCTGCTGTTCCTTCCCGCGCTCTATGCCGCGTGGTTCCGGATCAAGCCGACTGCAGATGATATGCACGATGCTTCGCACGATAAGCCGGAATTGCGATCAGCATTGGCTGCGGAGTAAGGCTCTGTTGCTCCAATGGATCGTTCGGTCCGAATGGGAAAAGAGCCCGAGTAATCAGCGCGACGTAGGATGATCGTGCGACGAATGCCCATTCTCGGCGGAGAGGTCCAACGGTGCGACGGGCAAGTCATTGATTGTACTCAACCCGTCGCTGACTCTTAATCAGCGGGTCCCAGGTTCGAGCCCTGGTGCGCCCACCATAAAATCAGATGCTATCAGCATTTGTGGATCGGAACGCTCTCTTCGATTGGGGGGCCGGCTTGCTCCGTCTTGTTCCTCTCCGGAGGACAGATTGCGAAAGATCTCCGCGCTTTTTCGCTCATCGCACGGACCGGGTGCGGCGTGCGGGCTGAAGGTCGTTTTCGGGCGACGGGTATGACGGATGCAATGGGCATCGTCGAAGCCCGGCTAGACCGCATTGCGGTCGGGCGAAGTCGGCCGATGGCTTGATTTGAAAGCCGCTTTCGTGCGCTCGCGGACGCGTTGAAAGACCACATAGAGCATCGGCACCAGGAATATCCCGATCGAGCTTGCGGCCAGCATGCCGGCAAACACCGCCGTGCCCACCGCGCGACGGCTGAGCGCGGCAGCGCCCGTTGCGACGACGAGCGGCAGCAGGCCGAGGATGAAGGCGGCCGAGGTCATCATGACGGCACGAAAGCGCATATGGGCGCCCTGGACGGCGGCCTCATCGAGCGCCATGCCCGCCTCGCGCTGCTCCTTCGCGAATTCGACGATCAGGATGCCGTTCTTGGCGGCGAGGGCGATCAGGACCACCAGGCCGATCTGGCCATAGAGATCGAGGTTGAGTCCCGCGACCTTGATGCCGAGATAGGATCCGAGCACGCCGACGACGACCGAGAGCAGCACGGGGATGGGGATCACCGTGCTCTCATAGAGCGCGACCAGGAACAAATAGGCGAACAGGACGGCGAGCATCAGCACGATTCCGGTCTGGCCGGCGGCCTGTTGCTCCTGATAGGCGGTGCCGGTCCATGCGAACGTGTAGCCCGACGGCAGCACGGCATCGGAGATCCCGGTCATGGCAGCCATCGCGGTGCCCGAGGAGATGTTCGGCGCCGGGCTGCCGTTGACGGTCACCGAGCGGTAGTTGTTGTAGCGGGTGATGACCTGCGGTCCGGTGACGATCTTCAGCCCCGCCAGCGATCGTAGCGGCACCATCTCGCCGGTGCTGTTGCGCACATAGATCCGCCAGATGTCCGAGGTGTCGGCCCGGTCGAACGCCTCGCCTTGAAGATTGACCTGCCAGGTCCGGCCGAACATGTTGAAATTGTTGACGTAGATGCCGCCGAGCGTGGCCTGCAACGCAGTGAAGATGTCGCTGATGGTGACGCCGAGTGCCTGGGCCTTGCGGCGGTCGATATCGAGATAGAGCGACGGGTTGGTCGCGGTGAATGTCGAGAACACGCGCGCGAGCCGTGGATCGGCATTGGCGGCGCCGATCAGCGCGTTCGTCACGCTGGAAATCGCGGCCGGACTCTGTCCCTCCAGCGCCTGCAACTGATATTCGAATCCGCCTCCGGTCGAGAGCCCGATGATCGGCGGCAGGTTGAAGGGCAGCACGTTGGCCTGTCGAATCTGCGCACCGGCTGCAAACATCCTGGCAATCAGCGCCTGCGCCGAATCCGCCGCCGCCTTTCTGTCGGCGAAGGGTTTCAGCCGCGCCACCACCAGCGCGCTGTTCGGCTCGGAGGCGCCGTCGAGCAGCGAAAAGCCGATCACCGCCAGGACATGGTCGACGGCCGGTATCTGTTTCAGGATGTCCTCGACCTGCCGCGTGACCGCGCTGGTCCGCGCCACCGATGCGCCATCGGGCAACTGCACCGAGGTGAAGAAGGCACCCTGGTCCTCTTCCGGCAGGAAGCCCGTCGGCGTGACCAGCGACAGGCCGAAGATCCCGCCGGCAAAGACCGCCACGAGCAGCAGTGACAAGGCGGCCATACGCACCAGGTGGCGGACGCCGCCGCTGTAGCGATCGCGCACCCAGTCGATCCCGCCGAGCACGCGGCCGATGAGGCCCCGACGCGGGCTGCCGTGGCGCAGCAGCAGGGCGCACAGCGCCGGCGAGAGCGTGAGCGCATTCAATGCCGAGATCATCATGGCGGCGCTGATGGTGACCGCGAACTGACGGAACAGCGTGCCCGAAATGCCGGGAATGAATGCGATCGGGACGAACACCGAGAGCAGCACCAGGGTAATGGCGATGATCGGCGCGGTGATCTGTCTCATGGCCTTCTTGCTGGCCTCCGCCGGCGACAGGTCGGGCTCTTCCGCCATGACGCGCTCGACGTTCTCCACCACGACGATGGCGTCGTCGACGACGATGCCGATGGCGAGCACCATCGCGAGCAGAGATACGGTGTTGGCCGAATAGCCGAAGGTCAGCAGGACGGCGAAGGTACCCACAAGACTGACGGGTACGGCGACGGCCGGAATCGCCGTCGCGCGAAGGTTTCCGAGGAACAAATAGACCACGACCACCACCAGAACGAACGCCTCGCCCAGTGTCCGCAACACCTCCGCGATTGTGTCGCGGACGAAACTCGTGGAGTCGTATTGCACGAGATAGCTGAGGCCTGCGGGAAACCGGGCGGACAGCCGCTGCATCGTCTCCGCCACCGCGCGCGCGGTGGTCACCGCATTGGCGCCCGGCGCGAGATAGATCGCGACCGGAACGGCGGCGCGCCCGTCGATCCGCGCTTCGCTGTCGAGATTTTGCGCGCCCATCTCCACGCGGGCGACATCCTTCACCAGCAGCGATGATCCGTCCGGATTGGCGCGCAGCACGATGTTGGCGAATTGGTCGACGGTGGCGAGCCGGCCCAGTGTCTGCACGTTGAACTGGAACTGCTGATCGTTGCTGATCGGACGCGCGCCGATACGGCCGACGGGAGCCTGGACGCTCTGCGCGCGAATTGCGGCGATCACATCGGCCGGGGTCAGGCCGAGACTGGTGAGCCGCTGCGTATCGAACCAGATCCGCATCGAATAGTTCATCTTGGCGAACAGATTGGCCTGGCCGACCCCTGGTGTGCTGGCAATCGCGTCCAGCACGTTGATGATGGCGTAGTTGGTGATGAAGAGCGGATCCTGCTGGCCATCGGCGCTGTAGAGCACCAGAAACTGCAGGATCGACGAGGACCGCTTCTGCACCGTCACGCCCTGCTGCTGCACCTCCGTGGGCAATTGCGACAGCGCGCTCTGCACGCGATTGTTGACGTTGACGGTGTTGATGTCGGGATTGGTGCCGAGCGCGAACGAGACCGTCAGCGTGTAGCTGCCGTCGTTGGCGCTGGTCGATTTCATGTACAGCGCGCGGTCGACGCCGATGACCTGAGCCTCCAACGGCTGGGCGACGCTGCTCTCCACCACTTCGGCCGAGGCGCCGGGGAAGGTCGCGGCCACGGTGACCTGAGGCGGCACGATATCCGGAAACTGCGCCACCGGAATCTGGGTGAGCGCCAGCGCGCCGGCGATGGTGATGATGAAAGCGATCACCATCGATAGCCGCGGGCGGTCGACGAAGACGTCCGATATCATGGGCTGCCGTCCGCCGGGCGTGTCGGGAGGCGGGTGCCGTGGTCGGCCGGTGGCTCCGGTCCGGTCGCTGCGCCCTTCATGCTCGACAGAATGAGTGCGCTTGCCGGATCCGGGGTGACGGTCTGGCCGGCACGAACCCGCTGCAGGCCTTCCGCGATCACCTTGTCGCCGGCCGCAAGCCCGTCGATGACCGCGGCAATCGTCGTTGTCGACTGTCCGAGCTGAATGCGCCGCTGCTCGGCCTTGTTGCCCGTGCCCACCACGAGGACGTAGTCGCCCCGTTGATCGGACAGCACCGCCGAGCGCGGGATCGCCAGCACCTCGATCGGCTGGACCCCTTCGAGCACGACGGTCACGAACTCGCCGTCCGTCAGCTCGTGGGTGATGACGCCTGCCGCGGAGGAGGCGCGCAGGATCGGATTGGCGATTTCGCCCCGCACCGTGATCGTGTCGGTGTTTTGCGCGATGCTGTTGTCGACGAAGTTCAACTTGCCGGACTGGCCGTACATGCGCCCGTCGGGCAGGCGCAATCGGATCACCACCGCCTCAAGTCCGCCTTGCGGACCGTATCGCTCGCGCAGCTCGAGTCCCTGGCGTAGCGGCACGGGAAACGTGACGTACATCGGATCCTGGCTGACGATGGTGGTCAGCACGCCGGACGAGGGGCTCACGATGTTGCCTTCCGTCACCGCCGTACGTCCGATCTTGCCGTCGATCGCCGCGCTGATCACGGTGTAGTCGAGGTTGATCTGCGAGGCCTGGACCTGCGCCTGCGCGGCCTGCACCTGGGCTTCTAGGCTGCGCTGGTTTGCAATCGCGGCGTCATAGGTCGACTGCTGTCCGGCCGGTCCGCCCAGCAGAGTCCGTGCGCGCTCCGTCGTCAGCCTTGCATTCTCCAGCGTTGCCTCGAGCTGCGCCACCTGCGCCTTCTTGGCCGCAAGATCGGCTTCGAATGGACCGCGCTCGAGGCGATAGAGCTGGTCACCTTTCTTGATCTCGGCGCCCTCGTTGAAGAGCCGCTGTTCCAGAAAAGCGGTGACGCGGGCGGCAACGTTGACCCGGTTGATCGCCTCGATGCGGCCGAGAAACTCGCTGCTCTCGGTGATCGGCCGCCGTGTCGCTTCGACGATCCCGACTGAAGGCGCAGGAGCGGCAGGCTGCGTCCGGACGGCCCCGCCGGTCAGCACGATCATGAGACCTGCCGCCAGCAATCGGATCGGGACGTCCGCATGGTTCATCGTCCGCTCCTTGCTCCAGGCTCAGAACAGCGGACTGGGTCAGTCCCGCGCGGCCCTGTCGCTGCGCGCGGGTTCGTCGTAGCCCTTGCGCTGGCTGTAGAACATCAATGCGATCAGGCCGCAGCCCGACGCCAGGATGAGGACCGCGGCCCCGGCCAGGATGACATTGCCGTAGACCGGCATCGCCGGCGTCGAGCGCCAGACCGATACGCAAAACCAGGTCGCCGCAACGAGAAGCGCGGCCAGCACGGCGGCGAGGACCCATTGGTAATTGTTGCGCACGATTCCCTCCATCACCTTGGCAAGGGCCCGGGACGCGTCCTAGCGCCAGCGCCATCCGCAATGACGACGACCGCGATGCCACCAGCACACCCAGCGGCGACGACGACGCGGCGGTGGGGGACGCCAACCGGGACGCGGTGGCGGCGCGCCCCAGCCCGGGCTGCCCCAGCCCGGACCGGGTCCCGGTCCCCACTGCGCCGGCATGACAGGGAGCGCTGACTCGCCGGCCCGTCCGGGATCGGGGTCGACCGGCATCGCCTCCGCGACGCCGATGAGGCGAGCGCCGACGGTGCCGATTGCGGCCGCGGCAATGGCATTCGTTGCAAGACCGAGGAAGGCACGGCGGTTGGGAGCAATCATTGTGCTTCTCTCCTTTGTGACTCGGCCGTCCGCAGCGAATGCAGCGCATAGAGCAACCATGCGAGGCCATGCGAGATCAGGTCGACACCGAGCAGGAAGCCAAGCGCCCAGACACTGATGTCGGGGAAGCCGAACAGGATGAGCACGCCGGCGATGACGCCAAAGATGCCGGAGATCAGCATCATCCAGCCGTTCTGATGCCAGTAGGCAAAACTCAGCACGCACCGAATGACGCCGGACGCGAACAGCACCGCGCCAAGGAAATAGGTCAGGATCAGCGCGCCGGAGGCCGGCTGGGTCAGCAGGATGAGGCCGAAGACGAGGTAGAGCGCGCCGAGAACGATCCGCCACAGGAAGCCGCCCCATTCCTTGGTCCAGAACGCATGCGCGATCTCGAATCCACCGGCGGCGATCGCGGTCAGTCCGATGAACTTGACGCTGATGATGGTGGCAAAGGCGAGGTCGCCGAGCGCAAAGAAGCCGGCGGCAATCAAGACCGCGCCGAGGAGAGCACAGACCCAGAGTGGCGGAGGGCCCAGCGCTGCGATGCCGGACCGGCTGTCATAGGCTGTCATGCGATCCTCCCGGACAACGATGGTTCCATCGACAGATGGTGAATCCTAGCGGCGAACCCGCGATGCCGACATCAGACGAAACCCTGAGCCGCCGGCCGGGAATGTTCGCATCCCCCTTCGGGTCTGTACCTGGTTGGACGCAAGATGATCCCGCGGGACCTCACTGCAGGAATTGCCGGAAGCGACGCAGCGACAGGAAGAACAACAGTCCGCCGATCACCAGCAATGCCGCAAGCTGCGGCCACACGACGGCGAGCCCGGCGCCGCGGAACAGGATGGCCTGGGCCATGACCACGAAATGGGTGTTCGGCGCGGCGAGCATGATGTTCTGGATGAGCTCGGGCATGCTCTCCCTCGGTGTCGTGGCGCCCGACAACATCTGCAGCGGCATCAGCACCAGCATCAAGAGCAGGCCGAACTGCGGCATCGTGCCGGCGGATGTGGCGAGAAAAATGCCCATGCTGGTGGTGGCAAAGAGATAAAGAGCGGTGCCGCACAGAAAGAGCGGGACCGAGCCGCCGATCCGGACGGCCAGCAGTCCCTGCACGACAAAGATGAGCGACACGCTGGCCGCGACGAGAACGACCAGGCCCATCGACCAGATCTTGCTCGCCATCACCTCGAAGGGCGTCACCGGCATGACCAGCAGATGCTCGATCGTGCCGTGCTCGCGCTCCCGGATCAGGGCCGCCCCCGTCAGGATGATCGACAGCATCGTGACGGAGGAGATGATGTTGTTGATGGCACCGAACCAGCTCTTGTTGAGTTCGGGATTGAAGCGTGCGCGCAGCGCCAGGTCGATCGGCAAGGGGGCAGCCGAACGATAGCGGGACAGGAACTCGCTGACCTCGTCGCTGACGATGGACTGGATATAGCCGCTTCCTGTGAAGGCCTGCGACATCCGGGTGGCGTCCACATTGAGCTGGATGGCCGGCGATCTCCGCGCAAGCAGGTCGCGCTGGAAGTTCGGCGGGACGTTGAGCGCGAAGGTGTCGAGGCCCGCGTCCATGCGGCTCATCATGTCCGACTGCGATATCAGCCGCGGAACCGCGAAATAGGGCGGGCTGAACGCCGTGATGATGCGCGTGGCGGCGGGCGATTTGTCCTCGTCGACGATGGCCAGCGCCGCCTGGTTGAGCGTCTCCGGCTGGGCCCTCGAGGCGGTGTAGATCGAGACGGTAAAGGCATAGATGATCAGTACGAGCATCATGGGATTGCGCCCGAGGCCGCGCAGTTCCTTGACGCCGAGCTGAACGATATTGCTGCTGCGCATCTAGTTCGCCTGCTTCTTGAGGAGCGCGACGCCGAGGGCGAGCAGCACCGGAATGGTGACGAGAAGCGCCAGGAACGGTCCGGAGAGATCGCCGAAGTCGAGCCCCTTGGAGAAGGTGCCGCGCGTGATGGTGACGAAGTGCGCGGCCGGATAGATCCGCCCGATAATCGCGCCCGCGCCCTGGAGCGAGGACACGGGATCGACGAGTCCCGAATATTGCGTGGCCGGAATCATGGTGAGCAGCGCGGTCGCGAAGATCGCGGCGATCTGGCTTGTCATGAATGACGAGATCACCAGACCCATCGCGGTGGTGATGACGACGTACAGGAGCGCGGCCGACGTGAACGCGACGAAGCTGCCCGTGAAGGGGACACGGAATATGAATACTGCGAAGGCCGTCAGCAGGAAGAAGTTCAGCATGGCGAGCGCGACGTAGGGAAGCTGCTTGCCGACCAGGAACTCGATCCGCGTCACCGGCGTGACGTAGAAATTGATGATCGATCCGAGCTCCTTCTCGCGCACGACGCTCAGCGTCGCCAGGATCGCAGGAATGATCAGCAGCAGAATTGGGATCACGGCCGGCGCCATCGCGACGATGCTCCGGATGTCGGGGTTGTAGAGGAAGCGGACCTCGAGCTGGAAGTCACCGGTGGTGGCGGCATTGCCATAGAGTTGCCGGGCGCGTTGCGCCAGCCAGGTCGCGTGCATCGCCTGCACGTAGCTGCGCACCGTCTCGGCCCGCGACGGCATTGCGCCGTCGACCCATACGCCGATCTGGACGTTGCTTCCGCGCGCGACGTCGCGGCCGAAGCCCGGAGGAATTTCGATCGCGAGGCTGAGCTCGCCGCTGCGCATGCGGCGGTCGAGATCGTCATAATCGGTGATCGGCGCGAGCTCGGTAAAATAGCGCGAGCCGGCGATCTGGAGGATATAGTCCCGGCTGACCGTGGTGTCGTCGCGGTCCATGGCGGCGAAGGAGAGGTCTTCGACGTCCATGTTGATGCCGTAGCCCATCACGAACATCAGGATGAGGCTGCCGAGGATCGCGAGGGTGGCGCGGATCGGATCGCGCTTGAGCTCGAGCGCTTCCCGTTGCGTGTAGGCGAACATGCGGCGTGGATCGAAGAAGCTCAATGCGCCATGCATCGCGCCGTGCGTCTTCGCGGTGCCGGTGGTTGCCATGTGCGGCGCGGGAGCGGCCCCGGTCGTCTCCGTCGCGGCGATCGCGTCCTTGAGGTAGGCGACAAAGGCCTCCTCGAGGCTTCCATTGCCGCGCCGTGCCGCGATCCGTTCCGGTGTATCGCTGATCATGACCTTGCCGGCATGCATGAGCGAGATGCGGTCGCAGCGCTCCGCCTCGTTCATGAAATGGGTGGAAACGAAGATCGTGACGCTGTCCTGTCGCGACAGGTCGGACAGGATCTGCCAGAAGCCGTCGCGCGCCACGGGATCGACGCCCGACGTCGGCTCGTCCAGGATCAGGATATCGGGCGCATGGATCATGGCGACGGCCAGCGACAGGCGCTGGCGGACGCCGAGCGGCAGGGCATCGGGCAGGGCGTCGATCACCCTGGTGAGATCGAAGCGTCCGGCCATGTCGCGGACTCGATCCTCGATCGTATCGGGTGCGAGCCGGAAAAGGCGCGCGTGCAGCTCGAGATTCTGGCGGACCGTCAGCTCCGAATAGAGCGAGAACGCCTGCGACATGTAGCCGACGCGATGCCGCACATCCATGTCCTTGGGATCGACCTCGCGCCCGAGCAGCCGGGCATCGCCCTCGCTGGCCGGCAACAGTCCGGTCAGGACCTTCATCGTCGTGGTCTTGCCGCAGCCGTTGGAGCCGAGAAAGCCGAAGATCTCGCCGCGGGCGATGCGGAAGCTGACATTGTCGACCGCCGTGAAGTCCCCGAATCTGACGGTGAGATGCTTGGCCTCGATCGCGATGTCATCGCCCCGATCGCTTGCGCGAGGCGGGATCACCACCTCCCTGTGGTCCCGTCGCTGCTGCTCGGGCAGCAGTGCGATGAAGGCGGCATCGAGATTGTCGGTGCCGGTCTGTCGCAGCAACTCGGCCGGCGTCCCGGTGGCGAGCACATGCCCGTCATTCATCGCAACCAGCCAGTCGAACCGTGCCGCTTCCTCCATGTAGGCCGTCGCGACGACGACGCTCATACCGGGGCGATCCTTCCGGATCTCGTCGATCAGCTCCCAGAACTGGCGGCGCGAGAGTGGGTCGACGCCGGTGGTTGGCTCGTCGAGGATCAGCAGGTCCGGATCGTGGATCAAGGCGCAGCAGAGCCCGAGCTTCTGTTTCATGCCGCCGGACAACTTGCCCGCGGGCCGGTCAGCGAACGGCGCAAGGCCGGTGTTCCCCAGGAGCTCCCGAATTCGCTCCTCGCGCTCGCGCCTGTCATGCCCGAACAGGCGGCCGAAGAAATCGACATTCTCGAATACGGAGAGCGTCGGGTAAAGATTCTTGCCGAGGCCTTGCGGCATGTAGGCGATCTGCGGGCAGGTCCGCCGCCGGTGGGCGGCGTCGGCCATGTCTCCGCCGAGCACGTGAACGCGGCCGTCCTGGATTGCGCGCGCCCCGGCAACAAGCGACAGCAGGCTGGATTTGCCGACGCCGTCGGGCCCGATCAGACCCACCATGCGTGCCGAGGGAATCTCCAGGGAGATACGATCGAGTGCGCGGATCGCGCCGTAGGATAGGCCGACCGCCTCGAGGCGTATCACCGGCGCAAAGGAGGATCGAGGTTCGGGCGGCGCGTTGCTCATTTGACCAGGCGTTCCGTCAGCTGTGCCGGCCATTCGGCATTGGGATCGATGCGGACGAAGGCGCGGCCGGGCAGGCCGGTTTTGACCTGCTCGATGTTTCGGCGCAGGAGCTCCGGCGAAATATGCGCCCTGACGCGGAACATCAGCTTCTGCCGCTCCTCCTCGGTCTCGACCGTCTTCGGCGTGAACTGGGCAACGCTGGCAACGAACGTCGCCGTGGCGGGGATGACCCATTGCGGCGCGGCATCGAGGATGAGGCGGACCTCCGAACCGATCGCGACGCGGCCGGCCTGTGCCGTCGGCAGGAAGAAGGTCATGAAGACATCGCCGAGATCGACGAGATTGAGCACGCGTCCGCCGGCACTGAGAACCTCGCCCGGCTGGGCGACGCGAAACTGGACGCGCCCGTCGCGGGGTGCGCGAAGTGTCGAATCGTTGAGATCGGCCTTGATGCTCTCGATAGCCGCCTTCGCTGCCTCGACCGCAGCCTCCGCATCGACCACCTGCGCCTCGGCCGCACTGATGGCGGCGCCCGAGGCGGCGAGCTGGGCCTCCGCCGCAGCGACCGCTGCGCGGGCGCCGTTGGCGGCCGCGCGGTCGTCGTCGAGCACCTGCTGGGGCACGGCATTGGTTCTGATCAATTGCTCGGAGCGCTGCAGCTTTCGATCGGCGGCGTCCAGCTCTGCACCGCGCTGGTCGATGACGGCTGTTGCGGCCTTCTTCTCGGCCTGGCGCTGGGTCACGAGGCTCCTGGCGGTCTCGATGCCGATCGTGGCACGCTGCAATTGAGCCTGGGCCTGGCGGTACTGCGCCTCGAGCTGCACGGTATCCATCTGTGCGAGCGCCTGTCCCGCCGAGACCAGATCGCCTTCCCGCACCAGGATGTCGCGGATGCGCCCGGGCGTCTTGGTGGCGATGTCGATCTCGACTGCCTCGATGCGCCCGTTGCCACTGGCGAACCCGCTCGGAAGGCTGTCACCTCCAAGCGTCTGCCAGGCGAAGTACCCGCCTGCGCAGACAGCCGCGACGAGCAAGGCGATCACCCAGCGTTTTCGATTGCGTGTCATGGTCCATGTCGTTTTCATCGAACCACCAGACAGGATGCGGATTATTGCGGGCCGCGCGGTCCCAACGTCAGATGGGTCACGCCAGCCGCGAGATTGAGCCCGATCGAACGTTCGATCGAGATCGGCTGCAGCATCACGCTCCTCCGCGAGCCGCCGATCAGGACGTTGGCGCCGAGGCCGGGACCCAATGCGAAATTGCCGCTCGCGCCGACATAGCTGCCGCGGAGCGTGCCGGGGCCAATCCGCGAATTCCGGGCGAAGACCGCCCAGGACAGCGTGCCGGCGCTGGTCACGCCGAGGTCTAGACCGACGCGCCTGATCCGACCCTCGTAGACGTATTGCCGCGGCGGACGTATCGCGCTGAACACGCAGCGCATCGCCTGCGTCGATCCCAGCACCAGCCCGACGCGGGGCTCGGAGAAGCACAGCAGCCTGCCAATCCTGAATCTCTCGGCGCGCGCGGACGTGGTGGTGCAAAGAACGGTCAACGCGCAGATGACCGCAACATAGCGCAATGTTCGCATTCAACCCTCCGTCTGGTGTTGGGCTCTCGACGTGCCGCGCGACGGGCGGCTGTCCTGGCGCAGCCAGAACGAGATCGCGAGACCGATCAGCAGCACGGCGCCGAGCAGGAAGAAGAAGATGGACTGCTTCAGCCAGGATATCGCCGGGACGGCCGCGCCCATCGCAAGGCCGAGAAAGGCGATCTGCAAAGACAGGAGGCTGATGCCCGCAAGGAACGTGCCGAGCGCAAGCAGCGTCAACAGCACGAGACCGGTCGCCGGAGTCGGAAGCATCTGCTGGACACCGGAGACCAGCATGATGTTCATCGTGATCAGGACCGCGATCCAGTGCAGCGCCTGGGTCCACACCAGGCGGATCTGCATGTCCCTGCCTTCGGTCTCCGGCCATTTGGTGATGACGCAGACGACGCCGATGGCAAGCGCCAGGAATTCCCAATAGCCGACCAGCGGTTGGTGCGAGACGTTCGTATAGGCGACGCCTGCGATGGCGAGCAGCAGCGCAACGGCGTATGGAAGCTGCTGCCAGAGAAAACGACCGGCCCCTGCGCGCGTCAGCGGAGGCTCGGGGGCATCGCGTTGCTGTGCATCGATTTCGCTCATGGTGCGTCACTCACGATTTTCGGTTGCCGGCGTGCGGCCGTCGCCGAGATAGTCCTCGACATAGAACCGGATGATCGCGACCCGTCCGACGGCGACGAGCGGCATCGCGAGCGCAATGCCCATGACGCCGAACAGGGCACCGAGCAGGACGATCGCAACCAGCGTCCAGGCGGGCGGTGTCTCGACCGCCCGGCGCTGGATCAAGGGACCGATCACGTAGCCTTCGATCGACTGGATGATGGTGTAGACGGCGACGGCCCAGATCAGCAGCGAGGCGCCGAGCGGCATCGCCACGAGCGCGATCGGGATCGCGGCGACGATCGGCCCGAGATAGGGGATGAAGTTCGACAAGCCCGCCTGCAGGCCCAGCAGGAACGGTCCCGGCAGTCCGATGAGATAGAGCGCGGGCCAGACGCAGAGCGTCATCAGGATGATGCGGATCAACTGGCCGACGAGCCACAGCCGCATGACGTTGCCGATTTCGTCCATCACGGCGCGCATGCGGGCGCGGTAGGATGGCCTGACCAGCACGACCAGGCTCTCGCGGTGGCTGGTGGGATCGAACGCAAAGAGAATCCCCAGGAACACGACCACGAGCACACCGGTCAGAAGGCTCGAGGCACCCCCCAGCAGGAATTGCGCGTGGCTGAGAAACCGGCCCTGATCGGCGAACAGCCATTGGGCGAAGTCGCGCCCCCATTCCGGGCCGAGCAGGTCCACGCCATAGGACAACAGGTGCTCTTGCAGAATATCGACCTGGGCATCCATGACCTTCAGCAGCAGGCGCGTCTGCTCCGGCAGCTTGCCGGCGCCCCAGACCAGTCCAAAGCCCGACAGGGCCGAGAGCAGCAGGAGAACGAATGTCAGACGCCAGATGCGGCTGAGCGGAAGGACCGGCGCCAGAGCCCGCGCCGCGGCATCCAGAAAGGCTGCGAACAGCACCCCCGCGAAGACGATGAGGAGGCTGGACACCGTTTGCCACACCAGGAACAGGGCAACGGCTGCAGCGAGCAAAGTGAGGCCGATCGCGAGGAGGCTCGGCCCTCCGGCTTGCCCGGATTCGTCGACGGGGCTCTCGTGCAGAACGACCCCGCGGGCCCGCTCTGGTCCGATCCTGGAATCGCTCATTGATCGGTCCGCCGTCATGTCGCCATGTCTCAGGTGCGAACGCGGCGGCTGCCATAGTGCGGATGCTTGCCGCCGCGATGACGCCAATAGCGGTGCTTGACCGGATTCGTATTGGTGTTGGGCCTTGCATCGCTCGGCGCGGCCGCGCCGGTCTGCTTCGGCGCCGCCACGGTGCCGTCCTTCGGCTGAGCCAGGGAAATGGTCGACGGTGCGGCGACGGCCACCACTGCGCTCAGGATCGAGGCTCGACACACGGTCCAGATGTTCATACTCGCCTCCATGCGGTCAGCGACAATCGGTCAGATCAAGATGGCTCCGACAGCCAGCCCATAGATTCCGGCGCCCGCGGCGATGGCGATCGCCCCGAACAGGACGGACTCGACCGGCCTGAACAGCCTCTCCTTGCGCTCGCGCTTGGCGATCAGGAACAGCAGCGTTCCCGGCGCGTAGAGGATTGCGGACAGCAGGAGAAATTTCGGTCCGCCGGCGTAGATCATGCCGGCCGCGTAGAGCGTCGCGACGGCTGCGACGATCCCGTCGGTGGTGCGGGCGCGCTCGCCGGCATCATAGGTCGCGCCGGTCGATGCGAGCTTCAGGCCGTACGTCGCGACGAGAAAATACGGGATCAGCGTCATCGCGCTCGTCATCTTCAGGGCGAGCGTGAAGGCATATTCGGCGAACCAGCTCACGAGGAGAAATGCCTGTATCACGCAATTCGTGAGCCAGAGCGCCCCGACAGGAACCTTGTGCGCGTTCTCGCGCGCGAGAAAGGCCGGCATGGTGCGCTGGTTCGCCGCCGAGTGCAGGATCTCGGCCGCAAGCAGCGACCAGGACAGGTAGTTGCCGAGGATCGAGATCAGCAAGGCGATGCTGATGAACACGCCGCCCCAGCGGCCGACCATCGCTTCCATCACGCCCGCCATCGACGGTGTCGGCAGGTCCGCGAGACCGCTCCGCGGCAGGATGCCGTAGGACAGGAGCGTCACGAGCACGAGAAGACAGAGCACCGTCAGAAAGCCGGTCACCGTTGCGATGCCGATGTCGGCACGCGTCCTGGCATAGCGCGAATACACGCTCGCGCCCTCGATGCCGACGAACACGAACACGGTGAGCAGCATCGTGCCACGGACCTGGGACAGCACGTCCCGGGCGTCCAGCCGCTCCGCACCCCAGAAATTCCCGGAGAATACTTCGCCGTTCAGGGCGATCGCGGCCACGATGATGAACAGCACGATCGGAATGATTTTCGCGAAGGTCGTGGCGGTATTGAGCGCGGCAGCCCCCTTGATGCCGCGCAGCACCAGGACGTGGACGCTCCACAGCAGCAGGGACGCCGAGGCGATCGCGATCGGCGTCGTGCCGTCGCCGAAGACGGGGAAGAACTGCCCGAGCGTGGCCTTGATCAGGATGAGGCAGGCGACGTCTGCGAGGCAGCAGCCGATCCAATAGCCTACTGCAGAGGCAAAGCCGATATAGTCACCGAAGCCGTCCTTGGCATAGGCGTAGATACCGGCGTCGAGTTCCGGCTTGCGCCGGGACAGCGACTGGAACACGAAGGCCAGCGTCAGCATGCCGGTGCCGGCAATCACCCAGGCGATGATCGCGCCGAGCGCGCCGGTGGTGCGTCCGAACTGGGCCGGCAATGCGAAGATGCCGGAGCCGACCATCGACCCGATCACAAGCGCAATCAGCGCGTTGCGCGAGAGTTTCTGATCGGCCTCGTTCGCCGCCATGACGGATGGCCTTCCAATCCAAGACGGCCGCGGTTGCAGCGGCCGCCTCATGCGCGGACCTTAGAGGGCCGCACCCCGTGCGCCCATCAGGGATTCTCTGTAGGGAGCAGGGCAGGAAATCGGCGGGCGCGGAGCGTCAGTTGCGGACGTCAGGTGCTGGCGTCAGGACTTGGGACGCAATGCCTCGTCCTCGCTCGCGGAGCAGGCGAGGAACTCCGTAGCCCGGGCAACGAGCACGACACTGCCGCGGAAGAATTCGCCGGCCTTGGCAAGCTCGGCGGCAAGGCGGCTGGCATGCAGGACGGCTGCGTCCTGCCCGGCATACTCGCATCCGATCCGGTCGGTCGAGACACCGTACTTGTCGGCGATATGGAAGAAGAAACGCATGCCCCCGATTAGGCCGGACCGCGCCGGGCCTCCAGTGACAACGGTGTAAGGTGCCTCCGCCAAAAGACTTAAGGGCGGCAGACGGCGGTTCCCGACTTGCGGATTGGTCGTGAACGCGGGCGCCGCGGCCGCTCCGGCGCCGCCGCGCAATTTGCATCGGAAGGCGGTGGTTTTCACCGATGGGCCTCGGGGGATTGACCGATGTTGGTCGGCAGGTTCGAAGGCTAGCGTGACCACACTCGGCGAGCGCCAGAGGAGGCAAGCGATGTCGAACTATGATCACAACCTGACCGCCACCGATGCCGCCGGCGGCTCGATCGCGGTGGATACCGGGCTGCGCGATTACATGCTGCGGATCTACGGCTACATGGCCGCCGGTGTCGGCTTGACCGCCCTCGTCGCCTGGGTGACCTATCAGGCCATCGGCCCCGAGTTGCTCCAGAGTCCCCTGATGTGGGTCTTCATCCTGGCGCCGCTCGCCCTGGTGTTCTTCATCGGCTCGCGCATCAACACGCTGTCGGTGTCCACGGCACGGATCCTGTTCTTCGTCTATTCGGCCCTGGTCGGCGTATCGCTATCGATATTGCTGCACATCTATACGAGTTCGTCGATCACCCGCGTCTTCTTCATCGCGGCCGCAATGTTCGGCGCGCTCAGTATTCTCGGTTACACGACCCGGCGCGACCTTTCGGGATTGGGCACCTTCCTGTTCATGGGCCTGATCGGAATCATCATCACGAGCCTGATCAACCTGTTCCTGGGGTCGACCGCACTCGACTGGCTGATCTCGATCGTCGGTGTCGGCGTGTTTGCCGGCCTGACGGCCTACGACACCCAGCGGATCAAGGGGATGTACGACATCTCTGATGACCACGCCGCCGCGGGCCGCAAGTCGGTCGTTGCCGCGCTGTCGCTCTATCTCAATTTCCTCAACCTGTTCATGATGCTGCTGCGACTTGCCGGCGGCCGCCGTTGAGACGCGGGTGCCGGCGGCTCATGCCGCCGGTCGCTCCACGCTACTTGCGAGCGCGTCGCGCAGCGCCGCTTCCTTGGTCTCATCGAGCGAGGTCTTGAGCACGACGCCGCCGGCGTCCTTGATCTCCTTGATCACCTTGTCCGCGGTCATGTGCTTGATCAGGACGAACAGGGCGGCGTTGCCGGGCTGGAGATTGGCCGACAGGTTCTTCATGAAGGAATCGTCGATGCCGAAGTCGGACAGCGCGCCGCCCAGCGCGCCCGACGCGGCGCCCACGGCAACCCCGAGGATCGGATTGAGAAAGAGGACTCCGATGAGGAGGCCCCAGAAACTCCCGGTCATCGCGCCCATGGCAGTGGTATTGACGAGCTGATTGAGCTTGATGCCGCCCGAATCCGTCTTCACGGCGATCACGGCGTCGCTGATCGTGATCAGATATTCCTTCTGCAGCTTGAGCAGCCGCTGACGCACTTCTTCCGCTTTTGCCTCGGACGGATACACGATCGCGACCAGATCGGACATGAAGACCTCCCGTTGGATCGAAAATGCGGACCAAAATGTTGGTGCGGACGGTATCCCGCGGGCGGCACCTCCGGGATCAGAGGAAACCCTGCCTCGGGTGGATGAATGTCCCAATAGGTGCACCCGCTTTGGAGGTCGGGCGGCGCGAGACGACGGGAAAATCGTCTAGCGACGCCCGACCGGCGAGGTCTGGACGAGCCGAGCCCTATTGCCCCGAACGATGATTCCGAACACAGGTACCGTTTCGTCCGCTGATGGATGCGCGGCATTGTTGGCGCGTCGAGTACATGCAGTTGGTCATTCCCTTGATCTTCGTGCACCACGCCAGATCTTGCGCGCGTCCTGGCGCAGCCGCGCCCATGACGCCAAGCGTCATGGTGATCGCGGCTGCCAGCAAAGCCAGCTTTTTCATGGGGAGTCCTCCTGTCCTCGAGTGAAGCGTCCGGAGCCCGAGCAACCCGCTCCGTCGCGCGCCGGCGGTCTTGGCGGACGCAGGTCGCGCCACCATGACGGCCGGTGCAGGTGTTATGCGCCGCCCGTGACGCTCTTGCTATTGGGTGATTGCCTGACGCGGAAGAGGGAATCATCCAGTCCTCGTCGCGCGCTCGATCATGTGTCGGGCAAGAAGCGTCGATCACGATTGTATCCGCGGGCGCTCAGTAGATTTACCGATACAAGGACGATGGCTCCTCGGCAAAATCAGGTCCGGGGAAGTCGATCGGTGATCATCTCATGCCGACGCTCAGGACAGTGGTTATTGCCGGCGCGGCATCGCTGCTGCTGGCGGCCTGCGAAAGGGAAGCGGCCAGCGACGTCGCGCCGGCGCCACGCCCGGTTCGCACGGCGACGATCGAGAAGCGGGAGTCGCCGACGCCCTTCGTCTTCACCGGACATGTCGAAGCCGAGGACGAGATCAGCGTTGCGTTCCGAATTTCCGGGCGGCTGCTCGCGAACAACACCAGGCTCGGCGAGCGCGTCGAGGCCGGCCAGCTTCTGGCGCAACTGGAATCGCAGAACGAAGTGAACGCGCTGCGCCAGGCGCAAGCGGCTCTCGCCGCCGCGCAAGGTCAGCTCACCCAGGCCCGCAATCATTTCGAACGTCAGCAGACATTGCTCGCGCAGGGATGGACCACGCGCGCCAATTTCGAGACGGCAACGCAGGCGCAACAGACGGCCCAGTCCCAGGTCGACGCGGCCGAGGCCCAGTTGAGTGCCGCCCACGACCAGGTCAATTTCACCGAGGTGCGCGCCGATGCGCCTGGCAAGATCACCGAGACGGGCCCCGCCGCCGGCGAGGTGATCCAGGCCGGACAGACCATTGCGCGGATTGCGCGGCAGGATGGCCGCGACGCGGTCTTCGAGGTCCCTGCCCAGCTGGTGCGAGCGGCTCCCGCCAATCTGCAAGTGACCGTCAGCCTGACGGACGATCCGGCAGTGACCGCGCAAGGGCGCATCCGGCAGGTTGCCGCGCAGGCAAACCCGGTCACACGGACCTTCGAGGTGAGGGTGGGACTCAGCGATCCGCCCGCCGCGATGCGGCTGGGGGCCACGGTGGTCGGTCGCGCCGAGGCGAGCGCCGGACCGATGATCGACATTCCCGCAACTGCGCTGACCAGGATGAACCAACAGCCGGCCGTCTGGATCCTCGATCCCCTGACCAAGACGGTCTCGGTTCGGAACGTCGATGTGCTGCGGTTCGATCAGGCACAGGTCATCATCTCGCGAGGGCTTGACGCTGGCGAGATCGTCGTGACCGCGGGTGTTCAGGCGCTTCACCCGGGCCAGAAGGTACGCGTGCTCGGGTCGGAGCCATGACCGGCTTCAACCTCTCGCAATGGGCGCTCGAGCGCCGCTCGCTCGTCATCTATCTCATGCTCGTTGCCGTGCTCGCCGGCGGACTGTCCTATGTCCGCCTCGGCCGGAACGAGGACCCTGCATTCACCATCAGGACCATGGTCGTCCAGGCGGCGTGGCCAGGGGCGACGGCGGCGGAGACGATGAAGCAGGTGACGGAGCGGCTCGAGCGTCAACTGCAGGAGACGCCGCATCTCGACTTCCTGCGCAGCTTCACCCGGCCCGGTCTCACCACGATCTTCGTGAACCTGAAGGGGAGCGCCAACGCACGAGATGTCTCCGACACCTGGTATCAGGTGCGGAAGACGATCGGGGACATCCGCCATACGCTTCCTGCGGGCGTTGTCGGCCCTGCGTTCGACGACGATTTCGGCGACACCTTCGGCATCGTCTACGGCTTCACCAGCGACGGGTTTACCGAGCGCGAGCTGCGTGACCGGGTCGAGGCGATCCGATCGCGTCTCCTGGGCGTGCCCGACGTTGCGAAGATCGAGCTGCTGGGCGCGCAGGACGAAGTGATCTTCGTCGAGTTCTCCAAGAAGGAGTTCGCAAATCTCGGCGTCGATCGGACAGCGCTGATCGCCGCTCTGCAGGCTCAGAATGTCGTGATGCCGACCGGGACGATCCAGACCGGGTCCGAGAGAATTTCGCTTCGGGTGTCGGGAAGCTTCCAGTCCGAGCAGGACATCGCCGGCATCAACTTCGCGGCCGGCGGTCGCATGCTCCGCTTGAGCGATCTTGCGACGGTGCGGCGCGGCTATGCCGATCCGCCGCAGCCGCTGTTCCGGGTCAACGGCCATCCGGCAATCGGACTTGCGATCGCCATGCGCGACGGCGGCGATATCCTCGCTCTCGGCAGGAACGTCAAAGCTGCGATGGCAGCCATCACCGTCGACCTGCCGATCGGAATCGAGCCGAGCCTGGTTGCCGATCAGGTCGTCGTGGTGGGCAAGGCGATCGGCGAGTTCATGACCTCGCTGGTGCAGGCGATGGCCATCATTCTCGCGGTGAGTTTCGTCAGCCTTGGCCTGCGTCCCGGCCTCGTCATCGCACTGGCGATTCCGCTCACGCTTGCCATCGTGTTTCCGAGCATGGGGCTTCTTCACATCGACATGCAGCGAATATCGCTTGGTGCCCTCATCATCGCACTCGCGCTGCTGGTCGACGACGCCATGACGACGACAGATGCCACGCTCAACCGGTTGGCGCTGGGCGACAGCAAGATGGCGGCTGCGAGTTACGCTTTCCGCACCCACGCGCTCGCCATGCTGGCCGGTACGCTGGTGACCATCGCCGGCTTCATTCCGGTCGGCTTTGCCGCTAGCTCCGCCAGCGAATACACGTTCTCACTGTTCGTGGTCGTTGCGATCGCGCTGCTGGCATCGTGGTTCGTCGCGGTCATCTTCGCGCCGCTGCTGGGCGTCGCCATCCTTCTGCCGCCCAAGCAGACCGGCGCTCCGGCTCCCGGAGCGGTCTTCCGGCTGTATCGGCGCTTTCTGGTGCAGGCGATCCGCGCCAAATGGCTGACGCTGGGCGGGACGGCAGCGCTCTTCGTCGCATCCGTGCTCGCGCTCCCGCTGATTCCGCAGCAGTTCTTTCCCTTGTCCGACCGGCCGGAGCTGCTCGTCGACATCAGCCTGCCGCAGAATGTCTCGATCCACGCCAGCGAAGCCGCGGCCAGGCGCCTGGACGAGGCGCTGACCGGCGATCCCGACGTCGCGCATTGGAGCAGCAATGTCGGCCGCGGTGCGATCCGCTTCTATCTGCCTCTCAGCGTCGAGCTGCCGAACGAGTTCTTCACCCAGGCCGTCGTCGTCGCCAGAAACGTTGCGGCGCGCGAGCGCTTGCGTGCAAAGCTGGAGCGGTTCCTGGCGAATGAATTCCCGAACGCGATCTCGTCGGTTTCGCCGCTTGGCCTCGGCCCCCCGGTCGGATGGCCGTTGCAATATCGCGTCAGCGGCCCCGACGTCGAGCGGGTCCGCGACATCGCGCTCGAGGTGGCGCGGATCCTCGCCTCCGATCCGAGCGCCAGAAGCACGAACTTCGACTGGATGGAGCCGGATCGCCAGGTGCGCATCCGCGTCAATCAGGATGAGGCACGCCTTCTCGGTCTGAGTTCGCAGGCGATCTCCATCGTCCTGAACACCGTGATCTCCGGTACACCCGTCACGCAGGTTCGGGACGACATCTATCTGGTCAACGTGGTGGTTCGCGCGACCGACGAACAGCGTGTCTCGTTGGCGAGCTTGCGAACGCTGCAGGTGCCGATCCCCGGTGGGCGGACCGTTCCGCTGAGCCAGTTTGCCTCCTTCGAGTACGATCAGGAATTCCCCCTGATCTGGCGGCGCGACCGCGTGCCCACCCTGACGGTGCGAGCTGCCATTCCCGACGGGTTACTGCCGGAGAGGATCGTCAATACGCTGGCGCCCGCCATCGCCAAGCTGAGGACGACGCTGCCGCCGTCCTACGATGTCGTGGTCGGCGGGACCGTGGAGGAGAGCCGGAAGTCCCAGGCCTCCGTCATGGCGGTCGTGCCGGTGATGCTGTTCGTCATGTTCACGGTCCTGATGGTCCAGGTGCAGAGCTTCCCGCGTCTATTGATGGTCGTCAGCGTTGCACCGCTTGGCCTGATTGGCGTGGTCGCGGCACTGCTCCTGTCAGGACGGCCGCTGGGTTTCGTCGCCATTCTCGGCGTCCTCGCGCTGCTCGGCATGATCAGCAAGAATGCGGTGATCCTGATTGGGCAGATCGAGGCCGAACGCGCGCAAGGGAAGGGACCGTGGGAGGCCGCGGTCGATGCCAGCAGCTCCCGCTTTCGTCCGATCATGCTGACGGCGGTCTCCACTGTCCTCGGCATGATTCCGATTGCGCCGACTGTCTTCTGGGGGCCGATGGCCTTTGCGATCATGGGCGGGCTGCTCGTCGCAACCGTTCTGACGCTCGTCTTTCTGCCGACCTTGTATGTGGCCTGGTCGGGCGGAAAGGAAACCGATCGCGGCTGCTGAAGCGGCGAGCGCGGCCTGAGCGTCGGGCCGCGAGGGTAATCCCGGACTCCGACTAGGTAATCACCTGATAGGCCGCCTTCATATCAGCGCGCATGGTTCGGCCTCGGAATGAGCAGGCCGATCGGTCACGGCATCGGTCATCGTTCGCGGTTCGAGGTCCTCCATGACTGCGACGCCAACGGTCCAAAAGCTTTCGTTGTTCGCACTGACGGCAATGGTCGTCGGCTCCATGGTCGGCTCAGGCATCTTCTCGCTGCCGCGGACGTTCGGTATCGCCACCGGCCCGTTCGGCGCCATCTTCGCCTGGTGCATCGCAGGCGGCGGCATGTACACGATGGCGCGCGTATTTCAGACTCTGGCCGAGCGAAAGCCGGATCTCGATGCCGGCGTCTACGCCTACGCGAAGGCCGGTTTCGGCGATTATCCCGGCTTCCTGTCGGCGCTTGGCTACTGGACCGGCAGCTGCATCGGCAACGTGTCCTACTGGGTCCTGATCAAGTCGACGCTTGGCGCGTTCTTTCCCGTATTTGGCGACGGCAATACGGTCACCGCGATCATCGTCGCCTCGATCGGGATCTGGCTGTTCCACTTCATGATCCTGCGTGGCGTGCAACAGGCCGCCGCGATCAACACTATCGTCACCGTCGCCAAGATCGTGCCGATCCTGATCTTCATCGTCATCCTGGCGTTTGCCTTCAAGGCTGACCTGTTCGGCGCCAATTTCTGGGGCGGCGAGGGGATGCCGGACAAGGGTCTGTTCGATCAGATCCGCGCGACCATGCTGGTCACGGTGTTCGTCTTTCTCGGGATCGAGGGGGCCAGCGTCTATTCCCGCTACGCCAAGGAGCGGTCCCATGTCGGCGTCGCGACGATCATGGGCTTCGCGGTCGTCACGAGCCTCATGGTGCTCGTGACGATGCTGCCCTATGCCGCGCTGCCGCGCGCCGAGATCGCCGACGCGCGGCAGCCGTCGATGGCGACGGTGCTCGAGGCGGTGGTCGGGCATTGGGGCGCCGTGTTCGTCAGCATCGGACTTCTGGTCTCGGTGCTCGGAGCCTATCTCGCCTGGTCGCTGATCTGCGCCGAGGTGCTCTCCGCCGCCGGCCGGACCAGGGATATGCCGCGCGTGTTCGGCACCGAAAATGCCAACAAGGTGCCGGCCGCAGCGCTCTGGCTCACCAATATCGTCGTGCAGCTGTTCGTCATCAGCACCTACTGGTCGCGGGATGCCTTTGCGTTGATGCTCAATTTGACGAGCGTCATGAACCTCATTCCGTTCTTCCTGGTGGCCGCTTACGGGCTCCTGCTGGTCAAGCGGGGCGAGACCTACGAAAAGAGCCCGGGCGAACGGCGACGCGACCTGATCTTCACCGGCATCGCCGTCGTCTACACGCTGTTCCTGATCTATGCCGCCGGGATGAAATATCTGCTCCTGTCGGCGATCCTCTACGCTCCCGGCACGGCGCTGTATTTCTGGGCGCGCCTCCAGCAGAAGGCGAAGATCTTCACGTCGATCGATTGGGTCATCTTCATCATAGCCGTGATCGGCGCCGTGGTCGGGATTCATGGCCTGGCCACCGGCTACATCACCATCTAGGCGAGGCATCTCCCATGGCGACAGCACAGGCGTCGGATTCAAGGATCCCGTTCGGTGTTCATTCGGAAGTCGGTCAGCTGCGCAAGGTGATGGTCTGCTCGCCGGGCCGCGCGCATCAGCGCCTCACGCCCACGAACTGCGATACTTTGCTGTTCGACGACGTGCTGTGGGTCGACAATGCCAAGCGCGATCATTTCGACTTCGTGCAGAAGATGCGCGACCGCGGCGTCGATGTCGTCGAGATGCACAATCTGCTCACCGACACCGTGGCCATTCCAGAGGCAAGGAAGTGGATTCTCGACAACCAGGTGGTTCCCAACCAGGTCGGGCTCGGGCTGATCGACGAGCTGCGCAGCTATCTGGAAAGCCTCAAGCCTCGCGAGCTGGCGGAGACCCTGATCGGCGGACTGTCGACCCACGATTTTCCCGAGGCGCATGGCGGCGAGATGCTTCGGCTGATCCGGGAAGCGGCGGGCATGACCGAATATTTGCTGCCGCCGCTTCCGAACACGCTGTATACGCGCGATACCACCTGCTGGATCTATGGCGGCGTGACGCTGAACTCGCTGTTCTGGCCGGCCCGCCATGAGGAGCCGATCCTCGCCGCTGCCATCTACAAGTTCCATCCGGATTTCGCCGGCAAGGTCAATGTCTGGTGGGGAGATCCGACGCAGGATCACGGCCTCGCCACGCTGGAGGGCGGTGACGTGATGCCGATCGGCAAGGGCAACGTTCTGATCGGGCTCAGCGAGCGAACCTCGCGGCAGGCGATCAGCCAGCTTGCTGCGGCGCTGTTCAGGAAGAAGGCGGCCGAGCGGGTGATCGTGGCGGCGATGCCCAAGCTCCGCGCTGCGATGCATCTCGATACCGTCTTTACCTTCGCCGACCGCGATTGCGTCCTGCTCTATCCCGATATCGTCAACAACATTACCGCATTTTCCTATCGGCCGGCCGACAATCCGGCCGGCCTCGAATTGCGCAAGGACGAGAAGCCCTTCGTCGACGTCGTCGCAGAAGCGCTCGGTCTGAAGAAGCTGCGTGTCGTGGAGACCGGCGGGAACGCGTATCTGCGCGAGCGAACCCAGTGGGACAGTGGCGCCAATCTCGTCTGTGCGTCCCCCGGCGTCGTATTCGCCTATGACCGCAACACCTACACCAACACGCTGTTGCGCAAGGAGGGGATCGAGGTGATCACCATCGTCGGCGCGGAACTCGGACGGGGGCGCGGCGGTGGTCATTGCATGACGTGCCCAATCATCAGGGACGCGGTCGACTACTAGACGTGCGCGATCTGGCGGTCTGCACCGACGCTGGTTGATTTGATCAACCGGTGATTTCAAAGTGTGACATTAACACGCCACAATCTTTGCACAGCGTGACGCAAAAACCCGGTCTGCGCAGCAGCATCGGAGGTGGGCGCGATGCGAAGCTCTGGATTCCTTCTGCCGATCGTCGGCGTGCCCGTCCTCGGCTTACTCAGTGCTGGCACGGCCGCGGCGGCAGACCTCGATCTCACCGAATTCAAGACGAGCCCGATTGCCGCTGTACCCTATTATTCCGCGCCGTCCTGGAGTGTCGTCGGTTCCATCTCGCCGACCTTCACCGACAACGCGCTTTTCACCCGCGACAACCGCAAGTCGGACATCTACTACGAGCCGGACGTCAGTGTCCGGCTCGACGGAAACCTGACCAACGATCTGTCCTACCGGCTCTACGCACGGGCCCAGTACGAGGCCTTTTCGCGGGAGAAGGACGGCAACTTTGCCGTGGCGCGCATGGGCGCGCGTCTGACCGAGAATTGGAACGGCTGGCGCTTCTCTGCAATCTATGAAAACCGCTATGATTTCGACGGAGTTTACCGCGACCTCGCATTCACGTCCCATGATGTGATGGGCTCGGTGGCGCGCGACTTCCGCATCGACAACACGATTTTCTCGCCGCTGCTGCTGCTGACCTATCGGTTCTCAGACCTCGCGGAAGCGCGTCGCTGGCGCTTTGACGCTGTGCTCGGTATCGAGGTCAAGCTCGATCCCAGATGGTCGATCGTGAGCACGCCGCTGTTCGAGGCCTACTGGTTCACCGATGGGCTCAACAGCGGCCGGCAGGATCAACTCTATTCGGTCGATGTAGGCCTCAAGTATAATTTCGCCGGCAATGTGTCGCTCACGACCACTGTGCTATACGAGGCGCGAACGTCGAACGTTCCGTTGCGGCGGTACAGGGACGTTCGCATCGGCCCTCGCCTGGATTTCGCCTTTTGAGTGAGACCTGAAAGATGCCCGCAAGACGCCTGTTGACGCTGAGCTGCATCGTCGCCGGAAGCCTTGCGGCATCGATGGCGCTCGCCGATCCGCGCGACGCGGTGGATCGAGGCCAGCGTCTCGATACCGATGCGCTTCGGGATGATGCCGCGATACACCGTCTGCAGCAGCCGTCGCATCCTCTCGATATTGCGCCGCCTCGCCCCGCACCAGCGGCGAAGGCAGCGAGGAAGAAGAAGTCGGGCGCGAGCAGCAGCCGCTAGGCTGGTCGTGCACGTGCCCGACGGACCGCCGCGCGCCGGGAATGGTGCCAGTGAATTGGGGTAGGTGTGCTGCTGTGTATTGGTGCACCACGTTGCCGCAATCACCTCGCGGCTACCCACATCTTGATTTTGAATCTCTGTTGCATCGGATTTGACGTCGCGGGCGTGGCACAAACTGCATATCGCCCGCCGCGGAAAACATGTCTCACGACTTCGAGATTTCAATCTGTAAATAATACTACCTTATGGTGTGGCCGCGCGGCGAGGTGTATGATTGGTCGGCCCCAATGGCGTGCGTCTTCCGGATCCGGTGGCGGATGTCTCGCCGGTGGGGCGGGGAGGGGACCTGCGATATCGTCGCCAACATCGGGCGTCGCCGGAACATAGTGAGTGCGTACCGTGAAGCCACATGGCTGCCCCGACAGTGAGTCGGATCGAACCGGTCTGAAGAACTGGTTGCGCATAGGTTCGCAAGAATCGATCGACGAGCTCTATTGGACGTCTTCGGCAGATCTGCTCTTCGCCGCGCGTCCGTCGTTCCGCGGACACTTCGCCTATGAGGGAATCAATCCGGCATTCGAGTCCGAGCTCGGCGTATCGTCGGAAGACGTCAGCGACATGGACGTCTTCGATTGCATGAGTGCGGACGACGCAAGGTCCGTCTGCGAGGCGCTTCAGGCCGGCCTCGCGGAGGGAACGGAGGTCAGGATCCGCCAGCGGCTCGCGCTCGGCGGGTCGCCGCGGGCGATGGAAACGACGGTTACGCCGATCGTGGACGGCGGCGTGGTCCGGTTGATCGGCAGCCACCGCGAGCTGCGCAGCGGTCCTTTCGAGCACGCCGCCGCACGCGACGACAGGCTCGATATCGACGTCGGCCTGCTCGCCATTCAGGAAGGCATCCAGCAACGGATCGCCTCCGATCTGCACGATTCGACCTGTCAGCATCTGATCGCCGCCAGCCTGGGCCTGATGCGGATGCGGAGCAATCTGGGCGATGCGGCGCTGGCGGAGCGGATATGCGACGACATCGACGCGTCGATCGATGAAGCCCTCCGGGAGCTCCGCGCCTTTGCCTATCTCCTGCATCCGCGGAATCTGGCGGGTGAGGGATTGAAGGCCGCGATCGAGCGATACGCGGAAGGATTTGCGGCGCGCACTTCGTTGCGCGTGACCGTGAACATCGTGCCGGATGTCGATCGGCTGCCGTATGAAACGAAGCGTTCGCTGCTGCGCGTCGTTCAGGAGGGGCTCACGAACGTCTATCGCCATGCGAAGGCGACGGAGGTGGCCATCGTCATCGACCTTGCCGACAGCCGTTTCGTGCTGACGATCAGTGACAATGGACGCGGTCTTCCCGATGTGGTCGGGCGCGGCCACAAGGCGGTATCAGTCGGGGTCGGCATTCCCGCGATGCGGGTGAGGCTGCATGAGATTGGAGGTACGCTGGACATCCGGTCCGGCCGGACCGCGCCACTTTCCGGAACCGTCCTGTGCGCGAAGTTTCCGCGTCGTCTCGCGGCGAACAGGCGGAACCGGCGAAGAGCCACGACCATCATGAGGGCCCACAGCACACGATCAGCGAAAGAACACTAGCCCGCGGCGGCAGGCCGGATGGGCGGCCGAACCGCCGTGAAGGATTGGGAGCGTGCTGCCATGAAACGAATTCTCATAGCCGACGATCACGAAGCGGTGCGGTCTGGTTTGCGTGCGGTGCTCGAACAGCGGGCGGATTGGGAGGTGGTGGCCGAGGTCACCGATGGCGGCCGGGCGGTCGCTGCGGCGATCGAGAGCCAGCCTCACGTCGCCATCCTCGATTTCTCGATGCCCCGCATGACCGGCGTGGAGGCGGCGCGGCGGATCAAGGACCATCCATTGCAGACCGAGGTCCTGATCTTCACCGTGCACAATTCGGGCCTGATCGCGCAGCAGGCATTCGAGGCCGGAGCGCGTGCGTTCCTGGTGAAGTCGGACGCCAACAAGCTGCTGGTTGCGGCGGTCGAGGCGTTGCTGTTGCACCGGACGTTCTGCACCACGAGCTGCGTGACGGAATTCGACCGCGGGGCGGGTGCTGGTGGCGAGCGGCATCACGAGCTGACGGCGCGCGAGCAGCTCGTGGTCAAGCTGGTTGCGGAAGGCTACAGCAACAAGGGGATCAGCGCGATCCTCAATCTCAGCGTCAAGACAACCGAGGCGCATCGGGCGGCTGCGATGCGCAAGCTCGAGGTGAATTCGACGGCGGGCCTCGTCCGATACGCGGTCCGGACCGGGCTGGTCGAGGCCTGAACGGTGACGTCGGCGAGCCGACCCTGGGCGTCAGTACCTTCGCCGGGACATCTCAGGGTTTTGTTGGATAACGCTGGCCGTAGGGCGCCGTATGATCGTTCGACCCTACGGCCGGTCACTGCCGTTGTCCGCCCGGTCGGATAGGAGCCGGCAAACGGGAACGATGTCGTGAAACGCATCTTGATTGCGGATGATCATGAAATCGTACGCTCCGGCCTTCGCGCGATCGTTGGAACGCGGTCCGACTGGATCGTGAGCGGAGAGGCCACCAACGGCGAGCAGGCCGTCGCGCTGGCGCTCGAAACCCGACCGGACATCGTGATTGTCGATTACTCCATGCCGATCATGAACGGCCTGGAGGTCAGCCGTCGCCTCAGGACGCTGCATGTGCGAACGGAGGTGCTGATCCTGACCATGCACGAAAGCGAGGAACTCCTGACTGAGGCCATCCTGGCCGGCATTCGCGGCTTCCTGTTCAAGTCCGATGCCCGCAAGCATCTGATTTCCGCTATCGAAGCCTTGCTCGACGGCAGGCCCTACTTCACCAGCGTCCTCCTGGAGAAGCTCCTGCATGATTACCAGGCGAACAAGCAGAACCGGGCCGACATGCTGCTGACATCACGCGAGCAGAGCGTGGTCCAGCTGATCGCGGAAGGGAACACCAACAGATCCATCAGCGCGATCCTGAATCTGAGCGTGAAGACCGTCGAGACCCATCGCGCCTCGGCCATGCGCAAGCTCAGAATGTCGTCCACCGCCGAGCTGGTGCGCTATGCGGTCCGCAAGAAGCTGGTCTCGCCCTGAACGGATGCTGATGTGGCGCGCCAGATCCCGCTTCGGTGCGCATGATGACCTTTTCTAGAAGTCCGAGACCTTTCCGACCGCAAGTCCGGCAAAGCGATCCGGCCGATAGGATTGAGGATCGACGATCGGCGCGGCGCCGGTCACAATATCCGCGATGAGGTGCCCGGCTCCCGGACCGATACCGAAGCCGTGGCCGCTGAAGCCCGCGGCCAGGACCAATCCAGGCAGGCCGGACGTCTCTCCGATGACCGGCACGCCATCGGGCGTCGAGTCGATGTAGCCGCCCCATGCGGCGGTGATCCTGGTGTCCTTCAGGGCGGGCAACAGTTCGACCGCGCGCCGATGCGTGAGCTCGATCGTGTTCCGATCGGGCGTGGGATCCAGAATGCGCATGCGCTCCATCGGTGTCGGCTCGCTCACGCGCCAACGTTGGAGCGTTTCGTGTCCGGACCTGACGCCTTCGAGGCCGCCCGGGAGCAGACTGCGCCAGCGCCGCAGAAACATCGGCAGAAATTGCGGGGCGAAGCGCAGCTGCTGCGCGGTCGGATCGACCCGGCCCCGGCCGCTGATGGCGAGCGTGTAACCGCCATCGACGCGTTTCGTCACCGAAACAGCGGCAGTGTGGAGTGCATCCGGCAGGCCTTTCGCACCTTGCGACACCGACAGGATGGACGAGCGGATCGAGGCGAGTGGCAGACGGATGCCGGCCTGATGGCAGAACGACGACGACCACGCGCCGCCCGCCAATATGGCAACACGTGTGCGAATCGTGCCGCGCTCCGTCACAACCGTGCTCACGCGGCCGCCCTCGGTCTCCAGCCCGCGCGCCGCGCACATCTGATGCACCGTGCCACCGCGCCTGAGCATCGCCCGCGCCACCGCCGGCGCAGCCTCGGCGGGATCGGCGATACCGTCGGTTGGCGAGAACACGCCACCCTTCCAGCCGCGTCCCGTCGCCGCGCCGCGCTGGGTTGCCGCGGTCGCATCGAGCATGTGCGTGGTGACGCCGGCCGTCCGAGCGAAGTCGCGCCAGCGCGCCCAGCCCTCGAGCTCCGCCTCGTCGTTGCTGAGATACAGAAGGCCGCAGCGGGAGAAGCCGGTGCTCTCGCCGCTCTCACTGCCGAACTTCTCCCACAGGTCCAGGCTCTGCGTGGCCATCGGCAGCTCGCGGGCATCGCGATTTTGCTGCCGGCACCAGCCCCAGTTGCGGCTGGACTGCTCGGCCCCGATTCGTCCCTTCTCCACGAGGGCGACGTCAAGCCCGCGCAGGGTGAGATAGTATGCCGCGAACACCCCGATGATGCCGCCTCCGATGATCACCACGTCGGCGCTACGGGGAAGATCCGGTGAGGTCTCGATATGGCTGAGTGGGGCAGGCATCGTGGTTTCCTAGATTTCGCTCCACACAGGGTAAATCGCCCATCGGCGCGAGCGGCACTGGATTTGATGGTAGTCCAGCATTTTATGCTGTATCCTCAAGGCATCGCAAAACCACGTTTTTCTCGAATAATATGCCTTCGATGGAAACGACGGCTGCGGGCAAGGTGAGCCTTTAGCTCATTGCACCAAATTTTCTGTTGTGCCTTCTGGCGCCTGCTCGATGGAGAGAGACCAATGAAGCTGGATCGGATCGACATCAAGATCCTCCACGAACTCCAGAAGAACGGTCGCATCACCAATGTCGAGCTTGCCGAGCTGGTGAATCTGTCGCCCAGCCCGTGTCTCATGCGCGTGAAGAGATTGCAGGCCGAGGGCTACATCGAGGGGTATTCCGCCCAGATCAATGTGCGCAAGCTGGGACAGACGCTGACAGTGTTCACCGAAGTGACGTTGAAGAACCATCGACAGATCGACTTCGCTCGTTTCCTGTCAGCGGTCGACAAGGTCGACCAGTTGATCGAATGTCATCTGGTTTCTGGAGGGTACGACTACATGCTGAAGTTCGTCACCGCCAGCATCGGCGAATACCAGACGATCATGGAACGGTTGACGGACATGGATATCGGTATCGACAAGTATTTCAGCTTCGTCGTCCTCAAATCGCCCATCGTCCGGTCGCAGATGCCGCTGACCAGCCTGTTCCCGGCTTGATGCCGGCTGCGCCTACGGATGGCCATAGGCCCGTACCTGTTCGGCATCCCGTTCCAGATTGTCGAGCCAGCGGGTATCGAGCTTGGGCACCGAAGAGAACAGCAGCCGCGTATAAGGGTGCTCCGGTGCTGCCAGACGGGTCGAGGCGATCTGTTCGACCTTCTGACCGCGATACATCACGATGATTTCGTCGCAGATCGCCTCGACCACCGACAGGTCATGGCTGATGAAGATGTAGGAGATGCCGAGCTCGCGCTGCAACTCCTTCAGCAGCTCGACCACCGCGGCCGCCACGACCGTGTCGAGGGCCGACGTGATCTCGTCGCACAGGATGAGCGTCGGCTCGGCAGCGAGTGCCCGGGCAAAGTTCACGCGCTGTTTTTGACCGCCTGACAGCTCTCCCGGCAGTCGATGCCGCACGGATTTGGGCAGCCGAACCAGATCGAGCAGCTCGTTGACGCGCGCATCGCGCGCCTTGCCTCTCATGCCGTGGTAGAAGGCGAGGGGACGCCTCAGGATGTCTTCCACCGACTTTGCCGGGTTGAGCGCGGTGTCCGCGTGCTGGAACACGATCTGGATCTCGCGGAGCTCGTTGCGGGTGCGGTTGCGGCCGGCCTTTCCCAATTCGCGCCCGTTGAAGATGATGTCGCCCGCATGGGCCGGCAGGATGCCGGCAATCGCGCGGGCAAGCGTCGACTTGCCGCAGCCGGATTCGCCGATGATGCCGAGATTCCGGCCCTGATCCAGCTTGAGGCTGACCGCCTGCACGGCCTTGATCAGCGGCTGTCCATCGCGCGAGCGAGGTCCGTAGCCGACCGTGAGATTGTCGACCTCCAGCAACGGGCGCTTCGTCGCGCTCTCGTCGTCAGGCTGCCGCTGCTGGGCCTTTGGCCTGAACGCGGCCAGCAGCTCCCTGGTGTAGGGGTGCTGGCCCCCCTCGAGGATATCGTTGGTCGCTCCCATTTCCTGGACCGTACCGTCCTTGAGCACGACGATCCTGTCGGCGATCTGGGCAACGACCGCAAGATCGTGCGAGACGTAGACGCCGGCGATGTTGTGCTGCGCCGTGACGGACTTGAACGCCCGCAGCACCTCGACCTGCGTCGTGACATCGAGCGCCGTGGTGGGCTCATCGAAGATGACCACCTTCGGCTGACCGATCAGGGCCGTCGCGGCGGCGAGGCGCTGCAGCTGACCGCCGGAGACCTGGTGCGGGTAGCGGTTGCCGATCGTTTCGGGCTGCGGCAGCGACAGGGCCTTGAAGAGCAAGAGGGCTTTCGCCTGCGCCTCAGTGGCCGACATGAGTCTGTGGATCCGCGCCACCTCGATGACCTGGTCCATGATGGTGAGTGCAGGGTTGAACGCGGCCGCGGCGCTCTGCGGTACATAGGCGACGCCCGTTCCGCGAATGCTGGCGCGTTCCGCTTCCGAAAGCTTCACCATGTCGACGCCGCCCACCCGCACCTCGCCATCGGTGATCGCGCAGCCCTGCCGGGCGTAGCCCATCAGCGTCATGGCAATCGTGGTCTTGCCCGAGCCGCTCTCGCCGATGAGGGCGACGATCTCGCCTTCGGCAATGTCGAGGCTGACGCCCTTGATGATCTCGACCCGCCTGCCGGCGTCGGTCGTTGCTTCAACCCTGAGATTGCGGATCTCGACGAGGTTTCCCGTCATTCGGCGCTCCGGTCGCGGATCCTGCGCGGCAGGTTATCGATCAGAAGGTTGACGCTGATGGTGAGACTTGCGATCGCGAGCGACGGGAAGATCACCGCCGGCGCGCCGAAGGGCAGCCCGCCGATGTTCTCTCGAACCAGCGCGCCCCAGTCCGCGTAGGGCGGTTGCACGCCGAGCCCGAGAAAGGACAGGCCGGAGAGCAGCAGCACGATGAAGACGAAGCGCAGGCCGAGATCGGCGAGCACGGGGCCGAGAATGTTTGGAAGAATCTCGGAGGCGATGAGATAGGGCAGGCGTTCGCCTCTGATACGGGCGACCACCATGAAGTCCATCGTATTGACGTTGACGGCGAGGGCACGAGCGAAGCGATAGGCGCCGGGCGTGTAGATCACCGAGAGCGTCGCAATGAGTGCCGGGATCGACGAGCCGACCGCGGCGACCACGACGAGGCCGAACAGCTTGCTGGGAATAGAGTTGAGCGCATCGAGAAACCGGCTCAGCATGCTGTCGCACCAACCTCCGGCGACTGCTGCAGTCATGCCGAGCGCGACGCCGCTGAAGCAGGCAATGGAGACGGCCGCAAGCGAGATGCCGAGCGTATAGCGCGCGCCCATCAGGATGCGCGAGAAGATATCCCGGCCGAGATAATCGGAGCCGAACCACAGGTCCCGGCTCATGGGGCCAAAATAGTCGGCGTCGACGATCTCGCCCACGGAATGCGGGATGATCTGCGGAGCGAACAGGGCGACGCCGGCCCAGAGGAGGATGATGCCAAGGGCCGACACGCCCACGAGATTGAAGCGATAGCCCAAGCGCATGCTGAGCCGGCCTGACGAGGTCGGATTCGTCATCGGAGCCTCGGATTGGACACGACGGCAATGATGTCGGCGGCTGTGATCAGTGCCAGATAACCCAGGCAGAAGATCATCGCGCAGGTCTGGATCAGCGGCAGGTCACGGGTCGAAACGGCATCGACCATCAGCTTAGCCACGCCGGGATAGTTGAAGATGGTCTCCACGATGATGACGCCGCCGAGCAGGTACGACAGCGAGAGCGCGACCGCATTGACGATGGGGCCGAGCGCATTGGGCAGGGCATGTCGCAGCACGAGCCGGGGACGCGAGGCGCCCTTGAGCAGCGCCATCTCGACATAGGGTGTGTTCAATGTTTCGACCACGGCGGCGCGTGTCATGCGGATCATTTGGGCCGAAACGCCGAACGTGAGTGTCATGACCGGCATCGCGTAGATCCGCACCAGGTCGTGGAACGACTTGACCTCGTTGGTGAGAGAAAGCGCCGGCAGCCATTTGAGGTAGACCGCGAAGAGCAGCACAGCCAGCGTTGCGATCATGAACTCCGGCACCGAGATGATGCCGATGGTTCCGACGGTCACGATGCGGTCGTACAGCGTGCCGCGCCACATCGCAGCGGTGATGCCGAGCGTCAGCGCGAGCGGCACGGCAATCGCAGCGGTCAATCCCGCAAGCTTCAACGTGTTGACGAACCGTCCGCTGATCAGAGTGGCGACCGGGACGTTGTTTGCGTAAGACTTGCCGAAATCGCCCTGGAACAGGCCGGCGACCCATCTCAGGAAGCGGATGATGGCGGGATCGTCGAGATGCATGGCCTTACGCAGGCCCTCGACAGCTTCAGGCGTCGCGGACTGCCCGAGCAGGATGGTGGCAGTGTCGCCGGGCAGGAGCGCCGTCGCAAAGAAGACGGCGAAGGAAACGATCACGAGCGTGATCAAGGCGATGAGTAGCCGCCTCACCACAAGCGACGAAACTTGTCCTCTCACATTCGTCCTCCACGCCCCGCCCCGTCATTTCATTCAGCTCGGGCTCCGATCTCGGGATCCCGAGCCGGGACCTCGCCTTTGCGCCGGTCAGGCGGTAAGCCAGACATATTCGGCGAAGGCGTAGCCCATCATGCCGCCCAGCGGGTTGGGCTGCAGTCCCTTCAGCTTGGCGGTGATGGCGTCCACGTTGGAGATATAGGCCGGGATGATGGTGCCGGCGTGCTCCGACACCAGGACCTGCATTTCATTGTACATCTCGCGCCGCCTGGCTTGATCGAGCGAGCCACGGGCCTCGACCAGCATCCTGTCGAATTTCTCCGAGACGAAGCGGCTCTCGTTCCACGCCGCATCCGACTTGTAGAGCAGGGAGAACAGGATGTCGGGTGTCGGACGCGGGTTGATATTGCCGAAATGGATCGGCGCCTTCAGCCAGTAATTGCTCCAGTAACCATCGGAGGGCACGCGCTTCACATCGAGCTTCATGCCGATCTGGGCGGCGCTTGCCTGGACGATCATGGCCATGTCGATCGACGAACCGGCCGCCTCGGAAGCGATGACCTCGATGGTCTGACCCAGCACGCCGGCCTTCTGGAAATGGAATTTTGCCTTGTCCGGATCGAACGATTTCGGCTTGAGGGCCGCATTGTGGTAGGCGTTGGCGGGCGAGACGGGTTGGTCGTTGCCGACGACGCCGAAGCCGCGCAGAGCCGATTTGACGATCTGCTCGCGGTTGACAAGGTATTTCATGCCCTCCACGAAATCGCTGACGTTGCCGGGCGCCATGTCCATGCGGATGTTCAGGTCGGTGTAGGTGCCCGACGTGGTCGTCGACAGCGCAAGGCCATCCTTGCCGTCGAGGAGGCGCACCGATCGTGGGTTGATCGAGGCGGCGAGATGAATGTCCCCGGACAACAGGGCATTGATCCGGGCGTTTTCGTCGGGAATCGCGAAGAACTCGAATGAATCGACATTCGGCCCTCCCTTGAAGTAGTTCGGATTCCGCACGCCGATCGAGCGCTCGCCGGGGGTGAACTGCTTGCACGTGAACGCGCCGGTGCCGTTGCCCGAGGAGAAGTCGGTGGTGCCGTCGGCCACGATCATGAAGTGATGCATGGACAGGATCGTCGGCAGGTCTGCGTTGGGATTCGCCAGCGTCACCTCGAGGGTGCTTTTGTCGACGGCCTTGAAGCCGGTCATCTGAGACGCGATCGCGGCGACCTTCGATCCGGTCGCCTTGTCCAGATGGCGCTTCAGCGAGAAGATGACGTCGTCGGCGCTCAGCTCCTTGCCGTTGTGGAAGGTGACGCCCTTCTTGAGCTTGATCGTCCAGGTCTTGGCATCGCCGCTCTCGATCGATTCGGCGAGCTCCATCTGGGGCACGCCGGTCTGGTCGAGAAATGTCAGGCGATTGTAGAAGGAGCAGCAGCGAACATAGTCGGTCGAGAGCGAGGCCTTGGCCGGGTCCAGCGTGTCGGCGGTCGACGAGGACCATGCCGCGGCTTTCAGGGCGCCGCCTTTCACGGATGTCGCCGCCACCGCGTCCGACGCGCGGCCGAAGATCGTGCCGGCTGCCGCCATAGCCACGCCATTGGCGAGCATCAGCTTCAGAAGATCGCGGCGCGAAGCCCCGCGCCGAATGGCGTTCTCGATCGTGGCATCGTCTGAACAGGACCAGTTCGTCGTGTCGCTCATGTCAATCCCCTCGCTGGCTAAGGCTACGACCCGTATTGCGGTGAGCGGCAGATTGTTCTGCCGCGCCGTTGTGGTGGATGCCGACGTGGTCCGTCGTAACGACGGTGCCGTGTCTCCACTCAGAACTGCACTTCCTTCCTGCGATCAAAGTCTCGCAGGATAGTTCCGCGGCTTTGGCCGAAAAAACCGCGAGCGGCGGCACAAAATTGCGAAGATGTCTCTGTTTCCAGTGTTTCGGACCTGCCTCCAGCCGGCTCGTTGTGCATGCCTATTATTATCGCAGTGCGGCGCGAACTTCGGCATCAGCCAACGTATCGTCCAGTGTCCGGGCGGTGCGCTCGATGATGGCGTCGATCTCCGCCTCGGAGCAGCAGAGCGGCGGCGCGTAACCCAGTACGCCGGTGGGGAAGGCCCGGATGACGAGGCCGTTCTTCCAGGCCCGGTCGAAGATGCGCTTTGCTGGCTCGGCCGCTGCAGGAAGCGGCGTCTTGCGTTGCTTGTCGGTGACGAGTTCGACGGCGGCCAGCATGCCGCGGCCGCGCACGTCTCCAACCAGGGGATGATCCCTGAGCGATTGAAGCCCAGCGATCAGACGGGCACCCGCTCTCGCGCCATTCTCGAGCAGGCCGTTTTCGTAGAGGCGCAACACTTCCAGGGCGACCGCGGCGCTGACCGGATGGGCGGAGTAGGTGTAGCCGTGGCCGACGGCGGTCGCGCCCGCCGCATCGGCGATCGTGTCGTAGACGTGATCCGACATGAAGACCGCACCCATCGGGACGTATCCCGAGGTCAATCCCTTGGCGACCGTCATGAGGTCGGGGATGATGTCGTCCTCGCTGCATGCGAACAGCGGCCCGGTTCTGCCGAACCCGGTGATGACTTCATCTGCGACGAAGAGGATGCCAAGCGCCTTGCACCGTGCGCGCATGGCCTTCATCCAGCCCTTCGGGGGGACGAGCACGCCGCCTGAACCCTGGATCGGTTCGGCATAGAACGCGGCGACGCGTTGCGCGCCGCCGATCTCTTCGATCTTCGCGTCGAGCGCGACGAGCGAGGCTGCGATGATGGCGTCGTCGTCCTCGCCGGCCGGATTGCGATAGACGTAGTGCGAGGGAATCCTGTGCTGCCAGCTGAGTGGCACGCCGAATCCGGCGTGGAAGGCGGGCAGGGCCGTCAGCCCGGCGCCGACCGTCGAAGATCCGTGATAGCCCTGTTCGACCGAGATGAAATGCTCGCGCAGCGGCTCGCGCCGAGCGTGCCAGTAATAGCGGACGAAGCGGACCGTGCTGTCGACGGCATCCGAGCCGCCGAGCGTGAAGTAGACGTGGTTGAGATCGCCGGGCGCGCGCTGCGCCAATTCGGCTGCGAGCCGGATCGCGGGCTCCGAGCCAAGGCTGAAATAGCCCGTCGCGTAGGGAAGCTCCCGCATCTGGCTGGCAGCGGCCGCAACGATGCTCTCATGCCCGTAGCCGGCATTGACGCACCAGAGTCCGGCGAAGCCGTCGATCAACTGATGTCCGGAAGCGTCCGTCACGGTCGCTCCCCTGGCCGACTTCAGCACCTTGACGCCGGCCGCTTCGTGGCCCCGGTACGATGCGACCGGGTGGATGAGGTGAGCCCGGTCGAGCTCGACGAGCGAATTGCTCAGCATCAAAGTCTCCGTCTATCCAAAAGCTTGGCTGGCGAGGGCGAATGTCGTGAATGTGGAAGGACTGGACCCCACCCCGACGGGGCGCTGCATGGCGATGCCGTCGCCCACCTGGACCAGCCCTTGCTCCGAGAGCCAGGCGCTCAATTGCGAGGTTTCGGTAGTATCGACGCGAACGAAGCGTCCCTCGCTTCGGGCCATGAAGAAGCTGAGCAGGGCTCTTCCGTCATCGGCATTCGCTGCAACCACGGGTCCGATCACTTCACCTCTGCCGAAGGCGCGCGACGCCGCAAATCCGGTGATCCCGTGGCCACGATCGAGTACGGCGAGTTGGCCGACCTCCGCGAGCGTCCGCAGCAGACATCTGCGGTCGGCGCCGAACGCGCTTCGGTCGAGCTCGAGGATGCCGAAGATATCGTGCGACTCGGCCGGCCGGACATCGGCGGGCGCAGCGACGGGCAAGGCCAGTCCCTGGTGCTGGATGATCGTTCCGGTGCTGTGAAAGCCGAGATTTTGATACAGCGGCAGGCCCTCGCCGGTCGCAACCAGCCTCAGCGTGCGCGATCCTGCCTGCTCGATGATGGCTTCCATGAGCCGGCGTCCCAATCCGCGGCCACGGGCGGCTTCGTCGACGATGACCATGTTGACGGTTGCGACGTTCCGCTTGTAGGGCGTCATCAGGATCGTTCCGACGACGGTTGAAGCATCCGTATTCAGGGCGACTACCCCCGCGCTGAGATCGAGCGCCAATTGCCAGTCCTCGAGGCGGTGCGGCCATCCGGCTTGGCGCGAAAGACGTAACGCGCCTTCGAGATGGTCGGGCCGAAAGGCCGTGAGCGATATGGTGCTCTGGGTCATTGACTCGTGTTCCTGTCCGGCACCAGTTTCCTATCTTGGTGATGTGCAGATCGTCTGAAGGGCCCGGCGCGAACGATATCTTCCACCGCAGCCGGCGAAAAAGCCGCATCTTATGCCGCGTTGACGTTCTATGGTTGCAGCCTTGATATTGCGCGAGCGCACCAGGATAGGATGATGAGCCAGTTTCGCCCGAAATACGTGACCTTCGACTGCTACGGTACGCTGACGAATTTCCAGATGGCGGAAGCGGCGCAGGATCTCTATCGCGCGCATCTTCCTGAAGCGCAAATGACCGCGCTGGTGCGCGATTTCGCGGCGTATCGACTCGACGAGATTCTCGGCGACTGGAAGCCCTATGCCGACGTGATCCACAATGCGCTGGAGCGTGCGTGCAAGCGCAACGGTGTCGCCTTCAAGTCCGAGCATGGGCAGATGGTCTATGACCGCGTGCCGAGCTGGGGACCGCATCCCGACGTTCCTGCCGGACTTGCCAGGGTCGCCAAGGAGATTCCGCTCGTCATCCTCTCCAACGCCATGAATGCGCAGCTTCCGTCCAACGTTGCCAGGCTCGGGGCGCCTTTTCACGCCGCGCTCACGGCCGAACAGGCCCGGTCCTACAAGCCTCGCATGAAGGGCTTCGAATTCATGCTCGATACGCTGGGCTGCGGGCCTGAGGACGTCGTGCACTGCTCCTCGTCCTTCCGCTACGACCTGATGACCGCGCACGACCTCGGCATCAAAAACAAGGTCTGGGTCAATCGGGGGCACGAGCCCGCCAACCCCTATTACGGCTATGTCGAGATCAAGGATATCGGCGGCCTGCCGGGCGTGTTCGGACTCTGAGCCGGCGGGATCTGCGGTGAAATACGTCTCCTATTGGCACGATACCGCGCCGCGCTTTTCCGGCGGCGCCGAAGGCCCCGTCGAAGGGCATTATGACGTCGCGGTGATCGGCGGTGGCTTCACTGGCCTCGGAGCTGCGCGTCAGCTTGCCAAGGCGGGAACGAAGGTTGTCGTGCTCGAGGCGGACCGGGTGATCGGCGGCGCATCGGGCCGGAACGGCGGTCATCTCAACAATGGGCTCGCCCACAGCTATCTCGCCGCCAAGGCGGAATTAGGCAAGGAGCGAGCCGTCGCGCTCTACCACGCGCTCGATGCCTCGATCGACACGCTCGAGGCGCTGATCGCGGAGGAGGGCATCGCATGCGATTTTCGCCGCGCCGGCAAGCTGAAGCTCGCCTCCAAGCCGAAGCATCTCGACGCCATCGCGCGCAATTTCGAAGCGGTCCATCGCGAGGTCGATCCGGACACCGCATTGCTGTCCGTCGGGGATCTCGGCGCCGAAATCGGCTCGCCCTTCTTTGGCGCGATGCTCTCGAAGAAGAGCGCGATGATGCATATGGGGCGCTATGGCGTCGGGCTGGCGGAGGCCGCCAAGCGCCGCGGCGCGATCGTCTTCGAGCAGGCACCGGTCACCGCACAGGCGCGCGAAGGATCGCGCCATCGCCTGACGACGCCCCGCGGCAGCGTCACCGCCGATCAGGTGCTGCTGGCGACCGGCGCCTACACCACGCCCAATTTCGGTTACTTCCGGCGACGCCTCGTCGCCGTCGGCAGCTTCATCATCGCGACCCGTCCGCTCGATGCGGCTGAAATCGCGGCCACCATGCCCGGCAATCGCACTTGCGTCACGTCGATGAATGTCGGCAACTATTTCCGCCTCGCGCCCGACAACCGTCTGATCTTCGGCGGACGGGCGCGCTTCTCGGCGACATCGGACCAGCGTTCCGATGCCAAGAGCGGGGCCATTCTCGTCGACGGTCTCACGCGAATCTTCCCGCAGCTCGCCGGCATCGAGATCGACTATTGCTGGGGTGGGCTTGTCGACATGACCAGCGACCGCTTCCCGCGCGCAGGCTATCAGGACGGGCTGTGGTATGCGATGGGCTATGCCGGTCACGGCGCGCAGCTGTCGACCCATCTCGGCATGATCATCGCCGATGCGATGCTCGGACGCGAAGATCGAAATCCGATGAAGGGCCTCGACTGGCCCGCGGTGCCCGGTCACTTCGGCAAGCCGTGGTTCCTGCCGCTGGTGGGACTATACTACAAGATGCTCGATCGCGTGCAGTAGGGCGAAAGGGCTACGCCTTTCGCCCGCTGCCGCCTAGCCCAGCCCACCAATGTGGAAGGCCTTGGTCTCGAGATATTCCTCGATCCCGACCTGCGCGCCCTCACGCCCCAGGCCCGATTGCTTGATGCCGCCGAACGGGGCCACCTCGGTCGACACCATGCCGGTGTTGAGGCCGACCATGCCGGCCTCGAGCGCCTCCGCAATGCGCCAGGACCGCTTCAGATCGCGCGTATAGAAATAGGCGGCGAGGCCGAAGGGCGTCGCATTGGCGATGGCGATCGCCTCCTCGTCGGTCTCGAAGCGGAAGAGAGGCGCTACGGGACCAAATGTCTCCTCATGCGCCAGCACCATGTCGGTGGTCGCCCCGGTCAGGACGATCGGCGCGGTGAATTGCGGACCCTTCGGCAAGTCCGCCGGTCGCGCGGCGATACGGGCGCCCTTGGACAGCGCGTCGGCGACATGGCGGTTGATCTTGCTGATCGCCGCTTCGTTGATCATCGGCCCGATCGCCACGCCCGGCTCGAGTCCCGATCCCACCTTCATGGACTTGACGCGGGCGACGAGCTTGTCCGCAAAGGCATCATACACGCCGGCCTGCACGAGGATCCTGTTGGCGCAGACGCAGGTCTGGCCGCCATTGCGAAATTTCGACATGATTGCACCCTCGACCGCGAGGTCGAGGTCGGCATCGTCGAAGACGATGAAGGGCGCATTTCCGCCGAGCTCGAGGCTGACGCGCTTGATGCTGTCAGCGGCACCGCGCATGAGCAGCGAGCCGACGCGGGTCGAGCCGGTGAAAGAGATCTTGCGCACCGTCTCGTTGGCCATGAGCTCGGCGCCGATCTCGGTCGGCAGGCCGGTGACGATGTTGATGACACCGGCGGGAATGCCGGCGCGCTCGGCCAGCACGCCGAGAGCCAGCGCCGAATAGGGCGTGAAGTCCGATGGCTTGATCACGACGGTGCATCCCGCCGCGAGGGCGGGCGCCACCTTGCGGGTGATCATCGCGTTCGGGAAATTCCAGGGCGTGATGATCGCACACACGCCCACCGGCTCCTTGAGCACGACGATGCGCCGGTCCGGTGTGGGCGAGGGGATCGTGGTGCCAGCGATCCGCCGGGCTTCCTCTGCGAACCATTTGACGAAGGAGGCGCCGTAGCGAATCTCGCCCTTAGCCTCCTCCAGGGGCTTGCCCTGTTCCAGCGTCAGGATGCGCGCGAGGTCGTCGAGATGCGCGATCATGAGGCCGTGCCAGGCTTCCAGAAGCGCGGCGCGCTCGGCATTGGTCTTCGCGCGCCATGGCGCGTAAGCCTTCGCGGCCGCTGCAATGGCGGCGCGTGTGTCGTCCCGGCCCATATCCGGCACGGTCCCCAGAACGGTTTGCGTCGCCGGGTCGATCACGTCGATCGTCGCGCGCGAAAGCGCCGCTTGCCATTGGCCGCCGATCAAGCCCTGCTGGCGGAAGAGTTGCTGGTCAATCAGTTTCTGCATCTGTTGCGCCTCGTTATGACACCGTGACGTAGATCTTGCGGACGGTCTCGATGGTCTTCCAAACGCCGGTAAAGCCGGGCTTCATGACGAAGCTGTCGCCTGCCCTAAACGTGATCGGCTCACCGCCATCCGGCGTGATCTCGATCCTGCCGGCGAGGATGTGACAGAATTCGAAGGTCTCGCCCTTGATCGAGCGCGTCTCGCCCGGCGTCGCTTCCCATACGCCGGTATGCACCAGCTCACCCTTGGCCTCGTCCTGCGCCCAGGTCTTGAAGTGCGGCGCGCCGGCAATGAGCCGCTCCGGGATTGGGCCGGATTCCTCCGGGGCGAAATTCGGGTTGGGATCAATCCGTTTCAGCAGCAAGTTGGGTTCCTTTCAGTAACCACAAGTCCGATCCAGCAGCCCGACGAGGTCGAGGCCGCTTCACATCGCTTGATGTTGTCGATGACCGCGCGAGTGGCGCCGTCCGCCGGGGCTTTGGACACGCAGGGCATGGCGAATTCACCCGGTTGCACTATGCTATCGGAGCGGCGTTCGATCCGGTGCCGAATGCAATCGCGATTTGGTGGATTGTTTCGCCAGATGGCTGTTCTGAAACGTAATCTGCGGCGAAGCTCGGTTATGCTGAGCGCCACAGCGGCCCTGGAGCGAACTCGGAACACGCTACCGCGACCAAGGTCCGGCCGATCAGGGGGAGACATGAAGTCCCGCACGACCCGTTCGCTGACGATCGACGCATTCGATGTGCGTGCGGTTGACATCGACACGGTCGAGCTCGACCAACTTTACACCCTCTCGATCGGTGTCGGCTGGCCGCACCGCCCCGAGGACTGGCAGTTTCTGCGCGACACCGGCCACGGCATCGTCGTTCATGATGAAATCGGGCGGGTGCTGGGATCGGCGATGTGGTTTCCCCATGGGGCGGATTTCGCCACTGTCGGCATGGTCATCACCTCGCCCCGTCTTCAGGCACTTGGCACAGCCCAATGGCTCATGAAGCGCATTCTGTCCGCCGCCAAGGGACGCAATCTCCGCCTCAATGCCACGCGAGCAGCGCGCAAGCTCTATCTCTCGCTCGGCTTTCGTCGCGAACGAACGGTGTTCCAGCGGCAAGCCGAGGCGCAGCGGTTCGGTGAGGTGCCTAGCCCTTCCGAAGGGGCCGAGCTGCGGGAGCTGGATCGGAAGGACCTGCCGGCCATCGCTGAGCTGGATGCGCAGGCGTTTGGCGCCTCGCGCCCCGATTTGCTTGCGGCACTGCTCGAACAATCCGCCGCGTTCGGACTCTGTCGGCAAGGTCGTCTCGAAGCTTTCGCATTGTGTCGCCCGTTTGGGCGAGGGCACGTCGTGGGGCCCGTCGTCGCGTCGAGCGACGAGGATGCGATTCTGGTCGTCGCGCCGCATGTCGCAGCTCACGAAGGACAGTTTCTGCGGATCGACACGCATCTGGCCGACGGGGAGTTCTGCTCCTTCCTGGCACGGTGTGGCCTCGTCTTTTTCGACACCGTCACGACGATGTCGCTGGGCGGCGAGTTTCGTGCTCCCAATGATCGCGCCGGACAGACGCCCGTAACCTACGCGCTCGCAAGCCAGGCGCTTGGCTAAGAATTGTCGAAGTCTCGTCCCGGCCGCCGGATATCGGCCGATCGGACATGCAGCTATTTCTGCCCGTTCAAATTGGTCGTGAGGAAACGGAACGCGGGCTGGCGCCTGCAGTTCCTATCCTCAGGCACGAGAGGGAGGATCGACATGGCCGACGAACGCTTTGCTTATCTGCTGGGCCAGGCCGCCATGGACGTATGGGGTGATATGCCGCGCGACGTCCAGGAGGCGCTGTTCGAGACGGCGATGAAGGGGCATGCCTCGGAGCGGGAAGCGCTTGCGCGACTGCTGCACGATCGTCATCCGCGCACGGTACATCCTGCCAAACCCGTTTGAGAGAGGGTGCAAACAGCGTCTCGCTGATCAAGGCGTTTTGCGAGTGCTGACCATGGAGCCGATGGAGGCCGAATCCGTCACCGAGCTTCCGCGCGGGGCGCAATGGCAATACGAGCCGAAATGGGACGGTTTTCGTTGCCTGCTCATTCGCGACGGTCGAGGCGTTCGCATGCAGTCCAAGAGCGGCCGCGACCTCGTACGTTACTTTCCGGAAGTCGCTTCCACCGCGTCGGCCATATCTGCCGGCTCCTACGTGCTCGACGGGGAACTCATCATCCAGCTCGACGAAGGCTACTCGTTCGATGCCCTGCTCCAGCGCATACATCCGGCGGCCAGCCGGGTGAAGCGCCTCGCCCGGGAAACGCCGGCACGCTTCATCGCCTTCGACCTGCTGCGATCGGGTGACGTGGATGTCGGAGCACTTCCGCTTGCGAGACGGCGGCCCGCGCTTGAAAAATTCGCGCGGCGCTACTTCGGGGGCAATGATGTATTCGAGCTTTCGCCGGCGACCCGCAATTTTGCCGAGGCGAAGCGGTGGCTCCAGCATGTCGAGGATGGCCACGATGGTGTCGTGGCAAAGCGGCTGGACCTCGCCTATCTCAGTGGCACGCGGGACGGAATGCAGAAGATCAAGCTGCTGCGATCGGCCGATTGCGTGGTCGGAGGCTTCAGATATGGCGAGAAGAAGCAGGACAGGCGGAAGGTGATCGGTTCGCTGCTGCTTGGGCTGTACGATGACGCCGGCCGCCTGCACCACGTCGGCTTCACTTCGGCGATCAAGGTGTCCGACAGGCCTGGCCTCACCGACAAATTCGAGAAGATCGTCAGCAAGCGCAGCTTTACCGGCAAGGCCCCGGGCGGGCCCAGCCGATGGTCGACCAGGCGATCTGCCGAGTGGAATCCGGTGCGGCCGGTTCACGTCGTCGAAGTCTGCTACGACCACGTGTCAGGCGACCGATTTCGGCACGGCACGAAGCTCCTGCGCTGGCGCCCGGACAAGAAGCCTTCGCAATGCCGGATGGAACAGCTTCACCAGAAATCAGCGAAGCGACTTCAGGCAAGAGGTGCAAAGCCGGATGAGCGATAGCGGCGCGGGTCCGCGCCTGGAACGTGGGGTGCGGGACGACGTTGAGATCGCATCGCATGATGGCGGAACCCGGCTCCGCCAAGCACTAGCCGGTGAAAGCGAGGAAGGAGATTGTCATGTTTCAGAAGTCAATGTTGGTCGGCGCTCTGCTCGCGCTCAGTTCGACCATCGCGCTCGGCGGTCCATGCAATACGGCCAGCCGCGATGCCGGCTCCGGGCCGGTGACAACAGGGAAAGCCGGTGAGACGACGGGAGTTGCTTCATCGAATGCCAAGGAGCATCCGCCGACCTCGGCCATGAACAAGGCGACCGAGGGGACCGCGGCCTCGTCGCAGGATGCCCAGCGTCAGATGCAGAGCCAGCCGACGGCTGCCGAGCAATCGACCAAGTCCACCGCGGCCGATGCCAGCAAGTCAACCGCTGCCGACGAGGGCTGTTGACTGCGGTCGCCTGTCGTTGTGTTCTGACGAACGAGGGCGCCCCGTTACCGGGGCGCCCTTTTTTGCGATCGTCCTTCAATTCGCACTAAGGCATGGACTGCGGCGTCTCAGCCGGGCGGCTCGACCAGCGGTTCGAATGCATCATCCAGGCAGAAAGTGGCCGGCCGTCCCTGTGCCGTCCGCCTGCCGCGGCGCCAGCCCAGGCGGCAACGGCTCCAAACAGCAGCGCAGCAGCTGCCGAAAAAGCCAGGATGATGCTCGCCGCGCGCGCCCTGGAAATGGCTTGCTTGGCATTCGCAATCGTCGCATCGACCCGCTTCTCCGAATCCGGCCCGGTCAGGCCGGTCAGCGCGGTGACCTGCTGGACGAGGTAAGCGCGATCATCGGTCGCAACGCCGCTGTGGCTGGACGACGTCATCAGGATGCGTGCGGCTTCGGCTCGTTCGGCGCTCAGATCGACGTTCGGCGGCCGACGCGGCGCGCGGAACAGGCGATCGAGCTCGAAACTGAGAACCGATGGCTCGGAAGCCGAAGGTGTCTGCATCGTCGAGGACGGCTTGCTGGCCGCCCATGCAACCAAGGCGGTCAGGACGGCGCCGATTACGACGGCAAGCGCCCAGGAGGCAACGCCATGCATCCCGTCGCGGGTTGCGACGTCCTCGTTGACGGATGCATAGGGCGATCGGATGCGCCCGGCAAAATAGCCGCCGCAACCGAAGCTGATGAGGGCCTGAAAGATCAGATAAACGCCCGAGAGCAGCCAAAGCGCAAACGAGGTGTCCCGCCAGGTCGGAGCCGCCGAGGCGACGCCAAGCCCGAGGGCGGCCGCAAACGAGATCAGGATCAGGGAGAGCGCCGATGCCGCCAAAGCGCCGGCAACGACAGGCGTCCATTGCAAACTCCACGGCGGCACTCGGTCCTGCTCGAGCGCCGTCGCTTTTCCGGCAGCAACCAGCGTTTCCATCGTGGTCACCGCAAGCCGAACAGAGACAGGATGAACATGATGATCACGATCAACCCGACAAGATAGATGATCCCATCCATGGGAAATCCTCCGAATTTGTGCGGGACCAATTCCGTGTCGATGAGAGGGTTCCTAATCAGTCCGGGGCGATCCGGGAGGACTGCCCACACGACATCGCGCTCCGGCGGTGCAGTCGCTTCATGAAGCAGTCGGCGGTACGTACCTTTCAGCGGGGAAGGCGGCCGGTTTTGCTGTCTGCCAGCTACATCCAAGGCTATACGATCGACGCAAGGAGCGCCGCGGAATGACAGCTTGATCGGTCCACCTTCGCGCCAATCGGCGCGGCCGTTCAATCGTCGCGCCCGTGCACCTGTGCCGGCGGTGCCGTCGCCTCAATCGCGGTAAAGGTCTTCTGAATCCGGTAGGCGTGCTTTGCCTGCGCAGGAACAAGCCAGGAATCGCCGGATTTTAGATTGATCGTTTGGCCTTCAAGCGTGAGTTCGGCCTGTCCCGCAATGACATAGCCAACGGTCTCGTATTCTCGCTGCGTCGTCGCGCCCTGTTGCGGCGCCTCGTTCTGCCACAAGCGCATTGAAACGTGCTTTCCGGAGACCAGGTACGTTTGTCCCATGTCCCCGACCGGGGAGTGGCTGGCGGAAACTTTCTTGATCGTGGTGTCACCCATGCTGACCTCCGACGTCGTTCTGTCCGGTTAAGAAGCCTGGCTCCCGCTTGTTCCTCGCAGATGCGGCTTGGAACCAGCGTTCTGGTTTCAGGTTTCTTGGGCAGGCCTGCAGTGGCCGGAAACCAGTCTGCGCGCCGCACCGCACCTCCTGGGGCGGGCGCTGCAAGCGGAGCGGTTGGGCTCGTGAGTACGGGTGACGCAGGCGGACGGTGGAAGATAATGAGGGATGGCAAGTCGAAGGTCGCGGAGATTCGCGGCGCCGTTCATCTCTGCATCGACATGCAGAACATCTTTGCGCCCGGCGGTCTCTGGGAGACGCCGTGGATGGAGCGAGTCCTGCCAACGATCGTTACGATCGTGTCGCGCTACGAGGTGAGAACCGTGTTTTCACGTTTCATCACGCCGCACCACCCGGAGGACCGTCCCGGGCAGTGGCGCAGCTATTTCCACCGTTGGGAGCAGGCCACCCGCAACCATCTCCCGGCATCGGCGCTTGACCTCGTGCCGGCCTTGGCGCGCCACGTTCCGCCAGCTCGCGTCATCGACAAGCCGGCCTATTCGGCGTTCAGCAATCCGGCGCTGCCAGCCTCGTTGATCGAAAAAGGAATCGGGACGGTGGTCATCACTGGCGCGGAAACCGACGTTTGCGTCCTGTCGACGGTCTTGAGCGCGGTCGATCTCGGCTTCAGAGTCGTGATCGTGGAGGACGCTCTGTGCAGCTCATCCGACGTCGGCCATGACGCGCTCATGACCATGTATCGTAGCCGCTTCCACGGTCAGGTCGATCTGGTGACCGCTGAGGAGCTCGCGGAATTCTGGTGCGAATAGCAATGCGGTCCGGCGCGCGGCCTATAGCAGCGACCGAAGCTTCAGGGCATCGCTCGGTGCCGCGCTTTTCTGGTCGTTGTCGAAATAGACATAGACGTCGCAGCCCTGGCGCTTCCATGACTTGATGCGCTTGGCCCATTCGGCAAGCACCGGCCGACGGTAGTGGCCGTAATAGCGTCCGCTCGGCCCGTGCCCGCGTACGTAGACGAAATCCGCTGTCCGTCGCCACGGCGCCGGTGCGTCGTGATGGTCCGACAGGCAAAGCGAGATGTTCTCGTCGGCAAGCATTCGCAGGATGCGAGGCTGGTACCAGCTCGGATGCCGAAACTCGAAGCTGTAGCGGCGCTTGCTGGAGAGCAGCTTGAAGAAAGAGGCAAGGCGGTCGGCGTTTGCTTCGAACTGGGGCGGAAGTTGAAACAGGATCGGTCCCGCAGCCGGACCGAGCAAGGAGATACGATCCTCCAGCAGCGCTAGGCTGTTCCTGGAGTTGTCGGACAGGCGTTTCCAGTGCGTGATGAACTTGGAGGCCTTCCACGCGAATACGAAATCTCCGTCGACCTGAGATCGCCAGGTCTTGACGGCTTCTGGCGTTGGCGTGCGATAGAAGACGCCGTTGAGCTCGGTCGTGTGGAATTGACCGGCGTAATAGCTGAGTTGCTGCTTCAGGGGTAAATCGCTTGGAAAGAATGGGCCTCGCCACGAGGCGTAGTGCCAGCCCGAAGTTCCGATATGTACGCGAGCCATCTGTCGCCACGCTCCCTCGTCGGCAAACGTCCCGGCGCTGGATATGTTGCGTCCAAGGGGCGCTTTTCGCTTCGGCCCTCGCGCCTTAGGAACCGCATGCGACGCTCTCTGGTTGATCGGATCGCACCGATATCCAGAGGAGACAGCATGACGGATCCGGACATTCGCAAGGGGATGCCGCCGGTCAAACTGCCGCGCGAGGAGTTTGAACGCCGCTACAGGGACCAGTTCGTTGATCCCTCGTTTGCGCCCCTGCAGCATGAGCTGGATGCTGTGATCGGGGCGGCCTGGGATGCCTACAGTCATTCGCGCAAAGCCCCGATGACCCGAAAGGCAGGACCGGGCTTCTCCGATCCGGATTACGATCTCGCGGTCGACTGGCTGAATGCCCGGTCCGCGGTCCTCGAGGCGCAGCGGCGGCATGATGACGCCCTTGCGCCTCTCCGCGTCCTCATCATCAACGGGTCAGCCCGAAGCGAGCACACCTGTCCCGGCGAGATGTCCAAAACCTGGCGCATGGTCAAGATGGCTGAGCCCGTCTTCATCGAGATGGGCTTTACCGTGGATATCCTCGATCTCTCCCGCCTGACCTCGGAATTCGGCAAGAACATCCATCCCTGCAAAGCCTGCGTGTCCACCGCCATGCCGCTCTGCCACTGGCCTTGCAGCTGCTATCCGAACTACGCGCTGGGCCAGACCAGTGACTGGATGAACGAGATCTATCCGCTCTGGGTCGCTGCCCACGGCATCCTGATCGTGACGCCCGTGAACTGGTACCATGTCCCGGCCGGACTCAAGGCGATGATGGACCGGCTCGTGTGCGCCGATGGCGGAAATCCCGATCCGACGTCGACGCACGGCAAGAAGGCGGATGAGGCCAAGGCGATCGAGCTGAAAGGCTGGCCCTATCCGCGTCATCTCGCCGGCCGCCATTTTGGCCTCGTGGTCCACGGCGACAGTGTCGGCACCGAGGGGGTGCGCAGAACCCTGTCTGACTGGCTGACCGACATGCACCTGATCTCGGCGGGTCGCTTCGGCGAGCTCGACGGCTACGTCGGTTACATGGAGACATATGCCACGTCGCATCGGGAGCTGGACGAAGACCGCGAATTTCAGCACGAGGTTCTGAACGTGGCACGCGCGCTGGGAAATGCGATCCGGCTTGCGAGGGGCGGCCGGTTGGATGAACCGGGTGCAGGATTGGAAGAGCCCAACCCGAAGTGACGCGTGGGCGTTCGGCGCTAACTCTGTTCATCGAGCGCGGAAATCACGCCGTCGATGAGATTGCACGCCAGCAAATGGTCGCTCGTGGGCGCGGCGGTCCGCTGGATCTCGATCAAGGATGCATCGATGCGCCTGATCCGTTCGCGCATGTCGCGGGCGAGCTGGATGGCGACGTCCTCCTCGATCGCCTGAAAACGGACGCGTTCGCCGGGGCGGAGCTGAGCAAGCCGCGGCAGGTCCGCCGAGATCACGGTTGCGATCTTTGGATATCCCCCGGTGGTCTGGCGATCGGCGAGCAGGATGATCGGCTGACCATTTCCGGGAATCTGGATGCTGCCGAACACCGTTCCGTCGGAGACGATACCCACTGCGCCCGCATGCTGAACCCGCGGTCCTTCGAGCCGGCATCCCATGCGATCGGACAGCGGCGTGACGGTGTAGTCGGAGGCGAAGAACGTCGCGATGCCCTCGGCGCTGAAAGCATCGTCCTGCGGGCCGAGGAGGACGCGAATAGCGCCTTGCGCGCGGTGGCGATGCGCCGGGGACACCATCAGATGTGGCCGGGCCGGCACTCCGGGAGCTGCCAGCGGCAATCGATCGCCCGCACGCAGCGGACCACCGTCGAGCCCGCCGAGCTGGCTGCGCGAATGCGTCGAGACGCTGCCGAGCATCGGCGCGACCTGAAATCCGCCGGAGACGGCGAGTACCGCGCGTGCGCCATCCCGTGCAGTCCCGATCGAGAGGCGGTGGCCTGCCTTCAGATCGTGTGTTTCGTGCGAAGAAACCGGCCGGCCGTCGATCGCGATAGCGAAGTCCGCGCCTGCAAGCGCGAAGCGGATATCGGCGCCGCCGCAGCTGAGCGTGGGCCCCGCGAGGGTGATTTCGAGAGCGGCCGTCTCAAGCTTGTTGCCGACCAGCGCATTGGCGGTGGCGAGCGCCATCGGATCCATCACGCCCGACGCAGAGATGCCAAAGCGCTGGAAGCCGCGGCGGCCAAGATCCTGGAGGGTCGTTGCGAGACCGGGCTCGACGATTTCGAGATCAACAGACATTGCGCCGCTCAGACCTGCAACTCTTCTCTCTCGGCGATGATCGCGCCCGCTTCGGCCGCGCGCTCCAGCGCGGCAAATTCGGTGGCAGCGATGGGGTGAAACCGCAGCAGGTCGCCGGCGCGGAACAGGAAGGGTTCGTGCGTGCGTCGCGGGTCATAGGAGCGTACCGGCGTGCGTCCGAGCATGTGCCAGCCGCTGGGCGCGGCGAGCGGCGGCGCAACTGCGGCCTGTTGGCCTCCGACGGAAACGCTGCACGGCGGCGTCACGAGCCGAGGTTCCGGGCGCCGGTCGACGTGAAGTGCGGGATCGAGCCCGCCGAGATAGGCAAATCCCGGCATGAAGCCGATCATGTAGACACGGTATTCTGATGCGCTGTGCCGCGCCACGATCTCGTCCGTGGTCGTGTCGAGCCGCCGCGCGAGCCAGTCGAGGTCCATCCCGTTGTCGCCGCCATAAGCGACGGGAACGGTCCAGCGGCGGCGGACCTGTCCTTTCGGGGCGACCGGCGGCCACAGCGCCATGATCTCTGCTTCGATGTCGCGCCGTGACAGCATGACCGGATCGAAGCAGACCAGCAGCGTGCGGTAGGTCGGCACGATCTCGACGATGCCGGGCAGCGCACGCTCGGTCAGCGCGCGGTCGAGATCGACGACCCGCGCATTGACATCGGCGTCGATGCCGTCGCCGACTTCGACTGTCAATGCGGTATCACCCGATCGGCGGAAGCGCGGCACCGCGTAGAGTGCATCATTGACCGTGCTCATTGAGGCCTTGGTGAGGTCGTTGGACGTAGGCATGTTCCTCGAAAAACGTCACCGCCCCATGCAAGGGGCGGGCCGAATTTATCGTGACGCACACCGCGTATCATGGGTATATCCAATCTGCACGCCAAATGAGGACGACGATGACTCTGATCGATATGAACTGCGACATGGGCGAAGGTTTCGGCGTCTATACCCTCGGCGATGACGCCGAGATGCTGCGGACCGTCACTTCCGCCAACATCGCCTGCGGCTTTCATGCCGGCGATCCGCTCGTCATGCATCGCACCCTGAGCGAGGCGAAGGCCAACGGCGTGCAGGCCGGTGCGCATCCCGGCTTCCTCGATCTCTGGGGGTTTGGCCGCAGGCCCATCCAGGGCGAACGCCCCGCCGACATCGAGAAGATCGTGCTCTACCAGGTGGGCGCGCTGATGGCGCTGGCGTCCGACGCCGGTCACCCCGTCCGCCACGTCAAGACCCACGGCGCGCTCGGCAACATCGCCGCGGAGGATCGCGACCTCGCCGAAGCCGTGGCGCGTGCGATCCGCACCATCGACCGCAACCTGATCTTCGTGGTGATGCCCGGCCAGGAGACGGAACGGGCCGGCGAGAAATTCGGCCTGCCGCTGGCGCGCGAGATCTATGCCGATCGCGCCTATGCCGACAATGGCAATCTGGTGTCGCGCCGCCTCGCCGGATCCGTCATTCACGATGCCGAGGTCGCGTCCGAACGGGTCATTCGCATGATCGAGGATCGCGCGATCACGTGCCTGTCGGGAGCGCAGCTGCCGACCCGCATCGACAGCGTCTGTGTCCACGGTGATACGCCTGGCGCGGTCGCGATGGCGCAGCGCCTGAAGGCGCGCCTTGCCGCAGCGGGCGTCACGCTGGCACCGATGGCTGAGGTTATCGGCGCTTGAGGCGCCCTTCGTCTGGCCTCCGCCCGGGGGACAGGCTTAGACGTGGATGGCGTGGCCGAGTGCCTTGAAGGCGGCTTCCTGGATTGCTTCGCCCAGCGTGGGATGCGCGTGGATCGTGCCGGCGATGTCCTGCAAGACCGCGCCCATCTCGATTGCCAGGCTAAACGCGGCAGACAGCTCCGAGACGCCCTGTCCAACGGCCTGGATACCGAGGACGCGTTGATTGTCGGCCCTAGCGACGACGCGCACAAAGCCGGGCTCGCCATGGCGCGTCATCGCGCGGCCATTGGCTGCAAACGGAAACTGACCAAGCTTGATGTCGATGCCTGCTCGGCGAGCCTCTTCCGGTGACAAGCCCGCGGAGACGATCTCGGGATCGGTGAAGCAGATCGCCGGGATGCACTGCTTGTCCCATGCGCGCGGCATGCCGGCGGCGATTTCCGCCACCATCTCGCCCTGCGCCATGGCGCGATGGGCCAGCATCGGCTCTCCCGTGACATCGCCGATCGCATAGATGCCGCGCATCGAGGTCTCGCAATGCTGGCCGATCCGGATGAAGCGGCCGTCCATGTCGAGGACGAGTTGCTCCAGTCCCAACGTGGCGGTAACCGGCGCGCGGCCGACCGTGACGAGAATCTTGTCAGCCGCCATGCTGCGCTCCCGGCCATCGGCCGTCTCGATGCGCAATCCCTCGCCCTGGGCGGTCAGGCCGAGCGCCCGGGCGCCGGTCAGCACCTCGACGCCGAGCGCGGCCAAGCGTCTCGTGATCGGAGCGGTCAATTCGGCATCGTAGAGCGGCAGGATGTTGTCCTGCGCCTCCACCACGGACACCTTGCTCCCCAGCTTGGCGAAAGCGGTCCCGAGCTCGAGCCCGATATAGCCGCCGCCGACGACCACAAGGGATTTCGGCACTTCTGCGAGCGAGAGAGCACCGGTCGAGGAGATGACCCCGCCGCCGAACGGCAGGGACGGCAACTCGACGGGCGCCGAGCCGGTCGCGATCACAACCGTCTCGGCCTTGATCGTCTTCGGGCCGGTCTCGGTCTCGACAATGATCGTCTTGCCGTCGCGGAAGCGTGCATGGCCCTGCACGATCTTGACCTTGGCCTTGCGGAGCAGCGCAGCGACGCCGTTGTTCAGCCGCTGGACGATACCGTCCTTCCAGGCGATCGCCTGCCTGAAGTCCAGCGCAGGATTCGCCGCTGTCAGGCCGAACGGCGTCTTGCCGTGCGCGGCCTCGGTCAGCTTCTCGAATTCCTCGGCGACGTGAATCATCGCCTTCGAGGGAATGCAGCCGACGTTCAGGCAGCTTCCACCCAGCTTGCCGCGTTCGACGAGGACGGTGTCGAGGCCGAGCTGGCCGGCGCGGATCGCGCAGACATAGCCGCCGGGGCCGCCACCGATAACGACGAGCTGACAGGTGATCTCGGTCATTGCTTCTACCGCCTCAGTGATCGACGAAGATCGTCGCCGGGTTCTCCAGCAGCTCCTTGAGCCGCTGCACGAAGACGGCCGCGTCCCATCCGTCGATGACGCGGTGATCGAAGCTGGAGGAGAGGTTCATCATCTTGCATGGCACGAACTGGGTGCCGTCCCAGACCGGACGCACCGCGATCTTGTTGACGCCGACAATGGCGACCTCGGGATGGTTGATCACGGGCGTGGTCGCAAGGCCGCCGAGCGCGCCGAGCGAGGTGATGGTGATGGTCGAGCCGGTCAACTCCTCGCGCGTCGCGGTGCCCTCGCGGGCGCGCTGCGCGAGACGGTTCAGCTCGACGCTGCAGTCCCGAAGGTCGCGCGCCTCCACATGCTTCACCACGGGAACGACGAGGCCCGACGGCGTCTGGGTCGCGATGCCGATATGGATGCCGGCATGCTGATGCACGATGCCGGCCTCGTCGTCGTAGAGCGCGTTGAGCGCGGGCTGCTCGGCAAGCGCCTTGGCCATGGCGCGCATCAGGAACGGCAGCAGCGTGAGCTTGGGATGCTCCGGCGCAGGCTTCCTGTTCAGCGACGCGCGAAAATCCTCCAGCGGCGAGACGTTCACTTCCTCGATGATGGTGATGTGCGGGATGCGCGACTTCGACAGCGCCATCTTCTCGGCAATGCGGCGGCGCAGGCCCACCACCTTGACGTCGGTGACGGCGGTCTTCGGGCTCATGCCGCGACCGTGGAGCGGCGCCGGTCCACGCGACAGGAAGGCGTCGATGTCCTCATGGGTGATGCGTCCGGCGGGGCCGCTGCCGTGGACCTGGCGCAGGTCGATGCCGGCTTCGCGCGCCTTGAGGCGTATCGCAGGCGAGGCCGTCGGCTTCTCGCCCGGCGCGCGGCGGACCGCAGATGTCGTTGCCGGCCGGGCCTCGATCGCCGCGGAGTGAACGCGGGCGGCGGGCGCCGGCTCGGCAACCGGGGCTTCGGCTTTCGTCGCGGCCGATGGCGTCGCGGCGTCTTTCGTCGGCGCCTCGTCCGCCGGCTCCGAGGCGTCGTCGCCGGGTACCTTGAGCTTCACGAGCGTCGAGCCGATCGCGACCGCTTCACCGATCTGGGCGCCGACCCAGCTGACCTCGCCTGCGAGCGGCGAGGGAATTTCGACCGAAGCCTTGTCGGTCATCACGGTGGCGAGCAGGTCGTCCTCGCGGACGAGATCGCCCACCTTGACGTGCCATTCGACCAGCTCGGCTTCGGCAATGCCTTCCCCGATATCCGGAAGCTTGACGCTGCGCTCGCCCATCAGCGTGCCTCCACGATGTCGCGTAGCGCCTGCCCGAGCCTGACAGGGCCGGGGAAATAGTCCCATTCCTGCGCATGCGGGTAGGGCGTGTCCCAGCCGGTGACGCGCATCACCGGCGCTTCGAGATGATAGAAACAGTGCTCCTGCACCAGCGCCGTCAGCTCCGCGCCGAAGCCGGAGGTCAGGGTTGCTTCGTGCAGCACGATGCAGCGGCCGGTCTTGGCGACGGAAGCCGCGATCGTCTCGAGATCGAGCGGAAGCAGGGTGCGCAGGTCGATCACGTCGGCGTCGACACCGGTCTCCTCGACGGCTGCGAGGGCGACGTGAACCATGGTGCCGTAGGCAAGGATGGTGACAGCCTCGCCGGCGCGTCGCCTCACGGCCTTGCCGAGGGGCGTGGTGTAATGTCCCTCCGGCACTTCGGAGAGCTCGTGCCTGGCCCATGCGGTGACCGGTCGATCGTGATGACCGTCGAACGGGCCGTTGTAGAGCCGCTTCGGCTCCAGGAAGATGACGGGGTCCGGATCCTCGATGGCCGCGATCAGGAGGCCTTTCGCATCATAGGGATTGGACGGCACCACGGTCTTCAGTCCCGCGACATGCGTGAACAGCGCCTCGGGGCTCTGGCTGTGCGTCTGTCCACCGAAAATGCCACCGCCGGTCGGCATGCGGATGACCAGGGGGCAGGTGAAGTCGCCGGCCGAACGATAGCGCAGGCGCGCGGCCTCCGAGACGATCTGGTCGTAAGCCGGATACATGTAGTCGGCGAACTGAAGCTCGACGCAGGGGCGCAGCCCATAGGCGGCCATGCCGATCGCGGTGCCGACGATGCCGCATTCGCTGATCGGCGCATCGAAACAGCGCGAGACACCGTACTTCTGCTGCAGGCCCTGCGTGCAGCGGAACACGCCGCCGAAAAAGCCGACGTCCTCGCCATAGACCACGACGTCGTCGTTGCGAGCCATCGAGACGTCGAGCCCCGAGCGGATTGCCTCGATCATCGTCATGCGCGGCATGGCTTAGACCCCGATCTGCTGGCGCTGGCGCCGCAGATGCGGCGGCAGCTCGGCATAGACGTCCTCGAAGATATCGCGCGCCGAGGGCTTGCCGCCGGAATGCAGGGTGCCGAAGGCCTCGGCTTCCTTCTGCGCGGCGATGACGGTGGCAAGAATCTCGGCCTCGGTCTGCTTGTGGCGCTCTTCCGACCAGGCCCCCATTGCGATGAGATGCTGCTTGAGCCGGATCACGGGATCGCCCAGCGGCCACTCCTCGGATTCGTGCTTCGGCCGGTAGGCGGAAGGATCATCCGACGTCGAATGCGCGCCGGCGCGGTAAGTGACGTATTCGATCAGTGTCGGCCCGAGGTTGAGCCGCGCCCGCTCGATCGCCCATTTTGCGACGGCATAGGTCGCGAGATAGTCGTTGCCGTCAACCCTGAGCGCGGGGATGCCGAAGCCGAGGCCGCGCGCCGCGAAGGTGCCCGAGCCGCCACGCGCGATGCCCTGGAAGGTCGAGATGGCCCACTGATTGTTGACCACGTTGAGGACGACCGGCGCCTTGTAGGTCGAGGCGAAGACAAGCGCCGCATGGAAATCCGACTCCGCCGTCGAGCCGTCGCCGATCCAGGCGGCGGCAATGCGGTTGTCGCGCTTGATCGCCGAGGCCATGGCCCAGCCGACCGCCTGGACGAACTGCGTGGCGAGGTTGCCCGAAATCGAAAAGAAGCCGTGTTTTTTCGAAGAGTACATCACGGGCAATTGCCGGCCCTTTAGCGGATCCTGCTCATTGGAATAAATCTGGCACATCATGTCGACGAGCGGATAGTCATGCGCGATCAGCAGGCCGGCCTGACGGTAGGTCGGGAAGTTCATGTCGTCGGGGCCGAGCGCGATGCGGAAGGCGCAGCTCACGGCTTCCTCGCCGGTGTGCTGCATGTAGAACGACGTCTTCCCCTGCCGTTGCGCCATCTGCATCCGCGCGTCGAACGTGCGCAGGGTCATCATGTGGCGCAGGCCGGCGACCAGCTCGTCCTGGGAGAGGTCCGGCACCCATGGCCCGATTGCCCGGCCCTCGTGATTGAGCACGCGGATGATCGAGTAGGCGAGGTCACGAATCTCCTCGGGGAGCACGTCGACCGGCGGGCGCCGGACCGAGCCTGCCTTCGGAATCGAGACGCCGGAGAAATCCGGCTTGCCTCCCGGACGGCTTGCAGGCTCCGGAACGTGAAAATGAAGGGGCGTGGGGCTGGTCATGGGAGTATCCGCTCGTCTGCGGGGTGTGACGCGGCAACACCCGGTTGATCGGACTGTTCGCGCGAAAGCTCCGCTATGCGAAGGTCCATGATCGCCGGATGCCGTGACAGCCGTTCCGCAAGGTCCGCGCAATCGGCCGTCGGCTGGACTTCAAGAACCATCCGTATGGTTCGGTTCCCGTCGGAGCGCGTGGTCATCGAGATCTGGTCGAGGCCGAAGCCGAACCGCCCCGCGTCGAGGACAAGCCGGACGATGCCGTCAAAAGGGTCGGACGTGGTGGCCGTCACGCTGACGCTGCGGCGCTGTTGAGGTTGCATGTCAGGTTCTCTCGCGGCACAATGATAATCCCTTCATTCGCGAAGATTTCCCAAAATTCCGACGGATTCGCCAAAATTTCGGAATATTTTCCCGTAATACGACCAAGATACAGAAGGATTATCCGATGCCTGCCAAGCGCGGCCCCGTCGAGGAGCTCGATCAGCTCGATCGCCGCATTCTCTCGGCTCTGAGCGAGAACGGCCGCCTGACGACGAGCGCGCTGGCGGAGCAGGTCGGGCTCTCGAGCTCGCCATGCTGGACCAGGGTGAAGCGCCTCGAGGAAAACGGCGCGATCGAGAAATATGTCGCGGTGCTCAATCACGCCAATCTTGGCTACAACAACATTGCCTTCGTCGAGATCACGCTGGACAAGCACGACGAGAAGGTGCTCGAGCGCTTCGGCACCGCACTGTCGCGAATTCCGGAGGTGATGGAAGCCTATCTGGTGACCGGCGAATACGATTATCTCATCAAGGTCGTGGTGCAGGACACCGATCACTACGAGCGCTTCCTGCGACAGGCGTTGTACAGGATACCGGGCATCCGGCAGTCGCGAACGACGTTCGGCCTGCGCACGCTGAAGCGCCAGATCTCGATCGATCCTTCCAAGGCCGGTCAGCCCTGACATTCGCTATGACGCCTGCTCCCATGTTCGACCCGAAGACTGCGGAGCATCAGAATGCAGTCCCCGCCATCGTTGCGGACCCTGCCCGAGGCGAAGAATAACAGCTATGAAAGCTCGAAATCAAACGGCGGTGGGGCATCCGTCCTCGTCTCCGTCGAGACAGGAGTACTTCGATGACGAAAGCTGAGATCCGATTTCCGGTCGACGGCCGAACCCGAAAGATGTTCGTCGATGGCGCCTGGGTGGAAGCCCGCTCGGGCAAGGTCTTCGAGACGCGCAATCCAGCGACCGGCGAAGTCATCGGTCGAGTCCCGCGCGGCGAGGCGGCCGACATCAACGACGCGGTCGCCGCGGCCCGTCGCGCCTTCATCGGGCCGTGGAGCCGCTTCAAGCCGTTCGAGCGGCAGGCGCTGCTGCTGCGTGTCGCCGACCTGTTCGAGAAACACTGGGAGGAGATCAGCCAGTCCGATACGGCCGACATGGGAATGCCGATCGTCCGGACGCGGGCGAACAAGCTCCGCGTGATCGGCATGCTGCGCTACTACGCCGGCATGGCGACCGCGCTCCACGGGCAGACCATCGATAACTCGCTGCCGGGGGATATCGTCTCGTTCACGCGGAAGGAGCCCATCGGCGTGGTTGGCGCAATCATTCCGTGGAATGCACCGACGGCCGCATCGGTCTGGAAGATCGGACCTGCGCTCGCGACCGGCTGCACGATCGTGCTCAAGCCGTCGGAAGAGGCGCCGCTGACTCCGCTGCTGATCGCGGACCTGATGAACGAGGCCGGCGTGCCGCCCGGCGTTGTCAACGTGGTGACCGGAACCGGGCCTGAGGCCGGCGCGCCTCTGGCCGAGCACCCCGGCGTCGACAAGATCGTCTTCACCGGCTCCACCGCGACCGGCCAGGCGATCATTCGCGCGTCGGCCGGCAACCTCAAGCGGGTGTCTCTCGAGCTTGGCGGAAAATCACCGGTCATCGTCTGCGCCGATGCCGACCTCGACAAGGCCGTGCCTGTTGCCGCGATGGCCGCGTTCGCCAACTCGGGCCAGATCTGCATCGCCGGCTCGCGCCTGTTCGTGGAGCGTAAAATCCACGATGAATTGGTCGAACGGCTCGGCAAGTTCGCCTCGGCGCTGAAGATCGGCGATGGCGCGGATCCGACGACGGAGATCGGGCCTCTCGTCTCCCGGCGACAGCTCGACAAGGTGGAGGGCTTCCTGCAAAGCGGGCGCGACGAAGGGGCAAAGGTCGTGGCCGGCGGACGGCGCGCGAAGGAGGGCGGTCTTGCGAAGGGCAACTTCGTCGAGCCGACCGTGTTCGCCGGCGTCTCCGACGACATGCAGATTGCCCGTGACGAGATCTTCGGCCCGGTCATTTCCGCTTTGCCGTTCGACACCCTCGACGAGGCCGTGGAAAGAGCCAACGCGACGCCGTACGGGCTCGCGGCAGGTGTCTTCACGCGCGACGTGAGCAAGGCGCATGTGATCTCGCGCAGCCTCCGTGCAGGGTCGGTGTGGGTGAACACCTATCACGCAATCGATCCCGCAATGCCGTTCGGCGGCTACAAGATGAGCGGATATGGCCGCGAGGGCGGCACCGAACAGCTCGACGAATACCTGCAAACGAAGGGGGTCTGGATCAAGCTTGACTGATTCCGGGACGACGCAGCCACCGCGCGAGCATCATGAAGGAGGTTTGCGCAATCAGGTTGCGTCGTCGGGCCGCAGGGCTGGCTAGGGCATTCGTTCGATATGAGCGCGGATCGCCTGTCGTTCGGCATCGATCCAGCCATGCTCGCGGGCCTTGGCCACCATCACCGCATAGCCCTGATCCCAGCTTGCGTCGTCGGGGCGGCCTGGCAGGGTCGGGACCAGATCGATCGAGACGAGCGCATTGCGACCGTCGAGAAGGGTAATGCCATTCCAGCTCTGTGCGTCGGTGCGGACATCGGCGCGCAGGACCAGCTTGAACCTTTTGAAGTCGAATGGCTCGGTCAGACGGACGGCACCGCCGTCCAGGCATTCGATGATCACGGCGCGGCTCCTTCTTGCGCTCACGGCCTGTCTGGTGACGATGCCAGGATCGCCACCAGGGATGCGGCTAGGCTTGCGGCAGCGCGCGCAATGCGCCCTGGAAATTGACGAGGGGATCGCCGTTGCCGCCGCGGGTGGCCACGATCCGGCCGATGAAGAGACCGTGGGTGCCTACCACCTGGTGATGGTGGAGCACGCATTCCAGTGCGCCGATCGCCGGTCCGAGCAGCGGCACGTCGAGAACGCCTTGCTCCCATGGCGCCGTCGCGAAGCGGTCGATGCCCTTGGCGCCGCCGGCGAAACGCAGTGCCAGATCCTCCTGCCCGCTGCCGAGCAGACTGATCCCGAAGCGGCCGTTGGCGAGGATGGCGGCATGCGTTTCGGAGCTTGAATTGACGCCGACGAGAAGGCAGGGCGGGTCCATGCACAGCGAGGTGACGGAGCTGACCGTCAGCCCGCGCCGTGTGGTTTCCGTTCCCGTTGCGACGATGGCGACGCCGCTCGCGAGGTTGCGCATGGCCAGCCGGAACTCGGCGGCTTCGACCGAGCGGAAATCGGTCATTTGAGCCATCTGACATCCCATGACGTGCCTCCGAACCTCGCGCCTCGCCGGTCTCGCTTATGCCGGAACCGCTTCGCCTGCGACCTTGCCGCGGCCGGATTTCAGCTCCTTCCGGATCGCGGGAATGATCCTGCTGCCCCACAATTCGATCTGGCGCAGCATCGTGCGCTGATCGAAATCGCCGAGCTGGGTCTGCAGCGCGATGTGGGTCGGCTTGAGGATGCTGATCTCTTCCAGCATGCGGTCGATCACCTGATTGACGCTGCCGACGGGCAGGTTGCTGCGCATCGTCTCCAGGCTCATGTCGTTCGGCCCGGCCTCCTCCTTGATCAGATAGCCGTCGTCGCTCTGGGCACGCCGGAACTTCAGGCTTTCGGACAGCCGGCGCTGGAAGCGCGCATTGTCCAGATAGGACTGGATCTCGCTGTCATTGTCGCTGGCATAGGCGCAGCGCAGGAAGCCGAAGCGCGTGTCGTCGATGGAGCGGCCTTCCGTCGCCGCGATTCCCTCGAGACGTTCGCGCAAGGCCTTGATCGCGTCGAGGCCGTTGAGCAGCGCGGTGACGAAGAGGTTGTGGTTGTCACGAATGGCGCGGCCGAGCGTCTCGCCGTGGCCGGACGTGACCCAGATCGGCGGCATCGGCTTCTGCACCGTGCGCACGGCGATCGCGGTCGGCGGCATCTTCAGGTGTTCACCCGAATAGGAGAAGATGCGCTCTTTTATGCCGGCGTGGAGCACGTCGTAGAACTCGGCGAACAGCGCGTGCGAATGGTCGAGGTCGACGCCGAAGCGGTCGAACTCGAACTTCTGGTAGCCCGAGCCGATGCCGAGATCGAGGCGGCCGTTCGAGACCGTATCGGCAAAGCCGATTTCGCCGAGCAGCCGCGCCGGATTGTACAGCGGCAGCACGCAGACGGCGGTGCCGAGGCGGATGCGCTTGGTCAGGCCCGCGCAATGCGAGACCATCATCAGCGGCGAGGGGCAGAGGCTGTAATTGTTGAAATGGTGCTCGGCGTACCAGGCGGTATCGAAGCCGGCGTGCTCGGCGGCGACGGTCTGCTCGACGGCATTGTTGATGACCTGCTGCGAGCTCTGATGATAGCCGCGCTGCTGCGCCAGAATGAATACGCCGAATTCCATCGATTGCTTCCTCCGCTGATCGTGGTCGCTCTTGCGACGCGTTCTCATCACGTTAGGGGCTTGAGCTTTTTCGAACAATTGACGTAATCTGAGCATGTCCTTTGCAGAATCTGAAAAGATCGATGAATCGCCTCCAGGCCATGGAATTGTTCGTCAGCGCCGTGCGCGAGGGCAGCTTCTCGGCTGCCGGCCGCCGCGTCGGGCTCTCGCCGGCGTCGGTGTCGCGCTATATCGGCGAGCTCGAGGCGCAGCTCGGCGTGCAGCTCCTGAACCGCAGCACGCGCCATCTCGGATTGACCGATGCCGGCAAGATCTTCTTCCAGCGCACCGAGCAGGTGCTGCACGGCATCGAGGATGCCGAAGCCGCCGCGCTCGCGCTGCAGACCGCGCCGCGCGGAACGTTGCGGGTGCACTCGCGGACGCTGTTCGGCATCAAGGTGCTGTCGCCGCTGATCCCGGGCTTCCAGAAGCTCTATCCGGAGCTGAAAGTGGAGCTGCGCCTGTCCGAGCGGCGCCCCCAGCTTCGCGAAGATGAATTCGACGTCGACTTCCAGATTCAGGCGGCGAAAGACCCGGCCCTCATGCAGCGAAGGCTGCTGAGGAGCGAGCGGATTCTCGTGGCTTCACCGGACTATGTCGCCCGGATGCCGAAATTGCGCGAGCCGGAGGACATCACCCGCCACCATTGCCTGACCTACTGGATGGGACCGGACGACGTGGTCTGGAAGTTCATGCACAGGAACAGGCTGCGTGAGATCGTGGTGCCGTCATCCTTCAGCAGCAACAACGGGGTGGTGCTTTGCGATCTCGCCGCCGGCGGGCACGGCATCGCCCTGCTGGATGATTACACCGTGGCGGAGGAGTTGAAGCGTGGCCGCCTGATACGTCTGCTGCCGGGTTTCCGGGTGACGAACTCCACCTTCGACGAGGGCATGTATGCGACGTTTCTCCAGAGCAGCTATCTGCCGGAAAAGATCAGGGTGTTCGTGGACTACATGGCGGAGCACGTGCCGAAGCAGGTCAAGAGATCGGCGCGGTAGCCGGAAAGGCTAGCCTGGGCCGAATCTGTGCGCCGGCAGTCCGCGAACGCAGAGCCCTTCGACGGCGAACAGGCCGCCGGCATCGGGGTGATCGTCGGCGAGCGCGTGGCTGCGCGAGATCGATGTCACGTAGAGAACATCGAGATCGGGGCCGCCGAAGCACACGCTGGTCGGATGACGGACCGGCATGTCGATCGTCCGCACGATCTCTCCGTCCGGCGCAAACCGCGCGATCTTGCCGATGCGCACCAGCACGGACCAGATATGACCGTCCGCATCGACCGTTGCACCGTCGCAGCCGGACCCCAGCGCTTCCGTGTCGATGAAGACGCGCTTGTTGGCGAGGGGGCCGTCTGCCCTGTAGTCATAGGCCCAGATGATCCGCCTTGCGCTGTCGGCGATGTAGAAGGTCCGTCCGTCCGGGCTGAAGCACGGTCCGTTGCTCACGGCGAGGTCCGTCTCCAGGAGTTGCAGCGTGCCCTTTGCGTCCAGCCGATAGAGGCCGCCGAGCGGCGCCTCATCGGGAGCACGATCGCCGTGCATCGTACCTGCGAGGAAGTTGCCCTGGGGATCGGCCTTGCCGTCGTTCAGCCGCACCTTGGGGTGGTCGAGCCCGATCGATGGGCCCTCCGTCAGCGCGCGTTTATCGAAATCGTAAGCCGCAAATCCGTTGCGCAGGGCGAGGACCGCGCCGCCGTTGCCTCGCAACGCCAGCGAGCCGATCGGCGCGGGCACGCTGAACTGCTCGGTCGCGCCGGTCGCTGGGTCTAGCGCGTGGATCAATCCGGCCAGAGAGTCGATCCAGTAGAGGCACTGCCCGCGCTCGTCCCACACCGGGCTCTCGCCGAGCAGGTCCCTGGTCGCGCCGAGGCGCCTGATGCGGACTGCGCTCATGGTTCCTTCCGCGGGAATCGCCGGACTTGACCGATCGGTCGGTGAAAACCTAGTTTCATTCTAAAGACTCTTCTGGCTGACGAATGGATTGCGGAGTTCATGACTGAACTGTCAACGATGAAGGACGGTGTTGCGAACCAGGCCGAGGCCTCGGACCGCGTGCTGCAGATCCTCGCCGAGGCCGGGCGGCTGTTCGCCAGCAAGGGTTTCGAGGGCACTTCGATGCGCGACATCGCGCTCGCCTGCGGCATCTCCAAGTCGCTGCTCTATCATCACTTCTCCAACAAGGACGAGATCTATGCACGCGTCGCGGTCGGCTCGACGCTCGAGCTCTATTTGTTCGTGCGCGACCGGATTCCTGACGGGCCGCCATCGCAGAAGATCCGCGCGTTCATGGTCGCCACGGCGGAATATTTCCGCCGGTACCGCTGGGCCTGGATCGCCTCGACGACCGCGTTCTGGAACGACCCCGATCGCCAGCGGCACAAGGAGCGGCTGACGCGCCGCGACCGCTTCGAGAACTTTCTGCGCGGCCTGATCCAGGAAGCGATCGATGCCGGCGAGATCCGCAAGGTCGATGTCCCCATGACCGGCCGGCTGATCCTGTCCTCGCTCAACTGGATGCATCGCTGGTACAATCCCAACAAGTCCGCGACCCCCGAGCAGATCGCGGAGATCTTCTTCGACATGATCTTCAACGGCCTGCGCAGCGGCGAGCTTGTCGAACTTCCGGCGACGGAGCCGCCCAAGGCCGGCCGGCGCAAATCGCGCTGACCGGGCGGGCGGCGGCCGCGCCTTACTCCAGAACGATGTTCTGCGCCTTGATCACCGGCCCCCAGAGCGCGGCGTCCTTGGTCAACTGGGCGTCGAGCCGTTCCGGTGCTCCGGTATCCACCATCAGGCCGTCGGTCTCGAGCTGCTTTGCGATTTCCGGCTTCTGCATAGCAGCGTTGGCCCCCGCGTTCAGCCGCGCGACCACGTCGCGCGGCGTGCCCGCGGGCGCGTGCAGGGCGGTCCAGAACGAGGCCGTGAGGTCGGGATAGCCGGCTTCGGCCAGCGTCGGTATCTCTGGAAGGCTCGCCATGCGCTTTTCGGAGGAGACCGCGAGGATGCGGAGCTGACCGCCGCGCGCATGCTCGATCACGGCGGCGGGCGTTGCGAAATTGAGATCGCACTCCCCCGACAGCGTCTCCATGATGGAGGCCGGATTGTTGCGATAGGCGACCTCGGTGACGGCAAATCCCATCGACTTGCCCATCATGATCCCGAACAAATGCGTGACGCTGCCCGGACCGAGCGTGGCGTAGAACAGTGGCTTGTCGCGGCCCTTGGCGTAGGCGACGAAGCTCTTGACGTCGGTGGCCGGCGTGCGCGCGTTCACGGTCAGTGACAGCGGCCCGTTGCAGAGCATGGCGACGGAGGCGAAGTCCTCGAGCTTGTAGGGCAGGTTCTTGCGCAGCAGGACGTTCAGCGAAATCGGCCCGGTGCCGCCGGCCAAGAGAACCGATCCGTCCTTCGGCGCGCGCGCGACGTATTGCGATCCGACGATGCCGTTGGCGCCCGGCTTGTTGTCGACCAGGACCGGCTGGTCCAGGCTTTCCGCCATCGCTTTCGCGATCGAGCGCATCAGGCTGTCGATGGAGCCGCCCGGCGCATAAGGCACGATGATGAAGATCTGCGACGCGCGCGCCCGGACGATTGCAGGCGCGCCAAGCGGCGCGGCGAGAGCGCCGGCGATCAGAGCTGTCGCCTGGCGTCGGCTGATCCTGGGCATGGAAATCCTCCTCGAGCGTCGTTCTTGCTTGCCGCGAAATCTATCGGCTGACCGATCGGTCGGTCAATAGGTGAGACGCAGTATGTTGCAAGTCGCCGCAGTTGGTGTTATCAGCACAAAAAGCTGACCGATCGGTCAGGCCGTCGAGACGGCGCAAGCAATACGAACAGAAGCCAACGGAGGAAGCCCATGTCAGGAGATATCGTCACCCTCGAAGTGTCCGATAACATCGCGCTGGTGACGCTGAACCGGCCTCCGGTGAACGCGCTCGATCGTGCCATGCGCGACCGCATCGTCGCGGTGTTCGACGAGATTTCCGAGCGCCAGGACGTCAGGGTCGCGATCCTGACCGGCGCCGGAAAGGTGTTCTGCAGCGGCGCGGATCTGAAGGACCGGCCGGACCCGACCAAGATCGGCGCGTTTCACAGCCACAACCGCATCACGCGCGAGACCGGCAATTGCATCCGCGAATGCGCGAAGCCCGTCATCGCGGCGATCAACGGTGTCGCGCTGGGCGCCGGTGTCGGCCTGATGGCCTCCTGCGACATCTTCTACGCCTGCGAGGAAGCCGTCTTCGGCATGCCCGAGATCAACGTTGGCCTCGCCGGCGGTGCAGCGATGCTGAATACGCTGTTCGGCCGCTCGCTGATGCGCCGGATGTTCTTCACCGGCTATCGCGTGCCGGCCGCCGAGCTCTATCGTCTCGGCATCATCGAGGCCTGCACCACCAAGGAGAACCTGCTCCCCGAAGCGATGAAGCTCGCGCGCGAGATCGCCTCGAAGAGCCCGATCGCGATGGAGTACGCCAAGAACGCGGCGAACATGGTCGAGCTGATGCCGCCGCGCGATGCCTATCGCTTCGAGCAGAACATCACGATGGCCCTGTCCAAGACGGAAGACGCCAAGGAAGCGCGCATGGCGTTCCTCGAGAAGCGCGCGCCGGTGTTCAAGGGACGCTGAGATGCGGCCGGGAGAGGGTCTCGACGCGCTGATGTCGCCGCGCTCGATCGCGGTCATCGGCGCCTCGCAGGAAGCGACCAAGATCGGCGGACGGCCGGTCGATCTGCTGCGCCGTCACGGCTATGCGGGCCGCATCTATCCGGTCAATCCCAGGGCCGCGACGGTGCAGGGGCTCAAGGCCTACGCCTCCGTTGCCGACCTGCCGGAGGCGCCGGATCTCGCCATCATCGCGGTCGATGCGGAGCGCGCGGGCGAGGCCGTGGAACAGTGCGCGGCCCGCGGCGTTCGCAGCGTCGTCGTGTTCTCGTCGGGCTTTGCCGAGCTCGGCGAGCAGGGCCGCGCGATGCAGGATCGGCTGCGCGTTGCTGCGCGGGGCAGCGGCATGCGCCTGTTGGGGCCGAACTGTCTCGGTGCGGTCAGCATCGCCGAGAAGAGCATCGCGACGTTCTCGATCGTGCTCGAGCACGGCATGCCGGCCGCCGGTTCGCTCGGCATCGTGTCGCAGAGCGGCAATCTCGGCAGCTACACCATGCGCCTTGCCAGCGAGCGCGGCGTCGGCGTCAGCCGCTTCATCACGACCGGCAACGAGTGCGACATCGACATTGCCGATGGCATCGCATGGATGGCACGCGATCCCGCTACGAAGGTCATTCTCTGTGCTCTCGAAACCTGTCGCGACGCCGGCCGGCTGATCACCGCACTCGAAGAGGCGCGCGATGCGGGTAAGCCCGTCATCGCCATCAAGATCGGAACATCCGAGGCGGGTCAGGCTGCGGCGGCCTCGCACACCGGAGCGATGGCCGGCTCGGATGCGGTGTTCGATGCGCTGTTTGCGCGCACCGGCGCGGTGCGCGTGCGCAGCATCGACGAGCTGATCGATCTCGGCCATGCCGCATCGATCCTGCTGCCGGACCGGTTGCCGAAAGGGCCTGGTATCGCGATCCTCACCGCATCGGGCGGCTTCGGCGTGCTGCTCGCGGACGCCGCTCAGGCGGTCGGGCTGACATTGCCGGAACTCGGCGGGGAGACGCAGCGCCAGATTCTGGAGCTCGTGCCCTTTGCGTCCGCCCGTAACCCCGTCGACGCCACCGCGCAGATGTCGAGCCGCCCCGATCTTCTGGAGAAGATCATGACCGCCGTCGTGGCGGACGAGCGAACGGATACGGTGATCCTGCCGCTGCCGTTCTCGCTGCATCTGCCGCGCCTGCGCTCCATCTATATGGACACACTGCGCAACATGCGCGCGCAATTTCCTCACCGTCCGATCGTCCTCTGCGTCGACGGTCCCGAGGACGCGCTGGCCGAGCTGCATGCACTGGGCTTTCCGACGATCGCCAGCTTCGACGGATGTTGCGCAACTGTCGCCGCGCTGGCGCGGTTGCAGGCCGCGGCGCAGCGCCCGCAGGACAAGCCTGCGGCGGTCGCGCAGGCGGCACCGCTTGCTGCCGACGCCTTTCGTCATGAGCTTGGTGCCAAGCGCGCGCTTGCCGATGCCGGGGTGCCGGTGCTGGCCGAGCGTCTCGTCCAGGATGCGGACGCCGCCGCGCGTGCCGCCACCGAGATCGGTTATCCCGTGGTGCTGAAAATCGCCTCGCCCGACCTGCCGCACAAGACAGAGGTCGGGGGCGTAGTCGTGGGCCTCGGCTCGGAAGCCGACGTCCGGCGCGCCTATGCCCAGATGCGCGATCGGGTCGCCACCAGGGCGCCCAATGCAGTGATCGACGGTGCGATCTTGGCGCCGATGGCCAAGGGCGTCGCCGAGCTGATCCTCGGCAGCCGCATCGATCCGGTGTTCGGGCCGGTGGTGATGGTCGGTCTCGGCGGCATCTTCGCGGAGATCCTGCAGGACACCGCCGTGCAGATGGCGCCGGTCAGCGAGGCGCAGGCCATGGCGATGCTGAAATCGCTCAAGGCATTCGCGGTGCTCGACGGCGCGCGCGGGCGGCCGCGCGCTGACCTCGACGCCGCGGCGCAAGCCGTCGCCGCGTTGTCGCGCTTTGCCGCCGCCAATGCCGACACGGTCGCGGAAATCGATGTCAACCCGCTGCTGCTCCGCGCCAGGGGCGAGGGCGCCGTGGCGCTCGACGCGCTGCTGATCCCGCATGGAGAGCGGCCGGTCGGGGTCACTGAACTCAACGAAAAAGAGGCCGCAGAAGCGGGCCCAGAGGAAACGCAAGGAGCAGGAGGATAGAATGAGGAGATTGACGATTGCGGCGCTCGGCATGATTGCCTTGTTGTTCGCGCACGCGCCCCTGTCCGCACAGGGCATCTCGGGCGACGTCGTCAAGATCGGCATCATGAACGACCAGAATGGTCCCTATGCCGACAATTGCGGTCTCGGTTCGGTCGCGGCCGCCAAGCTGGCGGTCGCCGATTTCGGCGGAACGGTTGGCGGCAAGAAGATCGAGCTCGTCATCGCAGACGACCAGAACAAGCCAGATGTCGGCGTCGCCATCGCCATGCGCTGGGTCGACAATGAAGGTGTCGATGCCATCGTCGGCTGCTCGGCCTCGTCGATCGCGCTTGCGGTGCAGGAAATCATGAAGAACCGCAAGAAGCCCTACATGCTGGCCGGCACGGCGGGCTCGTTCTTCACCAACGACAAATGCTCTCCGATGACCACCCAATGGGTGGTCGATACCTATGCGCAGCCGAAGGCCACGGTGAAGGCGCTGCTCGCGCAGGGGGTCGACAGCTGGTTCTTCCTGACCGTCGATTACGCCTTCGGCAAGGCCTGGCAGTCGGATGCGACCAATTTCATCAAGGCCGGCGGCGGCAAGGTGGTCGGCTCGGTGCTGCACCCGCTGAATGCGTCGGATCTGTCCTCGTTCCTGCTGACGGCGCAGGCCAGCGGCGCCAAGGCGATCGCGCTCGCCAATTCGGGCTCTGATTTCGCCAATGCGATCAAGCAGGCGCAGGAATTCGGGCTGAACAAGTCGCAGTTGCTCGTTCCTCTCGGCCTCATGATCAGCCAGACTCACGGGATTGGTCTGAAGGACCTCCAGAACGTCCGGCTGACGACGCCGTTCTACTGGGATATGACCCCGGAGAGCCGGGCCTTCGCCAAGCGATATGCCGAGGCGACGGGCGGTCAGCTGCTCAACGAGGGCAAATCGGCCACCTACAGCGCCATCACGCACTATTTGAAGGCGGTGGCCGCGGCCGCTTCCGACGATGGCGATGCCGTGATGCGGCAGATGAAGAATACGCCGGTCAACGATTTCGAGATGAAGAACGTCAGCATCCGGGCCGACGGGCAGGTGATGCGTCCGCTCTATGTCGCGCGGATCAAGACACCGGCGGAATCCAAATACACCTACGACTATTACGAGATCACCGGCACGATCGCGCCCGAGGATGCGTGGCGGCCGGCCTCGGAGAGCGCCTGCGACCTTCTCAAAGTCGCAGTGAAGAACGAATAGCCGGCAGGACTTGACGGTGCGTATGGCGAAAGCGGGAAGCAGGCGATGAGTGTACTTGAAGCGGTATCGACGCAATCCGTCGCAGGTGAGAACCTGACGGGCGAAGCCTATCGCGATGCGATGCATCGCTGGCTGAATGCCCATCTGCCCGCCAGCTTCCGCAGCGACAGCGCCGCGTTCGCGGCGCCCTCGCTGCAGCAGTCGGTGGCCTGGGAGGCGGCGATGTACCGCGCCGGCCTCACCGGCATCACCTGGCCGCAGGCCTATGGCGGGCACGGCCGCTCCTTGCGCGAACATCTCGTCGCCAATCAGGAGATCGGCCGGCTGGCGATGCCGGAAAGCGTCAACTCGATCGGCAAGGAGCTTGCCGGCCCGATCATCCTGGCGGTCGGCACCGAGGAGCAGAAGCGGCGTTTCCTGCCCGCGATCCTCGAGATGCGCAACATCTGGTGCCAGGGCTTTTCCGAGCCCGAAGCCGGCTCCGACCTTGCGGGCCTGCGCACGCGTGCGACGCGGGACGGTGACGGCTGGCGCATCAACGGCCAGAAGATCTGGACCAGCGGCGCCTATCGCGCGCAGCGCTGCCTGGTGCTCGCCCGCACCGGACCGCTGGAGGATCGCCATCGCGGCCTTGCCATGTTCGCGGTGCCGCTCGATGCCAACGGTGTGCGCGTGCGCACCATCAAGTCGATCGACGGTCGCGAAAGCTTTTGCGAGGTCTTCTTCGACGAGGTCGAGGTTGCCCAGGCTGACGCGATCGGCTCGCCCGACGAGGGCTGGGCCGCGGCCATCCGCGTGCTGGAGATCGAGCGGGCGACCAACCGCATGTATCGCGCCTGGCGCTTCGAGAACGAGCTGCGCCATCTGATCTCGGCCTGCAAGGCTGACACGGCGCTGTCGGCCATGGTTGCGGACCGGCACTATGCGGTCAGGCTCGGCGAGGTCGCCGTCGAGATCGAGGTGCTGAAGGCGCATGTCGAGACCGCCGTCGAGGCGCTCGCGAGCGGCGACAAGATCGGCGCGCGCGGCAGTCTTGCAAAACTCTATTGGAGCGAATCGCATCAGCGCTTTGCCGCGCTCGCGATCGAATTGCTGTCGCAGGCATCGCTGCCGCAGAACCCCGCGATCAAGGTGGCGCGGCGACGGTTCGAGGCGATCTATCTCGCGGCCCGCGCCGAGACGATCTATGCCGGCACGACCGAGATTCAGCTCGGCATCATCGCCGACCGGATACTCCAGCTGTCGCGAGGCAAATGATGGCCTCCCAGGGCAAGGTCGCGGGCCTGCTGCACGATCGTCTGGTGGTGGTGACGGGGGCTGGCCAGGGGATCGGACGTGCCATCGCGCTCGGCGTCGCCGCTGCCGGGGCGAGGGTGGTCCTGACCGATCTGCGGCAGGACCGGGCAGAGTCCGCCGCTCGCGAGATCAGGGACGGAGGCAAGGAGGCGGTCGCCTATTCCCTCGATGTGACGGATGCTGAGGCCTGTCGTGACGTGGCGAAACGCGTGGACGAGGAGATCGGCCCCGCTGACGTCATCGTCAACAATGCCGGCATCATCATTCGCGAGTCGATCGACAGCGAGCGCGCCCACGAGAACTGGCGCCAGGTCTTCGACGTCAATGTCAACGGCACCTTCAACGTCGTTCATGCCTTCATCCCCGCGCTGCGCAAGACGCACGGGTCCATCATCAACGTTGCATCCGTGGCGGCCTTTGGCGGCATGAATGGAGCGCTCGGCTATTCGCCGTCCAAGGGCGCGGTGAGGCTGTTCACACAGGCGCTCGCCCGCGATCTCGCTCCCGATGGCATCCGCGTCAACGCTGTCGCGCCCGGCATCATCGCGACCGAGATGAGCGAGAGCACGCGCGACAATCCGGCGAGGCTGTCCGGGCTGATGGCGCGCACCCCCATGAAGCGTGTGGGACAGCCCGACGAGATCGCGGGGCCGGTGATCTTTCTGGCGTCGGCGATGGCATCGTATGTCAACGGCGTCATCCTGCCGGTCGACGGCGGTTATCTCGCCTAGTGAACGATTGTTGTCGCAAGGTATTCGAAGAGGACGAAGATGAGCATGGCCGAAGGACTTCAGCCCGACGAGTTCGCGGCAACCGCGGCACGCGCAGTGACCGCATGTGCCGGTTTGGGCGTCCGCGAGCAGGCGCAAAATCTCGCCGGCGATGGTCTGCTCGGAATCATCGCGGATGAAGAGGTGGGGGGACTGGCCCTGCCGCTCGGTTTCGCGGTGCCGGTGATCGCCGCTGCTCACTCCGGTCTGCTCGGCTTTCCGCTGCTGGAGACCATTCTCGTCAGCCGCCTGCTCCAGTCGTCGCTGACGCGTCTTGCCGCCGCGATCGTGTCCGGCGAGAAGTTGGCAACGATCGCGTGGCAAGGTGAGGCTATTCCCGAACGGGACGGCGGGTTGCTGCTGCTGAATGGTTCCCTCGCGCGCGCTCCCAGCGCGGCGTCGGTCGACCATATCCTGGTGCGGATGAGCGGCGGCGCCGCGGCGCTGATCCCGGCCGACGCCAAAGGCGTTGTGGTGGAGGACGCGGCCGGCCTCGATCTGACGGTGCCGGAGCACGTGGTGCGGCTCGAGAAGGTCGAGGTTCCCATCGGCTCCATCCTGCCGCCCGGCACCTGGGATCTGCTCAGCTCGGATGCCAACGTGCTCCGTGCCGCGGCCATCCTGGGATCGGCCGAAGCATGCCTGGCGCTCGCGCAGGAGCATGCCTCGACGCGCCGCCAGTTCGGCCACGCCTTGTCCTATAACCAGGCCATCCGCCATGCGCTGGCGCGACAGAAGCTCGGCCTCGAGAGCATTCGTCATGCGATCACCCGCAGCCTGTCTAGGGATGGCGGCCCGGTGCAGCGCGATGCCGCGTTCCTGGCAGCGGTGACCTATGGCAGTTCGATCAGCGAAGGTGCGCTGCAGATCCATGGCGGCATGGGCTTCACGTGGGACGTGCCGGTGCATCGCCATCTGCGCCGCATCCGCACGCTCCAGGCCCAGGGTGATGCCAGCGGCCTGATCAGCAGGTTCGGCCGCAATTACGTATCGGAAGTTGCTCCGTTTGCCGAGGCAGGAGCGTGAGGGAGACAGCCATGACCGAAACCAGGGATCAGACGCTCGCAGGCCGCGTCGCACTCGTCACCGGCGCCGGAAACGGCATCGGCCGCGCAACCGCGCTCAAGCTCGCCGCGCGCGGCGCGATCGTCGGCGTCAATGATTTGAAGCCCGAATTCGTCGATAGCACCGTGGAGGCGATCAAGGCAGCCGGCGGCGACGCCGTTGCCGTCACGCAGGACGTCTCCAGCCGCGACGGCATGCGGCAGGCGGTTCTGGGATTGGCGGAGAGTCAGAAGCGCTTCGACATCCTCGTCAACAACGCCGCATGGGTGCGCTATCAATCCGTCCCGGACATCGCTCCGGAAACCGTCGATCGCATGCTCAACATCGGCTTCAAGGCGATCATCTGGGGAATCCAGGCCGCCGCGGAGGTCATGAATGCCGAGCGCGGCGGCGCCATCGTCAACGTCGCCTCGGTCGCCGGCCTGATCTCGGCCAAGAACAGCATCGTCTACAGCGGCATCAAGGCCGGCGTCATGGGCATCACGCGGGCGGCCGCGGCCGAGCTCGGCGAGCGCAACATCCGTGTCAATGCCGTCGCCCCTTCAGCGATTCCGACCGAAGGAACCATGCGCAATCGCAACGCCGAGCTCGACGCGCGCCGCGTCGCGCGAACGCCGCTGGGCCGGCTCGGCACGGTCGACGACATTGCCAAGGCGATCTGCTTCCTCGCCGGCGACGAGGCCGGCTTCATCTCGGCGCAGGTGCTCACCGTCGATGGCGGCATCACCCTGACCAACATTGCCTGACGGGGCTATCGCGATGTCCGACCTGACGCCCGAACAGCAGGCGCTGAAGGAAGCTTATGTCAAGGCGCGCGGCTATTGGCGGCCCTGGACCGAGGGCCTGCTGCGGCTCGATCCGGTGTTCCTCGAAGCCTACGGCAAATACGGCGGCTATGCCGCAGAGAAGGGACCGCTGTCTCGCAAGATGTGCGAGCTGATCTACGTCGCGCTCGATGGATCGGCGACGCATCTGTTCCGCCCCGGCCTCGCGCTGCACCTTCGCCTCGCGCTTCAGGAGGGCGCGACGGCGCGGGAGATCATCGACGTATTTCGCCTCGCGACGATGCAGGGGCTGGACGGCTGCAACGTCGGTATCGGCATTCTGGCCGAGGAATTGGCTAACGCGGGCCTCCAGCCCGATCATTTCGAACTCACGAAAGAGCAGCTGGCGCTACGCGAAGCCTACGTCGCGCAATTCGGGGACTGGCCGGATTTCTGCGAGCAATGGCTGCGGAGCGATCCCGGTTATTTCGCCGCCCTGCTGGATCTCCTCGCCGATCGGTCCGCAGGCGACGGCCTCGACCTGCGATCGCAGTGCCTGATCTCACTCGCGCTGAACGCCTGCTTCACCGCGCTCAATCCGCAAGGGCAGCGTGTCCAGATCAGGCGGGCGCTGCGGCTCGGCATTGAGCAGCGGGAGATTCGTCAGGTTCTCCAGATGGCCGCGCATCTCGGCGTGCATGCTTGCGCCATCGGCGTGCCGGTTCTGATGGAAGCCCTCGAGGAGCGCGCCGCGAAGGCCGGTGCAGGCGAGGGAGCGGGTGAGGGAGGACCGGAATGAAGGGATTGGCAATCCGCAATCACAGGGCCTTTGCCTCCGGCACCTTGTTCCTTGCCTTTGCAATCTTCTTCTTCGTGACGGCGCTGCAATACCCCGCAGGCACGGCCGCGAAGATGGGGCCGGGCTATTTCCCGCGCCTGCTCGCGATCGTGCTCGCCGCCATCGGTCTCGTCGTGATGTTCGGTGCGATGAAGCCGGCCGCGGACCGGCAGGTGTTGCGCGCATGGGACCTCAAGGGCCTCGCCTGGATCACCGGGTCCGTGATCCTGTTCGGTGCCCTCTTGTTTCCGCTCGGCCTGGTCGGCGCGTTGTTCGTCCTGATCATGGTGTCGAGCAGGGCGAGTGCCGAATTCACCTGGACCGGCGCGCTGACCAACGCGGCGGTGCTCATCCTGCTGTGCCTTGCCGTCTTCGTCTATGGTCTCGGGCTGCCATTGCCCGTCTGGCCCTCCCTTCTCAACTGAGCGAGCGGGATCGATGGATCTCTTCCACAATCTGGCGATCGGCTTCGCCACGGCTGCCCAGCCCGCCAATCTGCTCTACGCCTTCTTCGGCTGCCTGCTCGGCACCTTGATCGGTGTGCTTCCCGGGCTCGGTCCGCTTGCGACCATCGCGATGCTGCTTCCGATCACCTATGCGTTGCAGCCGGACGCCGCGCTGATCATGCTCGCTGGCATCTATTACGGCGCGCAGTATGGCGGCTCGACGACGGCCATCGTCGTCAATCTGCCCGGCGAGTCCTCCTCCGTCGTGACCACGATCGACGGCTACCAGATGGCCAAGCAGGGCCGCGCCGGCGTGGCGCTCTCAACTGCCGCCATCGGCTCCTTCTTCGCCGGATGCGTGGCGACGCTCGCTCTTGCAGCCCTCGCGGGACCGCTGACCGCGACCGCGCTGCTGTTCGGTCCCAAGGAATTCTTCGCGCTGATGATACTGGGCCTGATCCTTGCCTCGGTGCTGTCGAGCGGGCCGTTCATCGAGGGCATCGGCATGGTCGTGCTCGGCATGCTCCTGAGCCTCGTCGGCACCGATTTGAACAGCGGCAGCCAGCGTTTCGCCTTCGGCATTCCCCAGCTGTTCGACGGCCTCGATTTCGTGCCGCTGGCGATGGGCATCTTCGGCTTTGCCGAGATCGTCAAGAATCTCGAGCAGGACGACAAGCTGTCGCTGGTCACCCAGAAGATCACCAATTTGTTTCCGACCCGCGACGACTTCCGCCGCATGGTGCCGGCAATGCTGCGCGGCACGACGCTCGGCACGCTGCTCGGCGTTCTACCCGGCGGCGGCGCCGTGCTGTCCTCCTTTGCGTCCTACACGCTGGAGAAGAAGCTGTCGCGGCATCCCGAGCAGTTCGGCAAGGGCGCCATCGAAGGCGTTGCAGGCCCGGAGTCCGCGAACAATGCCGGCGCCCAGACCTCGTTCATCCCACTGCTGACGTTAGGGGTTCCCTCCAACGTCGTCATGGCGTTGATGGTCGGCGCCATGAACATCCACAACATCCATCCGGGCCCGGAGGTGATGACGAAGAACCCGACCCTGTTCTGGGGCCTGATCGCATCGATGTGGGTCGGCAATCTGATGCTACTCATCCTCAACCTTCCGCTGGTCGGGCTGTGGGTGAAACTGCTCACCATTCCCTATCGCTATCTCTTCCCCGCGATCATGGTGTTCTGCTCGATCGGCGTCTATTCCATCAACAGCGGAACGTTCGAGGTCTATGAGGCGGCCGTGTTCTGCGTGTTCGGCTACATCCTGATCAAGCTGCAATTGCCGGCCGCGCCGCTGCTGCTGGGCCTGGTTCTGGGCCCGGCTATCGAGGAGAACTTCCGCCGCGCCATGGTGCTGTCGCGGGGCGATGCCACCGTGCTGCTGACGTCGCCGATCTCGGCGAGCCTCCTGGCCGCGGCCGCCATCGCGATCATCCTGATCATTCTGCCGACGATCCGCGCGCGGCGCGAGGAGGCGCTCCAGGAATGACGCCGGGCAGGAAGGTCATCTGACCAACCGCCTGCGCGCGCGGCTACTGCCGCGCAGCGATCGCGGTCATCTCGAGCTTGACGCCCGGACCGAGATCGGCCACGCCGATTGCGGCGCGCGCCGGCAGATGAGCTTCCGCGAAATGCGCCTTCCAGGCCGCATTGAACTCCGCCTTCTCCTTCAAGTTGGTCATGTAGATGGTCACCTGCAGGACGTTGGCGAGGTCGGATCCGAGCGTCTTCAACAGGCGCGCAAGCTGTCCGAGGACATCGTTGGCTTGGCCCGACATGTCGAGGCTGGTGTCCTCGGGGACGATTCCGCCGATGTAGAGCACACCGTTGTGCTCGACCACCTCGTGGAGGAGTCCTTCATAGGGCAAAACGCGCTGGATCATGATGGGACCGATGTTGGTTTACGGGGATGGGGCGGGCATATCGCACATTTCCATGTCGGTGTCGCTGCGGGAGATTTCGCGGGCTTGCAAATGGTTCGACCGGGGCACTCCGAAGACGATCAGATAAAGCGTTGAAAACAAAGGAATAAATTGTTGGTGGAATCGCCGTCGATCGCCCGCTGAACGTCCACCAAGATGTAGTTGCGCACGAGAGCCCAGCATTTCCGCCGACCCTGAGCCCGACGACATCGGGGGGTGGATCGGTATACTGCCACCGGAATTGACTCGGGGTCGCTGAACCGTGCCATGCCCCGGAACAAGGATCTCGCGATGGACGATACGATTGGCTTCCCCGACCCCGGTCTCGACCTCTCGGACGGCTTCAAGCCGCACACCTCCCATTGGGGTGTATTCTCGGCGCGCAACGGCGCGGCCGGGCTCGAGGTCAGGGCCTATGCGGGCGATCCCGATCCGAACGGCATCATCGACAATTTCCCCGGCGCGCTCCGTCATCAGGCGCGCATTGCGCAGCCGGCGATCCGCCGCGGCTGGCTCGAGCGTGGCCCCGGCCCCGACGATCGCCGCGGCCGTGACGAATTCGTGTCGGTGAGCTGGGAGAAGGCGCTCGACCTCCTCGGCGACGAGCTCTGCCGCATCCGCGACACGCGCGGGCCCGGCGCCGTGTTCGGCGGCTCCTATGGCTGGTCGAGCGCAGGCCGCTTCCATCACGCCCAGAGCCAGGTGCATCGTTTCCTCAACATCGCGATGGGCGGCTATGTGCGCTCGGTGAACACGTACTCCTCCGGCGCGTCCTCGGTGCTGCTGCCGCAGATCCTGGCGGGCTATGAGGACATCACCAAGCGCAACGTCACCTGGGAGCAGATTGCGACCGAGACCGATGTCGTGCTGGCCTTCGGCGGCATGGCGCTGAAGAACTCCATGGTGGCCGGCGGCTCAATCAGCAAGCATGTCGAGCGCGGCGCCATGGCGGCGGCGCGCCGGCGCGGCTGCGAGTTCATCCTGGTCAGTCCTTTGCGCGATGATCTGCCGGTCGAGGCCGGCGCCGAATGGATGAGTTGCCTGCCGGGCACCGACACCGCCTTGATGCTCGGCATCGTCCATACGCTGGTCGCGGAGAATCTGCACGACCAGGCCTTCCTCGATCGCTACACCGAGGGGTGGCCGGTTTTCCTGCGCTATCTCACCGGCGAGAGCGACGGGCAGGCGAAGCACGCCGAATGGGCTGCCGCGATTTGCGGCGTCGAGGCGGAGACGATCCGCAAGCTTGCGCGTCGCGCCGCCGGGAAGCGCGCGCTGATCACCGTCTCGCACTCGCTCCAGCGCGCCGAACATGGCGAGCAGCCGGTGTGGATGGGCATGGTGCTGGCGGCAGTCCTCGGCCAGATCGGCCTTCCCGGCGGCGGCTATGCCTATTCGCTCGGTGCGATCGGCTATTACGGCCGCCGCGTCAACGACGTGCCGGGGCCGACGCTGGGACAGGGCCGCAACGGTGTTGCCGATTTCATTCCGGTGGCGCGCATCGCCGACATGCTGCTCAACCCAGGAACCACCTATCGCTACAATGGCGAGACGCGCACCTATCCCGACATCCGCCTCGTCTACTGGGCCGGCGGCAATCCCTTCCACCACCACCAGGACATCAACCGCCTGCGCAAGGCGTTTGCGAAAGCAGACACCTTCGTTGTGCACGAGCTCGCCTGGACCGCGACGGCGCGGCACGCCGACATCGTGCTGCCATCGACGATGACGCTCGAGCGCGAGGACATCGGCTATTCCACCAACGATCCTCTCATGGTCGCGATGCATCAGATCGCCGAGCCGTTCGGCCTTGCGCGCGACGACTATGAGATCTTCGCCGATCTCGCCGAGCGCCTCGGTGCGCGTGAACCCTTCACCGAGGGGCGCACGTCGCGCCAGTGGCTGGAATATCTCTACGAGCCGACCCGCGCTTCGCTTGCCAAGCGTGGCCTGGAGGCGCCGCGCTTCGATGAGTTCTGGCGCCGCGGCAGCCTGGTCGTGCCGCAGCAGCCGGACGATGGCGGCCGGCTGCGCCGCTTCCGCGACGATCCGGTCAACCACGCGCTCCCGACGCCGAGCGGCCGCATCGAGATTTATTCGGCAAAGATCGCCGCCCATGGCGATGCCGATTGTCCCGGCCATCCGGTCTGGCTCGAGAATACCGACATGCCCAAACCCGGCACGCCGTGCTTCCTCGTCGCCAACCAGCCGGTGACGCGCCTGCACAGCCAGCTCGATTTCGGCGGCCATTCGCTGGCTGCCAAGCATCGCGGCCGCGAGGTCGCGCGCATGAACCCGGTTGACGCCGACGCGCGCGGCATCAAGGACGGCGACATCATCCGCCTGTTCAACGACCGCGGTGCCTGCCTTGCCGCCGTCCACGTCACCGACGGCATCGCGGCCGGCGTCGTCCAGCTGCCGACCGGCGCCTGGTACGACCCGATGGACCCCGAGGACGACGCCCCGCTCTGCGTCCACGGCAATCCCAACGTGCTCACCCGCGACCTCGGCACCTCATCCTTCGCGCAGGGCTGCACCGGGCAGCTGACGACGGTCGAGGTGGAGAAGTTCACCGGCAATTTGCCGCCGATCCGGGCGTTCGATCCGGTGTAGGGATTGTTTCGTCCTCCTCCGTCATTGCGAGCGCAGCGAAGCAATCCAGAGTCCCTCCGCGGAAAGATTCTGGATTGCTTCGCTGCGCTCGCAATGACGGTGTGGAAATAGCATCGGTCCCGCTTCCGCTCCCGCGTGCGAATTCGAAATCGTCGCGCGCATGACGAAAGAACCACAAGCGCTGCGCTGCTAAGGGTTCGTTCCCTCACCGACGGATCAACGAACATGACCAAAGCAGACCTGCAAAGCCCGACCGATCTCGGCGCTAACGCGAACCGCGACATTCCCGCCGCGCTGCGCGCCCTGCTCGCCGACGTCTTCGCGCTCTATCTGAAGACCAAGAACTTCCACTGGCACATGTCGGGCAGCCATTTTCGCGACTATCACCTGCTGCTCGACGAGCAGGCCGACCAGATCTTTGCGATGACCGACGACATCGCAGAACGCGCCCGCAAGATCGGTGGCACGACGCTGCGCTCGATCGGCCAGATCGCGCGCGAGCAGCGCATCCTCGACAACGACGCCGACTATGTCGATCCCCTGGACATGCTGGCGGAGTTGCGCAGCGACAACCAGCAGCTCACGCGCGAGATGCGGCGCGTGCACGAACTCTGCGACGAATATGGCGATGTCGCAACCGCAAGCCTGATCGAGAACTGGATCGACGAGGCCGAGCGACGGATCTGGTTCCTGTACGAGTCGGGCCGCACCGGCGCGCAAGGGTGATTCCCGGGGCCAAGAAAGAAAAAGGGGCCGTCCTGTGTGGGAGCAGGGACGGCCCCAGCTGGCTCACAGACCCGGGAGGAGGAGGGTGCGAGCCGGCGCAAGCGGCAGGGCGCCTGCGCCAAAGGCAGGAACGACGGGCTAGGCAGCCGCGCTGGCGATCCAGTCCCTGTCCGCAGCCGGCCGATGCCGCGGCAGCGGTTCGATCTCACAGCGCTCGCCGTTGCCGGCGAGGCGCCAACGTGCCGGGGACTGGCCGCTGATCCGCTTGAAGACGGTCGAAAAATGCGCCTGCGTAGAGAAGCCGACGGCAAGCGCGATCTCGGCCAGCGGCCGTCCGGTCGTCGCCAGCAGCGTCTTCGCATGTTCGATCCGGTGATTGAGCAGATATTCGCGCGGACGATAGCCGGTCGCGGCCCGGAACTGCGCCGCAAAATGCATCCTGGACAGGCCAGCCACGCTGGCGAGTTCAGACAGGCTGATGCTGCGGTCGAAATGATCGGCGATATGCTGCTCGACGCGTCGCAGCCGCCATTTCGGCAACGCATTGACCCGCGCGCGTTGCGGCTCGAGCCGGGTGAGATGCATCGCAAGGGTCTGGCCGATACAGCGCACGAATTGACGGTCCGCGGCATCGCCATGCTCGATCAGCGCCTTGGCGAGCTCGGTGGCGAGCGGATCGCGTAGCAGGACGAGGTCGGCAAGCCCGTCGGTCGCGGGCGATTGCGCCGGGAATTGGTCAGCCCGGATGTGGAAGTGCAGGAAGGCGCAGGGCGCCTGGAATTGTGCACGGAGGGGCTTCGACGGCGCGCTGACATACAGCGTGCCTGCGGGCATGGTGCCGTCGAAAATGATCTGACGGTCACGCGTCAATTTCGCGCGCGTGGTCTTCAGCGCGATGCCGACGAAATAGTTATTCTCCGGTGTCGTCGCCTCGTGCGACGAGCCGTCTCTCGCATCCTCCCATCGCGAAATCGTGATGTCCTCGATCGCCGCATTCAGGCCGCGCTCGAGCCGGCGCCATCCGCTCTCCCTGGGAATCGGCTGTGCGGCCTGATGCTCTTGGTGATCCCGCGGGCTGGCCTGAAGATCAATCCAGGCATGTGCCGCCTGCAAATCGGTAAACATCGCTCATTCTCTCCGCATCGCGGTCGCTGGTGGCGACCGGCAAACTCTCAAGCCCCGTCACCCGGCTTTCGAGAAGGCTTTCCATGCTCTGAGGATAGGCGTGGGCCCGACAAGAAGCCCGTTAGGGGTGATTAGGATGTGTTAGATTTTGTGCGAGTGCACAGGATGTGACAGCTCGTCGCATTTGGTCCGACTTCGTCAAGCTTTTCAATTTCTTGCGCCGGCCGGCGTGGTGCGAGGACGGCGCGGGGAAGTTCGATCGGCCTTGCGTGCGGTGCGACGGAGCGCCACGCCGTCGCTGTTCAGCCCTTGCGCCCGTCGAGCCGTGCGAGGAAGTCGCGCACGAGCCCGGCGATCTCGTCGGTCGCCTCGTCCAGCGCGAAGTGACCGGCTTCGAGCATGTGGACTTCGGCATCCGGCACATCGTCGCGATAGGCGGCGGCGCCGGCGACGGTGAAGGAGGGATCGTATTTGCCCCAGACCACCAGCGTCGGCGGCCGCGTCTTGCGCAGCCAGTCCTGCCACTTCGGATAGGACGCGACGTTGGTGCGATAGTCCAGAAACAGCGTGGTCTGGATCTCCGCCTGGCCGGGACGCGTCAGAAATGCGTATTCGTCGATCCAGGTGTCAGGGTCGTAGCGCTCGGGATGCGGACTGGAGCCGAGATGGCGCTGCCGCGTCGCCTGCAGAGACGTGAAGTTGGCCCTGAGCGCCTCGAGCTCATGCGCGGGATCGGCCCAGTATTTGCGGCGCGCTTCCCACAGCGGGCTCAATCCCTGCTCATGCGAAACGGCGTTCTGGATGATGATGCCGCGGACACGTTCGGGATCGGCCAGCGCCATGCGGAAACCGACCGGACCGCCATAGTCCTGCATGAACAGGACGTAGTTGGCGAGACCAAGCTTCGCCGTGAGCTCGCCGATCACGCCGGCGATGTTGTCGAATGTGTAGTTGAAGTCCGATGGCGGCGGTGCGCTGCTGTTGCCGAAGCCGGGATAGTCCGGCGCGATCAGGTGATATTTGTCCGCGAGCAGCGGCAGCAACGGCTCCCACATCCGCGAGGAGGAGGGAAAGCCGTGGAGCAGCAGCACGGCCGGCGCGTCCACGGGCCCAGCCTCGCGGTAGAAGATCTTGAGGCCGTTTACATCGACGCTGCGATAGCTGATCGAGCGACGGCTTGATCGCAGATCGTCTGCCGAAGCCTGCACGCTCGTTGCCGCGCCGCCGCTGCTACTCGAATACGGCATCAAAAATCTCCACGTCCATCAGCACGGGCTTGGCGATCACGGTTCCGTCAGGCTGTAGCGCCTGCGCGCGCCGAAGCGTCGGCACCACGATGCCGCCGAAACTGTCATGAGCCCAGGAGTAGTGAGCGACCTTGGTCCCGAAGAGATCGTGATCCGTTCGCCGTTGCAGCGCGTTCTCGTCGAAATAAAAGATCTGATCGGGCGCGAGCGTGATCAGGCTCGGGGGAAATTGCGCGCGCAGCCGCCGCCAGGTTTCGGTGTTCTCGCGCCACGGCGGCAGTTCTTCCAGCACGACACCGGGATGGGCGAGCAGGAATGGATTGGTCAGATAATTCCAGATCGCGACGCCGCAGAAGTAGACGAGGTGCAGCTCGTCCGCGAGTGCAGCAGAGCCGGCCTCGGGAAACGCCAGGCTCGGATTGCTCCAGGCCCGCAGCACCTCGCCATCGGGGCTTTCGATCGTGATCGCATCCGGTTGAAACGAGCCCGAGTATTCCCCGCCGGTGATGCCGGTGAAACGGACGGATTGCGTCCGGGTCGAGCCTTCCGCAGTCACATCCTTGAATTCCCTGGCATGTCCGGCGCTTGCGAACAGCGTTCCGCCGACGGACAAATGGAGCGTGAACCGGTTCAAGCTGTTCCAGCGCGCCAGACCGCCGCTGGCATCGATTACATCGTCGAGAAGAGCCATGTCCCGTCACATCCGCCGTGAAGTGCCACCACCATGGCGGGGCGCTTGCGGATTGGCGTGTTAGAAGTTGTTAGGAGTTGCGAGCCGGGATTTGGGCGGTATCTCGTTGAACACGCTGTCAATTCAGCGCGCCCAGCAGTCCCGTTGCGGCGACCAGATCACGAGTCGCGAGGCCCTCCTGGTAGCGCGCCACGAGCGGGGCGAGCAGGTCGCGTGCGTCGCGGCCTCTTCCGGCCTGGTGCCAGATGCGGCCGAGGCTGATCGCTCCGCGAAGCTCCCAGCCGAGAGCGCATTGCCGGCGTGACAGATCGAGCGATTGGCGCAAGCAGCTTTCGGCTTCCGCCGCGTTTCCGGACCGGGCCAGGATATCGCCCTTGACCCTGAGCATTTCCGGCATGTCGAAGGATTCGCCGTGATCGGGAATCTGGGCGATGGCCTCATTGATCGTGCGCAAGGCCTCGCCAGTCTGGTCCTGCGACGCGAGCCCCTCCGCGAGCGCCGTCGCGAACACCGTCGTCATGATCCGGTACCGCGTCGCATGGAGTGTTGCCTGGCTGCGGCGAAGATGCTCGATGCCGCCGGCAAGATCGCCGCGGCGCAGCAGCAGCTCGCCCTTCTGGCCGATCCCGACCGCGTGATAGGGCCCGAGGAAGTGCCGCGCCGAATGATCGATCAGCCGCTCGATCAGGGTTTCGGCATTGGCCCAGTCGCCGACCCAGAGAAAGACGTAGATGGTCCAGATCAGGGAAATGCCGAGCGTGAGCGGCTGTTCGAGCAGCTCGGCCTCGCGCACCGTGTATCTGGCCGCCTCGATCGCGCGATCGGGCCGGCCGGTGAGCCAGAGCCCGCGCGCCAGCGCCACCAGCGCGACGATGCGGTCGTCATAGCCGAGATGTCCGATATTCAGCCGCTGCGAGCCGGGATTGTGCACCATCGCGCTCTCGCAGAACTGCACCGCCTTGTCCTGGTTGCCAATCAGATGATGCGCGACGCCGAGCATCCATTCCACGTTCAGTGCGGCAGCAGGATCGTTCAACTTGCGCGCAACACCCTCGCCGTCGACGCCGATCCCGAGCGCGCCGTGAAAATCTCCGACCCTGGTCAGGTAGATGTGCAGGCCGCGCAGCAGCCAGAGCTGCCAGTGCAAATCCTCGAGCTCGCGGGCGAGCTGCAGGCTGCGCGCGAACGCGGAGCGGACCGCTTCCGTATTGCCTTGCGTGAACATCACGGAGACGCCGAGCGCGGCCTGCAGCGTCATCTCCTGGCGGCGGTCCAATGTGCCCGCATCGGAAGCGGCCAGCGCCTGCTGCGTCCAGCGAAGACACTCCATCAGCAAGGTCAGCTCGAGGAAAAACTGCGCGGCCGAGGCCGCCAGCTCCACGCCGAGCGTCCGGTCACCGCCGTCCGAAAAGCTCCAGGTCAGCGCGGCCCGGACATTGGGCAAATGGTCCGCATAGGGCAGGAAGCCGCCCGCGCTCTGCAGCCCCGAGGATTTGAGCGCGATGTCGCGCAGCAAATCGCGGAAATACTCGGCATGTGCACGCGCGACGCGGTCCGCTTCCCCGTTCTCGACGAGCTTGTTGCCGACGAAGGTGCGGGTGGTATCGAGCAGACGATAGCGCAGCCGCCGCTCCGCGGGGGAGGTTGCGATCAGTGATTTGGAGAGCAGGTTCGAGATCGCCTCGACCGCCTCGGCTTCGCCGATGCCCTGGCAGGTCGCGACGGCCAGCGCAGCTTCCAGCGTGAACGGCCCGACGAACACCGACAATCCGCGCAGCGTCGCGCTTTCGGCTTCTGGCAGCAGATCATAGCTCCAGGCCAGCGCGGCGCCCAAGGTCTGATGCCGTGGGATCGCGGTACGCCGTCCCCGCCACAGCAGCGAGAAGCGGCTGTCGAGCAGCGAGGCGGTCCCGGCGATGCCGTAGGCGTTGACGCGTCCGGCCGCGAGCTCGATCGCGAGCGCAATGCCGTCGAGCCGCCGGCAGATTTCGGCGACGAGCGGCGCATCCTCCTCGCTGAGCTCGAAATCGCCGAGGCTTTCGGCAATACGTTCCACGAAGAGCTGGCTTGCAGGATAGGCGAGGATGTCGGCAATGCCGAGTCCATCGCGCTCGGGCGGGCAATCCAGCGGAAACAGCCGGTGCACGCGCTCGCCTTCGGTGCGAAAGGATTCGCGGCTGGTGGCGAGAACGTGCAGCTCGTTCGCCTCCTGGACGAGACGCTCGGCCACGGGGGCGAGCTCGTCGAGGATGTGCTCGCAACTGTCGAACAGCAGCAGTGTGCGCCGGCTGCGCAGGAAGGTCAGCAGGCCCGGCATCGGGTCGTCGGAATTGACCGTCAAGCCGAGGGCTGCGGCGATCGTTCCGGGAATGAGGCGGGTGTCGGTGAGCGCGCCGAAATCGACGAAGCCCACCTGGCCGTCGAACGCCTCCAGCTCGCGATGCGCGACGGCGAGTGCGACCGAGGTCTTGCCGATCCCGCCGGGGCCGACGATGGAGACGAAGCGATGCAGGGCGAGCTCGGCGGAAATCTTCGCGACGGCATCGTCCCGCCCGATCATCCGCGCAAGCGGTGACGGCAGCGCGTGGGGCGAGGCGACTGGGCTGGCGCGGCCGTCCGAAGCAGCAGGGCGGAGCAGCGGAGCAGCGAAGCAATAGCCGCGTCCGGGAACGTTGACGACGTAACGTGAGCCTTCCCCGGCATCGCCCAGGACCTTGCGCAGCGTCGTGATGTGGAAGCGCAGGCTGCCTTCGTCGACGTTCACCTCGGACCACACCTGCTTGATCAACTCCCGCTTGTCCACGACCTCACCGGCGCGTTCGGCGAGAAAGATCAGGATGTCGAGCGCGCGGCCGCCGAGATGAAGCGGAACACCGTCCTTCTCCAGCAGCCGCGACTTTGCAAACAGCCGGAATGGCCCGAAGGAGATTGCCGAATCCTGGTCGTTAGCGTCCGGCACGAGCCAATGGTTCCAATGAAGGGGATGCTGTCTGCAACTTTGGTCTAGCAGAACGACATTGCGAGTAAACTGGTCGAAAGTGGCGAAATGGCGTGGCGATCGCCGGAGCGCCTTGAGAATAACACTCGCAAATTTTGCTTAAACGCGAGCAGCTTACGACGCAGCCCGCGACAATTCGTCAGTGTGCTTGACCGTCGCGACGACGGTCTCCGATGCCGGATTGTGACGCCGCCGATCATAACAGAATCTTGCAAAGTCTAACGAGCAAATCGCAGGCGATGCATTCAGTATAGCTTTCGAGTTAGGTCTCATTGCAGCGGGAGGCTGTCATGTCCGCCATCGGCTCGATGCCGAACGGCAGTGCCGTTCGATCTCAATTCGCCGCAGGTCGCGACGATCAGTCGCGCGATTGGGAGCTCGTGCTGCGCGAGTCCCACCATCGCATGAAGAACACGCTGACGCTGCTGGGTGCGTCAGTCCGCCGCGACTTCACGCGGGCCGGCACCAGGGACGTCTCGCTGGCGGTGGACCGGTTCGAGCGGCGCATCGTTGCCTTTGGCAGGCTCTATCAGCTCTTGTCCGACAACGACGATCCGTCGACAGTCTGCGTCGCGCCATTCTTCGAAAATCTGTGCGGGGCGCTCTCCGAGGCGGTGCTGGAGCCGGCCGGTATCCGCTGCGAAGCCGCCATCGAAGACGACACACTGCCGTCCTCGCAACGTCATCGGCTCGCGTTGATGCTGACGGAGCTGGTCACGAATGCGGCGAAGCACGCCTTCCCGAACAAGAATGGAGGGCTGATCCGCATCGACGTCGCGCGCCGCGACGGCGCCTGGGTCTGCACGGTGGCCGACAACGGCATTGGTGCGGTTGGTCCGCTCCAGGGCGCCGGCAGCCGCATCCTCGAAGGGCTCGCCCGCAGCATTCATGCACGGCTGCACGGCGAGGCGGGGCAGGGTGGCACGCGGATGACCATCGTGATGCCGGCCGTCGCCTGAACGATCGCCTCAACTCACACCACGGGAGCTTGACATGGCCACACTCGAAATCGACCGCGATGCCGCGGTCAAGCCTTCAACATCGCGCAGCGTTGATATGAAGCTCGAAGTCGTTGTCATTCCGGTGTCCGATGTCGACCGCGCCAAGGCGTTCTATGCGCGGCTCGGCTGGCGACTGGATGCCGATTTCGCCTCAGGCGACGACTGGCGCGTGATCCAGTTCACGCCGCCGGGCTCGGCCTGCTCGGTGATCTTCGGCAAGAACGTCACGGCGGCGGCGCCAGGCTCGGCGCGCGGCTTGTATCTGATCGTCTCTGATCTGGAGGCTGCGCGGAAGGATCTGCTGGAGCGCGGCATTGCCGTCAGCGAGCCCTTCCACGGTGGCGGTGATGTTCATGCCGGGCCCGATGAGCCGTATCTGTTCGGCAGCGTTCGCGTCAGCGGCGCTGACCCGAAGCGCGGCAGCTACAGCTCATTCGCCTCGTTCAGCGATCCCGACGGCAATGGCTGGCTGTTCCAGGAGGTCACGACACGGCTGCCCGGACGCATTGCGGCAGACGACACGACATTCGCATCGCAAACTGACCTCGCCGCGGCGATGCGCCGAGCCTCAGTGGCGCATGGCGAGCACGAGAGGCGCACCGGCGGTCACGACGAGAACTGGGCGGACTGGTATGCCGACTACATCGTGCGCGAGCAGGCCGGTCAGGAGCTGCCAACCTGAAGCAACTGCATCCTCGGAACGCGGGGCGCCGCGCGCCGGCGATAGGCGGTCACGCTGATGTCGCCTTCGGCCGGTACGGAGCGCCGGTGCCAACAAGAAGCAAGGAGAACTGAGATGATCCGCAAGGCAACAGCAGTCTGGAAGGGCACGGGTCGCGATGGCGCAGGCCATTTGTCGAGCGAATCCGGCGTGCTTGCCAGCACGCCCTATTCGTTCAAGACCCGTTTCGAGAACGAGAAGGGCACCAATCCCGAGGAATTGATCGCCGCAGCCCATGCGGGCTGTTTCACCATGGCGCTCGCCTTCGGCCTGCAGATGGCGGGTTTCACGCCGGACGAGCTGTCGACGGAAGCCGCAGTGACACTCGAGCCCGAAGGCAAGGGTTTCAAGATCAGCAAGTCGGCGCTGACCTTGCGCGCGAAAGTGCCGAACCTGGACGAAGCAGGTTTCGCCAAGATCGCGGGCGAAGCCGAGAAGAATTGCCCGGTGTCGAAGGTGCTCAACGCCGCGATCACGCTCGACGCCAAATTGGGCTAGAGGCGAGCTTTCAATTTGGGTCCACCCGGCTCTAGGAACCGGGTGGACATGCCTGCAATGGATGGCTTTCGGCGGGGCGGCCGAGAGCCTATGATGCGGCAGAACCGAAAGAGCGATCAATTGGGAGCATCAGATGACGACTGAGCGCGCAGTTTTGGCCGGAGGCTGTTTCTGGGGCATGCAGGATCTCATCCGCAGGCAGCCGGGCGTGATCTCCACCCGGGTCGGCTACACCGGTGGCCATGTGAAGAACGCCACCTATCGCAATCATGAAGGCCACGCCGAAGCCATCGAGATCATCTTCAACCCCGCGAAGACGAACTTCCGGACCATGCTGGAGTTCTTCTTCCAGATTCACGACCCGACCACGCTCAACCGACAGGGCAATGATCTCGGCACGAGCTACCGTTCCGCAATCTTCTATACCAGCGACGAGCAGAAGCGGATTGCCGAAGACACCATCGCCGACGTCGAGGCCTCCGGCCTGTGGCCGGGTAAGGTGGTCACCGAGGTCACGCCCGCGGGCGAGTTCTGGGAAGCCGAGCCCGAGCATCAGGATTATCTCGAGCGCTATCCGGACGGCTACACCTGTCACTTCATCCGGCCGGACTGGAAGCTGCCGCGCCGCGCGGTGGCGGCGGGAGGCTAAAGCATGATCCGGACCCGAAGGGCCGCGTAGCGCAAAGTGCGAAGCGGTTTTAGCGCGCATCAGCGCGCGGGTCAGCTCCGTAGTTGCGCGATCAGTTCGCGCGCGGTGCGCAGGTCGGCGATCTCGGCACCCTCCGTGAACGATCCGGAGACGTTCTCCAGAATGGCCAGAGCGTCCTGGCTCCGACCGGCCCCGCTCATCAGCCGCGCGAGGCTGGTCGCGCAGCGCAGTTCCCAGAAGCGCGCGCCCTGCTGGGCCGCGATGCCCATGGCCTCGCGAAAGTGGGCTTCCGCGTCGCCCGAATGCTTCGCGCTCCGGCGCATCAATTCTCCCTTGATGCGGGTCAGCTCCGGCAGATACCAGAGCTCCTGCCGGTCGTGGCAGCGGGTCAAGACGTCCTCGATCACGTCGAGGCCACGGTCGATCTGGTCGGCCTCGCCAAAGCACGCTGCAAGCTCGCCGAGCAGGGGAAGGAAGCGCGGCAGGAAGCGCGCATCGCCGGCGCGGTTGAGCTCCTCGCGCAACAGCGGCAGGCCGCTCGCGACGTCGCCGCGCCTGGCGATCACCGCCGCATTGAAGGCCCGCGCCCACAATCCCCACAGCCGGATCGCGTGCCGTTCGGTATGTTCGAGCAGCTCGGTGCCGTGGCGTTCCGCAGCGTCGAAATCGCCGGACCAGAAGGCGATCGGGCAGGCGGCCTGTCCCAGCACGCTGCAGAAGGTCAGGGCGTGGCCGTTGGCGCGGCCCTCCTCGATGTTTCGGGCGGCGAGCGCCTGGGCCTGGTCGGCGAGACCCTGCAGCCACAGGATGCGAGCGCGGAAATATTGCGTGGATATTCTCAGGTCGAGCGGGAAGATCTTCGGCTTCTCCGCCAGCACATGCAGCGATGCATGCACCCGGTCGATGCGCAGCCGTGCGTCGTTCTGGTCGCCGAGATAATGCAGCGCGACGGCTGTGAGCCGGTCGCCCAGCATCACGTCGGTCCTGTCGGGAGAGTTCGCGGCCGCGTTCGCAAAACGATCGGCGAACGCGCGGGCCTTGCCGAACTGTCCATTGTTGAACTGGTCGATGCACAGGCCCCAGAGCGCGCGCAGCCGGAAATCCTTGTCGTCGAGCCTGTCGGCGAGCTCGAGCGTCGTCTCCAGGATCGGGCGCGCCTCGCGCGCGCGGCCCTCGCCATACATCAGCGACCAGCCGAGTGCCGACAGGAGCTGCATGCGGATACGGTCGTCGCCGGTGTCGCCGAGCGCCGCGAGTGCAATCTTGCTTCGTTCGCGGCATTCGGCGAACAGGGAAAGCCGCACCCACAGCGTGACCGCGGCCGCCGTCAGCGCGATTCCCAGCTCGGTGTCGCCGTCGGGCGCGAAAGCCCAGTCGAGCGCTGCGCGCACATTGTCCAGCTCCGCGCCGTAGATGCCGAGCCATTCGGGCAGCGGCGTCGATGTGTCGGCCTCCGCATGCGCGAAGAAATCGCGAAAATACTCGGCATGACGGCGTGCGAACTGCCTGGTTTCGCCGAGCGCGCTGAGCTTTCCGTGGGCGTAGGCCCGAGTCGTGTCGAGTAGGCGATAGCGCAGCGTCCGCGCGCCGGACGGCGAGATCAGCGACTTGGTGACCAGGCTGTCGATGGCCTCCAGCGTTTCCGATGCGCTGAGGCCGTCGCCGGATGCAACCGCGGCAGCCGCCTCCGGCGCGAAAGGTCCGGCGAACACCGAGAGCCGGCGCAGGGTCGCGCTCTCGGCCGCAGGCAGCAGGTCATAGCTCCAGTCGAGCGCGGCGGCGAGGGTCTGGTGCCGCGGCACGGCCGTGCGCCGGCCACGCCATTGCAGCGAGAAGCGGCTGTCGAGCAGCGAGGCGGTGCCGGCGATGCCGTAGGCATTGACGCGCCCCGCCGCGAGCTCGATCGCGAGCGCAATGCCGTCGAGGCGCCGGCAAATGCTCGCAACCAGCGGCGCTTCGTCCGCACTGAGCTGGAACGGGCCGGAGCTCTGCGCGATGCGCTCGACGAAGAGCTGGGCGGCGGGATAGGCGAGGACCTCGGCGACATCGATCCCCTCGCGCTCGGGCGGGCAATCCAGCGGGAACAGGCGGAAGATGCGCTCGCCTTCGCTGCGGAACGATTCGCGGGTGGTTGCGAGAACGCGAAGCTGCGGCGCCTCGCGCACGATGTGCTCGACGAGCGGAGCCAGATTGTCCAGCACATGCTCGCAGCTGTCGAGGATCAGCAGGGCCGGGCCGACCTTGAGGAACGTCAACAGGGCCGGCGTCGGATTCTCTGCGCTGATGGTCAGGCCGAGCGCGGAGGCAACGGTGGTTGCGACGTGGCTGGCATCCCGGAGCGGGCCGAAGTCGACGAAGAAGACGCGCCCGCGAAAATCCTGGGAGCGGCGGTGCCCGACGGCGATGGCGACGGCCGTCTTGCCGATTCCGCCCGGGCCGACCAGGGTCATGAAGCGATGGAGCGAGAGTCCGTTCGATATCTTTTCGACGACCTCCTCCCGTCCGACCATTTTCGAGAGCGGCGCGGGGAGGGCGCGGGGAGGCAGGATGTCGATGGTCGGCTGCGTGGCGGGCGAGGCCGGCGGGGCGAGCGAGGCGACGAAGCAATAGCCGCGACCGGGCACGTTGACGACGTAGCGCGCCGACTTGCCGGTATCGCCGAGCGCTTTGCGCAGCGCTGCGACATGGAAGCGCAGGCTGCCCTCGTCGACATTGACGTCGGCCCAGATGCGCTTGACCAGCTCTCTCTTGTCGACGACTTCACCGGGCCGCTCGGCCAGGAAGATGAGGATGTCGAGCGCGCGGCCGCCGACATGGAGCGGCAGGCCCTCCTTCTCCAAGAGCCGGGACTTTGGAAACAGTCGAAATGGCCCAAATGAAATGGACGAGTCTTCGCTACGATCTGGCACGCGCCATTACCCCCGCGACGGGAGTCAAAAGGTATTTCTTTGTGGTCTATCAGAACGAACCGTACAGTAAACTGGCCGAAAGCAGTGGGCAGGGCCGGCAGCCCTGCGTGGACCGCGTGGGTCGGTCGTCCTCCGAAATATTGTTTTAAAAGCAGCGGGTTAGAGCACACGACCCGGCGGTCACGCCGCCGCATAGTCCGGACGGAGCATTGACGTCGGTCGCCGATTGCTGCGATGGGATCGTCCAGGTGCCGGTCTCGTCCCGGGCCCCGACTAACCGCCTCCGGAATTCGGGCATGTCTTCCTTCTCGCGGCGACAGATCGTCCATGCATTGTCGGGCGCAGCCGCGCTTGCGGCGATTCCGCGCATCGGGCGCACCGCCGATTATCCCTCTCGTCCCATTCGGCTGGTGATTCCCTATGGGGCGGGCGGATCTGGCGACCAGATCGGGCGTCCCTGGGCGGAGAAGATGTCGTCGCTGCTTGGACCCGTCTTCATCGAAAACATCACCGGTGCGGGCGGCGCGATCGGGACGGCGGCGGTCGCGCGCGAGAAGCCCGACGGCTACTCGCTGCTGCTCGGAAACGACAGCACGCAGGCGGCCATTCCGCTGCTGGCGCAAAATCCGTCCTATGCGATGGACGATTTCCGCGCCATCTGCCGTCTCATCACCAGCGCGCTGGTTTTCGTCGTCCATCCGTCGGTGCCCGTCACAAATCTGGGTGAGCTGATTGCCTACGCGAAGGCCAATCCGGGAAAGCTGTCCTACGGGACGCCCGGTATCGGCAGCGGAAATCATCTCGTCGGCGAAGCATTCAAGCTGCAGGCGGGCGGGCTGGACATCGTCCATGTGCCGTATCGGGGCATCGCTCAGGCCAGCAACGACCTCCTCGCCGGCCAGATCCCCCTCATCATTGCCGTGATGTCGGTGCAATTGCAGCAGTGGAGAGAGGCCGGCAAGATCCGGATGATCGCGGTCGCCACCGAGAAGCGGCTGAGCGTGGCCCCCGATATCCCGACCGCCATCGAATCCGGCATGCCGGGCCTCCGCTATGACGGCTGGTTCGGCCTGTTCGCGCCCCGGCAGACCGACGATGCGATCATCGACCGGATTGCCCAGGCGACGCGCATGGCCATGGCCGACAAGGCGATGCAGGCCAATTACCGTGCCGAGGGCATGGAGCCGGACAGCGATTCGAAGCCGGCCGAATTCCAGCGCCTCGTCGAGGCGACTTCGGCGACCCTCGCGGGCATGATCAAATCGATCGGGCTGGAGAGGTTTTGAAACAACTCACGCCGCGGGGCGTGTGACGATGCGGGCCGACAGTGTGACCAGACACATCAGCGCGGCCAGAAGCCAGAACGCCATCGGCAATCCGCCAAGGCGGGCGACGAAGCCGACGCCGGCGGGGCCCACCAGGATGCCGGCATAGCCGGCGGTCGTGATCGCGGCGACGGCGAGCCCTGTTGGCATCACCGTCTGCCAGGCTGCGCGGCGGAACAGCACCGGCACGAGGTTCGAGGCGCCGAGGCCGATCAGCAGGAAGCCGGCCATCGCAATCGCCGCAATGGGAGCTGTGAGCAGCACCACGAAGCCCCCGATCGCAATGAGGCTGCCCCAGAACAATGTCGCGCGGTCTCCGATGCGCGCGACGACGGCGTCGCCGCCGAGCCGCCCCACTGTCATCGCGATCGAGAACACGATGTAGCCGGTTCCGCCTTGCGCCTCGGAGACGAGGCCGGCGCCGATCACGAGCAGCGCGCCCCAATCCAGCATCGCGCCTTCGACGAGGAAGGTGATGGCGCCGAGCAGCGCCAGCAGCAGCACCGATCCGTGCGGTACCACCAAAAGCGGCCCGTCCTGCACCTGCACCGAGCGAAGCAGGCGCGGCGACGTCACCACCATCGCGGCCAGCATCAGGGCGGAGCAGATCAGCGTGCAGGCGAGCGCGCCGAGCTGCAGCGACAGCAGCGCGGTCATCAGCGCAGATCCCGCAAAACCGCCGATGCTGAAGAGCGCGTGGAAGCCGGACATCAGCGGAATTTTCGCGGCGCGCTCCACCTCCACCGCATGGATGTTCATGGCGACGTCGATCGAGCCGAGCGCGGCGCCGAATGCGAACAGCGCCAGCGCCAGCGTCGCTGGCGTGCTCGTGATGGCCAGCAGCGGCAGCGCCAGCGCGAGACCGAGCCCGCCGGCCATGATGATCGGCCTGCTGCCGTAGCGCGCGCTCATGATCCCGGTCAGCAGCATCGCGGCGACCGAGCCGATGCCGAGGCTGAGCAGGAGCAGCCCGAGCATGCCGTCGTCGACGCCGAGCCGCGTCTTCGCGAACGGCACCAGCGGTGCCCAGCATGCGATGCCGAAGCCTGCGACGAGGAAGGCAAGCCGCGTCGCAAGGCGTGTCGCCGGCCGGTCGGCGGAAGACATTGGAACTCCGGGGAAGCAGGATGAAGGAGGGCGAGGTCGACAAGCCCGACGATTGCCGCGACTTTATGGCCGCGACGCCTCCGGCACCGCGCCGGTCTTGGCGAGCTGCAAGCGCACGCACAGGCCTTTCGGCGTGTTGTCGAGCAGCTCGAGGGTTCCATCATGCGCGGTCACAATCGCCTGCGCGATCGAGAGGCCGAGGCCGAATCCGGTTGTCCCGTCCATGGTGCGGGCGTCCTCGCCGCGCACGAAGGGCTCCAGCATCGCCGTCTTCCTGTCGTCGGGAATGCCGGGTCCATTGTCCGAAACGTCGATGACGAGATGATCTCCCGATATCGACAGCGCGACGTCGATGCTGGTTCCGAAGCGCGTTGCGTTCTGGACGAGGTTGGTGACCGCGCGGATGATCTCGTCCGGCCGCAGCACGAAGGCGGCGCGATCTGGGCCCGAATAAGTCACCGCATGGCCGCTGTCGGAAAACTGCTCGCAGACCATCTGTAGCAGCGCCGCGACATCCACCAGTGTCGGCTTCACCGGGCTTTCACTGCGCAGCAGGGACAGGACCGATTCCAGCATCGACTGCATCTGGTCGAGGTCGCGCACGGTCTGCGTCCGCTGCGCCGGATCCTCGATATATTCCGAGCGCAGTCGCAGCCGCGTGATCGGCGTGCGCAAATCGTGGCTGATGGCCGCGAGCATGCGCGTCCTGTCGTTCATCAGTGCGGTGATGCGCTCGCGCATCCGGTTCAGCGCTCTGGCTGCGGATTTGATCTCCTCCGGTCCGTTTTCCGGCAGCGGCGGCGTGGCCCGGTTCAGGCTGAAATTCTCCGCCGCGCGCGCGAAGGCCGAGAGCGGCGAGGACAGCGCGCGGCCGGCCCAGACGCCGAGCAGCGTGACGCTCGCGACCAGGAACAGCAGCGTCGAGGTCCAGAGGCCGCTGACGAAGGCCGGTATTTGGGGCAATCCCATCGTCGCTTCGAGCACGTCGTCCTTGGCGAGGTAGAACCAGACGCGATCCTGTTCCGCGCCGCTGCCGCGAATGAGCTCAGCCCGGCCGCCGAGTGCGGACGGGATAGGCAGGGGTGTCCGCGCCGGCAGCGGCATAACGGAAGTCGAAACACCGTCCCGCAATTGCAGCTTGAGCGCCGGAAAGGTCCGGCTGATGCTGCCGAGGACGAGAGCGCGCTCCGCCTTGGGCGTGTTGGTGATGATCCGCGCGATCAGCTCGAACTGCTCGACCGGCGTGTCGGTGAGCAGCTTCGGCCGGTTGAGCAGGAAATATCCGGCGATCAGCACGTGGATCAGGAGCAGCGAGACCAGGATCAGGGCGGCGATCTGACCGCTGATCCGCCTGAAGCTGAACAGCGCCAGGATGTCGGCGGCGCGGCTCATGCTTCCTCCACCCTTGGTGTGAAGATGTAGCCGCCGGTGCGGATGGTCTTGATCATGGAGGTGTCTTCGCTGCGGTCGAGCTTGCGGCGGAGACGGCTGACCAGCACGTCGACGCTGCGGCCGAAGCTTCCGCCGGGGCGGCCGCGCGTCATGTTCAAGAGACTGTCGCGGCCGAGAACACGGCCGGCGCGCTCGCAGAAGGCTTGCAGCAGGTCGAACTCGGCGCTGGTCAGCGGCACCTGTGCGCCCTCGGGGTCGCGTAACTCCCGCAGGCGCAGATCGATGGTCCAGTCCTGGAACTTCAGCCGCGTCGCGGTGGAGGCGGCCGTGAGACCGCTCGCGTGCCGGCGCAGCACCGCGTTGATCCGGGCGAGCAGCTCGCGCGGGTTGAACGGTTTTGGCAGATAGTCGTCGGCGCCCATTTCGAGGCCGAGGATGCGGTCGAGGTCCTCGCCCTTTGCGGTGAGGATGATGATCGGCGTCGTCGTTTCCATCCGCAGGCGGCGGCAGAGGCTGAGGCCGTCCTCGCCCGGCAGCATCAGGTCGAGCACGATCAGGTCGGCGCGGTTCTGCGAGAGGTGGCGGTCCATCTCCCTGCCGTTGGTGACGGCGCTGACCGCGAACGAATGCTCGCGCAGGTAACGCGAGATGAGATCGCGGGTCGGCTGGTCGTCCTCGACGATCAGGATGTTGGGCGTGCCGTTGGTCATGGTTGAGATCGCATCGGGGGCGCCGATCGTTGGTCGATTTGCGGACGATTGTCTCGTCCGAAGAACTACGGTCATGGTGCAATCCTACGGTCAGTCACGGCTCAGTGCCACTACGGGGTCGAGGAAGGCGGCGCGGCGGGCGGGGAAGAAGCCGAAGGCGATCCCGATCCCGGTCGAGGTCAGGAATGCCGCGCCGATCGAGAATGCGGAATAGCTGACCTCGAAGCCGGGCACCGCCACGTTGATGGCGATGCCGAGCAGGACCGCGATCAGGATGCCGGCGATGCCGCCGATCGACGAGATCAGGGTCGCCTCCACCAGGAATTGCTGGAGGATGTCGCTGCGCCTCGCGCCCACGGCCATGCGCACGCCGATCTCGCTGATCCGCTCGGACACGGATACCAGCATGATGTTCATGACGCCGATGCCGCCGACCACCAGCGAGATCACTGCGATCGCCGCCACCAGGAAGGCCAGCGTCTGCGTCGTGCTGGTGATGGTGCGGCGGATGTCGTCGGTGTTGAGGATGACGAAGTCCCTCGTGTTGTGCCGCTGCGTCAAGAGCGTGGTCACCGCATCCTGCGCCAGATTGGTCGAGATCTCGTCGCTGATGCGCAAGAGGATGCTGCGCAGCGCGCGGTCGCCGGTGAATTGCGCCTGCACGGTGGTGTAGGGCAGGTAGACCGACAGGTTCTGGTTCGAGCCGAACCCGCCCTGCTGTTGCGCGATGACGCCGACGATGCGGCACGGCACCTTGCCGAGCCAGATGACGCGGCCGATGCCGGAAGTCTGGTCATCGGCAAAGAAGGTCTTTCTGGTGTTGTCGTCGATGACCGCCTGCCGCTCGATGTTGCGGACGGCGTCTGCGTCGAACAGGCGGCCTTTCGCCAGCTTGGCGCCCTTGACCAGGAAATAGCTTTCGCCGACGCCGTTCACGAGCACGTTGGATTCGTTGCCGCGATAGCGCACCGTGGTGTTGGTCGAGACCGTCGGCGTGACGCCGGCAATGAAACCCTGCCGGTCGAGCGCACGGGCATCGTCGAGCACCAGCGTCTTGATCTTGCCGGCGCGCGCATCGCCAAAGTCCTTGCCCGGAAACACCTCGATCGTGTTGGTGCCGAGGCTCGATATGTCCGACAGCACCTTGCGCTGTGACGCATTACCGAGCGCGACGACGGACGACACCGCGGCGATGCCGATGATGATGCCGAGCATGGTCAAAAACGCGCGAAGCCGGTGCGCGGCCATCGCCACCAGCGCCATCCGCGAAGCCTCGCGCAGCCGTCCCAACGCGCCGGTCCAGCCGACGCCGCCGTTCGATGCGGTGCGGGCGACCGGCTCCGACGCGCCCGCGCTCTCTATGCGGCGATCGGCCACGATCCTGCCGTCGCGCAACTCGATGATGCGCCCGGCCCGGGCAGCGACATCGGCATCGTGGGTGACGATGATGATCGTCCGTCCCTCGCGATGCAGCTCTTTGAGGATCTTCAGCACCTCCTCGCCGCTGCGCCGGTCGAGCGCACCGGTTGGCTCGTCCGCCAGGATGACCTCGGCGCCGTTGATCAGCGCCCGCGCGATCGAGATACGTTGCTGCTGGCCGCCGGAAAGCTGGTTCGGGCGATGACCGCCGCGTGTGCCGACGCCGAGCCGCTCGAGCAGCGCGCTCGCGCGCGTCCGGCGCTCACGCGCATTGATGCCGGCATAGACGGCGGGGATCTCGACATTCGCGGCGGCGGTGAGATCGCCGAGCAGATTGTAGCGCTGGAAGATGAAGCCGAAATGCTCGCGCCGCAGCGCGGCCAGCGCGTCGGCATCTAACTCGGAGACATTCTTGCCGGCGACGCGATAGGTCCCGGACGTCGGCCGGTCGAGGCAGCCGAGGATGTTGAGCAGCGTCGATTTGCCCGATCCGGATGAGCCGACGATCGCCACCATCTCGCCGGGCTGGATGCTGAGCGACAAATCGTCGAGCGCCACCACAATGGTGTCGCCGGCCGCGAACTCGCGCCGGATATTCTGGAGATCGATGATCGGGTCGATCATGTCAGGGACCTCCCCCGCCGGGAGGTCCGCCCGGCATGCCGTGCGATGAGGTCTGCTCGTTGGCCTCGCCGGTCACGACCCGTTCGCCCGCCTCTAAGCCGGACCTGATCTCGACCGTGGTGCGATCGTTGAGGCCGGTCTTGACCTCGCGCTCGCTGACGTCGCCGGACGTACTGAGGGTGCGCACCGTGCTGCGTCCATCGGACTTGCGCATCACGGCGAGCGCAGGGATCGTTTTCACCCGCTTGGCCTCGCCGGTGATGATGTGCACCTCGGCGGTCATGTAGGTTCGGAGCGCATAATCCTTGTTGGGAACATTGAAGACGCCGATGTAGTAGATCGCCGTGCTGGTCGAGCTCGACGAACTGGACGAGCTTGAGCTCGACGTCGTGGTCGAGGAGAAGCTCGCATCGTTCTTGATCGATTCGGGCGCCGGCTCGATCTGCTCCAGCCGCGCCTCGTAGCGATGATCCTGGTCGCCGAGGATGGTGAAGTAGAGCGACTGCCCCGGCCTGACCTTGACGATGTCGGCTTCGGAGATCTCCGCCCGCACGGTCATCGTCTCGAGCTGGCCGAGCACGACGATGGTCGGTGCGGACTGCACCGCGTTGACCGTCTGTCCCTCCTGCACCACGGTGGCGAGCACCGTACCGTCGATCGGCGCGGTGATGCGGGTATATTCGAGGTTCACCCGCGCCGTCTCGACGCTGGCCTCGGCGCCGACGATCAGCGCTTCCAGCGCTGCGATCTGGGCGCGGGTCTGGCGCACGGTCGCTTCCGCGCTGTCGAAATCGCTGCGTGAGGTCGCACGCTGTGCCAGCGTCGCCTGCTGGCGCGCGAGGTTGGCCTCGGCCAGCACCAGCGCGGCCTCCTTCTCGGCCTTCTGCGCGCGATAGTTCTTCAGCGACGCCTCCGAGTTGCGCAGATCGTTCTGCTTGGTGACGGGGTCGATCTGGGCGATGACGTCGCCGGCCTTGACCGTGTCGCCGACGCGCACGTTGAGCGCGGTGATCCGGCCCGACACCTGCGCGCCGACCGCGGTCAGCCGCGCCGGCTTCAGCGTGCCGCTGGCGAGCACCTCCTCGCGGAGATCGCTGACCGCGACCTGCGCGGTGATGTAGGATTGCGCCTTGCTCGATGTCCCCGGCGACCGCGTCGCCAGCACCATGCCGGTCGCGACCACAGCAAACACGGCGGCCGCGATCTTCACGCGCTTGACGGTGATGATCACAGTCACTTCTGCGCCTCCCGGACGTGAGGTCCTGTGTTGGTGTCGACGATGGTCGGCGTCGACACGTCGACCGGATCGGCCCAGCCGCCGCCGAGCGCCTTTGCCAGCGAAATGTAATCCTTCGCCGCCGACACCTTGCTCTGGATGAGCGAATCCTCGGCTGAATAGAGCGAGCGTTCGGCGTCGAGCACGTCGATGAAGCTCGCGCTGCCGGTCTCGAACAGCGATCGCGACAGCTTTGCGGCTTCACGGTAGTTCTTCGCCGCCTCCGCCAGCTTGGCGGCACGCACGCGTTCCTGCGACAGCGAGACCAGGGCGTTCTCGACATCTTCGAGCGCGGTGAGCAAGGTCGAGTGGAACGTCGCGAACGCCTGGTCGCGCTGCGCTTCCGCGATCTTGACCGTGGCCAGACGCTTGCCCGCATCGAACACCGGCACGGTGACGGAAGGACCGACCGACCAGCTCACGCTGGAATATTTGGCGAGATCGCCGGCGCGCAGTGCAGAGGTACCAACCGAGCCGGTCAAGGACACTGCCGGATAGCGATCGGCCTCGGCCGCGCCGATCTTGGCGGTGGCCTGCGCCAGCTTGCGCTCGGCGCTGGCGACATCGGGACGGCTCATCAGGAGATCGGCGGGCAGGACCGTCGGCAGCGGCATGCGCGGTGCCGGCACGGGCGCGGACCGCGCCATCAGCGAAGCGACGCCATCCGGCGGCCGTCCCAGCAGGATGCCGAGCCGGTGAATGTCGGCGGCGAGCGCGGTTTGATAGGTCGGAACGTTGGCTTCCGTGCTCGCGGCCTGTGCGGTCGCCTTGGCGAGATCGACGGCGTTGCCGCTGCCGGCCTCGTACTTGCTGCGGGTGAGCTTTTCGGTGTCGCGCTGCGAGACCGCGGTGCGCTGCGCCAGCGCGATCCGGGTCTGATAGCCGCGTGCCTCGACGTAATAGGCGGCGACGTCGCCGATCAGCGTGACGAGGCTGTCGCGCAGATCCTCCTCGGCCGATTGCGCCCCGCGCGCCGCCGCCTCGATGCTTCGCTGCGTGCCGCCGAACAGGTCGAGCTCCCAGCTCGAATCGAAGCTCGCCTGGTGCAGCGTGTAGGGCGCGCTGTCGACGACGGCTGATGCGGAGCCTGAGCTGGTCTTGTTGTCGGTCACCGAGGCCGAGCCGCTGACCGACGGAAACAGGCCGGCGCTGGTCTGCTGCACCGTTGCCCGCGCCTCACGCACCACCGCTTTTGCCTTGGCGACATCGGGATTGGCCTCGACGGCCTGTTCGATCAGGCGGTTGAGCAGGGGATCGCGCAGGCGTAGCCACCAGCGATCGAGCGTGCCTGCGCCGCGCCGCGCAGCGGTCTTGGTGATCCAGTGCGACGGTAGGTCGAGCCTGGGCGGGCCTGCATAGTCCGGCCCGACTGCACAGCCTGCCAATGAGCCGCTCAGTATCAGCGCGAGGCAAACCCCGGCACGGGACAGGACTTCGCGCAGCAGGCGGGGCGTCGGATGACGGTTCTCCTTTGCGGAAGGCAGGGGGATTTCGACGGACAAGTGTGACGGCATCAAATCGGCTGAGATTCATTGGCCTCGCCCGGGAAGGAGGAGGGCGCTCACGGCCCTCGGAGAGGCAGGACGAGGCGGGAACCACTAGCCTAGGGATCGTGGCCTTTCGGCAGCCCGAATGTTGCTGAATGTAAACAGATGTTGCGCGGCATCTCGGCGGCTGCGAGCGTGGGCGGCCAGGGGCGACATCGGTCCTGTTTCGCAGCCGAGTCAAGGGCTGTCGGCGAAAAGATTCCGCTTTGCCGAAATTCGGATTTGTCGTATGTGTCGCCCGTCCCGGCTCATCCTCGAGGGGCGATCATGTGGTCGTCATTTTCGCGAGTCGGGCTTGCGGTGGACGCGGCAGCGTTGGGCGCGAAAGGTGTGGGCAGGGAGGGTAGTCCCCGGTGAGCCCGCGGCCGCGCGCGGACGAACGGCGCTGTCAGGTTCGTCTCGTCTGTAAGTTTCCGGCTCCGTCGACAGGGCTGGGAAAACTGCGGCGAAATGGCGGGCCGCGCGTACGGCAAAACCGTGTGGTCCTGGCCGTCGTTGCTACGGTCAAGCTCTTGCGGAGGCGGTGATCGCGTCAACCGACGCGGTGCTGGTGAATTTCGCGGGAGTGAGGGAGGCCAGAACGAACTCGGCTCCCGGGAGAGCGCGGCATAAGCCGTCCAACCATCGCGCAGGGAAGGCCGAGTGATTGGCTCCACCTGTATGCTGCTGTGCGGTTCCTTTGCGCTACCTCTTCGCGCAGCGGACCGCGGGTGCGAGGTCAGCACCCGGCCTTCCCTGCGCCCTCTTGGACAAGAGGGTGGAGTAACGACGCAAAGCTCGGGCGAATTGCGCCGCGAGAATGTGGAGGCGTGTCTGCATTCAAGATGCGAGCTGGAGGAGCGAGGACGTCGCCTCATACTCCGTCATTGCGAGCGCAGCGAAGCAATCCAGAGTCTTTCCGCGGAGGGATTCTGGATTGCTTCGCTGCGCTCGCAATGACGCTGTCGAGGTGGCAGTGCGTCGATCCATCCCCGTCACCCTGAGGCGGCCGCTTCTTTAGCGGCCCTCGAAGGGCGACGGCCCGGCTGCATCTCGGCCGTGCATCCTTCGAGGCTCCGCTCGCGATGCCTTGCATCGCGAGCTTCGCACCTCAGGATGACGGTGTTGAAAGCTGGATTACACAATGACGAGATTAAGCAATCAGCGCCGCGAACGCTGGCGCGCGCTACCACCGATAGCTCAACGTCCCGATCACCTGGCGCCTTGCGCTGGCGTAGCAATAGCCGGACTGGCAGGTGTCATACGTCTTGTCGAACAGGTTGGTGGCGTTCACGCGCATGTAGGCGCCGCGAAAACTCCGGTCGAGCTTTCCGAGATCGTAGTCGACCACGGCGTCGAACAACGTGACAGCGGCATTCTCGAAAGTATTTTGGTCGTTGCCGAAGTTCGCGCCGATATAGCGCAGGCCGAGGCCCAGTCCCAGTCCTTCCACCGGCGTGCCGGACTGGAACGTGTACTTGCCGAACGCCGCGAACGAGTCTCTCGGGATGCCGGAATACTCATGGCCCGTCGTATCGGGATTGCCCCGCGTGATCACGACGTTGAGATGGGTGTAGGCCGCGGTGAGGTCGAAGCTGGGTGTGAGCGCCAGTTTGGCCTCGAGCTCCAGCCCCTTGGATTCGATCTGTCCGGTGGCCGCCAGGACTGCGATGTTGTCGGGGTTGGTGCGCAGGACATTGTCCTGCTTGATGTCGAACACAGCGCCGGTCAACAGCAGTGGAACATTCGGCATCTGATACTTGACGCCGACTTCCGTTTGCTCCCCGGTGGTCGGCTTGAAGGCGGCTCCCGTCACGTCGACGCCCGTTTGCGGGCTGAACGAGGTGGCGTAGCTGACATAGGGTGCAACGCCGTTGTCGAACACATAGCTCAGGCCCGCGCGACCGGTGAAGGCCGACGGCTTCTGGGTGTCCGGGGTCCCGTCCAGGGTGGTCGTGGTGCTCTGCGAGACCCAGCTCTGGCGCCCGTTGAGCGTCAGGATGAATCCGCCGAGCCTGGCCTGCTCCTGCGCGTAGACTCCGATCTCGTTGGTCGACTGCTTGGTGAAAATCGAGAATGCCGGCGTGGCGATCGCCTGCGTGCCGTAGTTCATGGTCGCAAGATTGAGATCGGGCGCCGGCCCGTACCCGATCTTGTCGTCGTAACGGGAATTGCTGTAGTCGACGCCGAACAGAACGGTGTTCTTGACCGCGCCGAGCATGAACTTGGCTTCGGCCTGGTTGTCGAGCGTGGCGGTCTTGAAATTGTCGAGAATTCGCCAGGCCGAACGCGTCGCGGTCCGGGTCGCGAAGTCGAGGGTATCGATCTGGGTGTACTTCGCGTCGGTGTTGACCTGATAGAACCGGAAATTCTGCCGGACGGTCCAGGTGTCGTTGACGTTGTGCTCGAACGCGTAGCCGACGCGGAACTGCTTCTGGTCCATCGCGCTGAACGCCGGATCGTTCGAGTAGATGTTGGTCAGCTTGCCATCAACCGTGCGCGCGTTGCCGATGCTCGCAGCGGTGCGGCTGGTCTGATACTCGCCGAGGATCGTGAAGGTCGTATCGAGGTTCGGTTTCCAGGTCAGGGCCGGCGCGATATAGGCGCGATCGTCATCATTGCCGGGAAACCAGGTTTTTGCGTCGCGCAACAGGCCCGTCAGCCGGTAATACAACTGGTCGCTGCCGGGGACCGGGCCGCCGACGTCGAAGGCGCCCTGGTAGCGATCGTAATTGCCGGCCTGCAATTGCACCTCGCCGAACGCCGTCTGCGGCGGCCGCTTCGTCGTGACGTCGACGATGCCGCCGGGGGAGCCGAGGCCATAAAGGCCGGAGGCCGGGCCGCGGAGGATAGATACGCTCTCGATTCCATAGGGCTCGATCTTGGGAATGGCGAAATTGCCGCCGCCCTGCCGCAGGCCGTCGCGATAGATGCCGGTATAGGTCACGTCGAAGCCGCGGATGGAAAAGGCGTCGAAGCGCGGATCGTAACCGAATGCCGCGGTCGTGACGCCGGGTGTGTAGTTCACGGCGTCCTTCAGCGTCTGGACGTTGCGATCTTCGAGCTCCTTCTTCGTCACGACGGAGAGCGACTGCGGCGTCTCGATCAGCGGCGTGTTGGTCTTGGTGCCTGCAGTGCCGCTGGTCGCGACGTAGCCGATCGTCGTACCAGTCGCGCCTCCAGCCGCCTGCGGTGCGCGTTTCTGATCGGCTGCCAAATTGCCGCGCCGATTCGTCGTGGCCGCGCGTTGCGACCGCGTGCGCTGATTGGAAGCGGTGCTGTTGCGCGTCTTCGGCGCGCTCGGCGCTTCGACGGTGACCGGTGGCAGGTTGCTGTTCTGGGCCTGTGCCCGGGAAGCCAGGACGTCAACAGATACGAAAACGATCGAACCGAACATCGTGGCGTTGATCGCTGCTGCGCTTCCAAACCAACGAAGTTTCCTCTCCGACAAAGCAACGCCCACCAATGATGATCCCCAATTGCGCCGAACTGATTCACGCGAACGCGCGCAGCTGTGTGCTGATGCGCGTCGAGCGATGCGGACTTCTATGGGTGAAGCGATCGGAATTCCACACGCGCAAAATAGAATTGCTTGAAGTTGCGATGAGCGGATTTGGAATGGTTCGAGAGCAGTGTGGAGAACGTCAAGCCGCGTGCGGCAGATGCGCACACGCGCACGTCATCTCCGCTCGCGCGCGATTGCCAGAGGACGACCGACGCAATACCGATGGAAGCAACGAATTGACTGTCGTTTCGCTCATCGAGACGATGAGCAGAGTTTCCGTAAGCCGGTCACCACGAGATCGGGATTCTCTGCACGAACCCGCCCAGATCCGAGCCCGGGCTCAGTGGCTGGCGATCGAGCGGTCGGTTGTTGTTCTCGCGTGCGAACGAGATGCCGGGCGGGAAGGCGTAGTCGCTGAACTTGCGCTCGCCGGGGAGCAACTCGGTCCCTCCATCCAGCCAGGACCGCTTGCTGACATAGATGCGCGTGTGCGGGCCGGACTGATAGGAGTGGTTGGGGCCGCGCGGACCGTACTCATAGACCGCATTTTGTGTCGTCTGTCGTTGATCGCGCTTGCCGGTCGTCCCGGCATGAGCGGCCAAGGTCGAGGCGAGGAGGGCGACCAGCACCGTTCTGGTCATGACAAGCGCGTTCATCGACGAATACCCATGCGAGTTCCTGATGTCGTGGCCTCTCGCACCGGCTTAAACCTCTGTAAAGAATCCGAGCGTTGCGCGATGTTGCTGAAGGTCTGCATGGGCAAGCCGTATGCGCAGCGGGCTCCATGCCATTCGGTCACCGCCGCAGGCCCGCGCGATCGTCACGGCTGCTGCTTTTGCGTGCTGATCCGCCAATCAAATTGAACGACCGGAAACAATGCAGAAATCACAAAGCCACACCGCGGCCACAGCCGTCTCGTTTCAGAGCAGGCTAGGTGCTCTTGAGGTGTGGAATGTCGTTTTTGCGGCCCTGGCTGATCGCGGTGGTGATGTGCGGTATGTCGATTGCGAGTGCGGGTCCTGTCGCGCTGTTGCCGCAGCCGGCGGCCGCGCAGGCGGTGGAGACGATCGTCGTCGAGGGCAATCGCCGCGTCGAGGCCGAGACCGTGCGCTCCTATTTCAAGCCCGGCCCGGGGGGGCGCCTTGACCAGCCGGCGATCGACGACGGCCTCAAGGCGTTGATCGCGACGGGCTTGTTCCAGGACGTGAAGATCAACCAGGCCGGCGGTCGCATCGTCGTGTCGGTGGTCGAGAATGCCGTGATCGGGCGCATCGCCTTCGAGGGCAACAAGAAGATCAAGGACGAGCAGCTGTCGGCCGAGATCCAGTCCAAGGCGCGCGGGACCTTCTCGCGGGCGCTGGTGCAGTCCGACACGCTGCGAATCGCCGAGATCTACCGCCGCTCCGGCCGCTACGACGTGCGCGTCACGCCCGAGATCATCGACCAGCCGAGCAACCGCGTCGATCTCATCTTCACGATCGTGGAAGGCGTCAAGACCGGGGTGAGGTCGGTCGAGTTCATCGGCAACAGCGCCTACTCGGCCGCGCGCCTGCGCGACGTGATCAAGACACATGAGAGCAATCTGCTCAGCTTCCTCGGCAACAACGACATCTACGACCCCGACCGCATCGAGGCCGATCGCGACCTGATCCGCCGCTTCTATCTCAAGAACGGCTTCGCCGACGCCCAGGTCGTGGCCGCGCTCACCGAATACGATCCGGAGAAGAAGGGTTTCAACGTCACCTTCAAGATCGAGGAGGGCCAGCAATACCGCGTCGGTTCGGTCGATTTCCGCTCCAGCATCGCCAATTTCGACGCGAGCGCGATGCGCTCCTATTCACGCGTCGGTGCCGGCTCGCTCTACAACGTGGAATCGGTCGAGAAGTCGACCGAGGAGATGCAGATCGAGGCCTCGCGTCGCGGCTACGCCTTCGCCGTGGTGCGGCCGAGCGGCGACCGCAACTTCGAGGCGCACACCGTGTCCGTCGTGTTCAACATCGACGAAGGCCCGCGCACCTATATCGAGCGCATCAATCTGCGCGGCAACACGCGCACGCGGGATTACGTCATCCGCCGCGAGTTCGACATCGCGGAAGGAGATGCCTACAACCGCGCGCTGGTCGACCGCGCCGAGCGTCGGCTGAAGAATCTCGACTACTTCAAGAGCGTCAAGATCGTCACCGAGCCGGGCTCCTCCAGCGACCGCGTCATCCTGGTCGTCGACATGGAGGAGAAGTCGACCGGCGACTTCTCGATCTCCGGCGGCTATTCCACGACCGACGGCGCGCTGGCCGAGGTCTCGGTCTCCGAACGCAACCTGCTCGGCAAGGGCCTCTATGCCAAGGCGTCCGTCAGCTACGGCCAGTATTCGCGTGGCATCTCGCTGTCCTTCGTCGAGCCGTATCTGCTCGACTACCGGCTGGCGCTCGGATTCGACACCTATTGGCGCCAACAATTGTCTAACAGCTATACAAGCTACGGCGTGACGACGCTGGGCTTCTCGCCGCGCCTGGGCTTTGCGCTGCGCGAGGATCTCTCGCTGCAGCTCCGTTACTCGCTCTATCAGCAGAGCATCACGCTCGCCAGCGCGTACAACAACTGCAACAACAATGCGTCGAATACGTCGTTGGCCTACAACCCGACGCCGGCCTACATCAAGAATGTTCTGGGCGGCGTGGACCCGACCAATGCCACGGATTCCGGCGTCTACGGTTATGGCTGCTACGGCGATGGCGAGTCGAGCCTGCCGGTCCGGAAGGAACTGGCGAACGGCGCGACCTGGACGTCGGCGCTCGGCTACACGCTGAACTACAACACGCTCGACAACACCAAGAACCCCACGGACGGCTTGCTGATCGACTTCCGTCAGGATTTCGCCGGTGTGGGCGGCGACGTCACCTATCTCAAGACTGCGGTGGACACCAAATACTACACGCCGCTGGTGTCCGAGATCGTCAACGTGATCCACCTGCAGGGCGGCATCCTCAACAAGATCGGCAACAACGATCTGCGCATGCTGGATCACTTCCAGATGGGCCCGAACCTCGTGCGCGGCTTCGCCTCCAACGGCATCGGCCCGCGCGACATCACCTACTATAATTACGGCTCCAACGGTGATGCGCTCGGCGGCACGAAATACTGGGGCGCGTCCATGGAATTGCAGATGCCGTTCTGGTTCCTGCCGAAGGAGGTCGGCCTGAAGGGCGCGGTCTATGCCGATGCCGGCTCGCTCTGGGGCTATCAGGGGCCGACGTCGTGGACCGCCACCGGCGAGGTCAACACCAAGGCCTGTCCGACCTGCGGGCTGCAATATGACGATGGCAACGTGGTGCGCTCGTCGGTCGGCGTCGGCCTGATCTGGGCCTCGCCGTTCGGACCGCTGCGCTTCGACTACGCCGTACCGATCACGAAGGGCAAATACGACATTGTCCAGGAGTTCCGGTTCGGAGGCGGCACCTCCTTCTAGGTCGCGGCGCTGAGGCGGGAAGTCTCGGCATCCGTCGTGCATTTGTGAAAATCTGTGATAGGGCCGGTGCGCGAGTGCGTGGACAGCCCTTGGCGAATGTCCGATAATGTGTCCTGCAAATTGTGGGGCCCTGGGGCCTGCACTTGAGCTTCCACAGAAGGACGATCCCGATGACACAGGCTGGCGCCTACGGGCAGAGGCTTGGACAGTTCCTGCGTTTGAAGGATGCGCCGCCCGCGCTGGTGGCGCGCTCGCTGCGTAGTGCCGAGCTGGCGGTCACCGAGACCCGGAACGACAATCCGGAGCGTGGCCTGTCCGGCTCGCTGTCCGCGGAGGATGCCTTCCTGGTCAGCCTGAAGCTGCACGATTACCCGGATTGCGAGCTCTGGGAGCGCGGCAAATCCGTCATGAGGGCGGACGTTCGCGCCGGTACCACCTACCTCTACGACCTCAAGCGCGATCCGCGCTACGTGATCGACAAGCCGTTCCATTCGCTGTTCTTCTATATTCCACGCTCGGCACTCGACAGCATCGCGGAACAGAGTCATGTACCGCGGGTCGATGATCTCGACTGCCAGGTCGGTGTCGGCCATGATGACGGAATCATCCGCCACATCGGCGCGTCGCTGCAGGAAGGGCTGCGCAGGCCGAACGAGGCCAATCAGCTCTTCATCGACCACATGATGCTCGGTCTCACCGCCCATGTCGCCCAGACCTATGGCGGGCTGCAGCGTAAGTCCGCGCCCGCGCGTGGCGGTCTTGCGCCCTGGCAGGCGAAGCGCGCGTGCGAGCGGCTGGAGGCGGATCTCGGCGGCAAGCTCTCGCTGCAGAAGGTAGCGGCCGAGCTCGATCTCTCGGTCAGCCACTTCTCGCGCGCGTTCCGCATCTCCGTCGGCATGCCACCGCACCAATGGCTGCTGCATCAGCGCGTGAAGGCGGCCAAGCAATTGATGGGCGTCCGCGATCTGCCGCTGTCGGAGATCGCGATGTCGGCCGGCTTCGCCAACCAGAGCCATTTCACGCGCGTATTCTCCTCGATCGCCGGCGTCAGCCCGGCCGTGTGGCGTCGCGAGGCGCTCGGCGCTTCCAGCAGCGAGGCGTGAAGCCGGACGCCTGTCAGCGGCGTTTCGCGAGAGAGATGGTGTAGGCGGCGCGGCGCGCGGCAAAGATCTCGTCCGGCGGGTGGCCGATGCCGTCGGCGAGATTGGCCGGATTGAAGATGGAGGCATCGCAGGCCTGGTCCGGTTCGAAGCCCGTGATCACGATCGTGCCGAGCCGCACCTCCTCGCGATGATCCTCATCCGGCCAGCGTATGGTCACGTCCATGGTGGGGTCGCCCGGGCGGTCGAGCAGCGCCATGACGTTGAAGCGGACATAGCCCGTAGCGATCCGCGCACCCAGATCGTCGCGCAGGAAATCGGCCGGCTTCGTTCTGGCCTCGTCCGCGTTGAGCGTGATCTCGCCGCCGGCCGGAACGACCTTGAATTTGACGAAGCGCGTCTCATTCGCGACATTCGTCGCAGGAAATGAATGCACGCCCCAATAGGTGGTGCCGGCAAGGCTTCCGGGCAGCGGGCGCGCGGCGATGTAGTTCGCCTGATTGAGCGTCTCAGGATTGGCCGCCGAGAACGCCTTCACCTTCGCCATATCAGGCTTGCCATCCGGCCCCGGGATGCGCGCCTCGAGGAAGGCCAGCATCTGGTCGAGCGTTCGTGCAAAATGCACGGGCGCGCTCTCCACGAGGATGTCCGAGCGGTGATCGTCGTCGCCGAGCTTGAAGCTGAAGCCGCGCAGCACCAGATTGTTGGTATCGGCGACGGCAGGGTTACCGCCGCCGACCGAGAAGCGTGCCAGCACGCGCGATGGCCTTGTGAAGCTCTGCGATCGCGTGACTTCTCCCGCCCGGTCCGACGGTGTGTAGGTGCCGCGAACGCACCAGCCCTTGGCAAAGCTGGCGCGGACCTTCGGCGGATTGCCGGCGACGGCCTTCAGGGCTTCGACGATGGAGGCGGGCGTTGCGGCGGGGACGTCGGACATGTGAGCCTTCTCGCGTGGGGCGGGCAGGCTAGGCGTTGTGCGAACCGGCGTCTTTCCCAAAGCGATCGGGCCTTGCACGATCCTGCTCAAGGAGCGTTCAAGGTCGAACGAATGTGATTGGTTGCCGTCCTGTCGGCGCGATGCGGAGGACCGCGTCCGGCTAAGCGCTCAGGATGCGCCGGCAGGCATCGACGAAGACCTGCGCGCCGGTGACGATATCGGCATCGGCGGTATTTTCGGTCCAGTGATGGCTGATGCCGCCGATCGACGGCACGAACAGCATGCCGGCCGGCATGACGGTCGCGAGCATCTGCGCATCGTGGCCGGCGCCGCTGGGCATGCGGATGGATCGGCCGCCGGCAACCGCCTTGCTCGCAGCTTCGATCGCGTCCTGAAAGCCCGCGTTCATCATCGCCGGTGCGCCGGTGCGGATTTTATCGACGCTGACGGTGCAGGGGCCTCTCGCGCTGGCCTCGTCCGCCATCGTGCGCAGCAACTGCTCGAGCCGTTCGATGACCGCCGGATTGTCGTCGCGGATCTGGAATAGCATCTCGGCGCCGCCCGGAATGATGCTCGGTGCGCCCGGCTCGAGCGTGATGCGGCCGGTGGTCCAGACCGTGCGCGGACCGCATGCGGCCGGGAAACGTTCGTCGATCGCGACGCAGAATTTTGCCAGCGCGAGGCCGGCATCCTTGCGCACGGCCATGCGCGTGGTGCCGGCGTGGTTCTGCTCGCCGCTGAAATTGATCCGGTATTGCCAGATGCCCACGATCGAGGTCACGACCCCAACCGCAAGATGGCTGCTCTCGAGCGTGTCGCCTTGCTCGATATGCGCTTCCAGATACCCGACGTGCCGGCCCGGCTCGACAGCGACACGTGCGCGCCCCGAGAGACCCATCTCGGCGAGCGCATCGCGCATGGCGCGACCACCGGTGCGATCGCGCGCGGCGTCGATTTCAGCCTCCGTCACTTGCCCCACATAGGAGCGCGAGCCGAGGAAGCTGCCAAAATGTCCTTCCTCGTCGCACCAGGCGGCGACTTCGACGGCGCCCTTCACGGAGGGATCGGCATTGAGCACGCGGGCGGCTTCGAGCGCATAGATGACGCCGAGCGGGCCATCGAGCCAGCCGGCGTAGTTCTGGCTCTCCAGATGCGAGCCGGCAAGAAGCTTCGGTCCAGCCTTCGTGCTCGTCCCCAACACATTGCCGATGCCGTCGATCGTAGCCGAGAGGCCCGCGTCGGGCAGCTTCTGAACCAGCCAGTGCAGCGATTGCCTGTGCGGCTCGGAGAAGGTCGGCTTGTGCACGCCGCTCTTGTAGGCGCCGATGGCGCGAAGTGCGTTGAGGTCGGCGAGGACGCGCTCGCCGTTGGCGCGGGACTGAGTGTCAGGCATGTTCGGCAACCTTCAGCGCCTCGGTGCGGATCTCCTCGACCAGCCGCTCCTTGAGCTGGACGAATTCGGGCGTGGTCTTGATCTTGTACGAGCGTGGATGCGGCAGGTCCACGGTAATCTCGGCCTTGATGCGGCCGGGACGGGCACTCATGACGATGACGCGGCTGCCGAGGAAGATCGCTTCCTCGATGTCGTGGGTCACGAACAGCACGGTCTTCTGGTCGCGCTCCCAGATTCCGAGCAGCATTTCCTGCATCAGGGCGCGGGTCTGGTTGTCCAGCGCGCCGAAGGGCTCGTCGAGCAGCAGGATTTTTGGATCATTGGCGAGCGCGCGTGCGATCGCCGTGCGCTGCTGCATGCCGCCGGAGAGCTGCTTGGGCCAATGGTTCTCGAAGCCGGACAGTCCGACCTGGCGGATGAAGGCATCCGCGATCTTGTTCCGCTCCTGCTCGGACACGCCGCGCTCGCGCAGGCCGAAGGCGATGTTCTCGCGCACGGTCAGCCAGGGGAACAGCGTGTAGGACTGGAACACCATGCCGCGATCGGCGCCCGGCCCGGTCACCTCGCGCCCGTCAAGCGTGACGCGGCCGCCGGTCGGGCGGTCGAGCCCGGCGACGATGCGGAGGAGTGTGGACTTGCCGCAGCCGGACGGGCCGAGGATGGTGACGAAGTCGTTGTTGCCGATGGTGAGGTCGGTCGGCTCCAGCGCCCTGGTCGGCGCGTTGCCGTGGCGGGCGGGGAAGGTGCGCGAGACCTGTTCGATCTTGAGAATGGTCATGCGAGCTTCCACGGGAACAGCCAGGCGTTGAACGCCTTGAACAGGAAGTCGGAGACGAGCCCGATCAATCCGATCACGATGATGCCGAAGATGATCTGGCCGGTATTGAGCAGCGCCTGGCTGTCGGTGATCATGTGGCCGATGCCGGACGATGAGCCGATCAGCTCGGCGACGATGACATAGGTCCAGGCCCAGCCCAGCACCAGCCGCAGGATCTCAGCGATCTCCGGCGCAGAGGAAGGAAGCAGCACACGGCGGATGATGCCGCGGTCCTTGGCGCCCAGCGTGTAGGCCGCCTCGACCAGGTCGCGTCGCGTGGCACCGACGGTCACGGCGACCATCAGGATGACCTGAAACACCGAACCGATGAAGATGACGAGCAGCTTTTGCAACTCGCCGATACCGGCCCAAAGAATCAACAATGGAATGAAGGCGGACGCGGGCAGATACCGCGCGAAGGAGACGAACGGCTCAAGGAAGGCCTCGACCGGCTTGTAGGCGCCCATCAGAACGCCGAGCGGCACCGCGATGATCGCCGCGAGCGCAAAGCCGCCGACGACGCGCCAGATCGTCATGCCGATGTCGAAGACGAAGCCCTGCTTCGTCAGCAGCTCGAAACCTTCCTGCACCATGGTCAGCGGGTTAGCGAGAAAGGTCTTCGACACATGGCCGCCGAAGGTCGCCCAGGACCAGAGGGCAACGAAAAGCACGAAGAACGCGAGGCCAAAGGCCACGCGCTGCCTCGATGTCACGGGATCCAGGGGACGCATCAAACTGTCTATCCGGGTGGTCGATCACGCGCCGGTCCCGCCTCGTGGCGGGACCGGCAGCTCGGTGAAGCTTACTTGATGAAGCTGGCGTCGTAGAGGTCTTCGACCTTCGGCGCGGCCTTGATGATGCCGATCTCGAGCAGGAGCTCGGCAGCGTCCTTATTGAAGGTCAGGAAGTCGCCGGCGAAGAACTTCTGGTTCGCGGCCTTGTCCTGCCAGCGCAGGTACTTTGCCGAGTTACCGAACTGCTCGCCGGTCTGCTTCACGTCCGCGCCCATGATCTCATAGGCCTTGGCCTGGTCCTTGGCGATCATGTCGAGCGCCTCGAAATAGCTGTTGGCAAGCGCCTGCGCGGCCTTCGGGTTCTCGCTCAGGAATTTGGGCGTGCAGCCAAAGGTGTCCATCACGATCGGATAGTCCAGCGTGGTCGCGATGATCTTGCCCTTGTCGGGGGCGGCGCGTACGGTCGACAGATACGGCTCATAGGTCATCGCGGCGTCGTTCTGGCCGGAGACGAAGGCCTGCGCTGCGGCTGCCGGCTCGAGGTTCACGACGGTCACGTCCTTCGTGGTGAGGCCGTTCTTCTTGAGCATCCAGGCCAGTGCGAAATAGGGCGACGTGCCCGGCGCGGACGCTGCGACCGTCTTGCCCTTCAGGTCCTTGATCGCGGCGATGTCGTTGCGCACGGCCATGCCGTCGGCGCCATAGCTCTTGTCGAGCTGGAAGATCTGCTTGGTGGCGACGCCGTTGGCGTTCCAGGAGATCCAGGTCTCGACCGTGGTCGCCGCGCACTGGATGTCGCCGGAGGCGATCGCGAGGTGGCGGTCCTTCTGCGGAATCTTCTTGATGGTGACGTCGAGACCGTTCTTCTTGAAGATGCCGGCTTCCTTCGCCAGCGTCAGCGGCGCGAAGCCGGTCCATCCGGAGATGCCAACGCCGACCTTGACGTCGTCGGCGAGCACGGGAGTGGCGGCCGTAAGCGCAATGATTGTCGCAAATACCTTTGAACTACGCATGTTTGTCGTCCTCTTGCCGATCGATGGATTGACGTCCTGTTGATCCCTATTGGTCCACGCAGACCGTTGCCCGAAGCGTTGCACGAATTGTGCCGACATCGTTCTCTCAGCCTCCCTTGAATCGGGCGACAAGGCGGTGAGAGTCACCGGGATAAAGCAGCCGCACCGCGGTGATGGTGCGCGCGCTGCGCCAGGTGTAGCGGTCGATCACGAGGCATGGCGCGCCGACGGCGATGTCGAGCGCTTCCGCCGTGCGATCGTCCGCGACAATGGCGCTGATCGTATGCTCGGCCTCTGTCCATGGGACATGGTGAAGCAGCCAGGAGCCGGGCGGCTCGCGCGAAAAATCGGCGGTCGCCGCATTCGGCACGGAGGAGAGATCGATCAGCCTGTCCTCGACTGCGAACGGTACCTTGTCGGCGCTGTGGCGGCAGGTGATCGCGACCACCTTGCCGGCCTTCTTGACGCCGAGACGGTCGCGGTCGGCGGCGGTCGCCGCGCGCAGCTTGCGGCCGATCAGCTCGTAGCCGTAAGCGCGGCCGAGCGCGGTGATCTCGGCGCGGATGTCGGCGATCTTGAGCACCGCCGACTGATGCTGAGGCCGGCGCACGAACGAGCCGGCGCGCCGCCGCCGTTCGATCAGGTCGGCCTGCGCGAGCTCCGACAGCGCCTTGTTGACGGTCATGCGCGAACAGCCGTAGCGCGCGACCAGCTCATGCTCGAAGGGAATGCGATGCCCGGGCGGCCACTCGCCGGTCAGGATGCGCTTCTCGATATCGGCGCGGATGCGCTTGTAGAGCGTCGGCTGGTCGGCTGCGTCTGCGGTGAGGCTCATGCAACGAGCCTCCGCATCGCTGTGTTGAAGCGCTCGCGCGCGGCTTGGCGCAGCCTGTGCCGCCCGCCTTCGACCACCTTGTTGCCGCCGGCCCAGACGCAATCGACCGCAGCGCCGCTCGCGGCAAAGATCCAGCCGTCGATGACGGCGTCATGCGTACGTCCTGCGAGCGACGGATGTGCGGCGTCGAGCGTGACGATGTCGGCGCGCGCGCCGGACGCAAGGCCGACCGTTGGCTGCGCCAGCGCCCGCGCGCCGCCGGCAAGCGCATCATCGAACAGCGAGCGCCCGGTCGAGCGACCTGCGCCGCCGGAGAGGACGTTGCGCTGGCGGTGCTTGAGCCGCTGACCGTATTCGAGCTGGCGCAATTCGTCGGCGGCGCCGATCAGCACGTTGGAATCGGTGCCGACGCCGAAACGGCCGCCCGCGTCGAGAAACTCGCGTGCCGCAAAAATGCCGTCGCCGAGGCTTGCTTCCGTGATCGGGCAGAGGCCGGCGACCGCGCCGGTCTTCGCGAATGCCGTCACTTCCTCAGTCGTCATGTGGGTCGCATGAATGAGACACCAGCGCTGATCGACCGGGGCGTGCTCCAGCAGCCATTCCACCGGGCGCCGGGCCGACCAAGCGAGGCAATCCTCGACTTCCTTGACCTGCTCGGCGGCGTGGATATGGATCGGGCCGCCTTCTGCAAGTGGAATGATCGCGGTGAGTTCGTCCGGCGTCACTGCGCGCAAGCTATGCGGCGCGATGCCAATATTGGCGCCCGGCAATGCTGCAATCGTCTTGCGCGAGGCCGCCATCAACGCGTCGAACTGATCGACCGTGCAGATGAAGCGGCGCTGGCCGGCATGCGGCGCTGCGCCTCCAAAAGAGCCATGCGCATAAAAACTCGGCAGTAGCGTGAGCGCGATGCCGGAGGCCTCGGCGGCCTGCGCGATCTGCGCGGCCATCTCGGCGATATCGGCATAGGGCGAACCGTCGCGGTTGTGATGCAGATAGTGGAATTCGCCGACGCGGGTAAAACCCTGCTCCAGCATCTCGATATAAAGCAGCGTCGCAACAGCCACGACGTCGTCCGGTGTCATTGCCAGCGCAAAGCGATACATCGTCTCGCGCCAGGTCCAGAATGTGTCGGTGCTGTCGCCGCGCAGTTCCGCCAGGCCCGCCATGCCGCGCTGGAACGCGTGGCTATGCAGGCTCGCAAGTCCCGGAAGCGCGATGGCATGGCGCTCGTCGCCGGCGGCGGGCGGCACGCCCGGCGTCACCGCCGCGATCGCGCCGGCGGTGACGACCACCTGCACGTCATTGGCCCAGCCCGAAGGCAGGAGCGCGGAAGCGAAATGCAGTCGGGACATGATGACACGCCGGCTGGACAGAACCGCCTTACGATTATATGTCTAGACATATAAGTCAAGCATCCGACGGCGAATGGATACCCGCATGGCAGAGCGCTTCGACCGGATCTGGCACAATGCCCGGCTCGCCACGATGCTGGCCGATCGTCCCGATCTCGGCGAGATCGAGCACGGTGTCATCGCTGCGCGCGGCGGCCGCATTGTCTATGCGGGCGCGAAGGCGGATTTTCCCGTTGATGCGGAGGCGATCGATCGGATCGATTGCGAGGGACGCTGGATCACGCCGGGTCTCGTCGACTGCCACACCCATCTCGTCTATGGCGGTAACCGCGCGCATGAATTCGAGCTGCGCCTGAAGGGCGCAAGCTACGAAGAGATTGCCCGCGCCGGCGGCGGCATCGTCTCGACGGTGGCGGCAACGCGCAAGGCGAGCGAAGCCGAGCTCGTTGCAAGCGCGCTGCCGCGGCTCGATGCGCTGATCGGCGAGGGCGCGACCACGGTCGAGATCAAATCCGGCTACGGCCTCGATGTTGAAACCGAGATGCGGCAACTCTCCGCAGCGCGCAGCCTCGGTCGTCGGCGGCCGGTCGCGATCCGCACCTCCTTCCTCGGCGCCCATGCGCTGCCGGTGGAGGCCGATGGCGACAAGGATCGCTACATCGACCTTGTCTGCAAGGAGATGTTGCCCGCTGTGGCAAAGGCTGGCCTTGCCGATGCCGTCGACGCCTTCATGGAAGGGATCGCGTTCTCGGCAGAACAGACCGCGCGGGTCTTCGAGGCCGCGAGAGGGCTCGGGCTGCCGGTGAAGCTTCATGCCGACCAGCTGTCGAACCTCGGCGGCGCTGCGCTTGCCGCCAAATACGCCGCATTGTCGGCCGATCACCTCGAACACACGGATGAAGCCGGTGCGGCGGCGATGGCGAAAGCCGGAACGGTGGCCGTGCTGCTGCCCGGCGCGTTCTACTTCATCCGCGAGACGCAGAAGCCACCGGTCGAGGCGTTCCGCAAGCATGGCGTTGCCATGGCGCTCGCGACCGACTGCAATCCCGGCAGCTCGCCGCTGACATCGTTGCTGCTCGCGATGAACATGGGCGCAACGCTGTTCCGGATGAATGTGGCCGAGTGTCTTGCGGGCGTCACCCGTGAAGGCGCGCGTGCACTTGGTGTGCTGGGCGAGACCGGCACACTGGAAGCCGGGAAATGGTGCGACCTCGCGATCTGGGACATCGAGCGTCCCGCCGAGCTCGTCTACCGCATCGGCTTCAATCCGCTGCATCGCCGCGTATGGAGGGCACAGTGACCGAGCAGGGCGCGGCAATCGTCGTCAAGCCGGGAACGGTGAGCTTCGACGATCTCGTGCGCGTACTCGAAGGCGCCCCTGTCGTCCTCGATCCATCGTTCTGGCCGCGTGTGGAGGCGGCTGCGCAGATCGTTGCGCAGGCCGCGCAGGCCGATGTTCCCGTCTATGGTATCAACACCGGCTTCGGGAAGCTGGCCTCGAAGCGCATTCCGCCCGACCAGACCGCGCTGCTGCAGCGCAATCTCATCGTCTCGCATTGCTGCGGCGTCGGCCCGGCGACGCCGGAGCCGATCGTGCGGCTGATGATGGCGCTGAAGATCGTCTCGCTCGGGCGCGGTGCCTCCGGCGTGCGCCGCGCGGTGATCGAGCAATTGCAGGGCATGTTGGCGCGGGGCGTCTACCCGCTGGTGCCGCAGCAGGGCTCGGTCGGCGCCTCCGGCGATCTCGCGCCGCTTGCGCATATGACGGCGGTGATGATCGGCGAGGGGCAGGCGATCATTGACGGTAAGACGGTGTCCGGCAGCGAGGCGCTCGCCGTCGCCGGCCTCGCGCCGCTGACACTTGGACCCAAGGAAGGCCTTGCGCTGATCAACGGCACGCAGTTCTCGGCCGCCTACGCCATATCGGGCGTGCTGCGCGCGTTTCGCCTCGCGAGGGCCGCGCTCGTGACCGGCGCGCTCTCGGTCGATGCGGCGATGGCCTCGACGGCGCCGTTCCGTCCCGAAATCCAGGCGCTGCGCGGCCATGCCGGCCAGATCGCCGCGGCGGCCACGCTGACCGCGCTGCTCGACGGCAGCGACATCCGCCTGTCGCATCTCGAAGGCGATGAGAGGGTGCAGGATCCCTATTGCCTGCGCTGCCAGCCGCAGGTCGCGGGCGCAGCACTCGACCTCATCTCGCAGGCCGCCCGCACCCTGATCGTCGAGGCCAATGCGGTCACCGACAATCCGCTGGTACTGGTCGAGACCGGCGAGATCGTCTCCGGCGGCAATTTCCACGCCGAGCCGGTCGCCTTCGCCGCCGACGCAATCGCGCTGGCGTTGTCGGAGATCGGCGCGATCAGCGAGAGGCGGATCGCAACGCTGGTCGATCCTGCGCTGAATTTCGGCCTGCCGCCGTTCCTCACCCCCGATCCCGGCCTCAATTCCGGCTTCATGATCGCCGAGGTGACGGCGGCCGCGCTCTACGCCGAGAACAAGCAGCGCGCGCTCGCATGCTCGATCGATTCGACGCCGACCAGCGCCAACCAGGAAGACCACGTCTCGATGGCCGCGCATGCCGCGCGGCGCCTCTCCGACATGGCCGACAATCTCGCCGCCATTCTCGGCATTGAGCTTCTGGTCGCAGCCCAAGGCATCACGCTGCGCGCGCCGCACGCGACCAGCGCGCCGCTGGTCGCCGTCATCGCAGCGCTACGCGAGCAGGTGCCCGCACTCGGCGCCGACCGTTACATGGCCGGCGATCTCGCCAAGGCCGCCGCGCTGATCGAAGCCGATGCATTGCCAGCAGCAGCGCTCGCCGCGCTTCCAACCGATCCGTTTCCGCGACTTGACTGAAGAGGTGTTCCGCATGAACCGCCGACTGGACAATGACCGCACCATTCGCGCCCCGCGCGGCAGCGAGATCAGCGCCAAGAGCTGGCTGACGGAAGCGCCCTTGCGCATGCTGATGAACAATCTCGATCCTGATGTGGCGGAGCGTCCGAGCGAGCTGGTTGTCTACGGCGGTATCGGCCGCGCCGCGCGCGACTGGGAGAGCTTCGACCGGATCACGGCCGCCTTGCGCAAGCTCGAAGGCGACCAGACGCTGCTGGTGCAGTCCGGCAAGCCCGTCGGCGTCTTCCGCACCCACGCCGATGCGCCGCGCGTGCTGATCGCGAACTCCAACATCGTCCCGCATTGGGCGACGCTCGATCATTTCAACGAGCTCGATCGCCAGGGCCTGATGATGTACGGCCAGATGACGGCGGGCTCGTGGATCTATATCGGCAGCCAGGGCATCGTGCAGGGCACCTACGAAACCTTCGTCGAAGTCGGCCGTCGCCATTATGGCGGCAGCCTCGCCGGCAAATGGATCCTGACCGCCGGCCTCGGCGGCATGGGCGGTGCGCAGCCGCTGGCCGCAACCATGGCCGGCGCATCGATGCTTGCTGTCGAATGCCAGCCGAGCCGCATCGAGATGCGCTTGCGCACCGGCTATCTCGACCGGCAGGCTGCAACGCTCGATGAAGCGCTCGCGATCATGGCGGACGCCGCGAAGACGAAGAAGGCCGTCTCGGTCGGCCTGCTCGGCAATGCCGCGGAGATTTTTCCGGAACTGGTCCGCCGCGGCGTCAAGCCCGACATCGTCACCGACCAGACCAGCGCGCACGATCCGATCAACGGCTATTTGCCGAAGGGCTGGACGCTCGCCGATTGGGAGGCCAAGCGCGCCTCTGATCCAAAGACGGTCGAGCGCGCCTCGAAGACGTCGATGGTCGAGCACGTCCAGGCCATGCTGGATTTCCACGCGCAGGGCATTCCGACGCTCGATTACGGCAACAACATCCGTCAGATGGCGCAGGACATGGGCCTGAAGAACGCGTTCGATTTCCCCGGCTTTGTTCCCGCCTATATCCGTCCCCTGTTCTGCCGCGGCGTCGGGCCGTTCCGCTGGGCCGCGCTGTCGGGCGATCCCGAGGACATCTTCAAGACCGACGCCAGGGTCAAGGAGCTGATGCCTGACGACAAGCATCTGCACAACTGGCTCGACATGGCCAAGGAGCGCATCAAGTTCCAGGGCCTGCCAGCGCGGATCTGCTGGGTCGGCCTCGGCGATCGCCATCGCCTCGGCCTTGCCTTCAACGAGATGGTGGCGCGCGGCGAGTTGAAAGCGCCGGTCGTGATCGGCCGCGATCATCTCGACAGCGGCTCGGTGGCGAGTCCCAACCGCGAGACCGAGGCGATGAAGGACGGATCGGACGCGGTGTCCGACTGGCCCCTGCTCAACGCACTGCTCAATTGCGCCAGCGGCGCGACCTGGGTCTCGCTGCATCATGGCGGCGGCGTCGGCATCGGCTATTCGCAGCATGCCGGCATGGTGATCGTCGCCGACGGCACGCCGGAAGCGGCCAGGCGCATCGAGCGCGTGCTCTGGAACGATCCTGCCAGCGGTGTCATGCGCCACGCCGACGCGGGTTACGACATCGCGATCGACTGCGCTCGTGACAAAGGGCTCGATCTGCCGAGCCTGGCGAAATAGCTACGCCTCAGGCCACGATCTTGGCTCCGGCGCCGCCGAGGCGCCGGCCTTCGTTCGCGAGGTAGTCGCCGATCGCGTCGGCCGGCATCGGCTTTGCGAAATAATAGCCCTGGATGAAGTCGCATCCCAGCCGCCGCAGGGTATCGAGCTGGGCGCGCGTCTCGACGCCCTCGACGACGCAGGCGATCTCCATGTCGTCGCACAGGCCCGTGAGCGACTTGATGATCTTGTGACTCACCGGATTGTCGTTGATGTCGGCGACGAAGCTGCGGTCGATCTTGATCTTGTCGAGCGGCAGCCGGTGCACGTGGCTCAGCGAGGAATAGCCGGTGCCGAAATCGTCCAGCGAAATGCCACAGCCCATCGCCTTCAGCGTTGCGATCGACTGCTGTGCACGCACGAAGTCGAAGGTAACGGCGGTCTCGGTGATCTCGAAGTCGATCCGGTGCGGCGGCAGTCCGCTCTTCTCGATGATCGAGATCAGCGGCAGGATACCCTCGGCCGCGCAGACGTCGTGAGCGGAGAGGTTGAACGACAGGCGGATGTGGTCGGGCCAGGTCTTGGCCGTTGCGAGCGCGCGAACCAGCAGCGCCTGGGTCAGCGGCCGGATCAGGCCGATGCGTTCGGCGGCCGGGATGAAGTCGGCCGGCGACACGAGGCCAAGGCGGGAGCTGTGCCAGCGCGCCAGCACCTCGAAGCCGGCGGTGTGCTCGCTCATGGCGTCCACGATCGGCTGGAACACCAGGTCCATCTCGGTGCCGAAATCGGCGGTGCGCAGCAGGTTCTCGATCACGCCGCGGCTGCGGATCTCGGCCTCGAGCTCGCTCGAGAAGATCACGGTGCGGCCGCGCAGATGGCGCTTGGCGTGATAGAGCGAATAATCGGCGCACTCGTAGAGCGCTTCCGCCGTCGTCGCCGATTGCGGGAACAACGCAAAGCCGATCGAGCAGGACAGCCCCGTATGTGCGGTGTCGAGTTGATAGGGAAGCTTGACCTGATCGCCGATGCGCTGGCCAAGCCGGAGCAGATCCGCATCATCGGGATCGCCGCACACAACGAGACCGAATTCGTCGCCGCCGAGTCGGGCGAATTCGACCCGCTGCGGACCAAAACCCTCGCAGACCTCGCGAATGCGCCGGCCGGCCTCGATCAGCACGCGATCGCCGACCGAGTGACCGTAATTGTCGTTGATCGGCTTGAAGCCGTCGAGATCGATGATGCCGACCGCGACGCGAACGTTCCTGCGCTCGGCATCGGTGAAGGCACTCGACAGCTCGGCGAAGAAGCGGCGGCGGTTCGGCAGCTCGGTGAGGGAATCGAGATTGGCGAGGCGGAAATTCTCGTCCGACAGCGCTTGCGTCGCAGCCTGTTGTGCGAGCAGCGATTTGCGGCTGGCGACGAGATCGGCGAAGTCGCGATAGTAGATGACCAGCACCGTCACCATCGCGCCCGAGACGAGCAGGTTGTTGACCGCGATCGCCTTCAGCGTCGGCTCGCCGGTGGCCCAGAAGAACAGCACATAGGGTACGTCGACGACCAGCGTCACGATCAGCGCCGCGGAGCGCAGATGCATCAGCGAGAAGATGCAGCCGATTACGGTGACGGCCATGTAGAAGGCCACCTGGCTCTTGGCGAAGGGATCGCCGTAAGGGAAGAGCGCGAAGGACCAGGCGGTGAAGCCCGCGCCGATCGGCAGCGTCATCCAGTTGGTGGCGCGCAGGTTGCGAAGGATGTCGGCATCGCTGCGCACGAGATGACGCTGGCGCAGCCACCAGAAGGTACGCAGAGCCGCCAGCACGGTGAGCACGCTCGGCACGATCATCGTCAGCCAGTCCGGCGCCACGTTCACAAAGGTGTAGGCGACGGCGATCGTGTTGCTCATGAGGATGAAGTAGAGCAGCGGGATCTGCTTGGAGAAGGCGTCGAACTGCGCGCGCGTCAGGTCCGGATTGTCGGCCGGCACGCGAAACAGCCGCGTCGCGGCGGCGATATGAGACTTCAAATTGGCGACAGGCATTGCAATACGCGCCCCGGATCCCTTCAAAACGGGAGCGATCTTGCACGGCAGGGGTAAAGGGCGCGTTAGACGGGTTCCATGCGGAAAGGCCAGTACAGGTTGCACGCGGCCGCAGGAATTTCCGGCCGCGTGCATTGGTGAGGCCGCGTTAACGATACGAGGCGGGGGAAGCGAGCCTTATCAACTGCAAAGTGCTGCAGAGCCGCGGCTACACTCTGCTAACCATGGCGCCGGCACAACGTGTTGCCGACCCCCCTCCGTCGCTGGGGAGAGGCGGGCAGCACCTGCCGGCCGCTATTTCTTCTCCAGCGCGGCGGTCTGCTTCGCGAGCTGCTTGTCGAATTCCTCGGAGAGGCTGGTTGCGTAAGTTGCGAGCTCGCCCGGCTTGACGAACGCGTTCGGTGCGCCGTCCTTCATCTCCGCGCGCTTGGCCTGCATGCCATAGACTTCCGGATGCGGTCCGAGCAGCACGTCGATCTTCATCGCCTTCACCTTGTCGTAGGTCGCACGGTAGTCATCGACGATGCCGGGATAGGTGGGCTGGCCGACCAGGCGGTTCAGCGCCACCGTGCCGCTACAGAAAAACAGCACTTCGCGATCCTCCCTGCCGTCCTTGACGGTCATCTCCCAGCTGGTGCAACCCGGCGAATGGCCGGGCGTTGCATGCGCGGTGAGCGTTGTGTCGCCAAGCGTGACCTTGTCGCCTTCCTTGATGGTACGGTCGACCTTCACCGCGGGGAAGGCGAGATCCTCGTTCTTCTCGTCGCCCGGATAATAGCCGCCTTCGAGCAGCGGCTTGTCGCGCTCGCCGGCGATGAGCTGTGCGCCGGTCTCCTTCTTGATCTCGGCAAAGCCGCCGGTGTGGTCGAGATGCGCGTGCGAGTTGAGAATGATCTTGATGTCGGCGACCTTGAAGCCGAGCTTGGCGATGTTGTCCTTGATCATGCCGGTCGACTGCGGCATCGCCGTATCCATCAGGATCAGGCCCTGCGACGTCTTGATGACGTAGACGGCAATGCCGTCGGTGCCGACATAGTAGATGTTTCCGATGAGCTGGAACGGCTCGAACGGCGCCGTCCAGTTCTTCATGGCGATTGCCAGGAAATCCTTGATGGTCCGCGCCTGCGCGCCAGTTGAGAGCAGGGCCAGTGCACAAAGCGCGGCCGCGAGCCTTCTCATAGTCTGCCTCCCGAATTGTTCTTCATTTTTGATCGGACGCGACTCTCGTACGGCGCGACCGGCGATTAAGTTACGTCGCGCTCGCTGCGGCAGCAACCACCTCACGCCGTCAAATATCCGGCCGTATCCGCGGAATAAGCGCGCCTCTCCGGTTTGAGCATGGCGGCCTTGCCGCAACGCGACCGGTTGACGTTTGACCGCGCGAAAGGAGGCCGCCATACTTTGCGTCAAGACGGGCCGGAAAGACTCGTCAGCACCGGGAGCTGAAATGACAATTTCATTATCCGTCCTCGCGGGGACGCTGATTGCTTTCGTCTCCGTCTCGGCAAGTGTGGCGCAGCCGGCCTGCGTCACCCAGAATATGGCCGTGCCGCCGGGCGCCAACACCACCGACAAGGCCGCACCGTTCTTCATCGACACCACGGGTCTCGACTTCAAGACGGCGCCGCCGACGCGCGATCCCCTCAGTGCCAATTACCCGCGCGCGACCGAATTGCCGGACGGAACGCTGCCGCCGCCGGGCGCGGAAGGCAATTTCATCATCGGTCCCACCCACAATCCCGCGCCGGAGACGATCGCGAAGGAGGGCGTGCCGCGCGGAACGACGAAATCCTTCACGCTCTCCTCGAAGGAGAGCACGATCTACAATCCCGGCCTGATCCGCGACGACGTCGCCGGCTGCACCAATTCCTCGATCATGACGACCGTCACGGCACCTGACGACAAGTCGCATATGGTCATCACCACCAGCCATCCCGGAATCTGGTCGCGCACGGTCGATGTTTACGTGCCCGCGCAGTATGTACGCGGCAGCGAGGCGCCGTTCATCGTGGTCGGCGACGGTGGCTCGAACGCCTACAAGGACCTCGCCACCACGCTCGACAATCTGATCGCGCAGCGGCGGGTGCCGCCGATGATCGCGATCCAGATCGGCAATGGCGGCCAGGACGCGCAGGGCAGCCAGCGCGGCCGCGAATATGACGCGGTGTCAGGCGTCTACGCGCAATTCGTCGAACGCGAGGTGCTGCCGCTTGTCGAGAAGAACGCCGACGTCAAGCTGACCAGAAATCCCGATGGCCGCGCGACCATGGGGCTGAGCTCGAGCGGCGCTGCCGCCTTCACCATGGCGTGGTTCTATCCAGATCTCTATCACCGCGTGCTGGCTTTCTCGCCGACCATGGTCAACCAGCAATGGCCGCACGATCCGTCGCTACGCGGTGGCGCCTGGGAATATCACAGTGCGTGGACGGGGCCGGCCGGTCCCAACCTCATCTGGAAAGCAGGCGTGCTGACCCCCTCCGATCCGCCCGGCGTGCCGCTGATGGTGGCCGCACCGACGAAGCCGATCCGCTTCTGGTTCTTCGGCGGCGACCAGGATCTGTTCTATCCGAACCCCACCATTCCCGACGGCATGCACGACTGGACGCTGTCGAACGCCCTGATGGCGAAGGTGTTGGCGGAGAAGGGCTATCATTACCAGTTCCTGTTCGTGCGCAACGCCAAGCACGTCGATCGCCCGACGATCGCGCAGACACTGCCGTCGGCGCTGGAGTGGGTGTGGAAGGGCTATCCAATTCCCTGAAGGGAGGAAGTGCCTATCGCCCGATCGTCACGCCCGCGGTCGAGCGCATGGCGTCCCGCAGGCTCGTCGCCTTCATGTCGTCGAGGACCTCTCGCGTCAGCACGGTGGTCTGGCCAGGCGTGTTGAGGATCGTCTCGCCACGCGAGGACGAAAGCCGGTCGACTTTGTAGCGCGGTGCGGCATCGGCGGCATGCGCCGTTGGCGGCACGTGACGCGGCCGTTTGCTGGACGCTGCAAAGGCTCCTTGCGAGAAGCAGAGGGCCGCGATGACGATCAATCGCAACGATGTCGCGCGCATGCGATCTCCCATAGCCGGGGCATCAGCCTAGCATATGGCGAGCATTCTTCGCAGAGAAAAGGATCAGGCGAGTGCGGCCTGGCGTTCCCGCGCGGATTCACGAACCCGGTCCGGAACTCGCGGCTCGGCGAGCCGGGTGAAGCTGCGATGGCCGGCCTGCGCGGGCGCCTCGACGATGACGCCCTCGCACACGATCTGCCCGCCGAGCATCCTGAATTCCAGCTTGTCGTAGCGCGGCATGGTCTCACCGGGGGCAGGCGGCAGCAGCTCGATGCTGCCCTGGATGTTCAGCGTGGCATCGCCGGTGCCGTGAAGCCGCGGATTCCACATCCTGATCCCGGTCTCGGTCCAGCGCTGCCGGATCAGCGCGGCACGATCGGCCGGTTCCGCGGGCTTGGCGCGAACTTTCGGTGTGCTGCGGACATCGGGCGCCGGAGGCGCAAGTCCTGCTCCGGCGCGATGTCCGTGACGATTCCGGGCGTGTCGTCCGAGGAGCTCTCAGTGGCGGCTGCGGCGACGACCGGCGCAGGATCGTTCGCGGGGACCGGCTCGATCTCGACCGCGTCGCTGGAGGACGGCGCGTTGTCGATGCCGCTTTCGGAGACGTCCTCCACCGCGGCTTCGCTGACGCCAAGCGCGACGCAGAGTGCGTCTGCTACGGCCGGTTCGACATCCGCGGGAATGCCAGGGGAGTGATCGTCGTTGACGACGAGGGCGTCAACCGGCGCGATCGCGCCGTCGACAGACACGGCCTCGGTCTCCTCCGCGACGACGGGCTCGATGCCGGTCGGAAGCTCGGGAGATGGATCTCTGCTGATAGCAATGGGCTCGGCGTTGACCGATTCTCGTTCGGCCTCGACAGATGCGCCCACGGCCTGCTCGGTCTCGTCGGGCGCAACGTCGGCCGAATCTTCGGCCGGCGGATCGTTGTCGATGATGAACTCGGGAACATTGGTCGACTCGGGCGCGAGGTCGGCCGGCGAGATTGCAGTCTCCGCCACGACGACCGGCTCGGCTTCTGTCGGCGTCTCCCGGCATGAATCGTCGGTGATGCTCTCATCGGTCGGCGCTGCCGAGGGGCCCTCCGCGACGACAGAGATTGTGGCTTCGTCCGCGGCGACTGCGACGTCTGCGTCACTGGGCAGTGGATCGGCGCTGATGCTGACGCTCGGAGCCGGCGCCGTTTCTGCAGCGTCGACGATGAGGGCGGGTGAGTCGTTTGCGGCAATCGGGGCGGCGTCGATGCCGCCGCCGTGCGGCGAGGGCCGAAGCCGGGTCAACGCCCATTTCACCGCAGGGATGCGGTGCAGCAACGATATCAGTCTCGAAAGCACTGGGAGTTGTCCAAGAGGTACTCGGCGTGAGGCAATCGCTGATTCGTCAGCAATGTGAAAAACTGCCCCGGCCGTCACACCGATGTCAATGTAGGTGGGACCAATTGCAGAACATGCGCGCGTCGCTGGCTAGGCTCTCGATTCGAATCTGTGGCGCGGCGCGACACTGCCGATCGATCTTGCCTTCCCGTGGGAGAGGAGGGGACATCCGTCCCCTCCCACGATATCGCGGTTACTTCCCGGAGCCTGCGCCACCGCCGGCCTGGCTGCCCATGTTGTTGGTGTTGCTGCCGCCGGCCGAAGGCGACTGCTTGCCCTTGCTGTCGGCAGCCTCGTTCTGCATGTTCGAGGAACGCCCCGTCGTCATCCCCTTGGTGGCAGGGCCTCGCGACGAGGGACCGACCTCGCCTTGACCGGACGCGCCTGGAGCGGGTTGTGTCTGAGCGAAGGCGCTGCCGGTCGCCAGCGCCATGATGCACGCCGATGCCAGAATGATCTTCTTCATGTTGTTCTCCTGCATTGCCCGAGACAACCTGTGCGTGGAGGGGGCGTTCCAAACTCGGGCGTGGCGCGTCGCAGCAATGTGAGTTGCACCGAATGTGGGGGTTCCTGTGGTGCGCTCTCAAGGTTAGCTTGGAACTCCCGGGCATCTGGTGTGAGGACGAGGCATGAAAAGAATAGTCGCCATCGGAGCAGTTCTGCTCTGGTCCACCATTGCATTCGCGCAGAATCGCACCATCACGGTGGCCTCGACGACGTCGACCGAGCAGTCGGGATTGTTCGGCCATCTGCTGCCGCTGTTCTCGAAGGCCGAGGGCATCGACGTGAAGGTCGTTGCCGTCGGCACCGGCCAGGCGCTGGACATCGGGCGGCGCGGTGATGCCGACGTGGTGTTCGTCCATGACAGGCCTGCCGAAGACAAGTTCATGTCGGAAGGGCAGGGCGTGAAGCGCTTTGACGTGATGTACAACGACTTCATCATCATCGGCCCGAAAAGCGATCCGGCGCAGATTGCCGGCAGCAAGGACGTCACCGACGCGCTGCGCAGGATCGCCGCGGCAAAGGCCCCGTTCATCTCGCGCGGCGACAAGTCCGGCACGCACGCAGCCGAACTGAGATTGTGGAAGGATGCGGGTGTCGATGTCAGTTCCGGCAAGGACAGCTGGTATCGCGAGATCGGCCAGGGCATGGGGCCCGCGCTGAACATGGCCTCGTCCTCGAACGCCTATCTGCTGTCGGATCGTGGCACCTGGTTGTCGTTCAGGAATCGCGGCGAGCTCGCCATCCTCACCGAGGGCGACAAGCGGCTCTTCAACCAGTATGGCGTCATGCTGGTCAATCCGGCCAAGCATTCGAACGTGAAGGCACAGGATGGGCAGGCCTTCATCGACTGGCTGGTGTCTCCGAAGGGACAGCAGGCGATTGCCGGCTACAAGGTCGGCGGCGAGCAGCTATTTTTCCCCAACGCGGCCAACTAGCAAGAAGGCGACGGTCGACACCGCAACGCTCAGTGCGAGCAGGATCAGCCCGAGACCCAGCGCCAGCGGCAGGTCGCCCTTGCTGGTCTCCAGCGCGATCGCGGTCGTCATCGTGCGCGTAAAGCCGCGGATGTTGCCGCCGACGATGATGATGGCGCCGACCTCCGCGATGGCGCGGCCGAAGGCCGCGAGAAAGGCCGTCAGCAGCGAGGTCCGTCCCAGCGCGAGCAGGAGCGCCATGCTGCGCAGGGCCGACAGACCGTCGATCCGCGCCAGATCGCCATACTCCGCCCAGAGCAGGCTCGCCGGCCGATGCACCAGCGCCACCACGATCGGCGTGGCGAGCAGCGTCTGCGCGATCACCATGGCGGTAGGCGTGAACAGCAGGCCGGCGGCCCCGAGCGGGCCGGACCGCGACAGCAGCAGATAGAGCGCGAGCCCGACCACGACCGGCGGCAGGCCGAGCAGCGCATTGGTCAGCACGATGATGATTTGCCGTCCGCGGAAACGGGTGATCGCAAGCAGGGCGCCAAACGGTGCGCCGATCAGCAGCGCGACGATGCTCGCGGTCAGGCTGACGCGGACCGACAATGCGACGATGCCGAGAAGCTCGGCGTCGGCCTCGCCGATCAGCGTGAAGGCGGCGCCGATGGATCGCGCGAAGTCGTTCATCCGCGCCTGAACTTCGGGTTTCGGCCGTATGCCTCCGGGGCATCGATGTCGAGGTTGCAAAAGCGCGTCACGGGCGGTCCCTGCAAATTTCGCCGTCTGGAGCAAAGCAGCGAGCCATCGCCCGCCATCGAAGGCGATCACAGCATACTCGGCAGGAGCGTTTTGAAAACCCGATTCATCCGGCTGCAAATGCCGCAGCCGTCCCGGCGTCAGGATGCGTGCAGCTGGGCATTCTGCTTCGCCCGCGCGCCGCCCCAAAGCCAGCACGCAAGCGGAACGGCGAGAAGCGCGCCGACGAGCTGCGCAGCGATGAAGGCCGGCACGCCCTGCGGGGCGATGCCCGCGAAGGTATTGGACAGCGACCTAGCGATGGTGACCGCCGGATTGGCAAAGGACGTCGAGGCCGTGAACCAGTACGCCGAGGTGATGTACAGGCCGACCGCGTAAGGCACGGCGGGTTGTGTTCGGGACGCGACGCCGAAGATCGTCAGCAGCAGGCCGAAGGTCGCTGCGGCTTCGGCAAGCCATTGTCCGGCTCCGGTACGCTGCGTCAGGGAAAGCTGGAGGACCGGAAGCTCGAACATCAGATGCGCGATCCATACGCCGGCGATTGCGCCGGTGGTCTGTGCGGCGACGTAGATCGCCGCATTGCTCCAGGCCATCTCGCCGCGCAGGGTGAAGGCCAGCGTCACCGCCGGATTGAAATGGGCGCCCGACACGGAGGCGAAGGTGAGGATCAGCGAGACCAGGATCGCGCCGGTGGCGATCGTGTTGCACAGGAGCGCGAGCGCGATATTTCCGCCCGAAAGCTTCTGTGCCATGATCCCCGAACCGACCACCGCGGCAAGCAGGAAGGCGGTCCCGAGCCATTCGGCGAAGGCACGGCGCGCCAGCCCTGGCATCAGGCGCCGCGCTCCAGCCGGACCCGCTCGCCGTCTTCCTTGACGAACTCGCCCTGCTGCGCCGGCAGCAGATCCAATACCAGCTCCGACGGGCGACAGAGTCTTGCGCCTTTCGGCGTGACCACGATCGGCCTGTTGATGAGGATCGGGTGCGCCAGCATCGCATCGAGAAGCTGGTCGTCGGTCAGCGCGGCGTTGCCGAGCCCGAGCTCGGCATAGGGCGTGCCCTTTTCGCGCAGCAGCTCGCGTACGGAAAGCCCCATGCGCTGGACGAGCTGCTGCAACATTGCCCGCGACGGCGGCGTCTTCAGATACTCGATCACATGCGGCTCGATGCCGGCGTGGCGGATCATTGCGAGCGTGTTGCGCGAGGTGCCGCAAGCGGGATTGTGGTAGATGATCGCGTCCATGGCTGGATCTTCAGCAGCAGGCCGACGATTGCTTCGGCGCCGCCTGAGGCGCGCAGCAGGCCGATTGCTTTTCTGCCTGCTTGGCATGTGCAACCCGCGCGCCGTTCTCGCCGGTGCCGTCGCCGTAGTCGGTGCTCTCGCCGGTGGTGTGGAATGTCTCCCAGGCGATGCCGGCGGGATCGTCAATCCAGGATTTCTCCGATTTCGCGTAGCAGCAGGTCGTCTCGCCCTGTTCGATGATGTTGCCGCCAGCCTGACGCAGCCGCGCATAGACCTCCTGGAGCTCGTCGCCGGTCTCGACCTGGATGCCGAGATGGTCGAGACCGGGCTCGCGTCCGCGCGTCGAGATCGCAAAATTCACGCGAGGGTCTTCGAGCATCCATTTGGCATAGTCGGATTTCACGACCGAGGGCTCGCTCGCGAACAGGGCCGAGTAGAATCGGATGGAGTGAGAGAGGTCCTCGACGGACACGTGAACGTGCAGGCGCTTCATGCTCTTCCTTTCAGGCTGGCACTCTGTTGCGCTTGCGCGCGGGCTTGCAGGCGGGGGCCGGCGTGCATGACGTTCCGCCACAGCAGTTCTCGGTGAGGAAGCCGACGAGCGCGTTCATGGTCTCGAACCGCGCCGCATAGATCATTGAGCGCCCCTCGCGCCGCACGGTGGCAAGGCCCGCCATCCGCAGCCGGTCGAAGTGAAATGTCAGCGTGTTCGGCGCGAGATCCAGCGCCTCGGAGACCGCGCCCGCCGCCATGCCGTCAGGTCCGGCCTGCACCAGCAGGCGGAACACGTCGAGGCGGTTGTCCTGGGCAAGCGCGGCGAGCGCCGCGACGGCGTCCATCTTTTCCATATTTCAACGATTATTGAAATAATGGCGCGCTGTCAATCGGGTCGAGGCTATTCGCCGTCAATCTCGATCGACGCCAGGTCCGGGAGCAGTCTCAGCGTTTGGCGGTTGCCGACGCCGAGACGGTGGAGGCGTCGAGGTTCTGCTGCCAGTAGCGTTCGATCTGCCCGATCAAGGCGGTGGGCAGCGGAACGTAGTTCAACGTTTCGGCCTGGGGCTTGCCATTCTCCAGCGACCAGCGGACGAAGTCGATCACGCCTGCCGATCGCTCCTGTGATTTCGGCGTCTTCGGCATCAGCACGAAGGTGGTGGCCGTGATCGGGTAGGCATCTTCGCCGGGTGCGTTGGTGAGCACGAGATGGAAGTCCTTCTCCGCCTTCCAGTCCGCGCTCGAGGCTGCCGCCTGGAACGAGGCGGCATCGGGGACGACGAAATTGCCGGCGCTGTTCTGCACGATGCCAAACGAGATTCGATCCAGCCGCTGCAGCGCATAGGTGTATTCGAGATAGCCGATCGCGCCTGGGACCAGGCTGACGAGCGAGGCGACGCCGTCATTGCCCCGGCCGCCGAGGCCAAGCGGCCATTCGACCGAGGTGCCTTCGCCCACGCTTGTCTTCCATTGCGGGCTGACCTTCGAGAGGTAGTTCGACCAGTTGAACGTGGTCCCGGATCCGTCGATGCGATGGACCACCGTGATCGGCGCATTCGGCAGCCTGATATCGGGATTGATCGCGCGAATGGCCGGATCGTTCCAGGATTTGAGCCGGCCGAGATGGATGTCGGCGAGCATCTGGCCGGTGAAGCGTATCTGGCCGGGCTTGACGCCGTCGATATTGACGACAGGCACGACGCCCCCGATCACGATCGGGAATTGCATCAAGCCGAGCCTATCCAGCTCTTTGGGATCGAGCGGCATGTCACTTGCGCCGAAATCGACGGCTCCTGTCTTGATCAGGCCGACACCGGTGCTCGAGCCGACCGCTTGATAGTTGACGATGTTTCCGGTCCTGGCCTTGTACGCGTCGATCCATTTCGCCATCACGGGCGAAACGAAGGTTGAGCCGGCTCCTTCGATCTCGGCGGCGAGGCTTTGCGTGGCGACGAGCAGAGCGGCGAGGATGATGGGGAGCTTGATGGGTTTCGTCATGTGCGCGACGCTAACAGGTCGCGCACCCAGCCGATGTGGCTTATGTCACAAAAAGGTCGCAGAGCGCCCGGCGTGCGCCCGGAAAAGCCTTGGTCAGAACAACCCGCGCAGGACCTCAATCAGCCGGCCGCACTGCTCATCCGTTCCGACCGTGATGCGCAGGAAGTCCTCGATGCGCGGCTTCTTGAAATTCCGGACCAGCACGCCGCGCTGGCGGAGTGCGGCCGCGAGATCGGTACCGCTCCGGCTGCGATGACGTGCGAACACGAAGTTCGCAAGCGAGGGCAATACCTCGAAGCCAAGTTGCCCGAGATCGCGCGCCAACACGTCGCGGCTTGCGATGATACGGGCGCGGGTCTCGAGGAACCATGCGTCGTCCTCGATGGCGGCGACGGCGCCGGCGATCGCGAGACAGTCGACGGGATAGGAGTTGAAGCTGTCCTTCACCCGCTCCAGCGCCTCGATCAGCGGCCGCTGGCCGATGGCAAATCCGACCCTGAGGCCCGCGAGCGAGCGCGACTTCGAGAAGGTCTGGATGACCAGCAGATTGTCGTGGCGCGCAACGAGCGGCACGGCGCTCTCGGCGCCGAAATCGACATAGGCCTCGTCCACCACCACCAGCCGGTCCGGATTTTCCGCGAGCAGTGCGGCGATCGCCTCGCGCGAAAGGGCGATACCGGTGGGCGCATTGGGATTGCAGAGCAGGATGGCGCTCGACGGCCGCCTGTAGCCGGCGATCTCGATCCTCATCGCGGCATCGAGCGGCACTTCGTCATGCGCTATGCCATAGAGGCGGCAATAGACCGGGTAGAAGCTATAGGTGACGTCGGGAAACAGAAGCGGCCTATCGTGCTTCAGGAGCGCCTGGAAGGTGTGGGCCAGAACCTCGTCCGATCCGTTGCCGACGAACACCTGCTCGGGCGCAACGTCACTATGGGCCGCGATCGCCTCGCGCAGGCGTGTGGCGTGCGGGTCGGGATAGAGGCGCAGCCGCTCCGCAGCGGACGCGATCGCCGTCAGCACGCGCGGCGAGGGCGGATAGGGATTCTCGTTGGTGTTGAGCTTGACGACGCCGTCCTGCTTCGGCTGCTCGCCCGGCACATAGGGCGAAAGCGTTTGGACGACGGGACTCCAGAAGCGGCTCATGATCTCCAATCCGGGTTGATCCGGCACACTAGGGGATGCGGGGCCTCGGCGGAAGGGCACTTTCCGTCGGCATGCTCGGCAGATCCGCGCGGGCCACATGTCGGGCGACGTTCCCCCAAGCGCGGCCTTCATGCTAGCCTCATCGTGCAAACGCAAGACCTGAAAACAACAAAGAAGGGGCCGGCGCAGCCCAAGGCTGCGCAGAGGAGCCGCAAAGAGAGGAACAGATGCCGGGTGCTGCCCTTGTCACCGCTCCCTCCATTCCGACCGCGCCCGTGACCCCAGCCGTTCTCGACCGCCTGCGAGTCATCTTGGGCGACAAGGGCCTGATCCTGGATGAGCACGACAAACGGCCGTTCGTGACCGACTGGCGCGGCGAGCTCGCAGGGCAGGCTGCAGCGGTCGTGCGACCGGCCAGCACCGCGGAAGTCTCCGCGGTCGTCAAGCTCTGCCACGACAACGGCATTGCCATCGTGCCGCAAGGCGGCAACACCGGCCTGATGGGTGGTGCCACGCCGTGGCCTGCGCACCGCGGCATCCTGCTCTCGCTCGGCCGCATGAACCACGTGCTGCATGTCGATCCCGTCGGCTACACCATGACCGTGGAGGCGGGCTGCATCCTCCAGACGCTTCAGGACATCGCCGCGCGCCATGACCGCTTGTTTCCGCTCAGCCTGGGCGCGCAGGGCTCGTGCATGATCGGGGGTAATCTCTCTACCAACGCCGGCGGCGTGCAGGTGTTGCGCTACGGCAATGCGCGCAATCTGGTGCTGGGTCTCGAGGTCGTCTTGGCCAACGGCGATGTCTGGGACGGGCTGCGTGCGCTCAAGAAGGACAACACCGGCTACGACCTCAAGCACCTGTTCATGGGCGCCGAAGGCACGCTCGGCATCATCACCAAGGCGGTGCTGAAGCTCTGGCCCACGCCGAAGGACGTCTGCACGACATGGCTCGCGATCCGCGATCCCAGTGCTGCGATCGAGCTCCTGTCGGAGGCGCATGCCGCCTCCGACGACAATGTCAGCTCCTGCGAGCTGATGAGCCGCGCATGCATCGATATGGTGCTGCGGCATATTCCCGGCGCCCAGGATCCTCTCAAGGCGGAGACCGATTGGTATCTCCTGCTCGAATGGTCGTCGGCCCGCCCGCGGCAGGACGGCGGTGCAGGCATGTCGGACAGGATGGAGCAGTTTCTGGCTGATCAGCTCGAGGCGGGCCGGGTGCTCGATGCGGTGATCGCGCAAACCGAAACGCAGTCGCGCAACATGTGGCGCATTCGCGAGAGCGTGGCCGAGGCCTCACGCGCCGAGGGGCCCGGTCTGAGCTACGACGTGTCGGTCGCAATCTCCCGGATTCCCGAATTCATCGACAAGGGCCTGAAGTCCGCGCTCGACATCCTGCCGACGATCCGCCCTTATCCGCTCGGCCACATCGGCGACGGCAATGTGCACTTCTCCTTCATGGGTCCGAAGGGCATGGATCGCGCCACGCTCGGCCAGTATTCCCCGGCGATCACACGGGCCGTCAACGACCTCATCACCTCGATGGGCGGCTCGATCTCGGCCGAACACGGCATCGGCATCGAGAAGCTCGACGAGCTCCAGCACTATCGCTCCAGGACCGAGCTCGACATCATGCGCACGATCAAGCGGGCGCTCGACCCCGACAACATCATGAATCCGGGCAAGGTGCTGCGTCTCGGGTGAGATGAGGGGCGGCGGAGGCGGGATGTGGCGCAAACCCGGGCAAAAACAGGCTCCAACGGTGCCAAATCATGCCTTTTCGCCGCGGACGAACGGCTTTATTCCCTCCTTGGATGCTTTAAGGAAGGGGCAGGATCAGGTCGCAGGCGTCCCTTGGCGGTGCTAGACCCTGATGCAGAAACAATGGGGCCGGGCCGGTAGCCGGCTGGCCCGCTAGGATGAAGGATATGAGGCAATGATCCAGAGCGTTGGCATCATCGGGGCAGGCACCATGGGGAACGGTATCGCGCAGATCTGCGCGGCGGCCGGGCTCTCGGTCGTGATGGTCGACATCTCCGACGCGGCGGTGAACCGCGGCCTGTCGACCGTTGGCAGTAGCCTCGAGCGCCTGGTCAAGAAAGAGAAGATGTCGGCGGCCGACCGTGAGGCGACGCTCAAGCGCATCACCGGCACGACCGACCGCGCGAAGCTGTCGGATTGCGACCTCGTCATCGAGGCTGCAACCGAGAACGAGGAGCTCAAGGTCAAGATCCTGAAGGATCTCTGCGCGACGCTGTCGCCGCGCACGCTGGTTGCGACCAACACCTCCTCGATCTCGATCACCAAGCTCGCGGCGGCGACCGACCGCCCCGATCGTTTCATCGGCATGCACTTCTTCAACCCGGTGCCGGTGATGGCGCTGCTGGAATTGATCCGCGGCCTGCAGACCTCCGACGACACGCACGCCAAGGCGCTCGATTTCGCCCAGCGCGTCGGCAAGGTGGCGATCACCGCCAAGAACAGCCCGGGCTTCGCTGTCAACCGCATCCTCTGCCCGATGATCAACGAAGCGATCTTCGCGCTCCAGGAAGGCATCGCGACCGCGGAAGAGATCGACGCCGGCATGAAGCTCGGCTGCAACCACCCGATCGGACCGCTGGCGCTCGCCGATCTCGTCGGCCTTGACACCATGCTCTCGGTCATGGAGGTCTTTTACAAAGGCTTCAACGATCCCAAATATCGGCCAGCGCCGCTGCTCAAAGAGATGGTCGATGCCGGCCATCTCGGTCGCAAGACCGGGCAGGGTTTCTACACTTACAACGCCTGATCAAGGCGTCGGCGGCGGGCGTCGAGCGTCCGCCGCCAGATCCCGCAATTTGCGCTGCGACAAAGACGCCGCGCGCGATTGGCCCGACAATGTCGAACGGGCGGCCTTGCGGGAACAACGGAACGGAAAACAAAGGACATGTCGGATCGACTGAAGGCCGAGCGCGAAGCTGCGGCTGTGCGACGGAACCTGTTGACCCAGGATGCGATCGAGCGGACCGGGATCACTGAGGAGATGATCGGGGAACTCGTCACCCGCTTTTACGGGCGCGTGCGCGAGGACGCGCTGCTGGGGCCGGTGTTTGCGATCGTGCAGAATTGGGACGAGCATCTCGCCAAGCTTAGGGATTTCTGGTCGTCGGTCGTGCTGATGAGCGGCCGCTATCATGGCTCGCCGATGCGGGCGCATCTGCCGCTGAGCCTGGTCGGCGGCCATTTCGATCGCTGGCTCGATCTGTTCGAACAGACCGCACGCGAAGTCTGTCCACCTCCGGCGGCCGCGCTCCTCATCGACAAGGCGCGTCGCATCGCCGACAGTTTTGAGATGGCGTCGGCAACTGTTGCAGGCCGCATCGCTTCACCGCGTCACGTGCTCAGGTCGTGAATACAAAATGCGTGCCTGAGAAACGTGCAGCACGCATCGCGTGATGGCGCGTTGCACCAATTCCTGTAGCATCGGTCTGATCTGCAAAATCATCATGCTGTTCGCGCAATGCGAAGTAGAATTTGCGAAAACACGCTTGCTCGCGTTCATTCTCATTCAATCAACGCGAGCAAAGCCATATTGATGCACTGCGGTGCCAAGTCTTCGCCTTGTTTTCGGCAGAGTTCCAGCGCCTGCTAGCGGGCATGGCTTGCGCATCGTTCAACACCACATCTTCACCCTCCGAGAGTGCTGCGGAACCTGAAGTTGACGCGGGCACCGAGCAGACGCGGCGAACGCTGTTGCTCGGTGCACTCGCCACCACCGCATGCCTCGGCTGTTCCACTCAGGCGCGCGCCGGCGAGGATGCGCCCGGCTCCGACGAACGGCCTCAGAAAGGTGACGTGCTCGTCTTCTCCGAAGGCGACCGGGAAGGAAAGCCGGTCACGTTGGCCGATCTGGCGGCCGGCGGGCCGCCGGTGCATGCCTGGCCCAAGGATCCCAAGACATCGGTGGTGCGCAGTGCATCCCGGCTCAACGAGATCCTGATCATCCGCCTCGATCCCAACGAGCTCGACGAAAAGACCCGTGAGCGTGCCGTCGATGGCATCCTCGCCTATTCGGCGATCTGCTCGCATGCCGGCTGTCCCGTCACCGCCTGGGTCAAGAGCGATGTCGGCGACAAGGAGGTGTTCAAGTGCATGTGCCACAACTCCGAATACGATCCTCGCGCGGGCGCACAGGTCGTGTTCGGACCGGCGCCGCGGCGGCTCGCGGCGCTGCCGCTCGCGCTCGCTGATGGATCGCTCAGCGTCGCCGGCAACTTCATCGGAAAGGTAGGTGGCGCGCAGCCTGGATGATGGACGGTGCGGGGTATGCCCGCGTCACGAGAGGCCGCATCCGCCGACGGGCGGACGACGGGACGAACGACAAGAATTCACAACAAGAATTCAAACGGATGAAAAGGGGAACGTCCATGACCAGGAAGCAATGGTACCTGTCCGGCTTCGTCGCCTTCACCTGTCTTGCCGCGACCGCCGCAATCGCCGGTCCGATCGAGAGCTACACGCCGGTCACCGCGCAGCGGCTGGAAAATCCGGAACCCGCCAACTGGATGCTCTACCGGCGGACCTATGACGGGCAGGGCTACAGCCCGCTCGACCAGATCAACGCCTCGAACGTGAAGAATCTCACGCCGGTCTGGACCTTTGCCACCGGCGTGGTCGAAGGCCACGAGGCGCCGCCCATCGTCAACAACGGTGTGATGTTCGTGGCGACCCCGATGGGGCAGGTGATAGCATTGAACGCGAAGACCGGCGACGAATACTGGCGCTACAAGCGGCAACTTCCGGATGATCTGTTCCAGCTGCATCCGACCAGCCGCGGCGTCGGCCTCTGGGAGGACAAGCTCTATCTCGCCACCACCGACGACCACGTCGTCGCGCTCGATGCCAAGTCCGGCAAGGTGGTGTGGGACACCAAGGTGCAGGACTACAAGAAGGGCCAGTACATGACGCTGATGCCGCTGATCGTCGACGGCAAGGTCATCGTCGGTGGCTCAGGCGGCGAGTTCGGCGTGCGCGGCTATGTCGCCGCTTTCGACGCCAAGGACGGCAAGGAGTTGTGGCGGACCTACACCATCCCCGGCGAAGGCGAGCCCGGCCACGACACCTGGCAGGGCGACGACTGGAAGAACGGCGGCGGCTCGGCCTGGATGACCGGCAATTACGACAAGGACACCAAGACGATCTATTGGGGCGTCGGCAATGCGGCGCCATGGCCCGGCGAGACTCATCCCGGCGACAATCTCTACACCTCGTCGGTGCTCGCGCTCGATCCGAACAACGGCAAGATCAAGACCTATCACCAATATCACCAGAACGATTCCTGGGATTGGGACGAGGTCGAGGCGCCGATGCTGATCGACCTGCAACGCGATGGCCGCAACATCAAGAGCCTGGTCCATCCGGGGCGCGACGCGATCTTCTGGGTGCTCGAGCGCACGCCGACCAAAATCAACTACGTCGCCGGCTGGCCATTCGTCTCGACCGATGTCTGGAAGGGCATCGATGCCGAGAGCGGCAAGCCGATCGTCGATCCCGCGCATAAGCCGGTGATCGGCAAGCGGGTGGAGTTCTGCCCGTCGCTGTGGGGCGGCAAGGATTGGCCGTCGGCGGCCTATAGCGAAAGGACCAAGCTGGTCTACGTGCCCGCCAACGAGAACTTCTGCGGTGGCTTCACCGGCGAGAAGGTTGCGCTCAAGCCGGGTGAGCTCTGGCTCGGTACCAAGCCCGAAGACATCGGGCTGAAGACAAAGCCCGGCGCCGATCATTTCGGCGAGCTGCAGGCGTGGGATCCCGTCACCGGCAAGAAGGTGTGGCAGCACAATTTCCCGAAGTCGCAGCTGTTCGGATCGGTCACGGCAACCGCGGGCGATCTCGTCTTCGCTGGCGGCACCAACGACCGCAACTTCCGCGCTTTCAACGCCAAGACCGGTGAGCTGTTGTGGGAGCAGAAGACCAACTCCGGCATCATGGGCATGCCGGTGTCCTATGAGGTCGACGGCATCCAGTACATCGCGATCCAGTCGGGATGGGGCGTGGACGCGCAACGTATCCAGGATGCGCTGGCGACCAACAACATCGGCATCGAGGCCAACGTGCCGCAGGGCGGCGTGATCTGGGTGTTCGCGCTGAAGAAATAGCTCCGCGGGCGGATCGACGAAGGCGGAGCAGCAGGGGGGTGGCGAATGCGGCGGACGGCAACGTCCGCCGCATTTTGCGTGGGCCTTCTTCCTTCTCCCCTTGTGGGAGAAGGTGGCATAGGCGGCCTTCGGCCGCCGTACTTGAGAACGCCGAAGCCAAGCTTCGGCTACGGTGCCGGATGAGGGGTTCTATCCGCGCGCAAACCGTTCATGAGGATGGAGACCCCTCACCCAAGTGAGTGCGCATCTACCAGCGTCGCTGCCCTCTCCCACAACAAGGGGAGAGGGCGCATCAACGCGCATCGGCGATGGCGGAAACGTCGGTGCGCGTACAGCCTACTTCCCCTGCCGGTCCACCTTGTCCTTCTCCTTCTGGTTCATCTCCTGAACCTTCGGATCCGGATTGTGCTGACCGGTGGTCTGGGTCGTCGACGCCGGCGGAGCGTTGGCGTTGGGTAGCGAGTTCTGGTCCGGCGCGGTGGGGCGCGTGGCTGTGGTCGGGGGCGTGGCGTTGCTCTGGGCGGATGCGCCTGCGGCAGCCAAAAGAAAGGCGCCCGACAGCGAGACTGCGAGCGCCCTTGAGATGTTGATCATCGATCTGCTCCTGTCAGATCGATGGAAACGGCGCGAGGCCGCCTCTGTTCCGTGTCTACGCCTCCAATTGCTTGCCGAGCGGCAAGCTCCGGATGCGTTTTCCGGTCGCCGCGAAGATGGCATTGATCAGCGCCGGTGCGAACGGCGGCACGCCGGGCTCGCCGACGCCGCTCGGCGGCGTGTCCGGACCGGGCGGCACAATGTAGACGTTGGTCACGACAGGAGAGTCGTCCATCCTGACGACCTGGAAGTCGTCAAAGTTCTTCTGCTGCACCTTGCCGTCCTTGAACGTGATCTCGCCGTATTTGGCGATGCTCAGGCCCATGATCGCCGCGCCCTCGATCTGCGAGGCGATGCGCTCGGGGTTGACATAGGTGCCGCAGTCGATCGCGGTGTCGACCCGCGGCACCGTCAGTTTGCCCTTCTCATCGACGGCGACCTCGACGATGGTTGCGATGTAGCTGACGAAGCTGCGGTGGACGGCGATGCCGAGACCGTGCCCCTTCGGCACCTGGCGTCCCCATTCGCCCTTCTCGGCGACCAGCTCGACCACCTTGCGCAGGCGCGCGGTGTCGATCGGGTAGCTGTCAAAGGGCTCGCCGTAGTTCCAGAGATCCTTCACCGCCGGCTTGACGATGCGCGGACTTCCGATCAGCGCGAGCAGCGTCTCCTTCTGGTCGCGGCCTGTGGCCTGCGCGATCTCGCCGACCATCGACTGCACCGCGAAGGCGCGCGGGATGTTCGAGACCGAGCGGAACCAGCCGATGCGGGTGTGCGCGGCCGCTTCCGGATTCTCGCAAGAGATGTTGGCGATCTCGAACGGCATGTCGACGAGGCCCATGCCGATTTCGAATGGCGCCTGATGCACCGTGCCGGCCGCAAAGGTCGAGGCGATGCTGGGGGCCACGCTACGGTGGCGCCAGGCGATCACCTTGCCGCTCTTGTCGAGACCGGCCTCGATCCGCTCGACCGAGACGGTGTGCAGGAAGCCGTTGTGTATGTCGTCCTCCCGCGTCCACTGCACCTTGACCGGTGCGCCGAGCTCCTTCGACAGGAGCGCGGCCTCGAGCGCAAAGTCGCATTTCGACTTGCGGCCGAAACCGCCGCCGAGCAGCGTCACGTTGACGGTGACGTTCGCTTCCGGAATGCCGAGCGTCTTGGCGACATCCTCGCGCGTGCCGCCCGGGCTCTGCACCGGCGCCCAGATCTCGGCCTTGTCGCCTTTGACGTCGGCCACCGCCACCGGCGGCTCCATGCTGACATGGGCGAGGTGCGGGATGTAGTACTCGCCGACGATGACCTTGTCGGCGCCCTTCAGGGCGGCGTCCGCATCGCCCTCCTGGCGCAGGACCAGGCCGGGCTTGCGCGAGGCCTCCTCGAGCTCCTTGCGATAGGCGGCCGACTCGTACTTGCCGTTGGGGCCGTCGTCCCAGGTCAGCTTCAGCGCATCGCGGCCCTTGATCGCCGCGCCGGTGTTGCGCGCGATCACGGCGACGCCGCCGAGCGGCTGGAATTTCGACGGCCACGGCCAGCCCTGCACCTGCATCACCTTTTCGACGCCGGGCACCTTCAGCGCCTCGTCCGGCTCGAACTTGACCAGCTTGCCGCCGGTCACCGGCGGCCGCGCGATCACCGCGTACTTCATGCCGGGCAAGCGTACGTCGGCGCCGTATCGCGCCTTCCCGGTGGTGATGTCGTGGAGATCGACGATGCCGATCTGGCCCTTGCCGAGATAGCGGAAATCCCGGGGGTCCTTCAGCTTGAGGCCTTCGATGCTCGGCACCGATTCCTTGGCGGCGTCGGCAGCAAGCTCGCCGAAGCCGAGCTTGCGTCCGCTGGCGCTGTGGACGACCTCGTGATTGACGGCCTTGACCTCGGTCGCCGGCACCTTCCAGCGTTTCGCCGCGGCCTGCTCCAGCATGGTGCGGGCGGAGGCGCCGATCTGGCGCATCGGGATCAGATAGTGCCGCGTGCTGCGCGAGCCGTCGGTGTCCTGGTTGCCGAACTTGACCTCGTCGCCATGGGCCTGCTGCACCTTGACCCTGGACCAGTCGGCTTCCATTTCCTCGGCCACGATCAGCGGCAGGCTGGTGCGCACGCCAGTGCCCATTTCGGAGCGGTGCCCGACGATGGTGACGATCCCATCAGGCGCGACCGAAACGAACACGCGCGGATCGACCACGACGCCGTGCGGCATCTTTCCGGCGCCTGTCTCATAGGCGAGCGCCTGGCGCGACATCACGGGCGCGGCAAGCACGAAGCCACCGGTGACGCCGAGCCCCTTCAGGATGCTGCGGCGCGAGACCTTCTCGACCCTGATATGCTTTTCGAAGCCGCGAAGCTTGCGGGGATTGTCGATGAAATTCATGTCACACTCCCGTCGATGCGAGATGGACCGCGTTCTCGATGCGCTGATAGCAGCCGCAGCGGCAGATGTTGCCGGCCATCGCCTCGCGGATCTGGTCGTGCGACGGCTTTGGATTGTCCATCAGAAGCGCGGCTGCCTGCATGATCTGGCCGGCCTGGCAGAAGCCACATTGGGGAACGTTGACCTGGCGCCAGGCCTTTTGAACCGGGTGATCGCCGCTCGGGTGCAGCCCCTCGATCGTCGTGACCTCGCGTCCGGCGACGTCGTTCACGGACGTGATGCAGGCGCGCACGGCTTGCTTGTCGACGATGACGGTGCAGGCGCCGCACAGGGCCTGGCCGCAGCCGAACTTGGTCCCGGTCAGCCCGGCCTCGTCACGCAAGAACCAGAGTAGCGGGAGATCCGGGTCGCCGTCCCAGCTCTGTTCCTGGCCGTTGATCTTCACCTTGATCATGATCGTCCCTCGCTCTTCATAAGCATGCCGAATTCAAATCGCCGACGTGAGTCAGCGGTGGTTTGTGCGTCGTGGTGCGACATCCCGCCGTCATCCCGCGCGGGCAAATCCCGGAGGGAGGCAGGAACGCCGATGGCGATGTCTGGATGTGCTCGATCCCCCCGTGTTGTTCTTAATTGATTGAACGTCGTGCGGCATCGTGACGGCGCGAGCCTAGCAGAGATCGCGCCGGCCCGGCGTTCACAGCCGAGTGTTCTCGGCGGGAAAAGATTGCATCGATGATTTGTCAAAAGCAGGGCGCGGCATCACGCCGCGTTCATTGCGGCCGCGAAGGCGAGGTGCACAAAAAAAGCTTCGTCCGACAGTATGACTGCGCGGACGAAGCAGGATGCCTCAGTCGAGGGAGGGAGAAACGCAAGCGCCGCAAACTTCAAGACGGAAGTTGGCGGCCCTGCGCAGTCATTCAGAGACCAGGACTGAGGGAGCCGATGGTTCTCGCCAGTCCATCGCAGGCGAGGAGGCGGCTTCGCCGCGATCGTCCGGGGCCAGGCCCGTCCGGTTGGGAGTTGGGCAACCAGCGATCGGACGGGCGTGGCGAGAGCGTGGGCCGCCGGTTCAGACGGCCCGTTCAGTCCAAGCTGCCTTGTTCAGGCGGCCTTGGCTTTGGCCACGTGGGTCGCGATCGCGTCCATCAGCGCCGGCGACAGGCAGTCATAGGGCTCGAGCCCGATTTCCTTCAGCCGCGAACGGATGCCGGCCATCTGCTCCGGCTTCACGCCGGATTCGATCACCGAGGAGACGAAGGCGGCGAATTGCGGCGCCTGCGAGCCCTGCTCCTGGAACAGTTCGGGATGGATGAAGTCGAGTCCGTAGAACGGATGGTTCTTGTTCTCGATGCGGCCGTACATGTGCGTGCCGCAGGCCTTGCAGGCATAGCGCTGGATCACCGCCGAGGGGTCGACGATCTGGAGCTTGTCGCCGTTCTCGAGCACGGTGACGTTCTGGCGTGGCACCACGGCGACGACGGAGAACGTCGCGCCTTGCGGCTTCCAGCATTTGGTGCAGCCGCAGGCGTGATTGTGGGCGACGTCGCCCTTGACGCCGACCTTGACCGGATGGTCGCTGCATTTGCAGACCAGGGTGCCGCCGGCAAAGCTGCCGCTCCCCTGCTTGACGCCGTTGTCGATCGATGGATGGAGTGCAACAGTCATGGGTCGATCCTCCTGGGTGTGATGTCTTAGGGCTAGTACACGACGACTGAACGGATGGATTTGCCCTCGTGCATGAGGTCAAAGCCCTTGTTGATCTCTTCGAGCTTGAGCACGTGGGTGATCATCGGATCGATCTGGATCTTTCCGTTCATGTACCAGTCGACGATCTTCGGCACGTCGGTGCGGCCGCGCGCGCCGCCGAACGCGGTGCCGCGCCAGTTGCGCCCGGTGACGAGCTGGAACGGGCGGGTGGCGATCTCCTTGCCGGCTTCGGCGACGCCGATGATGATCGAGGTGCCCCAGCCGCGATGGCAGGCTTCCAGCGCCTGGCGCATCACGGTGGTGTTGCCGGTGCAGTCGAAGGTGTAGTCGGCGCCGCCGTCGGTCAGGTTGACGAGATGCGGGACGATGTCGCCGGTGATCTTCTTGGGATTGACGAAGTGGGTCATGCCGAACCGGCGGCCCCAATCCTCCTTGGAGTCGTTGACGTCGACGCCGATGATCTTGTCGGCGCCAGCCATCTTGGCACCCTGGATCACGTTGAGGCCGATGCCGCCGAGGCCGAACACGACCACGTTGGCGCCCGGCTCGACCTTGGCGGTGTTGACGACGGCGCCGACGCCGGTGGTGACGCCGCAGCCGATGTAGCAGCTCTTGTCGAACGGCGCGTCCTCGCGGATCTTGGCGACCGCGATCTCCGGCAGCACGGTGAAGTTCGAGAAGGTCGAGCAGCCCATGTAGTGGTAGATCGGCTTGCCCTTGTAGGAGAAGCGGCTGGTGCCGTCGGGCATCACGCCCTTGCCCTGCGTCGCGCGAATCGCGGTGCAGAGATTGGTCTTCTGGCTCAGGCAGCTTTTGCACTGCCGGCATTCCGGCGTGTAGAGCGGAATGACGTGGTCACCCGGCTTCACCGAGGTCACGCCGGGGCCGATCTCGCGGATGATCCCGGCGCCCTCATGGCCCAGGATCGACGGGAAGATTCCCTCGCTGTCGAAACCGTCGAGCGTGTAGGCGTCGGTGTGGCAGATGCCCGTTGCCTTGATCTCGACCAGGACCTCGCCGGCCTTGGGCCCTTCCAGGTCGACTTCGACGATCTCGAGCGGCTTCTTTGCTTCGAAAGCGACGGCGGCACGTGTCTTCATTGGTAGCTCCTCAAATTCTCGTAAGACGCCAGGACGTAGTCCCGGCGGTCCTCGCAACGTTCATTTCTTGCCCATGCAGGCGTCTTCGGCCTTGGTGTAGGCCTCATTCTTCTCCTCCTTCTTGGAGGGACGCTGTCGGCCCCACGCCTCGTCGGAGCGCGCGCGCAGATAGACATAGAGATCATCCATGTAGCAGGCGACGTTGGGGTTGTCGCCGAAGGCGGGCATGACGTTCTCCTGCGCGGTCGAGATGTTCTTGCGACCGGAGGCGACGACGCCAAGGAAGTCGCCATAGCTCATGGTCTTGACGGAATCCTTCAGCGCCGGTGCGTAGGTGGATCCCATGCCGTCGGGGCCATGGCAGACGTGGCAGTCGGAGTGATAGCGGCGGTAGCCGGAATAGGTGAACCAGTCCACGGTGCCGTCGGCCGAAATCTTGTAGGTCGGGTTTCCTTCCTTATCGAGCCATTTCCCGTCGTCTTCTTTCTTCACGGCGGCCGGGTCGCCCGGACCGTCCGCGGTCGCAATTCCTCCCGACCCAACGAAGATCATCGCAGCAATGACAAAGCAGATTTTACGCAAGAGATTTTTCCTCGGAAGGCGTTCGGTGGAGACGAGCCGGCGCGTGGAGCGATCCACGCGCCGGAGCGATGCTGAGAGGCCTAGTTCGTCGGCAGCGAGAACACGGTCAGCGTACCGCCGAGCGCCGTGTAGTTGCTGAGGGCCGCGTAGCCGCCGACCGCGCCGAGACCGGCGGTCGGATCGGTCAGGCCGGCGGCCAGACCAATGCCGGCCCAGCCACCGACGCCGGAGAGCACTGCGACATACTGCTTGCCGCCGTTCTCATAGGTCGTGACGTTGCCGATGATGCCGGAGGGAGTCTTGAACTTGTAGAGCTCCTTGCCGGACTTGGCGTCGACCGCCTTCAGGTAGCCTTCGAGCGTGCCGTAGAACACCACGCCGCCGGCGGTTGCGAGCGCACCCGACCAGACCGAGAACTGCTCCTTGTTCGACCAGACGATCTTGCCGGTCTTGCCGTCCCAGGCGATGAAATTGCCCATGTGGCTTTCACCCTGCGGCGGATACATCGAGAGCGTCGCACCCACATAGGGCTGGCCCGCGGTGTAGCTCACCTTGAACGGCTCGTAGTCCATGCAGACGTGGTTGGTCGGGACGTAGAACAGCTGCGTCTCCGGCGAGTAGGCTGCCGGCTGCTCGTCCTTGGTGCCGAGCGCGGCCGGGCAGATGCCCTTCACGTTGTGGTCTTCACCGGCCTTGTCGGTCGAAGCTGCGTCGAGCACCTTCGGACGGCCATAGGTCGGCGAGTTCTTGTCCATGTCGACGCCGGAGGTCCAGTTCACCTTCGGATCGTATTTTTCGGCGACCAGCAACTCGCCGTTCTCACGGTCCATGGTGTAGGCGAGACCGTTGCGATCGAAATGGGTCAGGAGCTTGCGCGCCTGGCCGTTGATCTGCTGATCCGAGAGGATCATCTCGTTGACGCCGTCATAGTCCCACTCGTCGTGGGGCGTCATCTGATAGACCCACTTGGCCATGCCGGTGTCGGCGTCGCGCGCGAAGATGGTCATCGACCATTTGTTGTCGCCCGGACGCTGCTTCGGATTCCAGGTCGAGGGGTTGCCCGACCCGTAATAGACCAGGTTCAGAGCGGGATCGTAGGACATCCAGCCCCAGGTGCAGCCGCCGCCGATCTTCCACTGATCGCCTTGCCAGGTCTTCAGCGAGGAGTCGGCTCCGACCGGCTTGCCGAGCGACGTCGTCTTGGCCGGATCGACCTTGATCTGGTCATCCGGACCTTCCGAGAAGGCGCGCCAGACTTGCTTGCCGCTCTTCAGATCGTAAGCGGTGACGTGACACTGCACGCCGAATTCGCCGCCGGAGATGCCGACCAGGACCTTGTCCTTGACGATGAGCGCCGCCGAGGTGCCGGTCTCACCCTTCGCAGGGTTGCCGTTGGTCGAACTCCAGGCCACCTGGCCTGTCTTGGCATCGAGAGCGACGAGGTTGGTGTCGGCCTGATGCAGGATGATCTTGCCGTCGCCATAGGCCAAGCCGCGATTCACCGTGTCGCAGCACATCACCGGAATGACGTTCGGGTCCTGCTTGGGCTCGTACTTCCAGATGATCTTGTTCTCATTGGAAAGGTCAATAGCGTAGACCTTGTTCGGGAACGGCGTATGGACATACATGACGTTGCCGATGATCAGCGGGCCGCCTTCATGGCCGCGCAGCACGCCGGTCGAGAAGGTCCAGGCGACCTGGAGCTTGCCCACGTTTTGTGCGTTGATCTGGTTCAGCTTGGAATAGCGGGTATTGGCGTAGTCCCCCGCCGGCATTACCCAGTCCTTCGGGTTCTGCGACATCTTGATCAGCTCGTCATTGGCTGAAGCGCTCCCGACGGCGAGAGCCGCCGCGGAGCCAAGATAGGTCGCCAGTAGCACCTTGCGCATAGTCATTTCCTCCGTTGGTCTCGTTTATTGTTTCCGAAGCATTGCTCAATCACCGGGCTTCTCGTCCGGCGTCTGCTCGTGCAGGGCGGTCACTTTGGGACCAGAAACGATGCTGTGGTGTTTCCTCCTCCTGATGAGAGCCACGGGTCCACGTGCAGGAGCGGCCCGTTCTTGTTGTTCCTGCCGCAATCCCTAACCACTTCCCCATCGGGAAACTTGCCCAAGAGAGAAGGCGGTTTGCTTGACAGCGCACGGAGGCGAAGATTTTGATTTTGCAGTAGCGAATTCAGCGGCTTCGGTAAGCCTTTTGCACTGCCTTCAACGCTCAGGTTCCCCTTGACGGCGCTGCAACTAAGGCGGAGGATTAAGTTTCAAGAGTGGCAATGGAACGATGGCGCTCGTTGCAAAAGACCGCTCAAATTCGAGGTAAACGTCACGCAATCACGGCTGAGGGCTCCGGTGGCGCTGGTCGCGATTCGCGTCGAATCTCCGGATCAAACCAGTGGCTGGATTAATGTCCGACACCATTCACACGCTTTCGACGACCGGAATGACGCCGAAGCGGCAGATCCAGAGTTGGATCGACGGGCTGACGAGCCTGTGCGGGTATTTCGACGTCGATCCGCTGGAGGCGTCCTCGCTCGAAGGTCGCATCGACTACACCACGGTCTCGCGCCTGAAGCTCTGCCAGATCGAGGTCAGCCAGCATCGCATCGCGCACACGATGGCGCGCGCCAAGGCCAATGAACACCCGTACATAAAAATTCACTTCCAGACCTACGGGGTGTCGTATTTCGAGCAGGAAGGCCGCCACATCGAAATCAATCCGGGCGACATCATCGCCTATGACGTCTCCTGCCCGCATTCGATCATCAGTCCCGCCTTCACGCGTCACGATGTGGTGATCGTGCCGAAGGCGCTGCTGCGCGACCGCGGATTCCCCTCGCAGCGGATGCCTGCGTGCAAATTGTCGGCGAAGACGGGGACGGGGCGGATCGCCCATGATTTCGTCCATGCGACCTTCGACGAGGCGGCAAAACTGTCCGCGAACAGCGCGGTCGGCGTCGCCGATTCGCTGATCGACCTGCTGCTGCTGCCGCTACGCGAAGCCGACACGATGTTCGACCGCGTCGGGCCCGAAGCGATGTATGTGCGTGCCCAGTTCTTCATCCGCGAGCACCTGCGCGATCCCGACCTGTGCATCGACCAGATCTCCGCCGAACTCGGCTGCTCCAAGCGCTATCTGCACATGCTGTTCTCCGAGCGCGGCACCACGGTGAGCGACTACATCTGGCAGGCTCGCCTGCAGAACTGCCGGCAGGAGCTCGAGGCGCACGCCGGCAAGACCATCACCGACGTGGCGTTCTCCTGGGGGTTCTCCAGCTCATCGCATTTCAGCCGCGTGTTCCGGAAATATTTCGGCGTGGTGCCGTCCTCGATCCACAAGGCCCAGCAGGGCACGGCGGCCTCGGGCGAACATTAGGCGCACGCCGGAGCATTTCCGGCGAGGTGGCCGACGGGGTTACGCAGTCCTCGCAATATAGGGAATGCTCGCCACGAGAGCGACGAGCAGCGCCGCATTGCCCAGCATTCCGCTCCAATGCAGCCGGCGCAACCGGCGCGGAGCCTCGGTATCGCCGGCGTCCCTCGCGTTGAGCTGGTCGTCCATCCGTTGCATGAACCAGCGGCGTCCCCAGATCGCCAGGGCCGCGAGCACGCCGACGCCCATCGCGGCAAGCAGGCGGCCGTCGAGCAGGAGAATCACCGTTCCGACGACGCCGGCAACGCGCATCACCAGGAAATGGGCGTTGAACATTCCGCGCAGCAACTGCGCGACGGGCTGGATATCGAGCTTCACCAGCAGGAAGGCGGGCGATGCCAGCGTGAAATAGCCCATCGGAAAGAGCAGGATGACCATAACGCCAACGGCGACTGCATCCGGTGTCATGCGATCGGCCCTTCTTGTCCGCCCCACGCGGCCCCACGGCAACGGCACAATCATAGCGTGAAAATGCGTTTCCAACACTAGGCTTTGGTCGGACGCCGGGCCGCCCAGCGGACGCTTTTCCGCTGCGCCTTGCCCAAGGTTCAGGCCGGCTCGAGCCCGAGCGACTTTGCGCTCTCGATCCAGATCGGCAGCTCGCGCCGATACAGCTCGTTGGTCTCCTTGAAGCCGATCGCGGGTTCGAGCACGAAGGTCGCGAGAACCTCCTTCACCTTCGGATCGTTGTTGGCGGCGACGCAGAGCTCGGCGAGGCGGTCGACCACCGGCTGTGGCGTCGCCTTCGGCACGGCCCATCCCGAGAAACCGCTCACCGTGAAGAACTTTGAGGTCGCGCCCTGTTCGGGCAGCGTCTTCACGGTCGGGATTGCGTCGACCTTCTTCGAATGCACCGCGAACACGGTGCCGCGGTCGCTTTGCAGAACCGACTGCGCGGCCGTGTAGCTTCCCATGGCGGCATCGAGCGTGCCCTCCAGCATGCCCGTCCACATCGGCGCTTCGCCGCGATAGTGCACCGGCTCGATGGTGAGGCCGTACTGCTTGTTGAGCTCGTTGATCGTCATGTGCGGCGCCGAACCCGCGCTGTAGGTGCCGAAATTCACCTTGCCGCTCTTGCGCGCGAAGGCGACGAAATCCTCCAGCGTCTTGACGCCGGTCTTGGGGTTCGCCACCAGCAACAGGCCGGCGCCCGGAATGACGCTGACCAGCGTCAGATCCTTGTCCATGTCGTAGCCCGGGTTCTTCATCACCACCCGGTTCATGATGTAGGTGGTCGAGATCGAGCACAGGATGGTGTGGCCGTCGGGCTCCGCACGGGCGACTTCCGCGGTGCCGATCGCGCCGGCGGCGCCGGGCTTGTTCTCGACGACGACGGTCTTGCCGACCTGCTTGGAGATGAATTCGCCATAGGCGCGCGCGAGCAGGTCGGTCTGCCCGCCGGCGGGATAGCTACAAATCATGCGGATCTGCCGTGACGGCCAGGTGCCTTGCGGTGTGCCCTGTGCCGAGGCGCTGCGCGAGAGAAAGGGCATCGCGAGTGCGGCGCTACCGGCGGCGACGAAATGGCGGCGATCGAGTTTGGCGGACATGATTCTCTCCCCGGTTTTTGCCGAAGGTACTGCATCGGGCTGGCGCCGGCATGGGCGGCAGGCGAGACAGATTGGCGCATTCGAGAAAGCGGCGCTGCTCATTTGGGCGTCACCCGGACGGTCGCACCTTTCGTACGACCCGCAGCCAGACGATTTCGGTCAGCGCCACTGCAATCAGGCCGAAGGTGCCGCCGATCAGGACGTTGACGATGCGCTCCTCGGCGATGCCGCTGGCGCCGCCGGCAAAGGACGCAGCCAGCGCAATGAAGAAGCAGCGCAGGCCGAAGCCGACGATATAGCGGGATAACGAGATCAGCGTGAGGGTGGCCGCGAGCACAGCGACCGCATAGCCGACCCGGCTTTGCGGCAGCGCCATGCCGGCGAGGAAGCCGAGCGGCACGCCGACGAGGGCGCCGATCGCCCGCTGCTTCAGCTTGCCGGTGGAGGCGGCGAGATCGCCGACGACGACGCTTGCGGCCGACCACATCACCCATTGCCCCTGCGCAAGGTCGAGGAGCTCGACCAGCGCGGCCGCAGCGAACACCGCCATGGCGGTTGCGAGCGCGGGCAGAAACCACGCGTCCGCGGGCGGCCCGAACGAGGTCGAAGCGGCACCGCCGCGCCGGCGCCGGTCGTAAATCTGGATGGCGCAGACCAGCGCCAGCGCGATCGGAGAGGACACGATGATCACGCCGGCATGCCGCAGCGCCTCGGACGCGCTGACACCTTCCCGCACTTCACAGGCGAGATAGACGGCGGGAATGAACACCCAATTGCCGAGGGTGCGGAAATGCTCGCCATAGCGCGTCCCCGCCACCGCCAGGAAGCCGGCAAGCGCCGTCAGCACCGCGAACAACGGCTTGATCGGAGCAGCGAGAAAAAGCGCGGAAAAGGTGACGAGAATGGCAAGGTAGTGCCACGCGACCACCTTGGGCGGAAGGTGCAGCCTGAGCGCGGGAATGAGCAGCGAGACCGCGACCAGGGCGAGATTGAGCAGCGCCGTCTCGCGCGCGATGAAATAGGCCGCCACCATCGGGCCGACGACGATCAGCGCGCGCGCGAGCTCGCGGGTCTTGATCTCCCGGGAGAGGACGTCGCGCAGATCGGCGGCAGAAGGAATGGTCGGTGAATTCACAGGGCACCGAATGGGCGAATGAAATGCAAAGCATAGCACGGAATGACGTCGGCACTTTAACGTCGCACGAGGGGCGCACCACACCCTCCGCTGTCATCGCCCGGCTTGACCGGGCGATCCAGCACCCCGAGACAGTTGTGGTCCAATCGACGGGCCGCGGCGTACGGGATGCCCCGGTCGAGCCGGGGCATGACACCGGCTATGTGGAGGTACGTGAGGTCACGTCACCGCTGAATGATCTTCATCCAGACATCGCCCAGGATCGCCGGCTCGCGCGGCGGCAGATAGGTCAGGCCGGCCTGCTTGCCGAACTCTGCGATCTTGCCTTCCGCGGCAAGCTCCGTCAGCGCCTTGTTGACCGCCTCGATCAGCGCGGGCTCGCTGGCGAGCCCCACATAGCCGCGATTGGCGCCGATCGGGTAGTAGTAGCCGGACGCGGTGATCGCCGTATCGGGATGCGCGGCGCGATAGGCGTCGAAGCGGCCGAGGTCAATCAGCGTCGCGTCATGGTCGCCGCGGTTGAGCGCGCCGAGGAGGTCGTCGCGGCCGGGGACGAGATGCGTGATGCTGTCGATCAGGCGTCCCTTGTCGAAGGTCATCAGGATGGCATCGCCGAGCGAGCCGCTCTCGATCACGAGGCGGAGGCCGGCGAGATCGCCGATGTCGGCGATCTTGCGCCCCTGCGCCTTCGGTCCGAGCACCACCGTCATGGGCGAATAGACGTAAGGCCGGCTCGGTGCGAGCACGCCAAGCGCGACGCGGCGGCGCCGGTCATCGCGGGTGGCCCCGGCGAAGTCCGGCAGGCGCGCCGTCTTCATGCCGGGCTTGACGAGGGAATCCATCGTCAGCGCGTAGCCGCCGACCAGCGCGCAGCGCCCGTCGGAGAGCAGTGCATTGGCCTCGAGCTGCGGGCTGGAATCCTCGTCCAGCTTGCTTTCGAACCACTGGATCTTCAGCGGCCGGCCAAGACGCTCCGCAATCGCCTGCGCCAGCAGCACGTCGAAGCCGGCGTCCGGCTTGCCCTTGTGATGCACCGAGAGCGGCGGCCGGTCCTCGTCGAGACAGATTTTCAGCGGATCGTCGGCCGCATGCGCGGTGGCCGCCGCGAGCATCGCAGCAACGCTCCACACCGCGAGCCAGCGTCTCATGGCTTCCTCCGACTCGAGACGAAGGCCCAGAGATCACCGATATCGTCGTCGCTCAGGATATCGCCCCAGGGCGGCATCTTGTTGTTCTTGCCGTTCTTCACGGTAGTGACGAAGCGCGTCTTGTCGTCGGGAAAGGCGCGCAAATCCGGCGTGATGGTGCCGGAGTTCATCATGTTCGGGCCGTGGCAGTGCGAGCATTTCGAAGCATAGGTCGACTTGCCGTGGTCGATCTGCGTCTGCAGGGGATTGCCGGTTGCGTCATCGGCGGCGCGGACGGTCGCCGCAAGCGCGACCGTCAGCATCGCGACGGTGGCGATCGTCGCCACCGTCTTCTGGGCTACGTCTTTCAGCATCGTGCCGTGGTTACTGCTTGACCGCAAAAACCCACAGCGAGCCGCCGGGCGGCACCTTGGCAAGCCGCTCGTCACCGGAGAACAGCGAGTAGACGCCGCCATAGCCGCTTGTGACCGCGACATACTGCACGCCGTCCTGCTGCCAGGTCACCGGTTGTCCCTCGATGCCGGAGCCGGTCTGGAACTGCCAGAGCTTCTTGCCGCTGTCGGCATCGAAAGCCTCGAACTCGCCGGTCAGCGCGCCCGTGAACACGACGCCGCCCGCGGTCGACAGCACTCCGGAGAAGCGCGGAATGTCGGCGGGAGCTTCCCACTTGGCCTTGCCGGTCATGGGATCGATCGCCTTCAGATGACCGCGCGCGCCGTCACCCCATTCCCAGAGGTCGGTGAGGTCCATGCCGAGATACCATTCACCCTGCTTGAAGGTAACAGGTTCGGTCTTGTACCTGCCGCCGAAGGCGAGGGTGTTGGCGTAGGCGAGGCCGGTCTGCGGGTTGAACGACATCGGCTCCCAGTTCTTGCCGCCGAGGATCGACGGATAGACCGTCACCTTTTTGCCCTCGCGCGCGTCCTTGCTGACATCGGTCTCGATCGGACGGCCCGTCTTCATGTCGATGCCGGTTGCCCAGTTGACCTTCACGTAGGGGTTGGCCGCGAGCAGCTTTCCATTGGTGCGGTCGAGCACGTAGAAGAAGCCGTTGCGGTTGGCGTCCATCAGCACCTTGGTCGGCTTGCCTTCGACGTTCATGTCGGCGAGCACCATCTCGGCCACCGAGTCATAGTCGAACGGATTGTTCGGCGAGAACTGGTAGTGCCACTTGATCTTGCCGGTCTTGGGATCCATCGCCAGCACGGAGCAGGTGTAGAGATTGTCGCCGGGGCGCACCGCCGAATTGAACGGGCCGGGATTGCCGATGCCCCAATACACCGTGTTCAGCTCGGGATCGTAGGACCCGGTGATCCAGGTCGAGCCGCCGCCGAGCTTCCAGGTGTCGCCCTTCCAGGTGTCGCCGCCGGGCTCGTCCGGCGAGGGGATCGAATGGGTGCGCCAGAGATGCTTGCCCGTCGCCGGATCCCAGCCGTCGATGAAGCCGCGGGTGCCGAACTCGGCGCCGGAGATGCCGGTGATGACGACACCGTCGGCGACCAGTGGCGCCACCGTCATCGAATAGCCTTCCTTGATGTCGGCCGCCTTCTGCCGCCACAGCTCCTTGCCGTCCTTGGCGTCGAGCGCGATCACGTTGGCATCCAACGTGGTGCGGAACACCTTGCCGTCGTAGAGCGCCGCGCCGCGGTTGATGATGCCGCAGCAGACGATGCGCGGCGTCTCGGCGGGATATTCGATCTTGGATTTCCAGATCTGCTTGCCGGTCTTGGCATCGACCGCCATGGTCGCGTTGTGGGAGGTCACGTAGATCACGCCCTGGTACACCAGCGGCTGCGATTCCTCGCTGCGATCGTCATTGAAGGAGTAGTTCCAGACCGGGACGAGGTTCTTGACGGTGTCCTTGTTGATCTGGTTCAGCGTCGAGAAGCGCTGCAGATTGTAGCCCATCCCGTAGTTGAGAACGTTCGATGTATCGGTCGCGCCCTTGACCAGCTGCTCGGTGGTCTGTGCGTACGCACACGTCGATGCAAGCATGACGAGGCTCGCGGCCATCGCAAAGCGTTTCATCCGTTCCTCCCAATATGCGCGCCTTTTGACGCTGCGACGGCAACACTCCGCCCGAATGCAAAACGCGTCAATACGAAAGTCGTAATCGCGACGCGGATATGTTGAACGCCGGATGCCAGTCACCTGACGGAGACCTTACAGACGACTCTCACTTGCGTGCAGGCGCTGGAAAAATTCCGCGGCATGGCGCAGTGCTCGGGCACAGGTGCGGGCAGTTGGGTTCCCTGGGGTTGTGCGGCGCGCGGGTTGTAATTCCGCTTCCTGGGCTCGCCTTGCCGACTTATGTTGCCTTGATCCCGCTTGAATCGGGGCTCTTGGTCTGGGAGGTCTTGATGATATCGCGTCGTTCTGTTGCACTTGCGCTCACGCTTGCAGTTCTGTCCGGCCCCGCCTGGTCGGCATCCGCCGTCAAGATGTTCGATACCGACAATGACGGGACGCTCGATCTTGCCGAAGTGAAGAAGGCTGCGAGCGCGCTGTTCGCCAAGCTCGATCCCGATCACGACGGCACGCTGGACGCGCGTGAATTGCGCGGACGGTTAACGGCGAAGGAGCTCGCCGCCGCCGATCCCGATCGTGACGGCACGCTCACGCTCGACGAATATCTGTCCGTGGTGGAGCAGCGCTTCAACGCGGCCAATCCCGACAAGGACGGAACGCTGGACGCAAAGGAGCTCAACTCGCGCGCCGGCCGGGCGCTGCTGCGATTGCTGCGGTAGCGCTTGACTGGGAGCGAAGGCGATTTGCACGAGAGCGAAATTCGCAAGCAATATTCGACAGTTCGCTTTATTCGCGGCTCGATTCCAGCTTGCGCTGTGCATGATGCAGCCCTAGGTTTTGCCCCGCGCGATGTCGCGCTCAATCCCTTGGGAGACCCCGAATGGCTTGGAAAGCTCCGAAGATCGTGGAAGTGCCGGTCGGCATGGAAATCAACATGTACGCCTGCGCTGCGCGCAAGTAAGACTGACGAACCTGCCGCGGCTTCGGTGGCGAATGCCATCGGAGCCGTGGTAGTGTTCGCCGGATGCGCATTGGAGCCCACACAATTCGGATGGCGGTCGCGTGCACGGTCGCGCTCGCGCCGGCATGCGCAGGCGCCGAAGAGGGTTTTGATACCGAGCACATCTTCGGCTTCATGATCGGCACCGATGTCGGCAACGTCGGTGAGCGCGAATTCCAGACCCAGACCACGGGCCGCTTCGGCAAGGGCGGCGGCGCCTATCGTGCCCTCGCGCAGGAGGTCGAGATCGAAGTGGTGCCGCTGCCGAACTTCCGCATCGAGCTCGGCGGCACGGCCAGCCTGCACGACATCACCGGCGTCCCTGACATCGACGACCGCCGCCAGTTCAATTTCCAGGGCGCCTCGCTCGACCTGCGTTACCGCCTGCTTGATCGCGAGCGTGCCCCGTTCGGTCTCACCATCTCCGCCGAGCTCCATGGCGACCGTATCGACGAGACCAGCGGCGCCAAGGGGCGGATGTACGGCACCGACTTCACGCTCGCCTTCGACCGCGAGCTCGTTCCGAACTTCGTCATCGGCGCGCTCAATTTGATCTATCAGCCGGAATGGGCGCGCTTCGAGGTGGCGGGGACGTCCGAGAAGAGTTCGACCATCGGCGCGGCGTTTGCCGCCCTGGCGCGGGTGCGCCCCAATGTGCTGCTCGGCGGCGAGATGCGCTATTTCCGGCAATATGAGGGCATCGGCCTCGGCGAGTTCTCAGGCCAGGCTCTGTTTGTCGGGCCGACGGCCTATTTCCAGCTATCGGAGAAGTCGCGGCTGACCCTGAGCTGGAGCATGCAGGCCTGGGGGCGCCCGACCGGCGCAGGCGGCAATCTCGACCTCGTCAATTTCGAGCGCCATCAGGCGCGACTGGTGTTCGGGGTGAATTTTTAGCGCGCTTGTTTCGCCTCTACCGACGTGCGCGGAGAGGGGACGGAGGTAGTTCCCCCATCCTGACGTCCGATTGAAACTTCCCGCTCCCTGACACGTAACCTATCGTGCTAGTCTCGATTGCCCCCGGCGAGAGGATCCCGGAATGAACCCGATCGACCTTGTGGTGACTGTGTGTGCGGTGCTCTCGCCTGCGACTTGCGAGGAGCAGCATCTGGTGTTCAACTATTCGGGGTCGCCCCGCCAATGCGTGATGGCCGCGCCGCCCTATATCGCGCAATGGGTCGGCGAGCATCCGAAATGGCAGGCGGTGCGCTGGCGCTGCGAATATCCGCACCCGAACGACAAGGCGTAAGCCGGGCGCGCTGCTCTAAGATCCTCATGGTGAGGAGCGCGAAGCGCGTCTCGAACCATGCAGGCCCGGCTCTCGCTCGCAGCCATCCTTCGAGACGCCTGCTTCGCAGGCTCCTCAGCGACTGTGTTCTTCGTCAAGCGGGTTGCCATTGTTTTTGGTCCCTGAGCATGGCGTTGAGGATGGTGAGGACTTTGCGAGCGACGGCGATGAGGGCCACCATCTTCGGCTTCCCGGCGATCAGCAGGCGTTGATAGAAGAGCTTGAGCTGCGGATGGTGTCGGCTGGCCGAGAGAGCGGCCATGTAGAGCCCGGCGCGCAGTGCGGCTCGCCCGCCGCCGATCATGCTCTTGCCCTTCCAGCGGCCGGATTGGCGGGTGAACGGAGCAAGGCCGGCGAGGCTTGCGATCTGGCGCCGATTGAGGGTGCCGAGCTCGGGCACCTCGGCCAGGAAGGTGCGGGCGAGCGTGTTGCTTACACCCGGAAAGCTCACCAGCAACTCCTCCTTGGCGCGCCAGACCGGCGAACCGCGCACCAGCGTGTCGATGTCGTTGTCGATCTCCAGCAGCTCCTTCTCGAGGACCTTGATGTGGCGGGCAAGGCTCTTGCGAACGCGGACATTCTCGGCCCGCTTCTCGCGCTGGCGCTCGGCAACGATCATCTCGATGATCTGCCGTCGGCGGCTGACCAGTTCGGCCAGCAGCCGGGCTTCCTGATCTGGCATGGCACGCGGCGTCGGCTTCACCGCCTCGACAAACCGCGCGATGACTGCCGCATCGATCGGATCGGTCTTGGCGCGCTGGCCAACGGCCTGCGCGAAGTGCCGGATTTGGGCCGGATTGACCACCACCAGCGGCAGTTGGGCGCCGGCCAGCGCCGCCGCGACAATGGTCTCGAAGCCGCCCGTCGCTTCCACTGCAATCAGCGTTGGCGAACAGGCCTGCAGACGAGCAACAAGGTCTTCCAAGCCTTTGCCGTCACGCGCCACGGCAAAGGCTTCCCCGCTCGGACGCAAATGCACGTCCAGCCGGTCCTTCGATACATCAATGCCAATATAGATCGCGTCCATCTGCACCCATCCTTGCGCAATCGGGCTCGCCAGGCGGCCCTCGCGACTGTTCGGGTTCAATGGAACAACGGACGGGGCGCCGCGCTGAGGCTCGGGCTTCAAAGCCCTGGGATGAGGCGGTCTCCCGTCCGCTACCGCACCGGACACTCTATCCGATCCAGTGAGTCGAAACTTACAAGGATGAGGGGAGGTGCTTGCGGCTACTTCGTGCAGTCCTTCAGGTCCTTGTCGGCGATCGAGAACACGGCGTCCGCCCTGATCTCGATGTCGCGGACGATGCACTGCCGCGCGCTGGGATAGCTGACCTTGGCGTCGTAGCGGCCGGGCTCGACGCCGGTGATGCGCAGCCGCTCGTCATGGTCGACCTCCTTGTCCTTGTCGTTGAGACACTGGTTCGGTCCCCAGTCGGCCTTGCCGGCGGGCGAGAGCTGGAAGCCGGAGATCGTCTCCGTCGTCAGATTCCACAGCCTTATGCCCTTGCCCTTGGTCTGCGCGGCGGCTTCGCCGGCAAGCGTCAACAACGCGATCAAAGCCAGATTCCAACGCATCAGCCAGTCCCTCCCAAAGGCGCGCCGTCATTCCCTGATCAGGCGCTCGCGGTTCTTTGCCTTGTCGAAATTTTTGGCGCGGTCAAGGCCGTTCGGTGCGATCAGCTTTGCCGAGACGAGATCGGCGCCGTCGAAGTCCGCGTCGATGACGATGGCGCCGGTCAGATCGGCTCCACCGAGCTGGGCGTTTTTCAGTGATGCGCCGCTCAGATCGGCGCCCCTGAGGACTGCGAATTCGAGGTCGACACGCGACAAATCGGCGTTGCGCGCGTTCAGCCGTTCCAGGTTGGCGGATCTCAGCACCGCGCGCATCAGTCCCATCGACTGGTTGCGCATATCGGCGCCAAGATGCGCGTCCGCGATCGAGGCGCCGACCAGGCTGGCGCCGGTGAGGTCGGCAGCGATGCGCGCTCCCGACAGGTTCGCGCCGTCGAGACGCGCGCGGGCCATTTGCGAGGCGAACAGATTGGCGCCTTTCAGGCTTGCGCCGGTCAGATCCGCATCCAGCAGCCACGCCTGATCGAGGATCGCGCGGTCAAGCCTGGCGTCTCGGAGTATCGTCTTGTTGAGCCGCGCGGCGCGGAGAACCGCGTTGGACAGGTCCAGCCCCGAGAGATCGAGACCCGACAGGCGTTTGCCGGTGAAATCGGCAGGTTGCGCTGGGCTCGCTTTGGCCAGCACGGCCTCGACCTCTGGCCTCGTCATTTCGGCCGAGACCATCGCGGGGGAGGTAAGGTCGACGCCACGCATCATGTCCTGCGCGCCCGCCGTCATCGCAACGAGTGCGAGGCTGAGCGCTGCAAGACCAAGCGTTGCGAGGGTGACTGTTCGCGTCATCGTCAACTCCGCCGCCGGCCTGTCTAGCACGTCCGCCAGGCGACCGGCTATGAGACATCTCGCTCAGTGCGGTCGCCGTGAATCCGTTGGGCGAGGCCGGACTTGATCGCCGCAATCTCGGCTTCGCCGCGCATGTCGCGCGGGATGCCGATAGGCACCTCGGCCACGATCCGCGCCGGCCGCGGCGACAGGAAGAACAGCCGGTCGCCCAGGCGCACTGCATCGTCCAGGCTGTGTGTCACCAAAAGCGTCATCACCGGGCGGCTCGCCACCAGCGTCGCGATCTCGTCACGCAGGCGGCCGGCGAGGGCGTCGTCGAGCGAGGCCAGGGGCTCGTCGAGCACCAGGAGATCGGGCTCGACCGCAAAGGCGCGCGCGAGCGCGACGCGGCGGGCAAGCCCCAGCGACAATTCGCCGGGGAAGTGGCTGCGATGGGCTTCCAGCTCCAAAATCCTGAACAGCTCGGACAGCTTGGCTTCGGTGACATCGGGCGCCGCCAGCCGCACATTCTGCTCGACCGAGCGCCACGGCAGCAGTCGCGGCTCCTGGAACACCATGCCGATCCGCGCCTCCGGCGGCCGCGCGATGCGGCCTCCAAAGTCGTGGTCCAATCCCAGGATGATGCGCAGCATCGTGCTCTTGCCGCAGCCGGACGGGCCGATCAGCACGCCGACCTCGCCGGATTGAAGCGCGAACTTGACCGGCGCCAGCACCTCGTGCGTTCCGCCCGCGGCACTCCTGAAGGTCTTGCCTGTGATATCGACCTCAAGCCGCACGGGGCCGCCACCTGTTTGCGCGGGCTTCGAACGGCTGCACCAGCAAGGTCTCGATGACGAGCACGACGGCGGCGAATGTCAGCGAATAGGCCAGCAGCCGCGGCGTGTCGAACAGCTGGAAGGCGATGCCGATCTCGAAGCCGACGCCGTTCGGCCGTCCAAGCAGCTCGGCGACCAGCACGATCTTCCACACCAGCGACAGGCCGGAGCGGGCCGAGGCCGCGATATAGGGCGCGAGCTGCGGCAGCACGACGTGGCGGAACGCGCGCCAGCGCGGCATCGCGAACACGCTCGCCATCTCGTCCAGGGAACGGTCGAGCGCGCGCGTGCCCTCGCGCAAGGTGACGATGGCCGTCGGCAGCTTGTTGATGGCGATCGCGGCGATGGCCGCGGCTTCGGTGAGCCCGGCCCAGATATAGGCGAGCACGATCACGACGAGCGCCGGCAGATTGAGCAGCAGGATCAGCCAGGGATCGCCGAGCCGGTCGGCAAGCTTCACCCGGCCCATCAGGTAGCCGATGGCGCTGCCGAGTGACATCGCCAGGATGAAGGCGAGCGCGACGCGGGCCAGCGTCGCCCCGAGATGCAGGAACAGCGCGCCGCTTGATGCTTCTGCGACCATCACCTGCAGCACGGCCGGCGGGGAGGGCAGCTTCGCGCCGCCGACGAGGAGTGCGGCAATCCACCAGATCACGAGAAACAGGGCGAACGACAGAAGGCGCAGCACCTCAGTCTCCGGGGATGGCGTGATAGAAGGTGCCGGGATCGAGCTCGGCCGCGGGGCCGACGAGATCGCGGCCGCCGATCTCGGCCAGCACGCGATAGAGCACGCGCGCGTCCTTCTCCTCGTCGTCGATGCTCCGGTGCGGAATGCCGTCGCGGTAGCGCTCGCGGTAGGTCTTGAGCATGGCCGGATCGGACGTGCCAGTGAGCGGCGCGACCTTGTCCCAGGCGGCATCGGATGTGACCAGCAGCTGCTTGGCCTTGCGGGTCATCGCGATGAAGCGGGCGACGGCATCCTTGTGGCTCGCGGCCCAGCTCTCGTCGAAGACGTAGCCGACCGCGGAGACAGCGCCCTTGGCGCCGAGCTTCGGCAAAATCTCCTCGATGCCCGCGAGGCGCCGAAAACCCTTGGCCTCGAGCTGGGCGCAGAAATTCCAGAAATTGAGGCTCGCATCCATTTCGCCGTCGAGGGCCTTGGCCGCGATCAAAGGCGGGGCGCCGTAGACGATGGTCGCGTCCGACTTCAGGTCGATGCCGTCCTGCTTCATTCGCGCCTGCAGCAGCAGCCAGCTCTTGTCGATCGCCCCGCCGGCGACCGCGAGCTTGCGGCCCTTGAGGTCGGCGAGCGTTTGAAGCGGCGAGGACGCCGGCACCATCACCGCGCCGAGCGCGCTGGAATAGGGATAGAAGGTGAGCTTGGCGCCGAGCGCGCGCTCGCGCGACACCCACAACCAGTCCGACAGGATGATGTCGGCGCTGCCTGCACGCATCGCGATCTTGCCGGCTTCGGTGCTGGCGAGCTCAGTGACCTCCAGCGACAGGTCGGCCTCCTTGTCGAGGCCGGTGCTGCGGATCGCGGCCAGCTCCCAGGAGAATGTTCCGGTCTTCTGCACCGCAAGGCGGATGGTATCCGCGGCGCGGGCCGGTGCAGCCAGCGTCAGCACCAGCGTCACCGCGAGCGCCAATATTCGTCCCAAAACTCTCGTCACCTTGTGAGCCGCTTCCTCTGACAGAATGCTTTTCAGGACAATACGCATAGCATAGCTTTGGTCGCAACCAGCGGGAGGACGCGCATGAAACTGGCCGGGCAGCTACGACCGATTGTCGCCGCATTGGCGGTATTGGCGGAGACCGCTTGCGTGGCGCGGGCCGGGGAGGCCAATGACTATCCGACCTCAGCGCGCGCGGAATATGTCTACGGCTGCATGAAGGCCAATGGAGAGACACGGTCGGCGATCGAGCAATGTTCCTGCTCCATCGACGTGGTCGCCTCGATCGTGCCCTATGAGCGCTATGTGACCGCAGAGACTGCGCTCAGCATGTCCCAGGTCCGCGGTAATCTCGGCGTGCAATTTCGCACCTCGGAGCAGGCGAACTCGGCCGTGAATGATTTGCGCCGCGCGCAGGCGGAGGCTGAGGTGAGGTGTTTTTGATTTCTGCTGCGCAAACGGTGGTCTCTTCCTTCTCCCCTTGTGGGAGAAGGTGGCGCGAAGCGCCGGATGAGGGGTATCTCACGGCGCGCTCGTCTGCGGAGACATACCCCTCACCCGTCTCGCCGCTACTGCGGCGAGCCACCCTCTCCCACAAGGGGAGAGGGAAGGGCAGCGCAAGCCGCGCGCGCTACGTCCCCGGCTTCTCCACGTCCCATTCATTCCGGAACACGTGCCCGTCCGTGTCCTTGGCTTCCGCGCGAAAACGCTTGGCGCCGTTGGAGACGTAGGTGAAGCGCAGGTTGGGATCTTCCGAGATCGAGATGCCGCCTTCCATCGACAGCACGGGGCTGTCGTCCTGCGTCAGCTTGAGCTGGTTGATGAAGAAGGCGGGAATGTAGAGCTGCGTGACTTGGTCCATCTGCAGCCCGGAATTGTTGGGATGGCCGATCATGATCTGCGCTTCGCGGACGCGGCTCGCGGGACCGTCCTCACGGGCGAATTGCCGGTAGCGCATCTGGCCGAGACGGTTCCTGGCCTCCTCGATGTTCTTTCCCGCCGGTGCGGAGCAGCCGCCGGAGGCCTTCACATAGACTTTCGAGACGTAGAGCTGGCCGTCGCTGAGCTCGGCGACCGCGTGGACGTCGGTATAGTTGTTGACGCGCACGCGGGTCGAGATTTCCGTGACATTGGCCTCCGGGCCGAGCTCGAACTTCGCGGCCATCGGCGCCGGATTGCGGTCGATCACCAGGGTGATCGAGCGGATGCGGCGGCTGTCAGCCGGCGACAGCTTGCTGCGCAGGGTCACCGGCACGATCGCCGCATCCTCGGCACGATACGGCATCTCGATGCCGATGATGTCGGCACCGTCGTTCATCGGACGGTTGCTGAAGATGTCCTGCACCAGGCCCGGCCAGGGATCGTAGGCCTCCTCAGCCTGCGCCGGCAGGGCGAAGGTGATGCCGAGGAGCAGGGCGATCAGGGGCAGGCGGCGTGTGCATCCCGTCATGGTTATGGTCCGGTCATGGTCCTACGCGCGAAGCAGAGTTCGGCCTGAGCGTAGCGTGCCCGCTACTCCCATTCAATTTCCGAAAATGCTGCAGTTGCGTTGCGGGCGTTGTAGTCCTCGAACAGCTGCCAGTGCGGCCGCTCCTCAGCGGCCGCCTTGTCCGCGGCGGTGCGGATCGGCTCGCCTTTCTTGTTCAGTGCGCGGACGTCGGACAGCAGCGTTGACAGGTAACGCCGTTCATCACTGAGCGCGGCGGGCCACGCGCTCACAGGGCCGTGACCGGGAACGACGCGCAGTGCCGGGATGGCCTCCAGCTCCTTCAGCATGGCGAGCCAGCCGCGAATGCTGCCGTCCATCACCGGAATGTGGCGGAGAAAGACGAGATCGCCTGCGAACAGGGTTTTGGTGGTCTCGTCGAACACGGTCAGATCGTTGTCGCTGTGCCCGGCCGGCCATGCCCGCAAGGTCAGGCGGCGTGAGCCAAGGTCGAGCGTCAGTGTGTCCGTCACGAGCAGGGTGGGGGGCACGATCCTCACGGGATCGATCAGCTCGCCACCCATGATGCGTCTGAAATTGTCGAGATAGAACGGCCCGCGGCTGGCCAGCGCCTGCGGCAGCTTGCTGTGGCCGACGAAGCTGGTTCCCTCCGCCACGAAGGCGGCATTGCCGAAGACATGGTCCGGATGGCCGTGGGTGTTGATGACGTACCGGATCGGCTTGGTGGTGCGTGCCTTCACCGCCGCCAGCAGCGCCTCGCCCTCGCGAAAACTGCCGCCGGTGTCGATCACGGCCACGGCATCATCGCCGACGATGAAGCCGACATTGGCGATGTCGCCCTCGTTCTCGCGGCTCATCAGGGCGATGGTCCCGGAGTGTACGAAGATTCCCGGCGCGACTTCGCTCACAGGCAATTCGGCTGCCCCGGCGCGTGCTAGCGTCGCTGCTCCGAGGGACAAGGCTGCGATCACGAGAGCAATGCGAGACACTTTTCCGCCTCAGTTCAAAGGGTTTTGCGCATTGCACTGCAACAAAGCACAGCCAGCACAAAGTCTGGCAAAACATGGCACGTCATGCGTTGCATGGATAACATTCAAACAAAACGAGGAGGAAGCGCGATGACGGAGGCCGGACGACATCGTCGCTGGTTGATCTTGCTGTGGAGCCTGGCCGCAGCCTGCGTGCTGGGCGACGTCGCCAAGGCGCAGACGAGCGAGACCGGAGACCTCTCGTTCGAGCTGGTCGATCCAAAGGTGCTGCGCGTCTGCGCCGACCCGCGCAATCTGCCGTTCTCCAACGAGAAGGGCGAGGGCTTCGAGAACAAGCTCGCCGAATTCCTGGCGGACAAGCTGCAGAAGAAGCTCGACTACGTGTTCTTCCCGCAGGCCACCGGCTTCGTGCGGATGACGCTGGGCGCGCATCGCTGCGATGTCATCATGGGCTTCCCGCAAGGCGATGACCTCGTGCAGGGCACCAATCCCTACTACCGCACGACCTATGCGCTCGTCGCGAAGGCCGGCAGCGGGCTCGAGGACGTCGACACGCTGGAGGACGCGCGCCTCAAGGGCAAGCATGTCGGCATCGTCGCCGGCACGCCGCCGGCGACCAACATGGCGCTTGCAGGCCTGATGGGCGATGCAAAGCCCTATCCGCTGATGATCGACACGCGCTTCGACAATTCGGCGCAGGCGATGATCGACGACCTCGCCGCCGGCAAGATCGATGCCGGCGTGCTGTGGGGGCCGATGGCGGGCTACTATGCCAAGAAGGCCGGCTCTTCGCTCCATGTCACGCCGCTGGTGAAGGAAACGACGGGCCCGAAGCTGGTCTATCGCATCGGCATGGGCGTGCGGCCCGCCGATCAGAACTGGAAGCGGCAGCTCAACAAGCTGATCCAGGAGAACCAGGGCGAGATCAACAAGTTCCTGCTCGATTTCGGCGTGCCGCTGCTGGACGAGAGCGACCGGCCGCTCGGTGCGGAGACCGCCAAGAAGACGCCATGAGCCAGCCTGTTGCCGCCGCCCTGGTTGCCGTCATTCTGGTGGCACCGGCATTCGCGCAGCAGCAGGAGCCGTTCGAGCCCGAGGGCTATCGCACTGATAATTACCGCGCGCCGGTGCCGGCGACACTCGTTGGCGCGCGCGTGCTCACTACAGCTGACGCCGAGGCCATATGGCGCGCGAAGAGCGGCGTGTTCATCGACGTGATGCCGCGTCCGCCGAAGCCGAAGAACCTGCCCGAAGGCACGGTGTGGCGCGATGCGCCGCGCAGGAACATTCCGGGCAGCCTGTGGCTGCCCGATACCGGCTACGGCAATTTGCCGCCGGCCATGGACGATTATCTCCGGCGCGGCCTCGCGGCTGCCTCGCACGGCGACAAGTCCGCGCTGCTGGTGATCTATTGCCTCGCCGATTGCTGGATGTCCTGGAACGCCGCCAAGCGCGCTTTGGCGTACGGCTATTCCAATGTTGCCTGGTATCCCGACGGTACCGATGGCTGGGAGCACGCGAAACTCCCCACGGAAGACGCGCACCCGGAGCCTCGGCCGGAACAGTAGCGATCGAGCGCAGGTGTGCTCCCTCGCCCCGCTTACAGAGAGGTGGGATGAGGGGGAGGCTCCGCGGGGGTGGTGTCAGAGAGATACGCAGCCTTCTCCGCGTCATTGCGAGCGCAGCGAAGCAATCCAGAGTTCCTCCGCGGAAAGATTCTGGATTGCTTCGCTGCGCTCGCAATGACGTTGTGGACGGAGCGCTGCGTGCGAATTCCGACCTCTCCCCGCAAGCGGGGAGAGGTGAAGAACCCAGCCTATTGCTTCTGCAGCTTCGTGAGTGTCCCCGTGCCGTTGGTGTCGGTCGCCGAATACGTCACCCTGTCGCCGGCATGGACCGCATCCAGCATTGCGGCATCCTTGGTCTTGTACTCCTGGGCGCCGCCGGCGCTGGCGCCGACCGTACCTTTCTGGGTCTGCTGGATCGAAATCGTGCCGTTGAGCCGATCGATCCGCGTGACCATTCCGGTCATGTCGTCAGCGAGAGCACTGGATGCGAGCATGGTGATGACCGCAGCGCCCGCGAAGATGAATTTTGTTGTTCCCATCGAGGTCTCCCGACGTCTGGAGTTGACTTCGACAAGCCATCATAAATCGGTTTGGTTCCGGCACATAGCGCGGCAAAAAGTTAACGCTCACGAGGCGATCGCGGGAACTTTTCGTGAGCCGTCAGCTTGGCTGACGCTATTCCATTTCCTGCTGGATCACGCGGCCGAGCGCGAACAGGCGCTGGTCGATCGAGGTTGGAACCTCGCAGACGAAGCGCACCACCTTGTGCCGATCCTCGAAGATGCGGGTCTTCCAGATCAGCTCGTTGCTGAGCGCCTCGACCTTGGCTTCGTCGCGCGGTGTCGCGCCCTGTAGCGCCTGGAGCTGAAGCGTTTCCTCGCGGATCTTGTCGGCGGCGTCGCGCTGCTTGCGGCTGACGCGCTCGAGCCCGAGCATGACCTGGGAGCGCTGGGCGTTGAGCGTGTCGAACAGGCCGGCGAACAGCAGCTTGGCGTTCGCGGTCTTGTCGGCGGCGGAGCCGCTCAGGAACTCCTTCACCGACTTCTCGGCCTCATCCAGCGGGGTCTTGCGCGCCGCCAGCTTCGAGACCAGCGCGCTGACCTTGGCGTCGTCCTTCCACTTGGTCTCGGCGTCACCGAGCGCAGGACCGGCCCAGACGGCGGCCAGCGAGATCTCCGGCACTTTGGCCTGTGTGCAGGGCCAGTCGGGGTAGCGCGGATCGGCCGCGCGCGCGGCCGTGCCCGCAGCAGCGAGCACTAGTACAGCCGTCGCCAGAACCCGAACCTTCATCCTTCGCCTCCCGCGGGCCCCCGTCGCGCCAGCCCGCGCGAGGGATCATAGGCCAGAATTGCGCCGATCATGAAGACGATTGTGCAGGCCGCGACCACCGCCAGCGAGATCCAGTTGATTTGCCCGTAGAGTGCAAAACGTATCAGCTCGACCGCATGGGTGAACGGATTGGCCGCGCAGAGATAGTAGAGATAGGGGCTGCCTTCCTGCACCCGCCAGAGCGGGTAGAGCGCGGAGGAGGCGAAGAACATCGGGAAGATCACGAAGTTCATGACGCCGGCAAAGTTTTCCAGCTGCTTGATGCCCGACGAGATCAGCATGCCGAGCGAGCCCAGCATCAGCCCCGACAGGATCAGCGCCGGCAGCACGGTGAGATAGCCTGACGGCGGCGGGGTGATGTCCCAGAACCAGGCGATCAGCAGGAATGCATAGACCTGGAGCAGCGACACTGCGGTGCCCGCGAGCAGCTTGCAGAACAGCAGGAAGCCGCGCGGCAGCGGGCTCACCAAGAGCGTGCGCATGTTGCCCATCTCGCGGTCGTAGACCATCGACAGCGAGGACTGCATGCCGTTGAAGAGCTGAATCATCGCCATCAGCCCGGGCGCGATATAGACCTCGTAGAGGATGTAGGTCTCGTAAGGCGGGATGATGGAAATGCCGAGCACCTGGCGGAAACCGGCGGCGAAGATGAACAGCCACACCAGCGGCCGCACCAGCGCCGAGACGAAGCGCTCGCGCTGATGCAGGAAGCGCAGGCCCTCGCGCCAGACGATGCCGGTGAGGCAGGTCATGTACTCCTGTAACGAGAAGCCGCGCGGCGCATCGCGCGTGGTGATGCTGCTCATGCGCCGCCTCCCGGCATGGTTTGCGCGCCGGTCAGGCGCATGAAGGCGGTGTTGACGTCCTGCGCGCTGGCCTCCGCGATGACGCGGCTCATCGGCCCCTGCGCCAGCACCTTGCCCTGATGCAGCACCACGAGATCGTCGCCGGCCATGATCTCGTCGAACAGATGTGTGGCCCAGAGCACGCCGATGCCTTGCTCGGTCACGAGCTGGCGGACATGGCTAATGATGTCGGCGCGCGCCTTGACGTCGAGGCCGACGGTCGGCTCGTCCAGCAACAGCAGCCGCGGCCGGTGCAAGAGCGCGCGTGCGATCTCCAGCCGCCGCATCTGTCCGCCCGAGAGGTCGCGGACCTTGCTTGCAGCACGCTCGGAGAGGCCGATCCGGGTAAGCAACTCGGCGCTGCGCGCAGCGGCCTCGCGGCGGCTGATGCCGTGCAGCGCGGCGTGATAGAGCAGGTTCTGCGTCAGCGACAGGTCGAGATCGAGCGTGCGCGGCTGGAACACGACCCCGAGCAGCCGCAGCGCCTCGCCGGGACTTTTGCTGACGTCATGCCCGAAAATGCCGACGCGGCCGGACTGGATGCCGAACAGCCGCGTGATCAGCGAGAACAGCGTGCTTTTGCCTGCGCCGTTGAGCCCGAGCAGCGCCGTAAAACTCGCAGGCTGCACGTTGAAAGACACGTCCATCAGCGCGCGACGCGGGCCATAGGAGTGGCTGACACCATCGATCGCGAGCGCCGGCACCGCGGCCGGATCGGGCTTCGGCGTCTCGCGTGGATCGGCGATGGGGGCAGGGCTGGTCATGGCGCGATCGTGATGCCCCAGGGCAGTTCGCCCACCTGAATGGTCTTGATCACCTTTCGCGCGGCAACATCGATGACGGACACGTCGTTCGACACGCCGTTGGTGGTGAGCAGGTATTTCTCGTCAGGCGTGAACGCCATGTGCCAGACGCGCTGCCCGACCAGCAGATATTTCGTCACCTTGCGCGAGGCGACATCGACCACGGCGATGCGGTTGGCGGGGCCGAGCGCGACGAAGGCGGTCTTGTCGTCCTTGGTCATGCCGATGCCGACCGGCTGAATCGCCTCCTTCCGCAAGCCCGGGATCTCGAAGGTGACCTTGCCGATCACCTCGTGCTTCTTCGGATCGATCACCGATACGGTGCCGCCGATCTCCGAGGACACCCAGACTTCCGAAGAGTCGTGCTTGAATTCGGCAAAGCGCGGCCGCGCATCGACCAGCACATTGGCGACGATCTGGCGCGAGCTCGTGTCGATGAAATGCGCCATGTTGGTGGTCTCGGACGTGTTGATCAGCGTCTTGCCATCGGGGCTGATGGTCATGCCCTCGGGCTCGACGCCGACCTGGATGTCGCCGAGGCGCGCGCGCTTCTCGAGGTCGATCACCGTCACCGTGTTGTCGTTCTCGTTGGCGACGTAGAGGATCTTGCCGGCGGCATCCTGCGCGAACAATTCGGGGTCGGGGCCGGAGGGCAGGCTGTCCACCACGGTTTGCGTCTTCGCATCGATCACCTGAATGGTGTCGTCATCGCCGACCGCGACCATCACGAATTTGCCGTCACGGGTGAAATCGATGCCGCGCGGGCGCTGGCCGACCTTGATAGTCTTGGTCACTGTCCAATTGTCGGTGTCGATCACCGAGACCGTGTTGCTCTTCTCGTTCGAGACATAGGCGATGAACGCATGCGCGGGCGCCGCCGCCAGCGCCAGTCCGGAGAGAAGCCCCACACGCCACATGCGCAACATCTGCGTCCTCACTTCAACTTGCATTTGCTCTCCGGGCGATCGTAGCCGAGCGTATCGAGCTCGGAGACCTGGTGCAGGAATCCTTCCTGCGGCGATACCGACACCACCATGCGGCCGTCGACCAGCAGGATCGGTTGGCGCAGTTGGAGATTCCAGTCGCGTAAGGTGAGCCGCGTGCCCTTGAAGGCGGCGACCGAGAAGTCCGGGCCCTTGATGAAGTCGGTGACCTTCTTGACGTCGCCGGAATTGGTGCGCGAGGTGGCTTCCCCGATCATGCGCACTGCGGTCCAGGCCTGCATGTCGAGCGCAGTCATGCGCCGCGAATTCAGCTTGATGAAGCGGTTCTGCATCTGGATTGCGCCCCACTGGTCCTGCGATGCGTCCCAGCTGCGCGGGACGAGGCCGGCCGAGCCCGCGACCGGCCGCGGATCCCAGGTACGATAGGGCAGGTAGGCGCCGAACACTTCGCTCTCGTCGGCGGCGACCAGCACGTCGTAGGCGGGCGCCTGTTGCGTGAACACCGGCATCTGCCGCTGGATCTGCGTGACGCCGGAGTCAGTGCGCCGCGCGCCGCCCTTGTCCTCGAAGGTCCGCTCCTGCACGATCTTGGCGCCGAACCGCGCCGCGGTGCGCCGGAGCGCATCGGCGAACAGCTTGTCCTCGTCATGCGAGCCGACCACCAGCAGCCAGCGCGACCACTTCTTCCACACCAGATATTGGCCGAGCGCGTCCGCCAGCATCGCACGCGTCGGCGCGGTATGGATGACATTGGCGCGGCAATCGGCCTCGCGCAGCCGCTCGTCGATTGCGCCGGCGTTGAACAGCAGCGTGCTGCGCTCGCGCAGGGCGTCGGCGACCTTCAGGAGCGCGTCAGCCGGCAGGTCGGCGATGATGAAGCCGTTCTTCTCGGCGAGCGCGGTTGCGGCCTGCACCGCGTCCTCGCCTTCCCTGATGCGGCGCTCCTCCAGCGTGAACCGCTGGCCCGTGAATTTTCCGGTGGTGTTGTTGTCCTCGATGGCGAGGCGGGCGCCGGCGACGCCGTCATTCTCGGCGGGCTGCTCGACCAGCGACAGCGTCGATCTGGTGCCGGCGATTCCGAGATAGCCGACGCCGATCGCGACAGGGTCGGCCGCGAGCGCGCTCGTCGCGGCAAGACTCCAGCCGATCAGGCCGACCAACCATCGGATCATATTTCCTCCAGGCGTTCTCCCCGGCTTGACCGCCGGTGGAGAATTGTTTCTGCTTCAAGCATGACCGATTTGTCAGGGCATGCAACCCCGCATTTCGTCGTCGCGGCGAGAGGAGGCGGAATCACGATCATGCGAGCGCTGATATGTTTCATCGCTTTGCTGTTGACGGGCTCGGCCGCGTTCGCCGATCCGCCGAAGCTCGCCGTGTTCGATTTCGAGCTGATCGACACCAGCCTGCCCGGCGAGTTCTACGGCTCCAAGCCGGAGGAGGTGCGGCTCCAGCGCATCAGCGAGCAACTGCGCAAGGAATTGGCAGAGTCGGGCAGGTTCCAGGTGCTCGACATCGCGCCGGTCAGGGACGCCGCCCGTCACGCCAATTTGCAGGCCTGCGGCGGCTGCGACCTCAAGCTTGCCGGCCAGCTCGGCGCCGAGCTCGAGATCACCGGCATGGTGCAGAAGGTCTCGAACCTGATCATCAATCTCAACGTCTATCTGCGCGATGTGAAGACCGGCAGCATGATCACGGCCGCCAGCGCCGACATGCGCGGCAACACCGATGAATCCTGGACGCGCACGATGAGCTACCTGATCCGCAACCGCCTGCTCGCGCCGAATTACGGCAAGCCGGAGTAGGGCTCTTTTTCCCTCTCCCCTTGTGGGAGAGGGCGGCTTCGCGGAGCGAAGCCGGGTGAGGGGTTCTCTCCGCGAGTCCTACTGTCATTGAATCTGCGGAAACAACCCCTCATCCGGCGCTGCGCGCCACCTTCTCCCACAAGGGGAGAAGGAAGAAGAAATCACGCCGTCAATCTCGCCGCATGCCAGTGCAGATGATCGCTCATGAACGTCGAGATGAAATAATAGCTGTGGTCATACCCCGCCTGGCGCCGCAGCGTCAGCGGGATGTTGGCCTTGCTGCAGGCGGCGTCCAGCAGCTCCGGCTTGAGCTGCTCCTTCAGGAAATTGTCGGCATCGCCATAGTCGACCAGGAAGCCGGAAAATTTCGCACCGTCCTCGATCAGCGCCACGGTGTCGTGGTTGCGCCAGGCATCCTTGTTCGGCCCGAGATAGCCGGTCAGGGCCTTGATGCCCCAGGGTACCTGCGAGGGGGCGACGATCGGCGCGAAGGCGCTCGCGGCGCGAAAACGGTGCGGGTTGCGCAGCGCCACCGTCAGCGCGCCATGGCCGCCCATGGAATGCCCCATCACCGACTGCCGCTTGGTATCGACGGGAAAATTTCCCGCGACCAGATTCGGCAACTCGTCCGTGACGTAGCTCCACATGCGATAGTTGCGCGCGAACGGCTCCTGCGTGGCATCGACATAGAAGCCGGCCCCTAAGCCAAAATCATAGGCGTTGTTGGCATCGCCGGGCACGTCCGGCCCGCGCGGGGAGGTGTCGGGCGCGACGAAGATCAGGCCGAGCTCGGCGCAGGCCTTGCGGAATTCGCCCTTCTCGGTGACGTTCGCATGCGTGCAGGTGAGGCCGGAGAGGTACCAGACCACGGGCAGCTTGGCGCCGTCGGCATGCGGCGGAACGTAGACCGAGAACACCATGTCGGTGCCGGTCGCCTGGCTCGCATGGCGATAGACGCCCTGCACGCCGCCGTAGGATTTGTTGGTCGAGACAGTCTGAATCGTCATGCCCTAAGCTCCAGTGGCACCTAACCACATCAACATTGCAACGCTTGTGTGACCGAATTTGCGGCGGCGCGTGTCGTCAGGCGACGCCGCTGTCGATCGCCAGCCGGACCAACTCGACGGAGGTCTTCACGCCGAGCTTCTGTCGCATGATCGAGGAGGTGTTGGCCACCGTCTTGTAGGACGACTGCACCAGCCAGGCGATCTCCGACAGGCTCTTGCCGGCGCTGAGCAACCGCAGGATCTCCATCTCGCGTGCGTTCAGCTTGGACAGCGGGCTTTGCGTCAGCGCCGGTCCGGCAAAGGCGATGCTGCGCGCGATCGCGGTAGGCAGATAGGTGCCGCCGCCGCCCACCGCGCGGATCGCCTCGACGAGGTCGTCGGGATCGCCGGTCTTGGAAACGTAGCCCTTGGCGCCGCATTCGATCGCGCGCGCGGCGAAGGCGGGATCGTCGTTCATGCTGAACATGATGATGCGGGCCTCGGGCGCGCGCTCGAGGATGCGGCGCGCGAGCTCGAAGCCGGATACGGTCGGCAGGTTGATGTCGATGATGCAGAGGTCGGGGCGCTCGACGATGAAGATGCTCTCGCCGTCTTCGGCGTCGGCGGCCTCCAGGATCTCGATCTCGCCCTCGTCGGCCAGCACGGCACGGCAGCCGGAGGCGACAATGGGATGATCGTCGACGATCAGAATGCGCATAGGCGTTTCCCCGTAACAGCGCCGGCCTGTTGTCGCGCCGCATGATACCGAACAGGAGCGCTGCGCGCCCTCATGTCGCCTCATGCAACCCGGCCGGGATTGCTGTACGCTTTCGATTAGATATCGGGCGCTTCGCCCCTGTCAACGTCATCGGACAGGCGCGGGCCAACCTTCGCGAGGCATGGGCGACATCAATGTGGCAGAATCTATCCTTGCGCGGGCGCATCAACCTCTTGCTGGCGCTGCTGCTGGCGCTGGGCCTCGCCGTGAATATCGGCCGCCAGGTCGCCGAGGCCGGCCCGCGCGTGCAGGCCGAGGACCAGAGCGTGATCCGCCTCGCGCGCGAATTCATCGAGATGATCGTTGCCGATCTCAACGAGGCGCCCGATCCGGATGCGCGGCTGAATCAGATCGCCCGCGATCTCAGCCGCCTGCGCCACGTCAGCATCGCGCTTCACGATGCCGGCGGGAACCCGCTGACGCCGCCGCGGCCCGATGCCGACGACGACACCCGCGCCCCGCCGGCCTGGTTCGTCAGCCTGGTGCATCCCGAGCAGACTGCCGTGAGCGTGCCGGTGTCGATCCATGGCAGACCGGGCTCGCTGCGGATCACCTCGCATCCCGATGACGAGATCGCCGAGATCTGGGACGGCATCGTGACCCAGCTCGAGGTCGGCTCGGTGATCGCGCTCGCGCTGTTTTTCCTGATGATGAAGGTGGTCGGCCGGGCGCTGGCGCCGCTCCAGTCGCTGGCGGAGGTCATGGGGAAGCTCGAAGGCGGACATTACGAGGCGCGCGTCGCGCCGGGCGGCGCGCCGGAGCTCGCTGCCATCTGCACCAGGCTCAATCATCTTGCCGCGACGCTCGGCGAGGCGGTCGAGGACAAGCGGCGCCTCGCCGAGCGCGCGGTGTCGCTGCAGGACGTCGAGCGCAAGGAGATCGCGCGCGAATTGCACGACGAATTCGGGCCGTATCTGTTCTCGCTGCGCGCCCATGCCAGCGCGCTGGCAAAGCTCGCGGACGGCAAGGCGCCGAGCGCAGAGGCGGTGCGCAAACATGGCGGCGCCCTCCTGGAGCAGATCAACGCGCTCCAGCAATTCACCCGCCGCGTGCTGGAGCGCCTCCGGCCCGTCGGCCTTGCCGAACTCGGTCTCGGCCAGGCACTCGAATCGCTGTCGCGGCTGTGGCGGGAGTCGCATCCCGAGGTCACCATCGAAACCACGATCTCGCCGCGGTTAGGGGCGACCGGCGAGACCGCGGACCTCACCATCTACCGCGTGGTGCAGGAGGCGCTCACCAACGTGTTCCGGCATGCCGGCGCGACCGCGGTCAATGTCGTGATCGAGCCCGCGGACCAGCCGACGCGCGACGGCCGCCTCTGCGCCCGCGTGCGCGTCAGCGACAATGGCCGCGGCATGGAGCCGGGCCAGAAGCTCGGCTTCGGCCTCGTCGGTATGCGCGAGCGGATCCTGGCACTGGGCGGCACGCTCAATGTCGTCTCCGGCGACGGCGGCCTGACCGTCGAGGCGCTGGTGCCAACGGCGGCGGCCTGATGGCGCGACACGATCGGGAAAAATTCCCGATTTGGTCGGGAAAACGGGTGCGGATATTGCCCGACCTTTTGTGGCTGGCGCGTGAGCTGCTGCCGATTACACTCGTCTGCACCAAACGGCGAAGATCAGAACAGCCGGTGGTTGCGGGTGGGAAGGCTGGGATGGGCAAGCGTTTTCGGGTCAAGCGTCGTTGGTTGATGGCCTCGGTGTCGACGGGGCTGTTGTCGGGATTGGTCGCCGCGAGCCCTGCCGGGGCCGCGCCGGACGAGGAAACCAACGTCCAGAACTTGCCGCCGGTCGAGGTGGCCGCGCCGTCGCCGTCGACAGCGAGGCGCACGACACCAACGCGGCCGGTGGCGCAAGCTGGAGCTTCGTCGTCGAATCGCCCCAAGCCACGCATCTACGTCTACCCGACCTCGCCGGGCACCGGCAGGGGTCTCGATGTCGACAAGGTTCCTTCGGCCATCAATGCGATCGATGCCAACCAGATCAGGCGCACCGGCTCGCTCAACGTCACCGACGCACTGCGCGACAACATCGCCGGCGTCAACATCACTGAAGTCACCGGTAATCCGTTTCAGCCCAATGTCGAGTTCCGCGGCTTCGTCGCCTCGCCCGTCACGGGCACGCCGCAGAGCCTTGCCGTGTACCAGAACGGCGTCCGCATCAACGAAGCCTTCTCGGACGCCGTCAACTGGGATCTGATCCCGACCGCCGCGATCAGATCGGTGACGCTCGTCACCAACAACCCCGCCTTCGGCCTCAATGCGCTCGGCGGTGCGCTCAACCTGCAAATGAAGGACGGCTTCACGTATCAGGGTGCCGAGCTCGATCTGATGGGCGGCTCGTTCGGCCGCATCCAGGGTTCTGCGCAATGGGGCAAGCAGGTCGACAAGAACTACGGCGTCTATGCCGCGCTCGAAGGCCTGCGCGACAACGGCTTCCGCAACTTCTCGCAATCGACCGTGCGGCGCTTCTACGGCGATGTCGGCTACAAGGAAGGCGACAGCGAATTCCACGTCAACATGGGCGTCGCCAAGAACGATTTCGGCGCCAGCGCCACCGTTCCGGCCGAGCTGCTCGACAAATATTGGGGCGCGACCTACACGACGCCGCAGACCACGAGCAACCGCGTCGGTTATCTCAATTTCACCGGCAAGGTCGATGCGACGCCGACCTGGACGCTGGAAGGCACTGCGCATCTGCGCAGGTACGAGCAGAAGCTGGTCGACGGCAATCCGACCGACGTGCAGGAATGCGGTGCGGATCCAGCGCTGCTCTGCTTCGGCAATGACACCACGCCCGCGAACGGCACCAACGGCGTGCAGCTCGCCAATCCCTTTGCGCCGGGAACGATCCTCGGCGAGATCGACCGCAGCTCGATACGCTCGACCACGTTCGGCGTGTCGGGGCAGGCCACCAACACCGATCAGCTGTTCGGGCACGACAACCGTTTCGTCATGGGCACCAGCTACGACGCCAGTGTCACGCGCTACAACGCGACCGCCGAGATCGGCACGATCGGAGAGAACTACGTCGTCAGCGGCAGCGGCATCTTCCTTGGGCCGACCGGCGTGCCCGACACCGTCGCAGGTCCCGTCTCGCTGCGGACCGTCAATCAATATAACGGCCTGTACGCGATGGACACGTTCAACGTCACGGATGCCTTCGCCATCACCGGCGGCGGCCGCTTCAACGTGGCGCGCATCACGCTGGAGGATCAGCTCGGCACCAGTCTCAACGGCGACCACACCTTCACCCGCTTCAATCCGGTGATCGGCGGCACCTACAAGATCACGCCGGAGCTGACAGCCTATGCCGGCTATTCCGAGGCCAATCGCGTGCCGACGCCGCTCGAACTCGGCTGCGCCGACCCGGTCCGGCCCTGCCTGCTCGCAGCGTTTCTGGTTTCGGATCCGCCGCTGAAGCAGGTCGTGTCCAAGACCGTGGAGGCCGGCTTCCGCGGCACCAGGGAGCTGAACATCGGCTCCCTCGGATGGAAGGTCGGAGCGTTCCGCGCCACCAACTATGACGACATTGTCGCCGTTCCCGCAGTGGGGCGCACCGGCTTCGGCTATTTCACCAATGTCGGCAGAACGCGGCGTCAGGGGCTCGAGGCCGAGGTCAACATCAAATCGCCTACGTTGCAGTTCCAGGCGAGCTATGCCTTCGTCGACGCACGCTATCTCGACGCTTTCGAGCTCGGCTCCGAAAGCCCGTTCAGGGATCCCGTGACCGAGACGATCCAGGTCCTGCCCGGCAACCAGATTCCCGCGATTCCCCGCCACCGGGTCAAGGTCGGTGTCGACTACAACGTCACCGACGTCTGGAAGGTCGGCGGCAATGCGCTGTTCGTCTCCAGCCAGTATTTCGTCGGTGACGAATCCAACCAGTACTCGAAGCTGCCGTCCTACACGGTGTTCAATCTCCACACCTCCTATCAGGTGACGAAGAACGTCCAGCTCTACGGCCGCGTCGACAATATCTTCGACAAGCGCTACGCCACCTATGGACAGTTCTTCGACCGCGAAGCTCTGCCCAACTTCACCAATGGCGGCGCCGACTTCACCGATCCGCGCTCGCTGAGCCCGGCCCGGCCGCGCGCGTTCTATGCGGGGATGCGGGTGACGTTCTAACCGCGCCGAGGGTCCCGGACGGAGAGGAGGGGGAGCTCAGGGCGGAAACACTCCGCACCGCCATGCGCAGAGAGCTTGCGTAAAATATCCTGCCTCCGGCATCATGGGCCCGGAGGCTTGCTTTGTCGTGTCATTGAAGAATCCGGACGCTGTCGCCGCTATCGTTGCGGCGCTCCGACACGTTTACGGTGACGAGGTTGCGCGCCTCATGCTCGTCGAGGGCATGAGTCTCGCCAACCTGATCGATGCGATGTTTTCCGCACCCCTGGCGCACCGCGAGGCGATCAGAGCCATCACCGATGGACTGGACGACTTCGTCATTTCACCGGACCTCGGCCGCATGTGGCACCTCAGGTACATCTATGCCGACGAGCCCGGCTCTCTGCATGTCGTGGACATGGAGATCGCCACGCCGAGTGGTACGCTGGTGAGCAAGGATGTCTGGCTTCGCCTGTCGTCCTAAAGAGGCTGCTCACTCGGCGACGCCTCCCGTAAGGGGACGTGAGCCGGGTCGGGTTCTACTTCCGGCCGATTGACTCAATGTTCATGATTTGTTCTTATGCTGCACGTCCAGCCAAGGAGCGAGCCATGGACAACCGCATCAGTGAAATCCGCAAGATCATCAGGGCGTTACGTGTGAGCATGCGTGAGGCCGAGGCCATCATGCATGAGCAAATCAACCGGGACGAAGACTGCACCTTCGTGGCCGAGGAAGTCATGAAGATGCGCGTCGTGATGAGCGGGCTCGTCCAGGAGCGGGCTGCTCTCGGGGACACCGACCCGATCGTCGTCGCCAGCCTCTTCGTTCCCCGTCGGCGGCCGGCGCCACCGCGCATCGGTGTCGGGAAGCGCCGCCTTGTTCCGCCAAGCCTTGTTCCGCCAAGCCTTGTACCGCCAAGAGAGGTGGCGCGGGCATGAAGGGAGAGAGGCCGACCTACTTCTCCGACATGCAGGAGCCTCCGGAATTTCTGAAGGCTCTCGAGCACGCGCGGCGCCTGTCCTGCCTCGAAGGCTGGTGCCGCATGCACATCGAGGCGATCCAGGTCGCGATCGATCAATACGCGGAAGCAGCTCTCGGCAATCGGGAGTTCTTCCTCAACAAGCCGCACAGCATCGGCGAGAGGCGCAGGAGCGGCGAGGTGCCGTGAGATCCTGGATCCGCCTGGACTTCCGTTTCATGAACATGAATTTGCCGCGCAATTGACAAGCCAGGAGGCGGTGGAATCTACCCCCGGCTCAGCCGTTCTCTCAAGAATTCGATGAAGCGCTGCGTCTTGGCCGGGAGCAGTCTGGTCTCGGTGACAGCGTAGATGGTCATGGGCTGGCCCTGCCATTGCGGCATGATGCGGCGTAGCCGGCCGGCCGCAACTTCGTCGGCCACGATTTCCTGCGGCATGAACGTGATGCCCATGTCGAGCGTGGCGAGGCGGCGGAGCTTGCCGATGCTGTTGAGATGAAAACGGCCGTCGACGTCGGCGTCAACCGTTTGCGTTCCGCTGCGCAGCGTCCAGGTGCTGACCCTCGTCTGGCAGAGGCATTGATGGCGCGCGAGGTCGGCCGGTTCGCGCGGCTCGCCGTTGAGTTCGAGATAGCGCGGCGAGGCGTAGAGATAGCCGTGCAGGCGGGCAAGCGGCCGCGCGATCATATGGGAGGCCTCGGATTCTCCGACGCGGATCGCCAGATCATACGGCTCGGAGACGAGATCGACACGTCGCGGCGTCAGGTCGAATTCGAAATCGATACCGGGATATTGCTGCGCGAATTCGGTGATCAGCGGCGCGAGATAGGTGTTCGCGAAGTCCACCGGCAGTGAGACTCGTAGCAATCCGCTCGGCTGCGCCAGCATCTCGCCGAGTTGCTCGTGTGCCAGGCGCGCTTCATCGACGATGCGCTTGCACCTCTCGAAATAGAGCAGGCCGGCTTCGGTCAATTCGATCCGGCGCGTCGTCCGGTTCAGCAGGCGAAGCCCGATTTCCTTCTCCAGCAGGCCGATCCGCCGCGACAGGGTGGAGTTGGGCATGTCGAGGATCGCTGCGGCGCCCCGAAAGCTCCTGGCCTTCACGACCTCGACGAAGAGCGCCATGTCGTTCAACAGCTCCATGAAATTATCCCATATATGGATCAATCATTTCCATTCTACGGCATTTATTCCATCTAGTGGAAGGTCCATCTCCCTTCTCGGATCATCGAGAAGGAACCCGCCATGAACCCGATACTCAGTCCCGTCCGCGTGGGTGAACTCGCGCTTCAGAACCGCCTGGTCATGGCGCCCATGACGCGTTCGCGCGCCGACGCAAATGGCGTTCCCGGCGATCTCGCCGCCGAATATTACGCGCAGCGCGCCGGCGTTGGACTGGTCGTCACCGAGGGCACCCAGCCCTCCGATGACGGGCAGGGCTACATGACGACGCCCGGCATCTACACGCCCGCGCATGTCGCTGGTTGGTGCAAGGTGACCGACGCCGTGCACGCCAGGGGCGGTCACATCTTCATCCAGCTCATGCACGCCGGCCGCATGTCGCATCCCGACAACACGTCGCACCACCGGCAGGGTGTGGCTCCGTCCGCGATCGCGCCCGGTACGCCGATGTTCACGCCGAAGGGCATGCAGGATATCCCGCAGCCACGCTCTCTGACGATTGACGAAGTGCGGCGGACCGTTGCCGACTTCCGCGATGCCGCGCGTCACGCCATCGCGGCAGGCGCGGACGGCGTCGAGATTCATGGCGCGAACGGGTATCTGGTCCAGCAGTTCATTGCGCCGAGCGCGAACACGCGGACCGACGCGTATGGCGGCTCGATCGAAAACCGTGCGCGTTTCGCCGTCGAGGTTGCGGCCGCCATCGCCGAGGAGATCGGCGCGGACAAGACGGCGATCCGCTTGTCACCGGGCATCACGATGTGGGGCATCGACGAAGGCGCCGAAGGACCGGATCTCTATCGCCATCTGGTCGCCGAGCTCGACAAGCTCTCGCTTGCCTATCTTCACATCATGCATCAGGGCGAGGATCACCTGCTCGCCGATCTCCGCAAACTGTGGTGCGGCAAGCTGATCGTAAACAGGCCGGGCCGTCCGCGCGATCGCATCGGTTCGGACGTCGCTGCGGGGCTGGCCGATCTGGAAGCGTACGGCCAGATGATCCTGGCGAATCCCGATTTCATCGAGCGCCTGAAATCCGGCGCGCCGCTGAACGAGGCCGATCGGCGGACGTTCTTCGGCGGCGATGCCCGCGGGTACACCGACTATCCCGCATGGGACGCGACGGCCGCCGTCTGAGGGGCACCACTTATCGGCTCTGCGCCGCGACTGCGGTGCGGGTCGCTCATTTTCACCAATGCTTGCGGAAGGCGCGCCTGAAGTGAAACGCGTGGAATTGGACAAGAACCTGAACGTGACTTTGCCGTCGCTCGAAAACCTCCGGCTCACCGGATTGAGTGTCGCGGTGATCGGCGGCACCGGCGGGATCGGTCGGGCACTCAGTCATCAGTTCGCGGCCAGAGGCGCGAATGTCCTGGTCGTCGGTCAGACCTTCCGCGATCAGGAGATGCCGCGCATCACGTTCATGAAGGCCGACCTCGGCTCGATGCGGGAGGCGAGGCGAATCGGCGAGGCGCTGCCCGCCGGAAACATCGACATCGTTGTCTTCACGACCGGCATCATGGCCGGCCCCAAACGCGAGGTGACATCGGAAGGCATCGAACGCGATCTCGCCGTCAGCTATCTGAGCCGCCGCGTCATCCTGAACGAGATCGCTCCGCGTCTCGGCAAGGAGCGCGCCGGGAGCGACATGAGACCCCGGATCTTCGTCGTGGGATTCCCGGGCACAGAGCAGAAAGCGAATGTCGATGATTTGAACTCGGAGCGAAGCTACAAACGCTTCGCGGCGCATTCGAACACCGTGGCCGGAAACGAGGTGCTCGTCCTCGAGGCAGCCAGGCGTTTTCCTGATGTCGACGTGTTCGGTCTCAACCCGGGCTTCGTCAAAACCAACATCCGCGCCAATCTGCTCGGCTCGCGCGCGCTTTTCGCCGCCTTGGAATGGCTCACGAGCTTCATGATGGTCGAGCCTGACGCCTACGCCGAGCGCTTGATACCGCTCCTGGTGGCGCGCGATCTCGACGGCCGCAGTGGCGCGATGTTCGACAACAGGGCCAGGGCCATCCTGACCAGTCCGTCGTCCACGGAGCCGTCCTACGCGGCCGCACTCATGGAGGCTTCCGACAGACTGAGCAGTCGCGCACTGGTGGGGCGAGCAGCTGAGGGGGAGGGGACATGATCATTCGGCGTCCAATTCTCGTCGCGTGATGGACCTGGCCTGGTTCTTTACCGATCGGAAACCATGTCAAATGATCCGAAAACTTTAACGAAACTGCCGGGCTGTCTCCGCGTCATTTCGCCGGAGGGTCCCATCTGATGACAGAGCGCCAGTTGAAAGAGCGGCAATTCCAGATCGCGCGTTACCGTCGCCTGGAACGGGAAGTCACCGATCCGCTTGCGGCGGGGCTGCTTCACAGCATCATCGAGGAGCTTGAAGAGGAGCTGCGCAGGGACAACCCGGATTGTCACGGGCCGCGTGATTAACGCTTTCTTAGCGCTGATCATGCGGATTGTTCGTGTGGGACTACCAGGGGAGACTGCTCCCATGCTGAAGGACGGCACCTACGCGGCTTGGTACAAGACGCCGATCGATCAGGGCACCGGGATCGTCCATGTTGCAGACGGCCAGATCTGGGGCCGCGACAGCCTGATGACCTATCACGGCTCCTGCAAGGTGGACGGAGATCGCTTCACCGCCACCGTGTCGACGAAGCGTCATACCGACGGACGCGCAACGGTCTTCGGCATCGAGGACGAGCTGACGCTGGACATCGAGGGAAGCTGCCCCGGCAAAATCGCGACCTACACGGCGACGGCACAACAAGTGCCGGGAATGGTTCTCCAAGGTACGCTCATTCTGACGGAGCAGCAGCCGCCGGCGCCCGAGCAAACCGGGCTACCAGCGTTTGATCCGGGCAAGCTTCCAAAGCTGCCGAAGCGCTCGCGCTGACCGCAACGCTCCATGTCTCCAAGACGAAGCTAGGCCAGCAATCCGTCGAGATCGGAATAGATGACCTCGGCCGTGCGCTGATAGTGCTGCTGAAGCAGGCGCACGGCCTGCTCGCTGTCCCTGGCGAGAACCGCCTGAAGGATATCGCTGTGCTCGGCGCCGACCTTGCGCGCCGGATAGGCCTTCGCAATCGACATCATGCGATACCGATAGAGCCGGTCGGCGAGCTGCTCGCAGAAGCCGAGCAGCGGCCGTGAGCCGCAAAGTCCGATCAGCGTCGCGTGGAAGGCGCGGTGCACCTTCTCCCAATCCGGATTGTCCTCGAATGTGTCGGGCTTGAGCGAGCGCGGCGTACGATCGAGCCGGTGATGCGCAACCAGCAGAGCCTCTTCCCAGGTCTGGGTCGCATTCTGCATGGACTCGCGCAGCGCCAGGCCCTCGACCCAGCACCGCGTCTTGGTCAGCTCCTGGAGCTCCTCCTTGCTGACCTCCTTCACATAGAAGCCGCGCTGCTCCATGCCGACCACGAACTCTTCGGTGGTCAGGCGGTTGAGCGCCTCGCGCAGCGGGGTCTGTCCGACATTGTACTGCTCCATCAGGAAGCGCGACTGGAGCTTGCGACCGGGCTCGAGCCGCGTCGTCAGGATGTCGGCCTTGAGGCGTGCGTAGATCGTGGTCGCCAGCGTTGCCGGTTGCTCGACCCTTTGGCTTGGCAGGTCAGTGCTCATGTCAGTGCTCATGGGCAATCCATCAGAATCTCCAGCACTTATGTACATTAGCAGAGTTCTCGGCGATTATTTATAAATTTCTGCTTTACGTGCGATTTTGTACATATTAATGAGGTGACGTTCGCATCCCCTGATAAGGACGCCCAATGCCCGACTTTCCGGTGACAGCCCTGCGCAGCGTCGAAATGACGACGCCGCAGCTTGCCGGCTCGGTCGAGTTCTACAGCAAGGTCTGGGGCCTCGACGTCGCGGCGGAAGCGGACGGCACGGTGTATCTTGCCGCGACGGGCAGCGACTTCCACATCCTCGAGCTCACGCCGGGTGAGGCGACATCGCTGCGCAAGATCAGCTTCCGCGCCCGCTCGCATGATGATCTGCACCACCTTTTCGCGCGTGCGCGGCAGGCCGGCTGTGAGGTGATCAGCTCACCCGCGCCGTCGCCAGCGCCGTCGGGCGGGACAGGTTTCGTGGTTCGCGAAGCGCAGGGATGCGTCATCGAGTTCGTTCATGGCGACCGTACCAGGCCGGCGCGCGTGATCGCTGATCGCCCCGAGCGGCTGGCGCATGTCAACATCAACAGCGCCGACATCGAAAAGCTCTCGACCTTCTATCAGGACACTTTGGGATTCCGGCTATCGGATCGGTCCAAGCTGATGGCGTTCCTGTGCTGCAACAGCGACCACCACGCGATCGTGCTTGCGGAGGCCCCTCGCAACGGCCTCAATCACGTGGCTTTCCTCATGCCTGACCTGGAGTCCGTCATGCGCGGCTCCGGTCGCATGGTGGATCACGGCTATCCGATCGGCTGGGGCGTCGGCCGTCACGGACCCGGCGACAACGTGTTCGCCTATTTCGTCGATCCGGCAGGGAGCGTCATCGAATACACCGCCGAGGTTTTGCAGATCGACGACAGCTATGTCGCGAAAGGTCCTGATGATTGGGTCTGGCCTCCCGGACGAACCGATCAATGGGGTATCGCCCCGCCGAAGTCGGAGGCCTGTAAAGCGGCGCAGCTCGCCATTCCCTTCGCGACGGCGCGCGCATGACTGATACGGCTGGCGCCATCGACTATGACGTGCTCGTCGTCGGCTTCGGGCCGACCGGCGCCGTTGCCGCAGGCCTGCTCGGTCGCCTCGGTCATCGCACGCTGGTCATCGACCGGCTGACCGGCGTGTACGACAAGCCGCGCGCGATCGCGCTCGATCACGAGATTTTCCGTCACTTCGACAATATGGGCCTCACCGAGGCGATCTCGCCCCATATCGAGCCTTTCACCGCATCGGAGCATTTTGGCGCCGACGGCCAGTTGATCCGCCGCATCGACATGGTCGCAAGACCCTATCCGCTCGGCTACACGCCGAGCATGGTGTTCAGCCAGCCCGCGGTCGAGGCCGAGCTGCGCCGCCATGCGACCGAATTCTCAAATGTGCGGGCCGAGCTCGGCGTCGAGCTGCTCGATCTTGTTCAAACGTCCGATCGTGTCGAGGCTCGCCTGAAGGACAGCGACGGACGGCATCGTTCCGTGACGGCGCGCTATGTGCTCGGCTGCGATGGCGCATCGAGCACCGTGCGTCAGATCGCAGGTCTTGCGCTCGAGGATCTCATCTTCGATGAACCCTGGCTGGTGGTCGACGTGCGCGTGAACGAGAGCGCGCTTGCCCGTCTGCCGCAATGCTCCGCGCAATTCTGCAATCCGGCGCGCCCCGTGAGCTTCCTGATCGGCCCGAAGAGCCATCGCCGCTGGGAGATCATGCTGCTGCCGGGCGAGGACGCGCGGCAGATGGAACGGCCCGACAATGTCTGGAAGCTGCTCGCGCCTTGGCTCATGCCGCAGGACGGGGAATTGTGGCGGGCAGCCTCCTATCGCTTCCACGCCCTCGTTGCCGCCAATTGGCGCAACGGCAGGATCCTGATTGCCGGCGACGCAGCGCATCAGCAGCCTCCTTTCATCGGCCAGGGCATGTGCCAGGGCCTGCGAGACGCCACGAACCTCGTCTGGAAGCTGGATCATGTGCTCAAGAGCGTCTCCTCCGACAGCCTGCTCGACAGTTACACGGTCGAACGCAAGCAGCACGTCATCGAGCTGACCGGCAAGATCAAGGCGATCGGCCAGTCGATCTGCGAGCGCGATCCGGCAGCCGCCCGGCGGCGCGATGCGCAAATCCTGGCCGAAGGTGGCGGCAAGCCGCTGCTGCTGACGCGGCAGGAAATCATTCCGCCGCTGCGCGCAGGATGCCTGTCACATCACGAAACGCCGGCGCGCGGCACTCTGTTTCCGCAGCCGCGCATAGCGAACGGCGGTACGGCTCGCTTGCTGGACGAAGTGACCGGGGCCGGCTGGCGCGTGTTGATCGACGGCCGCAGCAATGCTGCCGCTTCGATGCTCGCGCTCTGTGCCGCGCGCCCGGACGTATCGGCGGCGGCAGTCGCGCCTGCCGGCACAGGTCTGCCGAATGCGCTCGAAGAGACCGAGGGCGTGCTCGCGAACTGGTTCGACCGTCACGCTGTCGTCGCGGCGGTCGTTCGGCCCGATCATTATGTCTTCGGCACCGCGCGCAATGCCACCGAGTTCGGCGATCTCCTGCGCGAGATCGACATGCGTCTTCGCGACGTCCCGGCCGAGCAAGACAACATTCCCGATCTGAAAATGGAGAGAACACCGTGAAACTTGCCACCGTAGCGATCGACGGCCGCACCACCTGGGGCATTGTCGAAGGCGAGACCTTTTTTGATGTCGGCGCCGCGCTCAAAGCGCGTTATGCCGATCTCAAGGCCGCCATCGGCGCCGCCTTCGCCGGCGTTGCGGATGCAAAGTCTTCCGCCGCTGCCCTTCCGATCTCAAAAGTCACCTGGCTGCCGGTCATCCCGAACCCGGACAAGATCCTGTGCGTGGGCTTGAATTACGAGACCCACCGCAAAGAGACCGGCCGCGCTGAGGTCGATCACCCCACCATCTTCTCGCGCTATGCCAACAGCCAGACCGGACATTTGCAACCGATCGTGCGGCCGCGCGTCTCGACCGATCTCGATTTCGAAGGCGAGCTCGCGGTCATCATCGGCAAGGCCGGCCGCTACATCTCCCGCGCGGATGCCATGGACCACGTCGTGGGCTACTCCTGCTACAATGATGGCAGCATCCGCGATTTCCAGCGTCACACCCATCAATTCACGCCGGGCAAGAATTTTCCGGATACCGGCGCATTCGGGCCCTGGATGATGACGCCGGACGAGCTCGGTCCGCTCGGGGAGCTCAAGCTGCAGACCCGCCTCAATGGACAGGTCATGCAGGAAGCGCTGATCAAGCAGATGATCTTCGATATCCCGCGCCAGATCGAATACTGCTCGACCTTCACGCGGCTCGAGCCCGGCGACGTCATCGTCAGCGGAACCCCGGGGGGCGTTGGCGCACGGCGCGAGCCGCCGCTCTGGATGAAGCCGGGCGACGTCGTCGAGATCGAGGTCGAACGCCTCGGCGTGCTCAGGAATGTCGTCGCAGACGAAACCTGATCGAGCGGCCGCAGCCGGTGACGGCTGCGGCCTGCGAGCGACCAATAAAAGCCCGCAAAGCGGCATCTTTCAGGGAGGAACACCATGTCCGGACTATCGCGTCGTCTGCTGCTCGCCGGCGTTGCGCTTTGCTTCTCTGTTCCGGCCTTCGCGCAGTCGTGGCCGCAGCGGCCCGTGGCCGTCGTCGTGCCGCAGCCGGCGGGCAACAGCCCGGACGTGATGTGTCGCCTCATCACCGAAAAACTCTCGCGGACCTTCGGACAGCAGTTCGTCGTCGAGAATCGTCCGGGCGCCGCAAACCTTGTCGGCACCCAGGCGGTCGCCCGTGCAGCGCCAGACGGCTACACATTCCTGTTCGCCACGTCGGCGGCGCTCGTCACCAATCCCTACACGTTCAAGAAGCTCCCCTATGATCCCGTGAAGGACTTCGTGCCGGTCGCGATGGTGGCCAAGAGCAACCACGTCCTCCTCGTCAATCCCGAGGTGAAGGCCAATACGCTGCCGGAATTGATCAAGCTCGAAAAATCGGCACCGGGTTCGCTGAGCCTCGCTGTCGACGGTGCGCGCAACCTCTCGGGCCTGATCGCTCAAGCGATCAACAAGAGCGCCGGGACCGGTTTTGTCCTCATCCCCTACAACACGACCACGAATGCTGTGCAGGACGCCATCTCGGGTCGCATCCAGGTGACGATCCAATCGGCATCGATCGCAGAGGCCTTCATCAAGGCAGGTACGCTGCGACCTGTTGCCGTTGCAGGTTCCAAACGGATTGACTCCCTGCCGGACGTTCCTGCAATCGCGGAGATGCTGCAAAGCGTCGATCTCCAGGGCTGGTTCATGTTCATGGCCCCGGTCGGCACGCCCGCCGACATCGTCGAGAAACTAAGCGCCGAGATCGCGCGCGCCTTGGAATCGTCCGATGTGCGCGAGCGCGCACCCACCCTCGGCTTCGATGTCCGTGTCGGCGATGCCGTGACGACGGCAGGCGCAAAGCGCTTCCTCGAAGATCAGCTCGCCTCGTCCGGCAAGATCATCCAGGGACTTGGCATCGAGCCTGAATAGTGCGCTGCGGCGCGGGGGCGCTCTTCTGCATTTTTGCATCGTCAGCTCCTGCCTCCACTGCTTCTCAAATTGCCCGTAACCCGTCATTGTGCGGCTGCAACAACCACCTCGGGGGCAGCATCACATGTCGGACAAGGTCTCGCGTCGCCAGTTTGCCGCGCTGGCGGGATTGTCCGCGGCAGCAATCGCAAACCCTCTGGAGGGCGCTGGCGCCAGGCCGGCGGGCGCGGCCTCACGCGACAGCGGCTTTCCGGCGGGCTTTCTCTGGGGCACCGCGACCTCGTCCTATCAGGTCGAGGGCGCGGTCAACGAGGGCGGGCGAGGGGTCTCGATCTGGGACAAGTTCGTGCGCATCCCCGGGAAGATCGAGGACGGCACGACCGGCGACCGCGCCAATGAGCACTACCACCGCTATAAGGAGGATATCGCGCTCATCAAGGAGCTCGGCTGCAAGGCCTATCGCTTCTCGATCGCCTGGCCGCGGGTGTTCCCGGATGGTGACGGCAAGCCGAATCCCAATGGCCTCGACTTCTACAATCGGCTCATCGACGAACTGCTCAGGAACGGCATCGAGCCGTGGGCGACGCTCTATCACTGGGATCTGCCGCAATCGCTGCAGGACCGCTTCGGCGGCTGGCGCTCGACCGAGACATGCAAGATCTTCGGCGACTATGCGGCCTATGTCGCCGAGCACCTGACCGATCGCGTGAAGAACGTGTTCACGCTGAACGAGAGCGGCCGCTTCGTGCAGTTCGGCTATGGCCTTGGCATCGACGCGCCCGGCGTGACGCTGCCGCAACGAGAGGTCAACCAGGTCAGGCACAACAGCGCGCTCGCGCATGGGCTCGCGGTGCAGGCGGTGCGGGCCCATGGCCGCCGCGGCACCAGGGTGGGACCTGCCGAGAACATCGACGTCTGCGTTCCCGCCATCGATACGCCCGAGCATGTCCTTGCCGCCGAGATCGCGCTGCGCGAGATGAATGCCGGCTATCTCAACGTCATCATGGAAGGCCGTTACACCGACGCCTTCCTGAAATATGCCGGCGCCGATGCGCCGAAATACACCGACGCCGAATTGAAGATCATCTCCTCGCCGGTCGATTTCCTCGGCCTTAACATCTATGCACCGCAGAACTATGTGGTGCCGTCCGAGGAGGACGCGGGCTTCAGGCCGCTGCCGATCCCGAAATCGTTCCCGCACATGAGTTCGGACTGGCTCCGCATCGCGCCAGAGACGATCTACTGGGTGCCGAAGCTTGCGGCGAAGATCTGGAAGACGGACGCGATTTACATCACCGAGAATGGCACCTCCGGCGACGATGTGGTCTCGCCCGACGGCAAGATCTACGACACCGACCGCATCATGTACCTGCGCAACTATCTCGCCCAGCTGCAGCGCGCCACCGCCGAAGGCGTGCCGGTACGTGGCTATTTCCTCTGGAGCCTGATGGACAACTTCGAATGGGTGTTCGGCCTCAGCAAGCGCTTCGGCCTCTACCACGTCAACTTCGACACCCAGGTCCGCACCGCAAAGCTGAGCGCGAGTTTCTATCGCAACGTGATCGCGAAGAACGCGGCGGGGGTGTAGCTCTTCTCCCTCTCCCCGTTCTTACGGGGAAAGGGTAGGGGTGAGGGGCTCTCTCCGCGAATCCATCTGTCACCGTCCTTGCCGAAGCTCCCCCTCACCCGGATTTTCCGCTGCGCGTAAAATCCGACCTCTCCCCGCAAGCGGGGAGAGGCGAAGGGCAGAGGTCCCGCATTGACACCACTCTCCCCCTTATTCAAAACGTCCTCAACACTCATAACAAGAGGACAACGCCCATGACCGACGCGCTGATCATCGATACCTGCCGCACCCCGCGGGGCGTCGGCAAGGCCGGCAAGGGAGCACTGTCGGGCATTCATCCGCAGCAGCTGGGCGCAACCGTGCTGCGCGCGCTCGCCGATCGCACCGGCATCAATACCGCCGACGTCGACGACATCGTCTGGGGCTGCAGCGCGCAGGTCGCAACGCAAAGCGGCGATCTCGGCCGCATGTCGGCGCTCGATGCCGGCTATGACGTGCGCGCCAGCGCGGTGACGCTGGACCGCTTCTGCGGAAGCGGCATCACCAGCGTCAACATGGCGGCATCCTCGATCATGGCGGGCGCCGAAGACCTCGTCATCGCCGGCGGCTGCGAGATGATGTCGATGGAAGGACGGCGCGGCGGCGGGCCGATGATGATGGACTCCGGCAATCTGCGCCTGCGGGCAAAGCATCCGCAGTCGCATCAGGGCGTCTGCGCCGACGCGATCGCGACGCTGGAAGGCATCACGCGACAGGACGTCGACGCGCTCGGGCTCGAAAGCCAGAAGCGCGCCGCGCACGCGATGGCGAACGGCCATTTCAAGAAGAGCCTCGTGCCCGTGCATCGCGAGGACGGCAGCCTCGCGCTCGACCACGAGGAATATCCGCGCCCGCAGACCACGATGGAAGGCCTCAGCAGCCTGAAGCCGGCGTTCCCCGCCATTGCCGACTATGCGCTTGACGACAAGGGCACGACCTATCGCGGCCTGATCCTGCAGCAATATCCGGACCTGAAGATCGACTTCGTCCATCACGCCGGCAACTCGTCCGGCGTCGTCGACGGCGCCGCCGCGATCCTGCTGGCTTCGCCCGCCTATGCCAGGGCGCATGGCCTTAAAGCCCGCGCCCGTGTCGTCGCGATGGCGAATATGGGGGACTCGCCGACCCTGATGCTGAACGCGCCGGTGCCGGCGACGCGCAAGGTGCTGGCAAAGGCCGGGCTCTCCATCGACGACATCGACCTGTTCGAGATCAACGAGGCCTTTGCTGTGGTGGCGGAAAAATACATCCGCGACCTCAAGCTCGACCGCGCCAAGGTCAACGTCAATGGCGGCTCCATCGCGCTCGGCCATCCCATCGGCGCGACCGGCTCGATCCTGATCGGCACCGTGCTCGACGAGCTCGAGCGGCGCGACCTGAAGCGCGGTCTCGTCACCATGTGCGCCGCCGGCGGCATGGCGCCCGCCATCATCATCGAGCGCGTCTAACCTACCTCCTCTTCGCTTCTCCCCGTAAAAACGGGAGAAAAAGCCTCTGCAGTGCGATCCAACCCTTATTTTTCAGGGTGAATCGCACGCGGTCGTTCGGTCGTCGCTTGTCGAAAGCCGCGAATCAGCTTTAGCAAGGTTGCGTGCGGGCCTTTGAAACAAGGTAAAATCCGCTGCCCGAGGCTTCTTTCGCTCCGGAAGTAGCTAAAAAGCAGGGTTTTTTGCCACAGGGGGCCAAAAAAGCCCGTAAAATCGCGACAAAACTGTGCAGAAGGCTATAGGCCTTCGCCGCTTGGTCTAATATGCAACCGGCAACGAATCAGAGGAGACACGATGCCAGCCCAAATGTCCAAATCGCAGTTGATCGAAAAGATTGCGACCGCCACCGAGCTTTCCAAGCGCGACGTCAAGAGCGTCATGGAGACGCTGACCGACGTCGGCCACAAGGAGCTCAAGAAGAACGGCCTGTTCCTGGTGCCGGGCTTCGCCAAGTTCGTGGTCATCAAGAAGCCCGCGACGAAGGCGCGCAAGGGCACCAACCCGTTCACGGGTGAAGAGATGATGTTCAAGGCCAAGCCGGCCCGGAAGATCGTCCGCGCCCGCCCGGTCAAGGCTGCCAAGGACGCCGTGGCCTGATAAACGCAAAGGCCCCCTCGCAACGAGGGGGCCTTTTATTTGGGGCAGCCGCGAGGGCCTGAGACGGAGGGCTCAACCCTTGCGGCGCTTCACCCGGACCGGGACCGGCTGAAGCCGCGGCCCGGGGCCTGCGAGCGCATCGCGAACCCGGTCGATGGCGCGATCGAGCAGCTGGCGCAGCCGCTGCGTTTTCCGCGATCTCTTCGCTTCTTCCAGCAGTTTCTTCATCGCATCACTCCGCCGCTTCGACCTTCGCATCGACGTTCGCATTGACTTGGGCTGCCGCCGGCTCGAGCGCTGCGGCGATGGCCTCGTCGACGCGCTCCAGCCAGATGAATTCCAAATTGTCCCGTGCGCTCTGCGGGATGTCGTCATAGTCCCGCTTGTTGCGCGCCGGCAGCATCACCCGCTTCAGGCCGGCGGCGGCCGCAGCCACCACCTTCTCCTTGATGCCGCCGACCGGCAGCACCAGGCCGCGCAGCGAGATCTCGCCGGTCATCGCGGTGTCGCTGCGCACCGTACGATTGGTGAGCAGTGACGTCAGCGCCGTGAACATGGCGACGCCTGCGCTCGGTCCGTCCTTCGGGGTCGCACCCGCCGGAACGTGGACGTGGATGTCGCTCTTCTCGAACAGCTGGGGATCGATGCCGAGCTGGTTGGCTCTGCTCTTCACCAGCGTCAGCGCAGCCTGCACGCTCTCGCGCATGACCTCGCCGAGCTGGCCGGTCAGGATCATGCCGCCGCGGCCGGGCACGCGCGAGGCCTCGATGAACAGGATGTCGCCGCCGACCGGCGTCCAGGCAAGGCCGGTGGCCACGCCCGGAATGCTGGTGCGCTGCGCGATCTCGCCCTCGAAGCGCGGCTGGCCGAGCACCGTGGCGATGTCCTTCGGGCTCACCACGACCTTCGCAGCCGTGCCTTCGGCGATCTGCACCGCGGCGTGCCGGAACACCTTGCCGATCTCGCGCTCGAGGTTACGCACGCCGGCCTCGCGGGTGTAGCCCTTGACGATCAGCTTCAAGGCCTCCGGCTCGATCTCGGCCTGCTCGGCCGAGAGGCCATTGGCCTCGAGCTGCCGCCGCACCAGGTAGCGCCGCGCGATCTCCAGCTTCTCGTCCTCGGTGTAACCGGCGAGGCTGATCAGCTCCATGCGGTCCAGCAGCGGACCCGGGATCTGGTCCAGCATGTTGGCGGTCGCGATGAACACCACGCGCGACAGGTCGAAGGGCACGCCCAGGTAATTGTCCCGGAACGTCCCGTTCTGCTCGGGGTCGAGCACCTCCAGCATGGCAGCGGAGGGATCGCCCTGCACGCCACGGCCCATCTTGTCGATCTCATCCAGCATCATGACGCAGTTGCGGCTGCCTGCCTTCTTGATGCCCTGGATGATGTTGCCGGGCAGCGCGCCGATATAGGTACGCCGGTGACCGCGGATCTCGGCCTCGTCATGCACGCCGCCCAGGCTGACGCGCACGAAGGGGCGATCCATCGCGCGTGCGATGGACTGGCCGAGCGAGGTCTTGCCGACGCCGGGCGGGCCGACGAAGCACAGGATCGGGGCCTTGCCCTGCGGGGCGAGCTTGCGCACCGCCAGATATTCGATGATCCGGCTCTTGATCTTCTCCAGGCCAAAGTGATCGGCATCGAGGATGCGCCGCGCCTCCTTGATGTCGATCGGCTTCTCCGCGGGCAGCGCCCAGGGCAGCTCGATCAGCCAGTCGAGATAGGTGCGGACCATGCCGGCTTCGCCGGCCGCCTCGGGCATGCGCTCGTAGCGGCGCAGCTCCTTCTTGGCATGCGCCTCCGCTTCCGGCGGCATGTTGGCCTTGGCGATCGCGGCCGTCAGCTCGGTGACCTCAGCGGCCTTGCCGTCGCCTTCGCCCAGCTGGCGCTGGATGGTCGCCATCTGCTCGCGCAGGATCGCCTCGCGCTGCCGCTCGTCGAACGTGGCGCGGGTCTTCTGGCCGATTTCATTAGTGATGCGCAGCACCTCCAGCCGCTCGGCCAGATGCTTCGACACCTTCTCGACGCGTAGCGCGAGGTCGATGGTTTCCAGCACCTCCTGCTTGTCCTGCGGCTTGATGTCCATGAACGAGGTCGCCAGATCCGCCAGCGCGCCGGGCGCGCTCGTGCCCTGGAACATCGCGGCCAGCTCGGGCGGCGCCTGCGGCAGCAGCTCGATCGCCTCGATGGCCTGGCGCTGCAGGTTCAACGCGCGCGCCTCGATCTCGGGCGAGGTCGTGGTCGGCTCAGGAATTTGCTGGATGCGCGCGGCCGGGAACGGCGTCCCCGGCAGGAAGTCGAGGATGCGCGCGCGCTGCACGCCCTGGCAGACGATGTGATGCGTGCCGTCGGGCGCGGTGATGTAGCGCACGATGTTGGCGATGGTCGCGACCCGGTAGAGATCGTCGGGGCCGGGCTCCTCGATCTCGGGGCTGCGCTGCAGGACGATGCCGACCGGGCGCTGCTCGCGCAGCGCCTGCTGCGCGGCGGCGATGGACTTCGCGCGGCCGATCGCGATCGGCGCGATGGCGCCGGGGAACAGCACCATCTCGCGCACGGGGATGATGATCAGTGCGTCCTCGGGAATCTTCACGTCGGAGCCGTTTTGGGAATTGGTCTGTGCGGTATTCATCTGTTCGGTGGCCATGATCGACCTCAGGATTTGGCGAGGCGCAGTGCGACGCAGCCGTCCATCACGAAACGGCTGATGGCGTAGCGGCCAAGGGGCAGCGCGATGCGGCGCTCAAAACGCCCCTGCGGCAGCTCGAGCCGGTGGATGCGGGCGTTGCGAAGCTCCGGCGGAAGCGTGCGCTGGCCGGAGATCACGAGCACGCCGTCATGGATGACGGTCTCGACATTGTCCGGATTGACGCCGGGAAGCGCGACCAGGATCAAAAGCTCATGCTCGGTCTCGAGCACGTCGATCGGCGGCTCCCAGCAGGCTTCCTGGCGACCGAACTGGTGCCGCAGCCGTTCGGCGCGGGTCAGCGAGTCCAGGGCTTCGGACAGCATCCAGTCGAGGGGATTTTTGGGTTGCATGATGCGGACTCGGGGGCTGGGAAAGCCTGCATATGGGGCTGGTTCCCCGGAAATCCAGTGCAGTGGCGCTGACGTGCCATGCGCCATCGTGCGATCCAACAAGCAAACGCCGCGGCCCGGCCGCGGCGTTCTGTCATCACAGCGCGGCATCAGGCAGCGGCGCGGTACTCGTCTTCCGCTTCGAGGTTGATGACGGAGGTGGCAAGCTCCGTCAGCGTGCGATCGGTCGCCTCTTCCTCGTCCAGCGTCTCCTGGAGCAGCCTTGCTGCGTCCTGCATGCCGAGCTCCTCGGCCCAGGTGCGCAACGTGCCGTAGCGGGAGATCTCATAATGCTCGACCGATTGCGCCGCTGCGAGCAGTCCGGCGTCGAGGGCGGGGGCTCCCTTGAACTCCTTCATGATCTCGGCGCCCTCGTCCGCGATGCCGTTGATGGCCTCGCAAGGCTTGCCGCGTGCGGGCTTGCCCAGCATCTTGAAGATCTGGTCGAGACGCTTGACCTGACCCTGGGTCTCGCGCAGATGCTTGTTGAAGGCGGCCGTGAGGTCCTTCGACTGCGCGGCCTTGGCCATCTTGGGCAGGGTCTTGATGATCTTGTTCTCGGCGAAATAGATGTCTTTCAGCGTTGCCAGGAACAGGTCGCTGAGCATCTTCGGCGCCTGACGCGGCCGGCGAGCCGCGGTCTTGCTCGTGCGTTTCTTCGCTCGTTTAGCCATACATCCTCCTCTTGAGGTGACACGGGAAGGCGTCGCCTTCCTCAAATCCACAGCCGATCAAGAGTCGGGATGAGCAAATGTTCCTCGCGAAGGCGGCCGCGAGCCGCTATGGCTTCCTGCCTGAGCTACGCCAGAGACGCTTTCCAATGCTCGACTTCGCCCTGTCCGCCTTCGTGACGCTGCTGCTGGTGGTCGATCCGGTCGGCCTTGCACCGGCCTTCCTGGCCGCGACCTCCGGCATGCCTGACAAGGTCAAGCGGACGATCGCGCTGCGGGCGCCGCTGATCGCGGCCTCGATCCTGGTCGTGATCGCGCTGGTCGGAAACTGGCTGCTCCGCCAGCTCGGGATCGGCATCCCCGCTTTCCAGATCGCTGGCGGGCTGCTGCTGTTCGGCGTCTCCTACCAGATGATCTTCGGCGACCGTCCGCATCGCGAGGCGCGCGAGGCCGACAAGGCGACCTCGGAGCATGCCTCCGACGTCGCGGTGTTTCCCCTGGCCATCCCGATGATGGCCGGCCCCGGCGCGATCGCGACCACGCTGCTATTGTCGGGCGACGCCGGCTACGGCGCGCGGCTCGCGATCATCATCGCGATTGTGCTCGCGGTGTGCCTGCTCTGCATGCTCTGCTTCCTCTCCGCAAACCTGATCGCCCGCACCCTCGGGCGCACCGGAAATGCCGTGCTCTCGCGTGTGCTCGGCATGCTGCTCGCGGCCTATTCGGTGCAGTTCGTGATCAACGGCATAGCCGCCGTCCGGGCGAGCCTCGCCTAGGCCTGCGACAATCTGTTAATTTGTTGATTTTACGGTCTATTTCGAGAAGGGGCATGCGCGCCGTCCAGCGGTGGGACGGACCGGTCGCTTTCGCTTGCACTGCCACGTTGCTTTGACGTACTTCCCCTTTCACCAGCGCCAGGACATCGGGATGTCGATGACAGCGGACGAACTCGCCAAGAGACAGGCCATCATCGACGCCTGCCGTCGCATGAACGCGCTCGGCATCAACCAGGGCACCTCAGGCAATATCAGTCTCCGGCATGCGGACGGGCTTCTGGTCACGCCGACCAGCGTGCCCTACGACGCCATGACGCCGGAGCAGATCGTGTTCATGGCGATGGATGGCTCGCACGCGCGCCATCAAAAGCCGTCCAGCGAATGGCGCTTCCATCGCGACATCCTGAAGTCGCGGCCCGACGTCAACGCCGTCGTCCACGCCCATCCGACCTATTGCACCATCCTGGCGATCATGGGCATGGAGATCCCGCCCGTGCACTACATGATCGCGGCTGCCGGTGGCGACAGCATCCGCTGCGCGCCCTATGCCACCTTCGGAACGGAGGAACTGTCCGAGCATGCGGTGCGGGCGCTGGAGGGGCGGCTCGCCTGCCTGCTCGACCATCACGGCATGATTGCGATCGGCAAGACGCTGGACAAGGCGATGTGGCTCGCTGTCGAGGTCGAGACGCTCGCGCGGCAATATCACGGCTGCCTCCAGATCGGACAACCGCCGCTGCTTTCCAGCGACGAGATCGAACGGGTCCGCCAGCGCATGACCGGCTACGGCCTGTCGGAAGGGTAGGGGCGGGTAGAAGGTGTTCGTACGGCTCAGGCGTCTCGTCGATCGCAAGGGAACGAACCGCACCATGGTTCGGCTGCGCGCGCTGCTGCGCAGCAACGAGTTCTACCTGATCCCGCTGGCGCTCGTGATCGGCACGCTTGCCGGCGCGATCGTGACGCTGATGGCCGAGATCGCGCAGATCGCCCATGTGGTGATCTACGGCATCCCCGTCGACGTTCGCCTGTCGGCCAATGCCCGCGTGAGCCCCTGGGCTGCGCTGCTCGCGCCTGCGCTCGGCGGACTTGCGCTCGGCATCATGGAATGGTCGCGGCGGCGCATGAAGATCTCCAACGCGGTCGACCCGATCGAGGCCAACGCCCTGCGCGGCGGCAATCTCTCGATGCGCGACAGCGTGGTGGTGTCGAGCCAGACGCTGATCTCCAACGGCTGCGGTGCGTCGGTCGGCCTCGAGGCCGGCTATACCCAGATCGGCTCCGGCATCGCCTCGCTGCTCGGCAAGTTCTTCAATTTGCGCCGCAACGATTTGCGCCTGATGGTCGGCTGCGGTGCGGCCGCCGCGATTGCGGCGGCGTTCGGTGCGCCGATCACCGGCGCCTTCTACGCCTGCGAGCTGATCGTCGGCGTCTATTCGGTCGGCAGCGCCGCGCCGATCCTCGCGGCCTCGCTGGCGGGCGCGCTGACCGCGCAATGGCTCGGCGGCGCACCGTATTCATTGGAGATCCCCAAGGTCAGCGCCGTCGGTGTCGAGCAATATCTGGCGCTGATCGGGCTTGCGCTCATCACCAGCGGCGTCGGCATCGCCGTGATGCGTTCCTCGCCGATGTTCGAGCGCCTGTTCGCCTGGCTGCCGGTCTGGCTCCGTCCGGTGGCGGGCGGCCTCATCGTCGGCGGTTTTGCGATTGTCACGCCGCAGGTGCTGGCGGCCGGCCACGGCGCAATGGTGCTCGATCTGTTTCACGACATGACGATCGGCCTGATCGCGCTGATCATCGCATTGAAGGTGACGGCCTGCCTGATCTCGCTCGCCTCGGGCTTCCGCGGCGGCCTGTTCTTCGCCTCGCTGTTCGTCGGCAGTCTGATCGGGAAGTTCTTCGCCGAGCTGTTGGAACTGATCAGCCCGAACTTCGTGATCGATCCGCTGGTGGCGATGTTGACGGGCATGGCGACGCTCGGCGTCGCCATCGTCGGTGGCCCCCTGACGATGTCGTTCCTCGTGCTCGAGATGACCCGCAATGTCGACGTCACCGCGGTGGTGCTGGCCGGCTGCATCGTCACCTCGATCTGCGTGCGCTTCATGTTCGGCCACTCCTTCTCGACCTGGCGCCTGCATCTGCGCGGCGAGACCATCCGCAGCGCCAACGACGTCGGCTGGCTGCGCAATCTCACGGTCGAGCGCCTGATGCGCTCGGACGTCGGCAAGGTGCCTTCGACCACGACGATCGCGGCTGTGCGCCGCGAATTCGCGCTGGGGTCGCGGCCCGGTATAGTCATCGTCAACAACGCGGACGAATATGTCGGCCTCGTCCTGCTGCCCGACCTGTACTCCAGCGATCTCGACACCATCGCCGACGACATCCAGGTGATCGAGCTGGCCCGCCTGATCGACATCGTGCTGATTCCGGAAATGAACGTGAAATCGGCGATGGCGGTGTTCGACGAGGCCGAGGCAGAGATGCTGGCGGTGGTCGATTCCACCGACAGCCGCAAGGTGGTCGGCTTCCTCACCGAGACCTTCGCCCGCCGCCGCTATGTCGAGGAGATCGACAAGGCGACGCGCGGCGTGCTGGGGGCGTTGTCGTAAAGCGTTGAAGCGGGGCGGCGGGCTGCGTGCGCCGCCGTCCGCGCCTTCTATCGGCCTTGTTGGGGCGGCGAAGCGACGAGGCAGGCCACGATCCGGCGGACCAGCGGCAGCACCACGAGCAGCGTTGGGAAGGCGACGAGCCATGACAGCCCCCAGGCACCAGGCCAGGTGGCGAGGAACGCCGGCGTTGCGCCGAGGCTCCGGAGCGTCGAAATGACCGACACCACGGCCGTCATGAGGATGGACAGCACGAATGGCATCACGATCGGCGCATAGCGCGCCGGCAGTTTGCGAACCGCAATCATCTGATTTCTCTTGAAGAATAGGACGCGTCAGTCACGTTGAACCTTCGAAATTGGCATCGATCCCGACGGCGTCGGTTGATGCGTTGGTTCACGTGAAACGCTTACGGCGACCGAAAAACGGCGCGGCTGTTCATTATCCGCTCAGGTTGAGTGGCGCAAGCTGGATCGGATCGTTCGGTTTACAATCATTCAAAGCGTGGCAGATTGCCGCGATCAGGAAACCATTTCAGTGGTTTGCGCATTATGTATGGTTTGCACGCGTTACATCGGGCGAGAGCATAGGAAGGTCAAAATGAGTGCTGGACGCATGATTTCCGCAGCCGGCCGCAAGACGGTGCTGGCCGCGTTCGCAACCCTCGCCCTGGCCGCGGTCTCCGCGTCGCCGTCGGCTGCCGCTTCGACCACACCGCCGCCGAAGGCCGCCGTTGCTGGACAGGCCGCCTCCGACGCCACCGATTTCAGCGCGGCCAGGCGCCGTTACTATCGCCGCGGACCGAATGCTGCAGCCCTTGCCATCATGGGCGCGGCGACCGGCCTGGCCATCGGCGCGATCGCCGAAAGCCGTCGCCGCGACTACTACGAGGATCGTTATTATTACGATCGGGGTCCAGGCTACTACGGTGGTCCAGCCTATTACGGCGGTTCCAACTATTATCGGGGGCCGAACCGTCCTCCGGGCCCTTACATCCCTGGGGGCTATTGTGCCGGCGGAGGCCCCTCGGCCATCTGCGGCAATTACGACCATTGAGTTCGGACGCGGCTGTCGGGCCGGACAGCTTCGCAGGTATTGCCATGGGTGGGTTCGCGAAAGCGTAACCCACTCCTTTTTTGGCGCTTCGCAGTCGTGTCGCGAAGCCAGGCCCGCAGCATTCCCACTTTCACATCAACGCCCTGCAGGCGCCGACATTGCGCCGTTGGAATAGCGCGACCAGCTTGTAGCCCGGATGAGCGAAGCGACATCAGGAGGCGGCGTGGATTCTGTCCCGGGTATCGCTTCGCTCACCAGGGCTACAAGACCTTGCGCTGCCTGTCGGGCAAAACACGCGATCGCTGGGTCAATCGACCGATGTCAAAATATTTCGCTTTACCGAAATTCGGATTTGTCGTATGTGTCGCCCATCCCGGCTCATCCTTGAGGGGCGATCATGAGGTCGTCATTTTCGCGAGCCGGGTTTGCGGTGGACGCGGCAGCGTCGGGCGCGAAAGGTGCGGGCAGGGAGGGTAGTCCCCGGTGAGCCCGCGGCCGCGCGCGGACGAACGGCGCTGACAGGTTCGTCTCGTCTGTAAGTTTCCGGCTTCGTCGACGGGGCTGGGAATACTGCGGCGGAAATGGCGGGCCGCGCGTACGGCAAAACCGTGTGGTCCTGGCCGTCGTTGCTACGGTCAAGCTCTTGCGGATGCGGTGATCGCGTCAACCGGCGCGATGCTGGTGAATTTCGCGGGAGTGAGGGAGGCCAGAATGAACTCGGCTCCCGGGAGAGCGCGGCATAAGCCGTCCGACCATCGCGCAGGGAAGGCCGAGTGATTGGCTCCACCTGTATGCTGCTGTGCGGTTCCTTTGCGCTACATCTTCGCGCAGCGGACCGCGGGTGCGAGGTCGGCACCCGGCCTTCCCTGCGCCCTCTTGGCTAGAGAGGGTGGAGAGACCAAGCAAAGCTCGGGCGAATTCAGCCGCGAGGATGCGGAGGCGTGTCTGTAAGTTGAAATGCAAGCCGAAAGAGCGACGCTGCTGCCTCATGCTCCGTCATTGCGAGCGCAGCGAAGCAATCCAGAGTCTTACCGCGGAGGAATTCTGGGTTGCCTCGCTGCGCTCGCAATGACGACGTTGGGGGCCGATGTCGCGGCACTGCATCCTGCGGCTTCTGGGTCCCGGCTCTGCGCAGCAGCGTTACACGCTGCTGCGCGTCCGGGACACGAGAGGGACGGGACAGCGCTCCACGCTTCCAGCATCACCGTCCCGCAGGCGCCGACATCGCGCCGTTGGCGTAGCGTGACCAGTCTGGCACGCTCGGCTGCGACGGCCACATGGCGGCGTTGGAGTCGCGCACCGATTGGGTGATGGGAGCGGGGTGCGCCTTGCGGGCGTGGTGGCGGTCGCTTGCGGCGGCGGTTTGGACGGTGGCGGCGACAACCAGCATGGCGCCGAGAAGGGCGAAAGTCTTTTGCATCGTTGTTTCTCCCGTGACGACGTTTCGGCTGTGAGAAATGTTGTCGTCGTCGCGGCTGACATGGCGATGCGCCTTTCCGAATATCAGCGGGTGCCGCCTTCACGTTGGAGCGAGCAAATTTTTTGGTCCCGGCTAAATATTCGGCAACCGGCCCACGGCGCCGATGGACTTGCCCGCTGCAATCCGGTTCAATGGGGCGAATTGGCTTTCCAGGCGACAACGATGTCGAAATATCTGCTGGTCCTTCTCCTGATCGCCGCACCGGCGGCGGCGCAGGTCAAACCCACCCCGAAGAGTTCAGCGGCGCATCCGGACCCCTGCGCGCCGATCGGGCGGACCGCGGACGGCAAGCTGGTCTATTCCATGAAATGCGAGAACCTGCCGGCACCGCCCGCACCGCCGCCGCAGGCGGAACTGAAGGAAGCACCGGCCGCGGCTGCGCCGACCGCCGAGCCGGAGCCGGAGGTGCGGCGGAGCGGCATTTTCGGCTGGTCCTACGACCGCAGGTGACGGACCGCGCCCCTTGCGCGAAGCCCGATGGAGTGCTTTTTGCTGAAAGTTCCCCGCGGGGCGCATCGCCCCCGATTCAGAGAGATGAGATGAGCAAACTCGTTATCCGCGCCGGCGACTATACCTTCGACGCACGCTTCGAGGAGCAAGCGGCACCCAAGACCGTTGCCGCGTTCCGCAAGGCCATGCCGTTCGAAAGCCACATCATCCATGTGCGCTGGAGCGGCGAGGCGGTGTGGATGCCGCTCGGTGACCTCGATTTCGGCGTCGGCTACGAGAACCACACCAGCTATCCCGCACCGGGCCAGATCATCCTCTATCCCGGCGGCATCAGCGAGACCGAGATCCTGATGGCCTATGGCGGTGTGAGCTTTGCCAGCAAGATGGGCCAGCTCGCCGGCAATCACTTCATCACCGTGACCTCGGGGTTGGAGAATCTGGCGACCCTCGGCAAGAGCGTGCTCTGGAAGGGCGCCTTGCCGATCCGCTTCGAGGAAGTCTGAGTGACTGACGCCCGCTACCCGCGCGATCTCCGCGGTTACGGCCGCAACCCGCCGCACCCGCAATGGCCGGGTGAGGCGCGGGTCGCGGTGCAGTTCGTCGTCAATTTCGAGGAGGGCGGCGAGAACAACATTTTGCACGGTGACCGGGCCTCGGAAGCGTTCCTGTCCGACGTGCTCGGCGCCCAGCCCTGGCCGGGCCAGCGCCACGCCAACATCGAATCCATGTTCGAATATGGCTCGCGCGCCGGCTTCTGGCGGCTGTGGCGGATGTTCACCGAGCGGAAGTGGCCGACCACCGTGTTCGGCGTCGCCACCGCGCTCAAGCGCAATCCGGAAATCGTAGCCGCGATGAAGGAGGCGGGCTGGGATATCGCCAGCCACAGCCTGAAATGGATCGAGCACAAGGACATGACCGAGGCGCAGGAGCGCGCCGAGATCGCCGAGTCCATTCGCGTCCATACCGAGGCGACCGGCGCGCGGCCGCTCGGCTGGTACACCGGGCGCTCCTCGATCAACACCAACCGGCTGCTGATGGAGGAGGGCGGCTTCCTCTATCTCTGCGACTCCTACGCCGACGACCTGCCCTATTGGATCAAGGGCCCCAAGGGCAAGCAGCTCATCATTCCCTATACGCTTGACGCCAACGACATGCGGTTCATCAACCCGCAGGGCTTTGCCGAAGGCGAGCAGTTCTACACCTATCTCAAGGATGCCTTCGACGTGCTCTATGCGGAAGGTGAGACTGCGCCGAAGATGATGTCGGTCGGCCTGCATTGCCGTCTCGCCGGTCGGCCCGGCCGTGCTGCGGGCCTGATCCGCTTCCTCGACTATATCGGCAAGCACGAGCGCGTCTGGGTGCCGACCCGGCTGCAGATCGCGCAGCATTGGCACGACAAGCACGCGCATCTCGCCGCCGATGCGTTCGAGATCGAGTGAGGACAATGCCGCAGATTTCGCTCGCCGATCTCAATGCCGCCAGTGGGGCCGATTTCGTCGCCGCGCTCGCCAACGTCGTCGAATACTCGCCGTGGATTGCGGAGAAGCTTGCCGAGCAGCGGCCATTCACCGGCATCAACCAGTTGCACACGGCGCTGATGGCGGCGATCCAGGCTGCCGAGCCCGACGTGCAGCTGGCGCTGATCCGGGCGCATCCCGATCTCGCCAACAAGACCCAGCGTGCGGCGGGCCTGACGGCAGAATCGACCGACGAGCAGAACAGCGCCGGCCTCGACCGGTTGTCGGAGGCCGAATACGCCGCGTTCGAACGCGTCAACAACGCGTATCGTGAAAAGTTCGGCTTCCCCTATATCGTCTGCGTGCGTCGTCACACCAAGGATTCCGTGCTGCGTGACTTCGAGACGCGGCTGCTCAACATCGCCAAGACCGAGACGCGGCGCGCGATCGAGGAGATCGGCCGTATCTCGGCGTTGCGGCTCGATCAGCTCGTCGTCGCCGACGACAAGCTGAAGGTGCATGGCCGGCTTTCGACCCATGTGCTGGACAACCACGCCGGCAAGCCTGCGCCCGGCATCCCGGTGGAGCTCGTCGAGCTCGCCGCGCTCGGCGAGAGCCGCGTGATTGCCCGCACCGTCACCAATGCGGACGGTCGCACCGACCAGCCGCTGATCAGCGGGCGTCCATTGCCGATCGGCCGCTACGAGCTCCGCTTCAGCGTCGCCAAATATTACGCCGAGCGCAATGTGCCGCTGTCAGACCCGCCGTTCCTCGACGAGATTCCGCTGCGCTTCGCCATCAGCGAGCCGGAAAATCACTACCACGTGCCGCTGCTGGTCACGCCCTGGAGCTACGCGACCTATCGCGGCAGCTAACTGCCGAACTTCTCGAGCAGCGACGGAAACAGCCGGTCCGGCTTGAAGGGCGGCGCAGTGAAGCGAATGCCGGTGGCGTCCGCGATCGCATTGCCGAGCGCCGCGGCAACCGGATTGTACGGACTCTCGCTCATCGACTTGGCGCCAAGCGGCCCGATCGCGTCCGACGTCTCCGCGAACAACACCTCTGTACGCGGCACGTCGGCGAAGGAGGGCAGGTGGTAGTCGCGGAATTTCGGGTTGGTGACTCGGCCGGTCGTATCGATCACCATCTCCTCATAGAGCGCAGCACCAAGCGCCTGTGCGACGCCGCCCTCGACCTGCCCGCGGCACTGCATGGGGTTGGCGACGACGCCGGCATCCGCAGCCTGCACGCTCCTGAGAATCCTGAGCTCGCCGGTGCCCTTGTTCACCGCGACGCGAAAGCCCTGCACGTTGAAGCCGACCGAACGCGGCGTGCCGCCGGAATTGCCGGTGCCTGTGAACGGCCGGCCGCGCTCGTGCGCGAGCTTCGCCAGTTCCGCGAAAGGCATGCGGCGCACGCCGCTGACGACGGCGTCCCCATCGAGCACGCAGCTCTCCACGTCGCACAGCCAGGCGTCTGCGGCGGCCGCCTTCAATTCGGTCGCAAGCTGCGTGGCGGCGGCCTGCGTCGCCTTGCCGGCGACGAAGGTGCCAGCGCTGCCATAGGCGCCGGTGTCGTGGCCGCCATGGGCGGTGTCGGACTGGCGCAGGCAAATCCTGTCGACGGTGGTTGCCAGGATCGTCGCTGCGATCTGGCGGTGGACGGTGCTGGTGCCGTTGCCGAACTCGGCAGTGCCGACGGTCAAGTCGAAGCCGCCGTCGTCATTGAGCGCGATCATCGCATCGGCGATGTGGCCGGCCGGCGGCACGGTGTCGATCATGGTCAGCGCGACGCCGTCGCCGATCAGCCATTCCGGCGACAGGTCCGGCTGCGGATCGTCCGCCTGCATCGCGCGTTCGACGAGGTCGAGGCACTGGTCGAGCCCATAGGAGCCATAGAGCACGTCGTGAAATTCGGACGGCGGCGGCGACAGCATGGGATCGCCCAGCCTGACGATGTTGCGTCGGCGCATCTCGTAGGGACTGATGCCGAGCTGCCTGGCCAGCTCGTCGATCGCGGCCTCGATCGCGATCAGCGTCTGCGGCAGGCCATAGCCGCGAAACGCGCCCGCCGGCACCGTGTTGGTGTAGACCGCGTAGCCGTCGACCCGCTTGTTCGGGCAATTGTAGACGGCGATGGACTCCGACAGGGAGTGGAACATCACGGGCCCGGCGTGATTGCCGTAAGCTCCGGTGTTGGAGAGCACGTCGAGCTGGAGCGCGGTGAGCTTGCCGTCGACATCGGCGCCGGCCTTGATGTGGACCCGCATCGGATGCCGCGTCGAGGTCGCGATGAATTGCTCCTCGCGGGTCAGCTCCAGCTTCACCGGTCGCCCGGTCCTGAGTGCGGCCAGCGCAAGGATGTCCTCGACGAACATCTCCTGCTTGCCGCCAAACCCGCCGCCGACGCGCTCGCAGAACACGCGGACCTTGTCTTGGGGAAGCTGGAAGATGTCCGACAGCGCGCGCCGGGTCAGGAACGGCACCTGCGTCGAGGTGCGGACGTTGAGCACGCCCGCTTCATCGAGCCAGGCGAGGCCGCCATGGGTCTCGAGAGCCGCATGCTGCACGCGATGACTGTGGAAGGTGGCCTCGTAAGTGACGGCGGAGGTGGCGAGCGCGGCCGCGACATCGCCATATTCGCCATGCGTCTCCGCCGCGAGATTGCGCTGGGGATCGGCGATGCGGTTCGCGGTGGTGCGGTCGGGATGGATGATCGGCGCGCCCGGCGCCATCGCCTGCTCCGGATCGATCAGCGCAGGCAGGATTTCGTACTCGATCTTGATCCGCCGGCAGGCCTCCTCGGCCGCGCCCTCGCTCTCGGCCACGACCGCGGCAACCCTCTGTCCGATGAAGCGCACGACGTCGTCGAGGACGCGGGTGTCCTCGGGGTCCATCCAGTCCTTCTCGTGACGCGCGGTCGAGATCAGGACGGTCGGCGCATCCTCATGCGTCAGCACCGCATGCACGCCGGGAACGCGAAGGGCTTCCGACGTGTCGATCGCGACGATCCTGGCGTGCGCATGAGGCGAACGGAGCAGCTTGATGTGCAGCAGGCCGTCGATTGCGGTGTCGAAGGTATAGCGCGCCTTGCCGCGCACGACGTCAGGACCTGCGGGCGCCGGCAGGCTGCGGCCGAAGGCGGCGCCGGCCTCGACGCTCTCCTCGACATTGGTCTTGCCAAGCAGCGCGTCCTCGATCGCGCGATAGCCGGTGCAGCGGCAGATATTGCCCTTCAGTGCAGATCCGAGATCGGTGCGTTGCGCCTGGTTCAGCGAGGCGCAGGTCAGAATCATGCCGGCGGTGCAGAAGCCGCATTGAAAGCCCTGCGCGTCGAGGAAGGCCTGCTGCATTGGATGCGCGCCGCGGTCACCGCCGAGGCCTTCGATCGTGGTCACGGCGCGGCCCTCGGCACGGAAGGCCGGGATCAGGCAGCTATGCACCGGCTCGCCGTCGAGCAGCACGGTGCAGGCGCCGCAATCGCCGGCATCGCAGCCCTTCTTGACGCCGAAATGGCCGAGCTCGCGCAGGAACGTGCGCAGGCACTGCCCGGCGCGCGGCTCCTGCGCGAACGTCGTTCCATTGACCTCGAAGCTCATGATGTTGCCCCCAGGAGCTCGCCGTGGATCTCCTCTGCGAGCCGCAGCGTCATGTGCTTGCGCCAGAGCGGCTTGCCGTGGATGTCGGTGTGGTAGAGATCATCGGTGATCTGCTGCATGATTGCATCGCGAAGCGTGTTCGCATCGGGCGGCTCGGGAAACGACAGCCGGATCGGTCGCACCGTCGATGCGGTGACCGTCAGCGTCAGCGTGCCATCGGAATCGAAGCTGCCGATGAGGAGCGCGGCCGAGCGGCCGACTGGCGCGAGCGAGATCTGGCGAAACGCCGTGCGGCGCCTCAAGGCCGCGATCGGGATGTCGATCTGCCTGAGCAGGTCGCCCGGCGTCAGACGGTTGCGCTGGTTGCCGGTGACGAAGTCGACGACGGCGATCCGCTGCTCGCCACCGCCGGCTTTCCAGATGGTGCAGACACCGTCGAGCGCGGCGGTGAGGGAAATCATCGGTCCCGCCGGCAGCGACATGCAAAGATTGCCGCCGACGGTCGCGGTCTTCCAGATCTTGAAGGAGGCGAGGAAGGCGCGGCAGCTTTGGCCGATGAGCGGTGCTGCGAGCCAGTCGGGCGGGCAGGCGAGGCCATCGAGCTGCGCGACGGTGCATGTGGCGGCGATGGAGAGATGGCTGTCCGTGATCGTCAGCGCGGGCCATTTCAGATCGGTGAGATCGATCAGCCGCTTCAGGTGCGCTTGCGGCTCCGAGAACAGCCAGGTGCCGCCCGCGAGCCAAGCATCACCTGGCGTCCAAACGGGCAGCTGCGCGCGCGTTTGCGGATGGGCGACCGCTGTGATGGTATTCAAATCCATGGCTGCGCCAAAAGCTTCCGCCCGGTGAATCGTGCGATAGAGTCTTGCAAGACCGGAGCCAAGTCGCAACAAGCAAAGTGGTGAACGACCCTGTTCGGGCTGGCGTCCTGCTTGCAGGCCTGTCGTCAGCAGATGTGAGGAGAAGCAGGCTCATGAGCGATGCAAAGCCGATCTGGATCAGGGATCCGCTGGCTATCCTCGCCAACGGTGCCGAGCGTGGAATCGTGGTCAGGGATGGCCGGATCGTCGAGCTCGTGCCGGCCGGCGTCACGCCTGCGACCGCGGATGTAGCGGTGTTCGACGCGGGCGAGCATGTCGTGCTGCCGGGCCTCATCAACACGCATCATCACTTCTACCAGACGCTGACGCGCGCGCTGCCGGCGGCGATGGACCGCGAGCTGTTTCCCTGGCTCCAGGCGCTCTATCCGGTGTGGGCGAAGCTGACGCCGGAGCGGCTGCAACTCGGCGTCACCGTGGCGATGTCCGAGCTGCTGCTCTCGGGCTGCACCACCACGACGGACCATCACTACGTCTTCCCGGCGGGGCTGGAGGAATCCGTCGATATCGAGGTCGGCGTCGCAAAGCGGCTCGGCATGCGCGTGCTGCTCACGCGCGGCTCGATGAACCTGTCGCAGCGCGATGGCGGCCTGCCGCCCGACAGCGTCGTGCAGGACGAGGACACGATCCTGGCCGACAGCGCGCGCGTGGTCGCAAAGCATCACCAGCGCGGCGCGGATGCGATGGTGCAGATCGCGCTGGCGCCATGCTCGCCGTTCTCGGTGACGACGTCGCTGATGCGCGCCACCGCCGATCTCGCCGACAAGCTCGATGTGCGCTTGCACACCCATCTCGCCGAGACCGAGGACGAGAACAGATTTTGCCAAGATATGTATGGCTGCCGTCCGCTCGACTATCTCGAGCAATGCGGCTGGCTGAATGCGCGGACCTGGCTCGCCCATGGAATCTTCTTCAATCCGGACGAGATGAAGCGGCTCGGCAAGGCCGGCACGACCGTCAGCCATTGCGCCTGCAGCAACCAGCTGCTGGCATCCGGGTGCTGCCCGGTGTGCGAGATGGAGGAGGCCGGCGTCGGCATCGGCATCGGGGTCGACGGTTCGGCCTCGAACGACGGATCGAACCTGATGCAGGAGGTTCGTGCGGCCTTCCTGCTGCAGCGGGCGCGCTACGGCGTGACCAAGGTCAGTCACAAGGATGCGCTGCGCTGGGCCACCAAGGGCTCGGCGGCCTGTGTCGGCCGTGCCGAGCTCGGTGAGATCGCCGTCGGCAAGGCGGCGGATCTCGCGCTGTTCAAGCTCGACGAGCTGCGCTTCTCCGGCCATGGCGATCCGCTGGCCGCGCTGGTGCTGTGTGGAGCGCATCGGGCCGACCGGGTCATGGTGGCGGGACAATGGGCGGTGATCGACGGGGCCATCCCGGGCCTGGATGTCGCCGATCTCATCCGCCGCCACAGTTCGGCGGCGCGGGCCATGCAGGCGGGATAATCAGGCCGAAAATTGAAAGAGGGGGCGACCACAAGTGCCGGGTGCTTCTGGCCACCCCCTCCGAACCTCCTCCGGGAGGAGCAGGTGATTTAGGGAATGCAAGAAGCGTGCTACTTGCCCGGCAGCTTGTCGTCGATGCCTTTCACGTAGAAATTCATGCCGAGGATCTGGCCGTCAGCGAGATTGGCGCCGCCCTTGCACTCGACCTCCTTGCCGTCCTGCCCAATGACCGGGCACTTGAACGGATGCAGCTTCCCCGCGGTGATCGCGGCCTGGGCATCCTCGGCCATCTTTTTCACGTCGTCGGGCATGTTGGTGTAGGGCGCCATCGCGAACATGTGGCTGTCGAGGCCGCCCCAGGTGTCTTCGGACTTCCAGGTTCCGGCCAGCTCGGCCTTGACGCGCTCGATGTAGTAGGGGCCCCAAGTGTCGAGGATCGAGGTCAGCTGGGTCTTGGGCCCGAACTTGATCATCTCGGAATCCTGGCCGAAGGCGAGCTTGCCGCGCTCGCTGGCAATCTGCATGGCGGCCGGCGAATCCGTGTGCTGCATGATCACGTCGGCGCCCTGGTCGATCAGCGCCTTGGCGGCGTCGGCCTCCTTGCCCGGATCGAACCAGGTGTTGGCCCAGATGATCTTGACCTTGATGTTCGGGTTGATGGTCTGCGCCGCCAGGATCGTCGCGTTGATGCCGGAGACGACCTCGGGAATCGGGAACGAGCCGATATAGCCGAGCACGCCGGACTTCGACATCTTGGCCGCGATCAGGCCCTGGATGTAGCGGCCCTGGTACCATTTGGCCGAATAGGTCGACATGTTCTTGTCGCGCTTGTAGCCGGTGGCGTGCTCGAAATGCACGTTCGGATACTTCTTGGCGACCTTCAGCGTCGGGTCCATGTAGCCGAACGACGTCGTGAAGATCAGCTTGTTGCCGGCGCGGACGAGCTGCTCGATGGCGCGCTCGGCGTCGGGGCCTTCGGGCACGTTCTCGAGATAGGTGGTCTCGATCTTGTCGCCCAATTCTTTCACCAGCGCCTGTCGGCCGACGTCATGCTGGTAGGTCCAGCCGAGGTCTCCGATCGGGCCCAGGTAAATGAAGCCGACCTTCAGCTTGTCGGCGGCGGAGGCTGCGCTGACGCTCCCGGCAAGCAACAGCCCGGCAGTCAGCGCAAGAAGTGATTTCCTCATCATCAATCTCCAAACATCAGGGGTAAGCCACGATCCGCAACGTGCGCGCCCCATCGCGCACGCCGCGGAAATGAAACGCTAGCGATCAGGCACGAACACGGTGCCGAGCGCGGCCGGCGCGGTCGAGCCGCCGGTGCGCGCGCGGGAGAGCAGGACGAGCACGATGACGGTCGCGAGATAAGGCAGCGCCGACATGAACTGCGAGGGAATGCCGACGCCCCAGCCTTGCGCATGCAGTTGCAGGATCGTCACCGCACCGAACAGATAGGCGCCGACCACGAGGCGGCCAGGCCGCCAGGACGCGAACACCACCAGCGCCAGCGCGATCCAGCCGCGGCCGGCGGTCATGCCGGGAATGAAGAAGGGCGTATAGGCGAGCGGCAGATAGGCGCCGGCAAGTCCCGCACAGGCGCCGCCGAACATCACGGCGAAGGTGCGGATGCGCAGCACCGGATAGCCGAGCGCATGCGCGGAGACGTGGTTGTCGCCGCAGGCGCGCAGGATCAATCCCGCCCGCGTGCGGTACAGGAACCACCAGACGCCGACGATCAGTGCGATGGAGAAATAGACGAAGCCGTCCTCGCCGAACAGCACGCGGCCGATCAGCGGAATGTCGGTGAGGCCGGGAATATAGAGGTGCACGGCCGGCGTGATGCGCTCGCCGACGAAGCCCGCGCCGATCAGGCCTGACAGTCCGATGCCGAGAATGGTCAGCGCGAGCCCCGTCGCAACCTGGTTGACGGCGAGCCCGAGCGCCATCAGTGCGAACACCAGCGACATCAGGGCGCCCGCGACAATGCCGAACAGCGCGCCGATCAGAATCGAGCCGGTGAGCCACGCACCGGCAAAGCCGCAGGCCGCGCCGACGATCATCATGCCCTCGACGCCGAGATTGAGCACGCCGGAGCGTTCGGTCACGAGCTCGCCGGTCGCGGCGATCAGCAGGGGCGTCGAGGCGGCGAGTACCGCGAGGATGATGGCTTCAATGAGTTCCACTGGCCACCTGTCGGTTCGGGAAGACCAGCTTGAAGCGGTAGAGGATGAGGGAGTCGCAGGCGAGCACGTAGAACAGCAGAATGCCCTGAAACACCTTGGTGACATCCAGCGGGATCTTCATCGCGATCTGCGCTTGCTCGCCGCCGATAAAGGTCAGTGCGAGAAAAAGGCCTGCAATTAATATTCCAAGCGGATTCAGCCGGCCGAGGAAGGCGACGATGATCGCGGTAAAGCCGTAGCCCGGCGAAATGCCGGGCTGGAGATGCCCGACGGGACCTGCGACCTCGATAATGCCGGCAAGGCCCGCCAGCGCGCCGGAGACGGCGAAGGTCAGGATGATCAGCTGGTTGGCGTTGAAACCGCCGAACCGTGCTGCGCGCGGCGCGGCGCCGACCACGCGGATCTCAAAACCCTTGATGGTACGCCCGAGCAGGATGGCGGCTGCTGCAACGACGAGCAGTGCGATGATCGAGCCGAGATGCAGTCGCCCGCCTTCGATCAACAGCGGAACGGTTGCGACCGGATCGAACTCGGCGGTGGTCGGGAAATTGAAGCCGTGCGGATCGCGCCAGGGACCGCGCACGAGATAGTCGAGAAACAGGTCGGCGACATAGACCAGCATCAGGCTTGTCAGGATCTCGCTGGCGCCGAACTTCACCTTGCAGATCGCCGGGATCAGCGCATAGAGCGCGCCGGCGGCGGCCGCGAGCACGAGCATCGCCGGCAACACCCAGGCGCCGGCATCGGTGCCCTGCGTCTTCACCGCGATCCAGCTTCCGGCGACGGCGCCGATCAGGAATTGCCCCTCGGCGCCGATGTTCCAGGCATTGGCGAGATAACAGAGCGACAGGCCGATGGCGATCATCACCAGCGGCGTCGCCTTCACCGCGATCTCCTGCAGCGAGTAGCCGTCCGTCAAGGGCGCGATGAAATAGGCATGCAGCGCGAGCAGCGGATTCTTGCCGAGGATCGCGAACAGGATGACCATGGTGACGATCGTCAGGCCGATCGCGATCAGCGGCGAGACCAGCGCGATCGTGCCAGAGCGCTCGGCGCGCTTCTCAAGCACCAACTGCATGCGCGGCCTCCTTCGGCTCCAGGCTGCTGCCGCCCATGAGAAGGCCGAGCTTTTCGCGGGTCGCCTCACTTGTCGCGAGCGGGGCCGAGAGCCGGCCGTGGAACATCACGGCAATGCGATCGGCGATCTCCGCGAGCTCGTCGAGATCCTGGCTGGTCACCAGCACGGCGGCGCCCGCGGTTGCGAGATCGAGCAGCGCCTGGCGGATGACAGCGGCGGCGCCTGCGTCGACGCCCCAGGTCGGCTGGCTCACCACCAGCACCGCGGGGTTGCGCAGGATCTCGCGTCCCACGATGAACTTCTGCAGATTGCCGCCGGACAGGCTCGCGGCTTCGGGATCGCGCTTGGCCTTGCGGACGTCGAACGTCTCGGTTGCGCGGTCGACGGTCTTCAGCGTGGCCGCGGTGTCGATGAAGCCGTGATGGACCATGCCGCTGGCGGCGTGCCCGGTCAGCAACGCGTTCTCCGACAGCTTCATGCGTGGCGCGGTGCCATGGCCGAGCCGCTCCTCGGGAACGAAAGCCGCGCCGAGCTTGCGGCGCCGCGTGATCGAGAGGTGGCCGGCGGCGATGCCTTCGATCACCACGGTGCCGGGATCCTTGGAGAGCCGCTCGCCGGAGAGCGCGGCAAAGAGCTCGTCCTGGCCGTTGCCGGCGACGCCGGCGATGCCGAGGATCTCGCCGCCCTTCAGCTCGAACGAGATGTGCTCGAGCCGCACGCCGTGGGCCTCGCTCGGCGCGAGCGAGAGATCGTTGACGACGAGGCGCGGCACCGTCGTCTGCCGGCCGGCGGGAGCCTTCACTTCCTTGATCTCGCCGCCGACCATCATGCGGGCGAGCGAAGCTGCGGTCTCCAGCCTGGGATTGCAGGTCTCGACCTTCTTGCCGCCGCGCAGGATCGTTGCGGTGTCGCAGAGGCGCTTCACCTCCTCCAGCTTGTGGCTGATATAGAGGATGGCGCGGCCTTCGGCCTTGAGGCGCTCCAGCACGATGAAGAGCTGGTCGGCCTCCTGCGGCGTCAGCACCGCGGTGGGCTCGTCCAGGATCAGGAATTTCGGATCCTGCATCAGGGCGCGGACGATCTCGATGCGCTGACGCTCGCCGACCGACAATTGCCAGACCTCGCGCCTGGGATCGAGCGGCAGCCCATAGGTCTTCGACACCTGCTCCAGCCGCGCCGACATGTCCTTAAAGGATTCCTTCCCGTCGAGGCCCAGCGCGACGTTCTCGGCGACGGTGAGGTTGTCGAACAGCGAGAAGTGCTGGAACACCATGCCGATACCGCGGCTGCGCGCTTCGGACGGGCCTGACAGCACGATTCGCTCGCCCTGCCAGCGGATCTCGCCGGCACTCGGCTGGATCAGCCCGTAGATCGCCTTGACCAGCGTCGACTTGCCGGCGCCGTTCTCGCCGAGCAGGGCGTGAATCTCCTTGGGCCAGATGTCGATGTCGATGGAATCGTTGGCGAGGAAATCGCCATAGCGCTTGGTGAGCCCGAGCGTCTGAAGTAACGGGGACTCGCCGGAATGCAGGCCGTTAGGCGTCGGATCTAACATTCGCTGATGCGCTTGCATGGGATGAAGTGCCTCAATAGTGGGCTAGTTTGAACCGCGGCGTAAGGTGTGAAAAAGCGTCATCCCTTGCTCAACGCTTCGGCAGGCGCGTGGTGTCGGCAAGTCGTGGCTCTCACCGGGCGCGGATCGTGCTCGCGCGCCCTTCGGACCGTCCGATGAGGGCCGTGCTCGCGCGTGACGCCTGTTGCAAATTTGTGACGGTACAAACCAAATCGGAACCCACTGTGCAGCCTTGACCTGACGCTGAGCAAAATCGCGCCAGAATGCGTATGCAATGTCGGATCGCCGCATCATGCGCCGTCGGTAATTCGGCCCGCCTTGTTCGTTCGACACGAAATGCGAACAAAATCAAACGGGAATGTCTGGCAATGGCTAGCCGCGTATCGTCGCGTGACGATGCGCATGGCCCGCAAATGCACTCAAAATCCCGAAGGAGACTGTCGGTCACTGCCGAAACAAGCGGCATGCCTTGAAAAAAGTTGAGGCTTCTCACTCCGGGATATCGGCGCAAGTGTCGCACCCAAGGGCGTTCATTTTTACGTGTCCAAACTTGGGGGTATTCAGGATGTCGTTTCGTTTCAAGGCAGTTGCAGCAACGGCGCTGTCACTTGCTACGCTGGCCATCGGCGGCTGGGCTCACGCGGCGGATCTGCCGGTCAAGGCCGCCAAGAAGGCGCCGGACCTTCCGTTCTTCCTGGTGATCGACAACCGCGTCACGTTCTCCTACATCTTCGACGCAAGCCAGCCCGGCGCCTTCACCAACACCAATGGTGTGATCAACTCGAAGACGACGAAGCAGGTCTACTCCTTCACCCACTTCGACGCCTGGGCTTACGGCACCAACTTCTTCACCATCTCGATGTTCAAGTCGGACCACAACGATCCGGCGGGTCCCTGCACGCAGACCGGCGGTATCGTTTCGCCGGCGGCAGGCTTCGCATTCACACCGGCAAGCTGCGCCGGCGCGACCGAAATCTATGGCCTGTTCCGCTCGACCTTCGGCTGGAACGAGCTCTTCAACACCAAGGCCTTCACGCAAGGGCCGCTGCACAACATCTCGTTCGAGGTTGGCATGGACGCCAACACCGAGAACCGCTATTTCGGCGCCGCCAAGCGCGACGTGGTGGCCGGTCTGCAGTTTGCCTTCGACCTTCCCTACAAGGGCTACTTCAACGTGGCGCCTCTGGTGTATTGGGAGTTCGCGAACCACAATTCGTTCTCGCAGTGCGGCGCAGGCTGGATGGCCCCGTGTCTGACCGACGGCAACACCTCGTTCAAGCCGACCTGGGCGATCGAGACCAACTACTACATGGACCTCGGCTTCCTGCCGCCGAACATGCAGTATTTCTCGATCAGCGGCCGCGCCGGCTGGTATGGCAAGAAGGGAACGGATACCGAGCCGCTGCCGGCCAGCGTGGCCAACGGCGTCTATCCGACCAAGGTCGAGTTCAACTCGGAGCCGATCCGCCTGACGATGGATGCCTCGAAGGCGATCTGGGGTGACAAGTACTCGCACTTCGTGGACGTCTGGGTGGCCTATCGTTATTGGCAGAACAAGTTCGGCCTTGATCACAACAACGCAGTTGCCTGCACCACCCTGGTCGGTGGGGCGAAGGTGAGCACCGGGTCCTGCACCGAGTCCTCGCTCTACTCCGGTATCACCGTGAAGTTCTGATCACCTGAGGCGTTTCAGGTGAAAGACGATGGCGCCGCGTCAAGCCTCCGCGGCGCCATCTTCGTTTGAGGAGGGAACCGCAGCTACCGTAGGGTGGGCAAAGCGAAGCGTGCCCACCACTTCTGCTGCCACCGAGATGGTGGGCACGGCGCAAGGGCGCCTTTGCCCACCCTACGATACCGGTTTTCGGAGTTGCTACTTCGTCCACACGCCGTCGTGCAGGGCTTCGGCCTCGTCTTCGAGCAACGGGCCAATCACCTCCGTCGGCCGCTGGCCGCTGGCAAACACCTCGCGGCAGGGCAGGTCCAGCGTCGGGTTCTCTGGGTGGTTGCCGGTGACGCCGCGCAGGCGGTGCTCGCTGAGGCCATAGACGACGCGGCCGATGCCGGCCCAGTAGATTGCGCCGGCGCACATGGCGCAGGGCTCGGCCGAGGAATAGAGCGTGGCCTTGGCCAGCACATCGCGATCGAGCGTGCGGCAGGCCTGGGTAGCTGCGAGGCGCTCGGCATGCGCGGTACCGTCGCGGTTCGGCATGTAGCCGTTCTCGGTCTCGATCAGCACCTTGCCGTCGGCATCGACGACGATACAGCCGAAGGGATGGTTGCCATGGGTGAGCGAGCGCCGGGCGACCGCGAAGGACAAACGTAAAAAGTGTTCGTCGCGTTCGGTTGCCTCGCTCATCGCTCCTCCGCGATCAATGCCCCGCCATGTGCCGGCCGATCACGGTGAGGTCGGCTTCGCTGGTCCGTACTTCATACACGAATTCGCCGTGGAACATCACCACCAGCCTGTCGGACAGTTCGAGCAATTCGTCGAGATCCTCGCTGACGAGCAGCACCGCGGCGCCGCGGTTGCGCGCCGCCATGATCTCGGCGTGGATCTGCGCCACCGCCGCGAAGTCGAGGCCGAAGCAGGGATTGGCCGCGACCAGCACCTCGACGTCGCCCGCGAGCTCGCGGGCGAGCACGGCGCGCTGGACGTTGCCGCCCGACAGCGCCGAGATCGGCGTATCCGGCGTACGGGTCTTGATCTTGTACTGGGCGATCTTCTTCCTGGCGTCGCTATGGAAGGCGCTGCGATTGAGCCACCAGCCACCGCTTGCAAAGGGGGCGCGGTCGAATTCGCGGAAGGCGATGTTGTCGGCGACGCTCATGCCGCCGACGCAAGCGTTCTTCAGTGGCTCCTCGGGCAGCAGCGACATCCTGTGGCGCCGCATCTCCTCGCGCCTGGCGTGATAGGGATCGCCGGCGACGCGCACTTCGCCGCTCTCGGCCTCGCGCTGGCCGGCCAAGACCTCGACGAGCTGGCGCTGGCCGTTGCCGGAAACGCCGGCGATGCCGACGATCTCCCCGGCGCGCACGGTCAGGGAAACATCGTGCACGGCGATCGCGCCGGCATCGTCGAGCGCGCGGAGCTTTTGCAGCTCCAGTCGCGCCTGACCGGCTTCGCCGGTGCGCGGCGGCTGCACGGTCAGCTCCTCGGCGCCGATCATGGTGCGCGCCATCGCATCCGGCGTCAGCTCGGCGACCTTGCCGGCGCCGGCGAGCTTGCCGCGGCGCAGGATGGTGACCTCGTCGGCGAAGGCCATGACCTCGCGGAACTTGTGCGTGATCATCAGGATGGTCAGCTCGCCCCTGACCACCATGTCGCGGAGCATGCCGAGCACTTCGTCGGCTTCCGCCGGTGTCAGCACCGAGGTCGGCTCGTCCAGGATCAGGAAGCGCCGCTTCAGATAGAGCTGCTTCAGGATCTCGCACTTTTGGCGCTCGCCGGCGGAGATGTCGGAGACCTTGGCTGAGAGCGGCACCTTGAAGGGCATCCGCGCCAGGAAGGCTTCGAGCTCCTTCATCTCCTTTGGCCAGTTCACCACGGCCGGAACATTGTCGCGCGCTAGCACGAGGTTTTCGGCAACCGTCATGGCGGGCACCAGCGTGAAATGCTGGTAGACCATGCCGAGGCCGAGTGCATGGGCGTCCTTCGGGTTGGCGATGGCCTGTTCGCGGCCGCCGACGAGGATGTCGCCCTCGGTCGCGTGATAATAGCCCATGATGCATTTGACGAGGGTCGACTTGCCGGCGCCGTTCTCGCCGAGCAGGGCGTGGAACGAGCCCGGTCGCACCTTCAGTTCGACATTGTCCAGCGCCAGGAAGTCGCCGAAGCGCATGGTCATGGCGACGGCATCGACGCCGAAGGCACCTGACGGCGGTGGCGTTTCGCCGATGATCACGAAATCGCTCCGATGAAGGCATCCGAGGTCGAGACCGCGCCGAACACGCCGCCCTGCATCTTGATCATCTTCAGCGCGTGGTCGTGGTTGCTCTTGTCGGTGGCGCCGCAGCAATCGTGCAGCAGGACGCATTCGAAGCCGCGGTCGTTGGCCTCGCGCATGGTGGTGTGGACGCAGACGTCGGTGGTGATGCCTGATAGCACGATGTTCTCGATGCCGCGAACGCGCAGGATCAGCTCCAGATCGGTGGCGCAGAACGAGCCCTTGCCGGGCTTGTCGATGATGGGCTCGCCCGGCAGTGGCGCCAACTCCTCGATGATGTCCCAGCCGGGCTCGCCGCGCACCAGGATGCGGCCGCACGGACCGGGGTCGCCGATGCCGGCGCCGATCTGGCGCGAGCGCCAGCGCTTGTTGGCGGGCAGGTCGGAGAGATCGGGGCGATGGCCCTCGCGGGTATGGATGATGTGAAAGCCTTGCTTCCGCATCGCGGCGAGCAGCCTCTTGATCGGCTCGATCGGCGCCCGCGTCAGGGAGAGGTCGTAGCCCATCTTGTCGACATAGCCGCCGACGCCGCAGAAATCTGTCTGCATGTCGATGATGATCAGCGCCGTGTTCTCGGGCCGGAGGTCACCATTATAGGGCCAGGCATAGGGCTCGGACTTGATGTAGCGCTCGGGCATGGATGACTCGTGCGTTATCGTGTGATCGAGAGTTCGGCGGGCGCGCCGGTCAGTGTTCGCTTCGGCGAGCAGGTGATGATCATGATCGCCAGCGTCAGGATGTAGGGCGCGGCGTTGAAGAGGTGATAGCCTGAGGTGACGCCGACCGATTGCAGCGCCGGTCCCAGCGCCGCGGCGCCGCCGAAGGCGAGCGAGGCCCACAGGCAGAGCAGGGGATCCCAGCGCGCGAAGATCACGAGCGCCACGGCGGTGATGCCCTGGCCGGAGGAGAGGCCCTCGTTCCAGCTCCCGGGATAGAACAGCGACAAGAAGGAGCCGCCGATGCCGGCGAGGAAGCCCCCGACCATGGTCGCGCGCAGGCGGATCAGCAGCACGGAATGGCCCATGGCCCGGGCGGCATCCGAGCTCTCGCCGGCAGTGCGGATGAGCAGGCCCCAGCGCGTGGTGCGGAAGGCCCAGTACAGGAACGGCGCCAGCACCACGCCGATCAGGAACAGCACGTTGATGCGCAGCGCGGCGCGGACCTGCGGGATGTCGCTCCACCAGCCGAAATCGATCGCGGGCAGCCGCGGCGCGGTGGGCTCGATCAGCGGCTTGCCGAGATAGAAGGCAAGGCCGGTGCCGAACAGCATCAAGGCGATGCCGACCGCGACGTCGTTGACGCGCGGCAGCGAGCAGATGCCGGCATGCAGTGCGCCCAACAGCGCGCCGGTGATGCCGGCGGCGAGCACGCCGAGCCACGGCGATCCCGTGACATAAGAGATGCCGTACGCGCTCATCGCGCCCATCACCAACGTGCCTTCGAGGCCGAGATTGATCCGGCCCGAGCGCTCGGTGATGCATTCGCCCAGGCTCACGAACAGGAACGGGGTGGAGACGCGAATGGCGCCGCCGAGCACGGCGAGTGGGACGGTCCAGAGGCCGATCGATCCGTCTGCCATCAGGACTTGCCTTTCAGGAATCCGATGCGGCCGTAGAGCGCATCGCTGGCCAGCACGAAGACGAAGATGATGCCCTGAAGCACCAGCACGGACGCATCGGGCAATCCCAGGCGGCGCTGCAGCAGGCCGCCGCTGGCGCTGATGCCGCCGAGCAGGATCGCGACGGGAATGATGGCGAGCGGATTTTGCCGCGCGAGGAAGGCGACAAGGATGCCGGTGAAGCCGTAGCCGGCCGCGAGGTTGGCATTGGTGCGTCCCTGCACGGCGGCGACCTCGACCATGCCGGCAAGGCCTGCTGCGCCGCCGGCGAGGAAACAGACGGTCAGGATCAGCTTGCTGACGCCGAGGCCGACGATCTTCGCTGCGCGGATGTTGCCGCCGGCGACGCGCGCGGCGAAGCCGAACACGGTGTGATAGATCAGAATGTAAGAGGCGATCGCGGCGATCAGGCCGAAGACGAGGCCCCAATGTACATCGGTGCCCGGAATGGAACCGATCATGTTGGCGGCGCCGATCTCACGCGTCGACGGCTTGTTGAGGCTGGCGGGATCGCGCATCAGCCCCTCGACGAGATGGTTGAGGATCGCGAGGGCGATGTAGACGAGCAGCAGGCTCGAGATGGTTTCGTTGACGCCGCGATATTGCCGCAAGGCGCCGGAGAGCATGATCCACGAGCCGCCGCCGATCACGCCGGCGCAGACCATGGCGATCTGCACGACGAGCGGCGGCATGCCCTGAAGCATGAGCGCGGCGCTGGTCGCTGACAGTGCGCCGGTCAGCAGCGCACCTTCGCCGCCGATGATGACCATGCCGAGTTGCGCCGGCAGCGCCGTGCAGAGCGCGGTGAGGATCAGGGGCGCCGCGCGCGTCAGCGTGTTCTGCCAGGAGAACCAGGTGCCGAACGCGCCGTAATACATGTAGAAATAGAGATCGAGCGGGTTCTTGCCGAACATCGCGACGAAGATGCCGAACACCGCGAGCGCGCCGACGAGCGCCGCGCCCGGGATCAGGACATATTCGATCGTGCCGCCGTAACGCTGGAGGAAGCCGGAATCGGCGGCCGGGGCAACTGTCCCGACCGCTTCCGTGGAATCCGCCGTTTCCGCGGTCACGAAGTCGCTCCGATCACGCCCTCAACGAGGTAGTCCATCTTCTCGAGTTCAGGATCCTTCTGGCCTCGGTCGGTGCCGGCGGCGATCACCGTCTTGCCCTTGTTGTCGACGAGGCCGCCCTTGAAGATGGCAAAGCCCTCCGCAGACAGGAATTTTGCCTTGGCCTCGTCGGCCGCCTTGCGCGCCTCGGCCGAGACAGCTTCGCCGTAGGGCGAGACCTTCACGATCTCTTCCTTCAGGCCGCCGCGGTAGAAATTCGGGATGCCTTCGCCGGCCGCGATCATCTTGACGAACTTCGGATAGAGCGCTTCCCAGTTCCATTCGGCGCCGGTGAGATAGGCCCTGGGTGCCAGCGCCGACTGATTGGTGTGATAGCCGCACACGAAGGCGCCGCGCCGCGCGGCGTTCTCGACCATGGTCTTGGGACCATCGACGTGACAGGTGAGCACGTCCACGCCCTGGTCAATCAGGCTGTTGGTGGCTTCGGCCTCCTTGACCGGCATCGACCAGTCGCCGGTGAAGATCACCTGCGTGGTGGCCTTTGGATTGACGGACTTGGCGCCAAGCGTGAAGGCGTTGATGTTGCGCAGCACCTGCGGGATCGGTTTGGCAGCGACGAAGCCGAGCTTGCCGCTCTTCGATGTCAGGCCGGCGACGATGCCCGAGATGTACTGGGCCTCGTCGATGTAGCCGAAATAGCTGCCGGCGTTCTTGGGATCCTTGTCGCTCCAGAGGCCGCCGCAGTGCTCGAAGCGCAGCTTCGGGTACTTGCTGGCCATCTTGATCATGTGCGGATTGTAGTAGCCGAACGAGGTCGGGAAGAGCAGGGTGGCGCCATCGAGATTGATCATGGACTCGATCGTCTTCTCGACCGCGTCGGTCTCCGGCACTTTCTCCTCCTCGACCACCTTGAGGCCGGGAATCTTCTTCAGTGCCGCCGCGCCCTGTGCATGCGCCTGGTTGTAGCCATAGTCGTCGCGCGAGCCGACATAGATGAAGCCGATGGTGGTCTCGGCCGCGAAGGCCGGGCGGAGGCCCGCCGCCGCGCCGAGGGTGAGGGCCGCGCCGCCCTGCAACAAATGACGTCGTGAAATCCTGCCAATATCCATTGCTCGCTCCCCTTGGCGGATGACCCGCCTTGATCTCGCGGCTGCGCCGGCCTGGCGGAGCCGGGATCAGATGTCGCAAGCTTCGTGCCAGAGGCTATGAATAGAGCAATAGCAATTAAGCTATTGAAATATATTGGATATAATAACGACCAAGAACTTGGTGAGGAAAGTGGCAGATTAATTTATGAGCAGTATTGTCTGATTGTATGCAGTGGAGTTAAGCAGTCTTAACCGGCTCCCACATGTGCATGACCGGCTTCGGACGGTCGGCCGACAAGGCGCATTCATGCTAACCACGCGCTGACTCGGATGGTGCCGGAGGATTTTCGCTGGCACCGAACTTGTATCGATTGTCGTCAGGACCGCCGTGTCCTCAGAAGATGGAAAGCTCGCCGAGATGGGCGCTGGTACCGTTCACGATGCATCGCTCGGCAAGGAGATCGTCCGCCGCATCAACGAGCTTGCTGCGATCTCGGAAGAGCCCGACAAGCTCACCCGCGTCTACCTCAGCAAGGAATTGCGCGCGGCCGCGGACCTGATCCTGGGGTGGATGCGTGACGCCGGCATGAGCGCGCATCTCGATGCGATCGGCAATGTCTGCGGCCGGTATGAAGGTGAGCGGCCGGGCGCGCCCTGCCTGATGCTCGGCTCGCATTACGACACCGTGCGCGATGCCGGCAAATGGGACGGGCCGCTTGGCGTGATCACCGCGATCGCCTGCGTCGCCGATCTCAATCGCCGCGGCAAGCGCCTGCCGTTTGCGATCGAGGTCATCGGCTTCGCCGACGAGGAGGGAGTGCGTTTTGCCTCGACCCTGCTCGGCAGCCGTGCGGTGGCCGGCACCTTTGACGAGAGCGTTTTGAACACGCGCGACCGCGATGGCGTGTCGATGCGCGATGCCCTTGTTCAGTTTGGGCTCGATCCCGGTCACGTCGGCGCGGCCGCGCGGGCCCGGCGCGAGCTGCTCGCCTATCTCGAACTGCACATCGAGCAGGGCCCGGTGCTGGAAGCACAGAACCTGCCCGTCGGCGTGGTCACCGCGATTGCGGGCGCAACACGGCTTGCCGCGCGGCTGACCGGCATGGCCGGTCACGCCGGCACGGTGCCGATGGCGCTACGCCGCGACGCGCTCACCGGCGCTGCCGAATGCATCGGCGCCATCGAGCAGTTCTGCCGCACCGACGAGGACGGCCTCGTTGGCACCGTCGGCTACATCCAGGCGAGGCCGGGCGCGACCAACGTCATTCCGGGCGAAGTGTCGTTCACCATCGACATGCGTGCGCCGACCGACATGCACCGCAAGCGCGCGGTTGCCGACGTCGTCCGCCAGATCGAGGCGATCGCAAAGCGCAGGCAATTGGCACTCCAGCTCGATGTCACTCACGAGAATCGCACCGCGCCCTGCGCACCCTGGCTGAAGCAGCAGATCGCGCAGGCGATCGCTGCGGAAGGTCTCTCCGTGTTCGAGCTGCCGAGCGGGGCAGGCCATGACGGCATGGCCATGATCGACATCGCCGATGTCGGCATGATCTTCGTCCGCTGCTGCGGCGGCATCAGCCATCACCCGGACGAGCACGTCGAGCTTGCTGATGCCGACGCCGGCGCACGGGTGCTGCTCAGGGTGATCGAGGATTTCAGGCCGCGGGTGGCCTAGGCAAGCGTCACAAACCCGCAAGTCACCGGGTAGAGATACGAATCAGTCATGTTTAAAATGGTGGCCGCCATCACCGGAGCCACGAGACATCAGCCGATTGACGGACATGAACAGCGATATCTCTTTTCCATCACATCGTGAGAACCGGTTTTATCAGGGGATGGCTGCGACCTTTGTCGCCAACGCTCTCCAGGCAGTGAATTTTCTTGGTGATCGATTTCTGCGACAATCGCCTCATTCGTTGTCGGCCATCGAGGACCTCTACCGGCACTCGATGGACAGCGCCTTTTCGGTGACCGAGGCCTTCCTCGTCACCGGCGCACCGCACGCCTCCGCCTATTACCCCCGCGACTTCGCCTGGTTCTACCCCGATGTCCTCGACCCCGAGACCATCATGGATGCGCAGGACGCAGTGCGCCGGGCCCGTCTGCTCGAAAAGAGCGTCCGTCTGCTGCTGGAGGCGGTTCGCGCCGACGTCGTCACGACGACCATCGTTCCGGCGGGACGCGGCCGGTATCTCGGCGTGAATTATTTCTCGCGGCCCTCGGACACGCTGCTCGGCATTATCGCCGGCCTCCAGCAGATGCTCTCTGCCGAGGAGAGGGCGTCGTCCTATCTGGCGATGTCGCAATGCGCGCATGCCGGCCGTCTGTTGCTGGCCGAGTACGGCGGGGACCTCAAGCGTGCGATCCTGAAGCTCGCGAGCGAGCTGGAGTCGTTCGACGCTGACGGCACCAGATATTTGCTGTGCGACGCCAGCGGGCCGCGCTCCGCGGCAACGGACACGCGCGCCGAACGCAGGCGTTTCGTCACCAATGCCTGCGTCTACACGACCTTCGTGTGGGGCGTGCAGCTCGGGATCGTCGGCGAGAACGAGCTGAAGCGGCTGCTCGGACGCGACCTCGCGCAGTACAAGAGGGACCTGCTCCGCCTGTTCGGCAAGGACGGCTATGTCAGGCATGCCCTGGATAGTCCGGCGGGCGCGCCGGTGTCGCTGGTCGCGCTGGATTTCGTCAGCGTGCACCGCGGTTTCTGGGACATGAGCGATGCCAGCGAGCGCGCGCTGTTTGCGGCGACGGCCGACCTGATCATCGCCGAGCCGCGCTTCCGCATCCCCAGCACGTTCCACTTCCTGGTGTCGGTGGATAATCCGCGCAACAAGATGATCCACAAGATCGCGGCGCCGGCCTATCAGGGGCGTTCGTCGTGGCCGACCTTCAATGTCGAGTTTGCGGATCGCATGCTGGACTTCGATGAGGCCTCGGGGAGCAACACCTATCGGGCCTGCGCGCAAGGGATATTGAAGGACATTCGCACCGCGACCGAGGTCCACGGCGGCTATCAGGAACTGATCTCGGAGCAGGGCCTGAAATATCGCACCTGGGCCTACAAGGGCGCGGTGGCCCACTCCTGGTTTCCGCGCTTCCTGTCGGTCTGGAGGAGGGCGTATGGCACGCCGCTCCTCCGCTGGAATGATTGATCGGCGGGGTTATCCCGCCGTCACGTCCACGAGTTCGCCGCCTTCGAGCACCTTGGCAGCCTTGGCACGGTCGAGATCGCCTTCCCAGGCCGCCACCACGACCGTCGCCACGCAGTTGCCGACGAGATTGCCGAGTGCGCGGGCCATGCCGATGAACCAGTCGACCGAGAGCACCAGCACGAGGCCGATCGCGGGGATGCTCGGTACCGCGTTCAGCGTCGCGGCCAGGATCACGATGGCCGAGCCCGGCACGCCATGCGCTCCCTTCGATGTGATCAGCGAGACGCCGAGCACCAGCAGGAGATCGCCGAACGAGAGCGGCGTGTTGGTCGCCTGGGCGATGAAGACGACGGCCAGTGTCAGGTAGATCGAGAAGGCGTCGAGATTGAAGGAATAGCCGGTCGGGATGACGAGGCCGACCACGGAATCCTTCACGCCCATCCGCTCCAGCTTCTTCATGATCTGTGGCAGCACCGCGTCGGACGAGGCGGTCGCGAGCACGATGGTGAGCTCCTCGCGCAGGTAGGCGAGGAATTTGAGGATGTTGATGCCGGCGAGCGCCATGACGCCGCCGAGCACGCCCAGCACGAAGATGCCGACCGAGACGTAGAATAGCATCACCAGCGACACGAGCTGCTTCAAGGAGCCCACGCCGTATTTGCCGACGGTGTAGGCGACCGCGCCGAGTACGCCGAGCGGCGCGATACGGACGATCAGCCCCATGACGCGGAACAGAACTGTGGAGGCCGCGTCGATGATGGAGGTGACGAGCGCGCCCTTCTCGCCGCCGACCAGAGCGAGGCCGACGCCGAACAGCACGGCGAAGAACAGCACCTGGAGCACGTCGTTGCGCGACAGCGCATCGAACGAGGTGGTCGGGATGACGTTCATCAGGAAGGCGCCGATGCCGCCGCCGGACAGCTTGTGAGCGTTGTCGGCATAGGTGTTGAGCGCCTTGGCATCCAGCGTCGAGGGGTCGATGTTCATGCCGTGGCCGGGGCCGAAGAGATAAGCGAGAAGGAGGCCGACCACGAGGGCCACCGTCGTCATGACCTCGAAATAGACCAGCGCCTTGACGCCGACCCGACCGACCTTCTTGAGGTCGCCGGCACCGGCAATGCCGTGGACGACGACGCAGAACACGATCGGCGCCACGATCATCGAGATCAGCTTCAGGAAGGCGTCGCTGAGGATCTTGAGCCCGATCGCGAAATCCGGGACGGCCATCCCCAGGATGACGCCAAGCACCAGCGCGGCCAGGACCTGGACGAAAAGCGAGGTGTAAAGCGGCTTCGGCTCGACGGCGGATGCCGCGGCGATTGTCGACATGAGAACTCCCCTTTGACGCGTCTTGGACGTCAAAAGGGAGCAACAACCGTGCCAGAATGTCGCGGTTACCTCCTGGAAACCGGGAATCTGCCGTTCAGGCGGCTCAAACCGGCGCGCCAGCGGGCCGTAAGGAGGTCGGTCTACGCGCTTGGTCGGCCGGTTCAGTCGAATGCCGACGCAGGATCAGCGGCAGCAGTCCGCCGATGCGCAGCGTCTCGCACTCCAGATTGGTCTCGACTGCGGCGACGGCCGTAAAGCGGTCGATCTCGGCGCCGCCCCGCAGGATGCGAACGCCGATCGCGGCGCGTGGCGCGACAGCTTCGACGGACGCGTCGATCTCGATCGTGTCATCCTCTTTGAGCCCAAGCGATTGCGGCCGATGATCAGCGGGGAGGCGCAGCGGCAGGATGCCCATGCCGATCAGATTGGAGCGATGAATGCGCTCGAAGCTCAGCGCCAGCACGGCGCGGATGCCAAGCAGAGCGACGCCCTTCGCCGCCCAATCGCGTGAGGAGCCCATGCCATAGCGTTCACCGGCCACGATGACGACCGAACGGCCCTCCTGTGCATAGCGGTCGGCCGCAAGACGTAGTGGCAGGCGTTCGCCGGAGCCTGCGAGGATCGTCTGCCCGGGCGGCAAGTCGGGATCGAGCAGGTTGCGCACGCTCTTGTTGGTGAAGAGCCCGCGCAGCATCACCTCCCAATTGCCGCGACGCGAGGCGAAGACGTTGAGGTCTTGCGGATCCTCGCGACGCGCGACGAGATAGCGGGCCGCTTCGCTGTTCGCTCCGATCGCGCCCGCCGGGGAGATGTGGTCCGTCGTGATGTCGTCGCCGAGCACCAGCAACGGCGTTGCCGCATAATGTCCGAGGCGCGTGCCTCGGCCGAAATCCGCAAAGGGCGGGCGGCGAATGTAGGTCGAGGCCTCGTCCCAGGGAAACAGCGCCGTGCCGGGGGCCTCGAAGGCGGCCCAGTCGGCGCTCGCTTCTGCGGCGTCGTAGGCGCGGCTGAAGTCGCCTGCTTCGCGGGCGCGGGCCAGTGCCGCATCGATCTCAGGGCCGGTCGGCCAGAGATCGGCAAGGCGCACGTCAGCGCCGGCATGATCGCGCCCGATCGGGTCTTGCAGGATGTTGCGGTTGACGTCGCCGGCGAGTGCAAAGGCGATGACGAGCGGGGGCGAGGCGAGAAACGCAAGCTCGATCTGCGAATGCACACGGCCCGGAAAGTTGCGGTTTCCCGACAGCACGGCCACCGGCCTTGCCTGCTTCGCGGCGACCGGGCCTGCCATGGCCGGCGCCAGCGGCCCCGAATTGCCGATGCAGGTCGTGCAGCCATAGCCGACGATGCCAAAGCCCAGCGCTTCGAGATCGTCGAGCAGACCGGCGCGCTTCAGATAACGCTCAGCAGTCGGCGAGCCCGGTGCGAGGGAAGTCTTGACCCAGCAAGGCGGCTTGAGCCCGCGCAGGCGCGCCTTGCGGGCGAGGAGGCCGGCGGCAATCAAGAGGCGTGCGTCGGATGTGTTGGTGCAGCTCGTGATCGCGGCGATCGCGACCGCGCCGTCGGCTGGTGGGCTCGTACGATCCGTGTTTGCGGTCGCAGCGTAGCGCTCCAGGCCGAGTGCCCCGGCTGTCCTGCCGGCCGCAATGCGATCCTGCGGGCGGCGCGGGCCGGCGAGGCTCACCTCGATCTCATCGAGGTGGATGGTGATCGTCTCGGTGTAGCGGGGCTCGACGGCCGGATCGAACCAGAGCTTCTGGCGGCGCGCATAGGCCTCGACCAGCGCGAGCTGTTCTCGCGACCGGCCGGTCTGCCCGAGATAATCGAGCGCCCGGGCGTCGATTGGGAAGTAGCCGGAATTGCCGCCGAACTCCGGCGTCATGTTGGCGACAACCGCACGGTCGCCGGCCGAGAGCGCGGCTATACCGGGGCCGAAGAATTCGACGAAGCGGTCGGCGAGATCGATCCGGCGCAGGCGTTCGGTGACGGTCAGCGCGAGATCGGTGGCGAGCACGCCCTCGCGCAGGCGCCCCGTCAGGCGGACGCCGACCACTTCGGGGACTCTCATGGTCACGGGCATGCCGAACATCACGCTTTCGGCCTCGAGCCCGCCGACGCCCCAGGCGAGCACGCCGATGCCATTGATCATGGGCGTGTGGCTGTCGGTGCCGATCAGCGTGTCGGGCATGGCCCAGAGCTGGCCGTCGCGGGGCATGATCGTCACGACACTCGCGAGGCGCTCGAGGTTCAGCGTGTGCATGATGCCGGTGCCCGGCGGATGCACGCGGACTCCGTCGAGTGCCTGGCTTGCCCATTTCATGAAGCGATAGCGTTCGCCGTTGCGCTTGAGCTCGTGCGCCATGTTCAGCGTCATCGCATCCGGGCGCGCGAACACGTCGACGCCGAGCGAGTGATCGGTCGAGACGTCGACGGGAAGGACCGGATTGAGGCGGTTGGGATCGCCGCCGGCTTCCGCGAGCGAGGCGCGCAGGCCCGCGATATCGACCAGCGCAGGGCCGCAAGTCGTGTCGTGCATGAGAACGCGTGAGGGCTGGAACGCGATCTCGCGGTCGCTGCGCCCGTCGGCGAGCCAGCCGAGAATGGCGGCGACCGATGCATCCTGTTCTTCGCCGCCGTTGCGCAACACGTTCTCGAGCAGGATCCGCAGGATCATGGGCAGGCGAAGCAGGCTATCGCCCGCCACGGCCGCGATGTCGGCGATGCGATAGGTCTGCGATCCACTGAGAAGCGTTGCGAAGGCGGTCATCTTTCCATCCTGGCTGCGAGATCAGGCGTGTTGCTCGGCCGGTTGCGTCTGCGTCTCGTCCGCGTTCTCCATCCGCGCGAACCAGGTCATCAGGAACGATACGAACAGCAAGCCACTGAGGAACAGGAGCCCGCCATAGGTGCTGCCGGTCCAGTCCTTGATGGCGCCGATGGCGTAGGGACCGGCGAAGCCGCCGAGATTGCCGATCGAGTTGATCGCCGCGATCGACACCGCCGCCGTCGAGCGCGTCAGGAACAGGCCGGGCAACGACCAGAACGGCGACTTGAAGGCGTAGATGCCCGCAAGCGACAGCGAGATCAGCGTCATGGCGATCGCAGGCTGGACCACGAGCCCCGTGAGCCCGAGCGCGACCGCGCCCCAGAGTAGCGGGATCGCCGAATGCTTTTGCCGCTCGCCGGTGCGATCGGAGTTGCGCGACCACAGCACCATGACCACGGTGGCAAAGGCGTAGGGCAGCATGGCAATGAGCCCGACCTCGAAATTCGTCAGCGACGACGAGAGGCCCTTGATGATCTGCGGCATCCACAATCCGATGCCGAGATTGCCGACCTGGTAGATGAAATAGATCACCGACAGGAACAGCACTTTCGGATTGGTGATGGCGGCGATGACTCCGAGGTGCTGCACGTTGCGCCGGCCGGCCTGGTCCTTGCGCAGCTCGTCGGTCAGCCAGTCGCGCTCCTGCGGCGTGAGCCACTTCGCCTGCTCGGGGCGATCGGTCATGATGAAGTAGTTGAGGATGCCGGCGACGATGGCGGGGCCGCCTTCGAGCAGCAGCATCCAGCGCCAGCCGCTCAGGCCCAGGCCTCCGACATGGTCCATGATCCAGGTGCTCAGCGGCGCGCCGATCAGGTAGGACACCGGAATGGCGGCGGTGAACAGTGCAACCGTCGTGGCCTGCTCCTTGGCGCGGAACCAGTAGGTCAGATAGATGATGATGCCGGGGAAGAAGCCCGCTTCGGCGACGCCGAGCAGAAAGCGGAGAATGTAGAGCTGCGTCGCGCTCTGCACGAAAGCGGTTGCGGTCGCGACGATGCCCCAGCTGATCAGGATGCGCGAGATCCAGATGCGCGCGCCGTATTTGTTGAGCGCGACGTTGCTCGGCACCTCGAACATGAAATAGCCGATGAAGAAGATGCCGGCGGCGAACCCGAAGGCTTCGCTCGATAGTGCAAGCTCCTTGTTCATCTGGAGCGCCGCATAGCCGATATTGGCGCGGTCGAGATAGGAGATGACGTAGAGACCGAAGCAATAGGGCACGATGCGCCAAAGCACCTTGCGCATGGTGGTCTGCTCGATGGTCGCTGTGCTGGCGGACATTGGCGCGTTCCCTGGTTGCGTTTCTGGGGCTTGTCGGGCAACGCCAACCTCCCCGCAGGCGGGCGCCTTGCAGGCATTAATGCATTTTATAATATAAAATGCAATACGGTCTGAATCAGACCTTCTGGATCAGACCTTGGGGACCTTGATCAGACCGGCGCCCTCGATGTGGACGCGCAGGAAGTCGGACGCCTCCTGCCGCAGGCCTTTTTCCAGCAAAGTCAGGATGTTGATGTGCTCGCGGCACTGGATAGGCAGGCGGCTGCGGTCCACCGTGATGCGGTACTCCACCAGCCGGCGCAGCCGGTTCACGCGCTTGATCGCGTCGAGAAAGAACGGATTGCGCGCGCAGCCCACCAGCATCTCGTGGAACTCGGCGTTCGCAGCGAATATCTCTGAGCGTGATGCGCGCTTATAGGCGCCATCGAGCAGCCATTGCTGCTGCTCGCGTGCGGCAGCGAAGGCCGCGCGATCGATCTCGAAGCTAGGCAGCAGCAAGGCCTGCGGCTCAAGCGCCACGCGCAATTGATAGCCCTGCTGGTAGCTCTCGCGCGAGGTGAGGAGCGGGCCGAATGCCCAGCCGTTGCCGGGCAGACGCTCGATCCAGCCTTCATCGGCAATTTTCGTGAGGATCTTCAACAGGCGCGTGCGCGAGAGGCCGTAACGGCGCATCAGCTCGTTCTCGCTGACCTTGTCCGGAAGCTTCCCCACAAGACGATCCTCTGCGATGGCGAAATACCATTCGTCCTCGCGCTCAGGCTCGGTGTCCTCCGCATCGGGCAGATCGGGAAGCTCGCCGGCGCCCTTGACCAGGAAGAAGCCGCGGTTGGGCTCGGAGCGCACGATCTTCATGTCTTCGAGGATCTGCAGCGCCGCGTTGATCGGCGCACGCGATACCCGCAGCGCATCCGCGAGCGTCTGGCTTGGCAGATGCTGTTCGGCCTGCAAGCCGTTGGCACGGATGTAATCGAGAATCCGTGCTGTCATCTGGGTCGCGAGATTGGGGCGTGGCATTGGCGACTCGGGCTGGTCCTGACAATCGAGATTTCGCCCAACGGCGGGCGCGGCACAAGCGGGCGCGGAGGTCCTCCTTGCGCTCTCCGGTAAATTGTGTTTTAAAAAATAAAAAGCAATATGGGGAGATCATGACGCCTGGACATTCTGTTGTACACGACGCGTCGTCCGTCGGCCCCGATGGGGCGAGCCTCTCGCGTCGCGTGTTCACGCAGCTCATTGCCGCCGGCGTCGTGACCACTGCATTGCCCGCTGCACATGCGCAACCACTGGGAGCCCACAAGGAGGACACCATGCTCGAAGGCTCTCGCTCTTTCGTCTATGTCGGCGCGCGCACCACGAAGGAGCGCAATGCCCGCGGCGACGGGCTCAACGTCTATGTGATGGACAATACGACCGGGGCCTGGCGCCACGTCCAGCTGCTCGGTGATCTCGTCAATCCTTCGTTCCTCGCCTTCGACAGGACGCGCCGGTTTCTCTACACGGTGCATGGCGATCTCAGTGACATCACCGCGATGGCGATCGACCCTGCGAGCGGCAAGCTCAGCGTGATCAACCGCCAGAGTACGGAGGGAAAGAACCCTGTCCATCTCGCAGTCGACCCGGGCAACCGGTTCGTCGTGGTCGCCAATCACATCACCTCCACCCTCGCGCTATTGCCGCGCCGGGACGACGGTTCGCTCGGTGCGGTGATCGATCTCGTCAAGCTGGAAGGGAAGATCGGGCCGCACCGGGTCGAGCAGCCGTTCGCCAAGCCGCATCAGGTCGAGTTCGACCCGTCGGGCGCATTCATCGTCGTGCCGGACAAGGGTCTCGATCTGGTCTTCACCTATCGAATCGATGCCGGGACCGGAAAGCTCGTGCAGGCAACGAAACCGGTGCAGACCCGCGAGGGCGCTGGACCGCGCCACGTCGCGTTTCATCCGGGCGGGCGCCTCGCTTATGTCGTCAACGAACTGGATTCGACCGTCACGGCTTACCACTTCGACCCCGCAACCGGCGCGCTTGCCCCGTTCCAGATCGTTTCCGCGGTTCCGGATGCCTTCACGGGCAACATCCGCGCCGCCGAGATCGCCGTGTCGGCGGATGGACGCTTCGTCTATGCCTCGAATCGCGGTGACGACAGCATCGCGATCTTTGCTGTCGATGCTGCGAGCGGACGATTGAAGCCCGTTGATTGGACCGCGAGCGGCGGCAAGACACCGCGCTTTTTCGTGTTGGATCCTTCGGGCAGATTCCTGTTTGCGGCGAATGAAGACAGCGATACGGCCGTTCTCTTCGGCCGCAATGCCGACACTGGCCGTATCGTTCGGGCGGACCAGAGCGTGAAGGTCGGAAGTCCCGTTTGCATCGTCTTCAGGCCGGCTACTTAGGACGCACGGTCCGTCGGGTTCATAGTCACTCCGCCGCCTTGGCAGTCCTGCCGAACATCCGCGTCGGGGCAGGGAAGCCGCACGAGGTGCCGTCGGTGACCTTCACCCGATCTTCCCACGGCAATCGGAAGGTGCCGGCGACCATGTCCTGCATGAAGGTGTAGGGGCAGTCCATCGCGCCGCCCTTCACCGCGACATAGCCGCGGTGCCAGAGCTGGTAGATGTTGTTCTCGACGCCCCAGTTGATGCGGGCCTCGCGCACGAGGTCGGGCCGGACCTCGGCGGTGATGATCTCGTCGGCGCGGCCGGTGGTGCCGTGCGCCAGCACGGTGCCGTCGAAATTGACGATCATGCCTTCGCCCATGGAATCGAACGAGCCGTCCGAGCCGCACATGCAGACATTCGCCGTGACCATCAGGTTCTGGAACGAATTGGCTTGGTTGGTGAAGCGCCAGGCTTCGCGGATCGGCGCGGTGTAGCCGGCGGTACGGATCATGATCTCGGCGCCCTTGTAGGCGCATTCCCGCGCCATCTCCGGGAACATGCCGTCATGGCAGATGATCAGCGCGATCTTGGCGCCCTTCGGTCCCTCGATCACGGGAAGGCCGATATCGCCGGGCTCCCAGGGCTCGACAGGTATCCAGGGATGAAGTTTTCGGTAGTAGAGCTTGATCTCACCGTGGTCGTCGATGATCAGGCCGGAATTGTAGGGATTGCCGTGCGGGTTGAACTCCATGATGGAAAAGCAGCCCCAGATCTTATTGTCGACGCAGGCATTCTTGAAGGCCGCGACCTCCGGTCCGTCGAGCCGGCACATGATCTCGGGATTGGTGTCCATCGAGAGGCCGTGCAGCGAGTATTCGGGGAACACCACCAGATCCATGGTGGAGAGATTGCGGCGCGCCTTGCCGACCATCCAGACGATGCGCTCGGCCTGCTTGGCCAGATCGGCCTTGGTCACGACGTTAGGCAACTGCAATTGAACCAGTCCAACGATCACGCCCTCAGGCGATTTGTTCAATCCGCCAAGCCCGTTCATGACCAGCTCCCTTGCCGTCCGCGCGGCGCCGTTGCGCGCGGTTCTCGGCAGAGCAAAACCGATTTTGGCGGCGCGCAAAAGTCCATTTTTCAGGCGGCCGGCGATCGATGTGCTTGCGTGGGGCGCCGGCCCCCACGCGCAGGCCGACGCCCATTGTTGCGGCGCGGCCTGCCTCAACTCTCGGCTTGACCCTCCAATTTGCCTGATGTCAGACTTATGACATGAGTACAGCAAAGCGACATATCGCCAGTCTTCGCGACGAATATGCCGAGATGACGCGGCAGCGCATCGTCGCCGCTTTTGTCCAGACGCTGGAGGACGAGGCGGCCGACGACGTTTCCATGGCCGCGGTGGCCAAGCGCGCCAAGGTGGCCGAGCGAACCATCTATCGCCACTTCAAGACCCGCGCGGAGCTGTTCGCGGCGGCCGGCGAATGGATCGAGGACAACGTCTTCAGCTATATTCCCTTCACCTCGCCCGACGAACTGCCGGATATTTTCCGCAAGCTGTGCAGGCGGTTCGACCGTCATCCGCATCTGGCGCGTGCCATTGCGATGACGCGGGCGGGCCGGAGGGTGCGCGCCGGCTTTCGGCGGCACCTGATCGACCAGCATCGCAAGGCGATGGCGCCGCTGGTGCGGCATCTTCCCGCCAAGGAAGTCCGCCAGGCGGAGGCGCTCGCGTCCTATCTCAACAACGTGCTGGCCTGGAATGCGATGCGCGAGGACTTTGACATGTCCAGCGCCGAGATCGCCGACGCGATCGAATGGGCGCTCACGACGCTTTTGAAGGATGTCCGTCGGCGCGATGCCGCTGGGGCGCGCGCCGGCAAGGCCGGCAAATCGCCGCGCAAGCGAAGCACGGCGCGCGAAAGCACTGGCGTAGAGTGAGGCGAGCCCATGAATGCGATCCCCGATGATCTCCTGATCAACGCGCCCGACGAGGTTCGCATCCGCCAGGACCTGGTGCTGACGGCGCTCGGCCGCCGCCCGGCCGATCGCTCCTTGCGGGTCGGCAAATTACTCGATGTTCACAGCCGCACCTGGAATGAGGATCAGGAGATCGTCTTCAAGGGCCGCCGTATCGCCTGGGTTGGACCGGCCGGCAGCTATCCCGGCGAGGTGCGCGAGCGCGTGCACCGGCAGGATCTCGCGGCCGTCCCAGGCTTCGGCGAAGTGCACAAGCATATTGAAAGCTCGCATCTGACGCCTGAATGGGAGGCGGCGCTGGTGCTGCCGCATGGCAACACCTGGACCTGCGAGGCGAGCCACGAATTCTCGAATGTCAACGGCGCACGCAATCTCGAATTCTGGTTCGAGGCACGCCGCCGCGGCTCACCGCTAAAAATCTTTCCGCAGCCGGGCTCGGCGGTGCCGCCGACAGCTTACGAATGGGGTGGCGGTTGGTACGGCCACGACGAGCAGGCGCGCTTCATGGGCGAGAGCATGATGGTCACCGGGCTCGACGAAGTCATGGACTGGCCGGCTGTTTGGAATCCAGACAATCCCTCCTACAAGCGGCTCTGGGGCATGATCGAGGCGACGTTCGCGGCGCGCGGAGTTGTCGAAGGCCATGCCTCCGGCCTGCGGGATCTGCCCTCCATCAACGCGTTTGCCGCGGCCGGGCTCGCGTCCGACCACGAAGTGCAGACGCCAGAGGAGACCTGGGACAAGCTCACCCGCGGCCTGTTCGTCGAGCTGCGCGTCTACGCCATGGACGAGATCGTCAAATGGCTGCTCGCGAAGGGTCTGCAGGACTGGTCGCAGATCGCGTTCACCACGGACGACCGCAGCGCCAGCCATACGCTCGAGCTCGGCGCCAGCGATCACAATGCGCGGGTCGCGATCGAGGCCGGCCTTGCACCCGAGATCGCAATCCAGTGCCTCACCATCAACCCGGCGCGGCACATGCGCCTTACGCCGTTCGTCGGCAGCCTGGCTCCTGGGCGTTTCGGCGACGTGGTGCTGCTCTCGGATGTTGCCAAGCTCACGATTGCCGAGGTGTGGGCCGATGGCGCGCAGGTTTCCGACGGCAAGCGCTATCTCGGCAAGGTGCCTGACATCCAGTGGCCGGATTGGGCAACGAAGACTGTCAACATCAAGCGCTCGATCAAGCCTGAAGATTTCGAGCTGCGGGCCGAGCCCGGCCGCACCACGATGAAGGCGGCGGTGATCCGCCCCTTCCATTGGCATCCCGAATTCTACACAATCGAACTGCCGGTGCGTGACGGCGCCGTACAGCGCGACGAGAGCGAGGCCGTCACCAAGTTTGCCATCGTCGACCGCTTCTCCGGCGACGGGCGCGTCGCAAAGATGTTCTGGCGCGGCTGTGGGCCGCGCACGCCGGAGACGGCGGTTGCCTGCTCGGTCGCGCACGACAAGCACAACATCTGGGTGGTCGGCTCGTCCGACGCTGCGATGGCCAAGGCGGTGAACGCGCTGATCGAGCTTCAGGGCGGGTGGGCGCTGGTGCGCGAAGGCGAGCTCGTCGCCACCGTGCGCTTCGAGGTCGGCGGGCTGATGAGCTGTCGTCCGGCGCAGGCGCTCGATGCCGAGATGCAGGCGCTTTATGCAGAAGGCCGCAAGGTCGACTGGATGTACGAGCCGACGTTCCGTCCGCGCTGGTATCCGGGATTCCCAGAGCGGCTCATGTTTGCAACGCTGACCTGTGCGCCCTGGAGCTGGGTGCTGGTGGCGCCGTGCGAGCAGGCGCCGCTCGGCTTCATCAACGTGCAGACCGGCGAAGCGCACCCGGTGGTCTGGTAGGAGAAGACTGCGATGAACGAGATGACGAAGCCGCAGGCCGCTTCCGCCGAGCCGGCACCGCGTGCAGCCTCGGGGCTGCTCGATCGCACCTTTGGCCTCACCGAACGTGGCACGAGCATTGGCCGCGAGGTGATGGCCGGAGCAACGACGTTCGCAGCCATGGCCTATATCATCGCCGTCAACCCCGCGATCATGTCCAACGCCGGGATGGATCGCGCCGATCTCGTCAGCGCCACGGCGCTCGCCGCGATCTTCGGCTCCGTCATGATGGGGCTGTGGGCCAACCTGCCGCTCGCGGTTGCGCCCGCGATGGGATCGAACGTCATCTTCACCTATGTCATCGTCAAGCAGATGGGCATGCCCTGGCAGGGCGCGCTCGCGATGGTCGCTTTCACCGGCGTTCTGTTCCTGATCCTCAGCCTGTCGAAGCTGCGCGAGAAAGTCGCGAAGGACGTGCCGGAAGCGCTGAAGATCGGCATCCAGGCGGCGGTCGGTACCCTCATCGTCTTCATTGCGCTGCGGGGCGCCGGGTTCGTCGTCCAGAACCCGTCGACCTACATTGCCATGGGATCCCTGCGCAACCCGCCGGTGCTGCTGACGTTGTTCGGCCTCCTGCTCACGCCGGTACTGGTGGCGCGCCGGGTGCCGGCGGCGCTGATCCTGTCGATCGCAGTGCTGACCCTGATCGGCTTCTTCGTTCCGGGTGCCAACGGCAAGATGGTGACCTCGGTGCCATCAGCCATCATGGCGTGGCCGCGCTGGCCGACCAGCACCTTCATGGCGCTCGACATCGGCTATCTCTTCAGCCACTTCGTCGTGGCGCTGCCGCTGCTGTTCTATTTCCTGTGCGCCGAATTCTTTTCGACGCTGGGCACGCTGATCGGCGTGACGGGAGCTGCCAACTTACGCAAGCCCGATGGCTCGATCCCGAACGCCACCGCAGCATTTGCGACCGATGCGATGGCTTCGGTGGTGGGACCGCTGCTCGGGACGTCCGTCGTCACGGCCTACATCGAATCGATCACGGGCGTGCAGGCCGGCGGCCGCACCGGACTGACCTCGCTGACCGTCGCGGGATTCTTCTTTCTCGCATTGTTCTTCTGGCCGATCTTCGTCATCATCCCGCCGCAAGCGACCGCGCCCGCGCTGGTGCTCGTGGGCGTGCTGATGATGCAGGGGCTCGCCCGCATCGACATGACCGATCTCGTCAATGCGGTTCCGATCGTGCTGACGCTGCTCGTCACCGTGCTGACCAACAACCTTATCAACGGAATGGCCCTGGGCACACTGAGCTACATCGCCCTGGAAGTGGCCGTCGGCCGGCGGTCGCAGATTCCGGCGATGGTGTGGGGACTTGGGGTGGTGTTCGTTGCTTACGCGATCGTGATCGCGCAGATCTTTTGACGCCTGCGTTAAGCGGCGAGGTCCAGCAATCTGCACGATCCGCGCACCAGCGCCCTGCGGCCGGCCGGTGTGATTGCCGGAACGCCGTCATTGACCACGACAAGGCCAAGCTCAACCAGGCTTCCGACGACATAGGCCTTCGCGAGGCGACCGTTCGACACCGGGTTGCGAAGCGCCTTCAGCGCTTCCCACTGGTCGGATGAAAGATCGAAGTCGAAATCGTTGCTCATGTTGCCTCAGGCGATCGTCCGGTTCGCGTGCCCCTGTTAGCGGCGCCACATGAAGACCGTGCGACGACAATGAGTCGGGAATTCGGTCAGCTGTTTAGAACATCTCTTCACGAATTGCGGCACTTCATTGCGGCCACAGGAGTTAAGATCGTTTGCGCGCGAATATCGTCCCGACGATCACTAATTGATGATCCGCATTTGATGTTGCGCTGCGAATTGTCGCGGTGCACGGGAAGCATCGCTGTCCCATTCTGCGTCGCGATATGCACAGAAATCATGAGGCGAGGGCTCGGGACTCTGTTACGTTGATTCGCGGGGAATGGCTTCACACGGCAGGAGTGGAGTGCATGAACAGGCTGGTGGAAATTCGCAGTCAGGAATCCTTGTGCCGTGAGCGCGCTGCGCTGGATTCGGAGCGCCGGGTGTTCTGGCTCGCGCAGGCCCAGGAGTGGGAGCAGCGCGCGCTCGACGAAATCGCGTATCACTTTCGGGAGTGCAATCTCATTCAGGCCGAGCTGACCGCCGCCTGACGCGAGAGGTCGTCGTCGCCGCCTACTGATAAGTCGCCACGATGTCGGACACCGCGCGCTCGAGCTGCTGCGCGGTGGCGCATTGGCGCACGACGCTGCAAAAGGTCGCATAGCGCGGCATCTCGGAATCGCCAAAGCCCCAGGCAAGCCGCCCCTCGGGATTGAGCCAGACCAGCCGCTTCGAGCGCTCGGAGATGCGGCGCAGGATATCGGCGCGCGGGTCGAGGTTGTTGCTGCGGGCATCGCCGAGCACGATCACCGTGGTCTGCGGTGTCAGCGTGCTCATGAACTCCTTCTCGAAATCGACCAGCGAGGAGCCGTAGTCCGACGAGCCGAAACCGACCTTGGACATGATCTCGGCCATCGCCTCTTCCGGCGAGTTCTTCTCCAGAATGTCGCTGACCTCGATCAGATGCGAGGAGAAGGCGAAGGAGCGGACGTCGTCGACGACCTCGTGCAGGGAGTGGATCAGCAGCAGGAAGAAATCGGATACCTGCGCAACCGAGCCCGAGACGTCGCAGAGCGCCACGATCTTCGGCCGGTCGCGGTGCTTGCGCTTCCACGCCGTGAGGAAAGGCACGCCGCCCCAGGCCGCGTTCCGGCGCAGCGTGCGGCGGACGTCGAGATGGCCGCGGCGCTGGCGCTTGCGCGGCTTGGAATAGCGTTCCCGCAGCCGGCGCGCGATCTGGCGGATGAGGGCGCGCATTTCCGCGACCTGACGCCGCTCGATGCGCGCCAGCGGCGCGTTGCGCAGGATCTCGTTGCGGAGGTTTTCGGCTTCCTCGCGGGCATAGAGTGCAAGCCCCTGCGAGACCGTGTCGCGCACCGCCTCACGCAAACCATCGAGCGCGGCGCGCAGTCGTTCGGCCAGCGACGGATTGGTCGCGGTGAGCTCGTCGAGCTCGTCGCGCAGGCGCTGCAGGCCCATGGCGTCGAGGATGCGGCTGGAGAAGATGCCGCGCTGGGTCGAGTAGCGGATGTCGGACAGGGATGCGGCGCCCGCCGCGCTGGCGATTGCGGCCGCGATGGCATTGCGATCCTGCGACAGCAGCATCTGCGCGAGCGGGCCCAGTTCCTGCTGCGGTGAACCGCCGCCGGCATCACTGGCCGCGCCGGAAGAGGGCGGTTGATCCGTATCCTGCGAGGCATCCTGGTCGGCGCTCTCGGGCTGCTCATGCCGGGGTTCCGGCTGGCTGAAGAACAGATCGAAGCAGTCGCCGAGCGCGAGCTTCTCGTCCTGCGACTTGGCGAGCGTCAAAAGCAGCGCATCGCGCAGAATGGTCCGGTCGGAAAAGCCGACCTGCGAGACCGCGCGCATCGCATCGATGCTTTCGGCAGGCGAGACGTGGACGCCGACGCCGCGCGCCGCCCGAAAGAAACGATGGAGGTTCTCGCGCATCGGCGTCAACCGAACACGTTGGACCGGGCCGCCTTGGCAATGAAGGTCGTCACCTGCGGCGCTGCCGCCTCGATGTCGGCTTCGTATTTCAGGAGCACGTTGAGCGTGTCCTTGACGACATCGGTGTCGAGCTCGGTCGCCTGCAGCAGCACCAGCACGCGCGCCCAGTCGATGGTCTCGCTGACGGAGGGCAGCTTCTTCAGATCCAGCGAGCGGATTTCGTGGATGAAGCCGACCATCTGCCGGCGCAGCGTCTGCGAGATGCCGGGCACGCGGCTTTCCACGATGCGCTCCTCCAGCCGCTGCTCGGGGAAGCCGATATGCAGATGCAGGCAGCGTCGCTTCAGGGCGTCGCCCAGGTCGCGCTCGCTGTTGGAGGTGAGGATCACCGTCGGCGGGGTGATCGCCGAGACGGTGCCGAGCTCGGGGATCGTGACCTGGAAGTCGGACAGGATCTCCAGCAGCAGCGACTCGAATTCAGCGTCCGACTTGTCGATTTCGTCGATCAGCAGCACGCAGCCGCCCGGCTGCTCCAGCGCCTGCAACAGCGGGCGCGGCTCGACGAACTCCTTGGAGAAGAACACGTCGCCGAAATCGTGGAGCTGATCGAGCGCGGCGTGCAGCGTTTGCGCGCCGCCGAGCACTTCGCCGAGCTTGTCCTTGAGGATCTGCGTGTAGAGAAGCTGCTTGGCGTATTTCCACTCGTAGAGCGCCTTGGCCTCGTCGAGGCCTTCGTAGCACTGCAGGCGGATCATCTTCATGCCGCGCCAGGCGGCGATCGCCTTGGCGAGCTCGGTCTTGCCGACTCCCGCGGGGCCTTCCACCAGGATCGGCTTCTCGATCTGTTGCGACAAATAGACGGCGGTCGCGATCTGCCGGCTCGCGATATAGCCCTGCGCGGCGAGGCCGCTCTCCACTGCCTCGATCGACGTCGAGGCCTTCTGATCAGCCACGAAATGGCGCTCCCAAAGATCCTGCTTTGAGGCTTGTTCTGCCTGCGTTCCCGGCAAAGAACAAGCCTCGTTTGGGAGACATCAGATCCGCGTGAGCGGCGTTTTTTCCGTTCAGCGCAAATAGTTGAGCGGTTCTTCGGTCGCGCTCAGTGCCGCAACAGCTCCGGCTTGCAGATCGTCTGCCGGACCTCGGCGCCGCAATCGGCGCACTCGTAGACGAAATCGATCTTGGCAAGGCTCCAATGCGGCTCGACCTCGCGCACATACATCGGAAGGAACCCCATGCACGTCGGGCAAATTACAGGCGCGATTTCGATGTCCTGATGATGCTGTACATAAGCTGGCATCTCGGCTCTCCTTCGCAGGCGACCACCAATCCCCGCGCAAAAGGTACTGCCGGTTGCCCCAAGGCCGTCATCAACTCTTTCGAACAGAGGCGGAACGGCGGGTGTTTGTCGTTCGCTGTGACATTCTTGTTACGGCTCTGTACTGTAACGGGCGGACCAAATGCCTATTTCACAGGCCGATCCGGTTCTCGGACCATCACTGCAACGATAACCATCACTGCAACGATAAGGGAGCAACCCCATGACGCATGCCATTCGCTTTCACAAGACCGGCGGCCCTGAGGTCCTGGTCTGGGAAGAGGTCAGTGTCGGCAAGCCTGGACCTGGCGGGGCGCGCATTCGCCACACGGCCGTCGGCCTCAACTTCGTCGACATCTACAACCGATCCGGTCTCTATCCCGCGCAATTGCCGAGCGGGCTCGGCAGCGAGGCGGCCGGTGTGGTTGAGGAGGTCGGTCCTGATGTCACCGATCTAAAGCCGGGCGATCGCGTCGCTTATGGCGCCTCGCCGCTCGGTGCCTATTCCGAGGCGCGGCTGATCCCCGCCGACCGTCTTTTGAAGCTGCCCGATGGCGTCGATGACAAGACCGCGGCGGCGATGATGCTGAAGGGACTGACGACGCAGTACCTGATCCGGCAGACCTATCGGGTGAAGGCCGGTGACACCATCCTGCTCCATGCCGCGGCCGGTGGTGTCGGCCTCATCCTCAGCCAGTGGGCCAAGCATCTCGGCGCGACCGTGATCGGCACGGTCAGCAACGACGAAAAGGCGAAGCTCGCCAAGGCGCATGGCTGCGAGCACGTGATCATCTACACGCGCGAGGATTTCGTGAAGCGGGTTGACGAGATCACCGGCGGCAAGAAGGTGCCGGTGGTGTATGATTCCGTCGGCAAGGACACATTCCTGAAATCGCTGGATTGTCTCGCGCCGCTCGGCGTCGCTGCGCTGTTCGGCCAGTCCTCAGGCGCGGTCGAGCCGCTCAATCTCGGCCTGCTCGCCCAGAAGGGCTCGCTCTACGTCACCCGGCCGACGTTGTTCACCTATGCCGCCAAGCGCGAGAACCTTGTGGCGATGGCGGGCGAGCTGTTCGACGTCGTCAAGTCCGGCGCTGTGAAGATCGAGGTGCACCAGACCTATCCGCTGAAGGACGCGGCCAAGGCGCATGCCGATCTCGCCGCGCGCAAGACGACGGGATCGACCGTTCTCCTGGTGTAATATTCGTCCAGACGTGATGCAGGCCGGCGCGGCCGCATCACGTCCGTTCGTGCTTGCGCAGGTCGCGGGCGTGGTCGAGGCGGATCGCCTGGAGGTCGACGTCCTCAGGCTCGACCTGGGGGAGGGCCGCCTCGGCCAGGATGGCCTCGGTCACGTCCTCGACCGAGTTCTCCGCGATCTCGTGGATGAATGAGACGTTCCGATACTCACCCGAGGCGAGGCGGGAGATGACCTCGCGCCTGGTGATTTCAGGGTCGACGACCGCCTCGCGGCCGCGCCGCCCGTAGTCGATCATCACGACGAAATACTGCATCATGCAATCCTGCCGCACCCCGTGGTCGGGTGCGCGGCAGAGTATTTCTAAAAAACAGAATAATGTCAAGGTGGATTTCCAGAAATCGGAAATCCCGGGGCGCCTACTTGCCCTTCTTGCGGGGACGCGCCGACTTGGCGCGCAGCCGTTCGAGTTGCCCCTTGGGCATCGACAGGCAGATCTCGCCGACCCAGTCGAGCTTGACGCCGACGATCGGCTTGGCGTTGAAGCTGGTGAGATTGACGACGGAGGGGGATTTACCCCGCTCGATGGTCTTCAAATAGCGTTCGCCGGTCTTGAGCCGGACCACTGCCTCTTCGCCGTAGAAGCTCGACAGCGGATGGCGCTGATCCTTGTAGACCACGATCACGTCGCCGCTCTCGTATTTGGGCAGCATCGAATCGCCCACGATCTCGAAGGCAACGGTCTCTTCCATGATCGGGAAGGGCAGCGCGATGTCACCGAGGCCTTCCGGGGGAACCTGCTCATAGTCCGGCTCGATCACCGCGCCGGCGCCGACGCGGCCCATGATCGGCGCGAGATTGAGCTCGAGATATTCCATGATCGGAATGATTTCCGACGCCTTCACGAGGCGCTCGCCACCGAGGATCTCCGACACCGCGCCGGGCCGCACGCCCATGGCAGCTGCCAGGCCGCCCTTGCTCTTGCCCGTCTTCTCCAGGCCCCGCTCGATCATTGCAACGTCCAACATGGTGATTCCCTCGATTGCCCATCGTGTCGCCTCTTGTAATCCGAAATTCGGAATTGATGCAATTATGAATATCAGAATTTCAGCTTGACACTAACTTCGGAATACCGGAATGTGTGTCCCGCCTCCGGATCGTGCGGTCGGAGGAGGCGCATCACAGGACAGCATCATGGAACCGGGCCATTGGCCGTCGGAACACTCCGACGCGCTTCGCGACTTTTTTCTCAAGGGAATGTCTTATGCGGAGATCGGAAGGCAGATTAACGCAAGATTCGGAACGGCTTACACACGCAACGCGGTGATCGGCCGCGCCAAGCGGCTCGGACTCGTCGTGCCGGAATGGATGACGAGCCCCTCGATCGTTCCGCCTTTGCCGGGCGAGGCTCTGGTTTCGCCACGCCGCTCGGCACTGCCGAACCTGAACCTGCCGCCGAAGTCCGCAATGAAGCCCGCCGCACGGGTCAAGTTGCGCTGCGTCGGCGTCCGGCCGCGCCTGATCGAGCTGGTCGAGCTCGAGGCGGCCGACTGCCGCTATCCCTACGGCGGCGACAAGGATGGGGAGGAGATCACCTTCTGCGGCCATCCGCGCCAGCCGGGCTCCAGCTATTGCGCACCGCATGCGCGCCTGACGCGCCGTTCCGGAGCTGCGTCAGCTCGCATCGCAACTCCGGCCGCGCTGAGGCTGGTCTCCCCCGCCTGAAGCCGCGCCGTCCATTCAATCGTCAGTCTTGCAAGGAGCATCCGAGTGGCACGTCCCCGACGCAACAAGTCCTACAAATTGGCGCAGATCTACGACCGGCGGTCCCGGGAGGTGCCGTTCAATGCCGAGGTGGCGGAGGTGGAGGTCGACAATCCGCTGGCGCTCGATTCTGGCGAGAAGATTCTGGCCCTTCGGTCGATCCGCAGCGATCCGCTCGGCCGGCTGCACGCACATCACCAGATCGATGAAGCACAATACCGCGGCGGGCGCGCCTTCCAGAACGATTGGGAGCGGGCGGAGCGGGGACCTCAGGCGGTGGATACGACCCGCGAATATGTCGATGGGACCGGCACGCGCGAGCCTGTCACGGAGAGCCAGCGCCAGGCGGTGCTGCGACTGAACCGGGTCGAGCGGGAACTCGGCGCCGACGGCAGCGCGCTGGTGCACGATGTGCTGGTGCTGGGTTTGACCATGGACCAAATCGGGCAGCGTCGTGCCGTTCGTACCCAGCGCTGGAATGATTATTTCGGGCGGCGCTTTCGCGAATGCCTGGACCGGCTGGCGCTGATCTACGGCTTTGCGACCGAGACGGGGACAGAGCGTGGGGACCGGCGCAGGTGACCGCGGCGCTCCGGCGGTCCGACCGCCGGGGCGCCGTTCTGTTCCTTAGGGGTGAGGTACGATCTGGTAAGGCGTGGTGTAGGGCTCGACCCGCAGCGAGGCGTTGGCCAAAAGCCCAATTTTGGCGGTCGGCGCCTGCTGCAATTCGCCATTCGGGCCGCGATGCACGTTGTATTGCCAGACGGTGAGGTCGCCCTTCCGTGCGAGCGCATGTGCAACGGCGCTCGCGTCATTGCCGCCGAGTGCCTGCAGCTCTTCCGCCGACAATCCGACGACGATTTCGTCCTTGATGGTGACGATCTTGAACAGGTTCATCTTGGTCTCCTGCGCCCGTGCGCCTTGTATCGAGAAGGTGAGAAGCGCGACCGCGGCGCCCTTGATGAGATCGCAGCGAGAAAGCATGCCGTCGTCCTTGTGCTGAGGCGCGCCCGAATCGATCAGTTCATCAGCCATGGCGCCCGTGATCGCGTGGCCGTTTCGCAAACGCTTGGTCGTTCGATCTTGAACAACGGTTCACGGGGCGGAGATATCGCCGGGAGCGATGAACCTCGATGCGAAGAGGCGAGTCCAAGCCGAAGGCTCAAGGGGATACGTTGGATGAAATTCGCCGGAACTGTTTACCTTCTCGTCTGTGTCGGCGCCGCGGGCACTGCTGCGGCCGCAGATCCCTTCTACGTCGGCACCTGGACATTCACGGCCGCCGTGGTCGCGCCGTGGGCCGATTCGCAGCGCAAGCCTGACGGCACCGAGCGGGAGCGGCTGTTGGGCAAGGCGGTCGTTCTGAAGGCGAAAGAGATCTCGGGACCGCGCCCCTTTGCCTGTGCCAAGCCGCGGTACAAGGTCACCGATTATGGCCCCGACATGATCTTCCAGGGCGCATTCGACGAGATGCAGCGTGTCGACAAGATGGCCGATCCGAAGGCGCTTGCTGCCTCGCTCGGCTTTGCCGGCGCGTCAATCAAGACTTTGGAAACCGGCTGTGAGATCGACGTTCATTTCGTCGACGATACAACCGCCGAGGTGGGACTCAACAATTACGTGTATACGCTGAAGAAGCGCTAGGCGCCTCCACCAATGCCCATTCACACCTGAAACAAGGCGAAACGCAGTGCGGTTGACAGCAATTGGTGCTGCGCGCGTGATTTAATGCAGCTTCTTGACGCAGGTGGGTGACGACGGCCCATATTCCTGTTATCCGGAATTGCGGTGGAGCGATGCAGGCAAAGCATCGCCACGCCGGTGGTTGGGCTTGCCGGATGGGTTGTTCCTTGGCATAATTGCAACCTCCTCGGTTGAGCCCGGATGCGTCGTTGAGGGTGCTAACCTGTCGGGCCCTCCGGCCGAGAGTTCGAACTGGCCACGGTGTCTGGTTGTGGTGTTCAGCGCTCGCGTGGAGCCCGATGTCAGTTTCAGGATGGCCGATGCTTGTCATAGGTGCGAGATGAAGAACCTCAACTTCGCGGCTGAACTGCACCTCAAGCTCGGCGCGCCTGCGACCGGCACGGTCGAAAGCCTGCGCCTGCTCCGCGCTTTCCTGAAGCTTGCGCCTCGACAGCGTTTCGAGGTGATCAAACTCGTTGAAGACCTCGCCACCGAAGAAGCCCTTCCCGAACACCCCTTGTCCTGAGCCGGACCGCGCATCTCACGCCTTTTTCTCTCCGTTTCCTGCCCAAGCCAGCCTCCCGGGGGTGTTTGCCCCGGCGTTCGCTGCTGGAAGGCGGTCAGGCAAATGTGGTAACAGTCAATAAAAAGGGAGGAGTGCGACCATGATCGAACCGAAGCTCGAAGTTCCGGCCGAACTGCGCGACCTGGCCGAGAAGACAATTGACCAGGCAGAGAAAGCGTTCGGCATGTTTTTCGAAGCCGCCACGAAATCGATGACGTCCGTTCCGGGAGCCGGGACGGAGGTGTCGAAACAGGCGCTTGCTTTCACCGAGCAGAACATGAAGTCGGCATTCGAGCATGCACGCAAGCTCGTGCATGCCACCGACCTTCAGGAAGCCATGCGGATCCAGTCCGATTTCCTGCGCAGCCAGTTCACCAGCGCCGGAGATCACATGCGGCAGATGACCGGCAGTCTCATGCAGTCAGGCAAGGGCAAATCCTGATTCCTGGACTGTGTGCCGGCTGCCTACAAATTGATCTTGCGCGGCATGAAGATCCGCATTTCGATGCTGGCGCAGGTCCATGATGGGCCACCGAATGATGTCTCATTCGCCGTCCATCATCCTTTCTGCTGATCCCTGTCGGTTCTCCGGCAGGGATTTGCATTTGCGGCAGGTATCGCGGTCGGCACGCCTCTAAGGACGCAGTGATCCGATGTAGGCCGCGATGTCGCCGGCTTCGCTTCGGCTCAGGGGAAAGTTCGGCATCTTCGGATGCGGGTCGAGCAGGAAGAAGGCGAGCTTCTCCGAACTGAACTCCGCTCGCCGCGCAACGGATGCAAAAGATGGGACGTCGGCGCTGGCTTCCGCCTGGCCACTGGCCACGACGTGGCAGCTTGCACACCAGCGCTTGGCGAGGTCGGCACCGTGACCGGCGTCGGCGGCCAGAGCAGAGGACGCGCTCAAGCTCGAGGTCGCGACGAGCAGCAGGCAAATTCGTCTCAAATGCTGGTGCATGGGGCAACCTTCATGCATTCGCCGGCGGCCGTGCTCATCCACAGCATGATCCCGGAAATTGCGAGAGATCGATGCGGGCGATGATCGACCGCAGCAGCCTGCGGGTCGCACGATAGAGATGCCGCACGAATGACGGCGTTCTCGTTGCCGGCAGGCCTAGGCCCTTCGTATCAAGACTTTCGGTATAGTGCGACACGTGCCTCTCCGACGCTGCATGGCCTTTCTAGCCTGCCGGCCCGGAGCTGCCTTGATCTGCCGCAAAGGTGCCGGCTAATAGTCGCCGGGGTTCATGATCATCGGACTTTTGGTGTCAGCCGGAGCGAGTGCGCTGCTGGCGCTGTCACGCAGGAAGCGGTCGAGCGTCGCCTGGATCTTCTCCTTGACCGCATCGGGACCGCGGTCGCTCATTTCGTTGTGCTGCGCACCGGTGTGGACGATGTCGATGCCGCGCGCCTTGGCCTCTTCCGGGGTCGGCAGCACGCCCGAGTCGGTGAGGAAATGCGGATCCTTCGAGCGGAACGAGAGGATCTTCATGTTGTCGCTGAGGACGAAAGGGACCCGCAGATTATCGAGCGTGATGACTTTCGACACCAGCTCCGGGTGCTGATGGGCGACATACATCGAGACGTCGCCGCCGTTGGAATGGCCGACGAGGGTGATGTGGTCGTAGTCGACGTTCTCTTGCCGTTTCTTGAGTTGGCCCAGGGTGAAGAGGATGTTGGCCTCGCAACGAATATAGACTTCACGCCGGCCGACATATTGCTGACCGACTTGGGTCATCAGCGGCGGGTCGCTCGGCAGGTCCTGCTGGACGCTGGCAACGAGATAGCCGCGCGCGGCGAGCGCGTTGGCGAGGAAGGAATATTCGGTGGCCTTGACGGTATTGCCGTTGCTGATGATGGCAAGCGGCAGCTTCCAGAGACCGAGATTGGCCTTGGTCTCGTAGTCGCGTCGCACCGCGATCTCGACCGAGATCGGCCGCTGGCGCGAGGCGTCGAACAGGGTCAAAGCCTCGTGGCGAATCGCGAACCGGCTGACGATGAAATATTCGCCGACCCCGAGGAGGCAAAAAAACGCCAGGATTGCAAACACCCTCTTCATGATTCCGTCCCAATCACTTTCGACTGAAAATGGTCATTTGAGCCCCCCGGATCGAGCGATCGTGAGCAGGCTACGGGATTAAATTCAGGCAAGTCTGTACGCAAGTCCGCAAAACGGTCATGTGCCGGGTCAGCTGCACGAAGGAAACGAGCTACAGGCAGCCGCCCCTGTTACGCTCGGGGCAGAGCCGAAACGCGCTCGACAGCGTGAACAGGAAGCGCGGGCTGCGGCGTTCATTGTCCGGCGCCCGGTAGCTCAAGGGGACGGCCACGCCGAGATCGGCCTGGAGGTCGTCCCACAGGAAGAAGCGCACACCGGCTCCGGCTGACGTCAGCGACAGGCCGTCGCTCAGCCTGTAACCGTCGTTCCAGACTGCGCCAGCGTCGCCGAAGGCGTAGAGCTGGTAGCCGCTCCAGTAGCGGAAATTGAGCTTCTGGTCGAACCGCAGCTCGAGCGAGCCGGCAAGACCGTTGTCGCCGCTGATCTCGGCTGCGCCATAGCCCCGGCCGAAGGCGGCGCCGCCGAGGTAGAATTGCTGCGAGGTGAACAGCGGCCGCGATGCCGTCTGGCTCGCCGCGGAAAGCTTGAGCGACCAGACGTCGTTGAGCACCTGATAGCGCGTGAACCAAAGGTTCAGCACCGAAAAGTTCGACGAGGCGCCGTCGCGCGATAGCAGATCGTCGTCGAAATGTGAGGCGCCGAAGACGTCGAGGCCCTGGCGGTAGGTCAGCGTCGCGAAGTTGGTGCCGCCGAAGCGATCCTGGAGCCGGTAGTCGGCGGTCAGGCTCGCGGTCCTGATGTGGTCGTTGTACCAGGGGCCGTACAGGTCATGCTCCGACACGTTGCTGAAGGTCCCGGCCAGGGTCAGCGTCAGCGCCGAGGATTGCGACATGAAGGGCACCGTGCTCGCCCGCACCTCGAAAGCTTCGGTCGTGGTGATGTCGCTGTCGAGGCGGCGGGCGTCGCCCGGCCGGACCGCGCTGTAGAGGACGGACGCGCCGAGCCGCACGCCGTCGACGCCGACGGGCGCGTCATAGGACAGCCGGGCAAAGCCGAGCTCGCGCGGGTCGTTGGCAATGGTCGACAGGTTGACCGCCAGCGTATCGCCGGGCGCAAGGTAGGAGTTGAACGCGCCCGTCGCGTAGGTCTGCCATGGACCGACCGAGGACGAGCCGAGATTGTCCAGGCCAAACGACGAGAAGACGTGCCATGTCTTCAAATAAACGATGAGGCGGAAACGGCCGGTCGTACCGCCGATCTCCTCCAGCGCGGTATCGGTGATCCGGACGCCGGGCCTGCCGTTGATGAGGAAGAGCTGGCGTTCGAGCGTTGCCAGCTGCGACGGCTGCTCGGCCAGAACCGGCCCAAGCATCGGCCTCACGCCGAACTGCTCGGCGCCGTCGCCTTTCAGCTCGGCCTGCACGATGGCGCCTTCGATCACCTGGATCCGGACGCGGCCATCGGCAATGTCTTGCGGCGGCACGATGGCCCGGCTCAGATGGAAACCATCGGCCCGATAGAGGTCGCTGATCGCGCCGGCGATCGCGGCGAGGTCGGCCTGCGAGACCTTCTTGCCGAGATAGGGTTGATAGACCGCGGCGATACGATCGCGAGGGATGGCATGAGCACCGGTGACGCTGATGTCGCGCAGGACAAATTGGGGCTTGGTGTCGCCGCCGGTGTTGGTTTGGCCGACGGTCGGAAGCTTGACCGGGGGACGGTTCAGCGTTTCCCGCTCGGTTTGGTTTTCAAAGTATTTCTCGGGCTGGCGAGGATCGAAACCCGGCTGGTTCGCCTGTTGTGCGAAGGCTTGCGGAACTCCCGCAAAAATCGGTACCAGCAACGCCAATGCGGTAACGAAATGCCGCTTCTCAACGCGCGCAACAAACCTGTCTCCGTAGTTTGACGGAGTGGTTGCCGCGGGGCGGTAAAGGTTCGTTAGCCGCATGATTTTTCATAGGTTTTTATGGTCAATGAATGGTTAATGCGGCAGTTCCACTGACCTCTTCCTGCTAATCCTCTCTTGAGTCATTTTGGATACGCCTCAGGTCCGGCTGTCACGGGGACTGAGGATCGTCATGCTCGGCAGAATTGGAATGCGGTGCGCCTTCATGGCGGCGCTGACCCTGGGAATGGCTTCCGGTGCGTTCGCCGCGGACGATGGCGTCTGGTCGGTCAGCAAGGCCACCGGTGAGGTCTGGGTTGCGACCGACGGTGCGCAACAGGTCTCGCTGAACCAGGAAAGGACCCTCAAGCCCGGCAACACTATCCGCACCGGACGCAATGGCCGGGTGCTGCTCGTCCGCGGCGAGGAGACGATCCTGATCTCGCCCAATTCCGTTGTGGGCTTACCTGCCGAGAAGAAGGACGGGCTTTCGACCACCATCATCCAGCAGGCGGGTTCGATCCTGCTCGAAGTCGAGAAGCGCAACGTCAAGCATTTCGAGGTCGAGACGCCTTATCTCGCCGCCGTCGTCAAGGGAACGCAGTTCAGCGTCACGGTGGGTGCGGGCAGCACCAAGGTCGGCGTGCTCCGCGGCCAGGTCGAGGTCTCCGACTTCAAGACCGGACAGATCGCACAAGTCATGCCGGGACAATCGGCTACCGCCTTCGAGCATGGCAAGCCCGGGCTCAGCCTGGGCGGCAGCGGCACCTTCAATCCGATCGAGCATGGCAAGCCGCGCGCCTCGACGATCGAGCGACTCCCAGTCCCGAAATCGGGATTGTCGGCGCCGCGCAACGCGGCGAACGGCCAGGCGATCCACGCGCTCGGTCCGATCGACAAGGGGACCAAGGCAGCGGGCGCGTCGATGCAATCGCATCAGGCGGCCGGAGGCCAGGCGCCCAGGGCTGGCGTCGTGCGGATCTCGAGCTCGCTCGGCGAGGTCAAGCTGAATGTCCACAAGGTGACGAAGGGCCTTGCCCACGGAGCGGTGGCAACGGGGCGCGTGCGCAACGCAAATTCCAGCACAGGTACCAGCACAGCTACGGTGTGGAGCGACAGCTCGTCGAACACCACCACCACAGCCTCCAACAGCTCCACCGTGACGGCGGTCGTCGCGAGCAGCAGCGCGTCAACGGCCAGCGCCACGTCGACGTCGTCGGGTGCGACGACGACCGTTGCGACCACTGCCGGGTCGAGCGGCAACGTGTCCACCGGAACTTCCGGGACCGGAAGCAGTGGGACGGGTGCGACCGGCAACGGAAGCGGCGGCACCGGCAACAATGGCAACAACGGTAACAGTGGCAACAACGGCCACAACGGAAATGGCAATAACGGCCACCACTACGGTTGGTACTGGGGCAGAGGCCACCACTAGGACCGTACAGTCGGCACAGGGGGAGCACTCGGCGGCAAGTGCCGTCGGTGCAGGGGAGCAAAGTGAAACGCTATCGACCGCATATTCTCGTCGTGATCGCGCTTGCGGTCGTGCTGTCCACGGGGTGGCATGCTTCGCTTCGCAATGCGCTCACCGATCTGCGGTTCGCCTGGCAGTCGCGTGCGGCGAGCGGCAATGTCGTCGTGGTCGCCATCGACGCGCCGTCGATCGACCAGGTCGGGGTGTGGCCCTGGCCGCGCCGGCTGCACGCCGAGCTGTTGCACAGGCTCGAGGCGGCGGGAGTGCAAGACGTCGCCTTCGACGTTGACTTCAGCACGCCATCGGATCCGGTCTCCGACGAGGCCTTCGTCAAGGCGCTTCGGGACGTCGGCGGTTCGACGATCCTGCCGTCCTTCAGGCAACCGACGGCACATGGTGGCGCGGTTCACCTCAATCGCCCCCTCAAGCCGTTCAGCAACCAGTCGTGGCCGGCCCTCGTCAATGTTGCGGTCGAATCCGACGGGTTGGTTCGTCGTTATCCGTTCGGTGAGAAATTCGGCGATGCCCTGATGCCGTCCATGGCCGTCGTGTTGGCAGGACAGGACGCCAGCCGGAGACCGCCTTTCCTGATCGACTTCAGTATTCAGGCGGCGTCCATTCCGCGCGTCTCCTATGTCGAGGTGATCCGCGGCGATACTGCGACTCTCGACAAGCTCAGGGACAAGAAGATCATCGTCGGCGCCACGGCGCTCGAGCTCGGCGACCGGTTCAGCGTTCCAAATGGCGGCATTGTCTCGGGGCCCGTGCTTCAGGCATTGGCGGCGGAATCGATCCTCCAGAACCGGACGCTGCGCTGGACCTCCGACATCGGTATGATCCTGGGCCTCGGCGCAATCTGCCTGATGATGATGTATTCGTGGCGCCGCTTCGCACCGGGCGTTCGCGTCGCAATCCTCGTCACGGCCGGGGCGGCCGTCGAGCTGACCGCGGTTCTCGTGCAGGCAAGATGGCCCCTCGTCATCGACACGTCGCTGTTCCACATTGCGATCATCGCCTATCTGACCGCGATCGCGCTCGACGAGATCGATTTCCGCAGCCTGTTGGGGCGCATCGCCGAAAGCCGCTTTCATCGCATCGCGATGTCGCTCGGCGATGGTCTCGTCTGCACCGACGCGGAGCACCGGATCACGGTCTGGAATCCCGGCGCGAGCGCGATCTTCGGCTACATGCCGGCCGAGATCATTGGCCGGCCGTTCGAAACCCTTTGTGCTGTGCCGGCGAACGGCGCGGCGAGGCCGTCGATGGGCGATGCCGCCCGTCAGGCGCTACTGGTTCCGGGCGGGGCCGTCGTCGTCGAGTTCGAAGGCCGGCGCAAGAATGGCGAGACCTTCGCCGTCGAGGCGAGCTTCTCCGGCTGGCAGGGAACGGATGGCTTCCAGTACGGCGCGATCCTGCGCGACATTTCGGTCCGCAAGCGCGAGGCCGAACGCGTCAGATATCTGGCCGAGCATGACGCGCTGACGGGGCTGGCCAATCGCAACATGCTGCACGCGGGCCTCACCGGTCTGATCACGGCGGCGGAGCGGCGGTCTTCCGACGTCGCGCTGCTCGTGCTCGGGCTCGACGGCTTCCAGCAGATCAACGACATGCTCGGACATTCGGCCGGCGACCTCGTGCTGCGGGCCGTTGCCGAGCGTCTCAGCAACGAAGTCGATGGCAAGGCGATCGTCGCCCGGCTGAGCGGGGACGAATTCGCCATCGCGCTCGACTGTGCGGAAGTCGGCGAGCCGATTGCTGCATTCGCCGAGCGGATCGCGCGCGCGTTCGAAGCGCCGCTCGTCACGGGCACACGACAGCACCGCGTTCGGATCAGCATCGGCGTTGCCGTCTATCCCGACGGTGGACACACTGCGGACGACCTCCTGGGCAACGGCCATCTGGCGCTGAGCCGCGCGAAGGCGACGCGGCGCGGCAGTCACGTGATCTTCGAAAGCACGATCAGGCAGGAGCTCGAGAACCGGCTGACGCTGGAGAGCGAATTGGCGCTCGCCGCGGATCGCGGCGAGTTCGAGCTGTTCTACCAGCCCCAGGTTCGTTTGGTCGACGGCAGCCTGCTCGGAGCCGAAGCGCTCATCCGCTGGCGGCATCCCGTGCGCGGTTACGTCTCGCCCGGCGAGTTCATGCCGGTGGTCAATACCTCGGCGCTATCAGAGCGGATCGCGAGCTGGGTCATGGAAACCGCCTGTCGGCAGGCGCGTGCGTGGGAATTGTCCGGCAACAGCGTACGCGTTGCGATCAATCTCTCGCCCTCTCAGCTCGACTCCGGCGACCTCGCGCATTCGGTTGCGGAGCTGCTCAAGGCGACGGGGCTCACGCCCTCGCTGCTCGAACTCGAGGTCACCGAAGATATCCTGCTGCATGACGAAGGCCGCGTGCTCGACATGTTCAAGCGGATCCAGCAGCTCGGCGTCCGCGTGCTGTTCGACGATTTCGGCACCGGTTACGCGAGCTTGAGCTATCTGAAGAAGTTTCCGCTCGACGGGCTCAAGATCGACCGCTCATTCGTGCTCGATCTGCTTGCCGATTCCGACGACGCCGCGATCGTCGGCTCGACCATCGGCCTCAGCAAGCAGCTCGGGCTCACGGTCGTGGCCGAAGGCATCGAGAACCGGGCCACGGCTGATTTCCTCGTCAGCATGGGGTGCGAGGAAGGACAGGGCTATTTCTTCGGCCGTCCGGTGCCTGTTGCGGCATTCGAGAAGCAATTCCAGCCTGGGTACGAAGCCGTCAGCGCTGCCTGAACGGGCTCTTTCGATTTCAACGCCGGCGCGCGACGGCAATGCCAAACAGGAAAGCGATGAACAGGCTGGCCAACGGTGCCTCGCGCGTGATGGCCGCAACCGTCGCGAGGGGCCGGCCGGGCTTTCGAGCTTCGTCAATTGCAGCGGTGAGGCGATCGACCGCGGCGTGCAGGCCGCCCGCAACCTCGCCGATCGTACGCGATACGTCGGTTGCGGCATCGATGGCGCGCTCGGCCACGCCGGGCTGGGAATCGGGATGCGGTATCTCCGTGCTCAAGCTTGCGACCTCCAAAACCCGACGAAGCGATGGAGGCCGGCACCTTTGGCTATCCGCGCGAGCGCTCGTTCTGAACAGCGGGTCTGACGACCTTTGGCTATCCGCGACAGGCGCCGTAATTGACGGCGGGTACCGGCCTTGGATGGGCAATTCGGCGCGCGGGATTTTGTTCCCGTCGACAGGCGGCGATCCCCGTGAAACGACGGATGCGAATCTCTGTTAGGCTGGCACCAGCCTTGCTGTTCTCGGGAGACGGCCGTGACCGATCGGACGATGACGGATCGAGCCCGGCGCATCGCCTTGCTCGGTGCTCCCATCGACATGGGAGCTTCGCAGCGTGGTACGCTGATGGGCCCCGCTGCGCTGCGCACCGCGGGCCTTGCGACACTGCTCGAAAGCCTGGATCTTGAAGTCGTCGATTACGGCGATCTCTCCGTGGCGGAGGTCGGCGACCTCGCTGACAGGCCGCCGGAAAAAGCCAATCACTACCGCGAAATCCAGCGCTGGACGCGCGTGCTGAGCCGCAGAGGCTATGACATCGCGAAAACCGGTGCGCTGCCGATCTTCCTCGGCGGCGATCACACGCTGTCGATGGGCTCGGTCAATGCCATGGCGCGCCACTGGCAAGAGCGCGGACGGGAGCTTTTCGTGCTCTGGCTGGACGCGCATGCCGACTACAATACGCCGGAGACGACGATCACGGCGAACATGCACGGCATGTCGGCGGCGTTTCTGTGCGGTGAGCCGGGTCTCGATGGCCTGCTCGGCGATGACCCGCGCGCGTCGATCGATCCTGATAGACTCGATCTGTTCGGCGCGCGTTCGATCGACAAGCTCGAAAAGGAGCTGATGCGCTCGCGCCGGATCAGGGTTGTCGACATGCGACAGATCGACGAATTCGGTGTTGCGGTGCTGATCCGGCGTGTCATCGAACGCGTCAGGGCCTGCAACGGCGTGCTGCATGTCAGTTTCGACGTCGACTTCCTCGACCCCTGCGTAGCGCCGGGCGTCGGCACGACGGTGCCGGGCGGGGCGACCTATCGGGAGGCACATCTGATCATGGAGCTGTTGCACGATTCCGGCGTGGTGGGATCGGTCGACATCGTTGAGCTCAATCCTTTCCTCGACGAACGTGGCCGGACCGCGCGCACTGCGGTCGAGCTGATCGGCAGCCTGTTCGGTCAGCAGATCACTGATCGGCCCACGCCGAGCAATGCGATTGCTCCGGGCGAGTAAATCGAGCCGGGCAGCGTTTGTGCGCTGCGAGGAAGGAACTGCTCTCGCTGCCGTCCGATTTAGATCAGCTCTGATCGAAATCGCCTGCTTTTGAAACGGCCGCGAATTGCAAATGCGGCCGTCGGACTGTTTGATGCGGGCTCAGCGCCAGCCGAGGGGCCGCAATGAGCAGCACGACACCTCCCGACGACGATTCCGTGACGACCACGCGCCGTCGATTTCTGACAGCCGCCACCGCAGCAGCGGGAGGCGCCGTTCTTGGAGCGAACGCTTCCGTTGCCGCAGAGACAGGCAACCTTCCACCCAACGTTCCCGAATGGATGAAAGCGCCGGGGGAGCCGACGGGAGGTCAGCCCTATGGCGCGCCATCGCCGTTCGAGAAGGGCGTCGTCAGGAACATCTCGAAGTCCCTCAAGCAATACATCTCCGCGTCCAGCCGGACGCCCTTGCAGGAGCTCGACGGCATCATCACGCCGAACGGGCTGTTCTATGAGCGGCATCATGGCGGCGTTCCGGCCATCGACCCCGCGCAGCATCGGCTGATGCTGCATGGGCTGGTCGAACGTCCCCTGGTCTTCACGATGGACGATCTCCGGCGCTTTCCGTCGGAGTCGCGCATCCACTTCCTCGAATGCTCCGGCAATCCCGGCTACACCAGGCCCTATGGCAAGACAGCTTCGGACCTCGTGGGTCTCGTGAGTTGTGCCGAATGGACCGGCGTGAGCCTGAAGCTGGTGCTTCAGGAGGCCGGGCTGAAGGCAGAAGCCAAATGGGTGGTCGCGGAAGGGGCGGATGCGGCTGCGCTGACGCGAAGCATCCCGATCGAGAAATGTCTCGAGGATGCGATGCTGGTCTACAGCCAGAACGGCGAGCGGCTGCGCCCGCAACAAGGCTATCCGCTGCGGCTGCTCCTGCCGGGATTCGAAGGCAATATGAGCGTGAAATGGCTGCGCCGTCTGCATGTGACCGCGGAGCCGGTTTATTCGCGCGAGGAAACGTCGAAGTATACCGACCTGCTGCCCGACGGCACGGCGCGAGAATTCTCCTTCTACATGGAAGCCAAATCGATCATCACCCGTCCCTCCGGCGGTCAGCGCCTGAGCGCCCCGGGCTTTCACGAGATCACGGGTATCGCCTGGAGCGGGCACGGCAAGATCGCGCGCGTCGAGGTGTCCGTCGACGAGGGGAAGAGCTGGCAGGAGGCTCGTTTGCAGGAGCCGGTGCTGACGCGCGCCCTGACACGCTTTCGTCTGCCGTGGCGATGGGACGGCCAGCGCGCCGTGATCCAGAGCCGCGCCATTGACGAGACCGGTTATGTGCAGCCGACGCTGGCCGAGTTGCTCGCCGTGCGCGGAGAAAACTACTTCTACCACAACAACGCGATCTGGCCCTGGCGCATCGCGGCCGACGGCGAGGTGACCAATGCGCTGGCGTAAGATTTGCGGAATCGGCTTCGCAATCGGCCTGGGTGCCTTCTCGAGCGGAGCGCAGGCGCAGAGCCCGTACGGCATCGGCCGACCAGCAACAGCCGCCGAGGTTGCGGGGTGGAATATCGATATCGGACGCGACGGCAGCAATCTTCCTGAGGGAAGCGGCTCGGTCAGCCACGGACGCGAGGTGTTTGCTCAACAATGTGCCTCGTGCCACGGCGAGAAGGGCGAGGGCGGTTTGGGCGATCGGCTCACCGGCGGGCAGGGCACGATCGGCACGGCCAAGCCGATCCGCACCGTCGGCAGCTATTGGCCCTATGCCCCGACATTGTTCGACTACATCCGTCGCGCCATGCCGCAGAACGCGCCGCAGTCGCTAAGCGATGAGGATGTCTATGCGGTGTCCGCCTTTATCCTGAACCTGAACGGACTGGTGGGAGCGGATGCGATCCTCGATGCGAAATCGCTGGCGGCCGTGAAGATGCCGAACCGCGACGGATTCGTCGGCGATGCTCGCCCGGATGTGAAACGATGAACGGATCAAGTTCCGAAGGCTGGCGCGGAACTTGCTTAGACCGAATGGGGAACTCCGAGGGGCACAATTGAATTAACCTGCGATAGGAAAATAGCGGACCCCTCAATGACTGATCGTTTCGCGAACTCCATCTCCACGGCGCTCCGTCATCCCGGCGTGATCGCGCTGATCGTGGCTGGTTTGACGATTGCGGCCATGCTGATCGTCGACCACGGACCGTGGAGCCGTGCCAAGACCCAGCCGGCCCATGTCGCGATGTATGCGACGACGGGCGAAGCCGCTCGCGCCGCGGGCGCTGCAGTGCTTCCGACCGAACCGAAGTCGCCGATCGAGCCGGCGCGGCCGGGGCCGAAGACATCCCCGACCGTCAATCCCGTGACGCCGTAATCCGCGTCAGCTCTTGCGGCCATAGTTGAGGAGCCCGCCGCTCGTTCTCGGCGGGTGCGCGCGCAATGCGTCCTCATTCGGTTCGGTGCCCCAGCCGGGCCGGTCCGGAATGACGAGATGGCCGTTCTGGATCTCCGGCTCCTGTGTGAAGAGCTCGCGGTCCCAGGACAGGCGATCGATGTCGATCTCCATGATGCGCAGGTTCGGTACGGCTGCGCAGAAATGCGCGTTCATCATCGAGCAGAGGTGGCCGTAGAAATTGTGCGGGGCGACGTTGACCTCGAACGCTTCGGCCGCCGCAGCGATCTTCATCGATTGCCAGACGCCGTTCCAGGGCGTGTCGATGATCGCGACATCCATCGCCTGCTCGTGGAAATAGCGCAGGAATTCTCGCAAGCCCAGCAGCGTCTCGCAGGACGAGATCGGATGCGGGCTTTGCCTGCGGATGTAGCCGAGCGCCTCCGGATTGAAACTGTCGATCTCGATCCAGAACATGTCGAGGTCGGCGATGGTGCGCAGGATCTTCAGATAGCCCTCGGTCTTGGCGTTGAAGTTGCAGTCGAGCAGGATGTCGACATCGGGGCCGGCGCCGTCGCGAATCGCTTCGAGATGCATGCGCAGGTCGCGCAGGATTTTCCGGTCGACATTGATTTCCGGCGCAAACGGTGAGCCGAAGCCGGGACGCCAGCCGGTCGGCTTGCCGTCGTCATAGGAGAAGATGTTGGTCTTGAGCGCGGTGAACTTTTTCTCGCGCACCTCGCGGCCCATTGCTTTGACGCCATCGAGGCTTTCGATCGGCGGCTTGTACCAGGAGGGATGATTGATCCGCCACGTCGCGCAATGCGACCAGTACACCCGGACACGATCGCGGATCTTGCCGCCGAGCAGCTCGTAGCAGGGCACGCCGAGACACTTCGCCTTGGCGTCGAGCAGCGCGTTCTCGATCGCTCCGAGCGCCTGCGCCACGACGCCGCCGGCAGCGGGACGGGTCGCAGCGAACAGTTCGGCATAGATGCGCTCGTGCTGGAAGACGTTCTGCCCGATCACGCGGGCGGACAGGCGCTGGATGGCAGCGCCGACCCCGGGCGAGCCAAAACCCTCGTCGAACTCGCTCCAGCCGACGATGCCGTCTTCGGTCGTCAGCTTGACGAAATGGTAATTTCTCCAGCCGGCATCGCAGGCGAGGATTTCGATGTTTGTTGTTTTTGATGATTTGGTCATGTCGCTCCCTGTCGCCCGGTGGGGCTTTTTGTTTGTTGTGGCGAGCTCGAAAGGGCCCAGGTTGCAACTGTTAGGCTAACAACGGACCGGCGTGAAGCCCGCTGTAGCGCGCCGGGCGCCTTACGCCCACCTCGGCAGGGAGGCCTGTAGACAGCGGCATTGTCGCAAGGTTAGTCAGCCGATCACTGAGGAGCCGAGCAGCGCGAGGACGGCCAGCGCCATCAGGGCGGTGCCGAGCCAGCCCAGCGCGATCAGCCACGACCGGGCCCTGAAACGGCCCATGATCGTGCGGCTCGAGACGATGAGCATCATCATCGCCATGATCGGAACGGCGACGATGCCGTTGAGCACAGCGCTCCAGACCAGCATGTGCATGGAATCGATGCCGGTGAATCCCAGCCCGAAGCCGATCGCGGTCGCGGTCGCGATGATGGTGTAGAAGCCGATGGCCTCGTCGGGTTTCGCCTCGAGCGTGGCGTGCCAGCCGAAAATCTCGGCAACGCCATAGGCAGCCGAGCCGGCCAGCACCGGGATCGCGAGCAGGCCCGTGCCGATGATGCCGAGCGCGAACAGGGCAAAGGTGAAATCGCCGGCAAGCGGCCGCAGCGCCTCGGCGGCGTCGGTTGCCGAACTGACGTTGGTGACGCCGTTGGCGTGCAGCACCGACGCCGTGGTGAGGATGATGAAGAAGGCGATGCCATTGGAGAGCAGCATCCCGGCGATGGTGTCGGCCCTGATGCGCGCGAGCTCCGGACTGCCGCCGCGCTTCAGTTCGCGAAGCGGCTTGTCGCGCTCGCCCTGGTTCATCTCCTCGACCTCCTGCGAGGCCTGCCAGAAGAACAGATAGGGGCTGATGGTGGTGCCGAGCACGGCCACCACCATCATGAAATAGCCGGCACTGACATTCGCCTCCGGCCACACTGCGGCGAGCAGCGCCGTGCTCCACGGAATCTTCACGGTGAAGGCGGTCGCGACATAGGCGAACAGCGCGAGCGTGAGAAACTTCAGCACCGGTGAATAGCGGCGATAGGGCACGAACACCTGGAGCAGGGTCGAGCCGGCCGCGAAGATCAGGGCGTGCTCGTGGTTGAGGCCGCCGATGACGAGCGAGAGCGCTTCGGCCATCGCGGCGATGTCGGCGGCGATGTTGAAGGTGTTCGCGGCGACGAGCATGAAGATGAGCGCCAGCACCGCCCAGCGCGGCGCGACCTGCGTCACGTTGGCGGCCAGCCCCTTGCCCGTCACCCGGCCGATCCGCGCGCTGACGAGCTGAATGGCGATCATGAACGGGGTGGTCAGAAATACCGTCCACAACAGTCCGTAGCCGAATTGCGCGCCGGCCTGCGAATATGTGGCAATGCCTGAAGGATCGTCGTCGGCCGCCCCGGTGATGAGACCCGGCCCCAGCCGCTTCAGCACTGTCGAGGCGGATTTCGGCGGGGCGAGGGCGCTGTCGCTCATGTAGGATCTCGGGTCTTTCCGGCGTTCCGTTTGCGAAAGGGGAAGCCCGGAAGAAATGCCGCGGGGGAACGATGGTTCCTTGACCGGGAAAAGCGGATTCCGATTAAGCGAATCCCGATTTGATCCGTCGGGCAAAACACCTGTATAAAGGCACCATCGCAACCGCTCCGGCGCACGGCGACGTTCGCTCCTGCTCAGCTTCATGCCGATGTGCAACCGCGCGACCATGCACGCCAGTCGCGCCATCCGCAACGTGCGCATGGACACCGGCAAGGTGTTCGCGCCGTGAGCGCTTGATGACGCACGCTCAGGACAAATGCAGGTAGCGCCCGTCGAACTGCGCCAGCTCCTGGACCTTGTGGGCCGCCGAGGCTTCGCAACACTGGACAATGCGTTTCCAGATCGGGCGCACCTAACAAATGTTAAGTCGCAGCCCGCCCACCGGCAACTTGGCCTGAGCATTCCGCAGGGTGCGCACTGGAAGTTAGGAACCAAACGGCGATGGAGCCGTTGCGCTGCCGTTTCATGGTCGTGACCAAAGCGTGTCACGCCGCTTGCTGTCCTTCCGAAACGCCAAAGACTGGGACCACCCGTGTTTCGGGCGCGGACGTTGGACGTGAAAAGGGGGCTCGCTTTGGCAGCCGATCTGATTTTCAAAATCGCCATCATCGCCTTGTTTACGTTCTCGGCGGTGCTCGCCTCGATGCTGTGGCTGAGCGTGTGAAGCACGCGCTGCCGGCGCGAAAGCTTGCATGATCGGCGCTCGGGAACGGCAGCTCCGTTGCCGCGTTTTCCTGGCGACAAGGAGGATCAGCGCATGGACAACCTGACGAAGCGCGCACAGCCGGACCGCAGCAAGATCAACATGCACGAGGCGTTCGAGGTCAAGTACTGGACCCATGCGCTCGGCGTGTCGAAGGAAGAGCTGCAGAAGGCCGTCGACAAGGTCGGTAATTCCGCCGCGGCCGTCCGCAAAGAGTTGGCGGCGACCGGCGCACGCGAGCCTGAGACGCGGTCCTCTACTTGATGCTGACGAACATGCCCCAGGCGGCGGCCAGCGCCGCGCCGGTGAAGACGACCACCGGGTTGTCGCAGAACGTGCCGCCATAGCGGCACACGTCCGCGCCGAACTGGCCGAGCTCGTGATGGCCCGCGGAGTAGAACAGTCCCGACAGCACCAGCAATGCGGCGGCGACGTAATACATCGATAGTCTCTCCGAAGCTCTTCGACCTGTGCCCCTCGCGGGCGACATGTCCCAGCTTGGCGCGAACAGATTTTGTTTCGCCGAATCTGATTTGCCGGATTTAAGTAAAATTTGCGCCGTCGGGTAAAACACCGGCAGTATACATGTGCGACTTCCCAAAACTATTTCGCTTCCTAAGGCAGCATCAATGAGAGAAGCCGTTGCCGGTCTTGCTGACGCTGGCGATGGTCCTCGCGCATGATTGCAAGCTCGGCCTCGGCGTCACTCGGATCTTGATGTTGCCGTTTCAGGTCGACGATCATCGCCTCCTGCTGGGCCAGCCGCCGCTCCCCTTCAATCACCTCACGTTCCAGCTGCCTCAGCTGGTCCAGGATGGCATCGTTGAACATCGTCAAACGCCGCGCGGTCGCACAGTTAGAAACGGCCCCAGCACAACCCTAAATGCCGGGGCCGTTGGAGGTTGCCTGGCTAAGCGCACCAGGCGGATCAAGCTTAAAATAGTCCCGGACTCTTTTTATGTTCACTTTTGAACAGAGGCATTACCTATTTTTCCCAACTGAATTCACATAAGCGAATGCAGCCCCTGCGTCGATTTCGGGAAAACGCCCCAGCTTGGATCAACATCTACAGGGGCGCGGATCACCCATTGGTCTGCTGCTGTCCCGTCGCGGACGACGAAACAGTCCTGAAACAATCCCGAAACCCGATTGTCCTGAACGCCCTTTCCGCTCGTCTCGACCAACCAAGCGAAAGGGAGATCATCATGATCCAGGTCGGTTCGAAGGAAGAAGTCGCGTTTCTGCTGATGCTGTTCGGCACCCACACCCAGCCGGTCGAGCGGCCGAAGTCGCGGCAAGGCTGAGGCAAAAACCCATGCCCGGCTTGGCCGAATGCCAGAGCCTCTTGCGTCTTCTGATCGCAAGGGGCGATCCGAAGGCGATCCCGCAAGCCAAGGGCGCCATCGACCAATATCTGAACACGGCGCCGGTCAGCGCCCGCGGGCGCGGCCTGCGCGTGCTGCAGCGCGATGCCCTCGACCTGCATGTTGCCGCGGTCGGCGTTCAGCGCTCCTTTGCCGAAACGGTGGATGCCTATATCGAGCGGAAGCTCGCGGAGGAGTGAGGCGGCTGCTTGCCGGGGCCTGTGTCTTCGGGCGAGGCTGCGACGGGCAATGTCGCCTGTTTCAGCAGGCCGACCCTGCGGTCGAGCTGCCAGACCTCGACGTCGCCCCGGCGCGTGAAACGCCGCGCGAACAGAAGCGCGGACGCATCGGACCGTGCCTCGAAAGCTTCGGCGGACTGAAACACCCCGTTCTCCCCGACAAGATAGGCGCGGTATTGCTGCATCATATCGGCGCCCTCAGGCCGGGCGAGCGAAGCCAGGCTTCGATCTGCAACGCCGTCTCGTCCTGCCGCGCCCTGCGCAGCAATATCTCGCGCTCGCGCCCGGGCGGCAGCGCGCGCGCCTTGTCGCGAAGGCGCGCCGCTTCCTCGGCAAGCCGCTGATCGAGAGTTCTGGTCTGCTTGAAACGCCGCCGCGTCAGCATGTTCTGCTCCCTTGCTGGAGTGGGACGGGAGCGCAATTGGCGTTCTCATCACCGATCGTTGCCACGGGCCTTGCGGTGATGGGTTAACGCTACGCTTGTGGCGGAGTGGGTGTCACAACATTTGATATGCTGCAGGGCGTTTATTTTCGCGCATATGTTGTGCGTTTTGAGCGACTTACTCATTTGGCGCGAAGGACGCTTTCAAGGTTCAGTTTTCAACAAAGCAATCTCCGGTAGTTTGCACAAAATCGCCGGCCGAGAATTCGTCCATAGGCGCCTGTGGCTGAGAGACCGATTGCGTTTCAGGTCGGCTGGCCGCGGCAACGGTGTTTAGCGCCGCACATAGCGGTAGGGAGGTTCAAAAACGTATGTCGAGCCGAAGCGGTATGGTAGTGGGTCGTAGCCAATCAAATACGCAGTTCTCACCCTGTAGAGCCTGTGTCGCACGACGGCAGTGTGCCGGTGCCACGTAGTGCTGCAGGCACACTTGGCACGAGAAGTGAACTCGGTGGCAGTCGCATTCTGAGGTAGAACAAAAATAGCAAATGCCCAAACCGCCAACGGCCGATACATGAGCGTCCTCCATACGCGCTTGCTGTCGTCCCTTAAAAGTTGGCGGGGGCTTCCAAAGTTCCCCAGCGTTGGTGCTGCGTGCGGTTCACCGGAACCCGTCCCAGCCGCGCAACGCATCACTGTACTAGCGGAGCGGCCCCGAGCCGATCCGGGGCGACGTCTACGTTCGAAAATAAAAATGGCCCCGGCTCGCGGGCATGTGTGCCAAAATGGGAATAGCGGCCAGGCAACCTCCGGGCGCATTAACCCGTGCTGCTTGCAATAGATTGCTACCGGGCGGTACAATCTCCCTGTGCTGATATTTGACCATTCGATTTTCGAGAACTCATTTTTACAAACGCATTTGGAACGCCCATGTCGTGTAGACCAATCGTCTCAGCTTATGTACGCTTGAGGAACCAGCAGGCACTCGAAGATATGAGAGATCTTCGTCGCCAATTATTGAGGTCCGCGTCCGGTTCCGCAATCAAGCACGTTCACGATGATCTCCGATTGATTGAAGATGGGTTGGAACAGCTCCGCCGAAGTTGGCAAGCGGACAGGACCGGATCCTGTCGTTAGCGCCCGCAGCTAGGGCACTGCAGATCCGAGGTACCCGGTTGCCCCGTCGCTACTTCCTCGCCTCATTTACCGTGCTCTCGTGCGCAGACCGTCAATGTTGTTGACCAAAGTCTGCGCGGTGCCGGCCTCTCTATTCGAGTTTCGCGGCAAGACGGCATAGTATGTGCGTCCGTTGTGCCTCGGATCGCTGCCATCGCTCGCCTTGAAATCAACAGCGCGCCATGTGTTCTTCGGGTTGAACCGCGCGAAGGCGTAGCGGTCGGCCGGCAGTGGTGTGGCGCCTTCGTAGACTACAAGGGATGCTGCTTCTTCGCCGATGGCGCTCTGCTTGAAACCGTAGTAGCGAACGGAATTCCCGTGGTCATCACTGCTGCCAGCGGGCAGAATCAGGGCGACGTGTTCGCCGTCCGGTGCAGCGATATGGTGTGTTTCCAGAAGGAAGTAAGTCGGCGTCCAAACCGCGTACATTGCGGCGGCAATCAGCACGATCTCCCGTAGTCGGATGCCGCGGTCGAGCCAACCTGTAACCTTGCTCGAATGCATTTTACTTACTCAACGCCCCGCGAGAATTTTACTGCGGCACCCTTAACAAAACAGCCAATGGTTGTTCAAGTTACTCCGAGGATAATGTGGCACAAACTGCATAACCGCCCTGGCCTAACGTAGGTTAGGATCGGAGGCATGGGCAGAGAACAACTAGTGCTCGTGCTTGCTATTAGCGCTGGTGTGTTCACTGTTGGCGCTGCAGCGGCGCTAGTCTTTGGCCTTTGATCTGTCTCAATTAGCGCACGCGAGCCGCCCCGCATCTTTCCCTCCTATGGGAGGAGACAATGCGGCCCTGGATGTTGCATGCGCTTGCTTGGGGTGCAGCCGCCGTGGGCTTGGCAGCCATCATCTCCATGAGCATGTAGAGGCCTGCACCGATCGCTTGCTCCAGCGCGCGAATGGTGTCGATCTACAGATCCAAGAGGTCGCTGCGGGCGGTACCGTTGATGTTGAGTTGGGGGCAGCTGCATATCAAGGTTGCTTCTGAGCGTGCTCGGCCTCGACGGCGCGCAGCAGGGCGGCAAGGCTGGGATATTCCACGCCATTGCGCGCGTAGCGGTTGACAGGCTCGACATAGCGGGCCGATCCGTCGGGCTTGCCGCGCCAGCTGAATCGCAGCACGGCACTGTTGTGATGGCGCAGAACGTGGCCGGCGCCACTACCGAAATACAAGCTCATGGCGTGGGGCTTCATGGCCGCGCCTCCAGCTTCGCCAGCTCCGACTCGTCCATTCCCGGATAAGCATCCGGAACGGAGACGTTCCTATTGTAGGCCAGGAGAGATTCGGCGGGGGTGAACAGCTTCACACTTCTCGGCTTTCAGGCGGGATGGAATAGGCTGACAGTGCGCAGCGCAGAGTGCGAAATCATTCGCGACCTAGCGGCAGACCCCGAAAAGCGAGACTTGTTCGGTCGCCTTGCCGAGCACCACAGAGTCTTAGCGGAGGAGTTGCAGAAGGCTATTGCTACCAAATTGCGGGCGAACTAATTCGTCCGTTTGACACGTCGGGCAAAACACTGGCAGAATGACATCATCGACAAAGGTCGGTTCAGCCCGCGCGGAGCAATCCGCAGCGGGTTTTTTGTTTATTGAGATTTATTGCGGATTTTGGAGATTGCGGAATGACTAGCAAGGTGAACAGACGAGTTGAGCTATATCAGCCGATTGCTCAGCGTGTGGCCAGCGCAGATATTAGAGCTCCCACGACGGTGGATATTGAGTTGTTGGCGAGAACCAAGACTGAAGCCGCGCTCAATGTGCTTGTTTCAATCATGCAGAGAGAGACTACGAATGCGTTTGCGCGGGTAGCCGCCGCAAACGCTATTCTCGACAGGGGGTGGGGTAGGCCGGTGCAGCCCTTGGCCACTGACAAGGCCCCGCTCGAGTTGTTGCATCGAATCGAACGCGCCATCGTGCATCCCGATCATCCAACATTGACCGCAGCCTCAATCGAGGCCGCGCGAGACTGAGACGAGATCAAGCCCGCGGGATGCCGCGGGCTTGTTTGTTTCGACGGCGAGTGAGAGGTGCGTCCGCTACGCCCCCGCCGGTCCAAACCAAGTCGTCAGCGCATCGGCAAGTCCGCTCCGGCTCTCGTCGCCGATCCACGCCACGTGCCCGTCGGGTCGCACCAGCACGGTTTTTGGCGCGAGGACTTGCCCGACAGCCGGAAGCTCCCACGCGCCGTCGTAACCGGCGCGCACGAGACTGACGCGATCCGCCCAGGGCGCGATGTCGGGATCCGGCGCCTCGCCGAAATTCAGCAGCAGGCCGCGCCCACCGTGCAGCAGCGTGAACAATCGCAGCGAGCGGCCTTCGATCGTCAGGTCGAGATCGGGCATGCGGCGTCCGAGCAGCGCGTGGCCTTCGCCGAGATCGTAGCTTATGTCGAGCCCGCTCATCATCGCGCCGAAGCGTTTTCGTGGTTCGTCCATGGCGAGCAGCTCGGTCACGATTTCGCGCGCGGCGATGAGTCCGTCATCCGCGCGGCGGAGCAGGGCGATCTGCGCCCTGGTGTTGCGCAGCACGCGCGCAGCCACGGGATGACGCTCAGTGTGGTAAGTGTCGAGCAGGGCTTCGGGCGAGATGCCCTTGACCACCTGCGCCAGCTTCCAGCCGAGATTGACCGCGTCCTGCAGGCCGGTGTTGAGGCCTTGCCCGCCCACGGAGTGATGGATATGCGCGGCATCGCCGGCGAGCAGCACGCGTCCCCTGCGATAGGAGGCGGCCTGCCGCGCCGCATCGGTGAAGCGGGAGACCCAGGCGGGACTGTGCGCGCCGAAATCGGTGCCGTACACGGCGACGAGCGCGTCGCTGAGATCACGCAAGCCGGGCTCGCCGCTGCGCTCGCGCGTTGTTTCGGTCACGACGACCAGCACGCGTCCGCTCTCCGTCTTGCTGAGGCCGTGAAAGCCCAGCGCGTCGTGACGCAGACCCCACGCGGGCTCTTGCGCCATCTCGACCTCGGCCATGAGGTTGCTCAGCGTCGGATCGGAGCCGACGAAGTCGATGCCGGCCGTCTTGCGCACCAGGCTGCGGCCGCCGTCGCAACCGACGAGATAGTTTGCGCGTAACGTGTCACCGCCGGACAGCGCGACGTCGACGCCGGTCTCGACTTGTGCGAAGCCCGTCACCTCGCGATTCCCATAGATCGGCACCGCGAGCTCTCTGGCCCAGTCGGCCAGGATGCGCTCGATGTGGCTCTGCCGCAGTGCGAGCCCGTAAGCGTGGCGGGTGGGGAGGTCACCGATGTCGAGCCTCGTCCAGGCGAAGCCGGCAAGCTGGACGATCTGTCCTTCGCGCAGGAAGCGCTCCGCGACGCCGCGCTGATCGAGGATCTCGATGCTGCGCGCGTGCAAGCCGCCGGCGCGCGTGCCGACGAGATCCTGGGCCGCGCGCCGCTCGACGATTGCGACGTCGACCTGTGCGAGCGCGAGTTCCGCCGCCAGCATCAGCCCGGTCGGGCCGCCGCCGGCGATGACGACCGCATGGCCGGCGGCCGCCGCGCGCCTGTCGCTCGTTCGTGAACGGGATGTCGGAAGCAATACAGGCATGTCGTGACCCCTCGACTTGTTGTTCGGGTCGAGGCTTCTACGCGATGTCAGGGGGCTTGAAGCAAGCCCCTTGCGCACCACATATTGAGCTGGGAGGAGGGACTTCCTGCTTCGCGCGCCGATTTGACACGTCGGGCAAAACACCGGCAGAATGGCATCATCGCGACGAGTTTGGTTCGGCCCGCGCGGAGCAATCTGTGGCGGGCTTTTTCATGTCCGCTTGGCGTGATGACAATCGCGCTCAACACTGGGTTTGACACGTCGGGCAAAACACTGGCAGAATGGCATCATCGAAACGAGTATGGTTCGGCCCGCGCGGAGCAATCCGCGGCGGGCTTTTTCATGTCCGGTTGGCGTGACGACAATCGCGCGCAACACTGGGTTTGACACGTCGGGCAAAACACTGGCAGAATGGCATCATCGAAACGAGTACGGTTCGGCCCGCGCGGAGCAATCTGTGGCGGGCTTTTTCTTGTCCGCTTGGCGTGACGACAATCGCGCGCAACACGGGGTTTGACACGTCGGGCAAAACACCGGCAGAATGACATCATCGAGACGAGTTTGGTTCACCCGCGCGGGGGAAATCCGCTGCGGGTTTTTTTCGTCTCGATTCCAGAATCGGACGGCGGCCCACGCATCACGGCCACGCACTCGCTTGATACGCGTTCTTGGAGCGCCGATCGGCGTGCCGCCGTCCGAACCATTGCTGGCCGTGCACGCGCGAACGTGCCGGCCCGCGGCGCCGGGCCCGTTGCCCGCGCCGCTGCGGTCTCCGGGAGCGGAGATCGGGCACTGGTATGAGCCGGACAAACTGATGGGGTACTGCGTCGCTCTCTATTTTGCGAAACTCCTCGTCTTCGACAAGGTTTTCGGCCTCGGATCCACTGATCCTTTGGCGGGGTTCGCGTCGATTACGGCCAATCTCATCGTCTCCTTCTATTTCGCCAAGCGCGGTTTCGAAAATGTTGCGAGGATCATCAAGCGGTGAAGATGCCAGATGATGAAATCAGAGCGATAGTCGCAGAGACGTTGATCGAGCAGCACAGGCTGCAGCAGGACAACATCGATGCGATCGTATTGAAGGCGGTGGCGTCGGTGCTGGCTTCTTTCGGAATCGAGGATGACGATCGGAAAGAGCTGAGAGCTGACTTTCAGCATCTGCGAAGGTGGCGAAAGAGCGTGGAGCAGGCACAGAGCTATACCTTCAAGGCCGTAATTACAGTGCTTGCCACCGGCCTGATGGGAGCCGTCTGGCTCGGGGTCAAGGTCGTGCTGAGCAAGTGAACCCTCAGGTGGTCGCGCCAGCATCCGCCATTCCCGGCGAATAGGTCGTCTCATGTACAGAATTCGCATTGTCGATACATCCGACGACGACATCGTCGATACATTGTCCGATCTGCATCGTTTGACGTTCTTCGATGCCGCTGTAATGCCTCAGTTTGAGTTGGGGGTGTGGTGGTTGGCCTATCACGGCGATGATGCCGTCGCCTTCGCCGGTGTGCTTCCGTCGACGCACGTCAGAAATGGCGGCTACTTCTCCAGGGTCGGGGTGCTACAGCGACACTGGGGACGAGGCCTCCAGCGCAGGATGATGCGTGTGGTCGAGGCGAGGGGACGGCGTATCGGATGGGGCAGCATCGTCTCTGATACGACCGACAATCCCGTTTCTGCGAACAACTTCATCCAGGCGGGCTATCGACTGTTTGAACCAGAGGTGCCCTGGGCCTGGTCTCATTCGCTTTATTGGCGAAAGTTGCTTCGCTGAGCAGGGTTTCCCGCGGTGCGGAACGTAGCCGTCATGCGTGGCAGCTCAAAGTTGCGGCACAGCGTCGTACGCGCGCAATGTCGAACGGCCCGGCAGCTTGACGGCTGCCGGGCCCTCTTTGCGTTTTCAGGTATGTGGTTGAAGCACTTGCGTAGTTGGTTGCGCCGCGCTTTAAGTTTGCTCTTGCAGGAAATTCGGCGACCATAAGCCGATGTAAGGGAGCGTCATCGATGTCCACCAAGCCTCAATTGCCGGAACGTTCGTCGCGGGTCACGGAAGGGCCTGCGGCGCTCGATGGTCTGCTGGTCGTCGATTTTACACGCGTGGTTGCTGGCCCGGCCTGCACGCAGACGCTGGCTGATTTCGGTGCACGCGTCATCAAGATCGAGAACCCGGATGGCGGTGACGATACACGCGCATATGAGCATGCCGAGATCGGCGGCGAGACTGCTGCTTATCTTAGCCTCAACCGCAACAAGCGTGGCATCGCACTGGATCTCGCTGTCCCTGAGGCTCGCGAGATCGCCCTGGATCTGATTCGCAAGGCTGACGTGGTCGTCGAGAATTTTTCGAGCGGGGTCATGAAGAAATTCGGACTCGACTACGACGCGGTCGCGCCACTCAACCCTCGGCTGGTCTATTGCTCGATATCTGCCTATGGGCGCTCCGGGCCGTTTGCCTGGCGCCCCGGCTTCGATCCCATCACCCAGGCGGAAAGCGGCTTCATGTCGCTCAACGGCTTTGCCGACGGTCCTCCGGTGCGCACCGGCCCACCCATCGTGGACATTGCGACGGGAATGACGGCTTGTAACGCCATTCTTCTCGCTCTGCTGGCGCGGGATCGGCTGGGCCGCGGCCAGCACGTCGAGGTTGCCTTGTTCGACATAGCAATGGCGATGACGGGTTTCTACGGTATGGCCTATCTGATCAATGGTCAAAATCCCGGCCGGTTCGGAAATTCGCCGAGCGGATCTCCCACCGTCGGCGTCTATGAGGCTTCCGATGGGCCACTCTACATGGCCTGCGCCAACGACCGGCTCTATCGCCGGCTGGTCGTCGAGGTGCTGAATCGGCCTGATCTCATCACCGATCCGCAATTCGCAACGCGTAAAGCGCGTTCCGAGAACAAGGAGCTGTTGCGGGCAACCATCGCGGAAGTCTTCGCAAGCGATACCCTCGAGAACTGGATGGCGAAGATGAAGTTGGCAAAGATCCCGGTCGGCTATCTCCGCACCGTCGAAGAGGGCTTTAACGCACCCGAGGCCCGCGACCGCCATCGCCTGAGCCGGATTCCGCATCCTACCGCCGACTGGGTCCCGAACATCGAGACGCCGATTACCATGAGTTTAACCGCCGCGATCGATCCCGTGGCCGCACCTTTGTTGGGCGAGCATACCCTGGACGTCTTGCGTGACACGCTTGGTTACGACCAGCGCCGGATTGCGGAATTCGTCCAGAGGGGAGTCTTCGGATCAGGTAAACCCTCGGTTTGAGCCCCGAGCGGTTGACCTCGTGGGCTGGCATCGCGCGGCTTGCAGAGCGTTGCTTCACGATGCCGGGCCGCGATATCGCCCCCTTTCCGACGGCCGGGTTCGGAGCGATCGGCTTGATTTGGCGATATTCCCGCCGCATAAATGTGGGAAAGTGAGGGATGCGGAATGGCGCCTGGTCAAGAGCCGAGCGTGGGCCAGCCTGAGGGGCCGGGATCCGGCGAGCGCGCTTACGCCGCAATGATCGCGAACGCTCGGGCGCTCCTGCCACGACTGCGAGAGAGAGCTGCCCGAACCGAAGAGCTCCGGTACCTTCCGCCCGAGACCGAACGGGATCTGCACGAAGCCGGTCTGTTCCGGATGCTCCAGCCCAGGCGCATTGGCGGTGCCGAGCTCGACTATGTCGCCCTGATTGACTGCGCCGATCTGCTTGGACAGGCGGATGCGTCGGTGGCCTGGAATCTCGCCAATCTGGCGAGCCATCACTGGATGCTCGGCATGTTCGAGCAGAGGGCGCAAGATCTGGTCTGGGGCCGTGATCCGGATACGCTGATTGCCTCCTCATTCATCTTTCCAGCCGGCCGCGCCACGAGGGTCAAGGGCGGATACCGGTTGCACGGAAGTTGGCCCTTCTCTTCCGGCGTCGCGTCCTGCGAATGGAATATGCTCGCAAGCGTGGTCTCCTCTGAAGATGAGGCAGATGGCATCGAGTACCGGATATTTCTGCTGCCGAAGGGCGACTATAGGGTCCTCGACACTTGGAATGTCGCCGGGCTGCGCGGGACCGGTTCTTGCGACGTGGAAGTTCGGGACGCCTTCGTGGCCGACGATATGACGGTGGCCGTTGGGGAGCTTACCGGCGGCCGGCCGCCGGGGGCCAGGGTCAATCCCAATCCGTTATATACGTTACCTGTGTTCTCGCTATTTCCTTACGTCTTGTCCGGTGTTGCGCTGGGAAACGCCCAGGCGTGCCTGAACGATTATATCGAGGTCGTGCGTCACCGCATTTCCACCTACAACCGTGCCAAGCTGAGCGACTTTCAGAGCACGCAGATCAAGATTGCGGAGGCTTCCGCCAAGATCGACGCTGCGCGCCTGATCATGCGTTCGGCTTGCATCGATGCCATGGAGAACGCAAGGCGTGGCCATATTTCAGATATGTCAGCCAAGACCCGATATCGGCGCGACGGGGCCTTCTCGGTGAACTTGTGTACAGATGCGGTCTCGATGCTGTTTGCGGCGAGCGGAGCGCGCGGCTTGTTCACGACGGGGGTGTTGCAGCGGCAATTCCGCGATGCACACGCGATCAACTCACATCTCGCCTTCAATTTTGATGCAGCTGGAACCAACTATGGACGCGTGGCGCTAGGCCTGCCGTCCGAGAATCTCACGCTGTGAGGCCGGCCGATGAATGATCTGCCGAAGCAGCCGGCCGTTCCCGATCCAGCCAACGAACTTGCGAGCGACAGCTCGCCGATCGATCCCCGCGATTTTCGAAATGCGCTGGGCACATACGGAACGGGCGTAACGATCATCACCGCCACGGCAGCAGATGGAAAGCCGTATGGCATCACCTGCAATTCGTTTGCATCGGTCTCCTTGAATCCGCCTCTGGTCCTCTGGAGCCTCGGGGTCTATTCCTCAAGCCTGCCTGTGTTCCAGAACGCCAGCCACTTCGTCGTCCATGTCCTCGGTACGTCGCAACAGGCGCTTGCGAACAAGTTTGCAAAATCGTCCGAAGACAAGTTCGCTGGTGTCGATTGGGCGCCGGGCCTCGGCAATGCTCCGGTGCTCGCCGAGAGCGTCGCCAGTTTTCAATGTCGTTCCGTCAACCGCTATTATGGCGGCGATCACGTGATCTTTCTCGGAGCAGTCGAGGCCTATATCTATAATGCCAGGGAACCTCTGCTGTTTGCGCAGGGGACATATGGCCGGTTCCTGGCCGATGATGAGCGCAAGAAATCGCCGTAAGGGACCTCTGGTCGTATTCGGAAGCTCAATGTTCTGTAGCTGAGAGCTTATAGATCTCCAGCGCGTCCGCATCCGCGCCGCGCGCGGCCTTGGCCAGCCTGAAAAGTTGTCCGGCAAGCGATGCCATCGGCACCGGCGTTGACGTCGTCTGCGCGAGCGCGGCGACCGTATCGAGGTCCTTGAGCATCGTGGCGATGTGACCGAGCGGCGGGGAGTGAATGCCCTGGACCATCCGTGGCACGAAAAGCTGAAGCGGAATGGAATCCGCAAAGCCACCGGCGAGCGCTTCGGGCAATCGATTGGCATCAATTCCTGCGTTCACCGCAAGGCGGGTTGCTTCAGCGAGGACGGCCATCGCGCATCCGACGATCACCTGATTGCACAGCTTTGTCGTCTGACCTGCGCCGGTAGGCCCCATATGGGTGAACCTGCGTGCCATGGCGAAGACGTAAGAGCGCACCCTCTCGACGTCGGCAATGTCTCCGCCTGCCATGATTGCAAGCGTGCCTTCCTCGGCGCCCTTGGTACCGCCGGACACGGGTGCATCGATCCAGCCTGCGCCGTTGGTATCCCTCAATCGGCTCGCGAGGTCGCGCGCAGCGTCGGGATGGATCGACGAGAAGTCCACGACGAGCTTGCCCGCACCGGCGGCGGCCGAAAGGCCTTCAACTCCGAATATCACCTCTTCAACCGCCGCGGCGTCCGTCACACACATGAAGACGATGTCCGCGTTCGTCATAACGTCGCGGGGGCTAGTCGCGCGCCGTGCACCAGCTTCGACGAGCGGAGCGACCTTACTCTCCGAACGGTTCCACACGGTGACCTGATAGCCAGCCTTGAGCAGGCGGCGGGTCATGGGCGTTCCCATCAGCCCGAGGCCGACATAGCCAAGCCGCTCGGCCCCCTGCGGGTTTGTCTTGCTCGTATCAGCCATAGGTTGCTTCCTCCTGTCGCGGCGCAATGGCGCACGACCGCCGCCATACCATAGATTGCGCGCTCTCGGACGAAACTGGGCCGACTTGCATGGCTTGCCTGATTGTTTGAACCATGAAACATTTGGGTCGGTCGGGTTGGGTGGCGCCGGTCGGCGCCGGAGCAACGGAGTGGGCGCGATGCGAACGGTTTCGAGGTTGATGCTGGCAACAGGGGCGGTAGCGGCCGCGATTGCGGTCGCGGCTCCCTCACGGGCGCAGCAGACAATCCGCGTCGGTTGGACGATCCCGGCCGAGGAGTCCAAGTACTGGATGATGCGCCGCCCGGCTGAATTCCCCGATATTGGCAAGACCTACAACATCGAATGGACCCAGTTTCAGGGCACCGCGCCAATGACGCAGGCATTGGCGGCGGGCGCTCTGGATTGCGCGACGCAGGCACCGTTGTCGCTTTCCAACGGCGTGGTTGGCGGCAATCTCAAGGCCTACATCGTGGCGCAGCATGTCTTCGAGAAGCCCGGCGGCTTTTCGGTCTATTGGGCGGTGATGGATGACTCGCCGATCAAGACCATCGCCGACCTCAAGGGCAAGACTGTCGGCATTTCCGTGATCGGCGGCGGCACGCAGGGGCCGTTCAACCTGCTCCTGAAGCAGAATGGCATCGATCCGGCCAAGGATATCAAGCTGGTCGAGGTCGGCTTTGCTGTTTCTGAAGATGCGCTGCGTCAGGGCCGTGTCGACGCGGTCAACATGAACCAGCCGTTTGCCGCGCGCGCAGAAGCGAAGGGCGGGACAAGGAAACTGTTCTCGCTGTCGCAGGCCATGCCGAACATCGTGCACATTTTGGAAGCCTGCCGTGCCGATTTCGTCGACAAGAACCCGGAACTGGTCAAAGCCTATGTCCGTGACATCACGTCGGGCATGAAGAAGGCTCTTGCGAACCGCGAAGAGACCTTGAAGGTCGTGTCCGAGGTACTGAAGGCTCCCGTTCCGGTTCTCGAGACGTACCTGCTCAAGGAGAACGACTTCGGCCGTGACCCGGGAGCTGCGCCGAACTTCCCCGCCATTCAGAAGATGCTCGACATCTACGCAGAGACGGGAATGCTGCCGAAGCTCGACGTCGCTCAGTTCAAGCATTCGACGATCGTTGCACCGCTGCAATAGGTGGTCGAACGAACTATCTGGAGAGTGAGATCGCAACGTCCCGGTCGCCCGGGACATTGCATGAAGAAGATGCACGCATGAAGAAGTTGCGATCACGGGTGACGACGGACGGGCTCGACCGGGCTCCGCACCGCGCTTTCATGCGCGCGATGGGCCTCGACGACACTGCAATTGCCAGGCCGATGGTCGGCGTCGTCAGCATGAAGGGCGAGCAGACGCCCTGCAACATGACTCACGATTTCCAGGTGGCCGCAGCCAAGACGGGAATCGAGGAGGCCGGCGGGACGCCGCGCGAATTCTCGACCGTGTCGGTCTCCGATGGCATCAGCATGAATCATGAGGGGATGAAGTTTTCCCTGTTTTCGCGCGAGCTGATTGCCGACTCGATCGAAGCGGTCGTCCATGGCCTCGCCTACGATGCGTTGATCGGATACGGCGGATGCGACAAGACGCTTCCCGGCGTGATCATGGGCATGGTTCGTTGTAATGTGCCGTCCATCTTCATCTATGGTGGCAGCTCGCTGCCGGGGCGCGTTGATGGACGGACTCTCACGGTGCTCGACTCCTACGAGGCTGTCGGTAGTTTCATGACCGGTGAGATCGACGCGGCCACGCTCGAGCGGATCGAGCGGGCTTGCCTGCCAACTATCGGTGCGTGCGCGGGCCAATTCACGGCGAACACCATGGGGATGGTGTCGGAGGCAATGGGCCTGACCATCCCCAACGTGTCGATGGTGCCTGGTATCTACGCCGAACGTGCGCAGATCTCGCGCCGCGCCGGACGCCTGATCATGGAGATGCTGGAGCGCGGCGGACCGCTCCCGCGCGACATCGTGACGCGGAAATCCCTTGAGAACGGCGCGGCGATCGTTGCAGCGACGGGCGGCTCGACCAACGCTGCGTTACATCTGCCCGCCATCGCCAACGAGGCCGGCATCGCATTCACGATCGATGATGTCGGCGAGGTTTTTGCCAGGACACCGTTGATCGGAAATCTGCGGCCAGGCGGCAAATACACGGCAAAGGATGTCTACGATATCGGCGGTGCTGCCGTGGTGATCCGCGAGTTGATCCAGAGTGGCCATGTCGATGGTAGCTGCCTGACCATCACAGGCCGAACGCTCGCGGAGGAATATGGCGCTGCCAATGCGCCTGATGGAGAAGTCGTTTACGCCTCGCGCACCCCGATCATGCCGGATGGCGGTGTGGCGGTGCTGAAGGGTAATCTCTGCCCGGACGGTGCGGTCATCAAGGTCGCAGGGCTGAAGAGCCAGTTCTTCGAGGGCGTTGCGCGCGTATTCGAAGACGAGGAAGCCTGTGTCAAAGCGGTTCGTGACCGCAGCTACAGGGCGGGCGAGGTTCTCGTTATCCGCAATGAAGGGCCTGTCGGTGGCCCCGGCATGCGCGAGATGCTCGGGGTCACTGCGTTGATCTACGGCCAAGGCATGGGCGAGAAGGTGGCCCTGATCACCGATGGCCGGTTCTCCGGTGCCACCCGCGGCATGTGCATCGGCTATGTCTCCCCCGAAGCGTTCGTGGGCGGTCCGCTGGCGCTCGTGCGGGGCGGTGACAAGATCCGGATTGACGCTGCAAACCGGCGGATGGATCTGTTGGTCGACGAGCAGGAACTCTCCGGACGCCGACGTGATTGGAAGCAACGTCCGCCGCGTCACCGTGCGGGTGCACTCGCAAAATATGCGCGGCTGGTCGGGCAGGCGCCAGGCGGGGCGGTTACGCATGAAGGCCCGGCAGAATGGCCCTGGTTCGAATGACGGGCCGCGTGGGCGACGGAAATGGCCGCAGTCTGGCAAGTTTCTTGCTAAGCTCGGGCCGCTGATGGAGGACATTCAGCAAACTGGTTGTGCGATGTTGCACGCGTGAGGTGAGAGCGGGATGAATGTCGTGCCTTCGAGATCGAGCGAATGGGTGAGACCGGTGACGTCACAAAAGCCGGCTTCTGCGATCATCGAGATCGAGAGCGTCTCACAGGTTTTCCAGACCTCGGCGCGCAAGGACCATTTGGCGCTGTCGGACATCTCACTGACGATCGACGAAGGAGCTTTCGTTTCCATTCTCGGACCGTCCGGCTGCGGCAAGTCGACACTGCTCTACATCGTCGGAGGCTTTGTCAGCCCAACCAGTGGCGCGGCGAAGATCAGGGGGCAGGCGATCACAGGACCCGGTCCGGATCGCGGACCGGTCTTTCAGGAGTTTGCGCTGTTTCCCTGGAAGACGGTGCTCGGCAATGTGATGTACGGGCCCCGCCAGCAGGGTGTGCGGGCCGCGGAAGCAGATGCGCAGAGCCGGGCGCTGATCGAGATGGTCGGCCTCAAGGGTTACGAGAACTTCTATCCCAAGGAGCTGTCGGGCGGCATGAAGCAGCGCGTCGCGCTCGCCCGGACACTCGCCTACCATCCCGAAGTCCTGTTGATGGACGAGCCATTTGGTGCCCTCGACGCTCATACCCGGACGCGTTTGCAGAACGACCTCCTGAACATCTGGGAGCGCGATCGCAAGACGGTGTTGTTTGTCACCCATTCGGTCGACGAAGCCGTCTTTCTGTCCGACAGGGTGGTGATGATGTCGAAGTCTCCCGGTCGCATCCGGCAGGTCATCGACATCGATCTGCCGCGACCGCGACGCCGTAACGAGCTGCTGCTCGACCCGCGCTACCAGAAATACGTCGTGGACATCGAGCGAATGTTCGATGAGAGCGACGGAGCCGCGGGACCCTCATGATGTCGCCGGCCGCCGTGCTCAAGCGTGCCGCCCCGGTGCTGGCCTGCATCGGGCTATTGGCAATATGGCAGGCCGCCGCGCTGGTGCTGAAGAACGACAGCTTTCCAACGGCGATCGAGGCGATCCGCGCGATCCCGGATATCCTTGGCGACAAGGAATCTCTGGTCAACATCCTGGCCTCGCTTCGTCGCATGGCGATGGGGTTCGGTGTCGCCGTGCTCTTTTCGATTCCACTTGGCTTGTTGATGGGGCGCAGCCGGGCCGTCGCAGCCTTTTTCAATCCGCTCCTGATGGTGATCTATCCGGTTCCGAAGGCAGCCTTGATGCCCATCATCATGCTGTGGCTGGGCGTCGGCGACGTCACAAAGACGCTGGTGATCTTTCTCGGCGTCAGCCTGCCTGTGATCTATCACAGCTTCGAGGGTGCCAAGGCGGTGGAAGAGAAGATGCTGTGGTCAGGCGCGGCGATGGGTCTCTCACCCCTGCAGCGCTTGGTCCGGATCGTGCTGCCTGCCGCACTGCCGGAGATCCTGACCGGATGCCGCACGGGATTGGTGCTGGCGCTGATCACGATGATCACTAGCGAGATGATCGCCCGTCAGTCGGGTGCCGGCAACATCCTGTTCAATGCGCTCGACATGGGGCAATACGACACCGTCTTCGCGATGATCATCATCGTGGGAGCAATGGGCATCTGCCTCGATGCGATCTTCGAGCGGATCCGCGCCAGGCTGGTACGCTGGTCCGAGCCTCAGTTCGACATGCCGCTGAGCTTCTCATGAGATCGCGCATTCTCCCCACAAACGTCATCTTCGGGCTCGCGCCGATCGTGCTGGTGATCGCGTTGTGGCAAGGTCTGGTGTCGTTCGGCTTCGCGCCTGCAGTCTTGCTGCCGCCGCCGGGTTATGTCTTCGGCCGGTTGCTCCAACAGCTCGTGACGTGGACGTTTCAGCAGGAGATCGCGGCGACCCTGATCCGGCTGTTTGCCGGCTTTGCGATCGCGGTTGTGCTCGGCGTCAGTATCGGCATCGCCGCTGCCGCCAGTCCGGCAATCAACGCCGTGGTTCGGCCGATCGTGCGGGTACTGGCGCCGTTGCCCAAGGTGGCGCTCTATCCTGCACTCCTGCTACTGCTCGGTTTCGGCCACGGATCGAAGATCACGTTGGTGACTGCGGACGCACTTTTCCCCATTCTTTTGTCTACCTATTACGGCGCGTCGACTGTCGAGCAGAAGCTGATCTGGTCGGCTATGGCGGCGGGGACGCCGCGCTACGAAATCCTGTTCAAGGTGGTATTGCCCGCGGCGATGCCGTCGATCCTGACCGGCTGCAGGATCGGCCTTGTCATTTCCTGCATCGTGGTGTTTCTGGCCGAGATGATCACGTCGACGGACGGGTTGGGCCATGCCCTCGTTACGGCGGCCCGGACGTTCCAGGCCGTCGACATGTTCGTGCCGTTGATCACGATCTCGCTGCTGGGGTTGATTTTGAACGCCCTGCTGGGCGCCTTGCGATCGTACCTCTTGCGGGGCTTTCCCGAAGCGTGATCTGACTGAACAAGAAACCACGATACCGGGAGTGAAGCATGTTGGCCGATCGCATCGAGGCAAAATGGATCGACGCATTTTGCGAGATTTTTGAGCGATGCGCCGTGAAGGCCGGTGATATCGCGGCGATCCTTTCGGAAACCCAGTCGCGCGCGTTGAATGTTCATCTGGCCGAGCTAGCGCTGCTGCGCATGGGCGCACGGCCGTTCCATGTGGTAATGCCGACGCCGCGCAACCGGAACATCGTTCCGGTCCGCTCGACCGGAGCGAGCGAGGCGATCCAAAAGCTTGGTCCGGTCATTACCGCACTTCAACAGGCCGGCTTTGTCGTGGATTGTACCATCGAAGGCCTGATGCACGCGGTGGAGACGCCTGAAATCCTCAGGGCCGGCGCGCGAATCCTAGTGATCTCCAACGAGCATCCCGAGGCGCTGGAACGGATGGTGCCTGACACGGCGCTCGAAAAGCGCGTGCGCGCCGCGGCGAAGATGCTGCGCGGAACCAAGCGCATGCGGGTCACCTCGAAGGCCGGTACGGCGCTCGACGTTGATATGGTTGGGGCTTCAACAGTCGGTGTGTGGGGCTGGACCGACAAGCCCGGCACGCTGGCCCATTGGCCCGGTGGCATCGTCGTCAGCTTTCCCAAGAGCGGGACGATCAACGGCACGCTGGTGATGGCACCTGGCGACATCAATCTGACCTTCAAGCGCTACCTGACCTCGCCGGTGAAGATGACGTTGAAGGACGACTATGTCGTCGAACTGGAAGGCGAGGGTACGGATGCCGCGATGATGCGCGCCTATCTCGCCGCCTGGGGCGACCGCGAGGCCTACGCCGTGTCGCATGTCGGCTTCGGCATGAATCCGGGCGCGCGTTACGAGGCGCTGTCGATGTATGACCAGCGCGACACCAACGGCACGGAGATCCGCGCCGTCTCCGGTAATTTCCTGTTCTCTACCGGCGCGAATGAATTCGCCGGCCGCTACACAGCGGGCCATTTCGATCTGCCGATGATGGGAACGACCATCGAGCTCGATGGCGTCGCGGTGGTCCGGGAAGGCGTGCTCCAGGACGTCTTCGGCTAGCCGCGATCAAGCACAGGCGGGCGAGCCAGGTCGAAATGCCGGAGCAGGTCCACCATGGCCTGAAGCCGCTTGACGCGATAGGCATCGACGTCCATGCCTGAATAATCGAGGAAGCCGGCGCCCGTGCGGAGACCGATCCGGCCCTCGTGCATGTTCTTTGAAATCACTTCCGGCGCGCGATAGCGATCGCTGCCGAGTGCGCCTTCGAGGTAACGGCTCGCGTAGTACAAAATGTCGCCGCCGCCCCAGTCGATGAATTCGAGCAGCCCGAGCACGGCGTAGCGGAAGCCGAAGCCGTAGCGGATCGCCTTGTCAATCTCTTCGGCGCTGGCGACACCTTCCTCGACCATGCGCGCGGCCTCGTTCATCGCCAGCGCCTGGATGCGCGGGACGATAAAGCCCGGCGTTGCCGCGCAGACCACCGGGACCTTGCCGATGCCCTCCAGCAGCTTCTTGACCTCATCAATGATCGCGGGATCGGTGGCTTTGCCGGGCGAAACCTCGACCAGCGGGATCAGATAGGCCGGGTTGAGCCAATGCACGTTGAGAAAGCGACGAGGGTTCACGATCGCGCCGGAGAGATCGTCGACGAGAATTGTGGACGTCGTCGATGCGATGATCGTGTCCGGACCGACTTGCGTCGAGGCTGATCCCAGCACCTCTCGCTTGAGCTCAACGATTTCTGGAACACCTTCGAAGACCATTCCGGCTTCGGTCAGCGCTGCGCCACTTTGGCTGGTCGGCACCACCGACACACGAGCGATGAGTGGATCGACATCTGCCTCGGTCAGCAAGCCCAGCTTCGAGAGGCTGGCAAAGGTCTTCCTGACTTCGCCGAGTGCGTCTGCTTCCAGTTTGGCAAAATCCTCTGCGGAGCGAGGCTTGACATCGATCATCGTGACCGTGTGGCCGGCATAGGCGAACGCGACGGCGATACCGCGCCCCATGCGGCCGGCCCCGAGACAGGCGATGTTGGCGCGACCGGTCATCGATCAGAATCCATTGCGAAGCAGCGTCTGCAATTCGGCCCTGCTGAAGCTACCAAGGCCAAGCGTATCCAGCGTTCGGCCGCCATGTGCAAAATCCTCGCCGCAGACCGCGCCACCGATGGCCAGGAAAGCCTTGGCCAACGGCGTGGCTACGCCCGCCAGACCGGCGACGGAGACAAGCAGCGACAGCCCAAGCCGCAGATCCTCACGCATGTAGCGGTGCTCGGTCAGCACGATGCGTTCGCGCCAGTCGCCGGAATCGGTCAGCCGGTCATGCGAGCCGCGGCCGTACATCCAGATCTCGCCTTCCCTAGCGTAGTGGTGGGCGAGCGGGAAATGCGGCGCGCCGTAGCCGAGCGCCTCGCGCACCGCGATGCGTTCGGCGTCGAGCGCGTCGGTCACCCGGCGGATCGCAACTTGCGTACCTTCCTTATGGATATCCCACCTCTCGAAGTGCTCGATCGGGCCCGCATTCATTATGATGAGCGGCGGGTGGATGATCGGCCCCGCGTTCATCAGTGCGCCTGACAACGCATCGCCGCATGGCTCGATCGCATCGGGGAAGGCGCGCCCGATCACTTCGAGCGCGTGCGGCGCCTGATCCAGCGGAAAGACGCCGACCGGCAGCCGCTTGGCGCGGATGGTGATTGCGACCTCGAATGGCCCGTGCTTGCGGGTGAGCCAGGGCAGTGTGCCGGTCTCCGCAAAGCTCGCAGAAGCCTGGTTGCCGGCCTCCCGCGCGGCCTGCGCGAAGATCATCGAGCCGAATGTTGCCGGCGGCAGAAACACGACCTGGCCGTCCCGCAAATGCGGGGCGAGCAGGCGGGCAATGTCAGGCTGCGCGAAGGCCGGGGCCGGGCAGAGGATCAGTTCAGCGCCACTGATGGCTTCGGCGATATCGGTCGTGACCATCGTCAGTTTCACGTCGTGGCGGCCGTTATGGTCCTTCACCACGATGCGCGAGCCGGCGTCACGATGTGCCGCCACCTGGTCTGCGTCACGGCGCCAAAGCCGGACCTGGTGCCCCGACAGCGCAAGATCGCCGGCGGCCGCGAAAGAGCCGTTTCCCCCACCCAGAACCGCAATCTTCAAGATGCTTCTCCTTGCGCGCGCGACTGCGCATCAAGCTGCTTGAGCAGGAAATGCTGGACCTTGCCCAGCGCCGTACGCGGCAGGTCGGTGACGAAGACGATGTCACGCGGAACCTTGTAACGCGCGAGCTGCGCCTGAACATGCACTCTCAGTTCGTCCGCTTCGAGCCGGCATCCGGACCGCCGGATGACATAAGCGATCGGCACCTCGTCCCAGCGCGGGTCTGGCCGGCCGATCACGGCGCATTCGCTGACATAGGGATGCTCGAGCAGAACGCGTTCGACCTCGGCCGGATAGATGTTCTCGCCGCCCGAAATGATCATGTTCTTCTTGCGGTCACGGACCCAGAAATAGCCCTCCGCGTCACACAGGCCGATATCGCCGGTGCGATACCAGCCGTCGTGTATCGCGTCTCGCGTGGCGTCCGCATTGCCCCAATACTCGAAGAACACGTTGGGGCCGCGCACCGCGATTTCGCCGGGCGTGCCGGCCGGCACTTCGGCGCCGGATTGGTCGATCACCTTTGCCTCGCAGCACAGGCCGGCAAGTCCAGTCGATCCCGCACGCGAGAGATCGCCGCCAAGCCGCGTGTAGACCGCGATGGGGCAGGTTTCCGTCGAGCCGTAGACCTGAAGGACCGGCACGCTGCGCTCAACAAAGCGGTCGATCAGGTGAGGCGGCACGATGGTCGAGCCCGTCGCGACGGCCTTGAGTGAAGATACGTCGGACGTAGGCCAAGCCGGATGTTCGCTCACAGCCTGGATGATCGCCGGCACCATCACCGTCAGTGTCGGCCGTTCGTTTTCGATAGCGGCAAGCGCCGTATCTGGCGCAAACCGCGCATGGATCGTGACGGTCGCGCCGAGCTGAAGCGCTGGCGTCGTCTGGATGTTGAGGCCGCCGACGTGAAAGAACGGCAGCACGGTCAGCACATGATCGTCAGACGTCATGTTGTGCATGTGCTGGCTCATGACGCCGTTCCAGAACAACGCTTCCTGGCGCAGTACGGCGCCTTTCGGTCGTCCGGTCGTTCCTGACGTGTAAACGATCAGGAGTGGGCAGGAGAGATCGGTGTGCGGGTTGTGGCCGCTGCCCTCGCTGCGGGCCAGCAGGCCTTCGAAGGACGTGCCGCGTGGTGGCGTAAAGTCGAGGCCGACGATAGATGTCGCTGGTGCAAGTTCGGAAAGAACTCCGTCAAAGGCCTGCTCGAGCATCAGCACCTTGGCACCAGCATCGGTGAGAATGAAGAGCTGCTCGGCGACCGCCAGCCGCCAGTTCAGCGGCACCAGCATCGCGCCGAGCCGCGCGCAGGCATAGAGCAGAACCAGGTAGTCCGGCCGGTTCAGGCTCAGGATCGCTACGCGGTCGCCGCGGCCGACGCCGAGCTCCTGCTTCAAGGCCATGGCCGTTCGCTCGATGCGCGCGGCGAATGCCGCGTAGCTCAGCCGCTCGCCTTCGAAGGCAATCGCCGTCTTGTCTGGCGCGAATGCCGCGTTGCGGTCGATCAGACTACAGAGGTCCACTGTCAGTCGTCCGTTTCGCCGGCCTCGTACAACGCCTCGCGCCCGATCCGGTCGAGGCAAAGCTCGGCCGTCCAGGGCAGCATCAGGGAGCCGCACCGGCTATCGCGGTAAATGCGCTCCAGCGGCAATGAGCGAAGCATGGCCTGGCCGCCGCAGGTGCGGATCGCGAGCGCCGCGAGCTCATTTGCTCCCTCCATCACGGAATATTGCGCAGCATAGGCCCGCAACACCTGCTCCTTGCTCGGATTGGCGCGTGCTTCGGTCACAGCCTGGAACCAAATCGACTTGATCTGCTCGAGCTTGATCTGCATCTGCGCCACCGCGATCTGCTTGGTCGGGTACATTCGGCGCTTGACCGGCGGCATGCCCGGGACCTCGCCGCGCAGATAGCGCACCGTAAAATCATAGGCCGCTTGCGCGAGGCCCATGTAGGTCGGCGACAGCGTCAGGAACATGTGCGGCCAGCGCATTGCAGCCTGGAAATAGACGCCGCGCGGCATCAGCGCCGAATCGTCCGGGACGAACACATCCTTGAACAGCAGCGTTCGCGAGACCGTCCCGCGCATGCCGAGCGGATCCCAGTCGCCGACAACGGAGACGCCTTCCGATTTTGCGGAGATCGCGAGGTAAAGCGTGTTGCGGCGCGAGGCCTTCTCGCCTTCCTCGATCTCGGTGCAAAGCACGCCGTAATAGTCGGCGTGGCCGGAGAGCGATGCAAAGATCTTCTTGCCATTGACGATCCAGCCGCCCTCGACGGGCCTCGCTTCCGTGCCGAAGGCGACACCGCCCGCAGCCGCCGCGCCACCCTCGGAGAAAGGCTGCGAGTAGATCGCGCCGTCCTCGACGATGCGCTTGTAGTGGACCGCGCGCCGCCGCTCGTGCTCCGCGCGAGTTTCCGTATCCATGTCGAGATCGTCGGCGAGGGGCCCAGACCACAGGGTCGAGCAGACATGCATGTTCCAGGTCAACGCGGTGGCGCCGCAATAGCGGCCGATCTCGGCGGCTGCGAGCGCATAAGTCTGGTAGTTCGCGCCAAGCCCGCCATGCTTCTTGGGGATGGCAATACCGAGCAGACCGACGCGGTGCAGATCGCGATAGTTCTCCGTCGGGAAGACCGCATCCCGATCGTAGATCGCCGCGCGGCCGGCGAACACACTCTGACCGATCTCCCGCGCGCGTGCAATGATGCCGGCCTGTTCGTCGCTAAGGCGGAATGCGACGGGGTCGAAGATCGGCGCATCCAGCGCGACCTTGTTACTCGCGCCGATAGTCTTGCTGACTTGCATGGTCATTGCGTAGTCACCTTACGCGTTGGTCGCGACGGAATTCAGGAACCAGCCGAGCGCCTCGTCAAAGGCGTCGGGCCGCTCGAGGTTGGCGAGATGGCCGACGCCGGCGAGTTCGACATATTTGGCAGAAGGGACATAGGTCGCTGTCTTCGCCATCATTGGTGCGGGCGCATTGTTGTCCTTGGAGCCGGACAGCAGCAGCGTCGGAACGGAAATATCCTTGAGCGTGCTGCGCTGATCAAAGCCGATCAGGGCCAGCATCATGGCGCGATAGCTCGCCTCCGGCACGCTCGCCATGCACTCGCGCGCAAGCTCCATGCCGTTCGGATCAGGACCGTCGCCGACAAGTTCCTTCACCAGCGAGGGCGCCAGCGATTTCATCGTCTCGCCGCGATCGAGCGGCCCGAGCCGCGCGGCGATGAACGATTTCTGCCAGTCGCCGTCGGCCTTCCCGAATGCGGGGCTGGTTTGTGCAAGAACGACCGCGCGCGCCAGTTTCGGCGATTGCACCAGCCATTTCTGGACGATCATGCCGCCGATGGAATGGCCGACCAGAATAGGCTTGGCCGCACCTAGCTGCTCGATGAATTGCTGGAGCGCATCCGCCAGGGCAGCGATACTGACGCTGGCGAGCGGTTCGGACCCGCCATAACCCGGCATGTCCCATGCGATCGCGCGGAAGCGGTTGCCGAATGTGGCAAGCTGGCGCCGCCAGGCGCGCGCCGCACCGCCGATGCCATGCAGGAAAACCAAGGGTATTGCGCCGGGATCGCCCGCAGCTTCATAGGCGAAGCGCCCATCCTTTGTTATCATTGGCGCAGGCTGCGACACGCGACATCCTTTTGCTTGGCCCCGTGATGCTAACAGGCCTGTGGGGGATGGAAAGAGATAATTTTATACTTAAAGCAATTTCCGGGCCGATCTCTGGCGCGCGGCTGTTCACGGCGACGATCGGCGCTTTCGTTGCAATAATTTGAAGTTTAAAATATATCCGAAAGAGCGATCAACAGATCCCGAGGAGCCAGCGCATGTCCGCATTGCCGCAATCGCCGCACGCGCTGGTGACCGGTGGCGGCCGCGGCATCGGCCGCGCGATCGCAGCCGCTCTCGTCGGGGCCGGCGCAACCGTGACGGTGCTCGGCCGGAATGCCGCAACTCTTGAAGAGGCGATCAAGGCGGGAGCTGCGCATTTCGCAGCCGTCGCCGATGTTTCAGACGAGGTGTCGCTCAACGCCGCCATCGCCGAGGCCCATGCGCGAAAGCCGATCGATATCCTGATCGCCAATGCGGGGAGCGCCGAATCCGCGTCATTCGTGAAATCGGATAGTGCCCTTTTCGCGCGCATGATGGACGTCAATTTTATGGGCGTGGTTCATGCCATCCGCGCGGTCTTGCCGGGCATGAAGGGCCGCCCCTATGGACGCATCGTGGCGGTCGCGTCGACAGCCGGGCTCAAAGGCTATGCCTATGTCAGCGCATACACTGCAGCCAAGCATGCGGTGGTCGGTCTGGTGCGGTCGCTCGCGCTCGAAATGGCCGGCAGCAATGTCACTGTGAATGCCGTGTGTCCGGGCTTCACCGACACGGATCTCGTCGCCGGCAGCATCGAGAACATCATGAAGAAGACGGGGCGAACCCGCGAGCAGGCGATCGCCGAGATCGCCAAGCATAACCCGCAGGGGCGGCTGATTTCGCCTCAGGAGGTCGCTGACGCAGTGCTCTGGTTGTGCGGGGAGGGCGCCGGTGCGATCACGGGACAAGCAATCGCCGTTGCCGGTGGTGAAATCTAGCGCGCGAGGCGCGGGCCCGGAACAAGGAAGTTAAGGAGATCGCATGAGCAGACCAGCAAATCCTGTGACCGTGCCGCTTGCGGACTATTCGCCGCAGCACTTCCTGTTGGCCGTTGTCGACGGTGTTGCCACGGTGACGCTCAATCGTCCCGAACGGAAGAATCCTCTGACGTTCGAGAGCTACCGGGAATTGACCGATTTCTTCCGTGCCTGCGCGTTTGACGACGCGGTCAAGACGATCGTCGTCACCGGCGCCGGCGGCAATTTCTCGTCCGGCGGCGATGTGTTCGAGATCATCGGCCCGCTCGTCAAGATGGACACCAAGGGGCTGACCGCCTTCACGCGGATGACCGGCGATCTCGTCAAGGCGATGCGCGCCTGTCCGCAGCCGATCGTGGCCGCGGTCGAAGGCATTTGCGCCGGCGCCGGCGCGATCATCGCCATGGCATCCGACATGAGACTTGCGGCCAGCGGTGCCAAGGTCGCGTTCCTGTTCAACAAGGTAGGCCTTGCCGGCTGTGACATGGGGGCCTGTGCCATCCTGCCGCGCATTATCGGGCAGTCCCGCGCCTCCGAGCTGCTCTATACCGGTCGGTTCATGACTGCGGAGGAGGGCGAGCGCTGGGGCTTCTTCAGTCGGATCGTCACGCCGGAGCAGGTGCTGCCCCAGGCGCAGATTCTGGCCAGGCAGGTCGCGGAAGGGCCGACCTTCGCCAACACCATGACCAAGCGGATGCTGGCGATGGAATGGGCGATGTCGGTGGAGGAGGCGATTGAGGCGGAAGCCGTTGCCCAGGCGCTGTGCATGACGACCGCAGATTTCGAGCGCGCGTTCGAGGCCTTCGCCAACAAGGTCAAGCCGGTCTTCAGGGGCGACTGAGCCGGCTGCTATTATCCGCAGCCAGGCCAGCGACGGGGACTTGCGTGAAATTATTTTAGGCTTAAAATAGTTTCATGACCGGGTGAATTGGCGAGGCTCCCATGAAAGTCGCGATCATCGGTGGCGGACCTGCGGGTCTCTACGCTGCGATCCTGCTGAAGAAGCAGCGGCCAAGTGCCGACATCACGGTATACGAGCGCAACCGGGCCGACGACACATTCGGCTTTGGCGTGGTTTTCTCTGACGCCACGCTCGACAATTTCGAGAAACACGACCTTCCGAGCTACCGCCGCATCACCCAGGAATTCGCCTACTGGGATGATATCGCCGTGCATTTCCGCGGCACGGTGCACCGGGTCGGCGGCAACGGGTTTTGCGGCTGCTCGCGGCAGAAGCTGCTCCTGATCCTCCAGGAGCGCGCGCGAGAGCTTGGCGTCGCGCTGCAATTCGAGGTGGATATCGACGACGAGTCCCGGTTCGCTGATGCCGATCTCGTCCTGCTCGCCGATGGCATCAACAGCCGCTTCCGTGAAAAATACGTGGGCCATTTCCAGCCGGAGGTTGATGTCCGCGCCAACAAGTTCGCCTGGATGGGCTCGACCAGGCCGCTCGATGCCTTCACTTTCATCTTCCAGGAAACGGAGTGGGGGCCGTTCATCGCCCACGCTTATCAGTACGAGGCCGGGCACTCGACCTGGATCTTTGAGACTGATCCGCAGACCTTCGAGCGGGCAGGGCTGACCGGGCTGAACGAGCAGGAGTCCGCCGCGCGGATGGCCGACATCTTCGGCTGGTTTCTCGACGGCCACAAGCTGCTGACCAACCGCTCGATGTGGCGGAATTTCCCGATGATCCGCAGCAAGCGCTGGGTCAAGGACAACATGGTGCTGCTCGGCGACGCCAAGGCCAGCGCGCATTTCTCGATCGGCTCCGGCACCAAGCTCGCGATGGAGGATGCGATCGCGCTCGCCGAGGCGATGCAGAACGCTCCCAGTATCAAGGCTGCGCTGGAGGTCTATGAGCACGGTCGCCGTGAAGAGGTCGAAAAGACCCAGCACGCCGCCGACGTCTCGCTGGTCTGGTTCGAACACGTCGATCGCTTCTGGGATTTCGACCCCGTGCAATTCGCTTTTGGCGTGATGACGCGCTCGAAGGCGATCACCTACGACAATCTGAAACTCCGCGCGCCTGATTTTGTGGCCGAGGTCGAAAAATCCTTTGCAAGGCACGTTCGCAACAGCGGCCTCGATGTCGAAACCAGCAAGCCGATAGTGCCGTTGTTCCAGCCGTTCCGCTTGCGCGAGATGGAGATCGCCAACCGCGCGGTGATGTCGCCGATGTGCATGTATTCGGCGAAGGAGGGCGTGCCGACCGACTTCCACCTCGTGCATTACGGCTCGCGCGCGATCGGCGGCGCCGGCCTGATCTTCACGGAGATGACCTGTGTCAGTCGCGATGCCCGGATCACGCCGGGATGCGCGGGCCTGTGGAACGACGAGCACGAGGCCGCGTGGCGGCGCATCGTGGATTTCGTCCATGGCAATTCGGCTGCGAAAATCTGCCTGCAACTCGGCCATGCCGGCCGCAAGGGCGCGACCAAGCTGATGTGGGACGGCATGGACCGTCCGTTGGACGAGGGCGGCTGGGACGTGGTTTCGGCATCACCTCTGCCTTATTTTCCTGACAGCCAGGTGCCGCGCGAGCTCGACCGCGCCAGCATGAACGCGGTGAGGGATTCTTTCGTCGCTGCGGCCGAGCGCGGCCAGCGCTGCGGCTTCGACATGCTGGAGCTGCACTGCGCCCACGGCTATCTGCTCGCAAGCTTCATCTCGCCGTTGACAAACACCAGGACCGACGAGTACGGCGGCTCGCTCGAAAATCGCCTCCGATTCCCGCTTGAGGTTTTCGAGGCACTACGCGCGGTCTGGCCGTCGCACAAGCCGATGTCCGTGCGTATCTCCGCGACGGACTGGGCTGAGGGTGGTATCGACGGTAATGACGCCGTCGCGATCGCGCGCGCCTTTGCCGAGGCCGGCGTCGATCTCGTCGACGTCTCGACCGGGCAGACCGTGCGCGATGCGCAGCCGGTCTATGGCCGCATGTTCCAGACGCCGTTCTCCGATCAGGTCCGCAACGAGGCACGGGTCGCCACCATGTGCGTCGGCAACATCACGACGGCGGATCAGGCCAACACCATCCTGGCGGCCGGCAGGGCGGATCTCGTCGCGCTCGGACGACCGCATCTGGTCGATCCCTTCTTCACCATGAAGGCGGCGGCCTGGTACGGTGCGGACGACGCCTTCTGCCCGCCGCAATACCTTCCCGGAAAGGATCAGATTTTCCGCAACAGCGTGCGCGACCGGCAGGATCTCGAGGAGCTGAGAATTAGGGCTAAGCCCAAGACCCGGGCCGAGCTGAAGGCGGAGGCGACAAAGCCGCTTGCGGCCGAGTGACCGCCCGTGCGACGTTAACCCCATTGCCTGGCGTATTTCGAGTGGAGTAAGGGCGATGAAGGCGATTATCGTCGGTGGCGGTATCGGAGGTCTCACCACAGCATTGATGTTCCGCTCGCGGGGCCTCGATTGCGAGATATTCGAACAAGCCGAGACCATCCGCGAGCTCGGTGTCGGCATCAACACATTGCCGCATGCGATGCGTGAATTGGCAGGCCTTGGCCTGCTGCAGAAGCTCGACGATGTCGCGATCCGCACCGACCAGCTCTATTACCTCAACCGCCATGGCCAGGAGGTGTGGCGCGAGGCGCGCGGCATCGACGCCGGCCACGACGTGCCGCAATTCTCCATCCACCGTGGCCGCCTTCAGGGCGTCATCCATCGGGCCGTCGAGGAGCGACTCGGTGCGGCCGCAATCCACACCGGCTGCCGGCTCGGCGCCTTCACGCAGGACGAGGGCGGCGTCACCGCCTATTTCTTCGATCGTTCCGGCGCGCACATCCACACGGCGCGAGGCGATATCCTGATCGGCGCCGACGGCATCCATTCACGCGTCCGCGAGACATTGTTCCCGAACGAGGGGCCGCCGTGCTGGAACGGCTTGATGCTGTGGCGCGGTGCTCGCGACTGGCCGCTGTTCCTCACCGGCAAGTCGATGATCGTGGCTGGCGGCCTCAATGCCAAGGTGGTGATCTATCCGATCGCGGAGGGATCGAGCCCCGCAAGCCGACTGACCAACTGGGCGGTGCTGGTGAAGGTCGGCGAGGGCAATGCCCCACCACCGCGCAAAGAGGACTGGTCGCGGCCTGGCCGCCGCGAGGAGCTGATGCCGCACGTGGCGCGCTTCTCGGTGCCCTATATCGACGTCAAGAGTCTTATCTCGGCTACGCCCGAATTTTACGAGTACCCGACCTGCGACCGCGATCCCTTGCCCTATTGGTCGTCGGGGCGCGTCACGCTGCTCGGCGATGCCGCGCATCCCATGTACCCGGTCGGCTCCAACGGCGCCTCGCAGGCGATCCTCGATGCACGCTGCCTCGCGGACGCGCTGATGCGCGCCGAGCATCCGCGCCAGGCGCTGCTCGAATATGAGAAGAAGCGCCTGCCGATGACAGCTGACATCGTCCGCTCCAACCGCCGCGGCGGCCCAGAGGGCGTCATCGACGCCGTCGAGCAGCTCGCGCCCGACGGTTTCGAAAATGTCGACAACGTGCTGAGCTATTCCCAGCGCGAGGCGATTGTGCGCGGCTACGCCACCAAGGCCGGCTTCGCCGCTGTCCCGGGACTCGCGGCGGTGCGTGCTTGATGTGGGCCGCTAGCCGCCGGGCGGCGGCGGCAGGAAGTGGATGTTGAACTCGGCGGCCATCGCCACCACGTCCTCCGGCTTCTGCTCCTTCATGTTGTGAAGGCCCCAGAACAGGTCGAACAGCTTGCGGCTCGGCGAGACCCAGAACAGCACCTTTGCGGTCTGCTCCGATTTGTTGAAGATGCCGTGCGGCACGCCCATGCCGAGACGGATCAGGTCGCCCGCAGTTGCCTGCGCCTCCGAATTGCCGAGCACGAAGTCGAGCTTGCCCTCCAGCATGTAGAGATATTCATCCTGGTCTGGATGAATGTGCGGCGGCACGAATGTGCCGGGCGGCAGCGTCGCGTGCCAGGAGAAGCTGTTCTCGGCATAGCTCTTCGGCACGTAGGTCTGGCCGAGGATATTCCAGGAAATGCCTTGGATTCCCTCATTGGCCCGCGTGATGCCGGTGATTTCGCTCTTCATTGCAGTCCTCCCTTGACGCGACGCGCGGCCTCAGTTCGCCGCCTTGCAGTCCTTGGCATAGCGGTCGCCGTAATTCTCAAAGACCTTCTGGACGATCTCGGTCTGGAACTTGCCGTCCGGACGCTTGGCGACCTTGGTCAGGTAGAAATTCTGAATCGGATAGCCGTTGGTGTTGAACTTGAAGGCGCCACGCAGCGAGGTGAAATCCGCCTTCTTCAGCGCGGCTCCGACAGCCTCCTTGTTCGAGAGGTCGCCCTTCACGCCCTTGATGGCGCTGTTGATCAGCATCGCGGCGTCATAGGCTTGGAAGGCGTAGGTGCCGGGCACGACGTTGTAGGCGGCCTCATAGGCTGCGACGAATTTCTTGTTCTGGGGGTTGTCGAGATTGGGCGCCCAGTTCGCGCCGCCGAACATGCCGACGGCCGCGTCCTGCTGTGCCGGCAGGGTCGATTCATCGACCGTGAACGCCGAGAGCACCGGGATGCTGTCGGCAAGGCCTGCCTGGCGATACTGCTTGACGAGGTTGACGCCGAGGCCGCCCGGCATGAACGTGAACAGTGCATCGGGCTTCTGCGAGGAGATCTTGGACAGCTCCGGCTGGAAGTCCAGCGTGTTCAGCGGCATGTAGGATTCTTCGACGATCTCGCCCTTGTAGTCGAGCTTGAAGCCGGCGACCGAGTCCTTGCCGGCCTGATAGTTCGGCACCATCAGGTACATGCGCTTGTAGCCGCGATCCTGCGCGACCTTGCCGAGGATCTCGTGGACCTGGTCGTTCTGATACGACGTCACGTAGAAGAACGGGTTGCAGTCCTTGCCGGCAAAGGTGGACGGGCCGGCATTGGGGCTGATCAGGAACACCTTCGATTCCGTCACTGGCCGGTGGATCGCCTGGAGGATGTTGGAGAAGATCGGGCCGACCACGAAATCGACCTTCTCGCGCTCGAGCAGGCCCTTGACCTTGGTTACCGCCGCATCCGGCTTGAGCTCGTCGTCGACTACCACGACCTCGACATCGCGGCCACCCATCTTGCTGCCGAGGTCCTTCACCGCGAGCGCAAAGCCGTCGCGAACCTGCTGGCCGAGCGCGGCGGCGGGTCCCGACAGGGTCACGATCACACCGAGCTTGATCTTCTCCTGGGCGAGGGCGGGGCTCATTACGGTGCCGAGCAGCAAGGCGGCTGCGGTCAAGGTCTTTTGCATTTTCATTTTTTGTCCCCTCGTGACATCAGGGCCTGCGCAGCAAGCCGCCTACTCCAATCCAAGCTTATGCCGATGATGGCTGCCGCGGCAAGCAAGGCTCAAGACGTCGCCATCCCGCGGCACAGCGCGCATGCAAGCGGCGCGCCAATTATTTGAAGCCTAAAGAAATCGGCGTGCGGTCGATTGCTGCAGCTTTGGACTTGCGGCCGGCTTCAATTTATTTGAAGCTCAAAACGTTGGGAATCCGTGCCGGCGCCAATGCCTGCCGTCAATGACCGCATCAGATGCTTGATTCCGAGACCAAGGCCGTCGAGACGCCGGAGGACCATGCCGAAGAGCTTCGGCTGTGGCTGCGCTTGCTGACCTGCACCACCCTGATCGAGGGTGAGGTGCGCGGCCGGCTGCGGCAGCGCTTCGACGTCACGCTGCCCCGGTTTGACCTGATGGCGCAGCTCGACAAGGCGCCCGACGGCATGACGCTCTCCGACGTCTCCAAGCGCATGATGGTCTCCAACGGCAACGTCACCGGTCTCGTCGAGCGTCTCGTGGAATCGGGCCATCTCGACCGGCGCACCTCGGAGACCGACCGCCGCGTCCAGGTGATCCGCCTCACAAAGCTCGGCCGCGCCGAGTTCCGCAGGATGGCCGCGGAGCACGAGGCCTGGATCGCCGATCTCTTCGTCGACCTGACGCCGAAGGACGTGCGCGAGCTGATGCGCCTCCTCGCCAAGACCAAGGCGTCGGCGCAGAAATCGGCCGCGCGCAGGCGGCCCTGAGCCCGCATCCGGGCCGGCCCGCCAATCCCTTTTGCCGCAGGAAAAAGCACGGGATGCCCAAAATCCCCTATTGCGCCAAATTGTTTTAAGCCTAAAATGTTTTTAGATAGTGCTGCCGGGTGCTTTCCATGCGCAAAGGAGCGTGCGATGGCCAACGCCGCCAAGGTTCAAGCGTCGGGCTCGTATGACGGCAACGCCGCGACGGCCCATGTCGATACATTCGCGCGGCAGCATCTGCCGTCGCGCGAGCTATGGCCCGAATTCATCTTCACGCGGCCGGAGCTGCACTATCCGCCGCGATTGAACTGCGTCAGCTATTTTCTCGATCGGTGGGTGGAGCAGGGCCACGGTGATGCGCCTTGCGTCATCAGTCCCGCCGTGAGCTACAATTATCGCGAGCTGCAGGCGCTCGTGAATCGCATCGCCAACGTGCTCGTCGGCAAGCTGGGCCTCGTCACCGGCGGGCGTGTGCTGCTGCGCTCGGCCAACAATCCGATGATGGTCGCAACTTATCTCGCTGTGATCAAGGCCGGCGGAATTTGCGTGGCGACGATGCCGCTGCTGCGCGCCAAGGAGCTCTCCTATCCGATCCAGAAGGCGGAGATCACGCTGGCGCTCTGCGACGGAAAACTCGCCGATGAGATGGAAAAGGCGAAGCTAGCTGCGCCCGGTCTCAAGCAGGTCGTCTATTGGGGCAATAGCGCGCCCGACTCGCTCGAGGCGCTGATCGCCGATGCCAGCCCCGAGTTCACGAGCGTCGATACAGCGTCCGACGACATCTGCCTGATCGCCTTCACGTCGGGCACAACAGGCGATCCCAAGGGCACCATGCATTTCCATCGCGACATGCTGGCCGTCTGCGATGGCTACGCGCGCAACATCCTGCGCGCCGAGCAGAAGGATCGCTTCATCGGCTCGGCGCCGCTCGCCTTCACCTTCGGCTTCGGCGGCGTGTTGTTTCCGATGCATATCGGCGCCTCTTTCGTGGTGCTGGAGAAGACGACGCCGGACGACATGCTGACGGCGGTCGAGCAGTACAAGACCACGGTCTGCTTCACGGCGCCGACTGCCTATCGCGCGATGATCGGCAAGCTTGCGGGACGCGACATTTCCTCGCTTCGGAAGTGCGTCTCTGCCGGTGAGACATTGCCAAAGCCGACATTCGACGCCTGGCTCGAGGCGACCGGCATCAAGCTGATGGACGGCATCGGCTCGACCGAGCTGTTGCACATCTTCATCAGCGCGACCGAGGACGAGATCCGTCCCGGCGCAACGGGCAAGCCCGTCCCAGGCTATGAAGCGAAGATCGTCGACGATGCCGGTGACGACGTCCCGACGGGCACGATGGGACGCCTCGCCGTGCGCGGGCCGACCGGCTGCCGTTATCTCGCCGACGAGCGGCAGCGCAAATATGTCCAGAATGGCTGGAATATCACCGGCGACACCTATTTGATGGATAGCGACGGTTATTTCTGGTACCAGTCGCGCTCCGACGACATGATCGTGTCGGCGGGCTACAATATCGCAGGCACTGACGTCGAGGCGGCGCTGCTGACGCACCCTTCTGTCGTCGAGTGTGGAGTGGTCGGTGCGCCGGACGAGGCGCGAGGCATGATCGTCAAGGCCTATGTCATCGCCGCGCCCGGCGTGACGCCGGACGCTCGGCTAGCGGCCGAGTTGCAGGAGCATGTCAAACGCGAGATCGCGCCGTACAAATATCCGCGCGCCATCGAGTTCGTGACGCAACTCCCGAAGACAGAGACTGGCAAGTTGAAACGTTTTGCCCTGCGACAGCTCGCGCAGGCCGCGGCGACGTCCTCAGGCGTCGCGGCAGAATGAGAGAAGGATAGAGAATTGTCCGTGACGACGCCGAAAAGCCCGCAGCTTGCGGTGCTGCCGACCGCCGATGAGAATGACAGAGGTTCGGTGGCGCAGATCCTCCAGCCGTCCGGTTGGCCGGTGCCGAAAGGCTATGCCAACGGCATGGCTGCCGAAGGGCGGATCGTTGTCACCGGTGGCGTGATCGGCTGGGATGCCGACGAGCGGCTGGCCGACGGATTCGTCGTGCAGGTCCACCAGACCCTGAGCAACATCGCCGCGATCCTGAATGAGGCCGGCGCACGCCCCGAACACCTCGTGCGCCTGACCTGGTACGTCGTCGACATGGACGAATACCTGGCGAATCTGAAGGAACTCGGCAGGGTCTATCGCGCCATCTTCGGCGCGCATTATCCGGCGATGGCGCTGGTCCAGGTCGTGCGGCTGGTCGAGAAGGCGGCTCGCGTCGAGATCGAGGCGACTGCCGTCATTCCCCGCTGAGCCGCGCTAACTCCTTCAGTTCGCTTCTCAGCTTGCCTTGGCGAGATCGTCGTCCTCGGGTGAGTTCAGATAGACGCCGGACATGGTGTCGACCCAGCACAGATGGTCGTGCACTTTCTTCACGCCCTCGACGTTCTCCGCCGCGACGACCGCGGCCCGCCGCGCGCGTTCCTCGGTGATGACGCCGCTGAGATGGACGATGCCGTCGCGGACGATGACGTTGAGACCAAACGGGCACCAGTCATTCTTCTCCATGGTATCGATGATGCGGCTGCGAATGTGATCGTCATCGGCCGTCGGATCCGGCACGTCCCGGGCGAGCCCCGCAACCGCCTGCAACAGATTGGCGCGGGACACGATCCCGACGACCACGTCGCCGCGCACCACCGGCAGGCGCTTGACGTTGTTCCGCTCCATGAGATCGACGATCTCGGCAAGCGCCGTATCTTCGGTGATGGTCACGGGCGAGGGAGTCATCACCTCGGAAACCTTACGGCCGTGTTCCTGGACGAAGTCGCTGGCCGATGTTCCCGGACCCAGGATGAATCGCAACCAGCGACCCCGCTTGCGCCCGGTGCCGATTTCGCTGCGGCGGATGAAATCTCCTTCCGAGACGACGCCGACCAGCCGGCCGGCCTCGTCGACCACCGTAAGGCCGCTGACGTGCCGCTTCAGCATGATGTTCGCCGCCTCGACGATGCTGGTGTCGGGGGTGACTGAGATGACCGACCGGGTCATGATCTGATGGGCGCGCATGGAAAACTCCGCTGGCATGTCGAATTTCAATGCGCAAAACCTAGCCCGAGCGTGGGGGTGCGGTTTGACCCAGGTCAAACGGACAAAGCCGTTTTTGTCCTGATTGAGCAATCGTGATCCCTGCCGGGATTTGATGCAGCTCAACGCACAGCGGAAGCGTCGCCATATCCTGCCGCAGGCGTAGACCAGAAGCCCGCAGGAACAATCAACCATGAGCGTCGTGAAGATATTTCCACGGGCCGAAGAGCCGCTGCAAGCTCCCTCGGCCAAGCCGGTCGCTCAGGTCCCCGCCGCGAGTCCCGAAAGGGTCGCGGCGACGCCGGTTGCCTGCGATTGCCCGCCCGCATCCGATTCGTATCCGCTCGATCGCGCGTTTCATGCCATGCTGGCGCGGTTCACGGGCGGGATTTCGCCCGTGGCCTTGTCGCTCGCCTGGCTCGATTGGGGCGCGCATCTTGCGGCGGCGCCGCAGCACCAGATGGAGCTTTCCCGCAGCATTTTTCGCGATACCGGCCGGTTCCTGGAAGCTGCCGCGCACGCGACGTCGCAAGAGCCGTGGTCCGTCATCCGACCGCAGGGGCGGGATCGCCGCTTTAGGGACCGGCAATGGGAAGCCGCGCCCTTCAATCTGCTCGCGCAGGCGTTTCTGCTCACCGAGCGCTGGTGGCACGATGCCACGACCGGCATACGCGGCGTGTCCCATGCAAATGAAGCCATCGTCGAATTCTCGATGCGCCAGATGCTCGACATGCTGGCGCCGTCCAACTTCGCGGCGACCAATCCGCAGGTTCTGGAAAAAGCGTTCCAGAGCGGCGGAGAGAATTTTGTGTTCGGCTGGCAAAATTGGTGCAGCGATCTGATGCGCCTGCTCTCCGGCTCGAAGCCGGCGGGCGACGATCAATTTGTCGTCGGCAAGACGGTGGCGGCCTCGCCCGGCAAGGTCGTCTACCGCAACGGTCTGATCGAGCTGATCAAGTACCATCCGACGACCGCGCAGGTGCGGCCGGAGCCGATCCTGATCGTGCCGGCCTGGATCATGAAGTACTACATCCTCGATCTGTCGCCGCAGAATTCCCTGGTCAAATATCTGACCGATCAAGGCTTCACCGTCTTTGCGATCTCCTGGCGCAATCCGGATGAGAACGACCGGGATGTGGCCTTCGACGACTATCGCAAGCTGGGTGTGATGGCCGCATTGGACATGATCGGCCGGATCGTGCCGGGCCGGAAGGTCCACGCGCTCGGCTACTGTCTGGGAGGCACTTTGCTGTCGATCGCCGCTGCCGCCATGGGACGCGACGGCGATAGCCGTCTCGGCACCATCACGCTCCTCGCCGCGCAGACCGATTTCAGGGAGGCCGGCGAATTGACGCTCTTCATCAACGAGAGCCAGGTCGCCTTCCTCGAAGACATGATGTGGCAGCGCGGCTATCTCGATACGACACAGATGGCCGGCGCGTTCCAGCTGCTGCGCTCCAACGAGCTGATCTGGTCGCGGCTCTCGCGTGACTATCTGATGGGCGACGGCTCGCCGCCGAGCGATCTGATGGCCTGGAACGCCGACGCCACGCGGCTGCCCTATCGCATGCACTCGGAGTATCTGCGCAAGCTGTTCCTGGACAACGATCTGGCTGAAGGTCGCTATCGCGTCGAATGCAGAAGCGTCTCGCTCTCCGACATTCACACGCCGATGTTCGTGGTCGGCACGCTCGCCGACCACGTCGCGCCTTGGCGATCCGTCTACAAGATCCACTACCAGGTCGATGCCGACGTGACGTTCGTCTTGACCAGCGGCGGTCACAATGCCGGTGTCGTCGCGCCTCCCGACGAGTCCTGGCACGACTACCAGGTCAAGACCAAAGCCGCGGACGCGCCCTATGTCGGTCCGGAGGAGTGGCTGAAGCTGGCGCCTCACGTCGCGGGCTCGTGGTGGCCTGAATGGACCCAATGGCTGGCGGCGCGCTCAGGCGCGCCCTGCGATCCACCGTCGATCAGGGGTGGAGACATTGACGACGGTCTGCCCGACGCGCCGGGCGACTACGTTCACACCTAATCGTCAGGCGTAGAATTCGGCGCAAGATCTGACGAGCGGAACGGCTTTGCCTTGTCCAGTTTCCGATAGGCTTTCGAGGCAGTCCGCAACAGCTTCCTTTCCCGTTTGCGGTCGAGGAAGCGAATGCCGGCCTCGGGGCCGGCGCCGTTCAATGACGCTGCCAGCGCCTGCCCACGCGCATCGTCGTTCAATTGTCCGAGGGATTTTTGCGCCTTCCTCAATTGCTTGAGGATCGATTTCTGCTTCGTCAAGGATTCGTCGGCGAACAGGTCCGCGAGCGACTCGACCGAATAGGTCATCCGCTTGTTGAGAAGCCGCAGCTTGTGACGCTTCTCGACGTCGAGCTTGCGCAGCCTCCGGGCCCTCCTGAGCAGCGTCTCCTCCCACTCGGTCAGGCGGGCCGTCGCATGGTCGGCCAGCGGGCACCGGCGCAACCTGACGGCCTCCTTGCTGCGCCGGGTCGACCAGGGGCCGCTCTCGATCCAGGTCGAGGTCTGCTCGACCAAGCGCCGAAAGCGCGCGGACTGCAGCGCGCGCGCGAGAAGGCGGTGGCTCTCGGCGCGTTTCTCGTCCCAGTGCTGGAGCTCGGCGACCACGGCGAGCTCTTCGCCGCTCTCGGCGACGACCCGCTCGATCGCGACATCGAGGTCCCGGACCATGCCAAGCTGGCTGTTCAGCCATCTCAGCTCGGCCCAGACGCTCGGCCGCAGCGCGTCATCGACCATCGGGGAGAAGAAGCGGATGGCCGTGCGCAGATGCGTCAGCGCGATGCGGATCTGATGCAGCGCGTCGGGATCGCCGCGGCACGTGCCGTCGTGTTGGGCAAGGACGGCATCGAGATGACGGCGGGCGATGATGCGGAACGCGGTGTCGCAGGCCATGCCGGGGCTGAGGCGGCCGGGCAGGACATTGCGCCGCGTCGCCGGCTTGGCGGGCGCGGCCGCCGTCGAACTCGTGGTGGGTCGCGACATCCTTGCCCGCGTCAATCAGATTGCCTTGCTTGCCTTATCGCGTCCCGGCAGCTCTGGAGCGTGTGCTCCCGCGTGCTGGATGCATCGATGGTCGCCCACCCGATGTGACCGATATTATAGTGCTCTTGCTGCGCGGCAACCTCCTGCGTGGCGTCGGAGGCATCGCCATGGCGGCCGCCGATGCGGGCTTGACGGGTCGCAAGGTCGGCGACGAGGAATAGTCCGGTCAACGGCACATTGCGTTCGCTGGCCAGAGCGGCAAGGTCGTCCCGTTCGGACTCGCGTGCAAAGACCGCATCGATGATGACGGAATGGCCTTGCGCTAGGGCCCGTCCGGCACGCTGCGCCAGCAGCTCGTAGACGCGCGCGGTGACCTCAGGCCGGTACGTGGACGGTGGCAGTCGGTCGGTATGTCCCACCTGAAACAGCTGCTTGCGAACGACGTCGCTACGCAGCACGACGGCTCCCGGCTGCGGCGCGACGTGGGGTGCCAGGGCGCGGGCAAGGACGGACTTGCCGGTGCCCGATAATCCGCCGACCGCAATCAGGCGGGGGGCGGGAGGCGCGATCAGAGCCCGGGCGAGATCGAAATAGCGCCGCGCCCCGGCGAGAATTCCGCTCCGGTCGGCATCGGGCCGCGTCAGCCGCGCCAGTGCCACCTGCGCACGGATCGCCGCGCGAATGGACATGAACAGCGGCAGGGCGGACAGCGCGTCGAGCGTTTCGACGGGCGACATGGTGAGATACTGGTTCAGCACGATGTTGGCTGCCGCCGACTGGTCATGGCTTAGCAGGTCCATCAGGGCGAATGCGAGATCGTAAAGCACGTCGACGGTTGCCATCTGTGCATCGAACTCGATGGCGTCGAACAGAACTGGCTGTTCGCCGATCAAGACAATGTTCGCAAGATGCAGGTCGCCATGGCAACGGCGAACGAAGCCCTGCTGGCCGCGCTCCTCGAGCAGCGGCCGCAGGCGCAGGAACATCGCGTGCGAGGCCTCGCCGAGCTGCTCGATCGCCTCGGCCGCGATATGGTTGCCCTTCCGCAGGCCGTTGCTGTTTCCATCGATGAGGCCGGGGATGGAGGCGACCCATGCCTTGCCGTCGGCGCGGGGGGCCACCGCATGCGAAGCTGCGATGGCGTCGGCGGTTGCCGAGGCGAGGTTCGCATCGAGCGGGCCGGCCTTCGCCAGATGATCCAGCGTCCGGCTTTCGTCGAAGCGGGACATGTCGACCGCATACTCGATCGGCCGGCCGCTGCCATCGACCTTCAGCGATCCGTCGATCTCCTCGGTGATCGCCACGACGCGATGATAGATCTGCGGCGCCAGCGGCCGGTTGATCCTGATCTCTTCCTCGCAGGCCGCTTTGCGCTGCTCGAGCGTCGAATAGTCGAGGAACGGAAACCGCACGGCTCGCTTGATCTTCAGCGCGCGCGGCCCGTCGAGAAAGACCGACGCGGCATGCGTATCGATCCGCGTCACGCCGGGATGCGCACATAGCGTCGCGAAGACTCGTTCCTGGGCAGCCGTTTCGTCTGTCATCGAAGCTGGTGTCCCAAGATGCGGTCAGGGCTTCAGCACGGCTGCGCCGAGAATTTGTCCATTCCGCAGCATGTCCAGCACTTCATTGGCCTGATCGAGCGGGAATGCGGTCGTTTCGGTGCGTACGCCGGCTTGTGGGGCGATGCCTAGAAAATCAAGACCGTCCTGTCGGGTGAGATTGGCAACGGAGATCAACTGCCGTTCCTGCCAGAGCAGATCATACGGGAAGCTTGGAATGTCGCTCATATGGATGCCCGCGCACACGACGCGGCCGCCCTTGCGAACGGCGCGCAACGCGGCCGGCACGAGCTCGCCGGCAGGGGCGTAGATGATGGCCGCGTCGAGCGGCGTGTCCGGCGTCTCGTCCGAAGCGCCGGCCCAGACGGCGCCGAGCCGGCGCGCGAGGTCCTGTGCGACCACATCTCCGCGCCGCGTAAACGCATGGACCGATCGCCCCTGCCAGACCGCGACTTGCGCGACGATGTGGCCGGCGGCGCCGAAGCCGTAGATGCCGAGCCGCTCGGCCTCGCCGGCCAGGACCAGCGAACGCCAACCGATCAGGCCTGCACACAGCAGAGGTGCAAGAGCGACGTCGTCGCCGGCCTCGCCCAGCGGAAAGGCGTAGCGCGCATGGGCCACCGCGTGCGTTGCATAGCCGCCGTCCCTTGTATAGCCGGTGAAGAGCGGGCGGTCGCAGAGGTTCTCCATGCCCTCCCGGCAAAACCGGCAGTTTCCGCAGGTGAATCCGAGCCAGGGAATGCCGACCCGGTCGCCCAGTACGTGCGTTGCGACATTAGGGCCGAGGAGATCGACGCGGCCGACGATTTCATGGCCGGGCACGATGGGATAGCGGATGTCGGGCAGTTCGGCATCGAGGACATGAAGATCGGTCCGGCAGACGCCGCAAGCGCTGACCCTGACCCGGATCTGGCCTTCGCCGGGAATTGGATCGGAGCGTTCCTCCATCCGGAGCCGCGCTCGCGGGGCCACCAACACCATCGCACGCATCAGTCTCTCCGGGGCGGACCGCTCCGATCGAACTATCCATAGAATGGCAGCGCACGGCCAGTCCTTGACTTCCGTCAACGCCCGTCCTTGCCGGTCGGGCGGTTCCAGAGGTTTGACGAGGATCAAGCGTCCCGACGAAAGCCGGCCTATTCTGGTAGCTAAGGAGAATTCCGATGCCCATCAAGGACGTCTTTCTGCCGCTTGTCGGCCAGCCGCGTGGACCGGCCCTTGCAGCGATCGAGAAATGCGTGGCCGTTGCCGCCGACCTCGGTGCCAGGATCACCGCGCTTGCGCTCGAGGAAGATCTCTTCGTAAGACCGAAGGTGCTGCTCCCCGACGATCCCGACGCCGCCGAGGCAAAGGGGGCTCCTGGAGCGGTCGAGATGCAGCGTCTGCTGGATGCTTTCACGGGTGCGGCGTCTCGCGCGAACATTCGGGCCCAAAGCCGATCGGGCAAGGTTGCGGCGGACCAGATCGCGCCGATCCTCGCCGAGCATGCGCGCTTCAGCGATCTCACCCTGGTCCCCGTGAAGCCGCATGACAGCCGAACGGAGCACATCATCGAGACGCTCCTGTTCGAATCCGGGCGCCCGCTGTTGCTGTGCCCGGAACAGCTTGTGGAGGTGCTGCGGCCGGAATTCGAGAACGTCATGATCGCCTGGGATCACTCCGCGCGCGCGGCGCGCGCCGTTGGCGACGCGATGCCCATCCTTCAGGCTGCGGCCTCGGTCCGCGTGGTGACCGTGACGGATGACAAGACTGACGAGATCGTGCAGTCCGGGACCTCACTCGTCGACCATTTGAGGGAACACGGTGTCTACGCCTCGTTCGAAACGGCAGCGGGCGGCGGCAGCTCGATCGGCAAGGTGCTTGGAAGCTGGGCGAATTCCAATGCCGTCGATGCGATCGTGATGGGAGCCTACCATCATTCACGCCTGAATGAGATCGTTTGGGGCGGTGTGACGAAGACCGTCATTGGCCAGCCACCGTGCTGGGTTATGATCTCTCACTAGGCTGGCCGCTCGTTTCCGGCCTGATCTTTCGACCATCGGAACCACCACCGACCGGGCGCATTTGCTTTAATGTCCACCTATCGCCTGAAGAACCTGCTGTCGCCGCGATCAGTCGCGCTCGTCGGAGCGAGCGCCCGTCCTGTCTCCGTGGGACGCGCCGTCCTGGAAAACATTCGCAAGGCCGAGTTCACGGGACAGTTTGGCCTGGTGAATCCGCGCCATGCGGAGATCGCTGGCGTTGCCTCGGTGGAGAGCCTGGACAGGCTGGAATTCGTGCCCGAACTGGTGGTCATCACCGCGCCGGCGCGCGAGGTTCCGGGCATCATCGACCAGGCCGGGCGGCGCGGCTCGGCAGGTGCGCTGATCGTCTCGGCTGGATTGGGCCATGGGCCGGGATCGCTGCAGGACGCCGCAATCGCCGCAGCCCGCAAATACGGCATGCGGCTGATCGGCCCGAACTGCCTCGGCATCATGATGCCGGAAGTGAGCCTCAACGCCAGTTTTGCCGCGCACATGCCGGGCGCAGGAAATCTCGCGCTGATTTCGCAATCCGGTGCGATTGCCGCCGGCATGGTTGATTGGGCCGCGCAGCGCGGCGTTGGCTTCTCCGGCATTGTCTCGATCGGTGATCAGATCGACGTCGACATCGCCGACCTGCTCGACTATTTCGCGATGGATCACAAGACCCGCGCGATCCTGCTCTATATCGAGGCGATCAAGGACGCGCGCAAATTCATGTCGGCGGCCCGCACCGCGGCGCGCGTCAAGCCGGTCGTCGTGGTGAAGTCCGGCCGCATGGCGCAAGGAGCGAAGGCGGCCGCGACCCACACGGGCGCGCTCGCGGGCGCCGACGCGGTCTATGACGCGGCGTTCCGCCGTGCGGGTGTCCTGCGGGTCTCCGATCTGCGCGAGCTGTTCGACTGCGCCGAGACGCTCGGCCGCGTCGAATCGCCGACCGGAAAGCGACTGGCCATCCTCACCAATGGCGGCGGCATCGGCGTCCTGGCCGTCGACCGGTTGGTCGAGCTTGGCGGGATTCCGGCGTCAATCTCGGCGGACGCTCGCAAGAAACTCGACGACGTGCTGCCGCCGACCTGGTCCGGCGGAAATCCCGTCGACATCGTCGGCGATGCCGATGCATCGCGCTACGCGGCTGCACTCGAGGCGCTGCTCGCCGACACCGACAATGACGCAGTTCTCGTCCTCAATGTGCAAACAGCGATCGCTTCGGCTGCCGACATCGCGACGACCGTGACGGAGCTCGTCGGCAAATATCGCAAGCATCACGGCCGATGGTCGAAGCCCGTGCTGGCCGCCTGGGTTGGAGCCGACCAGAAGATCGTTCAGGCGCTGTCCGACGCCGGCATGCCGAACTACCCGACCGAGGACGATGCGGTGCGCGGTTTCATGCATCTGGTCCGGCATCGCGAAGTGGTCGAGGAGCTGAGCCAGGTTCCTCCCGCGATGCCCGACACGTTTGTACCCGACGCCCGGGGGGCCAGGCAGATCGTCGCCGCAGCCATCGCCGACGGCCGCAAATGGCTCGAGCCTGTCGAGATCAAGCACCTGCTCGAAGCCTACGACATCGCGATGGTGCCGACCTATGCCGCCGGTGATGTCGAGCAGGCGGTGGCCTGCGCTAACGAGATATTTGCACAAGGCGGGACCGTCGTGCTGAAGATCATGTCGCGCGACATCGTGCACAAGTCCGATGTCGGCGGCGTCGTGCTCAATCTGACGACGCCGGAGGCGGTGCGTGCGGCCGCGACCGATATTCTTGCCCGGGCCAGGAAGCTGCGGCCCGAGGCCCGCATCGGCGGCGTCATCGTCCAGGCGATGGTCGTCAAGGCGAAGGCGCGCGAGCTGATCCTCGGTCTTGCCGACGATCCCACCTTCGGCACCGTCGTGGTGTTCGGTCGAGGCGGGACGGCGGTGGAGATCATCAACGACAAGGCGTTGGCGCTGCCGCCGCTCGATCTGCAACTCGCCCGTGATCTGATCGATCGCACGCGGGTCTCGCGGCTGCTGCGTGCCTATCGGGACGTGCCTGCCGTCAAGCAGGATGCAGTTGCCATGGTGCTGGTCAAGCTTGCGCAGATGGCGGCCGATATTCCGGAGATTCGCGAGTTCGACATCAACCCGCTGCTTGCGGATGAGACCGGCGTGACGGCGGTTGACGCCCGTGTCGCGGTGGGGCCGTCGCAGCGGAAATTCGTGGGCTCCGGTCCCGCCAATTTCGCCGTTCGCGCCTATCCGTCGCAGTGGGAGCGCCGACTCGAGCTCAAGGACGGTTGGCGGATCTTCGTGCGGCCATTGCGTCCCGAGGACGAACCGACCATCCATGAATTCCTGCGTCACGTGACGCCGCACGACCTTCGCCTGCGCTTCTTCGCGCCGATGAAGGAGTTCACCCACGAATTCATCGCGCGGCTGACCCAGCTCGACTATGCCCGCGCCATGGCCTTCATCGCATTCGACGAGGCGACCGGCGAGATGGTCGGCGTCGTCCGACTCCATTCGGACTCGATCTACGAGAGCGGCGAATATGCGATCCTGCTGCGGTCCGATCTCAAGGGCAGGGGGCTCGGATGGGCCCTGATGCAGCTGATTATCAGCTACGCGAGGTCGGAAGGGCTGAAGGCGATCTCGGGTGACGTGCTCCAGGAGAACACCGTGATGCTCGAGATGTGCCGGCAGCTCGGTTTCGAGGTCAAGCCGGATCCGACCGAGCCTGATATCTGCGACGTTCGGCTAAAGCTCTGAGCGCGCCCGCTAGGAGGACGCTTCGGCCGAATTTGCGGCGGCTGATGTCTTGGCAGCTGTCTTGGCAGTGGTTCGCAAAGACTTGATGATAATCGCGATCAGGGGCACCAGCACCGGCATGATCGTGCTCAGCGGATGATGCACCGCGCCTGACACCTGAGCCTGAAGCGCGCGTGCTTCGAGCTGAAGGGCCTCGATGGACGCGCCGTGAATCTCATTGGCGAACTCGATGTCGCGGCCGGACGGAGCGCGGCCGGCGATGACGAACAGGACCGCGGCGATGGCAAAATTGACGGCGCCGAGAATGGCGGCCGCGGCAATGGCGCTCCAGATCTGGACCAGCGCAAAATAGGCCGACAGCTCCAGCATCAGGAGCCCGAACGCCGCGATCAGCGCCGCAAAGGCGCGCAGGCCGAGGCCCATCAGGAGGTGGCGCAGCCTGATGTCCGCGATGATCCGGTCGGTGCGCCACAAGAGGCGCAGATGTTTGACGACATTCTCGCTATTCACCTAGTGTCTCCTCAGCATGAAGCCGACGACCACGCCGAGCGCGAAAGCGGAGGCGAGCGACGTCATCGGGCGTTCCGCAATGAGGCCCTGAAGCTGCTCCTGCTCGTCGCTGACGGTTTCACCGAGTTCGGCCAGCGCGGCCTTGATCTGGTCGGCCAGAGCGTCGGCCCGCTCCTTCGAACTGTCGAACATCTGCTCGCCGGCGGTGCTCAAGAGGCGCGTGACGTCCACTTTCAACGATCGCAGTTCTTCGCTCATCCTGTCGCTGTCGAACATGGATTTGATGTCTCCTTGAATGAAGCGAACCCTAGGGCCCGCCGGCACGACCGCGCTTGACCTGTGTCAAGACGTCGGCAGGTCCTGCACTTGAGACAAGTCAAACCGGCCGCCACACGCTGGCCTAGAACTGGCGGCTGAATGGGGGCCAATTGTCCCGATGAGGTGGAAGCGTGAACTCCGAACCGCTGTTGCTGGCAACGCCCTCTGGCGATGCGTTGAGATTGCGTCCGGAAGGGCCCTGGACCGCAGCGAATGTGACGACGCTCGAAACGCTGTCCCGGTCGGTCGGAGCCGAGGTCGATCGGTCGAGAGCTGTGACCCTGGACATGTCGGGCATCAGCGCGCTGGATACGCTCGGTGCTTGGGTCCTGGAGAAACTGTCACGCAGAGCCGCCTCATCCGGCAGATCGGCGGACTTCGTCGGTGTCGCCGATCATTTCAGCGGTCTGATGGACGAGGTGCGCCAGGTCAACCGCCAGCCGCCGGCGCCGGCGTCCGCGTCCAATCCGGTCCTGCTCAGGTTGAACGATCTGGGCAAGGCGACGGTCGACGCGCGGGAGGACATCACGATCTTCCTGCAAATGCTTGGCGCCTTGTTCATGGCCGTGATCGGTGTGCTGCGCCGGCCGCGAACGCTGCGGCTGACGTCGCTGGTCTACCAGCTCTACCGTATCGGGTGGCAGGCGATCCCCATCGTCGTTCTGATCACGTTCCTGATCGGCGCCATCATCGCCCAGCAGGGATTCTTCCACTTCCGCAGGTTCGGCGCGGAGTCCTACACCGTCGACATGGTCGGCATCCTGGTGCTGCGCGAGCTCGGCGTGTTGATCGTCGCCATCATGGTCGCCGGACGCTCGGGAAGCGCCTACACCGCCGAGCTCGGTTCGATGAAGATGCGCGAGGAGATCGACGCGCTCTCGACCATGGGGCTCGATCCCGTCCACGTCCTGATCCTGCCGCGGGTTGCGGCTCTGGTCATCGCGTTGCCGATCCTGGCTTTCGTCGGGGCGATTGCCGCGCTCTATGGCGGCGGCCTGGTCGCGCAGTTCTACGGCGGCATGGCGCCGGCGATCTACATCGCGCGGCTGCACGATGCGATCTCGGTCACCCATTTCGAGGTCGGCATCCTGAAGGCGCCCTTCATGGCGCTGGTGATCGGGATCGTCGCGTGCAGCGAGGGCCTGCGCGTCAAGGGCAGCGCCGAGTCGCTCGGACGGCAGACCACGACGTCGGTGGTGAAGTCGATCTTCCTGGTGATCGTGCTCGACGGCCTGTTCGCGATCTTCTTTGCCTCGATCGGAATGTGACGATGAGCGAACAGCGGGAAGAGTTCGCGATCCGGGTTCGCGACCTCGTGGTCGGTTTCGGCCGCCAGACCGTGCTCGACCATCTCTCGCTCGATGTGCGGCGGGGCGAGATCCTCGGGTTGGTGGGCGCGTCCGGCGGCGGCAAGTCGGTGCTGATGCGGACCATCATCGGCCTGATCCCGCGCCGGAGCGGCACGATCGAGGTCATGGGACAGCCGATCGGCGGCCGCACGCAGGGCGCGGCTACGGCCTGGGGCATCCTGTTCCAGCAGGGCGCGCTGTTCTCCTCGCTGACGGTCCGCCAGAACGTCCAGTTTCCGCTGCGTGAAAATCTCGTCCTGTCCCAGGAGCTGATGGACGAGATCGCGATCGCCAAGCTCGAGATGGTCGGATTGCGGGCGCAGGATGCCGACAAATATCCGGCGGAGCTGTCGGGCGGCATGACCAAGCGCGTGGCGCTGGCGCGCGCGCTCGCGCTCGATCCGCCGATCCTGTTCCTGGACGAGCCGACCTCCGGCCTCGATCCGATCGCCGCCGGCGATTTCGACGCGCTGATCAGGACCCTGCAAAGGACCCTGGAGCTGACCGTGTTCATGGTCACCCACGACCTCGCCAGCCTCACCACGGTCTGCGACCGCGTCGCCGCGCTCGCCGACGGCAAGATCGTCGCGATCGGGCCGATGCGCGAACTGCTGCAATCCGAGCATCCCTGGGTGCGCGCCTATTTCCACGGCAAGCGCTCGCAGATGCTGCAACACGAGATGAGATGAGACATGGAAACCCGCGCTCCCTACGTGCTGATCGGCAGCTTCGTGCTGGCCGCGATTCTCGCGGTGTTCGGCTTCGTCTATTGGCTGAACAACACCGGCGGCATCGGACCGCGCACGAATTATCACGTGCAATTCCAGGGACCGGTACCGGGCCTGCTGGTCGGCGCCGGCGTGCTGTTCAACGGCATCCGCGTCGGCGAGGTGACCCAGCTCGGACTGGCGCCGGATAATCCGCGCTTCGTCAACGCGACGATCTCCGTTGCTTCGGCGACGCCCGTGCGCGCCGATACCAGGGTCGGTCTCGATTTCCAGGGTTTGACCGGCGTGCCGGTGGTGACGCTGGAGGGTGGCACGATCGTCGCCAAATCCGGCGAGCCCCTGACCCTGATTGCCGAGGCGGGCGCCGGCCAGAGCATGACGCAGGCCGCGCGTGATGCGTTGCGGCGGGTCGACACCGTGCTGGAGGACAATTCCGGTCCGCTGAAGGACACCATCGCCAATCTCAAGACATTCTCCGACGGGCTCGCGCGCAACACCGGCAAGATCGACGGCATATTGGCGGGCCTCGAGAAGATGACCGGTGGCGGGACGCCCGCGCAGAAGATCACCTACGACCTGCGCGCGCCGCAGAACCTTGGTCCCGCCGGCAAGACGTTCTCTGCGTCGCTGGCCATTCCCGAGCCGACAGCGGTCGCGATGCTCCAGACCCAGCGGATGCTGTTCTCTCCCGTGGGTGACAACCCGGGCTTTGCCGATTTCCTGTGGGCCGACAGCATCCCGAAGCTGGTGCAGGCGCGGCTGATCGACAGCTTTGAAAATTACGACATTGCCCACGCGCCGTTGCGTACCACCGACCTTGGCCAGGCGGACTACCAGCTTCTGATCGACATCAGACGCTTCCGGATTGCCACGGAGGGCGAGACAAGGGTCGAGATCGCCCTGTCGGCGCGGATCGTCGACAAGAACGGCAAGGTGGCCGCGTCACGCCTCGTCGAGGCCAGCGAGAAGCTCGACAAGGTCGAGCCGGCGGCTGCCGTTGCGGCGTTCGATGCAGCTTTCGCCCGCGTCGCCAAGGAGCTGATCGGCTGGACGGTGCAGGCGGTCTGAGGCCAGCTATTCGAGCGTCTTCAGATAGGACAGCAGATCGTGGATCTGGTCCGGACTGAGCTCGAAGGCGGGCATGTCGGCGTGGCCGGTGTAGATGCCTTCCGCAAGCGCCTCGCCAAGGGTCTCGATCGGATAGCGCCGGTGCAGGGTACGTAGCGGGGGCGCGATCGTGAGCGGGCTTTCGGAGACGCGGTCGATCGCGTGACAGCGCGCGCAATTGGTCCGAGCAAAGGCCTTGCCGCGTTGCTCGGCGGTCGGGGCCGCCAGCGCAGGCGTGATCAGAAAGAGGCCAATCAGGGCCTGGCGTAGCGCGTATCGAAACATGGAAGGCGGGATCCCCGACGAACTCTCGGCGCAGAATAGAGGGGGGAGGGAGGCCAAAATTGATCTGGGTCAATCGCGTTTGTGGCGGCGCAGTAAAATGCAGCTGCGTGGCGGACTCGGCCGGGGGCGGAGCTGAACCCACGCTTGGAGCGGTGGATGAAGCCTTCCGTGGTCACGATTGAGCCGAGCGGGCATTTCTGTAGCGATTGTGCCGTACGTGGATCGGCAGTTTGTTCGTCGCTGGATCCGGCCGAGCTCAGGGAATTCGAGCATCTCGGACGCCGTGTCCATTTTTCTTCGGGCGAGACCGTGTTCTCCGAGGAGGACATCACGACCTCGTTCTACAACGTCCTCGAGGGCGTCATGCGGCTGTACAAGCTGCTGCCCGACGGCCGGCGGCAGATCGTGGGTTTCGCATTGCCCGGCGATTTCCTTGGGATGAATCTTTCCGGGCGTCACAATTTTTCGGCCGATGCAATCGGCGCGGTGACTGTCTGCCAGTTCGCAAAAGCGCCCTTCGGCCGTTTCATCGAGGACCGTCCGCAGCTGCTCAGGCGAATCAACGAGCTGGCCATTCGCGAGTTGAGCCAGGCGCGCGACCATATGGTCCTGCTCGGCCGCCGCTCGGCGGACGAGAAGGTCGCGGCTTTCCTGCTCGGCTGGCGCGAACGGCTGTTGGCGCTCAAGGGGTCGTCCGACACCGTTCCGCTTCCGATGAGCCGCCAGGACATCGCCGACTATCTCGGCCTGACCATCGAAACCGTCAGCCGCACCTTCACCAAGCTCGAACGCCACGGTGCGATCGAGATCATTCACGGCGGAATCAGCCTGCTCGACCCGGCACGAGTCGAGGCCCTCGCCGCAGCCTGAGAGACTTTCCGCAACGCTCCCGAATTTTTGATCCCGATCAATGACGCCGAGGACCGGTCACAAATAATGCCCTCAAACAATCCGGGAGGAGTATGATGCCCACAGACGCGTTGCTGATGACCATTGTCGTCGTGGCGATCTTCGTCACTTTCGCCGCAGCTCTGGCGTGGGCGGATCGGCAAACCAGCTCAGGCCGGATCGACCTCGATTCCAGGCGTTGAAGCTCTTGATCGTAGATCCCGGTCTAATGTGCCAGTAGTAATGTGCTAGCCGCCCACTCGAGCGCAGTCGGCTGTTGGCCGCTCGGCAGCGCCTCAACACAACAACGACCTGCGGGGCCTGCAACTCTGCATCGACGGGGGTGCATTGGCGCATCCTTCGGATGCGGGCTTCGAGCCGGGCGGAGGCATTTTCGCCGCATTTGCCTCAAACCGTGGGCATGCTTTCCGGTTGAAAAGCCGGACAACACTGACTACGCAGGAACTCCAGTGCCTCGCAGCCTTAGGAGCCCAGCGGCGTGCCTCAGGACAAGACCGGCGACCCCCGACAATCGGCGGGCAACAAATTATCGGTCCTGCGCAAGCACCCGATCTTCGCGGATCTGGAGCCGGACGCGCTCGATCAACTCTGCCGCTACGCCAAGCACACCACCGTGAAGCGCGGTGCGACGATCGCCGCCAAGGGCGATCCCGGCAACAACCTGTTCGCGGTGATCACCGGAACGGTGAAGATATCCTCCTCATCGCCCGACGGGCGGAATGCCATTCTCAATCTCATCGGCCCCGGCGAGATTTTTGGCGAGATCGCGGTTCTTGACGGTGCGCCGCGATCGGCGGATGCCACCGCCAACACCAATTGCGAGCTCTACATCATCGACCGCCGCGACTTCCTGCCGTTCGTGAAGAGTCAGCCGGCGCTGGCGATGAAGTTCATCGAGCTGCTCTGCGCGCGCCTGCGCTGGACCAGCCAGCAGGTCGAGCAGGTGATCCTGCAAAATCTGCCGGGGCGGCTGGCAAGCGCGCTGCTCGGCCTCACCGAGGAGCGCAAGTTCGACTCAGGTAGCGGCACGCTCGCCATCACCCAGCAGGAGATCAGCGAGATGGTGGGGATGACGCGCGAGAGCATCAACAAGCAATTGCGCGCCTGGGCCGGTCGCGGTTGGGTTCGTCTCGAGCATGGTGCCATCGTGGTGCTCGACACCGATGCCTTGCGCGAGCTCGCCGAGAGCGGCCTCGACGGCGAATGATGCGTCGCGTCTAGTTGTCGATGATGGCGACCGCGCGGGTCCAGCCCGCGGAGGCGCGTTCGATCTTCACCGGGAAGCACGAGACCGTGAATCCGGTGGAAGGCAATTGATCGAGATTGTGCAGCTTCTCGAGATGGCAATAGCCGATGTGCCGTCCCGCCTTGTGGCCTTCCCAGATCAGGCCGGCGTCCCTGGTTTCGGCATATTTCTGCGCAGTGAAGACGAACGGCGCGTCCCAGCTCCAGCCATCGGTGCCGGTCAGTCGCACGCCGCGATCGAGCAGATACATGGTGGCTTCATAGCCCATGCCGCAACCGGAGTTGACGTAACTGGCCTCGCCGAATTTGGCGCCGGCGCTGGTGTTGACGACGACGATCTCGAGCGGCGATAGCCTGTGCCCGATGCGCTTGAGCTCCGCCTCGACGTCGCCGGCAGTCACGACATAGCCGTCAGGCAGATGCCGGAAGTCGAGCTTCACGCCGGGCTGAAAGCACCACTCCAGCGGTACCTCGTCGATGGTCCATGACCGCTCGCCGCGGTTCATGGTCGGATGAAAGTGCCAGGGCGCATCGAGATGCGTACCGTTGTGGGTGGACAGCGACACCTGCTCCACGGCCCAGCCCTGGCCATCCGGCAGGTCTTCCGCCTTGAGGCCGTCGAAGAACTGCAGCATGCGCGGCAAGCCCTGCTGGTGATCGATATAGTTGATGGTCGGGTGATTACCGGGCGGATCGGACGTTACGTCGTTTCTGAGCGGCACGGAAATATCGATCAGCTTCCGCGGCATAGGCATTCCCTCGCGACAGTCCGGTGTTTGCGACATCTTGAGGGGCCTCCATTGGAGGCGTCAAGTCACGCTCCGGCGACGTCGAGCCAGCCCGCCATACCCACCATAGTGCGAATTGCGCCAGAAATCGATCGATGCAACTCTTGCATTGATCGATGCTGGATTTGGCTTGGACAGAGAATGCCGCCCGCCCTAGGGACGAGATTGGCGCTTGACTTCACGCCTGAAGTGGAGCGACCCAAGACGGCCCGCAGCCTGCCCGACAACGACATAATCACTTCAGGAGGAAGCCCAGATGAAGACACTTACCGGTATCATCGCAGCCGCCGTGCTGGCGGTCTCAGCGCCCTTGGCGACCGCCCGCGATTTCCGCTCCGCCGACATCCATCCGGCCGACTACCCGACCGTCGAGGCCGTCAAGTTCATGGGCAAGCAACTCGCGACGGCGAGCGGCGGCAAGCTGGGCGTGAAGGTGTTTCCGAACGGCGCCCTGGGCTCGGAAAAGGACACCATCGAGCAGCTCAAGATCGGCGCGCTCGACATGATGCGCATCAACGCATCGCCGCTCAACAACTTCGTGCCCGAAACCATCGCCCTGTGCCTGCCCTTCGTCTTCCGCGACACGCAGCACATGCGCACGGTCCTTGACGGGCCGATCGGCGACGAGATCCTGGCGGCCATGGAGCCCGCGGGTCTGGTCGGCCTTGCCTATTACGACAGCGGCGCCCGGTCCATCTACACCGTCAAGGCACCGGTCAAGTCGCTGGCGGATCTCAAGGGCCTGAAGATCCGCGTCCAGCAATCTGATCTCTGGGTCGGCATGATCCAGAGCCTCGGTGCCAACCCGACCCCGATGCCCTATGGCGAGGTCTACACCGCTCTCAAGACCGGCCTGGTGGACGCCGCCGAGAACAACTGGCCCTCCTATGAGTCCTCGCGTCATTTCGAGGCGGCCAAGTTCTACAACGTCACCGAGCACTCGCTCGCCCCCGAAGTTCTCGTGATGTCCAAAAAGGTCTGGGACACGCTGAGCAAGGAGGATCAGGCGATGGTCCGCAAGGCAGCCAAGGAATCGGTGCCGGTCATGCGCAAGCTCTGGGACGAGCGCGAGCAGGCCTCTCGCAAGACCGTCGAGGCGGCCGGCGTCCAGGTCGTGACCGTCGCCAACAAGCAGGAGTTCGTCGACGCGATGAAGCCGGTGTACCAGAAATTCGCCGGCGACGAGAAGCTGCAGGGCCTCGTCAAGCGTATCCAGGACACGAAGTAAACCACGGCGGAGCGGGTCCGGCGTCGCCGCAAGGTGACACCGGGCCCTCGCGAGGGAGGCGCGCGATGACAGACCCACATGTCGCAGATCACGAGCAGGAGGCGGTTGCCGGACGCCCGTCCACCGGCCTGCTCTCGCGGATCAATGCACCCATCGCGCGCCTGGGCATGTATCTGTCGGTGACCGGTCTGCTCGTCATCGTCACCATCGTGTTCTACCAGGTGTTCGGACGGTACGTGCTCAATTCCAGCCCGACCTGGACCGAGAACCTTGCGCTGGTCCTCATTCTGTACGTCACGCTGATCGGCGCCGCCGTCGGCGTCCGCGATGCCGGACATATCGGCATGGACAGTCTGCTGGTCATGCTTCCGGATCATGTGCGTGAGAAGATCGAGATCGTGATCCATGTTCTGGTGGCCGTGTTCGGCATCGCGATGGCCTATAACGGCTGGATCCTCGGATCATCGGTCGGTACGGTGAAAATCCCCAATCTCGGCTTGCCTGAAGTGATCCGCTACGTGCCGCTGATCGCTTCGGGCATCCTGATCGTTTCCTTCTCCATCGAGCACATCATTGCCCTCCTGCGCGGCGAAGAGGTCGTCCCCTCATGGAACTGATCATTCTCGGCGCCACTTTCTTCGGCTTCCTGATCCTCGGCGTCCCGGTCGCCTTCGCGATCGGCCTCTCCGCAATCTGCACCATCCTCTACGAAGGCCTGCCGGTCGCCGTCATCTTCCAGCAGATGATGTCGGGGATGAACATCTTCTCGTTCCTGGCCATCCCGTTCTTCGTCTTCAGCGGTGAGCTGATGCTGCATGGCGGCGTCGCCGACAAGATCGTGAAGCTCGCCAAGAATCTCGTCGGCCACATCCGCGGCGGCCTCGGCATGTCGAACGTGGTCGCCTGCACGTTGTTCGGCGGCGTCTCCGGCTCGCCCGTGGCCGACGTGTCGGCGATGGGCGCGGTGATGATCCCGATGATGAAAAAAGAGGGGTTCGACACCGACTACGCCGTCAACGTCACCACCCATGCCTCGCTGGTCGGCGCGCTGATGCCGACCAGCCACAACATGATCATCTATGCGCTGGCCGCCGGCGGCAAGGTCTCGATCGGCGCGCTGATTGCCGCCGGCCTCCTGCCGGCGCTGGTGCTGATGGTGTGCATGCTGGTCGCCGCCTACGCGGTCGCGGTGAAGCGGGGCTATCCGGCCGGCAAGTTCCCGGGTTGGGCCGAGGTGTTCCGTTCGCTCGCCGCCGCGCTGCCCGGCCTTCTGATCGTCGGCATCATCCTGGCGGGCATCCTGTCCGGCGTCTTCACGGCAACTGAATCGGCGGCCGTCGCGGTCACCTACACGATCCTGCTGACCTTCTTCATCTACCGCACCATGACCCTGCAGAACTTCCTGCGGGCCGCGGCCAAAGCGGTGAAGACGACGGGCGTGGTGCTGCTGCTGATCGGCGTCTCCACCATGTTCCAGTACCTGATGGGGCTCTATGAAGTCGCAGATTTCGCCGGCGACCTCATGAGCAAGGTCTCGACGCAGCCCTGGATGATCTTCCTGCTCATCAACGTCATCCTGTTCGTGCTTGGCACGTTCATGGACATGGCGGCGACCATCCTGATCTGCACCCCGATCTTCCTGCCGATCGCGATGAAGGCCGGCATGGACCCGGTGCAGTTCGGCATGCTGATGCTGATCAACTGCGCGCTCGGACTGAACACCCCGCCGGTCGGAACGACGCAGTTCGTCGGCTGCGCCATCGGCGGCATCTCGGTCGGCGCGGTGATGCGCACCATTCTGCCGTTCTATGCCGCGCTGATCGCGGCGCTGATGTTTGTCACCTACGTTCCCGCGTTCTCGCTGTGGCTGCCGCGCCTCTTGATGGGATACAAGGGATAGCTGCCGTGCGTGCGCCGGCACTTGGCCGGCGCATCGCCCTTGCGTAGTTTGCGCCACGACAACAGGGAGAAATCTGTCCGTGACCGACTATCGCAAGCTCTTCGATCTCACCGGCAAGACAGCCGTGGTGCTCGGTGCCGCCTCGGGGATCGGCAAATCGTCGGCCGAGGCGCTGGCCGGGTTAGGGGCCCGCGTCGTCTGCGCCGATCGCGCGCTTGACGCTGCGGAAGCGACCGCCGCCGGCATTCGCGAGAAGGGCGGGTGGGCGGAAGCAGCCAGCTGCGATGCCGCGAGCGCTGCGGACGTCAACGCACTGGCGAAAACCGTGATGCAAAAGTTCCCACGGCTCGACATCGCCGTGACGACGCCCGGGCTCAACATCCGCAAAACCATCCTCGACTACACCGAGGAGGATCTCGACCGCGTCCTCAACCTCAACGTCAAGGGCACGGTCTGGTTCTTCCAGGCCTTCGGCCGCATCATGGTCGCGCAGAAGGGCGGGAGCATCATTGCCTGCTCCTCGGTGCGCGCGGTGACCATCGAGCCCGGCCTTGGCGTCTACGGCTCCACCAAGGCGGCGATCGGCCTCTTGGTGAAGGGATTTGCCTCCGAGGTCGGCCATGCCGGCGTGCGCGTCAACGCGATCGCGCCGAGCATCGCCGAGACCGCGCTGACCGGCCCGTTCAAGCAGCGCCCGGACATCTACAATCTCTATGCCGGCCACACCGTGTTCAATCGTTGGAGCAGCGCCGACGAGGTCGCCACCGCCGTGGCTTATCTCGCCTCGGATGCCGCGAGCTATGTCAGCGGCAGCACGTTGTTCGTTGACGGCGGCTGGACCGCGGTCGATGGTCCTCCGACTGGTCTCACCCAGTTGCACAAATAGGACGGCCAGCCGCATCTAGCCGGCAAAGCCCATACGCTGGCGCAAGTCTTTCCGGTTTGCGCCGGTCAGCAACGCGACCAGCGCGGCTGCTTCTTTCGGATGTGCAGCCCGCGCGGTCACGCCGGCCGTGTACATCGTCACGAGCTCGCAGCCCGGCGGAAGCGCCCCCGACAGCGCGATGCCGTCGGTCGCGATGATCTCGGTCGCCTGCGTGCAGCCAATCGGCCGCGTCGCAGTCGAGTTCGCAAGCTCGCGCATCGCCGTCGCGCCGTTCGGAAAGATTTTCAAGCGCGATGCGACCTCGTAAGCGATGCCGAGCTGATCCAGCACCCTTGCGACGTGCTGTCCCGCGGTCGACGCCTTCGTGTCCGGGACGTAGATGGCGTCTGCGGAACGCAGCGCGTCGCGCAAATCGGCTTCTGTCTTCACCGTCACCCTGGGGTCGCGGCTGCGGACCGCCAGTGCGGTCTCCACCCGGCCGACATCCGCGATCGAGGCGGGGGTAACGAGCTTCTCCTCGGTAAGCTTCGCAAGCAGGGCCTGCGTCAGGATCACGAGATCGGCCGGCGTACCCGCGCGCAGCTTGTCGGCCATGATACCAACGGCGCCGAACTCGCCGTCAATGCTACAGCCGGTCTCAGCCTTGAAGGCATCACTGAGGCTGCGCACCAGGCCTTGCGCCGCGCCGCCGCTCAAGATGTTCACTGTCGTCACGATGCAAGCTCCATGGCTGCAATGATCCTGTTGCGCGTGATCGGCAGGTCGCGCACGCGCACGCCGAGGCAATCGAACACGGCATTCGCGATCGCCGCCGTCACCGGGCCGTGCGCGGCTTCGCCGGCGCCGACCGGCTCGATCTCCGGGCGCTGGATGATCTCGACATCCACCGCCGGCACCTCGCTGAATGTCAGGATCGGATAGTCCGTCCACGAGGTTGAGATGATACGCGACCGGTCGAAACGAACGCGCTCCTTCAGCACCCAGCTCGTCGCCTGGATCGCACCTCCCTCGATCTGGTTGACGACGCCGTCCGGATTGATGGCCTCTCCGACATCGACCGCAAGCGTCAGCCGCTTCACGCGGATGTCGTCGGCACCTTCGATCTCTGCAATCGCGGCGCAATAGGCGCCGGTGTTCTTATAGCGGGCAAAGCCGACGCCGTGACCGATACCGGCCTGCTTCTGAGGTTTCCACTGCGCGCGTCGGGCTGCGGCGCGGATGACGTCGCGCGCCCGCTCGTCACGGAGATGGCGCAGGCGGAATGCGACGGGGTCCTCGCCGCGTAGCGCGGCGATCTCATCGAGCAAGAACTCGATGGCGAAGACATTGCCTTGTCCGCCCAGCGTCCGCAGCGCCGAGGTACGCACCGGCATGGTCAGCAGCCGGTGGCTCGTGATCGTCCAGGCCGGGAGGTCATAGAGTGGAACGGAGTTGCGGTCGCCACCGCCGCCATTGGTTGCGGGCGGATTGGTCGAGATCATGCGCGGATAGGGATTTGCAATTTCGGTTGCCGCGAGCAACGCGGGCTGCGCTGCACGCCCCGGCCGCGCGGCGTGGCCGTTGCTCCAGATTGCATGGCGCCAGCCAACGATCTCATTGTCCGCATCGAGATCGGCCTCGATCTCTATGGCCATGGCTGCACCAAACGGTGCATGGCTCATCTCGTCGTGGCGCGACCATTGCACCCGGACCGGTCGGCCGCTGGCCGCTTTCGCCAGCAGCACGGCATCGAGCGCGACGTCATCGGCGGCATTGTGTCCATAGCAGCCTGCGCCCTCCAAGTGCTCGACGACGATGTTCCCTGCCGGCAGCTTGAGCACGATGGCGAGATCGGCGCGCAGCAGATAGACACCCTGGCTGTGGGTCCAGACATGGACACGATCGCCGTCCCACTGTGCCATGGCGCAGGAGGGCGCGATCGAGGCATGGGCGATGTAGGGTCGGGTGTATTGCCGGCGCAGAGTTCGGGCGGGCTCGCGCGGCGACGACGCCGGCTTTGTGTCTATGATGGTTGTTTCGATCGGCTGGCCTTTTAGGAAGCCTGCGAGATCGTCTTCATCGGGCAGCGGCTCGCTCGCCGACCACGTCGCGCCTTTGCGCAGGACTTTCAGTGCGGCATCCGCCGTTGCCTCACTTTCAGCGACTACGCCGGCAAATCCGCCGTCGCGGACGATCGCGACGAGACCGGGGTCCGCGCGTGCGGCTGTGTCGTCCAGCGCGATCAGCCTGGCGCCCGAGATGTCCGGCCTCAGCACGCGTCCGTGCAGCAAACCCTGCAATGCCCGGTCATGGATGAAGCGCGGCTGGGCGAACACCTTGTCGGGAATGTCCACGCGCTGGACGGAATGCCCGGCGACGGCGCGCCTCGAGGCGAGCTTCGCTGCCGCGCCTGGGGTGGCGTTGTGGTCGAGCGAAACATCGCCGGCCAGCTCCCAATAACTGGTCCTGACATTGCCGGGACCCGAGATCGTGCCGTCATCGACATCGAGCAATGCTGCGTCGACGCCGAGACGCTCCGACGCCGCGGCGAGAAAGCGCTGGCGCACCTCGGCACAGGCATGGCGCAGCGCGCGGCCGGATTGCTGGACCGACAGGCTGCCCGAGGTGACGCCCTCGTTCGGGCTGGTCGCCGTCGAGGCGCGGACCATCTCGATCCTGCCGATACCGACGTCGAGCTCGTCCGCTGCGATCTGCGCCAGCGCCGTGACGATGCCCTGGCCGATCTCGACCTTGCCCGGCGAGATCGCCACACGGCCGTCACCGGTGAATTTCACCCAGGACGACAGCCTTGGATTGGCCACCAGGCTGACCGGCAGTTTCGGGGCAGGGAAGCTCATGACGCCGCCATCTCCGACGCCGCGCGCAACACCGCGCGGACCATGCGGTTATGCGATCCGCACCGGCACAGATTGCGATCGAGCGCCGCTCTCACCTCAGCCTCCGTCGGCGACGGGTTGCGTTTCAGCAGTGCCGCTGCGCTGATCAGGATTCCGGAGACGCAATAGCCGCATTGCATCGCCTGTTCGGCGATGAAAGCGCGTTGCAGCGGATGCGGCTGCTCCGCTGTGCCAAGGCCCTCCAGCGTGACGACGTCCTTGTCCGTGACCGACCACATCGGCATGTCGCAGGAGGCGATCGCGCGGCCGTCGACCATGACATGACAGGCGCCGCACTCACCGGCGCCGCAGCCAAAATGCGCTCCGGTGATGCCGAGCCGGCTGCGCAGCACGTCGAGCAGCATCTGGTCTGGATCGGCGTCCACGGCGATCACCGCGCCGTTGAGCCGGAATTGAAGGGAGGGCATGAGCAGTACGGCCTCAGGACTTGTCGAACTTCTTGACGACATCGGCCCATTTCTCGATGTCGCCGCGCAGGAATTTGTCGAATTCCTGCGGTGTCATTGACATGGGTACGGCACCCTGCTCGGTCCAGAGTTTTATGATGTCCGGCCGCTTCACCATTGCGTTGACGGCGGCGTTGAGCTTGTCGATGACGGGCTTCGGCGTACCGGCCGGCGCCATCAGCCCGAGCCAGATCGTCGCCTCGTAGCCGGGAACGCCGGCTTCAATCGCGGTCGGCACGTGCGGCAGCACCGCGGAGCGCTGCTTGCCTGTGGTGGCGAGCGGGCGAACCCGGCTTTCGGCAATGTTCGGCGCCATTGCCGGCACCGCGTCGATCATCATCTGCACCTGTCCGCCGATCACGCCGCTGCGAGCTTCGCCGCTATTGCGGTAGGGGACATGGACGACGTCGATGCCGGCCATCGCTTTGAACAGCTCACCGGCCATGTGATACGGCGTGCCCTGGCCGGAGGAGGCATAGTTCAGCTTTCCCGGCTGCGATTTGGCGAGCGCGATGAAGTCGGCAAGCGTCTTCACCGGGACTTGCGGGTTCACCACGATGACGAGATCGGAATAGTTGACCGGCGCGATCGGCGCGAGGTCGCGCATCAGCTCGTATTTGCGCTTGTCCGGCGTCAGCAGCGATTCATTCGCCGTCTGGGTGTTGGACATCATCAGCAGCGTGTAGCCGTCGGCCGGGGACTTCGCAGCTTCGATCGTGCCGATGACGCCGCCCGCGCCAGTGCGGTTCTCGATCACGAAGGGCTGGCCAAAGCTCTCCTGGAGCACGTTGCCGATCAGCCGGGCAGCGACATCGGCCGGCCCGCCGGCGCCGAAGGGGACGATGATGCGGACCGAGCGCGCCGGATAATCCTGTGCCGATGAGGGGGCCGCGGCGAATGCGCCGAGCAGGCCGGCGGCCAGCGCCAGCATGAGTTGTCGGGCCGTCACGCCCACCTCCCTGATATCGTTCTTGTTGACAGGCACTGTAGCGGCAGGGGAGGCGGACTGTCGACGCCTCACAAAGCCGATCTGGCCGGGAATATCCGGGGGGATTCGGTGGATTGGGCCGCATTTCGCGGTTGCGGCAGGAACCGCCGGCGCGCGCGGTTTGAGCAAATCGCATGGGCACTGCCGGATAAATGCCCTCGGCCGACAGGTATTTTGGTGTTACGAACTGAGACATGAACCAGCACGCCAAGATCGAAATCCGCCATTCGACCTGTCCGCATGATTGCCCCTCGGCCTGTGCCCTCGATGTCGAGGTGGTCGAGGGCCGCAGCATCGGCCGCGTCCGCGGTTCGAAAAAGCAGACCTATACGGCCGGCGTCGTCTGCGCCAAGGTCGCCCGCTACGCCGAGCGCATCCATCACCCGGAGAGGGTGACATTCCCGATGCGCCGCATTGGGCCGAAGGGCACGGGCCAGTTTGCGCGGATCTCGTGGGACGAGGCGCTGGACGAGATCGCGGAGCGCCTCAACCAGGCGGAGCGCGAGTTCGGCGCGGAATCGATCTGGCCCTATTACTACGCCGGCACGATGGGCCTCGTGATGCGCGACGGGCTCAACCGCCTCACCCATGTGAAAGAGTATTCGCGCTTCTATCAAACGATTTGCGCCAATGTGGGCCGCATCGGCTATGCGATCGGCACCGGCAAGATCGCCGGCGTCGACCCGCGCGAGATGGCGCTGTCCGACTTGGTGGTGATCTGGGGCACCAATCCCGTCAACACCCAGGTCAACGTGATGACGCACGCCTCGCGTGCCCGCAAGGAGCGCGGTGCGAAGATCGCCGCGGTCGACATCTACGACAACGAGACCATGAAGCAGGCTGACATCAAGATCATCCTGCGTCCCGGCACCGACGGCGCGTTCGCCTGCGGCGTCATGCATGTCCTGTTCCGCGACGGCCATGCCGACCGCGCCTACATGGACAAGTACACGGATTGCCCCGCCGAGCTCGAGGCGCATCTGAAGACACGCACGCCGGAATGGGCTTCTGCAATCTGCGGCGTGCCGGTGGCGGAGATCGAGGCTTTTGCGAAAGCGGTCGGGGAGACCAAACGTACCTTCTTCCGTTTTGGCTACGGCTTTACGCGCAGCCGCAACGGCGCCGTGCAGATGCACGCCGCGAATTGCATTCCCGCGGTGACCGGCGCCTGGCAATATGAGGGCGGTGGCGCCTTCTTCAACAATTACGCGCTGTGGCACTTCAATGAATCCGTCATCGAGGGCCACGACGCGATCGACCACAGCGTCCGCGCGCTCGACCAGTCCAAGATCGGCCGCATCCTTACCGGCGACGCTGAGGCGCTGCGCGGCAAGGGGCCGGTCAAGGCGATGCTGATCCAGAACACCAATCCGATGACGGTGGCGCCGGAGCAGGCGCTCGTGCGTCAGGGCTTTGCGCGCGAGGATCTGTTCGTCGCGGTGCACGAGCAGTTCATGACCGAGACGGCGCAGATGGCCGACATCGTGCTGCCGGCGACCATGTTCATGGAGCACGACGACCTCTATTACGGCGGTGGGCACCAGCACATCTCGGTCGGGCCGAAGCTGATCGACCCGCCCGGCGAATGCCGCTCCAATCATGAGGTCTTGCAGGCGCTGGCGCCGCGGCTTGGCGCCAAGCACCCGGGCTTCGAGATGACGCCGCGCGAACTGATCAACGCGACGCTGAAGCTGAGCAACCACGGCGACATCGCCGGCCTCGAAGCTGACCTCTGGCGCGACCTGCAGCCGGACTTCCGCACCTCGCATTTCCTCGACGGCTTTGCCCATGCCGACAAGAAATTCCACTTCAGGGCGGATTGGGCGCACCCGCCGTTCGGCGTGACGATGGGCGATTTCGACAAGATGCCTGATCTGCCGGACCATTGGGCGGTGATCGAGCAGGCCGACCAGGCCCATCCGTTCCGGCTCGCCACCAGCCCCTCGCGCAGCTTCCTCAACACCACCTTCAACGAGACGCCGTCCTCGCAGGCACGCGAGGGCAAAGCGAGCGTGATGATCCATCCGCTCGATGCCGCGCTCCTCGATATCGCCGACGGTGACGCCGTGACGCTCGGCAACGGCCGCGGCGAGACCACGCTGGTCGCGACGTTGTTCGAGGGCGTGCGGCGTGGCGTCTTGATCGCGGAATCCGTTCATCCGAACAAGAACCATATCGGCGGCCGTGGCATCAACATGCTGACGGGTGCGGACACGATCGCGCCGATCGGCGGGGCCGCGTTCCACGACAACAAGGTCTGGATCAGGAAAGCGGCCGCGACCTGAGGCACGGCTCGCGCTTCGATCGCCCCGCAAATTGCGTCGAGGCGCTAAAGCGGCGCCACGCCACAGTTTGCGCTTGCACCTCTCGCCCAAGCTGCCGCAAATGGCGGCAAACGGGAGCAAGGAAGCGAGCGTGCCATGACCGACACCGCAGCCGTCGTCACCGAAAAGCGCGGGCAGGCGCTCTGGATCACCATCAACCGGCCGGAGAAGCGCAATGCGCTGAACGGCGAGGTGATCGCCGGCATCAGCAAGGGCTATCGCGACGCGCATGAGGACAAGGACGTCCGCGTCATCGTGCTGACTGGCGCGGGCGACAAGGCGTTCTGCGCGGGCGCGGACCTGCAGAATTCCGGCGCGGCGTTCGCGATGGATCATTCCAAACCCAACGTCGACTATGCCGATCTGCTGCGCCTGTCGCAGAACGCGACCAAGCCGGCGATTGCGCGCGTCGGCGGCGTCTGCATGGCCGGCGGCATGGGCCTGCTCTGCATGACCGACATGGCGATCGCGGCCGATCACGTCATCTTCGGCCTGCCCGAGGTGAAGGTCGGCGTGTTCCCGATGCAGGTGCTGAGCCTGCTGCAGAGGATCGCGCCACCGCGGCTCGTCAACGAATGGGCGCTGACGGGTGAGCCGTTCGATGCCAAGGCGGCGCAGGCTGCGGGGCTCCTCAACTACGTGGTGCCGGCGGCCGAACTCGACGCCAAGGTCGACTGGCTGATCGGCCGCATCGTCGACAAATCCCCGACCGCGATCCGCCGCGGCAAATACGCCATGCGCGCCATCGCCGCGATGTCGTTCGACGAGAGCATCGCCTACACCGAAAGCCAGATCGCGCTGCTCGCGATGACGGAGGACGCCAAGGAAGGGCTGAAGGCCTTCAGCGAGAAGCGGAAACCGGTCTGGACGGGGAGGTGAAGAGGCAGCGAACGATCTTGTAGCCCGGATGGAGCGCAGCGTAATCCGGGGATCTTGCTGGAGGCGCGAAGGTCCCGGATTACGCTGCGCTCCATCCGGGCTACGGGAGAGTATCTACCCCGCGTTGGCCTTCAGCCCGGCCGCCTGGATGCCGGCGACCGCGCAGGCCTCGTCATTGTCGGAGGTGTCGCCGGACACGCCGACGGCGCCGAGCAAAGTGGCGCCGTCCATGATCAGCACGCCGCCGGGGACCGGCACCAGCGCACCCTTGGCAATGGTGTTCACGGCGTCGATGAAATAGGCCTGCTCCTGCGCACGCTGGAACAGGGCGCGCGAGCCCATGCCCATCGCGAGGGCGCCATAGGCCTTGCCGTGGGCGATCTCGGCGCGCATCAGGCTGGTGCCGTCCTGCGCCGCCGCGATCTTGAGCACGCCGCGCGCGTCCAGGATGGTGACGACGAGGGGCTTGAGCTTCAGCTCGGTGGATTTTGCGAAGGCGGCGTCGAGGATCTTGCGGGCGATGTCGAGGGTGAGTTCAGCCATGGCTTGGTTCCTTTGTAACGGGAGTGGCGATTGAAGGGGTGGCGCGATCGAGGCTCATCGCCAGCACGCGCGCGACGTGAAGCGCCTCGCGCTTCGTGCCGTCGTGGATCTGGTGGCGGCAGGAGGTGCCGTCGGCGACGACCAGCGTAGCCTCGTCCGCGCGCCGCACGGCGGGCAGCAGCGACAGTTCGGCCATCTCGATCGAAGCATCGTAGGTGTCCGCGCCATAGCCGAAGGCGCCGGCCATGCCGCAGCAGCTCGACTCGATGGTCTCGACCTTGAGGCCGGGGACGAGACGCAGCACCTGCTCGACTGGCTTGAAGGCGCCGAAGGATTTTTGGTGGCAATGGCCGTGCACCACGGCCTTGTCGGCCACGGTGCCGAGCGGCAGTTGCAGCCGTCCGGCCTCGGCCTCGCGTACCAGAAATTCCTCGAACGTCAGCGCATGGGCGCCGACGGCCTTGGCGTCGTTGTCCTTGCGTAGCGAAGATAGCTCGTCGCGCAGCGTCAAGAGGCAGCTCGGCTCGAGGCCGACGATCGGCACGCCGCGCGCCGCGTATGGCGCGAAGGCGGAGACCAGCCGGTCGAGCTCGGCTTTGGCTTCGTCGACGAGACCAGCCGAGAGGAACGTGCGGCCGCAGCATAGCGGCCGGCTGCCGCTCGCAGGCTTGGGCATATGCACGCGATAGCCGCCGGCCGCGAGCACGCGCAGCGCGGCGTCGAGATTCTCGCGCTCATAGATGCGGTTGAAGGTATCAGTGAACAGCACGACCTCGCGGCCGCCCTCAGGCCCGATGCTGCCAGCGGGTGGCACGAACACATCGCTGCGGAAGGCGGGCAGCGCCCGGCGCGCGCTGATGCCGGCAAAGCGCTCGAACAGCTTTCGCAGCAGTGGACTGTGGTTGCGCAAGTTGGCGAGCATCGCGAAGCGCGACGCAAGGCCGGCATAGCGCGGCAGGTAGCCGACAAGGCGGTCGCGCAAGCTCAAGCCATGGCTGGCGGCGCGCGCCGCCAGCACCTCAATCTTCATCTTGGCCATGTCGACGCCGGTCGGGCATTCGTGGCGGCAGGCCTTGCAGGAGACGCAGAGTTTCAGCGTCTCCATCATCTCGTCGGAGGCGAGCGCGTCGGGGCCGAGCTGGCCGGAGATCGCGAGGCGCAGCGTGTTGGCGCGTCCCCGCGTGACATCCTTCTCGTTGCGCGTGGCGCGGTAGGAGGGGCACATCACGCCGCCCTCGAGCTTGCGGCAGGCGCCGTTGTTGTTGCACATCTCGACCGCGCCCTGGAATCCGCCGCCGGCGCCGGGATAAGCCGACCAGTCGAGCTTCGTCTTCAGCTCGCCGACGCGATAGTCCGGCTTGAAGCGGAACAGCGTGCGGTCGTCCATTTTGGGCGCATCGACGATCTTGCCGGGATTGAGGACGCCGGCGGGATCGAAGCGCTGCTTGACCTCCCTGAAGTCGGCGACGAGACGCTCGCCGAACATGGTCTCGTGGAATTCGGAGCGCACCAGGCCGTCGCCGTGCTCGCCGGAATGCGAGCCCTTGTATTCGCGCACCAGCGCGAAGGCTTCTTCGGCGATGGCGCGCATCGCCTTGACGTCCTTCTCCAGCTTCAAATTCAGCACCGGGCGCACATGCAGGCAGCCCTCGGAGGCATGCGCGTACATCGTGCCGCTGGTGCCGTGTTTTGCGAACACCTCGTTCAGTCGCTGGGTGTAGTCGGCGAGATGCGGCAGCGGCACGGCGCAATCCTCGACGAAGGAGACCGGCTTGCCCTCCTGCTTCATCGACATCATGACGTTGAGGCCGGCGGCACGGAAATCGGCGATGCCGCTCTGCAGCGCCGGCTCGGTGATCTCTACCACGCCGCCCCATTTGCGCGGCTCGTTATTCCAGCCGAAGCCGAGGTCGCCCATCAGCTCGCTGAGCTGCTTGAGGCGCACCAGATTGTCGGCCTGGTCCTCTTCAGCGAACTCGACCACCAGCACGGCATCCGGATCGCCCTTGATCGCGGCGGAGATGATCGGGCGGAACATCGCGATGTCGCGGCCAAGCGCGATCATGGTGCGGTCGACCAACTCGACCGCGATCGGCTTCAGCTTGACCAAATGCTGGGCCGCGTCCATCGCCTCGTAGAAGCTGCCGAAATGGCAGACGCCGAGCGCCTTGTTGCGGATGACCGGCCACAGCTTCAGCTCGACCTTGGTGGTGAAGGCGAGGGTGCCTTCTGAGCCCACGAGGAGGTGCGCCATGTTGTTCGGTGCGTTGCGCGGCACCAGCGCATCGAGATTGTAGCCGCCGACGCGGCGCTGCACCTTGGGAAAGCGCGCCGAGATCTCGTCGGCCTCGCGCGTGCCGAGATCGAGCATGTCGCGGAACAAGGCGCGGGTGCTGTCGCTGGCCTCGAGGTCGGAGAGATCGCGCGAGACCTCGCCGAAACGGATCAGTGTGCCGTTGGCGAGCGCGGCCTCCATCGACAGCGTGTTGTCGCGCATGGTGCCGTAGCGAAGCGAGCGGCCGCCGCAGGAATTGTTGCCGGCCATGCCGCCGATGGTGGCGCGCGAGGCCGTGGAGACGTCGACCGGAAACCACAGGCCGTGTTTTTTCAGCTGCCGGTTGAGGTCGTCCAGCACGATGCCGGGCTCGACCACGCAGGTGCGGCCTTCGACGTCGAGCGACAGGATGCGGTTCAGGTGCTTCGAGAGATCGACCACGAGCCCGTCATTGACGGTCTGGCCGCATTGCGAGGTGCCGCCGCCGCGCGGGGTGACCTTCAGGCCTTCGTCGCGGGCGATCGCCAGCGCCCTCAAGGCCTCGTCCATGGTCTTCGGGACCACCACGCCTGATGGCATGATCTGATAGAACGAGGCATCGGTGGCGTAGCGGCCGCGGCTGAAGGGGTCGAACAGGACGTCGCCGGTCATTTCCGACCGTAGGCGCCGTTCGAGCGAGGAGGCGTTTGTCATCCCTGATCCCGAACTGCCTCAGCGAGGCTCAGCCTTGCTGAGTTATTCATTATTGTTCCTGACCGATTATATTATGAATTCAAAATGAGCAAGCCGGCCGCCCTCAAGCCGAGGCCGGGGCGTCCTCTTGGGGCTCGGTCAGGTGCTCGATCGCGGCCGTCCGCTTGTTGCGCAGGTGCTGGAACAGGATGTCGCTGAGCTCGCTGCCGGCGCGACGGCGCAGCGCGTCGAGGATGGCCTCGTGCTCGCGCATCGCTTCCGCCCAGCGCTGCCGCTTGCGGGCGAAATTGGCGGAGTAGCGGACGCGGCGAATGCGCCCGGCAAAATTGGCGTAGGCGGTCTTCAGCGTCTCGTTGCGCGCGGCTGCAACGATGCTCTCGTGGATGCGCTGGTTGGTCTGGAAATAGCCGTGCATGTCGCGGTGCAGGTAGTGGCCGTACATCTCGTAATGCAGTTGCTCGATCGCGGTGATTTCCGTATCCGTAATGGCCTCGCAGGCGAGGCGCCCGGCCAGGCTTTCCAATCCCGCCATGACGTCGAACAGCTCTTCGAGGTCGCGCTGGCTGAGCTGGCGCACGCGTGCGCCGCGATTGGGCAATAGTTCGATCAACCCCTCGGCTGCGAGCACCTTGAGTGCCTCGCGCAAGGGCGTGCGGGAGATGCCGAGCATCTCGCAGAGCTGCCGCTCGGGAACGCGCGCGCCCTCCGGAATGTTGCCTTCGACCACGTAGTCGCGCAGCCGCAGCAGGATCTCGCCGTGAAGCGAGGCCTCCTGGCGGTCGCCGCCATTGCCGGCGGACGGGGTGATCGGAACCCCAGTGTCGGGAATCGTGGATTTCATTTGCAGCACAGTAGTTTGCCCGTTAGGTCGCGTCGACGTCCACAATCGAATACCAAATTTCGATTGAAAGGACAAAAAATGAATGCAAAATAGCCAACAGAGCCGGCCAGAACCCGCCGACAGGGAGGTTTTCATGCACCAGGGACGCCATTTCCTTCAGATTCCGGGCCCGAGCCCGGTCCCCGAGCGTGTCCTGCGCGCCATGGACATGCCTGTGATCGACCACCGCAGCGCGGAGTTCGGCGAGCTCGGCCGCACCGTGCTCGAAGGCAGCCAGAAGATTTTTCAGACCAAGGGCCCGGTCATCATCTTCCCGTCGTCGGGGACCGGCGCCTGGGAGGCCGCGATCGTCAACACGCTGTCGCCGGGCGACAAGGTGTTGATGGTCGAGACCGGCCATTTCGCCACGCTGTGGCGGCACATGGCCGGCCGCTTCGGCATCGAGGTCGATTTCGTTCCGGGCGACTGGCGCCGCGGCGCCGATCCCGCGGTGATCGAAGCAAAGCTTGCCGAGGACAAGGCGCGCACGATCAAGGCAGTCATGGTCGTGCATAACGAGACCTCGACCGGCGCGACCAGCCGCATCGCCGAGATCCGCGCCGCGATCGACCGTACGGGCCACCCGGCGCTGCTGATGGTCGACACCATCTCCTCGCTCGGCTCGGTCGACTATCGCCACGACGAATGGAAGGTCGACGTCAGCGTCAGCTGCTCGCAGAAGGGTTTCATGCTGCCGCCCGGGCTCGGCTTCAACGCGATCTCGGAGAAGGCCTTGGCCGCGTCCAAGACCAACAAGATGCCGCGCTCCTATTTCGACTGGGAGGAGATGCTCAAGCCCAACGCAAAAGGCTTCTTCCCCTACACGCCGGCGACCAATCTGCTTTACGGCCTGCGCGAGGCGATCGCGATGCTGCTCGAGGAGGGGCTCGCCAACGTCTTCGCAAGGCATCAGCGGCTTGCCGCGGCGACGCGCGCCGCCGTCAATCATTGGGGCCTCGAAGTGCTCTGCCAGGAACCGTCCGAGTTCTCGCCGGTGCTGACAGCCGTGCTGATGCCGCCGGGACACGATGCGGACGCGTTCCGCAAGGTCGTGCTTGAGAACTACAACATGTCACTCGGCTCGGGCCTGTCGAAGGTCGCCGGAAAGGTCTTCCGCATCGGCCATCTCGGCGAATGCAATGCGTTGACGCTGCTCGGCGCGCTCACTGGCGTGGAGATGGGCCTCTCGGTCGCGGGCGTGCCGCACCGCTCCGGTGGCGTCGATGTCGCGATGAAGCTCTTGGAGCAGCGTCCGCAAGGCAACGCCTCGCCGCATCTGAAAGTGGTCGGCACTTAAGCCGCGCGGGACGGGCGGGCAGCAATCATAACAACAGCGATACGGGAGGGGTGAGATGGGGGTTCGGTTCAAGGCCACGCATGTCGTGCTGGCGATGCTCTGCGCGATGTATTTCATCACCTATGTCGACCGGGTGAACATCGGCACGGCCGCGAGCGAGATCCAGAAGGAGCTGGGCCTGTCGAACACCCAACTCGGCCTCGTCTTCTCCGCCTTCGCCTATCCTTACCTGCTGTTCCAGGTGATCGGCGGCTGGGTCGGCGATCATTTCGGACCGCGCAAGACGCTGTTCTGGTGTGGCATGATCTGGGCTGTCGCCACCATCATGACCGGCTTCGTCAACGGTCTCGCTGCACTCTTCGTCGCACGCTTCGCGCTCGGCTTCGGCGAGGGCGCGACGTTCCCCACCGCAACGCGCGCGATGCAATACTGGACGCCGGCCAATCGCCGCGGCTTTGCGCAAGGGCTGACCCATTCCTTCGCCCGGCTCGGCAATGCGGTGACGCCGCCGGTGGTGGCGCTGCTGATCCTGTGGCTGACCTGGCGCGGCGCCTTCGTCGTGCTCGGCTTCGTCAGCCTGATCTGGGGCGTGATCTGGGTCTGGTACTTCCGCAACGAGCCGAAGGACCATGCCTCCATCACCGAGGCCGAGCTCGCGGCGCTGCCGCCGCGCCCGGCCGGCGAGCGGCCGCGCGTGCCATGGGGTCCGCTGCTCGGCCGGATGTGGCCGGTGACGCTGACCTATTTCTGCTACGGCTGGTGCCTGTGGCTGTACCTCAACTGGCTGCCGCTGTTCTTCAAGAACAACTACAATCTTGACATCAAGAACTCGGCGCTGTTCGCCTCCGGCGTGTTCTTCGCCGGTGTGGTCGGCGACAGCGTCGGCGGCGTGATCTCGGACAGGATTCTCGACCGCACGGGCAATGTCCGCCTGGCGCGGCTCAGCGTCACCGTTGCGGGATTTACGGGGGCGCTGCTCTCGCTGCTGCCGATCCTGTTCGTCCACGACATCACCGTGGTGGCGCTGTGCCTGTCGGCCGGCTTCTTCTGCGCCGAGCTGGTGATCGGCCCGATGTGGTCGATCCCGATGGATATCGCGCCGAAATATTCGGGCACCGCCTCGGGAATCATGAACACCGGCTCGGCCTTCGCCGCCATCGTCTCGCCGCTGGTCGCGGGCTTCGTGATCGATGCGACCGGCAACTGGTACCTGCCGTTCCTGATGTCGATGGGCCTGCTACTGCTCGGCGGCTTTTCGGCCTTCCTGATGCACCCGGAACGGCCGTTTGCGGAGGTCGAGGGCAGGGGACCGGCCGGCAAGATGGTGGCCGCGGAATAGGGGCGGCGGATGTCCGCCGCTTATGCATGGGAAGCGCCTTAAGGAGAGGGGACAAGCCGGTCAAATGGTGCTATTCGGCGGCCATCAAAACCAAGGCTAGACCGGGAAGGACGCCTATGACCGTGCATACTGGAAGGCATTTCTTACAGATTCCAGGACCGACCAACGTGCCCGACCGCGTGCTGCGGGCGATGGACATGCCGACGCTGGACCATCGCGGTCCGGAGTTCGCCGAGCTCGGTTTCGCGGTCCTCGCCTCAATGCAGCGCGTGTTCCGCACCAAGCAGCCCGTGATCATCTTCCCCTCGTCCGGCACCGGCGCCTGGGAAGCGGCGATGGTCAATGTGTTCTCGCCCGGCGACAAGGTTTTGATGTGCGAGACCGGCCAGTTCGCCGTGCTGTGGCGCGGCATCGCCGACAAGTTCAAGCTCGACGTCGACTTCATCCCGAGCGACTGGCGCCATGGCGCCGATCTCGCCGAGATCGAGCAGCGCCTTGCCGCGGACAAGCAGCACGCCATCAAGGCGGTCTGCGTCGTCCACAACGAGACCTCGACCGGCTGCGTCACGCCGCCGCTTGAGGTGCGCAAGCTGCTCGACCGCGTCAAGCATCCGGCGCTGCTGATGGTCGACACCATCTCCGGCCTCGGCTCGATGGAATACGAGCACGATGCCTGGGGCATCGACGTCTCGGTCGCGGGCTCGCAGAAGGGCCTGATGCTGCCGCCGGGCCTCGGCTTCAACGCCGTGTCGGAGAAGGCGCTCGCGGTTGCCAAGGCCAATCCGGGCATGCGGTCCTATTGGGACTGGCAGGAGGTCATCAGCTTCAACAAGCTCGGCACCTTCCCCTATACGCCGGCGACCAATCTGCTCTACGGCCTGCGTGAAGCCGTGAAGATGCTGGAGGAAGAGGGCCTCGAGAACGTCTGGTCCCGCCACAAGCGCCACAGCGCAGCGACGCGCGCTGCTGCCAAGGTCTGGGGCCTCGAGACGCAGTGCATCGATCCCGCCGCGCATTCGCCGGCGCTGACCGGCGTGCGCGTGCCCGAGGGGCACGACGCCGATGCCTTCCGCAAGGTCGTGCTGGAAAACTTCGACATGTCGCTCGGCACCGGCCTGAACAAGGTCAAGGGCAAAGTGTTCCGCATCGGCCATATCGGCCATTTCAACGATCTGATGCTGATGGGCACGCTCGCCGGCGTCGAGATGGGCCTGGATCTTGCAAAGATTCCGCACCGGAGCGGTGGCGTGCTGGCGGCCATGGACGTCCTCAAGGGACGCGACGTGGTGCCGATGGCCAAAGCCCAGGTTGCTTAAGGATCAAGTCGCTTGAGGATCAGGTCGCCTAAGGGCGGCCTGACCGAACTGAAGTGAAGAAAGTGAGCGCGCGATGAACGCACCGACGACTACTAGCGAAGACCTGCTCTACTCCGTCACGGACGGCATCGCGCGGATCACCTTCAACCGCCCCCAGGCCCGCAACGCAATGACCTTCGCCATGTATGATCGCATGGCGGAGATCTGCCAGGAGATCAACGCCGACCGCTCGATCAAGGCGCTGATCCTGACCGGCGCGGGTGACAAGGCCTTCGCTTCCGGCACGGACATTTCCCAGTTCCGTGCGTTCAAGACCGCGCAGGACGCGCTCGACTACGAGGCGCGGATCGACCGCGTGCTCGGCACGCTGGAGCTGTGCCGCGTGCCCGTGATCGCGGCCATCGCGGGGGCCTGCACCGGCGGCGGCGCCGGCATCGCGGCCTGCTGCGATCTCCGTATCGGCACTGAGACGACGCGGATGGGCTTTCCGATCGCGCGCACGCTCGGCAACTGTCTCTCGATGTCGAACATCAGCCGCGTCGTCGCACTGGTGGGACCCGCCCGCACCAAGGATCTGATCTTCAAGGCGCGCCTGGTCGAGGCGCCGGAAGCCCTCGCCCTCGGCCTGCTCAACGAGGTCGTGCCCGACGTCGAGACGCTGCAGCGCCGTGCTGAGGAGACCGCAAAGCTCGTCGCCAGCCACGCGCCGCTCACGCTGGAGGCGACCAAGGAAGCGGTGCGCCGCATCCGCCGCACGCTGTCGCGCGAGGAAGGCGAGGATCTGATCCTCAAGGCCTATATGAGCGAAGATTTCCGCGAGGGCATGGACGCCTTCCTCAACAAGCGTGCGCCGGTCTGGAAGGGCAAGTAGCGCACGCCCTCGGTTTTTTGCGCCAGGTGCGCGGCGCGCAGAGCCCAAGCGATTGCTGACAATCCATCACCAGGCGATCGCGCAAATCCAATTATCACAGACGTTACAGGCGGTTCCGTCATTCGGAACCGCGATTGTGAACGCGCGCGTCCACGCGTTTACGTTGACGGCACGCCGAGCCCCGGCATAAGATCGCAGAGGTTGCATTCCACCGTCTCGTTTTCCGAGGCGATGGTCCGGCCGGGTGGTTGAGGCCCAGTCGATTGGGCGACGTTAATTGTGTGAAGCGTTCCGGCGGACCGTGCTGCAACCGGACGTCATTGAACTGAAATCGAGCTGTAGAAGTAGCGACGTAGTTTCGACCATGCGAGCCGCGCCAGAATTTCATTGCTGCTGACCATCCCGACGCCAGGCACGACCTCGCGAACAAGCCAAAGCTCCTGAACCTAGACCCTTAAGCCAACACCCTTAAGCCAAGGCCTTTGAGTCAAAGCCGTTGAGTTTCGTCTGATTTCTCAGACCGATTAGTCACGTCGCCGCTTTCCAATGCGACGGCGCCTTCATGGCAACGCAGGCAGGGATTTTCCATGACCAACCACACGCCGGTTTTCACCTCGTCATCCGCGACGGGCAGCTTCACCGAATTCGCCAACCTCAATGATTCAACCACGCTGCACACGCTGTCGGGGACGATGAGTTTCAAGGACAGTGACAGGACCGACATCCATACGACCACCGCGACGCTGCATTCGGCGGTGGTGTCGGGCGGAACGGTCATCCCTGCCGCCTTGCTTGCGCAGTTCCAGACCGCGATGCAATCGCAGATCCTGAGCGATGCTAACGGCTCGGGTCAGCTGAAATGGACCTTCAGCGACGAGGACGAGGATTTCGATTTCCTCGCCAAGAACCAGACGCTGGTCCTGACCTACGACGTCAAGGTTTCCGACAATCACGGCGGCTTCGCGATCCAGACCGTCAAGATCACCATCACCGGAACCGACGACAAGCCCGTGATCAACATGACGACGGCGGCGACGGTCACCGAGCAGGCGAACCAGACGCTCTCGCTCACGCCGGACACGGTTCACGTCGCGCTCAACTTCACCGACGACGATCTCGCCAACACCGGGCACACCGCGACGGTTACAGGCGTGTCCGCGTCCGGCGCCACGGCAGGCCTGCTGCCGGGGCCATTCGGCAATGCCGAGCTGATGTCGTTCTTCCACGTCGACAACGTCATCAAGACGTCCGGCTCCTCGACCGGCATCATCAACACCACCTTCTCGGCGCCCGATCTCGCCTTCGACTATCTTTCGGCCGGCCAGCATCTCGACATCACCTACACCGTCCAGCTCGACGACCATGCCGGCGGAATCTCGAGCCAGACCGTCACGGTGACCGTGGTCGGCACCAACGACAGGCCGCTGTTCCTGTCGTGCCCGGAATCGGCGGCGCTCGTCGAGGACCAGAACCTGGATTCCTCCGGCAACCTCCATGCCAGCGACAGCCTGCTCTTCACCGACATCGATCTCGCCGACACGCATGCGGTCTCGACCACGGTCACCGCGACCCGTTCGGGCGGCGGCTCGATACCCCTGACGAATGCGGAGCTGCTGGCTGCGTTCGGCACCTCGCTGCAGGATTCGACCGGTCATCTGTTCGGCGAGGTCGACTGGAATTTTGCGCTGGCCAATGCCTCGACCAATTTCCTCAACGGCGGCGAGACGCTCAAGCTCGTCTATCACGTGACGGTCGACGACGGTCATGGCGGCTCCACCACCCAGGACGTCACCATCACCATCCTCGGCGTCAATCATCCGGTCGTCATCACGAGCGGCCCGGAATCCTCCACCGTCGTCGAGCAGGATGCCACCACGGGCTCTTCCGCGCCCGATACGACGCCGACAGTTCCGGCGGGCACGCTCGCCTTCACCGACCAGGACACCAGCGACGCCCACACCGTGACGGTGACGCTGGATTCGACCTCCGGGCCGACACCGCCGGCGGCGACGCAGGCCGATCTCGGCGCGGCGCTGACGACGGTGCTGCACGATTCCACGGGCTCAGGCTCGGGAAGCATCGACTGGAATTTTGCGATTGCCGACAAGGATCTCGACTATCTCGCAGCCAACGAGACGCTGACGGTGAACTACCATATCAAGGTCGCCGACGGCTCGACCAGCTCGACACAGACCGTCTCCGTCGTCATCACCGGCGCCAACGACGCGCCGGTGATCACGAGCGGGCCGCAGGCCGCTTCGCTGTCGGAGCAGCCTGGCGTCACCGGATCGCAATCGCCTGACACCACGAGCCCGGTGCCGACGGGAACGCTGAGCTTCGGCGACGTCGATCTGTCGGACACGCATTCGGTCAGCGTGGTGCTGGATTCGGCGGTGTGGTCGGCCAACACTTTTGCCGTCCCGAGTCAGACGATCGTAGACCTCCAGTCGGCGCTCTCAACGGTGCTGCACGATTCCACGGGAACCGGTACAGGCAGCATCGACTGGACCTTCAGCATCGCCGACGCCGATCTCGACTTCCTCAGCTTCGGCGAGACGCTGACGGTGCAGTATGACGTCAACGTCTGGGACGGTTTCACCAATTCGACCCAGACCGTCACCGTCACCATCGACGGTGCGGCCGATCCGCTGGTTCTGACGCCACTGACCCTCGCGGCATCCGACACCGCGGGATCTGATGCCGGCACGGCAATCGCAACCGGCGCCATTTTCGACGTGACCCAGCCGGTCGACCTCAGCACGCCGCGGACCATCACCGAGGTCAGCGGCAGCGCCGCCAATGTCGGCCACTCCGTGGCCGGCACCTATGGCACGCTGGTGCTCAATGCAGACGGCTCCTACGGCTATGTCGCCAATGCGGCGGTCGACGCGCTGCTCGCCGGCGACAACGTCACCGACCAGTTCACCTTCACTGTCGACGACGGCCAGGGCCATCAGGCCTCGACCACGCTCACCTTCAATATCGCCGGCGCCAACGACAATCCGCAGGTCACCGCCGCCAATGTCAGCGGATCGGTCACCGAGGACGCCGGTCCGCCGGTGATTGTCAACGGCGATTTCGAGACCGGCAATCTCGCCGGCTGGTCGGTGAGCGGCGGAGGCCACATCCACGTCGCGCAGCTCGAGTTCGGCGGCAGTTTCGGTCACTATTCGGTCGAGCTTCTGCCGACGAGCGGCAGCCCGGAAACATTGTCGCAGAACGTCGCGACCACGCCGGGCCAGCATTATTTCGTCAGCTTCGACGTCATCGGCGACCCGGAGGGTGTCAACACGCCGTTCTCGGTCTCGTGGGACGGCGCAACGATCCTGTCGCTCGCCAACGTGCCGTCCGGCCTCAACCATTATTCCTTCGACCTCATTGGAGACGCCTCGCTGTCGTCGACGCTGCTGCAGTTCTCCTATGAGGACGACGCCACCGGCATGATCCTCGATTCCGTCAATGTCAGTCCGGCGACGGGACCTGCCAGCGAATCCACGGCGGGCTCGCTATCGTTCTCCGACGCCGAGACCGGAGATACGCACAGCGCGAGCTTCCTGGCGAACGGCAGCGGTTATGTCGGCACGTTCACCCTCGATCCGGTCAGCGAGGCCGGCGGCACCGGATCCGTCGCCTGGCACTTCACGGTCGACAACGCCGACATCCAGTTCCTGGCGCAGGGGCAGACGCTGACCCAGGACTATCTGGTGACGATCACCGACAACAATGGCGGGTCGACCACGCAGGACGTCACCGTCACCATCAACGGCACCAACGATGCGCCGACCGCGGTGAGCGAGACTGTCATCACCGATGTCGGCGCGAGCGCAACGGTCCAGATTCCCAACTGGGCCCTCGCCTTGAACGACACCGACCCCGACACCATCGACCACCTTTCGCTCGGCACGATCACCACGAGCTCCGGCGGCAGTGCCGTCCAGTTCGGGGACGCCTTCTTCACCGACGACGCGACGCCCGGCGGCTCGTTCAGCTACACGACCTCCGACGGGACGACGACCTCGTCCAACATCGCAACCGCGACCATCATCAACAACGCAGCCGGCGCAACCGCGCTGACCGGCACCGGCGGTGATGATATCCTGATCGCCACCAACGGCACCGAGACGATGAGCGGAGGCGGCGGCAACGACGTCCTGATCGCAACGGCCGGCGGCAATGCCATGACCGGCGGCGCTGGCAACGACATCTTCGCCTTCCTCCAGCAGCCGTCGGCGCCGAGCACCATCGGCGACTTCAACAACACCACCGCGCACGACCGTATCGCCGTCTCCGCGAGCGGTTTCGGCGGCGGGTTGACGGCGGGAATGGACGTCACCTTCGAGACGTCCGGCGACGATGTGTTCTCGGGCTTCTCCCAATTCCATTTCGACACCGGCAACCAGACGCTCTACTACAGCGCCGACGGGACCCAAGGCGCGGCGGTCGCATTGGTCACCGTCCAGAACGGCGTGCTGCTCAGCCAGCACGACATACTGGTCGTCTGAGCCGCAGCTGCCCCGGCGAAACTTCTGAGGCGCGGGCCCTGAAGGGGCCCGCGTCGTTTGTGGCGCGCCGGTCTCATTCCAAAGTCATACGGGGGATGCCACGGGGTGGCTTGAACTCGGTCGGATTCGCCAGCACAATGGCGCTGAATTCATCTCTGAATTTCCAATCCGAACAAGAACATAGGGAAGACGCACGTGGGACATGGAATGAAGGCGGCAATTGCGCTGGCGGCCGCGCTTTGCGGCACGCCCGCCTTTGCCGGCTGGGAGCCGACCAAACCCGTCGAGATCGTCGTGGCGGCGGGTGCGGGCGGTGCCTCGGATCAGATGGCCCGGATGATGCAGGCCGCGATCCAGAAGAACAATCTGATGAAGCAGCCCATGGTGGTCTCGCTCAAGGGCGGCGCATCGGGTGCGGAAGCGCTGATGTACATGAAGTCCAGCGAGGGCGACCCTAACAAGGTGCTGATCGCTTATTCGCTGATCTACATGCTGCCGCTGTCGGCGAAGATCCCGTTCAACTGGCGCGAGCTCACGCCGGTCTCGGTGATCGCGCTCGACCAGTTCGTGCTGTGGGACAACAGCGCCGGCCCCAAGACGGTGAAGGAATTCATCGAGGCCGCGAAGGCGGCAAGCTCGCCGTTCAAGATGGGCGGCACCGGCTCCAAGCGCGAGGATCACGTGCTCACCGTGTTCCTGGAGCAGAAGACCGGCGCGAAGTTCTCTTATCTGCCCTACAAGTCCGGCGGCGAGGCCGCGACCCAGCTCGTCGGCAACCACACCGAAGCCAACGTCAACAATCCATCCGAAAATCTCGAAGTCTGGCGCGCAGGCCAGGTGCGTCCGCTCTGCGTGTTCGACAAGGAGCGCATCTCCTACACCGCCAAGGTGACGGACACGCAGTCCTGGGCCGACATCCCGACCTGCAAGGAGGAGGGCGTCGACGTCCAGTACCTGATGCTGCGCGCGATGTTCCTGCCCGGCAAGGTCACGGCCGAGCAGCAGGCGTTCTATGTCGAGCTGTTCCACAAGGTGACGCAGACCGCCGAATACAAGGACTACATGGAGAAGCAGGCCTTGAAGCCGATCTTCCTCACCGGCAAGGACATGGTGCAATTCCTCGAGGAGGACGATGCCGTCAACAAGTCGCTGATGACGGAAGCCGGATTCGTCGCGAAGTAGCTTTCTCTTTTCCCCCTCTCCCCGTTCTTACGGGGAGAGGGGGAATTGGCCGCACTCCGTCCCTAACAGAGCATGTCCAAAACCGATCTTGAAATCGTCGTCGACGATCCGACCGCCCCCGAAGACGATTCGCCGTCCGTCGTCTCCTCCGGCACGATCGAGATCATCGTCTGTCTCCTTCTTCTCACGCTTGCCGTCACGCTCGGCTACGACAATTGGCGCACCGGCGCGTCCTGGGATGCGACCGGGCCCGAGCCCGGCTATTTCCCGTTCTATCTCTCCATCATCCTCGGCGGCGGCAGCCTCTACGGCCTGATCGTGGCGCTGGTCGCCCACCGCAAGGCGGCAGAGACCTTCGTCACGCGCGCGCAGGCGCGCCGCGTCATGGCGGTGTTCGTGCCGACCCTGCTGTTCTGCCTGGTGACGCAGTTCCTTGGCCTCTATGTCGCGAGCTTCCTCTTGATCGCAGGCTTCATGCGCCTCGTCGGCAAGATCGCGTTGTGGAAGTCGCTGCTCACCGCGCTTGTGTTCACGGCGATCATGTTCGTCACCTTCGACATCGCCTTCGACGTCATCATGCCGAAAGGGCCGCTCGAAGCGGCCTTCGGCCACTAAGCGGGCCAGCGATGGAAGCTCTCGGTCTCCTGCTTCACGGCTTCGCCGTCCTGCTCACCTGGAAGACGCTCGTGCTGATGATGGTCGGGTTGGTGCTCGGCATCTTCGTCGGCGTGCTGCCGGGGCTCGGCGGCCCCAACGGTGTCGCGATCCTGCTGCCGCTCACCTTCACGATGGACCCGACCTCGGCGATCGTGATGCTGTCCTGCATCTATTGGGGCGCGCTGTTCGGCGGTGCCATCACCTCGATCCTGTTCAACATCCCCGGTGAAGCCTGGTCGGTCGCGACCACCTTCGACGGCTATCCGATGGCCCAGCAGGGCAGGGCGGCGGAGGCGCTGACGGCAGCGTTCACGTCCTCCTTCGTCGGCTCGCTGGTCGCGGTGCTCCTGATCACCTTCCTCGCGCCGATGATCTCGTCCTTTGCGCTGAAATTCGGTCCGCCCGAGTTCTTCGCCGTCTATCTGCTCACCTTCTGCTCCTTCGTCGGTCTCGGACGCGAAGCCAAGCACAAGACGGTCATCTCGATGTCGCTGGGGCTGCTGCTCGCCGGCGTCGGCATGGACACGGTGTCGGGCAACCTGCGCATGACCTTCGGCTCGGCCGAGCTGCTTCGCGGCATCAACTTCCTGGTCGCCGTCATCGGCCTGTTCGGGATCAGCGAGATCCTGCTGACGATGGAGGAGCGCCTCGCGCTGCGCGGACATGCGGCGAGCATCTCGCTGCGCGTCGTGCTCGGCGTCTGGAAGGACCTGCCGAAATATTGGGTGACGCTGCTGCGCTCCTCCTTCATCGGCTGCTGGCTCGGCATCACGCCGGGCGGTGCGATCGCGGCCTCCTTCATGGGCTACAATCTGGCCAAGCGCTTCGCCAAGGATCCCGAGAGTTTTGGCAAGGGCCGCATCGAAGGCGTGTTCGCGCCTGAGACGGCGGCGCATGCCTCCGGCACCTCGGCGCTGCTGCCGATGCTGGCGCTCGGCATTCCCGGCTCGGGCACCGCCGCGATCCTGCTTGGCGGCCTCATGGTATGGGGGCTCAATCCAGGCCCGCTGCTGTTCGTCGAGCACAAGGACTTCGTCTGGGGCCTGATTGCCTCGATGTATCTCGGCAATGTCGTCGGCCTCGCGCTGGTGCTGACGACGGTGCCGATCTTCGCCTCGATCCTGCGCGTGCCGTTCGCGGCGGTGGCGCCGATGATCGTGGTGTCCTGCGCGATCGGCGCCTACGCCATCCAGAACGCGATGTTCGACATCTGGCTGATGCTCGGCTTCGGAATCGTCGGTTACGTCTTCAAGAAGATCGGCATTCCGCTGGCGCCGTTCACGCTGGCCCTCGTGCTCGGCAACCGCGCCGAGGATGCCTTCCGCCTGTCGATGATCGGCTCCGGCGGGACCCTCAAGGTGTTCTGGTCGAACGGCCTGGTGGGCACCATCACCACGCTGGCGATCGTGCTGCTGTTCTGGCCTGTCATCGACAGGTTGCTGTGCCGCGTCGGACTGACGCAGCGGACCACGGCGACATCGCGGTAGCGCCGTGGGCCAACATTGTTTTAAATCAATGATCTAGGGGAGGCGGTGGCGTTCCGGCGCCAGCGCTACCTTAAGCTCGATTATTTCCAGATGTTGCTGACGCGGCACAGCCTTTGGGCAGGCGAAGGGGTATGTGTTGATCACAAAGTTGTGCTGAGGGGGGAATTTCCATGAAGCGGGTTGTGATTGGGGTTGCGGCGGCGATGTCGCTGTTCGCGACGGGCGCCCTGGCTGCTGATCTGGCAGCAAAGCCCTACGTCAAGGCTCCGGTCATGGTCGAACCGGTCTGGAGCTGGACTGGCTTCTACATCGGCGCCAATGGCGGCTATAGCTGGGGCCGTTCGCGCACCGACGTCACCAACAACACGGCGACCGGAGCGGTGATCGTGCCGCCGGCCGGCTCCATCACCAGCGCGTCGTTCGACATGAACGGCGGCGTCGCCGGCGGTCAGGCCGGCTACAACTGGCAGAGCGCCAACTGGGTGTTCGGCGTCGAGGGTGACCTGCAATGGTCGGGTGAAAAGGGCAGCGCCTTCTTCAACTGCGGCGGCGTCGCGCCTGCAGGTGGTGCCTGTCTTCCCGGGCTGACCTTCCTTCCCGCTGGCGGTCTCGCCGGCACCACGCTGACGATCGACCAGAAGCTCCAGTGGTTCGGCACGGTGCGCGGTCGCGTCGGTATCCTGGCGACCCCGAAGGTGCTGTTCTACGGCACCGGCGGTGTGGCCTTCGGCGAGATCAAGACCACTGGCACCATGACCGGCTTCACGCCCGCCGGCGTCGCGATCGCCTCGACCGCCTCGAGTTCCGATACGCGCGTCGGCTGGACTGTCGGCGCTGGTGTCGAAGGCAAGATCACCCAGAACTGGAGCGCGAAGCTCGAATATCTCTACATGGATCTCGGCCGCTTCTCGGCCGGTCCGTTCACGCTCGCGCCGGCTTCGGCGATCGCTGCGAATACCTCGTCGCGCTTCACCGACCACATCCTGCGCGCCGGCATCAACTATCAGTTCGGCGGCCCGGTGGTTGCCAGGTACTGACATCAACCAAGGCGTCAACAAGAAGCAAAGCCCGGCCTCGTGCCGGGCTTTGTCGTTTCTGCGTGCACGAGATCGCTCGCGCGTGCCTCGGCGCCCTCGGTGCCTTCGCAGACAATTGGAGCGCCCGGCTCGAATATCTCTATGTCGATCTCGGAACGGTGTCGGGTTCGCTCGCCACGCCTGTCATCGCACTCAGCGGTGCACCACTGCTCGTCAACTATCGCTCGCACGTTACCGACAACATTCTGCGCTTCGCGTTGAACTACCGCTTCAGCGGCACCTGAGCGAGCTCTCTACAAGAAGCGCCTGCGAGTCCGAATGCCCGGCAGCCGCGCCGGGCTTTCGCGCTTTTGTGATGAGAACAGTCAGACCCCATGACGCTTTCTCTCACTTGTCAGCGACGCTAATCGGGATCACAATACAAGCGTAGATAGAAATTTATTGATCTCATTTTTTTGGAGAATGTCATGGCTATTGAACGCTATCGAGCTCGCAAAGGCGCCGAGATTTCACACGCGGTCGCGGACGTATCCGCCGGAGGCTACACGATCGAGGTTCACTTCCTGGGCGGACTGACAGACAAGCAAAAGGCCGCTTTCAAGCTCGCGGCAAACCGATGGACACACGCCATCATCGGGGATTTGCCTGACGTCACGGTCGGCGGCGAAAGGATCAACAATCTCCGTATCACGGCGCAGGGCACCGACATCGACGGGCCCGGCAATGTTCTCGGCCAGGCGGGGCCGAGCCGCCTGCGCCCGAAGAATGCCGGGGCCGCCGCGTTCCTGCCGGCGACAGGCGACATGCAATTCGACACGGCCGACCTCGCCGCCATGGAAGCCGACGGCACCCTGAACGACGTCATCACGCACGAGATGGGGCACGTGATCGGCATTGGAACGATCTGGACGAACAAGAAATTGCTGAAAGGCGCCCATACCCACAATCCGACGTTCCATGGTGCCCACGCCATGCACGAATACGGCAAGCTCCGCGGCTCCGCGACGTCACTGCCCGTTCCCGTCGAAAACACGGGCGGTGAAGGGACGGTGGATTCGCATTGGCGCGACACTGTGTTCGGTGCGGAGATGATGACCGGCTTCGTCAATGAAGGTGGCAATCCGATGAGCCGGATGACGATCGCTAGCCTGCAGGATCTCGGCTATCAGGTGAACATGGACGCCGCTCAGCCGTATCACCTGCCCAATCACCTCCATATGGCCGAAGCAGGAATAGTTGCGGCGCAGGCCGACAGCACAAGAGGCATCGTGCTCCGGCGGATTCCGATCACGTTGCCCGAGGACAGCCTCGGCTCTTGAGTCAGGACTCTTAAGCCAAGGCGCTGCTAAGCCAAGGCACTGCCAGGCCTTGCGTAGTTCAGGGATGAGGGAACATGGAGGGCATGAAGCGACCGGAAGCGATCGTGCTGCCGGAGTCGTCATTGATCCCGTCGGACTGCCTGATCTCGCCGCCGCCCAACCAGTTCACCCACGAGGTGGCGAGATCGCAGCCGTTCTACGCCTCGCGCGGTCTACCGAGCGGGCCGCCGGCCGGGCAATTCGAAGCGGGCGCCAAGGTCGTTCTGCTCTACCATGACGGCGGAGAGCTTTGCCGGGTTGTCGATGCAGCTGGCCACTATGTCGACACGCGGTTCGACGGTTTGCGCAAGATCTAGACGCTTGCGCAAGCCGTCGGCGCCGGGCCGATCGTGATGCCGTGACGAGCTGGATCGGAAAGGCGGCTGCGAGAGCTGCCGCTCTTTCACACCACCTTGCGCTGATGCAGATCCGCGATCTCGTCCGCACTGAGGCCGAATTCCTTCAGCACCTCGTCGGTCTGCTCGCCGAATTCCGGCGGCCGCGCCACCATCCTGCTCGGCGTGCGCGACAGCGTCACGGGCTGGCCGACCAGGCGGATAGGCCGGCCCTCGTCGTTCGGCACGTCCTGCGCGATGCCGAGATGCTTGACCTGCGCGTCCTCGAACATCTGGTCGATGGCGTAGATCGGCCCGCAGGGCACGCCGGCCTCGTTGAGCTCACGGACCCAGGTCTCGGTCGACTTCGTCACGGTGCGCTTCTCGATCTCGGCGTTGAGCGCGTCGCGATTCCTGGAGCGGGCGGGGGCCGTCGCATAATCGGGATGATTGTAGAGCTCCGGCGCGCCGATCGCCTGCGCACAGCGCTCCCAGATCCGCCCGCCGGTCGTGGCGATATTGATGTACCCGTCCGAGGTCTTGAACACGCCGGTCGGAATGCTGGTCGGGTGGTTGTTACCGGCTTGCTTGGCGACCTCCTTCTCCATCAGCCAGCGCGCGGCCTGGAAGTCGAGCATGAAGATCTGGGCCTGCAGCAGCGAGGTCTGCACCCATTGGCCCTTGCCCGAGACCTCGCGCTCGAGCAGCGCGGTGAGGATGCCCATGGCACAGAACAGGCCCGCCGTGAGGTCGGCGACGGGAATGCCGACCCGCATCGGGCCTTCGCCCGGCGCGCCGGTGATCGACATCAGCCCGCCCATGCCTTGCGCGATCTGATCGAAGCCCGGCCGCTTGTGATAGGGGCCGTCCTGGCCGAAGCCGGAGATGCTGCCATAGACGATCCGCGGATTGATCGCGGCGAGGCTTTCATAGTCGATGCCGAGCTTCTTCTTCACGTCGGGACGGAAATTCTCGACCACCACGTCGGCCTTGGCGGCGAGGCGCTTGAACACGGCGAGCCCGCGCTCGTCCTTCAGGTTCAGCGTCATGGCCCGCTTGTTGCGATGCAAATTCTGGAAGTCGGAACCGCGGCGCGGCCCGCCCGGCTGCTCGCCGCCGACGTCCTCGGTCAGTGCGTCGATCTTGATGACGTTGGCGCCCCAGTCGGCGAGCTGACGCACGCAGGTGGGCCCGGACCGGACACGTGTCAGATCGAGCACGGTGAAGCGCGACAGGGCTTCCGAGGCATGCGGAAAAGGCATCTTGAAAGGCTCCGGGACAGATTGCGGAGCCACCATAGTGCCGAAACGTCAGGCGGCAAGACGGCCGCGACGCGGATGCCGCCTGTCGAAATGCAAGGACTGGCCGGGGCTGGCCTGACGCAGCGGGTCGCGCCGCGCAAGGGATCAGCGCGACAGGCGCTTCAGCTCGGCGCGCGCCTGCTCGGCCAGCGGGTCATCGCCGTGGCGCGCGATGAAGAGCTCGAACGCCTGCCGCGTTCCCGTCCGACGGGCGGCTTCGAATTCCTCGGCCACCGCGGCGGAAGGATCGCGGGCCATTGGCATGGAGGGGGCGCGTCCCCCCTTGGTGTTCCCCTTGCTGCTTTCGTCCGCATTGGCTTTCGAAGCCATGACTGGCTGTTCTCCGATGGGCTGACGGTCCGGCCCGGCGAGCATGGCCAAGGCTCCAATTAAGGCTCCAATCAGGCCGGCCGAAAGTGGGCTCAGTTTCATAGTTTCCTTTACGGAACATGCTAGACGCGGTACTGAATGCCGTCGCTGCTCCGTATCATTACGGACGTTGATGGCTAACACGGCGTTGCGGTCCGACTGAGGGCCCGACGCCCAAATTAAACCAAACGTATAACTCTCTAGCTAGAATCATGCCCCTGCGCGGCGAATCGCGCGCGATGCATTGCTTCGGAGAGTTCATTGGCTACCTCGGTTTCCATCAGTGCCACCAACAACGCCGAGATCGACGGCCTGCTGTCGGGCTATAAATGGACCGGCACGATCAGTTACAGCTTTCCGGATTCGCCTAGCGATTACTCCAATCCTTACAGCGGCGGCAGCAGCGAACCGACCTCGTCGGGTTTCGCCTCGGCGCCCACTCAGATGCAGGCGGCGATCAACTACGCGATCGGGCTGATCCTCGGCTACACCAACGCCACGATCCAGTACAACGGGACTGGAAGCGCCGACATCATGATCGCGCAGTCCCCGTCGGCCAATCCGACCTCCTACGCCTACTATCCCGGCAACTATGCGTCCGGCGGCGACATCTGGTTCGGGACCCAATACAACTACTCGCTGGCCAAGCTCGGCAACTACTATTTCACGACGGCGCTGCACGAGCTCGGCCACGCCCTCGGCCTCAAGCACAGCCAGGAGACGGGTGGCCCCGCCAACGTCGCGGTGCCGAGCGCGCATGACGACAGCGAATACACCGTCATGAGCTATCGCAGCTATGTCGGTGCGTCGACGACCAGCGGCTACACCAATGAGTCGTATGGATATCCGCAGACCTATATGGCCAACGATATCCTCGCGCTGCAGACGATGTACGGTGCGAACTACACGACCCAGAGCGGCAGCACGGTCTACACCTGGAATCCGACGACGGGGCAGGAGTTCATCAACGGCGTCGGGCAGCTGGCGCCGGGAGGCGGCGCCGGCGGCTCGGCCAACCGCATCTACGAAACGGTGTGGGACGGCGGCGGCGTCGATACCTACGACCTGTCGAACTACACGACCAACCTGAGCATCAACCTCAATCCCGGCGCGTCCTCGCTGTTCTCTGCGACGCAGCTCGCCAATCTCGGCAACGGCCATTACGCCTCGGGCAACGTCTACAACGCCTACCTCTACAACAACGACGCGCGCTCCTACATCGACAACGCCATCGGCGGGTCCGGCAACGACACCATCGTCGGCAACGCCATCGCCAACACGCTGAACGGCGGCTCCGGCAACGACACGATCACCGGCGGCGGCGGTAACGACACCATCGTCGGCGGAGCCGGCACGGACACGGCGGTGTATTCGGGTAACCAGTCCAACTATCTCGTCTCGTACAATTCGGCGACGCAGACCTTTACGATCGCCGACCAGCGCGGCAGTTCGTTCGACGGCACCGACGCGGTCACGGGGGTCGAGTATTTCCAGTTTGCAGATCAAACGGTCGCGAGCTCGACGCTCACGGGCCCCGTCGCCGTCGAATCCGTCGGCACAACAGCGCTCGTTCTCGACGCCCAAAACTACGAGCTCAATCCGACCGCGGGCGGTACCGGTCCCATCCTCAAGAATGGCGGCGCAGCGGTGATCGCGGGAAAGTACGGCGCTTGGTCACCCGTCGCTGCCGAGCAGGTCTCGGGCGGCGGTTATGACGTCGCCTGGAAGAATTCTTCGACAGGCTATTTTTCGATCTGGAGCACCGACAGCAACGGCAACTTCCTGACGACGTTGACGCCGGAAGTGCCCGGAACGGACTCCCGGCTGATTTCGCTGGAGACCTCGTTCCATCAGGACCTCAACGGCGACGGCACCATCGGTGCTGCAATCATCACCATCGAAGCCCAGGGGACGACCAGCCTGGTCCTGAGCGCAGGCAACTACTATCTCAATCCGACCGCAGGCGGCACCGGTCCCCTCCTGAAGATCGGCGGGACGGCGGTGATTGCCGGCAACTACGGCGCCTGGTCGCCGGTGGCTGCCGAGCAGGTCTCTGGCGGCGGTTACGACGTCGCCTGGAAAAATGCCTCGACCGGCTACTTCTCGATCTGGAGCACCGACAGCAACGGCAACTTCCTGTCGATGCTGACGCCGGAGGTCGCGGGAAGCAACGCCTCTCTGGTATCGCTGGAGACGTCGTTTCATCAGGATCTCAACGGGGACGGCAGTATCGGTGCGTCGAACGCTCTGGCGAGCACCACGATCGAGAATGCGGGCACGACCAGCCTGATCCTGAGCGCAAATAACTACTACCTCAATCCGAGCGCGGGCGGCACCGGCCCTGTCCTGAAGAATGGCGGGGCGGCGCTGATCGCTGGCAATTATGGCGCCTGGTCGCCTGTTGCCGCCGAGCAGGTCTCTGGCGGCGGCTACGACGTCGCATGGAAGAATGCCTCGACCGGCTATTTCTCGGTCTGGAGCACGGACAGCAACGGCAACTTCGTTTCAACGCTCACGCCCGAAGTACCTGGAACGGACTCCCGCCTTAAGGCGCTCGAGCCGGTATTCCACCAGGACCTCAATGGGGACGGTGCCGTGGGCGCAGCGCCGCTCGCGGTCTCCGACGGCAGCTTTGTCTTCAATCAGAGTGCGGGCGGAACGACGCTGTCCGCTTTGTCTGAGCTGCCGGACGCCATGCCCGCGCCAGCCAATGCGCAGATCCCATCAGAGCAGGCGACTGTCGCCGATGCGGCGGGGAATCAGGACGCGGCGATGATCAACGGTCTGATTGACCTTCTCCACAACCTCCACGATGCCGGCTTCATGCTCGGCTGACGGATCGGCCAGAGATTGGCAGGAAAATTCAAAATTGACAACGTAAACTGGCTAATGAAAAAGTCACGCTAAGGTTGAACCTCGCGCGATCCCGTGCGACCACTGGAAGACCCTGCGATTGAGTAGCTCGAACCACGACATCGCAGGAGTGGTGACAGCGTGCTTCCCGATATCGTTCTCGGGCTGAGGACATTATATGACGTGACACTATCGCCTGAAGCTTCCATTTTCTCCTTCGGTCCTCCGTTCCAATGAATCCATCAGCTAACAATTTGCGATGATCGTCGGCCGGGGGCCGCGAGGCAACAAGCGCGCCGGCAAAATAGCCGACGAGGCTCGTCTCGACTGAATTTACCTTCACGTCTCTTAACCCACGGTAGCATTTGCGTATTTCAGTATCGGAAGCTGCCTAAGCCAATTGCGACCGCCGGAAGCGGCGGGAGTTCCACCAGAACGTTGCGTTTGTGTTGTCGGCTGCGAGCTGCGCGGCCGCTTGATCATAGTGCATCCTAACAAGCTGACTATGTCAGCGATTACGGAGGATAAAATGCGTCGAATTGCCTTCTTCGCCCTTGCCATTGGATTGTTCATACCCTTGATTGCGGCGCAGCCGGCTCAAGCCCAAGCTACCAGAACCTGGGTTTCTGGCGTGGGAGACGACGTCAATCCGTGCAGCCGCACGGCGCCCTGCAAGACCTTTGCCGGAGCGATCTCGAAGACGGCGGCAGGTGGTGAAATCAATTGTCTCGATTCCGCCGGTTTCGGCACTGTGACCATCACCAAGGCGATTTCCATCTATTGCGAAGGAGTCATCGGTGGCGTGCTGGCATCCGGCACAAATGGAATCAATGTCAACGCAGCAGCGACTGATCATGTCGTTCTGCGCGGCCTGGATATCGATGGTGCCGGCACAGGGCTCAAAGGGGTAAATGTCTTGCAAGCTGCGTCAGTGGTTATCGACCACTGCTCCATCAGGAACTTCAATGCTGGCAGTGCACAGGGAGTTTCGTTCGTGCCGGCAAATTTCAACTCGATGCTGCTGATCCGCGACAGCGTCATCTCGCACAACGGCGCGGCAGCCACCGGCGGCGGCGTCTTCGTGGACTCCACTGCAGGAAGCGCCAGGGGATCGATCGTCAACACGTCCATTCACAAGAACTTCGTCGGTCTCACCGTTCAAAACCAATCCAATATTCAGGTCAATGCGAGCAACATCTCCGAGAACGTCGGCACGGGAATTGCTCAGAGTGGCGCGGCTGGCTTGCGTGTTGGCCGGTCGATGATCGTCAACAACCTCGGATCGGCCACCACCGGCACCGTCCTGTCGTACCTGGACAACCAGATTAACGGCAATAATCCGGACACCACGCCGGGAACAGCAGGCGGCTATCACTAGGACTCTTCGTTCGACGAGCTCCGGGCGTCCGCGCCCGGAGCTTTTTCTTGCCTACACTTCGGGATTGGTTGTTCTGCGATGCCCTCCGCGGGGACGTACGAGGCCTAACTCGGCAAACAACGTTGCGGCTTTGCGGGCCTTCGTTCTGCTTGCTGAACTCGGCGGGACTGCGGCCCGGGGCCTATCTTGGAAGAGATCACGCGGCGGATGCCGAAGCTCGGCAGGCGCTGGAATCTACGCAATTCGGGAGCAGGAGTTGGGATAGCCAGGCTATTGAAGTTCTAGCGGCCACTCTGCTAAATGGCGTCGTTCCTGTTCTTTCAGATCAGTCAACGGTGCCTAGGTGCCGAGGCGCTGCTAACCGGGTTGTGGATATGTCGGCATCACTGGGCAATGAGACCGACGACGCGTCACCTTCGCTCAAAACGCTGTTTGTGTATTGGCTCGTGCCAAGCGTCTTGGTCGTTTTGTGGCACTACGGCGAGTTCCCCGCGCGCGTAGTGCATGCGCTCACTGGTCTGCCTTGGCGGCCGATGAAGGTCGCCCTCTTGGCGCCGGTCGCGCTCGCCCCATTCCTGGTATTGATTTATTTTCGCAAGTACTTCGCCACTCGGACGAGGATCGGCTTGCTGGTCTGTTGTGGTCTTGCCTTATCGGTAGCCACGAACGAGGCCAATTATCTCCGGGCCGCAATGCAACACAGCCTGGATAACGAAATCGCGTACGTTACGAAACTGAATTTGGTGGAAGGCGTCATTCGACCGCTCATTTCGCGGATCGTTCAAGGTTATGTTTGGGTTCTCGGCGACGATAACTCGGGACGCTCGACCTACGTTACGCATCTTTCTATCAACTATATGTTCGATTCTGCGTCGTTCATTGCCGCGTTTGCCCTGGCGACCGTCCTTGTCCGGCCAGCCTCGTTATCGATTCACATTCTCTTTGTCCTCTTCGTTGCATTTTTCGCAGAAGCCGCCTTCGTTCCCGGCCGTATGGGGTCGGCCTTCTTAGCAGGCGGATTCTTTTGGCAACTGTTTCTAATAGCATCCAAAAGATATGGTGTAGCGCTCTTGAGCGGGCTCCTCATTAGCTTCGCGCGAACGGACGTGGTTTTTGCTGCCGCTTTTGCCATCCCGGGAATACTCTGGTTTGAGCGTCGTTGGTCGGATTCCTGGGCGTGGCTGACGTTCGCTGGACTACTCATCATTTCGTTAGTCATTCCGAAAATCCTTATCGCGCTTTCTCCCGTCCACCCGGATTTCTCCTCCTTTCTCCTCACCCATGGAGATTATTTCACGAAGCCGCTAGGCAATCTTTCCGCCTCGCGGATAGCCGCTGGTATGGCAGCGCCGTTATTCGTCCTGCTGATATTAACATGGACGCCTGGTGTGTCGCGAACGACCGCGCTGATGCTTCCACCAGCGCTCGTTTATCTGGCTATGGTTTTTGTGATAGCTGATTTCTCTGAGACAAATAAACTGGGGCCAACACTCGGAGCTTTGGCCCTGATATGTAGCGAGCGACTCGCCACCTACTTCCAGCCGAAGACCGAACCAAACGCGGAATCCTGAGTGAGGCTGACCGGATGGGGAGACCGAGTATGTTTAGCTTAGATCCGGCAAAAAACGACACCTCGGTTACTTTGGACTTGCTGAGAGCCGTTGCGGCACAAATGGTTTGCGTTGGTCATGCTTTCAACTTTGGTGGATTTGGAACGACATACATCCCCACCGACGGCGTGTTGTTGTTTTTCGTTCTATCTGGCTTTCTGATTGCCTATACGCTTGACTTCAAATCGGCTTCGACGGGCTACGGCATTGTCGAATTTGGCATAGAACGGTTTGCAAGAATCTATACGGCGTATCTGCCGGCCATCTTGCTCATCGGCCTCGTCACCGTGCTTCTTCGATGGTACGACATCGAAATAAAGGCTGATCCAACCAATCTGAAAACCTTCATCGGCAATATCTTCATGCAGCAGAACGTGCCTTGCTGCCTGAGTGTATCGACATTTGGGACGGCGGGACAGCTCACTTCGGTAGCTCTCGAATTTCACATCTACTTTTTTGTCGGTGCCCTGTACTTCCTGGTCCGAGGGCGAAATGTAGTGCTGTGCTGCGTCGTTGCGGCGATGTTTGCTTTTATGCCCCTCGCATATTTCTCGAATTTGCCGGGCACTGATCGGGCGCTGTTCGCGCTTTGGCTATTGGCGTTCGCCTCCTACTTCGTCGTGAAAGCGCTAACCGAACACAAGGCGAATGTGGGCTTCTGGTGTTTGGCCTTGATAGTCACCCTGGCGACTTGGTTGATCCAGCGTACGCCTGGTGATGACGCGAATTTGCGGCAGTATCCGATGTTGATCCTCTCGTTCGTGAGCTTGGTGCAGATCACTCAGGCGATCCGAATCGTGCCGCGACGGTTGGCTTCGTCCATCAAGGTGGTTGCAGATTATTCTTTCTCGCTTTTTCTGATTCATCTCACGATACAGCGTGTGATATTCAGCTTTTGGACGGATGTAACCGTGTTGCGACTGCTGGTCGCGGTTGTTGTAGCCAACGTCTTGGCATTCGTTTTCTCGGTTCTTTTTGAGCGGCATTATCATCGCGTGGCGAACGCGATAAAGACTCTTCTCGGTCGACCAGCGCGCAACTGGCGCAGCGAGGTGACCGCGAACGCCCCGGCGGGAGTCTCCTAAGTCCAATCGGTGTAGAACAAAGAGCCGGTTCATCTCGGTCGCATCGAGCTTTAGGCCAACCCGTGCCCGGCGAGTTGTTGTGCTCGGCACTCACTCTGGATTTCGCGGTGCTACCGGACTAATCTGGCTGCGGAGCAGGGAGAGCGAGCGGGATGGGGACCCTCGACAGCCACGATCAGGGGTTTTGCCGACAGATGCGGCGGGAAGTGGTGCGCGGTTTTGCGCGACGGACAGGATGGGTCGCCGCTATTCTCGTGTCGCTCGCGACGCTTACCCTTGCCGCGCCGGCCGAGGCCCAGTCGCTTCGCCAGGGCGTCTCCGCGTTCCAGCGCCAGAACTATGCGGCGGCCTCCCGCATCTTCATTCCGCTGGCCGAGCGCGGCAACGCGGCGGCGCAGACCTATCTCGGCTTCCTGTTCGAGACCGGGCGCGGCGTGCCGCAGAACTATACCGAAGCTGCGATGTGGTACCGCCGCGCGGCGGAGCAGGGCGACAGCCGTGCCCAATATTCCCTGGGCCTGCTCTACGACCGCGGCTTCGGCGTGCCGCAGGACATCGTCGAGGCCTCCAAATGGCTCAACCTGTCGACGGCCGCAGCGCCCCCGCCGGCGCGCGAGGCGCGGGCCAGGATCCGCGATGCCGTCACCACCAAGATGACGCGCGGAGAGATCGCCCAGGCCCGCCTGCGGGCGCTGGAATGGGCGCCGAGCCGCGAGCACTGACGGCCTTGCCGCGCCGGGCTTGCCCCGGCCGTCCGCGCCCCCGAACCAGCCCCCAAACAAAAAACTGCGAAAACAACCCCATGCACAGTAGACGGCGACCGTCGGCGCGGCGCCTCCCGCGCGCGGTGGAATGACGATTCCTCCTGCTATCACCGCGCCTTAGCCGGGCCAGCCGCCAAGCCAATTGGCGTACCAGGTCTCGCCCAGCCAACCGAGCCAGACCGCCGGGGCCAGGAACAATCCGAACGGCAGAAAGGCGGTCGCACGCAGCGGTCTCTTTCGCAGTGCAGCATTGGCGGCGTAGACCGCGATCGCGAGCAGGGCCGCAAGCTCGATGACCGCGGCCACGGTCACGAGATCGAGCCAGGCGCCGCACACCGCGGCGAGCTTGACGTCGCCGAGCCCGAGCCCGTCACGGCCGCGCCAGCGCCGGTAGAGCGCCATCAGCAGCAGCAGCGGCAGCGCCACGGCTGCGGCGCGGGCGAGCGGCCAGAGCAGCGCCTCCACGCCGATATCGGGCACGAGCGCCCCGGCGCGGAGCAAGGCGAGGCCGAAAGCTGTGCCCGTCAGCTCGTTCGGAATGAGGTAGTGCCGGGCATCGTATGCGGCGATCGCCAGCATCAGGGCAGCCAGGAAGGCGCCGTACAGGCCTTCGGCCCCTGGCGCGGTGACGAGGCTCGCGAACACCCCCAGCAGCAGGGCGATGCCGAGCGCGAGCGGGGCGCCCGTGCCGTCGTTCGCCGCCTGATCCGTCACGCCGTCAGCGCGCCGCCCTGGGCGGGCTCACGGTGACCACGGGATTGCTGGTCCCGACCAGGCGGCCGTTCATCTTGCTGCGCATCTCCTCGGCGATGACATGCGCATCGACGCCGTCCTTGATCACGGTCGGACGGATGAACAGGATCAGCTCGGTGCGGCTGCGCGCGTTGGTCTGATGCGAGAAAGCATCGCCCATGCCGGGAATGGAATCCAGGATCGGCAGGCCCTGGCGCTGCCTGTTCTCGGTCTCGCTGATCAGGCCGGCGAGCAGCACGGTCTGCCCGCTCGTCACCGCGATCGAGCTCTTGACCCGGCGCTGCGAGATCGTCGGCGTCAACGAGTTGGCACTGCCGGCGGCGACGCTCGAGATCTCCTGCTCGATGTCGAGCACGACGTTGCCGTTGGCGTTGGCGCGCGGCAGCACACGCAGGATGATGCCGGTGTTCTTGTAGTCGATGGTGTTGACCACGGTGTTGTTGGCGGTCAGCACGGTCGCAGTGCCCGTCGAGAACGGCACCTGGTCGCCGACCTGCAAGGTCGCGGCCTGGTTGTCCAGCACGACCAGCGACGGGTTCGACAGCACCTTGACGTTGGTGATGCCGTGCAGTGCGTCGAGCACGACGCGCGGCGAGTTCTCGGCGCCGATCAGGAAGTTGAAGCCCGGCAGCGCGCGGCCGAGCAGGGCGCCGGCGGCGGCATTGACCGCGTTGCTCGCCGGCTCGGTGTTGCTGCCGATCGTGGCACTGTTGCTGATGCCCGAAATGGTGTTGGAGATCGAGCCCTGCTTGCTGGCGAGGAAGAACTGCACGCCATAGTTCAGCTGGTCGTTCAGCGTCACCTCGGCGATCGTCGCTTCGATGGCGATCTGGCGCTGCGGCCGGTCAATCTGACGGATGGTCTGCTCGACGATGCGCTGCGCCTCCTGATTGGCGTAGACGAGCACGGCGTTGTTGGTGACGTCGGCGGTGATCCGCACGTTCTGGAGGATGCCGTTGAGACCGGACTTGGCGCCGCCGCCCGGCGGACCGCCGAGGCCATTGTCCTGCGCCGGCGTCGCGGCGGCGGCCGGAGCGGGACGGGCGCTGAGCGATGATCCCGGAGGCGTGGTGACCGGCGTTGCCGCGCCCGCGGCAGCAGTCGGCATTGCGCTCAGCGACGCCACCGGATTGCCGGAGGACGTCGTCGACATCCCGGCGCCCGGTGCAATCTGGCTCGACGCGTTGTCGAGCGTCGAGCTCGCCGAGCCCTGGCTGAGCAGCATCTCGTTCAGCAGCGACACGATCAGCTTGGAATTGCCGTAGCGCAGTGGATAGGACTTCAGGTTCACCCCGTCGGTGTCGGAGCGATCGAGCCGCGCGATCCACGTCTGGGCGCGCTTGAGATATTCCGGCTTCTGGCTCACCACGAGAATCGAGTTGAGCCGCGAGATCGGCTGGAACTTGATCACGTTCTGGCTCATGCCGCCTTCACCGGAATCCATGATCTTCTCGATCTCGGTGATGACAGGCTCCGGCGAGGAATTGCGCACCGGGAAGATGCCGACGGATTGTCCGCGCATCCAGTCCGCGTCGAAGGAGAGGATGGTGTCGACTGCGGCCGCCCGATCGCTGCCGCTGCCGCTGACGATCAGCGTGTTGCGGGCATTGTCGGCACGCATGGTCGAGGCCTTCACACCGAAGGCATCGAGCAGCTTGAAGATGTTCTGCGACGAGACATAGCGCAGCGGCACCACCGTGATGCCCTGGCCGGCCGCTGCATTCACCGAACGATCGACCCCGCCGGGACCGGCTTCCGGCGCCGGGAGCAGGCGATAGCCGCTGCGATCGCGGACCAGCGCGACGCCGGACATGCGTAGCGCGTTCTCCAGCACGTAGAGCGCGTCCGCCTTGGGCACGGGGCGCACCGAGGCCAGCGTCACGGTCCCCTGCACGCGCGGATCGATCGTGTAGCCGACGTTCAGAACGTCACCAAGAATGACCTTTGCCACGCTGGCGACCGGAGCATTCTCGAAATTGAGGTCGTAGCCGCTGCCGCCGCCATCGTCGCGCTCGGCGAGCGCGCCACCTTGCGGCGTTGCACCATCGCTGAGGTAGATCGCGGGCTTGGACGATTTCGCCTGGGCAATGCCGCTCGCGCCCGCATCCGCAGGTTGCCGCGGCTGCAGGTCGAGGGAACGGATCTTGTCGGCGATGTCCTGGGCGCGCGGATCCTTCGGATCGGCCTCGATCGACTGGTCGGCGGTGACGATGCAAGCGCCGAGCAGGAAGGCAGACGATAACAGGATGAGCGTTCCAGGCAACGCTGAGCGAAGGCGCAAAAGCGGCTGGAGCACCCTAAACAAAATACGCCTGCCAACGCTAGGAGTGATTGGAAATTGCATCCGATCCCCCTCGGTTCGGATGCGCAATTGTTTGCGCCACGATTATGTTTTTGCTAAGAAATAAGTCAAGGGCAAAGGGTCGTCCTTAACCCCTAAGTTGTTGCATTCAGGTAACAAGGTCAACGCTGTGAATGCGATGCGCGACCGCTCCGCAGATAGCTTCCGGCAGCACCTCCTGGAAAAATATTCACTGCCGCAGCGGGCACACGCCCATATCGACAAGTCGGCCAATCCCGCGCTGACTCGCCCCTTGCGCGAATTGTGGGAGGCCACCGATCTTTCCGCAGCCGAATTCGCAGATGAAGTCTCCGACTATTTTGCCCTGCCGCGGCTGAGCCTTCCGCAACTGCTCGCGGCTGCGCCTCGTCTCGACGGCTTTTCGCGCCGTTTCCTGCGTGAATCCACCATTTTTCCCTTCAGTTCGACCGATGACGCGTTTCGGCTGGCCGTTGCCGACCCCTCCGACACCGCTGCCATTCGCGCCGCCGAAATCGTGTTCGGGACACCGGTCGATGTCGTCGTAGCGTCATATGAGGACATTACGACGGTGCTCGATCAACGGGCCGAGGCCGACGACGCAAATGCCGATCGAAGCGGCAGGAGCGTCGCGCAGCAGTCCGACGACGACATCGAAAGCCTGCGCGATCTCGCCAGCGGTGCGCCGGTGGTGCGCGCGCTCAACGATCTCCTGGAGCGCGCGGTGGACTTGCGCGCGAGCGACATCCATGTCGAGCCGTTCCGCGCCGGACTCGCCGTGCGCATGCGCGTCGACGGCCTCTTGCGTGCACTGCCGTCGCCGCACGGCATCCCGCCGCAGGCGTTGATCTCACGCATCAAGATTCTCGCCAGCCTCAACATCGCGGAGCGGCGGCTGCCGCAGGACGGCGCCGCGCGCGTGCGTGTCGGGCGCAGCGAGCTCGACGTCCGCGTCGCGACCATGCCGACGCAGCACGGCGAGAGCGCCGTCATCCGCCTCTTGCCGCGCGACCGCGGTCTCCTGGAGACGAGCAAGCTTGGCCTCGCCGCACGCGATGAGAGCGTGATGACGCGCCTCCTGGCGATGCCGCACGGCATGATCGTCGTGACGGGTCCGACCGGCAGCGGCAAGACCACGACGCTCGCCACCATGCTGTCGATCCTGAACGAGCCGACGCGAAAGATCCTCACCATCGAGGATCCCGTCGAATACGAGATCCCCGGCATCAACCAGTCCCAGGTCAAGCCGTCGATCGGGCTGACCTTCGCCTCGGCCATGCGCGCTTTCGTGCGCCAGGACCCCGACGTCATCATGGTCGGCGAGGTCCGCGACGCCGAGACCGCCCATATCGCGATCCATGCCGCGCTGACCGGCCATCTCGTGCTGACGACGCTGCACACCGAGACGGCGGCCGCCGCCGTGCCGCGCCTGATCGATCTCGGCATCGAGGGCTTCCTGCTGAAGTCGACACTGCGCGCGGTGGTGGCGCAGCGCCTGGTGCGCGTCCTGTGCGACCGCTGCAAGGTGCCGCATGAATTGACCGAGGCCGATCTTGCCAAGGATCCGCGCCTTGCGGTGATCGGCTTTAAATGCGGCGAGGTCGTGCACGAGGCCGGCGGCTGCGAGCGCTGCGGCGGCACCGGCTATCGCGGCCGCAACGGCGTGTTCGAGATCCTCGAAATGTCCGACGAGGTTCGCGCGCTGGTCGGGCCGCAGACCGACTCCCATTCGATCGACGCCGCCGCGATGCGAGGCGGCATGACGACCATGCTGGAGGACGCGGTGGCCAAATGCCGGACCGGGCTCACCACCGTGCCCGAGGTCTTCCGCGTCACGACGGTGCGCTGACGCCCATGCCGAACTATCGTTACCGCGCGCTCAATGCCAACGGCGAACTGGTCTCCGGCGCCATCGCCGCGCCCGCGGCGAGCGATGTTGCGCAGCGGATCGAGCGGCTCGGCCTCGTCCTCGTCGACAACGTCACGCCGGAAGAAGGCGGCGCCGCCGGCCGCGTGACCAGCCTGTTCAACCGGCCGAAGCCGGAAGACGTCACCATCTTCACCCGCGACCTCGCGCTGCTGTTGCGGGCCGGCGCTCGCATCAATGACGGATTGGAGCTGCTCGCGGCCGATCCCGATTTCGGCCGGCTGCGCCCGGTCGTTGCCGACATCCGCTCGCGCGTCGTCTCGGGCGAGAGCTTCGCCGAGGCGCTGGCGCGGCACGAGGGCCTGTTTCCGCCGATGTACATCGCGCTGGTCCGGGTCGGAGAGGCCTCGGGCTCGCTGGATCAGGTGCTGGAAGTGCTCGCCGGCGAACGCGCGCGCAGCGAGGCCTTGAGGCGCCGGCTGTCGGATGCGATCCGCTATCCCTTGTTCGTGCTCGGCGCGGCCGGCTGCGTGCTGCTGTTCTTCCTCACCTTCGTGCTGCCGCAGTTCGCATCCGTGTTGCAGGATTTCGGGGCCAAGGTCGATCCGGTCGTCGGTGTCTTCCTCAACATCTCGACTTTCCTGCGCGGCAATTCCGACGTGATGCTGGCCGGCCTTGCGACCGTCATCGCCGCGACATGGCTTCTGCTGCGGCAAGAGCGTATCCGCCGCGGCATCACCCATGCGATCACGCATCTGCCGGCGATCCGCAACATCATGAGCGCGTACCGCACGGCGCTGTTCTGCCGCAATCTCGGCCTGCTGCTCGGCAGCGGCGTCAATCTCACCACCACGCTACGCATCCTCATCGACATGATGGCCACCACCGGCCCGTCCACGGTCTGGAGCGAGGCCGCCGACCGCGTCCGCCACGGCTCGAAACTTTCCGATGCGCTGGCCGAGACCGCGGCGTTGCCGACGATGGCCGTGCGCATGCTCCGGCTCGGCGACGAGACCGGCCAATTGCCGATGCTCTCCGGGCGGGTCGCCGAATTCTACGAAGCCAAGCTGCAGCGTACGCTGGACCGCGCCGTCGGTATCGCCGGACCGGCGGCGATCATCGCGATCTCGCTGGTCGTCGGTGGCCTGATCACGTCGGTGATGACGGCGCTGATGTCGGTGAGCCAGATTGTCGGATAGGCAGGGAACGGGAGAAGCTTGAAGTGACCAAACATCCAACAGCAAGCCGCGGTCGGCGGCGCGCACGCCGAGGGGAAGCAGGCTTCACCCTCGTCGAGATGCTGGTCGTCATCACCATCATCGGGATGATCATGGCGCTGGTCGGCCCGCGCGTGCTGAACTATCTCAGCGAATCCAAGGCGAAGGCGGCGAAGATCCAGATCGAGAGTTTTTCCAGCGCGCTCGATCTCTATTATCTCGATCTCGGCCGCTATCCGACCTCCAATGAAGGCCTCGCGGCGCTGACCCGCAACAACAACCAGTCCGGCTGGAACGGGCCCTATTTGCGCGGCGGCGTGGTGCCGAGCGATCCCTGGGGCCACATCTACGTCTATCGTTCGCCGGGCGCGGGCGCGCCCTACGAGATCATCTCGCTCGGATCGGATGGCCAGGAAGGCGGCAGTGGAACGGCAGCCGACATTGTCAGCGGCGCGCGCTGAGGACATCCGCGATGCGCGCGGCTTCGCGCTGATCGAGATCCTGTGCGTGCTCGCGATCATCGGCCTGCTCGCGGCGATCATCCTGCCGGCGATCCCGCGCACGACGACCCGGGCGAGGCTGGAAAGCTATGCGGTCGAGACCGCGGCGCTGCTGAAGGCCGACCGCAGCGCAGCGCTGCGCCGCCAGGTCAGGGTGACGACGCAGGTGGACGCGGAGGCGCGCGCGATCCGTTCCGGCGTCACCGGGCGGACCATCCGCCTGCCGGGCGACGTGGTCATGCAGGCGATGCTTGCCTCGCGCTGCGCCGATCGCGCAACGGGGCGATCGATCGACTTCTTTCCGTCGGGCATGTCGTGCGGAGGAACGATTGCGCTGGCGCGACCCGGCATGGGCTACGAGGTGCGCGTCAACTGGCTGACCGGAGGCGTCGAGATTGTCCCGCAGAAGCTGCTCTGACGCCGCCGGCTTCACGCTGATCGAGGCGCTTGTCGCGCTCGCGATCATCGCCGTCGTGCTCGGGACGATCGGCTCGGTCATCGCCACGACCGCGAAGGGCACGCGTGCCATCGACCAGCGTCTCGCACTCGCCGGCACGGCCGAGACCCTGCTTGCCAACCTGCCGGCACGCGCCCTGCTGAAGCCCGGCCGGCAGAGCGGCGAAATGGCCGGCAGCCGCTGGCGCGTCGATGTTGCGCCGATGAGCGTGACGGGTGGCGATCCCGACACCGATCGCTTTGTGCCATTGGCCGTCAATCTGCGCCTCCAGCGCGCCGACGGCGCTGCGATCCAGATCACGACGGTGAAGCTGGTGCCGAGGGCTTCGCAATGAAGGGCTTTTCCATGAAAGGCTCCGTCGAAGGCCCGGCCATGAAGCGCCTGCGCCGCGCACTCGCCGATGAGACGGGCTTCACCCTGCTCGAAGTGTTGCTGGCGACGCTGCTGATGACCGTCATCCTGGCGGCGCTCGCGACGGTGACGGCGCAATGGCTGCCGAACTGGAACCGCGGCATCGCCCGCGTGCAGCGCGCCGAACGACTTGCGACCGGGCTCGACCGCATCATCGCCGACCTGTCGGTCGCCGAGCAGATGACGGTCAACGGCGATGCCAAGGCGCCGCTGTTCGACGGCGCCGAATTGTCGGTGACGTTCCTGCGCACCGCGCTCGGCCCGAGCGCGCGCCCCGGGCTCGAATTCATCCGCTTGATCGAGAAGGCTGACGCGCAGGGGCTCGCGCTGGTGCGCGAGCGCGCGCCGTTCCAGCCGATGCCGACGGACGGACAGATCCGCTTCGTCGACCAGGTCGTGCTGATCCGGGCGCCGTTCCGCGTCAGCTTCGCCTATGCCGGGCAGGACGGTCAGTGGCAGCCGACCTGGCGCGGCCAGCCGCAACTGCCGGCTCGTATCCGCATCACGGTGCGTGACGGCGCCAGCGGACAGGTGCTGGCGGTGTCGGGCGCGGTGATCCCGCACATCACCGCACCGGCCGAATGCGCGCGGGCCAAGAATCCGGTGACCTGCGTCGCGGCCGGCAGCCGGCCGCAACAGCCGACGAAAGAGGAGCAGCAGCTGTGAACGGCGCGAGGTCCGAGCATACGACGCCTGGCGACGGCCGCGGCTTCATCGTCGTCGCGGTGCTCTGGATGCTGGCGGCGCTGGCCGCGCTGGCGCTGATCTATCTGACCTATGTCACCAACACCGCGGTGACGGTCGCCGTCAACGCCGACCGGCTGCAGGCCGATGCGCTGGTGAACGCCGGGCTCGAGCTCGCCGCCTACCGGCTGACGGCGCAGAACGAAGCGGCGCGTCCGACCAGCGGCACCTTCAATGCCCGCGTCGGGGCCGGGCGGGTAAGCGTGACGTTCCGCTCGGAGGCCGCGCGCATCGACCTCAACATGGCGCCGAAGCCGGTGCTCGCCGGGCTGATGACGGCGCTCGGCGTCTCCGCGAGTGATGCCCCGGCCTATGCCGATCGGATCCTGGCCTGGCGCTCGTCGACGGAGGCCGGACAGGACAATCCGGAGGATTCCTATTATCGCACGCTCGGCGCACCGTACTTGCCGCGTCACGCGCCGTTTCCGCACAGCGACGAGCTCTGGCTCGTGCGCGGCATTCCCGCCGCCGTGGTGGAACGCGTGATGCCGTTCGTCACCGTGTTCAGCAACATGCGCACCGTGAACGTGCTCGACGCCGCACCGCAGGTGGTGGCGGCGCTCCCCGGCATGACGCCGGAGACGCTGCAGCAGGTGCTGCGCGACCGCGCCGATCCCAAGATCGACCCGCGCTCCCTGGTCGGGCTTGCCGGCAGCGCCAATGCGACGATCGAGGGCTCGAAGGCGTACCGGATGACGGTCGCCGTCGAGGCCCCGTCGCATCGCCGCAGCTCGGCCGAAATCGTCATCCTGCTTCTCGAAAGCGGCGATGAGCCCTATCGTGTATTGTCGTGGCACAACGCCTTCGACGGCTCTGCCGGAAAGCCTCTGTGAGATGAGCTCGCTCAATTCCCTTCGCGGAATTCTCGACGCCTGGACCGGCACCGTGGCCGGCACGATCGTGGGCGCCCTGGAACGGGTGGTGGCGCCGCGCGTGGTGCGGCTGGTCGAGACCGGGACAGGCGCATTCGCGCTGGAGGCCTCGAAGTCGGAGAACGTGCCGAACGAGATCACCTTCGAGGACGGCAAGTTCGAGGGCGCCAATCTCGCCCAGATCGTCCGCGGCAGCCGCGTCGAGATCGTGCTGCGGCCGACGCGCTTTCTGTTTCGCCCCCTGGAGCTGCCGGCCCGTGCGGCCGATTTCCTCGACGGCATCGTGCGGGCCCAGATCGACCGGCTGACGCCGTGGAGCGCCGCCGAGGCGGTGTTCGGGTGCAGTCCGCCGGTGGCGCATGGCAGCGAGAGCATCACCACGGAGATCGCCGCGGCGCCGCGCCGGCTGGCAATGGGCTATGTCGAGGCGCTGTCGGGCTTCCACCCCTCGGCGATCGCGATCGTGACGGAGGCGGCCGAGGGCCCGCGCATCAAGGTGTTCGAGCAGAAATCGCGCGGTGCCGTCGACCCGGTGCGGCTGAGCCGCGCGCTGCAAGCCGTTCTGGCGCTTGCCGCGGTCGCCGCGGTGACCGGCTCGGTCGCGGCAAGTTATCTCGCCGACAGCCTCAGCACGCAGCAGAGCGAGCTCGAACGGCAGATCACCCAGCGCCGCGCCGCGCTGCGCGGCAGCGACGGCGGCGAGCGCTCGCCGCTCGCGCTGCTCGAGCGGCGCAAATACGAGACACCGGCGAGCGTGATCGTGCTGGAGTCGCTGAGCCGGCTGCTGCCCGATCACACCTATGTCACCGAGCTGCATGTTGCCGGCAACAAGATTCAGATCGGCGGCATTACCCGCGATGCGCCCTCGCTGATCCCGCTGATCGAGCAGTCCCAGCATTTCACCCGCGCGACCTTCTACGCCCCGACGACCCGCAGCCCCTCCGAACCCGGCGAGCGCTTCCACATCGAGGCGCAGATCGAACCGAGGAACGTGCCATGAGCAGTGCCATGGGCAGCAAGGTTGCGAGCGGAAACGCCGTGGCGCGGGCGCTGACGGGCTCGCCGCTGATTGCGGTCTCGCTCTACATCGCGATCGCCGGCGGGCTGTTGCTGATGGCCGGCCTCTCGATCGCCGACGTCATTGCTCACCGCCAGGCGCTGGCAGAGAGCTCCGACCTGCTCGATCAGTTGCGCGGCCGCAAGAGCGGCGCCAAGAACGCCGCGACGTCGGCGGCCGAGCATCCCGGCACGCCGTTCCTGGAAGGGCCGACCGTGACGGTCGCGGGCGCCAATCTGTTGCAGCGGGTTGCAGCCGCCGTCGGCAATGTCGGCGGCTCGGTGCAGTCTTCGCAGGTGGACGTATCAGGTGCGCAAACCAAGGACGGCTTCGTCGGCCTCGTCGTGAGCTGCGAGCTGGAGCAGCCCGCGCTGCAGAAGCTGCTCTACGATATCGAGGCCGGCATGCCGTTCCTGTTCGTCGACCAGCTCGACGTCCAGGTGCCGCAGACCACCGCGCTCGGCGATGCCCCCACCGGCCGCGTCAGGGTGATCCTGGGCGTCTCCGGCCAGTGGCAGGCGGGGAAGTAGGGCCAGCTCACCAGCTGTACTTGAACACGCCCTTGCCGGAATAGCTGGTGACGTTGCCGGAGAATTCGCCGTCGAAGGTGCCGGCGATCGAGAAGCCGCTCAGCCATTTCATCTCGGCGCTGGCGCTGGCGAGCGCGGATTCGGCGTCGACCCTGGCGCCGTTCACGACGAAGCTGGTGCCCGGCAGGGTCTGGAACAGCGCGGTGACGGCGCGGCCCGGATTGTAGTCGTGCGCCCAGGCGGCGCGGCCGCGCAAGGTCAGCACGCCGTTGTGCATCGCGTAGGACTTGTCGGTGCGCAGGCCGAGCTCGGAGCGGGTGTCGGTGAGGGATTGCGCGGCGTAGTTCAGCGCGAACAGCCCGCCGCCATTGAGGCTCGTTTCGGAATAGTTCGGCAGGTTGAAATTCGTCACCTGCGCCGCCGCGTAGGGCGTGATGCCGATCGTCGGCGTTGCGAAGCGGTAGCCGCCCTCGAAACGGGCCGAGAAGCTGTCGGCCTTGTAGCGGCCCTGGAGCTGGTCGGAGCCGGCGAGCGCCACGGTGCGGTTGGTGGTGACGTCATGCCAGCCATAGGCGAGGGCGGCCGCGATATAGGCCGGTCCGAAATTGTGCCGGCCATAGACGCCGGCCTGGAACAGGTCGGCCGAGCCCGAGCCCATCGCATTCGCGACCGAGTAGTTCAGCCCGCCGCCGCCGAGCGCGAAGCCGACCAGGGTGTCGAGCGAAATCCTGTAATCGGCGCCGGCCGCGCCGCCCCAGACCCGTGCGGTCAGGTCCTGCGAGCCGACCGCAGCATTGCCGCCGACCTCGGCCGAGCCGCCATAGCCCGCCGACCAGACGCTCCAGCGGCTGCTCGGCTGCGAGGAGAGCAGCGGCGCCTTGGTCGCCATTGCATAGGCTTCGCGCTCGCGCGCAGTCGCCGGACGCATCCTGGCGTAGGCGCTAGCGTCGTCGCTCTCGGCGAATTGCGCGACGCTGCCCGCCTTGGCGAAGCCGCCGGAGCGGCCGATGATGGTCGGGTCGAGCATCAGGCTCATGAACTGGCCGTCGGCGTTGATCGCGGCCTGGAGGATGCCGGTGCCGAGCTCGCCCGAAGCGGTGGTCAATCCCGCCGGGCTCAGCGCGGCGAAGGCCGCTGGGATGCCGCCGGTCGTGTTGAAGAAGTTGGTCAGCGTGTTCGCAACGTTCTTTTGGTTGGCGTTGAGGCCGCCGCTAGGTGTGAAGTTGACGTTGACGTTGAGGTACACGTTGTTGGTGTCGTAGCTCAGCGTCGCGTTGAGCGTCGGCATGTTCGACAGAACGGTCGGATTGAAGGTGGTGCTGACGAGGCTGCCGGCCGCGGTCAGGATCGTGTACTGCTTCTTGACCGTGCCCGAGGCGAAGTTCGCGCGCACCGTCGCGCCGCCGAGGTCGGTCGCGCCCGTGACCTGGGTGAGGCTGGCACTGGTGGAGGAGACCTGCACCAGATAGGTCGAGGCGGCGGTGAAGATCAGGCTGCCGGTCACCGTCAGCGGCCCGAACGGGCTCGCTGCGCTGCCCGGCGCCAGTGTGCCGCCGCTGACCTGGACGCCGGCGACCGTGCCGCTGCCGGCGAGCGTGCCGCCTGTGTTGACGGTGACCGGGCTGTTCAGGATCGAGCCGTCGACCACCAGCGTGCCGCCGTTGATGGTGGTGGCGCCGGTGTAGGTGTTGTTGCCGGACAGCGTCTGCATGCCGCCGGTCAGCGTCAGGCCGCCGCCGAAGCCGGCATCGTCGATGACGCCGGAGAAGGTTCCGCTGGCGTTGGTGATGGTCAGCGTGTTGAAGCCGAGATTGACGGTGCCCGAGCCCGACAGCGCCTTGATCGAGGTGCCGCCGTTGAGCTGGCCCGAGATATCGAAGACGCCGTTGGCGACGACGCCGCTGGAGGTCGCGATGCTGCCATTGAGGCCGCCGAAATCGATGAGATCGAGTTCGCCGCCGCTCGCGATGGTCGTGGTGCCGGTATAGGTGCTGGTACCGAACAGCTGCTGCGTCGCGCCGTTCGCGATCACGAGGTTGCCGCCGGTGCCGCCGCCGATGCCGCCGTCCTGGATCACGCCGCCATAGAAGCTGCCGTTCGTGATCGTCAGCGTCTTCGATCCCAGCGAGACGAAGCCGGCGGTGCTGGGGGAGAGAAGGCCGCCGACCGAAGCCCCCGAGTTGGTCTGGGAAATATCGAGCGTGGCGCCGGCGCCGGCGAGGGCGACATAGAGCGAGCTTGCGATCGAGCCGGCGCCCTTCAGCGCCAGCGTGGCGCCTCCGTCGATCTGAGTGACGTTGCTGTAGGTGTTCACGCCCGAGAGCGTCTGAGTGCCGCTGCCGACTTCAAATCCGCCAGTACCCTGGATGACGCCCGCGAATTCGGTCGAGCCGTTGCTGACGAACAGCCCGTGGGCGCCCATGTTGACGACGCCGCTCGAACTGCCGGCGAGCGTCGTGATGGCGATGATCGGGAACGAGGCCGCAGAGATGTCGAATGTTCCATTCACCGTCACGACACTGGAACTCGCGATGCTGCCGACGCTGGATAATGCCAGCGTTCCGGCCGAGATCGTCGTCGCACCGGTGTAGGTGTTGACGTTGGTCAGGGTCAGCGTGCCGGTGCCGACCTTGGTCAGGCCGCCGCCGGCGCCGGAGATCACGCCGTCGACCTGGGTCGAGGTGTTGAGGCTGCCGGTGGTGAGCGTGTTGGCGCCGAGCACGTAATTGCCCGCGCCTTCGATCGAGCCGGTGGTCATTCCACCGCTGGTGAGGCCCGAAATGTCGACGGTGCCGCCGGCATTGGCGATGAAGCGCGCGCTGCCGCCGGTCGCCGCGCCCGAGAAGTTCGTCGTCGCGCCGTTGTTGGTGGTGATGGTGGCGCTGCCGGCGGTGGCGGAGCCGTCGAAATTCACCGTTCCGTCGTTGATGATGGACGAGGTGGCGGCGGTGGTGGCGTTGTGGAAGTTCAGTGTGGCCGACGCGGCATTGCTGATGGTGGCGTTGCCGGCCGAGGCGCTGGTGAAGAAATCGATCTGGCCGCCCGCGTTGTTGGTGATATGGGCGCTGCCGGCATTGCTGGAATCCTCGAAGGTGAGGAAGCTGCCGTTGATGATGCTTGCCGTCCCCGCCGTGCTGTTCTGGAGGAACGAGACGGTGCCACCGGAGCTGTTCGTGATCGTCACGGCACCAGTTCCGCCGCTGGCGGTGCTGCTGTTCTGGAACACCATATTGATGCCGTTGGACGTCGACACGAAGTTCTGCGTGTTGCCCGAATCGTTGATGATGCCGGTGCCGTTGACGATGAACGCATCGCCGATCGTGACCGTGTAGGCCTGCGCAGTGTTCGTGAACTGCACCGTGCCGATGACGACGACGCCGTTGAAGTTGTCGACGTTCGCGCTGCCGCTGCTGGTGAAGGTCGCGGTTCCGTCCGGCACGCTCGGGTTCCAGTTGGCCGGATCCGTCCAGTCGGTGCTGGCGCCGGTCCAGGTGGCGTCCACGGCGTGGGCGGCGACGACGCCGAGCGCGGTCGTGGCGAGCAGGGTCGCCAGCGAGTGGCGCGTCACCGACCGCAGCCGCTGTCCGATCCTCTTGCGCGCCATTTCCGGTCCGAACATCGGTGCTCTCAAATCAAAAAATCAAAGCAAACATACAACTTAGCCGTGCAGCGCGGCCCCGCGCGCCATGATCTCATGGCCTTACATGGGCTCGCAATGAACGGGGGTTTGATAGTGCAGGGTTCCTGCCCGTTCCGACCGCAATTTCCCCGATCGTGGCTGTTGGGCAACATTTCCACGCGTCGCAACAGTGGGGACCCGGATTGCTGCCTGTCCGCCGGACTTGGGGCGGACACGAGGCGGTTGATGGGCGGGCCCTTCGGGCCTAGTTTGGCTTGCGGAAGGGGACCTGCAAGAAAATTCTCTGCAAGGAAATTCAATGTCCGGGTGGCTTCGAGCGATGGGATTGGCTGCGCTGTGGACGGTGCTGGGCAGTGCCGCGACCTGGGCTGCCACCTCCTCGCGCATCGACATCCTGCCCGACGATGCCGCGGGCAGTCCCGCCGAGAGCGTCGATGTCGGCGCAGTGAGGCCGATTGCGCGGCCGGCGCCGGCTGTGAGCAAACCGGTCCTCCGCGGCAACCCGCTGTGGTCGGTACCGCTCTCGGCCCTGACGGCAACCGAGGAGCGCCCGATCTTCTCGGCCTCGCGCCGGCCACCGCCGCGCGCGGTCGCCGGGGCTCCGGTCGAAGAGGTGCAGGCAGCCCCGCCGCCCAAGGCGGTCGAGGCGCCGCCACCGCTGCTTCTGGTGGGGGCCGTGGTGGGCGAGGGCGACGCCATCGCGATTCTGGTCAACCGCATCGATCAGAAGGTCGTGCGCCTGCGGCAGGGCGAATCGCTCGGCGGCTGGTCGCTGACGGAGGTTCAGGCGCGCGAGGTGACGTTCAAGCAGGGTGATCGCAGCGAGGTTCTGGCGCTCCAGCGCCCGGCGGATCCGGCAGCGGCCCCTGGGGCTCCCCCTGCGGATGTCGGCGGGAGGCCGACGATGCCGGGGACGACCGATACGTCCTTTGCGCCCATTGTGCCGCGCTCGACGCCGAAGAACGGCGAGTCGGATGGGCTCTGAGCGCTTGGTTGCGAGACCGGGAAGCCCAATTCCGTGATGCGGCCCGGCAACTTGCCGTGCCCGAACGGGCCTGGCGCAGGCGGCCCTTTGTTACCTCCGCAGACTATCGACAATCCGTGCACTGGCTGCTAGCCCGAATTCGCGCTGCTTGGGGGAACCCTGATTGACGAGGTGGCAAAGGCTTGGTGAGGGTACGGCCGGGTGGCTGGCATGACTTCGAGAAAAAGACCGCCCGATCTGCTGGGGAACTCCGCCTGGAATGCGATGGCCTTCCTGGTGGCCGTGGTGCTGAACCTGGCCATCCTGCCTTTCGCGATCGTTCATCTCGGCCTCGCTGCGTTCGGCGTGGCGGGTCTGGTCACCGCCTGCATTGCGCCGGCGCTGGTGTTCAGCAACGCGCTCGGACTTTCGACGGCGCGCGAGCTTGCGCAGCGACTGGAGCCATCCGATCGTGACGATGCGCGACGCCTGTTCGCGACCGCGGTGATGCTTGCGATCGGCGCGGGCGGCCCGATCAGCGTTTTCTTTCTGGTTGCCGGGGCTCCCCTTGCGCGTCTCGGATTTCATCTGGCCGGTCCGGCCGCTGGCGACCTCGGATGGGCCTTCGCGCTGGCCGGCATCGGCTGGCTATGTCAGTGCGTGTCGGCGGTTTTCGTTGCCCTGTTCACCGCGCGTCAGGACTATCGCCGGATCGCCCTGGTCGGCATTGCGAGCACCGTGGTCTCGACTTTCTCGATGCTCTTGCTGATCCCCGTCTGGCCATATGCGTCGACGTTTCTTGGTTGCCAGGCGCTGGGATTTGCGACCGGTCTGCTGATCGCCGTGACCTGGTCCCGCAGCGCAATCGGTCAGTGGCTGGCACCGCCGGCATTGCATCGCGATGCCTTCGCGAGGCTCGCCCGGTTCGGCATCTGGCAGGTGGCCGCACAGGGCGGCGCACTGCTTGCCGGGCAGGCCGATCGATATCTGCTCGGCGCGCTGCTGCAACCGCAGTTCGTCGGCTTCTATGGCGTGGCGCAGCGCCTCCAGGAGGCGACCTATATCGGCATCCTCAAGGTCGGTGAGATCCTGTTTCCGTTCTTCAGCACGCTGCAGAAAGAGAGCGAGGATCGCAAGGTCGATCTGCTGTTCCGATCGTCGTGGATATTGAATGTCCTTGCGGCAAGTGCCTTGGGCGCTTTGATCCCCGTGGCCGGTCCACTGCTGCATGTCTGGACCGGCGCGGAGGTCGCGGCCGAGGCCGCGCGGGTGCTCGTCGTCCTGTCGATTGCCGGTATCCTTGGGTCGAGTGCGAACGTGTTCGGCTTTTATCTGCTGGCGCAGGGGCGCTCGCGCTCCAACGCGCTCATCGCGTTGATCACGGGTATCGTCACCCTCGGCACCAGCGCGATCGTACTGCCGAGCTTCGGATGGCAGGCCGCAGGCTGGAGCGCCTGCGCCGGCATGATCGCGCAGATGGCGACCATCGTCGTGCTCCTGCGCCGTAGTTTTGACATTTCCGGCATTTGGCCGCGCGTCATCCATTGCGTGCTGATGCCGCTCGGCATCGGGATCGCGACGGCGCTGGCGCTGCGCACCGGCCTCGACCGCGCACCGTTCCACCTTGCGCCGTCCTGGTGGTCGGTGGGGCTCGTCGCGTCGGTGACGGCTGCGATCATCTTTGTCGTCGAAGTTGCCGTGTCGCAGCTGGGACCGTATCGAAGGGCCTGCTTGCAGGACTTGCGGGCCATTGTCAGTCGCTTCGTGCCCCTGAAGGCCATCTAGGACATGTGTGGAATCGCTGGAATCGTCGATTTGCGCGGCAATGCGGTCGAGCCGGCCGACATCTCGCGGCTGACCAGCCTGATCGCGCATCGTGGTCCGTTTGGCGAAGGCACGTGGTTCAGCCCGGACCGGACGCTCGCATTCGGCCATCGTCGCCTTGCGATCATCGATCCCGGCGAGGGCGGCTATCAGCCGATGCTGTCGGCGGATGGCCGTCACGTCATCGTTTTCAATGGCGAGATCTACAATTTTCTCGAGCTGCGCCGCGAGCTCGAGGCGCGGGGCGCGGTGTTCCGAAGCCAATCCGATACCGAAGTGATCCTCGCCGCCTGGGAGGCCTGGCGGGAAGACATGCTGCCGCGCTTCAACGGCATGTGGGCCCTGGCGGTCTTCGACACGAGCACGCGCGAATTATTCCTTGCGCGTGATCGCTTCGGCATCAAGCCGCTGCTCTATGCCATGTCGCCGGAGCGATTTGTCTTCGCCTCCGAGCAGCGGGCGCTGGTGCGGAGCGGATTGATCGATGCTTCCGTCGACCTGGAGGTGGCGCGGCGGTTGTTGCTCGACGCTTTCGGGATCGAAGGAAGCGATCGCACCCTGTTTCGGCAGGTTCGCCGTCTGCAGGCCGGCCATTGCATGTGGCTGCGCCAGGGCAAGGTCAGCGTCAGGCGCTGGTGGCGGACGATCGATCATCTGCCTTCGGTGCCGGCCACGGAATCCGAGCGCGTGGCCCGCTTCCGCGAGTTGTTCCAGGACGCCGTGGCGCTGCGGATGCGCAGCGACGTGCCGATCGGGACCTGCCTGTCCGGAGGCTTCGACTCATCGGCGGTGATCTGCACCATGGCGGCGCATGAGCAGGCCGGGATGGGACCGCGCGACAGCGCCGCGTGGCGTCACGCCTTCGTCGCGACGTTCCCGGGCGCATTGAATGACGAGCGGCCGATGGCCGAGGAGGCTGCCGCCTGGGCCAAGGTCGAGCCCACCTTCCTCGAAATCGGACAGGGCGATGCGTTGACGGACCTCGATCGGATTCTCGACGATCTCGACGACGTCTATATCGGATTGCCCAGCGCGGCCTGGCTGATCTATCGGCAATTGCGGCAGAACGACGTGACGGTGTCACTCGACGGTCACGGGGCGGACGAGTTGATGGGGGCCTATTTGCAGGACGGCCAGGCGGCTGCGTTCCGAATCCGGAATGCCGCGGAAGACCTGGCTTCGCGATCGCCGCTGGCGCGCCGCTGCGTGGACCTCCTGCGCGTGCTCTCCTTGAAACGTCAGGGCGTCTATTTTCTGCGTGGCGGGCTGCGCGAACTTCCGAGCCTGCTTCCGCTGGTTGCCGAGGACGACGTGCTGCCGCGTGAATGGGGCGGCCTGAACCGGCGGCTCTACCGCATGTTTCACAGCACGGTGCTGCCCACGATCCTGCGCAATTTCGATCGTCTCTCGATGGCCCACGGCGTCGAGGTTCGTATGCCCTTCATGGACTGGCGCCTAGTGACCTACACGATGGCGCTTCCGGAAAGCAGCAAGTCGGCAGATGGCTACACCAAGGCTGTCGCCCGGCGGGCGATGGCCAACCTGATGCCGGAGTCGATCCGGTCCGCGCGCCGCAAGGTCGGCTTCAATTCGCCGATGCCCGAGTGGCTGAACGGACCTTTGGCCGGCTGGACGGCAGACCTGCTTGACCGCGAGGTGCCGGCCTTTGCCGAGCTGGTGGATGAAGCGGCCCTGCGCCGAGCGGTCAGCCGCTTGACGACGTCAAAGACGTGGGATTGGGAGACGGTCGGGCGGATCTGGCCGTATCTGAACATGAAATGGATGTTGGCAAGGTACGCCTGAGCAATGCGCCTGTTCCAAAATAGTGCTCTTTATCCGTCCTATCTGCCGCGGTTGAACCAGCTCGCGGCGAACGCCCGAAGCTTCGCGGAGCGGCGGGATGTGTTTCTGCACGACCGGTTCGGTGCGTCGCATTTCCTCCAGCCGGTGCTCGATGGATCGCCGGAGGCCTTCTTCACCAATGGCGACGACGAGGTCCTGCAGCGGCGCTGGGCGCGCGAGCAGGGCATGCCGGGTGGGCCGACGCTCGAGGCCATCCTGCTTGCACAGATCGAGCATCACGCCACCGAGGTTTTCTACAACCTCGATCCGGTGCGTTATCCGAGCGCGTTCGTCGCCAAGCTGCCGGGGTGCGTGAAGACGACGCTGTGCTGGCGCGCGGCGCCGTCGGGAAATGCCGATTTCACGGCCTACGGCGCCGTGCTTGGCAACTTTCCGTCGATCCTCGACTTATGGCGCGGCAAGGGATGCCGGGCCAAATTGTTCTTTCCGGCGCATGATCCCGTGATGGACGAGTATGGCCATGGCGAACGTCCGATCGACGTCGTCTTCGTCGGCGGCTATTCGCGACATCATCGCGTACGTGCCAGGACGCTGGAGCGGGTCGCACGCCTGGCTGACGACCACAATGTCGTGCTATGTCTCGATGCATCGCGCCTGACCAGGCTGGCCGAAAGCGCGATCGGACGATTGTTGCCACTGGGACGGCACAGGCGTCCGGATGCCATCGCCGCCATCGCGAACCCCCCCGTGTTCGGAAGGGATCTCTACGAGCTGATCGGATCGTCGAAGATCGTGCTCAACGGTGCGATTGACATGGCCGGCACCGACCGCGGCAACATGCGTTGCTTCGAGGCGATGGGGTGCGGCGCCCTGCTGGTGTCCGACGCCGGAGGCTATCCGGACGGCATGCAGGAGGGCGTGACCATCGAGACCTACGCTACGCCGGAACAGGCCGTCGAGGTGATCTCGCGAACCCTACAGGACTGGCCCCGATCGGCGGAAATCGCCGCGCTGGGTCGAGGCCGCGTCCGTGACATTTACAGCAAAGACGTGCAATGGAGAGCATTCAGTGACCTCGTCGGGCGCCTTTGACCGAGCCACGATTTTTGCCGCAGCGTCCATCCGATTGATTGAATGAATGTCCACTTCCTGATGCAGTAGAGGGCGGGGGCATGGCTCCGTCGGAGGTGTCAATTGAGAATCCGAACGCGTTCGGCCTTGCGGCGCAGAGGGTGAGCTGATGTCCATTCTTTCTACGCTCGCGCGCCGTTGTGCGCATGCTATCGATGGCCTCAACTTTCACTATATCGTCCGGCGCCTGACGGGGCGGGCGACCTGCCGCTTGCACCGGGAAGCATTTCTGGCGCATTCCGCGCGGATCTGGAACGCGTTCGGCGATAGCGACAGGATCGTCATCGGCAGCCGCTCTCACATCAGGGGCGAGCTGAAGGTCCTCGGGCACGGTGGCCGGATTACGATTGGTGAGTGGTGCTATGTCGGAGAGGGTACACGTATCTGGTCGGGAGCTTCGATCGAGATCGGAAACCGCGTCCTGATCTCGCATTCGGTGAACATATTCGATAATCTTTCGCATCCGATCCGTGCTGCCGAGCGGCACGAGCAGGCGAAGCAGATTTTCACCTTGGGTCACCCACGCAAGCTCTCGCTCGACGATCGTCCGATCAAGATTTGCGACGATGCGTGGATTGGCGCTTGTGCGATGGTGATGCGAGGCGTGACGATAGGTGAGGGCGGCATCGTCGCCGCGGGCGCGGTGGTCACCAAGGACGTTCCGGCATATTCCATCGTGGCAGGCAATCCCGCCACCATTGTTAGGGAGTTGTCGCCGGACGAGCGATAAGAAATAGCCATGACGACGGGGATTGCAATGTGCTCACAAGCCAACCGTCCGCAAGCCAGGTAGCGCCATGTCCATGTGGGTTACCGGTGCGAACGGGTTCATCGGCCGCCATCTCGTCCGCGAGCTGGCGGACGGCGGGCATGCTGTCCATGGCGTTGGTCATGGAGCGCTCGATCCGGCCGATGCACGCGCGCTCGGCTTGCAGACCTGGATCAATGGCGAAGTCGACGCCGCCAATCTGAACGCGCTTGCCGCCGCGCACGGGTTGCCCTCGCACGTCTTCCACCTGGCCGGCGGGTCGTCCGTCGGACTGTCGATCGAGCGCCCGTTCGAGGACTTTTCGCGGACCGTGGCCAGCACGGCGCGTTTGCTGGAATGGCTTCGAAGCTTTGCGCCCGAGAGCCGGCTGATCGTGGTGTCGAGCGCTGCCGTCTACGGGGCCGATCATGCCGGGCCGATCCCCGAGAGCGCGGTGCTGACGCCGATGTCGCCCTACGGCCACCACAAGCTGATGATGGAGCAGCTGTGTCAAAGCTACGTCCAGAGCTTCGGTATTCGCTGTGCCGTCGTGCGGCTGTTCTCGGTCTACGGTCCGAACCTTCGCAAGCAGCTGCTCTGGGATATCTGCTCGCGGCTGCGCAACGAGCAGCGCACGCTGAATCTCGGAGGAACAGGGGCCGAAATCAGGGACTGGACCGACGTTCGCGACGTCGTTCGTCTGCTGGCGCGTGTCGCGGAGGGGGCGTGGCGGGACGATTTTGACGTGATCAATGGTGGCTCCGGGCGCGGCGTAAGCGTCGCCGGCGTTGCCGAAGGCCTGATCGGGCATTGGGGCAGCAAAACGGCCGTGCAGTTTTCCGGCGTCGCGCGGCCGGGCGACCCGACCAGCCTGCTGGCCGACAACGCGCGCGTGCTCGACATGAACTTCGACTGGCGCATTCCGCTGGAGCGGGGGCTCGCCGACTACGTCGCATGGTTCAAGGGCCAAACTCGTGCCTGAGCTTGCGCCGCTGCGGATCGCATTCACCAACATACCGCGCCGCCTGTGGGCGGGAGGCTACAACTATCAACGCAATCTGTTCGAGGCGCTCAACAGATACGCGCCGGGAGCGGTGACGCCCGTGCTGTTTGCCGGAACGGCTGACGAGTCTGAGGAGATTGCAGCGCTGGCGGGCATTCCCGCCGTCGAGGTCGTGCGCTCGCCGGTGTTCGATCACGCTGCGGCCGGTCTTGCCCGTGCGACGAATCTTGCCCGCGCGATCGCCTTTGGTCTGGATGGACGCGCCGTCGCCGAATTCGAGCTGCGCAAGATCGACATGGTGTTCGAATCCGCGCGCTTCTTCGGCTGGCGCCTGCCGTTCCCCGCGATCGCCTGGTTCCCGGATTTCCAGCACCGCCTGCTCCCGCACCTTTTCTCCAAGAGCGCCTATTGGCGGCGCGATCTCGGCTTTCGGGTCCAGATCGCATCCGGCCGACACATCATGGTGAGCAGCACAAGCGCGCTTGCCGATCTCAAGAGGTTCTATCCGGGCTTGTCGAACGGCGTCTCCGTGGTCCGGTTTGCGACCGAGCCGCCAGCCAGCCTGCTGACCACGAATCCGTCCGACGTGATCGCAGGCTACGGCCTGCCGGCACGCTATTTCTATCTGCCGAACCAGTTCTGGCGGCACAAGAATCACCGGATCGTCGTCGATGCGCTTGATCTTTTGAAACGCCGCGGGCTGGACGTCGTCGTCGCGGCGTCCGGGAATACGCAGGACTCCCGTGACCCCGATCTGTTCGAAACCACGATGAGGCAAGTCAGGTCGCGCGGTCTCGATGCGAATTTCAGGCATCTCGGAATGATTCCGCTGGATCACGTCTATGCCCTCCTGCGCGCGTCGATCGCTCTCATCAATCCTTCGGAGTGTGAGGGGTGGAGCACGACGGTCGAGGAAGCCAAGTCGTTCGGCGTCCCGATGATCCTGTCCGATATCGACGTTCATCGCGAACAGACGGAGGGACGTGCGCGCTATTTCGGCATCCACGACGCCGAGACGCTGGCCGATCATCTGTCTGAGGTTGCGCAGGCGGCCGGGCCTGCGACCGTCCGTAACCTGTTGCCGAATCTCGAGCAGCGCGTCGAGGCGTTCGTTGCGGATTTCGTCCGGCTGGCTCGCGATGCGATGGCGCCAGCGGCCCGCTAGCCGGCCGTGCTCGAGCAGGAGCGCTCCCGGTCCGACGAGCGTTCCTGCGCAAAGACACTCCGCGGCACCACATACCAGAGCAAGAAGAGAAGCGCGGCGCCGTGTGTGAGCAAGGCGACCGAGAGCGGCACGTTGAGCAGGGTTTGCGGCAGCACGCCGGCGGACATCAGGATGAAGCGGGGCGGCAGGCCAGCAGACGCACGGTTGCCGAGCGCCAGCACGAAGCCCGATGCGAGCGCGGTCAAAGGTGCGAGATAGATTCCGACGGACGCGATTCCTTCGGTCGCAAATAGCGAGGCATTCAATTTGCCGAGGTCGTAAGCGTCCTGCATCAGGATGGACAGCTGCACCTCGTAGGGGCAATGCATCAACGGCTTGAGGACGGAGATCTGGCAGAACCAGGTCAGCGGGTGGCTCGAGAAGAAGTTGTTGTAGATGTCGAGAGCGCTGGATGCGGTCGCGATCATCCGGATGTTGACGATGTCGAAGTATCTGCCGGGGATGCTGTTGAGGGCGGCGCCGGTCGCAACGATCACGACGAGGCCAACGAGCATCGGGACGAAGATCGATGCGATGGCTGCCGTTCTCGCCTCCAGAAGGCGCGAAAGCACAGCCAGGGCGATCAACCAGGCGGGCGTGAAGAAGGCGAACTTGGTCAGCGTGATGGGGTAGAACAACAGCAGCAGGATCAGCACCAGTGCGGCACGCCAGCGATGGCCGAGCAGCCAGTAGCAGGCGAAGGCGAACGGCAACAACGTGCTGGAGACCCAGCCCGTCAGATATTGCACCGCGGCCGGAAATTCGAGCGATTCGCGATAGTCGTAGATGTGGGCGACCGAAACCAGGCGGAAATTGTAGGTCGCGGCCACGGCGATGGTGATCATCGAGACGGCCAGGATCAGCGTCAGCAGATGCTCGAAATGTGCGTTCGACAACGCCAATGTTTGCCGGAGAGGCGCCCTGACGAATAGCATCGGCAACAGGAACAGCACCAGCGCCAGCGCGGCCGAGATGCCTGCGGGCAATTGCTCGTAGCTGTAATACGAGAACACGTCGATCCAGAGGAAGCCCAGGATCATCGTGTAGAAATAGAACCCGACGAAATAGCCGAAGCTGAAGCGGGCGATGACGAACAGCAGTGAAACGACGGAGAAGCTGGCCGCAACGATGACCGCGATCCAGAGGCGCTCCACGCTGAAGCTGATATAGTACTGGAAGGTGGCGACCTTGATCAGCGACAGGCAGGTGAGGGCGCTGTGCAGCAGCACCAGAACCGTCAGCGCAGTTTTCGAGTCCAGCCGTGACCGGAGGTCGCTGATCATCCTGGACGGTGCGCTCATGGCGGACAGGCTCGCTGCGGACGAGGGGAGTTGCGAGCGGGCTCAGGCCATTTCCAGCGAGTGCTTGAAGTAGGCGATGGTCTCCTTCAAGCCGTCCTCGAGCGCCACCTTCGGCTCCCAGTTCAGAGCGGCCTTCGCCTTGGTGAGATCGGGCTGGCGCTGGCGCGGATCGTCCTGCGGCAACGGCTTGAACTCCAGCCTGGAGCGCGATCCCGTGAGCTCGATGACCTTCTCGGCGAGCTCGCGGATGGTAAACTCGGAATTGTTGCCGATGTTGATCGGGCCGGTGATGTCTTCGTTCGTCAGCATCAGCCGAATGATCGCCTCGACGAGATCGTCGACATAGCAGAACGAGCGCGTCTGCCCGCCGTCGCCGAACACGCTGATCGGCTCGCCCTTCAGCGCCTGCACGATGAAGGACGACACCACGCGGCCGTCATTGGGCTGCATGCGCGGGCCGTAGGTGTTGAAGATGCGCGCGACCTTGATCGGCAGGCCGTGCTGGCGCCAATAGTCGAAGAACAGCGTCTCGGCGCAGCGCTTGCCCTCGTCGTAGCAGGAGCGGATGCCGATCGGATTGACGTTGCCCCAGTAATCCTCGGTCTGGGGATGGATCAGCGGGTCGCCATAGACCTCGCTGGTCGAGGCCTGGAAGATGCGCGCCTTCAGCCGCTTGGCAAGGCCGAGCATGTTGATGGCGCCGTGCACCGAGGTCTTGGTGGTCTGCACGGGGTCGCGCTGGTAGTGGATCGGCGAGGCCGGGCAGGCCAGGTTGAAGATCGCGTCGACCTCGATGTAGAGCGGGAAGGTGACGTCGTGCCGGACCGCCTCGAACAGCGGATTTGCGATCAGATGGGCGATGTTGCGCCGGCTGCCGGTGAAATAATTATCCGCCGACACCACCTCGGCGCCGGCATCGAGCAGTCGCTCGCAGATGTGCGATCCGATGAAGCCGGCGCCTCCGGTGACGAGGATGCGGCTGTTCTTGTAGCTTTCAAACGGCATGATCGGTTCCAGATTGTCCGCGGCAGGAGCGGGCTGAGTGGTATCGGCAACGGCCGGACTCGCCAATAGCCAAGTGGGCTTGGATGCGGGTATTTAAATACCTCTACTGTGCATGGGGTTGTTTTCGCACTTTTTTCAGCTCTCGGTGCCCGGCGATGCGCCTAGAACTCCCGCCGCTTCAGCCACGCCCGCGCCCCCCAATGGGCGAAGCACCAGGCCGATCGGACCAGGGAGAGGTGCTCGACGTTGCGGTAGATCTGCCAGACCCATTTGGCCGAGCGTACCGGGCGGCTGGAGACCGAGGAGCCCCTGACACGGTAGCGGGCCAGGTCCTCATTGAGGCCGTACGCGGTGTGGCCGCGCTTCAGGATCGAGAGCCACAGGCAGAAATCATCATAGCCCTCGTTCTTCATCGCGATCGGACCTGCGATCTCGCGGTCGACCATCGCGGTCAGCGTCGCGATCGCGGTGTTCTTCAGGAGCTGACCGTAAGTGAGCGAGGCCGGCACCTCGATCAGGCGTCCGGTGACCGTGTTGGCCTCGTTGATGCGGCGGAAGGCGGTGTAGCTGAGTGCGGCCTGCTTCGCCTTCGCGAAGGCGAGCTGCCGCTCGAGCTTCTCGGGCAGCCACAGATCGTCGCTGTCGAGGAAGGCGAGGTAGCGGCCCTGCGCCCGGTCGATCGCGGCCTGGCGCGCCAGCGCCGGTCCGCCGTTCTTCGCCTGCCGGATCAGCTTGACGCGCGGATCGCGCGCGCCGATGTCGGCGATGATCTGCGGCGTCTTGTCCGTCGAGCAGTCGTCGGCGATCAGGAGCTCCCAATCGGCAAAGCTCTGGCTCTGCACCGAGCGGATGGTCTCCTCGATCAGGCCTTCGACGTTCCAGGATGGGGTGATGATCGAGACGAGCGGCATGACGGGTCCGTTCAATTCGTGCGGGCGGGCTCGGCGATCGCGGCACGCAAGGAGGCCGCAAACGTATCGAGCAGCTTGGGATCGCCGATGTAGAGCTCGCCTGGATAAGACTTGCGCCAGGCCGCTTCGAAATAGGGCGCCCCCTTGGCCGGATCGAATGGGCCGGCGGAGAGCGCCTCGCGCAGCCGCGCAGGCACGTCCGCGAGACGGTCGACCGCGTAGACCAGCGGGCAGGAGCGGTAGAACGCATCGCCCATCACCACCACCGGCTTGCCGAGCAGCAGGGCCTCGGCGCCCGACTTGCTGTTGACGGAGATCACGGCGTCGGCACGGTTGAGCACGGTGTAATTGTTGGTCTGCGGCGGCAGCAGCACGAAATTATCGAATCGGCGCGCCAGCTCGAACAGGCGGTCGGCAGAGATCGCGCCGATCTGGGCGGGGTGTTCCTTCACCACCAGCACATGCGAATCCGGGATCGTGCGCAGCAGGAAATCGACGGTCGCGACCTGGTCGAGGTAGTCGGGAGAGCGCAGCGTCAGCGCCATGTCGGCCGGCACGTGGAACGGATAGTAGACGAAGGGCGCCTCGGGGATCGGCTTGTAGAGCTTGCGCAGCCGCGTCGCATTGAGCGCCATCGCGGCGTGCACGCGGGCGTGACGCAGATTGTGTCCGAACTCCTGATGCTTGCCGAGCGCGAACTGGTCCCACAGCTTTTCGGTGAGGCGGCGGGCATTGCGCAGGTTCACGACCTTCTTGAAGGCCGCCGAATAATGATGCTGGTCCTTCTTGGGGATGACGATCGCCCGCTGCGTCAGCGTGTCGTCGAGATAGGCCCGCACCTCCGGTGACACCGCGTCCGCCGGCGTCGGCATCACGTCGGGCGCAGCGAGGCTGTCGGGCGTGAAGTACATGCGGCCGCGAAAGAACGACGGCTCGATGAACCAGTTACGGATGTTGCGGCGCCTGGCGGCGTAGAAGCTCGCGATCACCGAGAGAAAGCCGCCGAGCTCCTGCACCAGCTCGACGCGCTTGCCTTGCTGCTCCAGCCGGTCGAGCACCGTTTCCATCGCATTGGCATAGATCATGAAGCGCCGGCGCAGCGCGGCCGTATCGCGGATGCCGAAGGTGAAGCGCTCATGGCTGAACAGGAAATTGGTGCCGTCGAGGCAGTAGGCAGCGACGCGCGCATCGAACGCGCTGCGGTCGTCGGGCGCGGGGCCGGCCTTGAGGCCCTCGCGGTACATGTTCGTGACAGGCACGCCCTCGGCCGCCGACATCTCGGCGCTGCGATCGTCGAAGGCGAGCAGCTCGACCTCATCGCCGGCTGCGCGCAGCCGTTGCGCGACCGGAATCCAGAACCGGGTCTGGTATTCGGCGAGCGTGGTGATGAGAATGGTTCTTGCAGATGTGGTCATGGTCTATCGGGCGGGTTCGATGGCAATGCTCGCGAGCGGCAAGCCTGTCGTCGCGCAGTGCGCGCGTGTTGCGGTGAATTGCGACGGGCTTGCACGGTCATGCGTTGCGATCCGCTGCAGCAGCGTCCTGACGAAGACCGGCTCGATCCGCTTGTCGCGCCGGGCGGGGTTGAATCGGCTGCGCAGCCGTTCGGTGACGGCCGATCCGAGCACGGCGCTGGCTGCGCCCTTGACGATCTGGCCGATGCTCGGCTTGTCGCGCGTGCCCTTCACGGTCGCAAGCAGCGAGAGGTAAGGCCGGCGCGAACTGCCTGCAGCAGTCAGGACATCGGCGACCCGCTCGGCGGCTTGTCCATCGTTGAGATGGAAGAAGGCCTCGATATCGGCGGCATGAACACGCGCGAAATCGAAGGTCTCGGTCTCGCGCTCGATGTGGTCGATCGCGCCAAGCAATTCGTCGAACGAAGCGACCGCGCGGCTCACGCGCGCGGGCAGCGCGGCGTGACCGGCGGTGACCTGTGTGTTCAGATATTCGAGCTGCAGCGGCAGTTTTCCGAGCAGCACGGATTCGACGGCGGTGCCGCAGTTGAGATGCACGACCGCGGCCGCGTTGCGGATGCGGTCGAGCACGCTGCCGGTGCCGTCGATCAGGACGTTGGAATGGCGCGCGAGCGCGTTGCGATAGACGTCCTCGCTCTCGAAGGGATGCGGCCGCACGAGAATGGTGCGGTCGGGCCGCGCGGCGGCGAGCCGGTCGATCTCGGCGAGGTAGTTCGCGAAGACCTGCTTCAGGTCCGCGATGAAGCGGTCGACATAGGCACCGTCCCAGCCGGCCCGCACCATCGCCTCGCGCTCGCCGCCCGGCTTGCCGGTAAAGCGCGAATTGACCAGCGGGAAATTGGCGTTGACGAGCAGATAGCCGCGCGGCTCGCCGTCAAGCAGCGCGCGCCAGCGGGGCGCTGCGAAGTCGAAGCGCGGGCATCCGCTGAGGTGAAGCTGCTCCGGCTTCATGGTTCCCGCCGCCAGGAAGGCATCGTGGAGCCGGCTGCCCCAGAAGAAATAGCCCGAGAGGATGTCGGCGTAGCCACTGCCCTTGACGTGCGCGGCCATCGCCGGCGGCGAGTTACCGCCCTTCTCGGCGAGCACGCCGCCTTCGGTGTCGAGCACGTAAAGCGCAAGGCCAGCCTTGGCGAAGCTACGCATCAGGTCGAGATTGACCGGGCGCGCATAGTTGACGACCAGCGCGTCGAGCCCGAGCCGTGGCACGTCGACGGCCTGCTCGTACATCGGCACCAGTACGACCGAGACGCCGCGCCGCGCGAGTTGATAGCCGAGCATGACTGCACCCGGCAGGTCACGCTTGGGGTGATCGACCACCAGGCCTATGCGCACCGTTTACGTCTCCTCGTGTCGACCAAGGCGGTCATCGATCTCCCGAACATGTCGGTGCAGGTTAACAAGCTAGGTCGACGCCCAGCCGAAGCGATGGCCCAGTTCCGCGAAGATCGCCCGCTGGCGGTCTTCCAGAACGAGAAAATACTGAATGGCCCAGCTCGCCATGCAGAACGAGGCGATCGCAAGCCCGAGTCCCCAGAAGCTGTCGATTGCCAAATGGTCTGCAAGCTCGAGCAGCAGCAGGCCCAAGACCACGAGAATGACGGCCTGGGCGAGAAGTGCTCTAAGGAGGCGGTAGGAGTCAAGCTGCAACCCGCGGCTCACGGCCGCGATCTGCAACGGCAGAATGACGGCGTTCCCAACTACCTGGCCGAGGATCAGCGCTCGTTCGTCGAACAGGTGCAGCGTCGCAACCGCCACTGCGGCCCACACCGCCAATTGATAGATCATGAGCCGGTTCAGGCGCGACTGCACGTCCGTGCGGGTCAGGAACATGACGTTGCCGAAGGCGAGGTACTGAGCGCAGATCGGAACCACGAAGCTCAGGCCCATCCAGAACGCGTAGGGAGCCATCTGCGGTCCAATCCATGCCTGCATGATCTCGCGCGACAGCATGGCGGCCGCCATCAGCGGCGGTACCGTGAACATGGGCAGGATGATGAGGCCGAATTCACCGAGGCGCTGGAACGCTGCAGCATTGCCGCGTTCGTCCAGGCGGCTTGCCACCGGCAGCAAGGCGGACGTCAGGAGACCGACGACGACCTTTGACACCCGGGGCAGCCGGACCAGCGTATCGTACACGCCGACACCCTTGGGCCCGAACAAGAGGCCGACCAGGAAAGGCTGAATCGGCAGCGCCAAGCCGCCCGTCAGCTTGCCCTGGGCGAACAGCGCGCAGCGGTGGATCAGCTCGCGCCGGATCGGCGCGTCCCACATCGCGAGCCTGACCTTGCGCACGACCGCGACGAAGGCCGCGGTGAACACCAGGCATGCGCGCATCAAGGTGCTCGCGAGATAGATATAGGCCACCAGCTCGAACGAGGCTGCGGAGTTGGCCGCCCAGATCGTACAGGCAACATAGACGATCGTGGAGGTCACCTCGGCCAGCCGCAGGACATTGTAGCGCTCAAAGCCCTTGACGATGCCTTCCCAGACGAGCGCGGGGATCAGCACCAGGTTGGCAAGCGCGGTGTAGCGCAAGATTTGCGAAAACCTGTCGGCGTGCGAGCTATCGACGCGGAGCGCGATGGTCAGATAGGGCGCGCTGATCCAGATCGTGACTGCGAGCAGCCCTGCGAGAACAGCGGCCATCACGGTGAGAAGCGCGAGTTGCTGGCCCGCAACGCGCCAATTGCGATGCTCGCGCGCGCGTGCGACCGCTTGCGTCGTGACTTCGGAGAGGCCGAGGTCGAGCAGCCCCATCATGCCGCTCGGCAGCAGGATGCGGGCCAGCACGATGAGGCCGAATTCGGTTACGCCCCAGGTTCGGATGATGACCGGAATGACAATCAGGCCGAGCACGGCCGCTATTCCGAACGCCGCGCTGGAAATCACCGTGTTCCGGATCAACTGTTTCAACATGGCATGGCCCGGCTCACCACGCGCTCAGCCCGCCATCGACCGCGATGTTCTGGCCGGTCACGTAGGACGCCGCGTCGGACACCAGGAACAGCATCGCGCCCACCATCTCGTCGGCACGGGCCATGCGGCCGAGCGGTATGCGGGCGCCGTAGCGCTGCTTGAAGGTCTCGTTCTGCCCGCTCTCGACGCCGCCCGGCGTCAGCGTGTTGACGCGAACGCCCTTCGCCGCCCAGTAGGTCGCGAGGTGTTTTGTAAGGCCGATGACACCGGCTTTGGACGCCGTGTAGACCGCAGGCGTGTTGATGGCGCGGCCAAGATATTCGGAGCCTTCGTAGATGCGCTGGTCCGGGGCCATCAGTCCGTAGATCGAAGCGGTCTGCACGATGGCGCCATAGCCGCGCTCGGCCATCCGGCCGCCGAACACCTGGGCGACGTTGAACATGCCGTCGAGATTGACCGCCATGATCTCCCGCCAGGTGTCCTGCGAGAATGTCTCGACGGGTGCAAAAAAAGCGTCGAGGTCGCGCGCCTTGCTCGCGGCGTTGTTGAGCAGGATCGAAACGGGTCCGAGGTCGGCTTCGAGCGCCTCCGCCGTGGCGCGCACGGCGTCGGGCCGGGTGATGTCGCAGCCATAGCCTTTGGCGCGGATGGAGTGGCGCGAGGCGAGGTCGGCGGCCGCCGCATCGGTCGCGGCCGGGTCGAGATCCACGATCGCGATATTGGCGCCGAACTCGGCAAGGCCCTCGGCGAAGCGACGCCCGAGAATGCCGCATCCGCCGGTCACCACGGCCGTGCGGCCGGTCAGATCGAACAGAGCCTTGAAGCTCGTGGTCATCGCTAAAGCCCCCTCAGGCGTTCAGTCGTTGGCGCAGCAGCAGTTCCACCAACGCGAAATCGAGATCGGAGTCGATGTCGATCGAGCGTTCTTCCGGCATCTCGAACAGCCGTGTGTCCGGATAGAAGACCGCGGGCTGCTCCAGGAACGGCGCGACGCGCCAGACATAGATCGACGCGTTCATGTCGAAGCAGCGCGGCGCATCCTGCCGTCGCGTGATCGGCGGATTGGCGGATTTGGAGAGGCCGACGCTGCCGTCGGTGCGCTGCTCGACCAGGTTGAAATAGGGCGAGCGGCGTGCCGGCGCCCCGGTAATCACGTTGCGGGCGCCGCTCTCGCGCAGCAGCGCCACCGCGCCGGTGATGTCGGAGGCGAGCCGGAGCGGAGAGGTGACATCGAGATCGACGAAGATCTCCGGTGTCGTGCCGGTTTGCGCGACGGCCTGCTCGAGGCAATGGCGGATCGCGGGCAGTTTCGGCGCGGTATCGGTCGCCATCTCGTCGGGGCGCTTGACCCCGATATCGGCGCCGGCTTTCAGCGCCGCTTCGAGCAGCGCGTCCGAATCGCTGCTGAACGCGATCGCATCGAACAGGCCCGTCTCGCGCGCCTGCGCGATGCTCCAGGCGAGCACGGGCTTGCCGAGGAGATCGCGCGCATTCTTGCCGACGACCCCCTTCGAGCCGCCTCGCGCGCAGATGGTGCAGACGAGGCTCATGGCGATACCCAGGTCTTGCTGCGCAGCGCGCGCTCGCTGGCGTCGATCAAATGCACGACGCCGAGTGCCTCGGGCAGGGAGCAGGCCGGGCGCGCGCCCCGCATCGCCGCGACGTGCATGTCGCGGTAGCTCTGGTCGCGCTCGCTGGCGATGTCCGTTGCCTTGCCGTTGACGATCAGGCGGCTGCCGACGAGATCGGCCTCGATGGTGTCATCGTCGACATTGACGCGGATGCGGCGGATGCCCTGGCGGTCGAGATAATCCATGTGGACATGCACCGACGGCGCGCGCTGCATGTCGAGCAGCAGGTCGAGATGGTCATCGACGTCGATGTCGCGCGCGCCGGACGCGCCGCCGAGCGCTGCGACGCGGTGCCATGGCCCGAACAGCCACAGCAGATAATCCAGCTCGTGGCTGAGATCCCTGAGGACGCCGCCGCCGGCGTCCGTTGTCGCAGATGCGGTGGTGCGATGGTCGCGGCCGGGCCGCCAGTCCCTGATGTCCTGCCCGACATAGGCGGCGACCGTGATCGCCTCGCGCCCGCGCAGTTGCTCGACCAGGGCCGTCATGACCGGATGGAAGCGCAGATTGTATCCGACGCAGACATGGGCGAACGGATATTTCGGCGGCGGCGACGCCGTCGCGAACAACGGCTTCTCGACCAGGACCGCGCCGCGGAAGCCGGCCTGCGCGAGCCCCTGCAGGTCGTCGGCATGGCGTGCGGTTTCGGTGGCAATCACCGCGTAATCCGGATGCGCGCCGGCGACGGCCTCTCCGATCGACGCATAGTCGCCGCCCTCTCGGCGGCTCACCGTCGCGACCTCGAGGCCGAGCTCGCGCAGGATCCGGGCATGCCTTGTGCCGATCGAGCCGAGGCCGATCACGACGGCTTTTGTCGAGGTCACGGGAAGACCTCATGAAACTCCGCGTGGGCCTGCTCGAAATCCTCCAGGCGGCCGATGTCGAGCCAGTATTCGCGGATCGGATAGACCGCGACACGTCCCTCGCCGGCGATCACGCGCTCCAGCACGGTCGGCATATCGATCCTGACGCCGGGCGCGACATGGCGGAAGACGGAGCTTCCAATCACATAGATGCCGGCGCTGACGAACCAGCTTTCGGTCGGCTTCTCGCGAATGGTCTGGAGGAAGCCTTCCGACGTGGAAACCACGCCATAGGGGACGTGCACCTTGTGCTCGCGGACGGCCATCGTCGCTTCCGCCGGCGTTCCGTTGTGGAAGTCGAGAAGCGCGCCGTAGTTGATCGTGGTGAGGATGTCGCCGTTGGTGACGATCATCGGCAGATCCGGCGGCGTCGGAAACAGCCCGAGCGCACCGGCGGTGCCCAGGCGTTCGGTCTCGTGCACGTACTGGATATTGGCGCCGAAGGCGGCGCCGTCGCCGAAGTGACCCTTGATCGTCTCGGCCTTGTAGTTGACCGAGATGTAGATATTGGAAAAACCCTGTTGCACCACGTTGCGGACGATCGTCTCGAGCAGGGGCTTGCCGCCGACATTGAGCATGGGCTTGGGCACGTCGCGCGTCAGCGCCCCCAGGCGCTCGCCGAGCCCGCCCGCCATGATCAGGACCGGATTGGCATAATGGCGCGGCTCGAGCAGCTCGTCGAGCGTCTCGACCACGACCAGATGGCCGCCTTCGTCGACAAGCGGGAGCTGCTTGATCGACTTGTGCCGCATCAGATGCAGGCGGTCGTCGCGGGACAGCGTCGCCGGAGCCGACACCGGCGCGCGGTTCATGATGTCGGTGGCAAGCCCGGTGAGCGGGATCCCTCGCAGCAGCCCGCGCCTGACGTCGCCGTCGGTGACCACGCCGAGCAGGCGGTTCTGGTCGTCGAGCACGAGCGCAATCTGGATGCTTCCGCTCTCGATCGCGGCAATGGCCTCGCCCACGGTCGCCTGCGTTCCAACGACGGCCTTACGCCAGGATTTCATGGCAATTCTGCCTCGTATACGCCAGATATTGGGGGCCGCCCGCGGCTGAGCCTGCTATATCGCGGCTGTGGGAGGCGGCGTCAACCCCGCCAGGCTGCCCTGCGTTGTCCTTGTTAAATCTAGCGTTTTCAGGCCCGGTCCGGCGGTTTGAAGTGCCGCGCCCCCGTCGCTAAGATCGGTGCGGCTCAAGGGAATCGCGATGGACGATCTGATCATCATTGGCGGCGGCGAACATGCCTTCATGGTCTATGAGGCGGCGCTGCTGTCGGGCCAGTTCAACGTCGTCGGTTTCCTCGATCGCCAGCCGGGAACGCTGGGGGATGCGCGCTACCTCGGAACCGATGATGTTGCGCCGAACTATCCGGATGCCGCCTTCGTGGTCGGGATCGGAACGATGCAGGCGGGGCCCGCGCGCCGCCAGATGATCGGCCGGCTGCAGCTCAAGCGCTGGGCGTCGGTGATTCATCCGCGTGCGTTCGTCTCGCCATCGGCGACGATCGGAGCTGGCAGCGTCATCATGCCGGGCGCGATCGTCAATGCGCGAAGCATGATCGGCCATCACTGCATCATCAATTCGGCCGCAGTCGTCGAGCACGACGTGCGCGTCGGGCACTACACGCATCTTTCTCCGGGAACGGTGGTCGGCGGCGGCGCAGAGATCGGGGACAACTGCTTTGTCGGTCTCGGCAGCCGCGTCCGCGATCACGTCTCCATCGGCAACGATACGCTAGTGGCGATGGGCTCGGTCGTCACGGGCTCATGGCCGCCCGGGTCCGTCCTGCGCGGGGTTCCCGCAAAGCCTCGCCGCTAGAGCGTGATCCGGAAAAGTGCGCAGCGGTTTTCCGAAAAGATCATGCTCAAACAAACAGCCTAAAGCGCGATGCACCCCATCGCGCTTTAGACTGGATCGTCGGGTTCGAGCGCCCGCGGCGCCGCCGTTCCGATCAGGGACCAATAGTCGATCGGCGGCCGCCCCGCGCCCGGCCGCTTGGCGGTGATGTCGGCCGGACCGATGATCTCGCCCGCCTTCAGCGCGCGCGCTGCCACGATGCTCTTGCGCGCCACCGGCACGTTTCTGACCTCGGAGTCCTTCGGCGCCTTCACGCCATCGCCGAGCGCGGCTTCGACGTTGCGGATGGCGCGGACCATCCGCTTGAAATCGTCGGGTTCGAGCGAGGCCGCGTGGTCGGGACCGGTCGCCTTGCGATCCAGCGTCAGGTGCTTCTCGACGATGGTGGCGCCGAGCGCGACCGAGGCGACCGAAACCTCGAAACCGTCGGTGTGATCGGAGTAGCCGACGGGAAGCTGGAATGCGGATCGCATCGTCGCCATTGCGGCGAGGTTCACATCCGTGATGGGGCAGGGATATTCGGTCGTACAATGGAGCAGGCTGACATGCCGCGCCAGCGCAGCGCGCGCCGCCGGATCGCGCCATGCCGCGCGGAACGAGGCGATACCGGCGGGATCGTTACGCTGTGCATAGCCATGCGCCAACACGCCCAGCGCTTCCTCGACTTCGCTGAGCGTCGCCATGCCCGTCGACAGGATCAGCGTCGCGCCGGCCCGCGCTGCCGCATGCAGCAGCGGTGCATTGGTGAGATCGCCCGATCCGATCTTGATGCGCGGCAGCTTCAGCGACAGCAGGAAGCCGAGGGAGGCGTCGTCGAACGGCGTCGACAGGAATTCGATGCCGCGTTCGGCAGCGCGCGCGATCAGCGTGTGGTGAGCGGCCTGCGGCAGTTCCAGCCGCTCCAGCATGGCGAGCTGGCTCTCGGCGGCGTCCGTGGTGCGCTGCTGATAGTCGGCCTTCTTCGCCGCTCCGCCCGCCAGCGCCTTGGCATTGAAGGTCTGGAACTTGACGATGTCGGCACCGGCGTCGGCTGCCGCATCGACCAGGGCCAGTGCCTTGTCCAGGCTGCCGTCGTGATTGACGCCGGCTTCCGCGATGATCAGCGTGTGCGTCATCATGGCCGCGCTCCGCTTGCCGGAAGTTCGTGGAAGCTTTTCTTCAGGAGCTGCCCGAAATCCGGAATGCCGGCAATGATGTCGGCAAATCGCCGGCTGGAAGCGCCGTCGCCATAGGGATTGACGGTGTCCTCGCGGCCACGCTGAAGCGCTTGCGCGATCGCGCTGCCGATCGCGCCGCGTTCGGACGCGGCGTGGAACACCGAAGCCGCGCGCTCGCGTCCCTTCTGGCGGTCGCCGACATCGACCGTGGGAACGCCGAATGACGGCGCTTCGAGGATGCCGCTCGACGAGTTGCCGATCACGACGTCCACCTGGTTCATCAGGCTGAGATAGCGGAGCTGCCCGAGCGAGGCGACCGCGATGGTGTTCGGCCGGCTCGCCGCGAAGGCCTTGGTCCGCTCGTTCAGCGCGCGCCCCTCGGCATCGGCATTGGCCAGCGTGAAGATGAGGCGGAAGGCGGGATCGAGCTTCGACAGCGCCGCGAACAGCTCGTCCAGCTCAGCCATCGAGCGTCCGGCCTCGACCGTGACCGGATGGAACGTCACGAGTGCATTGCGCTCGCCGAGCGGCAGGCCGATCGCGCGGCCGATACCGTCGCGGTCCATGAGGTCGAGATGCCTGATGGCGTCGATGCCGACCGAACCGATGGTATGAATGCGAGACGGATCCTCGCCGAGCTGGACCAGCCGCTGTGCCGATCCCGCATTGCTGGCAAAATGCAGGTGCGACATCTTGCTGATGGCGTGGCGAATGGATTCGTCGACCGCGCCTTCGGTGACGTCGCCGCCGAACAGATGTGCCATCGGCAGCCGCATGAACATCGCGGCCTGTGCGGCCGCGAACATCTCGAACCGGTCCCCGAGCAGGACCACGAGATCGGGTTGCAGCCGTGCGAAGGCGTCGGCAAATCCGATCACGCCGAGCCCGACCGATTTCGCGACGCCCGCGCCGGTGTCGCTGGCGAGCAGCGTTTCGACGCGTTCGTCGACCTCGAATCCCTCGTCGAGGATGGTGTTGAATGTGTAGCCGAACTCCGGTGCGAGATGCATGCCGGTGGCGATGAGCTGGAGCGTCAGGCCTGATGTCTCGCGGATCGCGCGCATCGGCCAGATCAGTAGTCCGAAATCGGCCCGGCTGCCGGTGACGAAGCAGATCTTTCGCGCCCGGTTATTCATCGCGGGCCCTGATGCTGGCGCTGCTCGGCAGGTTGATCAGGCGGCGCTCGATCGATTCGGCGGTGGCGAGATCGCCGCGCGGGCTCTGCACGAACATCGGCAGGCGGTGCATCAGGGTCCAGGCCGGGCGCGCGCCGAAGCCGGCTTCGTTCAGCGCCGTGAGCACGTCGTCGCGCCGCCCCGCATACGCTTCGTCGAGCAGGATCGCGTTCAGCCAGTAATTGCTCGTGGTGCCCTCGGGCTCGCGCGAGAAGCGCACGCCGGGCACATCCGCAAAGACGCGGTCGTAGGCCGCAGCGAGGCGGCGCTTGCTCGCCAGGAAACCGTCGAGCTGCTCGAGCTGGGCGCAGCCCAGCGCGGCGTTCAGATTGGGCAGGCGGTAGTTGAAGCCGATCTCGTCGTGCACGAAGGCCCATTTGTGCGGCAGCTTCGCGGTGGTGGTGAGATGCTTGGCGCGCCGTCCCAGCTCCTCGTCATTGGTGAGGATGGCGCCGCCGCCGCCGGTGGTGACGATCTTGTTGCCGTTGAAGCTCAGCGCCGCGAGCCGCGCCTGCGATCCGACGGCGTGGCCCTTGTAGGTCGAGCCCAGCGATTCCGCGGCATCCTCCACCAGCGCAATGCCCCAGTCGCTTGCAATCGCGGCGATCTCGTCGAGCTCGACGGGATGCCCGAACGTGTGCATCGGCGAGATCGCGGCGATGCGGCGTCCGGTTTCGCGATTGATCGTGCCCCTGGGCGTTCGCTCAGCAATCGCCTCGAGCCGCGCGGCGAGGGCGCGCGGGTCCATGCCGAGCGTCGTGAGCGAGCTGTCGATGAAATGCGGCACCGCCCCGCAATAGGCGATCGCGTTGGTGGTCGCGATGAAGGTCAGCGCCGGCGACATCACCTCGTCGCCTGGCTCGACGCCGGCGAGGTGGAAGCATGCGTGCAGCGCCGCCGTGCCGTTGACGACGGCGACCGCACGCCTCGCGCCGGTCACCTCTTCCAGCATGCGCTCGAAGCGGTCGACGAAAGGGCCGACCGAGGAGACGAAGGTGCTCTTGATGCACTCTTCGAGATAGGAGACTTCGTTGCCTGCAAATACCGGCTCGTGCAGGCCGAGGATGCCATTGGGCGTGCCCGCAGCGCGCCGGACGGCATCGACCACGGCTTTCGGATCGAAGGCGGGTGATCTGGTCGCGGCCGTTCCCACAATTGCCTCAGACATTGTAGACGTCCGCCTTGTAACGGCTGAGATTGGCGGGATTGGTGAACCAGTTCACCGTCTTCACGATGCCCTGGCGCATGCCGTCGATCCCGCCGAACTCCGGGCTCCAGCCGAGCTGCTGGCGGGCCTTGGAATTGTCGGCCCAGAGCCGCTCGACCTCGCTATTGGCCGGACGCAGGCGCGCCTCGTCGGTCTCGATCTCGATCTTCACGCCCATCACATCGGCGATCATCTCGACGGTCGCGCCGACCGAGATCTCGAAGCCGCTGCCGAGATTGATGGTCTGGCCGACGCATTGTTCGGCCGGCGCGGTGAGGCCTGCGATCAGGCCGCGCGCGGTATCGGTGACGAAGGAGAAGTCGCGCGTCGGACTGACCGCGCCGAGACGGATCCTGCGCTTGCCGGTCGCGATCTGGCTGATGATGGTCGGGATCACCGCGCGTGCCGACTGCCGCGGTCCATAGGTGTTGAACGGCCTGATGACGACGACCGGCATGTCGAACGAGGCCTGGAACGACAGCGCCATCTGGTCGGATGCGATCTTCGAGGCCGAGTAGGGCGATTGGCCGACCAGCGGATGGTTCTCCTTGATCGGCACGATCTGCGCCGTGCCGTAGACCTCGCTGGTCGAGGTCTGCACGAAGCGGCGCACGCCGGCCATGCGCGCCGCCTGGAGCACGTTGACGGTTCCGCGCACATTGGTCTCGACATAGGAATCGGGCGCGACATAGGAGAAGGGGATCGCGATCAGCGCCGCCAAATGCAGCACGTCGGTGCAGCCGCTGGCGGCTGCGATCATGAAATGCGGATCGCGGATGTCGCCGGCGACCACCTCCACGGACTTCATGATGTCGGCGGGAACCGTGTCCAGCCAACCCCAGGAATTGAAGGAGTTGTAGTAGACGACCGCCTTGACGCGGGCTCCGGCTTTCACCAGCTCCTCGACGACATGCGAACCGATGAAGCCGTCGCTGCCGGTAACGAGGACGCGGGCGTCCCTCAGATCTGCCATGCCGGACCCCAGAAGGCGATTAAGCCAGTATTCGCAACAAGATGGCCGCTATAGCACACTGGCGGTCGCGCGCAACAGAGCAGCGCCCGAAAGCTGCCAAATGCCCGGGGATGCAGCAGTTTTTGTAAGGCCGCCTAAGCCTTGCCGGCCGGGTTCAGGCGCGCTCTCACGAACGCCTCGAGATTGCCGCCCTCGAACATATGGCCGGGGAGGCCGGCAGCCCGCGCGGCCTCGATGTCGCTCGGCTTGTCGCCGATCACCATGCTGCGCGTCATGTCGACCGGAAAGCGCTGCGCGAGGTCGGTGATCATGCCCGGCGCCGGCTTGCGGCGGTCGCTCGTGCGGCAATAGCGCGCGACGGTTCCGTCGGGATGATCCGGGCAATATTCGAAGGCGTCGATATGCGCGCCGACCTCTGCCATCTGGTCCGCCATCCAGCGGTGCAGGGTAACGATGTGATGCTCTTCGTAATAGCCGCGTGCGACGCCGGATTGATTGGTGATGACGAAGGCGAAATAGCCGGCGTCGTTGACCGCCTTCACCGCCTCGCGCGCCCCCTCCATCCATTCGAGCTTGTGCGTCTCGAACGTGTAGCCGGAATCGTGGTTGAGCACGCCGTCGCGATCGAAGAACACGGCGGGGCGCCGCAGCTTCTCGCGCAGCTCGCGATCGGCGCGCGCGAAATCATCGGGGATGCCGATGTCGATGAAATAGCCGCGATAGGCCGTGCCGCGCAGCTCGCCGCGCGAAACGAGACCGGGAAACACGTCCTGCTCGAGCGAAGCGGGCAGCTTCGCGATATCAGCGAGAACGGACTTGTCGACGACGTAGATGCCGGCATTGACCGGACCCGTGGCGCCTGCACCCGGAGCGATGAAATCACGGACCACGTCGCCGTCGAGGGCGACGCGCCCGTAGCGATCCCCGATCACGCCGTCGCGCAGCGCCATGTGAACGCGCCCGTCCTGCGCACGCGCGATCAGATCCAGCAGGTTGAAGTCGAACAGAGAGTCGCCGTTGAGCAGCAGGAAGCGGTCGTGCAGCAAGTCGCGCGCATGCACGAGCGCACCGCCGGTGCCGAGCGGCTCGGTCTCGCGCGACACGATGATTCGCGTGGATCCCCTCGCGGCCGCGGCGTAGTGCGTCTCGACGATCTCCGCCTTGTGGCCGGCAAGCAGGACGATTTCATCGAACATGCCATAGCGGACGAGTTCGTCGATGAGCGTGTCGAGGAACGGCCGCCCGCCGATGTCGAGCATCGGCTTCGGAACCAGCCTGGTGCGCTCGCCAAGCCGGGTGCCAAGCCCGCCGACGAGGATAGCGGCCTGTCTCAGCATAGGTCGGGGAGTTTGCGACATCGATCGAGCTGTCGGTGAAAGGCGAGTGTCATTTCCACGTCCATAGCGCGCCACCGATCTGCGCGCCAGATGCGCTTTGGTTCGTGACGGAGAATGCCTGAGGTCAGCGCTCGCACGGGATACGAACGATGGCAGTCTGCTTGTTTGCAAACAGCGCCTGGAACGGCCCGGCGCGAAGCGACTTGATGAGCCCGGGATCCAGCGGCTCCGTCGGCGGAAAATAGGAGAGCCGTTGACCGGCGCCGAGATCGATCCACCCGATCGCACGGGGATTGATCACGGCGACGAGCTGCCAGGTGTCCTGGCCGCTCCCCAGCACGCTCTGGATCAGCTCTCGATCCGTCTCTTCCGTCGCTTTGGGCGTTTTCGGAGGTGCCGCTTCGGGCTCGTCCGTCTCCGGTGTTTTCGGGGGGCGGACAGGTCGCAAAATTCCAGACAGAGCGTCGGCCCGGTACATCTGAAAAGACGTCTCCTGGTTGATCTCCTGCAGGACTGGCCGGATGGAGGCGCAGGCATCGGCCAGCCGCCGCGCTCCGTCGTCCCGTTCGACGATCGCGGAAAGCACGGCGCGCACCGGCTTGGCGGTAGCCTCGTTGACGGTATCCAGATTCGAGAACGTGTAGGCCGCCGGGGCCCCGGTCAGGGCCTGGATCATGCCGAGCGTGTAGGGATCGGACAGCAGGATGCCTTTCCTGAGGTTGCCATGCAGCCAGCGTGCGGCGTCGAGATCGCTGGCATTGTAGTGCGTGATGGCGGTGGCACCGCCCGGAAGGGGCCCGTAGCTGTAACTCTTGGACATGCCGGCGACGCCGGCGCGGTCGAGGCCGATGCCCAAACCCATGATGGTCGCGAGCGCGCCGACATGAATCCATCTCGACCGGATGAGCGCCACCGGCACGAGCGCCACGAGGAGAACCGCTCCCGCGATCTCGGCCGGCCGCAGGAAATCCTGGTACCGCGCGGCGGGCAGGTCGGGCCGCCAAGTGAAGGCATAGACCGCCAGTGCGAGGCCGGCGGCGAGCAGAGTAACCGTGATTGCCGCAGTCGCCCGCCGCCGGAAGGACGCGGGAGAGGGATCGACCAGCAACTGGCAGAACGCTTCGGTTGCCGTGACCGTGAGCAGAACCAGGACGATCATGGTGGTGCGGTACAGGAACGGAAAGCCTGACAGCACGGCGACGGCAAGGCTGCACCCGATCGTCCACGACCACAGCAATTTCGACATGCGTTCGGTTTGGACAGGGGTGGCAGCCGTGCCCAAGGGACTGATCGCGCGATCGATCCACCACCAGGCCATCGCCATCGCGATGCAGACGGCAAACAGCGGGCCTATGGCCCGGCCCAGTTCGATCACTGCGACCTGCGGGCCGGTGCCAAGGAACAGCTCCTCGCCACTCTCGATCGTCTTGCCCAGCACCAGTCCCGTGATGTGCGAAAATACCACGTTGGCGTTCGCTGACGGCAGGTAGCCGAGCCGCATCGCCACGATCGTGGCGACGATTCCGCATACGATCAGCGGCAGGACGACGGATAGGGCGCGGAGAATCCGGAGGCTCTTCGCCGGCCGGCGTGACATCTCGCGCAAGATGAGCAGGTAGCTCAGCCAGGCTGCAAGGACAGTCGGGATGAACAGGTACGATCCACGGTGTGCCAGCAGCAACATCGCGGGCCATCCGCAACCCACGAAAAGGATGCTTTCGCGCGGATGGCCCTTGCCCAGTATCCTGAGCAGGAGCAGCCCGACCATCAGCAGCACCAGCACCAGCGCGTTGTTGTTGAGCATGAAGGCGGTGAGAAGCGAGGTCGCCGCACTCAGGGTCAGCAACGCGACTGAGCCCGCCGGGATTTCCTCTTTCGCATCCCGCCCGGCATTGGCGAACAGGACACCCAGGAAGACCACGCTTCCGGCCAGCGCCAGGCTGCCATTCGTCAGCAGCCCGACGCCGTTGCCTGCCGCCGCGAACAAAAAGGTGATCCATCTCCGGATCGGTTCCGCATAGAGGCCTTCGGCGAACGCGTAGAAGGCCAGAAGAAAGCACAGGATCGAGACGAAGCGGTAGGTCCAGCCGAAATACAGGAGATCGAGGCCGAGCGTGCCCGACAACACGCCGGCCAATGCAGAGCGAAGGTCGACGTACGATTGCGACGCGTAGGGGTTGATGACACCGCTGTCGGCGTATTCCTGCGCCGTCTTCATCCAGTGAACGTCAGCGCCGATATCGGAGTAGGGGAATTGCGAAAATGCACCGAACGTCCACCACCACGTCGCGAGCGCGATCGGGAGCGATAACATGCACCAGAGCAGGATATTTCCGGCATCGCCGGTGCGCGGGCTCCAGGCCGGCCAGGTCCATGCCAGTCCGAAGGCGGACAGCGCAACCATGATCGCCAGATGAAGCCATATGTCGTCAATCAGAACGGAGCAGAACCCGAGAAGAATGCCCACGGCGGAAGCGCCGATCGCATATCCCAGCACCACGAACTGGAGCTTCGTCAGTCGGCTCCTCTTGATCAACTCCAGCGGCACGATCGCCAGAATGGAAAGGCCGATGCCGAGCTGAATCAGGACGAATACGAAGGTCAAGAGCAACGTATTTATCCACATCGCAACATCCCTATCGTTCTGCCACCTGGGCCACGCCTACGCATGTGACCGGCTGAGCCAACGCGGCGAATGGCTGCCAGTCATTTCGAGGGTGCCGCGTCATGCCAAGTTTTCCGAAGGCGCGGTGCAGCTCCGTTCATAGTTGATTCCAAGTACGGCTGAGCGTAAACATCCGTGGAATTGTGCAGGATTTTTAGCATGCGGGCGAGAATATCTGGGCGCAATCTTCGCTATCCGTCGGCCAATCCGGCCTGATCGTCGCTTCCCGCCGAGTTTCGTCGCATGCCCGGTGAATTGCAGATTGGCGAGGCCGTCGCAAGGGGCTATCCGCCCGCGGTGCTCTACCTGCGCAATGATGACACCGTCACGACGGAAGTCTGCGCATTCAACTACTTCTCGATCTTCATGAAGGATCATCCGGACGTGGATGCCCACGTCTGGTTGTTCGACGGGGCGGGCAAGCAGGCTGGATATTTCCACAGGGAACTCGGAGTTAACGGGCAATTGCAGTTGCAGACCTCCGAGCTTTGTCCGCGCGTTTCGGGAACGGTGGCGATGGCGCTGGTGCCGAAACATGAGGCCAAGCTACGTCCCGGACGAAAGGTGACCACCGGCTATTACGCACAATATTTTTCGCAGCACGGCGCAATCACATTGTCGCATGAGCGCGAGCCTGTCGCCCCATCGCCGTTTCCGACCACCGCCTGGATGCAGTCCTATCTTACACGGTTCCTGAAGGAGTCCGGTGTGGTGCTCGTGAACTCCTGCATGGCACCCCAGGGCGTTTCGGTGGGGACGGCCCGGCTCATGGCTCTGGACGGCACCGCCTTGGGCGAGCGGGTACTTCCGGAAATCGCGCCGATGGGTGCGGTCCGCATCAGCACGCTGGACCTGTTCCCCGAGGCCGAAAGGTTGGTGGGTACAGCCGAGGGGTTTGCGCTCGAGTTCAAGGGCACCAACATCGCCAGCCCGTTCAGCTATTATGAATTTGCCAACGGCAAGTTCAGCTTGCATCATTTCTAGAGGCCCCGCCCGTGACACGTTTCTCGTCCCGTCCCTGGAAGCCTCACGAGCCCAGATTCATGTTCCCGACCTTTGCGGGCATCGAGTCGCGCATGGGCTTCTCGATTCCCGCCTGGTACCGTCCGATCGACGTCCGGTATCTCCGCAGCCTCGTCGCCGGCAGCCTGCGCAAGAACTTTCGCGAAACGGTCAAGGACCTTGTTCCCGAGCTCGCCAGCCTCGTCGCCTCGGGTTTCAGCAAGAAGCTCAGATTCAAGCTGCACATCCTGTCGCGGCAGGGTGACTACCGGGCGACCTACGAGTTCCCGGAAAACTATGCGCCGGGCGCCACCGTCGAGATCGAGCTGTCGCGCCTCTTCGCGTCGCTCAAGCTGCCTCAGGACGATTATCTGGTCATCGCGGTGATGTCGCGCGGGCGGATGGATGGATTTCGTTCCTCGCCTGCAAGCTATTCCATGACCTATGTGGATCAGGACAACGTCGCGATCTATCGCACCGGCGCGTTTGCCCGGCCGCTGAACGAGGGCAGGCTCAAGGCGCATGTCGGGTTCACCGGGATCAATCCGAAGGTCATCGCGACCGATGATATCGTCAGCAGCCTGATGCTGATCAATCATTCTTCCGATCCCGAATATGCTCATGCCGCGCGGCCGACGTCGAGGCTGATCCGGGAGGATGGCGAGGAGCTCGAAGCGGATTTCGGCGAGATCCCGCCGCTCGGGGCACGCGAGATGTCCGTCGTGGATATGTTCGGCGGTCGCGTGTTCGACTTCCTCAAGCCGTTCGGCGGTCGCGGCAGCACAGTCACCACCTGCACCGGGGTCACGCTCGCGAGCCTGCATTTGCAGCGCACGAACGATAACCGGCGGACGCTACTGGGCATCGAGCACTCGCGCCCGGCTCACATGAATCTCGCCGGCATTTTGCAACACTGATTTGGAAATCGATCGACCGAGGGCAGGTCGATGACCGGGGCTGACCGACGAGCCCTGAAGGCCCGGTCGTCACCAGACGTCAGGTCGGTCAGAAATTGATCCGTTCGCGCTCGACCACGATCGGGCGTCGCCGGACCTGGTTGTAGATCGCGACGATATATTCGCCGAGCACGCCGAGGAAAAACAGCTGCACGCCACCGAAGAAGAACAGGCCGATGATGATCGTGGGGATGCCGTGCGGACCGATGTCGAAGCCGGCTATCTTGAGCAGGAACACGACGAACGCATAGGCAAAGCTCAGCGACGAGATGATCAGTCCGAAGAAGAACGCGGTACGTAGCGGCACGGTCGAGAAGCTGATGGCGCCGAGCAGCCCCTGGTCGATCAGGCTCGACAGCCGGTTGCGGGAGATGCCGTGCTTGCGCGCCAGCCAGGTGTAGGGCACGCCGATCGAGCGAAAGCCGCATTCGAACGGCATCATTCGCATGAAGGGCTGGACGTCCTCGAATTGCTTCATGGCGTCGAGCACCTTGCGGTCGACGAGCTGGTAGTCGCCGACGTCGGCCGGATAGTCGACATAGGACATCCGGCTGATCATCTTGTAGTAGAGATGCCGCGCGGTCCGGCTCATGAGAGGCTCTTCGCGCCGGGCCCGGATGCCGAACACGATCTCGTAGCCTTGCTCCCAGTGCTTGACGAAAGTCGGGATCAGCGACGGCGGGTCCTGCAGATCCGCGGGCATGAACAGCACGGTGGCATCGCCTGTCGAGGCCAGCACGCCGTTGTAGGTATTCCTCAGCACGCCGAAGTTCCGGGCGTTCACGATGACCTTCACCGAGGGATCCTCGGCTGCGATCTCCTTGAGAATCTCCACGGTCCGGTCGGTCGAGGCGTTGTCGCAGAAGATGTGCTCGCGCTCGTAATCCGGCAGCTCACGGTCGAAGATGTCCTTGACCGCCGCGTAGCATTCCCGGATTCCCGCCTCCTCGTTGTAGCAGGGCGTCACAAGGCTGATCTTCTTCCGCATCAATCCTCCAGGACGTCCGTCGAGCGGGATTACTCCCCCGTGGGGGAATCGGCAGCCGGTGGCCGCCCGAGGGGACTGGCGCGCCGGTGGTGGGGTTGCCATCCTTCAATCGTTTCTTTAGCAGGTAAGTCGGCAACTTCAACCGTTCCGGGAACGGGGCGAGGGCGGTTGGATCTTGTTGACAAGACTGGACTAATCGTTCTGATGTGACGTTTTCTGCTGGGCGGGTATGAGCATGAAGGCCGTGATTCTGGCAGGTGGGTTCGGGACTCGCATCACCGAAGAGAGCCACATCAAGCCGAAACCCATGATCGAGATCGGCGGCAAGCCGATCCTGTGGCACATCATGAAGATCTTCTCGTCGCACGGGATCGACGAATTCGTCATCTGCTGTGGCTACAAATCCTACGTCATCAAGGAATATTTCGCTAACTACTTCCTCCACATGGCGGACGTCACCTTCGACCTCGCCAACAATGCGATGGAAGTGCACAACAAGTTCGCCGAGCACTGGAAGGTGACGCTGGTCGACACCGGCCTCAACACCATGACCGGCGGCCGCCTCAAGCGCATCAGGGATTATGTCGGCAACGAGGCGTTCTGCATGACCTACGGCGACGGGCTCGCGGACGTCGATATCGGCGCGCTGCGGGAGTTTCATCGTGCTCATGGACGTCACGCCACGGTCACCGCCATCCAGCCGCCAGCGCGTTTCGGCGCGCTCGATATCGGCGACGACGTGGTCCGGCATTTCGAGGAGAAGCCGCGAGGCGACGGTCGCTGGATCAACGGCGGCTTCTTCGTGCTGGAGCCGGCGATCTTCGACTATCTCGGGGACGACGCCACCATCTGGGAGCAGGAGCCGCTGAAGCGGCTGTCACAGGACGGGCAGCTCGCGGCCTACCGTCACACCGGCTTCTGGGAAGCGATGGACACCCTGCGCGACAAGCTTCATCTGGAGCAGCTCTGGGAGAGCGGGCAGGCCCCCTGGAAGCGATGGCAATGAACCCTGGCTTCTGGAACGGCAAGCGCGTCCTCGTTACCGGCCATACCGGCTTCAAGGGCGGCTGGATGGTGGCGTGGCTGCGCCATCTCGGCGCCGAGGTAGCAGGTCTCGCGCTGCCGCCGTCGACGACGCCCAACCTGTTCGACCTGGCGCAGACGGCGCAGGACATCGCGTCGGTCTTCGCCGATATCCGCGATCCCGCCGCGGTCAAGGCGGTGTTCGACCGATTCCAGCCCGAGATCGTGTTTCACATGGCCGCCCAGGCGATCGTGCGGGCATCCTATGATGATCCGGTCGGCACCTATGCGACCAACGTCATGGGCACCGTGCACGTCTTCGAGGCGGTGCGGACCTCCGGCGTGCGCGTGGTGGTCAACGTCACCAGCGACAAATGCTACGACAACAAAGAGTGGGTCTGGGGCTACCGCGAGACCGACCCGCTCGGCGGCAAGGATCCCTATTCCAGCAGCAAGGCCTGCGCGGAGCTGGTCACAGCGGCGTATCGGTCGTCGTTCTTCAGCGGCACTCACGGGATCGGCTTCGCCAGCGCCCGCGCCGGCAACGTGATCGGTGGCGGCGACTGGGCGCAGGATCGTCTCATCCCCGATGTGATCGCCGCGATTCGCAACGGACAACCGGTGCCGGTCCGCAATCCCGATGCGGTGCGGCCCTGGCAGCACGTGCTCGAGCCGCTGTCGGGCTACATTCTGCTCGCCGAACATCTGTGGCGCGATCCGGCTGCCTTCTCCAGCGAATGGAATTTCGGTCCCGACGCAGATAGCGTGCGCACGGTGCGCTGGCTGGTCGATCGCCTCGCACTGCTGTGGGGTGTTCCGCCGCAGCAGATGCCGCAGCCGGGAGAGCATCCGCACGAGGCGCGGCTGCTGTCACTGGACAGTTCCAAGGCGCGGGCTCAGCTCGGCTGGGCGCCGCGTTGGGGCCTCGATCGTGCCGCCTCCGCCGTGGTGGAGTGGTACAAGGCGTTCGAGCAGGGCGCTGCGGTCAAGCCGGTGATGGTTGACCAGATCGACGCTTTCATGAACACAAGGCGGGACTAGCCGCCCTTCAAATCGGATCAATATGATGGCCACCACGTCGACGAGACCGCTTACTGAGATCAAGAGTTGCGAGGTCTGCGGCAGCGACAAGCTCGTGCCGGTGCTCGATCTCGGCCTGCATCCCCTGTGCGACGACCTGGTGGCGGTCGGCGATTCGCGTGTATGCCGCGAATATCCGATTCAGATCGATTTCTGCGCGACTTGCGCCACCGGCCATCAGCGCTTCCAGGTTCCGAAAGAGGACCTTTTCCCCAAGGACTATCACTATCGCTCTCGCTTCACCGCCGACGTGCTCTCGGGGATGAAGGGGCTCGTGGCGACCTGCGCGGAACGGATGGGACCCCTGACCGGCAAGATCGCGCTCGACATCGGCTGCAACGACGGAAGCCTGCTGGATTTCTTCCGTGAGGCCGGCGCGACAACGGCCGGCATCGAGCCGACCGGCGCAGCGCAGGACGCCGCCGCCAAGGGCCATTTCGTTGTGCAGAACTATCTCAGCACCGAGACCGCGGCCGAGATCCGTCGCGCCGTCGGCACGCCCGACATCATCACCTTCACCAATGTTTTCGCGCATATCGAGGATCTGAACGGCGTGCTCGCGGCGCTGAAGGCGCTGCTCGGGCCCGAGACGGTGATCGTGATCGAGAATCACTATCTCGGCGCGGTGCTGGACCGGCATCAGTTCGACACCTTCTATCACGAGCATCCGCGCACCTATTCGTACAAATCGTTCAGCTTCATCGCAAGATCGCTCGGCCTCGACATCGTCAATGTCGAATTTCCCGCGCGCTATGGCGGCAATATTCGTGTCATTCTCGGACATGCGGCCAAGAGCGATACTGTCGCAGCCGAGATCGTCGCGCGCGAAAACAATTTCCAGGCCGAGTTCGCCCAGCTCGCGCGCGACGTCGAGCTCTGGAAGGCGCGCAAGGGCGAAGAGCTGAAGAAGATCATCGCGGCGCACGGTCCTGTCAGGGCCAAGGCGTTTCCGGGCCGCGCGGCGATCCTGGTCAAGTTGCTGGGGCTGACTGAAAAAGAGATCGTTGCGGTCCACGAGAAACCCGGCTCGATCAAGATCGGCCATTATGTGCCGGGCACGCGCATTCCGATCGTGTCCGACGACGAATTGTTCGCGCATGGCGACCAGGGTAAGCCGCTGCTCAATCTCGCCTGGCACATCTCGCGCGAGATCCGTCAGTATCTCCAGGACAACGGTTACAAAGGGCCGGTGATCGACGTGCTCGGCGCGGACGATTTCCATGCCTGAGGCGCCCGTCTTCACGATCCTCGGATCGGGTTTCGGGATGTATGGATATCTGCCTGCGCTGATCGAGTGCGGGAATAGGGTGGCGCTGCCGGAGCGCTACCGCGCCGTGGTCAGCGGGCGAAGCGAGCTCGTCCAATATGCGCCCGAGGTGATCTGGTGTCCCGGCACCGAGGAGGCGTTGGCACAGGCGAGCGGTGCGGTGATTGCGCTTCGCCCTGCCGATCAGGCCGGCTGGATGGCGAGGCTGGCAGAAATGCCCGGTATCGGCGAGCTGATCCTGGAGAAGCCGGTCGCGCCGACACCGCAGCTTGCGGCGCAGCTCATCGAGGCATTCGAGCGCACCGGCAAGCGCTACCGCGTCGGCTACACCTTTCGTTTCATGCCGTGGGCAGAGCGGCTTCGCGCGGTGCTCGGCGAGAGAACCGATGGCCTTTCGCTGGACTGGAGCTTCATGGCGCATCACTACCGCGCCAATCTCGCGAACTGGAAGCGGTTCGACGCCAGTGGCGGCGGCGCTCTCCGCTTCTACGGCATCCATCTGATCGCGCTTCTTGCAGAGCTCGGTTACGACGACGTCTCGTCGTCGGTGGTCGGCGGACCGTCGGACGCTGAGACGTCGTCATGGGAGGCCGTGTTCACGGCCAAGGCCCTGCCGCCATTCACGCTGCGCGTCGACAGTCGCGCGCCACAGACCTGGTTCAGGATCACCGCGGATCCGCGCGTTTCGCTCGTGGACCAGCCCGATCCCTTCGCGTCGGTCGAGCGGGACGTTCGCGATCCCAAGGTCGCCCGCGGTCCCAGGGTCGCCGGAGATCCCAGGGTCGCTCGCGATCCCAGGGTCGACGTGCTGTCACGGTTGTGCCGCTCGCTCAGCGAGCTCGACGCGGGCCATGCGCCGCGTCAACGTGACATCATCGCGCTGTGGATGCGAGTAGAGCAGGCGTCCCGGCGAGTCTCAGCGTCATTGACGTGATGGTGGTGCCAGCGATAGCGCGTGCTCGCGGGCGGTGGCCCAGACGTCCGGCGGCAAAGTGGGGTTGAACGGTTTCTCGTTTGCCCGATAGACGCGCTCGATCACGTCCCCCGAAGCCCAGTTGATCTGGCGCAGCATTAGGCCGGCCTGCAGCGACCAGGCGACCCAGACGCAGGCGATCAGTGCGGTCGGCCGCGGGCGGCCGGGCAAGAAGTTCGCAAGCTCGTTGACCGCGATCGCTAGCAAGAAAGCATAGGCGAAGGCGGGCAGGGCAAGATGCCGGTCTCGCGCATAGGAATAGGAGAGGAGCGGCCCTCCGATCGCGATCGCTGCGATGACGACGACGACGAGCGTATGGCGCTGTGGCCGGCCCCTGAGCGCAACAAGGCCTGCCACGATGAGCGCGGTCGAGAGGGTCTCCACGATGGTCTGGTAGTGCGGGCGATCGAAGATGACGCCCCACTGGGTGATGCGGAATGCGAGCGCGCCCAACTGTGCCAGTACGTTGTAGACGTAGAGCTTGTACACAGCATGGCCCGGGAACAACGTCTGACGTTCCTCCTTCGACAACATCTGAAAGAAATAGCCGACGGACTCATCGACCCCGGCGGTCCCCATGCCGGAGCCGAGCACGACGGCGCGCATGGCGAAATAAGCCAGCGTGATGCCGCCGAACACGATCGCAGCCCTGAGCGGCGCGGTGCGCAGGAAGTAGATGTAGAACGCGATCAAGAAGAGCCCGTTTTCCTTCGAGAGCAGCGCGATCGCATACGCCAGCCCGCACAGGGCGAGCTTTACCCTGTCGGTGTTGTCAGAGAGAACACTCAGCAGCGAGGCCGCGAAGCAGACGAGCACGAGGACGTGCGGCAATTCACTGATCCATACGACCGATCCGGAAATGAACGGCGAGCCGATCGCGAACACGGTGATCAGCAGCACACTTTCCGGGCGCAAGCCCAATCGCCGCACCACCTGAAGGCTCAATCCCATCAGCAGCAGGAAGATGGCGAACTGCACATAGCGATACGGCGTCGGGTTGAGACCGAAGAGCGTATACAGGCATTTCAGCAGGAATTCGGCGACCGGCCGGTAGAACGGACTCTGGAGCATCCAGGCGGGCGACAGTGGCAGGTCGAGGAAGCGGTCGTTACGCAGCTTGGCGAGCCAGATCAGATCGTCGGTCGCCTCGAACGGCTGCCGCAGCATGGTGTTGAACAGCAGGCCGAGCCAGACCACGGTTCCGATCGCCATCACGACGATGAGCGTATTGGCGAGGCCCGCTGCCGCAATTGGATGACCGTGGCGCCGCGCATCGGCCGTGATCAGCTCGTCACTCACTTTGTCGGTCATTTCAGGTCGCGTTGTCGGGCCAGGCGAGGCCGGCTTGGGGTGGTGAGCCCGGTGGAAGAGATTGACCAGCCTTGCGCGAGGATGGACGATCGCACATTGATCAGCAACCGGAAGTTGGTCAATGCCGCGGGACCGCTACCACACGCTCCGGCCGCCATCCATGACCAGGTTCTGCCCGGTCATGTAGCTCGACGCGTCCGAGCAGAGGAACTGGACGGCGGCGCGATATTCGTCGACCTCGGCCATCCGCCCCATCGGGATCAGGCGGGTGAGTCGTTCCACGAAAGCGGGATCCTGGTTGTTGAAGACGCCGCCCGGCGAGATCGCGTTGACCCGCACGCCGTGATCGGCCCAGTAGGTCGCCAGATATTTCGTCAGGCCGATCAGCCCGTGCTTGATCACTGAATAGGTCACGGGCTTGACCGGCTGCTCCTCCTCGCGCGTCACATGCGGTTGGCGGTAGAGCCGCTGGTCCGGCGCGATCACGCCGAGATCTGAGGCGATGTTGAGGATCACGCCGCGGCCGCGCCTGGCCATCTGACCGCCGAATTCCTGCGCGCACAGCATCGCCCCGGTCAGGCCTACCGCGATCTCGGTCTGCCATTGCGGCACCGGGAACGCCTCGAAGCGCGAGGAGTGCATGACGCCCGGGCTCGACGTTACCTTCGGATCGATCGCGGCGTTGTTGACGAGGATGTCGACGGTGACGCCGCGGCCCGCGAGCTGCTCGCTCGCGGCGCGCACCGAATCCTGCGCGGTGACGTCGAGCGCGAGCGCGATCAGATCGGCGGAGGGCGCGCCCTGCTTCAGGGCGGCGACGGCCGCCTCGGCCTGCGCCAGGCCGATTTCGGTGACGACGACGCGCGCGCCCGCTTCGGAGAGTGCGGCGACATGCTGCCGCCCGAGCAGGCCGCCAGCGCCGGTCACGAGCGCCGTGCGTCCGGCGAGATCATAGCGGGAGGAGGGGCTTGCCATTGGGAGGCTCCTGTTCAGCTGCGCAACTGGCCGCCATCGGCGACCATGACGCTGCCGGTGATGAAGGCGGCGCGGGGTGAGGCAAGGAACGCGACGAGGTCGGCGACCTCTTCCGGCTTGCCGAGCCGGCGCAGCGCGACCTCGCGCGCGAGCATGTCCTCGACCGCGGTCCTGTTCTCGGCGAGCTTGCGCGCCCAGGTCCCCTCGGCGGCGAGGATATTGCCCGGCGCAACGGCATTGATGCGGATGCCCTCGAGCGCCAGCGGCCGCGCCAATCCGCGCACGGTCGCATTCAGCGCCGCCTTGGCGGCATAGTAGGTCACGGGCGCGCCGAGCGCCGCCATGCCCGCAATCGAGGAAATGCAGATGATGGACCGGTCGCCGCTGCCGCGCGCCAGCAGCGGCCGCGCGGCCTCGATCGTGTTGGTGGTGGCGAAGAAGTTGAGGTCCATCACCCGCGACCATTCCGCCGCGGTTTCCTTGCCCGGCGGGACGGAGGCGCCGCTGCCGACATTGCAGACGAGGACGTCGAGGCGGCCCCAGTGCTGCTCGACATCCTGGATCAGTGCCGCGGCGGCGGCCGGATCGGTGACGTCGGCAATATGGATCGAGCTCTGTCCGCCGACGGCCGCGCGCGCCGCGTTCAGCGCATCGGAGCCGCGTGCAGCCAGCGCGACCTTCGCTCCCTCCGCGGCAAGTGCGGCGGCAATGGCAAGGCCGATGCCGCGGCTGGCGCCGGTGACGAGAGCGACGCGGCCTTCCAGCTCGAGCTTCATCGCGCCGCGTCCTCGATCCAGCCGACCGTCATGTCGCGATACCTTGCGAGCGCGCCGGCATGGTCGCCGTCGGCCGCGCGTGCGGTCTGCAGGATGTACTGTCCCTTGTAGCCGGAACGCTCGATCAGCCGGATCGTCTTGGCGAGATCGGCGTTGCCGGTGCCGAGCGGCACGGTGGTGCCGCCGCGAACGCGGTCCTTCACATGCACATTGAGGATACGCGGAGCGTAGGCTTCGATCTCCTCGCTGCTGTCATAGCCGAGCGAGGCGCTGTTGCCGCTGTCGTAGTTGATGCCGAAGACGTCTGCCGGAAACGCCTCCATGAAGCGGGCGAGGTCGCGCGGCGGCAGATCGGATTCGAACACGATCTTGACGTTCTGCCTCACAAGCTGTTCGCGGCGGGCGATCAGCACCCGCTTGAGCGTGTCGCTCTCGCTCTCGCGTTCGATCTTGCCATTGTCGACCAGCGGGATCACGACGAACTCGATGCCGATCCGGCTGCAGGCGGCGATCAGCAGATCGAGATCGTTGACGAGAGCGTCGCGCACGACGGCATCGACCTTCCAGAATGGCGCCTGCATGAAGCAGTCCCCCGTCAGGCTCGGAATGCGCAGGCCGTTCTCGCGTGCCAGGGCGATGATCTCCGCCCGGCCGGCTTCGGTCGTGAGCGGATTTTCCCGCAGCCGTTCCTGATCGATGGTCCATTCCATCCGCGTCAGGCCGAGCGCCTTGGCGCGGGGAAACTCCTCGCGCCATTCATCCCACGGGAACGCCTGGATCTTGCCGTCGACCAGTGCCGACAGGCGTCCCTGCATGAAGCCGATGCGTTGCAATGTTGCGGTCACGACTTGTTATCCGAGTTGATGGCGAGGCCCTTGGCGGTCCAGCCGCCGTCGACGAAGATCTCCTGGCCGGTCACATAGGCCGAGGCGTCCGACACCAGGAAGACGGCGGCGCCGACCATGTCGGCGGGGTGCCCCCAGCGGCCGAGCATGGTGTGGCGGCGCCGGTCTTCGTGCATGACGGGATCGGCAAAACTCTTCGCGGTCATCTCGGTCGCGACGTAACCGGGCGCGAGCGCGTTGACGCGGATGCCGTCGCTCGCGTAGTCGGCGGCGAGCGCGCGGGTCAGGCCGGCGAGGCCCGCTTTCGCCGCGACGTAACCGGGATTGCCGGGAAAACCGCGGATCGAATTGATGCTGGTGACGTTGACGATCGCGGCCGAGCCCGTGGCCTTGAGCAGCGGATAGGCGGCAAGGATCGTGGCGTAGACGCCGGTGAGGTCGGTCGCGACCGTAGTCCGGAAGCGCGCGATCTCGCTTTCGGCGCCCTGCGGGGGAAGGCTGATCCCGGCCGCGTTGACCAGCGCGTCGATACGACCGCCTTGCGCCGCGATGGCATCGAAAGCGCGCCCGATCGCGGCGTCATCGGAGAGATCGCAGGCCATCGCCGTGACGCCCTGCGGCGCGGCCCCGGAACGGCTGAGACCGAACACCGTGGCGCCAGCGTCCTTCAGGCCGCTCGCGATAGCCGCGCCGATGCCGCGCGAGGCGCCGGTGACGACGGCGATCTTGCCGGCAAGAGAGAAGGCGCTGAGATCAGGCATAGCCATAACTGCGCATGATGGCGCCGCAGAGCTTGACGTCTTCCGGGCGGTCGATCTGGAACATCTTATGACGCTCCATCACGTGAAAGCCGATCTTGCCGCCGAGACGGTTGCTCTGCTCGCGCAGGAGTGAAGGAATCAACACGTAGAACGAGCCGTTCTCCAAATAGCGCTTCTCGATCTGCTGCCGCATGCGGCGGTTGCGATAGTCGTAGTTGATCGGCTCCGGCCCGTTTTGGCCGATGCGCCAGTTGAAATAGTCCTCGACCTCGCAAACAGAGAGCAGGCTGTCGAGATGCTCGCGATCGAAGGTCGCAAGCGCCGCCTCGATGTCGCGGGGTTCCCGGATCGGCGAGGTCGCCTGCAGTGCGACGATGCGCTCGAAACGGCCCATCCGCGCGTCGACGGCCTCGAGTGCATGCAGCCAGGCGGATTCCGAGGAGGCGAGGTCGCCCGAAATGTCGTCGGGACGCCGCACGCCGACCGCACCGGCAGCTTCCGCCGCTTCCAGAATCCGGTCGCTGTCGGATGAGACCGCCACCACGTCGACGCCTTCAGCGGCGCGCGCCTGCTCGACCGTCCAGGCGATCAGCGGCTTGCCGCAGAGATCGAGCAGGTTCTTGTGCGGGATGCCCTTGGAGCCGCCGCGTGCGGCGATCACGGCCAGCGTCTTGCGCGCCATCAGATATGTCCCTCGAGGCGCTCGAGCGCGGTCCAGAAGCCTTCGCCCATGTTCTTGTGGCCCTGCCAGATCTCGGGAATGAAGGATGCGGTGGGCGCATGCTTGCGCAGCACCTGTCCGATCTCGTCGAAGTCGATCTCACCTTCGCCGACCTGGAGGCCTTCGCCGTCCAGTCCCTTGGCATCGCCGAAATGCAGGTGTGCGGTGTGCGGCCCGAGCTGGGCGAGGCCTTGCGCGAAATCGAAGCCGAAATGATTGGCGGCGAGCTTGGTGTGGGAGATGTCCACGCACATGCGCAAGTCATGCTTGGCGCAGAACGCGGCCGACTCGTCCGGGAAGATGAAGATGTTCTGGTGACGCTGGCCGCCGAAATGCCAGGGGAACGGCGCCATGGTCTGCGGCGTCAGCTCGACACCCTCCATGTCGAGCTCCTTCAGGCTCTGCGCGAAAATGCGGTAGCGCTCGGCCTTCTCCTCCGGGGACAGCGGCTCGTCCATGGTGAAGCCGCCGATATTGGCGACGATCGGCGGACGCGTCGTCTTGGGAAAGAACTTCTTCAGGCCGCGGGTGATGTCGATCACCGCCTGCGTCTGCTCGAGCGAATAGCGGCGCAGCGCCTCGTCGGGCGTTGCGAGGTCCATCAGCTTGGAGCCGGCGAACAGTTCCGGCGCATGCACGACGAAGCCGAGATCGTAGGTGCCGGAGAGATAGGCCGCCGGGTCGCGCTCCATGTCGCTGTAGCTGAGATGGAATTCGATGATGTCGGGCTCGCAGATCTCGAGAAAGCGCTCGGTGTCGTGATAGCGCACCGGCACGCCCCAGGGCCGGTCGAAGCGGTAGCGCCGCGCCTTCGCGGCACCCGTGTCGAGGTCGCTCTGGAAGAAATAGTCGTCGGCCGCCATCCTGCGCTTGAGCGTCTTGCCGATCAGCGCCGGCATCTTCAGCGGCGACAAGCCCTGGCCGGGGCTCTTCACGGCGATGTCGTCGTCAGAGATGACCGTGCCGGCCTCGATGTCGCGCGCTGCGACGAGGCTCTTTGCGAGGTTCTCGCGGTTGATCAGCTCGCCCTGGCTGAGCGCGCGCTCGGCGAGCTTTTCGCCGCGCGCTGCTTCCACCTCGCGGATGCCGGTGACGAGCGCCTTGAACTCCTCCGGCTCCAGGCTCGCGGCATGGTCCGGGCCTTCCATCTCGCGATCGAGCGTGATGTGACGTTCGATCACGACGGCACCGAGAGCGACCGCCGCGGTCGACACCGCGGTGCCGCGCTCATGGCCGGAATAGCCGACGACCGGGTGGATCTGGCGCAGCGTCTCCATGAAGCGCAGATGGATGTTGTGCAGCGCTGCGGGATAGGTGCTCTGGCAATGCAGCAGCACATAACCGGCGTTGCGGTCGTCGAGGAATTTCGCCGCGGTCCTGATCTCGTCCGTGGTGCTCATGCCGGTCGAGACGATCAGCGTCTTGCCGGTTGCGGCGAGCCGGGCGAGCAGGGGCAGGTTGGTCAGGTCGGCAGAAGCGACCTTGTAGGCCTGCACGCCGAAACCTTCGAGCACAGCGACGCTCTTCGCGTCCCAGGGCGTGCACAGATATTGAATGCCCTTCGAGGCGCAGTAGTCGGCGATCTTCTTCTGCTGCTCGGTGGTCAGCTCGAAGCGGCGGAGCAGATCGAGCGTGTACTCGACGGCGAGGTCGTCGTCTTTTCCGGACAGCGAGGAGGCGCGATAGACCTCGTCGAGCTTGCGCATCTGGAATTTGGCGCAATCCGCGCCAGCCGCGACCGCGGCGTCGACCAGCGCGATGGCGCGGTCGAAGTCGCCGTTATGGTTGTTGCCGATCTCGGCGATGACGTAGCAGGGCTCGCCCTCGCCCAGGAGGCGGTTGCCGATACGGACTGGAGCTGGCTGTTTGGGCGGTGTCATCAATATTCTCGTCTCACACGCGTCAGGCGGATCGCGCGGGAAGGCGCGATTTCCACGTCCGCAGTCCGTTTTCTTCGAACATGATGCGCGAGCAGCTGTGCCCCTGCTGTTCGAGCGCCGCGATGAGCTGGTAGCGCTCGAACGGACGCACGAAAAACAGGAAGTAGCCGCCGCCGCCAGCGCCCAGCAGCTTGCCGCCGACGGCGCCGTGCGATTTGGCGAAATCGTAGAGAGCGTCGAGCTCTCCGGAGGAGATCTTGGAGCTGAGCTTGCGCTTGGCGTGCCAGGCTTCGTCGATGAGGCGTCCGCAATCCTGCAGCCGGCCGCGCAGCAGGTGCTTGCGGATCTCGCGCGTCACCTCCTTCTGCTTGGCGGCGGCGCTTACTGCGTCGGTCGTCTCGTGCTGCGCCTTCTGGTCGCGATGGATCGCCCCGGAGTCGCGGCCTGCGCCGGTGTAGCAGAGCACGAGGCTCTCCTCGAGCTCGGCGATGATGTTGGAGTCGAGACGCAGCGGTACGATGGTGTTCTGGTCGGAGGAGAACTCCATGTGATTGAAGCCGCCGAACACGGTGGCGTATTGATCCTGCCACCCGCCGGGAATGTTGAGCATCAACCGCTCGGCCTGAAACGCCATCTCCGCGATCTCGTGGCGATCCCACTGGTCGCTGCGAAATTCGTTGAAGCAGCCGATGATGGCGGAGGAGACCACCGCCGAGCCGCCGAGGCCGGAGCCGACCGGAAAGTCGGCGGAGACCTCGAGCTCGAAGCCGTAGGTCGGCTTGATCAGGCGCACCACCGATTTGATCAGGGCCAGATCGCCGCCCGTGCCGAGCTCGGCGAGGCTCTCGGCTTCCACCGTGCGGCGAAAATCGTGCGAATAGATCCGGATGCGGGGATCGCTCCGGCGCCGTAGGGTTGCATGCGCGTACATCTTGATCGTGGCGCTGATCACCGCGCCGCCGTCATTGGCGACGAAGTAGTGCGTCAGATCGGTGCCGCCGCCGGAGAAGGAGATGCGCACCGGCGAGCGGGCGCGCGCGAAGACCTCGCTCTCCTCCGACAGGTTGAACAGCTCGCGGCTGAACACGTCGACCAGCCGGCCCTCGGTATCGAGGATGGGCACGACGTGCACGCGCTGGTCGAGCAGCTTGAGGATCTGCTCCCGCGGTCCGCCGGCCTGCGCCGAGACGAAGTTGCGGTTGATGCAGGCTGCCACCTGGTCGTGGATCGTGAGGCCCGTCAGCATCCGTCGGCGGATGTCGCCATCGGTCACCGCGCCGACGATTCGTCCGGCCGCATTCTGTGCGAACAGGATCCCGAGCATGTTGGCGTTGAGGCGCCGGAAGGCTTCCTCAATCGTCTCGGTTTCGGCGATGGTGAGATGGCTCGTTTCTGCCAATGTGATGGATCCAAAAAGGGGAAGGAATTTCAGGCCCTTAACCCCGCGGCGAGCCGCCTTTCGAGTCGTTAGATACGGCAGGGGGCCGGATCATGCAAGTTTCCCGGAATCGCGCGTCCGCGCGCCGCATATGGGGGCATCAGCGCCGGAACCGGCTTCGTCAGGAGCCGGCTTGGGCGTTGCGGACCGCTCGCGGTGTCCTGCCCCGGATGGGGCCACAGGCGTTGCGGGGCGGATCGAGCTGCCTGGTCTAGCGCTCGCCTTGCCTTGCCGTCTGCTTTGCCTGTATTTGACGAACCTGGCACTTGCCGACGGTCGGCCTTGCCTGGGCCGGCCCCGTCCGCGTTCACCGGCGTTTACCGGTATGATGAAGGCTCTGCATGATTAGATTTGGGCTGCTCGGCTGCGGGCGAATTGCCAAACGCCACTCCGACCTCTTGGGCGGCAATCACGTAGAGGGTGCGAGCCTCGTTGCGGTCTGCGATCCCGTCCGCGCACGCGCCGATGCCATTGCCGGCAAGTTCGGGGTGCCCGCCGATTACGACATGGACAACTTTCTCGCCCGCAAGGACATCGACGCGGTTGCGGTGCTGACACCAAGTGGGCTGCATCCGGCGCACGTCATTGCCTGCGCCAGGGCCGGCAAGCACGTCGTCGTCGAGAAGCCGATGGCGCTCCGGCTGCAGGATGCCGACGACATGATCCTCGCCTGCGACGAGGCAGGCGTGAAGATGTTTATCGTCAAGCAGAACCGCTTCAACGTGCCTGTCGTCAAGGCGCGCGAGGCGCTCGATGCCGGCCGCTTTGGCAAGTTGATCCTGGGTACCGTGCGCGTGCGCTGGTGCCGTGACCAGGCCTATTACGACCAGGATGCTTGGCGCGGCACCTGGGCCTATGACGGCGGCGTGCTCACCAACCAGGCGAGCCATCACATCGACATGCTGGAGTGGTTCTTCGGCGACGTCGTCAGCGTGCATGCGCGCGGGGTGACGGCGCTGGCGAAGATCGAGACCGAGGACACTGCGGTTGCGACGCTGAAGTTTCGTAACGGCGCTCTCGGAATCGTCGAGGCCACCACTGCGGCGCGGCCGACCGATCTGGAGGGATCGCTTTCGATCCTCGGAGAAAAGGGCACGGTGGAAATCTCGGGCTTCGCGGTCAATCAGATCCGGCATTGGCGCTTCGTCGACGAGCTGCCGTCCGACAAGGACGTGGTCGAGAAGTTCTCGGTCAATCCGCCCAACGTCTATGGCTTCGGCCATCAGGCCTATTATCACCATGTGGTCGACTGCCTGGTGAACCAGCGCGCCGCGCTGGTCGACGGACTCGAGGGCCGCAAGAGCCTGGAACTGATCTCCGCGCTGTATGAATCGATCGAGACCGGCGCGGAGGTGCCGCTGCGATTTATACCGCGGCTGAGCCGCCTGGGTGTCGTCACATGAACAAGCCGGATATCCATCAGGCCGCTATTCGCGATGTCGCGTTCGGTGTCGGCGTCAAGGTCGTTGAGCCCTGCAATCTCTATGGCTGCAAGATCGGCGACGATTGCTTTGTCGGTCCGTTCACCGAGATTCAGAAGGACGTGGCGATTGGCGCGCGCACCCGTGTGCAGTCGCATGCCTTCATCTGCGAGCTGGTGACGATCGGCGAGGACTGCTTCGTCGGCCATGGCGTGATGTTCATCAACGATACGTTTTCGACCGGTGGCCCGGCGCGAGGCCGCAAAGAACTGTGGCGCGAGACGGTGATCGGCAACCGGGTGTCGATCGGCTCGAACGCCACCATCCTGCCGGTGAAGATCACGGACGACGTCGTGATCGGTGCGGGCGCCGTGGTTACCAAGGATATTACAACGCCGGGCACCTATGCCGGCAATCCGGCGCGCCGGCTAGACCGGTAACTTAAGGGAATACGATCGATGGCCGTGCCTTTTGCCGATCTGCACCTGCAGCATCAGACCATCAAGAGCGAGATCGATGCTGCAATCGCAGGCGTGATCGGTGACAGCGCGTTCATTCGCGGCAGCTATGTCGATGCCTTCGAACGGGAATTCGCCGAGGCCGCCGAGGTGAAGCATTGCGTGTCCTGTGCCAACGGGACCGATGCGCTCTATCTCGCCATGAAGGCGCTGAAGGTGAAGCCGGGTGACGAGGTGATCACCACGGCGCATTCGTGGATTTCGACGGCCGCGATGATCACCCACGCCGGAGCTTCGGTCGTGTTTTGCGACACCGACGGTGCGACCTTCACGATCGATCCGGCGGCGATCGAGGCTGCGATCACGCCGCGCACTGTCGGCATCATTCCCGTCCATCTCTACGGCCAGCCCGCCGACATGGATGCGATCATGGCGATCGCAGCCAGGCACAAATTGTGGGTGATCGAGGATTGCGCGCAGGCGCATCTGGCACGTTACAAGGGACAAATGGTCGGCACCTTCGGCGCGGCCGCGACCTATTCGTTCTATCCCGGCAAGAATCTCGGTGCGATGGGGGACGCCGGCGCGGTGGTCACCAATGACGGCGCACTCGCCGAGCACATGACCATGCTGGCGCGCCATGGCGGGTTGGTGAAGCATCAGCACCAGATCGAAGGCATCAACAGCCGGCTCGATGGTCTGCAGGCGGCCATCCTGTCGGCGAAGCTGCCGCATCTGGCGGCCTGGACCGAGGCACGACAGGCTGCCGCGAAAGTCTACGACGCAGGACTGGGCCAAATCGAGGACATCATGGTGCCCGCGGTCGCGCCCAGGCGCAGTCACGTCTACCACCTCTATACGATCCGCCATCCGCGTCGTGATGCATTGGCCGCCTATCTCAAGGCCAATGGTGTGCAGACGGCCATCAACTATCCTACTGCATTGCCATTTCTGGCCGCTTATCAGCGGCTCGGCTACCGCACGGAGCAGTTTCCGAACGCATCTCGTGACCAGGCGCAGATCTTGTCGCTCCCGATGTTTGCCGAAATCACCCGTCCACAGCAGGACGAGGTGATCGACCTGGTCCGCAAATTCTAGCGCTCGTCCGCGATCACCTTGCCGTCGTTCGGCAGCGCGCCGGGGCCGACCAGCTCGATCGCGCCGCCGAGCTTCGTCACCGCGCGCAAGGTGCCAGCGATCTCCTCGCGGAGCGCCTCGCTTGCCGCCGCCGTTTCCGCCTTCAGCGTCATCGCGTCGGTTTCGCCCTGGCGCGTGACGACGAGGCGCAGGCGGCCGAGCGCGGGATGGCGCTTGGCGATCTCGGCGACCTGCTCGGGACGGACGAACATGCCCTTGACCTTCGTGGTCTGGTCGGCGCGGCCCATCCAGCCCTTGATGCGCATGTTGGTGCGACCGCAGGGGCTGGTGCCCGGCAGCGCGGCGGTGAGATCGCCGAGCGCAAGCCGGATCCAGGGATGGTGCGGGTCGAGCGAGGTGACGACGATCTCGCCGACGTCGCCCGGCGCCACGGGATCGCCGGTGCCGGGCTTGACGATCTCCATGATCAGGTCCTCGTTCACGACCATGCCTTCACGGGCCTCGGTCTCGAAGGCGATGAGGCCGAGATCGGCGGTGCCGAAGGCCTGGTAGGCGTCGATGCCGCGCGCCTTGATCTCGGCCTGGAGCGAGGGCGGGAAGGCCGCACCCGAGACCAGCGCGCGCTTGATCGAGGAGACGTCGCGGCCCGCAGTCGCGGCAGCATCGAGCAGGATCTTCAGGAAGTCCGGCGTACCGCTGTAGCCGACGGGACGGTAGGCTTCGATCAGCTCGAATTGCTGCTCGGCATTGCCGGGACCTGCGGGGATCACCGCGCAGCCGAGCGCGCGCGCCGACGAATCGAAGATGAAGCCGCCGGGCGTGAGGTGGTAGCTGAAGGTGTTGAGCACGATGTCGCCCTCGCGGAACCCGGCCGCGAACAGCGCCCGCGCGCCGCGCCACGGATCGGCCTGCCGTCCCTCCGGCTCGAAGATCGGCCCCGGGGAGGTGAACAGCCGCGCGAACGAGCCTGGTGCCGCCGCCACGAAGCCGCCGAAGGGCGCCGAGGCCTTGTGCAGGGCCGGCAGTTCCGACTTGCGCAGCACCGGCAGGCGCGCCAGCGCCGCGCGCGTGGTCACGGCGTCCGGATCCACGCCCTTCAGCCGCTCGGCATAGGCGGGTGCCGTCATCGCGCTGCGCAGTACGGCGGGCAGGCGCGAAAACAGCTCGGCCTCGCGCGCAGCCTGTTCGCGCGTCTCGAGGGCGTCGTAATGGGCGGTCATGGCTGATCTTTCCGGGTTGGCATCCGTTGCACGCCGCCGCTGGCATGGGTATCAGACGGCCATTGTCGGGACGTGGAGAGAGTGAGATGGCGGAGGAACCGATCATGGCGGCGGAGGAGACGGCCGGCGTCGTCGCGCGCCTGAAGCGCCGCATGATCGAGGAGGCGATGCCGCTGTGGTCGACCGTCGGCTGGGATCATGAAGCGGGCGGCTTCATCGACCGGCTGCACCGCGACGGCACGGCGGATGCCGCCGCGCCGCGGCGCGTGTTCGTGCAGGCCCGCCAGATCTACTGCTACGCCAAGGCGGCGCAGATGGGCTGGTATCCGGAAGGGCGCGCCATCGCGCTGAAGGGGCTGGAGCACCTGCTGGCGAAGGCCAAATCGCCCGACGGCAAGCCCGGCTATGTGCACCGGCTGACGCCGGAGGGCGCGGTGCTGGACGGCCGGCGCGACGCCTATGACCACGCCTTCATCCTGTTTGCGCTCGCGACGGTCTACGCGCTCGACAGGGATGCGCAGGTGCGCGCCGAGATCGACGCGCTGCTCGCCTTCCTCGACGGCCATCTGCGCTCGCCGCATGGCGGCGTCCACGAAGGTCTGCCGGTCTCGCTGCCGCGCCGGCAGAACCCGCATATGCATCTGTTCGAGGCGATGATCGCGTGCTTCGATGCGACCCACGATCTGTCGTTCCAGAACCGCGCCGGCGAGTTCTTCGCGCTGTTCCTCGCCAACCTCTACGACAAGCAGAAGCACGTGCTGTCGGAGTATTTCGAGGAGGACTGGTCCAAGATCGAGCCGGTCAGCGTCGAGCCGGGCCATCAGGCGGAATGGGTCTGGCTGCTGAAGGGATTTGAACGCATCACGGGTTGTCCGACCGGGCAGCGACGCAGCGAACTGCTGGCGACCGCGCTGCGCTATCGCGACGAGGCGACGGGCTGCCTGATCGACGAGGGCGATGCGAGCGGCAACATCCGCCGCAGCACGCGCCGGCTGTGGCCGCAGACCGAGATTGCGAAAGCGTGGATCGCGCAGGCCGAGTCCGGCGAGGCGGGCGCGGCGGAGGAAGCGCGCGCGGCGCTGGTGCGGCTCGAACGGCATTATCTCAGCCATCCCGTTCGGGGCGGCTGGTACGACCAGTTCGATCGCGACGGCAAATCGCTGGTCGACACCATTCCTGCGTCGTCGTTCTATCATGTTCTCTGCGCAGTCACGGAAGCGGAGCAGGTTTTGGAAGGTTAAAGCTGTTTTGTTTTGACGCGTTTTCTTCACGCGAACGGGTTCCCACTTCGCTTGAAAACGCTACAGCCAACGCTTGCGCCGCTTGAAGCTCTTGAGGTTTTTAAAACTCTTGCGCTGGTCGCCGGCGCCGCCGAGGTAGAACTCCTTGACGTCCTCGTTGTCGCGCAGCTCGTCGGCGGTGCCGTCGAGCACGACCTTGCCCTGTTCCATGATGTAGCCGTGGCTCGCCACCGACAGCGCGGCGCGCGCGTTCTGCTCGACCAGGAGGATGGTCACGCCGAGATCGCGGTTGATCTTTTGGATGATGGAAAACACCTCCTTCACCAGCAGCGGCGACAGGCCCATCGACGGCTCGTCCATCAAAATCATCTTCGGGCGCGCCATCAGCGCGCGGCCGATCGCGAGCATCTGCTGCTCGCCGCCGGAGAGATAGCCGGCAAGCCCGGTGCGCTCCTTCAGGCGCGGGAAATAGTTGAAGACCATGTCGAGGTCGGCATCGACCTCGCGGTCCCTGCGGGTGAAGGCGCCGAGCTTGAGGTTCTCCAGCGAGGTCATGTCGGCGACGATCCGGCGGCCCTCCATCACCTGGAAGATGCCGCGGCGGACGATCTTGTCGGGATCGATGCCGTTGATGCGCTCGCCCTCGAACAGGATCTCTCCGCGCGTGACCTCGCCGTCCTCGGTCTTCAGCAGCCCCGAGATCGCCTTCAGCGTCGTCGACTTGCCGGCGCCGTTGGCCCCCAGCAGCGCCACAATCGCACCCTTGGGCACGTCGAGGCTGAGCCCGCGCAACACCAGGATGACATCGTCATAGACGACCTCAATGTTGCGCACGGCGAGAAGGGGCGGTGCCGGGACGGCGGTGGGCGAGGGGCGCTCGATCTGTGCTGTTTCACTCATGCTCAATTACTCTCACGGTCTCGTCGCGGCTTTGTCCCGTCATTCCGGGGCGGTCCGCAGGACCGAACCCGGAATCTCGAGGTTCCGGGTTCGATGCTTCGCATCGCCCCGGAACGACGAACGGATTAGAGGCTCACCACCCCAGCAACTCGGCCTTGCGCGGCAGTTCGACGGTCTTGACCTTCTCGAGCTTGATCGTGCCCTTGGCCATGAGGTCGTTGAGATCGCCGTCGGTCGCGCCTGACACCTTGGTGCGGTAGAGATCGACCTTCAGCGTGCCGCGGTGGTCCTTGTCGGTCCAGGTCGAGGGATTGCAGACGCCCTCCATTCCGGCGGGCACCCAATCTTTCTTCTGGTAGAAGCCCTTGGCGACGTTCTCGCCGGTGGCGCCGCCGTTCTTGGCGGCCCAGTCGAGCGCCTCCTTCATGTACAGCGCCGAGCAGACCGCCGCGACGTAGTGCACCGGGCGATAGACCTTGCCGGTCGGGTCGGAGATCTTGGAGATCTCCATCACCGTCTTCATGCCGGGCGCATCGCCGCCCCAGCTCACCGCGGTGCGCAAGGGGAAGATCACGCCATTGGCGGCATCTCCGGCCGTCTTGGCGGCGTTCTCGTCCATGCCCCAGACATTGCCGAGGAACTGAACGTCGACGCCGGCGGTCTTGCAAGCCTTCAGGACGGAGATGTTGGAAGCCGCGGTGTTGCCGAGATAGGCGTAGTTGGCACCGGAGGATTTCAGGCTCAGGCACTGCGCGCTGTAGTCACCCGGCGTGAGCGCGAACACCAGCGGCGGCAGCACCTCGAAGCCGAGCTCCTGCGCCATGGCTTCGCCCGCGGCCTTCGGCGCGTTCGGATAGGGATGGTTTGCGCCCATGTGCACGAACTTCGGCTTGCCGGACTTGCCCTTGGCCTTCCAGTCCTCGGCCGCCCACATCAGCATCGCGCGCAGCGAGTCCGAATAGCTCGGGCCGTAGAAGAAATTGTAGGGCGCGGGCTTGGCCTTGCCGCTGACACCTTCGGGATCGGTCAGCGCCGCGGCATAGGAGCCTGACATGTCCGGGATCTTGTCCTGGGCGAGGAAGCCGGTCAGAGCTTCGGTGTCGGCGGTGCCCCAGCCCATGATCGCTGCGACCTTGGAGTCAGGCGCCGACCACTTCTTGTACAGCGCGATCGCGCGCGGCACCTGGTAGCCATAGTCGTTGGTGTCGACGCTGAGCTGCTTGCCGCCGACGCCGCCGTTCTTGTTGACCCAGGCAAAGGCGTCGGCGACCGCCTGGCCGTAGGGCGTGCCGACGTCGGAGGTGCCGCCGGAATAATCGGCGAGATGCCCGATCGCGATCTGCGCCTGCGCGCTTGCCGAGAATGCGGCGATCACGATCGCGAGCGATGCGGTGCTCAAAAGTGATTTTGCCTTCATGGGTCGGTTCCTCCTGTTTATTGTTTAAGTGAGATTGCCGCGCTCAGTGCGAGAACGGGTAGAGTTTCCAGTACGCCTTGATCTGCCGCCAGCGATGCGCGAGCCCATCCGGCTCGAACATCAGGAACGCGATGATGATCACCCCGATCGCGATCTCGCGCAGGAAGGTGATGTTGGTGTTGAGCGACAGCGCCTTGTCGATCGCGCCGCCCTTCAAATAGTGGCTGATGAACTCCATCCCCTCGGGCAGCAGCACCACGAAGGCGGTGCCCATCAGCGTGCCCATGATCGAGCCGGTGCCGCCGATGATGATCATGGCCAGGAACAGGATCGAGCGCTCGATACCAAAACCTTCCTGGGAGACCACGAGCTGATAGTGCGCGTAGAGCGCGCCGGCGATGCCGGCGAAGAAAGCAGCCAAACCAAATGACAGCGTGCGGTACTTGGTGAGGTTGATGCCCATGATCTCCGCGGAGAGATAATGGTCGCGGATCGCCACCAGCGCGCGGCCGTCGCGCGTGCGCATCAGATTGGTGACCAGGATGTAGCTCGCCAGCACATAAGCCAGCACGACGTAGAAATACTGCCGGTCGCCGCGCAGCGTGTAGCCGAAGATCGAGAACGGCTCGGCGCTCGCCGGCACCGACCCGCCGGTGAACCATTCGGCGCGTGAGAAGAAGTCGAGCAGGATGTATTGCGCGGCCAGCGTCGCGATGACGAGATAGAGGCCCTTCAGCCGCGCCGCCGGGATACCGAAGATCAGGCCGACCAGCGCGGTGACGACACCCGCGAGCGGAATCGCGAAGAACACCGGGATCGGCGCGTTGTTGGAGATGTAGGCCGAGGTGAAGGCCCCGAGCAGGAAGAAGGCGGCGTGTCCGATCGAGATCTGGCCGGTGAAGCCGACCAGGATATTCAGCCCGAGCGCCGCGATCGAGAAGATGCCGATCTGGATCAGGATGCTGAGCCAGTAGCCGCTGAAGAATTGCGGCGCGAGGCAGAGGAGCGCAACGCCTGCTATCGCGAAGTTGCGGCTGGTCGTGGTCGGGAAGATCGTGGTGTCGGCCGCGTAGGAGGTGCGGAAGTCACCAGCAGGGATGAGGGCAGGGCCGGCCATGGGTCAGATCCGCTCGATGTCGTGGGTGCCGAACAGGCCATAGGGCTTGATCATCAGCACGATGATGAGGACGTAGAACGGCGCGATCTCGTAGAGATTGCCCCAGTGCAGATACTCGCTGTCGACATATTGGGCGACGTTCTCGAGCAGTCCGATGATGATGCCGCCGAGCACGGCGCCGCCGACGGAATCGAGCCCGCCGAGGATCGCCGCCGGGAACACCTTGATGCCGTAGGCGGCAAGGCCCGAGGAGACGCCGTTGACGACCGCGACGACGACGCCTGCGACGGCCGACACCGTCGCCGAGATCGCCCAGGCCATCGCAAACACGCTCTTCACGGAGATGCCGAGCGACTGCGCGACCTGCTGGTTGAATGCGGTGGCGCGCATGGCGAGGCCGTATTTCGAGGCGCGGAAGAACCAGGCCATGCCGATCATCATCGCGACCGAGACGACAAGGCTCATCACATAGACGGTCTGGATCTGGAGGCCGAACAGGCTGACTGACTGGCTCTCGAACACGCGCGGGAACGGCTGCGGGTTGACGCCGAACATCCACTTCAACGTGGCCTGCAGCACGGTGGAGAGGCCGATCGTCACCATGATGACAGAAATAATGGGCTCGCCGATCATCGGCCGCAGGATCAGGACCTGCAAGGCGATGCCGAACACGAACATGAAGACCAGCGTGATCGGCATGCCGATCCAGAACGGCACCTGGTATTTGGCGAGCAACGCCCAGCACACCCAGGCGCCGACCAGCAGCAATTCACCTTGCGCGAAGTTGACGACCTGCGTCGCCTTGTAGATCAGCACGAACGACATCGCGACCACGCCATAGAGCGTGCCGACCACGAGGCCGTTGACCAGGAGCTGGATGAGGAAGGCGGTGTTCATGTCGTGATGCTCACTGACAAATCCGGCGCGCTGTTCCCCTCTCCCCTTGTGGGAGAGGGTGGCTTCGCGAAGCGAAGACGGGTGAGGGGTTCTCTCGGCAGTGTCGGTGTGGAGAGAGCACCCCTCACCCGAGTGAGGGTGTGATGAAGAGCGGAGATGCCCTCTCCCACAAGGGGAGAGGGCGCATCGACTGGCAGCGCGCGCTGGGCTGGAAGCAAGCTCACTCCGCAGCCTCCGCCATGTGCCCGTGCCCGCCGAGATCCACCACGCGCAGAGTCGTTCGTACGCGCTGCGTGGTGCCGTCCTGGAAGCGGATCACGGTGTCGACGGGGATGTCGGCATCGCCGCGGTAGATGGCGTCGATGATCCCTTCGTACTTCTCGTTGATGACGCCGCGCCGCACTTTTCGCGTGCGGGTGAGCTCGCCGTCGTCGGCGTCGAGCTCCTTGTAGAGCAGCAGGAACCGCGAGATGCGCTGGGCGGGCGGCAGCGTGGCGTTGACGGTCTCGACCTCCTTCTGCAGCAGCGCATAGACCTCGGGCCGCGAGGCGAGGTCGCTGTAGGTGGTGAAGGAGAGGCGGTTCTTCTCCGCCCATTTCGAGATGATGGAGTAGCGGATGCAGATCATCGCCGCGAGCGCGTCACGGCCGGCGCCCAGTACCACGGCTTCGGCGATATAGGGCGAGAACTTCAGCTTGTTCTCGATGAATTGCGGCGAGAAGCGCTCGCCGCGCGAGGTCTCGGCGAGGTCCTTGATGCGGTCGATGACGACGAGCTGCCGGTTGGCATTGAAATAGCCGGCGTCGCCCGAGAGCATCCAGCCGTCCTTGATGTCGGCGACACTCGCCTCGGGGTTCTTGTAATAGCCCAGGAACATGTTCGGGTGCCGCACCACGATCTCGCCGACGCCGTGGACGTCGGCATTGTCGATGCGGATCTCGACGCTGTCGGCCATCGGCACGCCGGTCGTGTCAGGATCGACCTTGCCCTCGGGATGCAGCGTGTAGGCCCCGAGCAGTTCGGTCTGGCCGTAGAGCGTGCGCAGCGGCACCCCCATGGCCTGGAAGAACTTGAAGGTATCGGGCCCCAGCGCCGCGCCGCCGGTGGCGGCCGAGCGCAGGCGGGTGAAGCCGAGGCGGTCGCGCAACGCGCGGAACAGGATCGCGTCGGCAAAGCCCGAGCGCTTGCCCTGCTCCAGCGCGGCGAGGCCCGACTTCATGCCGATGTCGAACAGGCGCTGCTTGAAGGGCGTCGCGTCCATCACCTTGGCGCGGACGTCGGCGGCGATGGATTCCCAGACGCGCGGCGCGAACAGCACGAAGGTCGGCGCGATCTCGCGCAGATCGTTCATCATCGTGTCGGGCTCTTCGACGAAGTTGATCTTCATCCGGCAGAGCAGGCCTTTGCCGAGCACATAGACCTGTTCCATGATCCACGGCAGCGGCAGCACCGAGACATATTCGTCGTCCGGCCCCTTCGGATCGAAGGCGAGATAGGTCGCGCAATGGCCGAGCACACGGCCGGCGGCGAGCATTGCGAGTTTCGGATGCGAGGTGGTGCCCGATGTGGTGCAGAGGATCGCGACGTCCTCGCCCTTGGTTGCGTCGACGAGGCGATCGTAAAGCTCCGGCTCGCGTGCAGCACGCGCACGACCGAGCTCGGCGAACTTTTCCGCGGACATCAGCCGCGGGTCGTCATATTTCCGCATGCCGCGCGGGTCGGAATAGATGATGTGCTTGAGCCGCGGCACGCGGTCGGCGAGCGCGAGCAGCTTGTCGACCTGCTCCTCGTCCTCGGCGAAGACCAGCTGGGCTTCGCCATAGGTGAGGAGATAGGCGGCTTCCTCGTCGAGCACGTCGCGGTAGAGCCCGAGGCTCAATCCGCCGATCGCATGCGTCGCCACTTCCGCGGCGACCCAGTCCGGCCGGTTGTCGCCGATGATGCCGATGACGTCGCCGCGACCAAGGCCGAGCTCGATGAGGCCGAGCGCAAAATCGTGCACCCGCCTCTGGTAGTCGTTCCAGGTGAAAATGCGCCACAGCCCGAGATCCTTCTCACGCAGCGCGATCTCGTTGCCATGCTCCTTCGCATTGAGGCGCAGCATCTTCGGGTAGGTGTCGGCCTGCGCGACGCGGCCTGCATAATCCATCATGCCGCGCTCTCCTGCGCCGGAGGAGCGTCGTCGGGATCGACCAGCACCTCGTCTTCTTCACCCAGATAGGCGCGCTTGACGTGGGGATCGGCGAGCACCGCGCCTGGATCGCCTTCGGCGATCTTGCGGCCGAAATCCAGCACCATGACGCGGTGGGAGATGTCCATCACCACGCCCATGTCGTGCTCGATCATCACCACCGTCATCCCGAACTCCTCGTTGAGATCGACGATGTAGCGGGCCATGTCTTCCTTCTCCTCGAAGTTCATGCCGGCCATCGGCTCGTCGAGGAGGATGAGGCGCGGCTCCAGCGCCATGGCGCGGGCGAGCTCGACGCGCTTGCGCAGGCCGTAGGAGAGGGTGCCGGCGGTCGCCTTGCGCACCGACTGCAGGTCGAGGAAGTCGATGATCTCCTCGACCTTGCGGCGGTGTTCGAGCTCTTCCTTGCGCGCGCCGGTGAGCCAGTACAGCGAGCCCGTGAGGAAGTTGTTCTTCAGGAGGTGATGGCGGCCGACCATGATGTTGTCGAGCACGCTCATGTGGTGAAACAGCGCGAGATTCTGGAAGGTGCGGCCGATGCCGAGCGAGGCGCGTGCGTTCGGGGTCAGGCCGGTGATGTCGCGATCGCCGTAGAACAGCTGGCCTTCGGTCGGCTTGTAGCGACCGGAAATACAGTTCACGATCGAGGTCTTGCCGGCGCCGTTGGGGCCGATGATCGAGAACAGCTCGCCTTCCTTGATGGCGAAGCTGACATCGGTCAGCGCACGAACGCCGCCGAATCGCAGGGACACGCCGCGCACTTCGAGACTGGTAGCCACCAAACAAATCCCTCCCGGTGATGGCGCATTCTGCGGCGCTCTTCGTCGGTTCTGTCGGGCGATCCTAATACGGCCGTGCCGGCCAGACCATGCAGCTATTGGTCTCGACCGGACGGTCGCCACTTTCGTTCCCGTTTGGGATCAAAAGCCGCATCACCCGAGGTGGTTCTCAATAGGGGAAAGCGCTATTTTGAAATGTCTCCGGCCTGACAATTCTGCGACAAAGTTTTTCGGACCGAGGCGGCCTTCATCTTTCGTCGGATGGAAGCCGAAACGATGATGTTGCGATGCAGCATAAGGGTGGAGTGACGACACGGTGCGGCTGGCTTCGAGATCATGATTTCAGAGGATCATCTGAAGCGCGTTGCCGCCTGGTCGCGCGAGCTCACGCACGCGGAGATCGAGGTCGCCCGCGCCGGAATCACGGAGCGGTCCTACGGCACCGGCGAGACCGTGTTCATGCGCGGCGACAATTTCGACTATTGGGCCGGCATGGTGTTCGGCCTTGCCCGGATGGGCGGGGTGTCGCGCGACGGAAAGGAGACCAGCCTTGCCGGGCTGACGGCGGGGGCCTGGTTCGGTGAGGGCAGCGTCCTCAAGAACGAGCCGCGACGCTACGACGTGGTGGCGCTGCGCAACAGCCGCGTCGCGCTGATGGAGCGCAGCGCGTTCATGTGGCTGTTCGAGAACAGCGTCGGCTTCAATCGCTTCCTGGTGCGCCAGCTCAACGAGCGGCTCGGCCAGTTCATCGGCATGCTCGAGGTCAACCGCACCCTCGATGCCACCTCGCGGCTTGCGCGAAGCATCGCCTCGCTTTTCAACCCGATCCTCTATCCGGAATCGACGGCGCATCTGGAGATCACCCAGGAGGAGATCGGCGCGCTCTCCGGCATGTCCCGCCAGAACGCCAACCGGGCGCTGAACCGGCTGGAGAAGGAGGGGCTGCTGCGGCTGGAATATGGCGGCGTCACCATCCTCAATGTCGAGCGGCTGCGTGGTTATGGGGACTAGGCGCCGTCATCGCGCGTTGGCGGGTGCGTGCAGCGGCCAGAGGTCGGCGCGCCAGCGGATCGCGATCGCCAGCATCGCGATGACGCCCACGGCGGCGTAGAGCGACCCCGTCGCGGAATAGCCGATGATGTCGATCAGGCTGCCGGCCGCGAGCAGTCCGAGCGGCAGGCCGTAGATCACCATCATGCGCACGCCCATCACGCGGCCGCGCAGATGCGCGCTCGCCGTGCGCATCAGGATCACGGCCGCCGAGATCATCGACATGCTCTGGGCGATGCCGGCGAGAACGAGGCAGGCCATGGCGACGGGTATCGTCCTGATCTCGACGAACACCAGCAACATGGCGTACCAGGCCAGCGTCGCGCCGATCAGCAGCCGGGCAATGCGCAATCCGCCGACCAGGCTGAGCGTGATGGAGCCGATCAGCGAACCGACGGCAAAACTCGCCGAGAGATAGCCGAGGCCGGTCTGGTCGGTGTGAAAGATTTCGCGCGCGATGTAGGGCAGCAATCCGCCGGTGAAGGGAAATGCGGTGAGATTGGCGAGGAAGGCAACGCACAGCGCAGCGCCCATTCCAGGGCCATTCCAGGCGTAGACAATCCCTTCCTTCAACTCGTCGAGCAGTTTTGAAACGGCGCGGCTGTTCGCCGGCAGGTCCGTCGTGGCAACGGTCCTTTTCGGCCGGGTCAGGCAGGACATGAGAATCGCGGCCACCAGGTAGAGGCTGGCGACTGCCGCATAAACCAATCCAATGCCAAGCACGGCGAAGAGGCCGGCGCCCGTCAGCGCTCCGGCAATGCGGGCGCTATCCTGGGTCGTGCGTGACAGGCTGATCGCGCCGACCAGCTGCTCGGCCGGCATGATGTCGGCGAGCAACGCGCTGCGGAGGCCGAGATCGGAGGAGCGGATCAGGCCCATGATCGTCACGATGATCATGACGTTGAGCGGCGCCAGGTGCCCGGTCAGCGCCAGCACCATGATGGTCGAGGCCAGCGCCGTATAGGTCAGGCGCAGCACGACGAGGAGATCGCGATGACCCATGCGGTCGCCGACCATCCCGAGCGCCGGTGCAATCAGTGTTCCCAGATATTGCAGCGAGGCGAGAAGGGTCAGCAGCAGCACCGATCCGGTCTCGACCAGGATGTACCAGCCGAGCACCAGGGTCTCGATCTCGAACGCCCAGGAGGTGAGCAGGTCGGATGGCCACTGGAAGCGATAGTTGCGAATGCGGAACGGTGCGAGCGCTGAAGGTCGCGCGCCTCTGCTCAAGAGGCGATGACGCGTGTCACGGCGATTCCCTGCCTTTGTTGTTTCTTCTTGCTGTGTTGTTTCTTCTTGCTGTTCGGCAACGTAGCGCTGACGCTACACCTGTCAATCGCAGCCGCTGCAGGCCGCCCCCGCGCTCGGCTCTTACCTCGCTGCGCCTTGCGGCTTCCGTTCCGCCAGCGCACTCGCCATCGCCGAGATCAGCGGCCGCATGAAATAGGCCTCATCCGCCGGCGAGACGTCGGTGCGCAGGCCGTGCGCGGCGAGCTCGCCGGAGACGGCCGGGCCCACCGAGGCGATCAGCGTGCGTTCGAGACCGGCCCGCAGCTTCGCCTCGCTGCCATGCGCCCTGGCGGCTTCGATCAGGCGGCGGACCTGGCCGAGATTGGTCAGTGCGATGGAGTCGATGCGTCCCTCCGCCATGTCGTCGATGGCGGCGACGATGCTGGCATCTGCGGCCTTGGAATCGTAGACATAGGGCAGCACGGTGTCGACCTCGGCACCTTGCGCGGCGAGCGCGCCGGTCAACGCGCTGTGATCCTTGTCCGGATAAAGCTGCAGGCCGAGGCGGTGGCCCTTCAGGTCGAGCTTGCCCAGCATCTCGATCACGCCCTCGGTGGTCGGCTTCTCCGTGGTCTGCTGCGCCTCGAGCGAGATTTCACGCAGCGCCTTGCCGGGCTTCGGCCCGCGGGTGAATTTGCGCGATTTGGCGAGCGAGGTGACCAGGGCCTGGTCGAGCCCGCGAGCGCGCGCGAGCTTCATGATCCGCCGCAGGCCTTCGCCGGTCATCAGCACGAGGTCCTCAAAGGGCCTGTCGATGGCGCGGCGAATCCAGGCCTCGATCGGGGCGGGGTCCGGCGCATCCTCGATGGTGAACATCGGGCATTGCACGACCTCGGCGCCTTGTTCGGCCAGAAGCTTGGAAAACTGCGCCTCCTCGCGTGTTTCCAGGATCAGGATGCGGGTGCCGTTCAAGCGGTCGGCCATGGGCGAGCTCCGGTATAAATCGCAATGGTACGTTCATCCTGACTCTGCGCCCGGGATTGGCGCAAGGCCAGCGTCGGTGCTAGAGCAGGGCGCAAATCGCGGGGTGTTCCGCGGCCGTTGCACAAACCTTCATCAAGAGCCAAGCCTGTTCATCAAGATGCCCGATCATCAATATGTCCTGACCCTGTCCTGTCCGGATCGTCCCGGCATCGTCTCGGCGGTATCGACCTTCCTGGCCCACAATGGACAGAACATTCTCGACGCCCAGCAGTTCGACGACGTCGAAACCAAGAACTTCTTCATGCGTGTGGTGTTCACCGCGGCCGATCTCGCCGTCGAGCTCGCGGCACTGCAGACCGGCTTTGCCGCCATCGCCGAGCGTTTCGGCATGGAGTGGCAGATGCGCGACCGCGCCGCGCATCGAAAGGTGATGCTGCTGGTGTCGAAGTCCGACCATTGCCTGGTCGACATCCTCTACCGCTGGCGCACCGGCGAATTGCCGATGGTTCCGACCGCGATCGTCTCCAACCATCCGCGCGAGGTCTATGCCGGGCTCGATTTCGGCGGCATCCCGTTCCACCATTTGCCCGTCACCAAGGAGACCAAGCGGGAGCAGGAGGGGCAGATCATCGATCTCGTCGGCAAGACCGGGACCGATCTCGTGGTGCTCGCCCGCTACATGCAGATCCTCTCCGACGATCTCTCGGCAAAGCTCTCGGGACGCTGCATCAACATCCACCACTCGTTCCTGCCGGGATTCAAGGGCGCAAAGCCCTATCACCAGGCGCACGAGCGCGGGGTGAAGCTGATCGGCGCCACTGCGCATTACGTCACGCGCGACCTCGACGAAGGCCCGATCATCGACCAGGACGTCGAGCGCATCAGCCATCGCGACACGCCGGAAGATCTCGTGCGCAAGGGCCGCGACATCGAGCGCCGCGTGCTTGCCCGCGCGATCCGCTACCATCTCGACGACCGCGTGATCCTCAACGGCCGCAAGACCGTGGTGTTCGTGGATTGATCGTGGGAGTCATTCCGGGGCGCCTCGAAGAGGCCAACTATGGTGCGCAATTGCGCACCTGAGAATCTCGAGATTCCGGGTCTGGTCCTTCGGACCATCCCGGAATGACGATTGTCTCTCAGCGCACCGCGCCAGCCGACGTCGTCGCCGTCGCGCCCTTCTGCGCCTGCTCTTCCTTCTCGCGATCGGCCGCCGGCATCAGCCGCTTGCGTTCGCGCTCCTTCATGTAGGCGTCGTATTGCGGCGTGCCTGGTCGCGGCGGAGCATCCGCCGGAAGACCGCCGGCCCATTGCGGGACGTAGTCGCCCATGCCGGCCGAGAGTTTCTCGTTGACCGTGCCGCAGCCTGCAAGGTTGGAAGCGAGCAGGGCGACTGCAGCAGTGATCGAAAGCGAACGGGAACGCATGGATATCTTCTAGGTCGTGCCCGATCGGGCGCGGGATGAGGGGACGCCGGATGGGCCGTCAGCGACGAACTATAGCCCTCAACATGTAAAATTGGCCTATTCGAGGGTCGGCGGTGATGTATACAAAGACGGTATTATAATAAGCAAATTTTGCCCTTGAAGGGGTGACTTTAGCTGATACGGTATACAGCACGTATTTCCCCTCGATGAGCGTCACCCAAATGGCCTCACCGCGAAGCAGGTGAGATGTCCAAATTCTGCAAATGAGAGGCGGAATCCTCCATCTACGGCGTCGTGCGGTCTTCTTAAAATGGCGCATCAACAACCACCGCCCAATTGGCCAGCGCCACGAGGGGCTTTTTCGTTGACAGGACCATTATATTTGTACAATCGTACAAATCTCTCCCTGCCGTCGTTGAGGCAGATCACGCGGCTTGCGCCGAATGGTCGCCCAACGTCCGATTGACAACGGGGTTGCAGAGGACGCCATGTGGCCGCACGGCATGGCTTGTCCGTAAGTAAAGCGCGGCAAGGACCGGGCACTCGGTCCGGCTCACAAGAGGTCAGGAATGAAGGGGAGGGACATCTGATGTTCGAACGCAAGATTTTTTCGCGCACCGCAGCGGCCGCTGCCATCGCGGGCCTCGCGGCCGTCGCGCCCGCCAAGGCGGAAGACACGGTCAAGGTCGGCCTCATCCTGCCGATGACCGGCGGCCAGGCCTCGACCGGCAAGCAGATCGAGAACGCGATCAAGCTCTACATGCAGCAGAAGGGCGACACCGTCGCCGGCAAGAAGGTCGAGATCATCCTCAAGGACGATGCGGCGATTCCGGACAAGACCAAGACCGCCGCGCAAGAGCTGATCGTCAACGACAAGGTCAACTTCATCGCCGGATTCGGCGTGACGCCCGCCGCGCTCGCGGCTGCGCCGCTGGCGACGCAAGCCAAGATTCCGGAAGTCGTGATGGCGGCCGGTACCTCCATCATCACCGAGCGCTCGCCCTACATCGTGCGCACCAGCTTCACCCTGGCGCAGTCCTCGACCATCATCGGCGACTGGGCGGTGAAGAACGGCATCAAGAAGGTCGCGACGCTGACCTCGGACTACGCGCCGGGCAATGACGCGCTCAACTTCTTCAAGCAGAACTTCACCGCGGGCGGCGGCGAGGTGGTCGAAGAGGTCAAGACGCCCTTGCAAAACCCCGACTTCGCGCCGTTCCTGCAGCGCATGAAGGATGCCAAGCCCGACGCGATCTTCGTGTTCGTGCCGGCGGGCCAGGGCGGCAACTTCATGAAGCAATATGCCGAGCGCGGCCTCGACAAGGCCGGCATCAAGGTGATCGGGCCGGGCGACGTCACCGATGACGACCTGCTCAACAACATGGGCGACGCCGTGCTCGGCACGGTCACCGCGCATCTCTACTCGGCGGCGCACCCCTCGCAGATGAACAAGGACTTCGTCGCGGCCTACAAGAAGGCCTTCGGCAACCGTCCGGGCTTCATGGCGGTGAGCGGCTATGACGGCATCCACCTGATCTACGAGGCGCTGAAGAAGACCAATGGCGACACCAACGGCGACAAGCTGATCGAGGCGATGAAGGGCCAGAAGTGGGAGAGCCCGCGCGGTCCGATCTCGATCGACCCCGAGACACGCGACATCGTGCAGAACATCTACATCCGCAAGGTCGAGAAGGTCGACGGCGAGCTCTACAATGTCGAGTTCGCGACCTTCGAGGCCGTCAAGGATCTCGGCAAGACCAAGAAGTGACGCGCGAAAGCGCGTCATCCCCGAGCGCGCTTAGCGCGCATCGGGGTCTCGAAATTGTTGAAACGAAATTCCGGGTTCAGCGCTTTCGCGCTGCCCCGGAATGACGAGTGATTACCAGGGTTCACCCGCTTTAAGATGACCGCGATCCTCACCAACCTGTTCGATGGCGTTGCCTACGGCATGCTGCTGTTCGTGCTCGCCTGCGGGCTTGCGGTCACGCTCGGCCTGATGAACTTCGTCAACCTCGCGCATGGCGCCTTCGCCATGGCCGGCGGCTATGTCTGCATGGTGCTGGTCAACCGGATGGGCTGGCCGTTCTTCGCCGCGCTGCCGCTCGCCTTCGTCTCATCGGCGGCGATCGGCATCGCGCTGGAGCGCACGCTCTATCGCCATCTCTACACCCGCAGCCATCTCGACCAGGTGCTGTTCACCATCGGCCTGACCTTCATGTCGGTCGCAGCCGTCGACTACATCCAGGGCTCCTCGCGCGTGTTCATCAACCTGCCGGCCGCGCTGCAGGGCCAGTTCGACGTGTTCGGCGTCGGCATCGGCCGCTACCGCCTGATGATCATCGTGATCTGCGGCCTGCTCACCATTGGTCTGCAGATGGTGCTGGCCAAGACCCGTTTCGGCAGCCGCCTGCGCGCCGCGGTCGACGACCCGCGTGCCGCGAGCGGCCTCGGCATCAACGTGCCGCAGGTGTTCGCCTTCACCTTTGCGTTCGGTTGCGGGCTCGCGGGCCTCGGCGGCGCGCTCAGTGCCGAGATCCTCGGCCTCGATCCCTATTTCCCGCTGAAGTTCATGATCTACTTCCTGATCGTGGTCACCGTCGGCGGCTCTTCCTCGATCACAGGCCCGTTCCTGGCCTCGCTCCTGCTCGGCATCGGCGACGTCGCCGGCAAATACTACGTGCCGAAGATGGGGCCCTTCGTGATCTACACCATGATGATCGTGATCCTGATCTGGCGCCCGAACGGCCTGTTCGGTCGCACGGCTGCGCGTTGAGTTCGCCGATGACCGCTGCTTCCGACGTCGGTTTTCACGCCCAGCGCCAGGCGCGCTGGCACTACGGCGAAGTCGCCTTCTGGCTCATCGTGCTGGCCTGCGGTTTCGCATTTCCCACGCGCTATCTGATCATGACCGACATCCTGCGGCTTGCGCTGTTCACGATGTCGCTCGATCTGATCCTCGGCTATGCCGGCATCGTCTCGCTCGGCCATGCCGCGTTCTTCGGCGTCGGCGCCTATGCCGCGGGGCTGCTGGCCCTGCACGGAATCATCAACGAGCCCGTGCTGGCGCTCATCGTCGCGGGCCTCGCCGCGATGGTGCTCGGCTTCGCCACCAGCTTCCTGGTGATCCGCGGCGTCGACCTGACCCGGTTGATGGTCACGCTCGGCATCGCGCTGCTGCTGGAGGCGCTCGCCGAGCGCTTCTCCAACATCACCGGCGGCACCGACGGCCTGCAGGGCATCGAGATGCAGCCGATCTTCGGCGAGATCCCGTTCGACATGTTCGGCAAGGCCGGCTTCTTCTATTCGCTGGCCGTGCTGTTCGTCCTGTTCCTGTTCGCCCGCCGCGTCGTGCATTCCCCGTTCGGCCTGTCGCTGCGCGCCATCAAGAACAATCCGTTGCGCGCCGCCGCGATCGGCATCCCCGTCAACCGCCGCCTGATCGCGATTTACACGCTCGCGGCATTCTATGCCGGCATTGCGGGGGCGCTGTTCACCCAGACCACCGCAATCGCCTCGCTCGACGTGTTCGCCTTCGAGCGCTCCGCCGACCTCATGCTGGTGCTCGTGATCGGCGGCACCGGTTATCTCTATGGCGGGCTGATCGGCGCGGTGGTGTTCCGAATGCTCCAGGAATTGTTCTCCACCATCACGCCGCAGTACTGGCAGTTCTGGATCGGCCTCGTGCTGGTCGTGATCGTGCTGGTCGGCCGCCAGCGCCTGCATCGCTGGGTGCTGTATGTGCCGAACCTGATCATCAAGCAGGTTGCGGGACGCAAGGCCGTCGTCGCCGTGCCGGAGAGCGACGCATGACCATCGCGCTCGAAACCCAAAATCTCGAAAAGACTTTTGGTGGCCTGCGCGTCACCCGCGACCTGTCCCTGAAGATCGAGCAGGGCGCCCGCCACGCGCTGATCGGCCCCAACGGCGCCGGAAAGACCACCGTGATCAACCAGCTCACCGGTGTGCTCAAGCCGAACTCGGGCCGCATCCTGCTTGAAGGTCAGGACATCACCGACCTGCCCGTGCACAAGCGCGTGCTGCGCGGCCTTTCGCGCACCTTCCAGATCAACCAGCTCTATCCCGACCTGACCCCGCTCGAGACCATCGGCCTTGCCGTGTCCGAACGCCTCGGCCATGGCGGCGACTGGTGGCGGCGGATGGGGACGCGCAGCGACGTCAACGGCGAGATCGCCGAACTGCTGACACGCTTCCATCTGCTCGACGTCATGAACGAAGAGACCGTGACGCTTCCTTACGGCAAGCAGCGCCTGCTTGAGATCGCGGTCGCGATCGCCGCCAAGCCGCGCGTGCTGCTGCTCGACGAGCCCGCCGCCGGCGTGCCCGAGAGCGAGCGCCATGACATTCTCGCCGTCGTCGGCGCGCTGCCGCGCGACGTTACGGTGCTGCTGATCGAGCATGACATGGATCTCGTCTTCTCCTTTGCCGACCGCATCTCGGTGCTGGTTTCCGGCGCGCTGCTGACGGAGGGCCCGCCCGAGCAGGTCGCGCGCGATCCGCAGGTGAAGGCGGTCTATCTCGGCGAGGAGGCGGTCAATGTCTGACCTGCTCGCGATCGATGCACTTCGCGCCGGCTATGGCGAGGCGGTGGTGCTGCCGAAGATGACGCTCAGTCTTGCCGAAGGGCAGGTGTTGGCGCTGCTCGGGCGCAACGGCACCGGCAAGACCACGCTGATCAACTCCATCGTCGGCGTCACCCGCCGCTTCTCCGGCACCGTCGTGCTGGCCGGCACCGACGTCACCACCTTGCGGCCCGACCAGCGGGCGCGCGCCGGCATCGGCTGGGTGCCGCAGGAGCGCAACATCTTCCGCTCGCTCACGGTGGAAGAGAACATGACCGCGGTGGCCCAGCCGGGCCCCTGGACGGTCGAGAAGGTCTACGAGATGTTCCCGCGGCTGAAGGAGCGGCGGAGCAATTTCGGCAACCAACTCTCTGGTGGTGAGCAGCAGATGCTGGCGATCGGCCGCGCGCTGACCCTCAACCCGAAGGTCCTGCTGCTGGACGAGCCGACCGAGGGCCTTGCCCCCATCATCGTCGAGGAGCTGCTGAAGGCGATCGGCACCATCACCCGGGCTGGAGGCATCTGCTCCATCATCGTCGAGCAGAATGCCCAAAAGATTCTGGGGCTTGCCGATCGCGTTGTGATATTGGAGCGCGGAACGATCGTCCACGACGCCCCGAGTGCCGCGCTGAAGGCCGACCCGTCGGTCCTGGAGCGCCATCTCGGTGTCGCCGGAGCGGCCCACTGATCTTTGCCTCTCCCCGCTTGCGGGGAGGGGCGTACAACGAGCGCCGACTGAAATTGGGAGAAACAAGAATGCAGCGAACCAAAGCCCCCTTCCGCGCCGACGAGGTCGGCAGCCTCCTGCGCCCCGCCAAGATCAAGGAAGCCCGCAGCCGTCTGGAGAAGGGCGAAATCTCGGCCGACGATCTGCGCAAGATCGAGGACATGGAGATCGAGAAGGTCGTGCACAAGCAGGCCTCGCTCGGGATGAAGCTCGCCACCGACGGCGAATTCCGCCGCTCCTGGTGGCATTTCGATTTCCTGGCCAAGCTCACCGGCTGCGAGCTGTTCCACCCCGACACCGGCATTCAGTTCACGGGCGTGCAGACCCGTCACGACGCGGTGCGCGTGATCGGCAAGCTCGACTTCCCCGATGACCACCCGATGCTGGACCATTTCCGCTTCCTGAAGAAGGTCGCCGACCAGGCCCACGTCACCGCCAAGATGACGATTCCCTCGCCGGCCGTGCTGCACTTCCGCGGCGGCCGCAAGTCGATCTCCAAGGACGTCTATCCCGATCTCGAGGCCTTCTACGAGGACCTCGGCAAGACCTACCGCAAGGCGGTGAAGGCATTCTATGACGCCGGCTGCCGCTACCTTCAATTCGACGACACCGTCTGGGCCTATCTCTGCTCGCAGGACGAATTGCAGAAGGCGCGCGAGCGCGGCGACAATCCGGACGGCCTGCAGCAGATCTATGCCCGCATCATCAACTACGCGCTGGCCGAGAAGCCCGCCGACATGGTGGTGACGACGCATGTCTGCCGCGGCAATTTCCGCTCGACCTGGATCTCCTCGGGCGGCTACGAGCCGGTGGCCGAGACCCTGCTCGCCGGCACCAATTACGACGGCTACTTCCTGGAGTACGATTCCGACCGCGCCGGCGGCTTCGAGCCGCTGCGCTTCCTGCCCAAGGGCAACAAGGTCGTCGTGGTCGGCGTCATCACCTCGAAGTTCGGCGAGCTCGAGAAGAGGGACGACATCAAGCGCCGCCTGGAAGAAGCCGCCAAGTTCGCGCCGCTGGAGCAGCTCGCGCTGTCCCCGCAATGCGGCTTTGCTTCGACCGAAGAGGGCAACATCCTCTCCGAGGAGGAGCAGTGGGCCAAGCTGAGCCTTGCGGTCGAGATTGCCAAGGAAGTGTGGGGGCAGTGATCCGGCGCAGCCAGCCCATCGCGTGAGCGATGCATCAGGGCTGCTCGATCGGCGACATCAGAGCGGGGCCGGACTTGTCCGCCCCGCTTTTCTTTTGCGCAGCAGAGTGCTGCGGATCAGCCGCTGCGCCGGCGCCTCGAACCAGCGATAGGTGAGGTGCGAGGCAATGAGTGTCGGCAGCACGTAGGCCGCCCAGAACAGGTGACTGCCATAGGGAATCGGTCGCTGCATGGCAGCGCAGGCAAGCGCGATGACGAGCTGGATGGGGAAGTGCAGGAGATAGCAGGAATAGGTCATGTTGCCGGCCGCCTCCAGCAATGTCTCGATCCGCCGCGGCAAGGTGAGCTGGCCCGAGCAGCAGAACAACAGGATCGGGGCATAGGTCAGTAGTAGCGGTCCTGCGACCGGGACGAGCTCGATGTCCGCCAGCCAGAGCGCCGCGGGCACCGCGATGACGGCGCACCCGGCTATCGCCTCCAACATTCGTCGATGCCGGGACAAGGCGACGGCCTGCCGGGCCATGGCTGCAACCCCGCCTGCATAGAAGAAAGCCAGGCTGGTTCCGAGCTGGGTGCCGAACGTGATCGAGGCGAGGATCACGACCAGATTGAGCAGCGGGGATGCGGTCACAAAGCGCAGCGTCAGGAAGAAGGTCGCATAGTCCAGGATTTCGACCGAGACCGACCAGATCGGTCCGTTGAAGCTTTCGCTGCGTGGCGGCAACCAGTCGCTCGCCATGAACAGCTGCGCGATGAAGTGTGGGACATCGTTGTTCTGATAGACGAAGTAGAAGCCATGCTGCGCGAAATAGACCGGCTGCAGCACGGCGACCAGCACCAGCGTCGCGATATGGAGCGGGTAGAGTCGCGACAGCCGGTACACGAAGAAGGTCGGGCCATCGATCGTGCGATCGGCGACGACGGCGCGATACTTCCAGAAGAAGATGAAGCCCGAGATGCACCAGAAGAACCAGACGCCGTATTCGCCGGCCTCGTAGAACGGGAACAGAGCCTGATAGAACGGCAGCTCGCTTCTGGTGAGATTGATGCGGGGGCCGCCAGCGAAGGCGAAGTGCTGATAGTGCCAGAGCAGAACGGCGACGGTTGCAAGGAAGCGCAACCCCTCCAGACCCAGGAGCTTCTGGGCCTCCGGCAGTGTCGACGTTTTCGGCATGACGATACTGCCTCGGCTACCCCTGCCGTGTCATCGGCCCCAACATCTCGTGGACATCGTAGGTCATGACCGCGAGCAGGGCTGCGAGCGCCAGATAGGCGCTGCCATATTCGAGCTTGGTCTGGAGCGGCACGCCGTAATAGGCGACGTTCTCGGGCGCATGCGGATCGTATCGCCACGCGCTGATCAGTTGCGGGGCCGCGAGAATTGCCACGATGAGCAGCATCGGGCTTGGCCGGTACAGCACCAGTGCAACCAGGATAGGCACGCCGACGAACCAGATTCGCGGACTGAGGACGGCCGTCACGCGGCCGCCGTCGAGCGGCGAGATCGGCAGCAGATTGAACAGATTGAGGAACAGTCCCGCATAGGAGATCGCGAGCAGGAGGGCGCTGTCTTCCGATCTTGCCCACAGATAGACCGCGAGCGCGGCGGCGGTGCCGACCACAGGCCCCGCAATCGCTACATAGGCCTCCGTCTCGACGTCGACCGGCTTGTCCTTGAGCGCGATCCACGCACCGACGAACGGAATGAAGGCGGGTGCGCCGACATCGAGGCCGCGCTGGCGCGCGGCGACGTAGTGTCCCATTTCATGCGCGAACAGGAGTGCGATGAAGCCTGCCGCATAGTGCCAGCCCCAGATCGTCGCGTAGACCGCGAGCGACAGCAGCATGGTGCCGCCGCTGGTAGCGAGCTTTCCCCATTTCAGCCCGGAGAACAGCAGCAGAAAGAGAGTCTTCATGCCGTGCCGCCGGCGGAATCGCCGCGCGGCTTGCGACGGAAGAATTTCGCCACGCCGGCGCCGGCGACCGCCAGACCGAAGATGATGGCCTTGGCGAACTTGAGCACAAAGGCAAGCAGCACCGCAAACAGGCCGAGCTTCTTGGCGGCGACGCCGCCGACCAGGGCGAGCAGGCCGTATTCTGCGATACGGTCGGTCGAGGCGCTGAAGTCCTCGTAGCGCTTGCCGGATTGATAGGAGAGGTTGGCGAGCAGTTCGTGAGCCGCTCCCTTGTCCGTTGCGATCCGGCCCGAGTCCGACAGCAGGTTCAGGCTGAAATAGCCTTCGCGCCCCAAAGCGTATGTGTTGTAGTTGACGTCCTTTTCGGCGTTGTCCGGCGCGCCCTTGTCCTTGCCGAGGACCGACCACACCAGACGGTGCGACACGGCATCGTATTTCGGCGGCTCGATCCAGCCGATCACTTCCATCTCGGGAAATCCGCGGGCGAGGCGGTCCTTGTTGGACTCCTCGACGCCTTCCTTCAGGTTCTTCAGGAGGTCGTCCGCATTCCAGTCCTTGGCGGCATCATCTTTGATGTAGCCTTCCTTGATGTGGTTGATCACGACCAGCCACCGGTCGTTCTGCCGGGTGCCGAGCACGAGACCGACGAATGTCGCCTCATGCACGACATTGCCGAGAGCGCGCATGACCCGTGCCCCCTCGGCTTTCGGCACGAAGAAGTTGCCGGTCGGGATTTTCAAAGTCGCCTGATCGATCAGCGGAATGTCGGCAGGACCGGCGGCGCCGGCATTGCCGGCTGCCTGCCACGCGGCGGCAAGCTCCGCCTTGCGCGCCGCCTCGCTCGATTGTGCACCTTGCGAGAAACCAGGTTGTGATCCGAATAAGACAGACAGGGCGATGCCGACGGCGGCAACGAATTTTCCCACAAGTTCCCCCAACCACCAGTCCACCAACGCGTTGGTGTTGCCGGTATTGTAGGATAACGATAGGCGGCAGGACAGAGCAGCCGCAGGTTGCGTTCGACTATCTTGTGGGCTGTTGCAATTTTAGCGCGCTGGTGCCTGATGTCGTCACCCTCGCTAGAACCGCAATCGCAACCGGATGAGCGTGGCGATATGCGAGCCTACTTGTTCCCGGGTGCACTCATCGGGCTGTGGACCATGCAAGCTTGCCTCACTTCTCCGCCAGATAGACCTCACCCAGCAGCGACGAATTCGACCACGGAACCTGCTTGGTCTTCGTGCTCGAGACCACCTCCGCCCGCACGCGCGTGAGCATCTGCTGCACCTCCAGCCCGGGCGTGCCGATATGGCGGGACAGTGCGGCGGAGAACGGCGAGTTGGCGCCTTCGCCGTCGAGCGCGACCTGCCCCGGTGCGGTGGCGAAAGCGATCAGGGTGCCGGCCCCCAGCGTTGCGCCGGCGCCCAGGCTCGTGGGCGCGGCGAGACCTGAGGCCCCCTCAATGCCGCGATTGGTGCCGGCGCTCGCCACCTGCTGCGCCATCGGATTGTTGCGGCAGGCATCGAAGATCAAAATGTTGGTGCGGACCTGGTCGTCGAGGCCGGCCATGATCGTGTCCATGTCGATCATCGCCTCGGTCATCCCCGTGCCGGGCTTGAGCTCGACGTCGACGGGAATGAGATAGTTGCGGCCGTCGACCTGCACGCCGTGACCGGCGTAGTAGACCAATGCCACTTGCGCCCGCGCGGCCTCGCGCAGAAAGTCGCGCGTCATCTTCTGCATCGCCGCGCGATCGAGATCGACGCCCTCCGACACGGTGAAGCCGATGTCGCGCAGGCTTTTGGCGACCGCGCGCGCATCGTTGGGCGGATTGGGCAGCGCCTTCACATGCGCATAGGCGCCGTTGCCGATGATCAGCGCCATGCGCGTGCCGCGACCGGCGGGAGCGGGCGAGGGGAGAGGTGCCGCGCCGGTCTGCTGCGGGGCAGGGGATGCCGCCGGCTGCGTCGCGGGGGAAGGCGCATCGCGCGGGATCGGCGCGGCCGCATCCGTCACCAGTGACAGTCGCACCTTTGCGGTGGCCTGGTTGGCCTTGCTGCCGGCATCGGACGCCACGATCGCGAGCGTCGCCTTGTAGTCCTCGCGGGCGTGGGCGTAGTCGCCCTTGGCCTCATAGGCAAGCGCGCGATGGATGTAGCCCGAGATCAGCACGCTGTTCGGCGGCGTCATGATGTTGACCGGGGGCTTGTCCTTGGCGAGCCGGATCGCCTCGCTCCCGTCGGCGATGGCGCGATCGAAATCGCCCCTGGCGCGCCAGATCGCGGTGCGGTTGATCAGCGGCTGCGGCAGCGACGGGTCGAGCCGGATCGCCTGGTTGATGTCCGCGAGCGCGCCGTCGAGATCGCCGAGGGCTTCCTTCGAGATGCCGCGGTTCTGGAGCGAGAACGCCGATTTCGGATCGGCCTTGATTGCGGCATCGTAGTCGGCGATCGCCTTGGCGTAATCGCGCTTGCCGCGCCAGGCATTTCCGCGATTGTGGAAGATGATGCCGCTGGGCGGGCCGAGCTTCAGCGCATCGTCGAAATCGGCGATCGCGATGTCGTAGTCGCCCTTGTCGTAATAGGCCGAGCCCCGGAGATTGTAGACCGCCTGGCTCGGCTGCAGCCGGATCGCTTCGGTGGCATCAGCGATGACCTTGGCGTAGTCGCCCTTCTTGTTCCAGCCCACGGCGCGCCAGAAATACACGGTCGCGAGCTGCCCGCCCTTGAAGACCTTCAGCGCGATGATCTTGGTGCAGGCGTCGACCATCTGGTCCGCCGGCGTGGTCTCGGTGGTGCAGAGCGGCCCGAGCTGGTTGCGCGCCTGCGCGTAGACCGGCGCGCACCAGAGCATGGCGGCGAGCAAGGCAGGGAGGACCAGGAGCAGACGGCGCAAGGAGACCTCGGCTGCGGCGATTTGATGGGAGTGTCTGCTCTTGGTCGTCCGCGCCGCTTTTCGGGTTCACGGCGTGACCGTCTGCAACGTTATTTCCTGGGTTGGCGGGTGCGGATCTCGATCGATCCGCTCGCCATCTGGACCTCGAACCGGGACAGGAAGCTCATGCCGAGGAGGCCGTCGACCCCCGCGCCAAAACCCTTGTCGTCGCCGCCGAGGACCGCGACAGGTACGTTGGCCGCTTCGAGCTTGCCCAGCAGGACCTTGTCGGCTTTGGAGAGTTTTGCCTTCGCTTCCCCGTTGGCTGTGACCAGCGTGATGTCGCTGGAGCCGCCGTCCGCTATCTTGGCCTTGCTTGCGAACGCCGATTTCACCGACACATAGCTCGCGCCGGTGTCGAGGACGAACAGTCCGCGCACGCCATTGATCTCGGCTTTCACAGTGACGATGCCCTTCGGCCCGTGCATCGGGAAGCTTTCCTTGCGGGCCTCGGTCGACGAGACGCAATTGCCCTGCCGCTCGTAGTCGGCGATCATCTTTTGGGTCCGGCTGTTGTCGCGCGTCGCCGGATCCAGCGCGACCCAGCGGTTGATCGGGGCCGTCGCCTCACAGAACTGCTTCAGAGCGGCATAGGCGCCCGCCATGCGCAGGAAGACGCGGCTCGAGATCGATTTCTTGTCCGCGCCATAGAGCTCGATGGCGTCGGAATAATCGGCCAGCGCACGGCGATAGTCCTGCAGGCCTTCGAGCGCGACACCGCGCAGGTAATGCGCGTCGTGATTGCTCGGAGCGCGTCGCATGAACTCGTCGCCGACTTCCACAGCTCGAGGATAGTCCGTGAGCTTGAGGTAGATGTTGATCGAGCGATGCAGCGCCGTGATCGGCGCGCCGCAATTCATGACGAACTTGTAGAGCCCGTCAGCGGCCTGTCGCCGGTAGCCGAGCTTGTCCAGCATCAGCGCGAGATCGCTGATGCTTTTCTGATCGCATGGCTCGCGCTTCAGCTCTTCCAGTCGCAGCCAGACATATGGGTCGCGTGCGGCCGCGACGGGCAGGGCGCCGATCTTGTCATAGACGGATGCAAATAGTTCGTCCGGGTTCTCATCCAGGTAACCTGCGCGTGCGCCGCCCGATAACGCCGCCAGCAGACACGCGGCGAGCCAAAACAACCTCAACATATGCTGCCCTGAACATTCCCTTTCGCCATCTATACCGACAAGTGTGGGCGCGGCCAAACACACGATGAGGGTGTCTTCCTGGAGCACAGGGCGGGCCCGCAGAAGGCGGATGTAGAGAAATTCCAGAAGGGATTTCCTGAGTGGGCAGAATTTGCTAGGAAGTTGGTCCCAACTCTTCTGCCCACCGCTCTCCCATCCATGAAGAACGACGAAATCCTGAGCCAAATCATCGAGTTCTGCCGCAAGGCAGGCATGGCGGAATCGACGTTTGGCCGGCGTGCGGTGAACGATGGGAAGCTCGTGCAGCGCCTGCGCGAGGGCAAGCGCATCACCATCGACACGCTGGAGCGGATCCAGGCCTATATCGCCGCATCGACGACCGGCGGCCTGCCGCCGCCGCGGGGGCTTCAGGTGCCGCCCGAGAAGCGCGATCCCCGCGGCAATTTCCGCTTCTTCGAGAACCGGCAGAAATATCTGCTGTTCGTCCACACCTGCAGCGAAAAGCGGGTGATCGCGGACCGGGTCGCGCTGGAGCTTTCCGCCATCCATCCGCGCCCGCCGGCGCTGCGCATTTTCGACGCCGGCGTTGGCGACGGCACGGTGCTGGCACGGGTGCTGCGCGCGACACATCAGCGCTACCCGCATATGCCGTTCTATGTGGCCGGCAAGGAGCTCAGCCTCGAGGACCTGCGGCTGACGCTCGAGAGGGTGCCGGATCGCATTTTCGAGCATCCGGCGTCGGTTTTCGTCTTCACCAACATGTTCTATTCGGAGGCGCCCTGGCTGACCCCGGCCTCGCCCGCGGCGGCAGCCGCCACCGTCTGGCACGAGGTCCCGCTGCGGGGCGCATCATCGGGCGAGTTCGAGCAGCAGATCGCCGAGCTGCGGCCGTTCCTGGAGCAGAACTGGCGCGCCGCGATCAGTCCCCGCACAGCCATGCCGCTCTACGAGCGCCCGGTCGTCCTCGTGCTCTATCGCGAGGACCATAGATTCCTGCTGGATTCGACCATTCCGCGGCCGGGCCAGACCGAGGCCAATTTCGACCTCGTCATCGCATCCCAGCCCTACCGTGCGCTGTCCTCGGTCAATTTCCGGGCAAAGCGGATCATTGCACCCCTGGCGCGCGCCCTGCGGCCGGGTGGACGGCTGATCGGTATCCACTCCCATGGCCAGGATCCGGGCATGGAAATGATCCAGGCGATCTGGCCCGGAGAAAATCCTTTCTCGGTGAGCCGTCATGAGCTATTGCGCGCCGTGAAGTACGAGCTTGGGTCGTTGGGCCGCGACTTAAATTTTAATGCTTATGCTGATAACCGCTCGATCTTCAGGTATGATATGGAAGCTCTGCCCAACGAGGTTACCGGCAATATCGGAACCTCGACGGCCTTTGCAGCGTGGAATGCGGCGGTGTATGTCGCTCAGATCGAGGACGACCGGTTGACAGAAATGACTCAAAACGGCCGCACTCTGGATGCCGCCAGGGACGTGCTGAGAAAGTACAACGGCCTCTGGTTTCTTGACGAATCCTACGTCATCTCGCGCCGGCGTGATTGACACAATCCAACGGCAAACATCGCAAACGAACCGCCGTCGACTGGCGGAACAAGGGGTTACTTGATGCGCGCGTCCTATCTCTTCACCAGCGAGTCCGTGTCCGAGGGCCATCCGGACAAGGTCTGCGACCGGATCTCCGATGAAATCGTCGATCTGTTCTACCGCGAGGGGCCGAAAGCCGGCATCGACCCGTGGCAGATCCGTGCCGCCTGCGAGACGCTCGCGACCACCAACAAGGTCGTGATCGCAGGCGAGACCCGCGGTCCGAAGTCCGTCACCAACGAGCAGATCGAGAGCGTCGTGCGCGCGGCGATCAAGGACATCGGCTACGAGCAGGAAGGCTTCCACTGGAAGACTGCCGACATCGAGATCCTGCTGCATCCGCAGTCGGCCGACATCGCCCAGGGCGTCGATGCGCTGCAGCCGGGCGAGGTCAAGGAAGAGGGCGCCGGCGACCAGGGCATCATGTTCGGTTACGCCACCAACGAGACGCCGGACCTGATGCCGGCACCGATCTTCTACGCTCACAAGATCCTGCGCCTGATCTCCGAAGCCCGTCACTCCGGCAAGGAGAAGGTGCTCGGTCCGGACTCCAAGAGCCAGGTCACCGTCCAGTACGAGAACGGCAAGCCGGTCGGCGTGCGCGAGATCGTGGTCTCGCACCAGCATCTGGTTCCGGATCTCAGCTCGAACCAGGTCCGCGAGATCGTCGAGCCGTACGTGCGCGAGGCGCTGCCGAAGGACTGGATCACGCCGAAGACCATCTGGCACATCAACCCGACCGGCAAGTTCTACATCGGCGGTCCCGACGGCGACTCCGGCCTGACCGGCCGCAAGATCATCGTCGACACCTATGGCGGCGCGGCCCCGCACGGCGGCGGCGCGTTCTCTGGCAAGGATCCGACCAAGGTCGACCGTTCGGCGGCTTACGCGGCGCGCTACGTCGCCAAGAACATCGTCGCCGCCGGTCTTGCCGACCGCTGCACGCTGCAGCTCGCCTACGCCATCGGCGTGGCGCGCCCGCTGTCGATCTACATCGACACCCACGGCACCGGTAAGGTGTCGGAGGACCAGCTCGAGAAGGCCGCCGCCAAGGCGATGGACCTCACCCCGCGCGGCATCCGCAGCCATCTCGACCTCAACCGCCCGATCTACGCGCGCACCTCGGCCTACGGCCATTTCGGCCGCACGCCCGACAACGAGGGCGGCTTCTCCTGGGAGAAGACCGATCTCGTCGAGCAGCTGAAGCGCGCGCTCTAATGCTCTTACCTCGCCCCGCTACGGGGAGAGGTCGCCGCGAAGCGGCGGGTGAGGGGGACTCTCCGCAAGCTCGGTGCTTGGATGGAGCCCCTCACCCCGGCCCTCTCCCCGTAAGAACGGGGAGAGGGAGAAATGGTGCCACATAGCGTTCAGCTTGCCTTGGTACTGACACGCCAGCCCTTACTGATTAGGAAACAGACATGAACGCGAAGCCCGGCTTCACCGATTACATCGTCAAGGACATTTCGCTCGCCGATTTCGGCCGCAAGGAGCTCTCGCTGGCCGAGACCGAGATGCCCGGCCTGATGGCCACCCGCGAGGAGTTCGGGCCGAAGCAGCCGCTGAAGGGCGCGCGCATCGCAGGCTCCCTGCACATGACGATCCAGACCGGCGTGCTGATCGAGACGCTGGCCGCGCTCGGCGCCGACATCCGCTGGGTCTCCTGCAACATCTATTCGACGCAGGATCACGCCGCTGCCGCGATCGCGGCCGCCGGCATTCCCGTCTTCGCCGTCAAGGGTGAGACGCTGACCGAGTACTGGGACTACACTGCAAAGCTGTTCGACTGGCACGGCGGCGGTCACCCGAACATGATCCTCGATGACGGCGGCGATGCCACCATGTACGTCCATCTCGGTCTGCGCGCCGAGAACGGCGACACCGCCTTCCTCGACAAGCCCGGCTCCGAGGAAGAGGAAGTCTTCTTCGCGCTTCTCAAGAAGCAGCTCAAGGAAAAGCCGAAGGGCTACTTCGCCGCGATCGCCAAGAGCATCAAGGGCGTGTCCGAAGAGACCACCACGGGCGTGCATCGTCTCTATGACATGCAGAAGGCGGGCACGCTGTTGTGGCCGGCCATCAACGTCAACGACAGCGTCACCAAGTCGAAATTCGACAACCTCTATGGCTGCCGTGAATCGCTGGTCGACGGCATCCGCCGCGGCACCGACGTGATGCTGTCGGGCAAGGTCGCGATGGTTGCCGGCTTCGGCGACGTCGGCAAGGGCTCGGCCGCCTCGCTGCGCCAGGCCGGCTGCCGCGTCATGGTGTCGGAGGTCGATCCGATCTGCGCGCTGCAGGCCGCGATGGAAGGCTACGAGGTCGTGACCATGGAAGACGCCGCGCCCCGCGCCGACATCTTCGTCACCGCGACCGGCAACAAGGACATCATCACCATCGACCACATGCGCGCGATGAAGGATCGCGCCATCGTCTGCAACATCGGTCACTTCGACAACGAGATCCAGATCGCGTCTCTGCGCAATCTGAAGTGGACCAACATCAAGCCGCAGGTCGACGAGATCGAGTTCCCCGACAAGCACCGCATCATCATGCTGTCCGAGGGGCGCCTCGTGAACCTCGGCAACGCGATGGGCCATCCGTCCTTCGTGATGTCGGCGTCCTTCACCAACCAGACGCTGGCGCAGATCGAGCTGTTCGCCAACAACAACGACGGCAAGTACAAGAAGGAAGTCTACGTGCTGCCGAAGACCCTCGACGAGAAGGTCGCCCGCCTGCACCTCGCCAAGATCGGCGTCAAGCTCACCGAGCTGCGCAAGGACCAGGCCGACTACATCGGCGTGAAGCAGGAAGGTCCGTACAAGTCGGACCACTACCGCTACTGATCTGCTGGTTCGACCGACCATCGACGCAAAGCCCCGGAGCGATCCGGGGCTTTGTTGTTTCGGCGCATGGAATTCAACTCGCTTTGCAGTTGCGGCACAGCCGATTGCCAATTGACGGCCAGCGGCGGCGGGCGGACAATCCTCCTTCGCGGAGGAAACCATGCAACAAGAACATTTCGATGTGCTGATCGTCGGCGCGGGCTTGTCCGGCATCGGCGCGGGCTATCATTTGCAGAGCAGGTGCCCCACCAAGAGCTACGTTATCCTGGAGGGGCGCGACTGCATCGGCGGCACCTGGGATCTATTCCGCTACCCCGGCATCCGCTCCGACAGCGACATGTTCACGCTCGGCTATTCGTTCAAGCCGTGGACCGATCCGAAAGCGATCGCCGACGGGCCGCAGATCCTCAACTATGTGCGCGAGACCGCTAGCGAGAACGGCATCGACAGGCACATTCGTTTCCGCCACCGCGTCAAGAGCGCGGCGTGGTCGACGCCGGAGGCACGCTGGACCGTCGAGGCCGAGCGTATCACGGGTGAGGGCGCGACCGAGCTGGTGCGCTTCACCTGCAATTTCCTGTTCATGTGCTCGGGCTACTACAAATACGAAGCTGGCTACACGCCGGAGTTCAAGGGGGCGGCTGATTTCGCCGGCCGCATCGTGCATCCGCAGAAATGGACCGAGGACATCGACTACGCGGGCAAGCGGGTCGTCGTGATCGGGTCGGGCGCGACTGCGGTGACGCTGGTGCCGGAGCTTGCCAAGAAGGCGGCGCAGGTCACCATGCTGCAGCGCTCGCCGACCTATGTGGTGTCGCGCCCGGCGCAGGATCCGCTCGCCAACAAGCTGCGCCGCAATCTGCCGGCGCAGCTTGCCTATCATCTGATCCGCTGGCGCAACGTGATGTGGGGGATGTTCTTCTTCCAGCTCAGCCGGCGCAGGCCCGCGAAGGTGAAGGACCTCATCCTCAAGGGCGTACAGATGGCACTCGGGCCCGACTACGACGTCGCGACCCATTTCACGCCACGCTACAATCCCTGGGACCAGCGTCTGTGTCTCGTTCCCGACGGCGATCTCTTCAAGGCGATCCGCGAAAAGCGTGCCGCCGTCGTCACCAACGAGATCGATACGTTTACGCGCAACGGTATTCGTCTCAAGGACGGCAGCGAGCTCGTCGCCGATATCATCGTGACAGCGACGGGGCTGGTGCTCCAGGTCGTCGGCGGTCTCGAGGTCAGCGTCGACGGCCGCACCGTCGATTTCGCCAAGACGCTGACCTACAAGGGCATGATGTATGCCGACGTGCCGAACATGGCCTCGGCCTTCGGCTACACCAACGCGTCCTGGACGCTGAAATGCGATCTCACCTGCGAATATGTCTGCCGGCTCATCAACTACATGGACCGGCACAATTTCCGACAATGCATGCCGCACAATGACGATCCCGAGATCACCGCGCAGCCCTCGCTCGATTTCACCTCCGGCTACGTGCAGCGCTCGGTCACGAAAATGCCCAAGCAAGGCTCGAAGCGGCCGTGGCGGCTGTACCAGAACTACGCGGTCGACATCGTCTCCTTACGCTTTGGCCGGATCGACGACGGCGTGATGCAGTATTCCTGAGCTTGCCGAGTAGGATACGGCATAGTCTCGCGTTCGCTTGAGACGAATCGCGACTTGCGGTAGTGTTTTTGCGCTGCAAGAAGTTTATTTCCGACGACGTCTGAGTTCCGCGTCGTTGCCGTCTTGAGGGAGCGCGGGACATGCACGTCCTTGCCCTGGTCACGCAAAAAGGCGGAAGCGGCAAGAGTACGCTGTCCGTTGGACTGGCGGTGGCAGCAATGCAGCGCTCGGAGCGCGTCGCTCTCATCGAGGCGGACGCGCAAGGTACGATCTCGAAATGGAAAGAGCGCCGCGAGAAGCCCTATCCTCGCGTCGAGCGCGTAACCGATCCTGCCGAGATCGAACCGTTGATCGCGCGCCTGAGGGCCGAAGGCGCCTGGCTTGCCATAATCGACACAGCTGCCACGACCAACAGCCTGGCGATGCGCGTCATCGCCTGCGCCGATCTCTGTCTCATCCCGGCGCGCCCGAGCCCGGCCGATATCGAAGCCGCAATCCCTACACTGATCGCCATTCGCAGGCTCAACCGGCGATTTGCCTTCATCCTCAATCAGACGCCGACGCGGGGAGGCCGGCTGAGCGAGGCTGCCACATCGCTAAGCTCGCTCGGTGTGCTTGCGCTTCCGTTTGTTGCGCAGCGTAACGATCACCAGGATGCGCTCGGAACAGGGTTGGGCGTGACCGAGTTCGCACCGGCGGGCAAAGCTTCGGACGAAATTGTCAGTTTGTGGGGTTGGATCGCGGCGCACTTGGCCGAGGAGTCGGATGATTATGGGAAAGGCGCGCTCAAAGCTGCCTGCTGACGCTGCCCGCGCCGGGCGTCGCTCGCTGCTGGAACTGGCGGCGGAAGTGAGCCGGGCGGTCGACGAGGGCTTGGCCATGCCGCCGGGCTCGGTCGCCGTCTTCCCCCAGGATGCGCCGCAGATCGCGCAAGCAGCGCCTGCTGCGATGACTGTTCCGGTACAAGAAGCGGCCACCGTTATCGTTGCAAGACCTGAACCTCCGAGCAGTACCACCACTGATCTCATCGTGGACATGGCCAAGGAGTATCAAGCCCGCGCCTTGGACGGCATGAGCGCTGCGCTCAACTACGCCAATGACCTCGCAAAGTCACGGCTGGCCGGTGTGACATCAGAGGCCAATGGAACCGTCGTCGCGGAAAGCGACCTCATCGACGTGATTGGAACGGCAGCCGAGTGTCGCACCGTCGTGCTCGAACTGATGAAGGTCAATGCGGGCGCGACCTTGGAGTATGCGCGGGAGCTAGGCCGTGCAAAAACGCTGGCGGAGTTGGTTGAGCTGTCGGGCACGCATGCGCGAAAGCAATGTGAGTTGGTCCTGAGGCAAACCGAGTTGCTGAGGTCGCTTGCTCAAAGCATGACGAAGCCCAGTGCCGGGTAATGCCGCTCGCCTGCCATCATCGCGCTCAGGATCTGCGCGGGACGATCAGGGCGAGGCCGAGATCGATCGCCAGTGCCAGCACCACCGCGCCGCCACCGAGGCCGAACAGGACCAGATAGTCTCCGCCGGTTTGCGCGTAGATCCAGGAGAAGCCGTAGGCCGCGGCCGCCTGGAACAGCGCGAAGCTGGTGGTGGCATGGCTCCAGGTCGCGCGTTGCTGCTCGGTCGAATGAGGCACGAGCTCATGGATGCGTCCGAGCACCAGCGGCACGATGCCCGGCGTGAAGCCGCCGACCACGACGCTCGACACAATCAGGGAGAGCGGCGCGGTGCTGACGGTCGGGAGCAGCACGGCCGCCGCCTCGATCAGGAACGCCGCACGCAGGGCGGGACCAAAACCTGAGCGGTCGCCGAGATGGCCGGTGACGAGCGGGCCGACGATCGCGCCGAGGCCGTACAGCACCCAGTAGCGCGATCCCGCGGCGATGCCCTGTCCGAGGCCTCGCGCCACGAAATCCACGATGAAGACCATATGCGGCACCAGCGCCACGGCGTTGAGACCATACTGAACGAGCAGCGCACGGGCGGCGAACGAGGTGCGATGCGGCTTCGCCTGGTGCGAAGGCGCGGCATCACCTTTGGTTTCCGCAGGCCAGTTCCACCAGCTCGCGAGCGTCAGCACGGCCGCGAGCACACCGAGACCATACCAGCTCTGCTGCAAACCCTGTTGCAATAGCAGCGGCACCAGCGTGCCCGATGCTGCGACGCCGAGCCCGACGCCGGAAAAAATCACGCCGCCGACGATGCCGCGCTTTGCGGGCGAGGTGTGTGGAAGAACGACGGAGGCCGCCAGCACCATGATGATGCCGCCGGTGAGCCCCGACAGGAAGCGCCAGCCGAAGAACCAGGTGAACGACACCGGGGCTGAGCTCGCAAAGAAGGAGAGGGTGGCGAGCAGCATCATCGCCCGCAGCGCACGGACTGCGCCGACTTTGCTGGCGACGGCGCGTGCCGCGAGCGCGCCGGCGAGATAGCCGGCGAGGTTCGCAGCGCCGAGATAGACGACATCGGAGGCGCTGAACCACTTTGCTGCGATCAGCGCCGGGATCAGCGGCGTATAGGAAAAGCGGGCGAGGCCGAGCCCGACCAGCGATGCGGACAAACCCGCCACGGCGTATCGCCAGGTTTGCTGTGAGGATGTTTGTTGTGACGCCGATCCCGGCCGCTGCTGCGGCCGGGTCTCGACGTGTCGCTTCGAATCTGTGTTGGTCATGTCATCCTCCTGCGCGCGACAGCGCGCGGATCATCCTGTCTGGGCGGCGCGGCGGCGCCGGAATTCCTGCACGGGCAGGCCGCCCCAGCCCCAATTGTCGGTGTCGACTTCCTCGATCACCACGAAAGTGGACTCGAGCGGCTTGCCGAGCACGTCCAGCAGGAGCTGGCTCGAACCCTTGATCAGCGCCGCCTTCTCCTCCGCCGTGAGCGACGCCGCACCCGGCGTCGTTCCCTCGCGGGTCACTTGAATGGTGACGATGGGCATTGTCTTTCTCCTCGGCTCAGTGGCCGGCGCTCTGGCCGCCGTCGACATGCAGGATCTCGCCGGTGACGAAGGAGGCACGTTCGAGATAGAGCACGGCATCGACGATGTCGGACATCTCGCCCATGTGGCCCAGGGGATGCATCGCGCCGTACTGCGCATGCGTCGCGACGGCGTGCATCGGCGACTTGATGATGCCGGGCGACACAGCATTTACGCGGATGCCGCGCCTGGCGTATTCGATCGCGAGCGATTTGGTCGCGGAGTTCAGCCCGCCCTTGCTCAGCGAGGCCAGTACCGAGGGCACGTTCGAATTGGCGTGGTCGACCAGTGTGGTCGTGATCTGGACCACGTGGCCGGATCCCTGCTTCTCCATCTCGGCAATGGCGAGCTGCGTGATGTTGAAGAAGCCCGCGACGTTGGTGCCCATCACCGCCGCATAATCTTCGGCCGTGTACTGCGTGAAGGGCTTGGCGACGAAGATGCCGGCATTGTTGACCAGCGTGTCGACGCGGCCGAAGCGGGCGATCGCCTGCGACACCACGCGCTCGGCGGTGGACCGGTCGGCGATGTCGCCCGCGACGGCGAGGACGTCATCGTCGCCCGACGGCTTGATGGAGCGCGCCGTTGCGACGACACGATAGTTGCGATCGCGAAAACCCTGCACCAGGGCGGCGCCGATACCCTGTGATGCACCGGTGATGATGGCGACTTTCTGCTCGATACCCATGACGGACTCCTCTTTTTGGCTTGAAGACCTGCGCCAGCAGCCGCTGGCTTGCCCGCTGAGGTACGCTGCGGCGGCTTGCTTGCGAATATCCGCTGCCCGGCAGACACTCTTTCGCGGCGCGAACGAATGCCGGATCGTCGCCCGGTGGCGGTTGTCGCGACCGCAGCGAACGCCTAGCCTGCAGCTGAAATCTCGGGGGACGGCGGGACGCGCATGGATCGTCTGGATGCGATGAACGTGTTTGTGCTTGCGGTGGACGAAGGAAGCCTCGCCGCCGCAGGCCGCAAGCTTGGCCGCTCACCCGCGGCGGTGAGCCGCGCCATCGCCTTCCTGGAGGAGCGCGTCGGTGCCGAGCTGCTGCACCGGACGACACGCTCGATCAAGCTGAGCGAGGAGGGCGAGCGCTATGTCGCGATCTGCCGCCGCGTGCTCACCGAGCTCGAGGAAGCCGAGGACATCGCGGCCGGACCGCGCACGGCGCCGCGTGGTCTGCTCACGATCACTGCTCCGGTGGTGTCGGGCGAGATGGTGCTGCGGCCGATCCTCGACGCATTCCTCGATGCCTATCCGACCGTATCGGCAAAACTGCTGCTGTTCGACCGTGCGGTCAATCTGATCGAGGAGGGCGTCGACGTCGCGCTTCGCATCGGTCCGCTGGCGGATTCGGCGATGGTGGCGATGCGGGTCGGCGGGATCAGCCGTGTCGTGGTGGCTGCTCCCCGCTACCTGAAACAGCATCCGCGCATCACCGAGCCGGGCGATCTCGCAAAACACCAGATCGTCGCGATGGCGCATCTGCCCAATTCCTGGACCTTTGCGCCGCAGGCGGGCTCGTCGGCGCCGCGAACCGTGCAGTTCACCCCGCGGCTCGTCGTCAACAGCACCTACGCGGCGGTGGCCTCCGCTGTGGCCGGGCGCGGCGTGGCGCGGATGTATTCGTACCAGGTGGCCGAGCAGGTCGGGCGCGGCGAGCTCGAGATCGTGCTGGCAGACGATGAGGATCCGGAGATGCCCGCGCATCTGATCTGCCCGCAGGGCCGGCTCTCGGTTCCCAAGGTGCGGGCCTTTACCGACTTCGCCGTGCCCCGGCTGAAGAAGCAGTTTGCGCTGCTGAAGAACAGCATCAAGGCGCGCTGAGCCGCTTCGCGCCGGCCGCAATGCGTTGTTTTGCGTATACGGCGGGCCGGCTGAATCGGCGATGGTTCCCAAACGGTTAACGCGCGTTTAACGGATGAGTCCTAGCCTGTCTCGGCCGGGGTTACTCGCAAGGCCGAGGTGAGCCCAATGGAAGCCCAGAAGATTGCAGTCGACGCCGTCGTCGCGCTGACCGACTGCGACCGCGATGCCGTGATCGCGTTCATCCGCCGGCTCTACCTCGCCGGCGTCACCGACCCCAAGCGGCTGACCTTCAAGGGTCTCCAGGCGCTGTCGCGGGCCTGATTCGGTTCGTTTCGGCCGGTTTAGCCCCAAATTCCGTTCCCTTGCTCTCTCCGGCGTGATTGCAACCCACCGGTGAATATCTTGCTGCTCGCGCCGGGTCGGAGTAGATGACGTCCCCGGCTGGGTCACTTGGGAAACTGGGGAAATGCTGAAACAGCTTTTTGCACCGCAACTCGTCATTTTATATGTGCTTGCGGCCTCGACGATCTACGTTCACTTCCGCGGCAAGCAGCGGCTGCGCTTCGCGCGCCAGCTTGGCGATCACTCGACCTATCTCGCGCCGTACAACGTGCTGATGTACGCCGGCTCGGCGGTGCCGAACAAGCCGGTGATCTCGGTCGATCAGTTTCCGGAGCTCAAGCCCCTCAGCGAGAACTGGGAGACGATCCGCGACGAGGCCGTGCGCCTGTTCGACGAAGGTTTTATCCGCGCGGCAGCCAAGAACAACGACTGGGGCTTCTACTCGTTCTTCAAGAGCGGCTGGAAACGCTTTTACCTGAAATGGTACGATGACTTCCTGCCGTCGGCGAACACGCTGTGCCCGAAGACGGTGGAGCTGCTCAAGTCGATCCCGAGCGTGCACGGCGCGATGTTCGCGATGCTGCCGCCGGGCGGCAAGTTAGGGGCGCACCGCGATCCCTTCGCCGGTTCGCTGCGCTATCACCTCGGCCTCGTCACGCCGAACTCGAACAAGTGCCGGATCCTGGTCGATGGTGTCGAGTGCGTCTGGCGCGACGGCGAAGCCTTCATGTTCGACGAGACCTTCATCCACAGCGCCGAGAATGCCACCGACGTCAACCGCATCATCCTGTTCTGCGACGTCGAGCGCCCGATGAAGTTCGGCTTCATGACCGCGATCAATCGCTGGGTCAGCCATCACATCGTCAAGGCGTCGGCGACCCAGAACGTCGAGGGCGAGAATGTCGGCGTGCTCAACAAGGTGTTCGGCAAGCTCTACGAGATCCATCTCGCCAGCCGCAAGGTCAAGGAGTGGAACCGCAACGTCTACTACACGCTGAAATATTCGCTGACGGCGCTGATCCTCGGCCTCATCGTGCTGTCGGCGCTGCGGTAGGCCGAGGTGCGTAGGGTGGATTAGCGACTTGCCCGTCTTAGAGCGAAGAGCGAAGGCGGAAACTAATCCGCCTTGCGATTCCTGCCTTCATCTCGCAGCGAAGGCTACGAGTTGAACGCCGGCGGACCCAAGGACCGCGGCGAGAATGTAACGCGTTGCTGTTTGCGAGAGCCAACGCAGACCAATCGTAGTGCCGACCATTGCGCCCGCGAGGGCACCCAAGGCGTATAGCCAGGTCTGGGTTGATGGCATTTGTCCCGCATGGAGCGTGCCAAGCAAACCCACAGCGGAATTCCCCAGGATGAACGGTGCGGAGAGCGCCGCAGTCTGTTTGGGTGAGGCCCAGCGCATTCCAACCAGGATGGGTGCGAGGAAAACACCGCCGCCGACGCCGGTGAGCCCGGAGACGAGGCCGACTCCCGCGCCCGTGGATATCGCAGCCCAGAGGGGAGTAATACGATCCGGAGCATCGCCATTGCTCCGTCCGATTATCAGGACGCCAGCGGCAAGTATGAGCACGAGCCCCGTGACCGTGTGATAGATGTCTTCGGCCAGAACAATGGATGCGCCGGCCAGCGTGGTCGGCAGTGAGGCGATCAGCAGCGGCTTCAGCTTTGCCCAATCGATATGGCTGCCGCGATTGAAGAGCCACGTGGAATAGGTTGCCGCAGCGATGTTCAGTAACAGAGCCGTTGGCCGCATCTCGTTTGCTGGAAACGAGGCAAATGCCATCAAGGCGAGAAATGCCGTTCCTCCAGCCTGACCTACCGTCGCATAGAGAAGCGAAACAACAGCAAACCACGCAGTCAGCATTTTCTAATGATGGTGCCTGTGTCTTTCGGCGCCGTCGGCGCGCTGGTAACCTCGCAGCTCCGCGTATCGCTGCATTTGGCTCTGATCGAGCAAGGCGCTGGTCGACAGATGATATTTGAGGTGGCTTTCGCGGAGCAGTGCCTGGGTTTCTGAAATGGCAACGAGAGCCGCCTTGAGCGACTCCGACGTCACGATGCGGGCAGAGAAGAGATGGTCCAGCTCCCTTTCTTGCTCGACAAGCTTGTTACCTAGCGGGACCGCTTCCTGCTTCATGGCATCGAAGAGATGTTGAACCTGAATTCGCTGATCCGGCGTCAGGTCAAGGCGATCGCCGAGCTCGAGAATATGGCTCGGACCAGGATAGCCGTTCAGTTCAGCGGCGAGCGCCAAGCCCATACCTCGCCCGGCCTTGAGGTCGTCGATCTGCTGTTGCGACAGCGCCTTGATGGGGCGCTGCTCAAGGCCGGCATAGGGCTGGCTGGATTGCGCATTGGCAGCGCTGGACGTGGCGACAAGGGTAGCCGCAAGCAGGAGAAGGCGTCTCATGAGTCTGGCTCCATGAAATCAGCCCGGTTCGCTGATCAATCTGCACCGGTGCTCCCAAGGTAGATATCTTGCTGGACGGTTCGCTGCATGGCAACAAGATTGCCTTTGATCGAGCCGCCAAACATGGAGCAGGCAATGGCCCCCTTGCCACTTGCGAACACCGAGATCGCGCAGTTCTTTCGCGCGTGGCTGGACACCTTCGCGGGCTATGTCCGCGAGGTCGACTACGCCTCGGCAAGGCCGCTTTTCCACCCTGATGTGCTCGCCTTCGGCACGCACAACGATGTCATTCCCGGTCTCGATCAATGGGTCAAGACGCAATGGGACAACGTCTGGCCGAAGACGGCCGACTTCCGTTTCGTCCTCGACCAGACCTCTGTTCTGGCATCACCCGACGGAGCGATGGCGATCGCGATCGCGCCGTGGACGAGCACGGGCTATCATTCCGATGGCAGCGCATTTCCGCGGCCGGGCCGGGCGACGATGGTGTTTTCGAAAGATAACGATGGCTGGCTGTGCGTGCATTCGCACATGTCGCTCAATCGCGGTGTGCCGCAGGCAAGCCACGCCAATCGGCCGGTGAAGGCTTGGTAGAGAATGCAAAAGGCCCCGGACACGTCCGGGGCCTTTCGATTTCGATATGTCGTTCAGCCTACTCCGGCTGGCCGATGCTGACCTTCAGCGTGCCGATGCCGTCGACGCCGCATTCGAGCTTGTCGCCAGGCTGGAGCTGCGACACGCCGGCCGGCGTGCCCGTCATGATGATGTCGCCGGCGGCGAGCTTCACCTGCTGGGAGAGCTGCCAGATGATCTCGGGCACGTTCCAGATCATCTCGTTGAGGTCGCCCTTCTGGGCTTCCTTGCCGTTCACGGTGAGCCAGATCTTGCCAGTCGAGGGGTGGCCGATCTTCGAGGCCGGCTGCACCGCGGAGGCGGGCGCCGAGCCGTCGAACGACTTGCCGATCTCCCACGGGCGCTCCTTCTTGCGCGAGGCGATCTGCAGGTCGCGGCGGGTGAGGTCGATGCCGACGGCATAGCCGTAGACGTGGTCCAGCGCCTTCTCGGCGGGAATGTTGAGGCCGCCGCTCTTCAGCGCGACGATCAGCTCGACCTCGTGATGCAGGTCCTTGGTCAGCGGCGGATAGGGAATGGTGGCGCCATCGGGCACCAGCATGTCGGCGTGCTTGGCGAAGAAGAACGGCGGTGCGCGCTCGTCGTTGCCCATCTCGCGGATGTGCTCGAGATAGTTGCGGCCGACGCACCAGATGCGGCGCACCGGAAAACGGCCGCTGTCCCCGACGACGGGAAGCGAAGCCTGGGGCGGAAGCGGGATGACGTAGGAGGCGGCGTTCATGAAGCGGTCTCGCTGCTCTTGAGGTGGAGGGAACTCTATGCGGTTGCGCTGATCGGCGCCAGAGCGCCGGCGTCGCGATGTTGCAGGCGGAAGAACGAAGCGTAGCGCCCGCCGCGGCGCAGGAGCTCGTCGTGGCGGCCCTGCTCGACGATTTCGCCGCCCTCGACCACCAGGATGCTATCGGCGTGCATGATGGTGTGCAGGCGGTGCGCGATCACGATGGTGGTGCGGTTCTGGCAGAGATGCTCGATCGCCTCCTGCACCTGCCGCTCGGATTCGGAATCGAGCGCGGCGGTGGCTTCATCGAGCAGGATGATCGGTGCGTTCTTGAGCAGCGCGCGCGCCACCGCGATGCGCTGGCGCTGGCCGCCGGAGAGCTGCGTGCCATGCTCGCCGACCGGCGTGTCGTAGCCGAGCGGGAAGCCCATGATGAAATCATGGGCACAGGCCGCTTTCGCGGCCTCGATGATCTCGCCCTCGCTCGCGCCCGGCTTGCCGAAGGCGATATTGCTCCGGATGGTGTCGCGGAACAGATAGACGTCCTGCCCGACATAGGCGGTCTGCGCGCGCAGCGATTTGCGCGCGACCGAAGAGATCGACTGGCCGTCGATCACGACGTCGCCTTGCGTCACCTCGTAGAAGCGCAGGAGCAGCCCCAGCACGGTCGACTTGCCGCCGCCGGAGGGGCCGACCAGCGCGGTCACCTTGCCAGGCTCGGCCGTGAAGCTCATGCGGTTGAGCACGGTCTCATTGGCGCGATAGGAGAAGCTGACGTCGCGCAGCTCGATCCGCGCGTAGGTGAGCTTCAGCGCCGGCTTGTCGTCGTCGGACTGCTCGCTCGCCGGGCTGTCGACGACTTCGAGCAGCATGCGCGCGCCGACGAGCTGGCTGTTGAGGTCGATGTTGAGCCGCGCCAGCCGCTTGGCCGGCTCGGTCGCCATCAGGAACGCGGTCATGAAGGAGAAGAACGCGCCGGGCGTGGCGTTGAGCGCGACCACGGCATAGCCGCCGTACATCAGGCAGCCGGCGACTGCGAAGCCGCCGAGCATCTCCATCAGCGGGTTGGAGCGGTTGGCGACGCGGGCCATCTTGTTGGCGTTGCGCTCGACGATCGCGATGTTCTCGTCGATGCGCTTCTGCATGGTGTCTTCGAGCGTGAACGCCTTGACGGTGCGGATGCCCTGCAGCGATTCCTGCATCGTCTCCATGATGTCGGCGGTGCCGGTGAACTGGGTGAAGGCGAGGCCTTTGATGCGCTTGACCAGCTTGCGCAGCACCAGCATCGCCGGCGGCACCGCGACGAGGCCGATGAACGACATCAGCGGATCCTGCCACACCATCACGCCGATCATGGCGAGCAGCATCAACAGGTCGCGCCCGATGGCATTGACCAGCATGTTGAGCACGTCGGTGATGGATTTTGCGCCGGCCGTCAGCCGCGCCAGGAACTCGGAGGAGTGCCGCTCGGAGAAGAAGCCGACGCTCTCGCGCATCAGTTTCGCGAAAAGCTGACGCTGGTTGGTGGCGAGGATCGCGTTGCTGATCTTGGTCAGGATCACCATGTGGCCATAGGTCGCCACGCCCTTGATGAAGAGCAGGACCACCGTGATGCCTGAGAACATCGCGATGCCCGGGATGTTCTTGTCGACATAGGCCTGGTTGATGACCTGGCCGAGCACATAGGTCGCGCCCGCGGTCGATCCGGCGGCAAGCGCCATCAGCGCGAAGGCGACGAGGTAGCGCCGCCAATAGACGATGCCCTGTTCGGTGACCAGGCGGCGAATCAGGACCGCTGCCGCATAGGGATCGTCGGTGATTTTCTTTGGAAACTGGGCCATCCGTAGTCCATTGACGGCGCAGAGAAGCCTGCCCGCGCGTCAGGGATCGATGGGCCTCTGTGCCCGCTCAAGCGGGGTTTTTCAAGCCCAATTAAGGGCTTGCGTCCGGACGGAATCTAGGCCGAGACGGCCTGGCGGAGCTCGCCATGGCGCTCGCGGAACAGCTTGTCCTCCCAGGCCAGCGCATGGGCCGCGATGGTCTCGAGGTCGTCATATTGCGGCTTCCAGTCGAGCAAGCCGCGGATGCGGCTGGTGTCGGCGACCATGGTCATGATGTCGCCGGGCCGGCGCGGGGCGTACTGGACGGCGAAGCTGCGGCCCGAAACCCGGCGCACGGCGTCGATGGTTTCCAGCACCGAATAGCCGCGGCCATAGCCGCAATTCAGCGTGGTCGAGGCGCCGCCGTTGCGCAGGTAAGCGAGTGCCGAGCGATGGGCCTGCGACAGGTCCGAGACGTGTATGAAGTCGCGGATGCAGCTGCCGTCCTGGGTCGGATAGTCGGTGCCGAACACGTCGATCTTGGCGCGCTGGCCGGTCGCGGCCTCGACCGCGATCTTGAGCAGATGCGTGGCGCCGACGGTGGCAAGCCCGATGCGCGCCTGCGGATCGGCGCCGGCGACGTTGAAATAGCGCAGGGTGACGTACTGCATGCCGTAGGCGGCGGCGACGTCGTGCAGCATGATCTCGGTCATCAGCTTCGACGAGCCGTAAGGCGACAGCGGCCGCGTCGGCGCGTGCTCGGGCACCGGCACCTGGTCCGGATTGCCGTAGACCGCCGCGGTCGAGGAGAAGATGAAGCGGCCGATGCCGCGCTTGACGGCGACGTTGAGCAGATTGCGCGCGGTCGTGAAGTTGTTGCGGTAGTAGCCGAGCGGATCGCGCATCGAATCCGGCACGACGACGGAGCCGGCGAAATGGATGATGCTCTCGATGTTGTGCTGGGCGATCACGCCTTCGAGCAGGTTCTCGTCGCCGGCATCGCCAATGAACAGCGGCACGCCTTCCGGCAAATACGCGGAGAAGCCGGTGGAGAGATCGTCGATCACGACGACGTCCTCGCCGGCCTCCGCCAGCGCCAGGACCGTATGACTTCCGATATAACCGGCGCCGCCGGTGACTAGCACAGTCATGGTCTCACCCGTCCTCGATCAACGCGCAAAGCTAGCGCTTGCGTGGTGAAGAGGGGGTATCGGCGGCCCTGAACTGGTCACTATGCTTAATGTTGCGTATAGGGACCTTTCGAAACGGAGCATGACGTGGCGAATTCCCAGGGCGATCTGCAAGTGATCGTGCCAAATCTGCACAGGCGCTATTCCGGGGTCACCGCGACCAACCGGATGGTGGCGCCGCGGCTGGCGAAACTGTATCGCGCCGCCTGGTTCGGCTCGGATGCGCCGGAGGGAATCGCGCGGTTGAGCGTTGCCGATCTGCTGAAACTCTGGCGGCGCAGGAGACCCCTGATCTGGCACGCGCGCCGCAACAACGAGATGATCGCGGGCGTCGTGCTGCGCGCGCTCGGCTGGCCGCTGAAGCTCGTGTTCACCTCGGCGGCGCAGCGGCATCACAGCTGGATCACGCGCTGGCTGATCCGGCGCATGGACGCGATCATCGCGACGAGTGACATCTCGGCGTCGTTCCTGAAGGTGCAGGCGACGGTGATCCCGCATGGCGTCGACACCGACGTCTACGCGTCGCCGATCGATCGCACTGCTGCCTTCGCGGAAGCCGGGCTGCCAGGCCGCTTCGCCATCGGCTGCTTCGGCCGCGTGCGTGCGCAGAAGGGTACCGACGTGTTCGTCGATGCGATGTGCCGCTTGCTGCCGCGCTATCCCGATTTCACCGCCGTCATCGTCGGGCAGGTCACGCCCGAGCAAATGCCCTTTGCCAACGACCTCAAGAAACGCATCGAAGCAGCTGGCCTGCAACCGCGCATCGTCATCACCGGCGAGCTGCCGATCGAAGCGGTGCAGCGCTGGTATCAGCGCTTGACGATCTACGCCTTCACCTCACGCAACGAGGGTTTTGGCCTGACGCTGATCGAGGCGATGGCGGCGGGCTGTGCGCTCGTCGCCGCGCGTGCCGGCGCAGCCGAGCTCGTCGTTGAGGATGGTGTCACAGGCGTGCTGATCCCGACAGGCGATGCCGATGCGCTCGCGGCAGCGCTCGAGCCGCTGATGCGCGACGTGGCTGCCGCAACCGCGATGGGCGAGCGCGGGCGGGCGCGGGTGCTCGAACGATTCAGCCTCGATGCCGAAGCGGCGCGGATCGGCGAGGTCTATCGGCCGCTGCTCTGAGCCGCCGCAAACAAAAATTGTGAAAACAACCCCATGCACAGTAGCCGGTGACAGTGAAATCAATGGCTTGGCGGCCGATTCGATCAACTGCTGATTTTACGAAATCGATTTGACCCGTCGGGCAAAACAGTGGCAAGATGTCACCATAGGCGCGAGCCTCGGCGGCCTCACGTCTCCGACCGCGTCTCCACCTCACCCAGCACCCTCTGCGCAATTCCCACCACCTCGCTCGCCGCAATGTCCCGCATGCAGCGGTGGTCGTTCATCTTGCAGATCGTGCTCTGGCAGGGCTGGCATGACAGCACGCTCTTGTCCTGGACCACGGTGGCCGCGAGGCCGTTGAGGGGGGCCCAGAGATAGGGGCTGGTCGGGCCGAAGATGCCCATGGTGGGGGTGCCGAGCGCAGCTGCAATGTGCATCAGGCCGGAATCGTTGGAGATGGCGACACCGGCGGCCGCCATGGCGAGGACGCCGTTGCGAAGGTCGTTGCCGGTGAGATCGCGGACCTTGGGGCCGCCGGCGGCGACGATCTCCTGGGCGAGGCCCTTTTCGGCGGGGCCGCCGACCACCCAGACCTCGAGCCCGCGCTCGACCAGCAGGCGGGCGGCCTCGGGATAGTAGGTCCAGCGTTTTGAGACGCCGACCGAGCCGGGGGCGAGCGCAACCGCTGCGCCGGCGCCGAGGCCGTTGGCCTGCCGCCAGCGCACGATGTCCTCGGCAGGAACGCGCAATTGCGGCACCGGCCATTCCGGCGGCAGGGGGGCGCCGTCGGGCTGGGCCAGCGCAGCGTTCTTGTCGATGAAGCGGGGCAGCTTCTTCTCGCCCCAGCGCCAGCGGTTGAGCAGCCCGAACCGGAACTCGCCGACGAAGCCGACCCGTTCCGGGATACCGGCCAGCGCGGGCGCGATCGCCGCCTTCCAGGTCCGGGGCAGCACCAGGGCGGTGCCGTAGTTCCGTTTCCGAAGGAGTTTGGCCAGGCCGAACTGCCGGCCGACGGCCAGCCGGCTGCGCGGCAGGTCCCAGACGATCCCCTCCCGCACGCCGGGCATGTAATCGACCAGCGGGGCGCATAGGGACGTGGTCAGCAGATCGACCGGCCGGTTCGGCCAGCGCTCCTTCAGGACCCGCACCACGGTGTGATTCCGGACGAAATCGCCGATCCACATGTAGGGAATGATCAGAATCGGGCGGGTGTCGTCCCGATCTGTATCTTCACTAAGTTGCGAATCTTTGTTCATTCGTTAATAGGGCCGAAGGCGAGCTGATGTGGCGGTTCGGTTAGCCGCTCCGGGCCGGGACGTAAAGCAGGCAGTGCGCGAGTCCAAAAGCGCCTGCCCAAAATGCTTACACTTTGGCGGATGATGCGCTACGGCAGGGTCGGACCTTAAGAAAATCGGGCAGGTAGGTGGAATGTTGCTGGTGACCGGCGGGGCCGGTTTTATCGGATCGAATGTCGTGGCCGCGCTGAATGACGCCGGCCGCAGCGACGTCGTTGTGTGCGACCTGCTCGGCAATGACGGCAAGTGGCGCAACCTGGCCAAGCGCCAGCTTGTGGATATCGTCCCACCGGCCGAGCTGCTCGACTGGCTGAACGGCCGCAAGCTCGATGCCGTGATCCATCTCGGGGCGATCTCCGCGACCACCGCGACCGATGGCGACCACGTGTTCGAGACCAATTTCCGGATGTCGATGCGCCTGCTCGACTGGTGCACGGCGGGCGCCGTGCCGTTCATCTATGCCTCCTCGGCTGCGACCTATGGCGACGGCGAGGCCGGCTTTGGCGACGATGCCTCGTTGCCGGCACTGAAAAAGCTGCGGCCGATGAATCTCTACGGCTGGAGCAAGCACATGTTCGATCTCGCGGTCGCCGGGCGCGTAGCGAACGGCGATCCGCTGCCGCCGCAATGCGTGGGCTTGAAATTCTTCAACGTGTTCGGCCCGAACGAATACCACAAGGGCTCGATGATGAGCGTGCTGGCGCGCCGCTTCGACGACGTCAAGGCGGGCCGCGTCGTGCAGCTGTTCAAGTCGCATCGCGAGGGCATCGCCGACGGCGACCAGCGCCGCGACTTCATCTACGTCGACGACGTCGTGCGCGTCATCATGTGGCTGCTGGCAACGCCCGCCGTCTCGGGCCTCTTCAACGTCGGGACCGGCAAGGCGCGCAGCTTCAAGGATCTGATGCTGGCCGCCTATGCCGCGCTCGGCAGCAGGCCCAACATCGAATACATTGACATGCCCGAGAACATCCGCGGCGCTTATCAGTACTTCACCCAGAGCGAGGTCGATCGCCTTTGCCGCGCCGGCTATAACGGCGGCTTCACGACACTCGAGGACGCGGTGAAAGCCTATGTCGGGGACTATCTCGACCGGCCCGACCGTTTCCGCTGAGGCTTTTTGATCATGGCGACGCCCATTCTGGATTTCGACGCGCTTGCGCAAACGATCTCAGCCCGCACGGTGCTCTGCATCGGCGACATCATGCTGGACGAGTTCGTCTATGGCGAGGTGTCGCGGATCTCGCCGGAAGCGCCGACGCCGGTCATCGCCGCCCAGCGCAGCGAGATCCATATCGGCGGCGCCGGCAATGTCGCACGCAATATCGCTTCGCTCGGCGCGCGCTGCATTTTCGTCGGCCTCGTCGGCGATGACGATGCGGGCAAGCGGCTCGCATCGGCGCTGGCCGAACATGGTGCAATCGAAAGCGTGCTGGTGTGCGATCCGTCGCGGCCGACCACACGAAAAGTCCGCTTCGTCTCCGAGCATTTTTCCACGCACATGCTGCGCGCGGACTGGGAGCAGGCGGTCGCGGCCTCCGACGCGGTCGAGACCGAGCTGATCGAGGCGATCCTGCCGCAGATCGCGCGCGCCGACATCGTGCTGTTGTCCGACTACGCCAAGGGCGTGCTGACCGCGCGCGTGATCCGCCACACCATTGATGCCGCGCGAAAGCTCGGCAAGTCCGTCATCGTCGATCCCAAGAGCCTGAACTGGGCGATCTATCGCGGCGCGACGCTGCTCACGCCCAATCGCAAGGAGTTTGCGGAAGCAACCTGCAGCCGCGCCGACACCCCGCAAAGCATCGTCGATGCCAGCGAGGACGTGATGCGGCTCGCCGATTGCGAGGCGATCCTGGTCACGCAGGGCGAGCACGGCATGACGCTGGTGCCGCGTGGCGGCGGGTTCGTCCACGTTCCTGCCGTTCCCGTGAAGGTGCGCGACGTCTCCGGCGCCGGTGACACCGTCGCCGCCGCGCTTGCGGTCTCGCTCGCGGCGTGCGCGGACTGGGATACGGCGCTGCGCGTGGCCAACGCCGCCGCTGCCGTCGCCGTCGGCAAGCAGGGCACCGCCAGCGTCAGCGCGGCCGAGCTGAGGCGGAAGATATTGCCGCACGCTTATCTCGCGGCCGAGGAGAAGATCGTGCTTGAGCCTGGTACGCTCGACGCGCAGCTCGCCGAATGGGAGCGCCAGGACCTCCGCGTCGGCTTCACCAATGGCTGCTTCGACATCCTGCATCCCGGCCACGTCAAGGTGCTGACCGCGGCGCGTGCCGCCTGCGACCGCCTGATCGTCGGGCTCAACAGCGACGCCTCGGTGCGACGGCTGAAGGGCGCCGATCGCCCGGTCCAGGACGAGCGCGCGCGCGCCGAGGTGCTCGCCGCACTCGAAGCGGTCGATCTCGTCGTCATCTTCGAGGAGGACACGCCGATCGAGCTGATCACCCGGATCAAGCCGAGCGCACTGGTGAAGGGCGGCGACTACACCCGCGAGCAGGTGGTCGGCCACGAGGTGGTCGAGGCCGCGGGCGGCGTGGTCGTGCTGGTCGACATCCTCCAGGGTTTCAGCACGACGGCGCTGGTGCATCGCGCGCGGGGAGGGGCCAAGTGACCGCACAAGTGACAGGTCAGGCGACGACGCTGGGCCGGGAGACGGCGGGCCAGATGCTGTCGCGCCGCTTGCGCAGCCCGGCAGCCTGGAGCGAGACGGTCGACCTGTTTGCCATCCTCACCGCGGCCTCGCTGCCCTGGTCGACGTCGCTGGCGGGGATCTTCAACGCCCTGATGCTCCTCTGCATGGTGCCGTTCCTCGACGTCCGCGCCTTCCTGCAATCGCTGAAGCGGCCGATCTGCATTGCGCCGATCGCGCTGGTCGTGCTCGCGCTGGTCGGAACGCTGTGGTCGGATGCGGCCTGGGGGGCGCGCTTCTATGCCGTCAATCCGACCGTCAAGCTGCTCGTGCTGCCGGTCCTGCTCTACCATTTCGAGCGTTCGTCGCGCGGACGCTGGATCTTCGTCGCCTTCCTGGTGTCCTGCGGGCTGCTGTCGGTGATGTCCTGGCTGGTCGCCTTCTACCCGAATCTCGCGCTCAAGACCGATCCGCCCGAGCGCGGCATCTTCGTCAAGAACTATATCGACCAGAGCCAGGAATTCGCACTGTGCGCGGTCGCGCTCGCCTATCCGGTCGTGATGCTGCTGCGCGAGAAGCGCTACTGGCTCGCCGGGCTGCTCACCGCGCTGGCGCTCAGCTTCTTCGTCAACATGGCTTTCGTCGTGGTGTCGCGCACCGCGCTCGTCACCGTTCCGATCATGTTCGGCGTGTTCGCGCTGCTGCATTTGAGCTGGCGCAGCATCGCGATCATCTCGGCCGCTCTGGTCGCCGGGGCGTTTCTCGCCTGGCAGGCCTCGCCGCAATTGCGCAGGACCGCCGACACCTTTGCCAGCGACTATACGCGCTATGTGGAGAAGGGCGAGCCGACCTCGGCGGGCCTGCGGCTGGAATTCTGGCGGAAATCGCTCGGCTTCTTCGCGGAGGCGCCGATCAAGGGGCACGGGACGGGTTCGACGCGCGGATTGTTCGAGCGGGCTGCGACGCCCGGGGTCCAGTACCAGGCTTCCGCCGAGGTGATCGGCAACCCGCATAACCAGACGCTGAACGTCGCCGTGCAATGGGGCATCATCGGCATCGCCATTCTCTATGCGATCTGGATCCTGCATCTGCGCTTGTTTCGAGGCGATAGCCTCGCCAGCTGGGTCGGCCTGCTGGTCGTGGTGCAGAACGTCTTCACCTCGCTGTTGAACTCCCATCTGTTCGATTTTCACGAGGGCTGGATGTATGTCATCGGTGTCGGCGTTGCCGGCGGCATGGTGATCCGGGCACAACAGGCCGAGGCGAAGATGGGGGAAGCCGGTTCCTGAGCGGCCGCGCGGCTGGCAAGTCCCGTTAAGATGGGCTATCAGCGCGGTCAGGTTGCACCCAACGGGATATTCATCGGTCGGCGGATGACGCGTCTTTCGCATCTCACCTTGCGCAATTTTCTGATCGCGCTCCACGACCTGCTGGCGACCACGGCGGCGCTGTTCGCCGCGTTCTACCTGCGTTTCGAGGGCGGCGAAGGCTTCTACGACCGCCTGCCGCTGCTGTTCCAGATCCTGCCCTACTTCCTCGCCTTCAGCGTGGTCGTATTCTTCGTCTTCAACCTGACGACGACGAAATGGCGCTTCATCTCGCTGCCGGACGCGCTGAACATCATCCGCGTCGCGAGTGTGCTGACGGTGGCCCTGCTCGTGCTGGACTACGTCTTCGTCGCCCCCAATGTCCGCGGCGCGTTCTTCCTCGGCAAGGTGACGATCGTCCTCTACTGGTTCCTCGAGATCTCGTTCCTCAGCGCACTGCGCATGACCTATCGCTACTTCCGCTACACGCGGGTGCGGCGTCATGCCCGCACCGACGATGCGGCGCCAACGCTGCTGATCGGCCGCGCCGCGGATGCCGAGGTGCTGCTGCGCGGGATCGAGAGCGGGGCGATCAAGCGGATCTGGCCGGTCGGCGTGCTGTCGCCGTCGAGCTCGGATCGCGGCCAGCTGATCCGCAACGTGCCGGTGCTCGGCGGCATCGACGACGTCGAGGACGTCATCGCCGACTTCGCCAAGCGCAACAAGCCGATCGCGCGTCTCGTGATGACACCGTCGGCGTTCGAGCCGGAGGCGCATCCCGAATCGATCCTGATGCGGGCGCGCAAGCTGGGTGTGATCGTCAACCGCATGCCTTCGCTGGAGAGCGGCGATACGCCGCGCCTCACGGCCGTCGCGGTCGAGGATCTCCTGCTGCGGCCGAGCGAGACAATCGACTATGCGCGCCTCGAGGCCCTGATCAGGGGCAAGGCGGTGATCGTCACCGGCGGCGGCGGCTCGATCGGTTCCGAGATCTGCGAGCGCGTCGTCGCCTTCGGCGCCGCGCGCCTGCTGATCGTGGAAAATTCCGAGCCGGCGCTCTACGCAGTCACGGAGGCGCTCGCCGCGCAGGGTACGGCTGCCGAGATCGAAGGACGGATCGCCGACATCCGCGACCGCGAGCGCATCATGCGCCTGATGGCCGAGTTCAAGCCGGACATCGTGTTCCACGCCGCGGCCCTCAAGCACGTGCCGATCCTCGAGCGCGACTGGAGCGAGGGCGTCAAGACCAACATCTTCGGCTCGATCAACGTTGCCGATGCCGCGCACGCCGCCGGCGCCGAGGGCATGGTGATGATCTCGACCGACAAGGCGATCGAGCCGGTGTCGATGCTCGGCCTCACCAAGCGCTTCGCCGAGATGTACTGCCAAGCGCTCGACCACGATCTAGCCGCAGGCAGCAGCAGTGCCAGGCCACCGATGCGGCTGATCTCGGTCCGGTTCGGCAACGTGCTGGCCTCGAACGGCTCGGTGGTGCCGAAATTCAAGGCCCAGATCGAGGCCGGCGGTCCGGTGACGGTCACTCATCCCGACATGGTCCGCTACTTCATGACCATCCGCGAGGCCTGCGACCTCGTCATCACGGCGGCAACGCATGCGCTCGGAACGCAGCGTCCCGATGTCTCGGTCTACGTGCTCAACATGGGCCAGCCGGTGAAGATCGTCGATCTCGCCGAGCGCATGATCCGCCTCTCCGGCCTGCAGCCGGGCTACGACATCGAGATCGTGTTCACCGGCATGCGGCCGGGCGAGCGGCTGCACGAGATCCTGTTCGCCTCCGAGGAGCCGACCCGCGAGATCGGCGTCGCCGGCATCATGGCGGCGCAGCCGAACGAGCCGCCGATGCAGACGCTGCGCAAATGGATCACGGCACTTGAGCAGGCGATCGCCCGCGACGATCGCGCCACGATCAGGACGATCCTGAAGGATGCGGTCCCGGAATTCGGGTCGACCGCGGCCTGATCATGCAGCCCCAAGGCAAGATCGTCGTCGCGAGCCAGCATTATCCGCCGGATCCGAGCACGACCGCGGCGATCATGGCGGAGATCGCCTGCCGGATCGCGGCCGGTCACGAGGTTGTCGTGCTGTCGGGCTCACCGGGCGCACTGCCAGCCTCGCAGACCGGTCCCGGAAAGCCGCGCGTCGTCGCGATCAAGAACCGGATGGCGGGCAAGGCGGCGCTGGTGCGGCGCGGGGTGTCCGAACTGCTGTTCGTGGCGCGCACATTCCTTGCCTTGATGCGGGAGCTCAAGGCAGGTGACGTCGTGCTCACCGTCACGGCGCCGTTCATGCTGCCCTATGCCGTCGCCGCCGCGGCAAGGCTCAAGGGCGCGCGCTCCGCGCTGATCATGCACGACCTCTTTCCCGACGTGCTGGTGATGGCGGGCCTGCTGAAGCCGGGCTCGATCGTGACGCGGACGATGCGCTTCGCCAACAGCCTGATGTTCCGTGCGCTCAACGCCGTCATCACCATCGGCCGCGATGCCGAGCGGCCGCTCTTGACCTATTCCGGCATGAGACGGAACAAGATCCGCTTCATCCCGAACTGGGCGACGCTGGTGCCCGGGCCGCGTCCGCTGTCGCAGGACAATCCGTTCCGCAAAGCGATTCCCGCGCGTTTCGTCGTCGGCCTGTCGGGCAATCTCGGCTTCACCCATGATCCGGAGATCGTGTTCGAGGCGGCGCGCCTGCTCGAGGACGAGCCGGACATCCATTTCCTGCTGTCCGGCTGGGGCATCGGCTTCGCGCGGCTGAAGCAGTTGCAGGCGGAAGCAAACCTGCCCAATGTGTCCTTCGTGGCACGGGTCGAAGACGCCGAGCTCGAGGCGTTTCTGGCGTCGGCCAATCTCTGGATCATTCCATACCGGAAGGACGTTGCGGGGGTGTCGGTGCCAAGCCGGTTCTACAATCTGCTGGCGGTCGGCCGTCCTGTGGCACTGGTCTCGGAGCCGGAGGCCGAGGCCGCGTTGACGGTGGTGGAGAACGGGCTCGGCTGGGTCGTGACGCCGGGCCGGGCCGATCAGCTCGCAGACGCAATCCGCGCGGCCTCCCATTCCGACGATGCTGCCATGGCGGAGCGCGCTGTGAAGGCGGCGGCGAGGTTCGATCGCGCCACCGCGATGAACGCCTATGCTGCTCTGGTCGACGAATTGTTGCGCAACCCGGACCTTTCGGAGCAACGATGAGCGAGAGCAAACCGGTCGTGCTGGTGACGGGAGCGAGCGGCTTTGTCGGCCGTCATGTCGTGCCCGCGCTCGCACGCGCCGGCTGGTCGGTCCGCCGCGCGGTGCGCAGCTCCGAAGGCGCCGAGGACGAGGTCGTGATCGAGACGATCGGTCCCGACACCAACTGGCAGACGGCGCTCGAAGGCGTCGACGCCGTCGTCCATCTCGCCGCGCGCGTGCATCACAAGCACGAGGAGCACGCCGTTCAGCTCTACCGCAACGTCAACATCGCCGGCACGCTGCATCTGGCGCGCTCGGCGGCGACGGCCGGCGTGCGCCAGTTCATCTTCGTCAGCACCGTGCTCGTGCACGGTCGCAGCAACGACGGCCGTGCCCCCTTCAGCGAGGACGATATCCTGACGCCGCGCGGCCTCTACGGCATGTCCAAGGCCGCGGCCGAGGCGGGGTTGAGGACGCTGGCGCGCGACGGCGCCATGAAGATCTCGGTGATCAGGCCGCCGCTGGTCTATGGTGCCGGCGCCAAGGGCAATTTCGCGCTGTTGACGCGTGCGGTCAGCCTGGGACTGCCGCTGCCCTTTGCCGCGATCCGCAATCACCGCGCCTTCCTTGCCGTGCAGAACCTGTCCTCGTTCATCCTGGGCCGGCTCGCCCATCACGACCCCGCCAGCAATTTCGAGATCTTCCTGGTGGCCGACAGGGAACAGGTCTCGACGCCCGAATTCATCGAGCGCCTGGGCCGGGCCTCCGGCAAGATCCCGCGTCTGTTCCGCATGCCGCCGGACCTGCTCGGCATGCTCCTCAACGTGATGGGACGGCAGGATACGCATGACAGCCTGATCGGCTCGCTCGAGCTCGACGTCTCCAAGGCGCTCGCGACCGGCTGGCAGCCGGAGGTCTCGCTCGACGAGGGCCTGCGGCTTGCGCTGTTGGCTCAGGAGCCTTGAGGGCGGGAGAAGCGCCGAAGCACGAAGCCGACCGCGATCGCACCGGCGAGCAGCGCGGGCAGCGTGACCGCCATCGTCGCGGCGCGAACGGCGAGGATCGCCAGCCCCGCGAGCACGAGGTTGAGCAGGAAGACTTCGCCGGTCACCCGGGACACCGAAAAACCGTTGTCGGTCGCGCGCTGATAGAAATGCGAACGGTGCGCCGACCAGAACTGCTCGCGGCGCGCGATGCGCCGAAACAGCGTGATGGTGGCATCGGCGAGGTAGTAGGCCGGCAGCAGCAGCGCCGCGGCCGCTTGCCCGTGCCAGGCGAGTTCGAGCAGGCACCAGCCGAGCAGGAGGCCGATCGGCAGGCTGCCGACATCGCCCAAGAACACTTTTGCGACCGGCTTGTTGAAGGGCGCAAAGCCGAGCATGGCGCCGCACAGCGTGGTGGCAATCAGCGTTGCAGGCCCTGAGAGCTCGCCGAGCCATCCGAGCAGCAGCAGCGCCGCGGTGACCGGCACCACTTCCGCCACCGTCATCAGGTCGAGCCCGTCCATGAAGTTGACGAGGTTCACGAACCAGACGCCGGCGAGCAGGATGAGTCCGCGCTCCAGTGCAAGAGGCATCGCCGGCACGATGCGCGCCGTCTCGGGCGCGGTGAACACGACGGCGCCGACGGTGGCTGCCTGCAGCACGAGCCGCACGGTCACCGGCAGCGATACGATGTCGTCGGCAAATCCGACCAGCGCGATCGCGATTGTCGCAATGACCAGCGCCGGCGGGATCGCGACGCTCGCCCAGGCCGCCCATACGGCTGCGACCAGCAGCGTCGCCGATATCACCGCGATGCCGGCACCCTGGGGCGTCGGGACACGATGCGAGGACCGCGCATTCGGCCGCGCCAGCGCGTAGCGCTGGAGCAGGGGGCGGCTTGTCGAGGTGATGACGGCCGATATCAGCGCGGCAATCGCCAGGGCAAGCAGCGCGGGCACGGCGGCAACGGCTTCGGTGGCCAGGTTCACTCCGGCGCTCCGATCGGTGCCGAGCCTTGCGCGGCTTTCTCCGCGCTCAGGATCCAGACGAGGCCACCGACCGCGCCGACGATGAAGTACACCGCGCCGAACAGCAGCGAGATGTTGACGCCCTCGTTGGCGGCAAGGCCCGCGAAGCCGAAGGCGAGGCCCATGGTGGCCTCGCGCACGCCCCAGCCCGCGATCGAGATCGGCATCATCGTGATCAGCATCACCGGCGGCACGAGCTGGAACACGTCGTTGAAGCCGACGGGAGCGGCAATCGACTGCACGACGCACCAGGCGATGACGACTGTGAGCACATGTACGGCAAGCGAGAGAATCGAGACGATCGGTCCGCGCGTGCGGCTGAAGATCACGCGGTTCGCAATCACGGCGCAGGCGTGGATGTGATGCGTGGCCCACCAGGTTTTCAGCCAGCGCCATTTCAGCGCGCCGAAGACCAGGAAGCCGAGACCACCCGCGAGCGCGGCGAGGTCGACCAGCAGCAGCGCCGAGCGCCCGTGCGGATCGGTGATGAGGGCGTAGCTCCAGGGCAGGCTCGCGACGATGAGGATCGCGAGCGCGATCAGGCCGATCGCGCGGTCGACGAAGATCGAGTAGGTCGCAGCGCGCCAGCCGGCACCGGCGCGCGCGACCAGCCACAGGCGGACCGCATCGCCGCCGATCGCGGAGGGCAGGGTCTGGTTGAAGAACGAGCCGATCACGTTGTAGCGCATCGCGCGGGCGAGCTCGAGCGGCGCGCCGCATGCGGCGCTGATCTCGCGCCAGCGCAGCACGCCGACGAAGATCTGCAGGAACGTGATCGCGATCGCGAGGCCGATCCAGAACAGGCTGGTCACGGTGAAACGCGAAAACAGTTCGGACAGATCGACCTTGCGCAGCGCCAGGTAGAGCAGCGCCGCGGAAATCAGGATCTTGGCCGCAGAAAGCAGGATTCGGCGCATCTCGCCCGCATGAACAGGGTTTGCGAAGATTGTGGCAACCCGACGCGAGGCGCCGAATTCGGCCGCTTTGGTATGGTCTTGGCGCCGATCTTGCAATAGCGGTGATTAGGAGCGGTGATTAGGAGCGGTTATAAGCGGCGGTCATGAACGGCCGTTATGACGGGCCGGACGGCGACACTTGCGACCCCCTCGATACGGCGGCTAAAGAGGCGCAGAAAGGCCGGGGATCGGGTCCCTGGGAACAGGATGACAGATCAGGCGATTTTGGTCACCGGTGCCGCCGGATTCATCGGCTTTCACCTCGCCCGGCAGCTTCTGGCCGAAGGCCGGCCGGTCGTCGGGCTCGACAATCTCAACAGCTATTATGACCCGGCACTGAAACAGGCGCGCCTGGAACTGCTCAGCCGCGATTCCCGCTTCGCCTTCGTCAAGGCCGATCTCGCCGACCGCGGAGCCATGTCGGCGCTGTTTGCGCGCCACCGATTCACGCAAGTCGTGCACATGGCCGCCCAGGCCGGCGTGCGCTACTCGATCGAGCAGCCGCAGGCTTACGCCGATTCCAATCTGCAGGGCTTTCTCAACGTGCTGGAGGGCTGCCGCCACAATGGCTGCCGCCATCTCGTCTACGCCTCGTCATCCTCCGTTTACGGCGCCAACACGAAACTGCCATTTGCGGTCAAGGACCGCACCGACCATCCGGTGAGCTTCTACGCTGCGACCAAGAAGGCCAACGAGGTGATGGCGCAGTCCTACAGCCATCTCTACCGGCTGCCGGTCACGGCCTTGCGCTTCTTCACCATCTACGGCCCGTGGGGACGGCCCGATATGGCCATGTTTCTGTTTGTGAACGCCATCATGGAGGGCCGGCCGATCCGGCTCTTTAACCATGGCAGGATGCGCCGCGACTTCACCTATATTGACGATGTCACCCGTGTCGTGTCCAAGCTGATCGATCGGGTGCCTGTGGATGATCCGGCTGCCGCAAATGCGCCGTCTAAGGTCTACAATGTCGGCAACCACCACCCCGAGGAGCTGATGCATGTCGTCGGACTCCTGGAGCAGGAGCTGGGTCGGACGGCGATCAAAGAATTGCTGCCGATGCAGCCGGGAGACGTCTTGGAAACGTTCGCGGATGTCAAGGACCTGATGCGCGACACCGGCTTTGCGCCGTCAACGCCGATCGCGCAGGGGGTCCGTAATTTTGTCACCTGGTATCGGGACTACTTCAAGGTTTGAGATGACGATGGACAAACGCATTATCCCCCTGATCATGTGCGGCGGTGCCGGCACGCGGCTGTGGCCAGCCTCGCGCGAGGTGCGCCCGAAGCAGTTCCTGCCGCTGTTCGGCACGCGCTCGACCTTCCAGGACACGCTGCTGCGCGTCTCGGATGCATCGCTGTTCGATCGCCCGATCGTCATCACCAATGCGGCCTATCGCTTCATGGTGCTGGAGCAGCTCGCCGAGATCGGCATCGAGGCCGACGTGATCCTCGAGCCGATGCGGCGCGACTCCGGCCCTGCGATCGCAGCCGGCGCCGTGTTCGCGCAGAACCGCGCCAGTGAAGCGATCGTGCTCGCGCTCGCCGCCGATCACGTCGTGCAGGACAATGCCGCCTTCGTCGCGGCGTGCCGCGAAGGCCTCACCGCCGCGAGCGCCGGGCGCATCGTCACCTTCGGCGTCAAGCCGGAGCGGCCCGCGACCGAATATGGCTATATCAGCCCGGGCGACGTGATCTCCGGAGAGGTTCACGCGGTCGCGCGTTTCGTCGAGAAGCCCGACGCCGTGAAGGCGGCCGACTACGTCAATTCGGGCTACCTCTGGAACAGCGGCAACTTCATGTTCCCGGCGGCCGTCCTGCTCGACGAATACCGCAAGGTCGATGCGGCAAGCGTCGAGACGGTCTCCAACGCGGTCACCAATGCCGGCCGCGATCTCGGCTTCGTCACGCTGGAGCCCGAGGCGTTCGGCGCGGCCAAGGCGATCTCGATCGACTATGCCGTGATGGAGAAGACCTCGCGCGCCGCCGTGGTGCCGGTGTCCTGCGGCTGGTCCGATGTCGGCTCCTGGCATGCGGTGTGGGAGCTGTCCGAGAAGGACGCGCAGGGCAACGCGGCGCACGGCACCGCGGTGTTCGAGGATTCCCGCAACTGCAACGTCACCACCGATTCCGCGCTGGTCGCGCTCGAAGGCGTCGATGATCTCGTCGTGGTCGCGACTGCGGACGCGGTGCTCGTCTCGCGCCAGAAGGATGCCAACGGCCTGAAGCGTCTGGTGACCAAGCTCAAGACGGTCGCGCCGAAGGTCACCGAGGAGCATCTCAAGGTGCACCGTCCGTGGGGCAGCTATCAGTCCGTCGACAACGGCGCGCGCCACCAGGTCAAGCGCATCGTGGTGAAGCCGGGCGGACGGCTGTCGCTGCAGAAGCACCACCATCGTGCCGAGCACTGGATCGTGGTCCGCGGCGCGGCCCAGGTGACCGTCAACGAGACCGTGAAGACCGTGCACGAGAACGAGTCGATCTACATCCCCATGGGCGCGGTCCATCGTCTTGAAAACCCCGGTAAAATCATGCTGGAGCTGATCGAGGTCCAGACCGGCTCCTATCTCGGGGAAGACGACATCATCCGGATTGAAGACGACTATCAAAGGTCGTAACCAGCAGGCTCCGAATCACGCGACCCGGGCCGGTAAGGCGGTCTCTTTTCCGGCTTAAGGCCCGGGGAACGTGTAACTTTTTGAATCAAATCGTGTCCGGACCGTCAGGCCGGCATTCGCCACAAATATGGCGCCCGTGCTAGAAGCGGCCCGGGGATTTGCGTTGAATCGGGGTTTGCTCAGATGAGTTCCAAAGGGTCTGCACCGGCAAAGGCCGGCTTGCGCGTCGGCGTGATTGGCGCGGGCGTTATGGGCAGCAACCATGCGCGCGTGCTTAGCGGTCTTCCCGGCGTCAGCCTCGTCGGCGTCGTCGATCCGTCACCGGCGCATCTGACGCGCACCACCGAGCTTGCGGGCTGCCAGGGCTTCGAGACGCTCGACCAGCTCTTCGCCGCCGGCGTCGATGCCGTCACCATCGCGGCGCCGACCCATCTGCATCACGAGGTCGCGCTCGCCTGCATCGCCAAGAACATCCATGTCCTGGTCGAGAAGCCGATTGCGTCCACGGTCGAAGAGGGCCGCGAGATTGTCGCCGCTGCGCGAGATGCAGGCGTGACGCTGATGGTCGGCCATGTCGAGCGGTTCAATCCGGCAGTTGCCGCCGTCAAGCAGGCGATCGCAGGCGAGGACATTCTCTCCATCGCGATCACGCGCGTCGGCCCGTTCCCGCCGCGCATGTCCAATGTCGGCGTCGTCATCGACCTTGCCGTGCACGACATCGACCTGATCCGCTGGTTCACCGAATCCGACATCGTCGAGGTGCAGCCGCAATTGTCGAGCGCGGTCGCCGAGCGCGAGGACATCGCGCTGCTCCAATTCCGCACCGCCAATGGCGTGCTCGCCCACATCAACACCAACTGGCTGACGCCGTTCAAGGCGCGCAGCGTCACGGTCGCGACCCGCGGCAAATATGTGATGGGCGATCTGCTCACGCGCCAGGTCACCGAGTGCTTCGGCTTCAAGCCGGATGGCAGCTATTCGATGCGGCATCTGCCGGTCGGCCATGACGAGCCGCTGCGCGCAGAGCTGATCGCGTTCCTTAAAGCCGTGCGCCATGGCGAGACGCCGGCGGTCACGGGCGATGAGGGCGTTGCCAGCCTCGAGATCGCGACGCAGTGCCTGGAGACGCCCTCGCGTCCCGCCGCGACGGCGCCCGCCCGCAAGGAGCCGCGCCGCGTCGCCGGCTGATCCCTTTCCATGTCGACTACTCAAGAAGGCGTCATGAACCAGCATCTGCGTTCCGAACCCATTCCCTTCATCGACGTCGCCTCGCAGCGCCGCCGGCTCGGCGCCTCGCTCGACGCCGCCGTCAAGCGCGTGATGGACCATTGCCAGTTCGTCAACGGGCCCGAAGTCTTCGAGCTCGAGAAGCAGCTGGCGGCCTACTCAGGCGCCAAGCACGTGATCGGCTGCGCCAGCGGCACCGACGCGATCCTGATGGTGATGATGGCGAAGAATGTCGGGCCCGGCGATGCCGTGTTTTGTCCGTCCTTCACCTTCATCGCGACGGCGTCGCCGGTGGCGCGGACCGGTGCGACGCCCGTTTATGTCGACGTCGACGAGACGACCTTCAACATGAGCCCGGAATCGCTCAAACGCGGCATCGCGACCGCCCGGAAAGCGGGCCTGAAGCCGGTCGCGGTGATTCCGGTCGACCTGTTCGGCCAGCCCGCCGATCACGACGCCATTGCCGAGATCGCCAGGGCCGAAGGCCTGTTCGTGCTCGACGACGCCGCACAAGGCTTTGGCGCGAGCTACAAGGGCCGCAAGCTCGGTACGCTGGCGCTCGCCACCGCAACGAGCTTCTTCCCGGCAAAGCCGCTCGGCTGCTTCGGCGATGGCGGCGCGATCTTCACCGATGACGACGAGCTCGCGGCGACGCTGCGCAGCATCCGCGTGCACGGGCAGGGCGTCGACAAATACGACAACGTCCGCCTCGGCCTCACCGGCCGGCTCGACACCATGCAGGCCGCGGTCCTGATCGAGAAGCTGAAGATCTTTGACGACGAGATCGCCGCCCGCAACAGGGTCGCGGAACGCTATGCGCGCGGCCTCAGCAACGTCGTCACCGTGCCGCGCCTTGCACCCGGCAACACTTCGGTCTGGGCGCAGTACACCATTCGCCTGCCTGAAGGCACCGACCGCGACGGCTTTGCGGCCGCGCTGAAGGCCCAGGGCGTGCCGACCGCGATCTATTACGGCAAGTCGATGCACCAGCAGACCGCCTACAAGCAGTATCCGGTCGCCGAAGGCGGATTGCCGGGTTGCGAGCGCCTGTCGCAGGACGTCATCAGCCTGCCGATGCACGCCTATCTGACCGAAGCCGACCAGGAGCGAATCATCGCCGCCGTGCGCGGCGCGCTCGCGGGCTGATTTCTTCCCCTCTCCCCTTGCGGGAGAGGGTGGCTTCGCGAAGCGAAGCCGGGTGAGGGGTATCTCTCCGCACGGTATGCGCTGAGAGATACCCCTCACCCCAATGAGCCTGCGTCTACCAGCGTCGCTGCCCTCTCCGCAAGGGGAGAGGGCGCAGCCATGCGCATCGCAAGATGCAATCGACCTCTGCCCGATAAGCCTCTAGAAGAGTCCGCATGCTCGGACGCATCTTCACGGTCGGTGGTTACACGCTGCTCTCGCGGCTGACGGGGTTTGCCCGCGACATCATGCTCGCGGCGATTCTCGGCGCCGGCCCGGTGGCCGACGCCTTTTTCGTGGCGTTGCGGCTGCCCAATCATTTTCGCGCGATCTTCGCCGAGGGCGCCTTCAACGCCGCCTGGGTGCCGGCCTATGCGCATGTCCATGGCGAGAAGGGGGAGGCGGCGGCAAAACTGTTCGCCGACCGCATCTTCACCCTGCTGCTGGCCTCGCAGGTGCTGCTGCTGATCGTCGCCTGGCTGTTCATGCCGCAGGCCATGAGCATTCTGGCGCCAGGCTTTTCCGAGGATGCCGAGCAGCGCAAGCTCGCAATCGAGCTGACCCGGATCACCTTTCCCTATCTGCTGCTGATCACGCTGGTGACGCTCTATGGCGGCATGCTCAACGTGATGCAGCGCTTCGCGAGCGCCGCGGCCGCATCGATCTTCCTCAACGTCGCGATGATGATGACGCTGGCGGTTGCCGTCTGGTTTCCGACCGCGGGCCATGCCGCCGCCTGGGGCGTGCTGATCTCCGGCTTCCTGCAATATTTCCTGCTCGCAGGCGATCTCGCCCGTCATGGTGGCCTGCCGCGCTTTGCGCCGCTCAAGCTCGACGAAGACGTCCGCGGCTTCTTCAAGGCGCTGGGCCCGGCAACACTCGGCTCGATGGGCACGCAGGTCGCGCTGTTCGCCGACACCATCATCGCGACCTTCCTGCCCGCGGGCGCGCTGTCGGCGCTCTATTATGCCGACCGGCTCAACCAGCTCCCGATCGGCGTCATCGGCATCGCCATCGGCACGGTGCTGCTGCCGGAGATGTCGCGGCGGATCACGGCCAACGACCATGACGGCGCAATGAGGGCGCAGCGCCGCGCCTTCGATTTCACGCTGCTGTTCTCGGTGCCGTTCGTCGCAGCGTTTCTCACCGTGCCTGATGCGATCATGCGCGCGCTGTTCGCGCGCGGTGCGTTCTCCAAGGCCGACGCCGCCGCCGCCGGCGCCACGCTCGCGGCCTATGCCATCGGCCTGATCCCGTTCGTGCTGATCCGCAGCGCGGTCGCGACGTTCTACGCGCGCAAGGACACTGCCACGCCGGTGCGGGCCTCGCTGACCGGCATCGCCGTCAACGTCGCACTGAAGGTCGCCTTGATGGGATCGCTGGCCCAGATCGGTCTTGCGCTGGCGACCGCCGTCGGGGTCTGGACCAATCTGTTGCTGGTGCTGTTCTTCGCCGTGCGGCGCGGCTTCCTCGTGCTGGACCGCGCCTGGCTGATGTCGATCGGCAAGTTCCTGCTGATCGGAATCATTCTGGCTGCGGCGTTCTGGTTGATCGCGCGTTTCAGCCATTCCATTCTGGGCTCGATGCACTTCCAGGACGAAGCGACGCTGGCCCTGCTCGCCGTCGGCGGCACGATCGTCTACGCGCTCGCGATCCTCGTGCTGTTCGGCCGCAAGTGGCTGGTCTCACTGGTGCGCGGCTAGGCGCCGGAGTGAGGTGCTCGCCTCCAGGATGCAGTCAGCCTCCGCACATCCCTTGATTTTATGCGATTGCCGTGGTAGTAACGCCCCATGATTAAATTGGTGCGCAAAGTCAACCTCTCGAACATGACCCGCTTTGGCTGGGCCGTGGAAGGAGTCGCGCGCTAGGAATTCGACGACGACACCTTTTCCACCAGGCCCCGCCGGCATCGGACGGGGCCTTTTCATTGGCCACGCTCCCTGCCGGCACAACAGCAGGAGCATCCGATGCCACCACAATTGACGAACACCACGAGCGAGCCGGAGGTCGATGCCGCGCGGCTTCGCCTGGACTTCTCCATCGCCTTGAGCCTGCTCGGGCGATATTGGCGCGCGTTCTGGCGCCAGCGATCACGAGTCACCTTGCACGATCTGAGCGACAGGGAGCTGATGGATATCGGCCTGACGCGTGGCGAGATCGAGCACATCGCGCCCGAGCGTGCTATCGAAAGGCTGCGAGATCGCGCAGCGGATCTGTGGAGGCGCAGTGGGATGTAACTTCCTAAGGTGGGCGGCGTCTTCTTTTTGGCGGGCTCCTCAGGATGAGGTCGTGTTTCGCGGCGCAAACTAGACGGCATGGTGACGGGCGCGCGGCGCTTTCCCCGCCCGCGACCCATGCGCCTGCCCAAACCCATTTGCCTTGCCACTTTTTCCACGGCAATATGCCGGCAAAACAACCATAGGACGGGTTAAGACAATGGCGGCTCCCATCAAGTTCGGCGTTGGCCAAAGTGTGCTGCGCAAGGAGGATGACGCGCTCATCCGCGGCAAGGGCCGCTATACCGACGATTATGCGCCGCAGGCCGCGCTCCGCTGCTTGATGCTGCGCTCGCCGCATGCGCATGCCAAATACACCATCGATGCAGGCCGCGCCCGCGGCTTGCCCGGTGTCGCGCTGATCCTGACTGCGGATGACGTCAAGGATCTCGGCAATCTGCCCTGCCTTTTCAACCTCGAGACCGATCCGTTCACCGGCCCGCCTTACCCGATCCTCGCCAAGGACGAGGTGCGCCATGTCGGCGATTCCATCGCCTTCGTCGTCGCCGAGACCATCGACCAGGCCCGCGACGCGATCGAGGCGATCGAGGTCAAATGGTCGCCGCTGCCGGCGGTGACCGGCGTCGTCAATGCCGTGAAGAAGGGCGCGCCGCAGGTCTGGCCGGACAAGGCCGGCAACGTGCTGTTCGATGTCTCGATCGGCGACAAGGCGGCGACGGAAGCTGCGTTCGCCAAGGCGCATGCGGTGGCCGAAATCTCCATCGTCAATCCGCGCGTGGTCGCGAGCTTCATGGAGACGCGCGCGGCGGTCTGCGAATACGACGCCAAGCGCGACCATCTGACGCTGACGGTCGGCAGCCAGGGCAGCCACCGCCTGCGCGATATCCTGTGCCAGAACGTGCTCAACATTCCCACCGACAAGATGCGGGTGATCTGCCCCGACGTCGGCGGCGGCTTTGGCACAAAACTGTTTCCGTACCGCGAATACGCGCTGATGGCAGTTGCGGCGCGCAAGCTGAAGAAGGCGGTGAAGTGGGCTGCCGACCGCTCCGAGCATTTCATGGGCGATGCGCAGGGCCGCGACAACGTCACCACCGCGAAGATGGCGCTGACTGAAGACGGCAAGTTCCTCGCGATGGACTGCGACCTCATGGGCGACATGGGCGCGTATCTCTCGACCTTCGGGCCCTACATCCCGCATGGCGGCGCCGGCATGCTGCCGGGCCTCTACGACATCCAGGCCTTCCACTGCCGGGTGCGCACCATCTTCACCCATAGCGTGCCAGTCGATGCCTATCGCGGCGCGGGTCGTCCTGAGGCAGCCTATGTCATCGAGCGTCTCGTCGATGCCTGCGCGCGAAAACTCGACATGACGCCGGACGCCATCCGCCGCAAGAACTTCATCCAGCCGAAGGCGCTGCCTTACAAGACGGCCACCGGCAAGGTCTACGATTCCGGCGACTTTGCCGCGCATCTCAAGCGCGCGATGGAGATCGCGGAATGGAAGGAGTTTCCCAAGCGGGCCAAGGCGGCCAAGAAGGGCGGCCTGATCCGCGGCATCGGGCTCGCGAGCTATGTCGAGATCTGTGGTGTGATGGGTGAGGAGACGGCCAATGTCCGCCTCGATCCCAATGGCGACGTCACCGTCCTCATCGGCACACAGTCGAGCGGGCAGGGCCACCAGACCGCCTATGCGCAGATCGTCGCCGAGCAGTTCGGCCTGCCGCCCGAGCGTGTGCATATCCGCCAGGGCGATACTGACGAGATCGCAACGGGGCTTGGCACCGGCGGTTCGGCCTCGATTCCCACCGGCGGCGTCTGCGTGGAGCGCGCTGCCGGAGATCTGGGCAAGAAGTTGAAGGAGCTTGCAGCGCAGGCGCTGGAAGCGAGCGCCGGCGACCTCGAGATCACCGACGGTGTGGTCCGCATTTCGGGCACTGACCGTTCGGTCTCGTTCGCCGATCTCGCCAAGCGGCCCGGCGTCGATCCGGCCAAGCTGAATGGCAGCGCGACCTTTGCCAGCGCCGACGGCACCTATCCGAACGGCACGCATCTGGCGGAGGTCGAGATCGATCCGGCTACCGGCATCATCAAGATCGTCAACTACGTGATCGTCGACGATTTCGGCAAGACGCTCAATCCACTGCTTTTGGCGGGCCAGGTGCATGGCGGCGCCATGCAGGGCATCGGCCAGGCGCTGATGGAGCAGGTGGTCTATGGCGCGGGCGACGGGCAGCTCATCACCGCGACCTTCATGGACTACGCGCTGCCGCGCGCGGCCGATGGTCCCGCCTTCGTGTTCGAGACGGCCAACGTTCCCTGCAAGACCAATCCGCTGGGGGTGAAGGGGGCGGGCGAGGCCGGCGCCATCGGCTCCTGCCCGGCCATCGTCAACGCCATCGTCGACGCCCTCTGGCGCGAATACAAGATCGACCACATCGACATGCCGGCAACGCCGGAGCGGGTGTGGATCGCCATCAACGAGCACCATCGCCGCCACAGCCTCTAAAACCCGATCTCCGCGCGCACGGGAATAAACGCGCCGCGCGGGGTTCTACCCATGATGGGGTCCCGGCTTCCCGTGAAGCCGGTGAAGTCTCATTCCCTGAACGTCTCGAGAGCCGGAGAAACGGACCAATGAAACGGACGATGATTGTCGCGGGCGCCCTCCTGCTGGGCGCGGGCGCCGTGATGGCGCAACAGGAGATTGCCGTCCAGCAGGACAATCTGATGCGCTCGATCGCCAAGAACCAGTATGGCGTCATCCAGAAGATGACGAAGGGCGATATCCCCTTCGACCAGAAGGCGGCCGATCACGCCATCGCCAACATCGAGGCCGATGTTGCCAAGATCGCCAAGACCTTCGAGGTCAATCCCAAGCAGGACGTCGTCAACGCGACCTATGGCGCCTCGCCGAAGGTCTGGCAGAACAAGGCCGATTTCGACTCCAAGATCCCGCCGGTGCAGAAGGCGATCGCCGACGTCAAGGGCAAGATCACCGACGTCGCGAGCCTGAAGGCGGCCTACACCGCGATCAACGACCGCTGCACCGATTGTCACGAAACCTATCGCCTGAAGTTGAAATAACCGGGCGAAGTTCGTTTGTAGCCCGGATGGAGCGCAGCGTAATCCGGGAAGCCTGCGTGACTTGATGGACCTGTCCCGGAGTGCGCTCCGCTTCATCCGGGCTACTAAGGCGGTTGCGAAAGCAGCCGCTTTTTTGTTGCGTCATAGCTCGGATGAGCGAAGCGATATCCGGGGAGCCTTAGCTGATAGTCTGTCCCGGATGTCGCTTCGCTCATCCGGGCTACATGACTCATAACCAGCCAATGAGTCGGCCCGCAGAAATTCTGTGCGCAAGGCCTGACGGATCGCCGTGAGAGCGGCTATCTTTGTGCCAACGGCCGTGCGCTGACACGAGTCGACGCATCTCGCTCCCGACTGCTTCATGACGTCAGGAGTTCCAACGCGCGGCGAGCATCAGAACAGCGAGACAGGCCATGGCAAAACCGTTCCCGTCGAAGACCCATATCGGCAACCATATGCTGCATCCGGAAACCCTGATGCTGACCTATGGCTATGATCCGCAATTGTCGGAAGGCGCCATCAAGCCGCCGGTGTTCCTGACCTCGACCTTCGTGTTCAAGACCGCCGAAGACGGGCAGGACTTCTTCGATTACGTCGCCGGCCGGCGCGAGCCGCCGGAAGGCATGGGCGCGGGCCTGGTCTATTCGCGCTTCAACCACCCCAACAGCGAGATCGTCGAGGACCGGCTCGCGGTCTATGAGCGCACCGAAAGCTGCGCGCTGTTCTCGTCGGGCATGGCGGCCATCGCGACCACGATCCTCGCCTTCGTCCGTCCCGGCGACGTCATCCTGCACTCCCAGCCGCTCTATGGCGGCACGGAAACGCTTCTGACGAACACGCTTGCGCGCCTGTCGATCGGCGCGGTCGGCTTTGCCGACGGCATCGATGAAGCCTCCGTCAGGCAGGCCGCGGAGGAGGCGATGGGCAAGGGGCGGGTTTCGATGATCCTGATCGAGACCCCGGCCAATCCGACCAACGGCCTCGTCGACATCGCGATGATCCGCCGCATCGCCGATTCCATCGGCAAGTCCCAGGGACACACGCCGATCATCGCCTGCGACAACACGCTGCTCGGCCCGGTGTTTCAGCGGCCGATCGAGCACGGCGCGGACCTGTCGCTGTATTCGCTGACGAAATATGTCGGCGGCCATTCCGACCTGATCGCGGGCGCCGCGCTCGGATCGAAGGCGATCATGAAGGGCATCAAGGCGCTGCGCGGCGCCATCGGCACCCAGCTCGATCCGCATTCGTGCTGGATGATCAACCGCTCATTGGAGACGCTGAGCCTGCGCATGGAAAAGGCGGATGCGAATGCGCGCCTGGTGGCGAGCTATCTGCGCGACCATCCAAAAGTCGCCAAAGTCCACTATCTCGGTCATCACGAGCAGGACTCAGCCTTGGGCCGCGTGTTCGCGCGGCAATGCCTGGGGGCGGGATCGACCTTCTCGTTCGACATCGTCGGCGGCAAGGAGGCGGCGGTGAAATTCCTCAATGCGCTGCAGATACTCAAGCTGGCGGTGAGCCTTGGCGGCACCGAGTCGCTCGCGAGCCTGCCCGCGACCATGACCCATTCCGGCGTACCCGCCGACATCCGCCAAAAGATCGGCGTGCTCGATTCCACGATCCGGCTGTCGATCGGGATCGAGAACCCGTCGGATCTGATCGCAGACCTCGCCCAGGCGCTGAATGCGACTTGAGCGGGGGGATCAAAGCGGATTGGACGCGCGGCATGCCGACATGATCGCCGCGGCAGCCTCGTTGCTCTGCGCGCCCGAGAGCTGCCGCACGAGGCAGATGTAATAGCCCTTGCTGGATGCGTTCAGCAGGGAATCGCCGTTGACGACGAGCCAGTTGCAGGCGGAGCGGATGTACTGCACGGCAAGGGGCGAGCGCGTGTCGCGGATGGCGGACAGCTCGCATTGAGCCTGCTTTTCCATGTCGCTTTGCGCAACGACCGGCCCGGAGGAGGAAAGCAACGCTCCGGCGACGATGAGGCCTGCCAGAACGTACAATGGCCCGCGCGCCGATCGTCTGATGCTCGCGTTGTCGGGCCGATCGAGAACGCTGGAAACGAACCGCACGGTGCCACTCTGGAAATTGGTGAGGCCGAAGTTTACGGCGGAACGCGCGAGGCTGGCAAGGCACAAGCGCGGACTGCCGGAGCGGCCTCCGCCGCGAATCGAAAAGGCCGGACGCTCCCTCCTTGCGTCCGGCCTTTCCGCGACGAAGCCGCGCTTTCGCGTTACTTCATCACCTGGCCGCGGATCTCGCCGCCCGGGTTCGCCGCCGTGTGGATGTTGATATAGTACTTGCCGCCGAGCAGGTCGGCGGCCTGCGCGTCGGTGAGCGTCGCTTCGCCCTTGACCGGGCTCGAGCCCGCATTGGCGATCGGGACCGCAACGCCGGCGTTCTTGCCGGCCTCGGCGGGGCCGTGGAAATGGGCGGCGGTGGCAGGACCGGAGAGCCCGGAATAGTTGACGGTCCACGACAGCTTCTTGCTGGCGGCGTCATAGTCGAGCTCGGCCGTTCCGGTGGCGCTGCTGGTGTTGGCGGGCACTTCGGATTTGCCGTCCAGTGTCGCCTTCAGTTTCTCCGCGCTGGCCGGGGCGGCGAAGGCAACGGCAGCTCCGAGTGCCAGTGTGGCAAAAACGGCTTTGGTCATGAGTCTCTCCCTGTTGACGCCTGATTGCTGTGAACTTCCAAACAGTACGTCTTTCAGTTTATTCCCGTATTACAGCCGGACCATTTAAAATATTCGTGGCTGGATCGGGCGCGGCATGACCCTTAAGTTCGCGCGCTCACGATGGAATGATTGAATGCTGCGACGAACACTACTTGCCGCCCTGATTGCCGCCGTCGCGGCTTTCGGCCTCTATTGGTGGTTGACCGCCCCGGCGGCGCTGGCCGAGCCGGCACCGACACGCAAGCCCGATCTCGCCAACGGGCAGGAGCTGTTCAATGCCGGCGGTTGCTCGTCCTGTCATGCGGTGCCCAATCAGCCCGATCGGCTGCGGCTCGGCGGTGGCCTGGCGCTCGGCTCGCCGTTCGGGACGTTCTACGTCCCCAATATTTCCCCCGATCCGGCCGACGGGATCGGCCGGTGGAGCGAGGCTGATTTCGTCAACGCCGTGATGCGCGGCATCTCGCCCGAGGGCACGCACTACTTCCCGGCGTTTCCCTACACGTCCTACCATCTGGCAAAGATCGACGACGTCCGCGATGTCTTCGCCTATCTGAAGACGCTGCCGCCGGTATCAGGCAGAGTGCGCGACCACGCGCTGCCGTTTCCGTTCAACATCCGCCGCAATGTCGGCATCTGGAAGCTGCTGTTCATGGACACCGGGCCGTTCGTCGCGGACGCTGCTCGCTCGCCGCAATGGAATCGCGGCGCCTATCTCGTGAACGGTTTCGGCCATTGCGCCGAATGCCACAGCCCGCGCAATCTGCTCGGCGGCATCATCACGGCGCAGCGCTTTGCCGGCGGCCCCAGTCCGGAAGGCGAGGGCTGGGTGCCGAACATCACCCAGCAGGGCATCGGCAGCTGGAGCGAGAAGGATATCGCCGATTTCCTCGAGACAGGCGACATGCCCGAGGGCGACAGCGCCTCGGGCGCGATGCGGCCGGTGATCAAGAACCTGGCGCAGGTAACCGCGGAAGATCGCGCCGCGATGGCCGCTTATCTGAAGTCGCTGCCACCGGTACAGGGACCGACGCCGCCCAAGAAGAAGGAGGGCGGCTAAAGCATGATCCGGAAAAGTGCGAGGCGGTTTTCCGAGAAGATCATGCGCAAACAACAACCTAAAGCGCGATGACGATTCATCCAAATCTCATCGCGCTTTAGCGCAGCCTGCTCTAGCCCGTGCCGAACGCCTTGAAGGTGATGATGGTGAGGGTGTCCTGGATGCCCGGCAGCACCTGCACCTTCTCGTTGACGAAGTGGCCGATGTCGGTGTCCTTGTCGACGTAGAACTTCACCAGCAGATCATATTGGCCGGCGGTCGAGTAGATCTCGGAGGCGATCTCGGCTTCGGCGAGCGCATTGGCGACCGTATAGGACTGGCCGAGCTTGCATTTGATCTGGACGAAAAAGGGAACCATTGCAGTCACTCCGAAAGCGCATCTGGGCGGCTAATAGGCCAAAACCGGGGTGGCTTGGCAAGCGAACTTGCCGCCTTGCCGTTGCCGGGAGCCTCCCTAGGAGGGCAGCGGCACGGCGGCGAACGCTTCCCTGAGCCGACGGGCGAGCTCGGCATTGCGATAGGGCTTGGTCAGGACGATCGATTGGGCGTGCGCGCGGCCCTGCTCGACCAGGGTCTCCAGGGCGTAGCCGGACGAGAACAGGACCGGGAGGCCGGGGCGGATGCGCCGGGCCTGGTCGGCGAGCTCCCAGCCGCTCATGCCGCCGGGCATCACGATGTCGGTGAACAGGAGGTCGATGGCCGGGTTGGTGCGAAGCAGCTGCAAGGCCTCCTTGCCGTGGACGGCCGAGATCACGCGATATCCCAGCGCCTCCACGCGCAGCGTGACGGAGGAGCGGACGAACGGATCGTCCTCGGCGATCAGAATCGTTTCGTGGCCGCGGGGTGCGGCTTCCTCGCGCGCCGCGATGTCGGCGAGCGACGTCTCGCCGCCGGCATGCGGCAGGTAGATGCGGACCGTCGTGCCGAGGCCCGGCTCGCTGTAGATCGAGACATGTCCGCCCGATTGCTTGGCGAAGCCATAGACCATGCTGAGGCCGAGGCCAGACCCCTTGCCGACCTCCTTGGTGGTGAAGAACGGCTCGAAGGCGCGCTCGATGACGTCAGGTGCCATGCCTTCGCCGTCATCGGTGACCGCGATCAGGGCGTAGCTGCCGGACTCCACCTCCGGATGCTGCATGCGATAGTGCTCGTCGATCGCCGTGAGCTCGGTGCTGAGGGTGAGATGCCCGCCCGATGGCATGGCGTCCTGCGCATTCAGCGCGAGGTTGAGCACGGCGGATTCGAGCTGGGCGCGGTCGGCGAAGGCCTGGATGGAGCCGGAGCCGAACGCCGTCCTGATCTCGATGTTCTCGCGCAAGGTGCGCTTGAGCAACTTGTGCATGGAGGTCAGGAGCTCGCGGCACTCGATCGCGCGGGGTTGCAGCAATTGGCGCCGGCTGAACGCCAGCAGCCGTTGCGTCAGCTCCGCACCGCGTTCGCCCGACTGGCAGATGTCGTCGGCGAAGCGGCGGAGGTCAGGACGCTCGCGGAGCTGCTCGCTCAGGAGTTCCGCGTTGCCGATGATGACGGTGAGCAGATTGTTGAAGTCATGGGCGATGCCGCCGGAGAGCTGGCCGACCGTCTCCATCTTCTGCGCCTGCTGCAGCTGCTGCTCGGTCAGCTTGCGCCGGGTCAGGTCGTGAACGATGCCGACATGGATCAGCTCGCCGTCCTGCCACGCCTGGCCCACCGACAGGTTCATCGGAAAACTCGATCCGTCCTTGCGCAGGCCGACGGCCTCCCCTGTTGCGAAACGCTGCGCGCGATCGGTGGATGAGGGCCTCTCCTTGGACATCAGCATGCCGATGTCGCGATTCATGACCTCGTCGGCGCGATAGCCGAACAGGCGTTCACAGGCGGGATTGAACAGGAGAATGCGGGCCTGCGCGTCGAACAGGATGACGCCGTCGACCGCGGTGTCGACCACGGCGGTGAGGCGCGTCATGCTCTCGCGCAGCGCGCGCTGGGTTTCGCTGACCTGGCCGAGCAGCTGCGCCGCGTCCCGATTCTTGGTCTCCTCCTCCTCAAGCGCGGCCCGGACCTGCCGGAGCTCGAACGGCGAGGGGATGGTCAGGATCTTCGGCAGCAGCGGCCAGAGCGCTCCCGCGGTGACGACCGACGCCACGGCGGTGAGCGCCTTGACGATGCCCTCGATGCCGTAGACCGGCACCCAGAGCGTGTAGATCGACAGCACATGCGTCAGGCCACTGGCCATGATGAAGACGGCGAACGCCCAGAACACCCATCCGAACTTGAGGTCGCGCCGCTTGGTGACGAGGATCGCAAGCGCGAACGGGATCGAGAAATAGGCCAGCGCAATGCAGGCGTCCGAGACCACATGCAGCCATATCAGCTCGGGTTCCCAGAGCAGGCAGATGCCGTGCGGGGAGAACATCGAGGAGTCGAGGAGACGTTCGAAATAGGCCCACATGATCGGGTTCCCGAGAGGATTTCGGGCCGAGGCTGGCCCGCAACATGGCGTTGTGGACGAATCCACGGGCCAACCTCTCATTCATCGGAATCGATGCCAAGGCCGGGCGATGCCGAGGTCATATTTTCGCGGAATGTGCACGATTGCGGGAAGACGGGCAGTCCGGGGCCGCCCTCCACCTGATTTGCTCGCCCATGGCCCGGCTTGCTGGCACGTCGGGGGCGCGCTAGGACAGGGCATGGCCGTGTCCTTCTCAAACGAACGTATCCGGCGATGACGACGCCCGTTGCGCTCACCATTGCCGGCTCGGATTCCAGCGGCGGCGCCGGCATCCAGGCGGATCTGAAGACCTTTGCCGCGCTCGGCGTCTACGGCGCCTCCGTGATCTCGGCGCTGACGGCGCAGAACACGCGTGGCGTCACCGGCATTCACGCCGTGCCGGCCGAGTTCGTCGCCGCGCAGATCGATGCGGTGTTCTCCGATCTCGACATCGGCGCGGTGAAGATCGGCATGGTCGGCCAGGCCGACAGCATCGATGCGATCGCGGCCGCGCTGTCGCGCTGGCAGCCGCGCCACATCGTCCTCGATCCCGTGATGGTGGCGACCTCGGGCGACCGCCTGCTGGCGTCCGAAGCCGTCGACGCCTTGCGCACGAGACTGATGCCGCTGGCCTCGGTGATCACGCCGAACCTGCCGGAGGCCGCGGCTCTTCTCGGCGAGCACATTGCGGCGAGCGAGGCCGAGATCGAAGCCCAGGGGCGCCGGCTGCTGGCGCTCGGCTGCCGTGCGGTCCTGATCAAGGGCGGGCACGGCGAGGGCGCCGAGAGCATCGACTATCTCGTCACGTCCGGACACACGACCGCGCTTGCCGCGCCCCGCGTCGCCACCAAGAACACCCATGGCACCGGCTGCTCGCTGTCGTCGGCGGTCGCTGCGGGGCTCGCCAAAGGTGAGGATCTCGAGGGCGCCGTACGCAACGCAAAGACCTGGATCAGCGCCGCGATCGCAGCCGCCGACCGCTTCAGCGTCGGCCACGGCCATGGGCCGATCCATCATTTCCACAAATTTTACTGACGGCGCGCGTCCGCGCGGCGCGGTTGCTCCCCCGTTAACCAATAAGGCCATGCGGTTCCGCGGTTTTGCGGGCACCGCTGCGGCGCCATGTCGCCTGATTGTCGCATGCGACTGATATTCGCGGGGTGGGCGAGGCAAGGCGTGATTCGTATTTGAAGGTGCCTCAAGGGTTCAATCGGTCATCCCCCTGTCACGGGACATTGTTACAGGCTGGCGCATGGGAAGTTACGATGTGAGTGACGAGAGCCCGGAGCGGCGCTTTCGCACGTTGTTCATCTCCGACGTTCATCTCGGAGCCCGCGGTTCTCAAGCCGACCTTCTGCTCGACTTCCTGCGCTACCATGATGCCGACACGATCTACCTCGTCGGCGACATCGTCGACGGCTGGGCGCTGAAATCGAGCTGGCACTGGCCGCAGTCCCATAACGACCTTGTCCAGAAGCTTTTGCGCAAGGCGCGCAAGGGCGCCAAGATCATCTACATTCCCGGCAATCACGACGAGTTTCTGCGCAACTATTACGGCACGCATTTCGGCGGCATCGACGTGGTCGAGAACACCGTCCACACCGGCGTGGACGGCAAGCGCTATCTCGTCATCCACGGCGACATCTTCGACCTCGTGGTGCAGAACGCGCGCTGGCTCGCCCATCTCGGCGACAAGGCCTACGACTTCGCGATCCAGATGAATCGCTTCGTCAACTTCTTCCGGCGCATGTTCGGCGTGCCCTATTGGTCGCTGTCGCAATGGGCCAAACAGAAGGTCAAGAACGCCGTCAACTATATCGGCGCGTTCGAGCAGGCGCTGGCGGCCGAAGCGCGGCGCCACGACGCCGACGGCGTGATCTGCGGCCACATCCACTACGCCGTGATCCGCGACGAGGCCGGCATTCGCTACATGAATTGCGGCGACTGGGTCGAGAGCTGCACGGCCCTGGTCGAGCACGACGACGGCCATTTCGAGATCATCACCTGGGCGGATCAGTTGCAGAAGCCGGCAGAAGTCCCGCAGGTCGCAGCCAGAGCTGCTTAACAAGGGCCACTTGATGCGCATCCTGGTCGCGACCGACGCCTGGCACCCGCAAGTCAACGGTGTGGTTCGGACGCTGACCAAGCTGGCTGATGCCGCCAAAGGGCTTCGCGTTGAAGGTCTTGGCGTTGAAGGTCTTGGCGTCGAGTTCACGTTCCTGACGCCGCAATCGTTCCGCACCTTCGCGATGCCGAGCTATCGCGACGTGCGCCTCGCGATGCCGCGTCCGGCGCGAATCGCCAAGCTGATCGAGGAGGCGCGCCCCGACAGCATCCATATCGCGACCGAGGGGCCGATCGGCCTGATGGTCCGCCGCTATTGCCGCCAGCGCAAGCTGCCGTTCACGACCAGCTTCCACACTCGCTTTCCCGAATATGTCCGCGCCCGCGTGCCGGTGCCGGGGTCGCTGATCTGGCGGGCGCTGCGCCGCTTCCATGCGCCCAGCCGCGCCGTGATGGCGGCGACGCCGGCGCTTGCCCGCGAACTGACCGAGCGCGGCTTCGACAATGTCGTGCTGTGGCCGCGCGGCGTCGACACCGGCCTGTTCCATCCCCGCGCCGTCGATCTCTGTCTGCCGGCGCCGGTGTTCCTGTCGGTCGGCCGCGTCGCGGTGGAGAAGAACCTCGAGGCCTTCCTCGATCTCGATCTGCCTGGCACCAAGGTGATTGTCGGCGACGGCCCGGCGCGCGCCGCGCTCGAAGAGGCCTATCCCGATGCGATCTTCCTCGGTGAGAAGCACGGCGAGGAACTGGCCGATATCTATGCCGCCGCCGACGTGTTCGTGTTCCCCAGCAAGACCGACACGTTCGGCCTGGTCCTTCTGGAGGCGCTCGCCAGCGGCCTGCCGGTCGCGGCCTTCCCGGTGAAGGGCCCCCGCGATGTCATCGGCGATGCGCCGGTCGGCGCGCTCGATCACGATCTGCGCAATGCCTGCTTCGCCGCGCTCGGCGTCTGCCGGCAGGACTGCGTCGAATTCGCCGCCAACTACACCTGGGAGGCCTCGGCGCGGGTCTTCATCGACAGCATCCAGGCGGTCGGGGCGGTGCTATCAGGCAGGAATGGGGCGGAGCCGGTTAGTTTCGTAGCCTGAAAACCAGGGCTCATCGCGCGGAGGTGTCTTGCCCGGGCCTCATCGGCCACGATAACATTCCGCCATGACCGAACAGCTCCTTCCGGTCGGCCCCGCCGACATCGATGCCGCAGCGCGCGTGATTGCGCCCTACGCCATCCGCACCCCGCTGTTGTCCTTTCCCGTGCTCAACGAGCGCGTCGGTGCCAAGGTGTTCCTGAAGCCGGAGATGCTCCAGCGCACCGGCTCCTTCAAGTTCCGCGGTGCCTTCAACAAGGTGTTCTCGATCCCGCAGGACAAGCGCGCCGGCGGCGTCGTTGCGTTCTCCTCCGGCAACCACGCCCAGGGCGTGGCGGCGGCAGCCAAGATCCTCGACATGCAGGCGACCATCGTGATGCCGGCGGATGCGCCGCTGTCGAAGCGCGAGCGCACCAAATCCTACGGCGCCGAGGTCGTGCTTTACGATCGCGACAAGGACGATCGCGAGGCGATCTCGCGCGGCATCGCCGAGAAGCGCGGCGCCACACTTGTAAAACCCTATGACGATCCCTTCGTGATCGCCGGGCAGGGCACTGCCGGCCGCGAGATCGCGGAAGACATGGCAACGCTCGGTCTTGCCCCCGACATCGTGGTGGCGCCGGCCTCAGGTGGCGGCCTGATCGCGGGCGTGGCGACGGCCGTGAAGGCGCGCTATCCGCAAGCCGAGATCGTGGTGGCCGAGCCCGAGGCGTTCGACGATCACGGCATCTCGCTGACCGCAGGTCATCGCGAGCCGCATCCGCCGGCCGGCCGCACCATTTGCGACGCGCTGATGGCCTTGATGCCGGGCGAGATGACGTTCGCGATCAACAGCAAGCTGCTCGCGCGTGGCGTCACGGCGTCGGACAAGGAAGTCGGTGCGGCCGTGGCGTTCGCCTATCGTGAGCTGAAGCTGGTGGTCGAGCCGGGCGGGGCGGTCGGTCTTGCCGCACTGCTTGCCGGACGCCTCGACGTCGCCGGCAAGAATGTCGTTATCGTGCTCTCCGGCGGCAACGTCGACGCGGATCTGTTCGCGAAGCTGGTGGCCTGAGAGCGTCTTTCCTGCAGCCATCGAGAAGCCCGCTTTGGCCGGCCTCAAGATGAGGACGGAGCGCGCCGCAGCAGCGCGAGCGCACAGTTTCGCCCGTCTGTTCGTGCGAGGTGCGGCGGCATTTTCTGCTGCCATCAAATGAAGAGGCGCGACCAGTCCGCTTCTAAGCGCCGACGCAGCGATTGAGGCGCGGGTGCCATGTGCCGGTAGCGCAAGCGGGTTGGGCGACGCAGAGATGAAGCCGTGGGTGCAATGTCGCTCCCTCGCCACAAGTTGGCTTTGCGACGCAGGCATGTAGCCGTGGATGCATCGTGTAGCCGGCTGCGCAGGTTTGCGCGTGCGCGCTGAACGCGACCAACGACGTTATCAACGTCGCTGCTGGAAGAACAACGATACGCAATTTCGACATCGCGTGATCTCCGTTTCGCTGAAACTGCCCTCATCAGTCTCCGTCCAATCGCGAACTTCCCGTTGATATAGATCAACATGGAATGCACACTCAGGTTGCGTAGGCGCTGGTCGCGAAGCAGAAAATTTTATCGATCCAACGACGAACCGAGCGGTGGTCGTCGGAGGAGTCCTGCGCTCCGGTCGTTCCGAAGCGATGAACTGAGCCGCAGTCCAGCTGACCATATGTACTCCCCGACACGAAGAAGGGGCAGAGCGTTTCCGCTCTGCCCCTTTGTCGTGTGTGCGCTGCCCGTGCGATCAGTGCATGAAGCCGCGGTGGTTGTTGCCGCCGCCCGTGCTCGGGGCCTGGTTCATCGACTGGCGGAAGTTGTTGTTGCTGTTGACCATGCGGTTCGGCGTCGTGTTGAGCTGCGGACGGTTGGTCTGCACGTTGTTCTGGACCTGCACCTTGTTCACCGGATTGTTGTTGAGCTTCACGATGCCGGTGTTGCCGTTGTTGACGCGGATCGGGTTGTTCTGCGTCTGAACAGGCTTCACGTCGACGGTCGAGCCGCCCTTGCCGACATTGACCGGCATGCTGACGATCTTGCCCGGATTGCCGTTGGCGTTGCCGCCGTTCGGCTTGGTGTTGGTCACGGGCAGCGTCACGATCTTGCCGGTACCGCCAGCGTTGTTGGTCGGCGCAGGCAGGGTGACGATCTTGCCCGGGGTCTGCGACGGCGTGCCGTTCGGCTGGTTGTTGCCGACCGGCAGGCTCCCGACCTGGCCGCCATTGCCGAGCTTGCCGATGACGTTGCCATCGACCGGCTTCTGCACGACGGGCAGGTTGCCATTGACCTGCGCGCCGCCATTGCCCTGCTGCATCAGCGGCATGTATTTGGGCTGGCCGAGATTGCCGATCTTGAAGGTCGGGGCAATGTTCTGCGGGGCGAGAAACTTCGTCGCCTGCATCAGCGGGATCAGTTTCGGCTGCGCTGCGAGCTTCAGTGCGGACACGGCATAGGGACTGTTGCCGTAGCTGTCGTAGAAGGTCTGATAGCCGAGCGGCGAGTTCACGAGCACCGCCTTGTGCCAGGCCTGCGAGATCAGCAGGTTCGAGAGCAGCCAGCGGATGTGGTCGCACAGCGGGTCGTGCGGATACATCCGGATGAACTCCTGATAGTACTCCGGCCGGCCCTCGGACACGACATAGTCATAGGCTTGGCGGGTCGAGCGGCTCGGCAAATTGGAGGCCATCTGCACGACGGGCGCATTCACCGGCACGCGGTTGGCGGCGACCGCGGTGTCGCCGAAGAAGGTGAAGTCGCTGGTGAGCGAGGAGCTCTCCCAGGGGATCTGCGCGCCGCTGGTGGTCTGGTTCACCTGGAGGCGTACGCGCTTGAAGAGCTGCTCGATCGGTACATTGGGTTCGCGCGCGACGTTCAGGAAGGCTTGCGTGTACGGGCTGTGGCCGCCCGTGCCGTCGAGCGCTTCGGCGCCCGGCGCGGTCGAATAGCCGACGATCGAGCCGTTCGGCGCATCGACGATGGCGAGGCCGCGGCCGGCGTCGTTCACGGTCGGGAACGGGTTGTTGCGACAGGCATCGAGGATGACGATGCGCATGCGGCTCGGGATCGTCTCCAGCGTCGACATCACGTCGACCAGGCGCACCGAATTGTTGACGAGCTCGGTGGGGCTGGACACTTTCGCATCGACAGGAACGAGATAGTTCTCGCCGGCGAGCTGGACGCCGTGACCGGCGTAGTAAACCATCGCGACGGTGTTCGGACCGCGCGCGGACACTTTGGCGGAGAAATCCTGCACGACACGGAGCATGTCGTTCTGGCCCAGATCGGTTGCCGAGACCACCTCGAACCCGGCGGAGTTCAAAAACTGCGCCATCGACTGGGCATCATTGTCGGGATTGGCGAGCTGCGGCGCGTTCTGGTAGTTCGAATTGCCGATCACCAGCGCCACGCGCTGCTCCGGCCCTTGCAATGCGGTTGGGGCCGGCTGGACCGGGGCGACTTGTGCGGAAACCGGGCCGCAGGCGAAGCCGAACAGGCTTCCCACGAGGCTGGCCGTCATCAGGAAAGGTCTTAGGCGGAACATGGCGTGCTCCTCTGGCACTGATCTCGATGCGAGATTGGTTGCGAGGCAGACTGGCCGCGTTCGAGTTCGGGGTCCGTGATCCCAGTCACCATGGTATGCTGCGTGATCTGAATCACGCTCGGAACCTGCTATGGTGAATGGCCGGTTCCGCCGGCGAAGAACATGCTTCGGGGGAAGTGCCGTCACATGCTGAAATCGATCGATCCGATCCTCACGCCTGACCTGCTCTGGCTGCTGGCCTCGATGGGCCACGGCGACGACCTCGTTTTCGTTGACGCCAATCATCCCGCGACCCGCATCGCGCAGAGCACGACATCGCAGCGCCTGATCCGGCTGCCGGGCATGAGCATGGAGGTTGCCATCCGCGCCATCATGTCGGTCTATCCGCTCGACGATTTCGATCCCGATCCGGTGCGCGTGATGATGCCGGTGGACGACCCCGACCGCGTGCCCGACGTGCAGCGGGCCGTGCTCGCGGAGATCGCGCGCGCCGCTGGCCGCACTGTCACTCCCGGCAAGCTCTCGCGTCCGGATTTTTATCGCGCGGCGGCGGCGGGGTTTGGTGTCGTGCAGGTCGGCGACAGCAGGGGCTATGGCTGCTTCCTGATCCGTAAGGGCGTGATCTGAATCGCAATGAAATTGGGGCGAACGGTCATCGTGCTTCAGGCTGCTGTTTGAGCATATCTCCGCGCTAGCCCCGCCCGATCAGATGAGCCGCCGAGCGCCAGGCGTGCTGCGACAGGGCTTCGAGGTTTCGCACCGCCTCGACACGAAGCAGGGCGGCGTCGGCGGTCAGGGTTCCATTGGCCACCGCACCGAGCGTCGCACTGCGATGGATGCGCAGCATTTCTGCGAGCTGTGTCGTACAACGATCGAGCTCGGCGATCGCCTCGTCGGGCGGGTCAGCGCGCGGACCGGCCATGGCGTCGCCGGCACGCGAGGCGGGTACGGAGTGCGGCGATCCGTCGACGCGGGGCGGCGCCGCCACGCCGCGCGCAATCGCAGCCGCGCTTCGCATGACTTCGGCACATAGCTCTCTGGCGCGGAGGTCCTCCGGCCCGCCTGCCACCGAAGCGAAATTGTTTTCTCCACTTGCGAAGTCCGTCAGCCGGGACGCGTGGTCGAGGGCGTGCAGCGTGCTCGTCAGACGCTGTTGCTCGTCGTCGGTCTCAGGCGGTCCAGCTACATCCGACAGGAATATTTGTGCCTGGCGCACGGCATCGGCCGCCTCCTCTACGGATACAGCCTCCTTCCCCAGGCGTATCGATCCAGCGCGGCCGGCCAGTTTTGCCTCGACCGAACTGCACACCGTCAAGAGCACGCGCGCGATCGTGCGCCGTACCGCTTCCACCGCCACGATCGGGGCCCCAAGCGCCGAAGGATCGAGACATCGCGTCAGCGGCGAGCCGCGCTCGGGCAGAATCCGTTCGACCAGTCGCGTGAACGGATTGATCAGGGGCAGCAGGACCGCGACGCCGACGACGTTGAAGGCCGTGTGGTAGCCAGCCAGCAGCGTGACGCCATCGATCGTGTCGGAGGCGCGCAGCAGCAAGGGCGTTACCATGGGAAAAACCACCAACGCGATAAGTGCGGCAATCAGCTTGAAAAGAACGTAGGCGATGGCCAGCCGCTTCGCGGTCGGGCTCGCGCCGATCGCGGCCAGGGCGGAACTCGTCGCTGTTCCGATGTTCTGGCCGATGATCAGGGCGCAGGCCTGGTCCAACCCGATCGCGCCCGCGAAATAGGCGGACAGGGTCACCGCGATCGCGGCCGTCGAAGATTGCATCAGTGCGGTCATGACCAATCCGATCACGACCAGCGCCAGCACGCCGAAGAGGCCCGACCACCATGACACCCCGGGACTGCCGAGGACTGCGGGCAGGTCCGCCGGGTGCAATCGTTCAGCCAGCCCGCCCATGCCCTGCTGCAGAGTCGTCAAGCCGAACAGCACAAGTCCGAAGCCGGCGAGCGCGGCGCCGACCCCGGAGATTCGTCCTCTGCCGAGAAGCCTGGTCAGCGCGCCGACGAAGATCATCGGCAGCGCCGCGGCCGTGAGCGAGACGCGAACGCCGATCAGCGCGACCAGCCAGCCGGTCCCGGTGGTGCCGATATTCGCGCCGAAGACGAGGCTCAAGCCTTGCTGGAAGGTCAAGAGGCCGGCGCTGACGAGACCGATCGTCGTCATGGTCGTTGCGCTGGAGGACTGCACCAGCAGCGTGACCACGGCCCCCCAAAACGAGCCAAGCAGCGGCGTCGACGCAGCCATGCCGAGCACCGTGCGTAGCGCAGAGCCGGCCAGCGTCTTCAGGCCCTCCGTCATCACGGTCATGCCGAGCAGGAAGAGACCTACCCCGCCGAGCGTCGAGATCGCCGTGGACATGTGTGCTCCTTCCGACAGGGCACCACAAATAGCGAAGCATATTGATCGAGGCGGCGCAAAGCCTCCCACTCGAATTTGAGTGGCCTTCTCGCATCCGCCTGTCTATGGTCGATCCATGTCTCGCCTTGTGTGTCTCTTCGTTGCTGTCATCCTGTCGCTGCTGCCCGCTGTCGCGCCCGCTGAGCCCGTGCAAAAGCGCCCCAAGCCGGTCTGGAAGGGCTACGGTTTCCTGCCCGGCTATCGTCAGCCGCTGAGCAACAGCATTCCGCTCTACAAGCAGAAGGACGCCATGCGGCGCCTCGCGCGCAGTGAACGCCGCCACTGGTACATCGACCCGGTTCCGCAATATTACCGCTGGGACGGCGAGTGGCACTATTTCGGCCGCCCCGGCTTCGGCGGCGGCCGCTACAACGGCGGCAGCTTTGGCCCGTGCTGGACGCGGACACCGATCGGTGCGGTGTGGAATTGCGGGTAAGCGCGAGCGGCTAGGGGAAACTGCGGACGACCTCGATCAAGCCGACGATTGCGGCATTGAACGCATCGAGGTCCTCGGCCGGAATCCAGTACTCCAGATGTGAGCGCCCGCCCGCTTCCTGCACATCGTATTGTTCGATGAAGCTCTGCCTGACTGCAAAACGCGTGACGAACCCCGCGCCGCTCGCCGGGACATTCCAGTCGCGCGCGATCTTGATGGCGTAGTCTTCCGTCAGCACCGGATAGAAGATCGGCTGGTCCTGCAGGCGCGGCGGAAACGCGCGCATGCCGGATTGCTGGATCAGCTCCAGTTCTTTCGGGCCGACGGGGCGCCAGAGGGTGAGGGTGTCTTCGGTGGACATGGGTGTGACGATCGGGTTCTGCGGGCCCTCCTACATACAATGACGTGGTCCTCCACTCCATCGCCGTCACCCTGAGGTGCTCGACTCTTCGGCGAGCCTCGAGGGGCGACGGCCCGGCCGTATCGGGGCCGTTCATCCTTCGAGGCTCCCCGCACGATGCTGCGCATCGTGCGCCTCGCACCTCAGGATGACGGAGTTGATACTCTCGTCATTGCGAGCGTAGCGAAGCAATCCAGAGTCTTTCCGCGGAGGGTTTCTGGATTGCTTCGCTGCGCTCGCAATGACGGTGTGGAGAGAGCGTAGTCTCTTACGAGAAGAACGCGATCTTCTCGGCCTGGGTCATGCGGCGGATCGGCGCGAGCGGGTCGTTGGCGGGCGCGCGGGGTTTTTGCAGGATGCCGCTGGCGAGGATGGTGGCGCCGAGCGAGGGTTCGGGGAGCGGCGTGGGCATCGGCAGCGTCGCGGTCGGCGCCGCGGCCATTGATGCCGTGGCCGCCATTGCCGGGGCCTGCTGCTCCATCACCTCGGCCGCGGCTTCCGCGATGGCGTCGGTGAGGCGTGCCAGCGAGTCCATCGCGATCGGTGCGTCGGCTGCGGGCTCTTCCACGACCGCGGCGGCGACGGGCTCCGGTGCGACCGGCTCAGGAAGCGCGGCGGCGATCGAAGCTGCGGCCTCCGCAACCATCGGCTCCGGACCTGCGACGGCCATCTCGACCGGCTCGATGATCTCGTCGAACTCCGGATCGGGCGCGGCCATCTCCAGCGCGATGGCCTCGAGGATGGCCTCGTCCTCGGCTTCCGCGGCGGCGTCGAGCGCGAGCTCGTCGGCGGCTTCCACGACCGCGGTGAGCTCCGCGACCGGCTCTTCAAGAGCGACGTCTTCAACCGCGGCGTTGTCGGGCGCGATGTTGCTGTCGGCAGCGGCCTCCGGCGCGACGGTCGCATCCATGGCCTGCTCGGCCATTGCGAACGCTTCGGCAGTGCCGGCTTCCTCAATTTCTGCTTCGGGCTCGGGAGTCGCTACGACGTCCTGCGGCGCCTCCGTAAAAGCCACGGGAGCTTCGCTCGCCATCTCGGCGGGTGCGGCTTGCGCAGGCGCAGCCTCAGCCACCGCGGAGGGCGCCTCCTGCGCCGGAGCCGGCGAGGAACGCTCCGCCTGCGGCGATGCGTCGCCCTCGGTCTGCTCGATCCGTTCCCTGAGCAGATCGAATGCGGCCTTGAGCTCGACGCGGGGGTCGATGGTCGACATCTGTCCGCAGGCGGCCTCGATCGAGGCGAGCTGCGAATCAATGAGGTCGCAGATTCGCCCGTCGGCGCCGATCTCGCGCCAGCGCCACGAGATCTCCTTGATGATGCGCACGCCGCGCGGGATCGGCGCGAGGCTCGCCTCGATCGCGGCGGGATCGAACGCCGCGAGCGCGATCGTCTCGGCCTCGCGGATGGCGCGGCGGATCTCGACCAGCGCCTCCGGCAGGCGGTCCTCGACGACGGGTTGTCGCTGTGCCGCAAGGGTTTCTTCGATTTTCGCGACCGCATCCAGCACCATGCGGGTATCTGCATTGCGGTTGCGCTTGGCATATTCGCCGAGGAACCAGCGGCCGCGCGCGGTCTCCATGAAGGCTTCGCGGATCGCGTCGTAATCCTGCTCGTTCGGCTCGGCCGCGCGGGCAGACATGGGCGAAAGGGCGAATGCTTCGTTGGCCATGACAATCTCGTCGCGCAAATCAGTGCGCGTTACACTAACGATCACCACGATATCGACCGAATCGCAATTGGTTTGATGCAGTCCGAATCACAAATCCCCACGCCCGCCGCCGTGAAGCGGCGATTCGCCGTGAGCCTCGCCCTGTTCTATTCGGCACTGTTCGCGGTGTCGGGCACGCAGCTTCCGTTCTTCCCGGTCTGGCTGAAGGCGATCGGCATCGACGCGGCCTGGATCGGCCTCATCAATGCGCTGCCGGCGATCACGCGCTTCACCACGCTGCCGCAGATCACCGCCTTTGCCGAAAAGCGGCATGCCATTCGCGCCGGGATGATGGTGTCGGTGCTGGCGACCGCGATCGGCTTTGCGGCCGTCGGCCTGCAACAGCATCCGCTGGCGCTGTTCCTGATCTACGCGCTGACCTGCGCGATGTGGACGCCGTCGACCCCGCTCACCGATGCCTACGCGCTGCGCGGCGTCGCCCGCTACGGTCTCGACTACGGCCCCTTGCGGCTGTGGGGCTCGGCGGCGTTCGCCGCGAGCTCGCTCGCCTGCGGTTATCTCGTCGACGTCATCGCGGCGCGCGACCTGATCTGGGTGATCGTCGCCTGGGCGGTCGTTGCGGTGCTGGCCAGCCTGCTGCTTCAGCCGCTCGACGACGTCAGGCGCAAGAGCGCCGGGACGCGGGCCGACACGGCGCTGCTGCGCGATGTCGGTTTCTGGGCGCTGATCGCCTCGGCGGCGCTGATCCAGGGCAGCCACGTCGCCTATTACACCTTCTCCGCCATCAACTGGCAGCTCCATGGGATCAGTGGGCTGACGATCGCGGGATTGTGGACGCTCGGTGTGATCGCCGAGATCGTGGTGTTCGCGCTGTCGCCGCGTTTCTCGCTGCATCCGTCCTCGATGATGGCGATCGGCGGCTTAAGCGCCGTGGTGCGCTGGATCGTCACCGCCAACGAGCCGCCGCTGGCGCTGCTCGCGATCGTGCAGCTCGGCCATGGCCTGACCTTCGGCATGACCATCGTCGGCACCATGAACCTCCTGGTGCAGCGCGTGCCGTCGCATCAGCTCGCGCGGGGGCAGGGCTATTACGCCGCATGCAGCGGGCTATTGGGCGCGACGACCTCGATCGCGTCGGGGGCGATCTATGCCCGCATCGGCGATGGCCTGTATTACGTCATGGCGGCGATGGCCGCGGCCGGTGCGCTGGTGATCTGGTCGGCGCGGCACCGGCTCACCGCTCATCCCCAGAGCGAGGACTCCGGCGGATAGACCAGGCTGCCGTCGTAACGCAGGCCGTGATCGCGGTCGCGCGCGAGCAGCAAGGGGCCGTCGAGATCGACGAAGCGCGCCTGCGGCGTCACCAGCATCGCGGGGGCCATCGACAGCGAGGTCGCGACCATGCAGCCGATCATGATCTCGAAGCCGAGCGCTTGCGCGGCGTCCGCCATCGCCAGCGCCTCGGTGAGGCCGCCGGTCTTGTCGAGCTTGATGTTCACGGCGTCGTAGCGCGCGCGCAAGGGTGCGAGCGAGGAGCGATCATGCACGCTCTCGTCGGCGCAGACCGCGAGCGGCCGCCGGATCCGCGCCAACGCCTCGTCTTTGCCGGCGGGTAGCGGCTGCTCGACCAGGGTGACGCCGGCAGCGTCGCAGGCGGCGAGGTTGCGCTCCAGATTGGCTTCGGTCCAGGACTCGTTGGCGTCGACGATCAGCTCGGACTCCGGAGCCGCCTTGCGTACGGCCGCGATGCGCTCGGGGTCGCCGTCGCCGCCGAGCTTGATCTTGAGCAGCGGCCGGTGCGCCGCCTTGGCCGTGGCCGCAGCCATGGCCTCGGGCGTGCCCAGCGAGATCGTGTAGGCGGTGGTGCGCATCCCGGGGGCCGGGCGCTCGAGCAGGCTCCAGGCCCGCCGGCCGGCCGCCTTGGCCTCCAGGTCGATCAGGGCGCAATCCAGCGCGTTGCGGGCCGCGCCCGGGGGCATGGCACCTTGCAGGGCCTGCCGGATCAGGCCGCCGGCCACAGCCCCCTGCATGGCCTCAATGGCCGCAAGGGTCGCTTCGGGGGTCTCGCCATAACGGGGATAGGGCACGCATTCGCCGCGGCCGGTGAGGCCGTTATGGCTCACTTCGGCCACAACGGTGACGGCCTCGGTCTTGGCCCCCCGGCTGATCGTGAAACTGCCGGCAATGGGAAAGCGCTCGATTCGCGCCCGAAGTGCCGGAACTTTGCTGGAAGTCATTTTGAACTCTGGCGAAATCTGAACCTGCTGGTTACCTGTAGCAACTAACATTAACCACTTGGGGATACCTTCTCTGGGTAAGGGCGCGTGCGCAACTATCTGAATTCATCTGTTTCTTGCGCCCCGGCGCGGGAGCGGACATCTTGAACAGCGATCCGAAGCTGGAACGGATTGCAAAGGGCAACGCGCTGGCACTCTGCGCCACCGGAACCTGGACCGCGAGCTTCGCGCCGGTCCTGGAGCGGATGGTGGCGGATGCCGAGAAGCTCGCCGGCGGTCCGCAAAGCATCTTCATCGACGTCTCCGAGGTCGCCAAGCTCGACACGTTCGGCGCCTGGCTGATCGAGCGGCTGCGCCGCAGCCTGACGCAAGGCGCGGTCGAGGCGCAGATCGCGGGGCTGTCCGCCAATTATTCGAGCCTCGTCGACGAGGTGCGGCGGGTCCGGGCGACGCCCGTGGTCGAGACCTCAACGATCACCATCACCGGCATGCTGGAGCAGATCGGCCGCACTGTCGCCGGCGTCGGCGGCACCGTGGCAGGCCTGATCGACATGCTCGGCGCGGTGCTGGCGGCGGGTTTTCGCGTGCTGGTCCATCCGCGCTCGTTCCGCCTGACCTCGACCGTGCACCACATGGAGCAGGTCTGCTGGCGCGCGGTGCCGATCATCGTGCTGATCACCTTCCTGATCGGCTGCATCATCGCGCAGCAAGGCATCTTCCACTTCCGCCGCTTCGGCGCCGACATCTTCGTCGTCGACATGCTCGGCGTGCTGGTGCTGCGCGAGATCGGCGTGCTGCTGGTCGCGATCATGGTCGCGGGACGTTCGGGCAGCGCCTACACCGCCGAGCTCGGCTCGATGAAGATGCGGGAAGAAATCGATGCGCTGCGCACGATGGGCTTCGACCCGATCGAGGTCTTGGTGCTGCCGCGCATGCTGGCCCTGGTGCTGGCGCTGCCGATTCTCGCCTTCCTCGGCGCGATGGCCGCGCTCTATGGCGGCGGTCTCGTCGCCTGGCTCTATGGCGGCGTCGATCCCGAAGCGTTTCTGTTGCGCCTGCGCGATGCCATCTCGATCGATCATTTCATCGTCGGCATCGTGAAAGCACCGGTGATGGCCGCGGTGATCGGCATCGTCGCCTGCGTCGAGGGACTGGCGGTGCAGGGCAGCGCCGAATCGCTCGGGCAGCACACCACGGCGTCGGTGGTGAAGGGCATCTTCTTCGTCATCGTCATGGACGGCGTGTTCGCCATCTTCTTCGCCTCGATCGGGATGTGACGATGGCAGGCGAAATTCAAAATCCGATCATCCGCGTCCGTGACATCACCGTGCAGTTCGGCACAACGCGCGTGCTGGACGGGCTCAACCTCGACGTCAAGCGCGGCGAGATTTTGGGCTTTGTCGGTCCTTCCGGCGCGGGCAAATCGGTGCTGACGCGGACCATCATCGGCCTCGTGCCCAAGGTCGCAGGCAGCATCGAAGTGTTCGGCGTCGATCTCGATTCCTCGAGCACGTCGCAGCGGCGCAATGTCGAGCGGCGGTGGGGCGTGCTATTCCAGCAGGGCGCGCTGTTCTCCTCGCTCACCGTGCGGCAGAACATCCAGTTTCCGATGCGCGAATATCTTCGCGTGTCGCAGCGGCTGATGGACGAGATCACCATGGCCAAGCTCGCCATGGTCGGACTCAAGCCCGAAGTTGCCGAGCGCTTCCCGTCGGAACTGTCGGGCGGCATGATCAAGCGCGTCGCGCTCGCACGCGCGCTGTCGCTCGATCCGGATCTCGTGTTCCTGGACGAGCCGACCTCGGGGCTCGACCCGATCGGCGCCGGTGATTTCGACGAGCTGGTGCGGACGCTCCAGCGCACTTTGGGTCTGACCGTTTTCATGGTAACCCACGATCTCGACAGCCTTTACACCGCTTGCGACCGCATCGCCGTTTTAGGGAACGGTAAGATCATTGCGGCAGGGTCGATCGCCGACATGCAGGCCTCGCAGCATCCCTGGCTGAGGCAGTATTTCCATGGGAAGCGCGCCCGCGCGGTCATGAGTTGAGTAGCCGGAGCACCTGATGGAAACGCGGGCGAATTACGTCCTGATCGGATCGTTCACGCTGGCGGTGATCGCCGCGGCGATCGGCTTCGTGCTCTGGTTCCAGTCGCTGCATACGACCAAGCAGCGCAGCCCCTTGCGCGTCGTGTTCGAGGGTCCGGCGGCGGGCCTGCGCAACGGCGGCAGCGTCAATTTCAACGGTATCAGGGTGGGTGAAGTCGTCTCGGTGAAGCTCGACAACCCGCGGCGGGTTGTCGCACTCGCCATGGTCGAGAACAACGCCCCAATCCGCAAGGACACCCTGGTGGGCCTCGAATTCCAGGGCCTCACGGGCGTCGCCGCGATCTCGCTCAAGGGCGGCGAGGAGGCGGCTCCGCCGCCGCCGCTCGACGAGGACGGCATTCCGACCCTGACGGCCGACCCCAACAAGCTCCAGGACGTCACCGAGGCGATCCGCGGCACGCTGCAGAACATCAACAAGATCGTCGCCGACAATCAGGAATCGGTGAAGAACTCGCTGAAGAATCTGGAGACCTTCACCAACTCGCTCGCGCGCAACTCCGAGAAGATCGATGGCGTGATGGCCAAGGTCGACGGCGTCATGCTCAAGGCCGACAGCCTCATGCTCGGCCTCAACACGCTGGCCGGCGGCAAGGACGGCGGCGAATTGTTCCAGGCGGTGAAGTCGATCCGCGAGCTCGCCGACGATTTCGACAAGCGCTCGGGCGCGTTGATGAGCGACGGCCGGCGTACGCTCGGCGACATCAGCCGCGCCGTGAACAATTTCGACCGCAACCCGACCCGCGTGCTGTTCGGCGCCAGCAACTCGTCGCAAGCCGCCCCGCCGCCCGAGCCGCCCAAGCCGGCGGCGACTCCGGAGCGCAGGCGGCAGTAGGCGGGCGCGTGTTTGCACGCTTCGTGTCCCGGACGCGCTGCAACGCGCTTAGCGTTGCTGCGCAGAGCCGGGACCCAGAAGGCAACGTGCTACAATGCCGCGACATAGGCCCCGGCTCTGCAGCGCACCGCTGAAGAAGCGATGCGCTGCGTCCGGGGCACGAGAGGGTGCATGCTCTCTCCACCCGTCATTGCGAGCGAAGCGAAGCAATCCAGACTGTCACTGCGGAGGCAGTCTGGATTGCTTCGTCGCAAGGGCTCCTCGCAATGACGGTGGTCGTGGGGCGGTGACGCCGCTCCAAACAAAAACGGAGGCCGCGAGGCCTCCGTTTTCATTCGCTGTTCTGTTCGTTGCTATCCGTCGCTTACCCCAGCCGACCCGCCGCATGTGCGAGCAGGGTGTACACCAAACCCGTCTCCGAGGTCAGGTGGCCCCGCAGCTCCTGTGGGCCGCGGCCGTCGCGGGCGACTTCGTCGAGCAGGCGCTCGAACTCGGCGACGTAGCGGTCGACCGTGCCCTTGAAGTTGCGGTCGGCGCGGTACTTGCGGGCGACCTCGTCAAAGGCCTTCTGGCCGGCGGGCGTGTAGAGGCGCTTGGTGAAGGCCTTGTTCTCGCCGCGCTGGTAGCGGTCCCACATCTCGGCGGCGAGGTTGCGGTCCATCAGCCGGCCGATGTCGAGCGACAGCGATTCCAGCGGATTGCTGCTCGCCTGCGGGGCCTGCGGCTGCGGTGCAGGGGTCGCACGGCTACGGGGAGCCTCACGGCCATTCGGAGCGCCCTGGTTGGCGTCCGTGCGGTTGAGCAGGTCCGACAGCCAGCCGTCACGGCCCTGGTCGTTGCTGGAAGGCGCAACCGACGGCGCTTCGGTACGGCGCGAGGGCGCGGCGGGCATGCCGAGGTCCGGCGGCGGCAGCGTCGAGGCGCTGCCGGTGTCGCGCATGCGGGTCTCGGTCGCCCGGCCGCCGACGGCCGCCATCATCGGTTCTTCCTGACGCTGGACGGCGACAGAAGCGCGGCCCGTCGTCGAGACGTCGAGGCCGCGGCCATGCTGGGCCACGATGCGGTTGAGCTCGGCGAGGGCCTCGATCTGGTCGACGATCACCTTGCGCATCTGCGCAGTGCTCTCGGCGGCCTCCTGCGGCATTTCGAGCACGCCGCGGCGCAGCTCGTTGCGGGTGGCTTCGAGCTCGTTGTGCATCTCGAACGCCATCTGCTTCATGCTGGAGACGAGGTTGGTGAACTTCTCGGTCGATTGCTTGAACATCGTATCCGCCTCGTCCGTGGTCTGGCGGTAGATGTCGTGCATCGCCTCGATGGTCTGGCGGTGCTCCTCCTCGGACGCCGCACGCACCGCCTCGAACTGGCGGGTGATCGCGGCCGAGCCTGCGCCGGCGGTCTCGGCGACGACGCGGGCGATGTCGCGGGCACGCTCTTCGGCCGCGGCCAGCGATTCATCGAGCAGGCCGGTGAAGCGCGACAGCCGCTGGTCGAGATCGGCGGTGCGCAGGTCGATCGTGGTGACGAGCGATTCCAGCGCCTGCTTGCGCTCGGCGAGCGAGGCGGTGGTGTTCTTGTTGCTCTGCTCCACGACCTGCGCGGCATCGACCAGCGCCTTGCCGTGCTTGTCGAACTGGACCGACAGCTCGCCGAGATCCTGGAGCGCCTTCGTGGTCTTGCTGTTGAACACGTTGAGCTGGTCTTCCAGGTTCTGCGTCGCCGCGCCGTTGCGCGAGGTGACGTCGTTCATCGCCGAGACGAAGTCGGCGACGCGCGTCACCAGCGCCCGCTCCAGCGAGTTGAGGTTGTCGTGCGCCCCGGTCAGCACCTCCTGGAGGAGGATGTTGCCTTCGCGCAGACGCTCGAACAGGGCGACCGTGTCGGTGCGCAGGATCTTGCTGGTCTCCTGCATCTCGGTGACGGCCGCGATCGAGACCTGGCGCGACTGGTCGATCGCGGAACGCGAGGCCTGCTCGAGGTCCTTGAGCGACTTGCCGACCGCGCCGGTCGCCATCTCGCTCGCCGCATTGATGGTGCGGGCGACTTCCGAGCCGTTGCCCATCATGGTCTGCGAGAAGGCATGGCCGCGCGTCTCGATCGACTTCAGCGCGTCGGAGGTGACGCGGTCGATGTCGAGCGTGAGCTGGCTGGTCTTGGAGCCGATCGCATCGACCAGCGCGCCGCGCTTGGCGTCGATCATGTTCGACAGACGGTCGGCCTGCTGCTGCACGTAGGTGACGATCTCGTCGGTCTTGCCGGTCATGGCCTGGCCGAAGCTGGAGCTGGCGGCGAGCACCGAGCGCTCGACGTCGGCCGAGCTCGACTTGACCCGCGAGCTCGCCTCGTTCGAGGCGGAGATCAGCGCGTTCTGGGCGTTGAGTGCGCTGGTCTGGATCTCGCTGGTCGCGTTCGTGGTGGCCGTGCTCAGGGCGCGCTCGATCTCGGTCGAGATCGTGCGGATCTGGCTCGCGGCATCCGCCGAGGTCGAGGTCAGCGAGGTCTGGGCCTCACGCGCGCTGTTGAGGATGGTCGAGGCGGTGTCGGCGCCGACCGCGGTCAACGTGCGCTCGATGTCGGTGGTCAGCGACTTGATCTGGCTGGCCGCATCGGTCGAGGCGGAGATCAGGGTGCCCTGGGCCTCGCGCACGCCGCTGGTGAGCGCCTCGATGGTGGCGCCGCCGGCAGTCGCCAGCGCGCGTTGCATCTCGGCCGCGAGCGAACGGACCTGTCCGGTTTGTTCTGCGGAGACAGCAAGAAGGGTGCTCTGGGCGTCGCGGGCGCTGGTCGTGATGGTCTCGGCGGTCGTCTGTCCCGCCTGCGAGAGCGAACGATGCACCTCGGCCGCGAGCGACTTGACCTGGCTTGCCGCATCCGAGGACGCCGTGACCAGCGTGCTCTGGGCTTCGCGGGCGCCGGTCATGATGGTCTCGGCCGTCGCGGTGCCCGCCATCGTGAGCGAGCGCTGCACGTCCGAGGACAGTGCCTTGATCTGGTTTGCGGTCTCGGCCGAGGCCGCGATCAGCGCGCTCTGCGCGTCGCGGGCGCCGGCGGTGATCGATTCCGCCGTGGAGGAGCCGGCCATCGACAGCGAGCGCTGCACGTCGGCGGTGAGCGTCTTGACGTGGTTGGCCGCGTCCGAGGACGTCGTGACGAGCGTGGTCTGCACCTCGCGGGCGCCGGCCAGGATCGAGGCTGCGGTGGCAGAACCGGCCGCCGACAGCGTGCGTTCGACGTCGGCCGCGAGCCCCTTGATCTGGTTGGAGGCATCGCCAGACGCCGCGACCAGGGTCGACTGCGCCTCGCGGGCGCTGCTCAGGATCGAGTTGGCGGCGCCGGTGCCGACCGCGGTCAGCGCGCGCTCGACCTCGGTCGAGGTCATCTTGAGCTGGGCGTTGACGTCGGAGGAGACCGTCATCAGCGACTGCTGGGCGGTGCGCGCACCGGTCTGGATCGTCTCGCTGGTGTTGACGACGAGGTTGGTGAGCGAGCGCTCGGCGTCCTCGACATGGGAGCGGATCGCGGTCGAGATCATCTCGGCGCGGGACATCATGTCCTCGCTGGCCTGGCGGCCGCTGCTCTCGATGCGGCCGGCGACGGCCTCGACGCGCGAGCCGAGCAGGTCCTCGAACTGCGCCACGCGCACGTCGATGTCGTTGGCGACCGAGCCGACCTTGGTCTCGATGGCCTGCTGGATGTCCTGGAAGCGCGCCGTGACCGTGTCGGTCAGGTGCGTGCTGCGGCCGTCGATGATCTCGGTGACGCCGGTGATGCGGCGGTCGACCGCCTCGATCGCCTGCGCGGTGCCGTCGGTCAGCGTCGAGGTCAGCAGCGTGAGGCGCGTGTCGATCGACTGCACGGCCTGCGAGGCGCCGTTGGTGACGGCGGTGGTGAGGTAGGTGAGGCGGGAGTCGATGGATTCGAGCGCCTGCGTCGCGCCGCCCGTCAGCGTCGTCGTGAGGTGGGTCAGGCGGGAGTCGATCGACTGGATGGTCTGCGACGCACCATCGGTCAGCGAGTTCGTGAGGTGGTTGAGGCGCGAATCGATCGTCTCGATGGCGTGCGAAGCGCCGTCGGTGAGCGACAACGTGAGGTGGGTGAGGCGGGAGTCGATCGACTGGATCGCCTGCGCGGCACCGTCGGTGAGCGACGTCGCGAGCGTGTTGAGGCGGCCGTCGATGGTCTCGGTCATCGACTTCGCGCGGCTGTCGAACGACTGTTCGAGCGTGGCGACGCGGCCGACGAGCTGCTCGTCGAAGGTCTTGATGTGGCCCTCGATCGTACCGTCGAGACCGGCGATCTTGCCGTTCAGCGAGGCATCGAGATGGTTGACGCGTTCGCCGATCGTGGTCTCGAACTGCACCAGGCGCTGGTCGAGCACGGCCGTGATCTCGCCGCCGTTGGAGGTGAAGCGGGTGTCGAAATTGTCGACATAGGTCTTCAGCGACTCATGGATGTCCTGCGTACGCTGGCCCATGCGCTCGACGATCTCGCCGCCGAACGTCTTCACGGTGCGGTCGAACTCGGAGATGTGGCGGGTGATCAGCGCGCCCAGCGTGCCGGAGTCGCGAGCGAACTTCTCGACCAGCTCGGTGCCCTGGTTCTTCACCAGCTCGTCGAAAGCGCTCATCTGCAGCGACAGCGAGTCGTGCGCGGTCTCGGTCTGGCTCACGACCTTGGCGACGAGGGTGTTGACGGTGGCGTCGAGCGCCTCGCTCGCCTTGTCGCCGCTCGTCATGATCTGGTTGGCGAGGCGGCTGCCGGCGTCGTCGATCTTGGCGGAGATGTCGTTGGAGCGCAGCTCGAGCTCGAGCAGCAGCGAGTCCGACGAGTTCTTCAGGCTGTCGTGCACCTGCTCGGTGCGCTCGGAGATGCCGTCGACGATCGCGGCGGAGCGCTGCTCGAACTCGCCGGTGATGCGGTCGATGCGCTCGTTCAGCATCTCGTGGACGCGGTCGGCGAGGTCGACGAACTCGTCGTGGACGTGCCCGGTCTTGAAGTTGAGGCTGGTGGTCAGCCGCTCGCTGGCGTCGAGCACGGCGCGCGTGGTCTCGTTGCTGGCTTCCTCGAGGCGGTCGAGCAGGTCGCCGCCGCGCTCGCCGAGCGCCAGGATCATGTTGTCGCCGGCATTGCTTAAGGCGCTGGTAATGTGGGCGCCGCGCTCTTCGAGCGCGCCGGTGATGGACTTGGCGACCTCGTCGACGCGCGAGGCGATCGCGTCGGAGATCAGCGCGATGTCGTGGCGCAGATCGATCTGCACGCCGGAGATGGCGCTGCGGACCTGCTCGGCCTGGCCGACCAGATTGTCGCGCTGATGCGCGATGTCCTGGAGCAGGGCGCGGATGCGCACTTCGTTGTCGCTATAGGCGCGCTCCAGCGCGGCGACCTCGTTGGCGACCAGCGTCTCGAGCTCGCCGGCGCGCGCGATCGCGCGCTCGATGCCGTCGCCCATCGCCGCGACCTCGCGGCGGATGGCCTGGCCGACGGTGACCATGGAATCGGAAGCCGAGCCTTCGGGCTCGGAGAAGCGGATCGCGACCTGCGCCATCGCCTGCGCGATCATGCGCATTTCCTGGCCGCGCCAGACGAGGCTCGCCAGGAAGTAGAACAGCATGATCGGCGCGAAGAACATCGCGATCAGGCCGGCGATGACCAGCACGCCGCCGCTCTGGCCCATGGCGGCCTGGATCGAGGGCAGGAAGCCGACCGTCAGCGCGGCGCAGGCGGCGAGCCAGACGCCGGCGAAGATGGTGGCGAAGGTATAGACGCTGCGGGCAGGGCGGCCCTTCTGAAGCGCCTGGAGCAGCTGGCCGATGGTCTCGCGGTCGTCATTGGCGGCGCGGCGCGTGGTGCGCGGCTCCTCGACCGGGTCGAACACGGTCGCCCGTTCGTTGGCGGCGGGTCGCGGCTCGCAGCTCGGCTCGTCGAAGACCGGGGGCGCCGGAGGCGTCATCTGAGACGTCGTTTCGCCCCGCATCGAGGCGTTGCGGCTGGTGTCCGCGGCGGTGTCGCTGATGTTCAGGGCTTCCTGGATCGCAGAAAGCGCAACTTCTGTGGGGTCTTTGACCTTCTTGGGAGTGTTCGCCATGTTCAGTCCGAGCCCTCGTTACTTGTACACGCCCCCCGCGAGCCCTGCGCGCTACGCAAGCCCACAGACCGGATCATGCCGCTTATGCGGATCTCCGAGCCGTCCCCACCCGGACGGCTTGTCCGCCAATTTCCGCAACATCCTATTGGCAGAGCGTCGCGAATGAAATGCCCGCGATTAAGACAATCTTAATCATCGTTAACAGGATCGGGCCGTAACGCCTTAGCAATAAATGAAATTCTCCACGGAACTTGGCCAATTGCGGCGACTTTTCGTCAATAAACGGGCGGAATTACGTAAATCAGCCCAAACATTTCGTTAACCATTTCCGTGCTTGGCTGGGGCGAACCGTACCGCCGGACCGGCGGAACCACCGCGCGATGCCGGGGCCAGCGCCATGACGCCTGAACTGCAACGGATGGACTGGATGCCCTCGCCCCCGCTTGCGCCGATCGACAGCCCGCTCGATCTCGACCACCTCTCCCGGATGACGCTCGGCGACACTGAACTGGAACAGGAAGTGCTCGCGATGTTCGCCGAGCAGGCCGTCCGCCTGCTCGCCGCAATGGGGGCGCTGCCGGCCGAGACCGGCGCGCTCGCGCACACGCTGAAAGGCTCGGCCCGCGGGATCGGCGCCTTTGCGGTGGCCGATGCTGCCGCCAGTCTCGAGACGGCGGTCCGGACCGGCCACAATCGACCGCATGCGCTTGCCGCACTGAAAGAGGCGGTGGCCGAGGTCCGTGCCGCGATCGCGGCGATCCTGAAGCATTAGGCGGTCGCCCCCACAAATATGGGGCCTGCGCACTAGTCGTTTGATTTGACGCGTTTTCTGCGCGCGAGGCGGGATCCACGCCGCTCGAAAACGCTATGGCGCCGGGCTAACCGACCCGTTATAGGACAGCCCGGACCCTCCTTCATTCCCAACATCGCGGCAGCACGAGCACACATGGCCAAGATTCACTTTGTCGACCACAAGGGCGAAACCCGCACGGTGGAAATCGAGAACGGCGCGACCGTGATGGAAGCTGCCATCCGCAACAGCATTCCCGGCATCGAAGCCGAATGCGGCGGCGCCTGTGCCTGCGCGACCTGCCATGTCTATGTCGACGAAGCCTGGCGCGAGAAGGTCGGCAGCCCGACGCCGATGGAAGAGGACATGCTCGATTTCGGCTTCGACGTGCGCCCGAACTCGCGCCTGTCCTGCCAGATCAAGGTCTCCGACGACCTCGACGGGCTGGTCGTGGCGACGCCGGAACGTCAGGCCTGATCGTCCCTCGCTATTACTAGGTGCTTGGCGGCGCGACCTCGATGCCGCGCTTGTGCCAGGGTCTGAACTTCTCGATCACCTCTGCGGTCAGCGGTGCCGGCCGGCGCGTCGCCTCGTCGAGCAGTACGCCGACGGAGGTCGCTGACGCAACGCACTTCCCGTTCGAAAACACGACCTGCTCGAAGGTCACGGACGTTCGTCCGAGCTTGACAACGCCGAGGCCGAGCTCGATCGTGTTCGGCCAGTGCAGCTCGGCGCGGAAATGCATGTCGAGCCGCACCATGATCCAGGCGAGGCCCGGCGGGGTCAGCCCGTATTCGGGAAGCTTCATCAGCGTGACACGGCCGGTCTCGAAATAGGTGGCGTAGACCGCGTTGTTGACATGCTGGTTCGGGTCGAGGTCGCCGAAGCGGACATTGTCACTGAGCCGAAACGGAAAGTCCTCAAGGCGCGGCGTCGTGTCGAGGCGGGCTGGTGCGTTCACCGATTGATCTCCGTCATATCCGTCCTCGTTACAGCCCAGTTATTTTGGCCCGGCAAGTGGGCGCGGCTGCGGGGCGATCCCGCTTTTATGCCTTCCCTGTTCCATCCCCGTTGGCTAGACAGGCAGGGTCACCTCTGCCCAACGGGCGCCGTCCAACCGATAACGACCGATAAAGAGACGACATGAGCGACGTGATCAAAACCGATGTGCTGATTATTGGCGCCGGCCCCTGCGGTCTGTTCGCCGCCTTCGAGCTCGGCCTTCTCGACATGAAGGCGCATTTCGTCGACATCCTCGACAAGGTCGGCGGCCAGTGCGCCGAGCTGTATCCGGAAAAGCCGATCTACGACATTCCCGGCATTCCGCATGTCTCGGGGCAGGGGCTCACCGACGCGCTGATGGAGCAGATCAAGCCGTTCCACCCGACCTTCCATCTCGGCGAGATGATCGAGACGGTGGAGAAGATCGGCGATCCCGCATTCCGCTGCACCACGGACGCCGGCAAGGTGTTCGAATGCAAGGTGCTGGTGATCGCGGCCGGCGGCGGCTCGTTCCAGCCCAAGCGCCCGCCGGTGCCGGGGATCGAGGCCTATGAGGGCACCTCGGTGCATTACGCCGTGCGCAAGATGGAAACGTTCCGCGACAAGAACGTGCTGATCGTCGGCGGCGGCGATTCCGCGCTCGACTGGACGCTCAACCTGCATCCGCTCGCCAAGCGCATCACGCTGCTGCACCGGCGCGACGAGTTTCGCGCAGCGCCCCACAGCGTCGAGCAGATGCGCGCGCTGGTCGCCGGCGGCAAGATGGATCTGCGGCTCGGCCAGGTCACCGCGCTCTCAGGCGCCGACGGCAAGCTCACCGGTGCGACGGTCAAGGGCAACGACAACAGCATCACGGAGGTCGTCTGCGACACCATGCTGCCGTTCTTCGGGCTGACCATGAAGCTCGGTCCGGTCGCGAACTGGGGCATTGCGCTCGAGAACAACCTGGTGCCGGTCGAGACCAGCGCGTTCGAGACCAATGTGCCGGGCATCTTCGCCATCGGCGACATCAACACCTATCCCGGCAAGATCAAGCTGATCCTGTGCGGCTTCCACGAGGGCGCGCTGATGTCGCAAAAAGCCCATCGTTATGTCTATCCGGAGAAGCGCCTCGTGTTCCAGTACACGACCTCGTCCTCCAGCCTGCAAAAGAAGCTCGGAGTCAACTGACGGCGCGGGGGCGGGGCGGCGATGCCCCATGTTTCTGGTGCTGGAACCGTTCGCGAAATCGCCGTAGTGTGCGGCCATTCCGGACTTGGCTTTAGGATAGTCTTGGCTTGACAAAGTCTTGGCTTAGCAGGGCAATTGGCTCAGCAAGGCGATTGGCTCAGCAAGGTGATGATAATGCGGATTCTCTTTTCCAGCTTTCGGCTGCTGCCCTTCCTCGCGCTCGTGCTGTCGGTCGGTGTGGTGAGCCCGTCTGCGGCGCAGACCGCGGAGCCGACGGCTGCCGGCCTCTGGCAGAAAGTCGAGGACGGCAAGACGGTGGGATGGTTCCTCTTCATCGATCGCAGCGGCGTCTTCGAAGGTGTGATCGCAAAAACCTTCCCGCGGCCCGGCGACGATCCGAACGAGGTCTGCAGCAAGTGCACCGACGATCGCAAGAATGCGCCGGTGCTCGGCATCTCCTTCGTCCGCAACATGAAGCGCGAGGGATTGAAGTACGAAGGCGGCAACGTGCTCAATCCGCGTGACGGCCAGATCTGGAAGGCCAACATGAAGGTCAGTCCCGATGGCCAGACCCTGACACTGCGCGGCTATCTCGGCATCGCGCTGCTCGGCAAGGACGAGACCTGGACGCGCCTGCCCGATACCAACATCGCCCAGGTCGATCCCGCCATCGTCGCCAAATATTTGCCCGCGCAGGCTGCTGCGACCAAGCCGGCACCCGCGCCCGCAGCCAAGAAGGGCGGCGCGATGATGGCACCGGCGCCGAAGCAGTAGGGCTGCTGCGCGACTGCTGTAATCGTCACGGCTATCCCCCTACACACTGCCGTCATCCCCCGCGAAGGCGGGGAATCCAGTACGCCGCGGCTTCTCCGTATCCCCCCACTTTCTCTGGAATACTGGATTGCCCGGCCTTCGCGGGCAATGACGGCTGAGTGTTTGGCGCGCTCGTCGCTCATCTCGTCGTTGTAAGCGTCAATACGTCCGCGCCTTCTTGCACGGCGCATAGAAGGTGCCGTTGCCGGCGACGACCCGCTCGAGGCACTGTCGGGGATCGGTGATCTCGCCGTCGACCTGGAAATAATAGGCCTGCGATCCCAGGCTCAGGACGTAATGCCCAGGCGCCAGATCGAGCCCTGAATCGCCGGAGTGAAGTTCGTACATATCCGCCTTGCCCGGAATCGGCGAGACCCGGAACGGATAGGAGAAGTTGCGGATCACCCCGACATCGTCTCCGCCACCGAGCGCCTTGCCGGCGGCATCGCTGGAAAACTCCCTGGCGATCTTCGCCACGACCCGAACCTCGACGCGTTCGGGAATGGCGCCCGCGGCATCGCGACGGAAGACGATGAACTTGACGCGGCCGTTCGGCAGATGCGGCCGATCGGGCTTCCTGAACTCCGGTGAAATCGCAATGCGCATGTCGGGCGCCATCACGCCGGTCGCGGATAGCTCCGCCAGCGACTTGTCGTCGATCAGGGCGTAGATGCCGTAGTCGGTGGGCAGCACGCGCGTTGGGGCAGGTGCGGCGGGCGTCACCATCTCCGGCTTGGCGACCGCGATCGTCGTCTCCGGCTTGGGCGCCACCTGCGCGATCTCGGGGGACTGTGACGCGATCTGCCGGCGCAGCGCTGCGATATTGTCCCGCTGCGAAACGATCAGGATGACTGCGCTGACCGCAAGCAGAATGGCCGCCGTGCGCTTGATCACCGGGAGCAGCGGCCCCGAGAGCGCATGCAGCTTGCTGCGCGGCCTGCCGACTCCTGATGGCAAGACGGTCGCATCGCCGGACAACAGAATGCCGCCGGTCTCCTTGGACGAGGCGAGTTGCTGCGACGGCAGGCGCTCCAGCGGCGCCTCGTCACGCGAGAATTTTTCGACCTCCTCGATGGCGATCTCGAGCGCCCGCTTCATCTGGTCGATGTTTCTGGCGTCGGCGTAGGTGAACTGCTCCTGGAGCTTGTAGCGGGCAAGGTCGTAGACCATCTGCCGCCTCGCGTCCGCGTCGTCCTTCACCGTCTCCAGCATGCGCGAAATCACCAGCGCAAACTGCACCTGGTTTGCGGGCAGATCGGTCGCGTCCTGCTGGCCAGGGAGCAACTCTCTCGAATTCATAGCGCTGCCGGTCCAATGCCAGTCACGCCGTCACCTGATTCTCTAATCGAAACAGCCGGTTAAACAAATGCGATAAGTTTCGCGGTCACGTTCGTACACGTCTGGGTGCAACAAGGAAAGCCTCGAAAATGCGCGGCAAAACCGCGGGCGCGCCACGCATGCAGGCATACGCAAGCGTGGGCAACAGCGTGCGGCAGTAGTTCTCCGGAATGCGCGCTGGCGCCGGATTTGCATAGCTGTCGCAAAGCTGCTGGGGGAGCGAGTCGCCGTCTCTGCGCCTGCCGCCAATGTGCGGGAAGGCGGACGGTGGCGCCTGTCCCTCGCGGCGCTGACTTCGATCCGCGGGAAGACGACATGACACTTGCAAGACCGTGTGCGGCGATGCTGCTCGGCCTGACCGTGCTGCTGGCGACATCAGCGCTGGCGCGCGACGACGGGCGCTACGCCAACTCGCCGCTCAAACCCTGGTTCGAGAGCCTGCACAGCGAATTTGGGCAATGCTGCTCGGATGCCGACGGCTACGTGGTCGCCGATGTCGACTGGGAATCCGACAAGGGGCGCTACCGCGTGCATCTCGACGGTGAATGGGTGCTCGTGCCGGAGGGAGCGGTGATCACCGAGCCGAACAAGATCGGCCGCACCATGGTGTGGAAGCACTATATCGACGGCCACCCGCGCGTGCGCTGCTTCATGCCGGGCAGCATGACGTAGCCATCGTCAATCCGTGAGGACGACGATCTTTCCGCCGGCCGCGTTGGCATCCATGCAACGATGGGCCTCCGCGATCTCGGTGAGGTGAAAGACCCGTCCGAGCTGGACGCGAAGCGCGCCGGCTTCGATCTGCCGTACCAGCTCCTGGAGCGGCGTCTGCATGAAGTCGTCCGGTCCTCCGGAATAGATCGTGAGATTGACGGCGTTCGGGATGACGTCCATCGGGCTGAATTGATCGAACCACCATTTGTCCCCGACCATACCCGTCATGCAAACGATGCCGTTCACTCGCGCGCATTGCAGGGAATCGGCCAGCGTCGTCGTGCCAACGAGCTCGAGCACCTTGTCGACGCCGCCGCTTGCAGCCTTGACCTTCTCGGCGATCCGGCCGTCATCGATGATGGCAAGATCCGCTCCAACGGAGCGGATCAGCTCGGCGCGCGCAGGATTGCGCGTGGTCGAGATCACCTCGGCACCGTGCCTGCTCGCGATAGCCGCGGCCGCGAGGCCAACAGAAGTCGTTCCCCCGCGAACAAGGAGCCGCTCGCCACGCTTGAGCTGCAAGGCGGTGAACAGCGAACCCCAGGCGGTCTGGAGCATCTCCGGCAGTGCGCCGAGCATCTCCCACGACAGGCTGGTCTCGAGCGCCTGGACCTGTGTGGCCGGAACGCAAACATATTCCGCGTAGCCGCCGTCGAACTGCCGTCCCATCCCGCCCATGGCCGTCGCGACGGTCTGGCCCTTGCGAAACCGGCCACCCGGCGCATCCTCGACGAGTCCGACAGCCTCGATGCCAAGCACGCGCGGGAAGCTCACGCTCGGCGACAGACCGCGCCGGGTGAAGAGCTCCGACCGATTGAGGCCGAACGCCTTGACGCGAATGAAAACCTGGTCCGGGGCGGGCGTCGGCACGGGCCAATCCTCGATGCGCAGCATCTCGGGTCCGCCGGCCTCGCGTATCACTGCGGCCTTCATCTGGGTCATGGCATGAAAATCCTGCGGGTCCGCTGACTGATTTGCAGGAGAAGGTGCGAAGATTCAAGCGCAGGCGCTCAAGCCATCCGCGCGGCCGCTGCATCAGGGAAGCAGTCGTTTCTCAATGGCCGGGTTTGGATCGGTGTTCATGCAAATAGAGCGCGCGCCGGTTGATGCCGGCGCGCGAAATGGACGAATGGGGTGGCGCGCCTCGGCGCCAGCGATCAGCGCGCTTCGCTCTGCGAATTCGCGCTCGCAAGCCGCTTCACGCGCGGCGACAGCACCGAGACCTGCGCGGGCGATGCGGGCATGCCGGCGATGATCATCGCGGGCGCGGTCGACTGCTCCTCGACGCCGGCGCCGCCGAGCACCTGCACCTGCGTCGACGAGATCGGAAACGACTTCACTTCGTAGGAGGGAAGCTCGCCGGCGAACGCGGCAGCGGAGCTGGCAATCATTGCACCGGCAATGGCAATCATCGAGAGAGCACGCATTTGGAAAATCTCCGTGAAAGATGTCAATCGGAGGTTTGGTCGCGATGATGCCGGGGCAGGTTCGCTCGTGTGCGAACATTCCTGTTGCCGTCGGCGCAGATATTGGTTGCTTGGTGCGAAAGGATGAAACGGGAAAGAAGTTTTTCGTGCCAATGTTTCCGGACGGTTTCGCGGACGGAAGGCGACGCCCTAGCGCGCCTCCAAAGCCAAGTGCCGCGATCTGGCCGCGGCGGCAGCCTCCGGAAAGCACAGGCGCATCGTCGTGCCGCGCCCGGGCTCGGAGGCGATCACGAGCTCGCCGCCATGGGCGGCCATGATCTCGCGGACGATCGACAGGCCGAGGCCGGCACCGTCGCCTGCGCCGTTGCCGGTCTGAAACGGCTCCAGCAGCTTGTGCTCGGCGCCGTCGGGCAGGCCTGCGCCGTCGTCGTCGACCGCAATGCTGCCGCGGCCGAGCGTGGCGACGATGCGCCGCGCGCCGCGGGCGTGGATGAGCGCGTTGCCGACGAGATTGGCGAGCGCGCTGCGTATGGCGGCATCGACGCCCTGCACCAGGAACGGACCTTCGTCGGCCCGCTCGAGCGCAAGCTCGATGCCGGCGTCCAGCGCCGACGGACCGAAATCGGCGAGCACGTCCAGCGTGATCTCGGCAAGATCGATCGGCCGCTTTTCGATCGCGTGATTTTGCAGGCGCGCGAGGTCGAGCATGGCTGAGACCAGCGACGTCAGGCGGCGGACGTCGCGCACCAGCTCGGCCTTCAGGGCCGGATCGGGCACGTCGTCGATCTTCGCGCGCAGCAGCGTCAGCGGCGTGCGGAGCTGATGGGCGGCATTGCCGAGGAAGCGGCGCTGCATCCGGATATAGGCGTCGATCTCGCCGAAAGCGCGGTTCAGCGCCTCGACCAGGGGCTTCAACTCGGAGGGGACTTCGGACAGCGATATCAAACCTTGCGGGGCCGAGGGATCGATCGCGAGCGCGCGGTGCGCGACCCGTTCGATACCGCGCGTGACGAAACGTGCGGCCAGCGCGGAGCCGATGGCGACGGTCGCCGCAAAGGCCAGCGCCACCAGGATGATCGAAAAGCTGCTGCGGACGAGGAAGCTTCTTGCCATCCGGCCGAAGCGGACCTGAGGCTCGCCGACCATCGTCGTGAGCCGCAAGGAGCCCCGTTGCTCGACGGCGAGACAGAACGTGCTCTTCTGGTCGTGGGTGCTGAAGACGGACAAGCCGATCGGCCCGCGATAGGGGAATGCGAAAGGAAGCGCCGGCCGGCGCTCGCTACCATACTCGCTGACGAGATCGCCGACGGATACGACGTACCAGAGGTTCGGGCTGTCGGCCTTCAATTCCTCGAGGGCGGGAGTCGCACGTACCGTCAGGTTTTGCCCATCGATATCAGTGGCGCGATCGAGAACGGCGGCCACGACCCGGCAGGCCCTGAACTCACGTTCCTCCAACGGGTACCTCGAGACGAAGATCGCGACCATGATCAAAAAGATCGTTGTGGCGGCGATGCCGAGCGAGAACGCAAACGTACGGGCGATCGACCTCATCGCGGCGTTGCCAGCCGCAGGATGTAACCGATGCCGCGCATGCTGCGGATCTCGACGTCGCCGCCGAATGCGGCCAGCTTCTTCCTCAGGCGCGAGACCTGCGCTTCGAGCGTATTGGATTCGATCTCGTCGTCGAAACCGTAGATTTCCTCGATCAGGGCGGCGCGGGTGATGACGCGGTCGCGCCGCATCAGCAGTGCGCCCAGGATCAGCGCCTCGCGCCGCCGCAGCAGGATTTTCCTGTCGGCGACCACGACTTCGTTGCTGCCGAGATGCAGCTCGACATTGCCGAGCGACAGCACGGCAGGTGCGAGCAGGCGGGGCCGACGCAACACGGCGCGCACCCGCGCAAGCAGTTCCTGCGGTTCGAACGGCTTGCCGAGATAGTCGTCGGCACCGCCGTTGAGACCGTCGACGACGTCCTCCTTGGTGTCCTTGGACGTCAGCATGATGATCGCGGGGCGATCCGGCGACTGGCTCAGCGCGGTGACCACCTCCAGCGCATCGCCGTCGGGCAGCATGCGGTCGACGATCGCGAGATCATATTTGAAATTGTCCAGCGCCTGGCGGGCATCGGCAATCGAGCCGACCAGGTCGACGACGCCGTGCAACTGCCCGAGCAGGCGGCTGACATAGGCGCCGATCTGCGGTTCGTCTTCGATCACGAGCGAGCGCACGCGGGTCGTCCTTGACTGTCTTGGGGCGACAGGGCCCCCATCTTGACGCTTCCTGGCCGAAGTCCGGCGGTTCGGTTCGTGCGCGCGGTTCCGTTTAAGGCAGCGAGCTTGGCGAATAAAAGGCAGGAACGGAGAGGTTGAACGGCACGCGCGGTCAAAACTTGTGCGCGTGAACTCGTCCCGGGCAATGTTCGGGCAATGTTGGTCCCCTGGCGCACCCCGCGCGGAATGTCGCAGGGACGATTGGCCGTTGCAATCTTGGGGCAATTTTGCCGGACCACATGCTGGGCTCCTAACCACACCAGTCGACTCGGCCAGGAAGGCCGGTCCGGGGCCCTGAAATGAAGCATATTGACGAAGCCGCTCTCCGCCTCACGGTGAATGCGCGGTGGACGACCGCCTGTCTTGCCGCACTCGGTGCGATCATGGCGACCGCGCAATCCGCATCGGCGCAGACCGCGTTCACGCTGCCGGCTCCGCCATTCGAGCTGCCGATGCTGCCGTCGCCGTCCGGCAACTGGACTGTCATGGTCGGCATCGGTGGCGAATACACGCCTGACTTCGTCGGATCGAAGAACAGCAAGTTTCGTCCGATCCCGATCTTCACCATCCGCCGCGCCGGATCGATCGACCAGTTTCGCGGTCCGCGCGACAGCGCCAGCATCGCGCTGCTCGACGTCGGCAATTTTCGCGCGGGTCCTGCGTTCAAATACGTCTCCTCGCGCAAGAGCGACAAATATGCCGAGCTGACAGGTCTCGGCGACGTCAAGGCGGCCTATGAGCTCGGCGGCTTCGTCGAATATTATCCGGTGGACTGGCTGCGCCTGCGCAGCGAGTTGCGCCAGGGCATGGGTGGCCATACCGGAACAGTCGCGGACGTCTCCGCCGACGTCATCGTACCGCTGATCCAGAGACTCACGATCTCGGCCGGCCCGCGCTTCACCTGGAAGAGCACGAAGGCGACCGAGCCGTATTTCGGCGTCGACGCCGTGCAGGCGCTGGCATCGGGGTTGCCGATGTACAATGCCAGGGGCGGCGCGCACTCGGTCGGCTTCGGCAGCCAGATCTCCTACCGCGTCAATCCGCAGTGGGAGGTCCATGCCTATGTCGAATACGAGAAGCTGCTGGGCGATGCCGCGGACAGTCCGCTGGTGAAGCTGCGGGGATCGTCGAACCAGACCACCGTCGGCATCGGTGCGTCCTATTCGTTCGACTTCAGGATTCGGTGAGCCGCCAATGCGTCGCATTGCTGCTCTATGGATTGGCCTCGCGGTCGCGTCCGCCGTCCTCGGTGCCGCCGCAGCGTTCGAAACGCGCGCGACGAAGCTCCAGGCGATCAAGACCGTCGGCATCGTCTCGGCCATCGGTGAGGAGATGAGCCTGACGCGCGCCGGCCTGACCGGGCTTGGCAACACCGGGCAAAGTTCCTCGATCAGCGCATGGGGACTCGATGAATTGATCGTCCAGCAGGCGACGAAGCTCTTGAGCGGACGCTTTCGCGTGCAGCCGGTGACTTACAGGCGCGCCGCGTTCGCTGCCGTCAGGGATTCGGCGGTCGCGCCCGTCAATCTCCTGCGCAGCGATCCGTTCAAGGAATTGGTTCGCAGCGACGTCGCCCCGCAGGGGCTGGATGCCTACATCGTCATCACCCGGGCAAGATCGAAACTCGGCAACGGCCGCAACGTCGAGGGCGTCGGAATGGCCGAATACCGGACGCTCCTTGCCGATTACGGCCTGATCCACGCGCTGTACGAAGTCCGCATCATCGACGGCAAGTCGTTCGACGTGATCGAGAAGCGGGCGGCGGCGCCGCTCGACAACACCGGGACCCTGCGGCTCGCCGGCCCGAGCGGACCGGTCGATGAGACATTTGGCGGTTTGGCTTCGGGCGAACGGCTGCGCGCGGCGATCGCGGACTTGATCACGCGCAGCCTGCCCGTCACATTGGGCGACATGCACCTGATCGATGGTCAGTGAGCTTCTAGGTCACCGGCGCCGGATTGAACAGCGTGAGATCGTTGTGGATGCCCCAGCGATCCGACCACGGTTTTGTGCGGCCGGAGGCGACGTCGAGGATCAGGCGGAACAGGTCCCAGCCGCATTCCTCGATGGTCTTCTCGCCGGTGGCGATGCTGCCTGAATCGAAGTCGATCAGGTCCTTCCAGCGCCGCGCGAGCTCGCTGCGGGTCGCGACCTTGATCACGGGCGCGGCCGCGAGGCCGTAAGGCGTGCCGCGGCCGGTGGTGAACACCTGCAGCGTCATGCCGGAGGCGAGCTGGAGCGTGCCGCAGATGAAGTCGCTTGCGGGCGTTGCCGCGAACAGCATGCCCTTCTGCGTCGCCTTCTCGCCGGGCGAGAGCACGCCAGTGATCGCGCTCGAGCCGGACTTGACGATCGAGCCGAGCGATTTCTCGACGATGTTGGCAAGACCGCCCTTCTTGTTGCCGGGCGTGGTGTTGGCGCTGCGGTCGGCGCCGCCGCGGGCGAGATAAGAGTCGTACCAGGCCATCTCGCGCACCAGGGCGCGGCCGACATCCTCGTTGATCGCGCGTCGCGTGAGCAGCTGAATGGCGTCGCGCACTTCCGTGACTTCCGAGAACATCACGGTGGCGCCGGCGCGCACCAGCAGGTCCGCGGCAAAGCCGACGGCGGGGTTGGCGGTGACGCCGGAGAAGGCGTCGCTGCCGCCGCATTGCAGGCCGATGACGAGATCGGAAGCCGGGCAGGTCTCGCGCTTGCGGGTGTTGAGCACCTTCAGCCGCGCCTCGGCCTGGGTCATGATCGCATCGACGATCGCGCCAAAGCCGTCGAAGGCCTCGTCCTGCATGCGGACGATGGCATCGCTCACGCCTTCCGGCACCAGGCGCTCGGGCGCCAGCTTCTCGCAGCCGAGGCCGACGACGAGGATCTCGCCGCCGAAGTTCGGGTTGAGCGCGAGGTTCTGCAGGGTGCGGATCGGCACCACCGCGTCGGGCGCGGTGATGGCGACGCCACAGCCATAGGCATGCGTCAGCGGCACGACGTCGTCGACGTTCGGATATTTCGGCAGCAGCTCTGCGCGGATTCGCTTCACCGCATATTCCATCGTGCCCTTGACGCATTGCACGGAGGAGGAGATGCCGAGGATGTTCTTGGTGCCGACCGAGCCGTCCGGATTGCGGTAGCCTTCGAAGGTGAAACCTTCGAGCGGCGGCAGCGGTGCGGGGACGGCGGTGGAGATTTCCAGCTTGTCGAGGGCAGGGGCCTCCGGCATGCGGATGCGGGCTTCATCGACCCATTCGCCGGCCAGGATCGGCGAGAGCGCGTAGCCGATGATCTCGCCATAGCGGATGATCGGTTCGCCTTCAGCAATGTCGACCAGCGCGGTCTTGTGTCCCTGCGGCACGAAGGCGCGTAGCGTCAGGCCGCTGGCAAAGCGGGAGCCGACGGGAAGCCCGAAATCATTGACCACGATCGCGACGTTGTCGCGCTCGTTGAGCTTGATGTAGCGGGGCTGCTCTTTCGCTGCGACGTCCTGGTCCATCTGCGCTTGCCTCCGAAACCGTAGGGTGGGCAAAGGCGCAACGCGCCGTGCCCACCGTCTTCACACCGAGCGTAAGCGGTGGGCACGCTTCGCTTTGCCCACCTTACGATGTCTCAACCCGGGAACGTATAAGCCGTCTTCACCGTGGTGTAGAACTCGCGGGCATAGGAGCCCTGCTCGCGGGCGCCGTAGCTCGAGCCCTTCCGGCCGCCGAACGGCACGTGATAGTCGACGCCGGCGGTCGGCAAATTGACCATCACCATGCCGGACTCGCTGTTGCGCTTGTAGTGCGAGGCGTATTTCAGGCTGGTGGTGCAGATGCCGGAGGCGAGGCCGAACTCGGTGTCGTTGGAGATCGCGAGCGCTTCCTCGTAGTTCTTGGCGCGGATGACGGCGGCGACCGGGCCGAAGATCTCCTCACGCGCGATGCGCATGTTGTTGTTGGCTTCGGTGAACAGCGCCGGCTGCAGATAGTGACCGGGGTTCTCGCGCTTGAGCAGTTCGCCGCCGAAGGCGAGCTTGGCGCCCTCGTCCTGTCCGATCTTGATGTAGCGCAGGTCCTGGTCGAGCTGGCTCTGGTCGACCACGGGGCCGATATGCACGCCGGCCTTGAGCGCGTCGTCCACGGAGAGGCCGCTCAGGCGCTCGGCCATGGCCGCGACGAAGCGATCATGGATGCCTTCGGTGACGATCAGGCGGGAGGACGCCGTGCAGCGCTGGCCGGTCGAGAAATAGGCGCCGTTGACGGCGACCTCGACGGCGGTCTTGAGGTCGGCGTCGTCGAGCACGACCAGCGGATTCTTGCCGCCCATCTCGAGCTGGAACTTCTTCATCGGGTTCGAGAGCACGCAGGCCTGCGCGATCTTGCGCCCCGTTTGCACCGAGCCGGTGAAGGAGATCGCCGCGACGTCGGGATGATCGAGAAGCGTCTGGCCCACCACCGAGCCGGAGCCGACCACGAGGTTGAACACGCCAGCGGGAATGCCGGAGCGGGTGATGATTTCGGCGAGCGCGTGGCCCGAGCCGGGCACCAGCTCGGCCGGCTTGAACACCACGGTGTTGCCGTAGCAGAGCGCGGGCGCGATCTTCCAGGCGGGGATCGCGATCGGGAAATTCCAGGGCGTGATCATGCCGATGACGCCGACCGGCTCGCGGGTGAGCTCGACGTCGAGGCCGGGACGCACCGAGGCGCCCTTCTCACCGATCAGCCGCAGCGCTTCACCGGCGAAGAACGCGAAGATCTGGCCGGCACGGGCGACCTCGCCGATGCCTTCGGGCAGCGTCTTGCCTTCCTCGCGGGCGAGCAGGCGGCCGAGCTCTTCCTTGCGGGCGAGGATTTCAGTCGAGATCTTGTTGAGCGCGTCGTAACGCACCTGCGGGGTCGACTGCGCCCAGGCGGGGAAGGCGGCCTTGGCGGCGGCGATCGCCTTCTCGGTCTGCGCCTTGTCGGCCTTGGCGTATTCGCCGACGAGATCGTTGGTGTTGGAGGGATTGATGTTCTTGGTGACGCCGGAGCCGTCGACCCATTCGCCGCCGATGAAGTTCTTCAGGATCGCAGTCATCTCATTCCTCCAGAGTTTCTTAACGGACGAGGCAGGGACGCTTGTCGTCAAACGTCCAGCCGGGGATCAAGTCCTGCATGGCCATAGCGTCATCCCGGGCGCCGAGTCCATGCTTCTTGTACAGCTCATGCGCGGCCTCGACGGCGGCGCGGTCGATCTCGATGCCGAGGCCCGGCCTGTCAGGCACGGCGATCTTGCCACCCTTGATCTGGAGCGGCTCTTTTGTCAGGGCCTGGCCGTCCTGCCAGATCCAGTGGGTATCGATCGCGGTGACCTTGCCGGGAGCAGCGGCGCCGACATGGGTGAACATCGCGAGCGAAATGTCAAAGTGGTTGTTGGAGTGCGAGCCCCAGGTCAGGCCGTTGTCACGGCAGGTCTGGGCCACGCGCACCGATCCTTGCATGGTCCAGAAATGGGGATCGGCGAGCGGGATGTCCACCGCGCCCAGGCGCAGCGCATGGGAGAGCTGCCGCCAGTCGGTGGCGATCATGTTGGTCGCGGTCGGCAGGCCCGTGGCGCGGCGGAACTCGGCCATGATCTCGCGGCCGGAGAAGCCGGCCTCGGCGCCGCAGGGATCCTCGGCATAGGCGAGGATGCCGTGCATGTCCTTGCAGAGGCGGATCGCCTCATCCAGCGACCAGGCGCCGTTCGGGTCCAGCGTGACGCGCGCGTTGGGGAAGCGCTTTGCGATCGCGGTGACGGCCTCGATCTCCTGCTCGCCGCGGAGCACGCCGCCCTTGAGCTTGAAGTCGGCGAAGCCGTAATGGTCGTGGGTGGCTTCCGCGAGCCGGACCACGGTCTCGGGCGTCATCGCTTCCTGGTGGCGGAGGTTGAACCAGTCGGGCTTGCCGGTCTCGCCCGTGACGTAGTCGAGCTTGGATTTACGGCGGTCGCCGACGAAGAAGAGATAGCCGAGCGTCTCGACGCTCTTGCGCTGCTGGCCTTCGCCGAGCAGGGCGGCGACCGGCAGGTTGAGATGCTGGCCGAGCAGGTCGAGGAGGGCGGATTCGATCGCCGTGACCGCATGGATCATCACCCGCAGGTCAAAGGTCTGCTTGCCGCGGCCCCCGGCATCGCGGTCGGCAAAGGCGGTCCTGATATCGGCGAGGATGTTGTTCATCGCGCCGACGGTCTTGCCGATCACGAGATCGCGCGCGTCCTGGAGCGTCTGCCAGATCTTCTGTCCGCCCGGCACCTCGCCGACGCCGGTGTGGCCGGCATTGTCGGTGAGGATGACGATGTTGCGGGTGAAGAACGGCGCATGCGCGCCGCTGAGGTTGAGGAGCATGCTGTCGCGGCCGGCGACCGGGATCACCTGCATCGCCGTGACGACCGGTGCACCAGAAATCTCAGTCTCGGCCATCGCATGCTCCTCCCTGTTGTCGTCTGTTATTCTGCAGCCTGTTGTGACGATCGTGCGGCGGGCAGCTTCTTCACCAGCGCGGCCAATTCCGCGACCTCCTGCTCGGTGAGGTCGGTGAGCGGCGGGCGGACCGGGCCGGAATCGCGGCCGATCACCTTCATGCCGGCCTTGATGATCGAGACCGCATAACCCTTCTTGCGGTTGCGGATCGCGATCAGCGGCAGGATGAAGTCCTTCAGCCCGGCGTGGATCGCCGCATGGTCGCGCTTGCGCACGGCGGCGTAGAAGTTGGTGGCGAACTCCGGCACGAAGTTGAACACGGCCGAGGAATAGGTTGTCACGCCCATGTCGAGATAGGGCAGCGCGAAGGTCTCGGCGGTCGGCAGGCCGCCGACATAGGTCAGGCGATCGCCGAGCTTGGTGTAGACGCGGGTCATCAGCTCGATGTCGCCGATGCCGTCCTTGTAGCCGACGAGGTTCGGGCAGCGCTCGGCGAGGCGCGCGAGCGTGTCGGGCTGGAGGATGGCGTTGTCGCGGTTGTAGACGATGACGCCGATCTTCACGGAGGCGCAGACCGCCTCGACATGGGCGGCGAGGCCCTCCTGCTCGGAATGGGTGAGATAAGGCGGCAGCAGCAAGAGGCCATCGGCGCCGGCCTTTTCCGCACCAATCGCGATCTCGCGGGCGATCGCGGTGCCGTAGCCGGTGCCGGCGAGGACGGGCACGCGGCCCTTGGTCTCGTCGACGGCGACCTTCACGACCTCAGGAACCTCGGTCGGGGTCAGCGAGAAGAACTCGCCGGTGCCGCCGGCGGCGAAGAGACCTGCGACATCATAGCCGCACAGCCAGTCCATGTTGGCGCGGTAGGTCGCCTCGTCGAAGGAATAGTCCGCCTTGAACGGCGTGACGGGGAAGGACAGGAGGCCCGATCCGATCTTCTGGGCCATTTCCTGCGGGGTCATCTTGCTCATGGGCGCGGCTCCCTTATTGCGTGTTGTGGAGGACGCAAGCAGAAGGCTGCGCGTCCATGCGCCGTGGTTTAGGAGACCGTTCGATGCGCGTCCAAGCCAAAGCCTATATCGACCAATGCGGATTCAGCATCAATCTTCCATCGTCTCCGCGGAGGACAATTCACCGGCGATTTTGACCAGCGCCGACAGCAGCGGATTCTCGTCCTCGCGGCGCCAGACCATGAACAGCTCGACCGGGACGCGGGTGCGCAGCTTCAGCGGGCGCAGCCGCACATCCGATATTTTCAGGCTCGCGGCCGCGGCCGGCACGATGGCAAGGCCGAGGCCGGCGCGGACCATGGCGAGGATGGAGTGGATCTGGCTGAGATGCTGGACGTAGCGCGGCAGCACGTCGGCGCGGGTGAAGAGGGCCACCAGCAGGTCGTGGAAGTAGCGGCTCTCATAGGGCGAATACATCACGAAGGGCTGGTCGTCGAAGTCCTTGATGGTGATGCTCTCGGCATTGGCCAGCGGATGCTTCTTCGGGATCGCGGCGAGCAGGGGCTCGGCGACGACGCGGCGGCTGGTCAGCTCGGGCCGCGCGATCGGGGGCCTGAGCAGGCCGGCGTCGATCTGGCCGGAGGTCAGGGCCTCGAACTGATCGCCCGACACCATTTCCTTCAGTGAGAAGTCCACCTCGGGCAGCTTGGCGCGGCAGGCGGCGACCAGCTCGGGCAGGAAGCCGTAGGCGGCGGCAGCGGTGAAGCCGATCTTCAGCGAGCCGGTCTTGCCGAGCGCGATGCGGCGGGCGACCTGCGAGGCGCTTTCGGCAAGCTTCAGGATGCGCCGCGCCTCCGGCAGGAAGCTGCGTCCCGCCGGCGTCAGGCGCACCGAGCGGCTGGTGCGCTCGAGCAGCGGCGCGTCGATGATGTGCTCGAGCACCTGGATCTGCCGGGACAGCGGCGGCTGGGTCATGTTCAGCCGCGCGGCGGCGCGGCCGAAATGCAATTCCTCCGCCACCGTGACGAAACAGCGGAGCTGGTTGAGGTCGAACATCGATACATGCCTTAGATGGATAAGGCGTTTCCCCGGCACTTCTAGCATCGATCATCCCCAAAACAAAGACGGCGGCCGTGAAGCCGCCGTTGAGTTGCCTGGTCAAGCTCCCATGGGAGCCCTCAGGAGGAACGTTTGAGCGTCACCCGCTCGATCTTTCCGACGATGACGAGATAGGCGAAGGCGGCCACCAGCGCGTTGAGGCCGACGAACACCAGCGCGCCGTTGAACGAGCCGGTCGCCGCCAGGATGTAGCCGATCACGATAGGGGTGGTGATCGAGGAGAGGTTGCCGAAGGTGTTGAACAGGCCGCCGGAGACGCCGCCGGCTTCCTTCGGCGAGGTGTCGGAGACGACCGCCCAACCGAGCGCGCCGATACCCTTGCCGAAGAAGGCGAGCGCCATGAAGCCGACCACCATCGCCTGTCCGTCGACATAGTTGCAGGCGATGATCGACATCGACAGCAGCATGCCGCCGACGATCGGGATCTTGCGCGCCATCGTCAGCGAGCCGGTCCGGCGCAGGATCGCATCCGAGATGATGCCGCCGAGCACGCCGCCGATGAAGCCGCACAGGGCGGGCAGCGTCGCGACGAAGCCGGCCTGCAGGATCGACAGGCCGCGTTCCTTGACGAGGTAGACCGGAAACCAGGTCAGGAAGAAATAGGTCAGCGTGTTGATGCAGTACTGGCCGAGATAGACGCCGAGCATCATCCGGTTGGAGAGCAGCTGGCGGATGTGGTCCCAGCCGGAGCCGGCCTCGGGCGCACGCTCGCGCAGCTGATCGTCCTTGGGCGCGTCGAGATCGACCAGCGCGCCGCCTTCCTTGATGTAGTCGAACTCCGCCTCGTTGATCGAGGGATGCTCCTTCGGGCCGTAGATGGTCTTGAGCCAGACGAGGCCCATGACGACACCGAGCGCGCCCATCACGAAGAACACGAAGCGCCAGCCATAGGTGTGCGCGATCCAGCCCATCAGCGGCGCGAAGATCACGGTGGCGAAATACTGCCCGGAATTGAAGAATGCCGATGCGGTGCCGCGCTCGTTGCCGGGAAACCAGGCGGCGACGATGCGGGCGTTGGCGGGGAAGGACGGTGCTTCCGCGACGCCGACAAGGAGGCGGAGCGCGAACAGCACGACGATGGCAGCGCCGGCGCTGAGGAAGCCGACCCAGCCCTGCATCAGCGTGAACAGCGACCAGATGATGATGCTGAAGGCATAGACGAGGCGCGAGCCGTAGCGGTCGAGCAGCCAGCCGCCCGGCACCTGCGCTACGACATAGGACCAGCCGAAGGCCGAGAAGATCCAGCCCATGGCGACGGGATCGAGATGCAGCTCTTTCGAGAGCGCGGGGCCGGCGATCGAGAGCGTGGCGCGATCGGCATAATTCACGGTGGTGACCAGGAACAACATGGTCACGATGAGCAGCCTGACGCGAGATCTTCTCACGTCCGCTGCGGACACCACTGCGCTCATCACGCGCCTCCTTAGAACTCGAATGTTTCCTCAAGGCGAGTCCTAGAGGCGCGTGCGGCAAGGTGTCCAAGTTCAAGGCAGTATCGATCGATGCCGTTTTTGGATTGATGGAACGGCAGGTTGGGGGAACGTTACGGGGGGATGGCGAAGACGATTGCCACACATTCCGCTGTCATTCCCCGCGAAGGCGGGGAATCCAGTACGCCGCGGCTTCTCGATTCAGCACGACCGTCACGGCGTACTGGATCGCCCGATCAAGTCGGGCGATGACACCGAGAGTGTGGAAAGTGCAAACCCCAAGCTCGTCATTGCGAGCGCAGCGAAGCAATCCAGAAATGTATCCGCGGAAACAGTCTGGATTGCTTCGTCGCAAGAGCTCCTCGCAATGACGGCGAGGAGAGAGCTTGCTTCACTTCTACTGCCTTGCGCTCGGCAGCAGCGGTGCGAGCAGTCCGCGCGTCACGCCGGGCGGCACGGCATCGAGGCCGAGCACTGCGCTTGCCGCGGGCAATGCCGCATCCGCCATTGCGGCGTGGCCTTCGGCGCTTGGATGCACGGCGCCGCCATAGACGGCGGAGAGCACGCCCCAGGTCGCATCGTGGATGTCGGTCGGCTGGCTCGCGGCCGGCAAGCCTTGCGGATAGGTCATCGCGGCGAAATAGCTGTCATTGGCGTCGCGGATCCAGCGCGCGCGCGGGAGATAGGCGCGGTACTCCGAGGCGCCGCGGCCGCACAGCATCGGCTGGCTCGCCGCGCTCACGATATCGGGGTTGAAGCTCTGGCCGTTCTCGGCAAAGCAGCTGCGGTCGAATTCGGGATCGTTGCCGGAATGGGCGCAGAAGCCGTGATCGGCGAACGCGGCCTGATGCGCGTCGACGAAGGTCATGCGGTCGGCTTCGGGATCGCGGCACAGTGCACCGCGCGTGCAGGTGGCCAGCCCCTTCAGTTGCGGCAGAAATTCCGTGTCGACGAAGGTCGAGACGCGGGCGAGGCGCTGCGGATCGGCGTTGAAGGACGGATGGATGTCGAAGCCGGCGCGGCCGCCGCGGCAGGGCACGCCGCCGTCGGCGAGCGCCGGATTGGCGTAGGACACATAGACCACGTGCGAGAGGTCGCCGCCGACCAGCGGCTTCAGCGCTTCGCGCAGCTTGACGAAATTCTGTGGCAGCTCGCGCGACAGCGCGTCGCGGGAATCGTCGACGCTCGCCATCACGCCGGAGCGGCGGAACAGCGCGCGCTCGGTCGCCGTGTCGACGATGACGTCGGCGACGAGGCCGGAGAAATAGACGTCGTTGGCGCCGACCGACAGCAGCACGAGATCGAGCGTGCGGTCCGGCTGGCGCTTCTTTGCCGCGGTGAGCGCTTCGCGCAGCTCGGCGACCTGCGCGTTCACGCTGGTGTTGCAGACGCCGGTCTTGCCGGGCGGACATTCGCGGGCACGCTGCGAGCCCAGGAGCCCGTCGCCGATGCTGGCGCCGGTGCAGGCAAGCGGCAGATAGGTCACGGCGATGTGGGTATAGCGCACCGCGAGCGCCAGCGCGGTGCGGGCCTGGTAGCTGTAGAGCGAGCGGTGGCAGGGTGCATTGAACCACAGCGCGCTGTAGTGCTGCCAGTTGGCGAGTGTGTCCGGCGCCTCGCAGGCGCGCCCGCCCTTGTAGCCGTGGCGGCTCGGCCGGTAGTACTGCGCACCGGCGGTGCCGAGATAGGAGCGGAAGCAGAAACCTTCGTCCGACAGCGCCAATGGGCGGTCCGGATTGCCTTCGCCCGAGGCGATGCTGTCCCCTAAGCCGGCGACGAAGACGTCGCGCACCTGGATCTCGGTCTGGACGCGCTGGGTCGGGTCGGAGCCGGCTGAGACGTCGACGGTCGCAACCGTCTGCTTGCCGTAGCGGACGCGCAGATTGACCGGCTCGGCGCAGTCGAAGGTCGAGGCCTGCGGTCCGTCGCCGTCGTCGAACGACCAGGCACAGGTGGCCCCGACCGGCACCGCGCCGACGAGGCGCACGGTCACGGGATGGTCGATCGGCGTGATGTAGTTCTCTTTGACGTTGTCGCGGGTGCAGGGCTGGTTGACCCGGCCCTGCAGGTCGACGCAGAGCCGGTTGACCATGTTGCGGGCCCAGCCACGACCCTCGCTCTGCAGCTCCAGCGACTGCTCGGCGGCCAGAATGCTGCGGTTACGCGCATTCTCGACATGGAGCAGGAAGTCGCGCTCCTCGCGGAACAGGCGGAAGCGGTTGCGCACCTCCCAGGAAACCTGCATGGCGCCGGCGTCCTGCGCCGCTGCGCGCGGAAGCGGCAAAGCGGCCAGAATTCCGGCAAGCAGCAGGACGCTTGCGGAGAGGGTGCGAAGGGATACAGGGATCATGGCCCGCGTTTTCAACGGCAAAGTTGAGGCGGAAATAAGAGGGGATTGCCTCCCCGCCCGCAAGCCTTCCGGCTCCAGATCGCAGCCTACCGTTTATTGGCCTGCCGCAGCAGCCGTTCGCGCTCCATCGGCGCCACCTGCTTGGGCAGATTGGCCTGGGCGCAGGCCTCCGCCAGCCGCCGTCGCTCCTGCCAAGGCTCGACCACGTTCATCCAGAGCTCGCGCGTGCCCATGATGGAGATGGCGAGGCCGAACGGGATCACGAAATAGAGCAGACGGAACACCAGCAGCGTCGCCAGGAGCTGCTCGCGGCCGAATTCGGGCAGTGCCACCAGCATGGCGGCGTCGAACACGCCGATCGAGCCGGGCGCGTGGCTGGCGAAGCCGAGCAGCGTCGCCAAGATGAACACCACGGCGAGCGAGAGGAAGTCGATCGGCGGATTGGCCGGCATCAGCAGGTACATCGCCGTGGCGCAGAAGCCGAGATCGACCACGCCGATCAGGATCTGCACCAGCGTCAGGGGCGCCGAGGGCAGCACCACCTTCCAGCCCTTCTGCCCGAGCTCGCGCCGCTTCTCGCCCATGCAGAGCCAGACCAGATAGGCGCCGATCGAGGCGAGGCCGCCGAGCGCGATCAACCGGTTGAGCGACGAGGGGAGCTGATCCATCGAGGACGCGGCATCCGGATGGATGGCCATGCCGATCGAGAGCACGAAGATGTTACCGAGCCAGAAGGTCAGGCCCGACAGGAAGCAGATTTTCGCGACGTCGATCGCGTTCAGCCCATAGTCCGAATAGATCCGGAAGCGGATCGCACCGCCGGTAAAAACCGTGGCGCCGATGTTGTGGCCGATCGAATAGGACGTGAAGCTGGAGAGCGCTGCGATGCGATAGGGAACGTGCTTCTTGCCGATCGTTCGCAGTGCAAAAAAGTCGTAGAAGGTCAGCGTACAGAACGCGAAGAAGACGCAGATCGCCGCCAGCCCGATGCTGCCGCGGGGAATCTCGGTTAACGCGGTCAGGATCACGCCGGTATCGATGCCCTTGAGGGTCCGCACCAGCGTTGTGATGGCGAAGGCGATGATGAACACGCTCGCGGCAATTCCGAGCCGTCGCCAGCCAATCCATCTCTTGAAGCCGCGTTTCAGCGCGGTCAGCAGTCCGTGCATTCATCCTCCCGGCGGGGGGCAAGACCGACCCGGCCGGGCATTGGCCAGTCGGGCGCGATCGTTGCCGAAGGCAGTGTCGATCGCTGGATATGATCCAGCTCATTTAAGGCAAAAACAGTGACTTGTGCAGCCCTTGACAAGGATAGGTTCTGCGCCAGACCGACTACTTTTGTCATATGCGGTTCACATCGGGCGCGCGTTAAGCACATGAGTCGGCAGATAGGCCCGGATCGTACGTTCACATGCCGGCACGATTTCATATCGTGCTGCCGCCTGCATTGTTCCAGCTCAAGCGATGCTGGCTTTTATGGAACGTCGATGCCGGGCTCTCGTTAGCGGCCCATCAGTAACCGAACATGGCGGAATAAGCGGCTTTTCGTGCAGGCCGGCGTCTACGTGTTCCCGAAACCCGAGAGGATTGGAACGATGGGACTGTTCACAAAGGACATCAAGACCATGAACGACCTGTTCGTGCACCAGCTCCAGGACATCTACTATGCCGAGCAGCAGCTCACCAAGGCGCTGCCGAAAATGGCCAGCAAGGCCACCGATCCGCAGCTGAAACAGGGCTTTTTGACGCACCTCGAAGAAACCAAGCAACATGTCACGCGGCTCGAGGAAGTGTTCAGGATGCACGGCGTTGCCGTGAAGGCGGTCGACTGCCCGGCCATCGACGGCATCATCGAGGAGGCCGATGAGACCGCCGGCGAAGTCGCCGACAAGGCGGTGCTCGACGCCGCGCTGATCAATGCGGCGCAGGCCGCCGAACATTACGAAATCGTACGCTACGGCAGCCTGATCGCCTGGGCCAAGCAGCTCGGCCGCAACGACTGTGCCACCGTGCTGGCCAAGACGCTGGAGGAGGAGAAGGCGACCGACAAGAAGCTGACGGCGCTAGCCGAGAGCAAGGTGAATCTGCGCGCGGCGAGCTAGCGACCCAGTCTCGTCTGGAGACGCCGTGCAGCCGTGCGGCGTCTCCCTTATTCGTCTTGCGGCGCCGCCGGCCCGGCCTTGTATTTCAGTCCGAACATCAGGGCAATCACCGCGAAGGCCGCAATGGTCACGGCAAACACCAGGCTCGCCACGGTCAGGCTGGTCAGGCTCGAGAGCACGCCAATCCCGATCACCGGAAGCGCGTTTCCGAGAAAGCAGCAGATGAAATAGGCCGAGACCACCTCGGCACGGCGACCATCCGGCGCGATCTGGTTCACCACCTGCAGGCTGCCGCGATAGCCGAGGCCCGCCGCCACGCCGCAGGTCGCGGTCGAGGCGATCATGACTGCGAGCGAACCCACGAATTGTGCCGTCACGAGCAGGGCAAGGCTCGGCAACATCAGGCCGAGCGACCACAGCATGGCGGTGCGGCTGGAGAGTGAGCGCGTCAGCGCGATGACCAGCGCCACAGCGGCTGCCAGCTCGAGGAAGATCGCGCCGGCGACGGCATGGCTGGTGACATGAAGCTCGTTGGCGAGCACGCTCGGTGCCAGCGCGGCGAAAAAGGCGACGAGGGCCATCGCGCCGAAGCCTGTCACCGCGGGCGCCACGAAGCGCGGCCGGATCGACGACGGAACGCCGGCACGCGGCCGGATCGACAGCTGCGCGAACGCGGCCAGCGGCCGATCGACGGTCTCGCGCGCGAAGGCGAGGAGGATCGAGACAACGACCAGCACCGCGAGATAGGCGATGAACGGCGTTCGCAGCGGAAGCGCGACATATTCGGCAAGCAGGCCGGCGATCAACGCGCCGAGACCAAGACCGGTGAAATTCGCGATCGTCGCGATCACGGTGGCGCGGGAACGGTCCTGTTCGGCGATCAGTTCGGCGAGCCAGGCAGTGCCGGTTCCGGCGCCGATCCCGATGGCGAGGCCGCTCAGCACCCGTGCGACGTAAAGGGAGGCGACACCGTGTGCGAGCAGGAAGACCAATGCGCCCGTGATGGCGATGCCGATGGCAATGACCGCCGTGCGCCGCCGCCCGACTTGGTCCGACATCCGGCCGAACACCAGCAATGCGGTCAGATTGCCGACGACGTAGACGGCATAGATCAGCGTCAGGGTGATCTGGGAGAAGCCGAACTGCTGCTTGTAGATGACGTAGAGCGGGGTTGCGATGGTGCTGCCGGCGAACAGGGCGCCGATCAGGCATCCGACAACAAAGATGGTTGCGGTCTTGCCGAACTCTGATCGTGCGCCAGACGGAATTGAGGAGTTGCCAACTCTTGCCATGAGGTTCATCGCCTAGAGGGGAACATGAAAGGGTCAACAGAGACAATCTCGCCCTGTTCCCATGCTTGCGCGCGCACGGGACTTGCACCGCGAGCAGGGCGTGGCGCTTCGTCGTTTGTTACTGAAGGACTACGATTCATCGCGCGATGATGTTTCGACCATAATCGAAACATGATGGCGCGGCGCAAGCGTATGTTTTCGCATGGGGCTGCAATCGAGGTGCAGCATGCGAGCTAACACCATCAAATATGAATCCTTCGACGACGCGGCCCGCGCGCAGCGTGCCGGCTCGCGTCTTGCGACCTTGCTGACGCTGGCCGCGATGAGCCTCGGCTATGGCGTGGTGCAGCTCGACGTCACCATCGTCAACACCGCGCTCGATGCGATGGGCAAGACGCTCGGCGGCGGGGTGGCCGAGCTGCAATGGGTGGTCAGCGCCTACACCATCGCCTTTGCAGCCTTCATCCTGACATCGGGCGCGCTCGGCGACCGGATCGGCGCCAAGCGCGTCTTCATGGCGGGCTTCGCCATCTTTACCGCCGCCTCGCTCGCGTGCGCGCTGTCGCCCAACGCCATCGTGCTGATCGCGGCACGATTGGTCCAGGGGCTGGCGGCGGCGATCCTGGTGCCGAATTCGCTGGCGCTGCTCAATCATGCCTATACAGACGATCGTGCGCGGGGCCGGGCTGTTGCGATCTGGGCTGCCGGCGCCAGCCTGGCGCTCACCGCGGGTCCCTTCGTCGGCGGCGTGCTGATCACCCTGGTCGGCTGGCGCGCGATCTTCCTCGTCAACCTCCCGATCGGCCTGATGGGTCTTGGGCTGAGCTGGCGTTATGCGACCGAGACCACGCGCGCGCCCTCGCGCGAGATCGATCTGCCCGGCCAGCTCGCAGCGATCGGCGCGCTGGGGGCGCTGGCCGGCGCGATCATCGAGGGCGGCGCGCTCGGCTGGGATCATCCGGCCGTGCTCGCGGCCTTCGCGGCGGCCCTGGTCGTGGGCGTGCTGTTTGTCTGGCGGGAAAGCCGAGCGGCGCAACCGATGCTGCCTCTGTCGTTGTTCGGTCACCGGCTGTTTACCCTCACCGCGCTCGTCGGACTGCTGGTGAACATCGCGATCTACGGATTGATCTTCGTGCTCAGCCTTTACTTCCAGAGGATCAACGGGCTGTCGGCGTGGTGGACCGGGCTCGCCTTCGTGCCAATGATGGCGGCGGTGCTGCCGGTCAATCTGCTGGCGCCGCGCCTTGCCGAGCGCATCGGCGCGTGCCCGACCATCGTCGTCGGCGCCAGTATCTCGGCGCTGGGCTGTCTCGGCCTGCTCTGGATCGAGGCTGACACGCGCTATTGGATGATCTGCGCGCAGATGATCGCGATCAGCGGCGGCCTCGGGCTGCTGGTGCCGCCGCTGACCTCGACCCTGCTGGGCAGTGTCGAGAAGGCGCGCTCCGGCATCGCGGCCGGCGTCCTGAACGCGACGCGGCAGACCGGCAGCGTGCTCGGCGTTGCGCTGTTCGGCTCGCTGGTGGCCTCGGAGGGGGCCTTCATGGCCGGCCTGCACGCCTCGCTGGCCGTATCGGCCTCCGTCCTGCTGCTTGCCGCCGCGGCGATCGGGATCGGCGCGCCCTCGCGAGGATGAACAATCCGAGCGAATGAACACATCTCCCGTTCACCATCCGCGGAACCGGCACATAGCCGGTTACCGATCGTCCACCACTGTCGGTTCAAGTGCGGGTCCCATAGGGGCCGGCAATGTATCAAGTTCTTTACTGTCTCACCGAACAGCATGATTGGAGCCTGGTTGCGCTTGGCGGAGCAGTATGCCTGCTCGCCAGCGCCGCGGCGATCAGCCTGTTTCACCGGGCGCGCGCGACGCGGGGACCGGGGCGCCTCGCCTGGATCACACTGGATGCTGTCGTCAGCGGATGCGGTGTCTGGGCGACGCATTTCATCGCGATGCTTGCCTACGGCCCGGGCGATGCCGGCGCTTACAACATCCCGGTCACGATTCTTTCGCTGATCCTTGCGATCTCGGTGACCTTCGTCGGGCTGAGCATCGCGGTGTCGTCCTCGCGCGCGGCCTGGATCGTCGTCGGCGGTGCCATCGTCGGCGGCGGTGTCGCGGCGATGCATTACACCGGCATGGCGGCGCTGGAGATGCCGGCCCGCGTGGGCTGGGTCGGAAGCACGGTTGCCGCCTCGGTGCTGCTCGGAGTTGTCTTTGCCGCGCTCGCGCTGTTCGTCGCCGCGCGACGCGACGATATCTCCCATGCGCTGAGCGCGACCGCCTTGCTGACGCTCGCCATCGTCGCACATCATTTCACCGCGATGGGCGCCGTGCTGCTGACGCCGGACCCGACGCTCGCGATCAGCGGGCTCGCGGTTCCGCCTGCCTCGATGTCTTTCCTCACGGCTACCGCCGCGGTTGCGATCATCGCGATTGCGCTCGTTGCTGCGCTGCTCGACCGCCGCGCCAAGGGCGAACTGGGACGCCAGCAACTGGTGCTGGACTCCGCGCTCGAGAACATGTCGCAGGGACTGTGCATGTTCGATGCGGACGGCAAGATCATCCTGTTCAACGAGCGATATGCGTCGATGCTCCGCCGTACCGACATCGCGCTGACCGGCCGTCTGCTGGTCGACGTGTTCAGGGAGGAGCAGGCCAAGGGCCAGTGGCTGGGCGATGCGGATGAATTCTTTGCGCGGCTCGTCGCCGATGCGCGCGAGGGCCGCACCACGACCGACGTCATCAACCGGTTCGGCCGCTCCATCCGCGTCGTCAACCAGCCGATGCAGGGCGGCGGCTGGGTCGCGACCTTCGAGGACATCACCGAATGGCTGGCGGCGCAGGACAAGATCTCGCACATGGCGCGACATGACGCGCTGACCGGCCTGCCGAACCGCGTGCTGTTCCATGAGGAGCTCGAGCAGGGACTGCACCGGGCGAAGTCGGACGACCAGCTTGCGGTGCTCTGTCTCGATCTCGACCACTTCAAGGACATCAACGACTCGCTCGGCCATCCCATCGGCGATGCGCTGCTCAAGGAGGTCGGCCGCAGGCTGAAGGCCACCGTCGGCGAACACGACACGGTGGCGCGGCTCGGCGGCGACGAATTCGCCGTGGTCCAGATCGGACGGTCGGAGGAAGCCGCTGCGCGGTCGCTTGCCGGCCGCCTCGTCGAGGTGATCTCGGCGCCTTACGAGATCGACGACCATCAGATCGTGATCGGTGTCTCGATCGGCATCTCGCTGTCGCCGCAGGACGGCAGCAATCCGGACGAGCTGCTCAAGAACGCCGACCTCGCGCTGTACCGCGCCAAGGCGGACGGCCGCGGCACCTATCGCTTCTTCGAGACCGGCATGGATGCGCGCGCGCAGGCCCGGCGCCTCCTGGAAATGGATCTGCGCGCGGCGCTGCAGCGCGACGAATTCCAGCCGTACTACCAGCCGATCCGCGACGTCGCCAGCGGCCGGGTCGTCGCCTTCGAGGCGCTGTTGCGCTGGAATCATCCGCAGCGCGGCCTGATCGCTCCCGTCAGCTTCATTCCGCTCGCCGAGGAAACCGGACTCATCGTCCAGCTCGGCGAATTCGTGCTGCGCTCCGCCTGCACCGACGCGGCCACCTGGCCCGACGATGTCGACGTCGCCGTCAACCTGTCGCCGGTGCAGTTCAAGAGCCCGAACCTGATCGCATCCGTGACCGCGGCGCTGGCCGCCTCGGGACTTGAGGCGCACCGCCTCGAGCTCGAGATCACCGAATCCGTGCTGCTGCAGAACAGCGAGGCGACGCTCACCACGCTGCACGAGCTGCGGGCCATGGGCGTGCGGATCTCGCTCGACGATTTCGGCACCGGCTACTCGTCGCTGAGCTATCTGCGCAGCTTCCCGTTCGACAAGATCAAGATCGATCGCTCCTTCGTGTCGGAGCTTGCGACGCGCGAGGATTCCATGGCGATCATCCGCGCCGTGACCGGCCTTGGCCGCAGCCTCGGCATCGTCACCACGGCGGAAGGCGTCGAGAACGACGCGCAGCTCGAGCTGCTCCGGCGCGAGGGCTGCACCCAGGCGCAGGGCTATCTGTTCAGCAAGCCGCGACCTGCCTCGGAAGTCGCGATGATGCTGGACCGGCCTCGGCTGCGCGTCTCGGCCTGAAGGATCAGCCGCGGCGCAGCGCGAAATGCGCGCCGCAGAACGCCATCACGGCGCCGAGGCACAATGCAGCAAGCCCGGCCAGCACGCCCGAGACCGTCGGGATCGGGCTCGGCGCCGAGGCCACCTGGCCGGCACCCGCAAGCAGCAGCACGCCGACTGCGATCAGGAATTGCCGCATGCGCTGCGGGATCTGGCCGGAGACTGCGCTCTGCATCAGGCTTGCGGTGAAATAGCCGCCGGAGAAGCCGACGGTTGCGATCAGCCACCAGGCGATCGCAGCGCCAGCCGGAATGAACTCATGCGTGTCGGAGCGCCAGAGACCACCGAGGTCGAGACCGTAGCGCGCGCCCAGCATGTGCACCGCGAGCGCGAGCAGCACGCCGGAGATCATTGCGGCGCCGAGAATCAGGCGACGCGGAAAAAAGGTCGTCTCAGCCATGCCTCGCTTGTAGGATGGGCGAGGGCGATCGCGCAAGCGGATCGCGGACGGGATTGATTTCGAGATGCAGGTTTCCGGAGCCGAGGCGGCCACGAGATACGCCTACAAGGCCTCGCTGATCGGCTCGGCGCATCGCTTCGAGCTGACGGAGGAGGGGCTGTCCTGGCACATCGCCGGCAGTTCGGGCCTGTGGCGCTATGACGAGATCTCGGCGATCCGGCTGTCGTTCCGTCCGGTGTCGATGCAGCAGCACCGCTTTCGCGCCGATGTCAGCCACAGCGGCGGCGGCCGCATCGCGATCCTGTCGACGAGTTGGCAGACCGCGGCCCTGATGGCGCCGCAGGACAACGGCTTTCGCGATTTTCTCATCGAGCTCCACGCACGGATGGCGAAAGCGGGCAGCCGCGCCGAATTGACCGCAGGCCTCGGCCGCAAGACCTATGCGGCGGTGCTGGCGTTCCTGGCGGCGCTCGCTGTGGCGATGGCCGGGCTGTTGATCCGCGCACTCATGATCGGCGAATTCGCCGGCGTGCTGTTCATCCTCGGCTTTGCCGCGCTGTTCGCCTGGCAGGTCGGCGGCTTCGTGCGGCGCAACCAGCCGCAGAGCTACAGCTTCGATCGCGTCCCGAAGGCCCTGCTGCCTTAATCTTCACAGCAAGCTACTCCGTCGAGTCGAAATCCTCTTCCTTGGTGCCGAGCAGCGAGACGATTGTGCGCAGGCCGGAATCGAGTTGTTCCGGGGTGGGCGGAGCGAGCGCGAGCCGCACCGCATTCGGTGCATGGCCATGCGCGATCGCGAAAGTCGAGGACGGCGTCAGCGCGATGCCGCGCCTTGCTGCTGCGGCCACGAAGGTCTGCGAGCGCCAGTGCGACGGCAACGTCAGCCACAAATGATATGCGCGTGTGTCGGCCGCGATCTGGTAGCCGGCGAGCAGCCTTGCCGCGGTCTGCTGGCGGCGTGCGGCGTCGATGCGTTTCAGCCGCGTCAGCTCGGCGACGGTGCCGTCGGCCATCAGCCGCTGGCCGGACGCGAGCGCGTGGCCCGAGGCGATCCAGCCGCCGGTGCGGACCGCACTCATCACGCTCTCGCGCAAGTGAGGCGGTGTGACGAGGATGCCGAGTGCAAGGCCCGGCGCGACCTTCTTGGAAAGGCTGTCGATCACGATGCAGCGGTCCGGCCCGAGGGTGGCCAGCGGCGTGTCGTCGGCGAGGAAGCCGTAGACGGCGTCCTCGATGATGGTGAGATCGAGTTTCTCGGCGACGCGCATGATGTCGGCACGCCGGGTCGCGTTCATGGTGACGCCGAGCGGATTCTGGATGATGGGCTGCAGGTACAGCGCCGACAGATGCGCCTCGCGGTGCGCCTTCTGGATGGCATCGGGACGCGCGCCGAATTCGTCCATTGGAATCGGGACCAGCGTGATGCCGAGCCGCGCTGCGATGCTTTTGACGTAAGGATAGGTCAGCGCCTCGACGCCGCAGCGTCCGCCGGTGGGAACGAGCGCTGCGAGCGCGGCCGCGAGCGATTGCTTCCCGTTGGCGGTGAAGACGATCTGCTCGGCTTGCGGCGTGAAGTCCTTGCGGGCGAGATAGGCGGCCGCCGCATGGCGCGCACTCTTGGTGCCGGTGCTGGTCGAGACGCGCAAAGCGGATTCGAGCGCGTCGACGCGTTCGAGCCCCGCGAGGCTCTTGGCGATCATCGCCCATTGCTGCGGCAATAACGGATAATTGACCTCGAAATCGATCCGAGCATCGCGCGGCTCGCTCAGCGCCTCGACCTCGCGCCTGATGTCGCCGGAGATGAAGGTGCCGCGGCCGACCTCGCCGACCACGAGGCCACGGCGGAGCAACTCCGTATAAACCCGGCTCGCGGTCGAGACCGCGATGCCGCGATCATAGGCAAAATTGCGCTGCGGCGGCAGCCGGTCGCCGGGCCTTAACGTGCCGTTAGAGATATCCGCGGCAATGGCATCGGCAAGCTTCACGTACTCGAACTTGGACATTATTGCACCGAGAGCAATGTTTTACTTGCTCCGAGTAGTGTACTGGAGCATTTAAGTTCCATCAAGTTCCGCGATTGAGCCGAGGGGAGCGAGAGCAATCCGACGGCAAATGAGGTGCAGGCGCCGACAGCGTCGGCGCCAACGGCGCCTGCTTCGCCGCGCGGGACGATACGCCGGAGAAGAAACATGACCACGATCTCGCAAACTGCCGGGCGGAGTTTACGCCCATCCTCGTCGAGCGGATTTTTTGCAACGCTCGCCAATGCCGCCTACGCGCTGTTCGACCGCCTGGAGCGCCGCTCCGCCGTCAAGACCCTGAACGAGCTCGACGACCGCGCCCTGCGCGACATCGGCATCAATCGCAGCCAGATCGAGGACGCGGTGTACGGACAGTTCAAGGCCGAGCTGTCGCGGTATCTGTAAGCTTTGGCTGAGCGAGCGTTGCTGCTCGCTCTTGTGTCCCGGACGCGCTGCAGCGTTCTTACGCTGCTGCGCAGAGCCGGGACCCAGCAAGCCGCAGGGTTCGCTGAATCATGGGCCCCGGCTCTGCAGCGCATCACTTCGTGCTGCGCAGCGTCCGGGGCACGAGCAGAGTTTTCGTGCAGAGCTCTCTCGACATCGTCATTGCGAGCGCAGCGAAGCAATCCAGAATGCCTGTGCGGAGGCAGTCTGGATTGCTTCGTCGCAAGCGCTCCTCGCAATGACGGAGTGCTGGGTGCCTGCCCGGCTCTTTCAGTTCGTATCCTCATTGCAGAGCTCGTAGGATGGGTAGAGCGCAGCGAAACCCATCGACCCTTTCCACTTGCGGAAGCATGATGGGTTTCGCAAGAGCTCTACCCATCCTACGCCCCTGCAGACACAGCTTCGCATCCTCGCGGCTGATTTCGCCCGAGCTTTGCCTGTCATCTCGCCCCCAATGAAAGAGGGCGCAGGGAAGGCCGGGTGCCGGCCGGGCACCCACGGTCCACTGTGCGGAAGGTGGCGACAAGAATTTGCACAGCGGCATACAGGTGAAGCCAAACATCCGGCCTTCCCTGCGCAGTGGTGTTACGGCTTATGTCGTGCTCTCCCCGGGGAGCGATGCACTATTGCCCCCGTCGCCTCACGGCTTGCTGACGCGCGGACCCGGTCGGGCCGCCACATCACCGCAAGACTTGGCGCACAGACCCCGGGCGCCAGGACCACACGATTTTGCCGTACGAGAGCCGCACCGGTCGTTTGCGCGACGTCCTTGCTCACGGTTGCCCGCCCTGCAAAACCCTTCGCGCCGATGTGGCCCGCGTCCACCGCCGCCCGGCCCGCGTTCGTGACGATCGCGATACGCCCCTCTTCCTTGGGCCGGGTTGCGGCGATGAATACGCCGTTTCCGAAATTCGGTAAAGCGGAATATTTTTGGCGATGCGCATTGACCGAGAGATTGGGTGTTTTGCCCGTCGGGCAACACACGGTCTCGTAGCCCAGATGAGCGAAGCGATATCCGGGATTTCGCGGAGCGAGCGGCCCCGGGTGTCGCTGCGCTCACCCGGGCTACGAATTGCGGGCCCGCTGCCCCTCAGTGCCTCACCACCAGCACCGAGCACTTGGCATAGCGCACGACGTGCCCGGCATTCGAGCCGAGGAAATAGGTGCGCATCGCCGGCCGGTGTGAGGTCATCACGATCAAATCGGCCTTCATGTGCACGGCTTCCTCGAGGATCTCGTGGTAGATGCCGCCCTGGCGAACCACGCTGGAGATGCGAGCAGCCTCGATGCCCGATTCGCGCGCGACGATGGCGAGGGCTTCCTCCGAAGTCTGGCGCTGCTGCTCGTCGAAATCGGCCGGCACATATTCGGCGAGCATCACCGGCGTCATCGGCAGCACGTTGAGCAGGCGCACCGTGCCGCTCCAGGTCTGCGACAGCGTGGCCGCGGTCGCGATCGCCGGCTTGGCGAGGTCGGTGTCGGCAAGGTCGATGGGCACGAGGATGGACTTGAACATCTGCGCCTCCAGTCTTCCAGTCAGGAAGTCTAGAGCCATTTTCGTTCCGATGGAATCGGAACGGAGCTCCAGCTTCTTGTTTGGACGCGTTTTCTTGACGCGAACCGGTGTCCACTTCCGGTCGAGACGGCGCCCGCGCGTCTCAGGCCGTTCGAAGCAGCTTGGGACTGACGAACAGCACCAGCTTGCCGCGGCGGTAGGCCACGTCCCCCCAATCCTTGACGTCAAAGTCGAAGATCGCAAGCCCCGCCGTGGGCAGGTTGTGGGCGAGCGCCTTGGCGCCGGCGTGATCGCCGCCGCCGGTCAGCATCAGGGCGATCTCGTGCATGCCGGGATTGTGCCCGACCAGCAGCAACCGCTTCGGATCGGCGGGAATCGTTGCAGTGCGAATGGATTCCAGGATCTGCGCGGGATCGGCGCCGTAGAGTTCGGGCAGGACCTCGACCTGCGGCGCCCGGACGCGGTCCTTCATCGTCGTCCAGGCGATGTCCCAGGTCTGCCGTGTCCGGACGGCATGCGACACCAGCACGGTATCGGGGAAGGGCGGATGGCTGGCGATCCAGTCGCCCATCTGCGCGGCATCCTTGTGGCCGCGGTCGTCGAGGCGGCGATCCTGGTCGCGGCCGCTTGGCGCGTCAGTCTCGGTCTTGGCGTGACGCAGCAGCATCAAACGGCGCATGGCATTCTCGAATCGTTCCACGTCCAGGATAATCTACAGACGCCAGTTGAGGACAAGGTGACAAGCGCCCGATCGGTTCTTTAAAGCGGCGATGAGGCAAGAACAAATCGTCATCGCGATTTAAGTTGTTGGTTTGAGCAGGATCTTTTCGCAAAAACCGCTGCACACTTTTCCGGTTCATGCTCTAAGAAAACGACATGAGCGAGACTTTCACAAGCGTGTCCCAGGAAGAAGCCGGCCTTCGCGAGCGCACGCGGCTGTCGTTCGAGCTCGACGCCGATATCTGCGTGATCGGAGCCGGGCTTGCGGGGCTCTCCATCGCACTGGAGGCAGCCCGGCTCGGGGCCAGCGTCGCAGTGCTCGAGGGCCGCCATGTCGGCTGGAATGCCTCCGGCAACCAGCTCGGCACCGTGATGCCGGGCTTTGCGCTGCCGCTCACTGAGCTGATCGAGCGCATCGGCTTCGAGGACGCCCGCGAATTGTGGGCGCTGTCGAAGGAGGGGGCCGAATTCGTCCGCGCCAACGCCACCGAGGAGAACATGCCGGGGATCGCTCCCAGCGACGGCGTGCTGGAGGTCTCCAACGTCGATGCCGGCGACCGCCTGATCAGCCGGCTGCAGATGCTGAACGAGGATTTCGACACCGAGGTCGAGGGTTGGCAGGTCGATCGCGTCCGCGAGGTGCTGAAGACCGATCGTTACTTCCACGGCGTGTATTACCCGAGGGCGTTCCAGGTCGACGGCCGCAAATACGTGCACGGCCTTGCGGGGCTGGCGCGGCGGGCAGGCGCCCGCATCTTCGAGGACACGCCGGTCGTCAGCATCGATCATTCCGGCATCCGCAAGCGCATCGTCACGCCATCGGCGCGGCTACGCGCCACCCACATCGTGCTCGCCGGCAACATCCATCTCGGCGCGCCCTTGAGACGCCTGTCGGAGACGCTGCTGCCGGTCTGGCGCTACGCCGGCATCACCGCGCCGCTCGGCGAGCGCGTGCAGGAGATCATCGCCTTCAAGGGATCGGTGATGGATTCCGACGGCGTCGATCATTTCCGCATCGTCGATGGCGACCGCCTGATGTGGGAGAGCCCGGAGACCACCTGGGCCGCGCGACCGCAGCGTTTTGCAGGCAGCGTCAAGCGGCGCATCCGCACGATCTTCCCCCAGCTCGGCAACGTCGAGATCACCGAGACGTTCGGCGGCGCCACCGGCCAGACCGTGCACGGCATGCCGCAGATCGGCCAGTTGCGCAAAGGCCTGTGGGTGGCGAGCGGATTCGGCCGCCAGGGCATGAACACTTCGGCCATGGCCGGACAGTTGATCGCGCGCAGCATCCTGTGGGGCGATGAGCGCTGGAAGCTGTTCTCGCCGTTCGAGCTGGTCTGGGCCGGCGGGGCGACCGGCCGCGTTGCCGGCCAATTGGTCGGCATCTGGGGCAGGGCGAGCTCCGCCGCCGCGGGCTCGCTCGCCCGCTACCGCGAACGGGCCAGAGTCAAGGACAGGGAGCGCGAGGCCCGTCTCGCCGAAGCCAACCGCGCCGCCGGGACCGGGCCGCGCCGTCCGCCGCCCGGCGTGCGGCCGCGGCCGGCGCCTGCACCGGAACATGCGGCCCAAGACGTGAAGCAGGCTCCGGAACCGGCTGTCCAGGACCAGAGCGTCTCGCAATAAGTTGAGAAATCCTCCGCCCGGAAGTGTAACGTCGGCCGTTAGAGCCCGTATCTCAGGGCGTGGACTTCCCGCGCACGGAGAATGAGATGTTTGACCGCCGCATCCTGCTGACGACTGTCGCCGGCCTGTTCGGCCTTTCGGCCTTCCGCTGGCTGAGAGGATCACCTGCCGAGGCTGGCGAGAAGGCCGCGGAAACGTTCGAGATCACCAAGACGGAGGCCGAATGGCGTGCCCAGCTCACGCCGCAGCAATATGAGATCCTGCGCAATCACGGCACCGAGCGGCCGGGCTCCAGCCCGCTCTTGAAGGAGCATCGCAAGGGCATTTTCGCCTGCGCCGGCTGCGACCTGCCGCTGTTTGCATCGGATACCAAATTCGAGAGCGGCACGGGCTGGCCGAGCTTCTACCAGCCGATCGAGGGCAATGTCGGCAAGACCGAGGACCGCACCTACGGCATGGTGCGCACCGAGGTGCATTGCCGGCGTTGCGGCGGCCATCTCGGTCACGTCTTCGACGACGGTCCGAAGCCGACCGGATTGCGCTACTGCATCGACGGTTTCGGGCTGGTTTTCCACCCGGCTGCGGCCTCGGCGACGTAGTGAGTTGAGGTGTCATTCCGGGGCGGTCCGCAGGACCGAACCCGGAATCTCGAGGTTCCGGATTCGATGCTGCGCATCGCTCCGGAACGACAGGATGTCCCGGCAATTGTTGCCGGTCCCGGCAATTGTGCCCCGGTCATCAGACCGAGGCTTTTTCATTAAGTCATTGATTTCATGAAGATACCCGCATTGGCATAGCCCTTGCGACTGTCTCCTCCGACTGCGGCCATGGTCGACCGGCCGCCGAGATCGGATTTGGAGACAAAGTTATGGGTATCTTCGATGCAATGAACACCTCGGTGGGTGGTCTGCAGGCGCAGTCCTACGCGCTGCAGAACATTTCCGGCAACATCGCGAACTCATCCACCACCGGTTACAAGGGCATCGGCACCAGCTTCGTCGATCTCATTCCCGACTCCTCGGTTCCGAGCAAGCAGGTCGCGGGCGGCGTGACGGCCAACGCCAAGGCCACCATCACCACGCAGGGCACCATCTCGGGCTCCACCGTCGCCACCAACATGGCGATCACCGGCGACGGCTTCTTCTCCATCCAGAAGGCGACCGGCGTCGTCGACAACGTGCCGGTGTTCAGCGGCGTCACCTACTATACCCGTCGCGGCGACTTCCAGCTCAATGCCAACGGCAACCTGGTCAACGGCGCCGGCTACTATCTGATGGGCACCACGGTCGACCCCAAGACCGGCAACCCGACCGGCAACGTGGCGACGGTCCTGAAATTCCAGAACAACTTCATCCCGGCGCAGGCGACCACCTCGATCCAGTACGCTGCGAACCTGCCGTCCAAGCCGAACACGGCGGCGAGCTCGACCGCGGCGAGCGGCACGCTGCTGGCTGCCGGCGGCCTGAACCCGTCCGACTTCGCCGCCAACCCGCTGATCGTCGGCACGCCGCCGCCGCCTTACACGAACGCGACGGTCTCCGGCGCAGCCGCTACCGGCAATCTGCGCTCGGCCTATACGGCGACGACCGCGACCGGCACGGTGACGCTGCAGGACAGCGCTTCGGCGGCAGCAACTGGCGCCACGTCTCTCGATTCCGCCGTGACCCCGCATCTCAACACAAGCCTTCTCACCAGCCTGGCCGGCAAGACGCTGAAGGTCAACGGCCAGACCATCAACTTTGACGCCACCGTTTCCGGCGCCTCGACGGTCGGCGCCACGACCACGATTGGTCTGCTTTCGCCCACCGGCGCACTGATGTCGGATGTCCTGAATGCGATCACCCTGGGTGCCGGTGGCGCTCCCGCCACCGCGACAATGACCGCGGGCGGTAACATCCAGATCACGACCAGCACCACGGCCGACGTGACGATCAGCGGCACTGCGGCAGGCCTGTTCGGCCTCAGCAGCATAACGCGCGGCGGTAACGTGCTGTCCACTCCCGCGATCACGGGTGCTACGGTGCTCGGCGGCAGCGCGACGCCCGGCGGTGCGGAAGTCCTCTCAACGCCGTTCGTGGCCGGCAATACCATCCAGGTCAATGGCACGGGAGCCGGCAATACGATCACCTTCGTGAATTCCGGTGCCAGCGCTGCGACCCCAAACCTGATCAATGTCACCGACGATATCGCGACCCTGCTCCAGAAGATCGACAACCTCAGCGGTGCGAGCGGTTCGTCGATCACCAACGGCGTGATCACTCTGAATACCGGTATCGCCAATCCGACCCTGACGGTGACGAGCAACAACTCCAGCGCCTTCGCCGCGCTCGGCTTCACGTCATCCATTTCCAAGAACCGCGGCGGCGGCGGCACGGCCGGCACCGGCGGCGTGATCGGCAACGACATCGCCACCTTCACCAAGGAATCGATCAGCGGCGGTGCGGTGACCGCCTACAACGCCGCGGGCACGCCGGTGAACCTGCAGCTGCGTTGGGCCAAGACCGACAGCGCCTCGCTGGGCACCGGCCATTCCGACACCTGGAACCTGTTCTACCAGACCGATCCGAACGCGACCGGCACGACGGTCGGCTGGGTCAATACCGGGCAGGCCTTCACCTTTGCTGCCGACGGCTCACTGACCTCGCCGAGCACCTCGGGCGTCACCATCAACAATGTCAGCGTCAGCGGCCAGCAGCTCGGCTCGCTCGCTTTCAACATCTCTCAGGGCGGCCTGACGCAATATGCCAGCACCAGCGGCGCGGTGACCATCAACACCATCACCCAGAACGGCTATGCCGCCGGTCAGCTCCGCTCCGTCGCCGTCAACAACAACGGCCTCGTGGTCGGCACCTTCTCCAACGGCCAGAACCTCGACCTCGCACAGGTCTCGCTGTCGCACTTCAACGGCACGAATTACCTGAAGGCGCTCGACGGCGGCGCCTACGCCGCGACCGAGCAGTCGGGCCCCGCGATCGACGGCGCTTCGGGCACCATCAGCGGCTCGTCGCTGGAAGGCTCCAACACCGACATCGCCGACGAGTTCACCAAGCTGATCGTGACCCAGCAGGCCTATTCGGCCAACACCAAGGTGATCACGACCGCGAATTCGATGGTGCAGGACCTCCTGAACGTGTTGCGCTGATCGGCGCGTGACGTAACCAAAGGCGGGTAAGTACACATGGGTTTGAGTTCAGCCCTCGCCAGTGCGATGAGCGGCCTGCGTGCCAACCAGGCCGCGCTCTCGATCGTCTCCTCGAACGTCGCCAACTCGCAGACGCCGGGTTACGTCGTCCAGAGGGCGAACCAGATCGAGGTCACCACCGGCGATTTCGGATCGACGGCGATGACGACCGGCGTCAGCCGGGAGCTCGACACTTTTGTGCTGAACCAGCTGCGCACCGAGACCGGTGGCAGCGGTTACGCCGACCAGATGGCCAACATCCTGAAGCAGCTTCAGAGTGTCTATGGCACGCCCGGCAATAGCGGCACGCTCGAAAGCGCGCTGAACAAATTCACCACGGCGCTCCAGGCGCTGTCGACGAGCTCGGGCGCCTCGTCGGCGCAGACCGTTGCGCTTGGCGCGGCGCAGGCGCTGGCGCAGCAGCTCAACGTCACCACCAAGGGCATCCAGTCGCTGCGCTCCAACGTCGAGCAGGATCTCGGCACCTCGGCGCAAGCCGCCAACGCGGCGATGCAGCAGATCGCCGACATCAACACCAAGCTTCAGGGCCTGTCAGCCAACGATCCCTCGGCTGCGACGCTGATGGACCAGCGCGACCAGGCCATCAACACGCTGTCGAAATACGTCGACGTCCGCGTCACCACCGACGGTTCGAACCAGGCCAACATCTACACCACGACCGGCGTCCAGCTCGTCGGCGCCGGGCTCGCCTCGCAATTCTCCTTTGCCTCGGCAGGCGCGCTGTCGGCGACCTCGCTCTACAACACCGACCCGGCCAAGTCCGGCGTCGGCGCGCTCAACATCAAACTGCCGAACGGCTCGCAGGTCGACGTCGTCGCCAACAATGTGGTTTCCTCAGGTCAGATCGCGGCCGACCTGAAGCTGCGTGACCAGACGCTGGTGCAGGCGCAGACCCAGATCGACCAGCTCGCCGCCGCGATGTCGAGCGCGCTGTCGGACAAGACCACGGCCGGCAGCAAGGTCGCTGGCCCGCCGGCCGGCTTCGACCTGGACCTTGCCGGTGCGCTGCCGGGCAATACGGTCAACATCACCTATACCGACACCGCGACCAACACCCAGCGCCAGATCACGCTCGTCAACGTGACCGATCCGGCGGCGCTGCCGCTCCAGAACGCCACCAACGCCAACCCGATGCAGGTTGGCGTCAATTTTTCGGGCGGCATGAGCGCGATCGCCTCCGCGCTCAATACCGCGCTGGCGGGCTCGCACCTGACGTTCTCCGCCGCGCCGTCGCCGGCCACCGCCACGACGCTGCGGGTCACCGACGACAACAGCGGCCTTGCCAAGGTCAATTCGGCCTCGACCACCAAGACGATCTCGTCGCTGACTTCGGGCAGTCCGCAGCTGGCGGTGTTCACCGATGGCGGCCAGGCGCTCTACACCGGTGCAATCACGGCATCGGGTTCGCAGATGACCGGGCTTGCCGGGCGCATCGCCGTGAACACGCAGCTGGTCAGCGATCCCACGCGGCTGTCGGTCTACAATACCTCGCCGGTGACGCCCGCCGGCGACACCACGCGCTCGGACTATCTCTATTCGCAGCTCACCAGTGCGGTGTTCTCCTATTCGCCGACGACCGGCCTCGGCTCGGCGAACCAGCCCTTCACCGGCAGCGTCTCGAACTACCTCCAGCAGTTCCTGAGCATCCAGGCCAACGCCTCGACCCAGGCCACCCAGCTGCAGCAGGGCCAGAGCGTCGTGGTCTCGACGCTCCAGGCCAAGTTCAACTCGACCTCCAGCGTCAATCTGGACTCGGAGATGTCGAACCTGATCCAGCTCCAGAATGCCTATGCCGCCAACGCCCACGTGATGTCGGTGGTGCAGAGCATGATGAACACGTTGATCCAGGCTCAAAGGTAACCAGTACAGGGCTCTGAAAGATGTCGATCAGCAGCATCAACTACTCCTCGTCGGTTCTGGGCTCGCAGATCCGCAACATCAATCAGCAGCTCACCGACCTGTCGACGCAGCTCTCGACCGGCAAGCTGTCGCAGAACTATTCCGGCATGGGCACCAACGAGGGCTTTGCGATCGCCTCGCGCGCGCAGCTCTCCAACATCGCGGCCTATACCGACACGATCACGAACGTCAACGTCAGCATCAACCTCGCCAATACCGCGCTGCAGTCGCTGACGAAGATCCGCAGCACGGTGCAGACGGGCTCGGCCAACACCGCGCAGGATCTCAACGTCAACGGACAGACGATCGCGCAGAACACCGCCGCCGCCCAGTTCGGCTCCATGGTCGGCGTTTTCAACACGCAGACCGGCAACCGCTATCTGTTCTCGGGAACGGCGGTCAACACGCAGTCGGTTGCGGACGCCGGCGACATCATCAACGGCACCACGACGCAGGCGGGCTTCAAGACCGTGATGGCGGAGCGCCAGGCCGCCGACTTAGGGGCTAACGGCATGGGGCGGCTGGTGCAGACGCAGCCGACGCCGAGCTCGGTCCAGGTATCGGAAGACGTCGCGGGATCTCCGTTCGGGCTCAAGATCAAGTCGGTGTCCTCGACGCTGACGGGTGCGACCGTCACCGGCCCGAGCGGCTCGCCGGTGTCGTTCTCGGTCGATCTCAACGGCAACAATCCCAGCAACGGCGACAAGCTGAGCATTCAGTTCACGCTGCCGGACGGCACCACCGAGCAGATCGACCTGACAGCGTCCTCGGCGACGCCGACGCCGCTCGGCAGCTTTGCGATCGACGCGAGCGTCCCGGTCAACCCGAACAATACCGCGGCGAACCTCAACACGGCGCTGAACACGGCGATCAAGAAGCTCGCCAACACCTCGCTGGTTGCGGCGTCGGCCGTGACGGCCGGCGACAATTTCTTCAACACGGCGAGCTCCGCGATCGGCAGTGCCAAGACCAACCAGGCGGCTCCGCCCGCACCGATCAGCGGTGCGACCGCGCTGTCCGGCACCAGCCCCTCGGATTCGATCTCGCCGGGCTTCGTCGCCGGCGACACCATCACCGTCAACGGCACCACGCTCACCTTCGTCAGCTCGGGCGCGACCGGCAACCAGCTCAACGTCACCGACAGCATCCAGACCCTGCTGAGCAAGATCGACGGGATCACGGGAACGTCGAAGCCGTCGACGGTTCATGGCGGCGCGATCACGATCAACACCGACGATGCGGCGAGCCTGAACATCACGAGCTCGAACACGAGTGCGCTGGGCTCGCTCGGCTTCAGCGCGACGCCGGTGACCGCCACGCAGCCGCCGCTGCGCGTCGGCTCCTCGCCGGCGAGCTCGGCGACGACGCTGGTGAACGGCTCGGCCAACACCGTGAAATGGTACCTCGGCAATGACGGGCCCGGCTCGCCGCGCTCCACCGCGATGGCGCGGGTCGACGATTCCGTCACGGTGCAGTATGGCGCCCAGGCGAACGAGGACGCGATCCGTCGCCAGTTGCAGGCGATCGCCGTGTTCGGGACGTTCTCGACCTCGCCGACCGGGCAGTATTCCGGCGGGCAGGTCTCGGCGCTGAGCCTGCGGGTGACCCAGGCGCTGACCCAGCAGCCCGGCCAGCAGCGCATCGAGGACATCCAGACCGACATCGCGATGGCCCAGAACACGATGAAGGACGCGACCACGCGCCAGACCCAGGCCAAGGCGCAGCTCCAGACCATCGTCGACCAGGCGGAATCGGCCTCGCCCGATCAGGTCGCGAGCGAGATCCTGGCACTGCAGAATGCGCTCCAGGCGTCCTACCAGACCACCTCAAAACTCGCCCAGCTCTCGCTCGTCAAGTTCCTGTAAGGTTGCGTTAAGACGTCGTTAACCATGCCTGTTTACCTCTTGGTGAGGATTGCAAGCGGGGGCGGAGCGGTCGATGTCTGACAGGATGCAGCTGGTGGTGGCAACGCCTTGCTTCGGCGGGCAGGTGTCGAGCATCTATGCGAGCTCGATCTTCGCGCTCCAGCGCGCCGTGCACGGCATGTCCAATCTCGAGCTCAAGGTGCACTTGCGCGACGGCGACGCGCTGATCACGCGGGCGCGGGCCAATCTGGTCGCGATGTTCCTGGACGATCCCAAGGCGACGCATTTCCTGTTCATCGACGCCGATATCGGCTTCAAGCCGGAGCAGGTGTTCCGGCTGATCGAATGCGGCGCCGACGTCGTTGCGGGCTGCTATCCGATCAAGCGGGTCAACTGGGACAAGGCCGCGCGTGCGATCCAGTCAGGTCGGGCGGATGTGCCGGCTGCCTCGCTCGACTACGTGCTCGAGATCGAGGATCCCGACCGCATCGTGGTGGTCAACGGCTTTACCCGCGTGCGTTATGCGGGCACGGGCTTCCTCATGATCCGGCGTCACGTGCTGGAAGCGATGTGCCGCCATCCGGACTATGCGAACCTGCAGTTCTTCCGCGAGCATTCGCACGACACGCTGGCGGCCAGCCAGAACCGGTTTGCGCTGTTCGAATGCATGATTGATCCGGCGACCGGCACCTATCTCTCCGAGGACTTCGCCTTCTGCAAGCGCTGGACCGATATCGGCGGCGAGATCTGGGCCGACATCCAGAGCTCGCTCGACCATGTCGGGCCGTCGGTATTCCACGGCGATATCGCCTCTCAGTTCGCGCCGGCGCCTGCGGCGGCGGCCGACGCGGCCTGAGCGCTTCGGGATGAGCACCGGCGCATCCCGTCTGCCAGACATCGAACGAGCGTCCGACGGCGGCTCGCGCTATCGCTTGCGCGATCTCTTCACGCCGCTCGACACGCTGCTGGTCTCCGGCGGCGATCCGCGCCTGACGCTCGATCCTGACGATCGCGTCAACGCCTATGGCTGTGCGCCATCGCCGGAGCCGGAGATCTGGAATTTTGCTTCGTCGACCGCGTCCACGATCTCGCAAGCCGCCTACGATCGCGCTGCGCTGGCGCGCGAAGAGCTCATGCACAGATGCCTGTTCGACGAGGTCGAGGTCGCCTTCGACGCACGCTGCGAGGGCATGCGCGAGGAGCTGCGCGGCCATCTCCAGCTCTCGCCGCGCGTCGACATCGTGTTCTCGCCGTCAGGCACCGACTCCCAGCTCCATGCCCTGTTCCTGGCGCGCGCGGTGCTGGGCGCACCGCCGTTGACGATCGTGGTCGGCGCCGATCAGACCGGAAGCGGGACGGCCCATACTGCGGGCGGGCGCCATTTCAGCACGCTGACGGCGAGCGGCCTTGCGGTGCGCAAGGACGATGCGGTGGCCGGGCTTGCTGGTGACAGCATCGCGGTGCCGCTGCTCGACGCCGCCGCGTCCGACATCGCGATGCGCGCCGATGCCGACGCTGCAGTAATGCGTGCAATCGAGAACAGCCTCGCGCAAGGCCGGTGCGTTCTTCTGCACATCATGGATTCGTCAAAACTCGGCTGGCGCGCGCCGAGTGCTGCCTGCCTCGATGAGATCGCGCGGCGCTGGCCGCGCAAGGTTCAGGTGGTCGTCGATGCCTGCCAGGCGCGACTCGGTCGCCGCCGGCTGCGTTCCTATCTCGACCGCGGTTACATGGTGTTGATGACAGGCTCGAAATTCTTCGGCGGCCCCGCCTTCAGCGGCGCGCTGCTGGTGCCGAAGGGCCTGTCGCGGTCGATCGACCGAATCGGCGCGATGGCGCCGGGCATCTTCGACTATGCCGGCCGCTGCGACTGGCCGACGGCCTGGACGGCGCTGCGCTCGCGATTCGAGCGCCGGCCGAATTTCGGTCAATGGCTGCGCTGGGAGGCCGCACTGGCGGAGATCGGCAGCTACTATGCCGTGCCGGGCGCATTCCGCGCCAAGGCGCTGGCCGAGCTCGCCACCGGCATCGACAGCATGATCGCGCTGTCGCCATCGTTTCAGGCCGTTCCGAATGCATCCGGGCAGGCCGGCGTGAATGACGAGGAATTTGCGGCGGCCACGATCTTTCCGTTCGCGTTGCTGCGCAACGGCAAGCCGGTCTCTATCGCGGACACCAGCGCGGTGCATCGCGCTCTGGCGCGTGACATGAGTAGCGACATCGGCGGTAGTGCGGCGGACCGGCAGGTCGCCGCACAACGCTGCCTCGTTGGTCAGCCGGTACGGCTTGAGCGGGCGGACGGCAAGCAAGGATTGCTGCGGCTGTGTGTCGGCGCGCGGCTCGTTACCGAAGCCTGGTCGGCGGACGCCGCACAATCGCAACGCAATTTGCAGCAGATCCTCGATCGCATCGCCCACATGCTGGTGAAGATCGAGCTGCTGCTCGACGGTGCCACGGCTGCGCCGGGGAAGTTCGTGCTCGAGGCCTAAGATGCTGCATCCTGTTTCCGCCCCGAACGGCGCCACCGCGCCAGCCCATTCCGACCGTATCGGCTTTGCGCAGTTGACGCGCCGGGCCTTCGAGGGCGGCAATCTGCATCCGTTGCGCGAGAAGCTTCTGGAGCGGATCGCGGAAGGAATCGCGGAGGCAGGCGAGGGGCTGGACCTGTCGCTGATTGCCCAGCTGCTCGGCGAAAAGGAGGCCGGCCTCGTGATCCAGACCGAGGTGCTTGCCTTCCATCAATTGTTTCGCACGCCCTGCGCGGCTGCCAAACCGCGCATGCGCGTGCTGGCGCTCGCGGCCGATATCGACATGGGCGGCAACACCCCGATCGAGTTCCTGCTCGAAGGCTCCGACATCGAGCTGCTGACGCTCTACGTGGTGAAGGGCGTCGGCCTGCCCGAGACGTTGCCCGAGCATGACGTGGCCATCGTGGTCGCCTCCGATTCCGCGGAATGCCGCGAGGCACTCGCCGTCATCGAACAGGCCGCGCCGCGCTGGCCGCGGCCGCTGCTCAATCGCCCCGAGCTGATTGGCAATCTCGATCGCGACAAGCTCTATCGGTTGCTGGCTGATATCCCCGGTCTCGATATTCCCGTGACCGCCAACGCGACCCGTGCGCAATTGACGGCTCTCTCAGAGGGACGGATCGCTTGCGCGGAGATTACGAGCGAATTGCACTTTCCAATGATCGTGCGGCCGCGCGGCACGCACGCCGGCGTCGGGCTCGCGAAGGTCGACGATGCTGCGGCGCTGAAGGCCTATCTGGCCGAGCGACAGGAGCAGGACTTTTTCGTCGCGCGTTTCGTCAATTACGCGAGCTCCGACGGGCTCTTTCGCAAGATCCGGCTCACCATGGTCGACGGCAAGCCTTATGCCTGTCACATGGCGATCGCCGATCGTTGGGACATCTGGTATCTCAACGCCTACATGGCGTTCAGCGAGGAGAAGCGCGCTGAAGAGGCCGTCTTCATGCAAGACTTCGATCACGCCTTCGCGGCGCGCCACAAGAATGCGCTCGACGAGATGAGCCGGCGCGTCGGCCTCGACTATTTCATCGTCGACTGCGCCGAGAACCAGGACGGCGAGCTGCTGGTGTTCGAGGCCGACAACACCGCCGTCGTGCACAACATGGATCCGCCGGCCGTGTTTCCATACAAGCCGCCGCAGATGCGCAAGATCTTTGCCGCGTTCACGGCGATGCTGTCGCGGCACGTAAAGGCGGGCGAGGGGGCTGCAGCATGAACGAGATCATCCGCAACACGCAAGGCTCCGTCACGCACACTTCGCTCGATCCGCAGGACTGGAGCGAATTCCGCGCGCTTGCCCATCGCATGCTCGACGAGGCGATCGACGGCATCGCCAACGTCCGCGCGCGCCCCGTCTGGCAGCCGATTCCCGATGATGTCCGCGCGGCCATCAAATCCGACGTGCCGCGCGAGGCAAGCGAGCTCGCTGATGTCTATCGCGAGTTCGCAGCGCATGTCGCGCCTTACGCGACCGGCAACGTTCATCCCGGCTTCATGGGCTGGGTGCATGGCGGCGGCACGGCTGTCGGCATGGTCGCGGAGATGCTCGCCGCGGGTCTGAATGCCAATCTCGGCGGCCGCGACCACATGCCGATCGAGGTCGAGCGCCAGATCGTCGACTGGATGCGCCGCCTGTTTGCCTTCCCGGAAGACGCGAGCGGCATCTTCGTCACGGGCACATCGATGGCCAATCTGATTGCGGTGCTGGTGGCGCGCAACGCTGCGCTCGGCACGCTGGCGCGGCAGCACGGCATCGGCAATGACGGCGCGCTGCTCACGGCCTACACGTCGCGGACCGCGCATGGCTGTGTCTCCAGGGCGATGGACATCGCCGGGCTCGGCACCGATGCACTGCGCAAGATCGGCGTCGATGCAGATCACCGCATCGATGTGGCCGCGCTGCGTGCGCAGATCGCGGCCGATCGCGAGGTCGGCTTCAAGCCGTTCCTGGTCGTCGCATCCGCCGGCACGGTCGATGTCGGTGCGATCGACGATCTCAGGGCCGTCGCGGAGCTGTGCCGCGGCGAAGGAATCTGGTTTCACGTCGACGGCGCTTTTGGCGCGCTCGCAATTCTCTCTCCCGAACTCGCGCCATTGCTCGGCGGCATTGAGCTAGCCGACTCCATTGCGCTCGACTTCCACAAATGGGGGCAGGTGCCCTATGACGCCGGCTTCCTGCTGGTACGCGACGGCGAGCAGCACCGGCAGGCCTTCGCCCAGCCGGCGGCCTATCTGAGCCGCGAGGCGAGGGGGCTGGCGGCGGGGGCGGTCTGGCCCTGCGATCTCGGCCCCGATTTGTCGCGCGGCTTCCGGGCGCTGAAGACCTGGTTTACGTTGAAGACGTTCGGCACCGACCGGCTGGGTACGGTGATCGCGCGAAGCTGCGCGCTCGCCAAATATCTGGAGGCGCGCGTGCTGGCCGAACCGCGGCTGGAATTGCTGGCGCCGGTGAATCTCAACATCGTCTGCTTCCGCTATCGGTGCGGCGACGCGGTCAATCGCGAGATCGTTGCCGACATCCAGGAGTCCGGCATCGCCGCGCCCTCGAGCACGACGCTGGACGGCAAGTTTGCGATCCGCGCCGCGATCGTCAATCACCGCACGAACGAGACCGATATCGATGCGCTGGTTGCGGCCGTGCTGGAGTTCGGCGGACGGCGGAGCGGCGGAGTGATCGACGTCGAGGCGCCACCGCTCGTGGCGCAATAGCGCGACGCAGGGTTGAAAACGACAACGGCCCCGGAGGCGATCCGGGGCCGTTGTCGTTTGCGGAGCTTGGTCGTCCGCGCGGACGGTCGTCAGGCGGCGGTGCTGACGTCGTCCTTGGCCGCTTCCACCTTGGGATGGGTGGCCTCGAACTGGCTACGCAGCTTCTCCTCATAGGCGATCAGCTTGCGGGCTTCCTTCAGCGCCCGATAGAGGTCGCCGTTCAGGATGTTGTTGTTGATGCCTTCGATGATCGGCCAGGAGCTCGGCACCGCGGTGACGATGTCCCGCACCAGGTTGAAATAGGTGCCGTGCTGGGTCTGCGGATCCGGCGAGATGTACATGAGCTGGACCGCCAGATAGACGAGCTTGGCGGGTGTGTCGGCGGTCTCGGGCGTGAGGATGTCGCGCTCGCGCAGGATCGGCACGTTCTCGCCGTCGATCAGCAGACGAGCCCGCTGGTCCGTGTTGGTGATCACGGAATTGCCGACGATGATGCGTTCGTGCGGTTTGAGCTCGACCTTGAGAGCCATTGCCTGTTCTCCATCAACGCTTTCGTAACCGAGCGTGAGTTGCGGCGGATCAGGGTGCAATACTCTCTCAACATTAGTTAACGAGTTCTAAATCGCCGGCGTTCGGACGGAAAAGATCAATTATATCAACGTCGGAATTGCGTGGCGGCGCAGCGTCGGCGGCGGCTGGATCGTCCGAATCATACGCCGACCGGGCGAAAGCGCCGGTTTCATTTCATGTTTCGTTAGAGGTCTCGACGCCAGGGTCCGCCGGTCGCTGGGTCAATCTCGATCCAAGCAGACGCGTAACAGTAGCGTCGTTTACCAGAAAGGTAACAGAGTTATGTCAGGTATCGTCCTCTCCGCATCGGTTCGTCAGAACCTGCTCTCCCTCCAGTCCACCGCTGACCTCCTCGCCACCACGCAGAACCGTCTGTCGACCGGCAAGAGCGTCAACTCGGCCCTGGACAATCCCACCAACTTCTTCACCGCCCAGTCGCTCGACAACCGCGCCAGCGACATCAACAACCTGCTCGATGGCATCGCCAACGGCGTGCAGGTGCTGCAGGCTGCCAACACCGGCATCACATCGCTGCAGAAGCTGATCGACTCTGCGAAGTCGATCGCCAACCAGGCGCTTCAGACCACGGTCGGCTATTCCACCAAGTCCAACGTCTCCGCCACCATCTCCGGTGCGACGGCGGCCGATCTGCGCGGCACGACCTCGTTCGCAAGCGCGACCGCGAGCAGCAACGTCGTGTATAGCGGCGCGGCTGGCGGCACCACGGCGGCGACCGGCACCACCACGCTCGGCGCGACCATCGGCTCCTTTGCCAGCACTGGCGCAACAGCCGGTGACGGTACCACGGCGCTGTCCGGCGCCATCACCCTGATCGCCACCAACGGCACGACAGCGACCGGCCTCCTCGGCAACGCCCAGCCTGCCGACGGCGACACGCTGACCGTGAACGGCAAGACCATCACGTTCCGCAGCGGCGCGGCTCCGGCGTCGACCGCCGTTCCGACCGGTTCGGGCGTCAGCGGCAACCTCGTCACCGACGGCAACGGCAATACGACCGTCTATCTCGGCACCGCCGGTACTCCGGCTGCGACCGTCAACGATCTGTTGTCCGCGATCGACCTCGCCAGCGGCGTCAAGACGGTGTCCATCAGCTCCGGCGCTGCGACGATCTCCGTGAGTGCCAGCCAGCCCGGTGCTGCGGTCTCGACCGCTGCTGCCGGCGCCGTCACGCTGAAGAGCTCGACGGGTGCGGATCTGAGCGTCACCGGCAAGGCCGACCTGCTCAAGGCCCTCGGCCTGACGACGGCTGTGGGCGGCGGCAACGCCACCGTGAACGTCAACCGGACCACGAGCTCGGCCTCGCTGGGTGCGACCATCGCGGACGGTTCGACGCTGAACGTCGACGGTCACGTCATCACCTTCAAGAACGCGCCGATCCCGGGCTCGACCGGTGCGCCGAGCGTTCCGACCGGGTTTGGCGTCAGCGGCAACGTCCTCACCGACGGCAACGGCAACTCGACCGTCTATCTGCAGGCCGGCACGCTCAACGACGTGCTGAAGGCGATCGACCTTGCCACCGGCGTGCAGACCGCGACGGTCAATGCCAACGGCACCGCGACGCTTGCGACGGCAACGGGTCAGTCGAATTCGACGATCAACTCGTCCGGCGCGCTCAAGCTCTCGACCGGCGTCAATGCCGACCTGTCGATCACCGGCACCGGCAACGCGTTGAACGTTCTCGGCCTGGCCGGCAACACCGGAACCGCGACCGCGTTCACCGCGGCTCGGACCTCCGGCGTCGGCGGCATCAGCGGCAAGACCTTGACCTTCTCCTCCTTCAACGGCGGCACGGCGGTCAACGTCACCTTCGGTGATGGCACCAACGGTACGGTCAAGACGCTCGACCAGCTCAACACGAAGCTTCAGGCCAACAACCTGACGGCCACGATCGATGCCAACGGCCTGCTGACCGTTTCGACCACCAACGACTACGCGTCCTCGACCATCGGTTCGAGCGCCGCAGGTGGTGCGATCGGCGGTACGCTGACCTCGTCGCTGACCTTCTCGACGGCTTCCAGCCCCGTCCAGGATACGGTTGCCCAGACCTCGCGTGCCAATCTGGTCAATCAGTACAACAACATCCTGAACCAGATCGACACGACGGCGCAGGACTCCTCGTTCAACGGTGTCAACCTCCTGAACGGCGACCAGCTCAAGCTGGTGTTCGACGAAACCGGCAAGTCGAACCTCAGCATCACCGGCGTGACCTACAACTCGAAGGGTCTGGGCCTTGCCTCGCTGACCAGCGGTGTCGACTTCATCGACAACGCTGCCACCAACAAGGTGCTGACCAACCTGAACGCCGCCTCGAGCACGCTGCGTTCGGAAGCTTCGAGCCTCGGTTCGAACCTCTCGGTGGTGCAGGTTCGTCAGGACTTCAACAAGAGCCTGATCAACGTGCTGCAGACCGGTTCGTCCAACCTGACGCTGGCCGACACCAACACTGAAGCCGCCAACAGCCAGGCGCTGTCGACCCGCCAGTCGATCGCGGTCTCCGCGCTGTCGCTGGCCAACCAGTCGCAGCAGAGCGTGCTGCAGCTGCTCCGCTAAGTCGCGGCTGACATCGCAAGCAAGATCAGGCGGCGGGGCTTCGGCCCCGCCGCTTTCTTTTTGGCGGCATCAGATTGCCGCTCGGCGATGCGCGGACGATGGATCCGGATGCAGCCAATTGCTCACTCTGAGTTATGGTTGACAAGTCGCAAATGTCTCGCCGCTGCACCAAAAAGCGTCATCCGATCATGGCGATATGAGCGAGCGCGATTTGGCCCTGAACGCGCATATGGTGAATCCGCGCAAGGACTCGCGCGATATGCTTCATGCTTTGTTAGCCCCAAACGTTCACCGTCCCGGCCATCGATTAATCCTAATCGAAGTTTGTTGCGTTGCGTACCAGAAGGGTAACACTCAATGTCCGGTATTGTTCTCTCCTCCTCGGTTCGTCAGAACCTGCTCTCCCTCCAGTCCACCGCTGACCTTCTCGCCACCACGCAGAACCGTCTGTCGACCGGCAAGAGTGTCAATTCGGCCCTGGACAATCCCACCAACTTCTTCACTGCCCAGTCGCTCGACAACCGCGCCAGCGACATCAACAACCTGCTCGATGGCATCGCCAACGGTGTGCAGGTGCTGCAGGCTGCCAACACCGGCATCACCTCGCTGCAGAAGTTGATCGACAGCGCCAAGTCGATCGCCAACCAGGCGCTGCAGACCACCGTCGGTTACTCCACCAAGTCCAACGTCTCCACCACGATCTCGGGTGCGACGGCGGCCGACCTGCGTGGCACGACCTCCTTCGCCAGCGCGACCGCGAGCAGCAACGTCGTGTATAGCGGCGCGGCTGGCGGCACCACGGCGGCGACCGGCACCACCACGCTCGGCGCGACCATCGGCTCCTTTGCCAGCACTGGCGCAACAGCCGGTGACGGTACCACGGCGCTGTCCGGCGCCATCACCCTGATCGCCACCAACGGCACGACAGCGACCGGCCTGCTCGGCAATGCCCAGCCTGCCGACGGCGACACGCTGACCGTGAACGGCAAGACCATCACGTTCCGCAGCGGCGCGGCTCCGGCCTCGACCGCCGTTCCGACCGGTTCGGGCGTCAGCGGCAACCTCGTCACCGACGGCAACGGCAACACCACCGTCTATCTCGGCACCGCCGGTACTCCGGCTGCGACCGTCAACGATCTGTTGTCCGCGATCGACCTCGCCAGCGGCGTCAAGACGGTGTCCATCAGCTCCGGCGCTGCGACGATCTCCGTGAGTGCCAGCCAGCCCGGTGCTGCGGTCTCGACCGCTGCTGCCGGCGCCGTCACGCTGAAGAGCTCGACGGGTGCGGATCTGAGCGTCACCGGCAAGGCCGACCTGCTCAAGGCCCTCGGCCTGACGACGGCTGTGGGCGGCGGCAACGCCACCGTGAACGTCAACCGGACCACGAGCTCGGCCTCGCTGGGTGCGACCATCGCGGACGGTTCGACGCTGAACGTCGACGGTCACGTCATCACCTTCAAGAACGCGCCGATCCCGGGCTCGACCGGTGCGCCGAGCGTTCCGAGTGGTTATGGTGCGAGCGGCAATGTCCTCACCGACGGCAACGGCAACTCGACGGTCTATCTGCAGGCCGGCACGCTCAATGACGTGCTGAAGGCGATCGACCTTGCCACCGGTGTGCAGACCGCGACGATCAACGCCAACGGCACCGCGACGCTTGCGACGGCCACTGGCCAGACCAACTCGTCGATCAACGCCTCCGGCCAGCTCAAGATCTCGACCGGCGTCAATGCCGATCTGTCGGTCACCGGCACCGGCAACGCGTTGAACGTGCTCGGCCTCGCCGGCAACACCGGGACCTCGACCGCGTTCACCGCGGCTCGTACCTCCGGTGTCGGCGGCATCACCGGCAAGACCTTGACCTTCTCCTCCTTCAGCGGCGGCACGGCGGTCAACGTCACCTTCGGCGATGGCACCAACGGTACGGTCAAGACGCTCGATCAGCTGAACACGAAGCTTCAGGCCAACAACCTGACGGCGACGATCGACGCCAACGGCCTGCTGACGATCTCCACCACCAACGACTACGCGTCCTCGACCATCGGCTCGACCGCCGCAGGTGGTTCGATCGGCGGTACGCTGACCACGTCGCTCACGTTCTCGACGGCTTCCAGCCCCGTCCAGGATGCGGTTGCCCAGACCTCGCGTGCGAACCTGGTCAATCAGTACAACAACATCCTGAACCAGATCGACTCGACGGCGCAGGACTCCTCGTTCAACGGTGTCAACCTCCTGAACGGCGACCAGCTCAAGCTGGTGTTCGACGAAACCGGCAAGTCGAACCTCAGCATCACCGGCGTGACCTACAACTCGAAGGGTCTGGGCCTTGCTGCGCTGACCGGCGGTGTCGACTTCATCGACAACGCCGCCACCAACAAGGTGCTGACCAACCTGAACACCGCGTCGAGCACGCTGCGTTCGGAAGCTTCGAGCCTCGGTTCGAACCTGACGATCGTGCAGGTTCGTCAGGACTTCAACAAGAACCTGATCAACGTGCTGCAGACCGGCTCGTCCAACCTGACGCTGGCCGACACCAACGTCGAGGCGGCCAACAGCCAGGCGCTGTCGACCCGCCAGTCGATCGCGGTCTCCGCGCTGTCGCTGGCCAACCAGTCGCAGCAGAGCGTGCTGCAGCTGCTCCGCTAAGTCGCGGCTGACATCGCAAGCAAGATCAGGCGGCGGGGCTTCGGCCCCGCCGCTTTCTTTTTTGTCGCCAATCGGAAACGGAGGAGGCGGGGAGGGATCGAAAAAGTAACCAGCGGTTATGGTTAATGGAGAGTAAGCGCGCAGAATCGCCAACGATTTCAGACTGATTGCGTGGCCAGCCAACACGTCACAATGGTTTATGGTGAACCGGCGCTTATGCGGGCCATGTTCGTTTCACGCTTTGTTAGCCATGTCAGCGCACCCTGTGGCCGTCACTCGATCCAGAAGCGATCGAACGAAGACGCGTAAGCCAGAAGGGTAAGAGTCATGTCCGGTATTGTTCTCTCTGCGTCGGTTCGCCAGAACCTGCTCTCTCTCCAGTCCACCGCCGATCTTCTCGCCACCACACAGAACCGTCTGTCGACCGGCAAGAGCGTCAACTCGGCCCTGGACAATCCCACCAACTTCTTCACGGCCCAGTCGCTGGACAACCGCGCCAGCGACATCAACAACCTGCTCGATGGCATCGCCAACGGCGTGCAGGTGCTGCAGGCCGCCAACACCGGCCTGACCTCGCTGCAGAAGCTGATCGACAGCGCCAAGTCGATCGCCAATCAGGCGCTGCAGACCACCGTCGGCTACTCCACCAAGTCCAACGTCTCCACCACGATCTCGGGTGCGACGGCGGCCGACCTGCGCGGCACGACGTCCTTTGCCAGCGCGACCGCGAGCAGCAACGTGCTCTATAACGGCACGGCCGGCGGCACTACCGCGGCGAACGGCACCACCACGCTCGGCGCGACCATCGGCTCGTTTGCCAGCACCGGCACAACGGCCGGCGACGGCACCACGGCGCTGTCCGGCGCCATCACCCTGATCGCCACCAACGGCACTACCGCAACCGGTCTGGCCGGCAACGCCCAGCCCGCCGATGGCGACACGCTGACCGTGAACGGCAAGACCATCACCTTCCGTTCGGGTGCTGCTCCGGCGTCGACGGCTGTTCCGGCCGGTTCGGGCGTCAGCGGCAACCTCGTCACCGACGGCAACGGCAACACCACCGTCTATCTCGGCACCGCGGGCACCCCGACGGCGACCGTCAACGATCTGTTGTCCGCGATTGATCTTGCCAGCGGCGTCAAGACGGTATCCATCACTTCGGGTGCTGCGACGATCTCCGTGAGCGCCAGCCAGCCCGGTGCTGCGGTCTCGACCGCTGCTGCCGGCGCCGTCACGCTGAAGAGCTCGACGGGTGCAGATCTGAGCGTCACCGGCAAGGCCGACCTGCTCAAGGCCCTCGGCCTGACCACGTCCACCGGTGCAGGCAATGCCACGATCGACGTCAACCGGACCACGAGCGCGGCCTCGCTGGGTGCGACGATCGCGGACGGCGCGACGCTGAACGTCGACGGTCACGTCATCACCTTCAAGAACGCGCCGATCCCGGGCTCGACCGGTGCGCCGGTCGTTCCGAGTGGTTACGGTGTCAGCGGCAACGTCCTCACCGACGGCAACGGCAACTCGACGGTCTATCTGCAGGCCGGCACGGTCAACGACGTGTTGAAGGCGATCGACCTTGCCACCGGCGTGCAGGCCGCGACGATCAATGCCAACGGCACCGCGACGCTTGCGACCGCCACCGGCCAGTCGAACTCGACGATCAACTCGTCCGGCGCGCTGAAGCTTTCGACGGGTATCAACGCCGATCTGTCGATCACAGGCACCGGCAATGTGTTGAACGTGCTCGGCCTCGCCGGCAACACCGGCAATGCGACCGCGTTCACCGCGGCCCGCACCTCCGGCATCGGCGGCATCGCCGGCAAGACCTTGACCTTCTCCTCCTTCAACGGCGGCACGGCGGTCAACGTCACCTTCGGCGACGGCACCAACGGTACGGTCAAGACGCTCGATCAGCTCAACACCAAGCTTCAGGCCAACAACCTGGCTGCGACGATCGACGCCAACGGCCTGCTGACCATCACCGCGTCCAACGACTACGCATCCTCGACGCTCGGCTCGATTGCGGCGGGCGGCGTGATCGGCGGCACGCTCACTTCGGCGCTGACGTTCTCGACGGCTTCCAACCCCGTCCAGGATGGCGTTGCCCAGACGGCGCGTGCCAACCTGGTGTCGCAGTACAACAACATCCTGAATCAGATCGACACGACCTCGCAGGACTCCTCGTTCAACGGCGTCAACCTCTTGAACGGCGACCAGCTCAAGCTGGTGTTCGACGAGACCGGCAAGTCGAGCCTGAACATCACCGGTGTGACCTACAACTCCAAGGGTCTGGGTCTTGCAGCGCTGACCGTCGGCGTCGACTTCATCGACAACGCCGCCTCCAACCGCGTGCTGACCAATTTGAACGCCGCCTCGAGCACGCTGCGCTCGGAAGCTTCGAGCCTCGGTTCGAACCTCTCGGTGGTGCAGATCCGTCAGGACTTCAACAAGAACCTGATCAACGTGCTGCAGACCGGTTCCTCCAACCTGACGCTGGCCGACACCAACGTCGAGGCGGCGAACAGCCAGGCACTGTCGACCCGTCAGTCGATCGCGGTCTCGGCGCTGTCGCTGGCCAACACCTCGCAGCAGAGCGTGCTCCAGCTGCTCCGCTAACAAGCGGCTGAAATTACTCAATAAAATCGGGCGGCGGGGCGATTTGCCCCGCCGCCCTTTTTTGCGTCCGGAGGCGGGCAGGGGCGTTCACCGGCCATTAACCCTATCCCTTAAACCGGCGTTAACCATACTTTAAAGGACACCTCCTAAAACTGGACAAAAGCCCGCTCTCCAGACCCGCGCGGCCGATTCGTATCCGGTTCAAGAGGAAGACTCGCCAATGTCCAACATCGTTCTCTCGGCGTCAGTTCGCCAGAACCTGTTGTCGCTGCAGTCGACGGCCGACCTGCTGGCCACGACGCAGCAGCGCCTCGCGACCGGCAAGAAGGTCAACACGGCGCTCGACAATCCCACCAACTTCTTCACGGCGCAGGGGCTGGACAACCGGGCGAGCGACATCAGCAACCTGCTCGACGGCATCAACAACGGTGTGCAGGTGCTGCAGGCGGCCAACACCGGCATCACCTCGCTGCAGAAGCTGATCGACAGCGCCAAGTCGATCGCCAACCAGGCGCTGCAGACCACGGTCGGCTACTCCACCAAGTCGAACGTCTCCACCACGATTCCCGGCGCGACGCCCGCCGACCTGCGCGGCACGACCTCCTATGCGAGCGCGACCGCCAAGAGCAACGTGCTCTATACCGGCGCCCCCGGAGGCGTCACCCCGGTGACCGGCACCGCCGCGCTCGGCGCCTCGCTGGGCTCGAGCGCAGGCACCTTTACCGGCACGGCAGTGACCGCCGTCGACGGTACCACTGCGCTGTCCGGAACCGCCACGCTGCTCGGCACCACGGCATCCACCACCTTCGGCACGCCGCCGGCGGACGGTGACACCATCACCGTGAACGGCAAGACCATCACCTTCCGCACCGGCATTGCTCCGGGTACGCAGCCGACCGGCTGGGGCCTCGATGCCAGCGGGCACATCGCCACCGACGGCAACGGCAATTCGATCGTCTATGAGGGAACGCCGACTGCGCCCGGCGCGACCATCAACGACGTCCTCAGCGCGATCGACCTCGCCAGCGGCGTCAAGACCGCCACCATCAGCGCGAGCGCGGCGACCATCGCCGTCAGCGGCGCGGCCGGTCCTGTCGGCACGCTTCAGGTGGCATCTTCCATCACGGCGGGCGCGGTTACTCTGAAGAGCTCGACCGGTGCCGATCTGAGCGTGACGGGCAAGGCCGACTTCCTCAACAAGCTTGGCCTGACGTCGGCGACCGGCGCCGGCAACGCCAACGTGACCGCAAACCGGTCGACGACCGCCGGCTCGCTGGGCAGTCTCGTTCAAGACGGTTCGACGCTGAACATCGACGGCCACACCATCACCTTCAAGAACGCGCAGACGCCGCAATCGGCGGCAAGCGTGGCCACTGGCTACGGCGTCAGCGGCAACGTCGTCACCGACGGCAACGGCAACTCGACGGTCTACATCCAGAGCGCCACGCTCACCGATCTGCTCAACTCGATCGACCTTGCCACCGGCGTCAAGACCGCGAGCATCTTCAATGGCGCAGCGACGCTGACGACGACCTCGGGCCAGATCCCGTCGTCGGTCAACAGCAGCGGCCAGCTTGCGCTCTCCACTGGCATCAACGCCGACCTCTCGATCACCGGCACCGGCAATGCACTCAGCGCGTTCGGCCTCAGCGGCAACACGGGAACGGCGACCGCCTTCACCGCGGCGCGCACCTCGGGCGTCGGCGGCATCAGCGGCAAGACGCTGACCTTCACCTCCTTCAACGGCGGCACGCCGGTGAACGTCACCTTCGGGGACGGCACCAACGGCACGGTCAAGACGCTCGATCAGCTCAACGCGCAGCTTCAGGCCAACCACCTGACGGCGACGATCGACGCCAACGGCGTGCTCACGGTGACGACCGTCAACGAATACGCCTCCTCGACGCTCGGCTCGACGACTGCGGGCGGCACCGTCGGCGGCACGATCACCGGTGTTCTGGCCTTCACCACGGCACAGCCGCCGGTCCAGGATCCCGTCGCGCAGACCGCACGCTCCAACCTGGTCAACCAGTTCAACAACATCCTGGCGCAGATCGACACGACGTCGCAGGACTCGTCCTTCAACGGCGTCAACCTGCTCAACGGCGATACGCTGAAGCTCGTCTTCAACGAGACCGGCAGCTCGACGCTCAGCATCAACGGCGTGGTATTCAACGCGGCCGGCCTCGGCCTCAGCAACCTCGTCAACGGCGTCGACTTCATCGACAACGGCGCCACCAACAAGGTGCTGGCAAGCCTCAATGCCGCCTCGAGCAGGCTGCGCTCCGAAGGCTCCTCGCTCGGTTCGAACCTCTCGATCGTGCAGGTGCGTCAGGACTTCTCCAAGAACCTGATCAACGTGCTGCAGACCGGCTCGTCCAACCTGACGCTCGCCGACACCAACGAGGAAGCGGCCAACAGCCAGGCGCTGTCGACCCGCCAGTCGATCGCGGTCTCCGCGCTGTCGCTGGCCAACCAGTCGCAGCAGAGCGTGCTGCAGCTGCTCCGCTAGTTTCGCAGCGCAAGATCACTGATGAGGATAGCGCGGCGGAGCTAACGCTCCGCCGTTCTTTTGAGGGAGATCGCTAAGACAAGATTAGCTGAGATCGACGCGCATCACGCGAAGCGAGTTTACATCGCGCGTGCGTGCATCTAGCGTTTGCGCTGACGAAGAAACTCCGCGACCCGTAATAATCCGGAGTGCTTCCAAGCACACACGTAAGCAAATCTTAAGCGGTGCTGCCTAGGGTTGGGAAAGAAATCCTTAAGCGCGTTCAACGGGCTAGGTAAACTTCCAGGGTGTGATTGATGTCGAATTCCGCTGCCTCGGCTTATGCGCGTGTCGCAACGACCACCGCATCTCCTCGCGACATCGAGGCGCAGACTCTGCTCAAGGCCGCCAACAAGCTCCAGGATGCGGTGAACAATGCCGATCCGCTCAGTGAGCAGACGATGCAGGCGCTGATGTTCAATCGCAAGCTCTGGACGATCTTCCTGAGCGAAGCCATGCGCGACAGCAATCCGCAGCCGATCGACGTCCGGCAGAAGATCGCCAACATCAGCGTGTTCGTTTTGAGCCAGACCGCGGCGCTGCAGATGAGCCCGCAGTTCGATCACTTCCGTCCGCTGATCGAGATCAACCGGAACATCGCTGCGGGTCTGTCCGGCCGTCCGTGATGAGGCCTGTCACGGCCGACATCGCGAGCGGCTCGTCGACAGCATATTGATCCAGCATCGGGATTTCGCGCGCAGCTTCGCCAGGAGCGCGCCGGTGCATCCAACACCGTGACCATGCTCGACACCTGATCGTCAGGCGCTGAGGTCCGTGTTCAGCGGACGCGAGGGCTTGGACTTCAGGTCCTCTGCATGGAAATAGGCGCGCCGGCGCAGCATCGCTTCGTCGGGGAACTGGTTGACCACCGCGTCGGTCTTGTCGTTGACCACCTGGAAAACGAAGGATGCGGCTGCCTGGTCGAACACGACCTGTCGCGAGATGTTTTCGTTGTTGTTCGGCAGATCATTGCGGACGGGGGCGCTGGTATCGCTCGCGGCGACCGTCTGGCTCACGGGCAAATCGGTTTGCACGGCATCGACCGCCGCCGAATTCGACGTCGTTATGATCTGCACGGGGGCCGGTATCCCCACCGGCCTAATGCTGAAATCTGTACTCATGGCAGCCTCCTGGTTGCCTTACGTGAGTCAAATCCCAACCCCTCTCAATACGCAACCATGGAACACCAGGACTGAAGACCCGGTAACGAAACGTGCCTAATCACGCGACGACAACGCCACGCGGTTTTTCGTAAAATTGTAGCCGGTTTTTTCGTCCGCTCAGAGCGAGCGGCTGACCGCGAGTGGAGTGATGTGGCGCGGGCCGGGAGCAGCGCGACGCCCGGCGGCAGTATAGGTATTCGGTACGTTGCGCTTCTGGATCTCGGCGTTGACGCCGCGCACGACGCTCTCGGAGACCGCATGCGCGGTCGCCAGCACGGTGAGGTTGACCTGAAGCATCGCGCGGAACGCATCGTGGTGCCGATGCAGCGTCGAGAGCAGCTCGGGCGCGGATTTCGCAAGCTGGGCTTGGTTCGCCTTGAGCTGGCTGACGGCGCCGACATAGTTGCGCGACAGCTCCTGCTTTCTGCCCTCCAGGGTCATGGCCTCGCGGACCTGTCCGGCCCGCACCAGCTCGGTCTCGCGCTCGATCAGGCTGAGCAGGGCGCTCATTGCGTCCATCAGGTCTTCTGCGAGCTTGCGCGCCTCGGCGCTGGCGGGCGCGTTGTTCGGGCGCTGCGCTTGCATCGGCTGACGTGAGGCGTTGAACTGGTTCATCTCGTTGGACCTTATGCCGTACGGAGAGTGGTTTTCGCCTGCTGGATGATCAGGGTGCGATAGACGTCACGGGCGACACCGACGCCACCCGCATTGGCGAAGTTCTTGGAATATTGCTCGGTCAGCATCGAGCGCCATACGCCGGTACCGGGCGTGCTGCCGAACGGGCCATCGCCCTTCAGGCCCGAGGTCATCTGCGAGAACATGCTGTTGAGGAACATCGCCTCGAAGTCTGTGGCGGTCTTCTGCGACTTGGCCTGTTGCTGCGGCGAGACCTTTTGCAGGGCCGCGGCGAGCTCGAAATCGGGCCGGCCGTTGCGGCTCTCGACCGAGAAGGTCGGGGAGTACGTCGTGAGGTGCGGAGTGTTGATTGTGCTCGTCTGCATCACATCACCTCGATGTCGGCTTCGATCGCCCCGGCAGCCTTGATCGCCTGGAGGATGCTGATCATGTCGCGGGGGCCGATGCCGAGGCCGTTGAGGCCGTCGACGAGCTGCTGGAGCGAGACGCCGTCCTTGACCAGCGCCAGCTTCTTGCCGTCCTCGACGACGCTGACGCTGCTGCGCGGCGCGACCACGGTGCGGCCGCGCGACAGCGGGTTGGGCTGGCTCACCTGCGGGCTCTCGGAGATCGTGACGGTGAGGTTGCCCTGGGCGACCGCAACGGTGGCGACGCGAACGTCGCGGCCCATCACGATGATGCCGCTGCGTTCGTCGATGATGATCTTGGCGGCCAGATCAGGGTCGACCTGGAGCTGCTCGATCTCGGTGAGGAAGGCGACGACGTTGCCCTTGAACTCCGGCGGGATCGAAAGCTGAACCGTCGAGGGATCGATCGGCTCGGCCGTCTTGACGCCGAGATAGTCGTTGACCGCCGCCGCAATGCGCTTGGCAGTGGTGAAGTCGGCGTTGCGCAGCGCCAGGCGCACGTTCGGCAGCCGATTGAGCGCAAACTCGATCTCGCGCTCGATGATGGCGCCGTTGGCGATGCGCCCCACGGTCGGTACGCCGCGCACGATCTTGGCAGCCTCGCCCTCGGCCTGGAAGCCGGAGATCGCGAGCGAGCCCTGCGCCACCGCGTAGACATTGCCGTCGGCGCCGAGGAGGGGGGTGACGAGCAGGGTGCCGCCCTGCAGGTTCTTGGCATCGCCGAGCGCGGACACCGTGACGTCCATGCGCGTGCCCTGGGTGGCGAAGGCCGGCAGATTGCCCGTCACCATCACGGCGGCGACGTTGCCGGTGCGGATGGTGGCGCCGCGGATGTTGACGCCCATGCGCTCGAGCATCGCTTGCAGCGACTGCTTGGTGAAGGGGATGTTGTTGAGCGTGTCGCCGGTGCCGTTGAGGCCGACGACGAGGCCGTAGCCGATGAGCTGGTTCTGCCGCACGCCTTCGATATTGGCGAGGTCCTTGATGCGCGAGGTCGCAGCAGCCGACGTGACCGACAACGCCAGCGCTGACAGCGCGGCGCAGGCCACTCCAACAATCCTCACCCAACGAACGCCTGGCATCCTCTGCTCCCCAAGGCTTCCAAAGAGCCTCCTCAAATCGACAAGACCTGCACGACACTCCCATGACGAGCTGGTCCGGCGCTTTCCTTGCGAGCGCTGTGCCAACGTGGGGCAGAGGGATTAGGCGGTTGAATAGGTTGAATAAATCTGTTTCGACCGGTATCAGCGGGCGTTCGCCTTCAGGAGCGAAACTGCCGCCTGTCGGCAGATTTTGCCGGGCTGTTTACGCGTCGTTAACCATAAAACGGCGAATGTGGCGCATCGATCACCCGGATTGCTTCCGATGCGCATCTACGGACCGAACGGCACCACGCTTGGAACGCCGGCCAGCCAGGCCAGACGGACCGGCTCCGGTACCTTCGTGCTGCCCGACACCTCGTCGGCGCAGGAGACGCGGAGCGCTGCCGCACCGAAGGCCGCCGCCAACATCGACGCACTGCTCGCGCTGCAAGGTGTCGAGGAGGATCCGGTCGAGCGCCGCAAGCGCTCGGTCGCCCGCGGCAGGACCGCGCTCGACGTGCTCGACGAGCTCAAGATGGGGCTGTTGTCCGGCAATCTCGACGCCTCGACCGTGATGCGGCTGCGCGACGCCGCGGCGAACCTGAAATCGTCCTCGGGCGATCCCGGACTGGATTCCGTGCTCTCGGAGATCGAGCTGCGCGTCGAGGTGGAGCTGGCGAAGGCGGGGCAGGCGTAGTCACGTTATCCGTCACCCTTGTAAGTTTCGACTCACTGGATCGGATAGAGTGTCCGGTGCGGTAGCGGACGGGAGACCGCCTCATCCCAGGGCTTTGAAGCCCGAGCCTCAGCGCGGCGCCCCGTCCGTTGTTCCATTGAACCCGAACAGTCGCGAGGGCCGCCTGGCGAGCCCGATTGCGCAAGGATGGGTGCAGATGGACGCGATCTATATTGGCATTGATGTATCGAAGGACCGGCTGGACGTGCATTTGCGTCCGAGCGGGGAAGCCTTTGCCGTGGCGCGTGACGGCAAAGGCTTGGAAGACCTTGTTGCTCGTCTGCAGGCCTGTTCGCCAACGCTGATTGCAGTGGAAGCGACGGGCGGCTTCGAGACCATTGTCGCGGCGGCGCTGGCCGGCGCCCAACTGCCGCTGGTGGTGGTCAATCCGGCCCAAATCCGGCACTTCGCGCAGGCCGTTGGCCAGCGCGCCAAGACCGATCCGATCGATGCGGCAGTCATCGCGCGGTTTGTCGAGGCGGTGAAGCCGACGCCGCGTGCCATGCCAGATCAGGAAGCCCGGCTGCTGGCCGAACTGGTCAGCCGCCGACGGCAGATCATCGAGATGATCGTTGCCGAGCGCCAGCGCGAGAAGCGGGCCGAGAATGTCCGCGTTCGCAAGAGCCTTGCCCGCCACATCAAGGTCCTCGAGAAGGAGCTGCTGGAGATCGACAACGACATCGACACGCTGGTGCGCGGTTCGCCGGTCTGGCGCGCCAAGGAGGAGTTGCTGGTGAGCTTTCCGGGTGTAAGCAACACGCTCGCCCGCACCTTCCTGGCCGAGGTGCCCGAGCTCGGCACCCTCAATCGGCGCCAGATCGCAAGCCTCGCCGGCCTTGCTCCGTTCACCCGCCAATCCGGCCGCTGGAAGGGCAAGAGCATGATCGGCGGCGGGCGAGCCGCACTGCGCGCCGGGCTCTACATGGCCGCTCTCTCGGCCAGCCGACACCATCCGCAGCTCAAGCTCTTCTATCAACGCCTGCTGATCGCCGGGAAGCCGAAGATGGTGGCCCTCATCGCCGTCGCTCGCAAAGTCCTCACCATCCTCAACGCCATGCTCAGGGACCAAAAACAATGGCAACCCGCTTGACGAAGAACACAGTCGCTGAGGCTCCGGAGCGAAGCGGAGGCCTCGAAGGGCGACGGCCCCGCTGAAGTATCTCGGCCGTGCATCCTTCGAGGCTCCCAGCGCGGCCCTTTGCTCCGCGCTGCTCGCACCTCAGGATGACGGGTCTTCGGTCAGTCCACTTCACATCCTACGCCGCCTCCTCCTTCTGTTGCGCGTCGTAGCGGCGCTGGGCGGCGAGCACGTCTTTCAGATTTTGTTCGGCCCAATCGCGCAGGGGATCGACGGCGGCGGCGAGCGTCAGCCCGAGCTGCGTGATCGAATACTCGACCGTCACAGGCACGGTTGCGATGGCGCGGCGTTTGATTAGCCCGTCGCGTTCGAGCGACTTGAGAACCTGGCTCAGCATCTTCTGCGAAATGCCTTCAATCGTGCGGCGCAACTGATTGAAGCGCATCGGCTCTTCGCGCAGCAGCAAGAGGATCAGCACCGCCCATTTGTCGCCGACGCGGTCGAGTATCTGGCGCGTGGGGCAATTCGCTGCATAGACGTCGGGCTTCATCGTCGGGGTCCTCGATCCATTCCGGACGCCTGCGCGCGCCGGTTCGTTGTGCCGGTTACTCCAGCGTAATCAGGTAAGCACAAAGTGCTCTCTTAACACCAGCATTCTTTGCGATATCTAGTCACCGTTAGTTACCACAGAAGCAAAGGAGCCTTCCAATGAAAATCGCAGTCGCCGGCGCCTCGGGCCGGGCAGGGTCGGAGATCACCAAGGAGCTGTCGCGTCGCGGTCATAGCGTGACCGCCATTGCCCGGAACCCGGAGAAGATCGCGGCCCTGCCGAACGTCACGCCGACCAAGGGTGACGTGCTCGACCAGGCTGGCTTGACCAAGCTGTGGGCCGGCCACGACGTCGCCGTGAGTTCCGTGCACTTCCTGGCCAGCGATCCGCAGAAGCTGATCGGCGCCGCCAAGGCGTCGGGCGTGGGCCGTTATCTCGTGGTCGGCGGAGCCGGCAGCCTCGAGGTCGCCCCGGGCGTGAAACTGGTCACGACTCCCAATTTCCCGGCCCAGTATAAGGCCGAAGCCGAGGCAGGCTCCGCCTTCCTGGATCTGCTGCGGCAGGAAAAGGACCTGAACTGGACCTTCATCTCGCCCTCGGCGCTGTTCATCGAGGGGGAACGCACCGGCAAGTTCCGGCTCGGGACCGACCAGCTTCTCGCAGATGCGAACGGCAAGAGCTGGATCAGCTTCGCCGACTACGCCATCGCGCTCGCTGACGAGATCGAGCGGCCGGCCCATCAAAAGCAGCGCTTCACGGTCGGATATTAGGCCTCCGGCCGCGCCCCGGGTCCTCCAGGATAAACCTTCCTGTGCAAGGGCTTGGGGCGGGCAGCCGGGCGATGAGGACAATATTGTCTGTCACAGGAGGCCGCTATATAACGCCCCGCTCAACGGACCCCGTTCCGTTTGCGAGTCGTTGCTTAGACAGATAGGCCGCCCTTGGAAAAGTTGAAAAACTACCGACCGACCGAAAAAGAGCCTTTCATGAACGACCGGCAGAAGGAGTACTTCCGTTTGAAGCTCCTCGCCTGGAAGGATGAGATCCTCAAAGAGTCCAAGCTCACCCTGCAAGCCCTGCAGGAGGAGAACGTGAACCACCCCGATCTTGCCGATCGGGCATCGTCCGAAACCGACCGCGCCATCGAACTCCGCGCCCGCGACCGCCAGCGCAAGTTGATCGCCAAGATCGACGCAGCGCTCCAGCGCATCGAGGACAACACCTACGGGTATTGCGAGGACACCGGCGAGCCGATCTCGTTGAAGCGGCTCGAAGCCCGGCCCATCGCGACGCTCTCGGTGGAAGCGCAGGAGCGCCACGAGAAACGCGAGAAGGTCTATCGCGACGAATAAGTCCGAGCCGCAGCGATGCGGCTCTTTGTTTTTGGACGCAAGGCGCCATTTCGCGCCGTGCTCGGCATTTTGCCTGTCGCCTGCCGCCGCGCGCATCCGCGCGAGCGCAATCGCGAAAAGTGAATCGCGATCAATGGGCTGGACTCGATTCCTCCGAGATCACGTGAGTTCGGATGAGAAACAGCCTTCACTTCAGGTGCGGAAGATTTTGCGAGTCGCATCAACGAGATCGGCTCGGATGCTGAACGGCCGATCCAGCAGCATCAAGCAACGCTGCAATCAGGCTTCTTGCGACGCCGCGAGGCGTGCGTCCCCATAAAGCCTCGACCAGCTCAATATTTCCTTAAATGCCGGCAACAGGCCGTAGGCCGCGTCCGTCAGCTCGTACTCGACCCTTAGGGGTTTCTCCGCAAAGGCGGTTCGGGACACCAGCCCGTCCTGCTCGAGCTCGCGCAGTTGCGTGGTCAGCATGTGCTGGGTGATGCCGCCGATCGCGCGCCGCAACGCGCCGAAGCGGACCGCGCCGTTCATCAGCGCGAACAGGATCTCCAGTTTCCACTTGCCGCCGAGCGCATGGATGGCGCGCTTGAAGTCGGCGAGCAGGGCAGGGTCGGGGCTGCAATCGCAGTCGCCGTCGCAAGGGCTGGTCAGGTTTTCCATACCGGTCTCGAAATCCATTCTACTTGTCCCCGGTGAGATAGTGACCAGATGCGGCCTTGAGCAGGGTGGCGGAACTTATTCGCTCGCCTTGGGTAACGAGGGAATTTTTCAATGAGCACTGTGCTGGTCACCGGCGGGTCGGGCTTCGTCGGCATCCATGTCATCCTGCAGCTTCTGGCCGCCGGCCACACGGTGCGGACGACGGTGCGGCGGCCGGATCGGCGTGACGACGTGCTGGCCATGTTGCGCGAGGGCGGGGCGGCTGCGCCGGAGGGCCTCGCCCTCTTCACCGCCGACCTGACCCGGGATGACGGCTGGCAGGAGGCGACCACGGGCTGCGACTACGTGCTCCATGTCGCCTCGCCCCTGTCGACCAGTGTTCCCAAGGACGAGAACGAAATGATCATTCCGGCCCGGGACGGAACGCTCCGGGTGCTCCGGGCCGCGCGCGAGGCCGGCGTCAAACGGGTCGTCATCACCTCGTCGCTGGGCGCGATCGGCTACGGCCACCCGCCGCGCGAAAAACCGTTCGACGAGACCGACTGGACCAATCTCACAGGCAGTGACGTGCAGCCCTACATCAAGTCCAAGACGCTGGCCGAGCGGGCGGCCTGGGATTTTGTCGCGCGCGAGGGCGGCGGGCTCGAGCTGTCGGTGGTCAATCCCGCCGGCATTTTCGGTCCCGTGCTGGGGCCGGACTTCTCCGGCTCGATCGAGATCGTCAAATCGCTGCTCGACGGTGCCATGCCGGCGGTGCCGCGGGTCTATTTCGGCGTAGTGGATGTCCGCGATGTCGCAGACCTACACTTGCGGGCGATGACCGCGCCGCAGGCCAAGGACGAGCGCTTCATCGCGGTGTCCGGAGAAACGATGTCGATTCTCGACATCGGCAAGGTGCTGCGGCGGGAACTGGGGCCGGCGGCGCGCCGGGTTCCACGGCTCCAGGCTCCGGACTGGGTGGTGCGGCTGGCCGCGAACCGGATTCCGCTGCTGCGCGCGGTCGTGCCGATGCTCGGCAGGGTGCGGCATTCCACCAGCGCCAAGGCGCGGTCGCTGCTCGGCTGGCAGGCGCGGTCCAATGAGGAGGCGATCCTTGCGACCGCCGAGAGCCTGATCCGGCTTGGCCTCGTCAAGCCGTGAGGCTGCCCGCCGCCCGCGCTTGTCAGGCCGGAGCGGGGATGCTGAAGTGCCGCCCTCGATTTGCGTAGCGTGGGAGGCGGCGCCAATGGACAACATTCTCGAAGCCGCAAAGGCGATCGCGCTGGCGCGCCGCAACCATGCGCCGCTTGCGGCCCTCGAGGTTCCCCCGGCCGACGAGGCCGAAGGCTACCAGGTCCAGCGCGCGCTGCACGATCTCCTGCTGCCGCATGTCGGGCCGCTCGTCGGCTACAAGATCGGCTGCACCAGCCAGGTGATGCAGGAGTATATCGGCATCCCCCATCCCTGCGGCGGCGGCGTGTTCCAGAAGAGCGTGCACGACAGCGGTGCGAAGCTCCAGGCCTCCAAATATGTCCGCGTCGGCGTCGAGTGCGAGATCGCGGTGCGGCTCAAGCGCGACCTTGCCGCCGGCGAGGCGCCGTTCACGGCCGAATGGGTCGGTGAGGCGGTCGAGTCCTACCATCCCGCGATCGAGATCGTCGACGATCGCTACGTGAAATGGGAGACGATGGGCGCGCCGACGCTGATCGCCGACGACTTCTTCGCCGCCGGTTGCGTGCTGGGCCCGTCCGTGCCGCGCTCGTCGGTGCCGGACCTGAGATCGGTCAAGGGCCGCGCCATCGTCAACGGCGAGGAGGTCAGCCACGGCACCGGCGCCGACGTGCTCGGCCATCCCCACAATGCACTCGCCTGGCTCGCCAATCATCTCGCCGCGGAAGGCAAGGCGCTGCATGCGGGGCAGCTGGTTCTCACCGGAAGCCTCGTGAAGACGCTGTGGCTGAAGGCCGGCGACAAGGTGCGGATGGAGCTGGACGGGCTGGGCGTGGTGGAGGCGGAGTTCAAGTAGTGCTCACTCCGCGGCGTCATTGCGAGCGTAGCGAAGCAATCCAGAATCTTTCCGCGGAGGAAGTCTGGATTGCTTCGCTGCGCTCGCAATGACGGAATGTGTGGTGGCGGCGTTGCAAGAATGTCGCGGACCCGCCCCGCCGTTTGCAGTTTCTGAATTTCAGACAGGACGCATCTTGCGCCCGCCGGGGATCGGGTATATGAGCCCCGTCCCATTCAACCTGCGCGTTCAACAATGAGGAGACCAGCTGTGAGTACTTTGTGGCGATCGACACGCTCCGTGCCGACGCTCTCAGTGCGTCCGGCTGACAGTCATCCAATCATGTTGAACGACAATGGCACATTCGTTGATTCAGCGCCGGCAGGAGGCCGAGCGCGCGCGGGTTGAAGCCTACGAGCTTTCGCTGCGGCATGTGTCGCAGCGGACGCGTCCTCCACCGGATTTCGAGAATGCGATCAAAGAGGCCAGGCGTGGCTTCGAGGCCGACGTCGTGCGCGACGCTTCGGCCTGGAAGCCGCGGCTGAAGACGCGCGACGTCGCGCGTCTTCGTCTTGGTGCCGCCCGCTATCTCTTCGCGCGCTATCCTGTCGCAGAACATCTGGAGCAGATCTGGATCGACGGCGCGGGACTGGGCATCCACGAGATCGTGTTGCGCAAGCGCTGGTACATCGTGGCGGCCAGTGGTGGTTCGCTCTACGCTGCCGGTGCGGCCGAATGGCTGTCTCGCAAGGAGGTCCACGCGTTCCTCAATCCCTTGGGGAAGGTCGGCTTCGAGGCCGCGATCTGGCAGGCGATCGCGCGAACCTATGCGAGCGATCCCGGCGTTGCGATGCAGATCGCACGCTCCAGGATCACGCAGACGCCCCGTGCCGAGCATGGCTTCTGGCGTGAGGTGGTGCGCTTTTTCTGCGCGCATCCCACCACGGTCGAGGAGATGGACGATCTCCGCGATTACCTCGCCGCTTGCTATCGGCGCGATCCGGAGTTCAGCCTCAAGGGGCGCTCGCTGGCCTCGCTCGGCCGGCTGATGCGCGAGTGGCATCACGATCTCGAAGAGATCGCCCGCATCGAGGCTGCGCGCCGTCGCGCGGAGGCTGCGCAGAACCGTGCGCACCGATCGGCAACGGGTCCCGTCGATGACAGCTGGCCGGGCGCGGCGATCGCGGACTGGTCATGGAGCCCGTCGTCCAAGGTTCGAGGCAGGCGGGAGGACTACGTCGTGGTTCAACTGCGTACCGCAGCCGATCTCGTGGCTGAGACGCGGAGCATGCGCCATTGCGTTGCCACCTACGCGTCCAAATGCATCGCCGGGCATGCGTCGATCTGGTCGCTGCGCCGCCGCGCCGCAGGCGCTCCAGATCGGCTGTTGACCATCGAGCTGGATCGTCGTGCGCGCGCGGTCCAGGTTCGTGGGTTCGCGAACCGTGTACCGCATCCCGAGGAGTGCAAGATCCTCGAGCGGTGGGCGCAAGCACGCGGGATCGAGCTGCTCTAAAAGAAGCCTGCGCCGCTATGGCGGCGCAGGCAAAATACATGCGGCCTCCGGCAGGGGAGCTACCGGAGGCCGCGTAGTACACCGTCGTTCGCGCCTAGGTTCGCGAACACGATGTGGGAGCTCTTGAAGGCTTAGAAGGGCAGTAGCACGTCCATGACCTGCTGGCCGTAGCGCGGCTGCTGCACGTCCATGATCTGGCCGCGGCCGCCATAGGCGATGCGGGCCTGCGCGATCTTGCTGGAATCGATGGTGTTGTCGCTCTGGATGTCTTCGGGGCGGACGATGCCGGCGACCACGAGCTCGCGGATCTCGTAGTTGACGCGGATCTCCTGCTTGCCTTCGACCACGAGATTGCCGTTCGGCAGCACCTGGGTGACGACCGCGGCGACATTGGTCTGCAACGCTTCCGTGCGATTGACCGAGCCCTTGCCATCGCTGGAGGCGGTGGCGTCGGCGGTGAGGATGCGGCCGGGCAGGATCTTGTTGGCCTGCGTGATGGTCTTCGCGCCGATGAAGTCGGTAATGCCGGAATCTTCCTTGTTGGTGCGGCTGCGCTGGGTCTCGTTGGAGAGGTTGGCCTTGTCTGTGATGTTCACGGTCACGGTCAGGAGGTCGCCGACATGGGTGGCGCGCTGGTCCTTGAAGAAGGCGCGGCTGCCGTTGCGCCACAGCGAGTTCGGATTGTACGAGGCGACCTCCGGCTTCGGCATCGGCATCTGCACCGGCTTGTAGCCGGGCTGCGTCGTCGGATTGTCGATCGCGGACAATTTCGGCTGCTCGCCGATCTGCGACAGGCGGTCGATCGAGGAGCAGCCACCCAGCGCACAGGAGGCCAGCAGCAAGGCAGAGATCGCGATGCGACGAAGACGGGAAGCCGAACTGAACGAGGACATGACTTACTCTGACTTGGCTGGAGCTTGCGAGATGCGGGCTTGCGGGATCTGGGCTTGGGCGACCTGGGCTGGCGAGGCGGGGGCCTGGACCAGGTTACGAATGAGGGCTGCAGTGTCGACCGGCGCGGGCGCTTCATCGCGCTTGAGCGAGGAGGTCTGCTCGACCGCGGGCGCCACCGGCGCGGACTGGCTGGCACCCTGCACGGTGACTTGGCCGCGGCCGGTGACGACCCCGGTCAGCGTGCGCTTGGATTGCAGGTTGAGCACGGAGACGGTGTCGCCCTCGGCACCGCTCTCGATCGCCTTGCCGCGCGTGGTGAGGTAGAGGCCGGGCACCTGGTAGATGATGGTGACGCTCTGGTCGCGCTGCACGAAGTCCGGCTTGACGATGTCGGCGACGCGGATCGGCGTGCCCGCCCGCATCGGCCGGCGCAGCTGCATGCCGATGGTGCGATCGCGCGAGGCAGGCTCGCCGGTGACCTCGGCCTTGGGCCGGCGCTCCAGGGAGATGTCCGAGGCTTTCAGCATGTCGGAGCGGTCGATGTCGCGGGTCAGCACGGCGACTTCCACGGTCTCGATCGCGGTGCCGGTGAAGCGCAGCTTGGTCGGCGTCGGGTTGTTGTCGTTGTTGATCTCGAAGGCGATGTCGAAACGGCCGCTGCGCGCGTCGAAGCGGGTTGCGACCGGCAGCAGCGCGCCGGTGTTGGAGGCGTCCAGCCGCATGTCGGAGACGCCGCGGTCGAAGGTGACGGTGATGTTGGCGGCATCGCCAAGGCCGAAGCGGCGCTCGAGCGCGAACGCCACCGCGTTTTCGAGGTCCCTGTTGGCGAGCGTGCGGGCGAGGCGGGTGACCTGGACTTCCCTGATGTCGCCGGTCATCACGCCGATCACCTGCTTGGCGCGCAACACCGACAGGACTTGCGCGACCGGCAGCGCACCGGTGGTGCCGAGATCTGGCGAGCGGTAGACCGGGATCAGCGCGGCCGAACCGGCATTGTCGATGAGGTCGCCGACCCGAACCACGTCCGAGGTCACGGTGACGTTCGCGCGCAACGTCGGCGCGGCGATGCCGTCGTCGGCGGCCTGTGCCGGCAGGGCCAGCAGCAGGAGCGCGGAGATCGTGGCGATTGTGGTCCGGATCATCGTCATCACCTCAGCGGAACAGCGCCGTGGTCGATTGCATCATCTGGTCGGCAGCGCTGATGACCTTGGCGTTCATCTCGTAGGCGCGCTGGGCGGCGATCAGGTCGCTCATCTCCGAGACGACGTCGACATTGGCCTGCTCGAGGCTTCCCTGCGTGACCTTGCCGTAGCCCTCGGTGTTGGCGGTGCCGTCCTGCGGCGGGCCCGAGGACGGCGTCTCGGTGAACTGGTTGCTGCCGACCGGCTGCAGGCCCGCCTTGTTGATGAAGCGGGTCACGTTGATCGTGCCGATGATCGAGGAGGTCGACGAGCCCGGCAACGTGACCGAGACCTGGCCCTGCTCGTTCACGGCGATGCCCGAGGCGTTGTTCGGGATGGTGATGGTCGGCTGCACCGGGTTGCCTTGCGCGGTGACGACGCGGCCCTGATTGTCCATCTGGAAGGTGCCGTCGCGGGTGTACTGGTAGGTGCCGTCGGGCATCAGGATCTTGAAGAAGCCTTCGCCCGAAATCGCGAGGTCGAGGTCGTTGCCGGTCTGCGACAGCGTACCTTGCGTCATGCTGCGCGGCGTGCCGACGGTCTTGACGCCGCCGCCGATGTCGACGCCGACGGGCACGATGGTGCCCTGGTCCGAGGCCTGCGCGCCGACGCGGCGCACGTGCTCGTAGATCAGGTCCTGGAACGCCGCGGTCTGCTTCTTGAAGCCGGTGGTGCGGAGGTTGGCGATGTTGTTGGAGATCACCTGAACGTTGAGTTCCTGTGCCGCCATTCCGGTCGCTGCGGTGTGAAGCGCCTGCATGTCAGTTCTCCCTCAATCAGGCCGGGACGTCGGCGAGCTTCTCAATCGCCGATTTGTGGAGGTCGCTCTGCTGCTGCAGCAGGTTGGCGATGGCGGTGTAGCTGCGCATGACTTCGACCATGCGGGTCATCTCGCCGACCGAGTTCACGTTCGACTTCTCGATGTAGCCCTGCTGCACGGTCGACTTGGTGTCGGCCTGCTGGTTCGCCGACCCCGCACTGTAGAGGTTGGTGCCGAGCTTGGTCAGCTTGGCCGGATCGTCGAACGAGACCATGCGGATCTTGCCGCGGATCGAGTCCGTCTTGGCGGTCCCTTCGAGCACGGTGACGGTGCCGTCGGGGGCGACGTTGATGTCGTGGTCGGTCGGCTGGAAGGTGATCGGGCCGCCGGTGCCGAGCACGAGGTTGCCGTCGGAGGTGACGAGCTGGCCGGTGCTGTTGAGCGTGAACTTGCCGTCGCGGGTGTAGCGCTCGGCGCCGTTGGCCTGCACGGCGAAAAAGGCGTTGCCGCTGATCGCCATGTCGAGCGGGTTGTTGGTCGGCTCCATCGGCCCCTGGCCGACGTCGCGGAAGGTGCCGCGGTCCTGCACATAGGAGACCCGGCGGTCGGAGCCGATGAAATTGTCCTCACGCGCGTTCGAGTTGAGGTACTCCTCGAACAGCGAATGGTCGGCCTTGAAGCCGTTGGTGTTGGCATTGGCGACGTTGTTGGCGACGACATCCATCTGCCGTTCCAACGTCATCTGCCGTGACAAGCCGATCAGAAGCGCGTTCTGCATCGGAAGATCTCCCCTGAGTGGGATCTGCCACCTCGCTCTCCCAAGCGCCTCGGCCGACCCCGTGAACGACACCGTCGGGTTCTCCCAAACCCTTCGGTCTCGGCCCTCTCTCAGCGAAAGCCGTGCCAACCTGAAAATGTATGTAATTTCAATTATTTGAAGATTTTTCGAGGGTGCGGGAAGGCGGCAGAAAGGTTCTGTTAGCCATGCTTGCCCGGCAGATTTTTCCTAGCTGGGGCCCAATCGAAAGAAACCGTTAACCATTATTACCGTAGCGTTTGCGGGCAAGAGGAGCGCATTGCGCTGGGACATTCGTATCGCGTCACTGTCTGCCAGGGGGCTTCGCTCTTTCGATTCCTTTAAGAGATGAGCGAGCCCGGCGACCATGGCAGAGAATGAAGCGGAAGGCGGCGCAGCCGCTGAAGGCGCCGAAGCCACTCCCCCGAAGAACAAGCTCAAGCTCATCATCATGGCTGTCGGCCTGCTCGCCGTCCTCGGCGGCGGTGCGGCGACCTGGTTCTTCTTCTTCCGTCACGGCGACGACGAGCATCACGCCGAGGCGGCGCCCCCGCCGAAGCCGCCGGCTTTCGTCGACGTGCCCGACATCATGGTCAACCTCGCCGGCGCGCCCGGCGAGCGCGTGCAATATCTGAAGCTGAAGATTGTGCTGGAGCTGAAGGAAGAGAAGCAGATCGAGGCGATCAAGCCGACCATGCCGCGCGTCACCGACATCTTCCAGACCTATGTCCGCGAGCTGCGCTCCTCCGACCTCAACGGCTCCGCCGGCATCTTCCGCCTCAAGGAAGAGCTGACCAAGCGCGTCAACGCGGCGGTCGCGCCGATCCAGGTCAGCGCGGTGCTGTTCAAGGAAGTCGTGATCCAGTGATGATGCTGCGGAAGGTGACGGGCTAGCGTCATGGCCGGCAACGAGCAAATGGACCAGGATGCGATTGCCGCCCAATGGGAGGCGTCGCTCGATTCCGAGGATCCCGCGGAGGCCGCGAAGGCCGCTGCCGAAAACGAGCTGTCGGAGACCATGGCCCTGCAATGGGCGGCCATGGTCGAGGACGGCAGCCGCGATCTCGGCAGCGGCAAGAATTCCGGCGAGCGGGTGCTGTCGCAGGAGGAGATCGACAATCTCCTCGGCTTCACCGTCGGTGACGTCACGCTCGACGACCACTCCGGCATTCGCGCGATCATCGATTCGGCGATGGTCTCCTACGAGCGTCTGCCGATGCTCGAAATCGTCTTCGACCGCCTGGTGCGGCTGTTGACGACCTCCTTGCGCAATTTCACCTCCGACAACGTCGAAGTCTCGCTCGACCGCATCACCTCGGTGCGCTTCGGCGACTACATGAACTCGATCCCGCTGCCCGCCGTGCTCTCGGTGTTCAAGGCCGAAGAGTGGGAAAACTTCGGCATGGCGACGGTCGATTCCAACCTGATCTACTCGATGATCGACGTGCTGCTCGGCGGCCGCCGCGGCACCAGCCAGCTCCGCATCGAGGGCCGGCCCTACACCACGATCGAGACCGAGCTGGTCAAGCGCCTGGTCGAGGTGGTGCTGGCCGATGCCGAGCAGGCGTTCCGGCCGCTGTCGCCCGTGACCTTCACGATCGACCGGCTTGAGACCAATCCGCGCTTCGCCGCGATCAGCCGTCCCGCCAACGCCGCGATCCTGGTGCGCCTGCGCATCGACATGGAAGACCGCGGCGGCAATATCGAGCTGCTGCTGCCTTACGCGACCATCGAACCCATCAGGGGCGTGCTGCTCCAGATGTTCATGGGCGAAAAGTTCGGCCGCGACCCGATCTGGGAGGGCCATTTCGCCACCGAGATCAACCAGGCCGAGATCGCCGTCGATGCCGTGCTCTACGAGGCCGATATTCCGCTCAAGCAGCTGATGCGGCTGAAGGTCGGCGACACGCTGCCGCTCGACATGCGCGCCGATGCCAACGTGACCGTGCGCTGCGGCGACGTCACGCTGACCGAGGGGCGGATGGGCCGGGTCGGCGACCGTGTCGCGATCCGCGTGACGAAACCCCTGCGCAAGCCAAGTACGACACTTGCGATGTTCGAGAAGGTGGACGAGCAGAACAAGATGATGGAGGCCCCATGAACCACTCCCTGGGAATGGCGATCGAGACGCTGGTGGCTATCTTGCTGATGCTCACGATCGGCTACTGTATCCTGCTGAACAAGCGCCTGACGCGGCTGAAGGCGGACGAGCATTCGCTGAAGGCGGTCATCGCCGAGCTGATCACCGCGACCGAGATCGCCGAGCGCGCGATCGGCGGGCTGAAGCTCGCCGTGCGGGACGTCAACGAGAACCTCGGCAGCCAGCTCGCGGCGGCGACCCAGATGTCGGACCAGCTCTACAAGCAGCTCGGCGAAGCCGACAACGTGGTGCGGCGCCTGTCCAAGATCGCAATCGCCGCGCGGCCCGTGACCAATCCGGAAACGGTATCCGCGCCCGTAGCCAAGCCGTCGTCGGCGAAGGCGGTGGCGGCTGCAGCCGAAGCCTTCTCTGAGCGCCGTCGATCCAACGGCCTTGCCGCATGAAGACAGGGTATGAAGTCCTTTCGTAACATCCGCGTCATTCCGGTCGTCCTGGTCGCCGTCGCAGGTCTCGCCACGCTCAAGGTCGCGGGCCTCATGATCAATGGCGGCTATGTCTTCGACTACCAGCCGAAACAGGTCAAAAAGTCCTGGGCGCAGGAGAATCTGAACTTCCCGACCGGTCGCGAGGACCCTGACATCACCGGCTCGACCCATGGCGCTCCGAAGGAGGCGCCGAAGCCCGCCGCGCCCGAGACCAAGCCCGAAGGCACCGTGGTGAAGGTGGAGGAAGGCCAGCCGCAGGTCTCGGCCTCGGAACGCGCGATCCTCGAGCGACTGCAGGCGCGCCGCCAGGAGATCGAGGCCCGCCAGCGCGAGATCGACATCCGCGAAAGCCTGCTCAAATCCGCCGAGAAGCGCATCGAGAACAAGGTCGAGGAGATGAAGGCGGTGGAAACCCGCATCTCCGCGACCCAGGCCGAGCAGAAGGCCGCCGAAGCCCAGCGCATGAAGGGCCTCGTCACCATGTATGAGGGCATGAAGCCGAAGGACGCCGCGCGGGTGTTCGACCGGCTGGAGATGGGCGTGCTGATCGAGATCGCCTCGGCGATCGCGCCGCGAAAGATGTCGGACATCCTCGGATTGATGTCGCCGGAGGCCGCCGAGCGGCTCACGGTCGAGATGGCCCGCCGCGCCAATGGCGGCGGCGATCAATCCGCCTCGGCTGGCGACCTGCCCAAGATCGACGGCAAGCCGACGCAAAAGCCGAATTGAGGGCTCATACTTAAGAAGTCCTTAATTGGCAAAACCTACATTCGAGGGCATGGGCCGGCACCAGTTGCCGGCGTGAACCGCCGAACCGGAAGAAATGCCGCAAATGGCGCGAGAGGCTGCCGCTGGATTTGTGTCGCGAGCCCGCGCCTTGGTGCGGGGATTGTCGCGTCATGCCCGCAAGGCGCCGGTGCTGGCAGCCTGCTTGCTGATCGGCCTCACGGTGCCAGCCGGAGCCGCCGATCCGATCCGCGGCGAGGCGAGTTTTTCGGCCGGCGGCGGCTTTGCCCGTCTTGTCATCAAGCTCGGCGAGGATGTTCCGTCCGAGGTGACGACGGCCGGCTCCATCCTCATCATCCGCTTCGACCGTCCCGTCGACGTTCCCGTCGACCGCGTTCCGGAAGGCGCGCCCGACTACGTCAACTCCGCCCGCCGCGACCCCGACGGCGGCGCCATCCGTCTGTCGCTGGCGCGACGCGTCACCGTCAACACCATGAATGCCGGCGAGCGCACCTTCGTCGACCTGCTGCCGGAGGGCTGGAAGGGGCCGCCGCCGAGCCTGCCCATGGACGTGGTCAAGGAACTTGCCGAGCGCGCGCGTCTCGCCGAACGTGCCTTGCGCGCCCAGCGCGCCGCGGCCGAGACCAAGAAGCGACCGCAGATCCGTGTCCGCGCCTCGGTGCAGCCGACCTTCGTGCGCTTCGTGTTCGAGATGCCCGACGGCGTCGGCGTGTCCTCCGTGCTCAACGAGCAGAAGCTCACGCTGATGTTCAACGCCAACCTCAATTTCGACCTCGCGGACGCCGTCGTCGCCGCGCCGCCGAACGTCGCCTCGATCAAGCAGAAGGCCGACATCGACCAGACCAGTGTCGAGATCGCGCTGATCGGCGATTCCGACGTGCACTCCTTCCGCGACGACAAGAACTACGTCGTCGACGTCTCCTTCCAGCCGGACAAGGGCAAGACGGCCATGACGCCGGAGGCGGCGATCGCGCAGGCCAAGCCCGCGGGCCATGCACCGGCGCCTGCGCCGGAAAAGCCGGCTGCCGAGAAGCCGAAGGAGGTTCGCCGCGAGATTACGCCGCCGACATCGGAGACGATCGCGCGCGACGCCAAGATCGAAGTGAAGCCGGAAGTGCCCGCCGCGATGCCGGTCGCCGAAGCACCGAAGCCGGCGCCGGCTCCCGCGACCGAGGCTGCGCACGCCGCGGAAGCGCCCAAGGAGGTGGCGAGGCCAGCGCCTGTTGCCGAAGCTCCGGCTGCGCCTGCCGTTCCCGCAATGGCCGAGGCGCCCAAAGAGCTCGTGAAGGAAGTGGCGAAGGAGCCGGTCAAGGAAGCCGCCAAGGCCGAGGCGCCGACGCCGCAGCCCGCTGTCGCCAGCGTCGATGCGCGCCGCGACAGCGATGGCCTTCGCGTCACGTTCCCGCTGCAGGTTTCGACCGCTGCGGCGGCGTTCCGCCGCGGCGATACCATCTGGCTGGTGTTCGACACGCCGAAGCCGATCGACGTCGAGGCGATCCGCACCAAGGGCGGCGCGATGATCGGCGAGGTCGGACGCGTGCCACTCGACAAGGGACAGGCGGTGCGCATCCGTCTCACCCGGCCGCTGGTCTACTCGCTGACGAGCGAGGAGGTCGGCAAGGAGACCAACTGGCTGCTGACCCTCGCCGACAAGATCCAGGCAACGCCGCTGCCGCTGATGATGTCGCGCAACATCACCGATCCCGCACTCGCCAACATCGCGATCCCCTTTGCCAACCCGGGCCAGCTGCACAAGCTGACCGATCCCGACGCCGGCGACACGCTCTACATCGTCACCGCGCAGCGGCCGGTGCGCGGCTTCATCAAGCGGCAGGACCTCGTCGATCTCTCGCTGCTGGAGTCCGCGCACGGCATCGCGATCCGGCCGAACTCCGACGACATCGGCGTCGAGGTCGGCTCCGACAAGGTCATCCTCGGCAAGAAGGGTGGGCTGACGCTGTCGCCGGTCGACATCTCCGCCGAGCGCGCGCCGACCGCAGTGCGCCCGATCTTCAGCCCGGAAGGCTGGCGCAAGGGGCAGTCGGAGAATTTCTGGACGCGGCAGAGCGATCTGGTCATGGCGATCTCCGCGGTCGATCCCGCACAGCGCTCGCTGCCGCGGCTCGACCTCGCGCAGTTCTACATGTCCCGCGCGATGTATCATGAAGCCAAGGCCGTGACCGAATTGATGCTGGCCGATCCGCTCAACAAGGAGGAGAGCGGTGCGCTGATCATGCACGCGATCGCGAGCATCCTGATCGGCCGGCCGGCGCAAGGCCTGAAGGACCTCGCCAATCCTGTAATCGGCAACAGCCATGACTCCCTGCTGTGGAAGGCGCTCGCTTATGCGCGTCAGGGCAAATGGGCGGACGCGCGCGAGAAGTTCAAGAACGTCGAATTCGCCATCGCCTCGCTGCCGCTCGACATCCAGCGCATCGTGACCATGGACGCGATGCGGGCTTCGCTCGAAGTGAAGGACTATGCCGGCGCCTCGAAGCGCCGCAGCGAGCTCGAGGTCGTCGGCGTCTCGCCGGAGGCGGCACCCGGCTTTGCGGTGTTGCGCGGCCGGCTCGCCGAGGCGCTCGGCCACGACAAGGATGCGCTCGACGACTACAAATTCGCGGTCGCCTCGAGCGATCGTCTGGCTGCGGCAGAGGCCAAGCAGCTCGAGGTCGCGCTGCGTCAGAAGCGCGACGAGATCGGCAAGGAAGACGCGCTGCGCGAGCTCGAGACGCTGTCGATGACCTGGCGCGGCGATGCGATCGAGGTCAAGACGCTGCAGATGCTGTCGCAGCTGTATGCCGCGAACGGGCGCTATCGTGACGCGCTCACGGCGGCGCGCACCGCGACAAGGCTGCAGCCGAACGCCGAAGCTTCGCGCCAGGCACAGGACCTCGCCTCCGAGCTGTTCACGCAGATCTTCTTGGGTCCCAAGGGCGACGAGCTGCCGGTGGTCGAAGCGCTCGGCATGTTCTACGAGTTTCGCGAGCTGACGCCGATCGGCCGTCGCGGCGACGAGCTGATCCGGCGTCTCGCCGACCGTCTCGCCTCGATCGATCTGCTCGACCAGGCCGCCGAGCTCCTGCAATACCAGGTCGACCACCGCCTCGAAGGCGCCGCCCGCGCCCAGGTTGCCGCGCGCCTGTCGATGATCTATCTCGCCAACCGCAGGCCGGACAAGGCGATCTCGGCGTTGCGCGCAAGCCGCATCAGCGATCTCTCCGGCGAGCTCAGGCAGCAGCGCCTGCTGCTCGAAGCGCGCGCGCAGAGCGACGTCGGCCGTCACGATCTCGCGCTCGACATCGTCTCCAACGTCTCCGGGCGCGAGGTGCTCCGCCTGCGCTCCGACATCTTCTGGGCGGCGCGGCGCTGGCGCGAGTCCGCCGAGCAGATCGAGCTGTACTACGGCGAGCGTTTCCGCGACTTCAAGCCGCTCAACGCGGTGGAGAAGAGCGACATCATCCGCGCCGCCGTCGGCTACGCGCTCGCCGATGACTCGATCGGCCTGTCGCGCTTCCGCGAGAAATACGCGCCGTTGATGAGCGAGAGCGCCGACCGTCTCGCCTTCGACATCGCCAGCAAGCCGGCCGCGGCCTCCAGCGCCGAATTCGCCGAGATCGCCAAGCTCGCCGCCAGCGTCGACACGCTCGACGGCTTCCTGCGCGAGATGAAGCAGCGCTTCCCCGACGCCACGGCCCGCGCGCCGGCCTCGCCGCAGGCCAGGGACGAGAGCGACCACACCGGCTCGCTGCCCACGATCCCCGCCGTGCGGCAGATCAAGATGACGCGCTAGGAACCCTGCTACCTCTGGACCTCTCGACAGCTGTCGCGCGAGGCGGCAACCTGCACGTCTTCATGCCGGGAGAGGGACGATATGAGCAAGCCTACCAAGACCGAAGCCGAACTCATCGCCATGGCGCGGGCCGAATTGAAGGCCCATGTCGATGGCCCGGACGGCTTCGCCATCTCCATCGTTCGTGACGGCGACAGCTGGGAGTTCCGTGCCGACGCCGATCAGGCGACGCGGGACCGGCCCGGCTTCCCCGAAAGCGTCGCCATGCTGGTCCAGATCGGCGACCATCTCAGCAAGCAGTATGATGTGAAGGGGTAGGGGACCGCCCGGCCTCTGCCTGCGTCTTGCTGCGCGAAGCGCGGCCCGACCCTTCGCCGCATTCTCCGTCATTGCGAGCGTAGCGAAGCAATCCAGAGTCTTTCCGTTGAGGCAGTCTGGATTGCTTCGTCGCAAGAGCTCCTCGCAATGACGAGGAGAGGCCGGAGGCTATCGCTGAGGACGGGAAGATGCGTCGCTGATTGTTCCTGCAAAACCAGGCTACCCGCCCCCGTAACTCTGCACCAAACTCCCCGCCACCAGCGACCAGCCGTCGACCAGCACGAAGAAGATCAGCTTGAACGGCAGCGAGATCGTCGCCGGCGGCAGCATCATCATGCCCATCGACATCAAGACAGAGGCGACGACGAGGTCGATGATCAGGAAGGGCAGGAACAAGAGGAAGCCGATCTCGAAGGCGCGCTTGAGCTCTGAGATCATGAAGGCGGGAACGAGGATGCGCAGGGCGAGGTCGTCGGGGGTGGCGGGCGGCGGCTCGCCGGAGAGGTCGAGGAACAGCTTGAGGTCCTTCTCGCGCACGTTCTTCTGCATGAAGCCGCGCAAGGGGACGGAGGCGCGCTGGAGCGCGTCCTCGACGCTGACCTGGTTGGCGACGAGCGGACGGATGCCCTCGTCGTAGGATTTTTGCAGTACCGGCCCCATCACGAAGAAGGTGAGGAACATCGCGAGCGCAATGATCACCGAGTTCGGCGGCGCGGTCGCCGTACCCATCGCGGTGCGGAGCAGCGACAGCACGACCACGATGCGCGTGAACGACGTCATCATGATCAGGATCGACGGCGCGATCGACAGCACCGTGAGCAGCGCGATCAGCTGGATCGCGCGCTCGGTAACGCCGCCGCCGCCGGCACCGCCGCCGCCGAGATTGATGCTGATGTCCTGCGCATGCGCAGGCATCGCGAGCGAAGCCGCGCCGATCAGGACAGAAAGAAAAAGAACTCTACGCGGGAGGGCCGGCAGCCTCACGAAGACGGCTTCGGACGGCCGAGCAGGGAGGCCATCTCGTCTTCGAGATTTTCAAAACTGGTCTTCTCCGCGGCGGGCTTCGGCGGCGGGGCCGGGGGTGCCGGCGGCTCGCCGCGCGCCACGCGCGCCGGAGCGGCTGGCGGCTCCGGCGCAACCGGGGGCGCGACCGTTTCGCCGGCCGGGCGGCGCAAGGCAGCCTCTAACCGCTGCGCCATTTCGGCAAGATTCTGCTCGGCGCTCGAGGGCGCAGCGGCAGCGGGTGCCGGCGGCGGAACGGGCGCGGCCTGCGGCACCGGCGGAGGCGGCGGCGCGGCTGCGCGCTCGGCGCGCACCGGCGGGACCTTCACCGGCTCGCTCTGGCGCGGCGGACGCGGCATCAGCGGCGGCTCGCTGCGGGCAATGCGCGGCGGAAGCGGTTCTGGCCGCGGCTCGCGCTCGGGACGCGGCGCCATCGGCTCCGGCGGAAAGCCGGGCAGGGCCGGCTCGCCACGGCGTTCGGCCAAAGCGGGTGCGGGCCGGCGCACTTCGTCGGCGAAGGGCGGCCGCGCGGGCCGCGGCGGCGGCTCGGGCATCTGCGGTTCGGGATGATCGAGCAGCTCGGGCCGTGGCGCTTCGTCGGCCCAGGCGCCGGCATCGGGCATGGGGGCGAGGCGCGGCGGTTCGGCGGCGTTGGCGCGCTGCGGGAGCTGGTCACGGCCGGGCGCGGCGCGCACGATGTTGGGCTCGACGACGATGTCGGTCGGGCCGCCGATCATCAGGAGATGCTCGACATTGTCGCGCCGGACCAGCACCAGGCGGCGCCGGCCATCGACCGCGGCAGCATCGATCACGGCGAGCCGGGGCATGCGGCCGCGCTGGGTGTTGGCGCCGATCCGGTTGCCGGCGAATCGGCGAACCAGCCATGCAGCGACGCCGATCAACGCCAGAACGACGATGAACGCGACGATGAAGGTGATAGGGCTGCCTTGCATACTTGTCCCCGACAAATGGCGCTTTTCTCGCGCCCGTGGTCAGCTGCGCCAACCACCGGCGTACGATGCCCCAAACTGCGATCTCTTAACGTTCCACGGCAAGTTTTGCCGTCCCCAACTCTTAATAACCTATGAATCGCTCGATCCAAAACGACTTCTTGGCCCGTGTGTGGGCCGCCAAGCGGTTGGGTTAATGCCGCTTTTTGATGCGTAGAATCACGGGATCGCAAGGTCGTGTCCCGCCCCGGAACATGTCCCGGCGGCATCCTTAACCACCTGTTAACCATACAGGCGGCAAATTCTGCCTAGCTTCGGACACAAGTCCGACGGCGGAAGGAGCCGCAACGATGTCCATCAACGACCTCCCGGTGCTGTCGGCGCTTCGCACCAAGATGCAATGGCATCAGGAGCGCCAGCGCGTCCTGTCCGAGAACGTCTCCAACTCCGATACGCCCAAATTCCGGCCGCGCGACCTGGTCGAGCCGAAGCTCGACAAATCAGGCGCCGTCACGGGCTCGATGGGCCCGCTGGCGATGACCGTCACCAGCGCCTCGCACATGAAGCCGTCAGGCGCGGCCTCCGGATTCGACCAGAACAAGAACGCGGGCTTCGAGACCCGCCCCGCGGGCAATGCCGTCAATCTCGAGGAGGAGATGATGAAGGCGGCCAGCAACCAGATGGACTACGCGGCGGCGACCTCGCTCTATTCCAAGAGCCTGCATCTGCTCAAGACCGCGATCGGCAAGGGCTAGGTCATGATCCGGGAACAGCAGAACTAGCGGAGGCAGATGATGGCGAATGACAGCAGCGACTTTGCCCGCTCGATGGCGATCGCGACCTCCGGCCTGCGCGCGCAGGCCGGACGCATGCGGGTGATCTCGGAAAACATCGCGAACGCGGATTCGACCTCGCAGACCGCGGGCGGCGATCCCTACCGGCGTAAGGTTCCGACCTTTTCCTCCGCGCTCGACCGCACCCTCGATGCGCAGGTCGTCACCCTCGGCAAGATCAAGCCTGACCAGTCCGCCTTCCGTGTCAGATACGAGCCGAACAATCCGGCGGCGGACGCAACCGGCAACGTCAAATTTCCCAACGTGAACTCGGTGGTCGAGATGACCGACATGCGCGATGCGCAGCGGTCCTACGAGGCCAATCTCAACATCATCAGTGCGACGCGCCGGATGATCCAGCGCACGCTCGACATCCTCAAGAGCTGAACAGGACATTTGAGCCATGGCATCACCGACAATCGCCGCGAACGCCTATGCCAACCTTGCCCGGGTGCTGGAGAACGGCGGTACCGGCAAGGGCAGCGAAGCGAGCGGGCAATCCTTCGCCTCGCTGCTGAAAGACGCCGTCGGCAGCGTCATGGAATCCGGCCGCAAGTCCGACGCGCAGACGGTGGCGATGGCCGCCGGCAAGGCCAACGTGATGGACGTGGTGACGGCAGTCGCCGACACCGACGTCGCCGTCTCCACGCTGGTGTCGGTCCGCGACCGCGTGATCGCCGCGTATGAAGACATCATGAAGATGCCGATCTGATTTTTCGCGCTGGCGCTCGCCCCAGGCGTCATTGCGAGCGCAGCGAAGCAATCCAGAATCTTTCCGCGACGGCAGTCTGGATTGCTTCGCTTCGCTCGCAATGACGAGGGGATAGGTCTTCGCATTGCTCGGAACAGCGGTGAGGAGGCGTAAATTGAATAAAGGAATTCTGCAATGACCGGACCTGAGACCCTCGACGTCGCGCGCGATGCGATCTGGACCATCGTGATCGTGTCCTCGCCGCTGATGGTGGTCGGCCTCGTGGTCGGCGTGATCGTGTCGCTGTTCCAGGCACTGACGCAGATCCAGGAGCAGACGCTGATCTACGTCCCGAAGATCCTGGCCATCTTCGCCACGATGCTACTAGCATTACCGTTCATGGCCGACTCGCTCCACGCCCACATGCTGCGGATCTCGTCGCGAATCATCGGCGGCTGAGGCACAATGCGGCCGCTATGCGCATCGACGTCTCGCTGCTGCCGGCGCTCGCCGCGTCCTTCATGCTCGCCTTCGCCCGGGTCGGTGCGATGGTGATGCTGCTGCCCGGTCTCGGCGAGACCAACATCCCGACGCGGATCAAGCTGTCGATCGCGCTGCTGCTGACGCTGATCATCCTGCCGCTGCATCGCAACGCCTACCACGTCGACATGGGGTCGCTGGCGCCGCTGCTGGTGCTGATGCTGCATGAGATCGTGATCGGCATCGTGCTGGGCGCGACCGCGCGCGTAACGCTGTCCGCGTTGCAGGTCGCGGGATCCGTGATCGCGCAGCAGATGGGACTCGGCTTCGTCACTTCGGTCGATCCGACGCAGGGACAGCAGGGCGTGCTGGTCGGCAACTTCCTGACCATGCTGGGAGTGACGCTGCTGTTCGCCACCGACAGCCATCACCTCGTCATCGCTGCGCTGAACGACAGCTACTCGATCTTCTCGCCGGGCGAGACGGTGTCGAGCGGGGATGTCGCTTCGCTCGCGACGCGAGCCTTCGCCGCCGCGTTCCGGCTCGGCCTGCAGCTCTCGGGGCCGTTTCTGGTGTTCGGCCTCGTCTTCAACATCGGATTGGGCGTGCTGGCGCGGCTGATGCCGCAGATGCAGGTCTATTTCGTCGGCGTGCCGCTGTCGATCTTCGCGGGCTTCCTGGTGCTCGCCGTGGTGCTCACCGCGATGATGGGCACCTATCTCGACTACTTCATCGGTGTGATGCACCAGATGATGCCGCTCAAGTAACGAGGGATCGATGGCGGAAGACAACGATCCAGAAAGTCAAACAGAAGACCCGACACAAAAGCGTCTCGACGATGCGCTCGAACGTGGCGACGTCGCCAAAAGCCAGGAGATCAACACCTGGTTCATGATCGCCGGCGGCACGCTGGTGGTCTCGACCTTCTCGGGCTCGGTCGGCAGCGGGCTGGTGACGCCGATGCGCAACCTGCTCGCCAATTCCTGGATGATCAAGACCGACGGCGGGAACCTGCTCAAGCTGATGCAGCAGATCGAGGTCGCCGTGCTCGCGGCGGTCGGCGTTCCCTTGCTGATGCTGGTGCTGGCGGCGATCGCCGGCAACATGCTGCAGCACCGCCTGGTCTGGTCGGCCGAATCCCTGAAACCCAAATTCAGCAAGCTCTCGCCCGGCGCCGGCTTCAAGCGCATCTTCGGCAAGCAGGCGGCGGCGAACTTCCTCAAGGGCCTCGGCAAGCTGATCGTGCTTGGCGTGGTCATGACCATGATCCTGTGGCCGGAACGGCATCGCATGGAGGCGATGGTCAGGCTCGACCCGGCCGCCATGCTCGGCGCCACCACCAGCATGACCGTCCACCTGCTCGGCGCGGTGGTCGCGGCGCTCGCGATCGTCGCGATCGCCGATTACTTCTTCCAGTACCGCAGCTGGTTCCAGCGGCAGAAGATGTCGCTCCAGGAGATCAAGGAAGAGTTCAAGCAGTCCGAAGGCGACCCCCACATCAAGGGCAAGATCAGGCAACTCCGGCAGCAGCGCGCCAAGAAGCGCATGATGGCGGCGGTTCCCAAGGCCTCGGTGATCATCACCAACCCGACCCACTATTCGGTGGCGCTGTCCTACGAGCGCGGCATGTCGGCGCCGATCTGCGTCGCCAAGGGCGTCGACAATCTCGCCTTCAAGATCCGGGAGATCGCGCGCGAGCACGACATCCCGATCGTCGAGAACGTGCCGCTCGCCCGTGCGCTCTATGCCACCGTCGACATCGACCAGGAAATCCCGACCGAGCACTACCATGCGGTCGCCGAGGTCATCGGCTACGTCATGCGGCTGAAACAGGGTTTCCGCGCCGGGCGCGGCTAAAACCCCCGAAAAGTACCGGAAATGGCTGTAATCTGGGAATCAGCGTACCTTTCGACCCTGCTGCCCTTGCGCCTGCGGGGCCTGATGAGGCAGGGAAGGCCCTGCGCGCGCGGCAGCGCGTTGATTCTCTGCCAACAGGCTGCGCCAGCTCGAGATGACTGCTGAGACCGACCACGACCTCACACGCGAGCCCGTTGCGGCGAACGAGCCGTCGCCGCGCTCGGGCAGCATTGCGCTGGTGCTGCTGGTGGCCGCCGGCCTCGTCGCGGTCGCCGTCGGGCTGATGACGCTCGGCCGCGCGCAGGCGCAGCCCTATATCCTCGGCATCCTCGCCGTGCTGGCCATGGTCGGGCTGTTCAATCTGTTCGCCTTTGCCGCCGGCATCATCCGCTTCGCCGACCGAAATCTCGATGATCCCATCATCGGCCGCATCTCCGATCACGCCTTCGACGGCCTCGCCGTGACCGATGCGCGCGGACACGTGGTCTATTCCAACGCGGCCTATCTGACGCTGACCGGCGCGAGCGGCCCGCAGGACGTGCGCCCCGTGGAGCGCGTCTTCATCGGCAACCCCGACGTCTCCGAAGCCGTGTTCCGCCTGCTCAAGGCCGCCCGCGAGGGCAAGCGCCAGCAGGAGGAGGTGCGCATCTCCGGGCAGGACGGCAGCCAGGGCCGCTGGCTGCGCATGCGCGTGCGCCCGCTCGGCACCGGCAAGCGCGAGGCGAAATACGCGGTGTGGTCGATCGCCGACATCACCCGCGACCGCGAGCGCCAGGAGGACGTGTTCCAGGAGCTTCAGCACGCCATCGAATATCTCGACCACGCGCCGTGCGGCTTCTTCTCGGTCAATCCGGCTGGCGAGCTCGCCTATGTCAACGCGACGCTGGCGAACTGGCTCGACTATGACCTGGCTGAGATTGGCTCGGGCGGCTTGAAACTCACCGACATCGTTTCCGGCGACGGCGCCTCGCTCTTGACGGCGATCGTGGCGGTGCCGGGCGAGGTGAAGACCGAGGTCTTCGATATCGACCTGCGTATGCGGACCGGCAAGACCATGCCGGTGCGGCTCTATCACAAGCTTGCCTTCGGCGCCGACGGCGCGCCGGGACCGTCGCGCACCCTCGTCATCAGCCGCGCCCGCGACGAGCGCAGCGATCCTGACCGGGCCGCCGAAGTGCGCTTCATGCGCTTCTTCGACCATACTCCGATGGCGATCGCGACCGTCGACCGCGCCGGCAACGTCGTGCGTGCCAATGCGCGCTATGCCAAGCTCGGGCAGGCGCTCGGGCTCGACAGTGCCTCGAAGTCGATCTTCCGCGCGGTCAATTCGCGCGATCGTCATCTGCTGATCACGGCCATCAACCAGGCCGCCGAAGGCCAGGCCGACGTCGCGCCGGTCGAGGTGGCGCTGGAAGGGACCAAGGAGCGCTGGGGCCAGTTCTTCGTCACGCCGGTGGATGCGGCCGAGAACGAGGCGGAAGCCGCCATCGTGCACATGCTCGAGACCACCGAGCGGCGCGCGCTGGAGAACCAGATCAACCAGTCCCAGAAGATGGAGACGGTGGGCCAGCTCGCCGGCGGCATCGCCCACGACTTCAACAACGTGCTCTCCGCCATCATGATGGCGAACGACTTCCTGCTGAACGCGCACAAGCCGACCGATCCGTCGTTCCAGGACATCATGCAGATCAAGCAGAACGCGACGCGCGCGGCGACCCTGGTGCGGCAGCTGCTGGCGTTCTCGCGGCGGCAGACGCTGCGGCCGCAGGTGCTCGATCTCGGCGATGCCTTGAGCGATCTCACCATGCTGCTGCGCCGGCTGATCGGCGAGAAGGTCAAGCTCGACCTGATCCACGGCCGCGACCTCTGGCCGGTGAAGGTCGACGTCTCCCAGTTCGAGCAGGTCATCGTCAACCTCGCGGTCAACGCGCGCGACGCCATGGCCGACGGCGGCAAGCTGATCATCCGCACGGCCAACGTCACGACCGAGGATGCGGGCAAGCTCGCCTACAAGGGCATGCCGGCCGCGGACTATGTCCGCATCGAGGTCGCCGACACCGGCACCGGCATTCCCGCCGACATCCGCGACAAGATCTTCGAGCCGTTCTTCTCGACCAAGGAGGTCGGCAAGGGCACCGGCCTCGGCCTCTCCACCGTCTACGGCATCGTCAAGCAGACCGGCGGCTTCATTTACGTCGATTCCGAGCCGGGGCAGGGCACCTCGTTCCACATCTTCCTTCCGCGCCATCACGCCGAGCCGGAGGTGCAGGTCGAGCAGCCCGCGGCCGCGGCCAGCGCGACCAATGGCGCCGCGAAGGAAGCTGCTCCCGCCGCGCCGGCAGAGGCCAAGCCCCGCACCGATCTCACCGGACAGGGCACGATCCTTCTCGTCGAGGACGAGGAAGGCCTGCGCGCGCTCAACGCCCGGGGCCTGCGCTCGCGCGGCTACACCGTGGTCGAGGCCGAGAACGGCGTCGAGGCGATGGAGGTGCTGGAGGAGCAAAGCGGCGCGATCGATCTCGTCGTCTCCGACGTCGTGATGCCGGAGATGGACGGCCCGACGCTGCTGAAGGCGATGCGGGAAAAGAACCCCGACATCAAGTTCATCTTCGTTTCCGGCTACGCCGAGGACGCCTTCGAGAAGAGTCTGCCCGAAGGCCAGCAGTTCGACTTCCTGCCAAAGCCGTTCACCCTCAGCCAGCTCGTGGCCGCGGTGAAGGAGACGATGACGAAGCAGGGGTAAACGTCGTGCCCGTGCACAGGCGCCCAACTATCTCCACCGTCGTCCTGGCGAAAGCCAGGACCCATACCGCGTGATCTCGCGTTCGCGCACGTCGCCAATCCCGAACGACCAGTCTTCGCCAAACCGCCTCTTGGGGTAATGGGTCCTGGCTTTCGCCAGGACGACATCGGGCTTCGTCGCAATGGCTCCTCGAAATGAGAAGGACGCGAGGAAAATGCGGAATTCACCTCGTAAACCCGCCGGTAACCGGCGACCACGGTTCCCCCGGCGCACCCGGCCAAACCCCCGTCAAATATGGGCTTTTGCCACATCCCCGCGACTGAGGGCCGCAGCCATCGGTCCCGAAACCGGCTTCACTTTTCGGGAAGTCTGCCCATCTTAGGGGCACGTCCCCATGCCGGGGATTTGGGAAACGCACATGACTTTCTCGCAACGATCCCGCTCTCTCTTCAAGACGATCGCCGTCGTGCTGGCGCTTGCGCTGCCGACCGCGCTGGCGATCTCGTCCGCCGACGCGCGCGTCGGTGGCGGCATGTCGTCGGGTTCGCGCGGCTCGCGCACCTATTCGGCTCCGCCGTCGACCACGACCGCGCCGGGCTCGACCTCGCAGTTCAACCGCACCTACACCCAGCCGGGCGCAGGCATGAATTCGGCTGCAGCTGCGCCCGCGCGCGGCGGCCTGTTCGGCCGCGCCGGCGGCTTCATGGGCGGCCTTGCGGCCGGCTTCCTCGGCGCAGGCCTGCTCGGCATGCTGTTCGGCGGCGGCCTGTTCGGCGGCCTCGGTGGCCTGTCGTCGATCCTCGGCCTGATCATCCAGATCGTGCTCGTGGTGTTCGTGGTGCGGCTCGCGATGTCCTGGTGGCAGCGCCGCCACTCGCCACAGGCGGCCTATGCCAATGCTGACGCAGGTAATGGCCAGGGTCCGCAGACCAACTATCGCAGCGGCCTCGGTGGCGGACTTGGCGGTGGCCTTGGTGGCTTCGGCTTCGGCGCCAACAACGCGCCGCTCGAGATCAAGCCGGATGACTACGAGGCGTTCGAGCGTCTGCTCGGCGAGATCCAGACCGCCTGGTCGAACGAGGACGTGGCCAAGCTGCACACGCTCGCGACGCCGGAAATGGTCTCCTATTTCGAGCAGGACCTTAATCAGAACCGCGCGCGCAACGTCGTCAACAAGACCAGCAACGTCAAGCTGTTGCAGGGCGACCTCGCGGAAGCCTGGCGCGAAGGCGAGACCGACTACGCCACGGTGGCGCTGCGCTTCGCGCTCACCGACAAGACGGTGGACCGCAACACCGGCGCGGTCGTCGCCGGCAGCGAGCAGCCGGGCGAGGTCACCGAGGTCTGGACCTTCGCTCGTCGCCCGAACGGCGGCTGGGAATTGTCGGCGATCCAGCAGGCCAATTGATCGCAGACGAGATGAGGAACCAGGGCGTCGTGCTTCGGCACGGCGCCCTTTTCTTTTGGGCGTCTCGCAGCGCGGCATCGGAATAAGCGGGCGTGCGTCGGGTTGAAAATCAGGCGGCCAACGAAAACACAACCGGGAGGACAAGATGATCCGTATCGAGAGATCCGTGGCGATTTCAGGGCTCGCGCTCACGCTGGCCTTGCTCGCAGCGCCATCCGTGCACGCGCAGTCAGCCGACATGACGTTCTTCGTGACCTCCAGCGGCCCGGGCAAGGGAGCCGATCTCGGCGGCCTGGAGGGGGCCGATGCGCAATGCGCGAGGCTCGCGCAGACCGGCGGCGCCGGCCCCAAAACCTGGCGCGCTTATCTGTCGACGCAGGCTGCCGACGGCAAGCCGGCCGTCAACGCCCGCGACCGCATTGGCAAGGGACCGTGGCAGAACGCCAAGGGCGCGGTGATCGCAAAGGACGTTGCCGACCTGCACAGCGCGGCCAACAATCTCACCAAGCAGACCGCGCTCAGCGAGAAGGGGGAGGTTATCAACGGCGCCGGCGACACGCCGAACCGGCACGACATCCTCACGGGATCGCAGGCCGACGGCACCGCATTTGCCGCAGGCGACGACAAGACCTGCAAGAACTGGACGTCGAGCACGCAAGGCGCGGCGGTCGTCGGCCACGCCGATCGTAAGGGCCTGCGCGATGACGAGCCGTCGAAGTCCTGGAACAGCTCTCACCCCTCGCGCGGTCCGGACGGCGGCTGCTCGCAGGCCGATCTGAAGAGCACCGGCGGCGACGGCCTGCTGTATTGTTTCGCGGCGAATTGAGGGGCTGAGTTCTTTCCTTCGTCATTGCGAGGAGCTCTTGCGACGAAGCAATCCAGACTGTCTCCGCAGAGGCATTTCTGGATTGCTTCGCTACGCTCGCAATGACGGCGAATACCGCCGTTCCGTCCAACCCTGACGGAACCTTCGGCTGCATGCTAGATTGGTCCGGTTGCCCCCACGCTCACGGACCCCTCCCATGAAATACGAACTCTACTACTGGCCCGAGATCCAGGGCCGCGGCGAATATGTGCGGCTGGCATTGGAGGAGGCGGGTGCCGCTTACGTCGATGTCGCGCGCGCTGCGCGCGGCTCGGCTGCGATGATGAAGATGATGGAAGCGCAGAAGGGCACGCCGCCCTTTGCGCCGCCGTTCCTGAAAGCGGGCAAGCTCGTGATCGGCCAGACCGCCAATATCCTGCTCTATCTCGGCAGCCGCCACGGATTGGCGCCGAAGCCGGAAGCCGGCCGGCTCTGGGTGCACCAGCTCCAGCTCACCATCACCGACTTCGTGGTCGAGATTCACGACACCCACCATCCGCTCGGGCCTTCGATGTACTACGAGGACCAGAAGGCGCCGGCGAAGAAACGCACGGCCGATTTCTGGGACGAGCGCGTGCCGAAATATCTCGGCTATTTCGAGCAGCTTCTCGCCGGCAACGGCGGCGCCTACGTCACCGGTCGCCGGCTCACCTATGTCGACCTTTCGCTATTCCAGATCGTCGCCGGACTGCGCTACGCGTTTCCGAAGCGCATGAAAGCGTTCGAGACGGACATCCCGGGCCTCGTCGGCCTGCACGACCGCGTTGCCGCGCGCCCGAACATCAAGGCCTATCTCGACAGCGAACGCCGCATTCCGTTCAACGAGCAGGGCATCTTCCGCCGCTATCGCGAGCTGGACAATTAGTCGGTCCAGAAGACCTCCGCCTGTCGTACGGGCGTATGCGCACTCACCACACACCGGGCACCAGGCGATAGCGCACCCGCGCGGCATAATCGATGTAGCCCGGCAGGCCCTCGCGCAACGTGCGCTCCTCGATGCCGATGCGAACGACAAACAGCGCAAGGAACAGCGGCGCCATCGCCAGTCCCCACCACGAGCCCAGCAGCAGCGGCAGGCCGGCGAAGAACAGGATCATGCCGCTGTACATGGGATGACGCACATGCGCGTAGGGCCCGGTCGAGATCACGCGCTGCGCGCGCTCGGCTTGCAGCTTCACCACGGGCGCGGCGAACGAGTTCTCACGGAACACTGACATCGTGAACAGCATGCAGAGCACGAACAGCACGAAGCCGAGGACCTGCAGGGCAAGCGGCATGTCGGACCAAAGCCAACGCCGGTCGAGCCCCATCACGACCAGCCAGGCCAGCATCGCTGCAATGAGGGCGGTGACGAAGGCCTTGTCGGCCGGCGGCTGGTCCTTCTGGATGACCGGACGGAGGCGCTCCGCCAGCAGCGCCGGATCGAGCCGGTAGAGCCACCAGCCGCAGAGCGGACCGAGCAGGGCGGAGGTGATGAGGAACAGCCAGGCCGACGGCCAGTGCAGCGTGCCGGCGGACGCGAACAGCAGCGCGCCCATCGCGACGGTGAAGATCGTGTTCTGCAGCAGAAGGCGGACGATCATGCGCAGCTCTCAGACCCGAGCGCGCACGAGTGTGGTCCCGCTATCCGGCAAAGATGCGGCCGGACACGCGAAAAGCCCGATCGACCGGATCGGGCGTTTCATCTCTGGCAAAGCCGATCAGGCGAGCTGATCGATCCGCGTGCCCTGACCCGGCGGCAGCGGCGCGGGCGGCTGCGGCTTGTAGGTCGGATCAGTGTCCTTGGTCTTGGTCTGGTCGTCTTGCGGCTTGGTCGTGTCGTAGCTCGGCACCACGATCGCGATCGGCGGCGGCGCAACGGTGGAAACCTTCATCCACAAATCCTCACACATGGAAACAATTCAGCCTGCCCCGACAGGAGCGAAATTTCCTTCAAGGCAATCGTTAAAATGCGAGGGATTGGTGGGTGGGAGAGGCTGTTCTTGCGCCTCATCCGCGTGATGTGATGGCGACGCCGAGACCTCTCCCCGTCATTGCGAGGAGCAAAGCGACGAAGCAATCCAGACTGTCACCGCGGAGGGATTCTGGATTGCTTCGCTACGCTCGCAATGACGGAGTGTGTGGTGGCTGGTGTCGCGACACGTGCGCCGCCGTGTCCGCTGCAAGAGAGAAGGCGAAGTCCCTTCTACTCGTCCTTGCCGCGCGTGATCGCGATCGACGCATCTGTCTTAGTGCGGGTGCATTCCATGTTGAGCCGCCGGTAGCGCATGCTGATCTTGTCGCCGCGCAACAGGCCCATCCGTTTCAGGCAGCGCGTCGCGCCCGTCGTGGTGTCGTCCTTGGTCACGGTGAAGACGATCGCCGCCATCGATCCCACCAGCGCAAGGAATTCCGGCGTCGGCTTCCGATCGCCCTTGGCATAGAGCTCGATCGAATACTTGTCGCCGCGGCAACCCACCGACAGCTCCTTGGCGGCCGGGTGCGTCAGGTACACGATGTTGGCGGCCCGGAAATTCACCTTGAGGCGATCGATCTGGTTTGCCAGCTCCTTGGCGCTGTCGTCACAGCGATCGGCGCGCGCGGGCGAGGCGAGAGCCACAAGTCCGGTGATGGCGGCGGCGACCAGAATCGCGCCGCGGACGTTCAGTTTGAAAATCATGATGAAATGCCCCTGAGGGCGCGCATTCAACCTTCGTCGCGCGCGGAGCGCAAGGGTGCATCCGGACCTTTCCCGGAGACAATGGCGGCCGCGCATCTTTGCCGACATCGGCCCGGAAAAGGGGCCGTCTTGTCGCCGAATTCAGATGCCCCGACCGCGCCAGAACGCCTTCCCTTTGCGGCAAAAAAGCTTAGAACGCTTCTATGCTAGCGGCCCGCCAGGGCTCCAAAACCCCGAGATTCGCCCCATGAACGCTCCCACTGCCTTCCCCGACCAGTCCAAGCCCGTTCCGCCCTACAAGCACACCCCGCTGTTCCCGCTGGGCAAGGACGAGACGCCCTACAAGAAGATTTCGTCCGAGGGCGTCAGGGTCGAGAAGGTCCTCGGCAAGGACATGCTGGTGGTGTCGCGCGAGGCGCTGAAGACGCTGTCGGAGGCGGCTTTTGGCGACATCAACCATTATCTGCGCCCCGGCCATCTGAAGCAGCTCCGCTCGATCCTGGAGGACGGTGAGGCGAGCCCGAATGACAAGTTCGTCGCGCTGGACTTCTTGAAGAACGCCAACATCGCCGCCGGCGGCGTGCTGCCGATGTGCCAGGACACCGGCACCGCGATCATCATGGGCAAGAAGGGCTGCAACGTCATCACCGACGGTGACGACGAGGCGGCGCTGTCGGAAGGCGCGCGCGATGCTTACCTGCGCCGCAATCTGCGCTACTCGCAGGTCGCGCCGCTCTCGATGTACGAGGAGAAGAACACCGCCAACAACATGCCGGCGCAGTGCGAGATCTACGCCGAGGGCGACGACGCCTACAAGTTCATGTTCATGGCCAAGGGCGGCGGCTCCGCCAACAAGAGTTTTCTGTTCCAGGCCACGCCCTCGGTGCTGACCAAGGACCGGCTGCTCGCGTTCCTGAAGGAGAAGATCCTGACACTGGGCACCGCGGCGTGCCCGCCCTATCACCTCGCCATCGTGATCGGTGGCACCTCGGCCGAGCTCTGCATGAAGACGGTGAAGCTCGCCTCCGCCCGCTATCTCGATGCACTGCCGACCCACGGCTCGCCCGACGGCAACGCCTTCCGCGACGTCGAGATGGAGAAGGAAATCCACAAGATGACGCAGTCGCTCGGCGTCGGCGCGCAGTTCGGCGGGAAATATTTCTGCCACGACGTGCGCGTGATCCGCATGCCGCGCCACGGTGCTTCGCTCCCGATCGGGCTTGGCGTGTCCTGCTCGGCCGACCGCCAGGTGCTCGGCAAGATCACCAAGGACGGCGTCTATCTCGAGGAGCTCGAGCACAACCCGGCGCAGTACCTGCCGCAGGTCGAAGAAGCGCTCGGTGGCGAGGTCGTCAAGATCGACCTCAACCAGCCGATGAAGGACATCCTTGCAACGTTCTCGAAATATCCGATCAAGACCCGGGTCTCGATGACCGGCACCATGATTGTTGCGCGAGATAGCGCGCACGCCAAGCTGCGTGAGCGGCTGGAGAAAGGCGAGCCGCTGCCGGATTACTTCAAGAACCACCCGGTCTATTACGCCGGTCCCGCCAAGACGCCCGAGGGTTATGCCTCCGGCGCGTTCGGTCCGACCACCGCAGGCCGCATGGATTCCTTCGTCGACCAGTTCCAGGCCGCCGGCGGCTCGATGGTGATGGTGGCCAAGGGCAACCGCGCGCCGGCCGTGCGCGAGGCTTGCAAGAAATACGGCGGCTTCTATCTCGGCTCGATCGGCGGCGCCGCGGCGAACCTCGCCGAGCACTGCATCAAGAAGGTCGAGGTGCTCGAATATCCCGAACTCGGCATGGAAGCGATCTGGCGCATCGAAGTCGTCGATTTCCCGGCGTTCATCATCATCGACGACAAGGGGAACGACTTCTTCAAGGAGTTGAATTTGGGCTGAGTAGTCCAGTCCATGCGCTAGAGGGATAGACACGCCGCAAACCGTTGACGCGTGTCATCCTCTCTAGCAATTGTGATCTTGCCCTCTTGTAACTTTCCTGATTGTCAGTGGGTAGACGAGCGAGACGATCGAAGATTTCGATCGTAGCGCCGTCCCCGTATCTTTGGACGAGGGCTTCGATGGCAAGGCCGACGTCAATTTGATCGGACGAGAAGAGACGATGCTCATGGTCGTTTTTGGCCAGAAGCCACTCAATTTCGTTGAGGCGTTGCGTAATATTGTCGAATGTTTCTCGTGTATTGACCTCTTCGCTGAGCTCGTCCCGTGCAATCTCCGGGTCAAGAGACAGTACGTATTGCTGCATTCTGGTGCTGGCGATTGTTTTTCGTATCAGGGACGTCTTTTCGAGTACAAGGTCTACGACCAGAGAGTAAGTTTGAAGTCTCTGTCGGATTTCTGAGATCTTCTGTTCGCCGCTCTCGATGCGGCTCATCATCTCTCTCGTCTCCCGCCAACCTCTGAAGGCGAACACGCCGATGGCGATCGTGGCAATCATGGTTACCAGGGCGACGATCAGGATGAGGATTTCAATGAGGTGACTAGCGTCTGATGAACTCATCCTCGATTTCTCCAGACTTGAAGTAATTCAGGACAATCTTCGCAAACTTCGAGCCCACGATGTCGGGACTCTTTGGAAGAACCGGGATATTGAACCTCTTCTGCGTTGCCCGAATGGCACCGCGGATGTCTTCCGCCGTGGCGCAGGTATAGATGATGAATTTTCGTCGGAGCCGCTCGCCCCAGAAGGCGTTGAGTTCGTCTATAAGAATGAGACCTACGCGACGAGTGCCGTCGCATTTCTCGGGAGAGAACCTTCCAAGGTCGCTCCCTGGACGAAGCATTACATCCACAATCATACCTGTTACGTGATTGGGGTCTACGTCTGTCAGTCGCGCATATGCGGTCGTTGCGTCCAAGATGTCATCGACTTTCGAACCTCTTGCTCTGAGGCGCTCACGATCAAACTCGAATTGTGGGCTGTCCTCATCGATCCAAAATATGGCCACTACGATCTCCTCATCAAAACACGGAATCGGGCGCCGCGCGCATGCTTGGCCAATTCGATGTCAGCGGAGCATTTGGAGGCAACTTCGCGGCAATATGCCAGGCCGATTCCTGTGCCCTTTTGACCAGACTCGATCGCGAGTCGGCCCCTCACGCCGTCGAGAAATATCCGGTCACGCTCTTCATCTGGAATGCCCGGACCATTGTCGCAGAAATCGATCGCGATGCGCTGCTCGTCTATCTCGCTCCAGGTGATCGTGATTTCCGGATCGTCGCCCGCATTGGCGTACTTGACGCTGTTCTCGAATAGGTTTCTGAACACAGAAAGCCATGCGGCCGAGGTGCCCACTACTCTTGGCAGCTCGTCCAGCTTGCTTTCTTTCAGATTGTTGATGGCCACTCGTTTGCGCCCATAGATGCGAGCTAACGCATCTGCCGAGTTTACCAGCTTCATGAAGACGTCGGAGAACAGCCGATCTGTGGTCTTTCCCTTGATGTCGCCGTCAATGGCGAGCTTTCGAACCTTTTCAAACTGAAAGTGGATGTCATCTACATACAATTTGATGTCGCTCAGAGCGATTTCGAGATTTCGAAACACTGGCGCGAATTTGATCTGTGAAAGATCGCAAACGGCCGGAAATTCGTCAGATCCAAACAAATTGTCGCGGATGAACTCGGCATTTCGTGTAATCGTGGCGATCTCGGAGCCAAGTGCGTGGCAGACTTGCTCGATGTCGTCGTGTGCCTTGCTCAATTCGAGGTACCGGCGTGTCAGCACGGTGTTCACATCGACAATAAAATCAATCACAAACTTGTCGTGCCACGAGAAATGGCGTGGCCTGCAATTTCCAAATTTTGGATTGACGAGCCGCAAGAGGCCCGCGGGATACTCGTTGGGGGGGAGTGGGTCGGTCGCTTCGGCGTCATTCGCAATGTCCCGCTCTTGAGCTCGTATGAGCATGGGTACATAGGCGCGAGACCAGATTTCCGAGCTTACGCGCTCTGAATATCGTCCCTTCGGAAGAGGAGAGAATCCATTGAATTCGTAGATTGACTGTCGTTGCTTGAGCGATTGAACGACCCAAGATTGATCGTCGGGAAGGTAGTACACATCTCTTTTCTGCAGCTTGCTCCTGTTGCTCCTTGATAGCGTCTCAAGGCCAGATGAGCCTCGCAGCTTGAGAAGATGATTCCGGTCGTCCCTGACGAATACGGAGCCAGCCTCGCAATTAATCAGCGGCAGGATGACGTCATTGATGGCCCTGTGCCAGAACGTATCCAGATCGCGCGAGCGATAGGATTGCGAGATAATCCGCGAGCGGATCAAGTAGATGATGTTGTAGCTGAGATGGACGAACGCAATCTTGATCAGAACGTCCAGGGATTGCGGCTCGAATTGAACATTGGTCTTGTACGCTAGGCGAGCGCATCTCTGTTTTTCGAAGATCGTGTACTTTGCCAAGTCGACGATTCGGTAGCCACGGATCGTCAGGGCCTCGTCACCTTGGATGATGGGATCTTCGTTCCCGGCAGTAGATTCGCGAGGCAAGCACAGACACCAGCGACCGGACACGTAGGGATCCGCCGCATAGATGGTCAGCTCAAAATCCGCGATCTTGAGAGCGGTTGCGAGGGTTGTTCTTAGATCGCTAGTCGTGAGTATGTTTGCTGAATAAATATCTTCCAATATCCCAAACACGCATGCCCCTCAAGGTTGCGGGTAAGTTTATTGCAATCTTTGCTAGGCTATTCTAACTCGGCGTCAGAAGACAATAGCCTTGACGGCATCGCCGGGATTTCGCTGGAGGCAGGCGCGAGGGACCCCAGGGTTTTCCGTGGGAGCAATTCGAAAGTCGGCCTCGGTTTGCATTGCGGTGCAGGATGCGGCGGTCTAGCGCCGGCGCCCACCAACCCGTCCTATCGAGCTAACTGCAATTCGTGACCTGGTTGGAGCACAGCGAACGCCACCAGCCACGCACGCCGTCGTGGCTCTCGACGAGGCCCCAGAAGCCGCTGCAGGCCAATAGCCGCTTTGGTCCGCCGTCGCCGTCAATCGGGCCGCCGAGCTCGTGCTGGGCGGGCATCCATTTGGCATCGACGAAGGGCGCCTGGAACAGCCCGCCCGCGCGTGTGTAGCCATTGGCGTAATTCGCGCCGACCTTGTTGGAAGCGACCCAGCCGCGCCCCGCGTAGGGCTTTGGCGCGCTGCGTGGGTATCGCTTGTCGTCCTCGTAATCCTTGCCCGGCGGCTTGGCGCCCTCGATCAGGAACCAGCCGTCCCTGAAACCGATGATGCGGAATTCGGTGAGCCAGCCGCCGTCAGGCGTGTTCTCGGCGCCGCCGAGCTTGAGCCGGTAGGGCGGCGGGAGCGTGCCGAGCACGCGCGCTTTCACGGAGGGTTCAGCGCGCACGTTGAGGCCGTTCGGATCCTTGTCGATGGACCAGGCGCCGAGATCGCAGGGCTCGGTGCCTTCGGGCAGGCTTGCGCGTTTCGCGGCAAGTTCGGCGTGCAGCTTCGCGAAATCGTTGTCGTCGTTGTCGGGGGCCGGCTCGCTGCGCGGCTTCAACTCGGCCGAGACCGCGCGCGTCGCATCAGCCGTCAGCGTGACGATGAGGACCTGGCGCGCGGCGAACACGCTTGCGGGTGTCTTCGGATCGTTCGACGTCGCCGGATAGACCGCGAGATATCCGGTCGCACCTTCGGTACGATAGGCGAGGCCGGCGACATAGCCCGCCGGCACCATGGCGAGCGCGCTGGCGCGCCACGCCGGTTCGGTGTCATCCGCGCGCGCTGCTTGTGTCGCGACACACAGGATCGTCGCCGCGATGAGACGGAGCGCACGCATCGGTGCAGCGCGCTTACGTCCGCGCGCCCGTGAACGGGAAGCTGCCCATCGGGCCGATGCCCATTTCGCCGTTGATGCTGTCGCCGGAGACCGTGCCGGTGAATTCGAGCGTGAGCGGCATCGGGTTGGTGATCGAAACCTTCCAGGAGACGTTGTCGCCGGAGACGGTACCGTCGAAAATCTCGGCGGTATTACCTTCCGCGCCCTGCGTGCCCGTGAGCGAGCCGCCCGCAGCCTTCAGGCTCAGCGTCGCCTGGCGCTCGCCCATCGGCGTCGTCATGGTCAGATTCCAGTTGCCGTCTACGGCCATTCCCGTCTCCCCGAACAAATCCCGGCGGGCCGCGACGATCCGCGGCCAGTCCTGAGCGAGCCTATAGCCCAACTCGCAGTTCCTGCCTAACCCTGCATTGGAGGCATTTAGGCGCGGGCAGCGGCGCGCCGGCGGCTGGTGACGATGAGCCTGAGAACCACATACTGCACGGCGAAGGCCAGGATCTTGGCGCCGCCCGCGACCACCGTGATGTAGAACGCCCACAGCTTCAGATCGCCTGTGGCGGCGACCGCGATCATGCCGGCGCCGATCACGAACATCAGCGCGGCCCAGGCATAACCAGCAGCGGTCACATATTCCGGAACGGTCTCGGTGACGATCGGCGGCATGTAGCGCAGCATCCAGCCGCGCTTGAGCATGATGGCGCCGATCGCGAAATGCGCGATCGAAGGTTTTGCCAGCATGAAGCGGGGATCGTTGGTCAGCAGCGTGACCGTGCCCAGCACGACGACGAGTGCGAGGCTCGCATAGGTCATGTAGTTGAGCTGCTGCCCCTTCACCCGGGCGTAGATCACCTGCGCGATCGCGCCGGCAATCGCCACCGACGTTGCCAGCACGACGTTGTCGGTGATGAGGTAGACGGCCAGGAAGACGATGGCGGAGAGGAAGTCGGAGGCGAGGCGGGCGAATACGTCCTTCATCGTCAATCCTGTTCAGCCGGCGTCGGGAAGAGCGCGGGCGGGCGTACCGTACTTGATCTGGCGATACTCGGGATACCATTTTGTGAAGTAGATCGCGCTGTTGCGGGCGGCGAAGGCCACCGCAAGGCTCGACCAGACCGGCAGGCCGGGGACGTAAAGCAGCACGAGATTGGCGGCCGCCATCAGCAGCGCGGCGGCTGTCCACGCGCCGGTGATGACGTAATTGGCCGTGAGAAAGCCGGGCATTGCCGCGGTCTCGGCCGGGACGGATTCGAGCGCATATTGCAGCGTGAAGGGATGGCGGAGTAGCATCGAGCCGAGCGAGATGACGAAGATGCCGATGTCGACCGACAGCTTCACGCCGAGCGGGCCGAGGGCGGGGTCGATCAGCGCGAGATAGAGGCCGATCGCGGCGAACACGATTGCGGAGCCCGCGGCCAGGACCTTCACCGAGCGGCCGCGCGCGACATCGATCGCGACGGTGGCGAGGCAGATCGCGGAGGCCGTGACCACGCTGACCGCGGCCGATGTCACCAGCATGAGGAAGGTGAAAGCGCCGTAGGGCGCGAGGATCAGGAAAATCGCCATGGGCCGCCTCGGTCGAACCGATCTTTACGATGTAAAGATTAGTAATCCAGGGGCGATGCCGGGTCAAGCAAAATCTTTACAGTGTCAAAATGACGTAGGCGACCTCTAAAAAATGAAGGGCTGCAACGGCTTGGTCTGAGGCCTCCTCGGCCAATTCCGTCCAGGGGAGGCGTGCCAGGAGCGGCAGCGCGGAGGCGATCAAAAGGCCGAGGCAGAGCAGAATGCCGCCGTTAAAGACGGTATGGCGGCTCCGCCGCAACCGGATCATCTGCAATGCGAGCGCGGTGCCGGTCAGGGCAAGGAGGGCAAGGCAACCTGCGGTGAGGGAGGGCGTGTGCATGGGAGACCTCATTCGCGATGTCGCTCCGGGGGGCGCTACGCCGCACCCACCCAATTGCCGTGAAAGCCGTCTGGCACGCGGTGACCGAGCTGCACCAATGCGGCGGGGCCGGCCTCGATGTCGGTGGCATTGAACACGGCGAGGTCGCTGCGGTTCTCGCGCGCGCGCCAGACCACCGCGAGCAGCCAGCCGTCCCCCTCGGGTGCATCCTTCGATCGCTCGACGAAGACAGGCTCAGAGATGGTGTCGCCGGCCGGCAGCAGGTAATGACCGAGCCGTCTGCCGTTGCCGTCGACATGGACGATGCCGGACAACGCGCCGAACATCGGCAGTCTTGGATTGGCGCAGGCGTACCAGCCATGACGGCTCTTCAGCCCGGCGCGGCGATCGTCGATGCGCGGGAATTCGCCGGTGAGGTCGTCGAGATAGGTCTGCTGGAAGCGGTCGGTATTCCCCGTGAGATCGAAGGTCCAGCGGCAGTGGCGGGCGCGCGCCTTCTCCGGATCGGTCGGCCGTCCATCGGGATGCGGAAACAACGGCGCCTCCTCGAACTGCATGACGTCGGCGACGATGCGGTCTCCGTCCTCCCACGCATTCATGACGTGGAAGACGTAGCAGGCCTCGCTGCGAAACCAGACGATGTCCTTCGCCGTACCGCTGCGCTTCATCACGCCGACATAGGCGCCCTTGTCCGGCTCCCAGGCATAGGGCGGCCGTCCGCTCATCGCGCGCTCCATGCTGCCGGTGATGGGCAGGATCGGAAACAGCACATGGTTCGCGGTGACGATGAAGTCGTGCACCATGCTGGCATAGGGCGCCTCGAAGCGCTCGAAGCGTGTCGCCTTGCCGGAGGCGTCGATCGTTCCGAAGGAGAGGGCAGGCGTCAGCGGTCCCGCGGCGTTGTAGCCGAAGAACACCAATTCGCCCGTCACGGGATCGACCTTCGGATGCGCCGTGAAACTGCCGGCGACGCGGCCCTGGTAGTTGTGATAGCCGCGCGTGGCCAGCGTGCCCGGCTCGATCTCGGTCGGCAGATGCGCCTCTTCCAGTGCCAGCAGCTTGCCGGCATGGAAGATAATGTTGGTGTTGGCGACGCCGCCGTCGGTGAGGCTTGCGGGCGCATCCGGCAGCTTGCGGCCGAAGCCGCCGAACAGCGCGCGGCCGGCATCGTGCTCGGCGAGCCATTTCGGCGTGCGGACCCAGCGGTTGCGGTAGCTGGCGCGGCCGTTATCGAGATGGAAGGCGTGCAGCATGCCGTCGCCGACGAACCAATGCGCGCCGGGAGAATCGAACTGCGGATTGGGGCCGTTGCGATAGAGCGTGCCGTTCAGCTCGCGTGGCAATTCGCCGACGATTTTCAGATGGGGCGCGTCGGCTTCGAACGGGATCGGCGCGATATTGTTGCGGCGCTCGGTGACGGCGTCGTGCTGCACGGCGTATCCCTCCTTATCTTTACATCGTAAAGATCGAATAGGACCAATCGCGGCGTCCGTCAAGTGAAATCTTTACACTGTCAATATTGCGTCATATAGCTTGCAAATGGCCAAGACCGACACCAAGAGCGAAACGGCGCGAAGCTCGCGTGCCCCCGGAAAAATGACGTCGACCTCGGCATCGCGCACCTCGCGCCGCACGACGAGCGCGAAAACCGAGACGCCGTATCATCATGGCGCCCTCCGCGAAGCGCTGCTCCAGGCCGCCGAACGCGTGCTCGAGCGTGACGGCCTCGCCGGTCTGACCTTGCGGGCGGTGGCGCGCGAGGCGGGTGTCTCGCATGCCGCGCCCACCCATCATTTCGGCGATCTCACCGGCCTTCTCAGCGAGCTCGCGGCCGTCGGCTTCCGCCAGTTCAATGCGGCGATGGCCTCGGCCTGCGATACCGCCCCCACGCCGCTTGCGCGCGCATTGGCGCGGCCGAAAGCCTACGTGGCCTATGCACAGGCTCATCCCGGCATGTACGGAATCATGTTTCGCACCGAGCGGCTCGATTATTCCCGTCCCTCCCTGCACGAGGCGGCGGAGGCTTCTTTTGCCGGGCTCGCCAACGCCATCGGCGCGATGCGGCAGGAGCAGATTAGCGGCGACGCGCTGACGCTGGAGCAGGGCGCCGCGATCGCGCGCGCCTGGTCGATGGTGCACGGCTTCACCACGCTGCTGCTCGACGGGCGGTTGAAGGATATCCTGGAGCGGCTGCCCGAGGGAACGACGGCCGAGCGGCTGCTCGAGTCGATGCTGACGGCGCCTATCACCACGAAACTTCCCGTGTAGCGGCTGTTCGGCGCTTTAGCGCATCGTCGCGAGCTCGCTGGGCTTGCCGACCTGCCGGCAGTTCTTCGGCGCCGTCGAGCTATAGGCGGTGCCCACGGATTGGGCGTTCGCGCCATCGAGGACGGTGCTCGTCAGCAAGATCTCGAGGCACGCGGAGGTGATGCGGATCGTCACGAGACCTCGAATGCAGCGGGAACTCCGTACCATCTGACGACTTCATTGTGGGCAAGGTTCAAACAGGCCCGCGAGAGACCTGACAGCGGCGCGGAATCGTTCTAGAAGAGCGGCTTCGCTTGAAGCTCATGCGGCCTCGTACGCGTCCTCGTTCTCCTGATCATGCCAGCCACATCGTCGAACAAACCCTATCGCGTCGGCCGCTCCAAGACCGGGCTCGGCCTCTTCGCCACCAAACCGATCAAAAAGGGAACCCGGATCATCCGTTATTACGGACCGATCCTGGACTCGCGAATCCCCGAGCAGGACGAGATCGAGAACAAATATCTGTTCGAGCTCAACGGCCGCTGGACCATCGACGGCTCGGTGCGCAAGAATCTGGCGCGCTACATCAACCATTCCTGCCGGCCCAATGCGGAATCGGACGTCCGCCCGCGCGAACGCAAGGTCTTCATCCGCGCCATCAAGAACATCGAGCCGGGCGACGAGATCAACTACGACTACGGCACCGACTATTTCAAAGCCTATCTGAAGCCGATCGGCTGCAAGTGCGTTTCCTGCGAGGCCAAGCGCAAGAAGCTGCGTGCCGAGGAGCGGGCTGAGCGTGCCAAGGTGAAGGCGCGCACGGAAGCCAAGGCGGCCAAGAAGGCGCCCACAAAGGCGGCCAAAAAGAAAAAGCTCAACGGCCACGCCCTCGGCAAGGCCAACGGCCGCGCGCGGGCGTAGCCCGCCCTTAAGCCTCCGGCTCAACTGTCATCCAGTACGCCGCAGCTTCTCCGCATACGTTTACTGCCTCTGGAATTCTGGGTCGCCCGGTCCAGTGCGCGATTGCGCACAAGGCCGGGCGACGACAGAAAGTATGTGGCCTCACGCCGTCACCACACCCGCACTCTTCCGCAATCCCCAAAATTGCAGCTCGGCAAACACGCCGGTGGCGATTGCCTGCGCGACGACCATGAGCTCGCCGGCGAGGTTCGGCGACACCGCGCCCGAGAACAGCAGTGCGATGCTGCCGACCGTCCAGGCCGCATTGCCGATCACGACCAGCAGCACGAGCGGCTTCGCCACCGTGGCCCGCGAGGCGAGCCAGCCGACCAGGGCGGTGTAGGCGATCAGGAACAGGCCGGTCTCGCGCAGCAGCGCTTCGGGCAGGTTGAACAGCGCTGCGAACGCGCTCGCGCCGAAGGTGAAGCCGAGGGCGGCAACGCCGCTGAAGACGGCGTCGGCGAGCAGGGCGCGGCGCAGGAAGGTGGATGCATCGATCATCGTGGTCTCCTTGGTTGGGGTGGGCGCGGGGTGAAACTCAGTGCAGTCCGCGCCACCAGGCGCGGAGCAGGCGGGCGAGACGGAACGGGCAGAGGCTCCTGCCGACGCCGTGCTCGAAGGCGATGACCTGCGCGACCACATAGTCGCCGGTCGAATGCACCAGCGGCTCCGGCATGTTGAGGCTGCGCGCCAGCATCCGGGTTGCGAATGCCATCGCCCAGGGCAAGACGTGGTCTGCGACGGTCCGGTAGAGCAGCAGCGCGATCATGGTCATCTCCTGTTGCGACCGAAGATGCGTCGCCGCGTGGGCCAATTCGATTACCTCGTGGGTAATGGAAGGGCCGAAATCCGCATGCTAGGTTTTTGGTCATGAACGCACATGCATCCACGGCCCAGGCCGAACGTAGCCAGCCGGTCCATATCGGCGACCATTTGCGCGAATGGCGGCAGCGCCGCCGCATGAGCCAGCTCGATCTGGCGGGCGAAGCCGAGATCTCGGCGCGGCACCTGAGCTTCGTCGAGACCGGCCGCGCCGCGCCCTCGCGCGACATGGTGCTGAGGCTCGCCGAACGCCTCGACGTGCCCCTGCGCGAACGCAACGTGCTGCTGGTCGCGGCCGGTTTCGCACCGGCCTTCCCGCAGCGCCCGCTGGAGGATCCCGCCTTGAAGTCAGCCCGCCGGGCGATCGACCTCGTCCTCAAAGCACATGAGCCCAATCCGGCGCTTGCAGTGGACCGTCACTGGAATCTCGTTTCTGCGAACCGCATGGTGGCGCCGCTGCTCGCCGGCATCCCGCAGCGGCTGCTCGGCCAACCCGTCAACGTGCTGCGGCTCGCCTTCCATCCCGAGGCGCTGGCGCCGCGCACGGTCAATCTCGCGGAATGGTGCGGGCATCTGCTGGAGCGGCTGCACCGGCAATGCGAGGCGACGGCCGATCCGGAACTGATCAAGCTCTACAACGACCTCAAGAGCTGTCCGATCCCGGCACGATCGGCGCCGCTGTCGAGCGACAATGTCGCGATCCCCTTCAAGCTGCGCCATGACGGGGAGATCCTCAGTTTCTTCTCCACCACCATGGTGTTCGGCACGCCCGTCGACATCACGTTGTCGGAGCTGGCGCTGGAAACGTTCTTCCCGGCCGATGAGCGTACCGCCGAGCGCTTGAAGCAGATGGCCGCCGGCCTGCGGTAGCGCCGTTTACAGGAGGGAGCTGCGCTCGCATAATCGGCGCATGGACACACGCGCGTTCCGGCGATTGCGGCCGGCCAATCCCGTCGGTGACCTCCTGCGTGGCTGGCGCACGCGTCGCACGCTGAGCCAGGCCGAGCTGGCGTTCGAGGCCGGCATCTCGATCAAGCATCTGAGCTATGTCGAGACCGGCAAGGCGGCGGCAAGCCGGGACATCCTGCTGCAGCTTGCGTCCGCGCTCGACCTGTCGCTGCGTGACCGCAATGCGCTGCTCGAGGCCGGCGGCTTCGCGCGGCAATATGGTGAGCGCGATCTGTCTGCGCCGGAGCTGGCCGAGGCGCGGCGTGCCATCGATCTTCTGCTCAGCCGTCACGAGCCGTTCCCCGCGATCGTCACCGACCGGCGCTGGAACGTGATGCAGGCCAATCGCGCGGCATCGCGCCTGATGACCATGCTGCTTGGCCCGGCGCGCATGCAGCGCCCGCTCAATCACATGCGCATGTTCCTCGCGCCGGACGAGCTCAAGCCGTTCGTCGAGAATTGGCCGACCGTTGCGGCCGCGCTGCTGGCGCGGGCGCGGCATGAGGCGATGGCCGCGCCGCTCGATGAGGCCCTGCAATCGACCTGGCGCGAATTAATGCGGCTGCCGCAACTTCCTGCGCCTGTGACCGAGGACAACGCCGTGCCGGGGCCGCTCTGCGAGGTGCGCCTGTGCAAGGGCGACGTCGGCATTGGACTGATCGGTGCGGTGCTGACGCTCGGCACGCCGCAGGACGTGACGCTGCAGGAGCTGCGCGTCGAGATGTTCATGCCGGTCGATGTCGCATCCGAGGCAGCTCTGATCGCGCTTGCGGCTCAGGACGCCTGAGCCTGCACGGCTTCGCGCCGCTCGAAGCTCATGGCCTGCATCACCTCTGCAAACGGACCCTTAAGGTCGCTCAGCGTCGCCGTGGTGAGGCCCGCGCCATGAGCGCCGACGCGCGTCGCGGCGCGGATCAATATCCATTCGCCCTCCGGCGGACGGAAGAAGTAGAGGCTGATCTCCGGGTTGATGAAGGTCCAGTCGCGCATGTCGACGATCTGCGCGACCCCGCTGGCGAAGTCCGCGGCCTGCACGGCCTGGAGCAGCGGCGTGTTGGGCTCGCCCTCGACCAGCGGCGCATCGAGCCGCATCCAGGCCGCTGCCGGGCCCGGCTTCTCCAGTGCGCCCTCGATCAGCCGCACCGAGACGTTCTGGAAATAACGGCTCCATTTCTGCGCGAAGGCCGGCGGCGGGCTGCCGGCTTCGGGCCGCGTGTCGAGCGCCGTGGGCCCGGCGAAGGGATCGAGCGGCGATTCTGCGCTCGGTGCCGTCAGCAGCGCCGTGCAGCGGCCGATCTCGGTCTCGCCGTCCATCAGCCGCACCTGCAAGGTCTTGGCCTTGCGGCCGTCGCGCAGCAGTTCGGTGACGGTCCTGAACAGGCGCAGGCCTGCCGGCCGCCACAGATCGAAGGTCAGGCGCCGCACCGCAAAGCCGGATTCCGCCGCGAGCCGCGCGACGTCGCGGGTCATCAGTGCAGTGGTGGCGCTTCCCTGCAGCATGTCCGTCGACCACGGACCGCCGGCATGCTCGGTCGCCCGGAATTGATGGCCTTCCGGCTTGAAAATGGCGGTCATCGCGGTCTCCCCTTGGGCTGCATCGTGGCCGCAACTATCGGGGCGAGGGCGACCGGTCACAATAACCGCAGAGGTGAAGTCGTGAGCCATGCAGGACGGGTGCCTTGCGCCGCCCCCGGTTCGGCTTATCTTCCGACGAACCCTCGAAGTGCCCGAAGGAGGCGCCTGACATGAGCACGCTGAAACCGCTCCAGATCGACGTCGTCTCCGACGTGGTGTGTCCCTGGTGCTATATCGGCAAGCACAGGATCGAGAGCGCGCTGGCGCTGGTGCCCGACGTTCCGGTGAAGCTGAATTTCCGGCCCTTCTTCCTCAATCCCTGGGTGCCGCGCGAGGGCATCAGCCGCGAGGCTTATCTCACCCAGAAGTTCGGCTCGGTCGAGGCCTATAAGGGCATTGCGGGACGCGTCGTCGCGGCCGCGAGCGAGGAGGGCCTCGTCTATAAGCCCGAGCTGGTCGCGCGTCAGCCCAACACGACCGACTGCCATCGCCTGATCCTGTGGGCCGAAGCCATCGGCAAGGCGCCCGAGATGAAGCAGCGCCTGATGGAGCTGTACTTCCGCGACGGCGGCGATCTCACCGATGTGAACGTGCTGGTGCAGGCGGCCGCCGACGTCGGCCTCGACGCCGACGACGTGCGCAAGCGCCTTGCCACCGACGAGGACGTCGCACGCGTTTCGGCGGACGCGCAGGAGGCGGCCGAGAAGGGCATCTCCGGCGTGCCGACCTACGTCTTCGCGCAGAAATACGCGGTCTCCGGCGCGCAGGATCCGAACCTGCTCGCCCGCGCCATCCGCCAGGTCTCCGAGGAGATCAACGCACAGGCGGCGGAGTAGCTTCTTATTTTCGAAGCAGGCGGACCACGCGTCGCGCGGCATCGTGCGCGGCGTTGAGGCCGATCAGTGCTGCGTGAACCAGTGCCACGATTGGATCGTGCCGCCGTAGCGGGATCAGCACGTCGCCGATCACGAAGCGTCCGCGCCAGATCGGGTTGATCATGGGATGGTCGGCGCTCGCCGTGGAATCCGCGCTGGCGATGGCGGGATCGGCGCAGAGATGGCGGGTGAGGTCGAGCGTGAGCTGCATGCCCGGCGAATATTTTGCAAAGCGTTCGTCGATGCCGAGCTTGAAGAAGAAGGCGCGGTCCTGATGCCGCAGCACGATGCCGGCGGCGATCGGATTCGTGCCGGCACGAAGCGTGACGATCTCGCACTGCGCGGTCTCCGCCAGTGCCGGTACGGCGCGGCGGATGAAGGTCGCATCGCCCGCATGCTGGATCAGCGCGGTGCCGCGCTTGCCTTTCCAGCCGCTGGCTTCGAGCTGCAAAAATGCTTCGAGCGCCGGCCCGATCTGGTCGGGACTGCGTGCAACCTCGAACACGACGGAGCCGTGCTCTTCCAGACGATGGCGCTGGCGGCGCAGCTCCTTGAGCTTTTTGGCGCCAAGCGCGCCGCGCAAGAGCGTTTCGCCATCCTGTGTCGCGTCGAGGCTGGCGCGGATGTAGGAGCTGAGGATTCTTGGCTTCAGGCCGTCGCGGCTCAGGACCTGATCGAGCGATGCCATCGCCGCGCCGTCGAGCGCGACGTCGGTCAGCACGAGCGCATGGGCGCCGGCCTCGCGTGCCTGCTGCAACAGACGCGTGGCCACCTCGATCGGCGCATGGCGGTCGATCAGCGGGCTGCACAGCGTGCCATAGGGATGTGCGCTCACCAGCGCGGGCAGGGGAATCTTCCAGGCGCGCCAGAGCGAGATCACCGGCAGTAGCCCGATCAGCCGGGGCGCGTCGAACGCGGCTAGCGCCGCGGCGTCCGTGCGGCCGCGCGCGGTGGCACTGACGGCCAGCTCCCAGGCGGGCAGGTAATATCCGTTCGGCTCGATCGCGCGCTGTGCGAGCGCGCGCCATTGGCCGGTGTCGATCGCCGCAAGCGGGACGCGCGCGCGCGCTGTCGCGACATCCCTTGCCGATGCCGAATTGATCGCAGCCTGATGCGCGATGTCGACCACGTCCCGTCGTCCCCGTTCACGCGAGCTGAGCCCGTGTTACGGGTCATGCTTAGCGCAAAGATTGGAAAATACCGTTGGGACGCCGCTTCAATTCGAGTGGTAATATTAACGTCTCGTTGAGCATCGGAGCGTCGATTGTAGGGATGGATGCGATAGGATTGCTCCCCGAACTGGAGGATCACAATGATCGTGACACCTTTCACACCAATGGCCTCGCTCCTGGGCGGAGCACTGATTGGCCTCGCGGCCGTCCTGCTGATGTGGGCGACGGGGCGGATTGCCGGCGTCAGCGGCATCGCGGCGCGGCTGTTTCCGCCCTACGAGGACCGCGAATTCGCCGGGCGCCTTGCCTTTGTCGCCGGTCTCGTCGCCGCGCCCGTGCTGGTGCTGCTCGTCACCGGAGACCTGCCGGTGCAGACGATCGCGGCAGGGCCGGCGGTCCTGATCGTCGGCGGATTGCTCACGGGTTTCGGTTCGGTGTGGGGCAGTGGCTGCACCTCCGGCCATGGTGTCTGCGGCTTGTCGCGGCTGTCGGTGCGCTCGCTGGTCGCGACCATGACCTTCATGGCCGCCGGCATGGCGACCGTCTTCGTGATGCGGCACTGGAGTTGATTGCAATGGCAATTCTCGTTCAATTCGCGATCGGCCTGATCTTCGGCATCGGCCTCATCGTCTCCGGCATGTCGAACCCGGCCAAGGTGCTGAACTTCCTCGACATCGGCGGCATTCCGGCAGGGACATGGGATGCGAGCCTCGCCTTCGTGATGGCGGGCGCGGTGGCCGTGACCTTCATCGGCTTCAGCCGCGTCCTCAAGCTCGCGCGTCCGTTCTTCGCCGATCGGTTTTATCTGCCGACACGACGAGACATCGATCCCAGGATCGTCGCAGGTCCCGCGATCTTCGGTATCGGCTGGGGACTGGCGGGCTTCTGCCCGGGGCCGGCGCTGACCGCGCTCGGATTCGGCTCGGTCTCCGCCGTCATCTTCGTTGCGGCGATGTGCGCCGGCATGGTGCTCGCCCGCTTCATCGCTCACCTGCCGTCATTGACGCGCTTCGTCACGCCGGCCGATCCGCTCGAAACCTGAAGTCACGATGCAGAGTAAGCAGCAGCAATCCGTCGCCGCCTGATTCCGTTCATTCGGCATGCGAAAGCGGACCGGGCGAGCTGTCTCGTCCCGGTCCGCCCGTCAAGCCTTCGTCGATCACCAGCGGTCGTCGCCGACGCCCACACCGACGCTGACGCCAGGTGTGCGAATGCCGACGCCGGCGCGCGGGCCGTCATCCCAGTCGCGGTGATACGTCCGGCGCTCGTAGTAGCGCTCGCGCGGCATGTAGTTGTAGGAATCGCGCACGATGACACGCGAACCGCCGCGCGTGCGATAGCACCGGCCGGCGTCGTCGCAGACAAGTCGCACCTGCTGGACGAGTTCCGGATTGGTGTATTCGCTGCTCGTGTAGATATCCGAAGCCTTCACGCCCGATGCGGCTGCCAAAGCACCAACGCCCGCCAATAGCGCAATAGTCAACGTCCTCATCATGTCCTCCTCCGAAACTGCCCTCGGCGGTAACAAGAAGGGGAGGCGGTGATCGTTCCCGCTCGCAATGCTGGTTTTTCCCGGAACCGCACCTTCGTTAACGGCGGTTTGTTCCTAGATCGGCTCGTAAGTCTCGGTCCCGCAAATGTCGTCGGCTTCGGCGCGCCGGCGATCGATGACCTTTCCGCCATTGATGGTCACGACGTAGGTCTGTGCGCCGAGCGGGGTGCCGGTTGCGGAGGTGAGCTGCGCGCGGACGCAGGCGGTCCAGCCCGGTCCACGCGCCTCGTGATGGGGCGGGGCGACATGAATCTCACGTGGATAGGACGTGGCGAGAAACACCACGTCGATTTGCTCCCGCACCACGCGCTTGATGTCCGGGGGCGGCTCCGGCGGAGGCTGCTCGGCTTCCTTGATGCGCATGAACTCGGGCACCGGCGCCCGGCTGTCGGCAAAGCCGCAAGCACCGAGCGCGAGCGCGCCGGCCAGCAGCGCCGCATTGGCAATGATCCGCAACATCCGTGAAAGTCCCCTGCGGGCCAACAGATAGGCACGAATGCGATCCGGCGAAGTCCGCCCCGATCAAAATTTGCTGAAGGCGCGGAACCCGCGGCATTTGCTATTACGGGATTGCAGGCTAGTTTGTACCCCACGCGAGGGGGATTGCATCAATGAAGATTTTGGTCATAGCGGCTGCGGTGCTGGCATTGGCGTGCGGCTCGGCCGAGGCGCAGGGGCGGCGCCAGCCCAATGACGGCCCCAAGCCGGCGGACAACAAGCCGAAGGTCGACGAGAAAGCCTACAAGGCCGCGCTCGAGCGCATTCCCGAGCCGAAGGAAAAGTACGATCCGTGGGGCGGGGCCCGTCCGAGCGAACCCGCCAAGAAGCCGAAATAGGGGGAGGCGGGCGTTTGCGGACCCGCCTGCGAATTCCGCCAGCGCTCGTTGCGCTCTTGCTGCTTGCGATGCCCCCCTGCGCCGCCTGGGAAAGCTGGGGCGGCGATCCCGGCGGCTCGCGCTTCTCGCCCTTGCGAGAGATCACGCCCGACAATGTCGGCCAACTCGTTCGCGCCTTCGAATATCACACCGGCGATCTCACTGCGCGCCCACCCGAAGTGATGCGGCGAACCAAATTCCAGGCGACGCCACTGCTCGTCGAGGACAGTCTGATCTTCTGCTCGCCCTTCAACGAGGTGATCGCGCTCGATCCCGGCACCGGCGTGCAGAAATGGCGCTTCGATCCAAAAATCGCAACCAATCAGCGTCCCGCCAATCGCTATGTCTGCCGCGGCGTCACGTACTGGGTCGATGACCACGCGCCCGCGAATGCCGTTTGCCGATCGCGGATCTTCATGGGCACGAACGACGTCCGCCTGATTGCGCTCGATGCGAGGACCGGCATTCCCTGTGCCGGTTTCGGCAAGGGCGGCGAGATCAAGCTCGAGATCGGCATGCGGCTGGAATGGCCCGGCGAATTCCAGATCACCTCGCCACCGGCGGTCGGGCGCGGCGTCGTCGTGGTCGGCTCCTCGATCGGCGACAACAGCCGCGTCGATGCGCCGAGCGGCATGGTGCGCGCATTCGATGCGCGTAGCGGCGAGCCGCGCTGGACCTTCGAGCCGCTCAAGCGCGACGGCATCGAGGCCGGCCACGCCAATGTCTGGGCACCGATGTCGGTCGACGAGACGCGCGGGCTCGTGTTCTTGCCCACGACCTCGCCGTCGCCGGACTTTTGGGGCGGCAAACGACCGGGCAACAACGAGCATGCCAATTCGGTGGTCGCGCTGCGCATCGAAACCGGTGAACTCGTATGGGCCTTCCAGACCGTGCATCACGACGTCTGGGACTACGATCTGCCGGCGCAGCCGACGCTGACGCGTCTCGACACGGGCGACGGGCAGCGCGACGTCGTGATCCAGCCGACCAAGCAGGGTTTTGTCTTCGTGCTCGACCGTGACACCGGCAAGCCGGTGTGGCCGGTCGAGGAGCGCGCGGTGCCGCAAGGTGGCGCGGAAGGCGAGAAGCTGTCGCCGACGCAGCCGTTTCCGACCCACGTGCGGGCATTGACGTCACAGACGATCTCGACCGATGACGTGCTCTCGTTATTGCCCGGCTTGATGCGCTCGTCGTGCGAGCGGCAGTTCGCAGCGGCGCGCAACGAGGGACTGTTCACGCCGCCGTCAGTGCAGGGCACATTGGAGTTTCCCTTCACCGGCGGCGGGGTCAACTGGGGCAGCGCGGCCTACGATCCGGTCCACCAGATCCTCTACGCCAACACCAGCCGTGCCGTTCATCTCATCAAGCTGATCCCGCGCGCGGAAGCCGCCGGCTTCAATCCGCCGCCCGGTCATGATTTCGGCCGGCAGCGCGGCGCGCCGTTCGCGATGTCGCGCGCGATGGTGACGTCGCCGCTCGGCTTCCTCTGCAACAAGCCGCCCTGGGGCGAGATGGTTGCGGTCGATCTGAAGGCGGGCAGGATTCTCTGGCGTTCGACGGTCGGCACCACCGAGGATCTGGCGCCGCTCGGCGTGCCACTGCCCTGGGGCGCGCCGCTCCTCAACGGACTCGCGGTCACCGCTGGCGGTCTCGTTTTCACCGGCGCGATGGATGCTTACTTGCGGGCCTTCGATGCGCGCAGTGGCAGGGAGCTGTGGCAGGGGCGGCTGCCGGTGCCGGGCGTCGCCAATCCCATGACCTATCTCTGGAAGGGCGAGCAATATGTCGCGATCGGCGCCGGCGGCCATTCCGAAGCCGGCACATCGATCGGCGACAGCGTCGTTGCGTTCCGCCTGGCGCGGCCGGGCGAGGCGCCTTCGCTCTGGTCGCGCACGATCGATCGTCCGGGCGGACGATTTCTTGCGGCGACGTCGGCGATCACGCTCGCGATCATCACGCTCGTGATCGTCGGACTGCGCTGGCGTCGCCGCAGGCAATATCGTGTTGTGCATGTGATGCGAACGCTCGTTCACATCGCGAGTGCTATTGCACGAAAGCGAGGCCGATGCGTTTGTCGCTGCGCCACACGGGGCGGCAATTCCGCACGAAATTGTCGCGCGCGATCGAGAGTGTGAACGATTGCGGCAATGTGACGGGGCTCTCGAGCTCGATCGCCGCGCCGCCTGCCGACATGTTTCGCACAGTGCACCCGATGCCGCCGTCTTCGAAGGTGATCGTTCCACCCTTGAAAACACGGTGACGCTGTGCTGCGCGCTTCTCGATCATCGGCGTTAATCCATCGTGACGATTGTGAAATAGTGCATAGAAATTACGTTGAAATGAACTCAATACTGGCGCTACTTGCATGGCGCTTCAGACTTCGTTTACGACGTTGAAGCGGTGCGTCATGTCCCGCCGACTTTCCTCACGATCCTTTCCTTTATGGCGTTACGCGCCGATGGAGATACTGATGAAGACCACGCTTTCGCTTCTGTTCGCCGCAGCGCTCTCGCTGACGTCGATGCCCGCCCACGCCGTCAAGTGGGACCTCTCGACCATGACCTGCAAGCAATTCCTCGATAGCGGCGAAGACAACATCGCGGTCGTGCTGACCTGGATGGACGGCTGGTACAAGGGCGACGAAGACAACGCGATCATCGACACCGAGGTGTTCATCGAGAACGCCAAGAAGTTCGGTGCCTATTGCGGAAAGAACCCGACCGTCAGCGTCGTCACTGCGGCCGACGAGATCCTCGGCAAGTAATTATTGAAGCGTGCCGACCGAGACATGATCGCAATCGTGCCTCGGTCTGGTTTCGACGTCATCGAGAGCCGCGCTGCGCCTTGCGCTCACGCGGCTCTCATTTTTCGGATGAGGCTCAGCCCGGCAACATCGCGAACGCGCTCGACACCATCGCCACCGGCTTGTTGTCGACGGCGGAGAGCAGGGTGACGCGGCCGAAGCTCATGGTGCGTCCGAGCCGCACGACGCGCGCATCCGCCAGCACGTCCGAGGAGGAGGCCGCGCGCATGAAATGCGTGGTCTGGTCGACCGTGGTCATCGGACGGTAGCCGCGATTGGCGGCAAGGATGGCGATCACCATCGCGGTGTCGGCGAGGGCCATCAGCGCCTGGCCGCATACCACTCCGCCGCTCCGGCAGAGCCGCTCCGAAAACGCCATGCGCAGCAGCGCACCCGGCTGCCAGTCGGGCTCATCCGGCGGCGGCACGTGCTCGATGCGCTCGACCGAGAGGTTGAGATCCTGGACCCAGGGCGCAAAGACCTCGCCGAGGATGCGTCGGGCATCATTGATGCCGAACTCGGCTTCTGGCTGCGATGGCATTGCTGTGGTTTCCTCCATGGTTGCCGGATGTTTCGGCCATTCTGCCCGCATCGGCGCGGCAAAGTCACCCGGCCGTGCCGGTCCTGTCGGCTTGAAAATGCCCGACTTGGCCCGATATGATGCCGTGGTTGGGTAACGGGTGGGCGATGTTGCGTCGGTATGTCCTCGTCTTTTGTCTGGTTGCGCTCGGTCTTGCGCTGAACGGGTGCACAAAGTGCGGCCCGATCTGGGACGACTGGCTGCACGCGCCGAAATCGTGCCGATCGTAGCGGTCCCTGCGGCCCTCCCAGCGGCCGCGCTGGGATGACAAGGCACGGCGAGCCGGGCCTCCATGAAATGATCTGAGGAGTCAAAGATGAAGCTTTTCCGTTTGGCCGCGGTGCTGGCCGTGCTGGCGGGACCGGCCTATGCGCAAATGCCCAATCTCAATTTGCTGCAGGACGGCCCGGGCAAGACCCCGGAGGAGAAGGCTGCGGAAGCCGAGCGTGACAAAGCCTACAAGGAAACGCTGAAGAAGATTCCGGACGCCAAGGCGTCCAACGATCCCTGGGGCGGCATGCGCTCCGATCCGCCGAAGCAGCCGGCGGCGCCGAAGGCGGCCGCCACCAGCGCTCCGAAGAAGAGCAAGACCGGCACAGCCGCGAACTGAGCCTTTGGCCGGGGGCGGCAGGCGCCCTCCGGCCGGGACTCCTCCTTGCCCGGCCACTCCCTACATTGAGCGCAGGTATTGCGTAGAGGAGGGCACGATCATGGCCGATCGTCCGCGGGATCTCGCCGAGCGCATGGCGCGCCGGCGCAACACCGGCGGCAATAAGCCGGGCGAACGCTCCGGTGACGGCTATCTGCGCGAGACTTTCACGCTGCCGCGTGCGGCGGCGCGGGCGAGGGCGGAGGCCTTCTTCGCCCGCTATCCCAAGGCCGGCTATATGAGCGCGGTCGAGACATGGCGCGAACTGCCCGGCGGCGACATCGAATTCACCATGCGGCGGCTGCCCAGCGCCGATTGAGGGACCACGCCCTCGCGCCTAGTCGAGCGTCTCGGCGACGATGCGGATGCGGAACACCGGCTCCTTGGCCTCGTCGAGGAGCTCCATGTGCCACTCGGAATTTTCCTGGAGCTTGCGGGCGATCCCGGCGGCCATGTCGGCGCAGACGCTGGTCATCTCCTTCCAGGCGGAATCGCGATCGGAAAATTCCGTCGCCTGGTCCGCACAGCCGGAATAGCGGCCGTTGCGGATTCGGAAGAAATAAAGCGGCATGGCTGGCACCGGTCGCACGTGAAGGCCCCGCCTCCAAGGCCATGGGCGGGCCAGTGCAATCCCAAACCCCCGGCAGATCAATTCCGGGCGTCTACGGAGGACATGCGGCTTCGGTCAGGGGATGTCGCGCCGCGCAAGGATGTCCGCGACACCGCCGCTCCGCCTCAGGCCGACTCGATCAAGCCGTCTTGCGCCCGATGGCCTTGAGCTCCCGATCGATGCGCAGCTGCACCCGCCGGATCGCCAACAGGTCGATCTTGGTCTCGGTCTTGCCGGACTTGACCTGCTCCCCGATGCGGAACTGCCACTGCCAGACTCCGGGAATTGCGGTCTTGGCGACGGTGAACTCGACGCCCCTGTGATTCATGGTCACCTCCCACGATTCACCCTCGATCACTGAAAACATGTTGGCCGACATAATATTCCCAGGGACAAGTGAAATCTGCCGGTAACTCTTGGATAGCTCACGGAAATCTCGAAAGCGCGCACGCCATCGGCCGGCCAGGAACTTTGTTCATGGCCGGAGAACCACGGAGCCAGTTCAATGCTGATGCTGCCCAAGACTCTTGATCCAGATCAGTCTCCGGATTCAAAAAGCGCGGGCGCTGAATGGCAGGCGATCAGGTGCGTCCCGGTGCGCGAGGCGGCACGTGCCTTGCTTGGCCGCATGACGGTAAGCACAAGGGCGCGTCATGCTCGGCATTCCCCGCCGCTACAGTCATTTCGTCTTCGGCGTCATCCAGTCCGGACTGACCTCGCTGATCGCGGCGGGAATCGCCAGCTTTCCCGCTGATGGCGCGCTGCTGTTCGTTCGGCACTGGATGGTGTCATGGCTGATCGCATGGGCCGCGATGCTGCCCATGGTGCTGCTGGCGGCGCCCGCGATCCGCGCCTTCTCGCTGCGGCTGACGCGGGAGGAGAGCGGCGCGTGAACGGCGGGCACGCATGAAAAAACCCCGCTTGGGGAGAGCCAAGCGGGGCAAAGGTTATTGGAGGCTGAGGTGCTGGGCTGCAACACCATAAGCCAAGCGAGCCTACCCGGCTGAGCTTACGGCAGCCTGACACGCTCGCGAATCGAATCGGCACCGGCGTCACCGCGCATGGGCCCGCAAACAGAAAACCCCGCTCGGGGAGAGCGGGGTCGTCGACTGGTATGGAGGCCCGGTGTTGGTCCACCGGGCTCATCGACACTAGGCGCGTTGGCTTACAGAGGCCTGACGGCGAAAACGAAAGCAGCGCTGAGCAGGCCGCAGACTGGCCCCGCACCGGTCCCAATTTGGCCACCCGATCGCACCACTCGAGCCACAGCAGCAGGCGAGATTCCGCAACGTCCGGTCGTGCCATGGGGGAAACGTGGTGCGCCGGCAACGGGGTGGCATCATGGATAACGTAGAGCGGTCATTTGCCGCCGCGACAGCGGCGGGCTTCGTCGTGTTGGTAATCGGCATCGCATTGCTGGTGCTGCTTTAGGGATCACGGGACGCAGAGGCAGACGTCGACCGGCTCCGGGCCAGCATGGCCCCGCGCGCGGATGGGGGCGCCATGGACATCCCCCCAGGTCCTGCAAAAAGCTGCAAAACAACCCCATGCACAGTAGGCCGCCGTGGGATTGTCACGCGCAATCAATGGCTTGATGGTAGTATTTAGATACCGTTAGGCACCGAAACGTTTCGCAGGACTGCGGAAGCATGACGGCACGCGGCGGCTGTGTCTTTGATGGCGCGTCAGCTTCGGCTCCGCGAGCCTTGCGCCGGAGGTGAGGGAATTGATCCGCGATTTCTCGTTCGCATTCAAGAGGACGGGCCTGCGGGTTCGCCCGCATCGGCGATGACGTTGCGGTGATGAGGACACATGAAAGAGGCCGTCCGCTGAGGCGGCCTCGGGTCATCCAAGGAATTTGTCGAACGCCACCAAGGCGCCGAAGGCGGTCGCAGTGACCGCGATGAAGGCGGCAAAATACCAGAGGCGATACATGCCGGGATAACCCGGGCGCATTGCAAAGGTTCTGGAAGCGACAACTGCCGGCGTCGGCTCAGTGGATCTTGATCCGATCCAGAGGAAGGTGAAGCTCCGCCGCACGCTCCTCGCGGTCCTTCCTGCGAAACTCCATTTCTCGCCGTTCGAACTCGATCAGCTCTTTGCGGGCTGCGTCCAACAGGCGATCTTTTGGCGCTACGCCAAGATGGGTCGGTTCCGTCATCACTCACGTTCCCCGTCTTTCAGTGGCTGATCCCTGGACAAGACCGGGAATAGCGGGAAGGTTCGGGTGCCGTAGAATTACGGATTTATGACGGCGAATGGCCGTATCAGGATTGAGAAAAGCGCGGCCGGGCTCGAAATAAGCGTCCCGGCGGCGCTTTATTTTCTAACTGAGCGCTGAAATCTCAGTTGAGCTCAATGTGCAACGGCCATGCCACAGGCTTGTGACGCGGCCAATCAGCAACAGAATCGGCGGCACAACACCGCGACGTGCACAGCCGGCGCAAGATCCAGATAGTTCGGTCCTATATGGCGGGCCTTTGGTTCAAGGAGGCCGCGAAGCTTCTTGAGGACGCCACGAGAGTTGGGACACCCTCAGAGCAAACTGGGACACTTGTGATCAAATGCGGACAGCCTGGCTCCAATTGTTGGAGGGCAGTTTCGATCCGGTCGATGTGGATAGGGAAGAGGCCGCCAACGGAGGCGGCCTTCAAACATGAGGATGGCGACGGCAACCACCGCCACCGACAGGTTGTCCCAAACGATCACAAGAACCTTGTACCAAGGGTCATTGCCCATACGGCAGCACAGCGCGGTAGCAGGATCAACGCTACGCAGCTTGTGCCAGTTCTTATGGGCGGCCCTACTGCTTCGGCGGCTGCAACTCGCTGTGGATGAGGTTATGAATATCCACGCGTTTCAGCGGGTCTTCGTCCCGGAACGGCTCTTGGGTTTTGCGCCCAAGGAAGGTGTCGGGCTGGGGCAGCTTGAGCGCTTCGGCCGCTTCAGCCGTTATCTGGCGGATTTTGTCGTTCTGCTCCGCGATCTCGGCAGCCAGATTACGCGCGCGATGGATCTGGGAATGGTCGGCCATGACGGCGCTCCCTTCGCTTTGCAGGCGGGAGCGCTCTCGGTCTCTCAGCCACCGACGCCTACGGGCAGAGCCTTGGCCGGTGATGCAGGAACAATGCGCCTATTAACCGATGGTTGCTAGCGAATCCGAGCACAAACTACGTCAACGGCGTCGGCCTTAATCGTCCCAAATACGTTCGCCGCACTGGCATTCGTAAAGGCGTACAGTTCGGCCGCGCCGGGGATCCAGCATCGAATATGCCAGTCTGGGAAAGGATGCGCAGGTCGGGCACCTTGGTGCCGTCTTTGGCGGAGCCGGAGCCGACGACTTCTCTTCGTGATGCGCAGTCATGACGTAACCCAATGACCGGGCCCAAGTACGAAAGCGCGGATTGGTTCCTAAGCACCCGCAAAATTCAAACTGAGGCACGACCTACTTTTGGGGCTGTCTCGACGGCCAGACCTCCGGTGCAGGCTCGCTAAGCAGCTCTTTTGTTTTGGCAAGCAATTCGAAAGATCGCTGAAGCATTGCCCTCTCGCGCTCCGTCTTGGCGCGCATCCGTTCCATTTTTAGTTCGATCTGTTCGGAAAGCCATTCCAAGTCGCCTGTTGCCATAAGCGCCTCCCGGTCAATCCGGGGAGCATAACTCATGTTAGGTTCCTTGGTTCCGCAACCTGGGGGCGCTTCGAATTCAATCAGGCGGAGAGCGGGTGCTGTCCTGGATGCGCGTCGCCTGCTCGAGAGGCTTGAAGCGAATATCGCGCTATTGGAAGACGAAGAGAAAGACTCAGACAATGGATGAGGCCGCCAACTGAGGAGGCGCTATATAAACGGCCCCAATTGGGGGCCGCCAACCCGCTGATGGGGTTTTCCTCCAGCAGTCGGGGGGGCACCTTTCGTGCTGGGGGCATCGTAGAGATGCGCCGCTAGGCTGAAAGTTCCTCAGCCGAGAAGATTGGTACGCAAGCCATGAAAGAGGCCGCCAACTGAGGCGGCCCCTGGTTCAATGAACTTTGATTTCCTCAAGGGGCAGCCGCAGCTCTGCGGCGCGCTCCTCTCTGTCTTTCTTGCGGAACTCTTTTTCCGTCCGCTCGAACTTCGCTAGTTCTTGATGGGCAGTTTCCAAAACGCGACTGCGCACAGCCGCATCGATGCACGCATTTTCAGCCATCACACTCTACGCTCCCCATCTCTCGTTGCCCCATCCCAGACAAGATCAGGAACAGTGGGAAGGTTCAGTGCCGGAAGATTACGGATTTATGACGGCGAGATCAGCCGTGACCAAGCAGCAACAGAATTCCCGCCAGTAAAACTGCCACGAACACAGCGGGCACAACGATCCAAGCAGTCTCATTTCTCATAAGCGCAGGGTTTCATGCCTTGCACTGTGCCGCTACCTATACCTGGGGATATGAGCGTTAGTTCATCTTGCGGCGGAGCTTTTGGATCAACTCCCGCAGCTCGGCGGCGTACTCTTCAATGATCCGCCGCGCCTCCTCCAGCCGGGACGGCTTTGGCTGTTTTACCTCGCTCTGTTTCGCGGTCTCGACCATGGCTCACGGTCTCGCCAGACGACTGGCGCCAATTGAGCCAAGTCAACGGTTCTGCAAATCAGGACAGCCCTCAGAACAAACTAGGACACTGGGGGGCAAATACGGACAGTACCCCAATTCCCAAAAGAACATATTGCGAACCTAGAACAAATGGGGTACATTGTTTTTATCGCCGGCCCGCCTCTCAATCGTTTGTCCCCCTAGCGAATCCTCGCCATAAGGAGCACGACCCAATGTCCGCAACTGCCCTGCGTATCGTCGAAGGATCTTCCATGGACAAGAGTAAAGCTCTGGCCGCCGCGCTCTCCCAGATCGAGCGGCAGTTCGGCAAGGGCTCGGTGATGAAGCTGGGCAAGAGCGACCGGTCGATGGACATCGAGGCGGTGTCGTCAGGCTCGCTTGGGCTCGATATCGCGCTCGGCATCGGCGGCCTGCCCAAGGGGCGCATCGTCGAGATCTACGGGCCGGAATCTTCGGGCAAGACCACGCTGGCGCTGCATACGGTGGCGGAAGCGCAGAAGAAGGGCGGCATCTGCGCCTTCATCGATGCCGAGCACGCGCTCGATCCGGTCTATGCCCGCAAGCTGGGCGTCAACATCGACGAGCTCCTGATCTCGCAGCCCGACACCGGCGAGCAGGCGCTGGAAATCTGCGACACGCTGGTGCGCTCGGGCGCGGTGGACGTGCTGGTGGTCGATTCGGTTGCGGCGCTGGTGCCGAAGGCCGAACTCGAAGGCGAGATGGGCGATGCGTTGCCGGGACTTCAAGCGCGGTTGATGAGCCAGGCGCTGCGCAAGCTGACGGCATCCATCAACAAGTCCAACACCATGGTGATCTTCATCAACCAGATCCGCATGAAGATCGGTGTGATGTACGGTTCGCCCGAAACTACGACCGGCGGCAACGCGCTGAAGTTCTACGCCTCCGTCCGCCTCGACATCCGCCGCATCGGCGCGATCAAGGAGCGCGACGAAGTGGTCGGCAACACCACCCGCGTGAAGGTGGTGAAGAACAAGCTGGCGCCGCCGTTCAAGCAAGTCGAGTTCGACATCATGTACGGCGAGGGCGTCTCCAAGATGGGCGAAATCCTCGATCTCGGCGTCAAGGCCGGCATCGTCGAGAAGTCCGGCGCCTGGTTCTCCTATGACAGCCAGCGCCTCGGCCAGGGCCGCGAGAACTCGAAAGCGTTCCTGAAGGCCAACCCCGACATCACCGCCAAGATCGAGACCTCGATCCGCCAGAACTCCGGCCTGATCTCCGAGCAGATTCTCGCAGGCACGCCCGAGAGCGACGCCGACGGCGAGGAGCCGGGGGACGAGTAAGCCTTAACGCGAAAGCCTTTCGCGAGGAGCGGGCACTGAGGACGTTGAGTTGCCGACGTCTTCGGTGCCCGTTTCGTTTTGGGCGTGACAGTGGGGTGGGGCGATGCAGCGTCTGATCTTGACTGGCTGGGGCGGCGGGAGTGAGCTTGCTCGATCGGGCTTGGCCGAGATCGTCATACCGTTCCATTTTCAGTTTGAGTGGGGGCCGCTCCCGCAGGCGGAAAAGCTTTCGGCTTATTTCGCTGCCTACACGGCAGATCTCGGCCCGGCCGATCACTGGTCGGATTGGGTCCGCTGGCCACGGGGCGCCAAGGGTCGCGAATTGTCGCTGGCCGAATTTTGCGAGCCGTACGACACGATCGAACTCTGGTTCGGAGCGACTTCCCGAGACCAGCTGCAACTCGTCTGGTTGCTCGATCACCTCAGCAGCTGTCCTGCGCTGGCGCAGAAGCTCGGGCTGCGATTGCTGGACTCCGATCTGATGTTCAGTCCCGACTATGATTTCGCCAAAGGCGAGCCGCATATTCCTGTCGCGGACGTCGGTGCGGAGGAGTTCGAGATTGCCAGACTGGCGTGGTCGGCCTACCGCGCGCCGACCCCCGAGGCTTGCATCGATCTGCTTCACCGCGATTTGAGCGCCTTGCTGATGCTGCGGCCGGCCTTGCTCGAGCTTCTGGCAGAACTCCCGTCTCCATTGACGGGACTCGGTGCTACCGAGATGCGATTTCTGGAGATGCTTGCCAGAGGCTACGCGAATACGAATGGGTTGTTTCACCTCCGTTCGCAACGGCGCACATATGTGTTCGGTGAGATCGAACTCGGATATTTGCTCGAAGGCCTCGCCCTCGGTCCCAAGCCCGCAGTGGCCGGTTTGGGCGACGAACTGCGCACAATCGACCGCGAGAACGTGGGAGCTCGGCACCAAGTCTATCTCCGCAGCCGCCTGTCGCTAACCGAGTACGGCAAAGCCGTCCTGGCTCATCAGGAGGATTTCAGCCGCCACAATCCGATCGACCGTTGGTGGGGCGGCACCCACCTGACCAACGACCGACTATGGCGTTACGGTGCTGTTTTGGTGAAGCCGTGAGGTCATGAGCATGACGCGGCTTGTTCTGACGACAGACGCGTCGGCCGCCGGAGCTTTCGAAAGCGCCGGGCTTGGCGATCTCGTGATTGCGATCGAGCGTCGGATTGTCTGGGGACCGCTGCCGTCCGATGCCGAGCTTCACGCGTTCTTCGCGCCGCGTATGGCGCAGCCACACGGACTTCATTGGCTGGACGACACGCCAATCCGGCGTCTGGAAAAATGGAGCTTTAACGGGCGCGGACTGATCGCGTTGCTGTCGGAATGTGACTCGGCCGAACTATGGATCGGGCCGAAGCCAAATGCACAATGGCTGCTCGACCATTGCGGCAGCGAGAGAGCGGCGATCTCCAAATTCGCCATACGTCACTGGACATGGCCGTCGGGGACGTCGAGCCGGAACGACTCGCGAAGCTGGATCCGCCGGCTATCAAGCTCGGGCGAGATCATCTCGAACTGGCTGGCCGCGCATGGCGAGCGTATCGCGCGCCGACGCCGCAGGCCTGGTTCGACCTCCTCAAGACCGAGTTGAGCCTGCTTCCGCAGCTTGAGCGTTGCGTCGTCAACCTGCTCGAAGAGCTCCCGGGCGCCACGACGGGTCTTGGCACCACGGAAACGCTGATGCTGGACTTGATTGCGCTGGGCGAAGTGCAACCCTTCGACGTGTTCCCGGGACATCAGAAGCGCAACGAGCGGCGCGTCTTCGACTATTGGGTAGTCGGCGCGCTGCTTGACGGACTTGCGCGATGTCCGATGCCGGCCGTAGCCGGGCTGGAGCAGGGGCCGTTCTCGCTCGCCATGCACGAGGATGCCGTCCGTCAGGCGATACAAGCGGTCCCGCTTATCGCTCACTGATCTCGGGAAGGCGGTGCTGGCAGGAGAAGACGATTTCCTTCGGCACAACCCGATCCACCGCTGGTGGGGTGGCACGCTTCTCACCAACGAACGGCTTTGGCGATGGGACGCCGAAACCTGCGCGTTGGTCGCGCTCGACTAAGGCGTGCGCATGGCTCTCAGCATTCCCGTATTGCGTAGCAATTTTGAGAGGCGACCGTGTCCCATTTGATTTTATCCACGAACCATCTTGACGAAAACGTGCTTCGCCAGTCGCGCGTCGCGAACGTCGTGCTTGGATTCTATCCACGCTTCGTCTGGAGGAAATTGCCTTCCGAGGAGCGGCTTTTGACGGGGCTGGAGCGCCGATCGGCAAAGCACTGTAATCCCGGCGATCATTGGCTCGATGACGCTTGTCGCGGCTCGCTGGAGGGGTTCGGAGCGCGTGATATCGGTTTCTTCGAGCTGTGTGCGAAGTTCGACTCAATTGAAATATGGGTCGATCCTCGACCAAACGATCAGCTTGTGCTGGTCTGGCTGCTGGACCTGCTTCGCCCCTACAAGGAGATCACAACGAAGCTGAGTTTGGTGCACACAGACGATCATGTTGCGCACTATGCTCCAGAATCTGTCGCAAAATGGAAGCTGCCGGCCTTCAAGGTGACCGACACCCATTTGGTGGCCGCAAGCCGCGCCTGGCGAGCCTATCGGGCTGAAACGCCAAAGCCCTGTTTCGATCTTCTGATGACGGATCTGACGATCCTGCCGAGACTTCGGCCGGCGCTCATCGCGTTGCTTGAAGAGCTTCCGGACAGCGTGACGGGCCTAGGTGCCAGCGAAATGGATATTCTGGACTTTGTGAACGACGGGCACACGGACCCAAGGCGTGTCACCGAGGCCTGGTGGATGCGCGATGTGTTCGACGAAAACGACGCGCACCATGCCTTGCTCGAACTGGGGGCACATTCGGCGCCGCCGGTCCTGTTGGGCGATCCGGCGTTCGACAATGAGGCTCGCTATTTCGGCAAAAGCGAGTGGAAGGTCACGCTGACCGAACTCGGGCGTTCAATTTTTGCGCGCGAGGACGATATGTGGCGCCACAACCGGATCTATCGCTGGTGGGGCGGTACCGAGCTGACCAACGAACGGCTCTGGCGATGGGATCGCGAGACGCGCTCGCTGGTCAAACCCTGATATGCGTTCAGAATGCAGTGCCGTAGGATGGGCAAAGGCGCGCAGCGCCGTGCCCACCATCTTCCAACAAGCGCGAGGTGGTGGGCACGCTTCGCTTTGCCCACCCTACGAAAAACTCCGTCGCGACTTACTCCGCGGCCTCCGCGTAGTCGCTCACTGGCGGGCAGGAGCACACCAGATTGCGGTCGCCGTAGACGTTGTCGACGCGCCCCACAGGGCACCAGTATTTGTCGGTGCGTGAGACGCCGTCGGGGAAACAGCCCTCGCTGCGGGTGTAGGCGCGTTTCCAGTCGTCATCGGCGATGTCATGCACGGTGTGCGGGGCGTTGCGCAGGGGCGAGGCCTCGATCTTGAAGCGGCCGGCCTCGACCTCGGCGATCTCCTTCCGGATCGCGATCATGGCGTCGCAGAAGCGGTCCAGCTCGGCCTTGGATTCCGATTCGGTCGGCTCGATCATCAGCGTGCCCGGCACTGGGAAGCTCATGGTCGGGGCGTGGAAGCCGTAGTCGATCAGGCGTTTTGCGATGTCGTCAACGGTGACGCCGGACGTCGTCTTCAGCGGACGGGGATCGACGATGCACTCATGCGCGACGCGGCCCCTGGCGTTCTTGTAGAGCACCGGGAAGTGCGCATCGAGGCGCGCCGCGATGTAGTTGGCGTTGAGGATCGCGATCTCGGTGGCGCGCTTCAGGCCCTCACCACCCATCATCAAGATGTAGATGTAGGAGATGGTCAGGATCGAGGCCGAGCCGAACGGCGCGGCCGAGACCGGGCCGACCGGAGCGTCGCCCTTCGTGGCGGGATGGCCGGGCAGGAACGGCGCGAGATGCGCCTTGACGCCGATCGGGCCCATGCCGGGGCCGCCGCCGCCATGAGGGATGCAGAAGGTCTTGTGCAGGTTGAGATGGCTGACGTCGGCGCCGTAGTCGCCGGGCCGCGACAGGCCGACCTGCGCGTTGAGATTGGCGCCGTCGAGATACACCTGGCCGCCATGGCCGTGCACGATGTCGCAGATCTCGCTGATGTGCTCCTCGAACACGCCATGGGTCGAGGGATAGGTGATCATGACCGCGGCGAGGTCGTTCGAATGCTTTTCCGCCTTGGCGCGGAGATCGTTGACGTCGACGTCGCCGTTCTTCTCGCAAGACACAACCACCACGTCCATGCCGACCATCGCGGCCGAGGCCGGGTTGGTGCCGTGGGCGGAGGAGGGGATCAGGCAGATCTTGCGATGGCTTTGCCCACGCGCCGCATGATAGCCGCGGATTGCGAGCAGGCCGGCGTACTCACCTTGCGCGCCGGAATTCGGCTGCAGCGAGATCGCGTCATAGCCGGTGATGTCGCACAGCCATTTTTCCAGCCGCGCGAACAGCGCGTGATAACCCTTGGCCTGCTCGCGCGGGGCAAAGGGATGCAGGCTGCCGAACTCCGGCCAGGTCAGCGGCATCATCTCGGTGGTCGCGTTCAGCTTCATGGTGCAGGATCCCAGCGGAATCATCGCGCGGTCGAGCGCGAGGTCGCGATCGCTGAGCTTGCGCATGTAGCGCAGCATCTCGGTTTCCGAGCGATGCGCATGGAACACTGGATGGGTCAGGAACGCGGTGGTGCGCTTCAGCGCCTCCGGTAGCGCCTCGCGCGTGGTCGCATCCAACTCGGCGTAGGAAAGCTGGCCACCGAACGCGCGCCAGACCGCTTCTACCGTCGCCGGCGTGGTGGTCTCGTCGAGCGCGATGCGAAGCGCCGTTTCACCGACGCCGAGATTGATCTTCTCGGCCGCCGCGCGCGCGACGATCTCGGCGCGCTTGGCGCCGGCATCGACGCTGAGCGTGTCAAAGAAGGATTCCGATTGCGGCGCGAAGCCGAGCTTGCGCAGGCCGGAAGCGAGCACGGCGGTACGGCGATGCACGGTCCGCGCGATCTGCGAAAGTCCCTCGGGGCCATGATAGACCGCATACATCGCGGCGATCACGGCGAGCAGCACCTGCGCGGTGCAGATGTTGGAGGTCGCCTTCTCGCGGCGGATGTGCTGCTCGCGGGTCTGCAGCGCGAGGCGGTAGGCCGGCATCCCGCGCGAATCCACGGAGAGGCCGACGATGCGGCCGGGCAGCGAGCGCTTCAGCGCATCGCGCACCGCCATATAGGCCGCGTGCGGCCCGCCATAGCCCATCGGCACGCCAAAGCGCTGGGCCGAGCCGATTGCGATGTCGGCCCCGAGTTCGCCGGGCGAGGCGAGCAGCGTCAGCGCCAGCAGATCGGCGGCAACGATCGCGAGCGCGCCCTTGGCCTTCAGCGCGGCGATCGCGGGGCGGAGGTCGCGCAATGCGCCGGAAGAACCCGGATATTGCAGCAGCGCGCCGAGCACGTCTGATTTGTCGAGATCGGTGAGGGGATCGCCGACGACCAGATTCCAGCCGAGCGGCTCGGCGCGGGTGCGCATCACCGCCAGCGTCTGCGGATGCACGTCCTTGTCGACGAAGAAGGCCTTGGCCTTCACCTGCGAGTGGCGCTCGGCGAGCGCCATGGCTTCGGCCGCGGCGGTCGCCTCATCGAGCAGCGAGGCGTTGGCGACGTCCAGCCCGGTGAGGTCGCAGATCATGGTCTGGAAGTTGAACAGCGCCTCCAGCCGGCCCTGGCTGATCTCGGGCTGGTAGGGCGTGTACGCCGTGTACCAGGCCGGGTTCTCCAGGATGTTGCGCTGGATCACCGCGGGCAGGATGGTGCCGGAATAGCCTTGGCCGATCAGCGAGGTGAAGACCTGGTTCTGTGCGGCGAGCTCGGCCATATGCGCGATCGCCTCGGTCTCGCTGAGCGGCTTGCCGAGATCGAGCGGGGCGGCCTGCCGGATCGAGGCCGGCAGCGTCTCCGCCATCAGCGCGTCGACGCTCTTGGCGCCGACGGCCTCGAGCATTGCGGTGACATCGCGCGCGGAGGGGCCGATGTGGCGGCGAACGAAACTGGCGGCGGTCTCGCCGCTGGATTTACGGTGCGCGGTCATCGCTTGCTCCATCGTCCCTAAGCCGTATGTGCCTTGTAGGCGGCTTCATCCATGAGGCCGCCGAGCTCGCTTTTGTCGGCAATCTTGATCTTGAAGAACCAGGCCGCGCCCTGCGCATCCGAATTGATCAGCGCCGGCTCGGCGGCCAGCGCTTCGTTGGTCTCGAGCACTTCGCCGGTAACAGGTGCGTAGACGTCGGAGGCTGCTTTCACCGATTCCACGACGGCGGCGGCTTCGGCCTTCTTCAAGGTGCGGCCGACCTTGGGCAATTCGACGAACACGACGTCGCCGAGCTGCTGCTGTGCGTAATCGGTGATGCCGACCGTGGCGGTATCGCCGTCGATGGCGAGCCATTCATGGTCGGAAGTGTACAGCGTCGTGGTCATTGTCTCGTCCTCAGCGTTTGTAGGTGTTTTTCACGAAGGGCATGGCAGCGACTGCGAGCGGCAATCGCTGGCCGCGCACCTCGGCGAAGAGTTTTGTGCCGAGCGCGCTCAGGCTCACGGGCACGTAGCCCATCGCCACCGGTGCGCTCAGGCTCGGGCCGAAACCGCCCGACGTGACCTTTCCAATGGGCTCGCCGCCCGCGCTGTCGGCAAACAGCAGCGCGCCTTCGCGCACCGGCGCACGGCCCTCGGCGAGCAGGCCGACGCGGCGGCGGGATGCGCCATTGTCGAAATGGGCGAGAATCTTCGCGGCGCCGGGAAAGCCGCCGGCACGGGCGCCGCCGGTGCGGCGGCTCTTCTGCACCGACCATTCCAGCGCGGCCTCGACCGGCGTGGTGGTGGTGTCGATGTCGTGACCGTAGAGGCAGAGGCCCGCTTCCAGCCGCAGGCTGTCGCGGGCACCTAAGCCGATCGGCAGCACGTCCGGATTGTCCAGCAGCATCTTGGCGAGGCGTTCGGCATCGGCGGTGGGAACCGAGATCTCAAAGCCGTCCTCGCCGGTGTAGCCGGAGCGCGAGACGAAGCACTTGATGCCGGCGACCTCATGCGGGCCGGCGTCCATGAACTTCATGGCCGGGGCCTCTGCACAGAATTTCGCCAGCGCCGCTTCCGCCTTCGGGCCTTGCAGCGCGATCAGCGCGCGGTCGGCGAGCTGCTCGATGATGCAGTCGTCGGACAGATTCGCGCGCAAATGCGCCTCGTCCTGTTCCTTGCAGGCGGCGTTGACAACCAGGAACAGGTGATCGCCGAAATTGGCGACCATCAGGTCGTCGAGGATGCCGCCATCCGCATTGGTGAACTGGGCGTAGCGCTGCCGCCCCTTGGCGATTGCCACGATATCCTGCGGCACCAGCCGTTCCAGCGCGCGGGCGGCGTCCTCGACCTTGCCCGACTTTGGCCGGAGCGCGATCTGGCCCATATGGGAGACGTCGAACAGGCCGGCTTTGGTGCGGGTATGAAGATGCTCCTTCAGCACGCCCGCGGGGTATTGCACGGGCATGTCATAGCCCGCGAAGGGCACCATCTTGCCGCCCATGGATACATGGAGGCTGTGGAGGGGCGTACGTTTCAGGGAGTCTTGGCTGTGCGCTAGCATCTCAGGGGCCCTCGGCGGTTCCCGGGGAGGATTCCCCATGGACACCAGTCGAAGCCCCATCTGTCGCTGTGCCTGAGAGTATTATCCCGTCGGCGGACGCAGTCCGGGTCTTAAGCCCGTCGGCGCCTCTTTCCAGATGCTGTCAAAGCCACGCGGTCCTTTTGCCTGAGAGTTTCCGGGGCGGTTGCTCCTTCGGCGCCGGCTGCCTAAAGCCGGTCTCTCCCGACGTGGCCGTACGATACAGATGGGTACAGACCACAGGCTAGCCAAGCCTGTCAACGCGACTTCAGCGGCTTTCAACCGGATTGCGCGCCTGCGGCAACCCTCTGATCTCCTTGCACAGTTTCTGGACAGCGAAGCTGGCCTTGTCTAAAAGCGCTTTGGCCCGCAGATATCAGCCTTAATTTCCGGTTTGGACGGCGGCAGCGGGCCCAAGCACACCCGATTGGATGAACATGAGCGGCGTCAACGAGATCAGGTCGACCTTTCTGAACTTCTTTGCCGAGAACGGCCACGAGATCGTGCCGTCCTCGCCACTGGTGCCGCGCAACGACCCGACGCTGATGTTCACCAATGCCGGCATGGTGCAGTTCAAGAACGTCTTCACCGGGGTGGAGAAGCGGCCGTATCAGCGCGCGACCACTTCGCAGAAATGCGTGCGCGCCGGCGGCAAGCACAACGACCTCGACAATGTCGGCTACACCGCGCGCCATCTCACCTTCTTCGAGATGCTCGGCAATTTCTCGTTCGGCGATTACTTCAAGGAGCGCGCGATCGAGCTCGCCTGGAGGCTGATCACCAAGGAGTTCGGGCTGAAGAAGGACAAGCTGCTCGTCACGGTCTACCACACCGACGACGAGGCGCACGGGCTCTGGAAGAAGATCGCCGGCTTCTCCGACGACCGCATCATCCGCATCCCGACCTCGGACAATTTCTGGGCGATGGGCGACACCGGGCCGTGCGGCCCGTGCTCGGAGATTTTTATCGATCGCGGCGACCATATCTGGGGTGGCCCTCCCGGTTCTCCTGAGGAGGATGGCGACCGCTTCCTCGAATTCTGGAATCTCGTGTTCATGCAATACGAGCAGGTGACGAAGGAGGAGCGCGTGGATCTGCCGCGTCCCTCGATCGACACCGGCATGGGCCTGGAGCGCATGGCCTGCGTCCTGCAGGGCGTCGAGAGCGTGTTCGAGACCGACCTGTTCCGCAATCTGATCGATGCGACGGCGTCCGCGCTCGGCAGCGGGCCGCAGGAGCAGACCGCCGGCTCGTTCCGCGTCATCGCCGACCATTTGCGCTCCTCCGCCTTCCTCGTCACCGACGGCGTGCTGCCCTCGAACGAGGGCCGCGGCTATGTGCTGCGCCGGATCATGCGCCGCGCGATGCGCCATGCGCAGCTGCTCGGGGCCAAGGAGCCCCTGATGCATCGCCTGGTGCCGGCGCTGGTGCGCGAGATGGGCCAGGCCTATCCCGACCTGATGCGCGCCGAGAAGCTGATCGAGGAAACGCTGCGGCTGGAAGAGACCCGCTTCCGCAAGACTCTTGCGCGCGGCTTGGCCATCCTGGACGAGAAGAGCGCGTCCTTGAAGAAGGGCGACATGTTCGACGGCGACGTCGCCTTCACGCTGTACGACACCTACGGCTTCCCGCTCGACCTGACCCAGGACGCGCTGAAGTCGCGCGGCATCGGCGTCGACCAGGCTGCGTTCACCGACGCGATGGAGCGCCAGAAAGCCAAGGCGCGCGAGTCCTGGAAGGGCTCGGGGGAGGCTGCCTCCGAGGCGATCTGGTTCCCGCTGCGCGAGAAGCTGGGTGCCACCGAGTTCCTGGGCTACGAGACCGAGAGCGCCGAGGGCGTCGTGTCCGCGCTGGTCAAGGACGGCGCGGAGGTCGCCAGTCTCAAGGCCGGCCAAACCGGTGCGCTCGTGCTGAACCAGACGCCGTTCTATGCGGAGTCCGGCGGCCAGGTCGGCGACACCGGCGTGCTGACGGGTGAGGGCGGCATCAAGGTCCGCGTCACCGACACGCAGAAGAAGCTCGGCGATTTCTTCGTCCACATCGGCACCGTCGAGAGCGGCGAGCTCAAGCTCGGCACCGCGCTGCAGCTCGAGGTCGATCATTCCAGGCGCTCGTCGATCCGCGCGCATCACTCGGCGACGCATCTGATCCACGAGGCGCTGCGCCAGGTGCTCGGTGACCACATCGCCCAGCGCGGCTCGATGGTCGCGCCGGACCGGCTGCGGTTCGACTTCGTGCATCCGAAGCCGATCACGGCGGAGGAGCTTGCCCGCGTCGAGGACATCGCCAACGACGTGGTGCTGGAGAACGACGAGGTCACCACCCGCGTGATGGGCGTCGATGAGGCCCGTGAAGCGGGGGCGCGTGCGCTGTTCGGCGAGAAGTATGGCGACGAGGTCCGCGTCGTCTCAATGGGCAGGACCGCGCGCGAGCGCGGCGCCAATGCGCTCGGCTGGTCGGTCGAGCTCTGCGGCGGCACGCATGTCAAGCGCACCGGCGACATCGGCCTGATCACGCTCACGGGCGAAAGCGCGGTCGCCTCGGGCGTGCGCCGTATCGAGGCGCTGACGGGCAACTACGCGCGAAAACACGCCAACGAGACCATGGCGCTGGCGAAGACCGCGGCCAACGAGCTGCGCACCTCGATCGACGACGTGCCGGCGCGCATCGCCGCGCTGATGGAGGAGCGCAAGAAGCTCGAGCGCGAGCTGTCCGACGCCCGCAAGAAGCTCGCCATGGGCGGCGGCGCTGCTGCCGGCAACGGCGCGGCGAGCGGCGTGCGCGAGGTCGGCGACGTCAAGCTGATGGCGCGTGCGGTCGAGGGCATCGAGATGAAGGATCTCAAGGGCCTTGCCGACGACGGCAAGAAGCAGATCGGCTCGGGCGTCGTCGCCATCGTCGGCGTCACCGGGGATGGCAAGGCCGGCGTCGTGGTCGGCGTCACGCCGGACCTCACCGCGCGCTTCAACGCCGTGAACCTCGTCCGCGTCGCTTCCGAAGCGCTCGGCGGCAAGGGCGGCGGCGGCCGGCCCGACATGGCGCAGGCCGGCGGCCCCGACGGCGCCAACGCCACCGCGGCGCTGGCGGCGATCGAAAAAGCGATGGCAGGCGCTTAAAGGCCCATGCGCCTCGTTCCGCGAGGACGTGGGCTTGGCGATCCCGACTTCCGGGATCGCCTCTACGAATTGCTGGAGCACGATCCCCTGGCCTATTCGGTCGGGTCGCGCTTCATCCAGCTCATCATCGGCGTCATCGTGCTCAATGTGGCCGCGATGATCCTTGCCTCGGTGCCGGAGCTCGACGCGCGGTTCGACACGCTATTCAGTGCGATCGCCATCCTCGCCGTCATCGTGTTCGCGCTGGAATATGCGGCGCGGCTGTGGACCGTGGCGGGGCACACCCAGCGCACAGGCTCAGCGCTGTCCGATCGGCTCTCTTATGCCTTCTCCGCGCTCGGCATCATCGACCTCATGGCGTTCCTGCCGGCTGCGATCGTGCTCGCCACGGGCCGGCACGCGACGCTCGCCGGGCTCGGCGTGCTGCCGTTCTTCAAGCTGATCCGCTATTCGCCGGCGATGCGTTCGCTGCTCGCCGCCGTGCATGCCGAGCGGCGCGCGCTGATCGGCTGCATCGTCATCCTGATCGGCGCGGTGCTGACCTTCGCCTCGCTGCTCTATGCCGTGGAGCGCGACGTGCAGCCGGACAAGCTCGGCACCATCCCGCAGGCGATGTGGTGGGCGATCGTGACGCTCGGCACCGTCGGTTATGGCGACGTCGTGCCGGTGACGCCGCTCGGAAAATTCATCTCGACCTTCGCCATCATCAGCGGCTTCGCCATGATCGCGCTGCCGGTCGCGATCATCTCCTCGGCGTTCGCCGAAGAGGTGAAGCGGCGGGACTTCGTCGTCACCTGGGGCATGCTGGCGCGGGTGCCGCTGTTCTCGCATCTGTCCGCGGCCGAGATCGCCGACATCATGCGCCTCTTGCGCGCGCGCACCATCGAGCAGGGCGAGATCCTGGTGCGGCGCGGCGATGCGGCCTCGTCGATGTATTTCATCACCGCCGGCGAGGTCGAGATCGCGCTGCCGAGCCAGCAGGTGCGCCTTGCCGACGGCACCTTCTTCGGCGAGATCGCGCTGCTGCATAAGACAAAACGCAGCGGCACCGTTACGGCGACGCGCAAGACGCGCCTCCTCGTACTCGACGCCCAGGACTTTCACGCTTTGATCGCGCGCATGCCGACGCTGGCCGATCACGTCCATACCACCGCCAAGGCGCGGCTGGCCGACAGCGGCGATCTCGCGGCGGCGGAATTGGCGCAGGCGGAGAAGGAAGACACCGACCGCTGAGCGGTCAGCCCTTCTTCAGGAAGACGTAGTCGGCCGAGTAGGGCGCGCTTTTGAACTCGCCGCCCTTGTCGCAAGAACCCTCGAGCTTGCCGCCATGGGTGTTGATGCGCTGGACGGTGGTGACCGGCGACAGCACGCCGCTGCCGCGGCGGGAGGCGACCTCAAGCTTCAGCCAGGGGATATCGGCAGCCGTTGCGCCGGGCGCGTTGCCGGTGGCCTTGCCGACGACGGCGCTGCCGTCGGCGAGCTCCCAGCTCGGGCCGGCATAGTGGTGGCCGACGGTCTTGCCCTCGGAGAGCAGGGTGGCGATCGGCTCGCGGAAGGCCCAGGCGAGCTTGCCGTCGGTGCCGGCCTTGCACTCATAGACCTGCGCGCCCTCGGCGTGGACGCTGAGAACGGCGGTCTCGCCAGGCGCGGCGATGGCCTCAGGTAGGGGATCGGCGACAGCCGGCCCGGCCATTGCGGCGAGCAGGAACAGGCTGGGGGCGGCAAGCTTGATGAACATGGCGGTCTCCGCGAAAGCTCTCAAAAAAATGGGCCGCGCTTGTCGCGCGGCCCATGATGATGTCTGGCCCAGTCGGGCGAAATTACGGTCGGCTTACGCCGCCATCGCCTTGACCAGGTTCTCGGCGACCTTGTCGAGGAAGCCGGTGGTCGAGAGCCAGCGCTGGTCGGCGCCAACTAGGAGCGCGAGGTCCTTGGTCATGTAACCTTCCTCGACGGTGTCGACGCAGACCTTCTCGAGCGTGGCGGCGAACTTGGCGAGCTCGGCGTTGTTGTCGAGCTTGGCGCGGTGCGACAGGCCACGGGTCCAGGCGAAGATCGACGCGATCGAGTTGGTCGAAGTCTCCTTGCCCTTCTGGTGCTCGCGGTAGTGGCGGGTCACCGTGCCGTGGGCCGCTTCCGCCTCGACGGTCTTGCCGTCGGGGGTGAGCAGCACCGAGGTCATCAGGCCGAGCGAGCCGTAGCCCTGCGCGACCGTGTCGGACTGCACGTCGCCGTCGTAGTTCTTACAGGCCCAGACATAGCCGCCGGACCATTTCAGGGCCGAGGCCACCATGTCGTCGATCAGGCGGTGCTCGTAGGTCAGGCCCTTGGCGTCGAACTCCTTCTTGAACTCCTTGTCGAAGATCTCCTGGAAGATGTCCTTGAAGCGGCCGTCATAGACCTTGAGGATCGTGTTCTTGGTCGACAGGTACACCGGGTAGCCGCGCAGCAGGCCGTAGTTGAAGGAGGCGCGAGCGAAGTCGATGATGGAGTCGTCGAGATTGTACATCTCCATGGCGACGCCGGCGCCCGGAGCCTTGAACACTTCCTTCTCGATCACGGTGCCGTCCTCGCCGACGAACTTCAGCGAGAGGGTGCCCTTGCCCGGGAACTTGATGTCGGTGGCGCGGTACTGGTCGCCATAGGCGTGGCGGCCGATGATGATCGGCTTGGTCCAGCCGGGAACGAGGCGCGGCACGTTCTTGCAGATGATCGGCTCGCGGAAGATCACGCCGCCGAGGATGTTGCGGATGGTGCCGTTCGGCGACTTCCACATCTGCTTGAGGTTGAACTCCTTCACCCGGGCCTCGTCCGGGGTGATGGTGGCGCACTTGACGCCAACGCCGACCTTCTTGATCGCCTCGGCGGCGTCGATGGTGACCTGATCGTTGGTGTGGTCGCGGTACTCCATGCCCAGGTCGAAATACTGCAGCTCGACATCCAGGAACGGGTTGATCAGCTTGTCCTTGATGTACTGCCAGATGATCCGGGTCATCTCGTCGCCATCGAGTTCGACGACGGGATTGGATACCTTGATTTTTGCCATGATCGGGGAAGCCCTCTTGGGAACGGCGCTTTTGGCGCGCCAACGTGAATATCCGCCGCCTCTTAGCACCTGATAGCAGCGGGCGAAAGCCAAGTGATTATGCACTTTTAGCCCATCCAGCTTCCACAGATGGGGAGCGGGGCCCGGGGCGGGGTGAGGTTTCAAGCGAGATTCAAAAGTTGAATCCAACCCGTTATTTCCCTTGAGAATTTTGTCAGGACAGGCAAACGACAGGCGAACGGGCAGACGGCCCGGGAGCGGGGCAAGGCCCGGCTTTGAATCAATTCCTGAAGAGAGCCTTTCCAAGGCCTTGAGAACCAGTGTGAAAGCGAAACGAGATGTCGGGGACTGACAAGACCAAGGCGGGCCTTTCCCTCGACGGTCCCATCGTGATCCTGGTCGAGCCGCAGCTCGGCGAAAACATCGGCATGGCCGCGCGCGCCATGGGCAATTTTGCTCTGAGCGCCTTGCGCATCGTCAACCCCCGCGACGGCTGGCCCAACATCGCGGCACAGCGGGCCGCGGCCGGCGCCGACCACATTCTGGAAAAGGTCGAATTGTTCGACACGGTGGAGCAGGCGGTCGCCGACCTCGACCTGCTGTTCGCCACCACGGCTCGTCCCCACGACCAGGCCAAGCCCGTGGTCGGGCCGGAGACCGCGGTTAGCGAGATCGCCGGGCACGTCGCGACCGGCGGCAAGGCCGGTATCCTGTTCGGCCGGGAGCGCTGGGGCCTGACCAATGAGGAGGTCGGGCTCTCCAACCGCATCATCACCTTCCCGGTCAATCCGGGCTTCGCCTCGCTCAACCTCGCTCAGGCCGTGCTGCTGATCGGCTACGAATGGTTCAAGCTGATGACATCAGGCGAGCTGCCGCACGCCATGCCCGAGCGTTCCGAGCGCGCCTCGCAGCACCAGATGCAGGCCTTCTTCGACAATCTCGTGCGCGAGCTCGACAAGGTCGAGTTCCTGCGGCCGGCCGAGAAGCGCGACACCATGCTGGTCAACCTGCGCAACATTTTTAGCCGGATGGAGCCGACCAAGCAGGACATGCACACCCTGCACGGGGTCATCATGGCGATCGCCGAGGGGCGCAAGGGCCCGGCCAAGGGCGGCGTGCTCGACGGCGAGCAGGCAACGCGCCTGCGCGCGCTGCTGGCCGAGCACGGCCAGGGCGGCGGCGTGCCCGACAGCGGCTCGACCGTGCGCGGCCTCGCCCGCCTGCTCCGCCGCAACCCGACCGACGCCGAGCGCCTGCTCTGGCAGGCCCTGACCCGCGACCGGCGCTTTGCAGGTGGGTTCAAGCGCCAGACCCCGGTCGGGCGTCATATCCCCGACTTCGTCTCGTTCCCGCACCGGATCGCGATCGAGCTGGTGAACCCGGGCGAGGGGGAAGCCATCGCCGCGGACCGCGCGTCGCGGCGGACCTGGCTCGAGGCACGGGACTATCGCGTGCTGGAGATCCGGGCGGCGGATGTCGAGCGCGATCTGGAGGCGGAGCTGGTGCGGCTGCAGGGGATGGTGGAGCAGGCGACGTAGGTTTCGTCGGCACAGGTCTCGCAGAGTGGGCAAAGCGAAGCGTGCCCACCATGCCAATCGACGAGCTGAGACAGAAGTGGTGGGCACGGCGCTGCGCGCCTTTGCCCACCCAACCAAACCGCGTTTGTGGTTTGTAATGCCGCAACCAAGGGCTGTGCAGACGCGTCGCCGGTTGCTATGACGTCCCCGGGAATTGAAATGGGGACTGCATGTCTGAAATGGTGGGCCGCACACTCATTTGTGCGGCAGCAAGCTTCGGTGTCTTGGCGCTGGCGACTTTGATCGAAGTATCAGCCGCACGTGCGGAAATGCCCCTGACCGCCAAGTGCAACGCGGTCGGAAATTTCAGCGTTGATGACCGCATCGCAGGCTGCACCGCGATGATCGAGGCTGCTCCAACCATGTCGCAAGGCGTGGTCATGGCTTATCTCCGCCGCGCTATGTTCTACCAGCAGAAAGGCGAGATCGACCTCGAGATCGCTGATTACGATCGGATCATCGAGCGCTATCCGGACAATCTGCCCGCCCGGCTGAGCAGGGCTTATGCGCATGTTCGAAAGCGAGCGCCCGCGGCCGCGCTGTCCGATTACGCCAAAGTCATCGAGGTCGATCCCAAGAATACCTACGCTTATTTGGGGCGCGCTCAAGTCTACCAGGCGAGCCGAGATTTCGTCCGTGCCATCGCCGATTATGATCAGGCCCTTCAGATCCATCCGGACAACGTCAAAGCGCGTGTCGACCGGGCCCTCGCTTACATCCGCAGCGGGGATCCGGCGCGTGCCATGGCCGATTGTGATCGAGTGGTCGAGATCAGCCCGGAAAGTGGCGGCGGCCAATTGTGCCGCGGCCGGGTTTACTTCGCCAAGGGTGACAGGGAGCGCGCATTGGCCGCGCTCGATCAAACCATCCAGATCAAGCCAAAGGGCGAAGGGTTCTATTATTTCCGCGGCGAATCCTTTCTTCAGTTGGGTGAGTTCGACCGCGCCATCGCCGACTATGACCGAATCGTCGAGATTAACCCACGAAGCCCATCGGCCTACTTCTGGCGCGGCGTCGCCTGCTCACAAAAGGGCGATTATGACCGCGCCATTGCCGACTATACCGAGGCCATGCAGCAGGTGCGTCAGGATCGAAAAAAACCTAGCAAGGCGCCTATTCAGGGGCAAGATGGCGACCCCGTTTCCGCGTCTGTCGATGGTGAGGCAACCAGACTTGCTTCGGGGGATGGCCCTCCGCTGCGTGCACGGGGAGAAGCCCATTACGCGAAAGGGGACCTCGATCGCGCCATCGCAGACTTTGATGAGGCGATCCGCTTTGATCCCAGGGACAAGGATGCACTCGGGCTGCGCGCCAACGCGTACAAAGCCAAGGGTGACTTCAGCCGCTCGATTGCTGAGTACGATCAACTCGTGCAACTCGATCCCCGGGACGTCCGTGCCTATCGCGCCCGCGCGAGTGCTCATTGGCAGGCCGGTTCGCTTGCCAAATCGTTGGCCGACCTGGACGAGGCAGTCCGGCTCGATCGCAAGAATGCCTATGCGGCATTGTGGCGTGAGATCATTGCAAGTCGCAGTCATGAACCAGGCCGGCTGGCCGAGGCTGCAACGCAGCTCGACATGACGAAATGGCCTGCGCCGATCATCAACCTCTTTCTTGGCACGAAGACGCCGGAGCAAGTGTTCGACGCCGCAAACGATCCGGATCCGAGGAAAAGAAAGGGGCAGGTCTGCGAGGCGCATTTCTTTGCCGCTGAACTTACCCTGCAACGCGGCTCCAGGGAAGAAGCCTTGCGGTTGTTCGACCTCGCTGTCGCCGATTGCCCGAAGACCTTCATCGAGAAACAGGCCGCCGATTTCGAGCTCAGCTCGTTACGGGCGAGCCGCTGACGCGCTCAGGCACGGCCTCGTAGGGCTTTGTCCGCCGTAGCTCGAAGAGCGAAGGCGGAAGCGTGCCCACCATGTTGACCGACGACGCGGAGACAGAGGTGGTGGGCACGGCGCTGCGCGCCTTTGCCTACCCTACGAGTTGGAAGCGCCAAGAGCGAGCACGCGTCGTCTTCGGGAAGGTTAGCGTTGGCTTAACAACCACTTCTACCTTTAGTTGATGTCGACATGTGTGAAGTGCGCTGCGCCCAAGGCCAGATCGCCCCATTGATGCATGTCAAAGAACAGGGAACCCGGCCCGTTACGCTTTTGAGCGCAACAGGGAGGGTTCGGTATGTCAATCAGCCGTCGCCAAGCACTTGCCACCTTCAGCGCCGCTGTATCGGTTCTCGCGATGTCCCGCGCAGCACGCGCCGACTTTGATGGCCCCGTCGTCAGGGCCCTGGAGGGCGGCGACGATTTCTGGCTCGCCCAGGACGCCTATATCTACGGATATCCGCTGGTGACGATGGAGATGACCCGCCGGGTCATGACGAACGTTGCGGCGGTGGAGGGCACGCACGGGCCGATGGGGCAGTTCGTCAAGTTGCGCAAGTACCCTGATGCCAGCTTCAGGGATGTCACGGCACCCAATGCCGACACCCTCTACACGACGGCCTGGATCGACGTGGGCGACGAGCCCTGGGTCCTGAGTATGCCTGATATGAAAGACCGCTACTTCCTGTTTCCGATGCTGGACGGCTGGACCAATGTGTTCCAGGTGCCGGGCAAGCGCACCACCGGCACCAAGGCGCAGACTTACGCGATCACCGGTCCGGGCTGGAAGGGAACGCTTCCCGCCGGCGTCAAGGAATACAAATCACCCACGAGCATGGTGTGGATTCTGGGCCGCATCTACTGCACCGGCACACCGGAGGATTATGCGGCCGTGCACGCCGCGCAGGACGAGTTCAAGATCGTCCCTCTCAGCGCCTACGGCAAGTCCTATACGCCGCCGGCAGGAAAGGTCGATGCGTCGATCGACATGAAGACGCCGGTTCGCGACCAGGTCAACCGCATGGACGCCGCGGCCTATTTCACCCTTCTCGCGCAATTGATGAAGCGCAATCCGCCGGCCGCCGCCGATGCGCCCGAGGTCGCCAGGTTCGCGCAGATCGGCCTCGTCCCCGGCAAGGATTTTGATGCGGGCAAGTTCGACGTTGCCTTCGCCAAGCGAGTCCCACAGGTGGCGTTCGACCGCATTATGCTCCAGTTCAAGGTCAACAAGGCGATCAAGAACATCAACGGCTGGGCCTTCGACAGCGAAGCCGGCGTCTACGGCACCAATTATTTCAACCGTGCGCTTGTCACGGCCATCGGGCTTGGCGCCAACCGAATCCAGGATGCGTGCTATCCGACATCCCAGAAGGACGCCGACGGGAAAGAGTATGTCGGCAGCAACAAGTACGTCATGCGTTTTCCGAAGGGGCAACTTCCTCCCGTCGCAGGCTTCTGGTCGCTCACGATGTACGACGAAAACTATTTCTTCGTCGCCAATCCGATCAACCGCCAGTCCATCAGTGCCCGCCAGAACCTCAAGGCCAATCCGGACGGTTCGGTCGATCTCTACCTTCAGAAGGACAATCCCGGTCCCGACAAGGAGAGCAACTGGCTTCCTGCGCCGGCGGGCAAGTTCGTGCTGATGCTGCGCATGTACTGGCCGAACGAGAAGTCGCCCTCGATCATCAACGGGACGTGGAAGCCGCCGCCGGTCCGGCAGGTGACGAGCAGCTAGGGAGACTCTTGCAGGGTGGGTTAGCCATCCGGCTGCGCGAAGCGCAGTCCGCAAGGCGTAACCCACCGCTTTCGTGTCTACAGAAACAGAAGTGGTGCGTTACGCCGCGCAGATGCGCTTTGCGTATCTGCAGGACTAACCCACCCTACAAAATTCCACATCAGGCCGCGCTTGCGATGGGGCCGCCCGGCTCGCTCTGTTGCATCCGGCGCAGCGCTGCCACGTTGGTCTCGACCGATGCGAGGCAGCAGCGGGATTTGCCGCCCGACTTCGCATCGTAGAGCGCGGCATCGGCGATCGCGAGCAATTCGGCGACTTCGGCGCCGTGATCCGGTGACATCGCAATGCCGACGCTGGCTCCGACACTGGCGCGCACCTCGCCACTGAGCTCATAGGAAGCGGCAACCTCGGCGATGAGGCGGTGTCCCGTCTCCTGCGCCAGCACGGGAGTGACGCCGTCGAGGACCACGACGAATTCGTCGCCGCCCATCCGCGCAACCACGGTGCCGTCAGGCAACACCCGGCGCACGCGCGCGGCCACCGCTTTCAGCACTTCGTCGCCCGCCGCGTGTCCGAACGTGTCGTTGATCGGCTTGAAATTGTCGAGGTCGAAGAACATCACCGCGAAGGAGCGTTCGGCGCGCGCCGCGAGCCTCGTGCCGAGCGCTTCGACGAGGCCGGCCCGATTGAGCAGTCCCGTCAGCGCGTCATGATGGGCGCGATGGCTGTTCTCGCGCTCGGCGCGCATGGTTGCGATCAGCATCCGGTTGAGACGGAAAGCGGCAGCCGTCATCGCAGCCAGATACATCGGCACCTGCAGATACACGATGTAGAACAGCGGCTCGCCGGCGAGTGCGGCGCCGGGGATGATGGGACCAAGGCTCAAGAGGATCATGGTTCCGGCGAGGCGTGGTGCGCCGAAATTGCGGAAGCAGATGCCGCCGACCATCGCTGCGGCCGACAGCGACGCCAGCATGGCGACGACCCAGTCGCCGCTCGCAAGGCTGGCGATGGCGCCAAATCCGACGCTGGCGCTCCAGGCGACCGCAAGCAGGAGATGAAGGTCGGTGGGAGTGGGGCGGTGCTCACGCGCCTTGCGATGCGCGCTGGCAAGCACGAGGAGACGGGCGAGGCAGATCGCGATCTCCATGACCAGCCAGACGATGAAGGGGGCGGTCTGCTTGCGCGCTGCGATCACGGCGGCGACCGCAATGGTGTTGACGGCGCCGGCGGCAAACACCGGCAGGGAGCCGTGCAGCTGGGCAATCAGCGCGGCACGGATGTCGTCGGGCGCGCCCGGCCCGGCATCGGCCAGCCAGCGCGTCAGGCGCCAGCTCGGCGCGCTGTAGAGTGCCTCGTTCGATTGCATTGCAGAGCGTCCCAATATCCCAGGGGCCAACAACGACGACGGCTCCTAACAGCCTTTTAAGCCAGAAGCCGATTGTGCCGGCCGTGCTTGACGCAAGGTAAATGGGCGCTGCCGGGACTGCGGCTGTGCAGGAAGGTGCGGGTTGGTGCAGGTGTGCGGCGAGGGGCGGATTGGGACAACGTCGTAGCCCGGTGAGCCAACGGTTCGGCGCAACGCGCCGCCCGATGACAGGCACCGCGACATCCGGGGCAAGGTCCCGCATGTCGCTGCGCTCATGCGGGCTACCAGTCTCGTAGGGTGGGCAAAGCGCAGCGTGCCCACCATGGTTCGACAAATCTGGCAAGGAATGGTGGGCACGGCGCTTCGCGCCTTTGCCCACCCTACGAGATCTTCGTAGCCCGGATGGAGCGGAGCGTAATCCGGGACGGTGCCCCCGCATTCCGCTTCGCTGCATGCGGGCTACGAGACCAGCGCGTTTACACCGCCTCGAGCTGATCCGCCCCACGCTTCTTCTTTACTTTCGCCTGGCCGAGCAGGGGGCCGGCGGTGAGCGCGGCCGTATCGGCCACGCCCGGATCGCGCGAGATCATCGCCGCGACGATGGCGCCGTCGATGATGAGACCGAGCTGGTGCGCCAGCACCGCGGGCTCGCTGGAGCCGAGCTCGCCGGCGAGCTTCTCGATGTGGCCGAGCACGATCTTCTTGTGCTTCAGCGCGATGTTGCGGAACTGTTTTGCGTCCTTGTCGTGCTCGCCGACCGCGTTGATGAAGGGACAGCCGTAGAACCGCTCTTCCGCGAACCAGCTCTTCAGCGCCGGGAAGATCCGCGTCAGCTTCGCCTGCGCGTCGCCGCCGCCCGCTTCCATGGCGCCGATGAACCATTCGCGCCACTGCTTGCCTTCGCTCTCCAGCACCGCGTTGACGAGATTGGTCTTGGAGCCGAACAATTTGTAGAGTGTTGTTTTCGCCGTGCCGGCTTCCTCGATGATCGCGTCGATGCCGGTGGCGTTGATGCCGTTCTTGCAGAAGAGATGTGTTGCGGCGCTGAGCAGGCGCCCGCGTGCGGATTCATCTTCGCCAGCGGCGGCGTGCGGCGAATGCTTTCTCGATGACGTCTTTGCCATGGTGACAAACTTACCCGCAGCCGTGCTGCATCAGCAAGCCGCATCTCTTCCGCGCTGAAAAGATTCGCAAAGGCCGCCCATCTGCATCGCCTTTGAGCAAGCGGCCGCTGATCAATCCGCAGGCAGGGAGGCTTAAGCGGCTCCAAAGCTTCGCATTTTGTTTTCGGCGGGCTCTGGCACGCTCCATGCAAGGAAACAGACCGTTCGGTATCCTGCCGATTTCCACTTCTGCCAGGGAGAAGATTGATGACTGCCGTCGTTCAAAAGACAGTGCTGACGGGTTGCCTCGCACCCATCGACAAGAATGGCCTCGAGCAACTGATCGCCAACGGCAAGGCGAATCCGAAGGTCATCAAGACCTTGAAGTGCAAGACGGTCGCGGAAGGAAAATTCCGCCACGCCAACTACATCCGCAACCTGCCGCCCTATATCGTCGACGAGCCGCCGGGCCTTTTGGGCGACGACACCGCGCCCAATCCGTCGGAGGCCTCGCTCGCCGCGCTCGGCTCCTGCCTTGCGGTCGGCCTGCACGCCAACGCCGTGCATCGCGGCTGGATCGTCAACAAGCTCGAGCTCGAGCTCGAAGGCGACCTCAACATCACCGCGGTCTGGGGCACCGGCGACACCTCGGACAAGCCGGTCGGCTTCACCGACGTGCGCGTCAAGGTCGACATGGAGTGCGAGGGCATCTCGCAGGACGAGATCAACGCGCTGGTCGCCCATGTGAAGAAATGGTCGCCGGTCGCCAACACGTTCACCCGCCCGGTCAATCTCGAGGTCGGGATCTAGCAACAGGGACAACGGTGCGGGAGACGATCATGGGTTCACTGGCTTTATCGCGGGTCGAAGTTCTGGATCAGCCCGCACCGTCCATCGCAGGGGAGGTGGCGCGGATCGCGCGGGAGCAGCTCGCGCCGCTCGCTGCCGGCATCGACGACGGCTCGGTCTATCCGGCCGAGGTGCTGCGCGCGTTCGGCGCGGTCGGCGCCTGGGGCAGTCACATGCCCCTGGAAGGTCCCGCGGACTTGCGCTGCGCGATCGAGTCGATGGCTGCGATCGGCGAGGTCTGTGGCGCCACCGCCTTCATGGCCTGGTGCCAGAACACACTGGTCTGGTACGCCGCCAACTCGACCAATCTGAAGCTGGCGCGGCGTTTTGGCGATGCGTTCTCGACAGGGCGCGTGCTCGGCGGCACCGGGCTGTCCAATCCGATGAAGAGCTTTTTCGGCATCGAGAAGCTGAAGCTGAAAGGGCGCAAGGTCGAGGGCGGCTACATCGTGCGCGGTGCGCTGCCCTGGGTCTCCAATCTCGGCCCGGATCATTTCTTCGGCACGATTTTCGAGCGCGAGGACGATCAGGGCATCGCAAGTGGCGAGCCCGGCACTGTCATGTTCCTCGCCGATTGCTCCGATCCCGCGATCACGCTGACGCCGTGCAAGCCGTTCCTCGCGATGGACGGCACCGGCACTTACGGCGTTCAGTTCCGCGACGTCTTCGTGCCGGATGAGCTGATCCTCGCCGATCCCGCCGCGCCCTTCGTCAAGAAGATCCGCGCCGGCTTCATCCTGCTCCAGGCCGGCATGGCGCTGGGCGTGATCCGCGATTGCATCAACATCATGGACGAGGTCGATGGTTCGCTCGGCCACATCAACCGCTATTTGCCGCAGCAGCCGGTGCATTTCCGCGATCTCGCCGCCGAGCTCGAAGCCGAGACCATGGCGCTGGCGCGCGATCCCTACAACGAGGAGGAGACCTATTGGCGCAAGGTGATCGCGCTGCGGCTTCGCGCGGGCGAAGCCAGCGTCGCGGCGGCGCATGCGGCGATGCTGCATTGTGGCGCGCGCGGCTACCTCAAAAGCCACCGCGCGCAGCGGCGCCTGCGCGAGGCCTATTTCGTCGCGATCGTCACGCCCGCCACCAAGCAGCTGCGCAAGATGCTCGCCGATTCCTGAGTTCTACGAGTCCAACCCCAAGAAGACCTAAGACGCGACCCTAAGACGACGACCCTTGTGACCCCCCAACCTCAACGGAGAGGCTGCCATGACTGACGTCCTGATCACTGCCGTCGAACTCGCCGATCTCTTGAAGACCGAGCCATGTGTCGTCATCGACACCCGCAATCCCGACGCCTACGCCGCCGGCCATGTGCCGGGCGCGGTGAACGTGCATGAAATCTTCACGTTCCTGGCGACCTCGACGCCGGAAGGCATGGCCGAACTGAAGACCAAGTTCGCCGACGCGTTCGGCGGTGCCGGGCTCTCCGGCAAGGAGACGGCCGTGATTTACGAGCAGTCGATGAACTCCGGCTTCGGCCAGTCCTGCCGCGGCTATTACCTGCTCACCATGCTCGGCTATCCCAAGGTGAAGGTGCTGCATGGCGGCTTCGACGCCTGGTCGGCCGCCGGTTTTCCGGTCACCAAGGATGTGCCGACGCCGGCAAAGGCTTCGTTCGCGGTTCTGCCGGAAGCCGGCGAGATCCTGATCGATGCCAAGACCATGCTCGCCGCCGTCGGCAAGCCCGGCATCGCCATCCTCGACGTCCGCGATGTCGACGAGTGGATCGGCGACAGCTCCTCTCCGTATGGGAAGGATTTCTGCCCGCGCAAGGGCCGCATCCCCGGCGCGGTGTGGCTGGAATGGTACCGCATGATGAAGCCGACCGCCGAAGGTCCGCGCTTCAAGTCCAAGGACGAGATTTTGGCCGAATGCGCGACCGTCGGCATCTCGACGACCACGCCGGTCTATCTCTACTGCTTCAAGGGTGCGCGTGCCTCGAACACCTTCCTGGCGCTGAAGAACGCCGGCGTGAAGGATGTGCGGATGTATTTCGGCTCCTGGAACGAATGGTCGCGGGATCCCTCGTTGCCGATCGAGCAGGGGCTTCCGATTGCAACTGATGTGACGACCAAGGCGGCGTGAGCGCCGGCGATCACGTGGCCCGCGGACGAGGCGCTATTCCCAGCGCCTTGATCCGCGAGGCCAGCGTGGTCGGCTTGACGTCAAGCATTTCGGCCGCGCCGCCGGGGCCAAACACTTTTCCGGCGCAAGCCTCTAGCGCGGCCATGATGTTCGCGCGCTCGTGGTCGCGCATCTCGGCTGACGTCATGACCACGGGGCGCGCGTCGGCCTTCTGGCGCGTGGCGCCGCTCGGCGCTTGCGCACCGGAGGCGTCGGGCAGATCGATGCGCAGGCGGCCGTTCTGCGACAGGATCGCGGCGCGCTCGATCACGTTCTGCAATTCGCGGACGTTGCCGGGCCAGTCGTAGCGGGCGAGCCGCCGCGCATCGCCCTCGGAGAGGCGCAGATTCGACTTCAGTGCCTTGCCCTCGCGCGTCAAGAAGTGCTGGGCGAGCAGGGGAATGTCCTCGCGCCGTTCGCGCAAGGGGACGGTCTCGATCGGGAACACGTTGAGGCGGAAATAGAGGTCCTCGCGGAAACGGCCGCGCTGCACCTCCTGCTTCAGGTCGCGGTTGGTCGCGGCGATGACGCGGACATCGACGGCGCGGGTGCGCTCCTGGCCGACGCGCTCGAAATGTCCCTCCTGCAGCACGCGCAGCAGCTTGCCCTGCAGTTCGAGTGGGATCTCGCCGACCTCGTCGAGGAACAGCGTGCCGCCGTCGGCGAGCTCGAAGCGGCCGATGCGGTCGCGCGTTGCGCCGGTGAAGGCGCCGCGGACATGGCCGAAGAACTCGCTCTCGAACAATTCACGCGGGATCGCGGCGCAGTTGACGCGGATCAGCGGGCGGTCGCGGCGGGTGGAATCCTCGTGGATGGCGCGCGCGATCAGCTCCTTGCCGGTGCCGGACTCGCCGGTGATCATCACCGCCGCGGTGGTCGGCGCCACCAGCTTGACCTGGCGCAGCGTCTTCTGGATCGCCTCGCTTTGGCCGATGATGCCGCGCGGATTGGTCTCGATGCGGATTTCCTCCTGCAGATAGGCGTTCTCCAGCTCGAGCCGCTCGCGCAGACGGTCGACTTCGGCAAGGGCCGCATGCAGCTTCTCGTCGGCCTCGCGGCGCTGGCTGACGTCGCGGAACACCACGACGGCGCCGACGACGACGCCGCGATCGCGGATCGGCGTCGAGGTGTATTCGACCCAGGCGGGCGAGCCATCCTTGCGCCAGAACACTTCGCCATCGACCTGGTGCACGGCACCGTCGCGGAACGCGGCATAGATCGGACAGTCGTGGTTGTGATAGTGCCGGCCATCGTGATGAGTGTGGTGGACGATCGGGTGGATCTCCTTGCCGACCAGCTCTTCGGCGGTCCAGCCGAGCATGCGCTCGGCAGCCGGGTTGACGAAGGTGGTCTTGCCTTCCGCGTTGACGCCATAGATGCCTTCGCCGGCGGCGCGCAGGATCAGCTGGTTCTCGCGCTCGATGTCCTGGAACACGCGCTCGACCCGCTGCCAGGTCGAGATGCCGCCGCGCATATGGTCTTCGGCGGCGGCATCGACATTGCGGCGGCGGCGCGCTTCGAGGTCGGTCAGCGTCAGCAGCAGCAGCGAGCGGCCGTCATGCGGCAGCAGGCAGCCGGCATATTCGAGCTGGAGATTTTGCCCCGTCGCGTGACGGGGCGTGAGCGCCGTGGTCCAGTAGGCGCCCTTGTGCAGCACCGCCTGGGTGAAGACGGTGAGGGCCGGGAGCTCGCCGGCGTGGAGCGTGCTGGCCCTGGTCTGCCGCAGCAGCGTGCGGTCATAGCCGAGCAGGACGCAGGCGGCGGGATTGGCGTCGACGATCTGGTCGCTGAAGGGATCGACCAGCAGCGTCGCCTCGACCGAAGATTCGAACGCCGCGATGCGCGGGTCGATGGCGGGGGCCACGTCATCGTGGACGGGCATTGGCGTCGTTGCCATTACGAAATCTCGTCATTGAACTACGAAATATCGTTTATCACGAGTTTTCGTAGTGGCCAAGGGCAGGCGAAAGTGCTGCGTCATCAAGGCAGTGGCTGCTCTGAAGGCCGTGGCATGCTCCTTGCGTAATTGCTCCTCGCAATGACGCGCAGGAGGGCCGATGTCCACGTTCGACAATCCGTTTGATCCCGATCGCAACCTTCGAGCCGGCTGCGCCTGCGGCCAGCATCAATCCGCGGCCGAGCATGAGCAGGCCACGGCGCTGCGCTGTGACCCCGTCGAGAGCGAGGAGAAGCGCTACGAGGGCGTCGTCGCCTCCGCCGTGATGCGCGCGATGTTTCCGCAGGACGTGGCGCGGCGCGCCTTCCTGAAGTCGGTCGGCGCATCCACGGCGCTCGCGGCCCTCTCGCAGTTCTTCCCGCTCAAGACGGCGACCGAGGTCCTTGCGCAGACGGGCGCGCCCGAGAAGAAGGACCTCAAGGTCGGCTTCATCCCGATCACCTGCGCCACGCCCATCATCATGGCGGCGCCGATGGGCTTCTATGCCAAGCACGGCCTCAACGTCGAAGTGGTCAAGACCGCGGGCTGGGCCGTGATCCGCGACAAGACCATCAACAAGGAATACGACGCCGCGCACATGCTGGCGCCGATGCCGATCGCGATCTCGCTCGGCCTCGGGGCCAATGCCATCCCCTTTGCCGTCCCCGCGATCGAGAACATCAACGGGCAGGGCATCGTGCTGGCGAGCAAGCACAAGGACAAGCGTGACCCAAAGGACTGGAGGGGCCTGAAATTCGCGATCCCCTTCGACTATTCCATGCACAATTACCTGCTGCGCTACTATTTGGCGGAGCATGGCCTCGATCCTGACACCGACGTGCAACTGCGCTCGGTGCCGCCGCCGGAGATGGTCGCGAATCTGCGCGCCGACAACATCGACGGCTTCCTCGCGCCCGACAACATCTGCCAGCGCGCAATCTATGACGGCGTCGGCTTCATGCATCTGCTCTCCAAGGAGATCTGGGACGGCCATCCCTGCTGCAGCTTCGCCGCCAGCCGCGAATTCATCACGTCAGCGCCGAACAGCTTTGCGGCGCTGACACGCGCCATCGTCGATGCCACCGCCTATGCGTCGAAGGCGGAGAACCGCAAGCAGATCGCGGAGGCGATCGCGCCGGCCAACTACATCAACGCGCCGGTCACGGTGCTGGAGCAGGTGCTCACCGGCACCTATGCCGACGGCCTCGGCGGGGTGAAGACCGATGCCAAGCGCGTCGATTTCGATCCGTTCCCCTGGCAGTCCTTCGCGGTGTGGATGCTGACGCAGATGAAGCGCTGGGGCCAGATCAAGGGCGATGTCGACTACAAGGCGGTGGCCGAGCAAGTGTATCTCGCCACCGACACCAAGAAGCTGATGACCGAGATGGGCCTGTCGCCGCCAGCGAGCAGCTACAAGTCGTTCGCGGTGATGGGGAAGAATTTCGATCCGGCCAAGCCTGAGGATTATGTGGCGAGCTTCAAGATCAGGAAGCAGTCGTGATGTGCCACGCTCTCTCCTCAGCGTCGTCCCGGCGAAGGCCGGGACCCATAACCCCAGGGAGCCGTTTGGCGAAGACTCGTCGTTCGGTACTGCTACTGACAACAATCGATAGATTCCGCGGTATGGGTCCCGGCCTTCGCCGGGACGACGGGTGGAGAGGTTCTGCCCGATGACATCCTCCCTTCGTCTCCGCGCCGGCCTCGTCTCCATCGCGCTCCTCGCCGCCTTCCTCGGCATCTGGCATCTCGCCACGCGCTCCACCGCGCCGGTGACGACGATGAGCCCGGAATACGCCAAGCTGATGGGCCTCACCGCCACGCAGGGCAAATCCGCCATGCCCGGCCCGCTCGATGTCGGGGCCAAGCTGTGGGATCATCTGAAGCGGCCATTCTACGACAACGGGCCGAACGACAAGGGCCTCGGCATCCAGCTCGCTTATTCCATCGCGCGCGTCGGCACCGGCTATCTGCTCGCGGTACTGGTCGCGATCCCGCTCGGCTTCCTGATCGGCATGTCGCCGCTGCTGAGCAAGGCGCTCGATCCGTTCATCCAGGTGCTGAAGCCGATCTCGCCGCTGGCCTGGATGCCGCTGGCGCTCTACACCATCAAGGACTCCTCGGTGTCCGCGATCTTCGTGATCTTCATCTGCTCGATCTGGCCGATGCTGCTCAATACCGTCTTTGGCGTCGCCAGCGTGCGCAAGGAATGGATCAACGTCGCGCGCACGCTGGAGGTCGGCACCGTCAGGCGCGCCTTCACCGTGATCCTCCCGGCGGCGGCGCCGACGATTTTGACCGGCATGCGCATCTCGATCGGCATCGCCTGGCTCGTGATCGTCGCGGCCGAGATGCTCGTCGGCGGCACCGGCATCGGCTACTTCGTCTGGAACGAGTGGAACAACCTCTCGATCACCAACGTCATCATCGCGATCCTCCTGATCGGGATCGTCGGCATGCTGCTCGACCAGATCCTCGCGCGCTTCACGCGCATGGTCACCTTTCCGGAGTAGAGGCTGTGACCGACAAATTCGTCTCCATCGAAGGCATCGCCAAACGCTATCCCGGTGCAGGTGGCGCCACGACCACCATTTTCGAGAACCTCTGGCTGTCGATGGCGCGCGGCGAGTTCTGTTGCGTGATCGGCCATTCCGGCTGCGGCAAGACCACGGTGCTGAACATCCTCGCCGGCCTCGATGCGCCGAGCGAAGGCGCGGTCATCGTGGACGGGCAGGCGATCTCGGGCACCAGCCTCGACCGCGCCGTGATCTTCCAGAGCCATGCGCTGCTGCCCTGGCGCACCGTGCTCGGCAACGTCGCCTATGCCGTGAGCTCGAAATGGCGGAGCTGGGACCGCGCGAAGGTCAAGGCGCATGCGCAGACGTTCATCGACCTCGTCGGCCTCACCGGCTCCGAGCACAAGCGCCCCTCGGAGCTGTCGGGCGGCATGAAGCAGCGTGTCGGCATCGCGCGCGCGTTGTCGATCACGCCGAAGATGATGCTGATGGACGAGCCGTTCTCGGCGCTCGACGCGCTGACGCGCGGTACGCTGCAGGACGAGGTGCGGCGGATTTGCCTGGAGACCGGGCAAACCGCGTTCATGATCACCCATGACGTCGACGAGGCGATCTATCTCGCCGACAAGATTTTCCTGATGACCAACGGGCCCGGGGCGGTGCTGGCCGAGGTCGTCGAGAATCCGCTGCCGAGGGATCGCGCCCGCACCGATTTGCACCGCCATCCGCTCTACTATGCGCTGCGCAACCACATCATCGATTTCCTGGTGGCGCGCAGCAAGACCTTCGCCGCCGAGACGCCGGACCACGATCCGCGCAACGTACCCCTGGTGCATATCGGCAAGCCTGGCCTCTCGATCGCATCCAGCGGTGAAGAGCAACGACAGGCCTGGACACCCGGGACCAATCCCGGAATGACCGCCTGATTTGTAGACGCATGATCTACGGAAAACCGCTTCACACCTTTCCGGATCATGCTTTTGAAGAGGAGACCCTGACATGAAACGCGAAGACCTCACCGAAAAACTGCTCGACATCAAGCGCGAGAAGGGCTGGAGCTGGAAACACATCTGCGAAAAGATCGGCGGCTATTCCGAGGTGCTGATCGTCGGCGCGATCATGGGCCAGATGAAGCTGACGAAGCCGCAGGCGGCGAACGCCGGCGAGCTGTTCGGCCTCTCGAAGGCCGAGACCGCGATGCTCAACGAGGTGCCGATGCGCGGCACCGGCACGCCGATGCCGCCGACCGATCCCCTGATCTATCGCTTCTACGAGATGGTCATGGTGAACGGTCCGGCCTGGAAAGCGCTGATCGAGGAAGAGTTCGGCGACGGCATCATGTCGGCGATCGACTTCGACATGGGGATCGAGCGCGTCGCCAACCCGAAGGGCGATCGCGTCAAGATCACCATGAGCGGAAAATTCCTGCCGTACAAATATTACGGCGCCAGCGGCAACGTGCCGGAGTACGGCTTCAAGGAAGGGTGAGGGGGCTCAACCGCCATTGCGGGGAGCTTGCAACAAGATTGCGAAGCAACTTGCGCTGAAGCAACGAAGCAATCCATCCAATCCTGCGTGGTGCGCGGGCGATGGATTGCTTTGCGGAGGCTGCCGTCGCGCGCAACCTGACGGCGCGCCACGCGACGTCGTCACGACCACGCGCCGCGCTTTTTGAGCGCGGCGTCACGGCTTCTGTGTTGAAAGTGATCCGCGCCGGCATGGCGCTCCGAAACCGTGCGCTCCTTGACGAACCAGCCGACGCCGGCCGTGCTAAGCCGTAACGAGCTGCACAGCGTAGGCGTAAGGTCCGTTTGGACTGCGTTGCGCATTCCACGCGCAATACCAGCCGGTGCCATAAGGCAGACCGGAATCCCATCCACTCGAGCTGACGTTATCCCACTGCCATGCCTTGACATTGTCTTGGGGATTGGATGGGAAAAACTGGCTCGAATAGACCATGACTTGTCCCTGCTGGGCCCTGAACGGCGCGGTGGTCTGCCAGGACAGCCAAAGGTTGCCGTGCAGCTGATACGCGTTGAGGTACCAGGTATAGGTACCGGATTGGGTTTGGACCGCCTGGGCCTGGTCGGTGATTTGCCTCGCAACCATTTCGTTCATTTTCGCCTCCCCTTAAGGCTGCTATCAATAACATCTTAGATTTTAGTCTGATGAATTGCAACCAAAGGTCGATCACAAGGTGGTGTTAGCAAAGAGTGGGTGTGTTGCGAAAGACGATGGTCCCATCAGCCTGGCCAGAAATATCGGAGCCAGGCTCGGGGGAGGCATCATGTCGGCGATCGACTTCGACATGGGGATCGAGCGCGTCGCCAACCCGAGGGGCGATCGCGTCCAGATCACCATGAGCGGCAAGTCTCTGCCGTACAAAGATTACGGCGCCGGCGGCAGCGTGCCGGAGTACGGCTTTAGGAAGGGCTGACCGACGCGAATGCGTCGCGCAGCTGCTTGATCGGTGCCATCTCGCGAACAAAGGTGAAGGAGCCGTTCTCCTTCATCTCGCGCGCGCTCTTCAGGAACGCGGCCAGCGCATAACGCGACATGGCGCCGCCGACGCTGATGCGCTTGACGCCGGCCGCGGACAATTGCGGGAGCGTCAGCGTCGGATCGGCAAAACCCATCACGAGGTTGAATGGCTTTCCGACCGAGGTGACGACCGTCCTGATCGTGGCGAGGTCGTGGACCCCCGGTGCGTAGAGGACATCGGCCCCCGCAGCCTCGAACGCCTGGAGCCGCCGGATCGTGTCGTCGAGATCGTTGCGCCCGTGCAGGAGGTTTTCCGCGCGTGCCGTCAGCGTGAACGGAAACGACAGCGAGCGCGCTGTCTCGGCGGCGGCCTGGACGCGCTCGACCGCGAGCGAGAAGTCGTAGATCGGCCGCTCGCGGTCTCCGGTGAAGTCCTCGATCGAGCCGCCGACCGCACCGGCCTCGGCGGTGCGCCGGATCGCTTCGGCTGCGCGTCTCGGATCGTGGGCGCCGCAATTCTCCAGATCGACGCTGACCGGAAGATCGGTGGCCTTCGCGATCACGCGGCAATTGTCGAGGATTGCATCGAGACTGACGGTCGAGCTTCCGTGCATGTTGGCAAGGCCGAGGCTTGTGGTTGCGAGCGCCTCGAAGCCGGCGGCGGCGAGCAGCTTTGCGGTGCCGGCATCCCAGGGGTTGGGAATGATAAACGCGCCGGGGCGCTCATGCAGGGCGCGAAACGCTCTCGCCTTGTCCACTTGGCTCGTCATGACTTGTCTCCGCTTCAACTCGTCCACACGCGGCAGCCTTAGGCCCGTTTTCGTCATCCGCCAAATTTGTTATTTCTCTCAGCATCATCAGTTTTTTGCATGAGGTGTCCGCCATGGACAGCGATGCCCTCAACACCTTCCTGATCGTTCATCGCAGGGGCGGCATCTCGAATGCCGCAAAATTCCTGCATCGTTCGCAGCCGGCGATCTCGCGCCGCATCGCGCTGTTGGAGCAGGAGCTCGGCGTGCCCCTGTTCGAGAGGATCGCGGGCCGTACGCGGCTCAGCGACGCCGGGCGCGTGCTGATCCCCTATGCCGAGCGCGCCGTCGCGGCGGCGCAGGACGCCGAACAGGCGATACTCGCGCTGACCAAGCAGAATTCGGGGCCGGTTTCGCTGGCCGTCACCGGCACGCTCGCCGACGGCCGCCTGTCGGGCATCATGAAACGGTTTGCCGCGGATAATCCCGCGGTCGCGCTCGCCTTGCGGACCGCGACCAGCGCGGAGGTCTCTGATCTCATCCGGCGCGGCGAGGCCACGATCGGCCTGCGTTACAACACCGACCGGGCCGGCGATCTCGCCTGTGAGCTGGTGCTCAGCGAAGCGTTGCAGGTGGTCTGTGCGTCCGATCATCCGCTCGCCGGCAAGCGCGTGAGACGGCTTGCCGAGCTTCGCGGGGAACGCTGGATCGCGTTCCCGGAAACGCGCGGCCGCCGTGAGATCGCAGCCGCGCACGTGTTCGCGCTGTTCCTGACGCAAGGCCTCGGGGACGTGGAGTGGACGGCGGTGGACAGCCTCACCGCACAGAAGCGGCTCGTGGAGGCGGGCTTTGGCCTTGCGCTATTGGCGCAAAGCCACGTGGCGGAGGAACTGCGTGCGGGGGCGATCTCGACGATCACCGTCGGCGATCTCGCTGCGGACCAGCACATCGTCCTGGTGACCCGTCGCGGCGGCTTTCTGAGTGCGGCCGCTCAGCGCTTGCTGGAGACCATCCGCCGCGACTACGCCACGGGCGACGTTTCGAACATCCGGGGTAGGCGAAAAAAATCGCCGGCGCGCAAGGTCGTTGCGCGGCGGCGTCGGATCTGAACGTATTATTTCCCTGCCTTCACCTCGGCGGCCGCGACCGCGAGCAGCTCGCTCATCTTGGCGCGAATCGCCTGCTCGGTAACCGCGACGCTCTTGGTGGCGAAATCGGCCATGACCTTGCGCAGGACGTCGGCATCGCCGGCTTCCTCGAAATCGGCCGCGACGACCTCCTTGGCATAGGCGGTGGCGGCGTCGCCCGATATGCCGAGCTTTTCGGCCGCCCACAGGCCGAGCAGACGGTTGCGGCGGGCCTCCGCCTTGAATTTCTGCTCCTCGTCGAGGGCAAATTTCTTCTCGAAGCCTTCCTGGCGCTTGCTGATTTCGCTCATGCGTCTTCCAATTCCCTGCTGACTGGACCCGGCGACCCCTCGTTGCGGGAGCCCCGGCGCATGCCTAGATAAGGAGCACGAATCGGCAAAACAACGAGCCGTTAAGCCGCAGGCAAGACGGTATAAGTTGGTGCCGGACGGCCGGATCGATTGTGCTCGGACAGCCAATCGGATAGGTTGCCTAAAGGCTTGGTTCCCGTTCTGTTTCCTCAGTGTTTCCTTGGGTTATGGATGGGTTCCGGGCCGTTCACGGCAGCTCCGCTGTGGGTCGTAATCCTAGTCAACCGGAGCACACCAAATTCATGGATTTCAACAAAACACGGTACATCCCAATGAGCCGTCGGCGTCGCATTTATGAAGGCAAGGCAAAGGTTCTCTACGAAGGCCCGGAGCCCGGTACCCTGATCCAGCACTTCAAGGACGACGCCACCGCGTTCAATGCGAAAAAGCATCAGGTGATCGAGGGCAAGGGTGTCCTCAACAACCGGATCTCGGAGTACCTGTTTCAGCACCTCAACGACATCGGGGTGCCGACCCATTTCATCCGCCGCCTCAACATGCGCGAGCAGTTGATTCGCGAGGTCGAGATCGTGCCGCTGGAGGTGGTGGTGCGGAACGTTGCTGCCGGCTCGCTGTCGCAGCGTCTCGGCATCGAGGAGGGCACGCAGCTGCCGCGCTCGATCATCGAATTCTACTACAAGAACGACCAGCTCAACGACCCCATGGTGTCGGAAGAGCACATCACCGCCTTCGGCTGGGCGACGCCGCAGGAGATCGACGACATCATGGCGCTCGCCATCCGCGTCAACGACTTCCTCACCGGCCTCTTCCTCGGCATCGGCATCCGCCTCGTCGACTTCAAGATGGAGTGCGGCCGCCTGTTCGAGAACGAGATGATGCGGATCATCGTCGCCGACGAGATCTCACCGGACAGCTGCCGTCTGTGGGACATCAAGTCGAACGAGAAGCTCGACAAGGATCGCTTCCGCCGCGACCTCGGCGGCCTGCTCGAGGCCTATACCGAAGTTGCAAAGCGCCTCGGCATCCTCATGGAGAACGAGCGTCCGCAGGGCACGGGCCCGGTGCTGGTGAAGAGCTAAGAGGGATATAGACGTGAAGGCACGTGTTACCGTTACCCTGAAGACCGGCATCCTCGATCCGCAAGGCAAGGCCATCGAAGGCGCGCTGAAGTCGCTCGGCGTCGACGGCGTCGCCAGCGTCCGCCAGGGCAAGGTGTTCGACATCGAGCTCGCCGGTGCTGACAAGGCCAAGGCGGAAGCCGCGCTGAAGGAAGCCGCCGACAAGCTGCTGGCGAATACCGTGATCGAGAATTATCGCGTGGAGATCGTCTAGGTTGGACTGAGCGTAGCCCGGATGGAGCGAAGCGAAATCCGGGGCCCCGCGCTGCGGAGAGGCCGTCCCGGATTGCGCTGCGCTCCATCCGGGCTACGAAGTTATTGCTGAGCGCTTTCGCAGCTCACAGCCATCCCACCCGCCGAAAACGCCAGTAGAGCGCGCCGCAGGCCGCCAGCATCACGCCGAGCAGCATGTAATAGCCGTACTCCCAATCCAGCTCCGGCATGTGCTTGAAATTCATGCCGTAGATGCCCGCAAGCGCGGTCGGGATCGCGATGATGGCGAGCCACGAGGCGAGCTTCTTGGACACCGCGGTTTCCTGCGCCTGACCGACCAGCAAGCTCGCCTCGAAGGCGAAGGCCAGGACCTCGCGCATGGAATCGATGCGCTCCTGGATGTTCCTGACGTGGTCGGTGACGTCGCGGAACAAGGGCTGCATCGTCGCGCGCACCATCGACAGCTCGTCGTGCTCGAGCCGGCGGCAGACCTCCACCAGCGGTCCGATCGCGTTGCGGAGCCGTAACAGGTCACGGCGCAGCATGTAGAGCCGCTCGATCTGCGCCCTGGTGATCGCGTGGGCGAGCACGTCGTCCTCGATGCCTTCGACCTCTTCGTGAATGCTCTCCAGCACCGGCGAGTAGTTGTCGACGATGAAATCGAGAATGGCGTAGAGGATGTAGTCTTCGCCGCGGGCGAGCGCCCGCGGGCAGCTTTCGCAGCGTTCGCGCACCGGGGTGTAGGACGTCGAGGCGCCATGGCGCACCGAGACCAGATAGCCGTCGCCGACGAAGATATGCGTCTCGCCGAAGGCGATGCGGCCATCGATCAGCTGCGCCGTGCGCGCCACGATGAACAGGGCCTCGCCATATTGCTCGATCTTGGGCCGCTGATGGGCGTGGTTGGCGTCCTCGATCGCGAGCTCGTGCAGGTCGAACTGCTTCTGCACCGCGCCGAGCAGCGCCATATCGGGCTCATGCAGGCCGATCCAGACCACGTGGCCGGGCTTGGCCCGCCAGCTCGACGCTTCGCTGATGGCGATGTTGGCGACGCGCCTTCCGTCGACATAGGCGCCGGCAGCGATGACGCCCTCGGTGGATACCGGCTCGGAGGGGGATGCGGGCCGCGACGGGACGTTCATGGCTTCAATCCCGGGCAAGATCGTCGGGCAAAAGTGCCGTGGCTATGGCCTGTGTACAAGACCGCCCGGCAAGGCTAGCACTGGTAAAATCCCCGTCAAATGGCTATGTCTCTTCACGAATTGGCCCTTTGGCCAGCCCGATTCCCATCACCGTCGGAACCTCTGCCATGAAAGCCGCCATCCTCGTCTTTCCCGGAATCAACCGTGAGCGCGACATGGCGCGCGCATTGAGGCTGATCTCCGGCAGCGAGCCGGCGATGGTCTGGCACGCCGAGACGTCGCTGCCATCAGGCACCGATCTCGTGGTCGTGCCGGGCGGCTTCTCCTATGGCGATTACCTGCGCTGTGGCGCAATCGCCGCGCGTGCGCCGGTGATGGATGCGGTGCGCGATTACGCGGCCAAGGGCGGGCTCGTGCTCGGCGTCTGCAACGGCTTCCAGATCCTCTGCGAATCCGGCCTTCTGCCGGGCGTATTGATGCGCAATGCGCGGCTGAAATTCATCTGCCGCGACGTGCATCTGCGCGTCGAGCGCTCCGACACCCCGTTCACCCGCGGCTACAATGCCGGCCAGGTGATCCGCGTGCCGGTCGCCCATGGCGAGGGCAATTACGAGGCGGACGAAGAAACCATCAAGCGGCTCGAGGGCGAGGGGCGGGTGCTCTATCGCTACTGCTCGGCCGACGGCGTGGTCGACGAGGCCGCCAACATCAACGGCGCGGCACAGTCGATCGCCGGTATCGTCAACGACAGGGGCAACGTGCTCGGCATGATGCCGCATCCCGAAAACCACGTCGAAGACATCATGGGCTGCACCGACGGCCGCGGCCTGTTCGCCGGCCTCGCCCAGCATCTGGAAAAGGCCGCGTGATCCCGTTCGTGGTAAAGCGTGCTCTCGCCGCGGTCGCGGCGCTGGCGTTTGCAACAGGCGCATTCGCGCAGGACTATCCCAAGCGTCCGATCACCATGATCGTGCCGTTCGCGGCCGGCGGCACTTCGGACGTGATCGCGCGCACGGTGGCCGAGCAGATGGGCATCGCGCTCGGCCAGACCATCGTGATCGAGAACGTTGCGGGCGCCGGCGGCTCGACCGCGCTGGCGCGCGCCTCGCGCGCCGAGCCTGACGGCTACACGATTGCGATCGGCAATGCCGGCACCAATGCCGCGACCTACACGATCTATCCAAAACTGCCGTTCACGCCCGACTCCTTCGTGCCGATCGCGATGGTGGCGAAGACGTTCGGCATCATCGCGCTGCGCAAGGACTTTCCGGCGAAGGACCTCAAGGAGTTCATCGCCTACGCCAAGGCCAATCCGGGCAAGATCAATCTCGGCCATGCCGGTGTCGGCTCGTCGAACTACCTGATCTGCAAGAGCTTCGTCACCGCCGCCGGGATCGATGCGACGCTGGTCGGCTATCGCGGCGCCGCGCCCGCGCTGACGGATGCCGTCGGCAGCCAGATCGACGGCGTCTGCGATGCCGCCGCCTCGGTCTCGCAGTCGATCAACGAGAAGCTGGTGAGGGGCCTCGTGGTCGGCTCGACCGTGCGGCTCGCGACGCTGCCCGAGCTGCCGACGTCGTCTGAAGCCGGGCTGCCGGAGTTCGAGGCGCAGGGCTGGAACGGCTTGTTCGCGCCGAAGGGCACGCCGCAGGCCGTCATTGCCAAGCTGAACGCTGCGGCTCGCACGGCGGTGGAGACCGAGGCGGTGAAGAAGCGCTTTGCCGACCTCTCCACCGTCGCGCCTGACGACAACGAGCACACGCCGGAGCTGTTGCAGCAGCTCGTGACGCGCGACGTCGAGAAGTACCGGAAGATGCTGGCGGACGACGCCAAGCAGTAGACCGCTTTCTGGCTGCGATCCCGTGAACCTGCCTTGCGATTGAGGCGACTGACTCCACGTCGCCATCTCGGCGCATGCGTCCTGGGCCGCTGATTTCCGCGAAGACTGGCAACTCCAGGTTGTTCGGTCGCGCCGGTTGCGATATCAGGAAGCGTGCGCTGTCGTTGTGCCCCGTGGATGTCACATGCCCGTCGCTTTGGTCGTTCTGCTGCTCGATATCACGCTGATCTATCACGCCTCGCGCACGGGGCGGCTGCGGCCCTGGGCCTTCATCATCCTGCTGGTCCCGATGATGGGCGCGCTGGCCTATATCGCGGTCGAACTCATTCCGGAATGGTTTTCCAGCCCTGGCGCCCGGCAGGCGCGCCAGCGTTTCGCCAATCGCCTCGATCCGGAGAAGCGCTACCGCGAATTGTCCGACCGGCTGGCCGGCACCGACACCATCGCCAACCGCGCCGCGCTGGCGGAAGAGTGCGCAAATATCGGCCGCTTCAGCGAAGCGGAAGCGCACTATGTTCACATCCTGAAGCTGCCCATGGGCCACGATCCCGCCTATGCCTTCGGCAAGGCGCGCGGCGAGTTTGCCGCCAAGCGCCCGGCCGATGCGCTGGCGACGCTGGACGATCTCCAGAAGCAATGGCCGGATTTCGATTCCGCCGACGCGCATCTGCTCTATGCCCGCGCGCTGGCCGAGGTCGGTCGGCTCGACGAGGCCCTGGAGGAATATCACGCGCTCGCCGGCTATTTCCCCGGCGCCGAGGCGCGGGTGCGCTACGGCATGCTGCTGCAAATGGTCGGCCGCACCGCGGAGGCGCGCATGGTCTTCAACGAGCTCCTGATCCAGATGCGCCGCGCGCCAAAATATCTGCGCGATGCGCAGGCCGAATGGCTGTCGGTTGCGGAGAAGCAGCTCTCGACGTGAGCTAGCGCAGCTTCAGTCGTTCGGCCGGAATCGTCATCGCGGCGACGCCCGCCATGACCAGCAGAAGGCCCAGCGCCAGGTTCGACGGCACGCTCTCGCCGAGCAGCAGCACCGATAGTCCGACGCCGATCGGAATGCGCAAATAGCCTTGCGCGTTGGTGGTCAGCGTGCCGAGCCGGCCGAGGCAGACGTAGAACAGCATCAGGCCCAGGGCACTGGAGACGATACCCATCACGATGGTGGCGATGATCGCCGTTGGCGTCGGATGCAGCGTCCAGGGCTGGTCGATGATCAGCGACGGCGGCAGCAGCACGAGGCCGCCGAACAGGAGCGAACCGGCCGCCACCACCATCGGATCGTACTCGGACAGCCTGAGGCCGAAGATGGTCGCGCAGGCAAAGGAGATGGTGGCGAGCAGGATCGCGATCTCCGCCACGATCTCGCTGCCGAAGCCGTGGAGCGCATCAAGCCCCACGATGGCGACGGTGCCGGCGAGTCCCAACATCGCGCCGGCGAGCTTCAGCAGCGTCGCCGGCTCGTGCCGCGTGATCAGCGAGGTAATCAGGAAGGCGAAGATCGGCGTGGTCGAGGCCAGCACCACCGTGTTCGAGGCCGGCACATATTGCTGCGACCAGGTGATGATCAGGAACGGGAAGGTCGAGTTGATCAGCTGCTGGGTCGCAAACAGCTTCCAGGCCTTCGCGTCGGTGGGAATTTTGGTGCCGCGCATCCACAGGATCGCGAACAGGAAGGCGGCGGCGATCAACGAGCGCGCGGAGATGAAGGTGATGGGCGGGATGGTGTCCAGCGCCAGTTTTGCCAGCGGATAGGTCGAGCTCCAGCAGCAGGCCAGCGCGAACAGTAGCGCGTAGTCGCGCCAGTTGCGGGCGCCGGTGGCGGCCATGGATGACAGCGGCGACGATACGGCGGCCGCTGCGCGACCCCTCGGCGATGTGCTCTGCGGCACCTTGTTTCTGCTCCCCGGCGCGAACGCGCTTGCCGCAAGTCTGGGCGAGGGGCGGCGAAAAGGGAAGGCGCCGAGCTATGCGTTTGGCTGAGGGAGCGACTTCCACTTCGCCCGCTTGATCGTCCCGGAAAAGGTGAACAGAAGCCGCTCACCGGCGGTCATCTGCCCGCGCAGGAAGATCAGCGACTTGCCGGCGCGGGTGACCTCGCCGGTGCACTCGATCAGCTCGCCCTCATGTCCCGCATCGAGGAATTCGCAGGCGAAATTGACCGTCACGCCTTTGCCGGCCAGGGCGTGGCGGCCAAGCGCGAACAGGCTGTAGTCGGCGAAGGCCATGAAGCAGCCGCCATGGACGTTCCCGGAGCCGTTCAGGTGCTTCTTCTCGACCCGGAAGGCGCAGCGGACGCTGCCGTCCGCCTCCAGGCGGTGCCAGAAGGGGCCGATATGATTCTCAAAGCTGTCGCGGATCCAGGTCTGCCAGCCCGCAAATTCCCCCTCGGTCGCGACATGCAGCTCGGGGCGGGGGGAAGCAGCCATTTTGGTCAATTCGTGCAAGGAAATGGGCCTTCAATTACGGGTACATTGCCCTTAAATCCGATCCGTCCGCGCCGTGCAATTCCCGTTCCCGCGGGGCCCCCGGCGCAAAACGTGGGACAGCGGGAAAATGCGCCATAAAGGGCTTTTCGCGAGCCCCCGATGTTCCTAAGAACGGCCAAACCGCCGCCGAAAGCCCCGAATCCATGAAGAATGAACCCAAGATCACCCCCGAACTGGTTGCCGCCCACGGGCTCAAGCCCGACGAGTATGAGCGCATCCTGAAGCTGATCGGGCGGGAGCCGACCTTCACCGAGCTCGGCATCTTCTCGGCGATGTGGAACGAGCATTGCTCGTACAAGTCCTCGCGCATCCATCTGCGCGGCCTGCCGACCAAGGCCCCCTGGGTGATCCAGGGCCCCGGCGAGAATGCCGGCGTGATCGACATCGGCGACGGCCAGGCCGTGGTCTTCAAGATGGAGAGCCACAACCACCCGAGCTACATCGAGCCCTATCAGGGCGCGACCACCGGCGTCGGCGGGATCCTGCGCGACGTCTTCACCATGGGCGCGCGGCCGATCGCGTGCCTGAATGCGCTGAGCTTCGGTGCGCCCGAGCACGCCAAGACCCGGCATCTCGTCTCCGGCGTCGTCGCCGGCGTCGGCGGCTATGGCAATTCCTTCGGCGTGCCGACGGTCGGCGGCCAGGTGCGCTTCCACACGCGCTACGACGGCAACATCCTCGTCAACGCGATGGCCGTCGGCCTCGCCGATGCCGACAAGATCTTCTATGCGGCCGCCTCCGGCGTGAACATGCCGATCGTCTATCTGGGCTCGAAGACCGGCCGCGACGGCATTCACGGCGCCTCGATGGCCTCCGCAGAATTCGACGACAAGTCCGAGGAGAAGCGCCCGACCGTGCAGGTCGGCGATCCCTTCGCCGAGAAGCTGCTGCTGGAGGCCTGCCTCGAGATCATGGAGAAGGGCTGCGTCATCGCGATCCAGGACATGGGTGCGGCGGGCCTGACCTGCTCGGCGGTCGAGATGGGCGCCAAGGGCGATCTCGGCGTCGACCTCGATCTCGACGCGGTGCCGACCCGCGAGACCGGCATGAGCGCCTATGAGATGATGCTCTCGGAGAGCCAGGAGCGCATGCTCATGGTGCTCAAGCCCGAGAAGGAAAAGGAAGCCGAGGAGATCTTCACGAAGTGGGGGCTCGATTTTGCGATTGTCGGCTACACCACGCCGAGCAAGCGCTTCGTCGTCAAGCATGGCGGCGACGTCATGGCCGATTTGCCGATCAAGGAGCTCGGCGACGAGGCGCCGGTCTATGACCGCCCGCATGTCCCGTCCGCCGCGCTGCCGGTCGTGCACGCGCGCGACGTGGTCGCGCCGATGGGCTTAGGTAGTGCGCTGGAGAAGCTGATCGGCACGCCCGACATGTGCAGCAAGCGCTGGGTGTGGGAGCAGTACGACCACGTCATCCTCGGCAACACCATGCAGCGCCCCGGCGGCGATGCCGCCGTGGTGCGCGTCCAGGACGGGCCGAAGGGCCTGGCGCTGACCGTCGACGTCACGCCGCGCTATTGCGAGGCCGATCCTTATCAAGGTGGTATGCAGGCCGTCGCCGAAGCCTGGCGCAACATCACCGCGGTCGGCGGCAAGCCGCTCGCGATCACCGACAATCTCAATTTCGGCAACCCCGAGCGTCCCGAGATCATGGGCCAGTTCGTCGGCTGCCTGAAGGGCATCTCGGAAGCCTGCCGCACGCTCGACTTCCCGGTCGTCTCCGGCAACGTCTCGCTCTACAACGAGACCAACGGCCGCGCGATCCTCCCCACGCCCTCGATCGGCGGTGTCGGCCTGCTCGACGATTTCACCAAGTCTGCGTCGCTGGCCTTCAAGGCCGAGGGCGAGGCGATCCTCTTGATCGGCGAGACCCATGGCTGGCTCGGCCAGTCCGTTTACCTGCGCGACATCTGCGGTCGCGAGGAGGGCGCACCGCCGCCCGTCGATCTCGCCGCCGAGAAGCGCAACGGCGACTGCGTGCGCGGCATGATCCATGCGGGCACCGCGACCGCCGTGCACGACCTCTCAGACGGCGGCCTGCTGATCGCGCTCGCCGAGATGGCGATGGCGGGCGGCATCGGTGCAAAGCTGCTGGCGGCGCCGACGTCGCTTGTCTCGCAGGCCTATTGGTTCGGCGAGGACCAGGCGCGCTATCTCGTCACCGTGCCGGAAACCGAAGCCGGCCGCGTGCTCGCCAAGATGCGCGGCTGCGAGGTGCCCTGCGTGCGGATCGGCACCACCGGTGGCGACGCGATCGCCATTGCCGGCGAGGCGCCGGTTACGATCGACACGCTGCGCAAATCGTTCGAGCGCTGGCTGCCGGAATATATGGGCGGCAAGGCGGCCTGAGCTGCTGCCACGCCCTCCGTCATTGAGGAGCAAAGCGACGAAGCAATCCAGACTGTCTCCGCGGAGAGACTCTGGATTGCTTCGCTACGCTCGCAATGACGAATGGAGAGATCTTCCGCTCAAAGCACCTTCGTTGCGCCGGGGATCTGGCGCAAGGCGCGCGTTAGCGCCCAACTGAACGCGACTGTCAGCACGAACCCGATCGTCGCCTTGACGATCGCTGGCAGGTCATAGTCGAACAGCCAGTATTGCAGCCAAAGCGCGATCGGGTAGTGCACCAAAAAGATGCCGTAGGCGTCCGCCTGCATCGGATCGAGCAGCTTGGCCGAGCCTGATTGTTTGAACCTCTGGAAAAAGGCCAGGATCATGAACATGATGGCCACGCTGAAGACAGCGAAGCAGAGGGCATAGAGCCCCTCATACCAGTTCGGCAGCGGCGACGGATTTCCCAAGATTTCACGCTTGATGAAGATCAGCACCCAGAGCAGGCAATACGGAACGATCGCCAGGACCAGCCAGTCCCAGCTGACCCTCGCCATCCGGCCGTCTGCCGCAAGCAGGCCGCGATCCATATTCGCGACGCCGATGCCGGCGCCGAAAAAGAAGTAGCTCGCATAGAGCATCACACGCCCGTGCTGCACCGAGAACGGCCCGAACTCGAACCAGTTGCTTGGTCCATAATACATCAGCCCGGGAACATAGAACGCCGCGGTGACGGCAAGCATGACCGCGAAGAACAACTCGGGCCGACGGCGGCCCTGCAGCGAGAGGCGGTTGATCGGATCGAGCAGGTTGGGTGACAGCCGATGCAGTATGCAGGCTACCACGTCGAAGCCGAGCAGGACCCAGAGGAACCAGATCGGCCCGCTCGGCCACGGGCCTTTCGTGACCATATTCCACCAGTATTCCGAAAAGCCGATCTCGGGATGGTGTCGGAGCGAGATGGCGTAATAGGCGAGCGGGATGATCGTGAATGCGCAGATCACGAACGGCAGGCCAAGCCGAAGCAGGCGATCTGCCAGATAGTTCAGCGCGCCCTTGCGGGCGATGCCCGACCAGGCAAACAAGCCCGACAGGAAGAAGAACATCGCCATGAAGAAGCTGTCGGTGGCGAGCACGATCATGTCGAAGCCGAAGAAGAATTTCGGATCGGTATGACCGAAGTAGGTATAGGGGATGACGGCGTGGTGCAGCAGCACCACCAGGGTCAGGAAGGTGCGGGCCCGATCCAGCGACAGGTTGCGCGCCTTGGCCTTTGGTGCAGCTTGCGCCTCCGGGCCGATCGTCGCTGTATGTGACATCGTCGTCATGGTCGCCCCCATTGCGCTCCTGTCCCGCGACGGACTGTGCCGCCCGGAACCGGATTCAGCAAGGGGTGTGTGAGCCCCACAACCCTCCTGGGACGATAGGAACCAGTTCCGCGTAGCAAGGTTGGCGTTCGCGCAAAGGGGCTTGAGGGCCGCAGTGGCGGCACAATTTCGGAGCTGGTGATGACGATCCTGAAATGGGCACTGATCTTCTTGCTGGTCTCGATCGTTGCCGGTGTGTTCGGCTTCACCGGCATCTCGGCCGCCTCGGCCGATGTCGCCCGCTTCCTGTTCTACGTCTTCGTGGTGATCTTCCTGGCGCTGCTGATACTGGGGCTGACGATCTTCCGGGCGTAGCGGCGAAGCCGCTCGACCGGCTCGCAAGGCGCAGGGTCCTCAATTGCGAGCGCTGACGCGAGCCAGCAACTCCGCGAGAAACTCGTCGGGACGGTTGAACGGGAGAAAATGATCGCCGCCGCGAACCCAGACAAATTCCTTATGCGGTGCGGTGATCTGACTGAAATATTGCTCGGCAGGTCCGCCCGGCGTCGCGCCATCCGAATCGCCCTCGATGAAAAACATGGGGATTGAAAATTCGAGTCCTATTGAGGCCACCTCGTGCTGAACCATCGGACCATTCGGTCCGGTCAGATATTTGGTGGAGAAGGCGACGCCCTTGCGCCAGTTGTACCAATCAAGCAGCGAGAAATCCGGCATGAAGCGGGGCGGGATCGCGCCAGCCAGCTGGATGCGATCGACGGGAAGGGCCAGCACGCGGCTCCACTTTTCGGCGATCAGGCGATTTTCCTCGCTCATGGTCGGTCGTGCAGCAATCGGCGCCAACTCCGCCAGCGCCTCGTTGTTGCCGGTCGACGCCGCCAGTGTTTGCAGGCGGGCAATCTTGAGCTCGAATGCCTTCTCGAAGGTCGTCCTGCCGACGACCTGGCCTGTGCCGACATAGGCCCAGAACAGGTCGGGGCGTTGCTTCGCCATGTGAATTGCCAGGAATGAGCCCCAGGAGTGTCCGACCAGGACAATCCTGTGCTTGTGCAAGTGCGCGCGCAGATATTCGGCCAGTTCGATGCCGTCCTGCGTCATTCGTTCCAATGTCATCGTTGGAGCGAGCGTCTCTCCAGCGGCACCATAAGTGCGGCCGGTACCGCGCTGGTCCCACTGCACAACAGTGAAATGCTTTTCCCAGGAACGCCAGCCCGACGAGACGGGCAGGGTAGTGCCGCCGGGCCCGCCATGGACGAACAGCAGAACCGGGTTATCCCGATCCTCGCCGCGGATTTGAATCCATTGCTTGATGCCGCCGATGACGACGAACTCTCCCTCCTGCACCCCCTTGGGGGAGCGGATGGCGAGAGTTTGCGCCGCAAGATGCTGGCGATAGGCGCGAAACCCGAGCCCGACAGCAGTCACCGCAATGACGACGCCGGCCGCCCCGAGCAACGAGAGTGCAATCAGTCTTCCGGCCTTGCGCGGCATTTGATAGCAGCATCGACTGAGACGGGGTGATGATCGCCCGGAGTCAGAGTGCCCTGAACCTAGCCCACTTCCTCGATCCTCACCTTGTCCGGATAAAAGGCGAGATGGCCGGAAATCTCGGTCATGGCGGGAAAGGGCGTCTCGTAGGTCCAGATCGCGTTGTCGAGCGTCTTGCCGTCGGCCTTGACGCTGTAATAGCTCGCGTCGCCCTTGTAGGGGCAATGGGTGACGCGGTCGGTGCGCTCCAAGAGCGCCATGTTGGCGTCCTCCCGCGGCACATATTGCACCGCCGGATATTTGGCCTCCTTCAAGGTCAGCGCCTTGCTGGTCTCGGCGATGACGATGTCGCCCGCCGTGACGCGGACGCGCCGGGGATTTGGGGTGATGGTGATGGGGTGGTCCGGCCCTGGAAGCTTCATGATTTCACGCCTTTTCGATCAATCTGCCGCGCGCGGCACTTTGTCGTGCCTTTGTCCCGATGAGATCAGGGATATAGTGCCGGAAAGCGTGACGTAGAAGACCGTTCACGCTAAGTTTGGCCCGCCGGTCCCGGGGACCCCGGCGAGCGATTCGAAGACGAGGCTGCGCTCTGCAGCCGAGATAAGGAGCTAGACCCGAATGCCCATGGACGCCCACGATATCGAGGCGATGATCAAGGCAGCGATCCCCGATGCCGAGGTGACCATCCGTGATCTCGCCGGTGACGGCGATCACTATGCCGCGACCGTGATCTCGGAATCCTTCCGCGGCAAGTCCCGCGTCCAGCAGCACCAGATCGTCTATCAGTCCCTGCGCGGCCAGATGGGCGGCGTCCTGCATGCACTGGCGCTGCAAACCGGGGTACCTGGGGTACCCGGCACCTGACCTGACGAGCGCGACGGGAGACGACGATGGCTGCCGAGAATTCGCGCGGCGCGATGTTTCGCGTCATCCTGCCGAACCAGCCTAGCCGCGTCACCAATGCCGAGCTGTTCTTCGACCTCGTCTTCGTCTTCGCCGTCACGCAAATCTCGCACACGCTGCTGCACCATTTCACGCTGCTTGGCGCTGTGCATGTTACCGTGCTGTTTCTCGCGGTGTGGTGGGTGTGGGTCTACACCGCCTGGGTCACCAACTGGCTCAATCCCGATCTGACGCCGGTTCGCATCCTGATCTTCCTGATGATGCTCGGTGGCCTCGTGTTGTCGACGACCATCCCGACCGCCTTCGAGGGACGGGGTCTCTGGTTCGCGATCGCCTACGCGGCCATGCAGGTCGGACGCACCGCGTTCTGGCTGTTTGCGACCCCGCGCCATCGCACGGCGGTGCGGCACAACGCGATCCGCATCCTGACGTGGCTCTCGATCTCGGCGGTGCTGTGGATCGCCGGCGGTTTCTCCGAGGGAGAGACGCGGCTATGGCTGTGGATCGCGGCGGTCGCCTGGGAGTATGTCTCGCCCGCGGTCCGGTTCTGGGTCCCGAATCTGGGATTCTCGTCGGTCGAGGCCTGGGCGGTCGAAGGCAACCACATGGCCGAGCGTTGCGCCGGCTTCATCATCATCGCGCTGGGCGAGGCCGTCGTGGTCAACGGCGCGACCTTTGCCGAACTGGAATGGACGGCTGCGAATATTGTGGCCTTCGTCTCGGCGCTGGTCGGCAGCATCGCGATGTGGTGGGTTTATTTCCACAAGGGCGCCGAGGCCGGCTCCGAGCGCATCTCGAAATCCACCGAATCCGGCCGGCTGGCGCGGCTCGCCTACACCTATCTGCACACGCCGATCGTCGCCGGCATCATCCTGACCGCGGTCTCGGACGAGCTGGTGCTGAAGCACCCGACCGGCCACTCCGATTTCAGGACGATCGTGAGCACGATCGGCGGTCCCCTGGTGTTCCTGATCGGCACCATCCTGTTCAAGCATTCGATCCGCGGCTTCCTTCAGCTGTCGCACGGCATCGGCATCATCCTGCTGCTGGTGCTGTGGTGGTTTGCAGCCGATCTGTCGCCGCTCTGGCTCTCGGTCGCGACGAGTGTGATCCTGATCGTGGTGGCGGTGTGGGAGTCGGTGTCGCTGGGATCGAAGGTGGAGGAGGCCGGGGAGGACTGAACCTCGGCGTCGAGCGGTTTGAGCGTCGCCTCGTCCTTCGAGACGACCGCTCCGCGGTCTCCTCAGCGACTGTGTTCTTCGTCAAGCGGGTTGCCATTGTTTTTGGTCCCTGAGCATGGCGTTGAGGATGGTGAGGACTTTGCGAGCGACGGCGATGAGGGCCACCATCTTCGGCTTCCCGGCGATCAGCAGGCGTTGATAGAAGAGCTTGAGCTGCGGATGGTGTCGGCTGGCCGAGAGAGCGGCCATGTAGAGCCCGGCGCGCAGTGCGGCTCGCCCGCCGCCGATCATGCTCTTGCCCTTCCAGCGGCCGGATTGGCGGGTGAACGGAGCAAGGCCGGCGAGGCTTGCGATCTGGCGCCGATTGAGGGTGCCGAGCTCGGGCACCTCGGCCAGGAAGGTGCGGGCGAGCGTGTTGCTTACACCCGGAAAGCTCACCAGCAACTCCTCCTTGGCGCGCCAGACCGGCGAACCGCGCACCAGCGTGTCGATGTCGTTGTCGATCTCCAGCAGCTCCTTCTCGAGGACCTTGATGTGGCGGGCAAGGCTCTTGCGAACGCGGACATTCTCGGCCCGCTTCTCGCGCTGGCGCTCGGCAACGATCATCTCGATGATCTGCCGTCGGCGGCTGACCAGTTCGGCCAGCAGCCGGGCTTCCTGATCTGGCATGGCACGCGGCGTCGGCTTCACCGCCTCGACAAACCGCGCGATGACTGCCGCATCGATCGGATCGGTCTTGGCGCGCTGGCCAACGGCCTGCGCGAAGTGCCGGATTTGGGCCGGATTGACCACCACCAGCGGCAGTTGGGCGCCGGCCAGCGCCGCCGCGACAATGGTCTCGAAGCCGCCCGTCGCTTCCACTGCAATCAGCGTTGGCGAACAGGCCTGCAGACGAGCAACAAGGTCTTCCAAGCCTTTGCCGTCACGCGCCACGGCAAAGGCTTCCCCGCTCGGACGCAAATGCACGTCCAGCCGGTCCTTCGATACATCAATGCCAATATAGATCGCGTCCATCTGCACCCATCCTTGCGCAATCGGGCTCGCCAGGCGGCCCTCGCGACTGTTCGGGTTCAATGGAACAACGGACGGGGCGCCGCGCTGAGGCTCGGGCTTCAAAGCCCTGGGATGAGGCGGTCTCCCGTCCGCTACCGCACCGGACACTCTATCCGATCCAGTGAGTCGAAACTTACAAGGATGAGGCTGATCAGCATCGCGGCTCGTGGAAACTGCTGCCGCACGCTCCGCCCTCATCCTGGGGAGCCCGCTTAAAGCGGGCGTCTCGAAGGATGCGCCGCGGGGAAAGCGCTCTCAAATACCGGGAAGCGATGAGGATTACTCCGCGACCTCCAGCGCATGCACCGAGAACATCTTCGCCGGGTCCGTCCAGCTTTCGCGCACCCGCCAGCCAGCGCCTTGCGCCAGTGCGGCAAAGCGCTCAATGCTGTATTTGTAGCTGTTCTCGGTATGAATGCTCTCGCCCGGACGGAACGAGAAGCTGGTGCCGAGCAGGCGCACGGTCTGGCTCTTCCTGCTGATCAGGTGCATCTCGATACGGTGCCGCTCGCGATTGTAGATCGCGCGATGGGTGAAGGCGGACAGGTCGAAATTGCCGCCGAGCTCGCGGTTGATGCGCACCAGGACATTGAGGTTGAAGCGCGCGGTGACGCCGGCGGCATCGTTATAGGCGTCATGGAGCACGCGCTCGTCCTTCTCGAGGTCGGCGCCGATGATCATCTGCGCACCCTTGCCCAGGATCTGGCGCGCGCTCTTCAGGAAGGCCTGGGCTTCATGCGGCTCGAAATTGCCGATGGTCGAGCCGGGGAAGAAGCCGACCTTGGGCATGGATGCGACCGCTTTGGGCAGCTCGAACGGCGTCGTGAAATCGGCGGCGACCGGATAGATGCCGAGCGCGGGAAAGTCGCGCTTGAGCCCGTTCGCCTGCGCCGCCAGGAAATCGCCGGAGATGTCGACGGGCACATAGGCCGCGAACTTGCAGTGGCTGAGCAGGAGGCGGACCTTCGTGGTCGCGCCCGCCCCGAATTCGACCAGCGCGGCATGCTCGGGAATGATCTTCGCGATCTCGCTGCCGCGCTCCTTCAGGATCGAGAGCTCGGTGCGCGTCGGGTAATATTCCGGCAGGCGCGTGATCGCCTCGAACAATTCTGACCCGGTCGCATCGTAGAAATATTTCGGCGACAGCTTCTTCGGCTGCTGCGACAAATCCTCGATAGCCTCGCGGGCGAAGGCGGTGGTCTGCTCGTCGGGAAGATGGGCTTCGGCCAAAGCGCTGGCGTGCACATTCATGATACTCTCCTGAACGCGCTGTCCGGCGCGCATCTGTCGTCGGATTAAGGACTAGACGTAATCGGCGAGCCGCAGTCCTGTGAACTGCCAGCGATGGTGCGGATAGAAGAAGTTGCGATAAGTAATACGGCTGTGGTCCTCTGGAGTTGCAAGCGATGAGCCGCGGAGCACCAGCTGATTGATCATGAACTTGCCGTTGTACTCGCCGAGCGCGCCTTCGACGGCGCGATAGCCGGGGTAGGGCGAGTAGGAGCTGCGGGTCCATTGCCAGACGATGCCGAAGGCGTCGTTGAGCTGTCCGGCACGCGCCGCGACCTCCCATTCCATCTCGGTCGGGAGATGCTTGCCTGCCCAGCGCGCGAACGCATCCGCCTCGTAATAGCTGACATGGCAGACCGGCGCGTCGGGATCGACCGGCTTGAGGCCGGCCAGCGTCATGACCTGCCATGCGCCGTCGACCTCGCGCCAATAGCCCGGGGCCTGCCAGTCTTCCTTGCTGGCCGCGGCAAAGCCGTCCATCAGCCACAGCGTTGCCGTCCGGTAGCCGCCGTCGCGCATGAAGGCGAGCCATTCGGCATTGGTGACGAGATTGCGCGCGACCCTGACCGGGCCGACGAGGGCGCGATGGGCGGGCTTCTCGTTGTCGAAATGGAAGCCGTCATCGACATGGCCGACGGTGTGGATGCCTTCGTTGAGCGTCAGCCACTCGTCGCCGGTACGCGTCGCCGCCGGGAAGCGCCAGTCCGGGTCGTAGGCCGGATAGACCGGATTCTGCGCGAAGGCGTGCAGGATGTCGGTGAACATCAATTCCTGATGCTGCTGCTCGTGGTTGAGCCCGACCTCGACCAGTGGCGCCAGGGCCCGGAGTTGGTCATCGCTCGCTTCGCGGAAGAATTTGACGACGGCAGCATCGACATATCTGCGGTAGGCGCCGACCTCGTCCGCGCTCGGACGGGTGATGTCGCCGCGATGGTTGCGGGCATGGCGCGGGCCGGCGCTGACGTAATAGGAATTGAACAGAAACGCGAAATCGGGGTGAAAGGGCCTATAGCCGGGGGCGTGCTCGCCGAGCAAAAATTGCTCCCAGAACCAGGTGGTATGGGCCCTGTGCCATTTCGCAGGGCTCGCATCGGGCATGGACTGGATCTGCTGGTCCTCGGGCGACAGCGGCGCGGCCCGGCGCTCGGTCTGGTTGCGAACCGCGAGAAAGGCCTCTTCCAACCGCCGGGCAATACTGCCCTCCTCGGAGGATGGTGACGAAAGCGCGGGGGCGGCCGTGGCGGAGGCTGGTTTCGTCACGTTTTTCTCCAGACAGGACAAGAGAACGTTGTTGGCGTTGCCCGGTTCCAAAACCAAGGTTCGTCCTAGATAGGGGCTCCGTTACGGTATGAAAGTCCTCCCCGGTGATGATATTCGGGGCATCATGCAATGGCCTGGCGCTGCCGGGGCCGGCCGCCCAAGGCCGGGAGAAGCCCGCGACGGGGGCCGTTCGCCGCCATTTTACTTTGGATGCACAACGGTTTGGGCTACATATATAGGCAGGTATCGGGTTAAATCGGCCGAGCCGGCCCGAAGCAATTGGTGAGGGCTCTGCCCCAGAAGGACACGGATATGAGCATCGCGGAATTCATCAACAACGAAGTGAAGTCGAACGACGTGGTTCTGTTCATGAAGGGTACGCCGCAATTTCCGCAGTGCGGTTTCTCCGGCCAGGTCGTCCAGATCCTCGACCATATCGGTGTCGGCTATAAGGGCCTCAACGTCCTCGAATCCGCCGAGCTGCGCAACGGCATCAAGGAATACTCGAACTGGCCGACCATCCCGCAGCTCTATGTGAAGGGCGAGTTCATCGGCGGCTGCGACATCGTCCGCGAGATGTTCCAGGCCGGCGAATTGCAGCAGCTCTTCTCCGAGAAGGGCGTCGTCGTCGCGGCCTAAGGCCGTGACCGCGCTGTCGCGCCGGATTGGCGGCGCGGAGCTCGACGTCGTCGTTGCCGACATCACGACACTGAGCGTTGACGCCATCGTCAATGCCGCCAACACGTCGCTCCTTGGCGGGGGTGGCGTGGATGGCGCGATCCATCGCGCGGCCGGGCCCGACCTGGTCGCCGAATGCCGGATGCTTCACGGCTGCAAGACCGGCGACGCCAAGATTACCAAAGGCTATAGGCTCAAGGCCGCCCACGTGATCCACACGGTCGGACCGGTCTGGAATGGCGGCACGCTGGGCGAGGACGGCCTGCTCGCCTCCTGCTATCGTCGCTCGATGGAGCTGTGCGGCAAGCACAAGCTGACCTCGGTGGCATTCCCCGCGATTTCGACCGGCATTTTCCGCTTTCCCGCCGAACGGGCCGCCGATATTGCCGTGCGTACGACCATCGAAGGGCTCGCCGCCGCGCCATCCGTCACCCGCGTGGTGTTCTGCTGCTTCGCCGAGCCAAGCGCCAAACTCCATGCCGAGGCGCTGGCGCAACACAGCAGCCCTTGTGCCTGATGACGCTGTCAGTACACTCCGCCGGACCATGTTCCGGGGAGGGGATATGAATTTTCATGTTGGACTGCGCCCATTTGTCTATGGCGCATTGTTGTCGTTCGGCCTGCTGTCGCTGGCGCACGCTGAGGGTACCTACGAGATTCCTGCCGGCGCGCATTTCAACCAGGACAAGCTCTCGAGGATCAGTGACTTCTTCAAGAACGAGGTCGCGACCGGCAAGATCGCCGGCGCAACCGTGCTGATCCAGCAGCACGGCAAGCCGGTCTACCACGAAGCCTTCGGCGTACAGGACGTGGTCAGCAAGGCGCCGATCACGGACAAGACCATCTTCCGCCTGTTCTCGATGACCAAGGCGATCACCTCGGTGGTGGCGGTGCAGTTGATCGAGGACGGCAAGATCAAGCTGGATGATCCCGTCTCGAAATACATTCCGTCCTTCGCCAATGTGAAGGTCGGCGTCGAGAAGAAGGCCGAAGATGGCACCAAGTCGCTCGAGCTTGTGCCGCCGAACCGGCCGATGACAGTGCACGATTTGATGACGCACACCTCCGGTGTCACCTATGGCTTCTACGGCGACAGCCTGGTGCGCAAGGCCTATCGCGACGCCAATATCTATGCCGGCGATTTCGATCTCGCCGAGTTCGCCGAGCGAATCGCGAAACTCCCGCTGCACAACCAGCCGGGCGCGCTGTGGCAATACGGCCATTCCACCGACATCCTCGCGCGCGTGATGGAGGTCGCCGCCGGCAAGCCGCTGATCGACATCATGCAGGAAAAGCTGCTCACCCCGCTCGGCATGGTCGACACCGGCTTCTTCGTCACCGATCCCGAGAAGCAGAAGCTGCTGGCGCAGCCGGTGCCGAATGACGCCGATTTCCGCGTCGGCCGCATCAACGATCCGACGGTCGCCAAGAAGATCATGTTCGCCAGCGGCGGCATGGTGACGACCATGGCGGACTACAAGCGGTTTGCGCAGATGCTGCTCAATGGCGGCAGTCTCGACGGCAAGACCATCCTCAAGCCGGAGACGTTCAAGCTGATGGTGACCGATCAGATCGGTCCGAAATCCGGCGTTGATCGCGATTATTTCTATTTCCCCGGCGACGGCTTCGGCTTCGGTCTCGGGCTCGCGGTCCGCACCGATCCCGGCAACGCAAAACCGCCGCCGCCCGGCGATCTCGGCGAATTGAAGTGGGACGGCGCCTCCGGCTGCTATTTCGTGATCGATCCCAAGCAGGACATGTTCTTCGTGCTGCTGGAGCAGACCCCGACCGAGCGCCAGCGCGTGCAGCGGACATTGAAGCTGTTGGTTTATGAAGCCATGGAGAATTGACATGAGCGGGCGCCGTGCGCTGTTCGCGGCGCTCGTTCTGCTGTTGAGTGCGGCCGGTGCGCAAGCGGGCTCGGAGGCGCGCGCCGCGCGCAGGTTCTCGCCCGAAGGCCTCGCAAAGGTCTCCGACTACATCCAGAAGGAGATCGTCGCGGGAACGTTCCCGGGCGCGATCCTGCTGCTGCAGCAGCACGGCAAGCCGGTCTATTACGAGAATTTCGGCGTTCGCGACGCTGCGACCGAGCTCTCGATGAGCGCCGACACCATCTTCCGCCTCTACTCGATGTCAAAGCCGGTCACGACGGTCATGGCGATGATGCTGGTCGAGGAGGGCAAGCTCTCGCTCGACGATCCCGTCGCAAAGTACATTCCGGCCTTTGGTGAGATGAAGGTCGGCGTCGAGACGAAGGCCGAGGACGGCAAGGTCTCGCTGGCGTTCGAGCCGGTCAATCGCCCGGTCACGGTCAAGGATCTGATGCGCCACACCGCCGGGCTTCCTTACGGCTATTATGGCGGGGGCCCGGTGAACAAGCTCTATGCCGACGCCGGTCTTTTCGACAACAAGGCTTTGACCAATGCCGAACTCGTCGCGAAGATCGCCACGCTGCCGCTCGCCGAGCAGCCCGGCACGATCTGGGACTACGGCCTCTCCACTGACGTGCTCGGCCGCATCATCGAGGTGATCTCGGGGAAATCGCTGTTCCAGTTCGAGAAGGAGCGGCTGCTCGATCCGCTCGGGATGACGGACACCGCATACTATGTCGCCGATCCCGCCAAGTGGCCGCGCATCGCCGAGCCGATGCCTGGGGATCGTGCGATTAGCCCGATGACGCAGGTCCGCGATCCCCGCAAACCGCTGAAATGGGAGTCGGGCGGCGGCGGCCTCGTCGGGACGATTGGCGACTACGCGCGCTTCTCGCAGATGCTGCTGAATGGCGGCACCTTTGAAGGCCGGCGCTATCTCAAGCCGGAGACCATCGCGCTGATGGCGTCGGACCATATCGGGCCGGAAACGAAGATCGCGCGCGACCAGAACTATTATCCGGGCGGCAGCTCCGGCTTCGGCCTCGGCTTCGCCGTGCGCACGTCGGTGCCGGACGAGACTTCGTGGCCGCTGGGCGAGTATCGCTGGGATGGCGTCGGCGGCACGTTCTTCTTCATCGATCCCGAGGACGATCTGTTCGGGATCTTCATGGTGCAGACCCCCTCGCAGCGCGGCCGGATCCAACTGGCGCTGAAGACGCTGATCTATCAGGCGATGGGGCGGTAGACTCTCGCCGTCTTCGTAGCCCGGATGGAGCGCAGCGCAATCCGGGACTTCCTCACGCGCGGATAAATCCCGGATTTCGCTGCGCTCCATCCGGGCTACTGGACTGGGCTTTACGCCCCGCGCACGATCTCGCGGACGTATCCGATCGTCTCCTCGACCTGGGCCGCATTGACGTCGAGATGGGTGCAGGCGCGGATGCGGCCGTCCATCATCGCGAGCGTCACGCCGCGCTGGCGCAGTGCCGCGACCATCTTGTCGCCGGGAATGCCGGCGCCGTCGGGCTTGAAGAACACCAGATTGGTCTCGGGCTCCTGCACCTCGATGCCGGAGATCTGCGACAGCCCGCGCGCGAGTGCGCGCGCATTGGCGTGGTCGTCGGCGAGGCGCTCGACGTGATGGTCGAGCGCGTAGATGCAGGCAGCGGCGCAGATGCCGGCCTGCCGCATCGAGCCGCCGAGGCGCTGCTTCCATTGCCACACCGCATCGATGAAGGCGCGCGAGCCCGCAAGCACGCCACCGATCGGCGCGCCCAGGCCCTTGGAGAAATCGATCCAGGCCGAATCCCAGCCCGCCGTCATGTCACGCGGGGAGATGCCGCTGGCGACGGTGGCATTGAGGAGACGTGCACCGTCCATGTGGGTGACGAGGCCGTGTTGCTTCGCGATCGCGACGATCTCGTCGAGCGCGGCCTTCTTCCAGATCGTGCCGCCGCCGATATTGGCGGTCTGCTCGACGCTGACGACGGTCTGCGGCGGCTGGTAGCGCGTGCGCGGATGCAGCGCCTTGCGAAAGGTCTCCGGCGTGAACTGGCCGTCGGGACCCTTGAGCTGCGTCACCTGGAAGCCGCCGATCGCGGCATGCGCGCCGCCTTCGCGGGCGATGATGTGCGCGGTCTCGTGCGCCAAAATCTCGTCGCCGGGACGGCAATGCACCAGCGTCGCGGTGACGTTGCACATCGTGCCCGACGGCATGTAGACCGCAGCCTCCTTGCCGAGCAGATCCGCCACGCGCTCGCACAGCGCATTCACGGTCGGATCGTCGCCGACCTGCTCATCGCCGACCTCGGCCCGCGCCATCGCCTCGCGCATCCCCGCGGTCGGCTTGGTCTGCGTGTCCGAGAGCAGATTGATGCGCACCGTCGGCGCCTTGGGATCGATCGGGGGAGGGGTGTAGAGCATCACAAACCGTGTTTCTTCCACATGGCGCGAACTTCGTCGGCACTCGCTAACTCGCCGCGGGCGATTTCAGCTTCTGCCTCTCTTAAGTCGGCCTCTTCCATTGTTGTTAGCTTCAGAGGAGATCGATCATCTACCTTGTCAAAGGTCTCGTCGAGGGGACGCGTCATGATCAAGCTCCATCGCTCGCAACTGTAGCACACGAGGATCGCGAGATGGAGTGGTGGCCTCAAACGAAAAGGCCCCGGAAAACCGGGGCCTTTGAAGATCGTCCTGTCGAACTATCAGCGCGAATAGAATTCGACGACCAGATGGGGCTCCATCTGCACCGGGAACGGCACGTCGGAGAGGCCGGGGATGCGCGAGTACTTCGCGGTCATCTTGCCATGATCGACTTCGAGATAATCGGGAACGTCGCGCTCGGGAAGCTGGCTGGCTTCGAGCACATGGGCGAGCTGCTTGGAGGCTTCCTTGACCTCGATCACGTCGCCGACCTTGAGCTGGTAGCTCGAGATGTTGACCTTGCGGCCGTTCACCTTGATGTGGCCGTGGTTGATGAACTGGCGGGCGGCGAAGATCGTCGAGACGAACTTGGCGCGGTACACGACCGCGTCGAGACGGCGCTCCAGGAGGCCGATCAGGTTCTCGCCGGTGTCACCCTTGAGGCGGCTCGCCTCGACATAGATGCCGTGGAACTGCCGCTCGGAAATGTTGGCGTAGTAGCCCTTCAGCTTCTGCTTGGCGCGGAGCTGCACGCCGAAGTCGGAGAGCTTGCCCTTGCGGCGCTGGCCGTGCTGGCCGGGGCCGTATTCGCGGCGGTTCACGGGGCTCTTCGGGCGGCCCCAGATGTTCTGGCCCATACGGCGATCGATCTTGTACTTCGCCTCACTGCGCTTAGTCATCGCGTCCTCTTCGGTTGCATGGTTTGAGGAAACGCGCCCTCCTGTGTGACGGGCCAGGCCCGGCACCGACAGGTCCGATCCCCAAAGCTAGAGGGAGAGGACCACGGGTCGCGAAACGCTTCGCGGGCCGAAATCGGCCCGCGAGCAGGCGGCTTTTAGGGGAGTTTGGGGTTCGCTGTCAATTCTTTAGCCCGTCGTTCCGGGGCGATGCGCCAGCATCGAACTCCGGTGCGCAATTGCGCACCTGAGAACCTCGAGATTCCGGGTTCGGTGCTGCGCACTGCCCCGGAATGACCGTCTTTAAGTCCTGACCGCCCGGATCGGCTTTGGTCCAGCCGCCCGCAATTCGGCAGCGATTTCAGTGTTCAGGACCTGTTCCAGCCGGGTCAGGACCCGGGCGACGGGGGCCGCGTCCGTGACCCGGTGATCCCAGCGGATCACGACATGGATGGTCTGGTCGGGCTCGACCACCCCATAGCTGACGATGAAGGGGCCCGGCGTGATCGGGTGGAGCTCGCCCCCGCCATAAGCGGCCACAGAACTCACCGCGAAGCTGCCGAACCAGTTACCGCGCTGCCGGCCGAAATTGAGCCCGATCGCCCAGGACAGGCGCCGGAGCGGCAGCGGCAGGCGGGTCGCCCGCATGATCTTGCGGAACATCGGGACGTCCTCGATCGGGGCCGTCTTGGCGCGGCGGATCTCGGCGTCGACCTGGGCCAGCGGCAGGGCCTCCGGGGCTGCGATTCGCTGCGGCAGCACGCATTCCTCGCCGTCCTCGACCCTGGCAATGGCCACCGTCGCCACGCTCTTCGGCAGCTCGTAGAGGGTCGGCCGGGGCCATTTGGCGTAGACGGTGCGCAGGACCGGCTCGTCCCTGGCCACCAGGGCGAAGGCCTTGACGAACATCGCCGCCCAGCCGGCGGGCGCCAGTGCGCCGGCACGGGCCTCCAGCAGGGGACGAATATCGAGCGAACGGGAGAGCGAGACGAACGGCACGTCCATCGAGGCGCGCATGAGGTCGCAAATCAGGCGGCGCGGCAGCGAAACGGTCTTGGGTGTCCCGCGCATCGCTCTTTCGGTTCCGGCGGATGAAAAAATGGGCAGCGAACGGGCGCCCGCTCGCCGCCTGCTCTAGCACGAACCAACCCGCTTGGGGCCGGTCGGTTCGCCGCATCAGGGTGCCGGCGAGGCCAGCGGCTTGGTCTTGTCGACGACGTAAACTCCAAGCACTTTCATAGCCTTATCACCATGGGCCTTGGCGTCATGCACGACGCCGGCCGGGATCTGGTAGGAATCACCGGCTTTCAGGGTTTTCTCCGGCTGCCCGTCGATCAGGAGACTGAGCTCGCCTTCCAGGACATAGCCCGTCTCAATTCCGGGATGCGTGTGGCGTCCGGCCGAACCGCCCGCCGGAACTTCGGCGATGGCGGTGATGGTGTTGTAACCGTCCGGAAACTCGACCTTCTGAAGCGGGGTGCGCTTGATGCCAGGCTGCTGGGCGACGGCCGCAACGGCAAGGCCGGTGAAGACGAGAGCGAGCAAAGTCTTTTTGAGCATGATTTTCCTCCCTTGAAACGGCCGACCCTAGCAGCGCCGCAGTTCCCGGCAAGGCTCGATAGCCCAAGGGCTAACGTCTGATCCCCTCGAACGCGGCCATGATGCCGCGCTGGAACAGCGACCAGTCGAAACCGAGCGCGATGGCGCGGTAGCCGCGGTCGATCAGGGCGTTGGCCTGGTCGGCGGTGCGGGCCACGCCGCCGATCGGCACGCCGCTTTTGAGGATGCCCGCCTCGGCGCGCGCGACCAGCGCAAGCAATTCCGGATCGTCCATCTGGCCGCGCTTGTTGATGGACGTCGCGAGATCGCCGGGACCGATCACGGCGACGTCGATGCCGGGTGTTGCCATGATCTCGTCGATGCGGTTGACGGCCTCGACATGCTCGATGGTGACCATGCAGATCATCTCGTCGTCGGCAGAGGCCATGTAATCAGGCATCGATTTGCCCCAGCGGAACGGCGCGTGGAAGGGACCCCAAAGCCGATCGCCGCGCGGCGGATAGCGCACGCTGCGCACCGCCTTCTCGGCATCGGCGCGATTGGTGATCATCGGGAAGTTGATGCCGAAGGCGCCGATGTCCATCGGCGCTTTCGCAAGCCACGGCTCGTTTGCAGCGATCCGCACCAGGGGCGTGCACGGCGTGCCCGTCGTCGCGGCAATCATCGCATGCGCTTCGGTGAGGCCGATCGGTCCGTGCTCGAGATCGACGATGATCCAGTCGAGCGAGCGCGCCATGATCTGCACCAGCTGCACGCTCGGGATGGTCGCGATCGCGCCGAAGGCGGGGCGCCCCTCGGTCCACAATTGGCGGAGGCGATTGAGCGGCGTTGCGGGGATCGACATGTGATGACCTGCGCGGAGATGACGACGGCAGAGCCTAGCAGCGCGCTGCTGGGGCGCAAGGTCAGGCCACAGCGCGCCCGCCGAAGAACGGCGTCAGCGTGGCACTGAGACCATGCACGCGGTTCGATGTGAAGATCATCTCGGCGGACTGTGCGAGGCCGCCGATGCGCGCACCCAGCAGGTCCGAGACGCGGCGGGCGATCGCCGGCGCCGGGTCGATCCACTCGACCGGCCAGGGCGCGAGCTTCTTCAAGCGGTCGAGCAGCAACGGATAATGTGTGCAGGCCAGCACCACGGTATCCGTGCGCGCGTCCGCTTCCTCGCCGACGAAGCAGGGCGCGAGCTCGGCGCGGATGGCGTCGTCACTGACGGAAGCGCCACTCAGCTCGGCTTCGGCGAGCGAGGCGAGCTCGGGCGAGCCGACCAGCGTCACCTCGCAGCCTTGCGCGAAATCGCGGATCAGCGCCTTGGTGTATTCGCGCTTCACCGTGCCCTTGGTGCCGAGCACCGAGACGCGGCGGGTCTTCGACAGGGCGCAGGCCGGCTTGATCGCCGGCACCGTGCCGACGAAGGGCAGGGAATAAGCGGCGCGCAGGTGCGATAGGACCAGGGTGGAGGCCGTGTTGCAGGCGATGACGACGAGGTCGGGATCATGCGTGCCGATCAGCTCCCCCATCAGCGGCACGACGCGGGCGATGATCTCGTCCTCGCTGTGGTGGCCATAGGGGAAGAAGGCGTCGTCGGCGACGTAAACGTAATGGGCGTCCGGGCGCGCGGCCACGACCTCACGGAGCACCGTGAGCCCGCCAAGGCCGGAATCGAATACCAGGATCGTCAGGGAATTGGTCACGTCGTTACCTTAAGGCGTCATGGTTACCATTCGGTTTTTGGGGCGGTTTTGCGGCGGACCCGCTTTGGGTCAGTTTGGAACGATTCAATTTCGCGATGGCCGCCTGTTCCCGCTATCAGCAGCCGTGCTGCGCTGCGGGCAGGGGCATGTCCGCAAAATTCCGGGGAGCCGACATGATCAGAAACACGAATGCCGGGTGGGGCAGCATTTCCCGCTGGCTGCACTGGATCCTGGCGCTGACGATCATCGGCATGATCGGCTTCGGCTGGTGGATGAACCACATTCCGGCGCGCCCCGACCGCTTCTTCTACCGCTCGATCCACGCCGATATCGGTTATGCGATCCTGCTGCTCACGCTGCTGCGCCTGGTCTGGCGGGTCGCCAATCCGACGCCGGCTTTGCCGGCCGACAGCCAGCCCTGGCAGAAGCTCCTCGCCCGCGTCAGCCATGGCGCGCTGTATCTTGCCGTCATCGTCGTGATCCTGCTCGGCTGGGCGCATTCCGGCGCGCACACGCCGGATTATTCGGATTTCTTCGGCCTGTTTCACGTGCCGCAATTCACCTCTCCCGACCGCGAGGTCGCGCGCGCCTATGAGGATCGCCACATCCTCTTTGCCTATGTGCTGCTGGCCCTGATCGCGGTTCATGTCATCGCCGCCATCTGGCACCACTTCATCCGCCGCGACCGCGTGGTGGCGCGGATGGTCGCGGACGAGGCGGGGTAGGGGCGCTCTCTCCACCCCGTCATTGCGAGCCAACGGGTCCGCGCAACGCGCGGCCCGATGACAGGCTCCGCGAAGCAATCCAGAATCTTTCCGCAGAGGCAGTCTGGATTGCTTCGCTGCGCTCGCAATGACGGAGTATGATGCAACGTCACGACCGACACACGCGACGCCTTCGCCCGCGTCGTCTGCCCAGGAGGCGCCATGCTCACCGTCCACCATCTCGGCAAGTCGCAGTCCGAACGCATCGTCTGGCTGTGCGAAGAGCTCGAAATCCCCTACGCGCTGAAGCACTACACCCGCGATCCCGTCACCATGCTGGCGCCGCCCGACTACAAGGCGCTGCATCCGATCGGGACCGCGCCCGTCATCACCGACGGCGATCTCGTGCTCGCCGAATCCGGCGCCATCGTCGATTACCTCATGGCGAAATACGGCAATGGCCGCCTGGCACTCCGCCCGGACGATCCTGATTTCGCGCAGTTCCTGTACTGGTTTCACTTCGCCAACGGCACGCTGCAGGCCGGCATGGGCCGGCTGATGATCCTGAACCGGCTCAAGCTCGCCGAGGACAATCCGATGCTGGCCGCGACCAGGGGGCGCGTCGACCGCGCCTTCGATCTGGTCGATGCGCGCGTTCGTGATGCCGAATATCTGGCGGGCAAGACCTTCACCACCGCCGACATCATGACGGGCTTCTCGCTCACCACGATGCGCTACTTCCAGCCTTACGATCTGTCGCGCTGCCCGAACGTGGTCAAATATCTCGGCCGCGTCAGTGCACGGGCGGCCTATCGACGCGCGATGGAGAAGGGCGATCCCGGCATGGCGCTGCTGTTGAGCTGAGCGGGGATCAGGCGATCCTGTTGGTGGTCGTCGTCCGCGCCGCGTTGAGCTGCTTCTGCAGCCGATCGATGTTTTGCAGGAGGCGCTGGCTGGTCAGCACCAGGAAGTAATAGCCGAACTGCGGGTCCTGGAAGTAGATCTCGAGCAGCCGGTCATAGGTGATCGTCAGGACCTGTCCGTCCTCGATGCACTCGATCGTTCCGGTGCGGCGGTTGTCCGGCGTCAGGAAGCCGAGCTCGCCCATCAGCGCTCCCGGCAGAATCTCGACGTTGATCTCCTTAACCAGGAATTTGCCGGTGACCGTGAGCAGCATCTCCTTGGCCGGGTCGCCCAGCTTGAACAGCGTGTCGCCGCGGCGATATTTGCGCTCGGTCATGAACGGCTTGAGCCATTCGATCGACATGTCGCCCTCGGCGGCATGGCGCGCCTTCTTGACCAGCTTGAGCATCTGCCGCAGGCGAAGAGCGTTGATCGGAAGCAGCAGCAGATAGAGCAGGAACGTCGAGACATTGGCCGAGAGCGCGCCGAACACGGCGAAGAGCGCGCAGCCGATCATGTTCGCGACGCGCAGGGGCACCATGGTCCGCATCAGGAGCGTGGCGACGAAGAAGCCGGCGCCGACCGCGGCGAACAGGTTCGCCAGCGTGATGTTCTGGACGAAGATCTCCAGCAGCCGGTTGAAGATCGCGTCGTAGGTGACGTTGTTCGGATCGAGGCCCATCTGGACCAGGATTTTCGCGATCCTGAGATTGTCCGTGGCCGCATCGAGGATGCGGTCGAGGATCGAGGAAATGTCTGCACTGCCGGACGGCATGGTACTAACCCCGCGTAAGGCCTTCAGTCCTGCTCGGTATTTGCGGCACCTATAGCCGAAATCGAATGACGTCCGCTTGAAATGAAGCCTTCGGCCGCCATGCCGCAAGAGGCAAATTTTAGCCTGATCGGGCGTTTCGGCAATTGCCCGTTGGTTGTGCGTATGACCCGTGAAGCGCCCGTGATTCGGGGGCGCGGGGTGCAGCTTTGGCGTCGTGGACGGTTTCGGGCGGCCCTGATAAGGGGAACGGGGCGGTCACCGCCTCAGGGCTTGGCGGCGGGCTGGATCACCTGCTGTTCGACCAGGGCAAGGTGACCGGGCAGCGACCCGGCGCGCAGCAACATGGCGACGCTGCTTGCTTCCTCCAGGGTGAAATTGCCTGAAATCTGGCCGGAGCCCCCGGTGATGGGCTCGCGGATCACCGGGGCGGAAATCACCTTGTCGTCGAGCACGATGGCGAAGGGCTTTCCAATGTTCTCTTCGGTGATGTGGGCGAAGCGCCGCGCGCCGCGTCCATTGAAGCGGAACGAGGCGATCGGTTCGTTCGTGCCGCTCGCCAATCCCGGACCGGCATAGCTGATGTCGTCCCCCTCGATCGCGCTGTCCTTTGCAACGAGATAGGCGCGTTTCTCCTTGAAGCCGAACAGGACTTCGGAGCCCGCTGGAGGCGTGCCGAGCTCGGCGTGCTCCGCCGGCATCGAGAGATCGACCATGCGGAAGCTGACCTTGACCTTCGTGGCGAAGATCGCGGTAACGCGCTCGGGCTCCATCATCCCCGGGACGAAGATGCGGATGCGGTCCGTGCCATCAGGCTGGGCGCTGGCGAGCTTGATGCCGGCATCCTTGAGGCGCTGCTCGATCATCGCGATGGAATCTTCGACGAGGTCGCGCAGCCCTGCGGCGGATGCGGTGTCAGTCGGCTTGAGCTTGACCTGCCCGTCGCCGCCGTCGATCACGGAGAGGGCACGCGCGGGCAACCCCTCCGCGGCCGCCGCGAGCTTGCGCTTCAGCTCTTCGCGGCCCTTGGCGTCCGCGACCTTCACCTCGACCCCACCGTCGCGGATCGCAAGACCCGAGAAAGCGATCTTGCCCTCGCGCAGGGTCTTGTAGACGTCATCGCGGAGGTCCGTGGCGGCACTCTCGCGCAAGCCATCGGCGTCCACTCTGTAAACGATGCGCGACCCGCCCAGCTTCTCCATCTTGTCGCCGATGAAGGCCGCGATCTTGGCGCGCATCTTCTCGAGCTGGCTATCCGCGGCGAGCGCGGCGCGGGGCAGGGGGACCGCCGATGCCATCGCAAACGCGACGATCACCGGTGCAATGCGATTCCGCAGGGGCGTGGTCATGATCACCTTAAGTCTTGCGGCAGGACGCTGGCAGGCGAATCTGATGCCAGTCCTTGGTCCCCCGATCGGGTGCGGAGGTTCAAATTCCGTTCGATCCGGCGGTGTCGTCGCAGCCGCCAGGCCATGGACGAGCGCCAAATCATCCCTCATTGTGGTCCCGCTCGGCCGGCCATCGGCCGGGTCTCGCCAAACCAAAATGTCAAAAGACAGGGGGCGAGGAAATCCGAGGGAGGACGAAATTCCATGGCGGGCATCCATGCGCTCGATCGGCTGATCGGCAACGACTATCCGGACTTTTTGACCGACGATGAGGTCCGGGCCTTCGAGCAGGTCCCTTACGCGGACCGCGTCGCGGCCGAGAGCACGTATGACGCCATCAAGCTTGGTGCGGCGCGCAATCCCGACGGCGCGGCGATCCAGTTCCTGCAGAATGCCGATCCGTCCGACACGCCGGTCGTGGTCACCTACCGCGACTTCATTGCGCGCGTCACGCAAGCCGCCAACATGTTTCACGCGCTCGGCGCGGAGAAGGGCGATGTCATCAGCTTCATGCTGCCGCTGGTGCCCGATGCCTTCGTGACGCTGTTCGGTGCGGAAGCGGCCGGCATCGCCAATCCCGTCAATCCGCTGCTGGAGCCGCACCAGATCGCGGAGATCCTGGAGGCTGCGGATACGAAGATCCTGGTGGCGCTCGGGCCGATGCCGGGCACCGACATCTGGCAGAAGGTCGAGCAGATCCGCCCGCAGCTAAAGCATCTCAAGGCGATCGTGCAGGTGTTCGGTGGCGGCGATCCGGACAAGGGCATCTTTGCGTTCAACGACCTGATCAAGCAGCAGCCGGCGGACCGGCTTATCAGCGGGCGCAAGATTTCGGGTGCCGACATTGCCGCCTATTTCCACACCGGCGGCACCACCGGTACGCCAAAGCTGGTGCGCCATACCCACGCCAACCAGGTCTACCAGGCCTGGGCGCTCAGCCTGCTGCTCAAATCGAAGCCCGGCTCCAATTTGCTGTTCGGCATGCCGCTGTTTCATGTCGGGGGATCGCTGACGCAGGTGCTGCTGATGCTGTCGAGCGGCGGCTCGCTGGTCGTGCTGTCGCCGAGCGGCTGGCGCAATCCGAATTCGGTGAAGAACATCTGGGGATTGGTCGAGCGCTATAAGCCCGAGGCGCTGTCGAGCGTGCCGACGGTGCTGGCTGCGACGCTTGCGGTGCCGCCAGGCAATGCGGACATCTCCAGCCTGAAATATGCCGCCGGCGGCGGATCGGCGATCCCCGTCGCGGTGGGCTCGGCGATCCAGGACAAGCTGAAGCTGCCGGTGGTCGAGGTCTACGGCATGACCGAGACCTCGAGCGTGCACACGCTCGCCTATCCGGGGCGGCCGATCCGGCTCGGCTCAGTCGGCCTTCCCATGCCTTATGCGCGCGTGCGGATCGTGCAGCTCGATGCCGACGGCCGGCTGATCCGCGATTGCGCACCGGACGAGATCGGCGTCGTCATCATGGCGGGACCCGGCGTGTTCGGCGGTTATCTCAACGACGAGCACAACAAGGGCGCCTTCGTCGACGAGGTCTGGGTCAATTCCGGCGACCTCGGGCGCCTCGATGCCGACGGCTATCTCTGGATCACCGGCCGCGCCAAGGACCTCGTGATCCGCGGCGGCCACAACATCGATCCGGCGCCGATCGAGGAGATCATGTTCCGCCATCCCGCCGTGGGCTTCGCCGCGGTGGTCGGCCAGCCCGACGCTTACGCAGGTGAACTGCCCGTGGGCTACGTGCAGCTGAAGCCGGGCGCCAGCGTTGAGCCGGGCGAATTGGAGACGTGGGTGCGGGAGCGCACGCCCGAGCGCGCCGCCGTTCCGGTACAGGTCATCCCGATCGATCCGATGCCGGTGACCGGCGTCGGCAAGGTGTTCAAGCCGCAGCTGCGCTGGGACGCCGCGCAGCGCGTGTTCACCAAGGTGCTGGCGCCGCTGACCGCGCGTGGCATCGACTGCAAAGTGAAGGTCGGTGCGCATGGCAGCCACGGCTCGATCGCCACCGTGACCCTTGCAGGCGTGCCGGCGGACCAGCGCGAAATCGTCGCCGGCGAAGTACATACGCTGCTCGCACCGTTCGTGATGCGGCACGAGGTGGTGCAGGTCTAGCTGAGGGCTCGCGACGCGAGGCTTGCATGCCTCGCGTCATGCGAGCATCATCCCTTCAAAAAAATGGGGGGAAACCGATGCCTCAAGTCTCTCGTCGCCGCCACCTTCAGCATTTGTCGGGTGTGTTCGGAGCCGCCGCGCTGTCGGGGTGGCCGAAATCCGCGTCGGCTTCAGAGCCTGACATTCCGCCGGAGGGCATCGGCAAGGGCATCCAGCACGTCTCCTACAGCGACATCGGCGGCCGGCCCGACAGCGTGCAGGTGATGTTCAACCGGCAGCACGTCTATGTCGGGCACATGTTCAGCGACGGCGTGACGATCCTGGACGCCTCCGATCCGCGTGCGCTGAAGCCGGTCAATTTCTTCACCGCGGGGCAATACACCCGCACCCATCATTTGCAGGCGGCGGAGGACCTGCTGCTGGTCGCCAACGGCGCCAACATTGTCGCGATGCAGTCCTACGACAACATGCGCGGCTATTTCGAGAACACGCTGGTCGACAGCATCACCAAGGCCAAGAAATTCCGTTCCGGCCTGTCGATCCACGACATCTCGAAACCAGGCGAGATGCGCGAGATCGCGTTCCTCGAGATGCCCGGCTTCGGCATCAACCGGCTGTGGTGGCCCGGCGGCCGCTATGCCTATGTGTCGGCGCATTTCGAAGGCTTCACCGACCACATCCTGTGCGTGGTCGATCTCAAGACCATCACGAAGCCGGAGATCGTCGCGAAATGGTGGCTGCCCGGCATGAACCGCGCGGCCGGCGAGCCGCCGACGCCCAAGGGCAAGCGCTTCGCGCTTCATCACATGATCACGGCGGGCGATCGCGGCTATGCGGCCTGGCGCGATGGCGGCTTCACCATCCACGACATCAGCGATCCCGCCAATCCAAAGCTGCTGTCCCACATCAACTGGTCGCCGCCCTTCGCCGGCGGGACGCATACACCGCTGCCGCTGCCCAAGCGACAGCTTGCGATCGTCGCGGACGAAGCCAACGCGGAGAAATGCGCCAAGGGCCTGTTCCACACCTTCGTGCTCGACGTGCGCGCGCCGGAGAATCCGGTGCCGATCGCAACGCTGCCGACCCCGCGCGAGCGTGATTTCTGCACGAACGGCACCTTTGGTCCGCATAATCTCCACGAGAACCGCCCGGGCTCGTTCCAGAGCGAGGAGACGATCTTCGCGACCTACAACAATGCCGGCGTCAGAGTGTTCGACGTCAAGGATGCTTTCGCACCGAAGGAGATCGCCTACTGGGTGCCGCCGACGCCGAAGAAGCTCATCGACCCCCGCCCGAATGTCGCCCTCGCGGCCAAGACCTGTGACGCCTACGTCCGGCCCGACGGGCTGATGTTCGTCTCCGACTGGAACGCCGGCATGCACGTGCTGCAATATCAGGGGTGAGCAACGCGTAGGGTGGGTTAGCTCTGCGGCTGCGCGAAGCGCAGTCCGCTAGTACGCCTTCGGACCGCGCTTCGCGCGGCCGCGGGCTAACCCACCCTACGAGTCCGACCTTCTCAGCCAGCATCGTCGTCTCGATCAGGCGCTACCCGCGGATCGCCGCATTGGCCTGCGCGGCCGCTCCGGTCATGGCATCCTTTGCCGATTTCTCGCCGTTGACCACTTCATTGACGCCGATCATGAACGCATCCAGGATCGGTCTCGATTGCGGATGGAAGAGGATCGCCTTGGCGCGGTCGACATCGGCATTTTGCAAATTGGTCAGCGCCGCCTCGGCGGCTTGCGGGCCGAATGCCTTCTTGAAGCCCTCGCTGGACCACGCCGACACGCGTGTCGTCGCCAGCCCTGCTGCCGCAGTCTGCAGCGATGTCGGCTTGCTTGTCGCCCAGAGCAGGAACAGGAAAGCCGCCCGCTTGTTTCGTGATTTTGAATTGATGCAGGCCTGCCAGTGCGACATGAAGGGCACGGGGGCGCGACCAGGGACATGCGGAAAGACCGCAAACTGGGCCTGCTTCGCGACGCGACTCCTGGCGGGATTGGAGATGTCGGTTGCGAAATTACTGCTGTCGATCGCGACTGCCGTCCGTCCCTGCAGGAAGTCGTCGAGCACGTGGTACCATTCATAGCTGCCGACGCCGCCAGGCCCGGCCTGGCTGAGCAGACGTCCGTACATCTCGACGGCCGCAATCGCTTCGGGGCTTGCGAAAACCGCCTTGTTGTCCTTGACCATGGCGCCGCCGTGAGAGAACACGAAGCCCATGGCCGGCGGGGAGGAATTGCCGCCGGCCTGGGCCCGCATGGCGATCCCCGACATCTCGCTGGACTTGAGCGCCTTGGCGGTCACGAGCAGCTCTTCGAACGTCTGCGGAACGGGCAGGTTCTTGGCGGCCAGCGCGTCCCCGTTGATGAACATGGTCATCGCTTCGGAGGTGATCGGTATGGCGTACCGTTCGCCGTCGGACCAAAGCGGGAAGGCCCGAGCCGTCTTGAGCAGGTCGCTCTCGTCATACCAGCCGAGATCGGTCAGCGATCGGTTGGAATAATAGCCGTTCAATGGCTCGAGCCATCCTCCCGCGATGCCCTGGCCATAGGTCGTGAACATGAAGACGTCAGGCGTCGCGCTGCCGCGGGCGAGTCTGATCGCCAAGGCGCCGAGGAACGTGGTTTCGAGTTGGAAATCGATGGTGACGTTGATGCCGGTGAGCCGGGTGAACTCCGGCAGCAGCGGCGTGATCGCATTCGACCAGGGATGGATCGCGCCCGAAAGAGAGATGGTCTGTCCCGCAAACTGCTGCCAATCGATGTTTGCGTTGGCGTACGTCGCTGCGCGATCCTCGGCGAAGCTCCAGCGTGGCAGCGCGGCCAGCGCCGGCAAGATTGCGCCCGCCGCCCCCAATCCCCTAACGAAGCTGCGACGGCTGGTCGGACTCCGACCGCTCTGTGCGTACGTCATGTTGCCTCTCCCTGCGACGGGCAATCATTCGCAACACGAGCCATACCGGTGATGTTGCGGCCTTCGCGCGACGATTGGCCAGACCGGTGTAACCTTGGAGGGCGAGAATGTCGGGTTCCACCCCACCTAACCATGCTATTATTCTATCACGCTCAGGCGTCGACACCAGAAGACGCGCTGTCACACGAGCATCGAAGACCCAAGGCCGATGTCAGTTCCTGCTCTGGTCCCGTCTTTGCGATGGCTGGCTCGTCCGCTGATCGTGGCGGTCGTGGCGCTTCTGACGCTGTTCGCTGCGACCGGCTTTCTCGGTCTGCAATATCAGCAGGAGCGGCAGGCGGCTCATGACCTGCTTGGGCATAGCCGCCAGGTGCTCGAAACACTCGATCGGTTGCGTTCGATCACCGCCGAGCTGGAGACCGAACGGCGCGGGTATCTAATGACCCTCGACCCCACCTATCTCAAAGCCTACGGCGTCTCCGACGAAGGTGTGCGGCGCGAGGCGCAGGCGCTGCTGGTGCTGGTCGCGGACGATCCGTTGCAGAGTCTGCGCGCGCAACACCTGGCGCTGACCGTTTCGGCCAAGCTGCGCGAGATCGACGAGATGGTGAAGACCGCCGGCACGTCCGGGCAGGCGGCGCTGGCGATGATCCGCAGCATGGATGAGATCCGCTCGCAGATCGACCAGATGGTGGATCACGAGCGCTTTCGGCTCGCCGACCGGGAGACGCATGCCGAAGCATTCGAGCAGCGCTGGACCTGGCTGATTGCCGGCGCCGTCGTCCTCGTCGTCGCGCTGGCGGGAGCGGCGTTGGCGCTCGCGCGGCTCGAAGCGAAACGGCGGAGACAGACGACCGAGGAGAACATTCAACTGCAGAGCGATCTTGCAGCGCGGGATATCAAGATCCGGCGCCTGTTCGACTCCAACATCATCGGGATCATCATCTGGGAGGTCGAGGGGCGCATTCTCGAGGCCAATGACGCGTTCCTGCGCATCGTCGGATACGACCGGGACGATCTCGCCTCGGGGCGCCTGCATCGATACGATCTGACGCCGCCGGAATGGCGCGACCGCGACGTAAAAACCGTGGCGGAGTTGAAGCGGGTCGGGACGGCCCAGCCGTTCGAGAAGGAGTATGTCCGGAAGGATGGAAGCCGTGTTTCCGTGCTGATTGGCGGGACGATGTTTGCACCAGGTGCGGATCAAGGGGTCGGCTTTGTCCTCGATCTGACGCCTCTCAAGCGGGCAGAGGCCGAAGCTCGCGAGCACGAGCGGCTCTACCGCGAAGCCCTGATGGAGCTCGCGCACGCAAATCGCGTCACCACGATGGGGCAGCTCACGGCTTCGATTGCCCATGAGGTCAACCAGCCGATCGCCGCGATCGTGGCGAATGCCGAGGCCGGGTTGAATTGGCTGGAAGCTCAACCGCCAAATCTGGGGCGGGTTCGACAGACGTTCGACTGGATCACCGGCGATGGCATGCGCGCCGGCGACATCATCGGCCGGATCCGGGCGCTGATAAGGAAGGCGGCGCCGCAAAAGGAGGACATGGATATCAACCAGGCGGTGCTCGAGGTCATCGCGCTGACCCGCAGCGAAGCGTTCAAGAACGGCGTTGCGGTACGAACGCAACTTGCCGAAGGCTTGCCGACCCTTCAGGCAGATCGGGTCCAACTTCAGCAAGTGGTGCTCAACCTGATTGTCAACGCGATCGAGGCGATGGCCGCGGTTGGCGAAGGGAAACGCGAGTTGCTGATCAGCACCGATCGGGATGTATCGAACGGCGTGCACGTCACCTTGCGCGATTCCGGTCCAGGACTGGATCCGAAGAATGTCGAGTGCCTGTTCGAGGCCTTCTACACCACCAAGCCGACAGGCATGGGGATGGGCCTCGCCATCTGCCGCTCGATCATCGAGGCGCATGGCGGACAGATGTGGGCCGGCGCAAACGAGCCTCGGGGCGCCGTCTTTCAGTTCACCCTGCCTCTCGCCTCGGACGAGGCTACATCCCGCATGTTGAAGGCGGACGAGCCAACGGGCCTGCGCTCTGTTGCCCGCTGACGGGGTCTGCGCAGCACGCGCCTTTCGCGATCCGGGCCCCGGTGCAACCGCAGGAGGTGAGGCGCATCTGACCTCGGCCTAGCCGGACTGTGGAGCGGCGCTTCGCCGCACGATCAACGAGCCGTCCGCGACGCCTTGTGTGACAATAGTCACATAGGGAGGATTTGGCATTCGGCCATACTCCGAATATTCTCATGGAATTGCATCCGGGGGGACGCAAGTGATTCCGGTTCGACTATTTGTTTTGGTGATTTTTGCGATGAGCCTTGCCTGCGGATCGGCGCATGCCGACCGGCGGGTCGCGCTCATCATCGGCAATTCCGCCTACAAGAGCGCGCCCAAGCTCAGCAATCCCGTGAACGATGCCACCCTGGTCGGCGGCATGTTCAAGAAGGCCGGCTTCGATTCCGTCGATGTCAGGCTGGATCTCAGCGCCAGCGAGATGCGGCGCATGTTGCGTGAGTTTGCCGGCAGGACGCGCGATGCGGACATGGCGGTGATCTATTACGCCGGCCACGGCATCGAGCTCGACGGCACCAACTACCTCATTCCGACCGACGCCACGCTGGAGACGGACGGCGACGTGCTCGACGAGACCATTCCGGTCGAGCGTGCGCTGTTCGCGGTCGAGCCGGCCAAGCAGCTGCGCCTGATCATCCTCGACGCCTGCCGCGACAACCCGTTCGCGAAGACGATGAAGCGCACGCTGGCTTCGCGCGCGATCGGGCGTGGCCTCGCCAAGGTCGAGCCGACCAGCCCGAACACCATGATTGCCTTTGCGGCCAAGGCGGGATCGACCGCATCGGACGGCGATGCCAGAAACAGTCCGTTCGCCGCGGCGCTGGTTGACCATTTGCCGAAGCCGGGACTCGATCTGCGCAAGGCCTTCGGCTTCGTGCGCGACGACGTGCTCAAGGCGACCGGCTACAAGCAGGAGCCCTATGTCTACGGCTCGCTCGGCGGCGACGACGTGCCCCTCGTCGTGAAACCTGCGGCAACCGGTCCCCAGGGCAACCCGCAGGAGGCCATTCGCAGGGATTACGAGCTCGCGCTCCAGCTTGCGACGCGCGATGGGTGGGAAGCGTTTCTGTCGGCGTATCCCGATGGCTTCTATGCCAACCTCGCCAAGGGCCAGCTGAACAAGATCGGCGCCGAAGAGACGCGCGCCGCGGCCGAGCAAAAGGCGCGGGCGGCCGAGCAGGAAAAGGCGAGGCTCATCGCCGAGCGCGCCCAGAAGGCCGAGCAGGAGAAGGCGTCCGCGGCGGCCAAGGCCGCCGAAGAGGCGCGCATCGCGGCGGAGAAGCAGAAGCAGATCGAGCAGGCGAAGGCCGAAGCGGCCGAACGCGAGCGCAAGGCCGCGGAGGCGGCGGCTGCAAAGGCGCTTGCCGAGAAGCAGGCGGCGGACAAGGCCAAGGCCGAGCTTGCCGCAAAGCAGGCCGCGGAGAAGGCGGAGCAGGCCGCAAAACCGGCGGCCGATCGGCAGTTGCCCGGGGCCGAGCAAAAGGTCGCGGCGCTGTCGCCCGGGCCGACGTCACCGTTATCGGCGGCCGACCTCACGAAATCCGTGCAGAGCGAATTGCGCCGCGTCGGCTGCCTCTCCGCTGCCGCCGACGGCGACTGGAACGCTACATCGCAGCGCTCGCTGACGCTGTTCAACAAATATGCCGGCACCCAATTCGACGTGAAGCTTGCCAGCGTCGACGCGCTCGATGCGCTGAAGGCGAAGCCGGGGCGTGTCTGTCCGCTGGTCTGCAATTTCGGTTTCAAGGCCGACGGCGATCAATGCGTGAAGATCACCTGCCGCGCCGGCTATCACGTCGGCGACGACAATGAGTGCGAGAAAATCCCGGAGAAGAAGCCCGTTGTGCGCGAGGAGTCGCGGAGACGGGACACGGATCGCAAGCAAACGGAAGCCGCGCCATCGGCGCCGCAGGCGTCGGGGCAGATGGTCTGCGGGAGCGCTGGATGCAGGCCGGTTTCCAAAGGTTGCCGCCTCGGGTTGGTTTCACATCCGTCCAACCCCGCCAATAAGATCACCGGTGAGATCTGCAATTGATGGCCAGGCATCGTGTTCGGGGGCTTCAGTGATCGGGCTCAGGCCCATTATTCTTTTCGGTTTGGTGATCTGGCTCGGCTGCGCGCCCGCGCATGCCGATAAGCGCGTTGCGCTGGTCATCGGCAATTCCGCCTACAAGAGCGCGCCCAAGCTCGCCAATCCTGTGAACGACGCGATCCTGATGGGCGGCATGTTCAGGAAGGCCGGCTTCGACACGGTCGACGTCAGGCAGGACCTGAGCGCGCCCGAAATGCGCAAGGCGCTGCGCGAGTTCGGCGCGCGGACCCGCGATGCGGATGTTGCCGTGATTTACTATGCCGGCCACGGCCTCGAAGTGGACGGCACCAATTATCTGATCCCGACCGATGCCGCCCTCGAGTCCGATACCGATGTTTACGACGAAGCATTGCCGATCGACCGCGTGCTGGTGAGCATCGAGCCCGCCAAGCAGCTTCGGCTCGTCATCCTCGATGCCTGCCGCGACAATCCCTTTTCGAAGACGATGAAGCGCACCGTGGCTTCGCGTGCGATCGGTCGCGGCCTTGCCAAGGTCGAGCCAACCAGCCCGAACACCATGATCGCGTTCGCGGCCAAGGCGGGCTCGACGGCGTCGGATGGCGATTCCCGCAACAGCCCGTTCGCGGTGTCGTTGAGCGACCATCTGCCGAAACCTGGGCTCGACCTGCGCAAGGCCTTCGGGTTCGTCCGCGACGATGTGCTGAGGAGCACAGCGAACAAGCAGGAACCCTTCGTATATGGCTCGCTGGGAGGCGATGACGTACCGCTGGTTCCAGCCAGGCCGGTCGCAACGGGTCCGCAGGCAAATCCGCAGTCAGAACTCAGGCGAGACTACGAACTTGCGCTCCAGCTCGCGACGCGCGACGGCTGGGAGGCATTCCTGGCGCAATATCCCGACGGCTTCTATGCCAACCTCGCCAAGGGGCAGTTGAACAAGATCGCAGCCGAGGAGACGCGCGCTGCGGCCGAACAGAAGGCCAAGTCGGCCGAGCAGGAAAAGGCGAGGCTGATTGCCGAGCGCGCCCAGAAGGCCGAGCAGGAGAGGGCGGCCGCTGCCGCCAAGGCGGCCGAAGAGGCCCGGGTCGCTGCGGAGAAGCAGAAGCAGATCGAGCAGGCGAAGGCTGAAGCGGCCGAACGCGAGCGCAAGATCGCCGAGGCTGCAGCTGCGAAAGCGCTGGCCGAAAAGCAGGCGGCGGACAAGGCGAAGGCCGAGCTTGCCGCGAGGCAAGCTGCCGAGAAAGCGGAGCAGGCGGTAAAGCCGGCGGCGGAGCGGCAGTTGCCCGAGCCCGAGCAAAAAGTCGCGGCGCTGTCGCCCGGGACGACCTCAACATTATCCGCAGCCGATCTCACGAAATCCGTGCAGAGCGAGTTGCGCCGCATCGGCTGCCTCACGGCGGCTCCGGAAGGCGAGTGGACGCCGGCTGCGCAGCGTTCGCTGACGCTGTTCAACAAATACGCCGGCACCCAGTTCGACGCGAAGCTTGCCAGCGTCGACGCACTCGATGCGCTCAAGGCGAAGCCGGGACGGGTCTGTCCGCTGGTGTGCAATTTCGGCTTCAAGGCCGACGGCGATCAATGCGTGAAGATCACCTGCCGCGCCGGCTATCGCGTCGGCGACGACAACGAGTGCGAGAAGATCCAGGAGAAGAAGCCGGTCGCCACGCGCGAGGATTCGCGGCGGCGGGACACCGATCGAAAACAAACGGAGGCCGCGCCGTCGACCCCGCAAGCCTCAGGGCAGATCATCTGCACGAGTGCCGGATGCAGGCCGGTTGCCAAAGGGTGTCGCATTGTGCGCGATCCGAGGCCGGGTAGCGCCGGGATGATGCAAGCGGAAGTTTGCAACTAGACTAGGCATGCATCGCTGAGCCTATTGGGCAAGGCTTCGGAACCTCACGGGTTGCCCGAATGTAGCTCGTAGGGTCGGCAACGGCGCGAAGCGCCGTGCCCGCCATCCCAGCGGAGACCGCGATGGTGGGCACGCTTCCGCCTCCGCTCTTGCGAGCTACGGCGGACAAGTCGCTTTGCCCACCGGATCGCAAATTGCGTCGGCTACGCCGGCATCCGCGTCTCGATCATGCGCACCCAGAACGAGGCGCCGTGGCCGAGGATGTTGTCGTTGAACACGTACGCCGGATGGTGGCACTCGTTGCCGTCGCCCATGCCGACCAGCACCATCGCGCCGGGGCGCGCTTCCAGCATGAAGGAGAAATCCTCGGCGCCCATCATCGGGATGAACTTGTCGTTGACGCGCTCGGTGCCGACGATGTCGCGGGCGACGTCGGCGGCAAGGCCGGCCTCGCGCGCATGGTTCATCGTCACCGGATACATGCGCGTGTATTTCGTCTCGGCCGAGCCGCCATAGGCGCGGGCGACGCTCTCGGCGACCTCGGCGATGCGGCGTTCGACGAGATCGCGCACTTCGGGATCGAGGGTGCGCACGGTGCCGGTGAGCTCGGCAACCTCAGGGATGATGTTGAAGGCGGTGCCGGAGTGGAATTGGGTGATCGAGATGACGGCTGATTTCAACGGGTCGACGTTGCGCGCGACGATCGATTGCAGCGCATTGACGATCTGCGAGCCGATCAGCACGCTGTCGACCGATTTGTGCGGGCCGGCACCGGCATGGCCGCCCTTGCCGTGGACCGTGATCTGGATGTTGTCGGAGGAGGCCAGCATCGCGCCGGGCGTGGTGGCGAAATGGCCTTCGGGCAGGCCGGGCATGTTGTGCATGCCGTAGACCTCCTGGATGTTCCAGCGCGTCATCAGGCCGTCCTCGACCATGGCCTTGCCGCCGCCGCCGCCTTCCTCGGCGGGCTGGAAGATCATGATCGCAGTACCGTCGAAATTGCGCGTCTCGGCGAGATACTTTGCAGCGCCGAGCAGCATGGCAGTGTGGCCGTCATGGCCGCAGGCGTGCATCTTGCCGGGGACTTTCGAGGCGTAGGGCACGCCCGAGGTTTCCATGATCGGCAGTGCGTCCATGTCGGCGCGCAGGCCGATGGTCTTGCCGGAGGCCGACTTGCGGCCGCGGATCACGCCGACCACGCCGGTGCGGCCGATGCCCGTCACCACCTCGTCGCAGCCGAACTCGCGCAGCTTGTCGGCGACGATGCCGGCGGTGCGGTGGACTTCGTAGAGCAGCTCCGGGTTCTCGTGGAAGTCATGGCGCCAGGCGGCCATTTCGTCGGAGAGGGCGGCGATGCGGTTGACGATGGGCATGGGGGATCCGTTTCTTGCTGGTTTTGTCGTCATTCCGGGGCGATGCGACGCATCGAACCCGGAATCTGGAGATTGTAGCGCGAGATTCCGGGTTCACGCTTCGCGTGCCCCGGAATGACGAAGAATGTCAGCTCTCTCCGAACACGCGCTTGAAGATCGTGTCGACGTGCTTGAGGTGATAGCCGAGGTCGAACTGCTCCTCGATCTCGGCGTCGCTGAGATACTTCTTCACCTCAGCGTCCTTCTTCAGGAGCTGGAGGAAGTCGCCTTCGCCGCGCCAGACCGGCATGGCGTTGCGCTGCACCAGCTTGTAGGCGTCCTCGCGGCTCGCGCCCTTTTGCGTCAGCGCCAGCAGCACGCGCTGCGAATGCACGAGGCCGCCGAGGCGGTCGAGGTTCTTCTGCATGTTGGCGGGATAGACCAGCAGCTTGTCGACCAGGCCGGCAAGGCGCACCAGCGCGAAGTCGAGCGTGACGGTGGCATCCGGGCCCATCATGCGCTCGGCCGAGGAGTGCGAGATGTCGCGCTCGTGCCAGAGCACGACGTTCTCCAGCGCCGGCGTCACATAGGCGCGCACCATGCGCGAGAGGCCGGTGAGGTTCTCAGACAGCACCGGATTGCGCTTGTGCGGCATCGCGGAGGAGCCCTTCTGCCCTTCGGAGAAGAACTCTTCGGCCTCCAGCACCTCAGTGCGCTGCATGTGGCGGATCTCCACCGCGATGCGCTCGATCGAGGAGGCGATCACACCCAGCGTCGAGAAATACATGGCGTGGCGGTCGCGCGGAATCACCTGCGTCGAGATCGGCTCGGGCACGAGGCCCATGGCTTTCGCGACATGCTCTTCGACGCGCGGGTCGATCTGAGCAAAGGTGCCGACGGCGCCCGAGATGGCGCAGGTTGCGACTTCTTTCCGCGCCGCGATCAGCCGCTCCTTGGCCCGCGAAAACTCGGCATAGGCATAAGCGAGCTTGAGGCCGAAGGTGACGGGCTCGGCATGGATGCCGTGGCTGCGGCCGATGGTCGGCGTCATCTTGTGCTCGAAGGCGCGCTTCTTCAGCGCGGCCAGCACCTTGTCGAGGTCGGCGAGCAGGAGGTCGGCGGCGCGGGTGAGCTGGACGTTGAGGCAGGTGTCGAGCACGTCGGAGGAGGTCATACCCTGGTGCACGAAGCGCGCCTCGGGGCCGACGATCTCGGCGAGGTGGGTGAGGAAGGCGATGACGTCGTGCTTGGTCTCGCGCTCGATCTCGTCGATGCGGGCGACGTCGAAGGTGGCGTCCTTGGCCTTGGCCCAGACCGTCTTGGCGGCCTCCTTGGGGATGGTCCCGAGCTCGGCGAGCGCGTCCGCCGCGTGCGCCTCGATCTCGAACCAGATCTTGAACCGGGTCTGCGGCTCCCAGATCGAGGCCATTTCGGGACGGGTATAGCGGGGGATCATCTGACGGCTCCAGGAAGGTGGGCGGGCGGTCCTCAAGGGGGGCGCCGGCCAAAATGCTTTTTACGCCGTGATTTAACAGAGCGGGCAGAGCGAAACAAACGGTCTGGGCCCCGGAAGAGGGGGATCGCCGACCTATCCACCGGACCGGCCGGCGGGGGTGGCGGCGCGGGGCCACAAATATTAACTGTCAATCACGGATCATTGACTGACAGATATTGAAATCTGTCAGCGAGACGTGTATATCCGTTCCCGGACGCTCCGATTGGGCGTCCCGCGGCCATCCTGCCAGGGGAGCCCGAGGTCCGAAAAAACAGCGGATCGAGGGACCTAGTTAAGGGGTGGGAGCCGTGGACGAATGGAGACTGAAGACAATGACGACCGAAATCCTCAATTTCACCGGCACGATTGGGCATTGGCTCAATTTGCTGGTGGCGCGCCAGATCGCGGCGCAGGCTGCAAAACTGCCTCATTAAGGCGAGAGCTTTCCGAACGACCGGTGAGGGGCGCTTCGGAATCAGCGCCGTCGCCGGATGAACCCTGAACGGGAACAAGGTGCTGGCATGAATGAAGCCGTTATCCTGACGCCGGAGCGGATCCTCGAAGTCACCGAGGACGTCTTGCGGCGCTACGGACTTGCCAAGGCCACCGTGGTTGACGTTGCCCGTGCGCTCGATGTGAGCCACGGCAGCGTCTATCGCCATTTCCCAAGCAAGGCCTCGCTGCGCGAGGCCGTTGCCAAACGCTGGCTCGATCGCATCGACGCGCCGCTTCTGGCGATCGCCAGGGAGCAGGGCTCGGCGCCTGACAGGCTCGATCGCTGGCTGCGCACGTTGTTCGCAGCCAAGCGTTCGCGCGTGCTCGACGACCCCGAGATGTTCGAGACCTATCTGACGCTGGCGCGCGAGGCCTGTGCGGCCGTCAAGTGTCACAAGGACACCATGATCGACCAAATCGCGGCGATCCTGACCGATGGCGTCAGCCAGGGCGTATTCGCCGTGGACGACGTCAAGGCGACCGCGCGCGCGATCTTCGATGCGACCTGCCGCTTCCATCATCCGGCGCACGCCGACGAGTGGAAGGACGCCGAACTCCCGGCGCGCGTCGATGCGACGCTCGCGCTGGTGCTGCGCGGGTTGAAGTCGGTTTAGGGGCGCATTCGGGATTCCCAATCAGTTCTCGTGGTCAGTCCCTTTACATCCATGAGTTACGATGATAAATGAGTGAGTAATCATTCATGAAACGATCATGGCCCGTCCTTTAAGCGAAGAAAAGCGAGATGCGATCCTGGCTGCGGCGGCGGAAAATGTCGCCGCTTACGGACTAAGCGCGCAGACCTCCAGGATTGCCGCCGATGCCAAGGTCGCCGAAGGGACAGTCTTCTCCTATTTCAAGAGCAAGGATGCGCTGTTGAACGAACTCTATGTCACGCTGAAGCAGGAGATCGGGATGGCGATGATTGCCGGCTTCCGGCGTGAAAGCGATTTTCGTGGTCGCTGGCGAATGGTCTGGGACGAGTACATTGACTGGGGTGCGTTGAATCCGGCGAGGCAGAAGGCCCTTAAGCAGCTTAACGTATCGGATCGCATCACAGTCGAGAGCCGAGACGCGGCGTTGCGCACGACGCGCGATATCGCGACTGCGTTGCTGCGAGGGCTCGAGACTGGCGCGTTACGCTCGCAGCCGCCCGCGTTCGTCGGAGCGACATTCGAAGCGTTGGGAGAGATGACATTGGACTTCATCGCGCGCGAACCGGATCGTCTCGAAGAATACAAGCGCGCAGGCTTTGAAACCTTGTGGCGCGCGATCGCAACTCGCCCGTGACCGAATTCTCTTTTTCACGTCATATGAGTGATTACTCACTCATAAAACACGAAAGGCATCTTTGATGACTTGGACTGCGCAGGATATTCCGCTTCAGACCGGCCGCCGTGTCCTGATCACCGGGGCCAACTCCGGAGTTGGCTTTCATGCGGCGCTCGAACTCGCCAGGCGAGGGGCGGAGATCATCTTGCCGGCCCGCAGCGAAGACAAGGCCATGGACGCGGTTCGGCGAATCCAGCTGGAGGTGTCCGAGGCCCGGCTCGTTCCCGCGGTACTCGACCTCGCATCCCAGGCCAGCGTCCGAGCATTCGCAAGGTTTGTCGATCAACGTTTCCCCGGACCGTCCATTGATATGCTGATCAACAATGCGGGCGTGATGGCGGTGCCCAAGCGGGAGCTGACACCGGACGGTTTTGAGCGCCAATTCGCGACGAATTTCTTGGGGCCGTTCGCCTTGACCGCATTGATCTTTCCGCACCTGAAGTCGCAGCCGGGCACACGGATTGTCACGCTTGCGAGTGAAGTCGTTCACCGTGGCCGCATCGAATTCGACAACCTCCAGTCAGAGCGTAACTATGTGCCGTTGTACGGCACCTATTCCCAATCAAAGCTTGCGGACCTGATATTTGCGCTGGAATTGCAAAGACGACTGGAGGCCGCCGGGTCGCCGATCGCGAGTCTTGGTGCGCATCCCGGCATCGCAATCACCAACCTGCAATCGAACATGACTGGGTTCTACAAGCTCATTGGCCCGCTTTTCACGCCGCTGGTGGGCCAGAGTGCGGCGCAAGGAGCCCTGCCTGAATTGTTTGCTGCCACTTCGCCGGTGGCCAAACCCGGCGGCTATTACGGCCCGGACGGCGCGAAGGAGCGAAAGGGGTATCCTGCGCCTGCAAGAGTCCCGGATGCTGCTAAGGATGCCTCGGTTGCCCGCCGCCTGTGGATGGCGGCGGAACAACTGACGGGTGTCACCTTCGGTTTGGCCGCGACATCGTGAACTTGCAGCTCAGCATGTCGACCGGTGCCTTGTGGGCCGAAGGCTGGGTAGACTGCAGCACCTGTTCGATGCGTGCTGCGGACTATCACCCTCTTGCCTTGTGAAGAAGCGCGCTCTCGTGAACGGAGGGCGAGGCGGTTGTGTGCCTGCGCGGGTGAAACCCGCTGTTGGCCGGTACGACCGGCGGGCTCTCCGGATATGTATTGACCGCGATTTCGACGACATCCTTTGACCGCTTTCGAAGGCGGTAGAACGTCAGCTCCTGCTCGAGCATGGGGCAGCGGAAGTGGACGACGGCCGTATCCGGCAGGCGGCAAAGTTCGTCGATGAGCTCGCCTACGGTAATGATCGGGGGATGGTCGATTGCCTTGTGATGAGCCTTACTCATGGCGATTTACTCCTCCACTCTACTCCTAACCGGGGCTGGATGGCCTCCGTTCCATCCCGCCCGGCAGATTCAAGATCTTCAAGTGTGGGGGAAGCGGCAGCCCCGCTGCTAGATCTTTGTCAGCCCGCACGTCGCGGCGAGCCGCACCAGTTGAGCGTCCGTGCGCGCGCCGGTCTTGGTCTTGATCAGATAGTGATAGTTCTGGACTGTCTTTACACTGAGATTGAGGTGTGTCGCGATCTCTTCGGTGGTAGCTCCGCCGGCGAACTGGCGCAGGATCTCGATCTCGCGCTCGCCCAGCTGGTCCAGCACCGAGCCGGTCGGCGACAGGCTGTCCTCGGCGAGGATGTGGGCGATGTCGTCGCTCATGGCGCGCTCGCCGCGAGCGACGCTGCGGATTGCATTCACGACGGCGGACGGCTCGTTGCTCTTGGTGACGAAGCCGGAGGCGCCGGCGCTGAAGGCTGCTTTCACCAGCACGGCCTCGTTGTGCATGGTGAAGACGAGGATCCGGGCCCGCGGGCTGCGGGCGCGGATGTTGCGGATGGCCTCCAGCCCACTCGCTCCGGGCATCGAGATATCAAGCACGACGACGTCGGGGTCGTGCGCCTTGAAGGCGCCGTAGGCATCCGCGGCGTTGTCGGCCTCCGCCACGACGTGCAGGTCGCCCTGGCTCTCCAGCACGCGCCGGTAGCCCTGGCGGACGATCGGGTGGTCGTCGACCAGCAGCACGGAAATGCCTGTTGCCGCGACATCGTTCACGTCGGCCTCACGCGGCGAGCGGGATGGTGGCGGCGACGCTGAGGCCGCGCGTGGCGGGGAGGATCGATAGCGATCCGCCGGCCGCCGCGACGCGCTCGCGAATGCCGGTGAGGCCGAAGCCGGCCGACTGCGCGACCCGCTCCGCATCGCCGCCGCCGTCGTCCTCGACACGGATCAAGAGCGCATCGTCCTCGCCCGCGCGCCGCTCGACGCGCAACGATATCTCGCGCGCCGCGCTGTGACGCAGCGCGTTGGTCAGGCACTCCTGCGCGACACGGTAGGCGGTGGTGGCGGCCGGGCCGCTGATGTCGGTGAGGTCGCCTCTGAGGTCGAGCTGGATCGTCGGCCGTGCCGTACTGTGCGAGCGCCAGCTGTCGACGAGATTGATGAGGCTTGCCTCGAGCCCGAGCTCCTCGGGCAGCGGATTGCGCAGCCGCTTCAGCGCATCGCGCAGCGAGGCCATCAGATGATGGGTGGCTTGCGAGATCATGCGCGCATCCTGCGCGATGCCGTTGTCCTTGTTCTCCTTCGCGCTCGCCGTCTCGATGGTGTTGGCAAAGGCGAGGATGGCGGAAAGATTCTGCCCGAACTCGTCGTGCAGCTCGCGGGCGAGGGCGCGGCGTTCGTCGTCGCGGATCTCGATCAACCGCCGCGTCAGCGCCGCGCGCTGTTCGGTCGCTTCCTCCAGCCGGCCGCCAAGCTCGCCGACGGCGCCCCCGATCATCGCCAGCTCCATCGAGCGGAAGCGCGGCAGTTTGGTGCGATACTGTCCGCGCGCCATGCGCTGGAGCGCGGTGACGATCGCACGCGCCGGCGCCAGCGCGTGCGCGATGGCGAGCGAAGCGAGCAGGGCGATCGCCGCCGCCATGAGCAGCGCGACGTCGATGACGTTGAGGATGTATTCCCAGGCGAGCGAGATCGCGGCGGCCGCATCGGGCGTCGCAACCACCGTGCCGGCGGCAGCGGCGCGCGGGCTGACGGGCCGTACCACCTCGGCATGGCTGCCGAGGAAGGTCGGCACGATCGCTGCAAACCAGCGCGGCGGGGTCTTGCCCAGCCCCTCGCTCTGGCCGCAGAGCGGCTTCTCGAATGCGGTCGCCGGCTGGAACTCGACGCAGACGCCGGGCGAGATCAGCTTCATCGTCTCCAGCGTGCGCCATTCCGGAACCGGCAGCAGGTGCTCGCGCGCTCTGCTGCTGCGCAACAACAGCTCGTGCCAGTACAGCGCCTGAAGCGCCTGCGCGACCCGCTGCGCCGAGGCCGCGGTCGCCCGGTCAATGCTGCGATAGGCGTCGAAAGTGGCCCATACGGCCGCGGCGCCCAGGCACAGCGCCACGATGAGCAGCAGGCGGGCAACAAGCTGAAGCACGAGGCGCATGCGATCACCCCCGACGTTTGGTAGGATCAGCCTAACAACGCCGCCGCGCCTTGCCAATTGCGGGGTGCGGCAGGATTGCAGCTCGGGCAAATTTCCCAAGCCGGATTGGGCATGGGTCTTTGGACCGGGCGCGGCGGCTTTGATCTAATCGGGCAGGAATCTTATAGGCCCATCGTTGCGGGCGAGGAGCGGTGCAGCATGAGTTCGATGACGATTGGACCGATCGCCGGGTCTGCTGCGGATCCATCCGAGCGCAGCGCGCTGCTGTTCTGGATGATCTTCACCGGGCTGTCGATCTTCGCCGTCGTGCTGCTCTGGCGCTTCGGCCTGATCCATCTGATGCTGACCTCGGATCGGACCTACATTTCCAGCATCATCGCGCTGCTCTATGTCCTCACCTGCGGCCATTGCTTCCTGCGCACGCGGGCGATCGCCCGTGAAGGGGCTGCGGCGCGGCGTTGCCGGGCGGCGCTCGCGGCGCCTGACGGCGGCAGGGTGCTCGATGCCCGTGCGACGGCGCTGCCGCGCGGGCTGGTGCGCGATCACATCGAGAGCCTGGTGACGAAGGCCGCGGCGCAGGATTACCGCCCCGTGGACCAGACGCTGCTGCTGCGGACGCTCGCCGACCGCCTGCGCGGCTCCAACGGCTTCGGCGCCTTCGTCTCGGACACGCTGATGAAGCTCGGCCTGCTCGGCACCATCATCGGCTTCATCATCATGCTGGCGCCGATCGCGGGGCTCGATGCCGCCGACAAGGTCGCGATGCGCTCCTCGATGGGGCTGATGAGCGACGGCATGGCGGTCGCGATGTACACGACGCTGGCCGGCCTCGTCGGCTCGATCCTGGTCCGCATCCAGTACTACATGCTGGATGCCGCGACCCAGCGGGTGTTCTCCGATGCGGTGGTGCTGACCGAGACCTATGTGACGCCGGTGCTGGAGCGCAAAGGCGCTGCAATCAAAGGCGCCGGATCGCCGTCATGATGGATGATTTCGGTCTCTATCCGCGCGAGGAGCCGTTCGATCCGCTCGGCGTGATGCTGTTCAAGGCGCTCCAGGTGATCGCCTTCCTGTTCTTCCTCGCGCTGCTCGCGGTGTCCCCGGACGCCAAGGACGGCAAGATCGACTCCAAGGCGGAGTTCATGATCACGCTGGACTGGCCGGACAACCACCCCGACGATCTCGACCTGTTCGTGCAGGATCCTGCCGGCAATATCGCCTGGTATCGCCACCGCGAGGCCGGCTTCCTCACGCTCGACCGCGACGACCGCGGCGGCGCCAACGACTTCATCATGGTCGCCGGCAAGAAGATCGCCTCGCCCATCCGCGAGGAGATCGTCACGATACGCGGCATCCTCGCCGGCGAATACACCGTCAACGTCTCGCATTTCGTCGCCACGACCGGCGAGCCGGTGACGGCCAATGTGAAGGTGCAGAAGCTCAATCCGACCGCGCAGGTGATCTTCGACAACAAGTTCACGCTCGACCACACCGGCGACGAGAAGACCGCGGTCCGATTCCGCATCGATGCGGAAGGCAAGGTCGTCAATGTCGATCAGCGGCCGAAATCGCTGCTGGAGACGTTCCGCAGCAGTTGGCGCAACGGCGCTGATGTCGATCCGAAGACCGGTGTGAGCAAGAACGCTGTGAGGGTGCGCCGTGAGTAGCCTGCAGACGGTCATCCTCACGCTGTCGGTCGCCTACGCCGTCATCGGCGCGCTGCTGCTGGTCGTGCTGGTCTATGCGCGGCTGCACTGGTCGCTCAAGGCAGTCGCGGTGGTCGTGACCAGCGCCTTCTATATCGTCAGCTTCACCGAGATGCGTGGCCTGCTCGGCTGGGCCAGCGCCGACCGGTTGCCCACCTCCTTCAAGCTGCTGAAGGCCCGCATTGTCGAGCCGCATTCGCTGGAGGGCGATCCCGGCTCGATCTATCTCTGGGTCGAGGAGCTCGGTGAGGACAATCGCCCGAGCGGCATCCCGCGCGCCTTCCGTGTGCCCTACAATGAAAGGCTCGCCGACAAGACCCACGCGGCGGAGAACGAGATCGCGCTCGGACATCCGCAAGGCGGCCGGGCCGCCGATTTCGGCGGCGGCGACGGCAGCCTGATCGACATGGTCCGGGAATATGTGACGCCCAAGACCATTCTGGAGACCAGCGGCGGCGATTCCTCGACCGGCGAATTCCTCGCGCCGCCGGCGGGCGCGCAAGGCGCCGTGTTCACGCCGATCCCGCCGCCCCGGATGCCGCCGAAAGACGAGCAATAGGCCCTTCACCATCGGCGCAGGACCAAGCTGGAAAACCGCCCCGCGCCGGCGCATCTTCTTGACGTCCCTCAATTTGGCCTTATCGGCTTCCGATAAGACCTTTGGGGTGGAGGGTGCGTGCTTCTCGCTGTCTTCTCGGATATCCACGGCAACCGGCAGGCGTTCGAGGCCTGCCTGAAGGTCGCGCGTGCGAAGGGCGCGGAGCGGTTCGTCCTGCTCGGCGACTTCGTCGGCTATGGCGCCGATCCGGAATGGGTGGTGGATACCGCGATGGAGCTGGTCGCGCAGGGGGCCGTCGCCGTGCGCGGCAATCACGACCAGGCGGTCAATTCCTCGGCCGAGACCATGAACGCCGAGGCGCAGATCGCAATCGAATGGACCCGCGGCCGGCTCGACGCCGCGCAGCGGCGATTCCTGGCCGAACTGCCGATGCTGGTGGAGGACGGCGACCGCCTGTTCGTGCATTCGGAAGCCTCCAGCCCGCAGCGCTGGCATTACGTCCGCTCGACGGCGGATGCCGCCAAGAGCCTGATCTCGACCCCCGCTCATGTCACCTTCTGCGGCCATATCCATCGTCCGGCGCTCTATTCGATGTCGGTGACGGCGAAGATGACGAGCCTCGTGCCCAAGACCGATGTCGCGGTGCCGCTGCTGCGCGGACGGCAATGGCTCGCCGTGCTCGGCTCGGTCGGCCAGCCCCGCGATGGCGATCCGTCCGCGGCCTTCGTGCTGTTCGACACGGTGTCGTGCCAGATCACCTATTGCCGCGCGCCCTATGACATCGAGACGGCCGCGAGCCGGATCCGCGAGAACGGCCTGCCGCATTGGCTCGCCGACCGGCTATCGCAGGGACGCTAGAAGCCGATGCCGAAACCCCTGGTCAAGTCAGGCGCGGTGATCGACGGCTACACCATCGGCGAATGCGTCCATGCCGGCGGCATGGCGACGCTGTGGACCGTGACCCATCCCGGCATCGACGTGCCGTTGCTGATGAAGATCCCCAGGGTGTCGGAGGGCGAGGACCCCGCCGCGATCGTCTCCTTCGAGATGGAGATGATGATCCTGCCGCGGCTTGCGGGACCGCACGTGCCCACCTGTTTCGGCACCGGCGATTTCGCGCACCAGGCCTATGTCGTGATCGAGCGCATCCCCGGGACCACGCTCTACAAGCGGTTGCCCGACCTGCCGCTGCCGTATGACGAGGCGCGGCAACTCGTCGCCAAGGTCGCGACCGCGCTGGCCGACCTGCACCGGCAGAACGTGATCCATCACGACATCAAGCCGAGCAGCATCATGTTCCGCGAGAGCGGCGAGGCGGTGCTGATCGACTATGGCCTGTCGCACCACGACCATCTGCCCGATCTCCTGCAGGAGGAGTTCCGCCTGCCTTACGGCACCGCGCCGTACATGGCGCCGGAACGGCTGCTGGGCGTGCGCGACGATCCGCGCAGCGACCTGTTTTCGCTCGGCGTGCTGCTCTATTTCTTCACCACCGGCGAGCGTCCGTTCGGCGAGGGCGAGACGCTGCGTGCGATGCGGCGCAGGCTCTGGCGCGATCCGCATCCGCCGCGCGCGCTTCGCGCCGACTATCCGCCCTGGCTCCAGGAGGTGGTGCTGCGCTGCCTCGAGATCGAGCCGGTGTGGCGCTATCCGACGGCATCCCAGCTCGCCTTCGATCTCGCTTATCCCGACCAGGTCAGGCTCACCGCGCGTTCGGAGCGGCTGAAGCACGATCCGCTCAGCGTCGCCTGGCGGCGGCGCTTCAACCAGGGCGTCATGGCCCCGCGCGCGAAATCGGATGTCGCAGCTCAGATCGCATCGAGCCCGATCCTCGCCGTCGCACTCGACACGGCGGAAGGCGCGCCGGAGCTGAACGAAGCGCTGCGCGTCACCACCGAACGCATTCTCGCCACGCTGCCCTCGGCGCGGCTTGCCTGCGTCAACGTGCTCAAGCTGAACCGCATCGCGATCGACCGGACGCTGGATGAGCAAGGCTCGAACAAGCATATCGACCGACTGGTCGCGCTCCGGCATTGGGCAACGCCCCTGAAGCTCGACGAGAGCCGGCTGTCGGTTCACGTGCTGGAGGCCGTCGATCCCGCGGCGGCGCTCTTGGAATTCGCCGAGGTCAACCAGGTCGACCACGTCATCATCGGCGCGCGGCAGAGCTCGTTCCGCCGCACGCTGCTCGGCAGCGTCTCGGCCAAGGTGGCCGCGGAGGCGGCCTGTACCGTCACAGTGGTGCGGCCGCCGCGGATGGCCGCGGATGAAGAGGAGATCGGCTAAAGCACGATCCGGAAAAGTGCGAAGCGGTTTTCCGGAAAGATCGTGCGCAAACGACAACCTGAAGCGCGATGACGATTCATCCAAATTTCATCGCGCTTTAGACGAAATCAGGCCGCGTGCGCGGTGTGGACGACGCGCTTGCGGCGGATGGGCCAGGAGAATTGCGGCCCCGGCTCGCCGTGGTCCGCGCTGCCGCCAAAATACTGGATGATCTCGCGGCAGGGCTCGCAATTGAACAGGTTACGCGACGCGGATGCCTTGGTCATTTCCTTCAGGCAGTTCGGGCAATGCGGTTTCATGGGGGCGTTCCGAAAAAGAAGATCGTCAGTGGTGGCGCTGAGACGGATGGTCCAGTTCCGAATTGTCGAGCCTGTTATCGTCGACCGGCGCGCCGTCAGTGCGTTCGAGCCGACCGAAGAAATAGTCGAGGCTCGGATGCGGGCGCCGCGGAATCCGGCACCTGCGTTTCGGCAGGCGCTTCACGAGGGCGATCTGCATGGGCGTCAGGCCCGATAGCGGTCGCGACGGATGCTGCGGGCCGAACGTGCCGGGGCCTCGACCGGTCCGGCCGACGGGCCGAACACGACAAATGCACTGAAACCAATCCACAACGCCACGCCAGTCCAGACCAGGGTCGTCGTCATGATGTGCTCCCGTCAAAAGCAGGCGGGAATCACTTGCAGTGATTTGCGCGAATCAGTGAAGCCCGGATGAGTACGGGTCGCGGTTGTAATTTTAGGCAGTTCGCTCCGCAGCGCCCGTAAGAACCGCAGCTTTCTCGTGGGGCGGCCGCCGTAACTTGCCTGCGCGCGCAGCTTCGAGGATGTCACGCAGGCGCGGAGCGTCGCGAACACAGCGAAACCCACAGCGGCCGGTGTAGTCGGCATCGGGCGAGCGGGGTGATCGCCTTGATGCGAAGTTGAGGTGGCCGGCGCCGCGGCCGATGTCGAGGATTTCGAAGACGGCGTCCATGGCTTCGAACGGCGTCTGGCTGACCGTCCGTCGGCCCCAGGCCGTTCGCAGGATCAGCGCGCGGCGATCGGTGATCAGATAGAGCGTCTGCAGATCTTGAAGTAGCATCACCAGCGGGGCCGCAACCATCGCAACCCCGAGCATCGCGAGAGGGTGGGCCGCCTGGTCGATCCAATCGGTTCTGACGGCGACGACGGTCAGCAACAGCCAGGGACATCCGATCCACCAGAGAAATCGCCACATCATCGCGCGGGCGACGCCGTCGGGCTGGCCCTGCCAGATCACCTTTTCGCCGTCCTGCAGGGCCTCGGCGCGCAGGCGTCGCAGGCCTGCGGAAAACGGAGTGGCGCGGATTTCGTCCATTCCTGTTGGTCGCGGCGGCCGCAAGGCCGGTTCGGAGCGCGAATAGCCGTCAGATGGCCTCGCCGCGCGCCCCGAGCGCCGCACTGCGGATCGCGGCAATATTGGTCTTGTAGGCGTCCTGTGTGCCGCCCCTGAACACGGAGGTGCCGGCGACGAAGGCGTTGGCGCCGGCAGCTGCCAGCGGGCCTGCGACGTCGGGGCCGACGCCGCCGTCGACCTCGATGTCGATCGGACGGCCCGCGACCATCGCACGGATGTCGCGGATCTTGTTGATCGCGGAGGGAATGAAGGCCTGGCCGCCGAAGCCCGGATTGACCGACATCACCAGCACGAGGTCGACAAGGTCGAGGACGTATTCGAGCGCGCTGATCGGCGTGCCCGGGTTGAGCGAGACGCCGGCCTTCTTGCCGAGCGCGCGGATGGCCTGGAGCGAGCGGTGCAGGTGGGGACCGGCCTCCGCATGCACCGTGATGTGGTCGCAGCCGGCCTTCGCGAAGGCTTCGAGATAGGGATCACAGGGCGAGATCATCAGATGCGCATCGAAGATCTTCTTGGTGTGCGGGCGCATCGCCTTGATGACGTCGGGGCCGTAGGAGATGTTGGGGACGAAATGCCCGTCCATCACGTCGAGATGGATCCAGTCGGCGCCGGCGGCGTCCACCGCGCGCACCTCCTCGCCGAGCCTGGAGAAATCCGAGGCCAGGATCGAGGGCGCGATGGCCAGGGGGCGGTGGGCGAAGGCTTGGGTCATGGCGCTGTTCCCGTGGCGGCCGGACGACGATGGGCCTCGCCTAACATGGGCCTCCGTGGCGGGCAATGCAGGAGGAGCGCGCTTCCTGTGGGCGGAAATTTCTGCCGCGACCGGCATGAATTGCCGGTGTTCCCGCGACCTGCACAGCGTGACGGACGCGGATTTCATTGAACTTTTCGCGCTGGCACGACGCTTGCTGACTTCACCTGCGGAACATTGGCTGCGGCATGCCGCATCGGTTGGAGTTGTGCAATGTTGTTCGCTCTTGGTGCCGTCTCGAGTGCGCTCGACGCGATCCAGTCGCTGACGAACTCGAAATCGTCGTCGTCGACGCAGAAGACGGGATCCTCGCAGAGCGCGCCGACCAATCCGTTCGCGATCGACAGCGGCAGCAGCGGCACGAGCGGCAGCGCGACCTCGTCGGTCAATGCAGGCAAATATCCGCAGATCTCGCCGGAGACGATGAACGCGTTGTTCGCCGCGCAAAGCCAGTCCTCGGACGGCACCAGCGGCGCGACGACCTCGACCTCGTCCAGCTCGACGTCCTCGATCTCGTCGGGCCGCGATGCCGCGCTGAAGCACCTGTTCTCGCAGATCGATGCCGACGGCGACGGCAACATCACCAAGTCGGAATTCGAGGGCGCGCTCGGTGCCGGTGGCACCAACCTGGCGCAGGCCGACGACGTATTCTCCAAGATGGATTCGAACTCGGACGGCAGCGTCAGTCTGGATGAGATGTCGAAGGCGCTGAAGAGCGGTCACCGCCATGCCCACGGGGCGAACGGCGCGGACGAGGCCTCCGGCAGCGGCTCGGATTCCTCGTCGTCATCGAGCGGCGGATCGACCTCGACCACGACGACCAATGCCGACGGCTCGACCACCACCACCGTCACCTATGCCGACGGCTTCAAGATGTCGACCACGGTGCCGGGCGCGTCCAGGTCCTCCGCCAATTCGGCTTACGATCTGTTCGCGCAGTTGATGCAGCGGCAAGGCGGACAGGGCCAAGGCGCCTCAGCGACTGCCGGCTCATCCATGTCGATGAGCGTGTAAACGAGAGCTCTCTCCAAAAATGACGCTGTCATGCCCCGGCTTGACCGGAGCATCCAGTACGCCGCGGCCCCTCGGCAAAATCACTTCCGTCTCTGGAATACTGGATCGCCCGGTCTTCGCCGGGCGATGACACCGGATGTGAGGCGCTAGCCAAATCTGTCCCTCCACGCCGGCTGCGCGCCGGGGAACGGCAACGCCGTCGCGCTGTAGACGCCGCGGGCGATCGCGCGCGCGACGACGTTGGCGGCGACCGTGCCGAGCTCGGTGAGGCCGGCCAGCGGCTCGATCGGCTTCTCGCCGGTCGCCGCCGCAAACAGCACGTCGCCGTCGGTCGGTGCATGCACCGGATAGATCGCGCGGGCAAAGCCGGTATGCGCGATCATGGCCAGCCGCTTGGCCTGGGGTTTGGTCAGCACCGCGTCGGTGACGACGGCGCCGATGGTGGTGTTTTCGCGCGCGGTCGCCGCGGGACCGCCCTTGATGCGCATGCGCAGCATGTCGTCGGTGAACTTGTCGGGCAGGCCGCGTCCGCCGAATTCGCCGCCCACCTCGAACGGCGCCGCCCAGAACCAGGGCCCGTCGCCGACTGTGACAGTGCCGACCGCGTTGACGGCGACGATCGCCGCGACCTTCACGCCGTCAGGCGTCACCGCCGAGGCCGAGCCGAGCCCGCCCTTGAACGTCGCCGTGGTGGCACCGAGGCCCGCGCCGACGCTGCCGAGTGTGAAGTCCGTGCCGGCCGCGGCGGCCGCGGCGTAGCCGAGGTCGCGATAAGGCGAGAAGCGTCCCCAGGCCTTGTCGCCGCCATTGAGGAGGTCGAACAGGATCGCGCCCGGCACGATCGGGATCAGCGCTTCGCGAACCCGGTGGCCGCGGCCCTGCTCGGCGAGCCAGGCCTGCACGCCACCGCCGGTATCGAGGCCGAAGGCAGAGCCGCCCGACAGCGCGATCGCGTCGACGCGCTCGACCGTGTTGGCGAGATCGAGCAGTGCGTCCTCGCGCGTGCCGGGGCCGCCGCCGCGGACGTCGATCGCCGCGACCGCGGGCTGGTCGAAGATGATCGCGGTCGCGCCGGAGGCGACTTTGGCGTCCTCGGCATGGCCGACGCGGACGCCGGCGATGTCGGTGAGCAGGTTCTTCAAGACAGGCCTCGTGCGCTGAAGGAGTTCGTCTTTGCGATAGCGCAGGGATGCCGCCGGCTCAACTGGCGAGCGCGGTCCTCAGCATCTTGGCAAGCTCGGACTTGCGGTAGGGCTTTGCCAGCAGCAGCACGCCGGAATCGAGCCTGCCGTGATGGACGATGGCATTCTCGGTGTAGCCCGAGGTGAACAGCGTCTTCAGGTCGGGGCGGCGGCGGGCCGCCTCGTCGGCGAGCTGACGGCCGTTCATGGCGCCCGGCATGATGATGTCGGTGAAGAGCAGGTCGATCTCCTTGTCGGCATCGATGATGATCAGGGCTTCGGCCGCGTTGGCGGCCTCCAGCGCGGCATAGCCGAGGCTCTTGACCTGGGTCACCACATATTGCCGGACCAAGGCGTCGTCCTCGACGATCAGGATCTTCTCGTCGCCGCCGGTGATGGGGACGTTCTGGAGCACCTCGAATTCGGTCTCCTGCACGCCGGTCGAGCGCGGCAGGTAGATCTTCACGCTCGTGCCGTGGCCTTCCTCGCTGTAGATCTTGATGTGTCCGCCGGTCTGCTTGACGAAGCCGAACACCATGCTGAGCCCGAGGCCGGTGCCCTTGCCGACCTCCTTCGTCGTGAAGAACGGGTCGAACACCCGATCGATCAGATCGGCCGGAATGCCGCTGCCGGTGTCGCTGACCGCGATCATCACGTAATTGCCGGCGGTGACGTCGGGGTTCATGCTCGCATAGCCGTCGTCGAGGAAGACGTTGCGGGTCTCCAGCACCAGGGTGCCGCCGTCGGGCATGGCATCGCGCGCGTTCAGCGCCAGATTGAGGATCGCGGTGGAGAGCTGGCCCGGATCGACCAGGGTCGGCCAGGCATCCTCGGTGAGCTGCGGCATGATGGTGATCTGCTCGCCGAGCGTCGGATGCAGCAGCTTGGCGGCCTCGAGCGCCAGCGCATTGACGTCGATCTCGCGCGGCTGGAGCGGCTGCTTGCGGGCGAAGGCGAGCAGATGCTTGGTCAGTTGCGCGCCGCGCTCGGCGGCATCGTCGATCAGCTTGGTGATGGCGGCAAGCTCCGGCCGGTCGGCCACGGCGTCCGCCAGGATGCCGATCGTGCCGGTGATGACGGTCAGCACGTTGTTGAAGTCGTGGGCGACGCCGCCGGTGAGCTGGCCGATGGAGTCCATCTTCTGGACCTGCCTCAGCTGGGCCTCGGCGGCCTGCTTCTCGGTGAGGTCACGGCCGATGAAGAAATGGCGTTTCACGGGCTCGGACCAGGTGCCCATCCAGTTCAGCGTGACCTCGTGACCGTCGCGGTGGTAGTAGCGCGCCTCGAAGCTGCGCTTGACCGCCCCGCGCCGCGCCGCGCGCATCTCGCCCCGGGTCTTCTCGAGGTCGTCAGGGTGGATGAACTCGATCGCGCTGTGCCCGACCATGTCCTCCGGGCTGAAGCCGAGAATGGTCTTCACGCTGGGACTGACCTGGATGAAATTGCCAAAGCCGTCGGTGACCAGGATCAGGTCCTGCGAGGTCTCGAAGATGCGCTGGCGCTCCTCGATCTCGCGATTGAGAGCCATCTCGGCCCGCCTCCGCTCCGTCACGTCGCGGGCCACCTTGGAGGCGCCGATGATCTTGCCGTCGGTCGAGCGCAGCGGGACCTGGCTCAACACCACGTCGATCGGTTGACCGTTCTTGTGCAGCCGCACCGCCTCCTGCTGGTCGATGACCTCGCCATTGCGGGTGCGCGCCAGGTTCTCGGCGATGTCTTCTCGCTGGTCGTCCGGCATGATGATGTCGATGGAGCGGCCGACCGCCTCGCCGGCGGAGTAGCCGAAGACGCGCTCGGCCGCGCTGTTCCAGGTCGTGATGGTGCCGTCGAGCGACTTGGTGATGATGGCGTCGTTTGAGGATTCCACGACGGCGGTGAACAGCCGCTCGCGCTCGGCGTGATAGTCGCGCTCGGCGTCCGATCGGCGTTTCAATGCGCCGACCATGCCCGCGGTCTGGGCCTGAAGGCGGACGTTCTCGACCAGGAGCACCGCGAGCACGAAGGTCGCCGAGCAGAGGCCATAGAGGCGGCCGGCATAGAAGCCGAGATCGAAGCGCGCGACGTTCACGATCGCCGAGAGCGCGATGTCGAACAGCCAGGCGCACATCACGACCATGAGCCAGACGTCGATCACCGTATGCGGCTTGCGGAACCAGAGCGAGACGAGCGCGGCAAAGCTCAGCGACCACACGAAGGAGACGACACCGATCATGGTCGGCGTGTAGCGGCCATCGCGCAGCAGGACCGGGAGAAGGTCGTGCTGGGCGGTGACGATCCAGGCGAAGAAGGCCATGGCGGCGATGACGCCGAACACGATGGTGCAGATCGCGCCGGTCGTCGTACCGCGAATCCTGGCGCCGCCATCGGCCTCCTTCAACCAGGCATAGCCCAGCACGCAGAGCGGGAAGCCGGCGTGCCAGATCATGTAGAGCCAGACCGTGGTCTGCCGACCCGCGCCAAACAGCCCGGTCGGCGTGAACAGGCCGGGGAAGGTGAGGGCATGGACCAGCGCGGCGGCGGCGGTGAACAGATAGCCGGTCGCGAGCCACAGCAGCGCGCGGGTCCGCAAGACCGAAAACTGCGACAGCAGCAGCACCGCGGTGACGATGTCGCTGACGGCGAGGGCGGACTGATAACTCGCGACAAAGGCGGGAAAGGGCAGGAGCGGGATACCTGCGAAAGGGACGGCCAGCGCGAACAGGATTGCGGATACGCCGACGATCGCCAATGCAGCGGTGCGGTCGGTCGGGGTGGCCGGCAGGGTCGAAAGGAATGTGCTTCGGTCGATCGTTGCGGTCACGTCCACCTCTCGCAGACCGGTCTTCGCCATCGTCATCGACGTCATTCGGATTGCCGTGGGCCAGCTCTATGGTAGCGGGTTATAGGCTCGTATCGTGTGCCGTTACGGCCGCGACTCAACCGAAGGTTACAGCTTACTTAATTTTGGTGGGGACACGGAATAGGGTCGGGTAAGATGCGCTTTACTGAACGGTGCCATAATGCCCTTCCGCCGTGGTGGGTTCCAGGTTTGAATCATTCGATTTGATCTCAATATCCGGGAGTTGTTCCCTATGCCCCGCGTTCTCGTCATCGACGACCAGAAGGACGTCCGCGCGATGGTCGCGATCGTGCTCCGGGTCAATCGTTTCGAGGTCGTGGAGGCCGAAAGCGGCGCGGCCGGGCTGAAAGCTTTCGCGGAAAGCCCGTGTGACGCGGCCATCGTCGATATCTTCCTTGGCGACACCAGCGGCGTCGACGTCATCGCGAGCCTGCGCGAGCGTGCGCCGGGACTTCCCATCATTGCGGTGTCCGGGATGACGACGCTCGATTTCCTGGACCAAGCGCCTCACCTCGCCAATGTGGTCTGCCTGCAAAAGCCGTTTCGGCCGAACGACCTCCTGCAAGCACTGCGGAAGGCCCAGACTGCTGCGGGCGGCGAGCTGCCCGCAGCCGTCTGACCCTGGCGCAAGAAGAAACGCCCCGGCGCAAGCCGGGGCGTGTGAGGGTTGGATGGCAGCCTGAGGCCCGGCAAGCGCGTTAGGTGCCGTTGCCCTTGATCTCGGAGTAGCCGCCCTTGGCGTCCCACTTGTAGACGACGTAGTCGATCTGCTTGATGTCGCCCTTGGCGTCATACTCGATCGGGCCGATCACGGTGTCCCACTTGCCGGCCTTCATCGCCTCCATGACCTTCTTGGCGTCGGTGGTGCCCGCCTTCTTGGCAGCTTGCGACCACACCTGCATCGCGGCGTAGGTGTAGAGCGTATAGCCTTCGGGGTCGATGTTCTTGGCCTTGAAGGCATCGACGATCTTCTTGGCCGTCGGCTTGTTGCGCGGATCGGGGCCGAAGGTGAACAGGGTGCCTTCGCCGGCGGGGCCGGTGATGGAGGCGTACTCCTTGTCGGCGAGCGCGTCGCCGGCCATCAGCACCGTCTTGAGACCCTGGTCGCGCATCTGGCGCAGGATCAGGCCGCTCTCCTGATGGTAGCCGCCGACATAGACGAGGTCGATGTTGTCGCGCTTCAGGCGCGAGACGATCGCGTTGAAGTCCTTATCGCCCTTGTTATAGGACTCGTACATCTTCTCGGTGATGCCGGCCTTGTTGAGCGCCTTCTTGGTCTCGTCCGCAAGACCCTTGCCGTAGGTGGTCTTGTCGTTGAGGATGGCGATGTTCTTGCCCTTGTAGTTCTTGGCGATGTACTGCGCCGCGATCAGGCCCTGCTGATCGTCACGGCCGCAGACGCGCGCCACGTTCCAGAGCTTGCGCTCGGTGAAGAGCGGGTTGGTCGAGGCCGGGGTGATCTGAAGGACGTTGCCGTCCGCATAGGCCTCGGAGGCGGGGATCGACGACGACGAGCAATAGTGCCCGGCGACGAAGGGGATCTTGGCGCCGGCGATCTTCTCGGCGATCGAGCGTGCCTGCTTCGGATCGCAGGCATCGTCCTCGACGGAGAGCGCAAGCTTCTTGCCGTTGACGCCGCCGGCGGCGTTGATATCGGCCACCGCCATCTCGGCGCCGTTCTTCATCTGGCGGCCGAAGGCCGACTCGCCGCCGGTCATCGGGCCTGCGACTGCGATGGTGACATCCTGCGCGAATGCCGCGCTCGATAGCGCGATCGACGCGCCGAATGCCAGACCGATGAGCTTCAGTGATTTCATGAGATACCTCGCGGGTGGTCGCCTGTGGAAGTCGCCGGGCATGCCCGGTCCAAACCGGCGCCATTCTTGAATGAATTCGAGGAGAAGTCACCGGCAAAATACGGGCATTGGCGGAGATATCTCGCCGCATTGCGCTGCAGATGGCCGCGCTCAGCCGTGCCGGCCGCCTTCCAGATAGGCGGCGCGAATCTCGGGGCGCTGCAGCAACTCGGCGCCGGTCCCGGCCAGCGTGATCAGGCCATTGACCATGACGTAGCCGCGGTGGGCGAGCTTGAGGGCGTGATTGGCGTTCTGCTCGACGATCAGGACGGTCAGGCCGTCCTGTCGGTTCAGGGTGCGGATCGCGTCGAAAATCTGGCGGGCGATCAGCGGCGCAAGCCCGAGCGAGGGCTCGTCGAGCAGCAGCAGGCGGGGACGGCTCATCAGGGCGCGGCCGATCGCCAGCATCTGCTGCTCGCCGCCGGACAGGGTTCCGCCGCGCTGGGCGTAGCGTTCCTTCAGCCGTGGAAACAGCGTGAAGACGCGCTGGAGCGTCGCCTCGCGCTCCGCATCGGTGCATTCGGTGGCATCGGCCCCCATCTGGAGGTTTTCCGCCACGCTCATGCGCGGGAAGATGCGGCGGCCCTCCGGCGATTGCGCGATGCGCAAATGCGCAATCTCATGGGTCGGCACGTCGGTGATGTCGCGGCCTTCGTACAGGATCTGGCCGGCCCGGGCCCGCGGCTTGCCGAAGATCGTCATCATCAGCGTCGACTTGCCGGCGCCGTTGGCGCCGATCAGGGCCACGATCTCGCCGGCATTGATCTCGACGTCGACGCCCTTCAGCGCCTCGATCTTGCCGTAGGCGGCGCGCAAGGACCGGATCGCGAGCAGGGGAGTGGGTGCCGCCGTCACGTCCCGCCCTCCATCACGGCCACCGCCTCTTCCTCGTCGGTGCCGAGATAGGCGGCGATCACCTTGGGATCGTCACGGACCTCGCGCGGCGTGCCTTGCGCGATCTTGACCCCGTGGTCCATCACCACGATGTGGTCGGAGATTTCCATCACCACCGACATGTCGTGCTCGATCAGGAGGATCGAGGTGCCGAGCTCGTTGCGGATCGAGAGCAAGAGCTCGCTCAGAGCGGCGCTCTCGCGTGCGTTGAGACCGGCGGCGGGCTCGTCCAGGCAAAGCAGCGCGGGCTCGGTGCACATCGCGCGCGCGATCTCGAGCCGGCGCTGGTCGCCATAGGCAAGGTTGCCGGCGGCGTCGTCGGCGCGGTCGAGCAGGTTGACACGCCTCAGCCAGTCGGTGGCGAGATCGATCGCGTGCTTCTCGGCGTCCCGGTACACGGGCGCGCCGACGAGGCCGAGCAAGGTGAAGCCGGAGGCGCGCATCAAGGCATTGTGCTGCGCCACCATCAGGTTTTCCAGCGCGGTCATGCCGGGAAACAGGCGGATGTTCTGGAAGGTGCGCGCGACCTTGGCCTGCTTGGCGATGCGGAAATCGTTCAGCCGCTCCAGCGCGATGACCCGGCCGTCGTCATGGGTGAGGCGGATGGTGCCGCCGGTCGGCTTGTAGAAGCCGGTGATGCAGTTGAAGACGGTGGTCTTGCCGGCGCCGTTCGGCCCGATCAGCGCGGTGATCTTGGTCCGCTCGGCGGCGAAGGAGAGGTCCTGCACGGCGACGATGCCGCCGAAGCGCATGGTCAGCCGGTCGACGCCAAGAATCTTATCGCCAGTCTTGTCGCCGCTCATCCGTGCCCTTCCTTGACGAGGTCGGAGGAGATCGCCTGCGCCTTGGTCAGATACACGGTCGGGGCACGATGGCCGATCAGGCCGCGCGGCCGCCAGATCATGATCAGGACCATCGCCATGCCGAACACCAGCATGCGGTAGCCCTCCAGGCCACGGAACAGTTCGAAGCCGCCGATCATGGCGAGCGCGGCGAGCGCGACGCCGAGCTGCGAACCCATGCCGCCGAGCACGACGATGGCGAGCACCAGCGCCGATTCCTGGAAAGTGAAGGATTCCGGGCTGATGAAGCCCTGGCGGGTGGCGAAGAACGCGCCGGCGAAGCCGCCGAACATGGCGCCGGTCGCAAACGCCGTAAGCTTCGTCGTCGTGGTGTTGATGCCGAGCGCGCGGCAGGCGACCTCGTCCTCGCGCAGCGCCTCCCAGGCGCGGCCGATCGGCAGGCGGCGCAGGCGGATCGTCACCCAGTTGGTGAGCAGCGCCAGCGCCAGGATCAGATAGAACAGGAAGATGATGCGGTGGGTCGAGGAGTACTCGATGCCGAGTTTTGCCGCTAACCCGTCATCGCTGTTGTCGAGCGGGATGCCGAAGAAGGTGGGACGCGGAATGCCCGAGACCCCGTTCGGGCCCCCGGTCAGGCTCTGCCAGTTGATGATGACGAGGCGGATGATCTCGCCGAAGGCCAGCGTCACGATGGCGAGGTAGTCGCCGCGCAGCCGCAGCACGGGAAAGCCGAGCAGCACGCCCCAGAATGCGGCGAGGATGCCGGCGAGCGGCAGGCAGATCCAGAACGACCAGCCGAAATTGGTGGCGAGCAAGCCGTAGGAATAGGCGCCCACCGCATAGAAGGCGACGTAGCCGAGGTCGAGCAGGCCGGCGAGACCGACCACGACGTTCAATCCCCAGCCCAGCATGACGTAGGTGAGCACCAGGATCGCGAGGTCGAGGATGTAGCGCTGGTTATAGAAGATGACAGGCACCAGCAGGGTGAAGATCAGGAGCGCCGGCGCGAGATAGCGGCCGACGAACGACAGGCCGCTTTGCACCACGGGCGGCACCAGCTTCTCGGTTCCGGCCGGGCCGATCCATTGCCGCAGCAGCTCGATCACGATCGAGCCGCCGAACACGATGCCGACCAGGGAGGCGAGTTCGCCAAAACGCGTCCAATAGGTGAGCTGGCCGTCGGAGCCCGCCTCGGTACGGATGCCGACCATCAGCGCGAACAGCACCAGCGCCACGAGGGCGTTGATGAAGGCGGTCTTGAAGAGGGCTGGGATGCCCGTTGCAGGTTTGGCCGTATTGGTCGAGGGAGCTATCACGCGCGACCGTCAGACTTTTTCGACTTCGGGACGGCCGAGCAGGCCGGTCGGCATGAAGATCAGCACGACGATCAGGATCGAGAACGCCGCGACGTCCTTGTATTCGACCGAGAAATAGGCCGACCAGAACGTCTCGATCAGGCCGATCGCAAGACCCCCGAGCATTGCGCCCGGCAGCGAGCCGATGCCGCCGAGCACGGCGGCGGTGAACGCCTTGATGCCGGCGACGAATCCCATGAAGAAGTCGACCAGGCCGTAATAGAGCAGGTACATCAGGCCGGCGACCGCGGCGAGCGCCGCGCCGATCACGAACGTCATGGAGATGGTGCGGTCGACGTTGACGCCGAGCAGCGCCGCCATGGTCTGGTCCTGCTCGCAGGCGCGCATGTCGCGCCCGAGCCGCGTGCGCGACACCAGCCAGGTGAAGATCGCCAGCAGCACGATGGTGGTGACGACCACCATGATCTGGATGTTGGAGAGCTGGATGACGAAGCCGTCCGTGCTCTCATGCAAAGTGTAGCCCCCGGTGATGAAGGGCGGGATCGGCTTGACCCGGGCGCCCTGCGCCACCTGCGAATAATTGGTCAGCACGAAGGACATGCCGATGGCCGACAGCATCGGGGCGAGGCGGAAGGAATGGCGCAGCGGCCGGTAGGCGATGCGCTCGATGGTCCAGCCGTAGAGCGCGGTGATCGCCATCGACACCAGCAGCACGACCAGCAGGATCACGGGGATCGCGGTGAGACCGAGCGAAACCAGGATCAGGAAGGTGATCAGGGCGATGAAGCCGCCGATCATGAAGACGTCGCCGTGGGCGAAATTGATCATGCCGACGATGCCGTAGACCATCGTGTAGCCGATCGCGATCAGGCCGTAGATGGAGCCGAGCACGAGGCCGTTGATGAGCTGCTGGGCGAAATAATCCATAGGCTGCCGTTACCAAACCTGACGCGGCTCAAAGGGAGCTCTTCGAGAGAGAGTGATGGAGTTTCTTCTCGGGCCCCGGCAGCCCTTGAGCGTTCTGCTGGTTTTGTAACAGGAGGGAACTGGCCGCCGCAACAGCTCACGCCTCGGCAGAAGGTCTTGTACAGAGGTCATTTTTCGTTTCCGGGTTCCGCACCTGCGAGGAACCGGGTTCCCAGGGCAACCAAACTCGGGATCGGCCGTTATCACCGTTCTCTGACGTCCAACAAGGGAGTTTCCCCCGATGACGAAGCAGCAGAACCAGAATCCGGGTCAGCAGAATCAGAACCCCGGCCAGAAACCCGGACAGCAGCAGGGCGGTGGCCAGAAACCCGGACAGCAGCAGCAGGACCCGATGCGCCAGGGCGAACGTCCCGGCCAGCAGCAGGGTGGCCAGCGCAGCCAGGACGAGTAGGGAGCCCGGGAGTGGGAGGGCCCCGCCGAAAGGCGGGGCCTTTTTTCTTTGGCGTCATTCCGGGGCGGCTCGAAGAGCCGAGCTACGGTGCGCAATTGCGCACCAGAGAATCTCGAGATTCCGGGTCTGGGCGGAATGACGACGTCTGCGGGGGGCCGGTTAAGGTAAACAAAGGGTTTAAATTGCCGCCACGGTCTCATGCGAGTTAGCTCCCCGCAAAGCCTTCCCCTCGAAGGCGGATGGCAGGCGAAGCGGGTAGCGGCATGTTCAGGAATTGGCGGATCGGCTCGGTCAATGGCGCGCTGCTTGCGGCCTATTTCATCCCGGCCTGGGCGCTGGTCGCCTTCAACATCGTTGTTGCACCGGTGCACGGTCTCTACGAGCGTCCGAGCGTCGCGGTGGCGCTGTTCCTCAGCGACCACCTCCAGATGGCGGGGATGGACACGGTGCGGGCCGCCTGGCTGCTGGCGCTGGGACGGCTGACCGTCGTGGCGTTCTTTGCGATCTACCTCGCGCTGCTGTGCATTCCCCGGACCCGCAGGAGCGGCGGCAGTGACGAGGCGCTCGCCATTGCGCTCGTGATCGGCAGCCTGATCTCGTTTGCCAGCATGGTCATGGCCTCGAAGGTCGGCGAGATGGCCGCCCTCCGCCTGCACGCCACCGAGCTTCTGCTGCTGCTGGGGGCCGCGATCGTGCTGGTGATCGAGCGACCGGAGGCGGCACCCAAGGCCGTCGCGGCCGTCGCGCCGCTAGCTCTTGAGCAGGCCGAGCTCCTGCACAATCGCTGAGGCTTCCTTGACGGCGTGGTTCGCCGCCGGCACGCCGCAATAGATCGCCTGCTGCAGCAGGATTTCCTTGATGTCATCGGGCGTGAAACCGCCCTCGGCGAGCGCCGCGCGCACGTGCAGGCGGAATTCGTCCCATTGCCCGAGTGCGACCATGGTGCCGATGACGAGCACCCGCCGCGTCCGCTCGTCGAAATGCGGCCGCGTCCAGATCTCGCCCCAGGCGTAGCGCGTGATCAGGTCCTGGAAATCGGTGTTGAAGGCATTGCGGTTCGCGATCGACTTGTCGACCCAGGCATTGCCCAGCACCTTTCGGCGCACGTTCATGCCGGCATCGCGGCGCTTCTGATCGTCCATGGTGTCCTCCCTCGTCATTGCGAGCGCAGCGAAGCAATCCAGGATCTTTCCGCGGAGGCAGTCTGGATTGCTTCGCTGCGCTCGCAATGACGGCTGTGGCTAGCGCTGCGTCAAGAACCCCACCACCGCATCCGTGAACGCATGCGGCTGCTCGACGTTGGAAATATGCGCGGCGTCGATGATGGTCATGCTGGCGCCGGGAATGTTGGAGCGGATCAGCTCGGCGGCCGAGATCGGCGTCGCCATGTCGTGACGGCCGGCGATCACCAATGTCGGGCTCTTGATGTCAGGCAGCAGCGCGCGCTGGTCGAGCGTCGACAGCGCCTCGCAGCAGGCCAGATACCCTTCGACGGGGGAGGCGAGCAGCATCGATTTCATTTTCGCGGTGATCTCGGGCTCGCGCTCGCGGAAATCCTGGGTGAGCCAGCCCCCAATCACGGCGTCGGCGACCGCTGCGATGCCGCCCTTCTTCACGGCGTCGATGCGCTCCAGCCATTTGGTCGGCTCGGCGTAATAGCAGGAGGTGTTGGCGAGAATGAGCTTGCCGAAGCGCTCCGGCGCGTTGGCGCCCAGCCATTGCCCGACCATGCCGCCCATCGACAGGCCGCACCAATGCACCTTCTCGATGTTGAGGTCGTCGAGGATCGCGAGCACGTCGCGGCCGAAGCGCTCCATCGTGTAGGGGCCGGGCGGAACGTTCGACTTGCCGTGGCCACGGCGGTCGTAGCGGATGACGCGGAAGATCTGCGTCAGCGCCTTCATCTGCGGCTCCCACATCTGCAGCGTGCAGCCGAGCGAGTTGGAGAGCATCAGGGTCGGCCCGCCGTCGCGGCCCTCGACGGAGACGTTGATGAGGCAACCGTCGGCATCGATCATGGGCATGGCATGTTCCTCGTCATGCGCAGGCTTGACCCGCGCATCCATCTAAGAAGCGGAATCTATCCAGGATGATGGATTGCCGGGTCAAGCCCGGCAATGTCATCAGGAGAGATCCAACGAATCGAGCAGGCGGTCGATCAAGGCCTGTGACGCCCCTTGATAGGCCATCGGCTCGAACAATGCCGCAATTTTTTCCGGCGGCAGATGCGCGGTGACCTGCGAATCGCCTGACAGCACCTCGCGCAGATGCTTCTTCTCGGCGACCGCGCGCTTGCTCGCGGCCTCGATCAGGTGATGCGCATCGCTCTTGCCGATGGCTTCGGCCAGCGCGAAGGTGACGGCCTCGGCCATGATCAACCCGTGCGTCGCATCGAGATTGCTGCGCATGCGCGCCGCATCGACGTCGAGGCCCTCGGCGATGTCGACGATCGCCGCGAGCGCGCCGGAGGCCACCAGCATCAATTGCGGCAGCGTCGGCCATTCCGCGTGCCAGGGCCCGGCGCTGCGCTCATGGTCCTGCACCTGCGCGGCAAAAATCGTCGCGGCGAGCTGCGGTGCCATGGTGGCTGCGCCGAGCGCGCTGGCGGCGGCGACCGGGTTGCGCTTGTGCGGCATGGTCGATGAGCCGCCGCGGCCTTCGCCGGCGGGCTCGAAGGCTTCGCCGACATCGGTCTGCATCAGCAGCGAGACGTCGCGCGCGATCTTGCCGCAGCTTCCAGCAAGAATTGCAAAGCAGGAAGCGGCCTCGGCGATGCGGTCGCGATGGGTGTGCCAGGGGGCTTCCGGCAGCGGCAAATCGAGCTCCTGCGCCAATCTTTCCGCAACGACGAGCCCCTTGTCGCCGAGGGCGGCGAGCGTGCCGGCGGCGCCGCCGAATTGCAGTGCCAGCCCCTCGCGACGGAGCCGCCTGAGGCGACAGCGGGCACGGGCGAGGCTTGCGGCATATTCGGCGGCCTTCAGCCCGAACGGCATCGGCAGCGCGTGCTGGAGCCAGGTCCGCGCCACCATCGCGGTGTTGCGGTGGGCGCGGGCGAGCGCCGCAAAACCCTTGATGGCGCGGCTGAAGTCGGCGTCGAGTGCATCGATGCCGGCGCGAAGGGTGAGCATGGTCGCGGTGTCGATGACGTCCTGGCTGGTCGCGCCCCAATGCACGTAGCGCGCGGCCTCCGCATCGGCCTTGCCGACATTGGCGGTCAGCGCCTTGACCAGGGGAATCGCGAGATTGCCGGACCGCGTTGCGGCGTCTGCGAGGGCCGCAATGTCAAACCGAGACGCCTTGCAGGCGCCTTCAATTGGCCCGACAGCGGCCGCGGGAATCACGCCGGTAGCGGCCTCGGCCCGTGCCAGCGCTGCCTCGAAATCGAGCATGTTCTGCAGGGTCGACTGGTCGTCGCAGACGGCGCGCATGGCTGCGCTCGACAGCATCGGCGCGAGCAGGGGGGAGAGGGATGTGCTCATATCGTGCGGGACCTAACCATCACGGCCCGGCTCTGCCAATCCAAATCCGCTCGCGCAAGCATTTTGCAGGTGCGAATATGCATTGCACGTGACCGGGGGTGCCCTTTCCTTTGCGGCCTCCGTGCGTTACTTGAGCAATATTATTCTGACGCGATCCCGGGAGGCACCCCATGGCCATGACAATGAACGGCGAAGTCCAGCTCGCAGCGTCGCGCGAGGCCGTGTGGGAGAAGCTCAACGATCCCGAGGTGCTGAAGGCCTGCATCCCCGGCTGCGAGGAGCTGGAGAAGACCGAGGACGGCGGCTTCCGTGCAACGGCAAAAATGAAGGTCGGTCCGGTGTCGGCGCGCTTCAAGGGCAAGGTGATGCTCTCAGATCTCGACCCGCCGAACGGCTACAAGATCTCAGGCGAAGGCGAGGGCGGGGTGGCCGGCTTTGCCAAGGGCGGCGCAACCGTGAAGCTCGCGGAGCAGGACGGCGGCACGCTGCTCGCCTACGACGTCGAGGCGCAGATCGGCGGCAAGTTGGCCCAGCTCGGCCAGCGTCTGATCAACGGCGCCGCCAAGAAGCTGGCCGACGAGTTTTTCGCGAACTTCGCCAAAGCTGTACAGGGCTAGCGGTACAGGGCTGAAACCTATCGCCTTTCGGCATGGCGCCTTGCGTCCGGGGTGATGTTGCCCCAGGGGACAATGGTCCATATGATGGGTTGGAATAATTATAAGAACCGCTTCGACGGGACCCGTCGGGGCGCTGATAGAGAGTGCTTATGGCAAAAATCTCCCTCATCGTGAACGGCAATCCTGTGACGGCCAACGTCGATCCCCGCACGCTTCTGGTGCAGTTCCTGCGCGAGAATCTGCGCCTGACCGGCACCCATGTCGGCTGCGACACCTCGCAGTGCGGCGCCTGCGTCGTGCATCTCGACGGCAAGGCCGTGAAGTCCTGCACCACGCTCGCCGTGATGGCCGACGGTCACGAGGTCAAGACGATCGAGGGACTGGCCGCCGACGGCGCGCCGCTGCATCCGATGCAGGAAGCCTTCCGGGAGCACCATGGCCTGCAGTGCGGCTTCTGCACGCCGGGCATGATCATGACCGCGATCGACATCGTGCACCGCAAGGGTAACGAGCTCGACGACCACACCATCCGCGAGGAGCTGGAAGGCAATCTCTGCCGCTGCACCGGCTACCAGAACATCGTCGCCTCGATCTCCGCCGGCGCCAAGGCGATGGCGAAATCCGATCTCGCGTAACGCGCACCCCGCGATCAGGACATTCAGATGTACGAATTCAAATATCATCGCCCGGGCACCGTGCGCCAGGCGGCCAACCTCCTGGTGAAGAACGAGGACGCCAAGGTGATCGCCGGCGGCCACACGCTGATTCCCGTCATGAAGCAGCGCCTCGCCAGTCCGCCGCATCTGGTCGACCTCTCCCACATCGAGGGGCTCAACACGATCGAGATGAAGGGCCGCTCGCTCGTGATCGGCGCCACCGCCAAGCACGCGGAGGTCGCGACCTCCGCGATCGTCGGTGAGGCGATCCCGGCGCTGGCGAGCCTTGCCGGCGGGATCGGTGATCCCGCCGTGCGCCACCGGGGCACGATCGGCGGCTCGCTCGCCAACAACGATCCGACCGCGGACTATCCGGCTGCGGTGCTCGCGCTCGGCGCCACCATCGTCACCAACAAGCGTCGCCTCAAGGCCGAGGAGTATTTCCAGGGCCTGTTCTCGACCGCGCTCGAAGCCGACGAGATCATCACCAAGGTGATGTTCCCGCTGCCGAAGAAGGCGGCTTACGTCAAATTCCGCAACCAGGCCTCGCGCTACGCGCTGGTCGGCGTGTTCGTGGCGCGCCGTCCGTCGGACGTGCGGGTCGCCGTCACCGGCGCCGGGTCCGAAGGCGTGTTCCGCGTCACCGCATTCGAGGAAGCGCTGAAGAAGCGCTTCGCGTCGAAGGCGATCGAAGGCATCGACGTGCCGGCGGACGGCCTCAACAGCGACATCCACGGCAGCGCCGAATACCGCGCCCATCTGATCGGGGTGCTGACGCGCCGCGCCCTCGATGCCGCCAACGCCAAGGAGTGAGGTGACCTCACTCCCCGGCCCGATACTTGCCCCGTGTGAGGGCGCAAACGAGACTGGCCTTTCATGACTTCAGCGGCCAATACTTCCGGTGCCAATACTTCAGTTGGATTGCCGGCATCGGTCGACGCGATGCTCGAACTCCTGACCTCGCGCGGCTATCTGGCCGAGCGGTCGCTGGCGACGGTGACCTATCTGTCACTGCGCATGGGCAGGCCGCTGTTCCTGGAAGGGGAGGCCGGCGTCGGCAAGACCGAGATCGCAAAAGTGCTGTCGGCGGCGCTGGGGCGCAAGCTGATCCGCCTGCAGTGCTACGAAGGCCTCGACGTCTCCTCCGCGGTCTACGAGTGGAACAGCGCGGCGCAGATGATCGCGATCCGGATGGCGGAAGCCGCCGGCGACACCGATCGCGATCAGCTCTCGAGCGACATTTTCGCCGACCGCTACATGATCAAGCGGCCGCTATTGCAGGCGCTGGAGCCCGACGTCGCCGGCCCGCCGGTGCTGCTGATCGACGAGCTCGACCGCGCCGACGAGGCGTTCGAGGCCTACCTGCTTGAGATCCTCAGTGACTTCCAGGTGACCATCCCCGAATTCGGCACCGTCAAGGCGCCGCATCCGCCGATCGTCATCATCACCTCCAACCGCACCCGCGAGATCCACGACGCGCTGAAGCGGCGCTGCCTCTATCACTGGGTCGACTATCCCGCCGCCGAGCGCGAGCTTGCGATCGTCAAGACGCGCGTGCCCGGCATCTCCGCAAAGCTGTCGCAGCAGGTCGTCCGCTTCGTGCAGGCGCTGCGCAACCAGGATTTTTACAAGTCCCCCGGCGTCGCGGAGACCATCGACTGGGCGACTGCCTTGTCCGAGCTCGATGCCCGCTCGCTGACCCCGCAAGTGGTCGGCGACACGCTGGGCGCGCTGCTCAAATACCAGGACGACATCACCCGCATGCAGGGCGATGCCTTGCAGAAGGTGCTGAAGGAAGCGACGAGCGAGAATTAGTCGTCGTCGTTCCGGGGCGATGCGCAGCATCGAACCCGGAACCTCGAGATTCCGGGTTCGTCGCTTCGCGACGCCCCGGAATGACAGAGCGAGGATTGACCATGGCCATCAACCACCTTGCCCCCGAGCAGACCGAGCAGTTCGCCGACAACATCGTCGGCTTTGCCCGCGCGCTGCGCTCGGCGGGCATGCCGGTGGGTCCCGGCGCGGTCATCGACGCGATGAGCGCGCTGCAGGTGATCGACATCGGCAACCGGTCCGATGTCTTCACCACGCTCGAGGCGATCTTCGTCAAGCGCCACGAGCATGCGCTGATCTTCAAGCAGGCCTTCAACCTGTTCTTCCGCGCCTCGGAAGAATGGAAGCACATGCTGGATTCGGTGCCGCTGCCGGAGCAGGCGAAGAAGAAGCCGCAGGCCGGCGCCCGCCGCGTCCAGGAGGCGATGTCGCAGCCGCGCATGACCGAGACGCCGCAGCACCAGGAGCAGGATCTGCGCCTGTCGGTATCCGACAAGGAGATTCTTCAGAAGAAGGATTTTGCGCAGATGAGCGCGGCGGAGATCACCGAGGCGCTCCGCGCCGTCGAGCGGATGCACCTGCCGCAGGCCGAGCTGCTGACGCGCCGGCATCGGCCTGATGCTCGCGGCCTGCGCCTCGACCTCCGCCGCACGCTGCGCGCCTCTTTGCGCACCGGAGGCGAAATCATCGACATCCATCGCCTCGGCCGGATCGAGAAGCCGGCGCCGATCGTCGCGCTGCTCGACATCTCGGGCTCGATGAGCGAATACACCCGCCTGTTCCTGCATTTCCTGCATGCGATCACGGATGCGCGAAAACGCGTCTCGGTGTTCCTGTTCGGCACGCGCCTCACCAACGTGACCCGTGCGCTGCGCCAGCGCGATCCGGACGAGGCGCTGGCGAGCTGCTCGGCCTCGGTCGAGGACTGGGCCGGCGGCACGCGGATCTCGGCCTCGCTGCACAACTTCAACAAATTGTGGGCGCGGCGGGTGCTGAGCCAGGGCGCCATCGTGCTCCTGATCTCCGATGGGCTGGAGCGGGAGGCCGATTCCAGGCTCGCCTTCGAGATGGATCGGCTGCACCGGTCCTGCCGGCGGCTGATCTGGCTCAACCCGCTGTTGCGGTTCGGCGGCTTCGAGGCCAAGGCTCAGGGCATCAAAATGATGCTTCCGCACGTTGACGAATTCCGCCCGGTACATAATTTGAGTTCGATCCAGGAGCTGATCACCACGCTCTCCCAGCCGCTGCCGCCGCATCACCGCAGCCTGATCCGCTCCGCAGCTTGAGAGGCCAGCCATGCTCGATCGCGACGAGGATATCCTGAAGGCGGCGGAGGACTGGCAGAAGGCCGGCCGTGGCGTCGCGCTGGCGACGGTTGTGGAGACCTGGGGCTCGGCCCCGCGCCCGGCGGGCTCGAGCCTCGTCATCAACGACGAGGGGACATTCCTGGGCTCCGTCTCCGGCGGCTGCGTCGAGGGCGCCGTGGTCACCGAGGCCATGGACGTGATCGAGAGCGGCAAGCCCAAGATGCTGGAGTTCGGCGTCGCTGACGAGACCGCCTGGAATGTCGGGCTATCCTGCGGCGGCACCATCCGCGTCTTCGTCGAGAAGGTCGGCTAGCCGTGAAGCTCGCGATTTTGCACGAACTCAATGCCGAGCGCGCCGCACGCCGGCCCGTGATCCTGGTGACCGACCCCGAGAGCGGCGAGCAGCGCCTGGTGAAGGCTGCGGACTTCGCAAAAGACCCGCTGCGGGCCGAGCTGGAGAAGCAGCTTCGCATGGGCAAGAGCGCCAATGTCGAGGCCGGCGGCAAGAAGCTTTTTCTCAACGTCTACGCGCCGACCGCAAAGCTCGTGATCATCGGCGCGGTCCATATCAGCCAGGCGCTGGCGCCGCTGGCGCGCTCGCTCGGCTATGACGTCACCGTCGTCGATCCCCGCACCGCGTTCGCAAGCCCCGAGCGCTTCCCCGACATTCCGCTTGTTGCCGAATGGCCCGACACCGCGCTGCCGCCGCTCAATGTCGATGCCTATACGGCGTTCGTCGCGGTGACGCACGATCCCAAGATCGACGATCCTGCGCTGCTGCACGCCTTCGAGCGCAACTGCTTCTATATCGGCGCGCTCGGCTCGCGGAAGACGCATGCCAAGCGCGGCGACCGGCTGCGGGCGCAGGGCGCCAAGGAAAGCGACATCGCGCGCATCCATGCGCCGATTGGGCTGGCGATCGGTGCGGTCTCGCCGTCCGAGATCGCGGTGTCGATCATGGCTGAGATCACGGCGGTGCTCCGCCTGCCTCCCAAAGAAAAAGAAGAAGCGGCATGAAGTTCGGCCCGGCGAGCCCCAGGGATGCGATCGGCGGGGTGACCGTTCACACCCTGCGCCAGGGACCGCTGGTGCTGAAGAAGGGCACGACGATCGGCCCTGCCGAGGTCGAGTCGCTCGAGCGCGCCGGCATCAAGGACATCGTCGTGGTGCGCATGGATGAGGGCGACGTCTCCGAGGACGTCGCGGCCGCCAGCATCGCGCTTGCCGTCGGCGGCGAGGGCATCCATGTCGAGCGTGCCTTCACCGGCCGCGCCAATCTGTTCGCCGCGCAGCCGGGCGTGCTGGTGATCGACCGCGCCGCAGTCGACCGCATCAACAATATCGACGAAGCCATCACCTTTGCGACGCTGACCGCCTACAAGCCGGTGGTCGAGGGCGAGATGGTCGGCACCGTCAAGATCATCCCGTTCGGTGTCGAGGGAAACTTGCGTGATGCCGCGGTGAAGGCCGCGGGCAAGGACGTCCTTAAGATCGCGCCTTACGTGATCAAGCGCGTCGGCGTGGTCTCGACGCTGCTGCCGGGGCTTTCGTCCAAGGTGATCGACAAGACGCTGCGCGTCACCGCCGAGCGCCTTGCGCCGGCCGGCGCCAGCATCATCGCCGAGCGGCGGGTCCAGCACGACGAGCGCGCTCTGTCGGGTGCGATCAAGGAATTGCTGAGTCTCGGTGCCGAGCTCGTCATCGTGTTCGGGGCGTCCGCGATCGCCGATCGTCGTGACGTGATCCCCGCGGCCGTCACCGGAATCGGCGGCGAGATCGAGCATTTCGGCATGCCGGTCGACCCCGGCAATCTCTTGCTGATCGCGCGGGCCGGCAATGTGCCGGTCTTGGGCGCGCCGGGCTGCGCGCGCTCGCCGGTCGAGAACGGATTCGACTGGGTCCTGATGCGGCTCCTCGCCGGCATCAAGGTGACGCGGTCCGAGCTGATGGGCATGGGCGTCGGCGGCCTCTTGATGGAGATCGTGACGCGGCCGCAGCCGCGTGCGCAGCCGGAGACCGAGGGCAACAGCCAGGTCGCGGCCATCGTGCTCGCGGCCGGCCGTTCCACGCGCATGGGCGGGCCGAACAAGCTGCTCGCCGAGCTCGACGGCAAGAAGCTGGTACGGATCGCAGCCGAGCAGGCGCTGGCCTCGAAGGCCTCCGAGGTGATCGTCGTCACCGGCCATCAGACCGAGCTGGTCGAGCAGGCGCTGCAGGGCCTGAAGGTGAAATTCGTCAGGAATCCGGATTTCGCCGGCGGCATCGCCAGCTCGGTCAAGGCCGGTATCGCGGCCGTGCCCGAGACCTGCGATGGCGCGCTTGTCTGCCTCGGCGACATGCCGCTGATCGACGCCGGTCTGATCGATCGCCTGATCGACAGTTTTGCGCCGGACCGCGGCAATCTCATCGTCGTCCCCGTCAGCGAAGGCCGCCGCGGCAATCCCGTGCTGTGGTCGCGCCGTTTCTTTAGGGAGTTGATGACGCTCGACGGCGACGTCGGCGCGCGGCATCTGATCGCCAAGCACACCGAGGCCGTCGCCGAAGTGCCCGTTGATGGTGAGAGCGCCTTCCTCGATATCGACACGCCGCAGGCATTGGAAGCGGCGAGACGGGGATAGTCTGCGCCGTGATGCCGTAGGGTGGGCAAAGGCGCATAGCGCCGTGCCCACCATCTCTTCGTTGCCATCTGCAATTCGTGGGCACGCTTCCGCCTTCGCTCTCCGAGCTACGGCGGACAAGTCGCTTTGCCCACCCTACGGCACCTCCTATTGCAGAGAACTGCGAGCGTCCCAAGCTTGCTCGAATTCTTCCTTCGTGATTTCGCGAGCAATGAACTGCGGGTCCGTCGCGATCTCGTCGAGCGACGGCACGGGGCGTTCGCCGGGACGGGTACCTCCGGCCTCTTCGTCTTGCGTGGCATATCCCTTGGTGCCGTCCCGGAAGATCTCGATCTTGCGAATTTCCCACCTCTGCTCGTCGAGCTCGCTGAGCAGCCAGACCGGTTCATCTGGTAACTCGTGAAGCCATTGGACGCTGATGTAGCTCAAGGGAGCCTCTCGAACCCTGCAGTGACGGCCGGCGGTGCCGCGACTTGAGACAAGTTATCCCGCGACGCGTCCCGATTTCAACCACCCGTTCACCATCTGGAAACGACCGCCGCTTAGAGTTGCCGTCACTTGCCTTGGGGGTGAGGGTTTTTTCCATGGCTTCGAACGTCGTCGCGCGCCGTTGCGCGATGTTTTTCTTTGCGCTGTCGGTCTGCGTCGCGGGCGCTCGCCACATCACGCATGCGCATGCCGCCGGCGCCATCGCAGTCGGCAAGTGTGGGGCTTATGGCCAGGCCTATGACTACAGCGCCGAGCACGAAGCCCGCGCCGCGGCGCAGAAGCAGTGCAGGGGCGATTGCACCACCGTGACGATGAAGCGCGCCTGCGCAGCGATGTCGGTCGATATGACCAACCCCTGCGGCGCTTACGGCTATGCCGTCAAGCCGAAGATCTCGGCCTCGCTCAACGCCGCTACGCGCGAATGCTACAAATACGGCGGCAAGGAATGCGTGATCCGCGCCTGGGCTTGCGACGCCAAGGGGTGATTCCTCTTGCTGTCATTCCGAGGCGATGCGTAGCATCGAGCTTGCGAATGACAGTTGAGGAAACACATGCAGTTCGAGACCAAGATCGCCGTCGTGATCCGCACCGATCTTCAGGCCTGGCAGAAGCTCAACGTTGCGGCCTTTCTCACCAGCGGCATCGCGGCTGCGTTTCCCGAATGCATCGGCGAGCCCTATGAGGACGCCTCGGGCACGAAATATCTTTCACTGATCGGCCAGCCGATCCTGATCTACGGCGCCGATGGCCCGGCCTTGTCGCGCGCACTCGATCGTGCACTGACGCGCAACGTCAAGCCCGCCGTCTACACCGAGGACATGTTCAAGACCACGCACGATGCCGCCAATCGCGAGGCGGTGAGGGCGGTGGCGCGCACCGATCTCAATCTCGTCGGCATGGCGATGCGCGCCGAGCGCAAGGTGATCGACAAGATCGTCGACGGTCTGAAGTTCCACAGCTGACACGCCTGTCACGCTTTGCGCCGCGTTGTCATCGCGATGTCACGATCGCGCGAGCGCTTTGCGTAATCTTTGTGCGGTTTGACTCCAATCAAAGGCGCATCGCCCGTCGTCGCTAGTCTGTTTCCGCAATTCAAACGGAGCAGACCCATGCCCACCATGAAAGCCGCAGTCGTCAAACAATTCGGCAAGCCGCTGGTGATCGAGGAGGTGCCGGTGCCGCAGCCCGGTCCCGGCGAGGTCCTGGTCAAGGTCAAGGCCTGCGGCGTCTGCCACACCGATCTGCACGCGGCGTCCGGCGACTGGCCGGTGAAGCCGGTACCGCCCTTCATCCCCGGCCATGAAGCCGCCGGCATCGTCGCAGCGCTCGGGCCCGGCGTGAAGAACCTGAAGGTCGGCGATGCCGTCGGCGTCGCCTGGCTGCACGACGCCTGCATGGCTTGCGAATATTGCGAGACCGGCTGGGAGACACTGTGCGAGCACCAGCACAACACCGGCTACAGCGTGAACGGCGGCTTCGCCGAATATGTCATCGCCTCGGCCGCCTTCGCCGCCAAGCTGCCGGCGACGATCGATTTCGCTGGCGTCGCGCCGATCCTGTGCGCCGGCGTCACCACTTACAAGGGCTTGAAGGAGACCGAGGCAAAGCCCGGCGAGTGGGTCGTGATCTCGGGCGTCGGCGGGCTCGGCCATGTCGCGGTCCAGTACGCCAAGGCGATGGGACTCAAGGTTGCGGCCGTCGACATCGCCGAAGACAAGCTCAAGCTCGCGCGCGAGACTGGCGCCGAGCTCGCTGTGAACGCGCTTGCAGCCGATGCGGTGGACAAGGTCCTGGCGGCAACAGGAGGCGGAGCCCACGGCGTGCTGGTGACAGCGGTCTCGACCCCGGCATTCGCCCAGGCGCTGAAGATGGTCCGGCGGAAGGGCACCGTCAGCCTCGTCGGCCTGCCGCCGGGCGAATTTCCGACGCCGATCTTCGACGTCGTGCTCAAGCGCATCACCGTGCGCGGCTCCATCGTGGGCACCCGCCGCGACCTGGATGAGGCCATCGCATTCGCCGCCGATGGCAAGGTCAAGGCCGAAGTGACCAAGGTGCCGCTCGCCGAGATCAACAACGTCTTCGATCGTATGAAGGCCGGCAAGATCGACGGCCGCATGGTGCTGGACTTTGGCTAGCGCCGGTACCTTATGCCGGCGGCATGCCTTCGAATTTCGGCAAGTCCGGGTGGAGCTGATCCCAGCCGTGCCCGCGCGCAGCGTAGGTCACCGCCTGCGGCTTGTAGCGGGCGGGCTCGTCGAGGCTCGCGGCGCGGATCGTGAAGATGTCGGGCATGGCAGCGAAGGTCAGATAGACGGGCAGGCCGCACTGCGGGCAGAAGCCGCGCGTCTTCACATTGCCGCTGTCGCCGACCATGTCCCAGTGCTTTGCCTCGCCGGTCAGCGTGACGCCGGCGCGCGCGAAGGTCGCGTAGGAGCCGTGGCCGCTGCCGCTTTCCCGCTGGCAGTCCCGGCACTGGCAGTGATTGCTGAACAGCGGCTCACCGAGAATCGAATAGCGGATCGCGCCGCAGGCGCAGCCGCCGGTATAGGGCTTTGTCATCGCGATAACTCCTCACTTCTCGCCACTGATTTCGTCGAGCTGGCGGACGACCTTCTTCCAGCCGCCGCTCATCACCGTGTAGGCCGACTCGTTTCTGGGCAGAACGAAGCCCGCATGGACCAGGCGGATCCGCGTGCCGGCTTCGACCGGGGTGAGGGACCAGGTCACGACAGTGTCGAGCGGCGCGCCGTAGCCGCTGTTGCGCTCATCGCCGCCTTTCCAGGCGTAGACGAGGCGCCTGAAAGCCACGACCTCGAGAACCCGGCAATGGATCACGCCGTCCCAGTTGCCGCCCGGTTTGGTCTGGAACGTGAAGGCGTTGCCTTCGACGGCCTCGAAGCCGGTCGGCTGCATCAGCCAGCGCGCGATCAGCTGCGCGCTGGTCAGCGCCTTCCAGATCGTTTCGGCCGTGTGAGGGAAGACCTCGTCGATGACGATGTCTCTTGTTTCGGCTTTCAACGCGGCTGCACTCACGGTTCGATCTCCTTCAAGAGGTCACGCAGGTTCTGGAAGCGCTCGCGCCAGAAGACGCCGTAATGATCCATCCAGGTCACCAGCGGTTCGAGTCCTTGCGGCGCGGCGCGGTAGTAGACGTTGCGGCCCTCGGCGCGCTCGGCGACGAGGCCGGCCTGCTTCAGCGACTTCAGGTGCTGCGAGATCGCGCCTTGCGTGACGCCGCTGCCGCGCGTCAGCTCGGCGACGCTGATCTCCTTGCTCTCGAACACACGCTCGAACACGGCGCGCCGCGTCGGATCGGCGAGGGCGCGCATGACGGTGGTGACGGGGTTTGGCGTGGCTTCGATCATGCAGTTAAATTAGCGTTGGCTAATGCATTAGTCAAGGCTAATTCATTGGTTGGAATAGGACTGCTTCACTGTCTTGACTATGACTGACCAGTCAGTCATATATTGCAAATGACCAAGAAGCCGACCCAAGCCGCTTTGCCGTCCGCAACTCGCGCCAGCGCGAAGGGCTCTGCGCCTGCTGGCAGCGTGGAAACACCCGCCTCGAACCGCGCTACGCGCGCGGCGGAGCGGCGTGCGGCGATCGTGGAGGCGGCGATGGAGGAATTCATCGCGCGCGGCTTCGCCGCGACCAGGCTCGACGACATCGCCAAGCGCGCCGGCGTCGCCAAGGGCACGATCTACCTGCACTTCAAGGACAAGGAATCGATGTTCGAGGAGTTGGTGCGCATCGTCATCGTGCCTGTGGTGGCGCGCCTGACGGCGCTGCCGCCTCCGGCCGGTTCGGTACGCGACCTCATCGAAGCCTTCGCCGGCAACTTCCTGAAGGAGGTGATCGGCACCCGGCGCGGCGATCTCGTGCGCCTGATCGTGGCGGAGGGGCCGCGTTTCCCAGCGGTCGCCGACTTCTACTACCGCGAGGTCGTCTCGCGCGGGATCGCCGCCATGCGTGCGCTGATCGAGCTCGGGATTGCCCGCGGCGAGATCCGCGAGAAGGATCTCGCACGCTATCCGCAGATCCTGGTCGCGCCCGCGATGATTGCGGTGATCTGGCAGAGTCTCTTTGCGCGGCATGCGCCGCTCGACGCGCAGGACATGCTGCGCGTCCATCTTGATTTGATTTTTGGCGAACGGAGGACGACATGAGGTCGTCGCGGGTATTTCCTGCATTTGCATTGGCGCTCGTGCTCGCAACCGGCCTTGCCGGATGCCAGGAGAAGCGCGATCCCGGCTTCCAGGGCTGGGTCGAGGCCGACATGATCTTTGTCAGCCCCGATGAAGCGGGCCGGGTGACGAAGCTTGGCGTGCGCGAGGGCGACGAGGTCAAGGTCGGCGATCAGCTCTATTCGGTCGACGACGACCTCCAGCTTGCCGATCTCAACCAGAACAAGGCGACGCTGGCGAATGCGCAGCAGACTTATGACCGTGCAGCCTCGTTGAACAAGACCGGCTCCGGCACGCAGGCCAATCTGGACTCGGCCGTCTCCGCCCTGCGTGTCGCAGAAGCGCGGGTGGCGACGTCGGAGACGCGGATGGCGCGGCGCAAGGGCTTTGCTCCCGTCGCCGGCACCATCCAGCAGATCTATTTCCGTGAAGGCGAGATGGTGGCGGCGCAGCGGCCGGTGCTCTCGATCATGCCGCCCGGCAACATGAAGCTGCGCTTCTTCGTGCCGGAGACCGAGCTGCCGAAGCTTACGATCGGCGATACCGTGCGGATCGCCTGCGACAATTGCGCCGCCGATCTCACCGCGAAGATCTACTTCATCGCGACCTCGGCGGAATACACCCCGCCCGTCATCTACAGCCTCGAGGAGCGCAGCAAGCTCGTCTATCTGATCCAGGCGCGGCCCTCGCGTCCCGACGCCCTTCGCGTGGGGCAGCCGATCGACGTCTATCTCAATCCGAAGACTCCCGTGGCGGACAAGCGATGAACGGCGGCAACGGCATCGCGATCGACGTCAAGGGGCTGACGAAATCGTTCGGCGGCCGCGAGGTCGTGCATGATCTGTCGATGCAGGTGAAGCGCGGCTCGATCTACGGCTTCCTCGGGCCGAACGGTTCTGGCAAGACCACCACCATCCGCATCCTCTGCGGCCTGCTGACGCCCGACAGCGGCGAGGGCACCTGTCTCGGCTACGACATCCGGCGCGACGCCGAAAAGATCAAGCGCCAGGTCGGCTACATGACGCAGCGCTTCAGCCTGTACCAGGACCTGTCGGTGCGGGAGAATCTCGAATTCGTCGCGCGGCTCTATGGCCTCACTGACGCGCGTGGTGCGGCACGCGACATGATCAAGCGGCTCGGGCTCTCGGGGCGCGAGGAGCAGCTTGCCGGCGAGCTCTCCGGCGGCTGGAAGCAGCGGCTGGCACTCGGGGCCTGCACGCTGCCGAGCCCAAAACTGCTGCTGCTGGACGAGCCGACGGCGGGCGTCGATCCCAAGGCGCGGCGCGATTTCTGGAACGAGATCCATGCGCTCGCGGCCGACGGTCTCACCGTGCTGGTCTCGACCCATTACATGGACGAAGCCGAGCGCTGTCACGAGATCGCCTACATTGCCTACGGCCATCTGCTCGCACACGGCACGGTGGACGAGGTGATCGCGAAGTCGGCGCTCACGACCTTCACCGTCACCGGCGAGGATCTGAACGGACTCACGGCCGCGCTCACCGGCAAGCCGGGCGTGGACATGGTGGCGCCGTTCGGCACCTCGCTGCACGTCTCCGGGCGCGACGTCGCCGCGCTCGAAGCCAGCATCGCGCCGTGGCGCGACAAGAGCGATCTGCACTGGCATAAATCGTCGCCATCGCTCGAAGACGTCTTCATCGAGCTGATGAGCCGCTCCAAGGACAATTTCCAATGAGCGCAGCCGATCAACCCGCCCCAACGCACGAAATCCGCGAACGCTTCGGCTTCTGGAAGCGCTCCTACGCGATGCTGATCAAGGAGTTCATCCAGCTGAGGCGCGACCGCGTCTCGTTCGCGATGATCGTGATGCTGCCGGTGATGCAGCTCCTGTTGTTCGGCTATGCCATCAACACCACGCCGCACCGTCTTCCGAGCGCGGTGCTGCTGCAGGAGGACAGCGATCTCGCCCGCTCGATCCTGAAGGCGCTGGAGAACACCGCCTATTTCCGTTTCCTCTACGAGGTGCACGACGTCGACGATTTCGACAATCTCTTGAAATCCGGCAAGGTGCTGTTCGGCGTCGAGATCCCGCGCGGCTTCGAACGGGCGGTGCGGCGCGGCGACAAGCCTGCGCTGCTGGTCGCGGCCGACGCCACCGATCCGGTTGCGGCGAGCGCGGCGATCGGCTCGCTCGGCATGGTCGTGCAGACCGCGCTCAAGCACGATCTCTACATCGGCGATCCCCCGGAGATGCCGTTCGAGATCCGAGCACATGCCCGCTACAATCCCGCCGCAGCTTCGAGCCTCAACATCGTGCCGGGCCTCGTCGGCACCATCCTCACCATGACCATGCTGATCTTCACCGCCCTCTCGGTCACGCGCGAGGTCGAGCGCGGCACCATGGAGAGCCTGTTGTCGATGCCGATCAAGCCGGTCGAGGTGATGTTCGGCAAGATCATCCCCTACGTGCTGGTCGGCTTCGTCCAGGCCTTCCTGATCATTGGCATCGGCGTCGGCCTGTTCGGCGTGCCCGTGCTCGGCAATTTGTTTCTGCTGGCGCTGCTCTCGACGCTGTTCATCACCACCAATCTGTCGATCGGCTACACCATCTCGACATTGGTGCAGAACCAGCTCCAGGCGATGCAGATGTCGATGATGTTCTTCCTGCCGAGCATTCTGCTCTCCGGCTTCATGTTCCCGTTCGCAGGGATGCCGGCCTGGGCGCAATATGTCGGCGAGGCCTTGCCGCTGACGCATTACCTGCGCATCGTCCGCGCCATCATGCTGAAGGGCGCGACCATGGAGAACCTGCGCTTCGACGCGCTGGCGCTGGCGGCCCTGATGCTGATCGCCATGACCATCGCCGTGACGCGCTTCCGCCGCACGCTGGATTGAGGCACAATGCCCCGGAATCGAGGGGTGGAATGGTCAGCTTTGCGAGCAGGAAGGCCCGGCAGCATGCCGTGATGTCGGAGGAGTTCGAGCGCGAGCTGATGAGGGAAGTGCTGCGTACCGAGCTGTTGCGGGTGCGGACACTGATCATCACCGGCTGTGTCATGATCCTGTTCCTCACCTCGACCTTCCTGATCGACCCTGCTCTCGTGAACCGGGTCTGGCGCGGCACGGAGGGCCTCGTCCGCGAATACATCCTTTTAGGAAGCTTCATCCTCTTCGAAGCCTGGGTTCACGGCCAGATCAGGCGAAACCTGAAGCTCGATCGCGACCTCCCGGTGATCAGGCGCTATGTCGGCGCCTTCATCGAAACGTCGCTGCCGACGATCATCCTGATCCTGCAGATCCGCAGCATGGGCGCTGGGCCCGCGCTCGGTTTCGTGCTGCCGCTGGTCTATTTCATCTTCGTCATTCTTTCGACGCTGCGGCTCGATTTCTGGCTGTCGACCTTTACGGGATTTGTGGCTGGGGCCCAGCTCCTGGCTGTCGCGCTGTATTATAATTCGGTGAACGACGCCGGCGAGCCGCTGATCTACTTCCACGTTGTGCGCAGCACCGTCATCCTGGTCTGCGGCGTGCTCGCAGGATCCGTCGGCGCGCAGCTCCGCCGCCAGTTTGCCGCGAGCATCGCTGCCGCGACCGCGCGCGACCGCGTGACCAACCTGTTCGGCCAGCACGTTTCCCCGCAGGTGGTGGAGCGGCTGATGACGGCGGGAACCAGCGCAGGCGGCGACGTCCGCCGCGTCGCGGTGATGTTCGTCGATTTCCGGGGCTTCACCGCCGGTGCGCAGACGCGCACCCCGCAGGAGGTGGTCGACCGGCTCGACGGCGCCTTCGCGGTGCTGGTCGACATCCTCGACCGCGAGGGCGGCATCGTGAACAAGTTTTTGGGCGACGGCTTCCTCGCGCTGTTCGGCGCGCCGCTGGAGGCCTCCGACGCCGCACACCGCGCGGTTGCCGCAGGCCGCGAGATGCTGACCGCCATGGACCACATCAACGCGGAGACGAGCTGGCCGCTTCGGATCGGCATCGGCATCCATTTCGGCGAGGTCGTCGCCGGCAATATCGGTTCGCCCCGGCGCAAGGAATACACTGTCATCGGCGACACCGTGAATTTTGCGTCGCGCCTGGAGGCGCTGAACAAGGAGTTCGGCTCGCAGCTCCTGATCTCCGCATCCGTGCGCGACGCGCTGGGCGCGGACGGCGACGATGCCGTCCCGCTCGGCGAGGTCGAGGTGCGCGGCTACGAGCAGAAGGTGGCGGTGTTCCAGCTCGGGTAGGGCACCTTCCGCCGAAGCTCGCGTGTCGTTGAACGGGCGTGATGAAATATCGTGCGGCCTTCTCCGCTCCTGCACTCAGGAAGCCGAACCATCGGCCTTCCGTTTGTTCTGGAGAAAACCAATGACCCGATTGAGCTTTGTCTCGGCCGCCCTGATTGCTGCCGCCCTCTACCAAACCGAGGCGGCAGCCGCACGCGACGTCGCCCCGCGGCGCGCGCCGCCTCAGACATCTGCTGCGGACTGCGTGCGGGCTCCAGCAGTAGGGGCATTCACCTCTGCGCCGTACAAGCAGCCACCCTGCATGCCCAAGACGAACTGAGGCGAGACGAGGCCGGGCTCGCAAAGTCCGCCGGCCCGGCCTCGGGACCCCGCGCTGCCCAACGGCACACGGTATTATGGTAGCGGTTGACTCCCGTCTCATCTAGTCATCTATATGACTAAATGAATTCAGCGCCGCTCGACGACCGCCTGCCACGCTACCAGCGCCTGCGCGACGATCTCGCCGCGCGGATCAACCGCAATGAATGGCGGCCGGGCGAGCCGATCCCGTCGGAAGCCGAACTGGCTGCGCATTACGGCGTCGCCATCGGCACCGTTCGCAAGGCGATCGATCAGCTTGTCAGCGACGGCGTTCTGGAGCGGCAGCAGGGCCGCGGCACCTTCGTGCGCCGCGCGCGCTTCAATTCCTCGCTGTTCCGCTTCTTCCGCTTCCAGTCCGAGAGCGGCGAGCGGCGCGTGCCGAACAGCCGCATCATCCGGCGCAAAAGCGTGCCGGCGACATCGGCGGTCGCATCCGCGCTGCGCATTCCCGTCGGTGAGCCCGTGATCAGCCTGTCGCGCCTGCGTCTGATCGACGACGTGCCGCTGCTGGCCGAGGAGATCTGGCTGCAGCAGTCGCGCTTCGCGCCGATCCTCGACATCGACACGGCCGAATTCGGCGACCTCCTGTACCCGCTCTACGAGGAGCGTTGCGGCGAGGTTGTGGTCTCGGCCGAGGAAATCCTGACCGTCGAGACCGCCAACGAGATGCAGGCGCGCCTGCTCAGGCTCGAGGCCCATGCGCCGCTGATCGTGATCGAGCGCCTCGCGCTCGACCTCGAGCGGCGCCCGATCGAATGGCGCCGGTCGCGCGGACCCGCCGACCGCTTCCGCTATCACGCCGAGATCCGGTGAAGCGGCCTTTCAACGTCATCAAGCAATAACGCGTACAGGGGTAGGAAACATGTCGAATTGGTACAGCGAAAGCTCGCCGCTGGAGCGGCGCACGTTCTGGGCAAGCTTTGGCGGCTGGGCACTCGATGCGCTCGACGTTCAGATGTTCGGCCTCGCCATCCCCGCCCTGATCGCGGCGTTCGGCATCAGCAAGGCCGATGCGGGTCTGCTCGGCTCGATCACGCTGTTCTTCGGCGCCTTCGGCGGCTGGTTCGGCGGTGCGCTCGGCGATCGCTTCGGCCGCGTCAAGGCGCTGCAGATCACGGTGGCCACCTTTGCGCTCGCGACTTTCGCCTGCGCCTTTGCGATGACCTACACACAGCTTCTGGTGCTCAAGGCGATCCAGGGCCTCGGCTTCGGCGCCGAATGGGCCTGCGGTGCGGTGCTGATGGCCGAGATCATCCGGCCCGAGCATCGCGGCAAGGCGCTCGGCTCGGTGCAGAGCGCCTGGGCCGTGGGTTGGGGCGCCGCCGTGCTGCTCTCGGCACTGGTCTTCACCTATGCGCCGGCCGACATCGCCTGGCGGCTGTTGTTCGCGCTCGGGTTGCTGCCCGCGCTGCTCATCATCTTCATCCGCCGCGGCTTGAAGGAGCCGCCGCGCGCGGTCGCAGCCGAGAAGACGCCGTTCTTCGCCACGCTCTCCGGCATCTTCCATCGCGACGTGCTGCGCTCGACCCTGATCGGCGGCCTGTTCGGCATCGGCGCCCATGGCGGCTATGCCGCGCTCACCACCTTCCTGCCGACCTACTTGCGCGAAGTGCGGCACCTGTCGGTGCTGGGCTCCAGCGGCTATCTCGCCGTCATCATCGTCGCCTTCTTCTGCGGCTGCGTGACCAGCGGCATCATCAGCGATCGCATCGGGCGCCGGGCCAACGTCGCCTTCTTCGCCACCGCTTGCATCATCACCGTGCTGATCTACATCTTCGCGCCGCTGACCAATGGCGAGATGCTGGTGCTCGGCTTTCCGCTCGGCTTCTTCTCCGCCGGCATCCCCGCCAGCATGGCGGCGCTGTTCAGCGAGCTCTATCCGGCCGGCGTGCGCGGCACCGGCGTCGGCTTCTGCTACAATTTCGGCCGCATCGTCTCCGCCGCATTCCCGTTCCTGGTCGGCTTCCTCAGCGATCACATCGGGCTTGGACCTGCGATCGGCATCGATGCGGCCTTCGCCTATTCGCTGGTGCTGGTCGCGGTGCTGCTGCTGCCCGAAACCCGCGGCAAGGTCTTTGAACAGGCCGCGGCGACGCGCGCCTGACGTCGGATGGGGAGAAGTCACGATGACATCTGTCCCGCGCGGCCTCACGCGCCGCCAGTTTGGCGCGGGTCTTGCGTCGCTCGTCACGGTGGCCGCGACCACAGCCAGGAGTGAGGCGGCCTTGCCGACGATCGATACCCATGCCCATGTGTTTCACCGCGGTCTCAAGCTCGCACCTAGCCGGCGCTATGCACCCGATTACGATGCGCCGCTGGCGCTCTATCTGGAGCAGCTCGATCGGGGCGGCATGACCCATGGCGTGCTGGTGCAGCCGAGCTTTCTCGGCACCGACAATTCCTACCTGGTCGCGTGTCTGAAGCAGGCGGGTGGCCGACTGCGCGGCATCACCGTGGTCGATCCCGCCACATCTGCGGACGAGCTGCGCGCACTCGACCGCGCCGGCGTGGTCGGCATTCGCCTCAATCTCGTCGGCCAGCCCATGCCGGATCTCGCGGCCGGCGAATGGAAGGCGCTGCTCGGACACGTGAAAGCGATGGGCTGGCAGGTCGAGATCCAGCGCAACGCGGCCGATCTCGCCGCGCTTGCGCCGCAGCTGCTCGATCATGGCGTCACTGTCGTGCTCGATCACTACACGCTGCCCGACCCGAAGCTCGGTGTAGCCGATCCCGGCTTCCAGTCGGTGCTGAAGCTGGGGGCGACGAAGAACGTCTGGGTCAAGATATCCGCGCCGTATCGCAACGGCGCTGCAGGCGAAGACTTTGCAAAGCAGGCCTATCCGCTGCTGCGCAACGCCTACGGCCTCGATCGCCTGTTGTGGGGCAGCGACTGGCCGCACACGCAGTTCGAGGCGACGCAGACCTACGCGAAGAACCGGGAATTCCTCGATGTCCTGATCGTCGACAAGAACGAGCGCGCACAAGTGCTCGCATCGCCACATCAGCTCTTTCGCTTCTAGAATCTCTTTCCGCCATTGCTCCGATTGCACTCAATTTTGGGGCATGACGAGCGATGTTTTCGGCTTGTAGAGTGCTGCGCGATGCGGCCGGTCGTGGCCGCCATTTGCATGGGGAAATGACGATGCAGCGCCGCTACATCACCGTCGACGTGTTCACCGACCGCGCCTTCGGCGGCAACCAGCTCGCCGTGGTGCTCGACGCCGCCGGGCTCACGACGCAGCAGATGCAGGCGATCGCCACCGAATTCAACTATTCCGAGACCACCTTCGTGCTGCCGCCGCGCGACAAGGCCAATGATGCCGAGGTGCGCATCTTCACGCCGGTGAGGGAGATGCCGTTCGCGGGCCATCCCAATGTCGGCACCTCCTTCGTGCTGGCGAGTCTCGCGAAGGAGCCGAAGCCGCGCCTGCTGTTCGAGGAGAAGGCGGGGCTCGTGCCGGTCGACATTCGGAGAGAGCAGGGGCGCGTGGTCAGTACCGAGCTCACCGCGCCGCAGCCGCTGTCGCGGCTGGCGGAGGTTTCAGCCGCTGACGTTGCGGCCTGCATCTCGTTGACGGCTGATGACATCAGGACCGATCACCATGCGCCGCAGGTCGTCGGCGTCGGAACGCCGTTCCTCGTGGCGGAGGTGCATTCGCGCGATGCGCTCAAGCGGGCAAGGCCCGACGCGGCCGCGTTCGGCAGGGTCTTGCCGCGCGACGACGCCCGCTCGGTGTGGTTCTACACGCGCGATGTGCCCGCGGCGGAGGCGTCTAGCGATATCCAGGCGCGCATGTTCATGCGCGGCGCCGGCGGTCTCGCCGAGGATCCAGCCACCGGCAGCGCCACGGTCGCAGCGGCGGCTTTGTTCGCCGATCTCGATCCCACACGCGAGGGCGAGTTGAAGCTCACGGTCGGCCAGGGCTTTGACATGGGCCGACCCAGCATTCTCCTGACACGCGTGCGCAAGCAGGACGGCAAGATCGTTTCCGCCCATGTCGGCGGCAGCTGCGTGCAGATGATGGAGGGAACGTTCCGGCTGGCGGGCGAGGGGTGAGTCTCCACACGTCATTCCGGGGCGCGACGAAGTCGCGAGCCCGGAATCCATTCATCCACCATCCCTGCCGCTCGATGGATTCCCGGCTCGCGCCAAGAGGCGCGCCCCGGAATGACAGGCAACTACACTTGCCGCCCCGCCAGATTCTTCACCGTCACCCCATCGCGCTCCTCGATGATCTCCGCGATCATCTGGCGGTGGCAGTGGGTGTGGTCGCGCTCGTAGCAGAGCAGGCACACCGGGCCGGCCTTCTTCACCAGCGCCGAGAGCTCGTCCATCTCTTCTTTCGCTTGCGGCGTCTTCAGGTGCTTTGAATAGATCTTCTCCAGGACGTCGTACTGGCCGCTGCGGGCGGCGAGGCGGCCCTCCTTGGGCGTGCCGAGGGCTGCGAGATGGACATAGGCGATGCCGCGCTCGTCGAGTCCGGCGGACAGCTGCTTCTTGGAAAAGCCCGGCCGGCGCGACGACGTCACCGCGCGCACGTCGACGACGAGCTTGACGCCGGCCTCTTCCAGCTCGTCGAGCACCGCCTTGGGTGGCGTCTGCTCATAGCCGATGGTGAACAGCTTTTTTGCCTTGGCCATGAACCATCCTCAGCTCACCCGCGCGATCAGTTCCATGGCGCCGTGCGGTGCGCGCACCTTGCCCTCGTGGATGACATAGGCGAACACGTCGCGCGGCTCCTTCTTGGGCTTCGTCTTGTCAACCTTCGGCAGGTCGTCCGGTTCACCGCCCGAAGCCCAATCCTTGAAGCGCTCCGCCCAGGCATCGAGCTGCTTCGGCGGATAGCAGGTCTTGATCTCGTCATTGCCCTTCTGCAGCCGCGCATAGACGAAATCGCCGGCAACGTCGGCGATCGCCGGATATTTGCCGTGCTCGGCGAACACCACCGGCGTCTCGAACTCGCGGATCAGTGCGACGAAGTCAGGCGTGCAGAAGCTGTCGTGGCGGATCTCGACCACGTGGCGCAGCGCGCGTCCGTCGAGCTTGCGCGGCAGCAGCTCCAAGAACTTGCCGAAATCGGCGCTGTCGAACTTCTTGGTCGGCGCGAACTGCCACAGCACGGGACCGAGATGGTCGCCGAGTTCCAGCACGCCGGAATCATAGAACCGCTTGATGGAGTCGCCGGCCTCGGCCAGCACGCGGCGATTGGTGGCGAAGCGCGGCCCCTTCACCGAGAATACGAAGCCCTCGGGCACCTCGCTCGCCCATTTGCGAAAGCTCTCCGGCTTCTGCGAGCCGTAATAGGTGCCGTTGATCTCGATCGAGGTCAGCTTCGAGGCCGCGTAGGACAGCTCCTTCGCCTGCGTCAGCTTCTCCGGATAGAACACGCCGCGCCACGGCTCGAAGGTCCAGCCGCCGATGCCGATGAAGATGTTGCCGGATTTTTTGGATACGGTTTTTGCTTTGGCCACGGAAGGATCTCGCATCGACGTGGAGGGGAGGCCGGCATCCTAATCAAACCAGTTGTGATTGGCCAGTTGCCGCGTCCCGTCTAAGCTCGCGAAGATCGTCTGCGCACAAGGAGAACAAGATGCGGATGCTGATGGTGGGAGCGGCGCTCATGATGATGACATCTGCTGCCATGACGTCCGGGGCCATGACGACTAGTGCGATGGCTGACGATGACGACGACAAGAATGCGCAGAAGCTCGCGATGCAGGGCCGCGACGATTACTGGCATTGCCTGGCGCGGGAATATTCGCGTGACTCGAATCAGGGCCTGTCGGAGCAGGATTTCGGCCGCTCGGTCGCAGGCGCCTGTCCGTCCGAGCGGCAATATTACCGGGTGGCCTTGCTGGACTATCTCACCAGCCAATATCCAAACATCGATGCGGGCGCCCATCTCGCGACCGCGAACAGGGCGGTGGAGTCGGCGCAGAAGGACATCGTGACGGCCTTCGTCAAACACAGGCCACCGCAGAAATAGCTCGATCGACCGCCGCGGTCCCGTGGCCCTTCCGGCGCTGCGTTCATCCGTGGTATCACTCACCGCATCTGGAACAGGGATGGGTTTCCATGTCGTCTGAGTCGGTGGGGGGCATTCTGGGCGCGATCGTCGCGGCGGTCGTGCTTGCGGTCGCCGTCGTCTTCGGGCCGATCGGCCAGTACGGCAAGCCCCCCAAGCCGGCCAAGGCCGAGCCGGCTCCTGCTGCGGCACCCGCAGCCCCTGCCGCGCCCGCGCCGCGGGGCCCGGTAATCAAGGAAGTCCCGAACTAATCCCGGAAAGGGGCTTTTATCCCCTTGAAAAGCGGATTTACCGTCCCCATCTAGCTTCTAACGGCGACGTTGAGAGAAATACTCCGGCGCTGGGACGACCTTGGAATAGCTTGGGCCTGCGCCGGATGTACGCGCGGTCCGCCGTTCCGGGGTCGTTGGCATTTTAGGGCCCGTTTTGGCCCGTCCCCCCTCAAAACCCCGGCTTGGCAGCGCAGGACGCGGCGGATATACGCTGCCGTCATGAATGAAGCGATCAGACCGGGCTCCGACCATCCGCCGCAGGCTCAAGAGGGGCCGGAACTGTCGGTCATCGTCCCGACCTTCAACGAACGCGACAATGTCACGGTGCTGTACCGGCGCCTGGAGGCGACGCTCGTCAACGTCGCCTGGGAAGTCGTGTTCGTCGACGACAATTCGCCCGACGGCACCTGGGACGTCGTGCGCGCGCTGGCGCAGCGCGACAGCCGCGTGCGCTGCGTCCGCCGCATCGGCCGCCGCGGCCTGTCGGGCGCCTGCATCGAGGGCATCCTGGCCTCCAGCGCGCCCTATGTGGCCGTGATCGACGCAGACCTCCAGCACGACGAGACGCAACTGCCGAAGATGCTGCTGCTGCTCGCCAGCGACCAGGCCGAGCTCGTGGTCGGCAGCCGCTACATCGAGGGCTACAAGAGCGAAGGCTTCAACAAGCAGCGCGCCGGCGCCAGCGCACTGGCGACCGAGGTCGCCAGGAAGATGCTGCGAGTCGAGATCGCCGATCCCATGAGCGGCTTCTTCATGATCCGCCGCGACCGTTTCGAGCAGCTTGCGCCAAAGCTGTCGGTGCACGGCTTCAAGATCCTGCTCGACGTCGTCGCGACCGCCCATGGCGGCTTGCGCGCCGTCGAGATTCCCTACACCTTCGGCGCCCGCCAGCACGGCGAGAGCAAGCTGGATTCCATGGTCGCGCTCGACTTCCTGGGCCTCGTGCTGGCCAAGCTGACCAACGACATCGTCTCGCTGCGCTTCATCCTGTTCGCGATGGTCGGCGGCATCGGCCTCGTGGTGCACCTCACCACGCTGTTCATCGCCCTCCAGCTGTTCAAGGCGCCGTTCGCGGAGGCGCAGGCCGCCGGCGCCATCGTTGCCATGACCAGCAACTTCATCCTCAACAACTTCCTCACCTATCGCGACCAGCGGCTGAAGGGATTTGCGCTGCTGCGCGGCCTGATCGCCTTCTACATCGTGTGCAGCGTCGGTCTGCTCGCCAACGTCGGCGTCGCCTTCTCGGTCTACGACCAGGAGCCGATCTGGTGGCTGGCCGGCATGGCCGGCGCGCTGATGGGCGTGGTGTGGAACTACGCGATGTCCGGACTGTTCGTCTGGCGCAAGAAATAGCGCGAGATGGGCGGAGCTGACGCGCGGATCGTCCGCAACACCGCGCTGGCGATTCTCGCGCTGGTGGCTTTGCGGCTCGTCGCGGCCGCCTTCACGCCGATCACCTTCGACGAAGCCTATTACTGGATGTGGTCGAAGAACCTGGCCGGTGGTTACTACGACCACCCGCCGATGGTCGCCTACGTCATCCGCGCCGGCACCATGATCGCCGGCGACACCGAGCTCGGCGTCCGCCTGGTCTCGATCCTGCTCGCGCTGCCGATGAGCTATGCGATCTACCGCTCCGCGGCGATCCTGTTCGGCGGCGCCCGTGTCGCCGCGACCAGCGCCATCCTGCTCAATGTGACGCTGCTGGCCTCCGTCGGCACGCTGATCGTGACGCCCGATGCGCCGCTGCTGGTCGCCTCCAGCTTCGTGCTGTTCTTCCTCGCAAAAGTGCTGGAGACCGGCCGCGGCGTCTGGTGGCTTGCGGTCGGCGCCGCGGTCGGCGCGGCGCTGCTGTCGAAATACACCGCGATGTTCTTTGGCGCCGCCATCCTGATCTGGCTCGCGTCCGTGCCGAAGCTCAGGCGGTGGTTTCTCTCCCCCTGGCCCTATCTCGGCGGTCTCGTGGCCCTGGCGCTGTTCTCGCCGGTGATCCTCTGGAACGCGGACCATCAATGGGTCTCGTTCGCAAAGCAGCTCGGGCGCGCCAAGATCGAGGACTTCCGTCCGGTCTTCATCGCCGAGCTGATCCCGACCCAGGTCGCGTTCGCGACCCCGCTGGTCTTCATCCTCGGTGCGATGGGCCTGCACGCGCTGACCTGGCATCGGGCCGGCGCGCTGGCCTCGCGCGTGCTGATCGAGACGATGTTCTGGACCATCGTCGCCTATTTCGTCTGGCATTCGCTGCATGCCCGCGTCGAGGCCAACTGGTTTGCGCCCGTCTATCCGCCCTTCGTGATCGCGGCCGCGGCCGCCGCCAATCTCGTGCAGTGGAAGCCGCGCCAGCGGCGCCTGGCGGACTTCTGCCTGCGCTGGGCCGCACCCACCGGCATCGTGATGTTTGCAGCGTTGATCGTGCAGGCCAACACCGGCTGGCTGTCGGGCTATCGCCGCGACGCGACCGTGCGCAGCGTCGGCGTCGGCTGGCGCGAGCTCGCGGCGCAGATCGAAGCCGAGCGCGCGCGCAATGGTGCGACCTGCGTGCTTGCGCCGGATTACGGCACCACCGGCTGGCTCGCCTTCTATCTGCCGCGCGGCACCTGCGTGGTGCAGCAGAACCAGCGCATCCGCTGGGTCAACATGCCCGAGCCCGATCCCAAGCTGCTCGCCGGCAAGCTGCTCTATGTCGACGAGCTGCGCGGCGAGGGGCATCCCGCCCTCAACGGCCTTTTTGCGAAGGTGACGCAAATCGCGCAATTGCAGCGCAAGCGCGGCCCGCTCGTGGTCGAAACCTACGGCATCGATCTGCTCGAGGACGCCAGGGGCGATGTGCTGGACCGCTCGCCGCCGCCGGAAGCGCGGTAGCGGGTTTTGAGGAAGCCACGCTTTCTCCTCATCGTCGTCCCGGCGAAGGCCGGGACCCATACCGCGTGATCTATCGATGAGCGCGGGTATCGGTACCGCGCGAAGATCTGTTCATAACCGGTCTTCGCCAAACTGCTCCCTGTGGTTATGGGTCCCGGCCTCCGCCGGGACGACGGCGGAGTGTTGGGCGCAGAGCGGTGACTAATCAGCCGGTTATCTCCGCGTTGGCCGCCGACGCGCCCGGCTTGCTCTCGTCGCGCCAGAACCAGACCGCAACCGTGCCGGAGCGGCCGCGGACCTGGGTGCGCAGCGGGCCTCTCAACGTGCTGTCGGGGTCGCCGAGATAGTCGGCCGCATCCAGCAGCGTGTCGCTCAGCGCGAGCTGCGCGCCGTTCTGGGCCGCGACCTCCATCAGCCGGTTCGCGACATTGACGGTGTCGCCGGTCGCCGTGATGTGCTGATGGCTGCCGCCAAGGCGCGAGGCGACGATCGGGCCGCAATGCGCGCCGATCTTGAAGCCGAGCTGATCCCCGATTGCGGGCGGCAGCGATGCGATCCAGCGATCGACGCTGCGATGCAGCTCGATGGCGCATTTGAGCGCGCGCGCCGCATCATCGGGCATCGCACCGGGCAGGCCGAACAGGATCATGGCGCCGTCGCCGAGGAAGCCGGTGACGATGCCGCCGCACGCGGTCGCAGCCGTGTCGATCCGCGCGTGAAACGCATTCAGGATGTCCCGCAACGCATCGGGATCGGTCCGTTCGCTGAGCGCGGTGAAGCCCGAGAGATCGATGAAGACGACGGCCGCATCCTGCCGGACCGGCTTCGCCAGGAAATCGGGATCGCGCGCCAGCCATTCCTGCACGGCCGGCGCCTGGAACTGCGCCAGCGACCTGCTCTTGGCGGTGAGATATTGCGCCTTGCGGCCGCCGGCCCAGAGCTGCACGCCGGCAAAGACCGCAACCGGTGGCACTGTCGCTGCAAGCGTAGTTGCAGCGTTCAGCCAGAGGCCGTGTGTGAAGGCGAACAAATTGAGCCCGGCCCAGGCGATCATCACGACGGCTGCCGCGACAATGCCGAGCGCGCTGCGTCGCCAGGCGAGCAGGCCGACGAGCAGCACCGGCAACAGGATCGCAGTGAGCGCATCGATGATATGAACCTTGTGGTCGCGCGTGATGCCGTCGCCGGCGACGAGATGCGTGATCGCAGTGGAGATCACCTCGACGCCGGGCATGAGGGAATCGAACGGCGTCGGATAGAAGTCGCCGCCGCCGGCGACCGAGGCGCCGATCACCACGATCCGGTTCTCGATCGCCGCGCGATTGAGCGTGCCGTCGAAGATGCTCTGCGCGCTGACGGTGCGGATGGTGCGGCGCGGGCCGTAATAGGTGATCGGCAGCGCGAAGTCGCTGTCGGTCGGCACCGCGCGATCGCCCAGCATGAGACGGTCCGGCGCGATCGTCAGCGGCTTGTCGAGCGCGCGGGTCGCGACGCGCAAGGGGAATGAGAGCTCGACCTTGTCGTGGGTCCGAAACAGCATCGGCACCGAAAGCGGCGAGCCCGATTGCCCGGTGGCGACGTTGACGACGCCGACCTCGGCGTGGTCGGCGAACGCCGGCAGCGGCAGCAGGAAGCGCTCGGCTTGCGGCAGCACGGCGAGGGGACCCTGGCTGCTGGGCGCCACGGTCTCGCTGGCGGACGGGAAGATCGCTGCGGCGGCAAGCACCATGGGACCGGTGGCGAGCGTGCTGGCCAGCGTCGCATCGCCTATCGCGGCGCTGCGGTCGACCAGCAAGAGGTCGATCGCGACGACCTTCGGCTTGAACTGCACGATGGTGTCGACGACGCGGGCGAGATCGGCGCGCGGCAGCGGATAGCTGCCGCCGCGCTTCACCACGGTGTCGTCGATCGCGACGATGGTGACGAGATCCGGCGGCGCCTGCACGCCGCGGACCTGCGTCCGCCAATCCGTCAGCGTCGCCTCGAGGCGATCGAGAAAGCGCAGATGACCGTTGGCGTGACCGACATAGATGCCGGCACCCCACAGCGCGGTGAGGACGAGGGCCACCAGAATCTGAACGCGTCGAGTCATTAGGTCATGCAATCTTCTTTGTCGCCCGGGCCTTGCTGCGCGAGCGTTAATCGTATTGTCGGAGCCTTATTGGCCCAGTCTTATTGGCCCAGTCTTGCCATCAGCGCGTCGACGCGCGGCTGGCCCCATGTCTTGACGGTCAACGGGCCGGTCGCCTCGACGTCGACGCCTTCGCCCGGTCCGAGCACGACGCCGCGCCCGCCGCTCCCGCGGGAGACGCCGACACGGCCGTCGGCGACGAACACCGCGGTCTTCGCCTCTGCGACATCGACGGCCCATTTCGTGCCGCGCACCGCGGCGATCGCCCGTGGCGTCAGCACCTTGAAAGGATTGCCGCCGGGCTTTTTGGGCACATCGACCAGCAGCGCCTTGCTGCTCAACTCCACGGAGTCAATATGTCCGTCGCGGTTGGCGTCCTTAAGTTCAAACCTGGCGCCATTCTCCGCAACGATCGTGATGCCGTTGTCGCAGCGCCAGGTCTGTGTTCCGGCTGCTGATGGCGACGGCGTGCAGCCCGCATTGGCCGGCTGCGCGGCCGCGTATCCCGTCAACAACAACGACCACGCCAGAATGAAAAATCCGGCGGGTGCGATCCCTCTCATGCCAGCCTCCGTTCGCGTGCTCGGCACAGTTCAAGGCGATGCTGATACGGTACCGTATCACACGCAGAGGCTGCTGAATAGTGCCGCTTCTCGCAGCTATTTTCGCGCTGCGGCATTTTCCAGATCCGATGCGATCAACTTTCAGTCAGGGCGCCGTGTCGCGTGAGCGCCAAGCCTCTCCCTCTCATCGCGAGCGGGGAGAGGCGCGAATGGGCGATGGCGCGCACCAGCCTCGCGCAATGCTTCCCCGTTATCATCAGGGCATTGAAGACCACGAAAATGACTTGGTTGGATGTACCTAAAGAGGCGGCCGTAAGACGTTCGCTGATCGCCCGATCCAGCCGAGAATTATGGTTAACAAACGCGACTAAGTCCGTAGTTCTGCGGGCTTTTTTCTCAGAATGAGACAGCGTTAACGAGTTGCCCTACATCTGCCTGAACTTAATCCGCATTTAACTAAAAGTCGCCTTAATGACGCTCCGACCCTCTGCGAGATGCTGTTCCCGGATCGTGACCAGCGGCGCTTCGAAGGGGGACTGAGTGACACCGTCCTGGACGCAAGGCGAATGAGTACGAGTATCGCTGCGCAGAGTAACGCGGCACGGAAGTCCAAAAATCCTGGCAAGAATTTTCTTCGGAAGCCTTCCCGGAAAATGACCACCACCAATTGGCTTGGCGCCGCGGCGATCGGCTGCGTCGTGATGGGCGCCGGCTGGACCATCTACAGCAACGTCTTCGGCGCGAGCGTCTATCCGACCGTCGGCAGCATCGGCTACGACGAGCCCGTGATCAAGCGTGCACCCAAGGTGGTGCTGCGCGAGGCCAGTGAGGCCATCAACGAGACCTTTGCCCTGCTGCTGCCCGACCGGCTCCAGGTCGCAGCTCCGATCTCGCGCGAGATGTTCAACGAGCGCTTTGCCGCCGCTGCCACGCAGGGCGTGCCATCGAATGCGGCGAGCGCCACGCCCGCGACCCAGGTTGCTGCGGCCAAAGACGCCCCGAAGCAGAGCGTGATCGCGAAGGTCGCGGATGCGCTGAAGCCGGCAGCGGCCAAGGTGACGTTGACCGAGAAGGTCGCCGATGCCGCCAAGGCCAAGCGTGCGCCCGAGGGCCAGATGCAACTGGCCTCGGCCGACCCGGCCGAGATCGTGCCGGCGCCCGAGGCAAAGCCAAAATCCTTCGCCGACCGCGCCAAGGCCGCGGTGATGTCGATCACCGGTCCGCGCCAGTCGATGGTGGAAAAGCTCTGGGGCAAGCGTGAGCCGTCCGGGGGACTGCTCGCCTATGCCTCGGCCGATGCCAGCGTGACCTCGGCCATCGCGCCGAAGGAGCAGAACCCGATGTTCGGCGGCGCGCCGCCCTATGAGCGCGACACGGCGGTCTACGACATCACCGCCAAGACGGTTTACCTGCCGGATGGCACCAAGCTCGAGGCGCATTCCGGCCTCGGCTCCAATCTCGACGATCCGCGCTCGCAGCGCACCCGCATGCGCGGCGTGACGCCGCCGCACATCTACACGCTGAAGCCGCGCGAAGCGCTGTTCCACGGCGTGCCGGCGCTGCGCCTGACCCCGATCGGCGGCGAGAGCGCGATCTACGGCCGCGACGGCCTGCTCGCGCACACCTTCATGCTCGGGCCGAACGGCGACTCCAACGGCTGCGTGTCGTTCAAGGATTACTACGCGTTCCTCGACGCCTACCGCAACAAGGGCATCCGCAAGCTCGCGGTGCTGGCGCGGGTGGACTGATCTTCGCCGATACCGGTTGATCGAAAGGGCCGCTCGCAGCGGCCCTTTCTTTTTGCGCGGCGTGTCAGCCCGGCCAGCACTGTCCTCCACCGTCGATCCTGAGCACCTGGCCGGACACGAACGCGCCCATGGGGCCTGCGAAGAATTCGACGACCCGGGCGATCTCGTCGACGGTTGCGATCCGGTCGAGCGTGCCGGTCTCGACCATCCTGCCAGGGTCCACTGCGCGCGTGCCGAGGAAACGGCCGGTGCGGGTATCGCCAGGCGCGATGCAATTGACGGCGATATCGTAGGGGCGGAGCTGATCGGCCAGACATCGCGTGTAGTGGGTGACGCCGGCCTTCGACACCGCATAGATCGAGCCCTGGGTGCGCCCCTTGAAAGCGGCGACCGAGCCCAGCGTGACGATGCGCCCGCGCCGCCGCTCCATCATGCCGCGCGCGACAGCCTGGCAGGTCAGAATGGTCGAGAGCAGATTGCGCTCCAGCACCGCGCGTACGTCGGCTTCCCTGATGTTCACCGCGTCGTTCGGATCGGGCTTGCCTCCGGCGGCTGCGATGTCGCCGCCGGCATTGTGCACGAGAATGTCGATCGGGCCGAGCGCGCCTTCCGTCTCCGCAATCACGCGCGCGATGTCCTCGCCCTTGGTGAGATCGCCCAGCACGCGCTGGCTGCGGATGCCGAATTGCTGGCCGATTTCTGCGGCCACCGCGGTGAGGGTGGTGCCCTCACCATATTCCGCCGGCCCGTTCTCGCGCATGCCATGGACGGCAACATCAGCGCCGAGGCCGGCAAGTTTCTCCGCGAAGGCGCGGCCGAGCCCGCGCCCTGCGCCGGTCACCAACGCGACCTTGCCGGCCAATACCCTCGTAGTGTCGTGCGGCGCCATGATCTTGCTCCCGTCGTCCAATGCCAGTCGGTCGCAAGATCTAGCCCAATCGCCAACCTCTGTGCCAGTGACGTGTCACGCCGGGCTCGTCGCAAGCGTCTTGCGCAAGGCCATCTCGGTTGCGACCGCTTCCTTTATGGTGGGCCGCGCCTGCATGCGTTCGAGATAGGCCGACAACGACGGCCACTGCGCGATGTCTACCCCTGCGGGACGGAGCAGCAGCAGGGCCCAGGTGAGATGGGCATCCGCGACGGTGAAGCCGTTGCCGACGAGGAACTCGCGGTCGGCAAGGTGCGCTGACGGCACCGACAGGGTCTGCGGGATCCGTGCGCGCGGCTTGGCGAGCGAGCCTTCGTCGCTGTACCAGAAGGTTGGAAACAGGAACGCCTTGTGGATCTCTGCGCCGATGAAGCTCAGCCATTCCTGCAGGCGATAGCGATCGGGATCGCCGAGCCGCGGCGCAAGGCCGGCCTCCGGCTTCGCATCGGCGATGTATTGCAGCACCGCCGCGCTTTCGGTCAGCCGTTCGCCGTTCTCCAGCACGAGGACCGGCACTGCTCCCTTCGGCGATACGCCGCGAAAGTCGCTGTCGTCGTCCACGACCTGCTTGGTCCTGAGATGCACCAGATGATAGCGCGCATCGAGGCCTGCTTCCATCAGCGCGATGCGGCTCGCAAGCGAGCAGGCCATCGGCGAGAAATAGAGTTGCAGCATCGCGTTGCTCCGTTATTTCAGTGCATCGCCGCGCGCGATGATGGCGAAGCGGTCGGATAGCTCGGCGAGCGCAACCTCGTGGATGGTCCGGGCGTCCAGCGTGCCGCCGCGGCCGTCCGGCAGGTCGCGCGTGGCGCATGCGTCGGCGTCGATCGTCGTGCGAAACCCGAGGTCGAGCGCGGCGCGCCCCGTGGAGCTGACGCACATATGCGTCATGAAGCCGGCCAGCACGATGTTCTTCCTGTCGGTTGCGGCAAGGTTCGCCCGCAAATCAGTGCCGGCGAACGCATTCGGCAGCTCCTTCTCGATCACCAGCTCGCCGGCACGGGGGCTCAGCTCGGCGACGATGGCGCCGCGCTCAGCGCCGCGATCGAACAGGCTGCCGGCCTTGCCGCGATGGGCAATATGGATGATCGCGGCTCCGCTCTCGCGAGCCCGCGCCAGCAGCGCCGCCGCCCGCGCGATCGCGGATCTCGCGTCGGGCAAGGCGAGAGGACCTTCGAGATATTCGTTCTGGATATCGATCAGCACCAGCGCGGCGTCGGCAAGACGCGGCGGGTTGAGATCGGCGCCGGCGAGCTGCAGCAGGGTCTTTGCGGTCGTCATGGTCTTGGCAATCTCCGGGGCAAAAAGGCTGAACAAACATAGCCCCGGCAACGCCTGCCGATATGCAGGGATATTGCAGCGGGTGGCTGCGATATTGCAGGCTCCCCCCGATCGGTATAACCTCACACGATGAATTGGGACGATCTGCGCATCATCGCTGCCGTCAGGGACGAGGGCACCTATGCGGGCGCCAGCGCGCGGCTGCGCATCGACGAGACGACGGTCGGGCGCAGGCTGTCGCGCATCGAGCGTGCGCTCGGTCTGCGTCTGTTCGAGGCCGCCGACGGCGTCCGCAGGCCGACGCGGAGTTGCGAGGCGGTGCTGGCGCATGTCGAGGCGATGGCCGCGCATGCCGCCGAGATCGGTCGCCTCAGTGAGAGCCTGGAAGGCCCGGTGGGACGCCTGCGCATCGCCTCCACCAACACGGTCGCCGAGGAAGTGCTGTCGCCGCGCGCGAGCGACTTCCTGCGTGCCAATCCCGGCCTGACGCTGCAATTCCTCACCTCGAGCGAGAACGTCAAATTCTCGCGCTGGGAGGCCGATCTCGCCATCCGCCTGCGCAAACCCGACAAGGGCGACTTCGCGATCTCAAAGCTCGGCGATATCCGGATCTATTATTTCGAGCCTGTGACGACCGAGGGCGAGCCGATGCTGTGTGCCTATCCGGACGAGCTCGGGGCCATTCCCGAGATGCAATTCCTGCGCACGAAGAAAGCCCGCGCGCGCTGCGTCACCGACAACGTTCGCGTCATCCGCAACCTGATCCGCGCGCATCAGGCCGCCGGCGTGTTGCCCGAGTATGTTTGCGCGGACCTGCTCGGCGATCGCCGCCTGCGCGCCACGCTGCTGCAGAAGCGCCGCGATGTCTGGCTGCTGGTGCAAAACCATCTCAAGCGCGACGCTGCAACGCGTGTGACCATCGACTGGGTGAGGGCGTGTTTCCAGGAGATGTCGCGCAGTTGAGGCGATGTCTCGCTGTGATCGTCGCGTCACAGCGCGCAAGCTGCGACGAAAAATCTTGAACGAGCCCCTTGCAACCCGAACGTGCCTGGTCTATTAGCGCCGTCCTTCGCTAGGCCATGTGTCCGGGCTCGTTGAGATCCCGGCTGGCGCGAGCCGGTCTCCGGTTTCGTGTTCCGCCGAATGAAGGACAAAGCAGGACGTAGCTCATGGAGAGCGTCGGGCTGAACACCCGAAGGCATCGGTTCGATTCCGGTCTCTTGCCCCACGAAGGATAGCTCAGTTGGGTAGAGCAGGTGACGTTAAAATCATCGGGTCGCGGGGTCGAATCCCGCTCCAAGCGCTCCGTTTCAGCCTGAAAAGCTGATTCCTCTGAAGGGGACCGGACGCGCGCTTCAGTCGCAGTCCGGCCGTTTTGCCGCAAGGCTTTCCGTCCGAACCTAGACACTGTGAGACCGGCTTTGCGCCGCGGGTAGATACCGCTTGCGCTGATGCCGGGTGGCTCCGCATGGCCGCGCGACACACCTCGCGCGATCGCGCGCGTGCGCCCGTCGTCATGCAAGCTCAAGCCCCGGTCCGCCGATGTCATGGGAAGCGTCGTCCGTGTCCTCAAATCCTTTGCTAACGAAACCTGTCGTCCGGCATCCGGCCGGGCGCAAATGATGGAGGCGTGCCATGACGTCTGAGAAGACTTGGCATTTGCTGATGCTGAACGTGACGGTGAAGGATGGCGAGCGTGCGTTGCTGACGCGCAACGGGCAGCTCGTGCGCGTGCTCGCGCCCGGCAAGCACCGGCTGTTCGATCCCCTGCACGAGTTGAAGGCCGAGGTGCTCGACGTGGTCCGCAGCGAATTTTCCGCGGAGCGCTACGCGGTGCTGAAGGCCGCGCGGCCCGATCTGGCCGCCGAGCTGTTCGAGGCGGTCGAGACCAGGGCGGACGAGATCGCCATCGTCAGCCTCGACGGCCGGCCCGTGCATCTGATGACGCCCTGGCAAGTGCGCGTCTACTGGAAGATCGCAACGCGCATCGATGTCGAGCGCATCGATGTGTCCGCCGATCCCAAGGTCAGCGCGCGGCATCTGGCCATGATCGAGCGCAACCGCTCGGCCGTGACGTCGGAGACGGTGGTCGAGAACCACGAGGCGGGCCTGCTCTATGTCGAGGGCCGGCTCACCGAGCGGCTCGCGCCCGGCCGGCACGCCTTCTGGACCGTCGGCCGCAAGATCGAGGTGAAGCGCCTCGACCTGCGGCCCCAGGCGGTCGAGATCACCGCGCAGGAGATGCTGACCAAGGATCGCATCGCGCTGCGGGTGACGCTGACGGCGTTCCGTAAGGTGGTCGATCCCGAGCGGACGGTCGCGACCGTGCCCGACGTGGATGCGTGGCTGTACCGCCTGGTGCAGTTCGCGATCCGCGAAGCGGTCGCGGGCCGGACGCTGGACGAGGTGCTGTCTGCGAAGGCGGCGCTGGATGCGGAGCTGCGCGACTATGTGCGCGCACGCGTCGCGGAGTCTGGCGTGGAGGTGACCGAGCTCGGCGTCAAGGACGTGATCCTGCCCGGCGAGATCCGGGAGCTGGTGAACAAGGTGGTGGAGGCGGAGCGGGTCGCGAAGGCGAACCTGATCCGCCGGCAGGAGGAGACCGCGGCGACGCGTTCGCTCCTCAACACCGCCCGCCTGATGGAGGAGAACCCCCTGCTGCTGCGGCTCAAGGAGCTGGAGTCGCTGGAGCGGCTGGTCGAGAAGGTCGGCCGCATCGACCTCCATGCCGGCGACGGCCAGGGCCTCGATGCCCTCTTGACCCGGCTCGTGCGCCTGAAGGCGCCCGAGAGCGCTTGAAACAGAAGGGCCGCCCACGGGCGGCCCTTCACATCTAATGTTGTCGTTGCCCTGCGGTGAACGCGATCCGCGCAACGCGCGACCAATTGGAGTTCGCTGGGGATTGCCCGCGCGCGCAGGTTGCGTAATCTCGGCACGACTATGGTCTTGATCAGGGAAGGCGCATGACTGTGCTTCAGGAAACGATCCGCCCCGCGGCGCGATCCAGCGACTGGAAGGCGATCGTCGTCCTGATCCTGCTGATCCCGGTGCTGTGGTCGCCGCCGTTCCTGGTTCGCTTCTTCCTCTACCAGCCGTTCAACATCCCGTCCGGCTCGATGACGCCGACCCTGGTCGTCGGCGACTACGTGTTCGCCGCCAAATATGCCTACGGTTATGGCCGCTATTCCTTTCCCTTCGCGCCGTCCTGGGTCTCGGGCCGCTTCCTTGCCGCCGACCCCGAATACGGCGACATCGTCGTGTTTCGCACGCCGAAGGACATCTCGGTCGATTACGTCAAGCGCGTGGTTGGCCTGCCCGGCGACCGCGTGCAGATGCGGGGAGGGCAGCTCTTCCTCAACGACAAGCCGGTGACGCGCGTAGCGCTGAAGGAGGTGTTCGCCGGTGCCGCCTGCGGAGGCGATGATGATGCGAGGGCCAAGCGCTGGCGCGAGACGCTGCCGAACGGCGCGAGCTATGTGACCTACGATTGCGTCGACAATGGCTTCCTCGACAGCACCAGCGTCTACGCCGTGCCGCCAGGTCATTTCTTCGTGCTCGGCGACAACCGCGACAACTCCACCGACAGCCGCATGATGTCGGCGTTCGGCTTCGTGCCGATGGACAACCTCGTCGGCAAGGTGACGCGGATCTTCTGGTCGCTCGACGAAAACGGCGATCCGCACATGGAGCGGCTTGGGAAGGTGGAGTGAGGGGGGCGTCATTCCGGGGCACCTCTCGGGCACCTTCGTAGCCCGGATGGAGCGCAGCGAAATCCGGGAAGACTGCCTGCGATGGACGCACTGTCCCGGATTGCGCTGCGCTCCATCCGGGCTACGAGGCCACTGCTTCTGCATTCCCCCAGACAAAAACCCCGGCATCGCTGCCGGGGTTTCGCATTTCGTAGATTGCCTGAAAGGCTGGATCAGAAGTCCATGCCGCCCATGCCGCCGCCCGGAGGCATCGCGGGACCGGCGCCGCCCTTCTTGGGCAGCTCGGCGACCATGGCTTCCGTGGTGATCAGGAGCGCGGCAACCGAGGCAGCGTTCTGGATCGCGGTACGGACCACCTTGGTCGGGTCGATGATGCCCTTCTTGACGAGGTCGGCATATTCGCCGGTCTGGGAGTCGAAGCCGTAATTGTAGGCCTTGTTCTCCAGGATCTTGCCGACGATCACCGAACCGTCTTCACCGGCGTTGATCGCGATCTGGCGAGCGGGAGCCGACAGCGCCTTGCGCACGATCTCGACGCCGGTCTTCTGGTCGTCGTTCTTGGTGCGCAGGCCCTTGAGCTGCTCGGAAGCACGGAGCAGGGCGACGCCGCCGCCCGGGACGATGCCTTCCTCGACAGCCGCGCGGGTCGCATGCATCGCGTCATCAACGCGATCCTTGCGCTCCTTCACCTCGACCTCGGTCGCGCCGCCGACGCGGATCACCGCGACGCCGCCTGCGAGCTTGGCGAGACGCTCCTGAAGCTTCTCACGGTCGTAGTCCGAGGTGGTCTCCTCGATCTGCGCCTTGATCTGGGCCACGCGCGCCTCGATGTCGGCCTTCTTGCCGGCGCCGTTGACGATCGTGGTGTTCTCCTTGTCGATCATCACCTTCTTGGCGCGACCGAGCATGTTGAGCGTGACGTTCTCGAGCTTGATGCCGAGATCTTCCGAGATCGCCTGGCCGCCGGTCAGGATCGCGATGTCCTGCAGCATGGCCTTGCGGCGATCGCCGAAGCCCGGAGCCTTGACGGCCGCGACCTTCAGGCCGCCGCGCAGGCGGTTCACGACCAGGGTCGCGAGGGCTTCGCCTTCGACGTCCTCGGCGACGATGACCAGCGGCTTGCCGGTCTGCACCACGGCCTCGAGCAGCGGCAGCAGCTCGTTCAGCGAGGAGAGCTTCTTCTCGTTGATGAGGATGTAGGCGTCGTCCATCTCAACGCGCATCTTGTCGGCGTTGGTGACGAAGTAGGGCGAGATGTAGCCGCGGTCGAACTGCATGCCCTCGACAACGTCGAGTTCGGTCTCGAGCGACTTGGCTTCCTCGACGGTGATGACACCCTCGTTGCCGACCTTCTTCATGGCGTCGGAGAGGAACTTGCCGATCTCCTGGTCGCCGTTGGCCGAGATGGTGCCGACCTGGGCGATCTCCTCGTTCGAGGTGACCTTCTTGGAGTTCTTCTGCAGGTCCGCAACGACGGCTTCGACCGCAAGATCGATGCCGCGCTTGAGGTCCATCGGGTTCATGCCGGCGGCGACCGACTTGGCGCCTTCCTTCACGATCGCCTGGGCGAGCACGGTGGCGGTGGTGGTGCCGTCGCCGGCCGCGTCAGCGGACTTGGAGGCGACTTCGCGCACCATCTGGGCGCCCATGTTCTCGAACTTGTCGTCGAGCTCGATCTCCTTGGCGACGGTGACGCCGTCCTTGGTGATGCGGGGAGCGCCGAACGACTTGTCGAGCACGACGTTGCGGCCCTTCGGACCGAGCGTGACCTTCACCGCGTTGGCGAGAACGTCGACGCCGCGCAGCATCTTGTCGCGCGCTTCAACCGAGAATTTGACTTCTTTGGCTGCCATCTGGAATTTTCCTTGGATAATGTTTGATGGGAGGGAGAGAGGGGGCTGTTAGGCCGCCTTCTTCTTGGAAGCGGGGACGTCGAGGACGCCCATGATGTCGCTTTCCTTCATGATCAAGAGATCGACGCCGTCGATCTTGACCTCGGTGCCGGACCACTTGCCGAACAGCACGCGGTCGCCGACCTTCAGGTCGATCGGGATCAGCTTGCCGGCTTCGTCGCGGCCACCGGGGCCAACGGCGACGACTTCACCCTGGGAGGGCTTTTCCTTGGCAGTGTCGGGAATGATGATGCCGCCAGCGGTCTTCTCTTCTGCGTCGATGCGCTTGACCACGACGCGGTCGTGAAGCGGACGGAATTTCATGCAGTCCTCCTAAGTAGTTGCACGATATGGGAATTTTTTGGCGTTAGCAGTCTGTGCCCGCGAGTGCTAGCACAGGCGAGGCTGAAATAGGACAGGAATTTTGCGGGGGCAAGGGCTTCTAGCAGAAAAATCGGCACCTGGAAGCGCGGACTGCCAGAATCTCTTTTCCATCGTTAACCAGCCTTGGAGGCCTCTTCGAGGCTCCGTGGGAGGCCGTATTAGCACGGGGTCGTATCTGCTGCTAACGCATTGAATTTCAACAGCTTGTTAAACTTTTGGGCTTGAGATGGGTTGTCAGTTTGCGTCACATTTCTCTCATGTGAGCGCATCTCCACCGGGTGGCTCGTAAGCAGCGTACCGGAAAGCCGCCCCCTGAATGCGCTCCTGCAAAGGAGGTTGGCATGGGACTGCGGGTTGGGGGCGTTTCCGAAGACTTCCGGAAACAGATGCTGGGCTACGGGCTGACGACGGCACAAATTCTCTACCGGATGCCGGATCATCCCTCGCTGCTCCAGACCTATGTCTGGCAGAACTACGACATGTTTCCGAAATTTCCGGCGCTGACCGACTTCCTGGCCTTCTGGCAGGAAAAGCTCGACGGTCCGCTGTTCTCGGTGACCGTCGCGCATTCCAAGCTGATCAAGCCCGCCGAGTTGCGCGCCGTCGACGGCGTGTTCCGGCTGCATTGATTTAAGGCGCGGTCTCGTAGGGTGGGCAAAGGCGCGCGCCTGCGCGCCGTGCCCACCATCTCTCCACGATCGCACCCGGCATGGTGGGCACGCTTCGCTTTGCCCATCCTACGATATCTCGGCTGGAGCTGCGTCGGGCGAACGCGCTATCTCCGTGGTTGCCCGAGGCAGAGATCAGGCGCCGCTGCTGCAATAGCGCTTCCACATCGCGCGATAGGCCTCGTCCACCGCTTGCGCGTAGGCGACCGGGTTGCAGGCGGCCGCAGCCCGGACTTGTCCGGGCAGTTCGCTGCGCAACTTGTCGAGATCGCCGATCTCAGCCGCACGGCTCACCGCGATGTCGACATAGGCCTCCTCGCTATCCGTCACCCAGTCCGGCAGGCCGAGCGCGGTGAGAATGGAGCCGGCGGCACGGCTGGGCAGACTGTTCCCGAGCTTCGCCACCACGGGCACGCCCATCTGCAAGGCTTCCAACGTGCTGACACCGCCATTCTGCGGGAACGGGTCGAGGGCGATATCGACGCGATTGAACGCTGCCAGATGATCGACCCGCAAGGTGGTGCCGAGCAGTTCGACGCGTTCGGCCGGAACGCCGCAAGCTGCAAGCCGTGCCAGCAGATTGTCGCGGACCAGTTGATCGTCCAGCGCAACATCCTTGATCAGCAGCCGGGATCCCGGCACCCGCTCGAGAATCCTTGACCAGGCCTGCGCGGCCTGGTCCGAAATCTTGCTGATGCGATTGAAGACACCGAATGTGATGAAGCCGTTCGAGATCGCCGGCGTTGACGTCCTCGCAAGCTCCATTGGCAGCGGCTCCAGTGTCACGAAGCACGGCAGGTCGACGACGGTTTCCGCAAACAGATGCCGGACCGGGGCAGGAATCGCGACCGGGTCCGAGAACAGATAATCGATCGTCGGCAGCCCGGTGCCGGTGCCATGCCCCCAGCCATGGGCCTGGATCGGCGCCGGCTTGCGCGCAAACACGCTGAGGCGGTTTCCTTTGGTGTGGCCGGACAGGTCGATCAGGATATCGACGCCATCGGCGCGGATCTGATCGGCGAGGCGATCGTCGCTCCATTGCGAGGCGTCGCGCCAGCGATCGGCGATCTTTTGAAATTCGGCGGTCGCCGGATCCACTTTCGACGAACAAGAGTAGCACACGACCTCGAACTGTGCCCGGTCGTGGTATTGCAGGACCGGCTTGAATATGAACGCGGCCGAATGCGCGTTGAAGTCCGACGAGACGTAGCCGAGCACCAGAGGGCGATCCGGATCGCGGCTGTTGTCGTACGGTCCCGCCACTTCTGAAGCGAACGTCGTGCCGATCCGCTCCCACCAGAGCTGCCGCGCTTGCTGATGCTGCTCAACGCTGGCATCCGCCACGAAATCGAGCGTGAATATCTTGTTGGAGATCGCGCCCGGGAAGTTAGGCTCGATCTCGAGCGCTCTGTCGTAACTGGCCAAAGCTTCGTCGACCCGCCCAAGTGTGGAGAGACAAACGCCCTGGACCAGGTGAGCTTGAGCGGCATCGGGATCGAGCGCGATGGCTTTCTCGCTATCGTGCAATGCTTCGGCGATTTGCTGGGTCTGCAGCCAGACATTGGCGCGCCCGAGCCACCCGTTCATCTCGTCGGGCGCCAGGGCGATCGCCTGATTGCAATCCGCCATGGCGTCGTCAAATCGCAGAAGCTCCTGCAATGCGATGGCGCGGTTCGCCAGGGCCGAGGCATAGTCGGGCTTGATCGACAGCGCGCGGTTCAGGCTTGCGATGGCCTCGTCATAATTGCGCAGACGGCAGAGCACCCAACCCCGGCCGTTGTGGGCTTCGGCAAGATTTGCGTCGATTGCGAGCGCCTTGTCGTAGCACTCGAGCGCTTGCTGAAGATCGACGGTCACGCTCGCGTTGCCGAGATTGGACAGGGCTAAGGCGTAGTTGGGGCGCAAGGCGAGGGCCCTTCGATAGCTCTCGCGGGCCTCATCGTGACGTCGTAGCTTGTTCAGCGCGATGCCTCGGCTCATGTGAGCGTCGGCAGATTTCGGATCTACGGCAACCGCCCGGCTCAGCAGGATTTCGGCTTCCTGATAGTTCTTGGCGTCAGACTCCAAACTGCCGAGCATATGCAGCGCAATGAACTGATTGGGCTCGAGCTGCAGGACCTGGCGATAGCCATTCCGGGCCTCGGGGAGAAGCCCTTGCTTGTGCAACTGGAGGGCAAGCCCGAGCAATGGCAGTACTTCGGCCTGCTGCCGCTTCCGAAGCCGGGCATTGTGGAATGCACGCTGACCTACGCTGTTGCTCATGAATCAATCCCCCAGAATCTCCGGGCGAGACTAAATCGGCGCGGGAGCGAATACGAGACGACGGCCGTTCGCCACGACAGCTTCGGACAAGCTACGAGCGACCGGGGCATGTCGTTCACTGATCCAGGTCCCGCAATTGCTGCCCGGTCCAGGACTGGCTAATCTGCCTTCGGGTTGCGCCCGTCCGGCGGGCGCGGCTCAGATCAGGGAGGCAGACAATGGCCAGGCAAAAGGCATCAAGACCCGCATCGAAGACCGCCGTGAAGAAGCGGAGTGGCACCAAGGCCGCGGCGCGGTCCTCGGCACGCAAGGCGGTCAAGGCAAAGGCGCGCACGGTGGCACCGAAGAAGCCGGCACGTCGGAGGCAGCGCATCGCGATCAGCCATCACCGCGAAGAGGACTTCAAGGCCGACGGCCTGCGCGCCTACGCAAAATACCGCGACCTCGGCATCGCCGATGCGACCCATGGCCTGGCGCAGGCGCATGTGATCCGGCTGCAAGGCCCCTGCGATCCGGCGGAGGTCTCGAAGCTGCATTTCCACGACGTCGAATTCCAGATGGTCTACGTGCTCAAGGGCTGGGTGAAGACCTACATGGACGGGCAGGGCGAGACCTTGATGAAGCAGGGCAGCGCCTGGACCCAGCCGCCGAAGATCAAACACATGATCCTGGATTATTCGGACGACGTCGAGCTGCTGGAGGTGATCCTGCCGGCGGAATTCAAGACGGTGGAGTTGAAGGCGTAGCTCTCTCCGTCGTCATTGCGAGCGCAGCGAAGCAATCCAGACTGTCTCCGCGGACAGATTCTGGATTGCTTCGCTTCGCTCGCAATGGCAGCTCGTAGCCCGGATGGAGCGCCGGGGCCGCTGTATCCGGCGGTGACGCTGTCCCGGATTGCGCTACGCTCCATCCGGGCTACGACGTCACGCCAACACCCCCACTACCGCTCCAATCAAGCACGTTGTCAGCGTCCCCGACACGATCGACTTCAGCCCGAGCGCGTTGATCTCCGCGCGCCGCTCCGGCGCCATCACCCCCAGGCCGCCGATCATGATGCCGAGGCTGGCGAAGTTTGCGAAGCCGCACATCGCGTAAAGCATGATCAGGCGCGAGCGCGGATCGAGCGTATCGGGCGGCAGCTTCGAGAAGTCGACATAGGCGATCAGCTCGTTGAGCACGGTCTTGGTGCCCATCAGGCTGCCGGCCGTCACCGCCTGGTCCCACGGCAATCCCATCAGCCAGCACACCGGCGCCATCACCAGGCCCAGCAGACGCTGCAGCGAGATCGCGGCGCCGCCGATGTTTGGCAACAGGCCGAGGATGGCGTTGACGAGATAGACCAGCGCCACCAGCACCAAGAGCATGGCGACGATGTTGAGCAGCAGCTCGAGCCCTGCGCTCGTGCCTTTCACGATCGCGTCCATCGTGCTGGCGACGTCCATTTCCGGATCCTCCAGCGCGCCGCCGGTGCGCTTGTCCGAGGTCTCGGGCACCATGATCAGGCTGACGAGGATCGCGGCCGGCGCGCCCAGCACGGATGCGATCACGAAATGCGCGGCCGAGTCGGGGATGAGCGGCGCCAGCAGCGTCGCATAGAGCACCAGCACGGTGCCGGCGATGCCGGCCATGCCGCCGGTCATGACCAGAAACAATTCGCTGCGGGTCATCTGCGTCAGATAGGGCCGCACGAACAGCGGCGCCTCGACCATGCCGAGGAAGATGTTGGCGGCGGTCGAGAGCCCGACCGCGCCGCCGACGCCGAGGGTGCGCTCCAGCAGCCAGGCCATGCCGCGCACGATCGGCGGCAGCACGCGCCAATAGAACAGCAGCGTGGTCAGCACGCTCATGACCAGCACGATCGGCAGCGCCTGGAACGCCAGGATGAAGTCGGCGCCGGGCACCTTCAGGTCGAAGGGCAGGGCGCCGCCGCCGACATAGCCGAACACGAAGGCGGAGCCTGCGCGCGAGGCCGCCGAGATCGCGCCGACCGCGTCGTTGATGGTGCCGAAGGCATGGGCGACGACCGGCAGTTTCAGCAGCACGACCGCGGTGACGAAGGTCGCGGCGAGGCCGATCGCCGCCTGGCGCAGCGAGACCGCGCGGCGATTCTCTGCGAGCGCGAAGGCGATCAGCAGCAATGCGAAAATGCCGAGTGCCGATTGCAGGCGAAGCATGATGTCCCCAAAACCCCCAATGATTATGGCCGCGCGTGCGTTGCAAAGGCAATGCCGACCGGCCCCGGAAGTGTCCCGTTGTTGACAAGCGGACCCGTCTCAGCCACGCGGGAAGCCCATCAGATCAGGGGGCGGACAGTCCGAGGTGACCGAAGAGGCGATGCCAGAGCAGCCAATATCCCGAAATCCGCCGGTCAGCGCCGGCGCGCTCCTCGCCCACCGCGCCTTCCTGTTCTTCCTGCTCTCGCGTAGCCTGTCACGCTTTTCGAGCCAGATCGCGGCGGTCGCGATCGGCTGGCAGATCTACGATCTCACCGGCTCGGCCTTCGACCTCGGCATGGTCGGGCTCGTGCAGTTCCTGCCCACGGCGCTCCTGGTGTTCGTCGCCGGCCACGCCGCCGACCGTTTCGAGCGCAAGCGCGTGGTCCAGCTCTGCCAGCTCGTGGAAGCCGCGACCGCGCTCTATCTCGCAACCATCACCTATCTCGGCGCGGTCAGCGAGGTGCAGATCTTCATCGCGACGTTCGTGCTCGGCATTGCCGGCGCCTTCGAGAGCCCGACGACCGCGGCGCTGCTGCCGCTGATCGCGCCGCAGGGTTCGCTCCAGCGCGCCACCGAGGTCGCGAGCGGTGCGGGCCAGGTCGCGACCATCACGGGTCCCGCGCTCGGCGGTTTCGCCTACGCGATCGCGCCGCATCTCGCCTACGCCGTGATGCTGCTGTTCTGGATTCTTGGGATGATCCTGACCGGCTTCATCCGGCCGCGGCCGCAGGCCGTCGCCAAGGACATGGACGAGGCGGACAACATCTTTGCCGGGGTCCGTTTCATCCGCAGCAATCCCGCGATTCTCGGTACCATCTCGCTCGATCTGTTCGCGGTGCTGTTCGGCGGCGTCACCGCGCTCCTGCCGATCTATGCCCGCGACATCCTCCAGACCGGCCCGGTGGGCCTCGGCGTGCTTCGCGCGGCGCCTGCGGTCGGCGCGCTCCTGATGACCATGGTGCTGGCGCGCCACGCCATCTCGCATCATGTGGGCCTGCGCATGTTTCAGGCCGTGATCGTGTTCGGCATCGCCACGATCGTGTTCGCGCTGTCCCCCTGGATGTGGCTGTCGGTGCTGTCGCTCGCGATCCTCGGCGCGGCCGACACGATCAGCGTCGTGATCCGCTTCTCGCTGGTGCAGCTGTCGACGCCCGACGAGATGCGCGGCCGGGTCGGCGCGGTGAATTTCCTCTTCATCAACGCCTCGAACCAGCTCGGCCAGTTCGAGAGCGGGCTGACGGCCGCCCTGTTCGGCACCATGCCCGCCGCCGTGCTCGGCGGCGTCTGCACGGTCGCAGTGGCGCTGCTCTGGATGAAGCTGTTTCCGAGCCTGCGGCAGGTGGAGAGCCTGGAGTAGGGGCCCTCCGCTCCCTCCTCGTCATTGCGAGGAGCCCTTGCGACGAAGCAATCCAGAATCCCACCGCTGAGGCAGCCTGGATTGCTTCGCTGCGCTCGCAATGACGATTGTGGAGGCAGCTTGGGGATTTAGTCGATGTCACCCTGCTTGGCGAAGTCAGGCCACAACCCCATGCCGCCTACTGTGCATGGGGTTGTTTTCGCAGTTTTGTTCAGCCGCGTCCGACGAACGGCATCTTGGTGGCCATCACCGTCATGGTCAGCACGTTGGCGTCGAGCGGCAGGCCGGCCATGTAGGCGACGGCATCGCCGACAGCCTTGGCGTCCATGCGGGGCTCGTGCTTGGTGGTGCCGTCGGGCTGCAGCACGCCGGGGCCGTTGACCATGCGATCGGTCATCGGGGTTGCGGCATTGCCGATGTCGACCTGGCCGACCGCGATGTCATACATGCGGCCATCGAGGTTGCTGGCCTTGGTGAGGCCGGTGATGGCGTGCTTGGTCGAGGTGTAGGCCGCCGAGAACGGCCGCGGCGCGTGCGCCGAGATCGAGCCGTTGTTGATGATGCGGCCGCCGCGCGGGCTCTGGTCCTTCATGATGCGGAAGGCGTGCTGGGTGCACAGGAACGGGCCGGTGAGGTTGGTGTTCACCACCGCCTGCCACTGCTCGAGGCTGAGGTCCTCGAAGTTCACCGCCGGCGCGCCCATGCCGGCATTGTTGAACAGCACGTCGAGGCGGCCATAGGTCGCCTTCACCTTGTCGAACAGCGCGGCAATCGAGTCCGGCTTGGTCATGTCGGCGGTGACGCACAGGCTTTTGCCCGCGGGGCCGAGCTTTGCGGTCTCCTCGAGCATGTCGAGCCGGCGGCCGGTGAGCACCACGGTGAAGCCGGCGTTCATCAGCGCCAGCGACGCCGCGCGCCCGACACCGGTGCCGGCGCCCGTCACCACTGCGATCTTTTTCGCTTCACTCATCGTTTCCTGCCTTTTCTCTTGAGCTGTCAGGTTTTGGGTTCTTTTTCGTTCTTGTAGGGCGGGCGCGGGATGTTCTGGTGCGCGGCGCGCAAGGCCGCCGACCAGCGCGAGCGCAGATCGTGGAAATAGGGCTCGCCCGCCTCGATGCGGTGGTTGAGATCGGCCTCGCAGGCGTCCGTGCGCACCACCAGCACGTCGATCGGCAGGCCGACGCCGAGATTGGACCGCATGGTCGAGTCCATCGAGATCAGGCCGGTCTTCAGCGCCTCGTAGAGCTCGACGTCGTAATGCATGGCGCGGTCGAGCACCGGCTTGCCGTATTTGTGCTCGCCGATCTGAAGGTACGGCGTATCGGTGGTGCACTCGATGAAATTGCCGGCGGTGTAGACCATGAACAGGCGCATGCGTGCGCCCTTGATCTGGCCGCCGAACAGGAAGGAAACGTCGAAGGAGACGTCCTCGGACTTCAGCGCCGGGCCTTCGGTCGCATGCACCGCCCGGATCGCCCGGCCGATGCGCTGGGCGGCCTGGAACATGGTGGGCGCGTTCATCAGCGTCTCGATCTCGCCCGTGTTGGGGTCCTCGAGGCCTTCGGTCAGCGTCGAGAGCACCGACTGGCTGATGGCGAGGTTTCCGGCGCTGGCGATCGCCATGATGCGGTCGCCGGGCTTGGAGAAGATATGCAGCTTGCGGAAGGTCGAGACGTTGTCGAGGCCGGCATTGGTGCGGGTATCGGCGATCATCACCAGACCGTCCCGAACCAGGATTCCGCAGCAATAGGTCATTTCCAGTCCCCGAACGCGTTTGCGCGGAATTACTAGCGAATTTCGCCGGCCGCTCCAACCCCCGAATCCCGCGGGGGGAGGCTGTCATTCCGGGGCGCGCACCCCGGAATGACGGGAGGAAACGGCTTGGTTCTCCGCGCCGACCTCAATCCGCGCTATCGACCAGAAATGCCTCATCGACGGGGACGCCGAGCGCGGTGACCAGCCGGTTCGTTTCCGCCGCCATGCCGACGATGGCGAGCAACTCGCCATATTCGGCGGCGCTCATGCCCTTGGCCCGGGCGGCAGCGGTGTGGGAGTGGATGCAATAGCTACAGCCATGCGCGATCGAGACCGCGACATAGAGCATTTCCTTGACCTTGGGATCGAGCGCGCCCGGAGCCATCACCTCCTTGATGCTCTCCCAGGTCCGCCGCAGCGTCTTCGGATCATGCGCCAGCGCGCGCCAGAAATTGTTGACGAAATCCGACTGCCGCACCTTGCGGATGTCGTCGAAAACGGCGCGCGCCTCGGTGGAGAGTTCATCGTCCGAAAGCAGTTTTACAGTCGCCATGCGGGCCTCGCGGGATCAGGTCTGATCCCGCGAGTGTAGCACGGCTCATGCGGTCAGGCGGCAGGCTCGGCCGAACGGCGCAAGGCGAGCTTGCCGACGTCGACATATTGCCTCTGCTGCGCGTGAGCGTGCTGCGCGCCGACGTGAAGGTCGCGCAGGCGCCGCTGCAGCGGCGAGCTGTCGTAGACCGCGCTGCTTCCGGCCAGCGCAAAGGACGCATCTGCGATGCCGACGCAGGTCGTCGCGAGCCAGACCGCGGATCTGGCCCCCTCGATCATGAGGTCTTCGTCATTCAACGTGCCGGCCTGCGCGCGGCGCCAGTGGCCGGCAACCTGGACCTCGTGAAACGCCTGCGCAGCCCTGAGGTCGGCGCAAATCCGGCCGAGGCAGAACTGGAAGGTCTCGGACTCCCGCATCGGTACGGCCGCATACAATTGCTGCCGCCCGGTATGGGCCAGCGCGAGCAGGTCATCGACCGCGCCCTCGGCGAGGCCGACCGAGAATGCACCGTGAAACAATGGCAGCCATTGCCGGAGCGCCTGGTAGAGCGGACCCGACATGCGAGGCGGAGCTTCGAGGTCGAAGACATGCACCTCCGGAACCAGCCTCTCCCGCAGCGTGATGTGATGGCTGCCGGTGCCCTCGAGCCCCGCCGCATACCAAGTGTCCTCGATCTCCCAGTCGTGCGCCGGCAGCACAACGACGCGAATCTGCGGCTTGCCCTGCGGCCCGGCGACCGGTTTGCCATTCTCGGTAACGATGCAGAACCCGCCGATCCATTGGGCATGCGTGCAAGAGCTGGCGAACGGCCAGCGGCCCTTGACGCGGTAGCCGTCCGCCACACGCTCTGCCGTTCCGCCCGGTTGGGATGAGCCGCAGATCGCCACGTCCGGTCCGTCCTGATAGATTCGCTGATACAGGTCGGGATGAGACGCGGCGGCGAACAGGCTGCCGACTGCGCCGACGATCGAGATCCAGCCGACCGAGCCGTCGAGACGGGTCAGTGCCTTGATGACCTCGAGGCCATCGGGAAAATCGAGCTCCAGCCCGCCATGGCTCCGCGGAACGAACATCCGGAAGACCCCGATCGACCTCAGCCGCTCCACCAGGTCGGGCGGGATGCGGCGCGCAGCTTCGATCTCGGCGGCGCGGGCCGTGATCTCGGGTGCCAATTCCCGGATGCCCACAAGCATGGCTTTCTGGGGATCGCGCAGTGCGAAATGATCGCTGAGTCTTTCTTGAAGCCGCATCTGTCTCAACCTCTGTTGCGGGAACGGATCGCAACAAGAATTGGACGGACCGTGCTACGGCGCGGTTTCAGCGCGGCGGTCGTCGGTTACGGCTGTAACGCTGCTAGCTCTGCCGCTGGGACTGCGACTGCGATTGCCCGCCGCGGCCGGCCTGCTCGACCTTGACCGCGACCGTCAGCGTCTCCGCGCCGCCGCCATAGCGGGTGCCGCGCACGGGGGCGGCGCCGAGATAATCGAGCCCGATCGCGACGCGGACATGGGCGTCCGTGGTGCAGATGCAGTTGGCGGGATCGAAGCCGACCCAGCCGAGATCGGGCACATACGCCTCCGCCCAGGCGTGGCCGGCATCCTGGTGCACCGTGCCGTCGGAGCGCAGGAAATGGCCGGAGACGAAGCGCGCGGGCACGCCGCCGGTGCGGGCGCAGGCGATGAAGATGTGTGCGTAGTCCTGGCAGACGCCGCGCTTGAGCGTAAACGCCTCGGCCGCCGAGGTGCCGCTGTTGGTCGGGTCCTCGTCGAAGGTCATGTGATCGCTGATCTCGCTCATCAGCGCGTGCAGGAAGCCGAGCGTGTCGCTCTCGGCCTCGCTGCGCAGCTGCCGCGCGACCGCCGCCATCGCCGGGTTGACCGTGGTGAGATCGGTAGGACGCAAGAACATCCCGGCCGGAAAGCGCTCGTCGGCGCCGCGCAGCACGCCACCGGTGTCGTGGGTCTCGATCAGCCCTTCGGCGGTGATCTTGATGTCGCCGACGGGTCCGCAGGACAGCACATGGGTGACGTTGCCGAAGGCGTCCTCATGGGTGTCGAGCTTGGTGTCCGTGGAGACGTCGATCTGCCACTCCGCCACATATTGCCCGTCATGGCTGCACGGCGTCATGCGCAGGATCTGGATCACGCTGGTGGCCGCCGGCTCGTAGCGATAGGTCGTGGTGTGCTGGATTCGCAGGCGCATGATGGACCGTTGTTCTGGCGTCATTCCGGGGCGGTGCGCAGCACCGAACCCGAAAATCTCGAGATTCCGGGTCTGGTCCTTCGGACCATCCCGGAATGACGGCGTGTATCAGATCAAATACTGCTTCGTGATGATTTCGCCCAGCCTGGAATTGTCCGCGATGAATTCCTGAATGAATTCATGCACGCCATGCTGGAAAATGTCGTTCATATTGCTGTGTTCCAGCCGGTTGCGGATGCCGCGGGCGTGGCGCTGGGCCGGGCCCTGGCGGCCATAGGCGACGCCGATCTGGTCGAGGTTGCGCACGAGGTTGCCGTAGCAGCTGGCCAGCGAACGCGGCAGCGTGTCGTTGAGGATCAGGAGATCCGCGATCAGCCACGGCTTGAGCGTCTCGCGATAGACCCAGTGATAGGCCGTCAGCGCCGAGACCGAGCGCAGGATCGAGCTCCACTGATAGAAGTCGAGCGGGCCGCCGACATGCTCTTCCTCGGGCAACAGCACATGGTACTTCACGTCGAGGATGCGGGCGGTGTTGTCGGCGCGCTCGAGGTGCACGCCCATGCGCGAGAACCAGTAGGCATCGTTGCGCAGCATGGTCCGGTACGCCGAGCCGTCGAAGCGCAGCGAGGTCTCCTGCACGAAGCGCAGGAATTTCGCGAGATCCTCGCGCGTCGAGGTGCCCTTGCTCCAGACCGCCTGGAGCTCGATCCAGGCCGAGTTGATGGTGTCCCACATCTCGCTGGTCAGCGCGGTGCGCACCGAGCGCGAGTTCAGCCGCGCCGCCTCGATGCAGTTCCGGATCGAGGACGGGTTGTTCTGTGAGAACGACAGATATTCGACGACGTTGTGCTCGTTGGCTTCCTCATAAGCCTGATAGAAGCTCGCGGCGACGCCGGCGGTGAGAAGCGCCGAGTCCCATTCATTGGTCTTGCCGATATAGGCGGCGGGAAGCGCGGTGACGCGCAGCGTCGCATCGATGGTGCGCGCGAGATATTCGGCCCGTTCGACGTAGCGGGCGAGCCAGTAGAGGTTTTCGGCGGTACGCGACAGCATCTGACTACTCGTCCAAAATCCAGGTGTCTTTGGTGCCGCCGCCCTGGCTCGAATTGACCACCAGGGAGCCTTCCTTCAGTGCGACGCGGGTGAGCCCGCCCGGCACGATCGTCGTGCTCTTGCTGCCGGTGAGCACGAAGGGGCGAAGGTCGACATGGCGCGGGGCAAGGCCACTTGCCGTGCAAGTCGGACAGGTCGAGAGCGCCAGCGTCGGCTGGGCGATAAAACCTTCCGGCTCGCGCTTGAGCTTCTCGCGGAAGGCTTCGATGGTCGCTTTCGTTGCGGCGGGGCCGATCAGCATGCCGTAGCCGCCGGAGCCGTGCACTTCCTTGACGACGAGCTCGCCGAGGTTATCCAGCACATAGGCGAGGTCCTTCGGCTCGCGGCAGCGCCAGGTCGGCACGTTCTTCAGGATCGGCTCTTCGCCGAGATAGAATTTCACGATGTCGGGCATGTAGGAGTAGATCGCCTTGTCATCGGCGATGCCGGTGCCGACGGCGTTGGCGAGCGTGATGTTGCCGGCCGCATAGGCCGACATCAGCCCGGGCACGCCGAGCGCCGAGTCGGGACGGAAGGTGAGGGGATCGAGGAAATCGTCGTCGACGCGGCGATAGATCACGTCGACCCGTTTCACCCCTTCCGTCGTGCGCATGAACACTTCGTTGTTCTTGACGATGAGGTCGCGGCCCTCGACCAGCTCGATACCGAGCTTGTCGGCGAGGAAGGAGTGCTCGTAATAGGCCGAGTTGTAGACGCCCGGTGTGAGCAGCGCGACCGTCGGCTCGCCCGATGCGCCATGCGGCGCGACCGAGCGGAGTGCGGCGAGCAGCTCGTCCGGATAGCGTTCGACAGGCGCCACCTTGTGGCGGGCGAACAGGTCCGGAAACAGCCGCATCATGATCTCGCGGTTTTCCAGCATGTAGGACACGCCCGAGGGCGTGCGCGCGTTGTCCTCCAGCACGATGAAGTCCTCGGCGTCGACCCGGACGATGTCGATGCCGGCGATGTGCACGTAGACGTCGTGCGGCACCTGCTGGCCGTTCATCTCGGGGCGGAAGACCGGGTTCTGGAAGATCAGATCGTCGGGCACGATTTCGGCGCGGAGGATGTCGCGGCCGTGATAGATGTCGCGCAGGAACATGTTGAGCGCGCGCACGCGCTGCTTCAGGCCCTTCTCCAGCAGTGCCCATTCCTTGCCGGACATGATCCTGGGGATCACGTCGAACGGGATCAGGCGCTCGGTGGACTCGGAATCGCCGTAGACTGCAAAGGTGATGCCGATCCGCCGAAACAGGAGCTCGGCTTCCTGGCGGCGATATTCGAGCGCCTCGGGAGGCGTCTCCTTGAGCCAGCGTGCCAGCTCCTGATAGGCGGGGCGAAGGTCCCCGCCGGGAATATTCATTTCATCAAACGCGACTGCCATAGATCCCGACTGTTCTCCGTGGCCATGCGTCAACAGTGCATGACTTTCATGTGGTAGCAAGGGCTGGGCCAGCGCGATAAGCATGGACTGGCAGGATTTACCGGGGATGGCAGGCAGCTTGCCTGAAAAAATGGCTGAGGACTGCTTATTTCGGCAGCAAAACCGCGTGACTTCAACGCGTTACCTCGGCAAAGTCGGCGCATAGGTGAGGGACTTAAGGCATGAGCGAGATCGTCACGGCGGGCATTCTGGTCATTGGGGACGAAATCCTGTCCGGCCGGACCAAGGACAAGAATATCGGCTTCATCGCCGAGTACCTGACCAATATCGGCATTGACCTCAAGGAAGTCCGGGTCGTTTCCGACGACGAGCCCGACATCATCGCCGCGCTGGATGCACTGCGGCATCGCTACACCTACGTCTTCACCACCGGCGGCATCGGGCCGACCCATGACGACATCACCGCCGACAGCGTCGCCAAGGCCTTTGGCGTCGGCATCGACCATCATCCCGAGGTGGTCGCCCGCTTCCGCGAGCGCTGGAGCGAGCAGGATCTCAACGAGGCCCGCCTGCGCATGGCCCGCATCCCCGACGGCGCCGAGCTGATCCAGAGCGCGACCATCCTCGCGCCCGGCTTCAAGATCGGCAATGTCATCGTGATGGCGGGTGTGCCCTCGATCATGCAGGCGATGATGGACATCGTCTCGCCCAAGCTGAAATCGGGCGTGCGCATGCTGTCCGAATCGGTTCGTGCCAATGCGCGGGAGGGCGACATCGGCAGCCCGCTGCGGGCCATTGCCGCCGCCCATCCCGACACCATCATCGGCAGCTATCCCTTCATGGACGAAGAGCAGAAGCCAAACACCAATCTGGTGGTCCGATCGCGCGATGCAGATAAGCTCGCGGCAGCGATGGCGGCGGTGAAGGACATGCTGGCGGGATTGAACATCACCCGCTAGCACCATGCTGCCGGCGGACGAATGGTAGGAGACGATGATGGCGGGTGAAGCACCGGAACTGAATGCGCAGGAGAAGGCCGGCAAGGCGTTCCCGGTGTCCTGGGACCAGTTCCACCGGGATTGCCGGGCGTTGACCTGGCGGCTCAACGAGGTCGGCCCATTCCATGCCGTGATCGCGATCACCCGCGGCGGGCTGGTGCCGGCCGCGATCGTGGCGCGCGAGCTCGGCGTGCGCGTGATCGATACGGTCTGCATCGCCAGCTACGACCACAACAAGCAGGGTGAGCTTCAGGTGCTCAAGGGCATTTCCGAGGCTGCCATGAAGCTCGGCGGCGGCACCGGCAAGGGCCTCTTGATCGTCGACGACCTCGTCGACACCGGCAAGACCGGCAGGCTGGTCCGCGAGATGCTGCCCGATGCGCATTTCGCCACCGTCTACGCCAAGCCGATGGGCCGCCCGTTGGTCGACACCTTCATCACGGAGGTGTCGCAGGACACCTGGATCTTCTTCCCCTGGGACACCGCGTTGTCCTACCACCCGCCGCTGCGCGACGGCGCGGCGTGACCGCCGCAGTCATTGCGAGCGCAGCGAAGCAATCCAGACTGCTTCCGCGGATGCATTTCTGGATTGCTTCGCTTCGCTCGCAATGACGGGCGGAGGCCACCATGCCCCTGCAAAACCGCGTCACTCCCACCGGCGAGATCATCGCGACGCCGCATCGGGGCCTGTTCACCGGCAACCGCGGCATCATCCACGATCCCGCGACCAAGACGCTGCTGACGAAGCGCTGGTCGTCACCGGCCTGGATCACCTGCCTGTGCGAATTCCGAGGCTGGCGGCGGCCGGTGATGGCGCGGCGGAGCTGGACCGAGCTGTTCTTCCTGGATGAAGCCACCGCCTTTGCCGCAGGCCATCGGCCCTGCTTCTTTTGTCGCCGCGATGACGCCCGCCGCTTTCGAGCCGCGTGGGAGAAGGGCAATGGTCTGAGTGCGGTGAGCGCGAAGGCGATGGATGCCGTCCTGCATCAGGAGCGGCTCGATCGTGGCAGGAAACGGCTGCATGAATTACCGATGCCGCCCGCGCAATTGCCCGACGGCGCAATGGTGCAGCAGGGTGACGAGAGCTTTTTGGTGACGCAGGGCAGGGCGCTGCTGTGGTCGTTCGCGGGCTATGCCCCGCATGCACGCGCCCTCGATCGTCCGATGTTGCTGACGCCGCCGTCCACGCTGCGTGCGATCATCGCCGGATATCAGCCGGTGCTGCATCCGACGGCCTCGCACTAGCGTATCGGCCGCCCCCGTTCGTCGACGGTCATCCGCGCATCGCGCAGCGCCCATTCCCGGATCACCTGGCGGCAGCGGGTCAACTCGGCTTCGCTGGCGGCGGTCGCATTCTTCGATGCGCGCTCGACCGTCGCCTGGCAATTGACGAGCACCGAGCGGTCCTCCGCGCGTGCCGGCAACGCGGCAACCACCAGCACGGCGACGATGCCGGCGACGCGCACCGCCATCATCCCAGCTTCTCGCGCGCCAGCGCGGCGCCGGCGCCGAGCGCCATCAGCTTGGCTTCCGCGATCTCGCGCCGCATCGGCGCCATGCCGCAATTGGTGGTGGCGATGATGTTGCTCTTGGGCACGAATTTCGACACCGCCTCAATCACCTTCACGACGTCCTCGGCGGTCTCGACCGTGTCGCTGGCGACATCGATCACGCCGGCCTGCACGATCTTGGTCTTCAGCAGCGCGAGCAGGTCGAGCGGCACCTTCGAATTGCGACACTCGATCGCGACCTGCTGGATCGGGCTCGCATCGATCGCGGGGAAGATCTGCTCATATTGCCGCCATTGCGCGCCGAGCGTCTCCTTCCAGTCCGTATTGGCCTTGATGCCGTAGCCGTAGCAGATGTGCACGGCGGTGGCGCAGGTGAGGCCCTGCGCGGCGCGCTCCAGCGCCTTGATGCCCCAGTCGTTGACCTCGTCCATGTAGACGTTGAAGGCGGGCTCGTCGAACTGCACGAGATCGACGCCGTCGGCTTGCAACGCCTTGGCTTCCTCGTTGAGCAGCTCGGCGAAGGCGAACGCCATCTTGACCCGGTCGCCATAGTAGCGGTCGGCAATGGTGTCGATGATGGTCATCGGGCCGGGCAGGGTGAATTTCAGCTTCTTCTTCGTATGCGAGCGCGCGACGCGCGCCTCGAAGGCATGGACGCGGTCCTTCAGCCGGAGCGGGGCGACCACCTGCGGCACCATTGCCTTGTAGCGGTCCTTGCGGATTCCCATCTCGACCTTGTGGGCAAAATCGATGCCCTCGATCTTCTCCAGGAAACCGTGCACGAAATGCTGCCGGGCCTGCTCGCCCTCGGTGACGATGTCGATGCCGGCGTCCTCCTGGATCTTCAGCCAGATCAGCGTCGCGTCACGCTTGGCGCGGGCAAGTTCGTCGCCTCCGGACTTCCAGGGCGCCCAGAGCATGTTGGGCTCGGCGAGCCATTCCGGCTTCGGCAGGGAGCCGGCGATCGTGGTTGGAAACAGCATGGCGGCCCTCCCGGCAGGTTGAGTTGCGCCCCTTCCTGCCATGTCCTAACGTCGAGGTACAGAACAACGAAAGTCGCTCTCTATTCCAGCGGCGGCGACAGGGAAGGCCCAAGAAAGGGCCAGAGGGAAGGCCAAGGAAAAGGTCATGATCGACCTCTATTACGCGCCGACGCCGAACGGCTGGAAAATCTCGATCATGCTGGAGGAACTCGGGCTTCCCTACACCGTGAAGCCCGTCAACATTCGCGTTGGCGAGCAGTTCAATCCTGAGTTTCTGGCGATCAGCCCAAACAACCGCATTCCCGCGATCGTCGATCATGAGCCCGCCGATGCCGGCGCACCGTTCTCGGCGTTCGAGACCGGCGCGATCCTGATCTATCTCGCGGAGAAGACCGGCCGTTTGCTGCCGGCTGATTTGCGCGGGCGCTCCACCACCATTCAATGGGTGATGTGGCAGATGGCGGGCCTCGGGCCCATGCTTGGCCAGCACGGCCATTTCGCGCTCTATGCGGCCGAGAAGATCCCTTATGCGATCGAGCGCTATCGCGACGAGGCGGCGCGGCTCTACGGCGTGCTCGACCGGCAGCTCGACAAGACCGGCGCCTATGTCGCCGGCGACTATTCCATCGCCGACATCGCCTGCTTCCCCTGGACCATGACTCACAAGGCGCAAGGCTTCACGCTCGACGACTATCCGAGCGTGAAACGCTGGTACGCCGAGGTGCGGGCGCGGCCGCAGGTGCAGGCGGGGCTTGCGATCGGCAAATTCGTGAAAGAGCCGTTCGACGAGGAATCACGCAAGATCATGTTCGGCCAGCGGGCTAAGGAAGTGTTGGGAAGGAAGTAGCCACTGCTGCCTCCTCGTCATTGCGAGCGAAGCGAAGCAATCCAGACTGATTCCGCGGAAAGAGTCTGGATTGCTTCGTCGCTCCGCTCCTCGCAATGACGGGGAGAGATCGAGAGTAACAAGACACAAGGAAACGCCATGATCGAATTCTTCTTCGACTGCTCCAGCCCCTGGACCTATCTCGCCTTTCACAACATCCAGCCGCTGGCGAAAGAGCTCGGCACCGAGGTCGTCTGGCGACCGATCCTGGTCGGCGGCATCTTCAACACGGTCAATCCGAGCGTCTACGCCCAGCGCGAGACACCGGTGCCGCTGAAGGCGCGCTATATGAAAAAGGACCTCGCGGACTGGGCGCGCTCGGCGGGCCTTGCGATCAAGATGCCGCCGACGGTGTTTCCGGTGAACAGCGTCAAGGCCATGCGCGGCTGCATCTGGCTCGGCAAAGACATGGTGCCGTTCGCGACCGCCGTGTTCGAGGCCTATTGGAGCGAGGACAAGGACATCTCGCAGGACGCGGTGCTCGCCGGGATCTGCAAAAAGGTCGGCATCGACGAGCAGAAGTTCCTTGCCGGTATTTCCGAGCAGGGCATCAAGGACCAGCTCAAGGCCAATACGGAGGAGGTCGTCGCGCGCGGCGGCTTCGGCTCGCCGACGATCTTCGTGAACAAGACCGACATGTATTTCGGCAATGACCGCCTGCCGTTGATCCGCGAGGCTCTTACGCGCAGCAAGGCGAGCGCGGCCTGATGGTGCGCGCTGTCGTCTGCCGCGCGCTCGGCGCGCCCGAGACTTTGCGGCTGGAGGAGTTTCCATCGCGTGCGCTCAAGCCGGGCGAGTTGCGCGTCGCGATCCGCGCCGCCGGCTTGAATTTTCCTGACGTGCTGATGGCGGCCGGTGAATATCAGCTCAAGCCCGAGCTGCCGTTCACGCCCGGCATGGAGGCTGCGGGTGACGTCACCGAGGTCGGCGCAGAGGCGCGGGGCGTCGCCGTCGGCGACAAGGTCATCGTCAAGATGCGTCATGGCGCCTTTACCGACGAAGCCATCGTGACGCCGGCGCAGCTCACCCCTAAGCCGTCCACGTTCGACTACGCCGAAGCCGCGACCTATCTCGCCGGCCACGGCACGGCCTATCACGCGTTGATCGATCGCGGCCGGGTCGAGCCGGGCGAGGTGCTGCTGGTGCACGGTGCCGGCGGCGGCGTCGGCCTTGCCGCCGTCGAGATCGGCAAGATGTTGGGCGCGACCGTGATCGCGACCGCCTCCAGCGACGAAAAGCTTGCGATCGCGAAATCGCGCGGCGCCGATCATCTCGTCCGCTACGACCGCGAGCCGTTTCGCGATGCCGTCAAGCGCATCACTGACGGGCGCGGGGCGGATGTCGTGTTCGATCCCGTCGGCGGCGAAGTGTTCGAGGACTCGATGCGCTGCATCGCCTGGGGCGCGCGGCTGCTGGTGATCGGTTTCACCGGCGGCATCGGCTTGGCCAAGACCAATCTCTTGCTGATCAAGGGCGCCAGCGTGCTCGGCGTGCGCGCCGGCGAAGCGGTGCGGAAGAACCCCGCGCTCGGCGAGGTCCGCCTGAAGGCGCTCTTGCAATGGGCGGAGGAGGGCAAGCTGCGCCCCAACGTCTCGCACCGCCTGCCGCTGGAGGAGTTTGCAAAGGCGATGCGGCTCTTGATCGACCGCAAGGCGATCGGGCGCGTGGCGCTGGTGATGGAATGACGGTGCCGTAGGGTGGGCAAAGGCGCTCTTGCGCCGTGCCCACCACCTCTCTCGATTGCAAAAAATGCGTGGGCACGCTTCGCTTTGCCCACCCTACGAGAGGGTCACTTGTACTCCCGCTCCGTCCACCACGGGAAATAATCCGGCATGTCGCTGGACACCTTGTTCTTGAACTGTGCGGGACGCTTCTCCAGGAACGACACCACGCCTTCCCTAACGTCGTCGGAGCGGCCGCGGGCGTAGATGCCACGGCTGTCGACCTTGTGGGCTTCCATGGGATCGTCAGCGCCCATCATGCGCCACATCATCTGGCGGATCAGCGCCACCGACACCGGCGCCGTCTTGGCCGCAAACTCTTTTGCCAATGCGCGGGCGGTCGGGAGCAGATCGTCGGGGGCCACGACCTTGCTGACGAGACGGCCCGCAAGCGCTTCCTGCGCCGGGAACACGCGTCCCGAATAGCACCATTCCAGCGCCTGCGAGATGCCGACGATGCGCGGCAGGAACCAGCTCGAGGCGGCCTCCGGCACGATGCCGCGCTGGGAGAACACGAAGCCGAAGCGCGCAGCCTCCGAGGCGATACGGATGTCCATCGCGAGCTGCATGGTGACGCCGATGCCGACGGCGGGGCCGTTCACCGCGGCGATGACGGGCTTGAGGCATTTGAAGATGCGCAGCGTGACCTGGCCGCCGCCGTCGCGCACCTGCGGATCGCTGTAGTCGACCTTGCCGTCGGCAAAACGTTTGACGGGCCCGCGCCGCGCGTCGCGGTCGAACGTGTCGGCGCCCGACGACAGATCGGCGCCGGCGCAAAAGCCGCGGCCGGCGCCGGTGACGATGATGGCGCGGACATTGTCGTCCTTGTCGGCGGCGTCGAACGCGTCGATCAGCTCGGCCTGCATCTGCGCGTTGAAGGCGTTGAGCTTGTCGGGCCGGTTCAGCGTGATGGTGAGGATCTGCTCGGCGACCTCGTACTTGATCGTCTCATACGCCATGGTGGTTTCCTCCCTTGTTTCTTTGTCGGTCTCTCTAGCACGTCATTCCGGGGCGCGCGAAGCGCGAGCTATGGTGCGCTATTGCGCACCTGAGAATCCATTTCTCCGCATCAATTGTGCGGATGAATGGATTCCGGGCTTGCGCCAAGAGGGCGCAACCCGGAATGACGAGAGAGTGTTTACTGTGCCGGCGGCTTCGGCCAGGGCTTCTGTGCGCCGCGCAGGCCTTCAAAAGCCTTGGCCATGCCGAGCACGCCGATGTCGTCGAAACGGCGGCCGACGATCTGCAAGCCGATGGGAAAACCCTTGGCGTCGAAGCCGCCATTGAGGGAGACGGCCGGATTCTCCGACATATTCCATGGCACGGTATAGGCGATGTGCTCGAACGGCTTCATGGGATCGTTGGTCGGGGAGGCCCACTCCGCCGGATAGTTCACGTTTGGCGCGGTCGGCGAGATCACATAGTCGAGCTCACAGAACAGCTTTGACGCCGCCGCGCGGATCGCCATGGTCTGGTTGAAGCCGCGGATGACGTCGACACCCGAGAGCTTCGCGCCGGACTCGCCCCATTTGAAGATATAAGGCAGCACCTTTGCCTGTTCGGCCGACGTCAGTTTCGACAGATCGTCCCACATCCGCGCGCGCCAGAAATTGTCGAGGCCGTCGAGCATCTCGCGGGTGAGGATGCCGTCGACTTCCGTCACGACTGCGCCCGCGGATTCAAAGGCCTTCGCGGCCTTCACCGCGACCTCGCGCACCGGCTTCTCCAGCGCCAGGCCGCAGCCGGGATCGAGCATCAGGCCGATGCGCAGCTTTCGCGGAGACTTTTCCAAGCCCTTCCAGTTCAGCGGCTCGGCCGGCAGGCTCATGCCGTCGCGCCGGTCGGGCTTTGCGATCGCGCTCATCATCAGCGCGCAATCATCGACGGTGCGGGTCATGGGACCGGCGACACGGCCGACATAGGTGGGATCGATCGGCACGCGGCCAAAACTCGGCTTCAGGCCGACGAGGCCGCACCAGCCCGCGGGCAGGCGAACCGAGCCGCCGATATCGGTGCCGAGATGGAGGGGACCATAGCCGGCCGCGGCAGCGGCGCCTGCGCCGGCGCTGGAGCCGCCCGGGTTCTTGCTGAGGTCCCAGGGATTGCGCGCGAGCGCATGGAAAGAGGAGAGCCCGGACGACAGCATGCCGTAATCGGGCATCGTGGTCTTGGCGAAGATGATCGCGCCGGCCTCGCGCAGCCGCGCGGCGGGCGGTGCGTCCTTCTCGGCCGGCACCAGCTTGACGCTGGCAGCGCCCAGCGGCACCGGCACGCCCTTGGTCGCGATGTTGTCCTTCACCGTGACAGGCACGCCGTCGAGCGCGCCTGACGGCTCGCCCCCGGTCCAGCGCGCGGTCGAGGCCTTTGCGGCCTCGCGCGCGCTGTCGGGGTCGAACGCATAGAGCGCCTTCAGATGCGGTTCCCACGCCGCGACATGCGCGAGCACGTCCTCCAGCACCTCGCTCGGCGAGAACTGTTTGGCCCGATAGCCCGCGATCAGGTCGACCGCGGACAGATCGTGCAGCGAGGTGACCGCTTCCTCAGGGCTCTTCTTGTGCATTGCTAGCTCACCGGCATGCGCGTTTCGATGATGCGCGCGAACATGCTGGCGCCGATCGGCAGGATCTTGTCGTCCAGCACGAAGCCGGGATTGTGCACCGGCACCGAGCCGTCATGGCCGACCCAGAAATAGGCGCCGGGAATGGTCTGCAGCATGTCGGCGAAATCCTCGCTGCCCATCTTCGGCTGGGCGCGGGTGATCACGTTGGCGGGATCGACGATGGTGCGCGCGACCTCCTCGACCACCTTGGACTGCTCGACCTGGTTGACCAGCACGCCGAACGTGTCGCGGATGTCGGCTTCGATCGTGCACTGATACGCGGCCGCGATGCCGGCGCAGATGGTGCGGATGCGTTCGGCGATCAGGGCGCGGACTTCATTCGAGAAGGTGCGGATGGTGCCGCAGAGATGCGCTTCGCCAGGGATGACGTTATAGGCGGAACCCGCATGGATCTGCGTGATCGAGATGACGGCGGCCTGCAGCGGCTCGACGTTGCGGCTGACGATGGTCTGGATCGCCTGCGCCAGCGTGGTCGCGATGATCACCGCGTCCTTGGAGCGCTCGGGCATCGCGCCATGCGCGCCGTAGCCGGTGATGCGGAGGTCGAAGAAGTCGGCGCTGGCCATGGCCGGGCCGGGCAGGATCGCGATCTCGCCGTGGTTGAGGTCGGGCGCGTTGTGCAGGCCGTAGAGCTCGTCGCAGGGGAACTTCTCGAACAGCCCGTCCTTGATCATGGCGCGGGCGCCGCCGAGGCCTTCCTCGGCCGGCTGGAAGATCAGGTGCACGGTGCCGTCGAAATTCCGGGTCTCGGCGAGATAGCGCGCGGTGCCGAGCAGCATGGTGGTGTGCCCGTCATGGCCGCAGCCGTGGAAGCGGCCGGGGATCTTCGAGCTCCATTTCAGATTGGTATTCTCTTCCATCGGCAGCGCATCCATGTCGGCGCGCAAGCCGATGCGCTTGCCGCCCGAACCCTTGCCCTTGATGACGCCGATCACGCCGGTGCCGCCGAGGCCGCGATGCACCTCGATGCCCCAGCTCTTCAGCTTGTCGGCGACGATGCCGGAAGTGCGCACTTCCTCGAAGCCGATCTCGGGATGGGCGTGGAGGTCGCGCCTGATAGCAGTGAGTTCGTCGGCATAGCCGTCGATCCGGTCGATGGTGGGCATGTGGTCCTGTCCGGTTAGCGTGAAGGAGGATTGAAAACGGGGCCGTTCGGCTTGATGCGGATGCCCGGGCGCAGGCGCGTCCAGGGGAGGGAAGCCGTGTCGGCCGGCATCGCGCCGGGCGCGGCGCAGATCATCAGCTTCTCCGCGATCGGCTCGAAATCGGCGCGGAAGTGCACCGAGCTCTTGTTGACCAAAATCTTCTCTTGTGTCGGCTCGATGCCGACATAGCGGTACATCGCCTGGTCGGCGAGCTGGGCCTTGTGCGAGGAGACGACGACGCGGACGTCGCCGATGCGCAAGGCTGCGGAGGGGCCCATCTCCATCTCGCGGCCGCCGTAGTAGGGACCGGGCGCGATGAAGCGGCCGTCGGAGAGCTTTTCCACGACAAAGGTCTCGGTATAGGGCTCGTCGCCGGGGATGCCGGACTTGCCGCCGAGCGACAGCGTCACGGAGGCGCCCACACCGGCCGCGTGCGCGGCCTTCGCCGATTCCGGATCGTAGATGGCGCCGGTCGCCGCGCTCGCCTTGTTGCGAACCAGCGCACGCAGCATGCCCGTGGTGTCGGAATCGCCACCGGCGCCGGGATTGTCCTGGGTGTCGGCGATGATGATCGGCTTGCTCGCGCCCTTCGAAAGTTCCATCGCATGGCGCACGCCGTCGTCGGGTGTCCAGATCTTGCCGTCGAAATCGTCCTCGTGGCTTTCGATCAGCTTGACGATCGCATCGGCCGCCCGGTCCGCGTCTTCCTGCGTTTTGCCATAGGCGAACACACTCGGGCCGCAGTCGCGGAAATCGGCGGCGGGGAAGCCGGGCGCGAAGGAGAGGGTCGGAACCGCATCGCTCTCCAGCGCGGCGAGCTTTTCGTAAATGCCCTTGGTGGGAAAGTCGTTGGTGCATTGCCAGCTGATCGCGATCAGGAACGGCAATTGCCGGAAGGATTTTGCGAAACGCTGCCTGGTCTTCAGCAGCAGCGCGAGATGCTTTGCGCAGGCGCGGCCGGTCTCGGCCATGTCGACATGCGGATAGGTGCGGTAGGCGATCAGCGCGTCCGCATGATCCATCATTGCGGGCGTGACATTGGCGTGCAGGTCGAGGCTCGCGACCAGCGGAACATCCTTGCCGATGACGCGGCGCACGCGCGCCAAAATCTCGCCTTCGCCGTCGTCGAGATGTTCGGTCACCATCGCACCGTGCAGGTCGAGATAGACCGCGTCGATCGGGCCCGCGGCTGCGATGCCGTCGACCATGACCTTCACGATGCGCTCGAACGCATCCTTGGTGACATGCGCCGACGGGCTGGCACCGCAGGCAATGGTCGGAATGAGTTCCCAGCGGTTCGCTTCGGCACTGTCGACGAAGCCGGCAAGGCCGACATTGATGCGCCGCATCACCTTCAGGACGTCGGCACCTTCGGTCATCGCCGGCCAGCCGCCGCCATGCTGGAAATCCGCGAAGGTCGCCTTGGTCGGGGCGAAAGTGTTGGTCTCGTGCAGGAAGCCGCCGACGGCGATACGTGTCATCAATTCCAGTCCGGTCAATCAGGAGTGCGCGACGTTAGCCCCGGCTTTGCGAGGAGAGCAAGGCGGGAAGCAATCGCGCCACGCATAGGGTCAAGACGTTTTGGGAATGTGTGCCGCGCACACCGTCATTGCGAGCGCAGCGAAGCAATCCAGAGTCTTTCCGCGGAGGGATTCTGGATTGCTTCGCTGCGCTCGCAATGACGAGGGATAGACCTACGCGCTCGCCCCCACGCCTTCCACCACCGGCCGGAAGTTCGCGAAATCCCAGTTCCGTCCCGGCGCCGCATCCAGCAGCGCCTTGGTATAGGCCTCCTTTGGATGCGTCAGCACTTCGGCGGCGGGACCCTGCTCGACGACACGGCCGTGCTGCATCACCACGACCTCGTCGCAGATCTGCGCTGCGACGCGCAAATCGTGGGTGATGAAGAGGATGGCGATGCCGAGCCGCTTCTGGATCTCGTCGAGCAGTTCCAGCACCTGCGCCTGTACCGAGACGTCGAGCGCGGAGACGGCTTCGTCTGCGACCAGCACGTCCGGGTCGAGCGCGAGGGCGCGGGCGATCGCGATGCGCTGGCGCTGGCCGCCGGAGAACTGGTGCGGATAGCGCGACACCGCGTCGGCCGGCAGGCCGACGAGCTCGAGCAGCTCGCGGGCGCGCTTCATCGCGTCGGCATGCGAGACCCCGTAATTGATCGGGCCTTCCGCGATGCTCTCGCCGACGGTGACGCGCGGATTGAGCGAGCGGTAGGGATCCTGGAATACGATCTGGATCTTCTGCCGATGCGGCTGCAGCAGACGGCGCGAGATGTCGGAGATCTCGCGGCCGGCAAGGCGCACGCCGCCGGAAGTCGGATCGATCAGGCGGACGATGCAGCGCGCCACAGTGGACTTGCCCGAGCCGCTCTCGCCGACGATGCCGAGCGTGCGGCCCTTGCGCAGCGTCAGCGTAACCTTGTCGGCGGCGACGACCTCGCGGCCTTTGCCGAAGAACGCGCGTTCCTTGTAGACCTTGCTGAGGTCGTTGGCCTCCAGCACGACAGGCTCGCGGCTCTCCTCGCGCGGCGGCCGCGGCACCAGGCTCGGCACCGACGCCAGCAGGTTGCGGGTATACTCCATGGTCGGATTGCGCAGCACGGTCTCGAGCGGACCGGTCTCGACGAGACGGCCCTGCCGCATCACCGCGACGCGATCGGCGATCTCGGCCACCACGCCCATGTCGTGGGTGATGAACAGCACGGCCGTGCCGTGATCGCGCTGGAGGTCGCGGATCAGGGTCAAAATCTGCTTCTGCGTGGTGACGTCGAGCGCGGTGGTCGGCTCGTCCGCAATCAGCAGCTTCGGCTCCAGCACCAGCGCCATCGCGATCATGATGCGCTGGCGCTGGCCGCCGGAGAGGCGGTGCGGGTAGGAGGCGAAGATGCGCTCGACCTGGGGCAGGCGGACCTGCTCCATCATGTCGAGGATGCGCTTCTTGCGCGCCCTCGCATCGAGCTTGGTGTGGGCGCGCAGCACCTCGTCGATCTGGCGGCCGACCGGCACCACCGGATTGAGCGCGGTCATCGGCTCCTGGAAGATCATCGCCATCTGCGTCGCGCGGAGCTGGCGCAGGCGGCGGTCGGTCGCGGTGAGCAGCTCCTCGCCGACCAGCTTGACGCTGCCGGAGGTCGGCACCAGCGTGCCCTTCGGCAACAGGCCCATCGTGGTGAGCGAGGTCACCGACTTGCCCGAGCCGCTTTCGCCGACGAGGCACAGCGTCTCGCGCTCGCGCACCTGGATCGAGATGCCGTCGATGATCTTCGCGCCGCCCGGCTTCTTGCCGACGGAGACGACGAGGTTGTTGATGTCGAGAACAGGGTTGGTCATGCGAGGTCTCCACCGTCGTTCCGGGGCGCGCGTAAGCGTGAACCCGGAACCTCGAGATTCCGGGTTCGGTGCTTCGCACCGCCCCGGAATGACGGAATAAATGGTTTCACTTCCCTTCCCGCTGCTTCATGCGGGGATCGAGGGCGTCACGGGCGGCGTCGCCGATCAGGTTGATGCTGAGGATGGCGATCGAGAGCAAAAGCCCCGGCCAGAAGATCAGCGACGGCTTGATCTGGAAGTACTGGCGGCCCTCGGCCATGATGTTGCCCCAGGTCGGCGTCTCCGGCGAGATGCCGGCGCCGAGGAAGGAGAGGATCGCCTCGGTGAGGATCGCGGAGGCGCAGACATAGGTGCCCTGGACGATCAGCGGCGCGATCGTGTTCGGCATCAGGTGACGCCACATGATCTTCGGCAGGCTCGAGCCGACCGAGATCGCGGCCTCGACGTAAGGCTCCTCGCGCGCCGACAGCACGACCGAGCGGACCAGGCGCGCCACGCGCGGAATCTCAGGGATCGTGATCGCGATCAGCACGGTCCAGATGCTGGCGCCGGACAGCGAGACCACGGCGATCGCGAGCAGGATGCTCGGCATCGCCATCAGGCCGTCCATGATGCGCATCATCACGGAGTCGACCAGCTTGAAGAAGCCGGAGACGAGGCCGATCGAAAGGCCGATGACGATCGACAGGATCGCCGAGCCGATGCCGATCAGAAGCGAGATGCGGCCGCCATAGACCACGCGCGACAACAGGTCGCGTCCGTAAGCGTCGGTGCCGAGCAGGAATTGCGCCGAAGCCGGCTTGAGGCGCTGCGACGGCGCAAGCTGGATCGGATCATGCGGCGCGATCAGCGGCGCGAGGATCGAGATCACCACGATCAGGGCGAGCAGGAACGTCGCCGTCGCGATGATCGGCGTCGAGGTGAGGAATCCGAAGCGCGGCCGCAGCGGCGACGTGATCGGAATGGACGACTGGGGAAGGGTATCGACCGACATTTGTTCTTGTCCTTGCCTCAGTACCGGATCCGGGGATCGAGCAGTGTATAGGCGACGTCGATGAGAAGATTGACGACGACGTAGATCAGCGACGTCAGCAGGATCATGGCCTGGATCACCGGATAGTCGCGCGCCAGCACCGCATCGACCGTGAGACGCCCGATGCCGGGGATGTTGAACACGCTCTCGGTGACGACGACGCCGGAGATCAGCAGCGCAAAGCCGGTGCCGATCACGGTGATCACGGGCACGGCGGCATTGCGCAGCGCATGCCGCATCATCACGGCAACCTCGTTGATGCCTTTCGCACGTGCCGTTCGCACGTAATCTTCGCCGAGAACGTCGAGCATCGCCGCGCGCGTCATGCGCGCGATCAGCGCGATGTAGATGAAGGACAGGGCGCAGGTCGGCAGGATCATGCGCTCGAAGAACGGGCCGAAACCGTTGAAGATGCTGCGGAAGCCCTGCACCGGCACCAGGCGCAGATCGATCGCGAAGACCTCGATCAAGACATAGCCGACCACGAACACCGGCACCGAGAAGCCGAGCACGGACAGGCCCATCACGAAACGGTCGATCCAGGTGCCGTGCTTCCACGCCGCGATCACGCCCAGCGGCACCGCGACGATGACGGCGAGGATGATGGTGCACAGCGCGATCGAGATCGACGGCTCGACGCGCTGGCCGATCATCTTCATGACCGGCAGGTTGGAGATCAGCGATGTTCCGAGGTCGCCGTGCAGCAGCTTGTTCACCCAGGTGATGAACTGCACGATCAGGGGCTCGTTGAGGCCGAGCGATTCGCGGATGCGCTCGAGCCGTTCGGGTGTCGCGTTGTCGCCGGCAAGGATCGCGGCGGGATCGCCCGGCGTCAGCCGCAGCAGCAGGAACACGAACAGCGCGACGACGCCCATCACGGGCACCGCGGCCAGAACGCGGCGAATGAGATAACCTAGCATGCACCTATCTCCGGCTGCGGAACTTGTGGGGCCCTGGGGCGCCCGTGGATTCGAACGTGTCTATCATGCGCGCCTGTCACTAGGGCTGGGAAAGCCGGCCGGAGATGCCGGTCTTTCGGGGCAAATTGTGTGCCAAGGGCAGGGCAGTCGCAAGAGGCCGCCGCGCGCCGGCTTCAACCACTCAGGATGCATGACGCAGCTCACGCTCAACCCCAAGTGAAGGAACGGTCGGCGGCGCGTTGAGCCCGCGCCAGCCGTCGATGGTCCCGGCGATCATGTGCGCGGTGGCGGCCGACAGGGTCCAGCCGAGATGGCCGTGGCCGGTGTTGAAGAACACGCCCGGAATCCGCCCTGCGCGCACCACCGGCATCATGTTCGGCATCATCGGGCGCAGCCCGGCCCAGGGCACGACGCGCGAGGTCTCGATGGCGGGGAAGTTGCTACGCACCCAGTCGACCAGCGGCTGCACGCGGTCGGCGCGGATGTCGCGGTTGAAGTCGTTGAACTCGGCGGTGCCGGCCACGCGAAAACGATCGGCACCGAGCCGGCTGGTGACGATCTTGGCGGCTTCGTCGAGCAGGCTCACGGTCGGCGTCGCGTTGCGGCTCTCGGCGGTGTCGAGCTGCACGGTGATCGAGTAGCCCTTCACCGGGTAGACGTTGATGCGATCGTCGAGGAGGGCGGCGAAGTGGCGGCTGGCGACGCCGGCGCAGACCACGACACCGTCGGCCTTCAGCATGCCGCGCGCGGAGGCGAGGGCATCGCTTGCAGCAAGATCGGCCCAGCCGAGCACGAAGCCGCTGCCGGCGCGCGCGATTGAATCGATATTGGCCTCGTGGATGAAGGTCGCGCCGCGCCGCTTGCAGGCGTCCGCCAGCCCGCGGGTGAACTTGTGGATATCGCCGGTCGCATCCGACGGCGTGTAGAAGCCGCCATAATACGCCTTGCGCAGCGTCGGCTCGATCGCGCGGATCTCCTCAGGCGTCACCGGACGGCGATCGAGACCACCTTCCTGCAGCAGCGCGTTGACGCGCAGGCCGGATTCGAAACCCGTCTTGTCGTGATAGATGTGGAGGATGCCGCGGCGCTCGAGATCGAAGTCGATGCCTTCGCGCGCCGCGATCTCGAACAGATGCTTGCGGGCTTCGATCGCGAGCCGCGTGGTCTCGATCGTATTGGCGCGGTAGTTGCCGATGTTGGCGACGAACTCGCTCATCCACGAATATTTGTGCCAGTTCGGCCGCGGGTTCATCAGCAGCGGCGCGTCGCGCCGGAACATCCAGCGCAAGCCTTTCAGGATGGTCGCGGTGCTGTTCCACACTTCGGCATTGCTGGCGGAGAGCTGTCCGCCATTGGCGAACGATGTTTCCATCGCGGCGTAACGGTGCTTGTCGAGCACCGTCACCTCAAAGCCGCGTTCGAGCAGGGCATAGGCAGTCGTCACGCCGGTGATGCCGGCGCCGATGATGGCGATATGGGTCATGGCAGGTTCGGGGCTCCCGTGAGTTAGGATAGGTCGGCCGCCGGCCAAAGGCCGTTGGCGGCGCCCCATCTGTCACGGTTACCTGAGAGCTTGATCCGCTGCGGATCACGCAACGGACTATCCCCTTCGGTGGACGCCACGATTGCCTGAAATCGCGCCGCCTCTCTCCAGATCGTCCTGACGATACGGTCCTTTTGCCTGAGAGTTTCCGGGGCGGTTGCTCCGTCGGCGCCGCAACGAAAGCCGAAAACCTTCGTTGCGATCTCTCCCGCATCGTCGCGTGGACGATCGAGCAGTACGATACGCCTCATTTTTAGACAAGGCTAAATTTAGACCGCGATTGCCAACGCATTGTGCAGTGCGAAGTTGATTCAATTTACTCCAGCGTCGCCAGCAATCCCGCCATCAAGCGCCCGCGTTCGACGAGGCTATCGACCTCGATGAACTCCTCGAGTGTGTGGCCGTTGCCGCCGCGCACGCCGAGGCCATCGAGAGTTGGGATTCCCATCGCACCGGTGAAGTTGCCGTCGGAGCCGCCGCCGGAGCTCGCATGCGGTAATTCCGCGCCGAGGGATTTGGCGATGCCGCGCGCCTTCTCGTACAACGCCATGGTGCCGGCATCCGGCTCCCAGACCGGCCGCGTCACGCCGCGCGTCACCTTGAAGCTGACGTCGTTCTTGGTGCCCGAGAGTGCCAGCATCCGCTCGACGCCGCGGTCGAGATCGGCCTGGCGCTTGGCCATCGACAGCGCCTCGCCGGTCGCGGTCGTGGCAACGCAATTGACCCATTGTCCGCCATGCACGACGCCGACCGAGAAGGTGCAGTCCTCCGTCGTCATCGCGTCGATCGCGAGAATCTGCCGCGCCATTTCGCGAATTGCCGAACGGCCCGCCGACAGCGTCGCGCCGGCGTGGCTCGGCCGTCCCGTCGCCTCGAGATTGAAGCGTGCGATGGCGTAACGTCCGGTAGTGACGCCGTTGTCGGCGCGGCCGGGCTCGGGCACCAGCACGTATTTATTGCGCGCGGCTTCCGCCTCGATGATGTCGCGCGTCGAAGGCGTGCCGACTTCCTCGTCGGGCGTGAACAGCACGGTGACCGGCAGCGGCGTGGTGAACGAGGCGCGCGCCAGCTGCCGGATCGCTTCCAGCGAGAGATAATTGCCGCCTTTCATGTCGTATATGCCGGGGCCGTAGCATTTGTTGCCCTCGCGCCGCCATTTCAGCTTCTCGATGGTGCCGACCGGATGGACGGTATCCATGTGACCGGCGATCAGGATGCCCGGCTCGCCCTGTTTCGGATGCGGAAAACGCGCGCGGATCACTCCGCCAAAACCCTGACGGCCGGCGATGCGCTCGATCGTCGCACCCATGATCGCCATATCCCGCGCTGCGATATCGAGCATGTGGTTCACCGCGTTCGCGTCCCAGGTCGGGCTTTCGCATTCCACCCAGGTGCGCAGGCCCTCGAGCATGGCCTCGGAATCGAAGGGAAGATTGGCTGGATTCATCTTAATGTCTCTCAAGCTGCGAAAGATGGAACGCGCATTGCATCGGCGCGGGGCAGGACAAGCGGAGAGCGTTGTAGAGCCAAACCGATCTTTGTGGAGCCCGTGCGCGCGCTGCGAGGGCTTGCGACGAAACCGGATTGACGCGCTCAACACTGTCTGCAAGTCTCGAAAAGATAAAGGCATTGCATGAGGTTAGTTCGCCCAAGGAACGAACCGGATGCTCAACCAATAACCTGCCTTTGAACAGTTTCACGTCAGGAGAAACTTTTTATGTCCAACTTCATGCGCCGGGGGCCTCGCGCGTTCGCCTCCAAACTTGCGCTGTCGGTCGTCGCGCTTTCAACGGCACTGGCCTCGCCGGTGCTTGCGGCCGGCAAGACCCTTACCGCGGTGATGCATTCCGACCTTCGCATCATCGATCCGATCTTCACCACGGCCTACATCACGCGTGACCATGGCTACATGGTCTACGACACGCTGGTGGCCCCCGATTCGAATTTCAAGATCCAGCCGCAGATGGCGGATTGGAAGATCTCCGACGACAAGCTCACCTACACTTTCACGCTGCGCGACGGCCTGAAGTGGCATGACGGCGCGCCCGTGACGGCGGAAGACTGCGTCGCCTCGCTCAAGCGCTGGGCCGCGGTCGACGGCATGGGCCAGAAGCTCTGGGACTTCACCGCGAGCCTCGAGGCGACCGACGCCAAGACCATCACGCTGAAGCTGAAGGAACCCTACGGCCTCGTCCTCGATTCCATCGGCAAGCCGTCCTCGCGCGTCGCCTTCATGATGCCGAAGCGTCTCGCCGAGATCCCGCCGGACAAGCAGATCCCCGAGCAGATCGGCTCGGGTCCCTTCAAGTTCGTGCAGGGCGAATTCCAGCCCGGCGTGAAGGCGGTCTACGTCAAGAACACCGATTACGTGCCGCGCAAGGAGCCGGCGAGCTGGACCTCCGGCGGCAAGGTGGTGAAGGTCGACCGCGTCGAGTGGATCACGATGCCGGACTCGCAGACCGCGGTGAATGCGCTGCAGTCGGGCGACATCGACTTCATGGAAAACCTGCCCTACGACATGTTGCCGGTGCTGGAAGCGAACAAGGAGCTCACGATCGAGGTCTCCAACAAGTTCGGTTTCCAGACCCTCGGCCGGATGAACTTCCTCTATCCGCCGTTCGACAACGTGAAGGTGCGCCGTGCTGCCCTGCTGGCGATGAACCAGAAGGACGTTCTCGACGCGCTCGTCGGCAATGCCAAGTACCAGAAGATCTGCGGCGCGTTCTTCGTCTGCGACACGCCGTTTGCGACCGAGGTCGGCGCGGAAACCCTGGTGAAGGGCAACGGCATGGCGGAAGCCAAGAAGGCGCTCGCCGAGTCCGGCTACGACGGCACCCCGGTCGTGGTGATGGCGCCTGGCGACGTCACGACGCTCAAGGCGCAGCCGATCGTGGCTGCCCAGCTGCTGCGCGAGGCCGGCTTCAAGGTCGACCTGCAGGCGACCGACTGGCAGACGGTGGTGAGCCGCCGCGCCAGCCAGAAGCCGCCGAAGGAGGGGGGCTGGAACATGTTCTTCACCAACTGGGTCGCGGCCGACGTGTCCAACCCGATCGCCAATCTCTCGATCGGCGGCCAGGGCAAGAAGGGCTGGTTCGGCTGGGCGGAAGACGCCAAGATCGAGCAGCTCAAGGACGCCTTCGTCCGCGCGTCCTCGATCGACGAGCAGAAGAAGATCGCGGCCGACATCCAGAAGGAAGCCTATGAGCAGGTGATCTACATCCCGCTCGGGCAGTACCTGCTGCCGAGCGGCTGGCGCAAATCGCTGACCGGCGTGCTCGACGGCCCGGCAACGCCGCTGTTCTGGAACGTCGACAAGTCTGAGTAAGGCCAAGTCCAAGTAAGGAAAGGCGCTTCTCGCGACTTTCGCTTCGACCATCGCGCGGCGCCGCTGTCATCAGCGGCGCCGCTTGCCTGGAGAACTGCCAAAAGAACTTCCAAGAAAATTGCCAAAAGAACCGTCAGGAGACCTTCGATGTTCGAAATGATGCGCCGGGGACGTCTCGCGTTCGCTTCAAGACTTGCGCTTTCGGTGGTGGCCCTTTCCGCGCTGGCCTCGCCGGTTCTTGCCGCAGGCAAGACCATCACCGCCGTGATGCATTCGGACCTGCGCATCCTCGATCCGATCTTCACCAGCGCCTACATCTCGCGCGACCATGGCTACATGGTCTACGACACGCTGATCGCGACGGATTCGAACTTCAAGATCCAGCCGCAGATGGCGGATTGGAAGATCTCCGACGACAAGCTGACCTACACCTTCACGCTCCGCGACGGTCTGAAGTGGCATGACGGCACGCCCGTCACCGCGGAAGATTGCGTTGCCTCCCTGAAGCGCTGGGCCGCTGTCGACGGCATGGGGCAGCAGATGATGCTGTTCACCGCGAGCCTCGAGGCGACCGACCCCAAGACCATCACGCTGAAGCTGAAGGAGCCGTACGCGCTCGTGCTGGAATCGATCGGCAAGCCGTCCTCGCGGGTCGCCTTCATGATGCCGAAGCGTCTCGCCGAGACGCCGGTGGACAAGCAGATTCCCGAGCAGATCGGCTCCGGCCCCTTCAAGTTCGTGCAGGGCGAATTCCAGCCGGGCGTGAAGTCGGTCTATGTCAAGAACACCGACTATGTGCCGCGCAAGGAGCCGGCGAGCTGGACCACCGGCGGCAAGGTGGTGAAGGTCGACCGCGTCGAATGGATCACGATGCCGGACGCGCAGACGGCGTTGAACGCGCTGCAGTCGGGCGACGTCGATTTCATGGAATTTCCTGCCATCGAAATGTTGCCCGCCATCGAAGCCGACAAGGAGCTCAAGATCGAGATCCTGAACAAGTTCGGATTCCAGACGGGCGCACGGATGAACTTCCTCCATCCGCCGTTCGACAACGTCAAGGTCCGCCGCGCCGCATTCCTGGCGGTCAAGCAGAAGGACGTGCTCGATGCGCTGATCGGCAATCCCAAATACTACAAGACTTGTGCTGCGGCCTTCATTTGCGACACGCCGTTCGCGACGGACATTGGCGGCGAGACCCTCGCGAAGGGCGGCGACATGGCTGCGGCCAGGAAGGCGCTCGCCGAGTCCGGTTATGACGGGACACCGGTCGTGCTCATGGCGCCGGGCGACGTGCTGCTGCTGAAGGCGCAACCGATCGTGGTGGCTCAGCAGCTGCGCGAAGCCGGCTTCAAGGTCGACCTGCAGGCGACCGACTGGCAGACGGTAGTGAGCCGGCGCGCCAGCCAGAAGCCCCCGAAGGAGGGCGGCTGGAACATGTTCATCACCAACTGGGTCAGCGCCGACGTGGACAACCCGATCTCCAACGTCGCCGTCGGCGGGCAGGGCAGGAAGGGCGGCTGGTTCGGCTGGGCGGAGGACGCCAAGATCGAGCAGCTCAAGGACGCCTTCGTTCGCGCGACCTCGGCGGAGGAGCAGAAGAAGATCGCGGCCGAGATCCAGAAGGAAGCCTACGACCAGGTGCTTTACATGCCGCTGGGTCAATATCAGGCGCCGAGCGCGTGGCGGAAGTCGCTCACCGGCGTGCTCGACGGCCCGGCAACCCCGGTGTTCTGGAACATCGACAAGACGGAGTAAGCGAAAGGCGCGGCCTCGCGCCTTTCGGCTCGACCATCGCGCGGCGCCGCTGTCATCAGCGGCGCCGTTTTCGTTTACTGTTCTTGCATTGGTTGAGAAGGCGGCCGCTTTTTAACTTTTCCAGTTTCCGATTGTTGCTATTTGTTTCCATCCTGAAATAGATGTGGCGTCTTCGCGCATCTTTCCCTGTCCCATTTGCTCCCCGTGCCGTTCGATTTTGCATTCCAGGCGATGGCCGAACGGTCCGATCGAGCGCCGGCGCGCTGGCGCCGGCCTTTCCTGCGCTGGCTCGATGGCATTGAGGCGGGCTGGGCCGTGCCGCTTCTCATCGCCTGCTTCGTTGCGATCTGGACGCTGTATCTCGTCATCGCCTATGCCGGCGGCGGGCTGCATCCCGATACGCTCGAGGCCTGGACGCTGGGACGGAATTTCGCCTTCGGCTATCACAAGCATCCGCCGCTGATGGGGTGGGTTACGGCAGCCTGGACCTCGGTGTTTCCGCTCAGCGACTGGTCGCTGCAATTGATGGCGATGGCCAATGCCGGGCTCGCGCTGTTCTTTGTCGATCTGATCTCGCGGCGGTTCGTGACCGGGCACAAGCGCGTGCTGGTGCTGCTGCTGTTGATGCTGACGCCGGCCTATCAATTCCACGCCCAGCGTTTCAACGCCAATGCGGTGCTGCTTGCGATCTGGCCGCTGGCGACCTGGTGCTTCCTGCGCGCATTCGAGACCCGCACCGCGCCATGGGCGGTTGCGGTGGGATTCACGACGGCGCTGGCGATGGTCGGCAAATATTATTCGATCTTCCTCGTCGCGAGCTTCGCCTTTGCCGCGCTGGCGCACCCGGCGCGGCGCGCCTATTTCTTCTCGGCATCGCCCTGGATCTCGGTCGTCGTCGGGCTCGCAGTGCTGTCGCCGCATCTGTATTGGCTCGCGACGACGGGCGCATCGACCTTCACCTATGCGCTGGCCCACGCAAACGGCAATGTTGTGAGCTCGCTCAGTGAGGTCAGAAACTTCCTGCTGGGGCTGGCGGCCGCCATGAGCGTGTCGGCCGTGTTCTGGGCGTTGATCGCCGGCACGCGGCTGAAGCAGTTTCCGGCCGACTTTGCCGCGATGAGCCCGGGCCTGCGACTTCTCTTCTACGTTGCGATCGGAACAATCGTGCTGCCGGTGCTGATTTCGCTCGCGATGGGGACGGATTTGCCGTCGCTATGGGCGTTGCAGGGGCTGTTCCTGTTCGCAGTTCTCGTGGTCTGCGGCACGCGCTATCCGATCGAGCGCTTCTACACCGTCAACGTCACGGTGATCGTGGCCGGCGTCGCGCTCGCCACCGTTCTGGTCGCAGCCCCGATCCATGCCGTCTATCGCAACGACCACGGCTATGAAGAATGCCGGAATTTCTACGCGAAGGCGGCGAACGAGTTGACCCGCGAATGGCGCGAGCTGACCGGCGAGCCGCTGAGCGCCGTCAGCGGCGACGATTCGCTGGCGTTTGCGACCGCATTCTACAGCCCCGACCATCCGCGTTATGCACGGCCGTTCGCGTATCAGTATAATTGGGGCCTGCCGCGCAAGACGACGCTGGACCGCGGCTGGGCCGCGCTCTGTTTCCGCGGCCAGGACTATTGCAGCCGCTGGATGGAGGGGGTGTCTTCGCGCGCCGAGCATTCCGTCAAGCGCGAGTTCACGGTGCGGGCAATGCTTTGGGGCAAGCCCGGCGTGACGCGTGAGGTGGTTGTGTTGATGGTGCCGCCGCGCGGAAGAAGCTCGGCACCGGAGGGCGCTGCCGAAGACTTCAGCGCCAGCAGGCGGGCTGCGGAGTAGGGCGCGGGCTCAGCAATGGCTGTCGCGCACTTGCTCCAGCCCTTCGCTGGCAAATGGTGCGGTGAACGCGGCCTGCTCCGCATTCGGCTCGGAATGCTTCGAGTCCTTCGGCTCCGAGGCGTGGTGGTCTTTGTGGAGTTCCAGTTCCATAACAGCGGCCTTTCGAATTGCTGCAGTACAACATCGAGGCCGCCGGGAGGTTCCTCAACTCACAGGACGATGATGCGGCTTGAACAGCCGTCCTTTCTCCACCACCAGCACGATCGCGAGCGCAGCCAGCGTCGACAGGAAGAAGCCGACCGAGAACGGCAGCAGCGTGCCGTCAAAGCTCTGGCCGATCGCCATGCCGACCACGATGCCGATCAGAGTCGTGATCGAGCCGTAGAGCGATGAAGCGGTGCCGGCGATGTGGCCCTGCGGCTCCATGGCGAGCGCAGTGAAGTTCGCGACCATCATGCCGAACGAGAACATCATCAGCGCCGAGAGCACCATGAACAGGGAGAGCGGCAGCACGCCGAGAATCTCCGTCAGCAGCATCACGCCCGCCACGACGGTGTAGAGCGTCAGCGCGCCATGCGAGATCACGCGCATGCCGAGCCGTCCGACCAGCTGGGAATTGAGGAAGCCCGCCACGGCGGTGCCTGCCGCGATCGCGGCGAAGGCGAGCGGAAAGTAGCGACCGAGATGATAGACGCCTGTGAAGACCTGCTGGGCGCAGAACACATAGGCAAACAGTGCGCCGATGACGCTGCCGGCGGCCGTCGCATAGCCGATGGTCTGGCGATTGGTCACCGTCTGGCGGAAAGCCGAGAGCACGTCGGCGGGCGCCAGCGACCGGCGTTCCGATTCGGGGAGGGTTTCAGGCAGCCGCAATACGCACCATACGAGCGCGAGCAGACCGTAGAGCATCAGCACGACGAAGATGCCGCGCCAAGCCGTCACCAGCAGCACCGCCTGTCCGAATGACGGCGCGATCACGGGCACGGCGATGAACACCATCATCGCGAGCGACATCACGCTCGCCATGCGGCGGCCGACATAGCAGTCGCGCACGATCGAGGTCGCGATCACGCGCGTTGCCGAGGTGCCGAGCCCTTGCAGCGCGCGCGCCAGCAGCAGCGTCTCGAACGAGGGCGCGGCGACCGCCAGCACGCTCGCGACCGCATAGACCGCCATGCCGCCGAGCAGCACCGGGCGGCGGCCGAAGCGATCCGACAACGGGCCCATGACGAACTGGCCGACGCCGAAGCCGATCAGGAAGGTCGACAGCACCAGCTGGAGATGATTGGCGACGGGGATCTTGAATGCCGCCCCGATATTGGGCAGCGCAGGCAGCATCATGTCCATCGCGAGCGGATTGAGCGCCATGATGGACGCGATCACGATGACAAATTCGGGAAAACCCATGGGCCGGTGTCCGGAGGACACCCAATCGTCGGCATTGACGTCGGACAAGAAGCTCACCTCTAGAAATCAGGGGCTTTATCCAGGTTCATGCTGCGTCGCACAACCCATGTTTCGGGATGGCTGTCAGGCGAGGCCCGGGCGGACACGAGTTGGTGAGGTCGCCCGTCATCCCGACGGCGGCGTCGAGGGGTTGTTGGTCCGCCGCCGTCTCCAGCCGCGCGCCGGCAACCAGTCATTCACCATAAGATCGCGGACGCCCACCGGGGAGATGAATCCGCAACTCATCCTGTCCATTGTGGCCCGACGGGGCGCCGCGCAGGCACGCCCCGGAGGAACCGGCAAGACAGGTATCTCGCAGTGTCCGACGTAGCACGATGGTTGGGCCCCTCGGTCGACATGACCGAAAGGCGAAACACTGGGCGAAACACTTGGCTTGCCTGGCTGATCGGGCTGACGGCGCTGCTGGTGCTTGGCAATCTCGTCAGCGACGGTACGCTTCCCCTGAACTACGGCTGGGACGTTCGCGTCAATTGCGCCGCGGTCGATGCCTATGCCGATGGGCTCGATCCCTATTTCGTCAAGAATTTGAAGGGCACCAGGTTCTCCTACCCCTATCTGCCTGTGACGCTCGACGTCTTCCGCCCCGTGTGCGCGGGCGGCGTCCTCGTTGCTCATCACATGGGCCTCTATCTCGTCCTCGCCGTGCTCTGCGGCCTGCTCTTGCCAGGGCTTGGCCGAACGCAAACCAGCCCGCGCGATGTCGCGCTCAGGCTGCTCTGTACGTTCGGCGCGTTCATCGGCTTCGAATGGGTCTGGGCGTCCGGGAATTTCGCGATCCTGGGCGGCGTGCTGACTGCGGTCGCGCTGAGGCTGCTGCTTCGCTCAACGGCATCCGGCGCTGGGGACCGCGGCTTCGCCTTGCGCGTCGGCGGCGCTGCACTGCTTGGTCTCATGACCTCCTTCAAGCTGGTGTTCTGTCCCGTGATCGCCGCGCTCTATTTCCTGCCGCTGCCGCGCGCGCGCAAGCTGGTGCTGATCGCGGTGGCCGCGTTCGGCTTCGCATGGCCGATCCTGATCTCGAGGATGTTCTACGCCGACCTGTTCTCGAGCTGGGTGGGTGTGCTGACGAAGCAGATCCCCGATCAGCATGCCGTCGAGCTCATGGAAACCAATCCGTCGCTGCTGCTGCTGGCGCGCAGCCTCCTGGAGCAGGTCGGGCTCGGCGACAGCAAGCCTGTTATGTTCGCGACCTTTGCGCTCGCCGCACTCGCGCTCGTGCTGGTGCCGTTCGCGCTCTCCGTCCTGCGCGCGGTCGACAGCGGACCGGCTCGGGCAGGGGGATCGCTTCTGACGCGGCTCGATCGCTGGCTGATCGACCATCCCCACGTGGCCTCGCGCGTCACCGTGCTCGCGATGTTTGCGCTCTACGTCAGCTCGCCGCGCCTCAAGGAATATGCCTTCTTCGAGCTCGCGGTCTATGCCGCGGTCCTCATCGCCGATCTTCCGGCTCTGGCACTCGCCGCCATGCTCGCCGTCGGCTTCATCGCTCCTGGCCTCGTCTCGATTTCGGGACACACGGTGGAGGGCGGCTTTGTCCTCCTCATTGTCGCGCTGGCATGCTTCTGGATTCTGCTGCTCGATTTTCGCGCGGAGCCGATGCGACTTGAGGCGCAGGACGTGCGTTCATGACGAGCCTCGCCTCGTCCGCAGATGCCGGATCCGTGGCCGCGAACGGGTCACGGAGCCGTTGGCTGACCTGGTTGATCCTGCTCGCGGCGGCGCTGGTCGCCATGTCCGTTACCGTTGACCTCGCCGCGGAAAATACCTTTGGCTGGGACGTGCGGATCAATTGTGCCGCGGTGGATGCTCACCTTCAGGGGCTCGATCCGTATTTCGTCAAGAACCTGAAGGATACGAAACTCTCTTACCCGTATCTTCCGGTTACCCTCGACGCCTTTCGGCCGCTCTGCACCGGCGGTTTTCTCGTCGCCCATTACAAGCCGATCTATCTCGTCCTTGCGGTGATCTGTGCGCTGCTGCTGCCCGCTCTCGGCACGACCAAAGGGCGCTGGCAAGACGCCGTGCTGCGGGGCGCCATCGTGCTCGGTGGTTTCCTCGGCTTCGACTGGGTCGTTGCGACCGGTAATTTCGAGATTCTCAGCGGGATGCTGACGGCGGCGTCGCTCGCATTGTTGCTACGTCCGGTGCAGTCCGACGAGCGGGGTGGGGCGAGCCTCGTGCCGCAGCTCGCCGGTGCGGCCGTGCTCGGCCTCGTCACCGCCTTCAAGCTGGTGTTCTTGCCGATCCTCGCCGCGCTCTATTTCCTGCCGCAGCCGAGGCGACGCAAGCTGCTTCTGATTGCGGTGGCGGCGGGTATGTTCGCCCTGCCGATCCTGCTTTCGCTGGCGTTCTACCCGGATCTGTCGCGGAGCTGGCTCAGCGCGATCACCGGCCAGATCCCCGGACAGCATTCGCCCGCGAGCGAGGTCAATCCGTCGCTGCTGCTGATTGCCTCGACATTTGCAGGCCGAATTGGACTTGCCGGCAGCAAGCTGTTCGTCATCGGCCTCTACGGGCTCATCGCGATCACACTCGTGCTCGCGCCGTTCGCCGTCTCGGTGTGGCGCATGGTCAGGCCGCAGGTGCGCGCCGGCAAGGCCTCGCTGCTGCAAGTGCTCGACGACTGGCTGGTCGATCATCCCGCCGCGGCGATGCGCATCACCGTGCTCGCGATGTACGCGCTCTATCTCTGCACGCCGAGGCCGAAGGAGTACACCTTCTTCCAGGTGGCGCTCTACGCGGCCGTTCTCGTCGTCGATCTGCCTGCGGCGATGATGCTCGTTGCGCTGACGGTTGCGGTCGCCATTCCGATCCTGGCGTCAGCCTCGGTCACCGCGTTCATGGGCGGGTACGGCCAGCTCACGCTCGCGCTGATCTGTTTCTGGATCCTGCTTGCGCACGAACCGCAGCGGACGTGATCCTATCTCGACGCGGCCGCGTTCGCGCCCTCGGCAGATGGGGCCGGCGGCGCAGTGTAGAGGCTCATATAGGCGCCGGTGTACTCTTCTCTCCAGCCTCTCTGGCTGACGAGGAACTGCCTCAGCTGTTCATGGGCTCTGACCCAGAGCACCGCATCGATCCTGTATTTCCTGATCACTGTGTCCCAGGCGGCCGCGTCGATGTCCCAGCGCACCAGCTTGAGATAGTCGCGGAGCAGCTCGTCCGGATAGGCGGTCGCCGCCCGGCCGTCCACGAACATCGGCACCGCGCCGTGGGTGCGGAAGATCAGCAGCCCGCCGGAATTCCAGTGGTTGAGCACGCGCGAATGCGTGGAATGCGCGAGCAGGTAGCCGGCATCCTCCTCCGAGAGCATGTCCGGCAGCGCCAGCGCCGGTCGCACCTGCAGGAAGCTGAGCGGCAGCACGAAGACACCGACGATCCCGGCCGCCAGCATCGCGCGGCGGATGTCGAGCCTCGACAGGCGCTCGGGCAACAGGCGATCGACGTGAAGCGCCATCGGGACTGCCGAGAAGATGAAGAAGAACGCGATGTACCTGAACTGGTAGAGGCCCAGAACCAGGAACAGCCATGCCAGCAGGCGCGGCTCCAGCGGAATGGGTCTCGAGTTGCGGTAGCGCAGCTCGAGCGCAATGAACGTCAATGCGTAGGCGATGGCGGGAATGCTTCCGGGCAGCTCCATGTTGTGGAAGTAGGGACGCCATTCGCCGATATTGGCCTGGATGAAATGGCCCAGCGTCGCCATCACGCCGTCATGGATGTGCCATCCCAGCGGATTGACGAAGATCGCAGCGACGCACCCGATGGCCGCGAGGCAATAATTCCTGAAGTTCGCCCAGTCCCGCCGAAGCAAGGCGACGCCGGCGAAGACGCCGATGATGGGAAAGGCGAGCATGAAGCCGCCATGCAGATTGACCCATAGCACCATCATCGCCGGCAGCAGGAACCATCTGCGCCGCTGCAGGCATTCGCCGTAGAAGATCACCGCGAACAGCATGGTCGCGATATTCGGCGATGCCGCCAGATACGTGTTGGGCGCCGCCTCGTAGCAGGGGTAGAGCAGGCATGCGGCGAAGACGGTGATGCAGACCGCCGGGACCGACGCGCCGCTGCGCAGGCCGCATGAGGTGAGATATCCGACGATGACCGCGCCGCAGGCGACGACCAGCAGGACGATTCCGGCAAGCCCCGTGTGCTGATAGAGCACGCTGGCAATCACGTCCCAGAGCCACGACAGATTATACCAGCGCTTGTCTGCGAGCGTGAACGCCCATGGATCCCTATACGGGATCTCGCCACGCTCCCTGATGAGGTCTCCGGCGGCGATGTGCCAGCCGAGGTCGTAATGGCTGAGCTGCACCGGTCCGTTCGAAATGTAGAACACCGACAGGAACGCGATCAGGACGAAGTAGATCTCACGCCCGTGCAGGCAGCGTCCGAACGCCGTGGGCGCCCCGCCAATCCCGGACCGGGACCAATTCTCGCGCGCGTCCATGAGAGCTCTCACCATCGAAGCCGGCGCTGCAGGCCCCCGCGTTTCCTCTGAAGTCTGCGGCAACGGCGGCAGACATCGTTTGCTTTAGGGGAAGACGGTCTAAGGTCGAGTAAAGGCCGGTTGCGCCCGGCGGGTTCCGCAGGGCGACGGGCGAGTTGGTAAACGAATGGTTTGCGCGACGGGCGTGGCCGCGGTCCTGCTCCGGGATCCAGTGGCGAGCCTGGGTCCGTCTGAACGGCGCAGTGATGCCACCCAAGGTGGCAAGGTTCTTGCTACGGTAACCTTCGCTCGACTGCCTGCGGAGGACCGTGATGCTCTCTACGCAACGTTCGCTCGCGACGGCCCAGCTTGGCCGCAACAGTCTTGAGGAGATATTCGAATCCCGGACGCCGTTGCGCGAGGCCGCCCTGGAGTCATTTCGCCGCAGGAACGCGGTCCTCGACGGAATCTTCTACGACATCGGCAAGGTGACCCATGAGGAGGCGCGCGAGACGGCCCCTTGGCTGGCGCGCGAGGGCGCCATCCTGATCGTCCCGCCATCCGGCGCCGGAACGCTCAAGCTCTGCAACACCGTGGAAGACTTCGCCAATGCCGGCGGCGCCGATGTCCGCATCCTTGCGGTGGCGGGTGTCGGCAGTTCGGCGCTGGGGGCGGCGGCCTTCGCGCGGAATGTCGCCGACGCGTTTGGCGTCGCGGTCGCGGCCGTGGTGTCGGGCTATGGGCTTGCCGACCTCATGACCGAGGCGCTCGGCGGCTGGTTCTGGTTCGGCACCCTCAATCGCCTGCGCCATCAGTTCGAGGAGCTCGACGACATGAGCCGGGCGCTCAACCGTCCGGAGACTCTGAGCCCGCCGACGTCACCGATCGAACTCGGCCGCATCAGCCTGGATACAAGGACGGTCATGGCTTTGCTGAGCGATGGCCGCTTCAGCTTCTCGCTGGTGACCGGCCACTCCAAGGGCAACCTCGTGATCTCGGAAGCGCTGTACGAGCTGAAGGAAACACCGGCGGTCGAACAGGCCATTCCCGCCGACAAGTTCTGGATCGTCACGGTGTCCGCGGCAGTCGCGATGCCGCCCCGATACAGGAAGATCATCGACGTGATGGGCACGATCGATGGCTTCGGCGCGCTCAACTCGACGCTCGGCATCTCGATCGAGAAGACGTGTCCGTTCCGCTGGCACCACACCAACACGGATTTGCCGTTTCACCTGCCCGTGACGAAGGTTTTCAGGGAGCTTCAGGTCGAGCGGAATGTTGCCGTCTGAGTGCGCGCGGAATCGCAATGACGCCGGCGCGCCCGGACGAAAGCGATGCGATTGCAGGCGGCGTATCACCATCCTCGCCCCCGTCAGCTCGGATGGTGCGGGCAGCCGGGGTCGAACCGGCACAGCGCTTGCGCGCCGAGGGATTTTAAGTCCCTTGCGTCTACCAATTCCGCCATGCCCGCTTGATCCAACGAGATCAAACACTTAAGTCCACCTGCGGCCGTCTGGAATTGGCGTCTTGCCGGCCCGGCGGGTGTCCTTCCTTAAGCGAGCCGGGCGCACAAGGCAAAGCCTCAATCCGGACATCTGTTGCTGCTTTAGGCATTCTCAATCCACGGGGACTATTCATCCGGCATGGCTGCTTCGCTTTCCGCTTCCCTGCGCTGTTGCGGCGCGCTTCTCGTGCTGCTCGCCGGCGGCGCGGTCTTGGCCGGCTGCGCCGGCATCAGTGAGACGGTCGCACCCGCCTTTGCCGATCCCGCCAGGTACGAATTGTACGATTGCAAGCAGCTCGAGACCGAGCGCAAGGGGCTCGCCGCTCGCACGGCCGATTTGCAGAGACTGATGGACAAGGCGCAGACCGGGGCCGGCGGGGCTGTCGTGTCCGAGCTCGCCTATCGCAACGACTATGTCGCGGTGCGCGGGCAGGCGCAGCTCGCCGAAGACGCCTGGCGCCGCAACAGGTGCCGGGAGACGCCGCCCGATGCAAAGCCGCCGGCCTCGACTCCGCAGCCGCCGGTGATCAAGCCCGCCCCGACGAGATCCGGCAGCGCCGCGCGCTGAGACTCCACCAGCCTCAGGGCCGCCAGCCGTAGATCCAGTCCTGCCGCGCCAGCATGCGGTCCGGGCCGAGCGCACGGATCGCAAGATCGCGCGCGATCGCGAGCGGCCCGCTGAAATGATAGATGCGGCCCTGCTGCCGCGCGGTCCGCTGCACCCGCCGCACGCGGGCCTGGCGCGCGGCGCCATATTGCTTCAGCGCGGCGGTGATGCCCGCGCTGCTCTCGGCGGCCTCGAGGCTCACGCGCTGCGCAAGCACGGCGGCGTCCTCGATCGCCATGCCGGCGCCTTGCGCGGCGAAGGGCAGCATCGCATGGACGGCGTCGCCGAGCAGCGCGACCGGGCCCTTGCTCCAGGGGCAGCCGTCGGGCACGCCGAACAGCGCCCATTTCCGCCAGCCGTCGACCGCGGATAGCATCATCCGCGCCGCCGGCGGCCAGCGCGGCGCGGCGAACGCGTCCATCACCTCGCGCGGTTCGCCGGGCGTGCTCCAGCCCGGCCTGTTCCAGGTGCCCGGCAGCACCGCGACCACGTTGATCTGGCGTCCGCCTGCGATCGGATAGGCGACGAGATGAGCGTTCGCCCCCATCCAGAGCTGCACCCGCCGGGCGGTGTAGTCCTTCGGCAGCTGCGTGGCATCGAACGTGCCGCGCCAGGCGATCAGCCCGGAGAAGCGCGGCTGCACCTCGGGAAACAGATGCTGGCGTACCGTCGACCAGATGCCGTCGGCCCCGATCAGGGCGCTGGCGAGATCGCTGCGGCGGATCGTGCCGCTGCGATGGACCACGGTCAGTCCCTTGGCATGAGGCGCGACGTCCTCGAAGGTTGCCCCCAGCTTCAGGTCGATATCGGGATGGTCGGCGACCGCGCCGGCCAGCGCGGATTGCAGATCGGCACGATGCACCACCCAATAGGGGGCGCCGGCGCGCAGCGAGGCTGCTTCGCCGAGCGGCATGCGCAGCAACTCGCCGCCGGCCCGCGCGCTCATGATCGAGACCGCCTCGGGAACGACGGCGCGCAGCTTGAGGCGCTCGGTGAGGCCGAGCTCGACCAGCACGCGGCTGGCATTGGGGGAGAGCTGCAGGCCGGCGCCGACTTCCTCGAGGCGCTCGGCCTTTTCCAGCACGACGATGCGGAAGCCGCGCGCGGCAAGCGCAAGCGCCGCCGTCAGTCCACCGATGCCGGCACCGGCGATGACAATCGTTCGGGAGAGCGCCACCCCTGACCGATGGACGCGGTCAGGCCACCTTGTCCTTCAGGACGCATTCCGGCGGGCGGGCTTCGCCCGCCTTCAGGTCGGCCGCGAAGCGGTACAGCGTCGAGCAGTAAGGGCAGATGATCTCGTTGTCGTTGCCGAGGTCGAGAAAGACGTGCGGATGATCGAACGGAGGGTTGGCGCCCACGCACATGAACTCTTGCGAGCCGATCTCGATGACGGGGACACCGGCATCGTTATGGAAGTGCGGGACGACATGGTCGGACATCGTAGTTCATCCTGGAGTGGCAGTGGCGGCAGACACAATCAACGCTGACGCGGGTATCTTTTGAGACGCCGCGGACCATACTGGGGGGTACGGATGATTGCTAGTCCAGTGGAACCGAAAGGTTGCAACTGCCCCATGCTCATTTGCTCATCCAAATTCGACACAATCTTGTCGCCCCAGAGAAGCCCTTCTTTCGTCGGGGACGTTGTGTCGCAATTTTGGCATACTATGTCTGTGAACGCGCGCAATTTGAGACGAAAGACGAATCATCGGGCGCCGATGAGCCAGGACCTTCCGGACTTTTTTGCATGAAATGGCTGCGAATCAGCACAGCGTTGACCGGTATTGCGGCTTGCAGCCTTTTGCTCGCGCAGGTAGCGCCGCGTGCCCGCGAGGCCGGTGCGGTCCTCGCCGCCCAGGACGATCCGCACCTGCTCTCCGAGCTCAGGCTCGACGCGCTGCTGCGGCAGAACGACCGACTGGTCCAGGACAACATCGAGGCCGCGCTCACAGCCGGCGACGCCGATCTCGCCGACAGTTTCGTGGCGCTGGCGCGCGATCGCAACATCGCGCTTCCGGACGACCTCCTCAATCGCGTGAGCGATGCGGTCAAGGCGGAGAACTCCACGTCGCATTTCGCAAAACGTTTCGCCACCGGCCTCGTCACCGGCAACGCCGACGATGTCGCGAGCCTGTCCGGAACCGTTGCCGGCGACCTCTTCGTGATTGGCGACGTCAGGGACGTCGTGCGTGAGGGCAAGCATCTGGCGATGGGCGAGGAGACCGACCGTCTCGTGCTGGGCCTTGCGACCGCGGGCCTTGCGGTGACGGCGGCAACCTACGTCTCCGTCGGCGGCGCAGCGCCGGTGCGGGCCGGGCTGACGCTGGTGAAGGATGCGCGGAAGGTCGGACGGCTCGGCGAAGGGCTCGCTGCATGGGCCGGCCGTTCGGCACGCGAAATCGTCGACACCCCGATGCTGCAGAACGCGGTCGCCAAGGGTTCCGTGTTCCGCCCGGGCGAAACCGTCAGCGCGATCCGGGCCGCGTTCCGGGCCGAGAAGGCGGGCGCGCTGGTCCGGCTCGGCAAGGACGTCACGCGCGTGGCCGGGAAGACCGGCACGCGCGGTGCCATGGACACGCTGCGGATTGCCGAAGGCCCCAAGGACGTCGCGCGCGCGGCGCGGCTGGCCGAAGCGCAAGGCAGCAAGACCCGTGCGATCATGAAGCTGCTCGGGCGCGGCGCGCTGCTGCTCGTCGGCGGCGTGTTCGATCTGGCGATGTGGCTGTTTGGCGCGGTCTTGACGCTGTTCGGCCTGTTGTCCTCGATCAAGGCCACCACCGAGCGCCTGACCCAGGCCTGGTGCGACCGGAAACGTGCGCGGCGGCTCCGCCGTGCCCAGATCGCCGCCGAAGCCGCTCTGGCGGATGCGGCCCTTAAGGCCTAAAGCGCGACGAGATTGAGGTCATTCGTCGACCCGCCTGGGCTATTGTTTGGGCATGATCTCCGCGCAAGCGCGTTCCGCGTTTGCCGCGAGGAAAAACCGCTGCACACTTTTCCGGATCATGCTCTAAGATCGCTTGTCCCCCCTCAAGACCTCTGGAACTGATGATGCCGAGCTTTCACAACGGCGCCGTTGAAATTGCCTATCTCGACGAAGGCGAGGGCGATCCGATCATCCTGGTGCACGGCTTTGCCTCGAGCAAGAACGTGAACTGGGTCTATCCGACCTGGGTCTCGGAGCTGCGCAAGAACGGCCGCCGCGTGATTGCGCTCGACAATCGCGGCCATGGCGAAAGTGCAAAGCTCTACGAGCCCGCGCAATATTCGATTCCGACCATGGCCGGCGACGTGCTGGCGCTGATGGATCATCTCGCGATCCCGCAGGCCGATATCATGGGATACTCCATGGGCGGACGGATGACGGCCTGGCTCGGCCTCAACGAGCCGCAGCGCCTGCGCTCGGCGATCCTGGGCGGCATCGGCATCGGCGGCCTGATCGAGGGCACCGGCCCCGGCGAGAACGTGGCGAAGGCGCTGGAAGTGCCTTCGCTCGACGACGTCACCGATCCCGTCGGGCGCACGTTTCGCGCGTTCGCCGATCAGACCCGGTCCGACCGCAAGGCGCTCGCCGCGTGCCTGCGCGGCACGCGCGATCTCATGACGAGGCAGGAGGCCGCGCGGATCGAGGTGCCCGTGCTGATCGCGGTCGGCTCCACCGACGACGTCGCGGGATCCGCCGGCGCGCTCGGCGCCATCATCCCCGGTTCGGAAGTGCTCGACATCCCGGGTCGCGATCACATGCGCGCGGTCGGCGACAAGGTCTACAAGACCGGCGTGCTGGACTTCCTCTCACGCCGCAGCTGAGGGTTCGTCCGCCGGCTCGGGGCCCAAGCGACGCGACAGGGCCATCAGCACGACGAACGTCGCGACCCAGGCCATCCGCGCGCCGTAGCGGTCGTGCGGGCCGGAGATCACGGCGCAGATGAAGGCATTGCCGAGCAGCGCCAGCGTCACGGTCCCCGCCAGCAGCGTCAGGTCGTCGAGCCGGCGGTTCGCGAGCCCATGCGCGAGCAGTACGACCAGCGCCAGCATCGAGGCCAGCGCGACGGGGACATGCAGCCAGTTGATGTAGTCGAAATCGACGCTCCAGTGCTGCTGGCGCGCGGCGCGCATCGGCGCGACCTGCGCGGGGATGTAGCGCTCGATGATCCCATAGGTGTGCGGGATCCAGCCATTGGTGCCTTCGCCGGTCGCCACATGCAGCAATTGCTGTCCCATCGCGCGCAAGGCCGCGCCGGCCTGCCAGGCCGGATAGTCGGCGAGTGAATGCACGACGATGTAGCCCATTTCGTCGTTCATGCCTTCGAAGCGGCCCAGCGTGTTGAACATGCTCTTGCCCCACAGGAACTCGTCGGCGGTCGCCGGCAATTGGTTGCGATAGGGACAGAGCTTGAAGTTTTCGCGCGGGCAATGGTCGTTGAGAAACCGCGTGACGATGCCGTCCTGCATCATGCGGCCGAAGGCGACGCCGTAGCCGCCGGGCGTCCAGGCCCATTTCCCCGACAGCGCGTGGTTCGCCGACACCAGCATCAGGCCGCCCACGACGATGGTCATGCTCGCCTGCGCCAGTCCTGCGCGCGGAAGCCTGCGGCCCAGGAACGGCCGCGCCATCCAGCCCGCGACACAGAGGCCGAGCAGCACGCCGAGCGTGGCGCTATGGGTTGCGGCGGCAAAGGCGGCGAAGCCGAACAGCGAGATCTTTTCGAGCGTTGATGTCCGTTGCCCGCCGATGACCAGCAGGAACAGCGACAGGATCGAGAGCCCGGCGAAGATGTCCGTGAGCAGCATGCTGGCGAGCCAGGGCAGCGCCGTCGACACCATGAGGATCAGGCTGATCGCAACGAAGCGGGACGTCTGCATCAGGCCGAGCACGCGCAAGGTGAGTTGCAACAGCCACAGCGCGGCCAGCGACTGCACCGCGAGGTTGATCCAGAAGCCGAAGCTTTCGCCATAGTGCAGATAGAGGCCGAACACGGTGGACCGGCTGGGGACGAGATAGCCTTCGTACCAGCGCGCCAGATAGCCGCCGGTATCCCATTGCAACAGCGGATAGCCGTTCCAGAACGCCGGCGCGATCATCAGGAGGGGCAGGGTGACGGCCGCCAGCCGCAGCCAAAGCGATCCCGCGGCGCCTACGCGCAATTGTTCGGTGGTGATGCTCAAAACCGCTCCGTCGTCGTCCGGACCCAGCCCGCAATAAGGCTTGGGAGAGAATTCACCAATAGTTTGACGCGCCCCGGCTTGAATTTGGCAAAACCCTGACCACTTTGAGCCAACCTTGTCGCCTGGGGGCGCCAGAATAAATCGTTGTGTTTCAAGGCGTTGGCATGCTTTCGCGGGGCAAGGTGCTGTTCACTCTCAGGCAAGCCGGTCAGGACTTTGTCGTCTAGACTGTGCTATAGAGCCCGCAAAACGAGCCAATTCGAAAGAGCAAATCCCATGGCAGTGCATCAGGTCAATCCGGGAGGAAAGCTCGCATCGCTCGATCCGATCTGGGACCGGATCCGGGGCGAAGCGGAGGACATCGTCCATCGCGAGCCCGAGCTTGCGACCTTCATCTACTCGACGGTGCTGCATCACAGCCGCCTCGAGGATTCGGTGATCCACCGTCTCGCCGACCGGCTCGATCACTCCGCGCTGTCGGGCGATCTCGTGCGCCAGACCTATGACGAAGCGCTGCGCGACGATCCCGATCTCGGCAACGCCTTCCGCGCCGATCTCGTCGCCGTCTACGATCGCGATCCCGCCACCTCGCGCTTCATCGATCCCTTGCTCTACTTCAAGGGCTTCCATGCCATCCAGACCCATCGCCTCGCGCACTGGCTCTGGCTGAAGGGCCGCAAGGACTTCGCGTATTATCTCCAGAGCCGCGCCTCGGCGGTGTTCCAGACCGACATCAATCCCGCTGCGCGCATCGGCCGTGGCATCTTCCTCGATCACGCCACCGGTTTCGTCTGCGGCGAGACGGCGGTCATCGAGGACGACGTCTCGATCCTCCACGGCGTCACGCTCGGCGGCACCGGCAAGGAGAACGAGGACCGCCATCCCAAGATTCGCCACGGCGTGCTGATCGGCGCGGGTGCAAAAATTCTCGGCAACATCGAGATCGGCCATTGCGCGCGCATCGCGGCGGGCTCGGTCGTCGTGAAGCCGGTGCCGCACAACGTCACGGTCGCCGGCGTGCCCGCCAAGATCGTCGGCGAAGCCGGCTGCGCCGAGCCGTCGCGCACCATGGATCAGATGATCAACGCGATGGGGCTTTGATCTCGAGTTAAGGGCCGGATTCTCCGGCCCTTGCCGTCCCCAAATTCTTTGGCAATTCATGCTGGCGGTTCGTCGCGTCTCGTCCTAAAACCCGCCGACCAATTTTGATCGGAGACTTGCCGTGGACGTCAAAGAAGTCAGAAAGCTGGACGCGTATCTGAAGCGCGTATTCGGCAATCCCAAGATCCGCGTCGTGCCGCGGCCGAAGAAGGATGATTCCGCCGAGGTCTATATCGGCGAGGAATTCATCGGCGTGCTCTTCGTCGACGACGAGGATGATGATCGCTCGTTCCAGTTCCAGATGGCGATCCTCGAGGACGATCTCGTCGATCAGGAATAGATGCAAGCTCTGTTCGGTGCAGTGACCCCGTTCGGGGTCACGCGCCCACTGCTGCGAGCATGTCGGGGATCGTGACGAATTTCTCTCGCGGCTTGCCGAGCAACGCTCCCCTGCATTTCTCGGCCGTATCGATCGTCATCCAGTCCGGATAGCTCACGATCCGTGCGACGCGGTTGACCACGCGCGAAAGCAATGCCTCGGGCGTGTCCGAACGCGTCCGCCGGTGGACGAGATCGGCCAGGACGGCCTCTGCAGTGGCGATCCCGCAGCCGCGATTGGTGCCGATCGTGCCGCTCGGCCCGCGCTTGCTCCATCCGCAGACATAGAGCCCATCGATCACCGAACCACCGTTCGCGACACGTCCATCCATGTTGGCATGGACGCCGCGATCGTCATCGTAGGGAACGCCGGCGACAGGCGTCGTTCGTCGGCCGACGCTGCTGAAGACGAGGCCGCAAGCGATGTCCTCGACGGCGCCTGACCGCTGCCTGAATGAGACCGTTTCGACCCGGCCGCGACCCTTGATCGCGAGGGGCGACAGGCCAAAGCGAACGAGACAGCGCCGTGGCTTGGTCACGGCATGCTGCGAGAAGCCGCGCAGCAGCGCCAGCTTTTCGATCAGCTCCGGATCTCCGGGGGGCTGCGGTTCGAACTCGTCCGGCGCGACGTCGCGGCCGTCGACAGCCGTGTCGCATGCGCCGAGTTCGAGGAAGTCACGCAATTCCTTCGCGCTGAATTTCGCCTGCGCCGGTCCGCCGCGGCCGATGACATGGATTTCGCGAATCCGGCTCTCCGCCAGCACATCGAGCGCGTGGCGCGCGATGTCGGTCTGGCGCAGCTCGTCGGCTGTCTTGGCGAGAATGCGTGCGACGTCGAGCGCGACATTGCCATGACCGATGACGATCGCAGCCTCATGGTCGAAATCGAACTGGAGGTCGCGGAATTCCGGGTGGCCGTTGTACCACGCGACGAAATCACCTGCGCTGTGGCTTCCGGGCAGAGCTTCGCCCGGAATGCCGAGAGGTCGGCTCAGTTCGGCGCCGGTTGCAAGCACGACAGCGTCATAGGCCTCGCGGAGCTCGCCGACGGAGACATCGTCTCCGACTTTGACGCCGCCGATGAAACGAAAGCCAGGCGCTTTCGCGATCCTGTCGAAGGCCATCGTGACCTGCTTGAGCTTTGGATGGTCGGGGGCAACGCCGAACCGCACCAGCCCGTACGGCACGGGAAGCCGTTCGAACATGTCGACGGTCACGGGCGCGCCCGAGCGCAACAGGGCCTCGGTCGTGTAGAAGCCGCTGGGTCCGCTGCCGACGACGGCGATACGCAGTTCGCTCGCAGCAGAACCCGTCATCGACCCAGTTCCAGCTTGCGCGCGTCGGCGCCCGGCAGCGGCGCAAGACGTGCGCTGATGACGGGAGTCTCGGCCGCGCGTTTCCGATTGACGTCGATCCAGTACTTCTTGTCCGCGGCCAGGCGATAGTCCGGCTCGATCGCGCCCACCGGACAGGCCGGTGCACAGCCGCCGCAGTCGATGCAGTTTTCCGGATCGATATAGGTCATGGCGTCGTCGACGTGAAAACACTCCACCGGGCAGACCGTGACGCATTCGGTATATCGGCAGCCGCGGCAATTGTCGGTGACCACATATGTCATCGTCAGGCCCCGCTGACCTGAACGAGGATGTCGGAGAACGTCGGCGCGCGGCCGAGGTCGGCGAAGGCAGGCGGCGTCAGCACGTGAACCGTCGCGCCTCTGCGGTTGGACCGCTGCCAGTAGCCTGATGGCGCCACCACGACGCCCGGCATGATGTCGGGCGACACGGTAGCGAACGCCTCGAACGAGCCGCGATCGTTGAACACGCGGATCGGGGCGCCCGCGACGATCCCGCGCTTTGCCGCATCGTCCGGGTTGAGCAGCACCGCCTGCTCCTCGCCGGCCTGCGCAGTCTGGGCCGGCAGGTTGCCGTAGTTGGAATTCAGGAAGGCGTGGCTTTTCGGCGAGATCAGGCTGAGCGGGTACCGCGTTGCGAGCGCGGGAGCGTGGCGCGCGTTCTCGTTCGGCGGGATGTAGTGGGGCAGGGGATCGACCGGCGCGCCATCCTGGTCGCCGTTGTAGCCCTGGCGAAACAGCGGCACCACGAAGTTGCCGCCGCCGGCGATCGTCGACTTGAACTCGCACTTTCCGGACGCCGTCGGAAAATTGCCCTCGCGATGCGGCGCCCAGTCGGCGGGCGCCGGCATGTTGAGGCGCACATAGCCCTTGGTCTTGACGTCGTCGAGCGTGATGCCGGCGAGCACCGGATTGCTCCAGTCGAGCGAGGTCTCGATCATCTCGTCGTCGGTCCGGAAGAAGGCGGCGTCCGTCATGTCCATGGCGCGCGCGAGCCGACGGAACAGCTCGGTGTTGGAGACGGCTTCGCCGAGCGGCTCGATCGCCTGGTTGTTGTAGGAGAGATAGAGATGTCCCCAGGAGAACATGATGTCCTTCTGCTCGAGCTGGGTGGTCGCGGGCAGAACGATGTCGGCATATCTGGCGGTGTCAGTCAGGAAATGCTCGCTGACGACGGTGAAGAGGTCTTCGCGTTCGAGGCCCTTTTCGAGCTTGCCCTGCTCGGTCACCATCGCCATCGGATTGGCGTTGTAGACGAACAGCGCCTTGATCGGCGGGTCGAAGCCGAGTTCGCCCGTGAGCGCCGCTCCAAGACGCCAGGAATTGAGCACACGCATCTTCTCTGGCTGAAGGTCGGGACGCATCAGGACGTCCCATCGGACCGGGAACGCCCAGATCGGCAGCTGGAGCAGGCCGCCGCCGACATGCTTCCAGGCGCCGATCAATCCGGGCAGACACGCGATCGCGCGCACGGTCTGGCCGCCGCCGGCATGCCGCTCGACCGCGACGCCGATGCGCACCACGGCGGGCGGCGTGGTCGCAAATTCCCTGGCCAGCTTGACGATGTCGCTGGCGGGAATGCCGGTTTCCTGCGCAGCGAATTCGGGCGTGTAGGTCGAGGCGCGCTCGGCCAGTTCGTCGTAGCCGACGGTGTATTTGTCGACGTAGTCGCGATCGACCAGATTCTCCTTGATGATGACGTGGATCATCGCCAGCGCGAGCGCAGCGTCGGTGCCGGGCCGGATCGGAACATGCCAGTCGGCGAGGCGCGCGGTGCGGGTGCGGACGGGATCGATCACCACGAGCTTGGCGCCGGCCTTCTTCGCCTGCTCGATGAACGGCCAGTGATGCGAGTTCGTGCTCAGCGTGTTGCAGGCCCACAGGATGATGTATTTCGAATGCACGAAGCTCTCGGGGTCGACACCCGGCGTGTGCCCGATCGTCATCATGTAGGCTGTGCATGAGGCGGAGTCGCAGAAGGTGCGCTCCAGAACGGTCGCGCCGAGCTTGTTGAACAGAGGATCGCCGACGTTGAGCCCGTTGATGATGCCCTGCGTGCCCAGATAGCTGTAGGGCAGGATCGCCTGCGCGCCGTGCTCGGCGATGACAGATTTCCAGCGCGATGCGATGGTCTCGAGGGCCTCGTCCCAGGAAATCCGTTGAAACTGCCTGGAGCCCTTCGGACCGACCCGCTTCAGCGGATTGAGAACGCGCTTGTCGCTGTAGACGCGCTCCTCATAGTTGTTGACCTTGACGCAGAGCCGTCCGCGCGTGAACGGATGATCCGGATTGCCGCGGACCGCGATGGCCTTGCCATCCTCGACCGTGGTCAGGATGGAGCAGGTGTCCGGGCAATCGTGGGGGCACGCGCCGATGACCGTGGTCCGGGCCATGGATCTCTCCGTTTCCTGATTCAAGACGGCCGAGGATGCGGCGGCCGGGCGCGGTCTGGCTTTTCAAAATGTGCGGTGTTGTTGTCCCGGACTGCTTTCGGCCGGTGGACGCACTGCCGGATCTCTGGCATGGTAATTGCTGGACCCGGCAATACCTTTCTACCCACACATCGCGTGATCTGGCGGAGATTTCCGATGGGTATGCTTGGCAACTCTGTCGATAAATATGTTACCGGCAGAATGCTTCAGACGTCCAACGACCGGCGGTGGGGAAGCCTCCTTGCCGAGCGCTGGAGCCATGAGCCGGGCGATCTTCCCCCGCAATTGCCGCGCGACACCGAGATCGCGATCCTGCTGCGCGGCAGCTCGGTCGTCGACCGCGAAGGCGCGGGCATGCGGCAGCGCACCTTTGGCCGAAAAGGCACCGTGTGGCTGTGCCCGGCCGGCATCCGCGAGGATTTCATCCGCGTCGAGAACCAGATGCAGGAATGCCTGCATCTCTTTCTGCCCGGCAAGCCGTTCGACGACACCATGCTGAGGGATCTCGATATCGACCCGTCGGGGATGTCCATCCGCTACGAGAGTATCGACCGGGATAGCTTCATCGAGCATGTCGCGGAAAGGATCCTTGGCGAGCTCGCGCAGGAGACATCGACCGGTCGTCTCCTGGTCGAGAGCCTCGGACGCGCCTTGTCGGCGCATCTCGTGCACACCTATTCGGCCACGTCAGTCCGGTTGAAGCAGTCCTATGCCGTCCAGAAGCCACTCGATGCCAGGCGCCTGGTGCGCGTGACCGAGTTTATCGACGCATCCGTCGAGCGCGATTTCACGGTGAAGGATCTGGCATCGGTGGCGTGCATGAGCCCGGCGCATTTCTCCCGCAGCTTCAAGGCCGCGACCGGCGCCGCGCCGCATGAATATGTGAGCCGTCAGCGTCTTGATCTCGCCAAGCGGCTCCTGTCCACCAGCGATCGCCCGCTGGTCGACATCGCCTATGCCGCGGGATTTTCGTCGCAGGCCAATTTCAACCGCGCCTTCCGCAAGGCGGTCGGGACGACGCCGAGCCTGTATCGGGCGAAGAAGGGCCGGGACTGAGAAGTGTGCCGATCAACGCGCAGATGTCGGGTTTTTGGTGCGAAGCATATGCTCGATCTGAGTCTTGCCGCTTGTGATCCAAAGCGGTCCTCATCCACGGCGGTGCATCACCGTGCGCGGATGCGGACCAATAGACTGGTCGATCTCCGCACTCGGCTGATCCGATTGCGATAAGCGCTCACTCGAAATGGACGGCGAGCCAGACCGTTAGCTGTTGCGGCTCCGTCCACTCGACGCGATGGCGTTTCCTTGCAGGGATGAAGACGTAATCCCCCACGCCCAGCGATCGTGCGGCAAGCTCATCTTCGAACTGCAATGTGGCGCGCCCTTTCAGCACGATCACCCACTCGTTCCACGCCTGGTCATACCAGAAGCCCGGCGGACTAGTTTGCCCCTGCGATACAATGCGCTCGATCTTCAAGCCAGGCCGCGCGAGGATTTCGCTGAACGCCTCTTCCCCCATGTTGGCGGCCGAAACATCCGCCACATCCGCGAATAGATTGCCTGGCTGGATTGTCATCGATATTCCCACGCGTTTCCAGAGCCGAATTACCTACAAGCCCACGTAGCGCCCCATTCCGAGTTCGAGGTGAACGCGAGCTTCGACCAGGAGGGCATCGACGTCACGATTACGTCTCGAGGCGAGGCGAGTGCTTCACGGCAGTGACGTTCTTGCCCGGTCTCCGAACGGGGCGTTCGTCCGGCAGCGCGTCTAATGCCGAGACCGCTGGATAATGCCATTATGCCCCTGTTTTGCCCGACGGGTCAATTTGACTTCGACAAATACGAAGTCATGCCAGGCGCCTGGCTACTGTGCATGGGGTTGTTTTCGACTTTTTTGTCGGGGAGCTCCGCCGCGCTCAGCTCTTCGGCCCGCGCAATTGCGCCGTCAGCTTCTCCATTGCCTCGGCCACCTCGCGCCATTGCGACAGCCAGCTGCGCGGAAAGCGGAAGGTGAGGTCGGCACCGCCGACGCGGCGCTCGGAGAGGCACATGCCGGGCGTCGCCGCATCGCGCGTGCAGCGCGCGGTCAGCGCGGGGCTTGCGGCGGAGTAGAGATCCTCGCTGCCATAAGGTGTGTCGGCGCGAAACATCCGCATCGTCAGTCCGTCCTCCGGCTGGATCGCGGCCCGGTCGAGATAGCGCGGATAGATTGTCGCCGTTCGCTGCTCGGGCGAGAGCGCATCGTGATGGGCTGCGATCGACAGGAAGATGCGGTCGATCGATTGCACCGCCGTCTCCACCGTGTCGGCGGTGACGTGCTTGGGCGCGCCGGGCGACTCCAGCGAGGGATAGAGGAAGTCGAGATCGATGCGCTCCTGCGGCCCGGAGTGCCGCTGGATCTTCATCCGGATCGCAGCCACCGGCAGGTTGAACAATGTGCCGCCGACGCTCACCGGCAGCTTGTCCGGGGCGCTGGCGCCGCCGGCTCCCCAGGTCGGCCACAACAAATAGGCAACCAGCGCGACCGCGCTCAGCGCGGCAGCGCCGCCGAGCACGATCGGGACGACGTGCGCCCAAGTGCGCGTCCTGGAGGACCTGAGGGGAGCTGCCGAAAACATCGTCATGATGGCGCGCGTAAAGACCCGAAGTCGGCCGATGGCCGACGAATCAGCGGCGAATATGCCATGCGGCGGCGAATTCGCGCAGCCTTGCCGGCCGCGGGGAAGGGAGAGGGCCCTGCGCGGATCGACCGGCGCCGTTAACCTTCTCTTAAGGATAATGTAGCGTTAACCGGCACGATTTGTCACAGGAAGGCTCCGGCGTTGCGTAAGTGCGGACAGTTTCCGATGACACCTGAAGCCCTCAATTCCTTCTTCTCGATCTGCATCGGTTTCGCGCTCGCCGGCGCCCTCGTGAACGGATACCAGGCGGTCGCGCAGCGGCCCGCCGGCTTCGGCCTGTTGCAGGACGGGGTCGCGCCGAGGACCTTCGCGGCGGTGCCGTTCCTGGTGTTCGCCGCGCCCTTCATCATCATGCGCAACACGCTGCGCGGCATGCGGGTGGAAAGCCGCCGCGTCGAATTCGTGATGATGGCGACCGTCATCGCCGGCTTCTGGAGCATGATGAGCGGCACCTTCTTCCTGATGACCTTGCGCGCCGCCGGCGTCCTGACCTGACGCTCGCTTTGCAGGCCGCGCGGCACTTTGCGTCGGGGCCGCCGTTTCGCTATGGCTGGGTCAACCTGACAGGAGACCTTGATGGCGATCTACGAGCTCGATGGGCAGGCGCCCGAACTTCCCGCCGACGGCAACTATTTCATCGCGGAGACCGCGACCGTGATCGGCCGCGTGCGCCTGAAGCCGGGGGCGAGCGTCTGGTTCGGCGCGGTGTTGCGCGGCGACAATGAGTGGATCGAGATCGGCGAGGGAGCCAACGTGCAGGACGGCTCGACCTGCCACACCGATCTCGGCTTTCCGCTGGTCATCGGCAAGAACTGCACCGTCGGCCACAACGTGATCCTGCACGGCTGCACCATCGAGGAGGGCGCGCTGATCGGCATGGGCTCGATCGTGATGAACGGCGCGAAGATCGGCCGCAACAGCATCGTCGGCGCCGGTTCCGTCATCACCGAGGGCAAGGAGTTTGCCGAACGCTCGCTGATCATCGGCTCGCCCGCGCGCGTGATCCGCACGCTCGACGACGCCCAGGTGCAGAGGATGGGAAGCGCGGCGAAGTTCTACGTCGCCAACGGCCCGCGCTTCAAGAAGGGCTTGAAGCGGATCGGCTGAGCTCAGCCTCCCTCGGATTCACGCGCTTCGATCGCGCCCGCAACCCTCTCGTGGCCGGCGGCCCAGAGCGCATGCTCGTCGCTGCCGTCCGCATATGGATTGGCTTCCGCCGGGATATTTTCGCGCGCGGCGCGCTCGCCCTCTGCAAAGGGATCGCGATCGGTCATCGTGATGGGCCTCCTCGCTTTCAAGCCGATGTGACGGCATTGGTTCCGGAACGGGTCCTGGTCGGGACCGTTGACGGATAAAGGAGCACCCCAATGGCCCCACCGCGCGCAAACGCTTCAATGAAGACGTTGGTCTTGATCCTCGGTCTCGCGGCGATGCCGGCCGTATCCTTCGCGCAAGCGACCGGCGGCTCTTCCGGATCGACCGGCAGTTTGTCGGGACCGACCGGAGGTGTCGCCAACGCGCCGGCGCCGCCGCCCGGCACCAACAGCCTGGGTACGGCTCAATCATCGGGCCCGGGCTCCGGATTGACCACCGGCTCCGGCACCGGTGGTGCTGCCGACGCCACCGTCAATGCCGAGAACCGGCAGCTCGACAAGAAAATGAAGAGTATCTGTCGCGGCTGCTGATGCTCGCGCGGAAGTGAGACAGTGTGGCTGTCCCGATTGCCCCGACGACGCTAGCTTGATCCCCGCTTGAAGCGTGGAGCGTGTCCACGCGGAGGATCGAGTGATGTTACGTAAGACGATGATGGCGGCGCTGGCCGTCGCGGCGGTCGGGCTGTCGATGCCGCAGGCGGCCCAGGCGGGGGGCGGTTTTGGACATGGACATGGCGGCGGCTTTCATGGCGGTGGTGGCTGGGGCCATGGCGGTCACGGCCATTGGCATGGCGGCGGCTTCTGGCCTGGTGTCGCCATCGGCGCGGGCCTCGCCGGCGCCGGTTACTACGGCGCCTATTACGGTTATGGCTCCCCGTATTACGGCGATCCCTACTATTATGGTACCGGCTATGACGATGGCGGTTACGGCGGCTGCTACGTCGTACGCAAGCGCGTGATGACGCCTTCGGGGTGGCGATACCGTCGCGTCGACGTCTGCGAATGAGGGTGGAAGATCTGTCGACCCACTAAAAAACAAGGCCGTTGACGCAGTATACCGTCAACGACCTTGCCAGCCCCGGATATTGAAATCGGCTCACGCCATCCGGTGACGGCCAGCATCGCGCGGAATCATACGGGCGAATGTGATCCAGTTCACAAGTGGAGAAATTAAAGCCGCGGGCGAAAGGCCAGTTCAGCCGCGCGAGCGCTTGCGCGCGCTGGCATGACGATAACGCGCCGGTTTCCTGCGGGTAACCGAGGGCGTTTCGGCCTCGGTAGCGCGGGCGCTGGCGAAAGACTGGCGCAAGCCGTCGATGGATTCGTTCAGGGTCGTCACCTGCTCCGACAGGCGCTTGGTGTCAGCTTGCTGGGCCGCGAGCAGCCGCTTCACGGTCTGGAGCTGGTCCTGCACGACCTGGAGCTGGTCGATCGATTCCTGCTGGGTCGCCTCCAATCCCTTGGTCTTCTCGACCAACTGCTCGGAGGCCTGGGCGGTGCGGGCCTGCAGCTGCCGCGATGCCACCACCCGGTCGGTTTCCGGCGCTGAGCCGGTATAGGCACGCCAGATCGCGATCGAAGTCACGCCGGCGATCAGCAAGAAAAGGGCGACGGCGGTCAGCGCGATGGGCTGGGCGCCAAGCCGAAGCAGGGGGGTGGGCCGTGTGTCCTCCACGAGATCGATCATCGCTGACAAAACCCAAATTGAAACTTGGTGAGTGGCGAAGACCGGCAGCCAGAAAGGGCGACCGGGATGTCCCGAAAGTGTTACTATTCGGCAACAATTGGGACCAAAAAGAGGCTAGGGACCAAAAAAGGTATGGACAGGGCCCTTGGCGCTTCCTTGTGCGGGTCAGGGGAACCGACAGCGTCCGTCCGATCCGGCTCCGACGAGGCGTTGATCAGGACTGGGGGGGTCTTCGCCGGCACCATGCTCCACGTCGTTGGTCAAGCGCGCGCCGGGCGACAGCGGTCGGCGTTGGCGTCGCGCGGCAGCTCTCCCATTACCATAGGAACTGTTCGGGGACGGATGCACTTCCCGGTTCATGTCGATGGACAACAAGCAGCAAGGCCGCATCCCCGCCACTTTCCTTGGTGTCCCGGCAGCCGGACAACAGGCGTTGTCCGGCGCCGATATCGTGATCTTCGGCGCAGCCGAGGCGACGCCGCACTTGCCGGGCCAGGCCAGCCATGCAGCTCGTGCGCCTTCCGCCCTTCGCGACAGCACACGGTCGATCGCGTCAGATCCGTTGCGGTGGGATTTCGATCAGGATGGACCTCTGCTCTCGCCCGAACTGCGTGTGGTCGATCTTGGTGATCTCGCAACGAGCCCGGCAACGCCGTTGGAGAACCGTGCAGCGATCACTGCCACGACGGTGTCCATTGTGAAGGCCGGGGCCGTGCCCGTGCTGCTCGGCGGTGACGATTCCGTCCCGATTCCCTTCTTCGCCGCTTTCCAGCCCTGCGGTCCCGTCACCATCCTGCAGATCGACGCACATCTCGACTGGCGCGACGAGCGTGGTGGTCTCAAGCACACATTCTCGAGCACGATGCGCCGCGCCAGCGAAATGCCGTGGGTCGAGCGGATCATCCAGGTCGGGCAACGCGGTGTCGGCGGCTCGCGCGCCGGTGATCTTGCTGACGCGCGCGCATGGGGTGTGCATTTGTTCGACGCCGCATCGGTGCGGCGGCATGGCGTGCAGCCGATCGTCGAGCAGGTCGTGCCGGGCAGCCGCTGTATCGTCACACTCGACTGCGATGGCCTTGATCCCGGCGTGATCCCTGCGGTGCTCGTTCCCCAGCCCGGTGGCCTCGGCTATCTCGACGTCGTCGAGCTGCTACATGGCGTTGCCGGGCGCGCGAGGATCGTAGGCTTTGACCTCGTGGAATTGGTGCCCGATGCTGATGTCAGAGGCCTTGGCGTCCTCGCGGCATCCCGTATCTTCTGCGTCGCCCTGGGATGCATCGGACGTCAGCAGTTGGCGTCAAGGGAACGCCGCCCGGCAGCGGGGTGACTAGGCTTCGGGTTGGAACAGTGAGAACGGCCCGGAGTAGGTCTTCGGCCGCGGCGCCGCGTAGGGGCCGAGCCGCGACGTTGTCAGCCCCAGCCGCACCAGCGACTCCGCCAGCGTCACCGCGGCGGCGACGCCGTCGACCACAGGCAGGCCGTGGGTTACGGCAAGCTCAGCTGCGAGATCGGCCATGCCGGCGCAGCCGAGCACGATGGCCTCGGCACGATCGTCACGGATGGCGGCGGTGATCTCCGCCGAGATCTTGCCGAGCGCGTCGGTGTTGCGCTCCTCGAGCGCGAGCACCGGGACCTCGGCGGCACGGACGCGGGTGCAGCGCTCGGCGAGGCCATACTTCTTCAGATTATGTTCGATCGGCACGATGGAGACACCGAGCGTCGTCACGACGGCAAAGCGCGCTGAGATCAGGCTCGCCATGTGGAAGCCGGCCTCACCGATGCCGATCACCGGCGCTTTGGCGGCGGCGCGCGCGGCATCCAAGCCGGTATCGTCGAAGCAGGCGATGATGTGGGCATGCGCGCCCTCGCGATCGGCCTCGCGGATGCAGCCGAGCATGCCGGGGACCGCAAAAGCCTCGTCGTAAAAGCCCTCGATCGAGACCGGGCCCATCGCGGGCTGGCGCGCATCGATGACGGTGTCGGGCAGGGCAACGCTGCGTGCCGCAGCGGCGATCTTCGCCGTCATCGACGCCGTTGTATTGGGATTGACGACGTGAATCCGCATCAGATCAGACGAGCCCTTTGCCGGCGTCCGAGCCCTTGGCCGCCTGCCGCTTGTTGAGCACGTGGATGGTGCCGAGCGCAAGCGTGATCACTGTGAACGAGACGGCCGAGATCACGGTGCCGAGCGCGTAGATGTCGGGGTTGGTCACGGTGGTGGTGAGACCCTGGAGATCGAGCGGCAATGTATTCACCGCGCCGATCGCCTGGCTGGAGCGCGCCAGTTCGTCCCAGGACAGCGTGAAGCCGAACAGGCCGATACCGATCACCGAGGGCAGGATGATCGGCAGCACGACATGACGGAAGGTCTGCCACGGCGTCGCTCCGAGATCGCGCGCGGCTTCTTCCAGCCGCGGATCGAAGCGGTTGAAGATCGCGAACATGATCAAAAGCCCGAACGGCAGCGTCCAGGTCAGGTGCGCGCCGAGGCCTGAGGTGAGCAGGCCCATCGAGGTCTCGAAATTCTCGTTCCAGTGTGCCTTGATCAGATCGTCGATGATGCGGAATTCAAGCGAGATGCCGAGCGAGGTGATGATCGATGGCACGATCAGGCTCGCGATCGCCGAATAGAACAGGATGCTCTGCGCCTTGAATTTTCTGCGGAAGGCCATGCCGGCGGCGACCGACAGCACGACGGTGACGATCATCACGATCACGCCGAGCAGCAGCGAGCGGCGGAAGGCCGCGCCGAGATCGACGATGCCGGTGCCCTGAAACAGCTTTGCGATCCAGAAGGTCGATACGCCGTTCATCGGGAAGGTGAGGCCGCCCTGCGGCCCCTGGAACGACAGCACGTAGATCGCGATCATCGGCCCGTAGAGAAACAGCACATAGGCCGCGAAGAAGACCGCGAGCACGTAGAAAGAGCGCGGACGTCCTTCCTTCATGCTCAGAGCTCCTTCTTGATGTCGACGATGCGCGACATCATGGTGATGATGAGGAAGGTGATCGCGAGCAGGATCACGGCGTTGGCCGCGGCCGCGGGGAATTGCAGCGCGTTGACACGCGTCTCGATGATCTTTCCCGCAGCCGCAATCTGCTGGCCGCCCATCACGCCGATCGTGATGAAGTCGCCCATCACGATGGTAATGACGAAGATCGAGCCGATCACGATGCCGGGCTTGGCCAGGGGAATGACGACGTTGACGAGGGTCTGGAAACCTGTGGCGCCGGCGTCATAGGCGGCCTCGATCAGCGACTTGTCGATGCGCACCATCGAGTTGAAGATCGGCACCACCATGAAGAAGGTGAAGAGGTGGACCAGCGCCAGCACCACGGAGAATTCGGAGAACAGCAGCCATTCCAGCGGATGGTTGATCAAGCCGGTCTTGACCAGGCCGGAATTGACGAGACCGTTGCGGCCGAGCAGCGGGATCCAGGCGATCATGCGGATCACGTTGGAGGTCCAGAACGGGATCGTGCAGAGCAGCGACAACCCCATCTGCCAGGTCTTGGACTTGACGTGGAAGGCGAGGAAGTAGGCGACCCAGAAGCCGATGAAGAGCGTGATGGCCCAGACCATGAAGCAGAGTTTTAGCGTCTTCAGATAGGTCTTGCCGATCGTGCAGAGGTCGGGGAGCTGCGCGATGCAGCCCTCGAACGTGTCGGTGTAGCCGCGGCCCGAGAAGGCCGGCAGCAACTGGTATTCGTTGTAGTCCCAGAAGGATACGATGACGACGAACACCAGCGGGATCAGGAAGAAGGCGAGAAACACCAGCATCATCGGCCCGGCCTGGAGCCAGGAGATGAAGGACGGCGACAGGCGCGCCGCTTTCGCGGCGCGCTTCGTCTCCGATCCCCGGACGAGGTCCGGGGATGCCGGATGCAGGATGTCCTCTGACGTGTCCATCAATTTAGGCCGCGATGAACTCGTTCCACTTGCGGACCATGTAGTCGTTCTCGTCCATCACGGCGTTCCAGCAGGCGACGCCACCCATGCGGTCCTCGTAGGAGCCGCCGTCGCGCACCGCGCCGGCCTTTTCCAGCAGCGAACCGTCCGGCGCCTTGATGTCCTTCTCGGCCGGCTTGCCTTCCATCCAGTACGCCCACTCGTACGGCTCCATGTGTGCCTTCGCGGTGGAGAGCACGGCGGAGTAGTAGCCCTGGCGGTTGAGATAGGCGCCGGCATAGCCGGACAGGAACCAGTTCACGAACTCATAGGCCCATTCGAGCTTGGCACCCGACACGCCCTTGGAGACGCAGAAGCCCGACGCCCAGGAGCGATAGCCTTCCTTGAGCGGCTGGAAGGTGCAGGGGATGCCCATCGAGCGCACCTTGGTCACGGCCGGCGACCACATCGACTGGATCACCGTCTCGCCTGATGCCATCAGGTTCACGCTCTCGTTAAAATCCTTCCAGAAGGCGCGGAACTGGCCGGCCTTCTTGGCCTCGGTCATCACCTTCATGGTGAGATCGATCTCTTCCTTGGTCATGTTGCCCTTGTCGGCATATTTGTACTTGCCGGTGGCTTCCACGACCATCGCGGCATCCATGATGCCGATCGAGGGGATGTTGAGGATCGAGGCCTTGCCCTTGAACTCGGGATTGAGCAGCTCGGCCCAGGTGCTGATCGGCCGCTTGATCAGGTCGGGACGGATGCCGAGCGTGTCGGCGTTGTAGACGGTCGGGATCAGCGTGACGAACTCGGTCGCCGACGTCGCGAACTTCTTGGAGTCCTTGCCTTCGAGATAGAGCACCTTCCAAGGTGCGGTGCCCTGGCCGCCGATCTTCTTGCCGCCCGGCGTCTCGCCCTTGGTGAAGACCGGCGTGATGTTGTCGAATTCCTTGATCTTCTTGGCGTCGAGGGCAAGGATGTTGCCCGACGGCACCAGCTTCTTCAGCGAGAAATATTCGGTGTCCAGCACGTCGAAGGAGTTCGGCTGGGTCATCACGCGCTTGGTGACGTCGTCGGTGGTCGCGGTGATGTATTCGATCTTGATGCCGGTGTCCTTCAGGCACTGCTTGGAGATGTCGTCGCCCTCGTTCACGGCGGTGCCGAGATAGCGCAGCACCTTCGCGTCGGCCGACTTCACATAGGGAAAGCCGGTGATGGCGCCGGAGCCGGCGGCAAGGCCGGCGAGACCTGCGGTGCCCTTGAGCAGCGTGCGGCGGCTGACGCCCTTCGTCCTGGTGGTCTCGGTCATATCAGTCACTCCTCTGTTGCGCATTCCAGTGATCGATCGGCGCTATTGCAGGCGCTGCGCCTTGGCGGGATCCCAGGTCGCCAGCACGCGATCGCCCGGACGGAACGGGTGAACGTCGAAGGTGGCTTCCGGAACGTGGGAGAACAGGGCGGTGCCGTCGTCGAGCGTGAGCGAGACGGCGATGTAGGAGCCCTGGTACTCGGTCTGGGTCAGCAGCGCCGGCGCGCCGAACGCACCTTCAGTGATCGGCTTGATGCCGAGCTGGTCGGCGCGCACGGCGATGAGGTTGCCGGCGTCGCTGAGGACGTTGTGGCCGCCGATGAAGCGGGCCACGAATTCGGTGCGGGGATGGTGGAAGATGTCGCGCGCCGAGCCCTGCTGCTCGATCTTGCCCTGGTTCATCACCACGATGTGGTCGGCGAGCGCCATCGCCTCTTCCTGGCCGTGGGTGACCTGGATGAAGCTGATGCCGAGCTCGCGCTGCAGCCGCTTGAGCTCGCCGCGCATCTTCACCCGCAGGAACGGATCGAGCGCCGAGAGCGGCTCGTCGAGCAGCAGGATCTGCGGCTCGGTGATCAGGGCGCGGGCGAGCGCCACGCGCTGCTGCTGGCCGCCGGAGAGCTGCGCCGGCAGCCGGCCTGCATAGGGGCTCATGGCCACCAGCTCCAGAAGCTCGCCGGCACGCTTGTGGCGGGTCGGCTTGTCGATGCCGCGCATTTTCAGGGCGAAGGCGACGTTGTCGAGCACGGAGAGGTGCGGAAACAGTGCGTAGGACTGGAACATCATTGCCGTGCCGCGCTTGGCGGGCTCGAGGTCGGTGACGTTCTGCGCGCCCAGGATGATGTCGCCCGCGCTGACCGCCTCGTGGCCGGCGATCATGCGCAGGGTCGAGGTCTTGCCGCAGCCGGAGGGGCCGAGCAGGCAGCAATAGGTCCCGGCCGGGATCTTCAGGTTGACGGTATCGACCGCCAGCGTCGTGTCGTAGCGCTTGGTGACGGCGACCAGTTCGAGAGCGGCGGGAGTGGCCATGGCGTGTCCGAGGAAGGGCGATGCTTGCGGCTCTCTCCGCAAGGTCCGTGCCAACAGGCCTCGGTCGGCAAAATCCCCAAACTGTGCAGCGGAGTCAGATCGTTAGGTCGAATCCGGCGTATCCGGGGCGTCCGCTGCCTGGGCAGTCATCTGCACACAAAACGGGCGAAGATTGTATAAAGTTTCGCCTGTGATTGGATACAGCTCGTCGACTAACATTCGAGGCCGAACGTTCGCCGATCGAGCCTCACACCCAACACCTCTAAGCAAATGGCCGCCAAGACCCGCCAAAAACCCGAAGCGCCGGACGCGAGCGATCGCGTCAGCCGTATCAGGGAGGGTGTGACCGCGGCGATCCTTGAGCACCGTCTGCTGCCGGGCACCAAGCTCGGCGAGGACGAGATCGGCGAGATCTATGGTGCGAGCCGTACGCTGGTGCGTACCGCGCTGCAGCAGCTCGCGCATGAGGGCATCGTCAATATCGAGAAGAACCGCGGCGCCTTCGTCGCGCGCCCGACGCCTGCCGATGCCCGCGAGGTGTTCGAGGCGCGCCGCCTGATCGAGCCCACCATCGTGGACCACGCGATCGACGCGGTCTCACCGGCCTGGCTCGATCGGCTCGGCCAGCATCTTGCCGAGGAGCGCGAAGCGGAATTGCGCGGCGACGCGCGCGCCTCGGTTCGCCTCTCCGGCGAATTTCACAAGCTCGTCGCCGAGATGAGTGGCCACAGCATCTATCTCGGTTTCCTCAAGGAGCTGATCGCGCGCTCCTCTCTCATCATCCTGCTCTACCGCCGCCACGACACGCCCGCCTGCGGCACCGATCATCACGCCGGCATCGTCAGCGCGATCCGCAAGCGCGACAAGCAGGCTGCCCGCGCGCAGATGCTGTCGCATCTGAACGAGATCGAAGCCGAGCTGTTCCTGAAGGATCCTGCCGCCGACGAGCTGCGGCTCGCCGACGTGCTCGGCGCCTGAGCGGCTGCCGTCTGTCAGGACGGACGTTGCTGATTTCGCCTGACGATCTTGAGCACCAGCAATACGGCTCCCAGCGCAAGAAACAGGACGCCGACCAAGGTCGTGCTGTCGGATTCGAACGTCACGCCGACGGCCGTCAGCAGGCATCCCAATATGATTGCGAAGAGTCCACCGAGCTTCTTGGCCAGCAGAACGTGTCCGTCACTCGTTTGCGCCACCATGTCACGCCTCGCCATTCCGTTGCTACAGACGTCCGCGACCCTCCTCCTGCCCAGCGCCTCAAAGTCGCGCAGACCGCGCGGGATCGTACTCCCGGGAGAAGAGGTTGCAATCCGTTGTTGCCGGCGAGTGAGCCGGATAGTCGCGTTTTGACTTGAGTTCGACGCGAGTGCGACAGCCGCCCTTACTCATTTTTCTGCAAGCGGCGGTCGCGGCGCGTCTCCCATCGTGTCGTATGGCTGACTTGCAAAATCTCGCTGTGATCGCAAATTGACTCGATGCTGTTTGCAGGCCTCAATCCGTAGCTGCACCGCATGGCATCGGCAGAACTGCGCAGCGGGTTTCGGCGTGGAGATTGGACATGTGGGGTTTGACCACGTCGGCCGGACTCGTCAGAGCCGCCGCGCTGCTCATGTCGATCGGGATTGGCCTCGGCAGTCCGTTCTCCGCACAAGCCCAGCACGACTCCGCCGTCCTGTTTCGCAACGTCCGGATATTCGACGGCAGGAACGCTGCGCTCTCGGCCGCGTCCAACGTCCTCGTCAGGGACCGGAAGATCGAGAAGATTTCAACCGCTGACATCGCGGCCACCGGGCAAGTGGTCGACGGCGGCGGGCGTGTGCTGATGCCGGGGCTGATCGATGCGCATTGGCACGCGATGCTGGTACGCCCGACGCCGATGGCCGCGCTCGCGGGCGATATCGGCTACAACAATCTGCTTGCCGCCAGCGAAGCGACGGCGACGCTGATGCGCGGCTTCACCACTGTGCGTGACATGGGCGGGCCGAGCTTCGGCCTCAAGCAGGCGATCGACGAGGACCTCGTCGCCGGCCCCCGCATCTATCCATCCGGCGCCGTGATCACCATCACCGGCGGCCACGGCGACTTCCGCCAGCTCTCCGATCTGCCGCGCACGATCGGCGGCATGCTGAGCCGCATGGAGCGGGTCGGCGGCAGCATGGTGGCCGACAGCCCCGACGAAGTCCGCGTGCGGGCGCGCGAGCAACTGATGCAGGGCGCCTCCCAGGTCAAGCTCACCGCGGGCGGCGGCGTCGCATCGCCATTCAGCCCGCTCGACGTCTCCACTTTCACCGAGCCCGAGCTGCGCGCGGCGGTCGAAGCCGCCGACAATTGGGGCACGTATGTTGTCACGCACGCTTATACGCCGGTGGCGATCCAGCGTTCGATCGCAGCCGGCGTGAAATGCATCGAGCACGGTCACCTCATGGATGAGGCGAGCGCAAAGCTGATCGCGGAGAAGGGCATCTGGCTCAGCACGCAGCCGTTCCTGGATCTCGCCGGTGCCGCGGCGCTCGGGCCTTCAGAGCAGGACAAGATGCGGCAGGTGGTGGCCGGCACCGACCGCGTGTACGCGCTGGCGAAGAAGTACAAGATCAAGACCGCGTTCGGCACCGACGTCCTGTTCTCGCAGGCATTGGCGGAGAAGCAGGGCGCGATGGTGGCCGCGCTGACGCGCTGGTACACGCCGGCCGAAGCGCTGGCCATGGCGACGTCGACCAATGCGGAGTTGCTGAGTCTGTCGGGCCTGCGCAATCCCTATCCCGGCAAGCTCGGCGTGGTGGAGGAGGGCGCGCTGGCCGATCTCCTGCTCGTCGACGGCAATCCGCTCGACAACATCGCCCTCGTCGAAGATCCCGCGAAGAATTTCGTCGTGATCATGAAGGGTGGCAAGATCTACAGGAACAGTCTCGCGCACTGACGCGCATCGCGTGGCGCGATCTGGCGAAATTTGGACCGCTTCTAGTCCCGATCGTCGGGGACCAGCCTCTTGCGCAGCGAACCCTTTGCAACTTCCGGGACCTCGGGAGGCCGCGCGGGGCTTGTCGCAATAGGGCTTGTCACAATTCCGGGGCTGTCATCGGCGGCGTGACTTCTAAGCGTCTCCAGAACCAGAAAGAATTTCTCGGCTAGCATGAGTCAATCTCGCTGACGCGTTCATCTCGCTTTCGAGAACGGCGAGATTCGCTATCGAATTCGATCACTTACTACGCGTCGCGGCAATTTAATTCGTCGCGCTCAGCGAATTATGACAATCCTCGTCGATGTCTGCCGTGCGGCATGTGCATGTGGATCATGATGCGCCGCGACGTAACGTGACTATTCCTCGCGAGCCGCACCGGTTATATGCTGGCGCTCTGTCATAGAACTGTCATGTCACCGGAAATGTTAAAATCAGACGCAACGTCGGCTCGCAAAACCATGAGCGTGCCGGACGGGAATCCTGTCCCAAAGGACGGTAAGCGAACGCAAGTCATCGCCGGTTTCCTCAGGCAGCGTGACGCGGCCGAGTCCGGCGCGGAACCTGCGATTGTCGAGGGCGCTGCGATCGATCAGACGCCATCGCAAGACGCAACGCCTGCACCGGGGCCGACCCCGTCGAACGCTGCGGCGCGTCCGGCCGGCGAAATCGAGCTCAAGCTTCTCATCGATGCAGATCGCATGGCCCATTTCAGCGCTGCGCCGGTCATCGCGGCGAATGCTCGCAACAAGGGCACGAAAAAACGTCTCAAGTCCGTCTACTACGACACGCCCGAGCGGGCGCTTCGTCGCGCCGGGCTGAGCTTGCGCGTTCGCCAGAGCGGCACGCGCTTCGTCCAGACCGTGAAGACCGACGCCGCGGACGATCCGCTGCGCCGTGGCGAGTGGGAGGCGAGCGTGCCATCGCTTGCGCCCGATCCCGCTTTGGCATTGCCATTCATTCCGGAGAAGCTTCGCGAGCAGCTCGAAACGCAGCCGCTGGAAGCGGTCTTCACCGCCGATATCCATCGGCACACGCGCATCGTCGACCTGCCGTCCGGCACGGTCGAGATCGCCTTCGACCAGGGCGAGCTGACGGCCGGCGAGCGGTCGCTGCCGGTGAGCGAGATCGAGCTGGAGCTCAAGAGCGGCAGCGCGAGCACGATCTACGAGATCGCGCTGCGGCTTGCAGAGCACGGCGCGGTGAAGCCGTCCATCCGCAGCAAGTCCGCGCGGCTTCGACCTTACTGCGGACAAGGCGCCGTCGGCGCGCCGGCCGGGCAAGGTTCGCCTCGATCCGACCGTCACGCTCGACGAGGCCTTCGCGACGATCCTGCGCTCGTGCTTCCTCCATCTGCTGCAATCGCTGCCGGCGGCCGAGGACGGCCGCAATCCGGAAGGCGTGCATCAGTTGCGTGTCTCGCTGCGCCGGCTACGCTCGGCGCTCGACCTGATGCGATCGGCCGGCGCGCTCTCTAATCTCGATTCGCTGCGGTCGGAAGCCAAATGGCTGGCGCAGGACCTGTCCGCTGCGCGCGACTGGGACGTGTTCCAGCTCGACACCTTGCCGACGATCGCAAGAGCCTGTCCTTCGGTCGCCGGCTTCGGTGAGCTGGGGCGGGTCGCAGCGCAGCGTCAGTCGGAGGCCTATCGCAAGGCGCACCTTGCGCTCGATGATCGCCGCTGCGCCGTCTTCCTGATCAGCCTCGGCGGCTGGATCGAGACGCGCGGCTGGCGCAACGACGTCGCGGCGGAAGATCTCGGCCGGCTCGCCGAGCCCGCGGTCAACTTCGCCCAGCGCGTCTTGTCGGAGCAGCACGCCAAGGTGCTCAAGCGCGGCCGCCGATTCAAGTCGCTCACGGTCGAGGAGGTGCACCGGGTGCGGCTCGCGACCAAGCGGCTGCGCTATCTCGCCGAGTTCCTGCTGCCGCTGTTTGCCGATCGCAAGTCCGCGCGAAAATTCGCCCGCAGGCTCGCCGGCCTGCAGGAGGAGCTCGGCGCCTTCAACGACATGGCGGTGACGGCCTCATTGCTCGACGGGCTCGGTTCCGAAGATCGCGACAGCACGATCGCTGCGGCCGCGATCGCCGGCTGGCAGGCGCGTGCATCGATCGGCGCGCACCAGTCATTGCAGGACAGCTGGCGGGACTTCACCGCGGCGCGCGTGCCGTGGTCGTCGCTGGGCTGATTGCGCATCCCCAAAAAAGTTGCGGCCAGCCATTGGGGGATGGCTGGCCGCGCGCGAACCGGTCTGGGACGGGGAGGGGTGGGGATGTGACCGGGTCGCGTAACCTGTTGTCTCGTTCCTAATCTCTTGCGCTGGCGGTGGAGACCGCCGGCTTGGTGTCGCCGAGCGAGACCCAGACGTTGGGATCGCCCTGCGACTGGCGCTTGACGAAGCGGTAGCCGGTCTCCGTCCAGGCAACGACGTTCTCGTTCTGATTGTCGAGAACGAACTCGCCCTTGTCGGTCTTCACCGTCAGCACCGCGTGCCCTTCGCCCTTCTTGTCGCGCACCACGGTGATGAGCAGGGCCTCGCGTGGCCAGCCGGCATCCATCAGCATCTTGCGCTTCAACAGCACGTAGTCTTCACAGTCGCCGTAGCCGTCCGAAGGCAGCGACCACTTCTCGATCACGCCCCAGTGCTCCTGGTCGGTCAAAGGCTTGACGGTCTCGTTGACCCAGCGATTGACCTTGACGAGGTCGCGCCACGCCGTCTGCGACATCACGATGTCGCGCGGCTGCGTCGGCCCGCCCTGGCACTGCGCGGCATTGTCCGCACAGAACTCGACCCAGCCGATCGGCGCACGCGTGGTGTCGCCGAGGCTCGCGTAGAGCAGACGGCCTTCGCCGGCCTGCACCGTCGCGCTGATCCCGAAGAGCATGGCAGCGATCGCCAGTCCCTTCCCCTGTCCCCTGAAATCAAACATTGCGGCCCCCGTTTCTTGTTGGGACCACATTTCGCACGGAGCTTTTGAGTTGCCGCTAAGTCGACCAAGTCAAGTCGAGACGAATACAAGTAAAACGTGCCGCTAATTCGATCTATACTTGAATAGAATTCGAGTAAAATTCGAGATTACTGCAATTGATTCAAACTTTATCGATTAACGCGGAAACGCTGACGGAACCGCCGTTTCGGCGCGCAAACGGCCCGGCGTTAACCCGCGCAAGGTCCGTCACAACGCATGAAAAAGGCGGCATCCGTGTCAGGGAGGCCGCCTTCAGGGCTGGAAAATCAGTGGTTTTGCCGCGATTGCGCTTTACCGCGCGGTAACGCTCTCTTCGAGTGTCTCCGCCGGCTGCTCGTGCATGAACTCCAGCGCGAAGCCGTCTTCGAGGTTTCGGACCACGCGGCCCTGGACCCGGCCGAGCAAAACCGTCGATTTCAGCGGCGGGCGGTTCTCGGCGGCGATGGCCGCGCCCGACAGCGAGAGGTCGATGATGCGGCAGGTCATCTTGGTGCCGTCCTCGAGCGTCAGCACCGCGATCGGGTTGCGCGGCACGATACGGTCGTGGCGGCGGTCCTCCGGCAGGTTGAGGATGTCGCGGTTGGCGAGCCAGGTCAGCTGTGCCGCGAGCTTATCGCGCTTTCTGGGCGTCGCCCCGATCGTCATGGCAAAGCCATTGTCGATGATGCGGGTGATCTTGCCCTCGACGCGGCCGATATGGTCGAGATAGGCGACCACGCGGTCGCCGACATTGCCGATGCCGGGGGCGAGCAAAGCAAGGCCGCCCGGCGACATGTTGATCACCTGGCAGGGGAATTCACGGCGGTCCGGCAGCATGTAGCGGCCGAGCAGATGCACCTTCACCCGCTGGAAACGCCGACGCTCCTCGGCGGCCGGAAGAAATTTTTTGTTCGCCAACGCCATTTTCAACACCCGACCCCCCGCCCGGGCGGAGTCCGGGACGACCCTAAGGTGCATAGGGTTAATGCCGCGTTAGGATCGGGCGCGCCGGTTACGGACAGACACAATCGAAAAGCCACATCCCGAGGGGAACCGGTCAAGCCGTCCGTGTCCCCCGCCGATACAGCAGGAACAGCAGCGTCAGCAGCACGGCGGCCGAGAGCCCGAGCGACCAGTGGATGCCGATCGCGGCGCCGAACACACCGACGGTGATGCCGCTGAAGGCCCGCATGCCCAGCCCGGCCATATTATAAAGGCCGACGACGCGGCCGCGGATGTCGTGCGGCGCGTTCAGCTGGACCAGGGCCTGCGCCATTGTGTTGAACGACAGCTCGAAGAAGCCGGCGAAGAACAGCAGCACGATTGCGACCGGGTAGATCCGCACCGCGGCGAAGCCGAGCAGTGCCACGCTCCAGAGCATCGCCAGCGTGATCGCGGTGCGCGGCGTACCCTTGAGGCGTCCCCAGGATTCCAGCGCGATGCCGGCGAGCAGCGCTCCGGCCGCGTCCGCCGCGAGCAGCACGCTGTAGGAAACGCCGGGATCGCCATGGCCGAGATCGCCGGCAAAGCCCGGCATCTGGGCGTGATAGGCATTGCCGATCATGAACGAGGTGAGGCCGGCAAGCCACGTCATCGCCGTCAGCACCGGCTGCGTGCCGATGGCGCGGATGGTGAGCACGATGTCGGCAAGGCCGCGCACCGCAAAGCGTCGCGCAGCCAGGCTCTTGTCCCGCACCGGCGCCCAGAACAGCCACAGCAGCATCGGCAGATAGAACAGCGTGTTGAAGATGATGCCGTGCGAGGGGCCGAGCGTCAGCATGATGATTCCGCCCACCGCAGGCCCGACCAGGATGCCGAGATAGCGCGCCATCGCGTTCAGCCGCACCGCGCTCGGCAAGTCGGCGGGACCGACGAGGTCGTAGAGCAGCAGCTGGTTCGGCGTCTGCCACAGCACGCCGGCGCAGCCATGGATCACCAGCAGCAGCATCGCGTGCCACATCTGGATCGTGTCGGTCAGGAAGAAGAAGCCCCATCCGGCGGAAGCGACGATGAACAGCAGCATCCCGCACTGGATGATGCGGCGCGGATCGAACCGGTCGGCGAGACCTCCGACCGCGACCGAGAACAGCAGGAACGGCAGCCAGTGCGACAGCACGGCAAAGCCGCCCAGCGTCGGCGAATGGAATTTCTGAAACACCACCCAATAGCTGATCACATGCTCGATATTGTCGGCCATCATCGCCAGCACATAGGCCGTGAACTGGAGGCGATACGGCACGGACCTCATCGCCGCGAACGAGCCGGACGCGACCACGGGATTTTGGGGGAGGGGGTTCAAGCGGGCACCTGGGGTGGGACCCTTGCGGGAGTACACGTTCGCCGGTGGCGGCTCAAGACAATTGGGTGTGCCTCGACACAGCCATGCGTTGCCACCACAATCACCGCCATCATCCTGAGGTGCGAGCGAAGCGAGCCTCGAAGGATGGGCCGCGAGCGCCCGTAGCCCATCCTTCGAGGCTCCCCGCGCGACGCTACGCGTCGCACGTCTCGCGCCTCAGGATGACGTCGGAGTGTGTGGCGGGTACGAAGACGCCTCTACGCCAGCGACTTCACATACACCGTATACGGCACGCCCAGAATATCCGGCGCCTCGCCAATCCTCGCAAATCCCATGCGCAGATACATCGGCAGCGCGACCGTCATGATCGGCGTCGTGTGCAGGGCGATCGCCGGCGACTGGTCGCGCTCGGCGCGGCGCAGGCATTCCTCCGTCAATCGCCGGCCGATGCCCTTGCCGCGCGCCGAGGGGTCGACCACCAGCATGCGGATGACCGGCCAGGCCGGATCGAAGAATTCCGGCTTCGGCGCTTGCGCGCCGATATAGGCGACCGCGCCGACGATCCGGCCGCCATCTTCGGCGACGATGATCTCGCCGGTCTTGGCCAGCTCCGGCATCTTCGCAACGTGAGTCATGAACAGCGGCCAGTCGGAATAGTGTCGCTCGAATTCGGCGAACGCGGCCAGTGCGACGCGTGTGATGGCTTCGGCATCCGCCGGCTGATAGTCGCGCAGCATTGGCATCATCCTCGATCCGTAGCCCGGATGGAGCGCAGCGAAATCCGGGAAAGGCGTTCCCGCATTACGCTTCGCTCCATGCGGGCTACGAGACTGCCCGCTTGGCACGAGCGCGCATCTCACATACGCTTCGTCTCAGCCCGCACCATCAATCATAACAGACGGGCACCGAGGAAACAGCCATGCAACAGATCCGCGTCTGCACCCACGCAGGCCCCGGCAGCGAGCCCGTCATCCGCACCGTGCCGTGGCCGAAGGTCGGTCGCAAGGCCGCGCTGATCAAGGTCGGCGCCTGCGGGGTCTGCGGCACCGACCTGCATATCCTCAAGGGACACTGGCCGAAGCCGCTGCCCTGGCCGTTCACGCTCGGCCACGAGCTCGGCGGTGTCATCGTCGAATGCGGCGACGAGTTCACCGAGGATTTCATGAGCAAGCCGCTGACCGTCGGCTCGAAGGTGATGATCCCGCCGCTGATGCCGTGCGGGCGCTGCTACTACTGCATCCACTATCCGCAGACGGCGAACAAATGCCTGACGCCGGTCTATTACGGCCGCTATCTCGGCTTCGACAAGGCGCCGCACATGTGGGGCGGCTGGGCCGAATATGTCTATGTCGATCTCGAGATGCTGCCGGGCACCAAGATCTACAAGCTGCCCGACGACATGTCGCTGCGCCTCGGCGCGCTGTCCGAGCCGCTGACGTCCTGCATCCGCGCCTTCAACCGCGCCACCCGCGCCGGCGGTTTTTCCTGGGGCGACACGGTGGTGATCCAGGGCTCGGGCCCGATCGGTATTCTCGCAGTCGCCGCCGCAAAGGAGATGGGGGCAGGGCGCGTGATCTGCGTCGGCGCGCCGGAGGAGCCGCGGCTCAAGCTCGCGCGCGAGTTCGGCGCGGAGGCGACCGTGAACATCGAGGAGCTCAAGTCGCCGCAGGACCGCATCGATCGCGTGCGGAAAATCGTCGGCGGCTTCGGCGCCGATCTCGTGATGGATTGCTCGGGCCATCCCACCGCCGGCCCCGAAGGCATCGAGATGCTGCGCGACGGCGGTACCTATGTCGAGATGGGCCAGTTCACCGACGCGGGCTCGATCGACACCTCATGGCACCGCATCTGCACCAAGGATCTCAACGTTCTGGGATCCTGGGGCTTTACCGGCAACGATCTGCCGCTCGGCGTCGACATGCTCTACCGCACGCGTGACAAATATCCCTGGCTGAAGATGCAGACGATCTACCCGTTCACCGAAGAGGGGGTCGCGCAGGCGGTGAAGGACGCGATGGCGATGAAGACGGTGAAGTCGACCATCGTGCCGTGGCCCGAGCTGGTGGAGTGAGGGCGTGTAGCCCGGATGAGCGAAGCGATATCCGGGACCTTTCAAAGACTTTCCCGCATATCGCTTCGCTGATGCGGGCTACGAGTCGGAGTTCGGAATAAGGCACGAAATGACAAACGCACACACTACCGATCCGGCCCGCCGCTCACCCTTCAACGCCATCCGTGCGATCGACTACACCGTCATCTTCGTGCGCGACATGGCCGCGATGCGCAGCTTCTATGAAGACATCCTCGCCTTTCCCCTCTCGCGCGAGCTCTCGCCGAACTGGATCGAGTACGCCCTCGGCAGCAATACCCTGGCTCTGGCAAAACCGAGCCGGACCGCGTCCGATCCGCCGATCCCGGCAGGGAGCGCCTCGCTGCAACTGGCCTTCAAGGTCTCCGCGGCCGAGGTCGATCAATGCGCCGACGAGCTCGTGCGGCAGGGTGTGGCGCTGCTCTCGCCGCCGACAAACCAGTCCTTCGGACATCGCACGCTGTTCTTTCGCGACCCTGACGGCAATCTTCTGGAGGTCTATGCGGAGATCCGAGCGGGAGCCGATGCCCAAAAAGTTCCATCCGATATCCCCGAACTATTCACGCCGAGGTGAAACTTAGGCCCAAGTTCCGGCTTTCATTTCGCGGGAGAGGTGCCGTGAAACGACTCCTGAAACCGGTTACTTACATCCTGGCTGCGATCTACTTCCTGGTGGATGCGGTCTTCATGGCCGTGGCGAGGCCCATCGGCCGCTGGATCGGGCGGCATTTCGAGTTCAGGCGATTGCGCGCCTGGATCAAATCGCTGCCGCCTTATACGTCTCTCGCCCTGTTCTCCGTGCCCGTCATTCTTCTGGAGCCGATCAAGCCCGTCGCAGCCTACCTCGCCGCAACCGGTCAGGTTCTGAGCGGTGCCGTGACCTTCATTGTCGGCGAATTGCTCAAGCTGGTGCTGGTCGAGCGCCTGTTTCATCTCACGCGCGACAAGCTGATGCGAATTCCCGCTTTTGCCTGGGCGTACGGAAAATACGCTGCGGCGAAGGCGTGGCTGCAGGCGACCGAAGCCTGGCGCGCCATCCGGGCCCTGGCTCGCGCGGCCAAGGACACTGTCGTGCGCGCAAAAGCCAGGCTGGTCGGCAGCTTCAGCAAGCTGGCCGCCTCCAGGGATTAGGCAGCGCCAGGCCCGTTGCTCGCTATGCGAGCTTGCGCGCTGCCGCGGTTGCCTTGTCGCCGGTGTTCGGTGTCCCGGTCGGCTCGATCAGCATGAGATGAACCTCCTCGCGGGCCACCGGGCGATGCTCGACACCCTTGGGCACGACGTAGAGCTCGCCCGGACCGAGCCTCACCGTGCGATCGCGCAGTTCGATGTCGAGACTGCCCTTCAGGACCAGGAAGAAATCGTCGGTGTCATCGTGCTTGTGCCAGGTGAATTCGCCCTTCACCTTGACCACCATCACGTCGCAATCGTTGAAGGTCGTGATCGTGCGCGGCGACCAATAATCCCCAAAGGTCGCGAGCTTGTCGGCAAGCGATATGCTGTCGGCCATGTTTCACCCGTTGCTTGTTCGTGAGGCGCGACTTGGGATCGCGTGGCGGGCGCGACAAGGCCGTATTCGTTCACCCGTCGATCCTGCCCTGCGGCGTGGATTCGGAGATCTCAGCACGGCCAGCTTCTATTTGACGTATCCGGACAACATGGCCTGCGCCCATTCCGGGCGGTTGTTGGCGAGTGCGCGCGCCGAGGCGGCCTCCCAGTCGTATTCGAGCGCCAGGAGTTCGACCTGCCAGCCCCTTTTTCCCTTCGTCAGGATCGCGTAGCGGGCGTGAGGCGAGCGATGTTCCAGTTTTGCGGCAAAGGGAATGTCCGCGAAGACTGGGCATCCGACGCTCCCGGGATTGAGGACCAGACACTCGCGCGGCCCCTGAACGACGGCCTGGCGGTGGCTATGGCCACACAGCACCACGCGCGCCGCCGGCTCGCTCGCCAGGCGTGCTTCCAGCACGTCGCGGCGTGCCGGCACAAAGCGGCCGTCATCGAGCGATTCCTCCAGCAGGCACGTCGTATCGTTCTCGGGCGTGCCGTGGCAGGCCAGGATGCCATCGTCCAGTCGCAGTAGGGAGGGCAGGCTGTGGAGGGCGCGCCGCTGCTCCGCAGTCAACGCGTTGCGCGCAAACAGACCTGCCGGCGAGAGCTTGTCGTCCGGGAACTCCTCGATCCAGCGATCATGGTTTCCGCGCACGGTCGGCAACGACAGCGACTGTAGGGCTTCGAAAGTCTCTTTCGGCCACAACGGGCTGGTGACGCAATCCCCGAGGTTGACCGTGCGATCGACGCCCCGTGCCTTGATGTCGGCCAGCACCGCCTCCAGCGCCGCAAGGTTGCCGTGGATGTCGGAAATGACTGCCAATCGCATCGTTGAGCTCCCGTTTTATTTCGCCTGAACTTAGCTCTGCCAGGTCGCTGGACATATCTAGCATCAGCCAATGGGACGTTCACTAACTAGCCATCGCTGATCCGGCCTTCCTTCACCACCCTCGGTGCCCTCGAGTTCCCGTACGACATCCGGCCCCACGATTCCGAGATCGAACGTCACTGGGGCATTCCCCGACAGTGCTTCCACGTCGTCATTGCGAGCGCAGCGAAGCAATCCAGAATTTTTCCGCTGGGGCAGTCTGGATTGCTTCGCTGCGCTCGCAATGACGGAGTGTATGGCAATGGAATCCGCCTCCCTGTGTCCCGGCCCGGCGTCAGATCCGGCTGCAGCCAAGGTTAACGAAGGTGGCAACAAAAATCTCCTGCAACCTTCAGGCGCGGTTCTCTCCGGAAAGCCATGCATCACAGGCATGGTGATTTCAGAACACTTGGCGTAAAGAGCGCCCAGATCAAATCGCCAGCGTGCGGCCGGGCCGTTTGCCGCGCATGCCAGCTCAGGTCCGCCAGATCACCCTTTGCGCGCCTGAATCAACCAAGGTTCTCCATCCCGTGTCTCTTCCGGCCCTGACCCCGCCGCTCGCCCGCGCTTTGGCCGAGCGGAACTATGATTCACTGACGCCTGTCCAGCTCGCGGTGCTCGCCCACGAAGCCACCGGCCGCGACCTTCTGGTGTCGGCCCAGACCGGCTCCGGCAAGACCGTCGCCTATGGATTGGCGATTGCCAAAAATCTTCTCGATGATGCCGAGCAGTTCGAGCAGGCCGGTGCGCCGCTCGCGCTGATCGTCGCGCCGACCCGCGAGCTCGCACTTCAGGTTCAGCGCGAGCTGGCCTGGCTGTATGGCCATGCCGGCGGGCGCGTCGTCTCCTGTGTCGGCGGCATGGATCCGCGGCGCGAGCAGCGCGAGCTCGCCGCCGGCGCGCACATCGTGGTCGGCACGCCCGGGCGTCTGTGCGATCATCTGCGGCGTGGCCGGCTCGACATCTCCGAACTCGCCGCCGTCGTGCTCGACGAAGCCGACGAGATGCTCAATCTCGGCTTTCGCGAGGACATGGAATTCATCCTCGAGACCACGCCGGAGACGCGCCGCACCCTGCTGTTCTCGGCGACGTTTCCGCGCGGCATCGTCGCGCTGGCGCGGCAATATCAGCGCGACGCCTTCCGGATCGAGGTCGCCGGTGACGAAGGCGGTCATGCCGATATCGAGTACCGTGCGATCCGGATCGCGCCCGCCGACGTCGAGCATGCCGTCGTCAACGTGCTCCGCTTCTACGAGCCGCCGAGCGCGCTGGTGTTCTGCAGCACGCGCGACGCCGTCAGGCATTTGCAGGCAGCGCTCCTGGAGCGCGGCTTTGCCGTGGTCGCCCTGTCGGGCGAGCTGACGCAGAACGAGCGGACCCTGGCGCTGCAGTCGCTGCGCGACGGCCGCGCCCGCGTCTGCGTCGCGACGGACGTTGCCGCCCGCGGCATCGATCTGCCGAGCCTCGACCTCGTCATCCATGCCGATTTGCCCAACGACGCCGAAGTGATGCAGCATCGCTCGGGCCGCACCGGGCGCGCGGGCCGGAAGGGGACGAGCGTCCTGCTGGTGCCGCCCGCGCGGCGGCGGCGTGCGGAGCTGCTGCTCAATCTCGCGGGCGTCGACGCGGACTGGGGCACGGCGCCCCAGGCCGATGAGATACGCAAGCTCGATCACGAACGCATGAAGGACGTGCTGTTCACCGAGGAGACGACTCCCGACGATCTGGCCTTGGCGCAAGCGCTATTGGCCGAGCGTTCGGCCGAGGACATCGCCGCGGCGCTCGCAAGGCTTTATCGCGCGCGGCTGCCGTCACCCGAAGACATCATCGATCCGGGCGAGCGGACCGGCCGTCCGCGCGACGATCGCGGTCGCGACCGGTTGGAAGGCGGTGACGATCGTCCAGCAAAACCTCGGGCGAAATCCGGAAAGGCGTCGCCGAAGCACGCCATGGCGGAGGGCAGCGTCTGGTTCCGCGCCGCGATCGGGCGGCGCAAGAATGCGGAGGCGCGCTGGCTGCTGCCGATGATCTGCCGCAGAGGCGGCATCGACAAGCGCGACATCGGCGCCATCAAGATCATGGACACCACCACCGAGTTCGAGATTTCCGAGCGGGTCGCGGAGTCCTTTGCCGCGAAGATCAAGCGTCCGGACAAGGAGGACAGCATCCGCATCGAGCCGATGGCGGAGGCGCCGCAGCGGCACGCGCCCTCGGAGGAGCAGTCATATGCACCCCGGCACGAGAGCCGCGAGGGTGCTCAGCGTGACCGTCGCGACGATCGACCGCGCGACACGGGATTCAAGTCGCGGGACAAGGGGCACGGCGAACGCAAGCCGAAATTCGACGACGCGCCGTCCTTCGGAAAGAAAAAGCGGCACAAGAACAAGCCCGGCCACGCAGAGCCGTCGGTCACGCCGTGGCCGGTCAAGGGCGCGCCCGGAAAGAAATCAAAGAAGAAGCGGCGCGGTTGAGCGGCGCGAGGCGACGCAGACAGCGATGATGCCGCCGGATTGCGCCGGCGGCATCACCTGAAAGGCCCGGTGTGAGCTCAGCGGCCGCCGCCGCCACCGCCACCACCTCCGCCGCCGCCGCCACCACCACCGGCATCACGCAGCGACGTATTGTAGCGAGGATCAGTCTGCTTCATGTAGATCGGTGAGATGTCATGGGTGGGGCGAGCGACGCGACGTCCGCCGCCCTGGTTCGGCAGATCGATCAGGCCGGCACAGCCCTCGAAGAAGGCAAACTCGCAGCCATAGGTGCGATACTGCGCCGCGTTGGCGCTGGTCGCGCTGAACGCAGCCGTCGCAGCGAATGCAATCAAGGCAAGTTTCGACAATGTGAGTTTCATGGACATTCTCCAGTCTCGGTTCGGCGAGACCGGAACGGCCCGCACAGTCCTTCGACGGGAGCTCGCCGGAAGCGGTTCGAGGCGCGGCTTCACGCCCGCGTGAGCCCGGATGGTCCTGGGACGTTACGTCGCGGCGAGGTCGCGGAGCATGTAGGTCGCGCCGTTGCCGTAGGATGCGAGCTTTGCGCGCAATTCCGCATCCGCCGATACCGGCCGAAAGCCGAACCGCTCCCACAGCGGCCGCGTGGCGTAGACCGAGACCAGCGCGAGCGCCGCTATGCCTGACGCACGAGCCAGCTTCTCGATATCAGCAACATAAGCGCGCGACGCGCCGCCGCGGAAATCGGGCAGCACCGCGACGTCGTGCACATAGATGCAATCGGCATCGACGGGGATGAGTTCGAGGAAAGCATCAAGCGGCGGAATCCGGTGCCGCTTCCAGGGATGCGCGAGGCCGTAACCGACGGTCTCGTCGTCCGCAATGAGCGCGCGGCAGCCGTCGCGACAGAGCCGCATCTTTTCCGCGAACACCTCGGGTCGTTCCGGAAGGTCGGGATGGATGCGCGCCGCGATCGCGCTGATCGCGGGCAGGTCGGAGGCGCGCGCGGGACGCCAATGCGGCTTGCTCATGTCGGTCGTCGTTCCGTCTCACTCATTCCAGTTTATTCCGCTGCGCCGGTGAGCGCAGCGAAAAATATCTTTGCCGCCCGCGCAGGAATACGGCGCCCCTGGCGCGGCGTCCTATCCATGCAAGCCAATTGCATGACAGGAGACACTATGACGTCCTCGATCCGCCTCGCGCTCACGCTCGCCGTCTCACTCGCGATCGTTCCCGCCGCGTTCGCCGCGCCGCCGACCAAGACCGGCAAGACCGACAAGGGCAACGTGCTCACCGACGCCAAGGGCATGACGCTCTACACCTTCGACAAGGATGCGGACGGCAAGTCGGCCTGCAACGGACCGTGTGCGACCAATTGGCCGGTGCTGAAGGCCGAGGCGAGCGACGCTCCCGGCGACGGCTACACCGTCATCACGCGCGACGACGGCTCCAGACAATGGGCCTACAAGGGCAAGCCGCTCTACACCTTCGCCAAGGACCAGAAGCCCGGCGACATCACCGGCGACGGCTTCTTGAACGGTGCCTGGCATCTGGCGATGCCCTGACGGTTCGCGGCGCAGATCCGGTGCGCCCGTCTTATGGAGGGAGGCGCACCGGAGCGCAGGCGGGCCGCAGCGGGGAGGGAAATAGCGGAAATCCGGCAAAAAGATCATGTTGCAAGTGCGATCATTTGCCTCGGAGCAGGGGCGTTGCTGCGCTCATCTCAAGTTGGCGCATGCGATCGCAACAACTTCAAAGATGCAAAACGCGGTCTGCGCCGCTGCGCCGCATCAATTGAACAAATTCACGCTGAGAGTCTGAAAGCGAACCGAACAGAGCACCCTCTTCGGTCATAGTCGGCTCTGCAAGGGGGACGGAGCGGTTATCCGCAGCAACAATCCCACCGCATTGAAAGTAGCAGTATTGGTGTCCTGGTGCGGCACGCACCTCGATGCCCCGGGGAGTCTTCAATCCGTTATCTAGTTTCGCTTGAAAGGATGAAAGCCCGTGAATGATGCCAATGTGAAAGTCGAGACCAATGCCGCTCCGCAAGACGTGGGGGCCAACGGAAGCGCAAAGTTCCAGTTCGACGTACCGTTCTTCAACATGCAGACGATGTTCGGCAGTTTCGCCGAACAGGGCGCCACGCGGGCCCAGGCGAATTTTGCGAAGGTGAGGGCGACTTCGGAGGAAGTCACCACCGCTCTCTGCGATGCCTATTCGACCAATGCCAAGCGTGCCGCCGACTACGGCATCAAGCTCGTCGAAATATCCCACGTCAATACCACCTCCACGCTGGACTTCATTTCCCAGCTCGCCGATGCGAGGTCGTTTGCCGATCTCGTCAACCTCTCCACCGCCCACAGTCGCAAGACCTTCGAAGCAACTTCGGCTCAGAACCGCGAACTCTGGGACCTCGCCCAGAAGGTCGCAACGGAAACGGCCGAGCCGATCAAGCAGAGCTTCAACCGGGTATTGCGTAGCGCTGCTTGAATCGAAGCGGTTGGCCGCGCGGATCGGCTGGACGAGCGTCTCCGCAAGAAGAGAAGCCGTCCAGCCGATTGCGGCCTCCCTCACTGCTGAGGTGATTCCAAGCTGGAGGAAATCACGATGGGTATGGTGATGATCAAGTGCCCGGAAACGGGAGATGCCATTCCGACGGGCATCGAGATGGATGGCGAGAGGTTTCGGTGCAGTGCGGTGTTCTTTTCGCGCACCTATTGCAGGATGTGCGCCGCGACGCACGAATGGTTCGCCAGAGAGGCGTGGGTCTACGAGTCGGTCTTGGCGAATGGCGGGTCCGGGGGGAGGCAGCCAATCCGCGCCGGCGCGGCGTGAAGGACCCTTGGCGCATCCTGCGAAACGATCCGATCGATCCTGCGGCTCATCACCTTGTAGCACTCACAGGCGATGATCTCGAGCCGGTGCCTGTCGATCTCCAGCTGGCCGCGCCGGTTGGATTTGATTGCCCGTGATGAGCGCAACGCGCTCACCACGTGGGTGACCGTGGTGCGGCGGACGCCGAGCAATTCCGACAGCGTTTCCTGCGTCAAGGGCAGGATGTCACCACCATCCGTCCGGTCGTGGATGTGCAGCAGCCAGCGGGCGAGGCGCGCCTCGACCGAATGCAGAGCATTGCAGGCTGCGACGTGCTGGAATTGCGTCAGCAGCGTCCTGGTGAGAAGCTGAACCGAGCTTGCAATGGCGGGACTGCGTTCGAGCGCATTGTGAAATCGTGCGGGCGAGATCTGCAGCGCCGTCCCGGCCACGCGGACGACCGCAGTCATGGGTGATCGGGTCGGGCCGAGCGCCGTCAGGAGTCCGACGGCGCCGTCGTTGCCGATCACGGCAGTTGCCGCCGTCTGTCCGTTCGGCAACTCCATGATGAGCGCGACCGCGCCGCTGCAGGGAAAGGACAGGTGCTCGATCTTGTCGCCCGATCGAACCAGGACTGCGTCGTGCTGAAGCTCTACTTTTCGCAAATGAGGTGCGAGCAACGCGAAATCGGCCGGCGGTAACGCAGCTAACAACCGATTACCAACTCTTCTCGCGTGCTCCATCACGGGAATAGTCCCTGGACGGACGCACGGCAGACGCATCTTCACCAATCGAGCTGCGCTGCCGCTTGCCACGGCAAACGAATAAACTCGTCTTAAAAGCTAAGGTTCCGCTGACGTATTGGCAAGCCGGCACGCCAATGCGTTTGATCACGATCAGGCCTTCGAAGATCGAGCCGGCCGTTTGCAAAACTGCGCGTCTGACGCGAGCGCCGCTCCTAGCGCAGCCCCTCATACACCATCAGCCCGCGAGCGATCTGCAGTTTGCGGATCGCGCGCGGCAGCAGCTTCTCCGGTTGGTGCAGGTAGCGCCAAGAGGTGAGGGTGAAGGCTGAAAGCGCGCCGCATTCGTCGTCGAACGGCGCGAGCACGCCGGTGACGCTCACCGGCGTATGCGGGCGAGCGTTGAAGGGCAGCAGCAGGAGCTCGAGATGCGCCTTGCTGCCGTCCTCGCGCGTGGCGGTGACGCCGGCAATCGCGCCAAGCGTCTCGTCGGCGACGATGGTCGTGATGTCCTCGATCTCGCTGCGGCTGGCTGGCGTGAACAGCGCCGCAAAGCTCTGGTCCTTGAGGTCGGTCCCTGCAAGCGCGCAGACGCGGGTACCGGCAACGCGGAAGGGGAAGCCGAGATTGGGCTCGCAGGACAGCACGAAGATGTCGCCGAGCAGGCCGCGCACCGCGGCCGGATCGATGTCGGCCCGGTCAGGGGCCCGTGCAGTACCGCGCTTCTTGTCCCAATACGCGAAAAATGCGCGGCTTGACGGATGTTTCATGACTGACGCTAACCCCGGGGGCGCAACCTTGCGGGACAGATCTGTCCCGCTTCAGTGCACCCGCGATCCCTTCTGTTGTTGTGCAGGAGGGGATTTGCAGCGTCCATGCCGCGGGGGCGTTTTCACGCCTGTTAAGGCCGTCTTTGCGTCGTTAACGTTAAATTAACTATGCGCTTTGCAGCTCGCGCGGCCCTGCTATGGTGACCGCGGTCGCAAGCCCCGCCGCTTTTTCTCCAGGTTCTCGGCGGGGTCTGTACACAGGGCGTCAAACAGTTTGGCCACGGGCCGGGGAGGGGTGGGGATACACCTTCATTCCCTAGGGCATCGGAAGGCCGACACGGACAGGCAGGGCTTTTCCCAGGGCCCTGCCTTTTCCTTTTGTGTACTTGCGCCGGGACGGTAAAGGCGACTATCTCCAAGCCTGTCGCTCCGATCGGGCCTGAAAGCGAAGCTGCCTTGGATTCCCCGCCGCAAGATTCGACGCCGCAAGGTTCTCAGCCGGGCCTGGCGGCTGTCCATGAGGAGGCTCCGCGCGAGCCGATCCTGACGCTGCCGGCGGCGCTGACCGCTTATATCGCCTTGCTGGCACTGATTCATCTGCGGGTGCTGCTGCCGCCGGAGCTCGAGAACTGGACCATCGACGTCTTCGGCTTCATCCCGAAGCGCTACGATTCCTCGCTGCTCAACCTACAGATCCCCGGCGGCGCCGGTGCTAAAGTCTGGAGCTTCGTCACCTATTCGCTGCTGCATGCCAATCTGACCCATCTCGGCTTCAACGTGCTGTGGCTGCTGCCGTTCGGCAGCGCGCTGGCGCGGCGCTTCGGCGCGATCAGGTTCTTCGTCTTCATGGCGGTGACGGCGGCGGCCGGCGCGCTCGCCCATCTCGTCACCCATGAGCATGCGGTGGCGCCGATGATCGGCGCCTCGGCCTCGGTGTCGGGCGCGATGGCAGCCGCGATCCGCTTCGCCTTCGCCCGCGGCAGCTTCCTGTCCTTCAGCCGTTCGGACGCCGATACCGCCGCAAAAGTTCCCGCGCTGCCGCTGTCGCGTGCGCTGCGCGACGGGCGGGTGGTCGGTTTCCTCGCAGTCTGGTTCGGCGTCAACATTATCTTCGGCGTCGGCGCGATCGGGATCGATGCCGAAACCACGAGCGTCGCCTGGCAGGCACATATCGGCGGCTTCTTCGCCGGCCTGTTGCTGTTCGCGCTGTTCGATCCCGTGCCGCGCGTGCGAAGCGATGCTGCGGATGCGTCATCACAGGACGTTTCAGACCGCATTTGAAGCTGTGCTTGCGGCCCGGCCCGAATTCATCCATCATTCGCGTGAAGAATGTTCCGAAGCGACAAGCCGATAGAGGCAGCGCTTCGACAAGTGCGCGAGCGTGAAACCCGCGCCAAAACTGTTAGTTGAAGACTCGCGAACAAGTCCGGACCGCCAAAAGCGGACGGCTCCGATTCAGGGAGGCGGCAATGACGGTACGTTCCATTCTCAACACCAAGGGCCACCAGATCATGAGCGTCGAGCCCGACGTCAAGCTGTCGGCCGCGATCAAGCTGCTCGGTGAGAAGAAGATCGGCGCGGTGCTGGTGATGAACCAGAGCCGGCTGGAAGGCATCCTGTCCGAGCGCGACATCGTGCGCGTGCTCGGCGAGCGCGGCGCCGGCGTCCTGGAGGAGCCGGTCGCGGAGGTCATGACCCGCAAGGTCGTCACCTGCAAGGAGACCGACACCGTCGCCGAGCTGATGGAGACGATGACGACAGGCAAGTTCCGCCATCTGCCCGTCATCGACAACGGCAAGGTGGTCGGCCTGATCTCGATCGGCGACATCGTCAAATGGCGTGTCCGCGAATACGAGACCGAGCAGGAAGCCCTGCGCGACTACATCAAGACCGCCTGACGGACCTCACGCGTCCGTCCTACTCGCCCGCTTTGGGCGCGTGGCCCGCGGGCGCCGGCGCGAGCACATCGATCGCCTCCTGGATCGACTCCAGCGCGCGCTCGGCGGCGCGCGTGCCGTGCGCGATCAGGTCCTCGCCGCGGTGGAAGTCGAACCAGCCGAAGTGGCCGACCCTCGGCGTGATCAACATATCGGGCGGATCGCCGGCGAGGCGCGCGCGGGTGATGCGGTCCTGCATGATGTTGAACGCATCGACCATCACCGAGGAGATGCCGGGCCGTCCGCCGCCGCCGAAGAACTCGCGCTTCATGGTCCTCTCGGGCGAGAACAGGCGCGGAAAACGCCGCTTGGTCGGCGTCGCCTCGGCCTCGGAGGCGACCGGGGCGGGCGCCGCGCCGTGCGCATGGATCGTCGTGGAATGGGTGAAGACGTCGCTGGAAAGATTTGCGGCGATGACGATTTCGGCGCCGAGCGCGCGGGCGGCCGAGACCGGCACCGGATTGACCAGCGTGCCGTCGACCAGCCAGCGGTCGCCGATCAGGACCGGTGAGAAGATGCCGGGCAGGGCGTAGGACGCCCGCATCGCGTCGACCATGCGGCCGCGCGTCAGCCAGATCTCGTGGCCGGTGCGGACCTCGGTCGCAACAGCGGCGAACTTGACGGGCAGGTCCTCGATCAGGGTCTGGCCGATCGCCTTCTCGAGCCGGGTTGCGAGCTTCTCGCCGCCGATCAGGCCGGAGCCGTTGAGGCGGATGTCGAGATAGCCGAGGATGTTGCGCATGCCCTGCAGGCTGCGCCCCCACTCTTCGAACGTATCGAGCCGACCGGCCGCATGGAGGCCGCCGACCACGGCGCCGATCGAGGTGCCGACCACGACGTCGGGCACGATGCCGTTGGCAATCAGGGTCCTCAGGATCCCGATATGGGCAAAGCCGCGCGCCGCGCCGCCGCCGAGCGCGAGGCCAATGACCGGCCGGCGGATGCTCCCCAAGCCGACCTTCTCACCGACTTTTTCGCCGGCTTGCTCGCCGTTGGAGCCGTTCGAGCCGCGGCCCTTCAAGATCTCCAGCACTAAAACTCTCCTACGCTGGGACAGCCCGCCGCCAGACTAGGCAGCCCGCTTGCGCTCCGCCATATCAGGGGCGAAGCATGGTTTATGCCGCTTTGGAAAAGGCGCTGGGCAGGAGTATGGCGAGGGCTGTTGCCTTAAGTCTAATCACGCGGGATCAGTCGGGTTCCAAAGATCGGATCGGGGCCGTATTTCCTGGGATATCCGAGGCTTGAATTTGCCGCGTTTTCGGTGAAAAGCAGGGAACATGACACGCGGGGGTGACGGCATCATCGGATGGCGGCGCAGCGGCAGGCTGCTGCCGGCGCTGACCCTTGTCGCCTGCCTCGTGACAGCAGGCCAAAACGCTGCGCAGGCGCAGCTTTTCTCCGATCGCCCGCCGCCGGTGCCCCCGGCTTCGGTGCCAGATCCCGGCGGCGCCGTCAGCCTGGCGCCCCCTTCCGGCCCGGGTGCCGGCCCGCCGAGCCTGCCGCCCACCCTGACCCAGCCGGTGACGCCCAGCATGCCGCCGCCCGCGGTCACGACGGTGCCGCCCGCCGCGCCGCTCAATGCGGCCGTGCCCGGCCAGGGTGTGCTGTCGCTGACGGCGAGATACGGCAAGGATTCCGCTCCGATCACCAGCGGCCTGGTCTGGCGGGTGTTTGCCGACCGTCCCGACGAGAACGGCACCTTCAAGCTGATCAAAGAGGACCGCAGCGCCACGCCGAACATCGTGCTGCCGCCCGGCAACTACGTCGTCCACGTCGCCTTCGGCCTCGTCAGCGCGGTGCGCACCGTCAGCCTCAAGGCCGAGACCGACCGCGAGTCCTTCGTGCTGCCGGCCGGGGGCCTGCGCATCGAGGGCCGCGTCGGCACCAGCCGCATTCCGCAGAACCAGATCTCGTTTGCGATCTACAAGGGCAGCCAGTTCGAGTCCGGCGAGCGTGCCTCGCTGGTGCCCAACGTCGCCGCCGGCGACGTCGTGCTGATCCCGGAGGGCACCTACTACATCGTCTCCAACTATGGCGATGCCAATTCGGTGGTGCGCTCGGACATCCGCGTCCAGGCCGGCAAGCTCACCGACGTCACCATCACCCATCGCGCCGCCGTTATCACGCTCAAGCTCGTCAGCGACAGGGGCGGCGAGGCGCTCGCCAACACCGCCTGGTCGGTGCTGACCCCCGGCGGTGACGTCATCAAGGAATCGATCGGCGCCTTCCCGCGCGTCGTGCTCTCCGAAGGCGAATACCGCGCCATCGCCAAGAACGAGGGCAAGGTCTACGAGCGCGGCTTCAACGTCGTGAACGGCGTCGACGGCGAAGTGGAAGTCGTGGCGCGGTAGTCTTCCGGGTGAAGGGGACCCTCCGCGAGTCGCTCTGATAGATGTAGCGTCGGATCTCCCCACATCGTCATTGCGAGCGCAGCGAAGCAATCCAGAATCGTTCCGCGGAGGCACTCTGGATTGCTTCGCTGCGCTCGCAATGACGAGGAGGAGAGATCACGAGTCCGATCAGCGCCGACTGCGGTCCGCAACATCGTACCGTGCTTCTCATCCAGCGCACGAAAAGGCCAACCAGACGCTGGTCGAGCTGCTCGGCGAGATCGCTGCGGCGAAGCAGGCGACGCCGGCGCAGATCGCGCTGGCCTGGCTGCTGGCGCAGAAGCCGTGGATCGTGCCGATCCCCGGTACCACCAAGCCCCGGCTCGCAGAGAACCTTGGCGCGACGGTGGTAACGTTGTCCGAGGCCGATCTCGCCGCGATTGCAGGAATGCTGGCCAGGGTAGCGGTGCAAGGTGATCGCTATCCCGCCCATCTCCAGGCGCGGGTCGGCCGCTGACAGATGTTTGCATCGAGGCCCGGTGAGCGTTTGCTTACCGGGCTTTACGTCTTGTGTTCCGGTTTGAATACGCGTGCGAGCGCTATCAAGCGGCATCGAAGGCCGATCAACACCGGTAGCGTCGGCTTATTCCGCGGACGTCGCGACGTCGTTATCGCCGGTGGAAGATACGTAATTCCGACAATCAATTTTATTCTCTTTCCATTCTGCTGCGTTATATGTCGGGCATCCGTCCAATGGGGGACGCCGGGACAGGCTCGTTGCCTGCGAGACCGGAGGAGCAGGGACCAAGCCCGTCGGCATGTTCGAAGTGATCCTTACCAGGCGCAAACGGTTCGGTTGGCGGTGGCAGGTGTGCGACCAGTCCGGCAAGATCTTTGCCGACGGGTTCGAACGTACCCGGCCGGCCGCCAAATATCACGGCGAGCGCGCGTTGTTTTTCCTGCTGTCGCAAGCCTATCTGCGCAACCGCTCCGCGGCGTCCAGCGAGGACTAGCGGCGCGCGGGGCTACAACACCTTGCGCTGCCCGTCGGGCGAAACACCCTAATTGTCCGTCAATCCATGCCACCAAAAATATTCCGCTTTACCGAAATTCGGAATTGACGGATAGTGCGCGCACTCCAGCCCAAGGAAGAGGGGCGTATCGCGATCGTCACGAACGCGGGCCGGGCAGCGGTGGACGCAGGCCACATCGGCGCGAAGGGTTTTGCAGGGCAGGCAACTGTGAGCAAGGTCGTCGCGCACACGACCGGTGTGATCGGCGTACGGCCAAATCGTGTGGTCCTGGCGCCCGGGGTCTGTGCGCCAAGTCTTGCGGTGATGTGGCGGCCCGACCGGGCACGCGCATCAGTCATCCGCATGGCGACGGGGGCAATAGTGCATCGCTCCCCGGGGAGAGCACGACATAAGCCGTAATACCACTGCGCAGGGAAGGCCGGATGTTTGGCTTCACCTGTATGCCGCTGTGCAAATTCTTTGTTGCCACCTTTCGCACAGTGGACCGTGGGTGCCCGGCCGGCACCCGGTCTTCCCTGCGCCCTCTTTCAATGGGGGTGAGACGACCAGGCAAAGCTCGGGCGAGATGAGCCGCGAGGACGCGAAGGTGTGTCTGCAAGGAAGATGCAAGCCGGTGAAGCGGCACCGTTGCCTCTCGCTCCGTCATTGCGAGCGCAGCGAATCAATCCAGAAATGTATCCGCGGAAAGACTCTGGATTGCTTCGCTGCGCTCGCAATGACGATGTTGATGCAGGCGCGCGCCAAACCTCTCTAACGACGACACCGAGAGTGACGCGACGCTGTCGCCATCTCGTCACGCACGCGCAAAGCACAACCGTCATAGTCTCTAACGCGCACTAACCAACACCTGACTTAAAACTGTCATAATCACTGAATGGAACCCGCGCCCGCGCGCTCTTTACACGCCATTAAGTGCACCTGCATTGGATGCGCCGGGAAAGTGCGTTGGGGACTGCGATGACTGCCGCGAAGAAGATGCCGGGAAAACCGGCCGCCGAAATGTTCGACGACATCCCGGTGCTTCAGCGCAAATGGCGTGCCGCGTTGAAGCCGGGTGAGCGGCTGCCGCGCTATGAGGACGTGATGCTCGGCAGCCTCGGCCGGCTCGCCGACCACATCGCGCTCTTGAAGAACGACGGTGCACTCGAACTGTCGCGCAGTGGCCGTTACGTGCAGAAATGGCTCGGCGAGGAGCGCTGGGACATCCCGGTCGAGGAGCTCTCGCCTGACTGTGCCACGGCTTTGTCGGAAGCTGCGGCGAGCGCGCTGGCGAACGGTCGGCCGCACCAGGCGAGCGCGCATTGCGTACGCGACGGCATGGTCAGGACCTATGACGTGCTGGCGCTGCCCACCGCCTCGCGCTGGGGGGCCACGCTGGTCGGCGCCTATGTCAACGAGCGCGGCGCGCAATATAATCTGCTGGATGCGATCTTCTCTGCGACCGACGATGCGGTGATCTCGCTGGCGACGCTGCGCGACGCCGGGGGCAAGCCGTTCGATCTCCAGATCGTGCACCACAACAAGAGCGCGGGCGTGCTGCTGGCGGCCGCAGGCGCGAGCCTGTTGTGGCGCCGGATCGGCGAGGGCGGCACGCTGCTGGCATCGCCCGATGTCATGGAATTCCTGCTCAGGTCCATCTCCGGCGGCCGCGGCGAACAGCTCGAGATCGAGCACGAGGGCCGCCATCTCCGCCTCAGCGCCACTGCCTTTGCCGACGTGGTCTCGCTGACGATCTCCGACGTCACCGCCTTGAAGCGGCGCGACGCCTCGTTCCGCCTGCTGTTCGACAACAATCCGATGCCGATGTGGGTGTTCGACGCCGAGAGCAAGGAGTTTCTCAGCGTCAACGACGCCGCGGTCCAGCATTACGGCTACAGCCGCGCCACTTTCCTGCGCATGAAGCTGCACGAGATCTGGCCGCAGGACGAGTGGGACAGTCACGCCGAGGCCCTCGAACGCGTCGGCGACACCTATCACTCCCCGCGCAACTGGCGGCATTTGCGCGCCGACGGCAGCGAGATCGAGGTGCTCACCTTCGGCCGCCGCGTCGCATTCAACGATCGCGACGGCTATCTGGTCGCGGTGGTCGACATCACCGAGCGGCGCAAGGCCGAGGCGCGCATCGCCCACATGGCGCACCATGACGGGCTCACGGACCTGCCGAACCGCGAATATTTCCAGGAACGGTTGAAGCAGGCGCTCGACCAGGCCGGGGGCAAGCGCGTCGGCGTGCTCTACATCGACCTCGACCTGTTCAAGAACATCAACGATTCCTTCGGACATCCCTCGGGCGACCGCCTGCTCAAGGAAGTCGCCGAGCGCCTGACCATTGCCGTCCGCGGCGCCAATCTCGCGGCCCGGCTCGGCGGCGACGAGTTCGCCGTGATCCTGGCCGCCGACGTCTCGCCGAACGAGGCCAGTGCCTGCGCGAGCCTGCTGATCGACATGCTGAAGGCGCCCTATGAGATCGACGGGCAGGAGATGGTGATCGGCGCCAGCATCGGCATCGCGCTGTCGCCCGGTGACGGCGTGACGTCGGAGCAGTTGATGCGCAACGCCGACATGGCGCTGTACCGGGCGAAGTCCGACGGCGGCGGCGTGCATCATTTCTTCGAGCGCGAGATGGACCTGCAGGCGCAGAAGCGCCGCGACATGGAGCTCGATCTGCGCCGGGCGTTCGCCAATGGCGAGTTCGAGCTGCACTATCAGCCGCTGGTGTCGATCGCCTCCGACCGCATCTCCGGCTTCGAGTCGCTGCTGCGCTGGCGTCATCCCGACAAGGGCATGATTTCGCCGGCGGAATTCATTCCGGTCGCCGAAGACATCGGCCTGATCACGCAGCTCGGCGAATGGGTGCTGCGCGAGGCCTGCGCCGAAGCGGTGAAATGGCCCGTCGACGTCAAGGTCGCCGTCAACCTGTCGCCGGCGCAATTCCGCAGCCGCAACCTGGTCCAGGTCGTGATCTCGGCGCTGGCGCAGTCCGGCCTGTCGCCGAAGCGGCTCGAGCTGGAGATCACCGAGTCGATCTTCCTGGCCGAGACCGACGCCAATCTCGCGATCCTGCACCAGTTGCGCGAGCTCGGCGTCGGCATCTCCATGGATGATTTCGGTACCGGCTATTCCAGCCTCAGCTATCTCAGAAGCTTCCCGTTCGACAAGATCAAGATCGACCGCTCCTTCGTGAAGGATCTGGCGCGGCGTCCCGATTGCGGCGCGATCGTGCGCGCGATCTCCGGGCTCGGCCGCAGCCTCAACATCACCACGACCGCGGAGGGCGTCGAGACCGAGGATCAGCTCGACTGGCTGCGCGCCGAAGGCTGCAACGAGGTGCAGGGTTTTCTGTTCAGCGCAGCGCGGCCCGCCGCGGAGATCGCAACACTGCTGGCCAAGTTCGGCCAGCGCGCCTCACGGGCGGCGTAGCGCCTCGGGGAAGCAGTCGTAGACCAGCGCCTTGAAGGCGGGCGTGATGCGGCTGCGCTCGTTCTGGGTCTGCTGCATCATGAGGTAGACCATGTCGAGCTTGGGATCGACGCCGAAATAGGTGCCGCTGCCACTGTCCCATTTCAACTCGCCGATCGATCCCGCCGGCGGCGGCTTCGCGTTGCCGGGATCGGTGCGTACGCCGATGCCGTAGCCATAGCCGAAGCCGTCACCCGGAAAGTAGAAATAGTCGCGCCCCACACCCGAGCCGGGCCCGATGTGATCGGTCGTCATCGCCTTGAACGCGGCGGGGCTGAGGTAACGCTTGCCCTCGAACTCGCCGCCATTGAGCAGCATCTGCGAGAAGCGTTGATAGTCGGTGATGGTCGACAGCAGCCCGCCGCCGCCGGATTCCCATTCGGGATGGGCGAGGCGGTCGCGCTCGCCGGCGAGCAGGATCGGGTCGTTCGGCAGCGGCCGCGCCATCCGCGCGCGCTCCTCCGGTGTCGTCAGCACGAATTTGGTGCTGGTCATGCCGAGCGGATCGAGAATGCGCTGCTTGAGGAACTGGTACAGTGTCTGACCGGAGATGATCTCGACGATGGCGCCGAGCACGTCGGTGGAATGGCCGTAGCGCCACAGCGTCCCGGGCTGGCGCGTCAGCGGCAGCTTGGCGATACGGTCGGCGAACTGTCTGTTGTTGAAGGGGCCCTCGAAAATATTGGCGGCCTGGTAAACCTGCATCACCCAGGGGGCGCCGATATAGTCGTAGCTGATGCCCGAGGTGTGCCGCAGCAGATCCTCGATGTTGACGGGACGGATCGGCGGCTCGAGTTCGACCGTCGATGTGCCCTCCGGCTCTATTCCGACCTTGGTGTCGGCAAAGAGCGGGACGTATTTCGACGCGGGATCGGTGAGCGCGAGCATGCCCTCGTCGATCAGCATCATCGCGCCGAGGCACGTGATCGGCTTGGTCATCGAGTGGATGGCGAAGATCGTGTCGGGCGTCATGGCGAGGCCCGTCCTGGTGTCGCGCACGCCGAAGGTCTCGAGGTAGACCGGCTTGCCGTGCTGCTGCACCAGGATCACGGCGCCCGGCAGCCGGCCGCTCGTGACCTCGTTGTTGAAATAGGCGGTGATGCGCTCGAGCCCGTCGGGCGACGGGGCAGGGATGTCCGCGGCGCGACTTCGCCCCATCGCGCCGGCGAGCAGTGCGGCTCCGACCAGAAATTCACGACGCTTCATCCGGGCTTCCTCCCTCGCCGGGATCAAAGCCGCAAGATGCCGAAGGCGTCAACAAGCCATCGATTAAAATCGCGTCACGATTTCCGAAAGGAACGGTCGCGAACGGTCCTCGCTGAGCCTGGTCCGCGTGCCTGATCTCGGCGTCAATGGCGCGTTGGAAGGATGCGGCTACATGGCACGAACGCTCGCGAGGAATTTATCGATCTGGACTTCGAGCTCGGATGCATTCCTGGCGAGACATGCCGGAGGCGGTCAGAACATTCCCCGGTCTGGGAAATCGCCTTCAGCGCCCTTGAAACGGGAAGGCATGCTAAAGACTCCCAATTGAGAACGTTCAAAGTCAAGATGGCATCGGGCCAGCACTGGCCCATTTCCGAAACGCGGAATGACTCAAACACGACCGGTTACAAATGATCGCGCTCTGAGCTGGATTGCGGCAACTCGATCAGTTGACGAGCACCGCGCCGTCGCATCTGACGCCGGAAACCCATACGTCCGCTTGCCCGATTCCGACGCCGAGTGCGGCAAGCGTGGATGCGAGTATCTGATCGATCGAGCTCGTGGCGCCGGAAAGGATATTGGCGACCGTCGAGCCGGCGCCGGGTAGCGGCAGCGCGAGGGGACCGGTCGTGACTGTCAAGCTCATGTCCCTGACCAGGCTCGACATCAACGAAGAGGTGAAATTTGTCGTGGTGACTGTCTTGATTGTCTGAGCCTGAATGTCGGCGTAGCTGAAGTCGACCTGCTTTGCCGCGGTATTGCTGATTTCAGCATGAGCGCGGCCGGTGATGGTTACGCCAGATAGGTTGACCAATGTGGCGGGCGGAGGGTTCGGCTTGGTCCTGAAATTGGTCATGTCGGCCATCGAAACGTTGCCGACCCAGGCGTCGACGACGCCAGGGGTAACGCCGAGCGTGACAGTCGAATTGCTGATGTCGGGCCGTCCGCAGGAGATGCCGGACAGCGTGGCCGTACCCGCTGCCACCTCGACATAAATCGGCAGATTGACTGAAGCAATGCCGCCGCTGCCGGCGAGCTGGATCGTGATCAGGACGCGCGTCTGAGCCGTGTGGACGCTTGCGCCCTGGGCACCGACGGCGAACCAGCCCGAGCCCACGGGACGTTCGCCGACGGTGGCGACCACCGAAACCTGGGTGATCCCAGGCAGGTTGAGGTTCACGCTGGTCGCGATCTGATTGTTTCCATTCGCGACGGCTGCGGTGCCGGACAGCAAGCTCAAGAGCGAAAGGCTGGCTCCGACCTTGGGCTTCTGGCCAATTGCGAGGCTGCCGTAAGGCCCAAGATCCAGGAGCGATCCCGGAGCAATCCGGGTTGACTGTGCGGATGTGGCTTGGGCGATGCTCGACAAGGTGATCGTGGCCGCGTTGTTGCCATTGGCGTTCTGTTGCGTCGTCAGCATGGCCGCAAGGAGATCGGCCATCTTGACGTTGCTGCTCAGGACATTGTCGTAAGTCGGGCCAGTCACATTGGCCCGCGTCGCGACCGCAGAGAGGAAATCGAGCGCGTCGATGCGCGCGTTCGCGAGCGCCTGATAGTCCATGGCCGTCAGTGAAAGGTTTGTTCCCAGCATGGACCCAAGCATGGCGTTGATCAGTCCGCCGTTGACCGCGAGAAGGCGTGAGCCGATCGCGAACGACGCAAGGGCCGTGCTCGATGCCGTTGCTGTTGTCTTGATCGTGTATTGGCTCGAACCGGTGACGTAACGCGCGAAATAGAGCGGTGTCTTCGTTTCGAGGGTGACCCGTGCGGCCGTCGGCGTTCCCGTTGCCGGCGTGACGAAGCGCTTGTCCGGCGCTACGGCAGCGTTGGCCGTGTAATTTCCAAGCTCGACGCCGACCAGCGCGTTCGCCGGATAGTTGTTGCGCACGACGGTCGCAGAGGCGGCATTGGTGGCGTTGTTCAGGTTGCCGGCAGCGACGATCGCCGCGAGGTCCGCTGCGCTCTGGGCCTTGCGCCTGTCGGCGAAGATCGCGCCGAGATCCACGCCAAGCGCGGCGAAGCCGATGACCAGGGTCATCACAATCGCTCCCATGATCGCAACGTTGCCACGATCGTCGGAGGCAAATCGGCGCCCGAGGTGCTGGGCCAATTTCATCCTAGAACCCTCCATAGGGAATGGCGGCGGAGCGTACGATCGTGGAGGAGGGAGCCGGTGCGAGTGGAAGCGCGAAGATGATGCTGCCGGACGCATCATATGTCACGGTCACCACGTACACGTTCGTGGAGCTGCTCGATGGAGCGGCGCTGACGACGATTTTGCCTGGATCCAGCAGCGGGTAGGTCGCGGCGTTTGCAGAGACGTAGCCGGTTGCAAACGTGTTGCGCTCGCTGTCGGAGACGCCGGCGACTGACGAGCGGGCAGCTTCCGCGGCAAGCTGCTGGACCCCGTGAATCATCGTGAGATAGCCGCCGAAGATGACGATCCCAAACAGCATCAATAGAAAGAGAGGCGTGATCAGCGCGAATTCGACGGCGGAAGCGCCGCGCTGGCAGAGCACGAATCGAAGCATGGCGAACCTCAACCCTTTGTTGTGGTCGAGGATGCGGGCGCGCTCGTTACGGCTTATTTTATGGATCGTTCCGTAAGTTTGCGGGTGTCATTGCGGGCTTTAGTCCCCAAAAAATTTATGGGGCCATAGAAAGCTTGTTTTAGATCAACACTTCAGAGTTGTAGGGTGTTTCTAACGGAGACAACCTGCGGTTAAGTATTTTAAGGAGATTAATTAAATGAATCAACGCAAGGGGTACGTAAATATTCCTACGGAAATCGTGCGTACCGCGATTGCGATCTCCGAGACCGGGAGCCTGTCCAAGGCCGGTGAACTGTTGGGCCTGAGCCAGCCGGCGATCAGTTCACAGATGAAGAGGCTTCAGAATCTGGTGGGAGGACCGCTGTTTGAGCGGACCTCAGGCGGTACGGCCCTCAGCGATCTCGGCAGGCTTGCCCTGCAACAAGCCAGGCGCATGATCGAGGCGAATGACCAGTTACTGAGACTGTCCGGCAATACCGATCGTTCGCAGCCGGTCAGGCTGGGGCTCAATTCGCTCTTCGCGACCAATTTCTTCAAGGCGCAGCAATCTGCCGGCAGTCTTTCCGGCATTTTCGTCCAGGTCGATCAGTCCGGCACCCTCGCGAAAGCCTTGATCGAGGGATATCTCGACATTGCCTGCATGTTTGATCAGCCGCGCATGGATGGCGATATCCGCCAAATGATCGTCGCCGGAATTGAAGAGCCGCTCGTCTGGGTCAGGGCGAAGCAGTTTGTGGTAAGTCCGGGATCTCCCATTCCGATCCTGACGTGGCCTGGCGACGATTGGATGGTGCGAACGCTCGAACGTCACGAGATTTCATACAAGATCGTCTTCAACAGCCCCGATTTCGAGGTCAAGCTGCGGGCCGTGGAAGCCGGCATGGGATTCACCGCCGTGCCTGCCAGCAAGGTGCCCGACACGGTGGTCGTTGCAAGGGACTATTATCTTCCTGAATTGCCGACCATACGCCGGATCATGTGCGTTCGAGCGAGTCTCGGCAACGCGCGCGTGGCTGAACTCACGAAGCAACTGGCATCGTTGTTCTTCGAGCCGAGATGAGATCTTCAGCCTTGGCGGGGCGAGCTTTCCGGGCTTAGAATCTGGTCACGATATCGGACAGAGCAGGACGCGGACGGTCCTCGCTGGGCTTGCTCGGTGTGCCGATATGAACGAAGCCTGCGAGCTTCTCGTCCGGCTTGAGGCCGAGGCCGTCGAGCACATCGCGATCGAAGGCGAACCAGCCGGTCAGCCAGCAGGCGCCATAGCCGAGCGCGGTCGCGGCCGTGACGATATTCATGGCGCTGGCGCCCGCCGACAATTCCTGCTCGAAGGCCGGCACCTTCGGATGCGGCTTGGTGAAGCTGACGATGCCGATCACCAGCGGCGCGTCCATGAGGCGCTTGCGCTCGGTCTCGACGTCGGCGGCCGGCGCGCCCGGATTCTTGCGGGCAAACACCTTCGCGATCACCTCGCCGGCGCGCTGGCGGGCGTCGCCCTCGAAGATGATGAAGCGCCAGGGCGCGAGCTTGCCGTGATCGGGCACACGCGCGCCGATGGTGAGGATCGTCTCGAGTTCGGCCGCCGACGGGCCGGGTCCGGTCATCTCGCGCGGCTTGACCGAGCGGCGGGTCTTCAGGAGTTCGATGGCGTCGGGCACTGCGATATCCTCTTCGGCTGGTCGTCGGGCGTGCCATGCCGACATAAGCATGCACGCCCGCAACCGGAAGCGAGTTTAGATCAATTTCAGGGATCAGATGGCGCCGCGGACCCGCTTCACATCCGGCGGCGTCGCCTCGTCGACCAGCGCGGCGATCGCCTCGGCGGTCGTCATCACCTTCTGGCCGTCGCTGCCGAGCCGGCGGACGGAGACCGACTGCGTCTCGGCCTCCTTCTTGCCGACCACGAGCAGCGCCGGGATCTTGGCCAGCGAGTGCTCGCGGACCTTGTAGTTGATCTTCTCGTTGCGCAGGTCGATCTCGACCCGAAGTCCGGCGCGCCGCGCCTGCTCCAGCACCTGCTTGGCGTACTCGTCGCCTTCCGAGGTGATGGTCGTGACCACCGCCTGCACCGGCGAGAGCCAGAGCGGGAAGTTGCCGGCATAGTGCTCGATCAGGATGCCGATATAGCGCTCCATCGAACCGCAGATCGCACGGTGCACCATGACAGGCGGCTTCTTGCCGCCGTCATGGTCGATGTAGAACGCACCGAACCGCTCCGGCAGGTTGAAGTCGACCTGCGTGGTGCCGCACTGCCAGTCGCGGCCGATGGCGTCGCGCAGCACATATTCGAACTTCGGCCCGTAGAACGCGCCTTCGCCCGGATTGATCTCGGTCTTGATGTGATTGTTCTGCGTCTGGATCTCGCGCAGCACGGTCGCCATCACGCGTTCGGCGTGATCCCACATCGCATCGGTGCCGACGCGCTTGTCGGGACGGGTCGACAGCTTCACCGTGAGGTCGCCGGTGAAGCCGAAGTCGGCATAGGTCGACAGGATCAGATCGTTGATCTTCAGGCACTCCTCGGCGAGCTGGTCCTCGGTGCAGAAGATGTGCGCGTCATCCTGGGTGAAGCCGCGCACGCGCATCAGGCCATGCATGGCGCCGGACGGCTCGTAGCGATGCACCACGCCGAACTCGGCGAGGCGCAGCGGCAGGTCGCGGTAGCTCTTCAGGCCGTGCTTGAAGATCTGAACGTGGCCGGGGCAGTTCATCGGCTTCAGCGCAAACCAGCGCTTGTCCTCGGCCTCGTCGCCGGCCGACTGCGCCGCGAACATGTTCTCGCGGTACCAGCCCCAATGGCCCGAAGTCTCCCACAGCACCTTGTCGAGGATCTGCGGCGCGTTGACCTCGCTGTAGTCGCCGGTCAGGCGACGGCGCATATAGGCGATCAGCTGCTGGAAGATGGTCCAGCCCTTCGGATGCCAGAACACGACGCCCGGACCTTCTTCCTGGAAGTGGAAGAGGTCGAGCTCGCGCCCGAGCCTGCGGTGGTCGCGCTTCTCGGCTTCCTCGATCTGCTTCAGATAAGCGTCGAGGTCCTCCTGCTTGGCAAAGGCCGTACCGTAGATGCGGGTCAGCATCGGGTTGTTGCTGTCGCCGCGCCAATAGGCGCCGGCCACCTTCATCAGCTTGAAGGCATTGCCGACCTTGCCGGTCGAGGTCATGTGCGGGCCGCGGCAGAGATCGAACCAGTCGCCCTGGTAATAGATCTTGATCGGCTCGGTGCCGGGAATGGCGTCGACCAGCTCGACCTTGAAGGCCTCGCCCTTGTCGCGGAACACCTGCTTGGTCTTCTCGCGATCCCACACTTCCTTGGTGAAGGGTTTGTCGCGCGCGATGATCTCGCGCATCTTCTTCTCGATCGCGGCAAAGTCTTCCGGCGTGAACGGCTCGTTGCGGAAGAAGTCGTAGTAGAAGCCGTTCTCGATCACCGGACCGATGGTGACCTGGGTGCCCGGCCACAGCGTCTGCACGGCTTCCGCCAGCACGTGCGCGCAGTCGTGGCGGATCAATTCGAGCGCGCGCGGGTCGTCGCGATTGACGAGCTCGATCTTGGCATCGGCCTCGATGGGATCGTTGAGGTCTGCGAGCTCGCCGTCGAGCGCCATCGCAACCGTGCGCTTGGCCAGCGACGGCGAGATGCCCTTGGCGATATCGAGGCCGGTGATGCCCTTGTCGTATTCGCGCCGGGCGCCGTCGGGGAAGGTGAGGGTGACTTTGGGAGCGGGGGTCACGGGCTTCAGGTTGGACAGGCTATACTGGAAACCGGACTCGGATTTGGGCTGGTCTGTCATTGCTTTTCTCCTGAGGCTCACTCCTGCGAACGAGCGCAGGTAAGCGGGAACGAGCGATATATCAGGCGATTCGGCCTGTGCAATCCGGCATTTCCAAGAAAGTGACGCGCAAAACCCGCGGCGCAGCCCCAACTATTTGGCGTTGTGCCCTTTAACTCGTCACACGCCGCCGCTACATGCGTTTGCATGGAAAATCCCCCCGCCGCCGGCCGTTTCGCGCCAACTGCCCTGATGCTCGGCAATCTCGTCACCGGCTGCTCGGTGCTGGCGCCGGCGGGCATGCTGCCGGAATTGTCGGCGGGGCTTGGGATCAGCATCCACGCGGCCGGGCTCCTGATCACCTTCGGCGCGGTGACGCTGTGCATCGGCTCGCCGCTGACGGCGTGGCTGACCAGCCGCATCGAGCGACGGACTCTGCTCACCACGACGCTGGCGGTGCTCGCGCTCGGCAATTTCGCCTCGGCGTTTGCGCCCGACTACGCGAGCCTCCTCGTCATCCGCCTGGTCATGCTCGCGGTCGGTGCGCTCTACACGCCGCAGGCGGCGGGCACCGCGGCACTGATCGTGCCGGCGGAGCGGCGCGGCAGCACGATCGCCTATATCTTTCTCGGCTGGTCGCTGGCGGCCGCCGTCGGTCTGCCGTTGATCACCTTCATCGCCAGCCGTTATGGCTGGCACGCCGCCTATGGCGGGATCGGCGCGCTCGGCTGCATCAGCTTCCTGTTGCTGCTGCTGCGCCTGCCGGCGGGCTTGAAGGGCACGCCGGTGGATCTGAAGACCTGGAGTGCGGTCGGCCGTAGCAGGACGATTTTGCTGTTGCTGGCGATCACCATGCTGCAAATGTCCGGGCAGTTCGTGGTGTTCACCTTCATGGGCCCGCTGCTGAAGAAGCTGACCGGGGCGAGCCCCGATACGGTCGGCATGGTGTTCGCCATCTATGGCATCTGCGGCTTCCTTGGGGTCGCCATCGCGACACGCATCGTCGACACCTGGGGGCCTTACCGAACCTCGCTGCTGTTCACCTGCCTCGTGCTTGCGGGCATCGCCGTGTGGGCGCTGAGCGCGGGCACCATCGCGTTGATGGCGATCGCGGTCGCGATCTGGGGCCTGGGCTTTGCCTCGACCAATTCGATGCAGCAGGTGCGGCTGGTCGCGGCTGCGCCGCCGCTGGCGCCGGCGACCGTCGCGCTCAACACCTCCGTCCTCTATATCGGCCAGGCCGTCGGGTCCGCCACCGGCGGACTGCTGTTTGCCCGCGAGCTCCTGCACACGATCGGCTTCGTGGCGGTCGGCTTCGTCGTGCTGGCGCTGGTCCTGGTGATCCTGACCCGGCCCCGGCCGGCTGCGGCTGCGACGGCCTGAAATCCCGCGCTTTCGTACGCGCAAGGTGCTTGGCAAACGGCGCGTCAGAGCGCTAGAAGGCCGGTCATGGGGACCAAAGAGAGTTGACTGAGATGAGGATGATTCTGGCGGTTGCTGCGGTGCTCTATTCCACCTCCGCGTTCGCGCAAGCCGACAAGCCACCGATGGTCGGGGACAAGCCGCTGGTGCAGGTCACGCCCAAGGGCACCAAGGCGGCGGCCGCGACGGCTACTCCGGCGCCGAAGGGCAAGCCGCAGTCGATCGCGGCGCGGCTTCAGGCCTGCCTCGAGATCGACGACGGCACCAAGGACCGTCTCAACTGCTACGACGCCGTGATCCCGCCGGCGCCGAAGCCGAAGCCGGCAAAGGCCAAGGGCTACGCCGATTGCCGTTTCTTCAAGGAAGAGGACGAGCGGCTGGCCTGCTTCAACGGCTTTGCCGAGAGCATTCCGAAGTTGCCCAAGACCTAACGCTCGGAGCCGGGCGGCTAATCGCTGATCCAGCTCAGCACGGCCCTGAAGGCAACGCCCGGCACTTGCAGCGCGCTGCCTTCGAACTCCGCCGTGTCGCCGTCTTCCCGGCCGGTGAGCGTCAACGTGATCCGGTCGATGCCGAACAGCGCCTTGAAGGACGGATCGTCATTGTAGCGCTGGGTCGAGATCTTGACCTTGATGCTGTCGCCTTCGCCCGTGTAGGTGCCGATGAAGGCGAAAGCGGAATTGCCGCCGCGCATCTTGCCATCCATCACATAGACGACGCCGCACCCGGTCCCGTGAACCGTGTGGAAGTCGGCCTTGTACAATCCCTGACGCACCCGCATGTCCCCGCAGAAATTCCGACCGCAACTCGGCTGGCAAATTATGGTCGTTGGCAGCGGGCGCAATCCGTTGGCTCCCGGGGACGAAAGCCCATCAACATCACATTTTGATCAGCTGGTGAGACAATTGCAGGCAAGCGCGGGCAAATACCGGCTGGCGCAATATCCTAACGGCTTGACGCAACGCGCGTCAGGGCCAGTGCCGGCGTCGCCGACATCTTCACCAGCACGTCCTTGAGCGGATCCCGCGTCCAGGCGCGGGTCACGTAGTCGCGATGGGTGATGCCGTCGCCGGTTTCGACGAACACCACGCTGCCGGGGCGCAAGGGGCCGTCCATGTCCTCGGAGACGCTGATGCCCTTCTGCCTGAGCATGCTCATCAGCTCGCGGTCACGCCGTGCGGTGTAACGGGTGTAGGAGCTGACGAAGAAGCCGGAGCGGTGGCTCTCGATCCAGGAAGCGAACTTGTCCATTTCGCCATAGACGGCGTCGAGAAGCACCACGCCGCGGACGCGGTCGCTGATGCCGCCGACCTCGAGGCTCCAGGCCGTCGGCAGGAAGCCGCCGCTGTAGCCGACGATGACGATCGGCATGTTGGCGAAGGCGCGCGCGCTGTCGGGATCGCCGGTGAGGCGGGCGAGGTGGTTCGCCGACTCCTCCATGAAGCGCTTGAGGCCGCCGGCCTGCCAGAATTTGCCGGCGCTGGAATCGGCGGCATCGACCGCCATCTGCGGCGCAAGCAGGATGGCATTGGCGCCGGAGTCGGTGATCTGCCTGGGCACCAGTTGCCGGTCGCGCACGTCGCGCTCCAGCGTCGCGCCATTGCCGTGGAAGAACACCACGACCACGCCCGGCTTGCGTACGTCGAAATGCTCGGGCACGTGCACCAGCACGCGGCTGTCGCTGTAGGTCTCGTCCTGCCAGTAGACGCGTCCGGAATAGCTGCGGTGGCCGCGGCGGTCGCCCTTGGAGATGTTGAGGAACGGCGCGTCGGAGGCGGGGTTGTTGCCGAAATAGGGGAAGGCGGACGATTTCATGCTGACGAGGGTCGTCAGGTCGTCGCGCGGCGGACGCTGGTAGGGGACTTGCGGCGCGAGCGAGGCGACCTTGTAGGGCGACTGCTCCGGCTGCTGCTGCACGGCGCGCTTGGGCGAGAAGTCGGACATCTGCCGTTGCAGGAAACTCTCGCTCGCTGAGGGGAAACGCTCCCTGAACTGCGGGGCGGGGAAGCGATCCTCGAATGTGTCGGCGCTGGCAATCTGTTGGGTATTGGTCTTGGCGACCACCTGGACATTGGCCTGCGAGTTCGCCGCGAGCGCTGCCGGATTGGGCGCCTTGCCGCATTGAACCAGCGTCAGCAACAGCGGCACCAAGGCTGAGATCAGGCCGACACGGAGCGCACGACCGTGCCGACCGGACGAGGCCCGGTCGGCACGAATGTCAGCTCTCATGTTCGGAACGGCCCCGACCATCCACCCATGACCCCAAAGTCACGTCCATCGGCAATCTCTAGACAATTGAGCCGACTGGCGTTTAGGCGACGTTAAGTGTCCGGAGAAACTTCCCCACATCCGGAACGCCCAAAAGGACCACGCAATCGTGTCGTGATTGTGGGGTAGGGAACGGGATTTTCCGGTGCCTGGGCCGGTTTATCCCCCACGACCCTGCATAAGCGGTGCGAAAATACCAATGTCCTTTGCCTCATTTAGCCCTTGTTAACCCTGCTTGAATTGACTGAAGCCAAACTGCACGATGCTCCCCGTGAGGCGAGACGCCTGAGGTTAAGGACCCCGATGACGGCATCAGATGCGGGTACCGCACCCTGGACTGGCCGGCTGACCGGGAGCGGGCCCGGGGTCTCCGCTCTGGTCGCAACCGCCATCGTCGTTGCCGACATGATCGGGGTCGGCGTCTTCACCAGCCTCGGCTTCCAGGTCAAGGACATCCCGTCCGGCTTCTCGATCCTCCTGCTCTGGACCGTTGGCGGCATCGTCGCGCTGTGCGGCGTGTTCTCCTACAGCGAGCTGGGCGCGATGTTTCCGCGCTCGAGCGGCGAGTACAATTTCCTCGGCCGCGCCTATCATCCCGCCTTCGGTTTTCTCGCCGGCTGGGTCTCGGCGACGGTGGGCTTTGCAGCGCCCGTCGCGCTCGCCGCGATGGCCTTCGGCGAATACGCCAAGTCGGTCATTCCCGATCTGCCGCCGATCCCGCTCGCCCTCGGCGTGGTGTGGCTGGTCTCGATCGTGCAGCTGACCGGCGTCAGGCACTCCTCGACCTTCCAGCTGATCTCGACCATTTTGAAGGTCGTGCTGATCGTCGCCTTCCTGGTCGCCGGCTTCATCATCGGCGCGCCGCAGCCGATCGCCTTCACGCCGCAGCCGGGCGACCTCGCGCATATCGTCAGCGCGCCGTTCGCGATCGGACTCGTCTTCGTGATGTATTCGTTCTCGGGCTGGAATGCCGCGACCTACATCATCGGCGAGATGAACACGCCGCAACAAAGCCTGCCGCGTGCACTGCTCGTGGGAACGCTGATCGTGCTGGTGCTGTATGTCGCGCTGAACGCGGTGTTCCTCTATTCCACGCCCGTCGGCGCGCTCGCAGGCCAGCTCGACGTCGCCAGTGTCGCCGGCACCACCATCTTCGGCAGCCTCGGCGGCCGGATCGTCGGCGCCATGATCTGCGTCGGCCTGATCTCCTCGATCAGCGCGATGATGTGGATCGGCCCGCGCGTGATGATGACGATGGGGGAGGACATTCCTGCCTTGCGCGTCTTCTCGAAGCGATCGGTCAGCGGTGCGCCGGCCTATGCCATCCTGTTCCAGCTCGCGGTCGCGACCCTGCTGCTGTTCACGCGCAGCTTCGAGGCCGTGCTCGACTTCATCCAGTTCGCGCTGTTGTTCTGCTCGTTCTTCACGGTCGCCGGCGTCATCAAGCTGCGCATCACCGATCCTGATCTGCCCAGACCCTATCGCGCCTGGGGATACCCGTTCACGCCGCTCGTTTTCCTGCTCGTGACCGCGTTCATGATGTACTACCTCCTGACCGAGCGACCGGTGCAGTCGCTCTCGGGGATGCTCGTCATGGTCTCGGGCCTGTTGATCTATGCTGTCTTCCGCAGGCGGCCGGTCGCCGCTGCCAATTCATCACACCGCGAATAGACATGTTTCGATCCATGAGAATTGCGGCAGTCGCTCTTGCCCTCCTGGCTGCGGCCGTCTCGTCCGCATCTGCCGCCGACGTCACCTTTGACGATACCGCGCGCTTCCTTGCGGGTATGCAGCCTGCGGCGGACTCGCCGCTGGTGCCGCTGACCAGGGACCCCAACTGGCAGCATCACGCAAAATTCTTCGACAACGCCTTCGCCCAGCTCGAGCAGCGGCAAATATCGAAGATCCGCGCCTGGTCCGACGTCAATCTGGCCGCGCCGCGGCCGACCATGTTCTACATGTTCAGCGGCCCGGACTTCCTCTACGCCAATGCCTTCTATTCCAAGGCCAGCACCTACGTGCTCGGCGCGCTGGAGCCGGTTGGCGCCGTGCCCGATCTGACGAAGGTGCCGCGCGGTTCGGTCGGCGCCGCGCTCTACAATGTCGAGCGCTCGCTCGGCTCGATCCTGAGCTTCTCCTTCTTCATCACCAAGCAGATGAAGGTCGACCTGCACACCAACCAGGTCAACGGCACCCTGCCGATCCTCTATGTCTTCCTCGCCCGCTCCGGCAAGACCATCCGCAACGTCGAGATGGTCGCGCTCGACAACAAGGGCGGGATGCATGTGGGGAACGACAATCCGGGACCGAACGCGACGCGCGGTGTCCGCATTACCTTCGCCGGCAGCGACGGCGAGGTGCGCACGCTGTATTATTTCTCGACCGACCTGTCGAATTCCGGCGCGCGCGCGACCGGTTTCCTGAGGTTCTGCGAGACGCTCGGGCCCGGCAACAGTCTGCTCAAGAGCGCGTCCTATCTCATGCACTCCGGCAACTTCACGGTCGTCCGCGACTGGCTGCTCGCCAACAGCGCCACCATCGTCCAGGACGATTCAGGCATTCCGCTTGCCAACTACAATGCACGGCAGTGGCGTTTCTTCCCGTTCGGCCGCTACCTCGGGCCGATCGATGAGTTCCCCGGACGCTACCAGGAGCGCTACGCCGAACTGTTCACGCGCGCCCAGCCGATCGACTTCGGCGTCGGCTATCGCTGGCGCATGCATGAATCCAATCTTCTGCTGGCGGTGAAAGTGCCGGGAAGCGAGAGCGCGCCGGCGGCTGAGACCGCTTCGTCCGCCGAGCCGCCACGACCGCCGCGCCCGAAGCGACCGCGCCCGCCCGAGCCGATCCCGCCGCCGCCGGGACGCTTCTTCTGGTTCCGCTAGCTACCAGTGCACGCTCTGGCTCGGCACGACGAAGGCCGTCGTGCTGGGCGGCGTTGCAAGACTCGTCGCCAGATACCAGCCGGAGCCGGCCGCGAGCACCAGCAATGCGATGATGGCGAGCATATCGAGGGTTCTGGGATCGTGAGGCTTCCTGGGACCAGGGTTGGGCCCAGACCTGAGGTGAAAATGAGGGCTGATTTTCCAGCGCATTGTTGTTTCCTCCCGTGGGAGCATCACAACAACGCGAGGCGACGGTTCCGGTTCCGAGGTCAGCGATGCGCAAAGCGCTGCAGCAAGCTCAGGACGCATTGACGCCGCGCCAGCGGGCATACCGCCAGGGCAGATACCAGCGTGCGTTTTGCGGCGCGACGAGCGGCACATTGTCGATGCCCGACGTGCCGTACGGATTGCAGCGGAGCACGCGCGCGAGCGTCATCCAGCCGCCGGCCCAGAGCCCGAAGCGCTCGATCGCCTCATCGCCATAGACGGAGCAGGTCGGCAGGTGCCGGCAATTGTATCCGACCAGCGGCGAGAGCGTGTGGCGATAGAGCCAGATCAGCGCGCGGCCAAATCTTCGCGGAAGGCGAAGGACGCCTTCGACGGGAGTGGAACAATGCTCGCAGGTTGAATGCTTCATGGGCGCGTTGCTGCGACGTTAAGCGAGGTGTTGCCCGGTTCCGGCGCAGGGAACTGTAAGGTGTTGTTTGCGCGCCATATTTTGCCTGCTTTCTGGGAGCAGTGCAGCAAGTATCTGTGGACGATCTGTATTCGCCCGGATACCATTTTTATGACGGCCGTGTGTAGAAAACATACGCCTGTATGATGGACTCAGAGGGCGCTACCGGGGATTGTTTGGCGACCTTGGGGCTTTGGGGAAGGAACCAGATTGAAACTTCTGAACTCCCTTGATCTTCGCGGCTGGTTGCTGGTGGGAACCGCCGTCTGTGGAGTCGCGCTGGCCGGCGCCGTCGCGACATTCGGGTCATCGGCCCGAGCGGGCAGCGCTCTCGAAGAGCGCAAGCTGCCGATGAAGTTCAGCTGGGTCGCTTGCGAACCGAATTGCCGCGGCTGGGTCAGCGCGGTCGGCATCATCACCGCTGATACCCCCAAGGAGTTCGAAGAGTTTTCTCGCGGACGCCAGCTCGGCGGCGCCACCGTGGTGCTCGATTCCAGCGGCGGTTCCGTCAACGACGCGATCACGCTCGGCCGGCGCTTCCGCAATCTCGGACTTTTGACCACGGTCGGAATCAGCCTTCAGAATCGCGGCGGGCAGTCGGCCCGTCCTTCGGTCGCGCCCGAGGCCTATTGCGAGTCCATGTGCGTGTTCCTGCTGCTGGCCGGCAAGAAGCGCTACGTGCCGGAAGCGGCGCATGTCCGGGTCCACCAGATCTGGATGGGCGACCGCGCCGACGATGCCAAGGCCGCGAGCTACAGCGCACAGGACCTGATGATCGTGGAACGCGACATCGGCCGCCTCGCCAAATACACCTTCGACATGGGCGGCGCCGGCGACCTGCTGTCGCTCGCGCTCAGCGTTCCCCCCTGGGAAGATCTGCACGAGCTCGATGCAGGCGAACTGAAGCTCACCAATCTGGTGACGACGGATCTCGTCGCCGACGTGCTGCCGCATGTGGACCTCACGGCGCCGGCGATGGCGGAGCTCGCGCCGAAGACGCAGGCGAGGTTCGGTGCGGAACCGGAGCAGCCGGCCAAGTCGACCAAGACGGCGGAAGCCGTGGTGCCCACGGGCAGCGCGGCGGCGCCGGCTACCGCGGCGCAGAAGTAAGCTCCCCACACAGTCATTCCGGGGCGCGCGTCAGCGCGAACTATGGTGCGCAATTGCGCACCTGAGAATCTCGCGCTGCAATCTCGGGATTCCGGGTTCGATGCTGCGCATCGCCCCGGAATGACGAACAAGGGTTTCAGCCCTGTGCCGCGGCCGGCTGCTTGGCCTTGGCCTCGATCTGACCGATCGCGTCGACCACCGCATCGAAGGTCAGCAGCGTCGAGGCGTGCCGTGCCTTGTAGTCACGGACAGGCTCAAGGAACTTGATCTCCTCCCATTTGCCTTGAGGAGGCGTGCCGTTCTCCTTGAGCATCTTGCGAACGGTTTCGCGTAACTCACGGAGTTCGCTCGCAGTCGAGCCGACCACGTGACTTGCCATGATGGATGAAGAGGCCTGTCCCAGCGCGCAGGCCTTCACGTCATGGGCGAAGTCGGTGACGGTGTCGCCATCCATCTTGAGGTCGACCTTCACGGTCGAGCCGCACAGCTTGGAGTGGGCGGTCGCGCTGGCATCGGGGGCCGACAGCCGCCCGAGGCGCGGAATATTCCCGGCCAGCTCGATGATCCGCTTGTTATAAATGTCGTTCAGCATGTGATGGAGTCCAACACGTCCACACCCACTTCCGGGCCGGATCGGCCTTGGCGGGCGCCGTCCACGGTCCTATATAGGGTCGGAACTGGTGGAAAAACAGTCCAGCGGTGCGGCGGCGGTGATCCCGATCTGCGCTATTGACGTTGTGACCGAAGGGCCTTTTCGCCAAAACTGTTCTCTTCAGGCGTCCGGCGGCTTGCCGCCCCGTCTGCCGGTGACACTCCGGCCACAAGGCCGTCGAACGGAGTAGACATGGACGCTACAATCAAGCCGATCCGCCCCAATAAGCAGCTCGAGAGCCGCCCGGCCGAGCTCGATCCTGCCGAATTCCTCGCGGCCGCCGTCCGCGCCGACCAGCCTCGCCCCGCGCGCGCCGAAGCCGAACAGGCGGTGAAGACGCTGCTCGCCTATATCGGCGAGAACACCCAGCGCGAGGGCCTCCTGGACACGCCGCGTCGCGTGGTCGAGGCCTTCGACGAACTCTATCAGGGCTATCACCAATGCCCGGCCGAGGTGCTCGACCGCACCTTCGGCGAGACCGCCGGCTATGATGATTTCGTGCTGGTGCGCGACATCGAGTTCACCTCGCAGTGCGAGCATCACATGATGCCGTTCTACGGCAAGGCGCACATCGCCTACACCCCGGTGGAACGCGTCGTCGGCCTGTCCAAGCTTGCCCGCCTGACCGACATTTTCGCCCGGCGGCTTCAGACCCAGGAACATCTGACGGCGCAGATCGCAGCCGCGATCGACGAGATCCTCAAGCCGCGCGGCGTTGCCGTGCTGATCGAGGCGGAGCATACCTGCATGTCGGTGCGCGGCGTCGCCAAGCACGGCGCCTCCACCTTCACCAGCCGCTACACCGGCATGTTCCGCGACAATCCGGCGGAGCAGGCCCGTTTCCTGTCCATGGTGCGAGGCCTGCAGCGCTGACCTCGCAAATCAACTCGCGAGGGTCCCGTGTCCGCTCACTCCCATGAGATCGAGGAAGGTCTTTCCTTCCAGCCGCGCTTCGACGCTGCCGGCCTCGTGACGGTCGTTGCTACCGACGTCGCCACCGGCGACGTGCTCATGGTCGCGCACATGAACGACGAGGCGCTGCGCAAGACCATCGCGACCGGTGAAGCCTGGTACTTCAGCCGCTCGCGCAATGCCTTGTGGCGAAAAGGTGAGACGTCAGGTCAGACCCAGCGCGTGGTCGAGATGCGCACCGATTGCGACCAGGACGCGGTCTGGATCCGTGTCGAGCAGATCGGTGCAGCCTGCCACACCGGCCGCCGGTCGTGCTTCTACCGCAAGGTCGAGGCCGAGGGCGGGGGAGCCAGGCTGGTGTTCACCGACGCGGACAGGCTGTTCGATCCGGATGCTGTTTATAAGAAGTAAGAGCCCGTCATTCCGTGCCTCGCACCTGCGGTGCGCCCCGGAATGACTCGGGGCGGGCGGCGAGCCGAATTAACCCCGCATTAACCATACCTGTCCCACGGTGAGACGACAGGGCGCCGAATTGCCGGCGTCGCTCAACGCCGCGCGGGGCGGGCACTCCATCATGTCGGTCGACAATTCCAGTGCCTCGCAGACGGCGGTTCTCGATCCGTCGCGGGCGCGCGTCGCCGGCGCGATCAAGCAGGCCTCGAACGTCTCCGGCGTCAGCTTCCAGTACATGCTGACCACCGCCAAGATGGAATCGGATTTCGATCCCACGGCGGGCGCCACCACCTCGTCCGCGCACGGGCTCTACCAGTTCATCGACCAGACCTGGCTCGGCACCGTGAAAGAGGCGGGGAGCCAGCTCGGCTACGGCAACTATGCTGACGCCATCACCAGGACGTCGTCCGGCACCTATACCGTTGACGACCCCTTCATGAAGCGGTCGATCATGAAGCTGCGCGACGATCCGGAGGCTGCATCCAGCATGGCCGCTGCGCTGACGCAGTCGAACAGCTTCAAGCTCACCGGCCTGCTTGGGCGCAGGCCGAGCGACAGCGAGCTCTACATGGCGCACTTCATGGGCGTCGGCGGGGCTGCAAAACTCATCGCCAATGCCGAGGACAATCCGCAAGCCGTCGGCGCGCGGCTGTTTCCCAACGCGGCATCCGCCAATCGCTCGATCTTCTATGCCAAGGACGGCCGCGCCCGCAGTGTCTCCGAGGTCTATTCGGTGCTCGATGCGCGCTATGCCAGCGCGGCCAATTCGAAATTGACGCGCAGTGCAATGGCGATGTATGGCGGCACGCCCTCGACCACTGAGGTTGCCAGCGCCAATGGCGTGCAGCCTACAGTGCCTGTGGTCGATAACGCGGCCTATCTCCAGACCTTCCCGAACACGCGCGCCGTGACGCCTGTCAGCGCGACGTCGTCAACGACGGTCGCCGACAATGCGCCGTCGACGCCAGTGTTTCGCTCGATCTATCAGCCCGGCGATGTCACGCAACCGGTCTCGGCGACGGTGCAGAAATTGTGGGGCAACAACGCCTCGCTCACCTCGGTCGCCTCGGCGACGCCGGACGTACGTCCGCCGCAGCCGCTCGATCTCTTCAGCGATCGCAGCGGCACGTTCAGCAGCTAACGCGCGCTCTCGTGTCCCGGACGCGCCGCGGCGCGCAAGCGCTGCTGCGCAGAGCCGGGACCCAGCAACAAGGACTGCTCTCGAACCATCTGGGCCCCGGCTCAGCAGCGCACCACTTGCGTGCTGCGCCGCGTCCGGGGCACGCGAGCAGGGCGTCTCGGTTCCCTTAACAAAACGTCAATAAAACCAGCCAGTTATGGTGAACGCTTTGTTAAGCGTCGTGGTTTATTTTGTGTTGCAGGTGACGAGCCGTCACCATTTTCGTTTGTTGTGTAAGCCGGAAGCAGCATGATTGTTCGGCAGTTTATCAATTGGATCAGGACCGCGCCCGCCGGGGAGCGGGCCGAGGCGACACGGGCGTTGGCCCGGGCCTGGCTGATCTCGGATCTTTCCACGGACGACCGCATCGCCGCCGAAGGCGCGCTTCTGATGCTGCTCGACGATCCCTCGCCGCTGGTGCGGCGGGCGATGGCCGAGGCGTTTGCGCGCAGCCCTGATGCGCCGGCGTCGATCGTGCGGGCACTGTCGGCGGACCAGCCGACCGTCGCGCTGCCCGTGCTCGAACATTCTCCGCTGCTGATCGATGCCGATCTCGTCGACATCGTCGCGACCGGCAATGACGAGGTGCAGTGCGCGGTCGCCCGCCGCATCGCGCTGCCGGTGTCGGTCTGCGCCGCCATCGCCGAAGTCGGCTGCGCAGCGTCGGCGCTCGAGCTGATCGAAAATCCGCATGCCGAGCTCGCGCCGTTCTCCTGGAATCGCATCGTCGAACGCCACGGCCATCTCGCCGCGATCCGCGAGGCGATGCTGGTGCTGGACGATCTGCCGGCCGCAACGCGCGCCGCGCTGGTGGCAAAGCTCTCGGAGACGCTGGCCCAGTTCGTCGTGGCACGGAACTGGCTGAGCGCCGACCGCGCCGAGCGCGTGACGATCGAGGCGCGCGACCGCTCCACCATCAACATCGCGGCACGCTCGCGCGGCGACGACATGCAGGGCCTGGTGCATCATTTGCGCGTCACCGGCCAACTGACCGCCGGTCTCATTCTGCGCGCGCTGCTGTCGAGCAATCTCGACCTGTTCGATGCGGCGCTGGCCGAGCTCGCCGACATGCCGCTGGCGCGCGTCACCGCGCTGCTGCACGACCGCGGCGGCAACAGCCTGCACGCACTGCTGCGCCGCGCCGGCCTTCCCGAGGCGACGTTTGCGGCGTTCCAGGTGGCACTCGATGCCTGCCACGAGCAGGGTTTTGTCGACAGCGACGACGGCGCGGCGCGGCTGCGCCGTCGCATGGTCGAGCGCGTGCTCACCCATTGCGAGACCGACCGCGGCGTCACCGAGCCGCTGATGGTCCTGCTCCGCCGCTTCGCCACCGAGTCGGCGCGCGAAGAGGCAAGGTTGTTCTGCGACGAGATCGTTGCGGATGATGCGATCGATCCGGTTTACGACGATCTGATCGCGGCCTAGCGAGATGCCGTAGGGCGGGCAAAGGCGCAAAGCGCCGTGCCCACCATCCATCAACGATAGCAACAGATGGTGGGCACGCTCCGCTTTGCCCACCCTACGATACTTATCGTACGGCTAGAGCACTTCGTCATTGCGAGCGCAGCGAAGCAATCCAGAATCCCGCCGCGGGAACAGTCTGGATTGTTTCGCTGCGCTCGCGATGACGAGAGGAGAGAGCTCGGCCCTTACTCCGCCGGCACGATGCTGGGCGCCAGGATCGCTTCGAGATGCTCGGGGCGGTCGCGGTTGACCTGGGTGAGATAGTCGTCGGCGACCTTGCGCAGGCGCCGGCTGAGCTCGGCGGAGACGCTGATGCTGTCGAGCCTAGTGTTCTCGTGCACGATGGCCAGGATGGCATTGATGTGGTGCGTGAACAGCTCGGCCGGTACCTTCTCCAGATCCGGCGCGTGCTCGATGACGCGGCACAGGCTCTCGGCGATTCCCGCTGCCGCCGGGAAGCCGAACGTCGCGGCATCGCCCTTGATGTCGTGCGCCGCGCGGAACAGCTCGTCGCGCCGCTCCTTGCTGAACCCCTCATTGCGGATGGCGACGTAGGCGGCCGACAGGCGGTTGACCTCGGTTGCCATCCAGTCCTTGAACTCGCCGGAGAGACCTGCGAGCGCCTGCTCGGCGCGGCTGACCGGGTCGTCCATGTCCTTCTCTTCGACGCGGCGCAGAACCTTGCGCAGCGGATTGGGCTGCGTGATCAATTGATGCGTGGCGAAGGCTTTGACCTCGATGTCCTTTGCGCTGTTCTTCGCCATGATGCCTGCCTCGTCTGAAGACGTTGCGCTAGATGGAGGAGCGGGCCTTGTCGAGCAGCGAGGGCTGCTGGAGCACCTCGTGCTTTTCGCCGACGCGGCGCTCGGGGCCCATATAGGCGGAGTTGGTGTTGCGGCGCCGGTCCGGGCCGAAATAGGTCTTGGTCTTGATGAAGGGGCGGGGATTGGCGACGACGTTGAGGATGCGCTGGTAGAGCCCCTTGGCCGAGATCGGCTTGGCCAGGAATTCGGTGACGCCGGCATCGCGCGCGACCGTGACGCGGCGCTTCTCGGAATGGCCGGTCAGCATGATGATCGGCGCGTAAGGGTTGCCCTTGGATTCCGGCTGCCGGATCATCTGCGCGAGCTCGAGCCCGTCGAAGATCGGCATCGCCCAGTCGGTGATGACGATGTCGGGCACGTAATGGCTGTACATTTCCAGCGCCGTGGCGCCGTCTTCGGCTTCATAGACTTCGCGCGCGCCGAACGAATGCAGCAGCGTGCGCAGGATGCGGCGCATGTGCGGATTGTCGTCGCAGACGAGGAAGCGCAGCTTGTTGAAATCGATGCGAAACATGACGCCTGGGCCAGAGCGGTCAACCTTCGTTAACCATATCGCGCCGGGAGTTAATGAAGGGTTGCCGCTGCGTCTGGCGGGGCCTCGGAGGAGGGCATTGGCTTATATCGTAATTCTGCCATTTTTTATCGTAAAACAATAAAAATATTCGGTCGAGCAGGAGCTAATCCGATGAGTGTGATCGCGTTTCCTTATCCTGTCCCGGCCGAACCGCGGCTCCGGCGCATCGGGCGGATCGTGGCCGTCGGTGCGCTTCTCTGCGTCGCGGGCGCGGTGCTTGCGGTGCCGCTGCTCTGGTCGAGCGACGAGGTGCTCAGGCACTGGATCGCTAGCCAGTCTCCGCTCGGCGCGCGGCCGTTCACGCTCAATCTCGATACGCGCTTGGTCGGCGCGCTGATCAGCCTGGTCGGGCTTGCGCCCGTCATCTACGCATTGCTCCAGCTCTCGATGCTGTTCTCCCGTTTTGCGCGCGGTGAGGTCTTCGCAACCGACAATGCCTGGCGCATTCGCCGCATGGGTCTCGCGCTGATCGTCAACGCGCTGATTTCGCCGCTGGTGCAGATGCTGACCACGGTCAACCTGACGCGGGCCAACCAGCCTGGCCAGATCGTCGTGATGTTCGGCATCGAGCAGTCGCACGTGCTGTCGGTGCTGAGCGGCCTTGCGCTGATCGCCTTCGCGACCGTGATGGCCGATGCCGTTCGCCTCTGGCACGAGAACAGCGAGATCATCTGACCATGCCGATCATCGTCAATCTCGACGTCATGCTCGCCAGGCGCAAGATCAGGTCGCGCGAGCTCGCGGCGCGCATCGAGCTCACGGAAGCGAACGTCTCGCTGCTGAAGTCGGGGAAGGTGAGGGGCATCCGTTTCGACACGTTGGAGCGGATCTGCGCCGTGCTCGACTGCCAGCCCGGCGACATCCTGGAATATGTGCCTGACAACGCGGACGACGCGCTGGAGCCGCGCGCCGCCGGTCGAAAGTCGGCTTAGCCAACTCCGTTTCAACTCCAGCTTGGAGACGCTACGATGAACCGCCATGCGCGCGTTCTTGCGAGCGCGGCTGCGCTCATGCTTGCCGGATGCAGCTCGGTGCCGCTGACGTCGATCCCGCCGCTGGCCCGCATCGACGCCAAGACGACGGACCTGTCGATGCTGCGCGTCGCGGTGCAATTGCCCGACGCTCTGCGGCCGCGTTCGGGCGGGGTCAAGCTAGACGTCGTCACCAAAGTGGCGGGGGAGGCGGAGGCCAAGACGAGCTTTGCCATGATGGAGCTGAGTGCGCGCGAGCGGGGCGGCCTGCCGGCCCCGCCGCAGAGCTCCTCCATCTTTGCCTATCGCTTGTCGCCGGAAGATGCCGTGCGCTTCGAGGCGCTGCGCGCCTCGATGGTCGAGCAGGGGAAGAACGGCAAGCGCGGATCGATGGGGCTCGGCGTGGCCGCGAGGGAGTTCTGTCGCGCGAACGCAGGCCCGCAAGCCTTGCTGCTCGTGACGATCTATCTGATGACATCGGAGACGAAGAGCTTCATCCCCGTCGCCAAGGATTTCGACCTGCTGAGCGATCCCGCGATGGCGGGAGGCCTGGAGTCGCTTCAGCCTTGCGGGGCGTGATGCGCGCTCGGATTCAATAGCCGAACTGCTCGCGTAATATGCGCTCTTCCAGGCTGTGGCCGGGGTCGAACAGCATCCGCATCGAGATGCTCTTGTCCGAGAGCACCTCGACGCGCCGGACCCTGCGCACCTCTTCGTGGTCGGCGACGGCCGCGACGGGGCGCTTGTCGTCTTCCAGCACCTCGATCACGACATAGGCCGTGTTGGGCAGCAGGGCGCCGCGCCAGCGCCGCGGCCGGAAGGCGCTGATCGGTGTCAATGCCAGCAGGGCGGCGTTGATCGGCAGGATCGGGCCTTGGGCGGAGAGGTTGTATGCGGTCGAGCCTGCCGGCGTCGCCACGATGATGCCGTCGGCGATCAGCTCCGGCATGCGCTCGCGCTCGTCGATCAGGATCCGCAAGCGCGCCGCCTGGGAGGTCTGGCGGAACAGGTAGACCTCGTTGATGGCGTGGTGCAGGTGAACGCGGTCGTTGACGTCGGTCGCGCGCATCAAGAGCGGATTGATCTCGGATTCATGCGCCGTCTCGAGCCGTTGGCGCAGATCATGCGTCGAGTACTCGTTCATCAGGAAGCCGACCGTGCCGCGGTGCATGCCGTAGATCGGCTTTCCCGTGCGCATGTGGTGGTGCAGCGTCTGCAGCATCAGCCCGTCGCCGCCCAGCGCGACCACGACGTCGGCCTCGTCAGGATCGCAATTGCCATATTGCGCGGCGAGCTGGCCGAAAGCGGCCTGGGCCTCGCTGCTCGGACTGGCGACGAAGGCGATCCGGTCGTATCGCGATGGCTTGGTCATGGCTTTTCGGGCAGGCTCGCTGGCTCGAGAAAGTTCCGCCGGGTTCGTCTATACGAGGTGGGGCTCCATTGTCGAGGATGACCACCCTCCAAGGCAAACGGCACTGCCGGATTCGGGGCAAACCGGGTCGTTTCGAGCCCGATCGGCCTCTCAAGGGGGGCAGCGTCAATGATTCCCCAAACCGTCGCAATTCCGCGCTAGCCTTGCGGCCCCACCGGCTCTCACAGCCGAGCAGGAGAACGATCATGGTCACGAGCTTGCCGGCGCTGCGTTGCGCGGTCTTGGTGCTGGCGGTGTCGGCTTTCGCACTCGCAGGATTTGCGCGCGCGGATGATCCGCCGCAGCCGCGCTCCGAGACGACGGCGCCAGCCGGACAGAAGGGTGGGCGCGGTGGTGGCGCGCCAGGCGCGTCGCAGAGTTCGCCGTCCGCCGAGCCGCACCGTCTGCCGCCGGATTCGACCACGAAGCAAACGCTCGATCTGCCCGGCCGTGCCCTCAACTTCGCCGCGACGGCGGGCTCGATCCGCGTGTTCGACGGCAAGGGCGAGCCGCTGGCCGACATCGCCTACACGTCCTACGAGCTCGACGGGGCCGACCGCGCGACGCGCCCGGTGACCTTCCTGTTCAACGGCGGACCCGGCGCGTCCTCGGCCTGGCTCCAGTTCGGCGCCGCGGGTCCATGGCGGCTGCCGCTCGAGGGCGAAGCGCTGTCGCCGTCGGCCTCGCCCGAGGTGAAGCCGAACGCGGAAACCTGGCTCGACTTCACCGATCTCGTCTTCATCGACCCCGTCAGCACCGGCTACAGCCGGTTCGTTGCGAGCGGCGAGGATGCGCGCAAGTCGTTCTACTCGGTCGACGGCGACGTCAATTCGATCGCGCTCGTGATCCGCCGCTGGCTCGAGAAACACGACCGGCTGATCTCGCCGAAATACGTCGCCGGTGAAAGCTATGGCGGCATTCGCGGGCCGAAGGTCGTGCGCCAGTTGCAGCTCCAGCACGGCGTCGGCGTCAGGGGTTTGATCCTGGTGTCGCCGCTGCTCGACTTCCGCGAGTTCACCGGCACGAGCCTCCTGCAATATGTCGCGACGCTGCCGAGCTATGTCGCGGTGGCGCGCGAAGCCAGAGGCCCGGTCAAGCGCGCCGATCTCGCCGATGTCGAGGCTTACGCGCGCGGCGAATTCCTGGCTGACCTCGTCAAGGGCGAGGCCGACAAGGAAGCAACCACGCGCCTGGCCGACAAGGTCGCCGAGCTCACCGGCATCGACCAGGCAGTGAGCCGCAGGCTCGCCGGCCGCTTCGACGTCGGCGAATTCCGCCGCGAGTTCGACCGCAAGAACGGTAAGGTGACGGGACGTTACGACGGCTCGGTGCGCGGCTACGATCCCTATCCGGATTCGGGCAATTCCCGTTTCGGCGACCCTTCCGGCGATGCGCTCCAGGCGCCGCTGACGAGCGCCGCGGTCGATGTCCTCACGCGCAAGCTCAACTGGCGGCCCGATGGCTCCTACGAGGTCCTGAACGGTAGCGTCGAGGGCAGCTGGGATTTCGGCCGCGGCATCAACCCGCCGCAATCGGTGTCTGAACTCAGGCAAATCCTCGCCACCGACGCCAAGCTGAACGTGCTGGTCGCACACGGCCTTTTCGATCTCGCCACGCCCTATTTCGGAACGAAGCGGGTGCTTGACCAATTGCCTGGATTCGCGACCCGGCGCGTGAAATTCGCCGTCTATCCCGGCGGTCACATGTTCTATTCGCGCGACGGCTCGCGGCAGGCCTTGCGCGGTGAGGTCGAGGCGCTCATTCGGGAATAGGCCGCCGCTTGCGCGGCGGATAGCGGTGCGCAATCTCGCGTGCCACGACCTTTTCCGGCTTGACGTTGGCGCCTGCAAGCCAGATGTCGCTGACCTTGCCACGCCTGTCGCGCACGCGGCGCACCGGCTCGCCGTGACTCGAATAGCCGGCAGCCCAGGCGAGCTTGCCGGTATCGCGGCCGGTGACCTCGATCTCGCCGGCATCCATGAACGGAATGTTGAACTGCGGATTGGCGAGCAGCACGCGGTTGCCCATCGGCACCAGATCGGTCGCGCCCCACATCGTCCACCATCGCCCGCGCCAGTCGCGCACGCGGCGGTCGGGCGCACCGCGGGTCCTGAAGACGCGGAGGATCTGCATCGCGCCATCCATCCATAACGGCGCGGCGCCATCGAGGGAGTTGCTGAGGATGCTGATCGCGAGCCCACAGGCTGGAATCGCGCATGTCCGCGAGATATAGCCCTGGAAGCCGCCGCTATGGCCGAACCAGTCCCAGCTGTCGGTCTTGCCGGCATTGACGCCGAGACCGTAATAGGCCTCGAGGCTTTGCGGGATGCGCCAATGATGCCGCGTCATCTCGCGGCGGCTTGCGACCGAGAGCACGCTCTTTTTCGCGTTGGGTGCAAGCTGCGCGAAGAAGCGGGCGGTGTCGGCGGCGGTCGCGACGAAGCCTGCGGCCGAGGCCATGGCGTATGCGGGATTGTCGCCGGGGATCACGCAGCGCTCGCCGAATGGCAGTTTTCGCGTATGGCCGCGCGCAAACAGCGCCCCCTTGGGCAGCGGCGCATTCGGCTCGGTCTCGCGCAGTCCCGCGGGCTCGATGATCTCGCGCTTGATCCACACCGGGTAGGGCTCCTTCGTCACCGCTTCGATGACGAGACCGATCAGGGCAAAGCCGTGATTGGAATATTTGAAGCGCGTGCCAGGCTCGATCGCGGTCGGCAGCTTCAGCTCAGCGAGCAGCTCTTTGGCATTGAGATAGGAGCGGCTGTCGATGAACTGGCCGGAATCGGCGCCGTCGCGGGTCAGCCCCGCGCTGTGCGAGAGCACCTGTGCGATCGTCGTCTCGGCGACGCGCGGGTGCAGGCCGCCGACATATTGGCCGACCGCATCATCGAGCCGGAGCTTGCGCTGCTCACGCAGCTTCATGATGCCGGCGGAGGTGAAGCTCTTTGAGTGCGAGGCGATGCGGCAGCGATGGCGCGGGGTCAGCTTCTCGCCGGTGTCGAGATTGGCGAGGCCGAATGCGTGCTCGGCGACGATTTCGCCGCGATGGGCGAAGGCGACGATGACGCCGGGCTGCTGGATTGTCGTCTGCTGGAATTCGATCCAGGAGCCGATGTAGTCGATCGCGGATCGCAGCCACGTATCCATTGCGCACCAATTGTGAGGGAGGATTCGTGCGCGAAGGCTAGCCGAGAAAGCAGAACGGGCACAACCCCTGGGTTGTGCCCGTTCGTTCGAAGATGCGATGTCTTCAGTAGACCAGCGTCGCGCCGGTCGGCTTGTCGAGCGCTGCGGCGAGCGAGCGATATTCGGAGCTGTCGGTGCCGGCGAGCGATGCGATCTTGTTGAGGTGATACTGCGCCTGCTCGCGATTGCCCTGCTCGAGCTGCCAGAGCCCGTAATACTGCCAGGTGCGGACGTGGTTCGGGTCGTCCTTCAGCGCCAGCTCGTAATAGATCTTCGACGACTGATAGTCGCCGAGCTTGCGATAGGAATAGCCGATCAGGTTTGCGACGTCGGCGACGTCGTCGCGCTTGAGCGACTTCAGCTGGTCGATCGCGCCGGTGTAGTCGTGATTGTCGTAGATCGTGGTGTAGGCGGTGCGATAGGCCGCGAGGAATTTGGGATCGCTGACGGAGGAGCTCTTCTTCTTGCCCTTCTTGGACGAGGAGTCCGATTTCGGCGGCGAGGACGGCTCGTCGCTGCCAGCGGCGTAGGCGCTGGACAGCACCGGCGCGGCCGCCAGCGTCATGGCGACGAGGCCCGGCAAAACAAGCATTGAGAGTTTGCGCATCTAAGTTCTCCCGTATGGAACGTGGCGATCCTACACGATTGCCCGAAGACCGGAACACCCGGGAGGGGAAAACATTCCAGCTTCGCACGATCTAATCGCCCCGGCGCAGATGACAAACTTGTCATCCAGATGAACGGAAGCCTGCGATCGGCTTCAGAATGGGTTCAGCGCGCGGCGCCTAGGCTCCCACCTACGATCGAAGGGTCGGCGAGAGGGCGCCGCCTCAAGATCCTTCCAAGAGGAGACACACCATGTTGAAGACCATTTCCGCAGCCTTGCTTGCCGCCTCCGTGATCGCAGCCCCGGCCTTCGCCGCCGAAACCGCCAAGACCACCACGACCGCGCCGGTGATCAAGGCGGACCAGAGCCAGACCAAGGCATCGTCCACCGTGAAACCGGATGCCAGCATCAAGGCCGATGCCAAGACCTCGGACGTCAAGACTTCGGGTGCCAAGGCTTCCGACGCGAAGGCTTCCGACGCGAAGGCTCCCAATGCCAAGGCTCCCGATGCGAAGGCCGACGTCAAGGCGGATGCCAAGGTCGACACCAAGTCGAAGGCGATGAATGCGAACGCCGCGGTCACGCCCGACGAGCACAAGACCGTGCGGAAGCATCGTCATCACCACAAGCATCTGTCGGCGAAGAAGTCGCTGAAGACGCAGCCGGACGTCACCAAGCCGGCGACGACCGAGAAGCGCAGCTAACGACTGATCCCGCGCGGCGGCATCCCTGGCATTGCCCTGCTGCCGCGTGCGGAATTCAGGCCCGGCCCGCCGTTCGGCGTCTTGCGTGATAGCGCAAGGCTCCGGCAGCGGGCCGGTGCGCCTGCAGGCGAATTCCCTTCGCGCGACCTTGGGGCTAGAACGTCTTTCCGAGTCTGGGCGAGCGGAGAACGTGACCTGTGGGGCGATTGGCGAGACGTGCACTGAGCGCGGCATTGGTCCTGGCATTGCCGCTGGTGCTCGCGGCGTGTTTTGGCAGCGACGGGGACCGTCCAAGCCTGATGGATGGGACCCAGGCCGGAGGACCGCAGCCCTTTCCCGACAATTTCCGCAGCGACACGCTCGCCTTGATGCGCACCTATCTCAACAATCCGGTCGGCGTGCGCGAGGCCAGCATGGCCGAGCCGGTGCAACGGCCGGTCGGCGGCCGGCAGTTCTACATTAGTTGCCTGCGCTTCAACCCGCGTGAGACCGACGGCAGCTACAAGGGCGCACGCGAGCGCGCGGTGATTTTCGTCAATGGACGAGCTGATCGCGTCGTCGACAAAGCCAGCGAGCTCTGCGCCGGTGCGGTTTACGCACCCTTTCCGGAACTGGAAAAGATGACGCGGTAGCGCAAAGCCCGCCTTCATCGCCGGGTGCTAGAACGAGGGTGGCCGGAGCCGCTGGATCACATTTCGGCGAGCTTTGAACGAGGCGGATTTGCCTTGCGACTAATTGTTACGGCAGGCCTTGCGCAAACGACAAAATCGGTCGGTGCAAGGCGGCGTCGGAACAAAATCGCGATGTTGCCACCCCGTCACAGTTTGCGAACGATCAACGTTCCGGCATCGCCGCGAAGCAACCAAATTCACGCCACGTTGTTTGCTGAGGGTCGATTTTGAAAGAACGGGGATGGACATGAAGACGATTTTGCTGGGCGCAGTCGCCTTGCTTGCGCTGGCAGCGCCGGCCGCAGCGGCCGACATGCAGCCGCGCCCCTATACCAAGGCTCCGGCCCCCACGCCGCCGCAGGTGATCTACAACTGGACCGGTTTCTACATTGGCGGCCACGTCGGCGGCGCGTTTGCCGGCGACAGCAGCTTCCAGTCGAGCGACGCCCGCTTCCTGGGCGGCGTGCAGGGCGGCTTCGACTACCAGTTCGCGCCCAACTGGGTCGTGGGTGTCGAGGCCCAGTACTCCTGGCTGCCGACCAACAACAACGGTGTCACGTTCCCGCTGGGCACGCAGGTGACATCCAACACCGACCAGCTCGGGTCGGTGACCGGCCGGATCGGCTACACCTGGGGCCCGACGCTGCTCTACGCCAAGGGCGGTTACGCCTGGCGCAACGGCGGCCTTGGCGTCAACGTCGCCGGTGTCCCGCAGACCTTCACCGCGACCGGCAACAACAAGGACGGCTACACCGTCGGCGCCGGCCTCGAATACATGTTCGCGCCGAACTGGTCGGCCAAGGCCGAGTACCAGTACTACAACTTTGGCAGCACGACCTTCACCTCCGGGCCGGCCGACGTCGTCGGCGTCCGCGGCCGGGAAGACGAGCATACCGTCAAGGTCGGTGTGAACTACCGCTTCGGCTGGGGCGGTCCGGCAGCCACGCGTTACTGACCCGCCAAAGGCGATCCCCAGATCTGACAAAGGCCGGCTTCCCGCCGGCCTTTCGTTTGCCAGCTCCCGCTTGCCGGTCCGCTGTTTGCCTTGCGTGAACCATCTGGCGCGTCATTTGCAAGCAAACATTCCGGCACGCGCTTTCTCATGCGTGTCATGGGGCTGGCGTAAAGCAAAAATAATTTTTGCCGCTTACGGAACTCGCGCTCCGGAACGCGTTATTATGGGACTTCCCGGGCTGGTGGGACGACGGTCATGCGTATCTTGATGTCGGTAGTAGGGCTTGCGTGCTTCGTCGCCTTGCCGTGCTCTGCTCAAACAATCCTCAAATCCGAGCCTCTGATGTTGGCACCCTATGAGGTGGCCTTCGTCAAGGACGCCTCCTGTCCGTCCGGCAAGGTGCTGAAGGTCACCGGCGCAATCCGCGGGCTGCACCGCCGCAAGGCCTGCGTGGTGCTGGCTGGCGAGCAGGCCTCCCTCGCGACCGCGACGCCCTGATCCCTCCCGCCTTCCGCCCGACCTCAGGAATTCAGCTCGAGCTCCATCCTGGACTCGCGCTCGGCCTCGGCCTTGTTCCTGGCGGGGTCCTCTCCTTGGGCGGCGCGGCAGGGCTTGATCTCGTAGTCGTTGTCGAGCACCCGGCGCGGTCCGGCGCGCTCGTCATCTGCGCTGACATCCACGACCAGACCACTCCGCTGCGCCAACCCCCAGACGTCGGACTCGTCGGGATAGGCCTTGCTGATTTGGGCGTCGTTGCAGAACAGGGCGTAGGGCATTTCTCTTTCCGCTCCCGGAAAGCGCATTAACGAATTCCCCGGCGAGGTGTTCCGGCCGGTAACGCGATCACGGAGCCGTGATCGGGGCGGTCAGGCCCTGAGTCGTAAACGAGTCCTGAATCCCCAAAAAAAGAATCCCTGGGACTCTCCGGCCGGAATCAGCGGATGTTTCGGCCATGACGAGCGACCTCAAAACCTCCTGCGGGCACATGCTCCTGCCGTTGACGCTGGCGTTGTTCGGCGCCTGTGCAGCCAATCTCTGCCTGGTGTGGTCCTGGCTGTAAGTCCCTGAAGGACGGCCGCTGCCCTACTTTTCGGCCGGCGGAGAAGGGCCGACGTCGCGGAGGGCGGCGCGAAGCTTTGTCAGGGTCGCCGCGCAATATTCCTCGCGTTCGCGCTCGAACCGCTCCTGATGCTTGCGGAAATTCGCGATCCTGGCCTGCATCTCGGTGCGGAAATCGCCACCGGGGCGGGGCGGCGGGATCTGGACGGGCTGAGGTTGGGGGCGGGTGGAGCTACGGCCGGTGGCAGGTCGGTTTCGATCGCAACAGCCTGCACGGTCACGATCTCCGTGGTAACCGCGAATGCAGCAGGCGGGCGCTCCGGCGGATGGAGCTCATCCCTCTTGCCGGTTACCGATTGGACGAAGGCCAGTGTCTGCGCGATTAGTGCGTCGCGCTCCGCGATCCACTTCATGGGCGACCCCTGTCGAGCCATTCCATCAAAGCTCGAGGGTCGAATCAAGGAGGTAATCCAGCAAGGGGATTGCATATTTTTCCCGGTCGCCCGACAGTGGGCGGATGGATGCCGGGAAAGAAGAAGAGTCGCTCGAAGTGGAGGGCTTGAGGCTTGTGCGTGCCTTCCTCTCGCTGCCGCCCGACAAGCGGGCGGAGGTGATCGCACTCGTCGAGGAGCTGGCCCGTATTCATGCCGAGGCCGAGGAGGCCGAAGGCACGCCGGCGAGGTGAGCGCTATCGGTCGCGCGGTTTGACGTTCGGCACGAAGGGCGCGCCGACCACCCGGACCGCCGGCGGCGCAGCGACATCGGCAGATTTGCTCTCCGCGACCCGCCTCTCCGGCGCCCGTCCAAAGACGGGCTCGAGCAGCGCAAGTGTGCCGGCCACGACGGCGCAGCAAAGCGTCACCGCTCCCAACAGAAACATGTTTCGATCTTCTTCCCGGATTCGCATCGGGCCGAAAACGATCGACGCTGAGGATTGGTTCCGGTCGGCCGGGCGCCACCAGATGCCGGCAAAATGCGCCCAAGCTTACGCGAAGCTTACGGGCGGGCAGCGGAAGGTTATTTTTCCGTAAGACGACCCGGCCATTTGGTATCAAATTTTAACGTCCGCCGGGTTCCAATGCACGTTGCTGGGATTACGCCCTGCCCGAAAAATCATTGGACGGCTGAGATGAGCTTTTTGAACAATCTGAAGATCGTGTGGAAGGTCGCACTGATCGTGGCCGTGATGGGCTGCGCGATGATCGCTGTCGCGGGCTTCGGCACGCGCGAGCTCTCCGCGACCGTCGACGGGTTCAGCGAGCTCGCTGCCGCGCAATCCTCCGCCCTCAACCTGACCCGCGCCCAGCGCCGTGCCGAGACCTATCATGCGGCGCTCTATGCGGTCTTCACCGAGGCGACGGAGGCGGGCAATGCCGCCCGCCTGAAGACCGCGAACCAGAACCGCAACGAGATCGCCCAATACCTCGACGCGGCGGAGAAGGATGATCCGTCCCGCGCGAGCCAGATCAAGAGCATCGGGGATCAGCTCAAGGCCGCGTTCGTCAGCTGCGATCCGGTGCTCCAGGCCGGCGCGCAGGCGAGCAGCGTGGAGGAGAATGCCAAGGCTGCCGAACGCGCGCACAAGGAGTGCGATCCGGTGCTGGACGCAGCGCTTGCACGCATCGTCCAGTTCGTGACCGACACTGCGCAGGCGGCGGGCAAGCGCAAGGAAGCCATCAACCGCGATGCCCGGTCTGCGACCTGGACCGTGATGGGCGTCAGCGGCGGTGGCCTGATCCTCGGAATTGCCATCGCGCTGTTCATCGGCCTCAAGGCGATGTCGCAGCCGATCGCTCGCCTCAAGCTCGCCATGGAGGGGCTCGCCCGCAACGATCTCAAGATCGAGGTGCCCGAGAAGGAGCGCCGCGACGAGATCGGCGACATGGCCAGGACCGTCGAAATCTTCAAGACCAACGGGCTCGAGGTCGAGCGGCTCAAGGCGGCGCAGGCCGAAGCCGAGAAGCAGGCGGCCGAGCAGCGGCGCCGCGACATGATCAGCCTTGCCGACGGTTTCGAGCGGGCGGTTGGCGAGATCATCGAGACGGTGGGATCGGCGTCCACCGAGCTCGAGGCATCGTCCTCGACGCTGGCCACCACTGCGCATCGCGCGCAGGAGCTGACCTCGGTCGTCGTCGCCGCTTCGGGCGAAGCCACCGGCAACGTGCAGTCGGTTGCGACCGCGACGGAAGAACTGTCGTCTTCGGTGAACGAGATCAGCCGCCAGGTGCAGGAATCGGCGCGGATGGCGGGCGAAGCCGTCACCCAGGCACGCACCACGACCGAGCGCGTCAGTGAGCTCTCGGTCGCCGCCACCCGCATCGGCGACGTCGTCGAGCTGATCAACACCATCGCCGGCCAGACCAACCTGCTGGCGCTGAACGCGACGATCGAGGCGGCGCGCGCCGGTGAGGCCGGCCGCGGTTTCGCGGTCGTTGCCTCCGAAGTGAAGACGCTGGCCGAGCAGACCGCGAAGGCCACCGGCGAGATCAGCCAGCAGATTTCCAGCATCCAGACCGCGACCCAGGAATCGGTGAACGCGATCCGCGACATTTCCGCGACGATCGAGCGGCTCTCGGAAGTGTCCTCGACCATCGCTGCGGCCGTCGAGGAGCAGGGCGCGGCCACCCAGGAGATCTCGCGCAACGTGCAGCAGGCCGCCCACGGCACCCAGCAGGTCTCCTCGAACATCACCGATGTGCAGCGCGGCGCCGCCGAGACCGGCTCGGCCTCCTCGCAGGTGCTCTCGACCGCCAAGATGCTGGCGAGCGACAGCAATCGTCTGAAGGACGAAGTCGGAAAATTCCTGCGCACGGTCCGCGCGGCGTAAGCTCAGCGCGGCGGCATCCGTCCCGCTGCGCTGACCAAATCTATCGCGCCAGCAGAAATGCAAGTGCGATGACCAACAGGACGGCCGTCATGATGACGGCCGTCACAGCGCCGGCGACGATCCTGGCATTTTCTCGGGCGGTGGGACGCATGCGGCCTGCATGCTACCTCATGTTGAACTTCGGTCCAATCTGTGGTCAGTAGCCGTCCCCGCGGCGTTACGCACCGCGCCCCTTCGAAGGCAGCCCATGACCGAAGATGTTGGCGACGGCTGGGCCGCGTCTGCGGCCGCCTGGATCATCGAGCAGGGCGAAGATGACGACTACGGTCGCCGCTTCGTGCTGGATGCGCCGATGCGCGCCCGGATCGAGGGACGCGGTTTCCGCAATGCGCTCGACGTCGGTTGCGGGGAAGGACGCTTCTGCCGCATCATGCAGGGCGCCGGCATCCGCACCACCGGCATCGATCCGACCGAGGCGCTGCTTGTGCGCGCCAGGGAGCGCGACCCTGGCGGGGATTATCGGCTCGGCCGTGCCGAGACGATGGATTTCGAAGCGTCCTTCGATCTGGTCGCCAGCTATCTCAGCCTGATCGACATGCCCGATCTCGGCGCGGCGATCGCAAAGATGGCGAGAGCGCTGCGGCCGGGCGGCACGCTCTTGATCGCCAACCTGACCAGCTTCAACACCGCGGGCCAGCCCGACGGCTGGACCCGCGACCGCGAGGGCGAGATGCGCTTCGCCATCGATCACTACATGGACGAGCGCCCGATCTGGGTGAGTTGGAGCGGAATCCGGATCCAGAACTGGCATCGTCCGCTCAGCACCTACATGACGCTGCTGCTCGGCCAAGGGCTCCAGCTGCGCCTGTTCGTCGAGCCGGAGCCGACAGGCGGTGACCCCGGCAGGAACGCCTTACATCGTCGCGTGCCCTACTTTCACATGATGGAGTGGCAGAAGCCGGCTTGAGTGGCGAGGCTGGTGATTTCTGACGCGGCGTTTCATCTGTAGACTGCGCTCGCGATGGAATCTGGATTTGGAATCCTCTCATGATCCCCGATCGTCCTCCCGTGCTGGCCCACGAACGCTTCGTCGCCGACCGTGACAATTTCGCGGGCCTCGATCTCGCCGCGCGGTTCGAGCGGATCGAGCGGACCAACCTTTGGGGCGCGGCGAGCTCGGTGTCCGGTCTCGGCTCGGAGGATGTCGCAACGAGCGCGATCCAGGAGGCGCTTCCGCCGCTGCTGCAACGGCTCGGCGTGCGTTCGCTGCTGGATGCGCCCTGCGGCGATGCGGGCTGGATTGGCCGCATGAAGCTCGATCTCGACTACACCGGCATCGACATCGTGTCGTCGCTGATCGCGGCCAACAGCGAGCGCGCGGCACGCGGCGAGCTTTCCGGTCGCTTCCACGTTCGGGATATCACGCGCGATGTGCTGCCGCCTGCCGACCTGATCCTGTGCCGCGACTGCCTGGTGCATTTGAGCTTCGCGAACGTCGCGCGGGCGTTGCGGAATTTTCGTGCGAGCGGCGCGCGCTTCCTGCTTCTCACGACGTTTCCCGAATGGAACGGCAATCGCGATTGCGAGGACGGCGACTGGCGCGCCCTGAACATGGAGAAGGCGCCGTTCAACTGGCCGTCGCCGCGCGAGCTGATCAACGAGCGCTGCGAGGAGGGCAATGGCGGCTGGCGCGACAAAAGCCTCGGCCTCTGGCAGCTCGATCGACTGCCCGATCGTACCAGCATTGCCACGGTTGTGTGACAGGCGCGGGTCGAACGTCCATTGCGCAGGTGATCGTCCCGGCGATAGACTTTCGGTTGTGCCGCGATCCCGTATCGCGATGACCCCGCGGGAGCTCACCCATGAGAGCAAGTGCCGTCCTTGCCGCGTTGTTGACCTGGTGCTGCGCTCCGGCCCTGGCGCAGCAGCAGGATGGGGCCGCGCTCTACGCCACGCATTGCGCGCAGTGCCACGAGGGCGATGCGCAGAGCCGTGTACCGGGCCGCAGCGCCATGCAGGCGATGTCGTTCGATCATGTGCTGGGGACCTTGACCTCCGGCAGCATGGCGGCGATGGCGAAGGACCGCAGCGAGGCTGAACGCCGCGCGATTGCCGCCTTCGTCACCGGCAAGACCGCAGGTGGTGGCGTTGCAGCCGACGCGGAAGGCCGCTGCGCGCAGCAACTCAGCGGCTTTCCGCAGGCGCTCGATGGACCGCACTGGAACGGGTGGGGCGTCGACCTCAACAACAGCCGCTTTCAGCCCGCCGACATGGCGGGGCTGACGGCGGAGCAGGTGCCTCAACTGCGGCTGAAATGGGCTTATGCGTTTCCCGGCGCCACGGTGTCCTTTGCGCCGCCGACCATCATGGGCGGAGTGCTGTTCATCGGCGGCACCGATCGCAAGGTACATGCGCTCGACGCGCGAAGCGGCTGCACGCTTTGGACGTTCGCGACAGACGGGGCCGTGCGCGCCGCGATCAGCTTTGGACAACTTCCAGGCTCGGATCAGTTCGCGGTCTTCTTCGGTGATTTGCGCGCCAACGCCTATGCCGTGAACGCGCTGACCGGCGCGCTCATCTGGAAAATGAAGGTCGAGGAGCATGCCGCCGCGCGCATCACCGGCGCACCGACGTTACATTCCGGCGTGCTTTACGTCCCGGTGTCCTCGCTCGAGGAAGCCGCCGGCTCGCAACCCAGTTACGAATGCTGCACCTTCCGCGGCAGTGTGGTGGCGCTGCAGGCCGCGACCGGCAAGCTGGTGTGGCAGGCCTATACGATTCCCGAGGTGCCGCATCCGACGAGCAAGAATGCGAGGGGCACGCAGCTGTTCGGTCCGTCCGGCGCCGCCATCTGGTCGGCGCCGACGATCGATCCGAAGCGCAACGCCGTCTATGTCGCCACCAGCAATTCCTATTCGAACCCGCCGGCCGCAACCGCAGATGCGATCCTGGCATTCGAGCTCGGGACCGGGAAACTGCTCTGGAAGCAGCAGGCGACGCCGAAGGACGCCTATGTCGTGGCATGCTACGGCGCGGACAAGACCAATTGTCCCGACGATCACGGGCCCGATCACGATTTCGGCCAGTCGCCGATCCTTGCGACCCTGCGTGACGGCAGGCGCGTGCTCGCCATCGCGCAGAAATCCGGCGTCGTGCACGCGCTGGATCCCGATGACGGCGGCAAGATCCTGTGGCAGACGCGGATCGGGAAGGGCGGAGCGCTCGGTGGCAGCGAGTGGGGCTCGGCCGCGGATGGGGAGCGCATCTATGTCGCCAACTCCGACGTGCGCTTTACCCGCGACGGAACGCGGCAACTCGATTCCACGCAAGGAGGAGGTCTGTTCGGCCTCGACCTCGCCAGCGGGAAGATCGCAATGGAAGTGCCACCGGTCGCTTGCGGCGACCGTCGTCAATGCAGTCCCGCGCTCTCGGCGGCGGTGAGCCTGATCCCGGGCGTGGTGTTCTCCGGTAGCGTCAGCGGCTTCCTGCGCGCCTACGCCACCGACGGCAAGCTGCTTTGGGAGTTCGACACCGCGCAGGATTTCAAGGCCGTGAACGGCGTCCCCGCCCATGGTGGCGCGATCGACGGCCCCGGGCCGGTCATCGCTGGCGGCATGCTCTACACCAATGCCGGCTACGGCCAGTGGAGCGGCGTCGCCGGCAACGTGCTGCTGGCGTTCGAGGTGGGGACGGAGTGAGGGCGTTACGGAGTCTTTCCCTGCGCTGCGTCCGGGACCCGGCTCGAGCTTGCCTCATCGACGGTGGAGGGTGAGCGGCGCTGCTCTTTCAATTTGCATTCGGCAATGGGAGACAAATTCGATGATCGATGCCAGATGCAGTTGCGGCGCTGTTTCACTTTCGCTTCCGGGACCGACCAGGCTGGTCGCGGTCTGTCATTGCACCGACTGCCAGCGGCGAACCGGGGCACCGTTCGGTGTCGGTGCGTTCTACCCGGTCGAAGCCGTCACGATCTCCGGCGCACCGAAGGAGTACGTCCGCGCCGCCGCAAGCGGGGGCGGGGTCCGCTTCTATTTTTGCTCGGACTGCGGCTCGACGGTGTGTTGGAAGGCCGACAATCTGCCTGACATGATCGGCGTTGCCGTCGGCGCCATCGCGGACCCGGATTTTCCGGCGCCCGTCAAATCGGTGTTCGAGCAATCGAAACATGCCTGGGTCGACATCGGCGGCTTGGGTGTCGAGCACTTCGAACAGAGCAGCGCACGGAAGAGTTCAGGCTGAGGCGCCCGCATCGGGCGCTGGTGCCGCCGCGCGGCCGGTGTTCGGTCAGGGGCGCTGCCTAGCGTTGGACGGCGTTCCTGTTGTCTGTATCGGTTCACCGGGAGCACGGTCCAGCGGCGGGTGAGGCCTGGCGAGTCCGACCGTTCCGGGAGGTGCGTCGTTGCTGGCGGTGCGGGTATTGACGCGCTCTAACGTGACTGTCGATGCAACCACAATGGCGATGGCCAAGGCGACAGCGGATAGGGCTAAGGCTGCTCGATCATTCGGGTCCATCGCTAGACCTCCGCGAGACGGCTCTATGGTGAGGGGATAACGCCGAACTGATGATTTGGTTCTTGCGTCAGCTCACGACGGGGGTGTCGGCTCAACCAATGGTGCCGGCTGAGGGGATTGAACCCCCGACCTTCGGTTTACAAAACCGCTGCTCTACCGCTGAGCTAAGCCGGCGACGCTGGGAAGCGGGCAGGGCCGGCATGCGCCGGCCGTCCGCCTGTGCGCGCCGCAATATCAGACTTGGGTGGAAAGTGCCAGAACCCGAAGGCGGCGTCTTACCGGCATGAAACAGGCGGCCCATTGGGCCGCCTGAAATCGTTCAACCCGATGGAGGAGGGCCTTACTGGCAGAGGTGCCGCCGGCCGTCTTCGCCCTTGACCCAGGTGCCGGGCCTGCAGACGATGCCGTTGCGGGCCGCATAGGCGTCCCAATTGCCGTTCCAGCCGGGGCCGCCGCGGTCGTAGCTCGCGTAGGAATTGCCCCAGCCCTGGAATGGCGCGGCGGCGACCGTTGCCGCGGTTCCGACGGCTGCGCCAGCCACTGCGCCCGCCGTATCGAGCGGCCAAAAGCCCGATTGGCGTCCATCGTTCGGATTCACCTGGTTGCGGGCCATGTGGCGGCGGCGGTATGCGCGGTCGGTGGTGGAATTGGCGGGACCGAGATTCTGGCAATTGGGATCCTGGAATAGCCCCGTGCAGCGGCCCGAATTGTCGACCGTCGTTTGCGCGAAGGCCGGTGTTGCCAGCGTGGACGCGACGATTGCGGCCAAGCCAAGAAGCCTTGGGCTCGTCATGGCATTTTCTCCATGTTGTTGAGACCTGTGCTAAGTGCGACCTCTGGCGGTCGTTCCGCGGATTCTCGCGCGAAGGGTCACATCGACGTGAGCCCGCCCAGGATGTGAGATTTGTGCCACGCAACCTTGCTCGCTCCGGCATGTGCCGCGCGTTTGCGCCGCGTTAACGCTTCGCTAGCGCGCCTTCCGGCATTTGAGCAGCTGTCGATCCTTACGCGTTAGGCTTACCGGAATTTGGTGAGCAGGCCTTAACCCTCTCGGTGTTGCGATCGGTTAGGTTGTGTTCCGGATAACCGGGGCCTTCTCATGCGCGCTGTGGCGCTCGCTGCCTTTCTGATCGGACTGCCCGCGACGGCGCTGGCCGGCGGCGGCTTCGACATCGTCGTGCCCGGCCGACCCGGTGTGCCCATCATCATCAACAATATCGATGCGTCCTACAGCGTCGTCGAAGGTGTCTGGGGCCTGGGCAAGAACATCCAGGTGCAGCCGACGATCTATGGCGGACGCTATATCGCCGAGCGGCAGCCCTCCGACGTCGGTCATTATTATCCGACGCTCGGCTTGCGGCCGGGCTATGGCCGGCTCGAGGTCGAGCCGCCTGCGAACCGCAAACTGCCAAAACCCGCCGAGAGCTACCACCAGAGCTGGGGCGCGTCGTCCGCGCCGTTGCCGGCGCAGATGGACGTGCCCGTCGATCCGCCGCCGGTGATCTACGCACCTGAATTCAACGACCGTCCGCGGCGTCCCCGGCCACGGCCGCACGTAGAAATCCCCGGCAGGCCGCCGGGTTAAGAAGCGTCAAGCATCCAAGACAAAATCCAACAAACGGAAATCAAACAGGAGAGAGTAATGCGTCAAATGATTTCGGGACTGGTCGCGGCGGCTGCCGTGATGTTCGTCGGGGCTGCGCCTGCCGCGGCTTGCGGCTTCAGCACGTGCGCGCCCGTTGCACCGGTCTATACCGGCTGCAACACCGGCTGCGGCGGCTATGGTTATGGATACGGCTATGGCTATGGCGCCTATGAGCGTCTCGCTGAGCCGACCACGCAGTACTATTACGTCAACCAGGGCCCGACCTACACCGGCCCGGGCGCCTTCGCGCCGTATCCGACCTATCGTGAGGACGCGGTCGTCGCGCCCGCCAATTACGGCTACGGCTATGGCTATCGCGCGGCCCCCTATCACCGCCCGTACTACCGTCCGTATCGCTATGGCTACGGCCCGCGTTCCGGCTATCTGCCGCGCACGCACTATGGCTACGGCCCGCGCTATGGCTACGCCCACCGCCACGCGCCGTATTACGGCGGTCACCGCGTGCTGCGCCGCTATTACTGATCGCCTGATCGGTTGAGATTTACAGAAGCGCCCGTTCGCGTGATGCGGACGGGCGTTTTGTTTTTTGCTGCGAACTGATTCTGCGAGCGCTTATCGACAGTCCGCCGTGGCAGCCTTCGCTAGCTTCGCGCCATGATGTTCTGAGGTGGCTTGCCAAGCCGAAGCTCGCGAAGCGAGCGAAGGCTGGTGGGGGAGGCAGGACTCGAACCTGCGAAGCCATGAGGCGGCTGATTTACAGTCAGCTCCCTTTGCCACTCGGGACACTCCCCCGCTCGACGGCAGCACAATCGGGCCGGACCTTGCCGGCGGACCGAAGACGGCCATGGAACGTGAAGGCCGCGACAGCCCGGATGGGGGCGCGACCGGGCGCGTTTATGGGCGAAGCGGTGGGGCAAAGTCAACCGAGGCGAACAGCTAAAATCACCCCTGAAGGCACCCAAATTGCCATATTCCGGCGCCCGTGACACAAGCGAGCCCATGAAGGACAAAAAATTCGCCCCCAAGGGCTCCCGCGGCGGGGCTAAGCCCTTCAACAGGCCCGGAAAATCGGCCGGCCGCCCGGCCTGGCGCGACCGCGATTCGCACGGCGAGGGGCCCGTCATTCTCTATGGCTGGCACACCGTCACCTTGGCGCTGGCCAATCCGGCGCGGCGGATCCGCAAGCTGACGCTGACCGAGAACGCCGCCCGGCGGCTGGCGGAGGAGAACATCGAGACCGGCGTCACGCCCGAGATCGTTCGGCCCCAGGAGATCGACCGACTGCTGTCGCCCGACGCCGTGCATCAGGGCCTGCTCGCCGAAGCCGATCCGCTGCCTTCGCCCGACATCGAGACCCTGAAGCAGGAAGGCATGGTGCTGGTGCTCGACCAGATCACCGATCCGCACAATGTCGGGGCCATCCTGCGCTCGGCCGCAGCTTTCGCGGTGAAGGCGATCGTCACCACGGCGCGCCACAGCCCGGAAGCCACCGGCGTGCTCGCAAAAGCCGCCTCCGGTGCGCTCGAACTCGTGCCAATGGTGACCGTGCAAAACCTCGCCCGCGCGCTCACCGCGCTCAACGAGCGCGGCTTCCAGACCGTCGGCCTCGACAGCGAAGGCACCGAGAACCTTTCGGACGTCGCGCTGCGCGAGCCGCTTGCGCTGGTTCTCGGCGCCGAGGGCAAGGGCCTCAGGCAATTGACCCGCGAGACCTGCAGCGTCGTGGCGCGGCTCGACATGCCCGGCGAGATCAAGAGCCTCAACGTCTCCAACGCCGCCGTGCTCTCGCTCTATGTCGGTGCAAGCCGGCTCGGGCTGATGAAGTAGCCTCGAGGGCTACTCCATCATCTCCCGCACCAGCGGCACCACCTTCCGCCCGTAGAGCTCGATGCTCTTCATCAGCTTCTCGTGCGGCAACGGCCCGGCCGAATATTTCAGCTGGAACCGCGAAATCCCGAGCGCCTTCGCGGTCTTCGCGATCTTGCGCGCCACAGTCTCCGGCGAGCCGACATAGAGCGAGCCGTGCTCGGCCTCGCTCACGAATTCGTCGCGGCCCATCGGCGGCCAGCCGCGCTCCTTGCCGATGCGGTCGCGCATGGCCTTGTAATCGGGCCACAGCTCTTCGCGCGCCTGTTCATCCGTCTCGGCGACGTAGCCGGGCGAGTGCACGCCGATCGGCTGCGCCGGGCGGCCGAATTCCTTGAAAGCGCGGTGATAGAGATCGACGTAGGGCGCAAAGCGCGCGGGATCGCCGCCGATGATCGCGAGCATCAAAGGCAGGTCGTAATGCGCCGCGCGCACGACCGATTGCGGGCTGCCTCCGACGCCGATCCAGGTCTTCAAGGTGCCGTTCTCGACCGGGGGATAGACGCGCTGGTTCTTCAATGGCGGACGCAGCTTGCCCTGCCAGGTCACCGGCTGCTGCGACAAGAGTGCAACGAACAGGTCGAGCTTCTCCTCGAACAGCTCTTCGTACTTGCGCAGGTCAAAGCCGAACAGCGGAAAGGATTCCGTGAAGGAGCCACGGCCAAGGATCACCTCGGCGCGTCCGTTGGAGAGCGCATCCAGCGTGGAAAAGCGCTGGAACACGCGGATCGGGTCGTCCGAGCTCAGCACCGTCACGGCCGAGCCGAGATGGATGCGCCTGGTGCGCGCCGCGGCCGCCGCGAGCACGGTCTCGGGCGAGGAGATCGCGAAATCGGCGCGGTGATGCTCGCCGAGGCCGATGAAGTCGAGCCCGAGCTCGTCGGCCAGCACGGCTTCGTCGACGACGTTGCGGATCACCTGTGCATGCGGAAGCATCGCGCCGGAGGCGTCCCTGGTGACGTCGCCAAAGGTGTCCAGTCCGAATTCGAGCGGTGCGGTCATCGATGAGGTCTCTGCGGGGCGCGAAAGGCCCGTCATGGGAGGGAAATAGTTGCCGTGCAGCTATGGCGGGGAGGCGGCTCCGACAATGCCGGTCCGGGAAAGGCATCGTTTCCGATTCTTCATCGAACCGGCGGGCTCAGTCGGATCGGGCGAACATCTCGACCAGGGTTTCGCGCAGCCAGCGCTGCGCCGGCACGGTGTCGTTGCGCTGGTGCCAGAACAGGCTGACGATCCGCGGCGGCGCCTTGAGCGGAAGCGGCATCGCATGCAGGAGCGGCGCATGCCTTGATTGCGAGCGCAGGTCGCTCGGCAGCACGGCGATCAGGTCGGACTGGCGCACGACCTCGTAGGCGGCGCTGTAATGATTGACGGTCGCGACCAGATTGCGCGACAGCCCGCGCGAGGCCAGGAAGAGGTCGTAGGACGGCATGGTCTTGCCGGCGAGGCTCACGTCGACATGTCCCGCGTTGAGGAAGGTGCGCGTGCTCAGCCGTTTCTGGGCGGCGAGCGGATGCCCGCGCCGCATGAAGCAGGCATAGTCAACCGTCCACAGCGAGCGCGAGCGAATGGCGGCCGGCTGTTGCGCCTCGTTGACATAGACGCTGAGCACGCAGTCCACCCTGTTGTCCTCGAGCTGGTCGGCGATCTCGACGACGGTGTTGGGCACGGTGTGGACGCGCGCCTTCGGCGCAACCTTGCCGAGATGGCCGAGCAGGTTCGGCATCACCAGCGAGGAGACGTAGTCGGACATCGACAGGCTGAATTCGGTCTGTGCACGCGCAGGATCGAACACCTGCTCGTCGAGCGCACCGCGGACGCTTTCCAGGGCCTCGCCGATCGGCTCCCACAGCACCACGGCGCGCTGGGTCGGGCGAATGCCGGTGCCGGCTCGCACGAACAGGGGATCGCCGAGCGCGTCGCGCAGCCGCGCGAGCGCGTTGCTGACGGCGGGCTGGGTCATCCGCAACGCATTTGCGGCACGCGTGACGCTGCCCTCGGTCATCAGCGCCTCGAAGACTTTCAGGAGGTTGAGGTCGAGCGCGCGGAACGACACGAACATTCACCATAGTGATATATCAGATCATGATTATAAATTATGACGATAATGTCACTTTGTCTATGGTTCCCTCCCGAGCGGCGCGCCGGGCCCGTGACGTCAGAGGGGGACTTTCATGTCGATGATATCGGCGCGCATCGAGCGCCTTCCGTTCGCACGCTTCCACACGCACCTCTTGCTGATGGGCGGGCTTGGCTACATGTTCGACGCGATGGACGCGGCGGTGCTGGCCTTCATCCTGCCGGTGCTGCGCACGGCGTGGAATCTGACGAGCGTGCAGATCGGCGTGCTCGGCAGCAGCACCTATATCGGCTTTCTGTTCGGGGCGTTGCTGGCGGGAACGCTGGGCGACCTGATCGGCCGCCGCGCGGTGATGATGTCGGCGCTGGCGCTCTATTGCGCGGCATCGATCGTGAGCGCGATGGTCGACACCTGGCCGTCCTTCTTCGCCGCGCGCGTCGTGGCCGGCATGGGCACTGGGGCGGAGAGCGCGATCATCGCACCTTATCTCGCGGAGTTCGTGGCGCGGCGTTACCGCGGCAGCTTCACCGGCGCGCTCGCCGGCTTCTTCTCTTTCGGCTTCGTTGCCGCGGCCTTGCTCGGCTACTTCATCGTTCCCACCACCGACAACGGCTGGCGCATCGTGCTGGTGATCACGGCAGTGCCGGTCGTCATGCTGCTGTGGTGGCGCAGGGCGCTGCCGGAATCGCCGCGCTGGCTTGAAAGCCGGGGACGGGAGAAGGAAGCCGAGGCCGTGCTCGACCGGATCGAGGCGAGCTTTGCCCGCGAAGGCCGCGTGCTGCCGCCGCCGGTCGTCGAAGCCGCGGCGCCCACCGGGACCGGTGGAACGCTGCTTGCCAATTTCGCGGCGCTTCTTGCGGCCCGCCAGGCGCGCATCACCATCATGACCTGGATCATGTGGTTGGCGATCACCTTCAGCTATTATTCCTTCTTCGTCTGGATTCCCGGCCTCCTGGTCCAGAACGGCATGAGCATCACCAAGAGCTTCGCCTATTCGATCGCGATCTATTGCGCGCAGATTCCCGGCTATTTCAGCGCCGCGTATTTCAACGAGCGCATCGGCCGGCAGGCGACGATCGCGACCTACATGGTGCTCGGCGGCATCAGCGCGCTTGGCCTCGCCTTCGCGGAGAGCGACCAGCAGATCATGGCGGCGGGAATCTTCCTGTCGCTGTTCATGAACGGCACCTATGCGGGCGTCTATGCCTATACCGCCGAGGTGTTCCCGACGCCCGTGAGAACCACGGGCGCAGGACTTGCGTCCGCGATCGGCCGTATCGGCGCGATCGTCTCGCCGATCCTGGTCGGCTATCTCTATCCGAACTTCGGCTTTGCCGGCGTGTTCGGCGTCACCACCACCGTGCTGCTGCTCGGGGCTGTGACCGTCGTGCTGATGGGCGTGCCGACCCGCGGTCGTTCGCTGGAAGAGATCGCGGCGGGTGAGGTGGCATGACCCGGCCGAAACCCAAGGCCGATCCCTGGCTCTGCGCCGTCGCGGCGGCGCAGGGCAGGGCGGATCAGCCGGATGCGCTGTTTGCGGCGCTGGACCAGGCCGTGAAGTCGGCGATCGGGCACAAGCTGTTCACGATCCTGACCTATGACGAGGCGACCAGCGAACTGGCTCGCATTTACTCCAATCTCCCCGGGCCGTACCCGACCGGCGGTCGCAAGCGGCTCGCTCCGGGCCCGTGGACGGAAGCCGTGCTCGACCGCGGCGAGGCCTATATCGGCCGAACCCAGGACGATCTGCGCACCGTCTTCTCCGACCACGAGCTGATCGCTTCGCTGGGCTGCGAGAGTGTGCTCAACATGCCCGTGCGCTGGCGCGGGCGCACGCTCGGCTCGCTCAATCTGCTTCACGAGGCGGGCTGGTACGGCGAAGATGATGTCGCCGCGTGCCTTCCCTTTGCACAGCTCACTTTGCCGGCGCTGCTCGCGCCGGCCGATCTCTGACAGGACTGTCGCGATGCCCAGCATCCTCTTCAAGAACGCCGCTCTGCTCGACCCGCTCCAGCCGGACTTGCTGGAAGGACAGCACGTGCTGGTCGAAGACAATCTGATCAAGGAAGTCTCGGACCGGCCGATCCAGGTCACCGCCGACCGCACCATCGATGTCAAGGGCAAGACGCTGATGCCCGGCTTGATCGACCTGCACGTGCACGCGATTGCGGTCGAGCTCAACCTGGCGCAACAGGTGCACATGCCGAACGTGCTGGTGACGCTGCGCTCGACGCTGCTGCTGCGCGGCATGTTGCGGCGGGGCTTCACCACGGTCCGCGATGCCGGCGGCGCCAGCCACGCGCTGAAGCAGGCGATCGACACCGGCCTGACCGACGGTCCTCGCCTGTTCGTCTCCGGCCGCGCTCTCAGCCAGACCGGCGGCCACGGCGACATGCGGGCGCGCTCGGATTACCTTGCGAGCGACGCCCCATGTCCGTGCTGCGTACGTGTCGGCGCGCTGGCGCGGGTTGCCGACGGCGTCGACGGTGTGCGCAAGGCCGCGCGCGAAGAGCTGCAGATGGGCGCCGACCAGATCAAGATCATGGCGTCCGGCGGCGTCGCGTCACCGACCGATCCGGTCGGCGCCTTCGGCTACTCCGAGGACGAGATCCGTGCCATCGTCGAGGAGGCGCGCGGGCGGCAGACCTATGTGCTTGCCCACGCCTACACCGCTGCCGCGATCGAGCGCGCGGTCCGCTGCGGCGTGCGCACCATCGAGCACGGCAATCTGGTTGATGCTCCGACTGCGCGGTTGATGGCCGAGAAGGGCGCCTATGTGGTGCCGACGCTCGTCACCTACGAGGCGCTGGCCAATGAGGGCGCCCAATATGGCCTGCCGCCGGAGAGCGTGGCCAAGATCGCCGATGTCCGCGATGCCGGCCTGCGCTCGCTCGCGATCTATCGCGACGCCGGTGTGAAGATGGGGTTCGGCAGCGATCTGCTCGGGCCGTCGCAGCGCCTGCAGAGCGACGAATTCCGCATCCGCGCCGAGATCCTCGGCCCGCGCGCCGTCATCGCCAGCGCAACATTGATCGGCGCCGAGGTGCTCGGCATGGAGGGCAAGCTCGGCCGCATCGCGCCCGAGGCACTCGCGGACCTGCTGGTGGTCGACGGCAACCCGCTGCGCGATGTCGCCTGCCTGCTCGGCCAGGGCGAGCACATCCCGCTGGTGATGAAGGCAGGCAAGGTCCAGTTCGACAGGCTGAAAGCCTGAAGCGTTTTCGAGCGAAGTGGATACCGGTTCGCGTGAAGAAAACGCGTCAAAACAAGACGCCAACTACCGCCACATCCCGCGCATCTTCGCCCCGATGTCGATCTTCGGCCCTTGCGCCGCGGTGCGCGCCGCGCCCGGGGCGGCCTTCGGCCAGGCGCTGCGCTCGAACAGATAGACGAGGGATTCCGGGATGAAGCGGGTGCGCGAGGCGTAGACGTGGCGGTCGCCCTTGGCGGCCTGGCCGTGAACGAAGAAGCGCTGCGGCACGACGAGATGGAGGTCGTCCTTGGCGCGCGTCATCGCGACATAGAGCAGGCGGCGCTCCTCCTCGATCTCGGCACTGGTGCCGGCGCCGAGATCGGATGGCATGCAGCCGTCGACGACGTTGAGCACGAACACCGATTTCCACTCCTGGCCCTTGGCGGAATGGATGGTGGAGAGGATCAGATAATCCTCGTCGCGCAAGGGTGGACCGGATTTGTCGCTGGTCGCATCCGGCGGATCGAGCGTGAGCTCGGTCAGGAACTTTTCGCGCGAGGCATAGCCGCTGGCAATCTGCTCGAGCTGCATCAGGTCGGAGCGGCGCGTCTCGGAATCCTCGTGGATGCGATCGAGATGCGGCTCGTACCAGAGCCGGACGCGTTCGAGATCTACAGGCCATTCCGAATAGCGCAGATTCTCGACCGTGCGGACGAAGTCGGTCCAATCCGCGCCTGTGCGCGGCGGTACCGGGAGCTGGCCGAGTGCGTGCAGCGGGTCCATGCTTTCCGCCATCTGGTCGAGCACGCGTTGCGCCGTCGCGGGGCCGATGCCCGGCAACAGGTGCAGGATACGAAAGCCCGCGACGCGGTCGCGCGGGTTTTCGGCAAAACGCAGCAGCGCGAGCACGTCCTTGACGTGGGCGGCGTCGAGAAATTTCAGCCCGCCGAATTTCACGAACGGGATGTTGCGGCGGGTCAGCTCGATCTCGAGCGGGCCGGAATGCGAGGACGTCCGAAACAGCACCGCCTGGTGCTTGAGCAGCGCGCCTTGCTCGCGGTTGGCCAGCACGGCTTCGACGATGTAGCGGGCCTGGTCGGCCTCGTCGTGCACCGTGACGAGCTGCGGCTTCTGTCCGGCGGTGCGGTCGGTCCAGAGGTTTTTTGTGAAGCGCTCACGCGCCAAGCCAATGACGCCGTTGGCTGCCGCCAGCACCGCTTGCGTCGAGCGGTAATTGCGGTCGAGCGTGATCATTTCCGCGCGGGGCGAGAAGCTTTGCGGAAACTCCAGGATGTTGCGCACGGTGGCGGCGCGGAACGAATAGATCGACTGCGCGTCGTCGCCGACGACGGTGAGGCCGCGGCCGTCGGGCTTCAGCGCCAGCAGGATCGAGGATTGCAGGCGGTTGGTGTCCTGATATTCGTCGACCAGCACGTGATCGAAGCGGCCGCCGATCTCGTCGGCGATCAGCGCATCGCTCATCATCTGCGACCAGTACAGCAGCAAATCGTCGTAATCGAGCACGTGCTGGGCTTGCTTGGCTTCGACATAAGCCGCGAACAGGCCCTTCAGTTCGGCCGCCCAGCCGGCGCACCAGGGATAGTGTACCCCCAGCACCTTCTCGATCTCCATCTCGGCGTTGACGCAGCGCGAGTAGATCGACAGGCAGGTGCCCTTGGCCGGAAAGCGGCTCTCGGTCTTCGACAGGCCGCGCTCGTGCCGGACCAGGTTCATCAGGTCGGCGGAATCCTCGCGGTCGTGGATGGTGAAGGCGGGATCGACACCGATCCGCTCGGCATATTCGCGCAGGAGCCGCGCGCCGATGCCGTGGAAGGTGCCGGCCCAGGTGAGCGCGTCGCGCATGATCGCGGCGTTGTTTTCCCCTAACACCTTGCGGGCGATACGCTCGACCCGGCCGGCCATCTCGGCTGCGGCACGGCGGGAGAACGTCATCAACAGGATACGGCGCGGGTCGGCACCCGCAACGATCAGATGTGCGACCCGGTGCGCCAGGGTGTTGGTCTTGCCGGAGCCGGCGCCGGCAATGACGAGCAGGGGGCTCCCCACGGTCGCGCCATCGGCCACGCCATGCTCGACGGCGCGGCGTTGCTCCGCATTGAGCGTGTCCAGATATGTTGCCACGAATCGCCCCGGTGAAAGGCCAAGAGTCGGCGATCCCGGCGCGAATCGCAATGCGGCTGGACGGAACCGGAATTAGGATTTAGGGGGAAAGGCGGCCCAAGGTTCCAGCCCGAGAAGAGCATGCCCGGCATGTCCGAGCTCAAGCCCGACCAATTCGAGATGCGACGGCTGGAGTCGCTCAGCAACACCATTTTCGGCGTCGCCATGACGCTTCTGGCCTACGATCTGCCCAAGGCCGCCGTGTTCACCAGCGCACCCGGCTGGAGCGATCTTGCCCAGGTCTATTCCGGCAAGCTCGCCGGCCTCGCGCTCAGCTTCATCATCGCCGGCGTGTTCTGGATCAGCCATCACCGCCGGCTGGCGCGCCAGCCGGTCGGCAGCCGCGGCGGCGTGATCCTCAACCTGTTCTTTCTGCTCTCGATCGTGCTGCTGCCGGTCACCAACGGCCTTTACACCAATTACGGCATGAGCAGTGCGGTCGCCGTGCTCTACGGTTTGCATCTGACTGTGATCGCCGGGCTCAATGCCTGGCTGTGGTGGACCATTCTCGGCGGCTGGCGCCACGAGATCATGGCCTCGCTGTTTCCGCTGCTCGTGTTCATCCCGGGCACGATCGTGGCGGCATTCGCGCCGCATGTCGCGCCTTTCGTATGGTTCATCGCTTTCGGCGGGCTGCTGATCCAGCGCTTCTATGCCGCGCCGGCCAGGACGGACGTGTAAGACGCTGGCTCACCCCTTTGTCGCGCCGAACCCATCGGACGGCACGTAAAGCTTGACCGGGCGGATTTCGTAGACCGCGGTCGGGTTGACCTCGCGCAGCTTCCGCGCCGCGGCGATCGCCTCCTCATCCGTGTCGTATTCGACGAGGTGGAAGCCGAGAAGCTGCTCCTTGGTCTCGGCAAACGGGCCGTCCAGCACCATGCCCGCGCCGGGGCCGCGCAAGGTGCGAGCCTTTTTTGTGTCATCCAGGCGGGCGGCGGGCCCAAGGTGGCCGCTGGCCCGCAGCGGCGCCTGAACCTCGATGACTTTGGCCACCACCGCGGCATCCTGCTCCGCCGTCCAGGACAAAAGCTCGTCTTCCACATGATAGGCCAGGATCGCGTAAAACATCGTCACCTCGTTGATTTTGCTGCGCGCGTCCAAAGGACGTACCACCATGCCCGTAGCCGACAATCCCCCTCAACAAAATATTGCGTCGTGCAGGCCTCGACGAAACCATCCTGAAACCCGATTGCGACCGGCCGGTGTGAACGCCGCCTGAAGCCGATGCGACTGATGACCACCAAGAAGGCTGAGGAATTTGGAGGCGGCAATGTCGGGTCAGTCCATCAAGATCATCTGCGACGCGCGGCGGGCGGCCCAATCGGCGCCGGCCGATCTGCACGACCAGAGCGGTCACCACCGCTATTACGGCAGCTCGGCCGAGAATGGTGGCGAGCGCATTGTCGAGAGCCGCCGCGGCAAGCACCCGCGCAATGTCTGCGGCTTCTGAAGTCTCCAGCAGACAGGCTTCGCGAATGAGCGTCCTGCAAATCTCGATGGCTGCGATGCCGTTCCTGCTCTCGCTGGCGAGCCGGAATGGTAGCGCGATCGCGCCATGCCTGATCACCAGCCTATTCACCGTGCTGCTCGGCGAAGAGCCTCACCGGGCAGTGGTGGCCTGGTGCGTCGGCGTGCTGATTGCCGCCGTCGCCTTTCGCGAACGGCTTCGCGCAACCTGAGCCGGCACCGTTACGGTGCGCTCAGGATCTGCTTGACCAGCCTCTCACGCAGCGTTGCCAGTTCGCCGCTCGCCTCCATCTGCGCGATCACCTTGCCGACCTCAGGCACCAGAGCGCGATGGCGTTCGTGCAAATAGTGATAGATGTGGATGCGCTCGAGCGGTGGCGAGAGCGGGTAGATCCTGGCCTGCAGGTTGAGCTTCCTCACGGCGACGAGCCCGCTGAAGAGGTCGGTGACCATTACGTCGAAGCGATCGGCGTCGAGCATCTTGATCATGCTCTCCAGACTGGTCGTCGCCGTGACGCGGGCCATGCCGCGCGTGCCGGCCTCCGATGAGCCGACGCCGCGGACGATGCCGATGCTGTGGTCTCGAATTGAATCCCAACCGGTGACATCGAAATGGAGCTTCGTCGTGAATACCGCGGGCTCGATGTAGTTGATCGCCGGCGTGACCTGGACCAGCGTCGGATAGTCACGGGAGAGCGTCCCGATCCGCTGGATCTCGCCGTCCACCTCGCCCGCGCTCGACAGTGCGAGCGCCCGCTTGCCGGGAACGTCCTCGAATTCGAGCTTGATGTTCAGCTTGGCGTAGACAGCCCGCAGCATCTCGCCGCCGACATATTGATCGGGAATGTCGGCGATGCGCGCCAGCCGGATCAGGTCTTGCGCCTGCGATGGAGCGGCTGCGAGCAAAGACAGCCAGGCAACGGCAATCCGCCACATCACGCTTCTCCTTGGTCGGGCCTTGCTACCGCTGGATTCGGAGGCTCGCGCGATCTACCGGGGGTCGCGCGGGAGCCCGGCCGTAACGACCAACGCTCGCCTGCGCGGTGAGGCGACACCGGACTTTCATCGATGTCATTTTAGCACGCGAAGTGGTAGCTTGCGCGGGAATCCTGCTGCTGGGCGCAAGATATGACCCTGCCGACCTCAAGCCGCCCATGGGCCGACAGGATCGCCACGCGCCTCGCGTGAAGAGAATCTCAACTGTCGAATTGCTCGCGGCCGTGACCGGCCGGCCGGAGCAGTGCCGCCATTCCCGGGACATGGTGCATGGTTAAGTCAGGCGACGAGGATTCCAAGCGCAGCCGCGCCGTCGCCCCGGCAGCCGCGAAGCAGGATTTGAGCGGGATCGGCGCGGCACTCGCGCCGGCGATGATCGGAACGCTGCTGTCGCGGATCTTCAACTGGTCACGCAGCGGCGTCGGGCCGCGCCTGCTGGCCGCCGTGCTGCTGTTCTCCTCGGTCGTCACGCTGGTGCTGACCGCGCTTCAGCTCTATCTCGACTACAACCGAGAGGTCGGCGTCATCGAGACGCGGCTCGACGAGATCGGCCGCAGCACCACCGGCAGCCTTGGCGAGAGCCTGTGGAATCTCGATCAGAACCAGCTCAGGCTCCTGCTCGACGGTATCCTGCGGCTGCCCGACATCCGCGCCGCCGAAGTGCGCGAGATCGCCGATCGTCCCAATCCGATCCGTGTCGCGGTCGGCGAGCCGAACACCCGTTCGATCGTGACGCGCGACTATCCTTTGACCATCACTATGCAGGGGAGCGTGCGCACCATCGGTGTGCTTCACGTCGAGGCGACGCTGAGCGAAGTCTACCAGCAATTGATGAACCGTGCCCTGATCATCCTGGCGAGCCAGGCGGCGAAGACGTTTCTCGTCTCGCTGTTCATCATCTACATGTTCCATCTGCTGGTGACGCGGCATCTGGTTGCCATCGCCGACTTCGTCAGCAAGTACAATCTGGCGCGGCCGCCGCCGGCTTTGCACCTGGAGCGCCGTCCGACCTACGATCCCGACGAGCTCGACAAGGTGGTCGTTGCCTTCAATGCCATGTGCACCAATCTCGGGCGCGCTTATGGCGAGCTGCGCGAGGCCAACGCCAATCTCGAGCGTGACCTGAAGATCCGCCGCAGCGCCGAAGAAGACGCGCGCGCGAGCGAGCAGCGCTTCCGCGACTATGCCGAGACCGCGTCCGACTGGTTCTGGGAAACCGGACCGGATCATCGGTTCACCTATATATCGGAGCGGGCCGGCGCCTTCGGCATGGACCACAAGGCGCTGATCGGCAAGCGCCGCATCGACGCCGCTTTCGACCATGACGCCGAGCCGGAGAAATGGCGCACGCACGTGGCGACGCTGGATCGTCACGAGCCGTTCCGGAAGTTCGAATATCGCGGTCGCGATGCGAACGGGCGCATGCGTCATTTCAGCGTCAACGGCCAGCCGGTGTTCGCGTCGGACGGACGCTTCATGGGCTATCGCGGCTCCGCCACCGACCTCACCGCGCAGCACGAGACCGAGGAGCGGCTTCGCCAATCCCAGAAGATGGACGCGATCGGTCAGCTCACCGGCGGCGTCGCGCATGACTTCAACAACGTGCTCACCGTCATCACCGGCACCATCGAGATCATCCAGGAGGGGCTCGCGGACAGGCCCCAGTTCGCCGCCATCGCGCAGCTCATCGACGATGCCGCCACACGCGGCGCCGAGATCACCTCGCAGCTCCTGACCTTCGCGCGCCGCCAGCCGCTCGAGCCGCGCGAGATCGACGTCAACGCCCTCGTGCTGGAGACCGCGAAGCTGCTGAAGCCGATCCTGGGCGAGCATGTCGAGATCGTGACCCGGCTCGCGGACGACGCCTGGTCGGCGATGGTCGATCCGTCGCAGCTTTCCTCCGCGATCGTCAATCTCGCGGTCAACGCGCGTGACGCGATGCCCGGCGGCGGCAGGCTGACGCTCGAGACCGCGAACCGGGAGCTCGACGGCACGGAAGGGGCCGACCAGGGCGATGTCGTCCGCGGCGCCTTCGTGATGGTCGCAGTCAGCGACACCGGCCACGGCATTCCGGCCGACATCCGTGAGCGCGTGTTCGAGCCGTTCTTCACCACCAAGGGCGTCGGCCGCGGCACCGGCCTCGGGCTCAGCATGGTCTACGGCTTCGCCCGCCAGACCGGCGGCACCGTCGCGATCGAGAGCGAGGAGGGGCGCGGCACGGTGGTGCGCTTGTTCCTGCCGCGGTCGGAGGGCGAGGCCCCGGCCAGGACGGCGCCGGTTCACGCGCTCGCCGCAGCGCGCGGGCATGAGACGATCCTCGTGGTCGAGGACGATCCGCTGGTGCAGGGCTATGTCATCGCCCAGCTCGGCAGCCTCGGCTATCGCACGCTCGCTGCCGGCGACGGCGCATCCGCGCTGGCGCTGGTCGACCAGGGCGCCAAATTCGATCTCCTGTTCACGGACATCATCATGCCCGGCGGCATGAATGGCCGGGAATTGGCCGAGGCCGTCCGGCTCCGCCGGCCGGGGGTGAAGGTGCTCTACACCTCCGGCTATACCGACGACACCATCGTTCATGAAGGGCATCTCGATCCCGGCGTGGCGCTGCTTCAGAAGCCATACAGGAAGTCGGAGCTCTCGGAGAAGATTCGCGAGGTCCTTGCGGGCGAGCCGCCGGCCTGAGCGGCGCCGGCGCACGAAAAAGGCGCGGCGGGGAGGCCCCGTCGCGCCCGATTTCTTGCTCGCTGGTCCAGGGCTGAGAACGCCCCGATGCCAAGCCCTTTTCAAGCCTAGCGGGCGATCCCAGCGAGGTGACAGCGCTTGAGATAAGACACTGGATCACCTCCTTTCGTTGGTTTCGGGAGATTTCAATATAGGGCGGGATCGCCCGGCCGTTAAGGGGTGGGGCGAGAGGCCGGGAACAAGAGGCGTTCACGACGCGGGAAAGACCGTCCGGAGGCAGTTGAGACCGCCGCCCGGCCGTGTTAGGGGATCGCCAACGCGGGTGTAGCTCAATGGTAGAGCAGCAGCCTTCCAAGCTGAATACGAGGGTTCGATTCCCTTCACCCGCTCCAATGTTTTCAAGAACTTGTTGGGCAACTCGCTTTCGGTTCGGACAAGCTGACTTTGCTTGAAAAAAGAGGCCGACCCCACCCAATCACTCCATCGCTCATGACATCTCTGCAGCGCGCGTTGCTGCGCGGCAGAGCAGGACTATATTCTCTTGACGCAGGGAGGGACCCCGGATTCTACCACCTAGAAGGAGGTTGACCCGTGAACGTCTTCAATCGCTCAGTTCTGGTCCCGGCGCTTCTAGCCGCAGCTCTCGTGCCGGCCAGCGAACGACTTGTCGGTCTCGCTTATGCCGAAACGGACGCGGATGTTATCGCGGTCCAGATACGCAATCAGGGCCTTACTTGCGACAAGCCGCAACAAGCCACGCGGGACGAAAAGCTGTCGAAGCCGGACTACGATGTTTGGGTCGTCAAATGCGAGAACGCTACCTACAGAGTTGGCCGATATCCAAACTTGCCAGCGAAGATCGAAAAACTGAACGGCGATGAGGGAGCTGACCGCAAAAAATAACGGCTGATCGCGCGCAAGTCCTCACGCATCGACCGCCCCCGGCTTCGGGGCTCCATCACCTTGCCATCGGCTTTTGTGGATCATCGCGGCGCTGCGCCGCGTCCGTGTTCCGGTCCAGTTGCGCCCGCTCGCTGCGGCGCAGATGTCCCGATCGTCTGACGCGTACCAGATCACAGCGCCAAGGACGAACGCGCCGATGAACCAAAGCGACAATGCCGTGGCCGAGACGTCTCCCAAAAACATGCCAACGCCGCTATTGCCCATCCGCGTGCTCCCGTTAGATGTGCGGGCAATGCGGGCGCGCTGTCGTGGTTCCTAAGCGCGGGCAGGGCATCGGCAGGACGCCAGGAGAGCGCTGTGACGACGATCGGGGTGATTTCGGACACGCACGGGCTGCTGCGGCCGGAAGTCGAGTACTACTTTGCCGGGGTCACGCATATCATTCATGCCGGCGATATCGGCGCCGAGCATGTGCTCGCGGGGCTGCGCAGGATCGCGCCTGTCACGGCCATCCGCGGCAATGTCGATAGCGGCGATTGGGCACGGAACTATCGGGATACGGAAACCGTGCGCCTCGGCCGGTACTTATTCTATGTCCTGCATGATCTGAACGAACTCGAGAGCAAGCCTGCCCCCGACGGCATCGATGCCGTGATCTACGGTCATTCGCATCGCGCAAGCGTCAGGACGGCCGACGGCGTCCTCTATCTAAATCCCGGAAGCGCCGGGCCGAGACGCTTCAAGCTCCCGATCACGCTGGCGACGCTCGATCTCGATGATGGTGCCGAGCTTCGGCCGGTCATGCACACGCTCGGTGGGGCCTAGCCAGAACCAGATCAAAGTTATGATTTTGCTCCAAAACTTGCTCGATGGGGCATTTTGGAACGATCTTATAACATTGCGTTGTCTTACATCATCGGCAGACAGTTCTCGGGCGCCGGTGCTGAGAGTGTAGCGCTCCCGCCTGACAGGCCGGAGTGGTTTGTACATTCGGGTCTCAAAAAGGAGCATCCGATGCCGGCAAACCTCGCTTCCGCGCTAATCACGAAGCTGACCGTGTCCAACGATCTGGATGCCGACGACATCCGCGCCATTCAGGGCCTTCGGATTCGCGAGCGGCATCTCGACGCTGGCGAGATTATCGTGGCCGACGGAGGGCGGCCCACTGACTGTTGCCTGATCGCGGATGGATTCGCGTTCCGGTCGAAGACGACGGCGGATGGAGAACGACAGGTTCTCTCCATCCACATCCCGGGAGAAATCCCTGACCTTCAAAGCCTTCATCTCAAGGTCATGGATCATGATCTTGTCACCGTCACCCGTTGCAACCTGGGCTTCATCTCTCACGACGATCTGAGAGCGATCAATCAGCAACGCCCAAACCTGGCAGCGGCCCTCTGGCGCGAAACGCTGATTGATGGATCGATCTTCAGGGAATGGATCGTCAACGTCGGACGAAGGGAGGCGACACCGAGAATGGCCCACCTGTTGATTGAACTGCATCGGAGGCTCACGGCAATCGGTCATACGCGAAATGGGGAGTTCGGCTTGCCCATTACTCAGGCCGACCTTGGAGATTGCCTGGGATTGTCGGTCGTGCATACCAACCGGGTGCTCCAAAACCTCCGGAAGGAGGGATTGGTAGCGGTGAGCAGATCAGAGTTTCACATCCTCAAGCCCAGGGAGATGGAAGAGCTGGCGGGCTTCGACCCGACCTATCTGCATCTCAGTCCGAGCACTTAATTGAGCTTTTGGGCACGCACATCGATGCGGTAGAGCGGATCACCCTCCCGGTGGACAACGAGGGACCAATCGCCTCCGTTGGGGTTGAGCGTGGATTCAATGTCCCTCACGGTGCGGAGCGCATTGGGCAGCTCTTCGCTGTCAGAGAAGTCACCGTCGTTCGAGATCTTGAAGGAATATCGCGTCATCCAGTTGAACGGCGGGGACCGGCGAGGCGTTCCTAATCGTCAGCTGGGTCCACGCTCGGAACACACGGGTTGCAGCGGGACAATGGAGGTTGAGGGCGGAGGCAGCTTTAGGAACGATCGGGCCGGGTTGCGGTTGCGGCAACGAAGGCAGTCGAATGACAGTGTGATTTGATGACGCATATCATCTTCAGCGACTACCGCAATGCGGCCGCCGAACAGGCATATGACATCGCGTGGGACTTTCTCGCGCGCACGGGGGCGATCCGGGATGAATTCGAGGCGTGCGTATTCCTCGCGCAGCGCGTCGCCACGATGGTTGACGAAGGACAGACCAATCGCATCCGGATGGCCAATCGCGCGATCTCCGAATATCAGCATCACATCATCGAAGGCGGCGATCTCGCCCGCTGTGGCGGCTGTCGCGGCGCGCAGTGAGCCTGCGGGTCGCCCTCACGCGCCGAAGCCCTTCTAAAATGCCGAAAGCGGCGATCCGGGACCATCATCAGGCCAACAAAGCCGGTAACCCTTTTCCCATATTGGGTTGACCCCGGCGGCCGATCTGTCAGAGAAGGACAGCGGCCGGAACGGGAAGCCGGCGGCCCCTCGAGGTGTGTTGGGAGTGGGTGGCACATATGGCTGAGCGGATCGCTCTCATCACCGGCGTGACCGGCCAGGACGGCGCCTATCTCGCCGAATATCTGCTGTCGCTCGGCTATGTCGTGCACGGCATCAAGCGGCGCTCGTCCTCGTTCAACACGGCGCGCGTCGACCATCTCTACCAGGACCCGCATGTCGGCAACGTGCCGTTCTTGATGCACTATGGCGACATGACGGATTCGACCAATCTGATCCGCCTGGTGCAGCAGATCCGCCCCACAGAGATCTACAATCTCGCCGCGCAAAGCCACGTCGCCGTCAGCTTCGAGAGCCCGGAATACACTGCGAACGCCGACGCCCTCGGCGTGCTGCGCCTGCTGGAGGCGATCCGCATCCTCGGCATGGAGAAGGAGACGCGGTTCTACCAGGCCTCGACCTCCGAGCTCTACGGTCTCGTGCAGGAGATTCCGCAGAAGGAGACGACGCCGTTCTATCCGCGCTCGCCTTATGGCGTCGCCAAGCTCTACGGCTACTGGATCACGGTGAACTACCGCGAAGCCTACGGCATGTTCGCGTCCAACGGCATCCTGTTCAACCATGAGAGCCCGATCCGCGGCGAGACGTTTGTGACGCGCAAGATCACGCGCGGCGTGTCGCGCATCGAGATGGGTCTGGAAGACACGCTCTATCTCGGCAATCTCGAGGCGAAGCGCGACTGGGGCCATGCCAGGGATTACGTCGAGGGCATGCACAAGATCCTGCAGGCCGACAAGCCTGACGACTTCGTGCTCGCCACCGGCGAGATGCACTCGGTGCGCGAGATGGTCGAGCTGTCGTTCGCGCAGGTCGGCCGCCGCGTCGTCTGGCGCGGCAAGGGCGTCGAGGAAACCGGCATCGACGAGAAGAGCGGCAAGACGGTCGTGAAGATCGATCCGACCTATTTCCGCCCGACCGAGGTCGATCTCCTGATCGGCGATGCCAGCAAGGCGCGCGAGGTGCTCGGCTGGACGCCGAAGCGGACGTTTGCGGAGCTCGTCGCGGAGATGATGAGAAGCGATCTGGCCGAGGCGAAGCGGGATGCAGGCCATGGCAAGCCTACCGTTTGAGCTCAAGGGCAAAAGCGTCTACGTCGCCGGCCATCGCGGCATGGTCGGCAGCGCGCTCGTGCGCCGGCTCGGAGCGGAGGATGTCCAGCTCGTCACGGTCGCCAGGGGCGAGATCGATCTGCGCAACCAGGCCGCGGTGTTCGACTGGTTCGCAAGGGTGCGGCCGCAGGTGGTGTTCCTTGCCGCCGCAAAAGTCGGCGGCATCGTCGCCAATGATACGCTGCGCGCCGAGTTCATCTACGACAACATCGCGATCGCCGCGAACGTGATCCAGGCCGCGCATCGGAACGGCACGGAGAAGCTGATGTTCCTGGGCTCCTCCTGCATCTATCCGAAGCTGGCGCCGCAGCCGCTGCGCGAGGACTCGGTGCTGACAGGCCCGCTGGAGCCGACCAACGAGCCCTATGCGATCGCCAAGATCGCGGGCATCAAGATGGTGGAGGCCTATCGCAGCCAATACGGCTGCGATTTCATCAGCGTGATGCCGACCAATCTCTACGGCCCCGGCGACAATTATCACCCCGAAATGAGCCACGTCGTCGCCGCCCTGATCCGCCGCTTCCACGAGGCCAAGGTGTCGGGCGCGAAGAGCGTCGTGGTCTGGGGCACCGGCACGCCGCGGCGCGAGTTCCTCTATGTCGACGACATGGCAGATGCCTGCGTGCACCTGATGAAGACCTATTCCAGCGCGGAACTGGTCAACATCGGCACCGGCGAGGACATCGCCATCGCCGAATTCGCGCGCCTCGTCGCCGACATCGTCGGCTATGGCGGCGAGATCAGCTTCGATACGTCGCGGCCTGACGGAACGCCACGCAAGCTGCTCGACGTCAGCCGTCTGGCAAAACTCGGCTGGCGCGCGACGACCTCGCTTCACGATGGCTTAAAGCGCGCCTATGCGGCGTATCAGGCGGGCGCGCAGTGACCGCGCTGCAGTAGGAACCTTCGCCGCAAGCGCGAGTTGGCCGGTCGGGCAGGGCGAAAGCCATACGAGGTCGACCGTGCAGGAAGACATGCGCGTGCGCAGCACCGCGCAAATCGCAGGCCACCCGATTCATCCGATGCTGGTGCCGATTCCGATCGCGTGCTTCATCGGGGCGCTGCTGACCGACATTGCCTATGTCGTCAGCGCCGAGATCATGTGGGCGAATTTCTCCGCCTGGCTGCTGCTCGTCGGCGTCATCTTCGGCGTGCTGGCGGCGATTGCGGGCCTGACCGATTTTCTCGGCAACCGCCTGGTGCGCGCGCAGCCGCCGGCCTGGCCGCATCTGCTCGGTAACGCGGTGGCGCTGGTCCTCGCCACCCTCAATGCCCTGATCCATACGCGCGATGGCTGGACGTCGGTGTGGCCGACCGGGCTCATCCTGTCGATCATCACCGTCCTGATCCTGCCGGTCACCGGCTGGCTCGGCTGGGCCATGGTCTACCGCCACGGCGTAGGAGTTGCGCGATGACGTCCACGCTTGCCCGCGCGCTTGTGTGCACCTTGCTGCTGTGCCTCGCCGGCTGCGACGATGGCAGCGGCGATCCCAGGGCGCAGATCGGCGCCAACCCGAAGCTCCCCGAGATCCAGCAATATTGGCTGCCGCCGATGCATATCGCGCGCATCGTCGGCTGGAAGAAGGACGAGACGCCCTCGGTCGCACAGGGCCTGCAGGCCAAGGCCTTCGCTACCGGCTTGCAGCATCCGCGCTTCCTCTACGTGTTGCCCAACGGCGACGTGCTGGTGGTGGAATCCAAGGCGCCCAAGGGGGCTCCGATCAAGCGGCCCAAGGAAATCGTGATCGGCTACGTCGAAGCCTGGGCGACGTCAGGCGGCGATACCGGCGAGAGCAATCGCATCACGCTCTTGCGCGATACCAACGGCGACGGCGTGCCGGATACGCAGAGCGTCTTCCTCGACCATCTCAACTCGCCCTTCGGCGTCGCGCTGGTCGGCAACGATCTCTATGTCGCCAACACCGACGCCATCGTCAAATATCCCTACACCGAAGGCGATACCAAGATCACCGCGCCGGGCACGGTGCTGACGCCGCTGCCGGGCGGCCCGATCGATCATCACTGGACCAAGAGCCTCGTCGCGAGCCCCGACGGCTCGAAGCTCTATGCCGGCGTCGGCTCCAACAGCAACATCACCGAAAACGGCATGGAAGCCGAGCACAATCGCGCCGCCATCCTCGAGGTCGACCGCGACAGCGGCCGCTGGCGCATCTTTGCGAGCGGCCTGCGCAATCCGAACGGCCTCAGCTTCGAGCCGCAGACCGGCGCGTTGTGGACGGTCGTGAACGAGCGCGATGAGCTCGGCCCCGACCTCGTGCCCGACTATATGACATCGGTGAAGGACGGCGGCTTCTATGGCTGGCCCTACAGCTATTACGGCCAGCATGTCGATCCCCGCGTCAAGCCGGAGCGGCCCGACCTCGTCGCCAGGGCGATCATGCCCGACTACGCCCTGAGCTCGCATGTCGCCCCGCTGGGAATGGCTTTCTACACCGGCACAAGCCTGCCGAGCGCCTATCGCGGCGGCGCCTTCGTCGGCGAGCATGGCAGCTGGAACAGGCAGAACCTGAACGGCTACAAGGTCGTGTTCGTGCCGTTCAGCGACGGCAAGCCGAGCGGGCCGGCACAGGACGTCGTCACCGGCTTCCTGAAGAGCGACAACCACGCGCGCGGCCGTCCTGTCGGCGTCGCCATCGACAAGACCGGCGCGCTGCTGGTCGCCGACGACAGCGGCAACACGGTGTGGCGGGTGAGCGCGACGCATCCGCAGCTCACGCAGCGATAAGTGCCTGGATATTGGAGAGCTGGAGGAGGAGACCATGGGCCTTGCTCAATACGCGATCGTGCCGGTGCAGGACGAATGGGGCGTGCTGCATGACGGCGACGTCAAGAGCAGATACGCCACCAAGGAAGCCGCCTTCGAGTCGGCGGTCGCGGCAGCGTCGCTGGCGCTGCGCGAGGGACATGAGGTGCATGTCAGCGTGCCCGGTCGCGAAGCCGGCGAGAATGCGCTGGGAATTTAGCTTCATCGTCGTGTGACCTGAACAAGGTCAGGACCTGACAACCGCCGCCCGGTGCAATCGACCGTCCGCGCTGAGGCGTGGCGGCCGCAACGATTGTTTAAACGATCGACGAATCCAGCGGCCGCATCCACTTGATCGCTGGCCTATCGCGGCTCGCAAGCGACGGGCAGGGACGACGCCGGACCTCGTATGCTTCAAAACTCATTCGCAGTCGTACAATCTCGATATTCTGGTTGACGTGTGCGCATCCAGGGGTTGTATTGAGCCTCAGAGCATGAATTTGCGGGAGAGGGAAGCCCACCTGTCACTCCGCGCGACCGCATGCGTGATGACCGCCTGTCCGGCTGGACCAGTGGCGAGTGAGGTGAGGTCATGGTGATCGCGTCAACCTGGGACACCGAGAGAGCCGATTATCGCGCCATCGTCAACGAATGGCACGTGGTCCGCCGGAGCGAGGAGGTCGCGGAAGGCGCCATCGTGCCGGCGCGCCTGCTTGGCGAGGACATCATCCTGTGGCGCCACGACGGCGAGGTTCACGCCTGGAAGGACTATTGCCGTCATCGCGGTGCGCGCTTGTCGCTCGGCTGGGTGAAGGACGGTTGCGTCGTCTGCCCCTACCATGGCTGGGAATACGGCACCGATGGAGCCTGCCGCCGTTACCCGGCTCATCCGACGACCCGCCCGACGAGCCGAGCCGCGGCATTCCGCCATCAGGCGGTCGAGCGGTATGGATACATTTGGGTCTGCATGGGCAATCCAGTCGCCGCTGTTCCTCCGTTTCCCGTTTGGGAGGATGCGACCTATCGCAAGGTCCAGGCCGGGCCGTACTACTACAATGCAAATGCTCTTCGTGCCGTGGAGAACTTCCTGGACCCGGCGCACTTTCCGTTCGTGCACGCCAACCTCAATGGCAACCCCGATGATCCCGACGAACTCGTGGATTACGATGTCGTGTTGACGGATGAAGGCTTGCGCACGAGCGAGATCACCTTGTTTCAGCCCTACGGCGATCATCGCGGCATTCCCATCACGGCGGGCTATCATTACTACTGCTTCCGCCCCACGACGGCCTATTTCGACAAGAAGACCGGCGAGGTTGAGCGCTTCTGCACGTTCATGGCCGTCACGCCGATCGATCTGGAAAACTGCGTGCTGCATCTGACCGCCGCCGTCAACTACGGCTTTGATGTCGGCGTCGAGCAGATCGTGGCGCGCCTGGACAAGGTGTACGAGCAGGATCGCGTGATCGTCGAGTCGCAACGCCCGAAGACTTTGCCGCTTCAACCCAAGGACGAGATACACCTGAGAAGCGATCTTCTCGGCGTGGAGTATCGCCGCTGGCTTCGTGCTTTGGCGGGTGAAGGACCCATGCCGGATCGTGCGCAAGGGGCGGCGGCCGAGGGCGCGGTCGCAAACTGAGTGACCGGGCGAAGCGCAACGCGAGTGACGATGAGGAAGGCGCTTTGAGCCGCGGTGGGCTTCAAACGTCCCGCCGCGTAAAATAACATCATGTTAGGTTTATCGCATAACTGGGTAATTGTGTTAGCCCGGCGAAAGCCTATTGTTGCGACCAATCAGACAGCCATCGGCAATGACAAGCGCTCCGCGAAGCCCCGCAGAGCGCCCGGAGAGTGCTGTCCGATGTCGAACGAAGCCCGCCAACGGGACGTCGAGAAACCCAGAGGAGGAATTTCTGAGATGACCACGACACGCGCGATCCATGACAGGAGTCAGTCCAAGAAGGCTGCTGCGAGCGGCTGGATCGGTTCGGCTCTCGAATATTATGACTTCTTCATCTACGCGACTGCCGCTTCGCTGATCTTCCCGCAAATCTTCTTTCCGTCGGAAAATCCCACCGTCGCCATCGTCGCATCGCTGGCGACCTATGGCGTCGGCTATGTGGCCCGTCCCATCGGCGCCTTCGTGCTCGGACATTGGGGCGACACCCATGGCCGCAAGACCGTGCTCATCGTCTGCATGTTCCTGATGGGCATCTCGACCATGGCGGTCGGTTTTCTGCCGACCTATCAGCAGGTCGGCATCCTCGCCCCGATCCTGCTCGTCATCCTGCGGCTCGTGCAGGGATTTGCCGTTGCCGGTGAAATCTCCGGCGCGAGCTCAATGATCCTGGAGCACGCGCCGTTCGGCCGGCGCGGCTTCTATGCGAGCTTCGCGCTTCAGGGCGTGCAGGCCGGACAGATTCTCGCGGCGGCCGTCTTCCTGCCGCTGGCCGCCTACATGCCGACCGAGGCCTTCAACAGCTGGGGCTGGCGGATTCCCTTCCTGCTCAGCTTCTTCGTCATCGTCGCCGGCTACATCATTCGCCGCGAAGTCGACGAAACCCCCGCCTTCGCCCGCGAGGGCGAGCGGGGAGAAACGCCGCGGTCGCCCATCGTTCAGGCCATCAAGCTGAGCTGGCGCGACATGCTCAGGGTCATCTGCATGGCCCTGATGAACGTCATCCCCGTCGTTGCGACCATCTTCGGTGCGGCCTATGCGGTGCAGCCGGCCTATGGCATCGGTTTTGCCAAGGACGTCTATCTGTGGATCCCGGTGCTCGGAAACATGCTGGCCATATTCGTCATTCCCTTTGTCGGCAATCTCTCCGACAAGGTCGGCCGCAAGCCTCCGATCATCGTGGGTGCGCTGCTCTCCGGCCTGCTCGCCTTCGGCTATCTCTATGCGATCAGCATCAGGAACGTGCCGCTTGCGATCCTGCTGTCGCTGCTGATGTGGGGCGTCGTCTACCAGGGCTACAACGCGATCTTCCCGAGCTTCTACCCGGAGCTGTTTCCGACCCGCACCCGGGTGTCGGCGATGGCGATCTCGCAGAACATCGGTACGACCATCACCGCGTTGCTTCCCGCCTTGTTCGCGACCGTGGCACCTCCCGGCTCGGACAACATCCCGTTGACGGTGGGGGCGATCGCCTTCGGCATCACGGTCATCGCGGCGCTGGCGGCCGTCTCGGCGCGGGAAACCTATCGGATCCGCATCGACGATCTCGGCAACCCCAAGGCCGTTCCGATGCCACAGGCCGACTATGAGCGGCAGCGTGCGGAAGCTGCGAGCGGAGCGGCCGCAGTTCAGACCTGACGGAAACGCAACGAGCCATGCCGCTGCGAGCAATGATGTTTGCAGCGGCAGGCTCGACGCGTTACGTGATAACCCACTCGAACCTGCTTTTGCGCGCGAGCGCGATCATCATGAGGTCCAGGGATGAACCCCGTCGTCGTTGCTGTCGCCATCACCGGCTCCGTTCCGCGCAAGAAGGACAATCCGGCGGTGCCGATCCTGCCGTCTGAACAGATCGAATCGACCCACCAGGCCTTCGAGGCCGGTGCCACGCTGCCCATATCCATGTTCGCAACGATGACGAGACGCCGTCCTCGGATCCCGAGCGCTTTGCCCTGGTGCAGGAGGGCATCAGGATACATTGTCCGGGGATGATCGTTCAGTTCTCGACCGGCGGGCGAGGGCGCGATCCCTCGGCGCGCGGATCATCGCTCTATCTCAAGCCGGACATGGCCTCGCTCTCCACGGGGTCGGTGAACTTTCCGACCATCGTCTACGAGAACGGCGCCGCCCTGGTCGAGACTCTCGCCACCGGCATGAAGGCGAATGGCATCCGCCCGGAGATCGAGATCTTCGATCTGTCACATCTGCATGGCGCCCGTCGCCTGATCGAGGCGGGGCTGATGGATTCACGTCCGCACGTGCAGTTCGTCATGGGCGTGAAGAACGCGATGCCGGCGGACGAGCATGTCCTCGACATCCTCCTGGGCGAGCTCAGGCGGCTGATTCCGAAAGCGACCTGGACGGCCGCCGGGATCGGGCGCCACCAAGCCGAGGTCATGGGCTGGGCGCTCGCGCGGGGCGCCGACGCAGTTCGCACCGGGCTCGAGGACAATATCAGGATCGACAAGACGCGCCTCGCCGCCAGCAACGCAGAGCTGGTGACCGTCGCCGCCGAGGCTGTCACGCGCCACGGCCGGCGCGTTGCGACCCCGGCCGAGGCGCGATCCTTGCTCGGGCTCGCGGGATAGGGGCTACTGCCTCCCCCTGACATGCTCAAGGCTGCCGACTGCCATTCGGTGGCCGGCATTCCGCTGCGCCAAGACTCCCGCTATGACGGGTCTGTGCACAGGCACGCAGCTGGGGCAGGCGACGTTTGGAATGCGGTTCTTGAAATCTGACGGCAGGCTCATCGGGGTCCTGCTGGTGCTTGCAATCACCCAATTGGTTGGATGGGGAACGATAGGCCTTCCGCCCATCATCGGCCGTGACCTTGCCGCCGATCTCGGCATGAGCCTGCCGATGGTGTTTGCGGGCACCTCGACACTTTACGTCACCATGGGGCTTTGCGCGCCCTGGCTCGCCAAGGCTTTCGCGCGGCATGGGGCGCGCAAGGTCATGATGATCGGCACCGTCGTCAGCGTGCCCGGATTCGTGCTGCTGTTCTTTGCGCGCGACCCGGCCCTCTATTTCGCCGCCTGGATCGTCTTCGGCCTTGCCGGCAGCGCCACGCTCTCGACCGGCGCCTATATCATGCTGAACGAGGTCGCCGGGCGGCAGGCCAAGAGCGCGATCGGCGCGCTCATGCTGGTGACGGGGCTTTCGAGCAGCATCTTCTGGCCGGCCACATCGTTCCTGAATGGTCTCGTCGGCTGGCGCTGGACGTGCCTCGTCTACGCCGCCATGCTGATCGTGGTCTCGCTCCCGCTCTATGCGTTGGCCGCGCCGCGCCGGAGCGTCGCGAAGGACGAGGGCCCGGCGCCGGCAAGGCACGCGGATGCGCCGCCGGTTGCGCGCAGCACCTTCGGACTCGTCGTCTCCGCGATCACCCTCAATGCCTTCGTCAATTTCGGCCTCGGCGCCGTGTTCATCGAGCTGCTGCGGGCGGAGGGGCTGGCGCCGGCGCAGGCGGTCGCGTTCGGCTCGATGCTCGGCGTCATCCAGGTCAGCGCCCGCGGGCTCGACTTCCTCGGCGGCGGGCGGTGGGACGGCATCACGACGGGGCTGGTGGCCGGCACGGCGCTTCCCGTTGCCATGCTGCTTTTGATGATGAGCGAAGGTGCGACCTGGGCGGTCGCGGTCTTCATCCTGCTCTACGGTGCCGGCAGCGGCGCGATGGCGGTGGCGCGGGCGACCATCCCGCTGGTGTTCTACGACCAGGCCGAGTTCGCCAAGGCGATGTCGATGATCGCATTGCCGCTCAATCTCGCCTCCGCGCTGTCTCCGCCGCTGCTGGCCGGCCTGCTCACCCAGTACGGCAGCCGCAGTGCGCTCGGTCTCACCTTCGTCTGCTCCTGCGCAACGGTACTGATCCTGGTCCTGCTCGGCCGGCGGCGGCCGCAGGTGGCGGCCGCAGCAGCGACCTGACGCTATATTCGCGACACGGAAATTCTCAGCACGGTCGCTCCCGCTGCCGGCGCGCGGATGCCCTTATGCCCGGAGCGCAGTGCTCAGGGCGCGAAAATGGTGTATCCGCAATGAGCGCGGCCTGGCTGGAGCCACCGCGCCAACACCAGTTCCCCGGAGGAAACCGACATGTCGGCCTTGCCGCTCTCAGGCATCAAGATCCTTGATCTCACGCGCGTCCTTGCCGGGCCCCTGTCGGCCCAGATGCTGGGCGATCTCGGCGCGGAGGTCATCAAGATCGAGCGGCCGGGCACCGGCGATGACGCGCGCGCTTTCGGCCCGCCTTACCTGACCGATCCCGACGGCAGGGCCAACAACAACAACTCGTTCTACCTCTGCGCCAACCGCAACAAGAAGTCGGTCACGGTCAACATTGCCAAGCCGGAGGGGCAGGCGATCATCCGCGAGCTCGCCAAGGACGTCGACGTCTTCATGGAGAACTACAAGGTCGGCGACCTCAAGCGCTACGGCCTCGACTACGAGACGATCAAGGCGATCAACCCCGGCATCATCTATTGCTCGGTGACCGGCTTCGGCCAGACCGGCCCCTACGCGCCGCGCGCCGGCTATGACGCGATCCTGCAGGCGATGGGCGGGCTGATGAGCGTCACGGGCCATATCGACGGCGAGCCGGGCGAGGGCCCGATGAAGGTCGGCCCGTCGATCGTCGACTACATGACCGGCATGAATGCCTCGATCGGGATTCTCTCGGCGCTTTACCATCGCGACGCCAATGACGGGCAGGGACAGCACATCGATGTCTGCCTGTTCGATACCGTGATCGCATCGCTGTCGCACTGGCTGCAGATCTATCTCGTCAACGGCAAGACGCCGCCGCGCCGCGGCACCTGGGGCAATGGCGGCATGCCGGCCGGCGTATTCCGCTGCACCGACGGCGAGCTGATGCTGGTGGTCGGCAATGACGGTCAGTTCCAGCGCACCTGTGCCGTGCTCGGCGAGCCTGAGCTCGCCAATGACAAGCGCTTCGTCAAGAACAACGACCGCGTTGTGCACGGCAAGGAGATCATGGCGATCTTCGCCGGCCTGTTCCTGAAGCAGCCGGTGGCCTACTGGCTGGACAAGCTGGAGGAGGCCGGCGTGCCGTCGGGGCCGATCAACAATTTCGAGCAGGTGTTCTCCGATCCGCACGTCCAGTCGCGCGGCATGCGGGTGAAGACCGAGCACAAGTTCGAGCCGGAGCTGTCGCTGATCCGCAATGCGCTGACCTACTCGGAGACCCCGATCAAGAACTACCGCGCCCCGCCGCTGCTGGGGGAGCACACACAGGAGGTGCTCGGCGGCAAGCTCGGCTACGATGCCGGGAAGATCGAGGAACTGAAGCAGCAGGGGATTATCTAGCGCTCTTACCCTCCCCTGGAGGGGGAGGGTCGATGCGCATGCAGCGAAGCGGAATGCGCAGCGGGGTGGGGTGACAGTCTCTCTGCGTTGAACAGTGCCCGTGTGGGGAGATCACCCACCCCGACGCTTCGCGCCGACCCTCCCCCTCCAGGGGAGGGTAAGATAGGCTTGCGCTCCTAAAGTCACGGCGAGATCGGGACAACCACCGCATGACCGGCAAAACCATCATCACCTGCGCCATCACGGGCAATCTCACAAAACCCGAGCAGTCGCCGTATCTCCCCATCACCCCCGAGCAGATCGCCACATCCGCGCTGGAAGCCGCCGAAGCCGGCGCGGCCATCGCCCACATCCATGTGCGTGATCCCTCAACGGGGCGGCCCTCGATGGCGATCGATCTCTACCGCGAAGTGGTCGAAAAAATCCGTGCCCGCAACAAGAGCCTCGTCATCAATCTGACGACCGGTCCCGGCGGCCGCTTCGTGCCCTCGGTCGAGGATCCCCGCATCGCCGGTCCCGGCACGACGCTGCTGCCGCCCGAAAAGCGCGTCGAGCATATCGAGCTGCTCAAGCCCGACATCTGCACGCTCGACCTCAACACCATGAATTCCGGCGGCGAGGTCGTGATCAACACGCCGCGCAATGTCCGCATCATGGCCGAACGGATGAAGGCCGCGGGCGTGCTGCCGGAGATCGAGCTGTTCGATTCCGGCGACTGCCATCTGGCGCGCGACCTGTTCGCCGACAGCACGCTGAAGGGCCCGGGCCTGTTCTCGCTCGTGCTCGGCGTGAAGTACGGCTTCTCGGCGACGCCGGAGACGATGTTCTATGCCCGCAGCCTGCTGCCGTCGGGCGCGATCTGGTCCGGCTTCGGCATCGGCCGCGCCGAATTCCCGATGGTCGCGCAGGCCTATTTGCTCGGTGGCCATGTCCGCGTCGGCATGGAGGACAATCTCTATATGTCGAAGGGCGTGCTGGCGAAGACCAATGCCGAGCTGGTCGCGCATGCCGCGGGTATCCTGAAGAGCCTTGGTGCGAGCGTTGCGACGGCGGAAGATGCGCGTGCCATGCTGGGGCTGGCATAACGCTGCGCCGGCACCGGATCGCTAACCATAGACTGGTGACGACAACGTGGCGCTCGCGCGGCCTTGCGTGGAGCTTGCGCGCAATCCCCAGATAATCCCGGTCCGTAGTCGCACAGGCTTCCACTCGGCGCGCGACTCTGATTCGATCTCTTCACGTGAGCGCGGGAGGGAATAAATGTCCTACACCATCGGGTTTCAGTCCAAGAACCAGAAGTCCATTCTGGCGACTGAGGCGGCAACCGCCAATCAGGCCGTCGCCATCATTGCCGCACTGCGGCAAAGCGCCGACGAAATAAGTTCATCCGCTCGCCGCAGGAAGGTGAGATGGGCATCGAGATGCTGCTGCTGCTCGCCAAGGAAGAAGCCGAGGAGATGCCGCAGCGGGCGTAATTTCGCCGCAACCACACTTCGAGCTTAAGCGAAGCATGCCGGCTGCAGAATGATGTAGCAAGGCGTCAGTCTCGCTTGAACCGAAGGTGGCCCATGAAACGCGAAGCGCTCCGCGTCGAACCGATCTCGTCATTTCTGGATCGCTGGAAGGCGCCGACCTCGCCGGTGACGCGCGCCGGCAACATGATTTTCGTCGCCGGACTGCCGCCGTTTGATCCCGCGACCGGCGAGATCGCCGCCGCGCCGATCGAGCGCCAGAGCGAGCTCATCATGGAGCAGATGAAGCTGTGCCTCGAGGCGGCCGGCGCTTCGCTCGACAACGTCATGAAGTGCAACGTCTACTGCACCTCGACAAAACACTTCGCCGCATTCAACGCGGTCTATGCGCGCTATTTCCCGCACGATCCGCCGGCGCGGATCTTCGTCTGCACGCCGGAATGGTTTGGTCCCTTCGACGTCGAGATCGACTGCATCGCGATGATGTGAGTCTCTAAAGTGCGCATGATCTTTTCGGAAAACCGCTTCGCACTTTTCCGGATCATGCGCTAACGCGCCGCGACCTTCGCCGGCGCCTTCGCCTCGGCCTTACCCGCCGTCAGCGCCATCGTCGCGACGCTGACGACGCGCGCGACGACGTCCTCGACGTCGTCGAGGTCGCATTTGCCTTCCGACAGCTTCGTCAGGCGCTCGCTCTCGCGAATGGTGTGGTGCGCCATCGCGAGCGCGAAGTTGAGGCCCCAATAGATATCGACGTCGCTGCGGTCGGGCAGGGACCTGCGCATCGCACCGGCGAATTTGCGCAAATGGTCGATCTCGCGGTTCTTGATGCGGCGGATCGGCGGCACGGATTCGATCGAGGCGCGGATCATGAAGCGCGCGGCGGTGGAGCGCTGGTTCTCCGGCCCCAGGCAGCCGCGCAAGGTCGGCCCGACCAGCGCGCGCAGGATCACCTCGATCGGCGCGCGGCCGCCGCCCTCTTCCTCAGCGGCCTTCAATTCGCGCAGGCGCTCGCGGTTGGTGGCGATCGAGCGGGTGACGAATAATTCCGCGATCAGCTCGTCCTTGGAGCCGAAATGATAGTTCACCGCGGCGAGGTTGACGCCGGCCTCGGCGACGATGTCGCGCAGCGTCACGTCGCCGAAGCCGCGATCGGCATAGAGCCGCTCGGCGGCGGCGAGAATGGCAGACCTCGTATGATCGCTGGCCATGACTCTTGTCCCGTCATTCCGGGGCGACGCGCCAGCGTCGAACCCGGAATCTCGCGCCACATTTCGGGATTCCGGTTCGGCCCTGCGGGCTGCCCCGGAATGACGTCGTGAGCGAGGGAGTTGCAATTCAAACAGTTGTATGAAACTATCGTTTGAAGGCCGGGAAAAGTCAATCCGCAATCGGGACTCGTTCGCAACTGCGATCGGTTCCGCAAGGCTCGCCAGTGTGCGCATTCGCGCTTGCGGGCTACGCGCGGCGGGAGGACAGTCCGGCGCAAAAGGACCAGCGAGAGAGAAACGAGGAGCGTCCCATGGATTTCGACCTGTCCCCCAAGCAGAAGGAATGGCTCGACCGCGTGCGGTCCTTCATGGCCAAGCACGTGCGCCCGGCGGTGCCTGTTTATGATGAGCAGGACCGCAGCGGCGAGCGCTGGAAGGTCATCCCTGTGCTCGAGGACCTCAAGAAGAAGGCGAAGGCCGAGGGCCTCTGGAACATGTTCATGCCGCCGAACGAGCATGAAGATGATGAATTCCGCGGCGCGGGATTGACCAATCTCGAATACGCGCTGCTGTCGGAAGAGATGGGCCGCATCACCTGGGCCTCGGAAGTGTTCAACTGTTCCGCGCCTGACACCGGCAATATGGAAGTGTTCATGCGCTACGCCACCAAGGAGCAGAAGCGCAAATGGCTGCGTCCGCTGATGGACGGCGAGATCCGCTCGGCCTTCCTGATGACGGAACCCGCGGTCGCCTCGTCCGACGCCACCAACATCGAGACCCGCATCGAGAAGGACGGTGATCACTACGTCATCAACGGCCGCAAGTGGTGGTCGTCGGGTGTCGGCGATCCCCGCTGCAAGATCGCGATCCTGATGGGCAAGACCGATCCGAAGGCCGCCAAGCACCAGCAGCAGTCGCAGATCCTGGTTCCGCTCGACACATCAGGCATCAAGGTCGAGAAGATGCTGCCCGTGTTCGGCTTCGACGACGCGCCGCACGGCCACGCGCAGGTGCTGCTCGAGAACGTGCGGGTGCCGAAGGAGAACATCCTGCTCGGCGAAGGCCGCGGCTTCGAGATCGCGCAGGGTCGCCTCGGCCCGGGCCGTATCCACCACTGCATGCGCACCATCGGCAAGGCCGAGGAGGCGCTGGAGAAGATGGTGAAGCGGCTCGCCTCGCGCTCCGCGTTCGGCAAGAGGATCATCGAGCATTCGGTGTGGGAGCAGCGCATCGGCGAGGCCCGCACCGACATCGAGATGAACCGCCTGCTGTGCCTCAAGGCCGCCGACATGATGGACAAGGTCGGCAACAAGACCGCCCAGCTCGAGATCGCCATGATCAAGGTCGCCGGTCCCAACATGGCCTTGAAGATCATCGATCAGGCGATCCAGGCTTTTGGCGGCGCCGGCGTCTCGGATGAGGCGGGCCTTGCCAAGGACTACGCCCACATCCGCACGCTTCGTCTCGCCGACGGTCCGGATGAGGTGCACAATCGCGCCATTGCCAGACTTGAACTTCGGAAGTATGCAAACTCTCCCAGTCATTAACAGGGGGAGCCAAGCGGCGCTCCCGACTTGAAGAAACGACGGGGCATGATCCACGGCGGACGACGGCTTGACGCAAGTGCATCAGCTGTGGCCCGCTAGGATCATGCTCGACCTGAAATGGTCAGGACTGAAGAGGGAGCGTCACCGTGGCTGACGGCGTCAGGAAAGACGAGGAGTTCTCGGGCACCAAGCCGGTCGAGGAGCGGCATCGTTTCGACGAGCTGCGCCTCGAGGCGTGGATGCGCGACAACGTCGAAGGTTTCGAAGGCCCGCTGGTCGTGCTGCAGTTCAAGGGCGGCCAGTCCAACCCGACCTATCGCCTCAACACGCCGAAGCGTTCCTACGTGATGCGCCGCAAGCCGTTCGGCAAGCTGCTGCCCTCGGCGCATGCGGTCGATCGCGAATATCGCGTGATCGCAGCGCTTGGAAAGCAGGGCTTTCCGGTCGCGCACGCCTATGCGCTGTGCCAGGACGACAGCGTCATTGGCGCTGCCTTCTACATCATGTCGATGGAGGAGGGCCGGGTATTCTGGGATCCGACGCTGCCGAGTCAGGATCCTGACGCGCGCCGAAAAATCTTCACCAGCAAGATTGAGACGCTGGCGAAACTGCACATGTTCGATCCCGTCGCAATCGGCCTCGGCGAGTTCGGCAAGCCTGGCAATTATTTCGCGCGGCAGATCGACCGCTGGACCAAGCAGTACCGGGCGTCCGAGACCCAGCACATTCCCGAGTTCGAGAAGGTCGCCGAATGGCTGCCTAAGACCGTGCCGGAGCAGGCGCGCGTCTCGATTGTCCACGGCGACTATCGCCTCGACAACATGATTTTCCACGCAACGGAACCGCGCGTGCAGGCCGTGCTGGACTGGGAGCTGTCGACGCTCGGCGATCCCATGGCCGACTTCACCTATCTGCTCATGCAGTGGATCATGCCGGGCCTGCAGGGCGTCGACCTCAAGGCGCTCAACATCCCGAGCCTGGAAGAGGCGGCGCAGATCTATTGCAACGTCACCAGGATGAGCGTGCCTGATCTCAACTGGTATTTCTCCTACAATCTGTTCCGCCTCGCGGGCATCACCCAGGGTATCGCCGGCCGCATCCGCGACGGCACCGCCGCCAACGCCAAGGCGCTGGAATCTGCCAAGCGTACCGTGCCGCTGTCGCAGGCGTCATGGGAGTACGCGCAGAAGGCGGGGGCGGTGTAGGACTTGCGAAGGCGCGGCCGATGTGTCCGCGCCTTTTGCTTCACCGAAGCTCTTGTAGGGTGGGCAAAAGCGCGCAGCGCTGTGCCCACCATCCTTCGGTGATCGCGGTGAAAGTGGCGGGCACGCTTCCGCCTTCGCTCTTCGAGCTACGGCGGACAAGTCGCTTTGCCCACCCTACGGCAGCGTCGCCTGGCGAAAGGCCGCCGTTGCACTGATCCGCCTTCGGAGCCGCGCCTATGATTGATCACACCACGCTCATCACATACGTCCTCATCGTCCTCGGTTTTGTCTTCATTCCCGGTCCGGCGACGTTATTGACCATGGCGCGGGCCGTCAGCTCGGGCACGAGGGTGGGCATCGCGACGGGGGCGGGGATTGCGGCCGGTGACTTGATCCACACCTCGATGGCGATCGTCGGGCTGTCGGCGATCATTGCGACATCCGCGCTGCTCTTCAGCATCGTCAAATATGCCGGCGCGGCGTTCCTGATCTATCTCGGCATTCGCGCCATGCTCGACAAGGCGCCGATCGAGTTGAACGGCGCTGCGCCCGCGATCGGCGCGGGCCGTGCCTTCCGCCAGGCCGTGCTGACCGAAGTGCTCAATCCCAAGACCGCGCTGTTCTTCCTTGCGTTCCTGCCGCAATTCGTGCGGCCGGAGCACGGTGCGATCGGAGTTCAGCTTGCGATCCTCGGCACCGTCTTCGTGCTGCTCGGCCTGCTCAGCACCGTCGTGTTCGCCGTCGGCGCCGGCCGTCTCGGCAATCTACTGCGCCGCCATCCGGCGGTGGTGAAGTGGCAGGGCAAGGTGGTCGGCGCCATCTACTGCGCTGTCGGCGTGCGGCTGGCCTTGCAAGAGCGGTGAGGCGCAGCGCTAACTCTCCTAGGGTGGGCAAAAGCGCGTAGCGCTGTGCCCACCATCTCTCCGCGATCGCGGTAATAGTGGTGGGCACGCTTCGCTTTGCCCACCCTACGGCAGCGTCGCTTACGATGCCCCCTTCGCGCAATGCGCGATCAGCTTCTCCACGAACCCTGCGCACTTCTCCAGTTCCGCCATCTCCACGAACTCATCCGGTGTGTGCGCCTGGGCGATCGCGCCGGGGCCGATCACCACCGAGGGGATGTCGGCCATGCTGGCGAACAGGCTCGCCTCGGTGCCGAAGGCGACCTTGGCGTGGTCGTTGCGCCCCGCAAGGCTCTTGGCCAGCGTGACGATGGCCGCGTCGGCGGCGGTGTCGAGCGCGGGGTAATCTAGGATCTCCTCGAAATCGATGCCGCAGTCCGGATGCCTCGCCTTCATCGCCGGCTCGAGTTCCGCCTTAGCCCATGCGACGATCGCATCCGTCACCTCGCGCGACTCGGTGATGCCGATGCCGCGGCATTCGAAATCTACCGTGCAGGTGTCGGGCACGATGTTCAGCGCGGCACCGCCATGCACGATGCTGGTGAGCAGGGTCGAGTGCGGAACGTCGTAGAGGCTGTCCGTCGATCGCGCAGCCGCGAGCGCCACCGCGCGGCGGCGAATCTCGACGATCAGCTCGGCTGCATATTCGATCGCATTGACGCCGTCGGGCGCGATCGAGGAGTGGCGGGCGAGCCCGTGGAACGTGGCGCGGACGCCGTGCTTGCCCTTGTGGCCGATGATGACCTGCATCTGGGTCGGCTCGCCGATGAAGGCACCGAGCGGCCTGACCTTCTTCTTCGCTACCTCACGCAGCATCGGCCGCACGCCGACGCAGCCGATCTCCTCGTCATAGGAGATCGCCAGGTGAATCGGCGTCTTGAGCCTGGCTTCCAGCATCTCCGGCACCATGGCAAGGCACACCGCGACAAAGCCCTTCATGTCGGTGGTGCCGCGGCCGTAGAGCTTGCCGTCACGCTCGATGAGCTTGAACGGATCATGGCTCCAGTCCTGCCCCACGACCGGAACGACGTCGGTATGGCCCGACAGCACCAGGCCCGGGCGGTCCTCCGGCCCGATCGTGACCCACAGCGAAGCCTTCTGCCCGGTCTCGTCGACGATGCGCTCGCCCTTGATGCCGAGGAAGGCGAGATAGCTCTCGATGTGGGCGATCAGGGGCAGGTTGGTGCGGTCGCTGACGGTATCGAATGCAACGAGCTCAGCGAGGAGGTTGCGGATGCGATCGGGTCTTGACGTCGGGAAGATCGGGTTCGGCATTGTCATTTCTTGTCGTGAGAACGGAAGCAGAAGCGCTTGCAGGAACCATACCAATGTGAACGTCCAATGAGCAAATCAACACGGGCCGGAGGCCGTAGCCCGGATGTTGCTTCGCTCCATCCTGGCTACGGACAGCGCGTTTGCCTGACCAGCAAATGTCAGCGCCTCGTCTTGCCCGCGAGATGTTCCACGGCAGCAAGATCGTGCGGCAAGAGCTGCTTGAACAGTGCCAGGGATCGCCGGCCTTCCGATGGCGGCAGCATGATCGCGTGGCGCACGGCGGCGGCAATCAGCACCATCGTCATCTGTGAGAAGGAGGCGAGGGCGGCCGCCGGGACGCCGGGCGCGACGCGCTTCAACGCATCGCCGAGCAGGCCGGCGAGAAAGGCGACATCCTCCTCGTCGATCTTCTGCAAGCTTCGGTCGGCCTGTGTTGCCTGCCAGATGTGATGCGCCACCGGGTGCTCGCGGAACATCTGCTCATAGCCGTCGGTGATGCGACTGAGGGCTGCGTGCAGGTCGGGGAGTGCTTTCATCTCGGCGAGGTCGCGCCGGACGCACTCCCGGCCGATGGCATTGCAGCGTTCGGCGAGCGTCCCGATCACCGTGCTCTTGTCTGGAAAATATTGGTACAGCGAGCCGAAGGCGATGCCGGTGCGCTCGACGATGTCGCTCATCCGGAAGCCGTCGCTGCCTTTCTCGGCGAGGATTTCGGTGGCCGCGGTCAGGATGCGCTCGAAGCGCTCCCGGCTGCGCTCCTGCGTCGGCACCAGCGCAGTGCGCCGTCCAGCCGGCTGCGTCGCTTTGCCCGTCCTGCTTTTCCGTTCCGTCATCCCGGTTCCCGCCATTCGCGCTTGACGCCACAAATAAGAGAGTTTATCGCCTTTATCAAATACGAGAATTTATCGTGTTTCACGGAGGCGAGGCATGCGGCAGGTTTTCACGACCGGGCTTCTCTGGTTTTCGGCGGTTGGCTGCGGCCTCATGGCCGGGATCTATTTCGCCTTCTCCACCTTCATCATGACCGCGCTCGGACGGCTCGATCAGGCCGCCGGCATCGCGGCAATGAATGCGATCAATGTCGATATCGTGCGCTCGCTGTTCATGCCGCTGTTCCTCGGCACGACGGTGGCGGGCGCGGCGCTGGCGGCAATGGGCGCATTGCGCGTCGGGGAGCCGGGTGCGGTGGGCATGATGACCGGCGGCGGGCTCTATGTCGTCGGCATGTTCGTGGTGACGATGGTGTTCAACGTGCCGCTCAACAACAGCCTGGCCGCGCTGCAGCCGTCAGCGCCCGAGGCCGGCGCGGTATGGACGACTTATTTGAAGGACTGGGTGTTCTGGAATCATGTGCGGACGGTGGCGTCTGTGGTTGCGAGCGCATTGTTCATTGCGGTGCTGGCCTCGTAGTCCGGATGGAGCGCAGCGCAATCCGGGGTCTTCGTGCTCGACGGCAGCTCCGTAGCCCGGGTGAGCGAAGCGATACCCGGGGATAACTCGCCGTGGCATCCCGGATGTCGCTTCGCTCCATCCGGGCTACGAGACCTTGCGTTGCCCGTCGCGCAAAACACGCTAGCGATCGGTCAATGCGCCCTGGCGAAAATATTCCACTTTACCGAAATTCGGAAACAGCGTATCCGTCGCCGCAGCCCGGCCCAAGGAAGAGGGGCGTATCGCGATCGTCACGAACGCGGGCCGGGCGGCGGTGGACGCAGGTGGCGTTGGCGCGAACGGGTTTGCAGGGCGGGAGACCGTGAGCAAGGACCTCGCGCATACGACCGATGCCATCAGCGTACGGCAAAATCGTGTGGTCCTGACGCCCGGGGTCTGTGCGTCAAGTCTTGCGGTGATGTGGCGGCCCGACCGGGCACGCGCATCGTTCATCTGCACGGCGACGGGGGCAATAGTGCATCGCTCCCCGGGGAGAGCACGACATAAGCCGTCAAACCACTGCGCAGGGAAGGCCGTGTGTTGGGCTTCACCTGTATGCCGCTGTGCAAATTCTTGTTGCCACCTTCGCACAGTGGACCGTGGGTGCCCGGCCGGCATCCGGTCTTCCCTGCGCCCTCTTTCAATTGGGGGTGAGACGACGAGGCAAAGCTCGGGCGAAATGAGCCGCGAGGATGCAAAGCTGTGTCTGCGAGGGAAGATCGAATGCCAGTGTTGCTGCGAACACCAATCCATCACCGTCACCCTGAGGTGCCGGAGCGAAGCGGAGGCCTCGAAGGGCGACGGCCCGGCTGCATCTCGGCCGTTCATCCTTCGAGGCTCGGCTTGCGATGCATTCGCATCACAAGCCTCGCACCTCAGGATGAGGGGATCGATGCTGCCGCCGTGGCGGCATTCTGGATTGCTTCGCTGCGCTCGCAATGACGATGTGGATGCAGGTGTGCGCGGAAACTTGGGTCTCGCGCCCCGGACGCTTGCGCTGCGTCGCGTCCGGGACACGAGACCTATGCTAAACTGGTTTCCCCGTATACGGCATCGATGCCGTCAGGCCGCCGTCCACCGGGAACGCCTGGCCGTTCACGTACGAGGCTTCGTCGCTTGCCAGGAACAGACCCATCGCCGCGAGCTCGTGCGGCTGTCCGGGGCGCTTCAGCGGATTGAGCTGGCCGATCTTGTCCTGGGTGCCGCGTTCCTTGGCGCGGTCGAAGATCGGCTTGGTCATGCCGGTTTCGATCAGGCCCGGGCAGACCGCGTTGATGCGCACGCCGGTGCCGGTGAGCGAATAGGCGGTGGTCTGCACGAGCGAGATCACGCCGGCCTTGCTCGCGGCATAGGGATGCCCGCTGGCGCCGGCCTTGAGGCCCGCGACGGAGGCGGTCAGCACGATCGCGCCGGACTGCTGCTTCACCATATGCGGCATCGCATGCTTCACCGCGAGGAACGGCCCGATCAGATTGACGCGCAGCACTTCCTGCCACTGCTCCACGGTCTGTTCGCCGAGCGGGACGAGCCCGCCGGAGACGCCGGCATTGGCCCAGATCACGTCGAGCCGGCCATGCGTCTTCACCGCCTTGTCGATGACGGCGATCACGTCCTTTTCAGAGCCGGCATCGGCAACCATCGCTTCCGCGACACCGCCGGCCTTCTTGATCTCCGCGACGGTCTCGTTCACCGCCTCGGTGCGATCGACCGCGATCAGTTTTGCGCCTTCCTTGGTGAACAGCAGCGCAGCCGCACGGCCGATGCCGCTGCCGGCGCCGGTGATGATGACGGATTTGCCTTGCAGACGGCCCATGCGCTTCTCCCTTGTGGTGGCCCCGCGACGCTTGCCGCGCGGCGGAATTTCAAACAAGATTTCAAACGGTAAAGTGTCTTGAGACACGTTGCCTACTCACGTACAGCGACATCAGACGGGATGGAAGGGTTTCGATGGCAGCCGAAGACAAGCCGAATGTGGTCATGACACGGTGGTGGTGGGTCCGTCACGCGCCGGTGCGCAATGACGGCGGCAACATCTACGGGCAGAGCGATATCGCCTGCGACACCAGCGACACCTATGTGTTCAATGCTGTTGCCAAAGTGCTGCCACGCAAGGCGGTCTGGTATTCGAGCAATCTTCAGCGAACGCATCAGACGGCTGAAGCGATCTGGGCGGCCGGCTTTCCGCGGCCTGCCTCGATGAAATGGGAAGCGGACCTTGCCGAGCAAAATCTCGGACGCTGGCAGGGCATGAACCGGGCCCAGTTCATTGCCAGCCGTCCCGTCGGCACCAGCTGGTTCGCGGACATCAACGAGCCGGCGCCCGGCGGCGAAAGCTTCATGGATCTCTACAACCGCACCCGCCGTACCATCGAGCGCATCAACGTGGAGGCGGCGGGGCAGGACATCATCGCGGTCGCGCATGGTGGCACCATCAAAGCCGCCGTGGGGCTCGCGCTCGGTGACTTGCCGGAGCAGGGGCTCGCGTTCGATATCGACAACGTGTCGGTGACGCGGCTCGACTATTTCGCAAGCCCGGAGCGCACCGTCTGGCGGCTGCCGATGGTCAATCAGCAGCCGTGGATCGCGGACGACGCGCACGCGGCGATGCATCAGCCGGCGGGACCGGAAGTCAAGAAGCTCGCCTAAAGCCATTGTCCGCTCGTGCGAGCGGCATAAGCTCCGGGCCAATCAAATCGTACTCAGGGAGAGAAGCATGACCTTGTTCGACATGAAGGGGAAAGTCGCCGTCATCACGGGCTCGACGCGGGGCATCGGGCTCGCGATCGCCGAGCGCATGGCCGAGCACGGCGCCAAGGTGGTGATCTCCTCGCGCAAGGCTGATGTGTGCGAGCAGGTGGCGAAAGGCATCAACGACAAGTTCGGCAAGGGCACCGCCGTCGCTGTTGCCGCCAACATCTCCTCGAAGGAGAATCTGCAAAACCTCGTCGACGAGAGCAACCGCGCCTTCGGCAGGATCGATGTGCTGGTCTGCAACGCGGCATCGAATCCGTATTACGGCCCGCTCGCCGGCATCTCCGACGATCAGTTCCGCAAGATCCTCGACAACAACATCGTCGCCAACAACTGGCTGATCTCGATGGTGGTGCCGCAGATGATCGAGCGCAAGGACGGCTCGGTCATCATCGTCTCCTCGATCGGCGGCCTGAAGGGCTCGACCATCCTCGGCGCCTACGCGATCTCGAAGGCCGCCGACATGCAGCTCGCGCGCAATCTCGCCTGCGAATACGGCAAGCACAACATCCGCGTGAACTGCATCGCGCCCGGCCTGATCAAGACCGACTTTGCGAAAGCGCTGTGGGACAATCCGGAGAACCTGAAGGCCTCGACCTCGCGCTCGCCGCTGCTGCGCATCGGCATTCCCGACGAGATCGCCGGCGCGGCCGTGTTCCTGGGTTCGAAGGCCGGCGACTTCATGACCGGCCAGACCATGGTGATCGACGGCGGCGCGACGATCAGCTGAGGGCGCGCCTGAAGGGGCACGCAAGCCCACTCCAACACCGGTGTCATCGCCCGCGAAAGCGGGCGATCCAGTACGCCGCGGCCTTCGATGGAGAGTGCGCTCTCACCACATCTGCCGCGGAGTACTGGATGCCCCGCCTTCGCGGGGCATGACGGCGAGAGTGAGGAGGTAGCGTCGCGACTAGCTAGATTAAGCGCCCCCTCACTCCACCGCCGCGTAAACCAGATCCCGCACCAGGGTCCGCGTATAGTCGCGCTGTCCCGGCCCCTGACTCATGAACACCGCGAACAGGTCCTCCTTCGGGTCGATCCAGAAGAACGTGCCCGCGATGCCGCTCCAGAAATACTGGCCGACGCTGCCGGGGAAGGGCGCGATGCCGGCCTCGCGGCGCACCGCGAAGCCGAGGCCGAAACCGTGGCCGGGCGAGAGCAGCGTGCCGTTGATGGGAACGCCGGGTCCGAGATGATCGGACGCCATCAGCTCCAGCGTCTTGCGGCCGATGATCCTGTTGCCGTCGAGCGTGCCGCCGTTGCGCAGCATCAGCGCGAAGCGGGCATAGTCCATCGTGGTCGAGACCAGACCCCCGCCGCCGGATTCCATCACCGGCTGCTCCAGCATGTTGAACAGCGCGACCTTGTCGCCGGTCCAGGGATCGGCCGCAAACGGCTCGGCGAGCCTGTTGGCGTTGGCCCCGGAGGTCGCAAAGCCGGTCTCGGCCATCTGCAGCGGCGCCAGGATGCGGTCGGTCAGGAAGCTACCCAGCGGCTTGCCGCTGACGACCTCGATGATGCGGCCGAGGATGTCGGTGGAGCGGCTGTAGTTGAACTCGTCGCCGGGATGGCAGACCAGCGGGAAGCTCGCCACCAGCGCCGCGTGCTCGGCATTGCTGATCTTGCGGCTGCGGACGCGGGACTCCTGGTAGAGCTTGTGTACCGGACCGTCACCCTGGTGCTCATAGGTGAGGCCGGAGGTGTGGCGGAGCAGGTCCTGCACCGTCATTGCCCGCCTGGGCGGAACCAGCTCCAGCCTGCCGCCATCGACCACGCCGACCTTCTGGTCAGCGAACTCCGGAATGAACTTGGCCACGGGATCGCCCAGCAGGAGGTGGCCGTCCTCGACCAGCGCCATGACCGCAACCGAGACGATGGGCTTGGTCATCGAGAAGATCCGGAAGATCGAATCGCGCGCCATCGGCGCCGCGCCCGCCGGGCTCTGCCTGCCGAGCGCCTCGAACCAGCCGACCTGGCCGCCCCTCGCCACCAGCAGCGTGACGCCCGGAACGGTCCCCTTGTCGATCTCGCGCTTGAAGGCGTCCGACATGGCCTGGAGGCGGGGGCGGGACAGCCCCAGCGTCTCGGGCCTGGCTTCCGGCAAAGGCGGCGTCTGGGCTGCGGAGGCGGGATTAAGGGCGGCTTGGGCGTTCATGAGGGCTCCCGGGTTGTTCTTGTCGTTCGGGACGGACTGTCGCCCAGAAGTCGCGGTGTGAACAAGCGGCCCGTGTGCGCTTCTCCCTTGCAATCCGGTCGCCCCCTGTGCTTGAAAGCGGCCCTGAGCCGCGGCGACGCAGGTTCGTAGGAGTGTAGCTCAATTGGTAGAGCACCGGTCTCCAAAACCGGGGGTCGCAGGTTCGAGCCCTGCCACTCCTGCCAGCTAAATCAATAACTTAGCGCTAGAACCAAAGCGGAACGGGCTGGACTCTGCTACCCGTTTGCTACCCATCGCCTTTTTTCGCCCTTGCTGCCTGAAGCGCGGCGTCTACCCTAGCTGCGGCGTCTTCCTGCATCCCCGGCAGGACGTGGCTGTAAAGATCCAGCGTGATCGAAACCTTGCTGTGGCCAAGCCGCTCACTGGCGATCTTCGGATGAACGCCGGACTGCAGTAGGTGGGTGGCGTGAGCATGCCTTAGATCGTGGAACCGATAGACCGGCAAGCCCGCGTCTTTAATCAGCCGCACCCATTCGTGAGTGATGAAAGTCGGCTGCATCATGGTGCCGTCAGCGTGGGCGCAAACGAAATGCTCGTCAGACAGCCTCACGCCGAGCTTTAGCAAGTCCTGGGCCTGCGTCGCCCGGTAGGCTCGCAATTCCTCCACTAGGCTTGCGGAAAGAGCCACGGTGCGGGCCCGGCCGGATTTGGGTGGCTTGAGCCGGACGGTGCTGTTCAACTGCTCGGCAGACTCGACTACCGCGAGCTGTCCCGCCGACAGGTCGATACTTTTCCAACGAAGGGCGGCGATCTCGCCGCGGCGCATGCCGCAGAGCACAGCCAGCAGGGTGGGGACGTGCATCCGGGTGGGACGCATGGCCTCGATAAGGGCCGCTGTCTGCGCCATGTCGTAAGTTTCCATGGCCGATTTTTCCACCTTGGGCGGATCGACGGCATCGGCGGGATTGCGCTGGAGTGACTGCCACTTCACGGCCTGGCCGAGTGCCTGCTTCAGGACGCGGTGCATGTGGTGAACGGTGCGGGGCGATAGGCCGCCTTTGCCATCTCGCCGGCCACTCTCGAGCGCCTTGGCATACATGGCGCTGATGTCCTGCGGTTTTAGCCTAATCAGCGCAGAACCGCCGATTAGCGGGATGATATTTTTCTTAACGAGCTCGTCATAGCGCTCGTGGGTCTTTGGCGAGACCTGTGATTTGATGTGGTCGATCCAAGCCGTCAGGAATTCACGGACAGTAGTTTTGTCAGGCGCCCGGTAGGTACCGCCATTGATCGCTGCGATAAGCCTTGCGCACTCAACCTGAGCCGCTCGCTTGTTTCCCTTGAATGAGTGCCATTTGCGTATGCGCTTGCCAGTGGCGGCGTCGCGCAGATCGATGATTATAGCCCAGTGGCCGGGTGAACGCTCGCGAATATGCCCTTTCATGTGCCGTCTCCTGGCAGTGCTCGCCGGCTAAGCGCCGCGAGAGCAAGTCTTCGTTCGTCGGGGGAATCAGTCGGCATGCCGGCGAGCAGCGCTTCAGCGGCAGCCGCAAACGCCTCCCGATAGCATCCTGGGTCTTTCATCCAGTCCGTCGCGTCATATCCCTCAAAGCCGTTAGCTCGCTGGCCGAAATGCCAGAACGTCGAAGCCACCAGCATTGCGATCTTCTCAACTCCCGGAAATCGCTCCTGCTGGCCAACGGACTCGGAGAGTCGTTCCGCAGCGTCTTCTGAGATCGTTAGGCGCTTCTTGGCTGCTGATTTGCGAAGTGCTTCGTACAGGTGCTCGTGCACGCGAAACTGCAAGACGGGTCGCGCGCCTACGCCGCTCTCCCCAATTTTTTTCTTTGCCGTGGCCTTTTTTGTCACCGGTCTTACCCCTTATTCACAACCGGTGTATGACTATCACTACAAAAAAGATTGCACAATAGGGGATGGACGGATATTTGTAGTGAAATCACTACAGAGAGGGCCGTGGCCGATGTCTCCTGAACTCAAAGAACTGCTATCGAAGCCAACTGCATCCGTTCCCCGTACCGGGCGGGTTTGCTTCGGACTGGGCACAAATGCTGCCTATCGTGCCGCCAAGGACGGGTCGATTCCGAGCATCAAGGTGGGCGGCCGGATCGTTGTACCGACCGCTGCGCTTAGGAAGATGCTCGGCATCGAGCCGGAGGCTGCCTGAATGACCACTCTTCGCTCATTAGCGGACTTGGGTGTCGTCTTCGCTCCGTCCATCGTGCCTGTGATCAGCGACGGCTCCGAGATCGGCCACATCGTCGCGCACGGCGATACTCAGGCTACGGCCTTCGACGCCGCCGGCCGTCCTCTAGGAGTCTTCTACAGCCGTGCCGCCGCGGAGGCGGCGGTGAGAGGCGCATCATTTCAGGAGATCGACCGTTGAGAAACGAAAAGGCCGCCCTGGCAGGCGGCCCACTTCCGGAAGTCTCTCTCGCTGCTAGCAAGATCGACTTGGAATCTAACTCTACTCTAAATGAAGTTCAAGCCGCGAAACTCTCGCGACTTTACGCCTTGGCGCATTGCACCGCGCGCACGATTGCAACCCTTTGCTATGGAGTTGCGCGGTGAACCTCGAGCACTATCAAGAGCGCCAACTTGCCGTATTTGCAGAACGCTGCGGCACCTTGGCGGAGCGCGTCGCGGCTGGACAACTCCGACTGATCGATGCGGCCGACATGCTCCAATCTGCTGCGGAGATCTCCGGCCTTGTCGAGATGGTCGGAGATGATCGCGTCCAAGAGATCATGGCATCGGCATTTACCGGGAGGCGCGAATGACTGTTCACGCCGACCCTGGGAAAATGACCAATCTTGAGTTGGACAATATGGCCATACTGCAGGATCAGTTTGGCCCAGGCTTTAAGCGCACAAACACCAATGTTCTGATGGCGGCAACGTTTCCGCCCCTCAAGGCAATCGTGCCCGGCTACGTCTACGCTGGCTTCGTTGTGCTCGCTGGCAGGATGAAGCTAGGCAAGACTTGGTTGGCCATTGATTGGGCCGTTGCCGTCGCCACGGGCGGCACAGCAATGGGGTCTATCGACTGCGAGCGCGGCGACGTTCTCTACATCGACATGGAGAATGGGCCACGTCGTATTCAATCCCGGATCAGGGCGCTTTTCCCGCAAGGGCAGTCGCTGCCTGATATGTCGCGGCTTGATTGGGTCACCGAGGCGCCGCAATTGGATAAGGGCTTCATTGACCGCCTCGAGCGGTGGCGCTTGTCGGTCAAAGTGCCAGCCTTCGTGGTGATAGATGTATTGCAGAGGGTGAAGCCGGCCGGCAACAAGACGCAGAACGCTTACGAATCTGACTATTCGATTTGGGCCCCACTGCAGGAATGGGCGACGCGTCACGGCGTGGCCGTGCTCGGCCTGCATCATACGAAGAAGGGCGGCGCCGACGATCCCTTGGAGGCGCTGTCTGGTAGCAACGGCCTATCCGCCGTCGCGGATACCACGATCGTTCTCGACCAGGATCAGAATGGCCGGACGCTCTACGTCAGAGGGCGAGATGTCGAGGAGAAGGAAACCGCTCTGCTTTTTGCTGCTGGCGCCTGGAGCATCGTTGGCGAAGCCGCGGAGGTTCGACGTTCCAGCGAGCGCACCAAGATTATAGCGGCAATGGGAGACCACGGTCAGCCAATGGCACCGGCGGATATCGTTGCGGCCACCGGCATGGCCAGCCTGAACGTCCGTCAACTCCTGTTCAAGATGGCCAAGGCTGAACAGGTCTTCAAAGTCGGAAACGGACGTTACTGGACCAACCCCCTACCAAACACCACTAACACCGATAACGCAGTAACGGCTGACGACGACGAGGAGCGAACGTTCCAATCGGGAACGTTGGCATGAGCGGCCGTCGCCACGCGTTATCGCCGTTACCGCTGTTAGCGGGGGGGGGGTAGCTCAAATGCTCCAGCCAATGGGGAGCGCGACCGGCCAGGGCCAAAAATTCACACAAAGCCAAAATTAGATTTCGGGTATCGAATTATGGTTAGAGGTAGACGACCTAAACCGCCCCATCTTCGCTTGGTCGACGGCACGCATCGACCGGCCCGCCACGGCAGCGAGGCCGACGCGAAGGCGACAGCTCAGCGAGAGGCGCATGATTTCGGGCAACTGAAGCTGCCGGCCTATCTCAAGGGCGCGGCTCGAGACGCCTGGAAGCGTTATATCGAACCGGCGCATTGGCTGGATGCATCTCGCGAACCTTCGGCAGTGGCCTTCTGTGAGCTGTATCAGGAGATGCGGCGAGCCCCGGCAAGCTTTCCAGCCTCAAAACATACTCAGCTTCGCGGCTACATGGCCGACCTGGGGCTTACCGACACTCGGCAACGGCAGGTCGCACCCAAGATCGAGCGGGATGAGTTTTTCGACTAGATGGCCCTCCGCGCGTGACCACCGCTGCCAGCATTCGAAAGAAGCGTCTCCGCGCTCGTCAGCGCAACGGTGAAATCGTTGTGCCCGTGGTCGTGAACAACGCGACCATTGAAAAGCTGATCGGTATGCAGTGGTTGATGGAGGTGGAAAGCGAAGACCGCGCGCAAATCGGCGCCGCGATTGCTGACCTGTTAGCTGACATGAAATTTTCCGGGACGCGTGGACAGTCAACCATTCTCGATCGTGGTCTTATCGTTCCCAGATCGAACTATGAGAGCGAGCGATGACAAAGGGCCCCCGACCCGTCCCAGTGCGTGCAGACTACCCCAAGGCTTCTGGACTCGCATTGGAGCGAGCGGCATTCGCGCTTGCGCATCAGGCGGCGCTTGGGCGCCGGGGCGAGGAGATCGATAGTTTCATCCCCGCGGATGATGCCGTCGCAAAGGAGATTATCATCCGCGCGGTGGCGGTGCCTGGTTCAACCACTGGCTCCGGCTGGGCCGCTGATCTGGCACAGCAGTCGTTTGGGCAGTATCTCGCCGACCTTGCGCCGTACTCTGGCGGGGCCCGCCTGATCGCACAGGCACAGCCGGCGGTGGCCAATAATCCAGAGAACCCGACGACCTATCCGACCAGGGCGGGAGCATCGGCCCTGACTTTCGTCGGCGAGGACGCGCCCATTCCGGTTTCCAACTACACGTTCAACGGCGCGACGATCGGGCCGAAGAAAAAGATGGGTGTGATCCTTCCCTGGTCGCGCGAACTATCGAAACGGTCTGATGCTGTTAACATCTTCTCGCAGATGCTGCGTGAAGATCTCGCTGCCGGCATTGATACCGCTTTCTTTTCGACCAGCGCGGGTACCTCCGCGGCACCCGCTGGCTTGCTCTACGGTGTCACGGCCGGCACGGGCTATGGCGGCGGCGATCGTGATGCAATCGACAACGATCTGACCAGCCTCTCCGACGTCGTGGCAACGGGCGGCAGCGGAAATGTAACCTTCGTCATGGCTCCGGAGCGGCTGGCTCGGCTGCGGATCAAGGCGCCTGACTTGGTGCGTGCTCTCGATATTGCGCCGAGCGCTGTTGTTCCTACGTCGCGCGTGATTGCGGTCGATGCAGCGGCGCTATTGGTTGCTGTTGATCCGGAGCCCGAACTTGAAGCTTCCGACGAGGCGCTGATCCATATGTCGAGCGTTCCGCTAGAAATCGTGAGCCATACCGGCCCGACCACTGCTGACCCAGTCCGATCGCTATGGCAGACCGCCTCGATGTCCTTCAGGCTCCTCTATTCAATGGATTTCTCGAAGCGTCGTTCAACGGCGGCTGCTTATTTGGATGGAGCTTCGTGGTGAGAGAGTTTCCCGGTCTTTCTGGGTCTTCCCCGGGAAGCGGCACCGTGTCGGGTCCTGGCGAGCAAGCCGAACGTGGACCCGACACGGAACGCCGGGAACGTGTTCTCGCCCGCGCGCTGGAGGTCCTATCACGACGGGATCAACAGCAAAGAGAGCACGAGGCTTGGCTCAGCGATCCCGATCGGATTGCTCGGTCACGAGAAACCGAAGAGTGGCAGCGAAGGCGCGACGCACCGGCCAAACCAGTCGACGCGGAGCCGGACAAATCATCTCGCCGATCGATCGAACGTCTAGTCGATGTGACGCTGGCTCGAGCTAAGGAGCTTTGTGCGGCTGCTTGGGGTGCTACCTACGTCAAAAAAAGCAATACGGGCTTGCCCAACAAGCACGGCAACTGCGAGGGCAAAGCCCTCTGGCTCCAAAAGCATCTCGGCGGCGTTGTGATGACAGGGTTTAAGCACGGTCGAGAGCGTCACGCTGTTCTGCTGTTGCCCATTGAGGGCAAGCTACACGTAGCTGACGCAGGCGAACTTACGCCCGTCGACGAATATCCTTTCTTCGTCGAGGGGTTTTACGAGTTCGGGTGAAGGGTCTTCTCTACGACGATTGGCGGCTTGCGTGGATGCAACCGACAAACCCCTCCTTCATGACAAACGGAGACTTTGAAAATGGCATCTCGCTTCTGGGTCGGTGGCACTGGCACTTGGGATTCATCGGACACGACGCACTGGGCCGCATCCTCTGGCGGCGCTGGCGGTCAATCGGTGCCCGGCTCAGCCGACCAAGTTATCTTCGACGGGTCGAGCGGCGGCGGTACGGTAACGCTCAACTTCGGCGGCACCATCACTGTTCAGCAGATTTCGATGGGCTCCTTCACCGGCACTTGGGATAACAGCGTCAATAACAACAACATTACTGTTTCGGCCGGAAGCGGCAACGGATTCTCCCTCACTGGCACCGCTACGCGAACCATCAAGCTTGGCAGCGCCACTTACACGCTGACGAACGCGTCGGGTGTTTGGAATTTTGGCACCACCAACAATGCAACGTTCACCGGCAGCTCGGCAACCATCGCATTCACAAATGGCGGCACGTTCACTGGCGGGGATAAGACTTATGGCACGCTCAGTCTTGCCGCGCTGACGGGCGCGAATGCTTATTCGATCGGCGGCACCAACACCTTCAGTAACGTCAGTATCACTGCGCCTTGCTGGATCGAGTTCGCGAGCTCGCAAACGTTTTCGGGCGCGGTTAACTGGGCCGGTTCGTCGGGCTCCGTCATCGCGCTTATGCCGAACTCAAGCGGTTCGCAGCGAACGCTGGCGTTTGCCGCCGGATCAACCCTGCAGTGGTGCGCACTGCGAGGTGTCGCCAATACCGGATCGCCCACCATCACTAACAGCTTCGATCTTGGCAACAATAGCGGCGCGTCGATAGGAGCGCCTGGCAGCGGCGCTGCCGTCAGCTTTGTCATCGGCTCCTAAGTGTGGCGTTCGGTATGGCGCCACGGTGCTTTTACGGCATGGTCGGATGATCCAACAAAGGCGCCCGATCGAGGGTCGACCGGTCGATGGTTTTGCGCGAGCCCGACATCGGCGCGTGGTCTGTCTCTCGTCGCTACGACAATGTAGCTTCACTCGAGAATGTTTCCACGAAGTTAGTTGTTGGTTCGATTCTGTTTTGCTGCGGCGATCTGTTCCAGCTTCTTTCCCAAATCGTCACGCATTAGCTCTGCGACATCCGGAGGTATGACGTATGCGCTCTCGTTACCGCCCTGAAGAGGGACAAAACGAACGACAACTTCGGTGTGGTGAGCGTCGAGACTCAAAGTCACGAGAGAAACCCGCTCAGTTGCAAGCGGGTAAGGCTTTCGGCCTTTGCGTTGCGCTTTTAGTTGATCCTGAAACGGAGCGGCTAATTGGAATAGCCCGAGAAGTTCATGTTCGGAAAACGTGATCTCTTTTCCAGAGTCAGTAATTACACGAAATCTGCGCCCATCCAACTCGGTAAGTCGCATTGCCGCCTCCGATTCGTTTTCACCCGCCTAAAAACATGTTCTTCAGCGGCTCTATAAACGGAGTGATTACTCCGATATGGTCCGCGCAAACCGCCATGAAGTGATTGTATGCCGACCATCGCGAGGGCTTGTCTTTAGCGGATTGTAACGCCGACAGCGCATCTTGCATTTTCTTTAGTTCGTCGCCATCGACTCCGCTGTCGGCCAGCGCTTGGTGGACCTCAGATATCAGCTTGTTTTCCGAAAAATCGATTTGCTTGTTCGTGGAGCTATCGACAACGCTCGTGTGCCCCGAATTTGAAACCGATGTAAGATTACCATACACAATTTGATTGGTTATGTTAGTGACATTGCTGGCTCCTTCACTCGCTTGATTATCTGCTGCCTTTCCTGATGTGATTGTTGCGGCGATCGGTGCCGACTTTTCCAGTTGGATGGTCAATTCGAGTATGCGCGATCTCACGGCGGCCAACAAGGCAACTACGCTCGGCGAAGAAATCTTGCCATGGACGCTAACGCAGTTCATGCCCGGATACATCTTGCCTTGAAGGAGAAGAATGAGATTTGAAGCGTCGATATGTAGTTGTCCGCCACTTTCATCAACTCTGGACAATAGGTTCTCAATCGCTGGAACGCTCTGTCGCTCTGAAATGGTCAACCAGTGTGCGCCAGCGCACTCCTGAATTACGTAAGCAGGAACCGGAGCATTCTTCATTTGAGATCCAAAAGCGCCTATGAAGCTTGCCGTGTAGTGCACGGTCAATATGCGGTACGGCGGCACCTCAGTCTCATCTGCATAGCCGTCCAATTCGAACCGCACCCAATCTTCGAGTACGTCGCTGCCTAGCCGAGATGCTAAAAATCTGAGTTTCAGCAAAATGGGCGCGAGTGGCCTGTTTTCCAGGATGTCTTGCTGAATGTCGCTCAATAGCGGCATGGTTTGGAACTCCGCCCTTTCTTCTTGTCGCCCTGCTGAGCGAATAGAGCGCGGCTCAGGGGGTGGTAGTGGCCGCCCAGATGAACGCGCTCAGTTGAGGTTGCGCTCGTCTTGAGCACCCGTGAAAACGACCCTTAACGCACCAGACTCGTCGTAAGCATCGTGCAGCCTCTTCAAAACGGCGAGCTGCAGTTCAGAAGGCCCTTCGCCCGCGTTCTGCACCCTTAGAGGATTGCTGCCCTCCAACAGCCTCTGAAGTCCTGAAAGCACGGCTAACTGGGCTTGCTCAAGATCGACGCGTCCTTGCGGGTAGTACATGCCGCGTCGGATCTCCTCCTCAGAATGGGTGCGCCCTAGGGACTTGCTCATAGCGAGAAGTAGGGCGACTAGTCGGTCGTTGCATCGTTCGATCCATGCAACCTTCATAGCTTGCTCTGTATTGTCAGGTAGGGGATTATTGAGCTCGCCGAACAATGCTCGCCAAGTGTCGATTACCGGCTTGTCGGATTTTGAATGAAATTCAAGATCGATTTGGTTCAGGGCTTGTACGTAAGCATCTGAAAGACGCGTTGCTCGATTGGTCATTAGGGCTTCGAATATGCGCATTCTGCGCATCTTCTTTTCTGCCGCCCTCTCGATGAACTTTTGGGCTTGAACCGCGAGCACCGGCCCAACGAGCGTCGCAAAAACAACAGCCCAATCGATATTCATGAATCACCCCCGCGTTGCCTTGTGTGCAACCTATAGGCGCGCGAAGGCGCCACCGGAAGAGGGGGTAGCTCATTTATGCAAATCGGTTAGTTGCTAGCCCATGGACCGCATGGCGTTGTCGGTCATCTGCTGGCGATAGGATGCGCGCTTTTCTTTGAAACGCGCCTTCGCGAGCATCGCTATGCTGACAAGTAGGAGAAAAGCCACGGCGCCGATGGTTTCCATCGTCATCTCCTCCGGAGATCCTCTTCTGAGAATCTGAATCAACCCGAAGCTGTTTTCAAGGGCAAATATGCCGGTTAGATGCGCTGCTCGCCGTCTATTTGCCCTTGGCTAGCCCGATCTCGACCAGCCGGCGGATAGCTTCGGGGCGCCCGGGTAAGTCGTCCTGGGCCCGGCGCCAATCGTCCAGCGGTTTTGCCAATTCTGGCTGCAATCGCACAAGCACCGCGGCACCGGCCTCGGATGGCCTTTTCTTGGTTGATTTCGTGATATCACGAGTTGATTTGCTCATATCTCATGATATCATGAAAGCGAGCCGGGGCAAGGCGGCAACCTCGCTCCCGGCTCTAACCCACAACATGGAGGTTACCCATGACGCAGGCTACCCAAACACCTACCACCAGGCGGCAGTTTTCCAAGTGGCTGGCGGCGGCTACGGCTGGCGCCGCTACGGCCACAGTGTCCGCAACCGCGCTCACATCGCCCGCGGACGATAGCGCGCTGCTGCAGCTCAGGGACCAAATCTTTGAGGCCTGGGAGGCGTCCCATGCTTATGATGACGATCTCTGTCGGCTCCCTGAGCTGCGGAGAGCCGAATACGAGCGGCTTTTGGAGCAGGAAAAGACAGGGGGCCAATACATCAGCGCGAGAGAGCGCTGGGATGCTGTCTTTGCAATTCCGGAGGTCCAGCGACTCGATCACCTCGTGGTTTTGAGCGAACAGCACTTTGAAAGGATGGCCCGGCTCGTGGAGCGTATGTGGGGCATTCCAGCGAAGACGGAGGCCGGCCGCTCCGCGAAGGTGGAGGTGCTTCTGTCGTGCATCATGGATTGGCGCGACCCGGACGGGGAGATGGATTGGCGCCCGCTTATGGCGCGCCGGCTATTGGTCGATCTCGTCGGCGGCGCCGAGGCGGAATCGTTCCGAGAAATTTACGCCTAGCGCTGCTACCATTTTGCTACCGAACTGCTGGTGACAAACGGTGACAGGGCGGGATGATGCATCCCGCCCTGTTCATTTTGTGCCGATAGTTCAACACGTGGGGTGACATTCAGTTACAGAAGAGGACGTCGCTTCACGAACTCCAAAACCGGGGGTCGCAGGTTCGAGCCCTGCCACTCCTGCCAGCTAAATCAATCAGTTAGGTCGAATTTTAGCGAGGCGGGATAGGTATGCCGGTGGCGGCTGTTGTCCGCCACAGCAGGCCTTGCCCGTGGATCAGCGTGCGGAGGTCCGGCCGGCTTCGACGGGAATCTGGCTGAGATCGACGTCCCGGATGGGAACGCGGCGGAGCAGCGAGAAGATCGTCCCGCCGAGCTCGAAATAAGTGCGCAGCCGCAGCGCACGGGAAGAGCCCTTCAGCTCCGCATTCAGGCTGACCGGCACCTGCACGTAGGTGAGGCCGAGCTGGAGCAGCGAGATCAACGCACAGATCTGATAGCCGTAGCCGTCGGCCTTGACCGCGATCTGGCGCAGCCATCTCACGGGGTAGACGATCATGCTGTGGTAGTCGGACAGCCAGAAGCCGAACAGGCAGTTCAGGATGAAGCGCAGCGAATGCGACTGGATCGAGCGGTTGACGGAACGGTCCGATTGATTGTCGCGGTGGGTGATCACCATGTTGGCGGCGCCGACCGCCTTGAACATCCTCTCAATGCCTTCGTTCTGGAAGGCGTGATCGCCGGGGATCAGCGTGATGGAATCGAATTTCGCGCGCGACAGGGCGTATTCGAAGCCGGCGCCGACACCCCGCCGCTCGGCGTTATGATGAACAATGATCCGCCGGTCGCTGGCCGCGAATTCGTCCATGATCGCGCCGGTGGCGTCGGTGCTGCCGTCGTCGATCAGAAAGATCTCGAAATCGTCCAGCAGTTCGCGTGCCAGCGGCAGCACGCCGTCGATGGTGTCGGCGATCTTGTCCTGCTCGTTCAGAGCAGGGATAACGATCGTAAGCCTTTTTGCCGCCCTGGAAGGTGTCATAACAAAACCCGTCGCCGGCCACTCGGTACTGTTGGAACCCCACCCACAACTCTAGGTGATCGAAACGCGGCCGACAATATCGGTCCCGTCAATCAGGTCAACGCAAGTGCGTTGCATTCGGGCAACAACTAGTCGACAAAATCGTATAGCCCGGTATCGCCGATCCCGAAGGCACGCCGCAGGCGCCCGATCCGGCCGGCCATGATCTGCCCTGCCGCCGTCACGGCAAACCGCGAATCGACCTGCTCGACCAGGCCGCCGTCCATCAAGATCCCGGTCCGCCCCCGGAACAGAGCTGGAACTTGCCGTTCCACGACGTCCGACAGCGGAGCCGTCCGCCCGGGCCGCTCGGCAAGACCCAGCAGGATGTCCAGCGAGACCGATTTGTAGACTGCGCCGAAAGCGAAAACGTATCCCATGACGCCAAAGCCGAAAATCGATGCGGCGTCCCAATAGCGGAATTGCGGAACGGTCAAGATGCCGAGCAGCACGCCGAGAAGATGCGAGGCGACGGCGGTGATCGCGAGCACGATCACCGGTGCAAGCGACCATGCCCGAGCGCGCGCGACGAACTGCAGGACAGGTGCCAGCACGGCAAAGGCGACGGCAGCGATGAAACCGACAGCGAATGACATCGTGACGTTATCCAAGCCCGGTTGAGAAACGAACGAACTTGACGAAATGCGCCACCGCGAGCCCCTTGGCCGTTGGCGCCAATTTGCCGTCGGCCATCATCACCATTCCCGAACCGATCAGCAGCTTCAATCGATTGCGCGCGAAGGTGCCGAGATCTCCGCCCTGCATGTAGGCCGCAGCCCATTGCTCCAAGGTGAGGGGAGATCCGGCCCGGGCGAGCGCCGTGAGCAGCGTCAGGGTAAAGCCCCAGGCCAGCAGGCTGAACAGGACGTAGCAAAGCATCATCGCCGTCGCCAGGAGGAAGACGCCGCTGACCACGTCGTCGAGATGCCTCGGCCCCGGAATTGCGACGCAGGCGATCACAAAAAGTACCACCACGCTGAGACAGCCCAGCCGAAAACGGCGGCCAGTTCCGCGAATGGCAGTGATACGTGCATAGCACAGCAACAGCAGCGGAAGCGCGACACTGAGACAGATCGCAGTGGTCTGCGCCGGGCCCGGAAGGAAGTTCATCGCGGAAAATCGCCTTGGACGTCTTGGACGCCTTGGTGCCGACCAGCCTGTGCGGTGTCTATAGGAGGTCGGATTTTTGGGGTCAATGACCTATCGAGATCCGGTCATTCGGCCCTTGCGGCGCTCAGATAGGCATGCGAATTCTTGCCGCCGATGCGTTCCCTTTCCCCTCCCGGCACAATGCTACGCGCGACAGTCGTTCTGCTGGCGCTGCTGCTGGCCGCGCATGCGCCGATGCTGCTGAACGACGGCCTCTTCATGGACGACTGGCTGGTGCTCAAGCCGCGTCCGGACTACATGATCGACATCGATTTCCTCCTGTCCGGCGCCGGCCACCCGGTCTTCTACAGCTACGATACCATCGCCAACTGGACCGGTGCGCCGGTCGCCGTGATGGTGGCGCTGGCCTTCGCCGGAATTCTCCTCGGCGCCACGTGTCTGGTGCTGACCGCAACGCGGCTCGATCTGCTCGATCGCGCCGAGGCGGTCGGCTTCGCGCTGATCGTCTGGACCTATCCCGGCTATCAGCTCTGGGCGGGCAAGGCGAATGCGGTCTACGTGCTCAGCTTCGGGCTCCTGTTCGTCGGCACGTGGCTCCTGACGCTCGCCTTCAGTGCTCATGGCCTGCGACGCGTTCTTCTTCGCGTCGCCGCCGCGCTGGTATTCCTTCTGAGTTTCGCGCTCAACTCGACGATCGTCCTCTATGCCTTCGTGGTGCTCGGTCTCCTCGTTGCGATATGGCGGAACGGGGACGCCACGCACGGCTTCGTTCGCCGCACGTGGCTCGCAGCCTGGCGCTGCGCTCTGGGCTATCCGGAATTGATGGTGCTTCCTCTGGTCTATTGGGGCGCGCTCAACGTCTGGTTCAAGCGGATCGGCGTGTACGCGCAGCACTATGGCGCCCATTTCCCGACGCTCGGCGAGTTGGCGAACGGCTGGAAGGCGTTTTTCATCACGAGCTATTGGGACGTCGTGGTCGGCGCGCTCAAGATGACAATCCAGGCACCGGCGCCGCTCGTCGTGGCCGCGCTCCTCGTCGGCGCCGCCTTGTTGTTGTGGTGGTCCGAGGCGAGGCCGACCGCCGCGAAATATACGGTTGCCGCGCCGCTCTTGCTCGCCGTCGTGCTGTTTCTCGCCTTGTCGTTTCCCTATCTGGTCGCCGGCTCGCGGCCCTCCAGCTTGCACTTCTACGAGAGCCGTCATCTGCTGATGTTCGGCCTGCCATCGGCGTTGGTCCTTCTCGGTCTCAAGCGATGGGTCGAACGCGTGATCGGTCCGAGGGCAGCCTTCGCGCTCGTGTTCGGAACTGGATCGGTGCTGTCGATCGGCCTGCTGTTGAACACATACATCTTCATGCAGGCGAGAACCCTCAAGCAGGAAGCTCTTGCGAACGATCTTGCGAACCGCGCACAGCCGGCAGCAACGGTCTTTGCGGTCGATGATGGTTTCGTCGATTACCCGTCCCGGCATGTGCCGTTCGGCCTGGCCGAGGTTACGGGCATGCTCCGCCTGGCCTGGGGTGATCAACCCTTCTTCGGATTTGCGTTGCGGGCCGAGCGGCCGACCATCCTCCAGGAAATGGAAATGGCGCGGACGGCGCCGGGCAGCGCGTTCCGTCATTTCGATCCGTCCGGGCCGCAGGCGACGATCTTGTTCCAGCCGGGTCCTGGCGCCGCGCCGAACCAGGCTCTGGTGCGCAAGTACTACGCGTGCCGTCTGCTGTCGCGTTGCGACGTATCACAGCTTCTGCGGCAACTTGCGGAGGTGACCATAAAGCCGGGTCCGATCGCGGGCATAGTACCGCTCGATCGCCCGAAAGCGGATGCGATGCCTAGCCGCTGACCTGCCGCTTCCAGATCGCCTCGGCAAGCGCAATGTCGGTCACCGAATCTGCGCCGGATGCAAGCGGCGTCCCTCGCTCGACGATGTCGGCGACGAACGCATTGGCCTGACGCCGGAACGCCCAACTGCCTTCGCCCGTCAAGCGCGTGATTTGGTCGCCCTGGTCGAGGATGACCTCCGCCTCCTGCTCGGCAAAGGGCGGGGGCAGTTCAATGGTCACCGCGCCGCGCTCGAACTCGATCTTCAGCCCCTCGCGCCACGGACCTTCGGACCCGTTCGCAAGCTCCAGCGCGCAGGCAACGCCCCCGAAGTCGAGCGTCACCGTCGCAGCGCCGGAGGTCTCGACCATGCTATCGGCGACTGTCGGCGATGATCCGAGCAGGTAACGCGCGAGGTTGATGATATGACTGAACACGTTCAGAAAGTTGTCGTAGCCGGGCCGTAGCGTGCCCGGCATCCAGTCGGGACCATCCTGCCAGAGCTCGAGCCCGTCCGGCCGGGTTTCGCCGGTCATGACGAAGTTGTCGTGCGATCGGCCGGTGTCGCCGCCGAAGCACCAGCCTCTTACTCCGACGATGCGTCCGAGCGAGCCGTCTGCGCGCAGGCGCGTCAGCTTGTCCAGCGCGCGCGCTACGCCGGCATCGTAACGCTTCATGTAGCCGATGCTGTAGACGAGGTGCCGGTGCCGCGCAGCTTCGACCAGCGATGCGGCCTGAGCCGTCGTGTAGGCCATCGGCTTCTCCGACAGCACGTGCCGGCCACTGTTCAACGCGTCCAGCACGATCGGGCCGGTGGCGCGGCGCTTCGTCACGACGACGACGGCAGATACCTCGCTATCCGCGAGCAGCTCCCGGTGCGTGCCGTAGATCCGCGAGATGCCGAATTTCTGCGCGGCGGCGGCCGCCAGATCGGGCCGGAGATCGGCGATCGCGACGACGCGGCAGGCGGGATTGGCAGCGAAATTGGCGAGGTGGCACATCTGGCCGACCATGCCCGTTCCGATCATGCCAATGCCTGGCCTCACTGGCTAGGATCCCTCGAGGCGCTTCCGGACGACGAGGAAATGCGCCGGCTGACCCCAGGTGTTGATGAACGCCGGGTCTGACTGGGTGAGGGCGGTGATCGCGGACGCATCGCGCCGCCCGATCGCGCTGAAGATGCGATGGAAGCTGTCGAGCGTCGCCGTGATGGCTTCGATGTCGGAAGCATCGTCGGCGAGAATGTCTGTCGTCAGGATCGTCTCGCGCAACGAAGCGAGGCTCGCGATCACGCGCGGCAGGCTGTCGCCGAAGGGCTCGTCGATCATCCTGTCGACATCGAGCACCAGCGCTTCGATCGAAGCCGAGATCGCGCTCACCGCGTCGGCCTGGCCGACCAGATAAAGCTTCCGTCCGCCGAGGAAGCTCAGGCGGCTGCGGTCGAGGTGGCGCGTCGCGCGACGCAGCTTCTCGTCCGCCGGCAGGACCTTCTTGTGCCAGTAGACGTCCAGGCTGTCACGATAGGCGGGCCATGCCGAATGGATGTCGAACCCCTGCTCATGCGCCGCCGTGCAGAGGGCGCCCGAATCGAGGAAATACCGGTATCGGACGAACGGATTTTCGAGCACGTCCATCAGCCAGGATTCGAAGCTGCGGGTGTGCGGAATGCTGTTCCACTTCGCCTCGAACAGCGACTTCGCCGTTTCCAGCGCCGGTCGGCCCGTCAGAGCCTTGCCCGCGGCATGGATCGCCTTGAGCGCGAGCTCGAAGAAGCCGCCATATCGTTCGTAATAGGAAACGACGGCATAACCGTCCGGATTGAGCAGCCGGTGGAAGATGCCGAGCCATTTTTCGCTCGGCTGCACCGTGTAGATGAAACCTTCGGCATCGATGATGTCGAAACGCCGGTCGCTGTGAAACCCCTCGACGTCGGCCAGCGCGAGTTCGCGCAGACGATCGGTCAGGCCGAAATGCGCGAAATAGGCCTCAATTTTCGGATGCGCATGCCGGTTCGGTTCGGCGAGCGTCATGTTCGCGCCCCAGCCGGCAAACACCAGCGCGTTCTCACCGGAATCAGGACCGAACTCGAGCACCTCGGCATCGCGGAACAGCCGCGGCGGCAGCACGAGCTTGTCCGAAAACAGCTCGCGCCGCTGGCTGGCATATGCGTCGAGTTCGGCGGCCGATTTGAAATTCCCGAACGTCGGCAGGACGTCCTGACGTTCGTAGTAGTTGAAGAGCTTGTCCTCAGCCATGCCGCGTCCCAAGCGCCGCCTCGAGCTTGTCGAGCTCGCTCCAGATGTCGGAGGGCGCGAAGATGGAAACGATATGCAGCGGCCGCTTCACGTTCTCGCGCAGCCGGCTGCTCACCTTGGCCTCGTTCTCCTGGTTCACGGCGAGCAGGCAGACGAGCGGATCAGACTTGCCGGCGAAGTCGTCGGGCGAGCGGATCGGTATGCCGGTGCCGGGCAGGAACAGTCCCTGGCGCTCTTTCTGGTCGTCGACCGAGACGTCGACGAGATCCGCCAGTTCGTGCGCGTTGGTGAAAGTGCAGGCGCGGCAGCCCGCGCCGTAGATGGCAATCTCGGCGCCGCTCGCGCGGGCCTTGGCGAGGATCGGCCGCAGGCGGGCGCCGTACTCCCTGGCGCGCTGACCGAATTTCTCACCGACGCCGGCGGGCGCGGGCGGCGCCGTGACCGGGCCCGTGGCACGGCGGGCGGCGATCGCGAGACTGCCGCCGCTGAAATTGTATTTCTTCACGGACACCGTTTCGAAGCCGTGGCGCGCGAGCAGCGCGACCAGCGTCGGCTCGGTGAAGTAGCTGACGTGCTCCTCCCAGAGCACCGAGAGATCGCCTGCCGTCGACCCGGGTGCGAAATCGGGCACGTCGATGAACAGCAGCCCGTCCTCCTTCAGCGCGATCTTCACGCAGGCGAAGAAGTTCTCGAAATCGACGATGTGCTCGAGCACCTGGCGCGAGATGACGAGGTCGAACTTGCCGGACTGAGCGACCGCGTCGTGGGCCATCTCAGGGCTGAGCATGTCGGCATAGACCTTGATGCCGCGCTCGCGGGCGATCTTGCCCGACACCGGATTCGGCTCGACACCGACCATGACCTTGGTGCCGCGCTCGCGAAGCTTGTCCATGAACAGGCCGTCGTTGCAGCCGATCTCGAACACGGATTGGTGGCTCGAGAATTTCGCGATCGTATCGAGCTCGTCGACCTGATGCGGCTCAGGCTTCCAGCTGCTGAAATTGTAGTTGAACTGCCGATACAGGATGTCGGGATCGATCGGCTTGACGATCTGGGGCAGACCGCACTCGCCGCAGGCGAGCACCTCGAACGGGTACCGTTCGTCCTGCTCGTTCCGGCTGTGTCGAAGCCGATGCGCAATCGGCATCATTCCGAGGTCGATGACTGGTCGCAGGTCGGTCGAATGGCAGAGGCGGCAATGATCGGTCACGGGTCTAGCTCTTTGCAGGAAAAGTTCTGAAGTTGTGGCCCCGAGCCATTACGGCCCGCAACTGGCATTGTACGGCTATATAGGGCCCCAGCGTTCACCTCAATTGATAAGTTAAGATCCCGCACTGTTCGCAAGTACCCTATCCGATAGACGGACGCGTGAAAAAAAGAGCCGATTCGACGGGATTTTGCCGTGACAATCTTGCGTGAGGCCGGCCTCGCGAACCCGTCGGCGTCACCTTGCCATGCGGCACATCCGCAAGGCGCTATTCTTCATGCTTGGTAGAGTGTTGCCGGGATCGCCATGCGGCAAGCACTGCAATACCCTCCCAATACTCTTTGCTTCCTCCGGTTACACGACTACGGTTCCGCAGCTCGGTGATTGCCGCAACTTGTGCGTCGCTCATTTGGACTCCCAAACCCTTCCACGTCAGCAATATGTAGTCGGCTCCGACATGGAGCACGTCTAGATTGCGCTGCATGCTATCTGGATCAAAAAGCGGGCTCTGCCCGTGTGCCCAGAAATCGAGCCTGTTGCTCTCGATGTAAAAGGCATTCACTTCGTGCCGGCGCAAAGCGGCGATGCTGAGCGGAGGCGGTCCGAGCAGAACGTCTCCATAGTCAGGCAGGAACACCGGATGCAGGGTGTCGACCACCCGGCCGGATGGCAGGAGTGGGGATTCGGCGCAGGTCGGCAGGAAGCGCAGAGCGGAATTGACGGGCAGGATGTGCCAGCCCGGCGCAACGTGGCGTGAGACCTCCAGACAGCGGCGAGGATCTAGATCGTCAAAGGAAGGGGAGGTGCCAACCAAACCGATGCGACCGGTGACATATGCCAAGGCACCCCCGACGCGCGCCCGGGTTATCTCGCCCTGCGACCTTGCCACCACGGTTGCAACCAAGGCCGCCAGACAGATCGCAATTGTCGCAGCAGGCAGGGAGCCGACATGGTCTTGCAATCGGTACCGCCGAAAGACGCCGGCAAGGGGCACTATCACTGCAATGGCAATCAGAGGCGTTGCGACCGACCGGAAAGCGAGCATGCGCTCGAGACTACCATGCGAAGTGAGAGTGATGAGGCAAACTACGGCGAGTAGAGAGAGAGCCAGGCCGATGGCGAAGGGGCCGTTCCCCTGTGGTCGCCGCACGCCAAGCAAGGCGGCGCATGCGACAATGAAGACAGGGTATGCCCAGAAGTTCGCCGCGAAAAACAAGCCGGAGAGCACCGTCCAGAAGCGATGCGCAGCGGCCACGACGTCGAGCATCGAAAATCCGGCATATTTGATGCCCTGCGCGTTGTTCACGTAGACCATGAGGTCCAAGCTGGAGATTTGACGAAAGCGCTCGACGTTGATGAGAGGCATGAACACGCCGATCGGATTCACCTCGGCGATGCCGAGATAGATCTGATTGACCAGGAGGCTGAGAGCCGCTGTGCCAAGGCCGATTGTGGCCACCACGAGCGGCCGCACCATACCGCGTGGGCCGTGAGCGAACCAGCCGGCTCCCGCTCCCGCCATCAAGAATGCTGCGGCGATGATCGCCGCTTGGGGGATCATGATCGCGATGGATATAACGGCCGGCACCAAGGCGCGGAAGATCACGCGAATCTTTGTGGTGGCATAGAGCAGCCCGGCCCAACATACAAACAGGAGGAAGGCTCCTGTCTCGTAGTGAAAGCGTCCAGTTTCCAGTCCGATAAAGCTCGACCACATTGCGATCAGGGTCGCGCAGCCCGGCAATATCCAGCCCGTTGTGAGTCGCGCTGCGACGCGATGGACCAATGCCGTGATGGATAGCAAGTAAACAACGGAAAGGACTTGATGAGCCATCGGACCTGCGAAGCTCACAAGCAACATATCGGCCCCATGGCCGCGGCCGAGCAGAAACCAGAACAGCTTCGGTTCGTCGGGATTGAGCCAAAGAGTATGCCGGTTCTGCAGATCGGCGAGAAGCGGAAGATAGAGCTGTGGAATATCACCGCGGGTCGCGTCGAGCACAACGCCCTTCACGAGCAGGAGTACGAGGGCGGATAAACCCAGCAGCCCGACCAGCAGCCATTCGGCTGCCGTAAATAGTGTCCAATGGCCGCGGGATGGTCGAGCCAGCTGCCGCGCAAGGTAGCAGGCTACGATCGCCGTCAGGAATGGGACGGTGATCCACGGGAAGAGCAACCCGGCCGCACCGAGGCAAACGCCAATCAGGCTGCAGAGAGCCGCGCCGCCGAAGAATTGCAGCACGAGCAAGTCGGCGGTGTCGAGGTAGATATCCTCGTCGGCGAGCGGGCTAACGAGCAGGGCCCCCATTCCGACAAACGCGAGAGCGACATAGGGAGCGAGGATAGCGAGACACAAGCTGTTCCACGCTGTAAGGAAGCCGCCACTGAAAAATTGGACCTCGGGAGGAATCTTCACCAAAAGGCCGACCGCGGCGATGAGGAAGGGAGCTGTCATCAAGGCGGCGCGCGCACTCGTTTGCCAGCGGGGCTCGCCCCAAGACAGGAATCTACTGAAATGCATCTGAAATCTCCGTGCAGGATCGCGTCCCGCCGTCAAATTGGCAACCCTTCAGCGGCACTTAGAGAGTTGCTCGAGAAGCTTGAGATCTCTGCGCGTGTTGTTTGATGGCAGACGGTGCTTGATTGCTTCAAATGGTTCCACGCCATAAGCTTCCCGGTAGATATCTTTCGATCTCGCTCGTAGCGTCGAGATTTCGGTCTCAGCATCTGGACTCATCGGTTGATCGCCATTCTGCCACGTCAACAGCCAGTAGTCCGGGGTCTCGATGCGAACAGTAAAGCGCTTCGCCAGTTCGTCTTTCTGGAAGAGATCAGAGAACCCATTCAGCCAAAAATCGCAATTCTCCTTCTGGACGTAAAAGAGATTCACTTTCAACGCACGAAGTGCGGACTCTGCCGTATCTGCAGTCCCCAGCGCGATCTTTTCGAAATTGCGCGCGACATCGCTCTGATAGGTATGAATGACCTTGCCGCGCGTGAGCAGGGGCGAGAAATAGCATGGCACCATCGCGCGATAGCCGTTGAGGGGCAGAATGCGATCAGAGCCCGTCGATTGCTGCAGCACGTTACATCGTTGCCAGTCCACCTCAACACGCGGCATCTGGCGAAGCGGGCGCCCGGTCGCAAAAGCGATGGCACCGTCATCCCTGAAGCTGCGCCACGGATACGAAGCGGTCGTCCAGGCGCAGGCGATCAAGAGCGCCAGGACAGCTACATCAGGAGCGTGGCGCCCGGCGAACCAAATCGGGGTCAGTCGCCGAACGATGAGTAGCCCCCAACAGGCGATTGCGACGGTCGCAAGCGGGATTAGTGCGGTGGCATGAATGGATAGTCTGGTCAGGCTCGGAATGTTCAAGGTCATATCCAGAAGCCGGACGCTGGCTAAGTAGGCGATAACGATGAAAGCCCCAGCGGGATTGGGCAGCGTCCGCGACTTCGAGATGTCGGAGCGATCGGGAAACAGCTTCCAGTCGATGAAAGCTACGGCCAAAGTCGTCGTCGCGAGAAGAATAGCAACCAGGAGAACGGACTTGATCTGCTTGAAGAAAGCGAACAAGCCCGCCTTGCCGAGGAAGTCGCTGACCTCCAGCGACTGCGCCAGCACAAAGTAGTCTAGAATATCGAGGCTGCCGAATTGCGAGAAGCGCTCTACCGATGCGACGCTCCGAAACAGCGAGTATGGGTTGGTTGCCGGGATTCCGAGGTAAAGATAGTTGAAAGAGAAGGCCAGTGTGCACCCAGCGATCGCTCCCACTCCGAGCAGCGCGCCTGTCATGACGCCGGATAGGTCGCGCTGAAGCGCCTTAGCGAGCACTCCCAACGCCGAAATCAAGAAGACAAGCGCGACGTAGAGCGGATAGGAAGCGGCAACGGCAAAGGCGCAAATGCCGGCGGCAAGCCTGTCTCGATCCTGGGAGGACCGAATGACAACCAGCAGGAAATAGACGAAGAACGCCGCTGTCTGAAGGTGGTACTTTCCGAACTCCATGGTGTGGAGACCGGGGGTGACGCTCGGCATGGTCCTGGGCCAAGCAAGGCCGAGAATTGCCAGGCCGAGTGCAATCGGTACCGTTGCGGCTTGCCACCGCCGTCCCAGAAACTGCAATGGCAGAATGAGGCGGGCGAGCTCGAAAATGACCGCACCGATACCGACGAAGTAGAGAAATGAAATGATCTGGGCGACGTGCGGAGGCAGAAACGTCGCCAGCCACAAATGCAGCCCGTTTCCGTGGCCGATCTCGAAGTCGGAAAAGATGGGGTTGTCGTCCGCAAGCCAGATGCTGTGATTTCTCGCGACCTCCGCAAGATAGGGCGCATAGAGCTGCTGAACGTCGGTCGAAATGACGTCAGGTATGACGGCGCGATCCAGAAACACCGTTGCCAGAAGCCAAAGACCGAGCAGCGATGTCGCGATCAGCGGGAGAGCAAGCGCGAGCTTCTGCGGTCTCCAGACGCTCCGCATATCCCACAAGAGAATAGCGATCGATAACCCGAGCACGATTTGCGGATATAGAAGTGACAGAACGCCGAACCCAAATCCCGTCAATATTAGCGTGGCCGCGCCGACGAAGAATTCGTCGACGAGCCGAGCGGATTCGTGCTTGATGAGGGAGAACGTCAGGCGGCCGGTCGCCATGACGAGCCAGCCAAGATACGGTGTCAGGATGATCCAGGCGATAACGTTGAATCGCGTTACCCAACCGCCCTCGAACACCAGCGCTCGGTAAGTATCGGGCCGATTTAGGCACCAGATCGAAACAGCGGCCGGCGCGAAGATAAGCACGCGCCACAGCCACGCCTCAAGGCTGGTGGGCAAGTGCACCTTGGCAGCTCCCATAGCTTGATCTTGTCCGCTGTTGCCCATTGCTAAACCGATGCGGCGTCAGTCCGTTCGGCGACGGCCCTTGCGTGGTCCGTGCTGAAATTGGCGCGCTCCGGTGCGACTAGCCACACCAGGCCGCCGAACAGTCCCACGATCAGGCCGCCGAGGCCGAGCAAAACCGATATCGCGAGCGCCTTGTCGGATGCGATCCCGGTCAGGCCAAGCGCAGCAACCATTGCGCCTTCTCGCACGCCCCAGCCTCCGATCGAGATCGGAACCGCGGACGACAGAATGACAAGCGGAATAAGAACGAATGCACTAAGCGGGGAGAGTGGCGCGTCGAGGCCGATCGCGAGGACGTAACAGGCTGCGATCGTGATCAGGTGGATGATGATGGCAGCCGTGATCAACGTCCCGCGCCCTTCAGCCGCCAGTGGAGCCCTGACCAGCATTGCAAACTGCACGATCCGGTCCGGCAGGGCCGTGATGATGCGGGGCGGCCAGCGATCCAGCGTGAGCAGGGCGATCAGGCCGAAACACGCGACCACGAGAACGATGAGAATCGCAAACAGGAGCGAATTATCGCTGACTCGTGACAGCAGGAACGGCATTCCTGCCAATATGACGACACCAAGCGCCAACAGGGCGAGGAAGCGATCGGCCACGATGCTGCTGATGGTTGGCGACCATTGAACGCCGTGACGCCGCAGCATCCAGATGCGGACCGCGTCACCGCCCGCGGGCAGCACCTGATTGAAGAAGGTGCTGATGATGAGAATGCGCCAGCCGGGCAGCCAATCCAGGAGCACGTTCATGGCGCGGAGGATCAGGATCCAGCGGTGACAGAGCACGAACGTCTGGAGGAACAGCAGCAGCACTGCAAGTGCCAGCATGTCCAATTTGACAGCGAGAAGATCGGCTTTCAGGGACGACAAATCCTGGGCACGCAGCAACAATACGAGAATACCGATCGAGACAGCGAACTTGGCCAGAGTAACCAGTGCTTTTGCAGGCGGCTTCATTGGCTGGTGTCGTCCTCGATCATTCGCGGCGGGATCGTCGAGCAGCGATAGCGGTCGGAGTCTATTTTCTCGCCAGATGCTCGGTGGCGAGCGCGCCCATCCTCGCCACGTAGTCCTGCACGGCGGCAGCGTCGCTGCCATCCGGTGCCCAGTCGGGAAATTCTGTGCGGGCCGGATCGAACGGGCCGGCGGTGGTTTCGTGGAACACCAGCCATTCCGAGGTGATCAGGATCGAGTGGAAGACCTTTTCCGGCATGCGGTAGTAGCAGCGTTTGCCCTGGCCGTAGGGCGCCATCTCGAGCACATCGCGAATGCGGCCGTCGTCCTCGAAGATCACGACCTGCGCGGTGCCCTCGATCACGTGAAACGATTCAGGTTTGCCAAGATGCTTGTGGGGCCGGACATAGGCCTCGCGGTGATGCACGATCAGCATCTCGTGCAGGCCGGAGGAGGGATCGGGATGCGTGCAGAGGCGGCTGCGCAGCCGCGGGTTGCCGGCGGCGATGCGCTTCAGCTCGCCGATCGTGGCATCGTCCGCGGTGACGATGGCGTCGTCGGAATAGTAGACTTCCGGGTTCTGCGCACGGAGCGAAGTCGGCGTGCGCGAACGCGCCGTCTCATTCGAAGAAGATGAACCCATGGTCGCCCCGATAGCCGCATTTGTCATAGATCCAGGCCCATGTTTGCGGGCCGTGGAAGCTCAGGCAGGTGAGCTGCCAGTAGAGGAGGTTCGCCTTCTCGCGCTCGTTGCGGAACGATTCCACCATCAGGTATTTCGCGGTGCCGCGTCCGACCCGCTCGATCTCGCTCACCGCGCGGAAGACGTCCTCGAGCGGAAGGTTGTGCAGCACGCCGAGCGACACCACGAGATCGAAGCTGTGGTCGGAGTAGGGGAGCTCGACGGCGCTGCCGACCTTCAACTGCGGCCGCACCTCCTCCTTGGCGTTGGCGATGCCGTAGGCGGAGATGTCGATGCCGGCGATGGTGAGATCAGGGACGAGCTGGCTGAACTCATAGAGCAGGTAGCCCTTGCCGCAGCCGACATCGAGCACGCTCATGCCGGGCTTGATGCCATAGCGGTCGATCAGGGTCTGGGCGAGCGGACGCCACCGTCCGTCATAGCGATAACCGCCATAGCCGTAGCGCCGGTCGCCGTCCCAGTAGTCGCGTCCCCACTGCCGTGCAACCGTCGCCGATTCCGCCTTGTCATGCTCGACCACGCGCTGAACGTAGTTCCGCTTGGTCGACGCGTGCATCGGCTGGAGCAGGTTGACCTCGGCCATGGTCGTTAACCGGATCGCGGTATCGTCACAGGATGGTCGCGAATTTGTTGACGAGCAGGATGTCCTCGACCGCCTGGATGTCCTTCGGCGACGAGAGCGTGATCTCCTCCACGGCCGCGTGCAGATCGCAGCCCTCGCGCAGCACGCGGTCGTAGATCTCCCGTCGCCGTGCCTCGTCGGGCGGCAACATGAAGATGCTGTAGAGGATCAGGCCATTCAGGCGGGGCAACTCGTCGAGGATGTCCTCGAGCACCATGTAGCTGCCGGGCATGATGTGCTCGACGGCGCTGAGCAGATACTGCAGGTTCTTGCGCCGCGCGTAGTCGCGGATGACGATGTTCTGGACGTGCTGCGGGGAGCGGCTGCCGTTCAGCGGCCGCGCCCCGATGTAGCCGCGATGGCCGGCTCGCTCAGCCATGGAAGCCTCCCGGCAGCTTGTATTGCATGCCGACCCGCGTCGCCGGGCGCAGCAGGATCGGCTCGAAGAACTCGCCGAAGCGCTTGTCCGCGTAGGGCGACATGATGCTCTTGAACCGGCAGTTCATGCTCCAGCGCGTGCCCGGCTCTTCGTTGACGCGATTGCCGTGCATCAGGGTCTGGTTGAACAGCATCACGTGACCGTAGGGAATCTCGATGAAGGTCGCGTGCGGCTTGATCGTCTTGTACAGTTCCTCGGCGCTGCGCAGGCTTGCCATCCGATCCTGCATGTCGCCGTTCAGCGACGGCGGCAGCAGATACATCGCCTTGGTGCGGTGGACGTCCACCAGCGGCACCCACACCACGACCTCGAACGGCGAGTCGCCCGACCAGACGTCGGAATGGGTGGCGAGCAGGGAGGAATCGTCGCCGGGCATCTGGATGCTGAGATTGACGCGGCGCTGCATGCAGAGCTCGTTGCCGACGATGGTTTCGATCGTCGAGCGTGCCAGGCGGAAATAGGTCGGGCGGAACCAGGGCTCGGCGTTGAGGCCGTTGAAGACGTGCAGCCGCAGGCCGTTGAGATCGTCGACGCTCACGCGCGTATGGATGCCGTCGAGCATCGCATAGGGATCGTTGCTGTGCGGCAGCTTCAGAAAGTCGGCGGCGAGTTCAGCGGCGCGCCGCTGGATCCGGTCGAGCCCGGCACGGTCGTCGGCCGGCGTGGTGACGAAACCGTTGTCGATGAAGCGCTGCGCCAGCGCCTGCTCATCGGCCTGGAGGAAGTCCGTATCCGTCATGCGAAGTACTCCCGCGCGGTCGCGCAGATATAGCTGATATCGGCGGCCGAGAGGAACTGGTTGATGGGGAGCGTGAGGATCTGGTTCGCCTGCCGCTCGGTGACCGGAAACGCTCCGCGGCCGTGACCCAGATGCGCTGCGGCCGGCTGGAGGTGGATCGGGACCGGATAGTGGATCGCGGTCTCGATGCCCTTGTCGGCAAGATATTTCTGGAAATCGTTGCGACGGTCGGTCTGCACGACGAAGGTGTGGAAGGTGTTGAACTCGATGTTGCGGCAGGGCGGAATGAACAGCGGCAGCCCTGCGAGCTCGGCGCGGTATTGCGCGGCGTTGCGGCGGCGGCGCTCGATCACCGAGGGCAAGTGGCGCAGGCGAATGCGCAGCACGTCGGCCTGCAGCGTGTCGAGCCGCGACACGAGGCCCCATTCCTGGACGTCGCTGCGGTTGATCAGGCCGTGATTGCGCAGGCGGCGAATGCGCGCGGCCATCTCTGCGTCGGCGGTGACGAGGAAGCCGGCATCGCCTGCGGCATTGAGATTCTTCAGCGGATGCGCCGAGAAGCAGCCGAACGTTCCGATCGTGCCGCTCATGCGCCCGTCATAGGTCGAGCCCACGGCCTGCGCGCTGTCCTCGATCACGGCGAGAGCGTGCTTGCTCGCGAGCGCCATCAGCGGGTTCATGTCGGCCATGCGCCCGGTCAGGTGTACCGGCATGATCGCCTTGGTCCGCGGCGTGACGGCGGCCTCGACGGCGGCGGGATCGATGTTCTGGTCCGGCAGCACGTCCGCAAACACCGGCGTCGCGCCGACCGCGATGATCGCGGCCGTCGATGCCACGAACGAATTCGGCGGGGTGATTACCTCGTCGCCGGGGCCGATGTCGAGCGCGCGCATGGCGAGGATCAGCGCATCGGTGCCGGAATTCAGCGTCACCACATGCGGCGAGCCGAGATAGGAGGAGAGCTCCTCCTCGAGCTTTCCGACCGCCGCGCCGCCGATGAAATCGCCGCGGGAGAACACGCCCTCGACCGCCTGCATGATCTCGGCGCGCTCTTCCTCGAACTGCGCGGGAAGATTGACGTAACCGATGCGCCGGCGGCCGGTGTCAGCGTCCATGGCAGAACTTCCGGACGGTCTCGATGACGCGGTCCTGCTGGGCGCGCGTCAGGTGCTGATCGACGGGGAAGCTGATGACTTCCTTGGCATGGCGGTCGGTGACCGGGAACGTGCCCGGCGCGTAACCGAGATGCTTGAGGCCCTCCTGCTGATACAGCGGGATCGGATAGTGGATCTTGGCCTCGATGCCGTTGTCCAGGCAGTACTGGTAGAGCTCGTCGCGGCGTTCGGCGAACACCATGTAGAGATGATAGACGTGCTTCACGTTGGGACGGCGCGGCGGAACGCGCAGGCCCGGCAGGCCGGCAAGGCCCGCATCGTAATAGGCCGCGTTCTCGATCCGGCGGCGCGTGATCTCGCTGGTCTGGCCGATCAGCCAGTTGCCGACCACGGCCTGCAAGGAATCGAGCCGTGAATTGCAGCCGAGGATCGCGATCTCGTCGCGGTTCTTCATGCCGTGGTTGCGGATCAGGCGGAGCTTCTCGTTCATGCCGTCGTCATTGGTGACGACGACACCGGCATCGCCCCAGACGTTGAGGTTCTTGAGCGGATGCAGGGAGAAGCCGGCCGCGATGCCGTGAGTGCCGGAACGCTTGCCGGCAAACTCGGACAGAATGCCCTGGCAGGCATCCTCGACCACGGGGAGGTTGTGGCGCTGGGCGATCGCCATCAGCTTGCCCATGTCGGTGACCTCGCCGGTCAACTGCACCGGCATGATCGCCTTGGTCTTCTTGGTGATGGCGGCCTCGACCTGGTCGACATTCATGCAGAAGGAGTCGTCGCAGTCGACCAGCACGGGCGTAGCCCCGGTCTCGGCGATGGCGCCGACCGTGGCGATGAAGGTGTTGGCGGCGGTGATGACCTCGTCGCCATGGCCGATGCCGAGCGCCTTGAGCGGCAGCTTGAGCGCATCGGTGCCTGATCCCACGCCAATGGCGTGACGCACGCCGATCAGCTCGGCAAAGCGCTTCTCGAATTCGGCGACGGGCTTGCCAAGGGTGAAATCACCGGTCGCCACCAGTCGGCCGATCTCGGCGAGGATCGGTGCGGGGTCGGAGAATTGCTCGAGCAGATAGGAATATCGAACGTCGTACATGTGACCCGTCAGGTGGAATGGAGTTGAGGAGAGGAGGTGCGCGACGCCGCGAGCGCATGCTCGATCGAGGTCGCAATGGCGTTGGCGGAGAGCCCGTGCTTCTTCAGCAGCGAGTCCTGCGAGCCGTAATTGTGCATGAAGCGATCCGGCAGCGACAGCCGCAGCATGGCGGGCAGGCCGGATCCGAGCTTGTCGATCAGCGTCTCGGCGACCGCGCTGCCGAGGCCGCCGGAGGGGACGTGCTCCTCGAGCGTCACCAGCAGGCGTGTGGCGCGCACGGCCTGCAGCAGCGCCTCGGTGTCGAGCGGCTTCACGGTGTGCATGTGCAGGATACCGCAGCGAACGCCTTGCGCGGCCAGCAGGTCGGCCGCGGCGAGGGCGCGCTGGAGCATGATGCCGGTGGTCACCATGAGGACGTCGCCGGGCGGCCGCATCAGGATGGCCTTGCCGATCTCGAAGCCGTGCTCGGCCTTGGAGACGACGGCGTCGCCGCCCTTGCCGAGCCGGATGTAGATCGGGCCCTTCCAGTCCAGCGTCTGCTCCATCATGCGCGCCGCCTCGTCGGCGTCGCACGGGCAGATCACCGTCATGTTCGGCAGCGCCCGCATGATGGCGATGTCCTCGATCGCCTGGTGGGTGGGGCCGAGTGGCGCATAGACGAGGCCGCCGCCGTTGGCGATCAGCCGCACCGGCAGATTGTGCAGGCAGAGATCGACCGCGACCTGCTCGTAGCAGCGCCGCGTCAGGAAGGTCGCGATGGTGTTGACGTAGGGCACGAAGCCCTCCATCGCGAGGCCGGCCGACATGCCGATGATGTGCGCTTCCGAGATGCCCTCGATCAGGTGGCGCTTGGGAAACTCCTTGCTCATCGCGCGCAGCGTGCCGGCGCCGGGATCGGAGCCGATGTAAAGCACACGCTCGTCGCGCGCGGCGAGCTTGTGGACCATGTTCATCGCGGTGTTGCGCATGGGGAGCCGATCAAAAATCGCCGACAGCAACGCGAATGGCGTCGAGCTCGCTGTCGGTCAGCTTGTTCTTGTGATGCCAATCGGCGTTGGATTCCGCAGCCGGAAGTCCCTTGCCCTTGACGGTATGGCAGATGACGGCGGTGGGTTTGCCTGCAACGGCCGGGACCTGCTTCAGCACGGTGCGCAGGGCGCCGACGTCGTGGCCGTTGACCTCCTGCACGGCGAAGCCGAAGCTGCGCCACTTGTCCGCAAGCGGCTCCAGCGGCAGCACGTAGTCGGTGGGCCCGTAGCTCTGGAGCTTGTTGTAGTCGATCAGCGCGACGAGGTTGTCGAGCCCGTGCTTGGCCGCGCCCATCGCAGCTTCCCACACCGATCCCTCGTTGATCTCGCCGTCGCCGAGCAGGACGAAGGTCCGGTAGCTGCGCTCGCGCATGCGTGCGGCAAGCGCAAGGCCGACGCCGATCGAGAGGCCATGCCCGAGTGCGCCGGTCGATGCCTCGACCCCCGGCACCATGCCGTATTCTGGATGTCCGCCCAGGATGCTGTCGGGGCCGCAGAAGCCGTCGAGCTCCGACAGCGGGAAGAAGCCGCGATCGGCCAGCAGCGCATAGAGCGCCAGGCAACCGTGTCCCTTGCTGAGGATGGCGCGGTCGCGATCGGGATCGCGCGGATTCTTCGGATCGATCCGCAACACGTCGTCGTAGAGCACGCGGACCATCTCGATCAGCGACAGGGCAGGTCCGACATGTCCGCGTCCCGCGGAACGGACAGAACCGAGCACCAGGCGGCGCAAATAAAGGCTGCGCTCGTCCAGGGTGCAGGTGAGGGCGGCTTCAGCGTGGGGTGAGATCTGGATCACGTTGGCAAATCGTTTGGTGGAGCCGGCGCGCTTTGTCGAGCTGACCAGCAAGGCGGACCGTCAGATCGCCACCTTGCGCGGCCAATGCGCGTCGGGAGCGGCTTTCCGGCAAATAAGCATTCAGGACAATCAGGCACCAGATCGCCCCGAACACAGGATACAGTACGTCACGACGGATCGCAAACGCGTCATCCCTAGCCGCGAAAGCTTGCGTGAGGCGTTCGGTCAACCGATTTGCTTTGGCTTCGGGCAGATCGCTGCCGGGGTGAAGCGCGGTGTCGGACACGAGCTTGACCGGATCGTCCCAGCCGAAATACTCGAAGTCGATGAATCGCAGCCGGCCGTCTTCGCCGCGCAATGCATTGTGCAGCCCGAAATCGGACGGGCTCAACGCGCGATGCGCGGGCGCAAGATCGGCTGCGGGATCCCGGCCGAGTTCCGTATAGCGCAGGCGTAGCTTTCGGATCGCGATGGACGTGCTGGGCACCAGGCTGCCGTCGATGAATGCGCGCAGGTCCGGATGATCGTCCGAGGCCCGCCTCAGTCCGTCCAGGCGCTGCGCGTACTGGGCGATCGCCTCCTCGGGCGAGAAGATGCTGGCCGAGGCGTCGCGCAAATTCTGCGCGCCGTCGGCGTCGCGCAGTTTCTGCAGCTCGATCAGGAAATCGGCCAGCTGATCGGCATCGCCGTCCTGGGGACGCAGCACCGCCGCCTCGCCGTCGAACCATTGATACAGCGCGCAGAACGCATCAGCATCCTTCGCGACCGGGTGCGGTGTCGACATGATGCCGTGGCGGGACAGGAACGACAGCGCGTCATATTCCTGTCCCAGGCGATCGCGCCCGTCGGACGGATAATGCTTGAGGGCGAGGGGCGGGCCCTTTGCCATCTCGAGCCGAAACACCCGGTTGTTGCCGCCGGACCGCGCCGGCTGGGCGGCCGCGACCGGGGCGCCCGCCAGGCGGCTGCCGAGCGCCATCGCATCCGCTGCGCTGATGTCAGGCTCGCTCATGCCGCAAACACTTCGTTACGGATGCCGGTCCACGTCGCGATCGGCTTGCAATGTCCGGGGTGCGGGGACTGCGAACGCGTGAACAGGATCGATCGCGTGCCCTTCGGGAAATGCGGTTGCTCGAAGACCTCGACGAGATCGTCGATGAAGATGTCGAGCTTCAGGCTCACGAGCCTGTCGACCTTGGCGGCCATCGTGTCCTCGAAGTAGACATCGCCGGCAGCCACCGCCGCATCCGCGGCGTCGATCAGGCCGGCTCCGCGCAGCCAGCCGCGCGCGGCTTCGCGCAAATCGGTACGGTCCGGATCCTGATGACCGAATCGGGTCTTGTGGCTGACGACGTACACCTTCGCGCCGGCCTGTCTGCACGCCGCCAGGAATTCCCGCACGCCCGGATAGATTTCGGCGCCGCCAATGCCCTTGCCGTAGACGAAGCCTTGCAGGCCTTGCCAGGCGAGCTCGCCGCCGGTGCGGGATCTCAAGTAATCCCGCACATCGGTCTTCAGCCCCTCCCAGCCCTCCGGCACCAGGTCGCGCTGACGCGCCGCGGCGGCAAAGACCTTGTCGTAGCAGATGATCGTGTTGTCGAAATCGATGCCGATCCGCACGCCGCTCACTTCAGGCTGATATTCTGCATCATCTTGATGTTGAAGTACCGGGGGTCGTTGAGCGAGTTCGGCAGACGGCCGGTCTTGAAGGCGTCCACCAGACCCGACACGGCCTGCTCGATCGTGTGGGTCGGCGCAAATCCGAGCTCGCGGCGGATCTTTTCCGAAGAGACGTGATACGAGCGCAGATCGTCGGTCGGCTCGACCGCGATGTCGACGTTATTGCCGACCACCGACTTGACGATGTCGGCGATCTTCATCAGCGAGTGGTTCTCGTAGCCGATATTGTAGGTCTTGCCGTCGATCTTCGCGTCGTCCTGCTGGAGCAGGAACAGATAGGCCGCCGACATGTCCTGGATATGCAGGTTGGGCCGGCGCTGCGTCCCGCCGAACACGCGGATGCGGCCGGTGTTGACCGCAAGGTTGGTCAGGATGTTGACGACGACGTCGAGCCGTTGCCGCGGTGCGTAGCCGCAGACGGTGGCTGGACGCACGGTGCAGGTGACGAACCCGGATGCGGCTTCGTCGGCGAGGTCGGTCTCGCACATCGCCTTGAACTTGGAATAGTCGGTGAGCGGCTCGCAGGACAGCTCCTCCGTCACCTCGGCTTCGTCCTTGATGCCGTAGACGCTGGAGGAGGACGCGTAGATGAAGCGCTTGATGCCGGCCTTCTTCGCCGCGCGCACCATCGGCCGGAAGCAGTCGTAGTTGATGGACTTGCCGAGCGTCGGATCGAGCTCGAACGAGGGGTCGTTGGAAATGCAGGCGAGGTGGATCACCGCATTGTTGCCGCGCAGCGCCTCGTTGATCGCGGCCTCGTCGCGGATGTCGCCCTTGATCAGGCGCAAATTGGGGTTGTCACGGACGGCGTCGAAGACGTTTTCACCGTACATGAACAGGTCGAGCACCGTGACCTTGTGGCCTGCCGCGAGCAACTGGGGAACCAGCACGCTGCCGACATAGCCGGCGCCACCGGTGACCATCACGTTCCATTTCTGATCAATCACTGTCGTTCTCCAGAATCTTCTTTGCGCTACTTCAACAACGCGGTCACGAACTTGACCAGCGGCGCCTTTTCGACCGAGCTGCGGTGGCCGACGATACCGACCTTGATCGCGCCTGCCGCATTGCCGATGAACGCGACGTCCTCGATATTGCCGCCGGCGGCAACCAGTGGTGCCGTGATCGTCAGGAAGGCGTCGCCGGCGCCGACGGTGTCGACGACGGTCTTGGTGAAAGCGGGCACACGCGCGACGCCGGTCTTCGACGAGAACGGGTAGCAGCCGAAGGAGCCGTGCGTGATGATCATGTTGTCGCAATCGATCTTGGCGTGCAGGCCGTTCTCGATCACGGAGGCGATGTCGTTGAACTTGTCGGTGGCGGCCAGCCGCGCTTCCGGTGCGTCGATGCAGATGTAGTCGGCCCGCGGATATTTGGTGACCAGATTGTAGCCGTGATTTCCGCTGTTGCTCTGGGCGTTGACGGCCAGGAACTTGGAATTCGCGATCAGCGTGTCAATCGTGCTGGACGCGATCATGCCGTGGCCGAAATCGGTGACGATGACCACGTCCGCGCCGCGCACGCGCTCCGCGGTGACCCGGTCGATCTCCTGCCGCTGGGTCTCGCTGACCGGCGTGTCGTTCATGGTGTAGACCTCGAACAACTTGTGCAGGTAGCCGAGCTCGACGTAGCGGAGCTTGCGGGTGGTGGGGCGGTTTTCGACGCGGATCGGCGTCAGCTTGACGTTCTGTCGGATATGCGCGCGAAGGAATTCTTCGGGATAGTCGTCGCCGCCGAGCGTCGTGACGATCTCGACCGACTTGCAGAAGCTCGCGACGTGGTTCGCCGCGGCGATCACGCCGCCTGCGAATTGCTCCCGGTTCTTGAACAGGGTCGCGACGATGTTCTCCTTCGAGGCCTTTCCGAGCGCGGTGACGTACTGGTACTCGTCGATGATCGTATCTCCGACCAGCACGACGTGCATGTCCTGGATCTTGTCGATCAGCTTCAGCAGGCGTTCGGCGCCGCCGCCTTCGCGCACCTTCTGGAGGTAGTCGCGCAGGGGAGGGTCGTAGATGTCGAAATAGCGGTTCAGCAGCGACGACGAGCTGAAGGTCACGTCGCGCGTGAAGACGATGCGCCCGCCATGGCGCTCGACGGCCTCGCGCTCGGTCGCGATCTTGCCGGTGACGTCATCCTCGGGATTTTCGTAGTCCGAGCCCTTCACGTAGATGTCGGGGCGGACGGTGTCGAGGATCGGCTCGGCGCTGGAGGTCCGGTTGATGGCGACCCAGTCGACCGTGCCGAGTGCCGCCAGCATCTCGGCGCGCATGTTCTCGGGAAAGATCGGCCGTCCCGGGCCCTTGTTGACGAAACGGTCGGCGGTGATGGTCACGATGACCACGTCGGCCTCGTTGCGCGCTGCCAGGATGTGCCGGACGTGACCGAGATGAACCAGATCGAACACGCCGTGGCACAGCGCCACGGTGCGGCCCTCGGCCTGTGCGGCGCGCGCGATCGCTCCCAGCTCCTCGAGCGTCTTGATCTTCTCGTGCGGTGCCGGATGGACCGCCGCCTTGTCTGTCGCAGAATTACCCATGTGAATTACCCAAAAGCACCGGCCGGCCTCGGCCGGCTGGCCCGAAATTGATCGACTCGCGGCGACAATACGTAGCGAACCTGTTCAGTAGCTTGCCTTCTGCGGCGCACCGGACGCCGCATCCTTGTCGTCGCCAAGATATTTGAACCAGTCCTTGGTGGCGTCGGCAATCTTGTCCACCGTCCACAGGGGAGCGTCCTTGTACTGGTCCATGGACTTCAGCATCGTCGCGACGCCGTCCTCGAATTTCACCTTCGGCGTCCATTTCAGGATCCGCTTGATCTTGGTGATGTCGGCGTAGGTGCAGTCGGGCTCGCCGGGGCGCCTGGGAATGTGGACCTTGTCGCCGCCGAGCAGTTCAACCAGCCGGTTGACGCTGTAGGTGTTGTCCGAGCCGACGTTGAAAATCTCGTGCGAGACGTCGGAGCGTGCGGCCGTGACGAAAGCGTCGGCGACGTCGCTGACGAAGGTGAAATCGCGGGTCTGCTCGCCGTCGCCGACCACTGTGAAGGGCTTGCCGGCAAGCTTCTGCGCCATGAACACGCCGAATACGGCGCCATAGGTCCCCGTGGTGCGATGGCGCGGCCCGAACACGTTGAACAGACGGAGCGCGACCGCTGGAAGCTTGTAGACCTGGCACCAGTGCATGACGCACTGCTCGCCGAGATTCTTGGTGAGAGCGTAGGGATACATCGGCCGGATCTCGGCGCTCTCCGGCGTCGGATAGACGTCGGGGATGCCGTAGCAGGAGGACGACGCCGCATACACGAAGCGGCTGACGCCGGCCTGCCGCGCAGCCTCGAGAACGTTGACCGTGCCGTCGACGTTGGCGCGGTGATACGGGATCGGCGATTCGATCGAGGGAACGATGTCGGCGAGTGCCGCGAGGTGGAACACCCAGTCGATACCGTTGAAATACGGGCTGATCGATTCGCGGTCAGTGACGTCGGCCCGGACGATCTTCAGCCGGCTCGAACCGGCGTGCGACGACAGATTTTCGGAACGTCCGATGACGAAATTGTCGAGCGCAATCACCTCATGGCCGTCATCGAGAAGGCGATCAACGAGGTGACTGCCGATGAAGCCGGCGCCGCCAGTGACGATGCATTTCATAGGAACATCCGTAGCGCGAATGCCCTGCGGGCGTCGCCAATGTTGAGTGAAACCCTGACGCCGACTAACAGCCGGTCGCAATTTTTGCAAGTATTATACCTTTGCAATCCCTGGTAATAGCCGGTATCAGGGCGTCATGTTGCAGTCGAGCCGCCAGCCCATGCCCGCCGAGACTCTTGATCCCGATCACAAGGCCTTCCTCGTCGATTACATGGGGCGCCTGCATCGCGCGACGGCGATCGACGACGGTGTTTTCGCCAGCATCTCCGCCACCCGCGCGGCCTGGTTGCGTGCGCGCGAGCAGGGCGGTCGCGTCATCTTCATCGGCAATGGCGGCTCGGCCGGCATTGCTTCGCATCTGGCGATCGATCTGGCAAAGAACGCGTCGGTGCCAGCGCTCTGCTTCAGCGATGCCAGCATGATGTCGTGCCTTGCCAACGACTACGGTTTCGAGGACTGGATCGCGCACGCCGTGCGGCTGAGCGCCCGCGCCGGCGACTGCCTCGTCGCGATCAGTTCGTCGGGGCGCTCGAAGAACATCCTCAATGCGGTTGCGCAGGCGCGGACGATGAAGCTCGGCGTGATCACGCTGTCGGGCATGAATGTGGACAATCCGCTGCGCAATCTCGGCGACGTCAATTTCTGGGTGGACAGCCGCAGCTACAACATTGTCGAGACCACGCACCAGTTCTGGATGATGGCCGCGATCGACCTCGTCATCGGTCGCGCGGAATACCCGGCATCCTGAGGCGGGCATCGGATGCAGGCGCGGTTCAAACAGGCAGCCCTGTTCTCGGTGAAGCTGCTGCTGTCGATCGCGGTGCTGGTCTACATCGCGCGCGGTCTCGACCTGCAGCAATTGCGCACCCATCTCGTCTCGATCAATCCCTTGCTGTTTATCCTCGCGCTGGCGCTGATCTTCGTTCAGACCTTCGCACTGAATGGCCGGTGGGAGCTGATCATGCGCGCGCTGGGCGTGTCGCTGGATTGGCTCGCTGGCTGGCGGATCCTGATGATCAGCCTCTGGTTCAACCAGGTGCTGCCGTCGTCGGTGGGCGGCGACGCGGTTCGGATGTGGCTGCTGCGCCAGCGCGGCGTGCAGTGGCCGGAGGCGGTCAAGGGCGTTGCGGCGGACCGTTTCACGGCGTTGATCGGGTTGATCGTGCTGATGGTGGCCGGCTTGCCGGTCCTGATGTCGCGGGTGTCGAATCAGGCTGCGATCCTGGCGATCGGCGGGCTGACGCTGGCGGGCGTCGCCGGTACCGTGGTCCTGTTGACGCTCGATCGCCTGCCGAAGCGCCTCATCGCGCTTCCCGCGATCGCAAGCTTCGTCCGGTTCGGAACGCTTGTCAGATTTCTTCTCCTGCGATCCGAGCACCGCGGTTTGCTGTTCGGGTCGGCGCTCTTCATTCATCTCGTGACGGCAGCGGCGTGCTATGCCTTGGCGCGCGGCGTAGGAGCTCAGCTCTCGGTGGTGGACGCTGCCATCCTGATTCCGCCGGTGGTCCTGCTGACGGCGGTTCCGATCTCGATCAGCGGCTGGGGCGTTCGCGAGGGCGCAATGGTTGCCTGTCTCGGCTTGGCTGGCGTTCCTTCCGAGGAAGCGCTGTCGGTTTCGCTCCTGCTGGGGGCGGTCAGCGTGATCGTCGGTCTGGCGGGCGGGGTGATCTGGCTGGCAAGTCCGGAGCGGGGCTCTTATTCAGCGGACAAGGCCGCGCAGGCTGCCGAAGAACCGCCGGACTACGGGCTGGCGAAGGCCAGGGAGGTCTCGAGCCACCCTTGACTGTCTTGAACCATTACCGTCGATCTGATCTTCACAGGGTGGGGTTGTCCCGCTCGCTCGCATGTCTCCGTTTTCCGGATCTATGATGCAAAACCTGTTCTACGTCCGCCATACCTGCCGCCTCTGTCATTCGGACAAGCAAGAGCTGGTCGTTCCGATGGCCGGCATGCCCATCGGCACGCCCAACTTCCAGGTGCCGAACGCCAGCGTCGACGATCCCGTCTTCCGGGCCGCGGTGCCGATGGCGCTGCACCTGTGCAGGGATTGCGGCCACCTCCAGATCCTCCATGTCGGCAATCCGGAGGTGCAGTACCGCAACTACGTCTACACCACTTCGCTCTCGCTCGGCCTGCGGGAGCATTTCGCCGGTTATGCCAACGACGTCGTCAGCCGCTTCGGGATCGCGCCGGGCTCGCTGGTCGTCGAACTCGGCAGCAATGACGGATCGCTGCTCGGCTTCTTCAAGGAGCGGGGCATGCGGGTGCTGGGCGTCGATCCAGCCGTCGACATTGCGCGGCGCGCGACGGAGAGGGGGATCGAGACCATCGGCGATTTCTTCACCGACGTGATCGGTCGCCGCATCCTTCAGAGCCATGGCGCGGCCAGCGTCGTGATCGCCAACAACATGATCGCCAATGTCGACAATCTCGATCCGCTGGTGATCGGCGTTCGCGACGTGCTGGCGCCGGACGGATTGTTCGTGTTCGAGACGCAGTATGGCGTCGACGTCACCGAGAAGAACCTTCTCGACACCGTCTATCACGAGCATCTGTCGTATTTTAACATCAAGCCGCTGATCCGTTTCTTTGCCCGGCTCGGCATGGAGCTGATCGACGTCCAGCACATCTGGACCAAGGGCGGCTCGATCCGCGTCACTGTTCAGCGCGCCGGCGGCCCGAAGAAGCCGTCCGCGGAAGTCGCGCGCTTCGTCGCCGAGGAGGACCGGCTCGGTGTCGATCAGCCGGCTTATTACGCACCCTATGTGAAGAGAATCGCCGCCATCCGCGACGAACTGATTGCGATGGCTGATGCCGCCCATGCGCGCGGTCAATCGGTTGCCGGCTACGGCGTCTCGGTCGGTACCACGACGCTGCTGCCGCAGTTTGGCCTGGAGAACAAGATCGACTTCCTCGTGGACGACGACCCGAAGAAGGGGAACGTGATGGCCGGCCCGGGATACGACATCCCGATCCTGCCGCCCGCGGCCCTTTACGAGCGCAAGCCGGCCTTCGTCGTCGTCTTCGCCTGGCGCTATGTCGACCCGATCCGGGCCAAGCATGCCCGCTATTTCGCCGAGGGCGGAAAGTTCGTGGTGCCGCTGCCGGGCATTACCATGGTGGACCGGGCCGACTGACGGGGCCGGCGGGGGCTGAAGGCCTCCCCGGGATGGCGCCTTGCGGGCGGTGGATAAGTCCTTGATCCACATGGCCTCTGCACGGCGGTCCGGGGGAGGGGGCTTGCCCCCACAAGCCCTCTCTATCTTGACCTTTGGCCCCATCCGCAGTAGATACCCCGCACTCGCAGCCGGCCCGTTAGACGCGGATCTCCGGCGCGGCTTTAAATCCCCGAACAATCGAGCCCGGTTCCCGGCTCATCCTTCGAGACAGAGGGCTGGGCCAACGGCGGCTGTTCGGATCCCTGAAATTCATGTGCGTCTGTCGACGGACGCTGGACCTCAAACGATGGCAGTCAGCCCGTTCAAGTTCTTGCAGGAAGTGCGCTCGGAGACCGCCAAGGTCACCTGGCCGACCCGCCGCGAGACCACAATCACCACCATCATGGTGTTCGTCATGGTCGCGGTGGCCTCGGTGTTCTTCTTCGCCGCCGACCAGATCATCCGCGTCCTCATCACCTTCCTTCTGGGCATCCACTGATGGCTACAGCAACCGCTCAACTGTCCGACAAGCGCTGGTACATCGTCCACGCCTACTCGAACTTCGAGAAGAAGGTCGCCGAATCGATCCGCGAGCAGGCCAAGCAGCGCGGGCTCGAGGAGCTGTTCGAGCTGGTGCTGGTTCCGACCGAGAAGGTCACGGAAGTGCGCCGCGGCCGCAAGATCGACGCCGAGCGCAAGTTCTTCCCGGGCTACGTCCTGGTGAAGATGAAGCTGACCGACGAGGCGTTTCATCTGATCAAGAACACGCCGAAGGTGACGGGCTTCCTCGGCGCGGAAAACAAGCCGATGCCGATCTCGGAGGCCGAGGCCATGCGCATCCTGCACCAGGTGCAGGAGGGCGTGGAACGGCCGAAGGCGTCGGTGTCGTTCGAGATCGGCGAGAACGTGCGCGTGGCCGACGGCCCGTTCGCCTCGTTCTCGGGTGTGGTCGAGGAAATCGACGAGGCGCGCTCGCGCGTGAAGGTCGCGGTGTCGATCTTCGGCCGCGCCACGCCGGTCGAACTGGAATTCGGTCAGGTCGAGAAGGTCTGATCGGACGAGGCGTGAGGCTTCGGTCTCACGCGACAAGAGGCCGTGGGAGGACGAGGGCGGTTGCCAGCCGCACATCGATCCCGACCACGAACCTGAAACCGCCGGCCCTGCCGGCACAACAGGAGTGATACATGGCAAAGAAAGTGACCGGATACCTGAAGCTTCAGGTCCCGGCCGGTGCGGCGAATCCTTCGCCCCCGATCGGTCCCGCGCTCGGTCAGCGCGGTCTCAACATCATGGAGTTCTGCAAGGCGTTCAACGCCCAGACCCAGAAGGAAGAGAAGAACACCCCGATTCCCGTCGTGATCACGATCTACGCCGATCGTTCGTTCACGTTCGAGATGAAGACCCCCCCGATGTCCTTCTTCCTCAAGCAGGCTGCCAAGATCCAGTCCGGCTCGAAGGCGCCGGGCCGTGACAAGGCCGGCAAGGTGACCAAGGCGCAGGTGCGCGAGATCGCCGAGAAGAAGATGAAGGACTTGAATTGCGACACCATCGAATCGGCCATGAAGATGGTCGAGGGCTCTGCCCGTTCGATGGGTCTGGAAGTAGCGGGGTAAGCGGTCATGGCAATCGGAAAGCGTTTGAACAAAGCCCGCGAAGGTGTTGACCGCGAAAAGCTTTACCCGCTCGCGGACGCCATCAAGATGGTCAAGGAACGCGCCAAGGCGAAGTTCGACGAGACCATCGAGGTCGCGATCAATCTCGGCGTCGATCCGCGTCACGCCGACCAGATGGTCCGCGGTGTCGTGACCCTGCCGAATGGCACCGGCCGTACGCTCCGCGTCGGCGTGTTCGCCCGCGGCGCCAAGGCCGATGAAGCCAAGGCCGCCGGTGCCGACGTCGTCGGCGCCGAGGACCTGGTCGAGAAGGTGCAGAACGGCTCGATCGATTTCGACCGCTGCATCGCCACCCCCGACATGATGCCGCTGGTCGGCCGCCTCGGTAAGGTGCTCGGCCCGCGTGGCCTGATGCCGAACCCGAAGATCGGCACCGTGACCATGGACGTCACCGGCGCGGTGAAGGGTGCCAAGGGCGGCTCGGTCGAGTTCCGCGTCGAGAAGGCCGGCATCCTGCAGGCCGGCGTTGGCAAGGCTTCCTTCTCCGAGGAGAAGCTGGTCGAGAACATCAAGGCTCTTGCCGATGCTGTCTCGAAGGCGAAGCCGGCCGGTTCCAAGGGCACCTACATCCAGCGCGTTGCGGTGTCCTCGACGATGGGCCCCGGCGTGAAGGTCGAGCCGGGCACCATTCTCGGCTAAGTCTGGAAATTGCATGAGGCGAGGGGCGGAATCGGGCGACCGATTCCGCCCCTCGTCGTTTGTGGCAGCGCTTACCGGAAACAAGAACAATGGCTGACAAGGTCCTGATCTACTCGCGCTTTCCCAAGTCGATGATGGCGCGCTTCGCCGAGCGGTTCGAGCTGCTCGACACCGGCGGCAAGAAGGCAACGGAGGTGTTTCCGCCCGAAGCGCTCGGGGGCATCCGCGCGCTGCTCACCGCGGGCGGCTCGCCGCTGGGAGCGGAAGCGATGGATTTGTTTCCGAAGCTCGGCGCCATCGTCTGCTACGGCACGGGCTATGACGGCGTCGACCTGAAGGCGGCGGCAGTGCGCAACGTAGCGGTCGGCCACAGCCCGGGTGCCAATGCGGCTTCCGTCGCCGACATCGCGATGACCCTGATGCTGGCGACGACCCGGCGGATTTTGGTGGCCGACCAATATGTCCGCAGCGGCGATTGGGCGGCCTCGAAGCAGTCGCCGATGATGCGTCCGCAGGCCGGCATGCCCGGCCGCCGCATCGGCGTCTACGGCATGGGCGAGATCGGCCGCAAGATCGCGGCGCGCTGCGCCGCCTTCGAGAGCGAGGTCGGCTATTTCAGTCGCACCAAATACGATTTGCCTTATCAATATTTCCCGTCGCTGGAGGCGCTCGCCGACTGGTGCAGCGTTCTGATGATCGCGGTCCGGGCAGGGGCCGAGACCCAGCACGTCGTCAATGCGGACATTCTGGGCCGCCTCGGCGCGGACGGCTATGTCGTCAACATCTCCCGCGGCTCGGTCATCGACGAGAAGGCCCTGGTCGCGGCGCTCACCGACAAGACCATCGCCGGCGCCGGTCTCGACGTCTTCGAGAAGGAGCCGCACGCGCCCGACGCGCTGACCGCGTTCCCGAACGTCGTGTTCGCCCCCCATATCGGCGGCCATACCCTGGACTCGCACGTCGCCATGCAGAATTGCGTGCTGGCGAACCTGACCGCGTTCTTCGAAGGCCAGCCGCTCCCTTACGCGGTCAAATCGGCCTGAATCGGTCCTTGTTGGGCCACCTCAAGCCCGGTCGGCAACAGATTGGAACTGGTGTGAATTTTGCCCTTGGCAAGCAGGCCCGGAGCGGTTAAAGAACCGCCTCCGGACGTGCCGGCCTCGGCTGGCGCGTTCGTGTACGCATTCCGAAAACCCGACGCGACAGGAGATCATTCCTTTTCAGGACGTCCGCAAGGATTTGCCCGAAAAGGAAGGAAAACCCGTCGGTTGGCTGGGATGCGGGCAGAGGTCGGGCGGTTCGCCGGCTGACCTTGTCCTGTCCAAGACTGCAGGCGCCCGCGGGAAATTTCGATTTCTCAACGGCTTAATCGCATGGCCTGCATAGACGGGTGAAGACCGGATTTCACTTCGCTCCCAGCTTTAAGGGCTGGCTTCGCGAAACGGGTCTGGTTCGGACCTCGACACGCCGTGGGCCTTTCAGGGGCTCCCGGAGGGCAGGCTTTGAATTGTCGTCTTGCCCGGCGTGTCCGAAGGGTTTTTGACCCGGAGGTTCAGGTTTGGGCGGGACGATGGGTGCAACCCGGCGGTCCCGCTTTTCGCGAAGACTGCCAACCGGAAAGAGCTTGCTGTGGAACGAGCGGCAAAAAAGGACGCGGTCGAACAGCTCAATGGGGTCTTCAAGACCACGAGCGTCGCGATCGTTGCTCAATATTCCGGCCTCACCGTCGCCCAGATGCAGAAGCTGCGCCAGCAGATGAAGCAGGCGGGTGCATCGGTGAAGGTCTCGAAGAACCGTCTCGCCAAAATTGCTCTTGAAGGCACTGACGTCGTTGCCATCGGCCCCATGCTGAAGGGACCGACCGTGATCGCCACTTCGAACGATCCGGTAGCGGCGCCAAAGGTCGCCATCGAATTCGCCAAGGCGAACGAAAAGTTCGTCATCGTCGGCGGCTCGATGGGGAAGACCGTCCTGAATGTCGACGGCGTGAAGGCGCTTGCCTCGCTGCCGTCGCTTGACGAACTGCGCGGCAAGATCGTCGGCCTGCTTGTGGCCCCGGCGACCAAGATCGCTCAGCTCGCCAACGCGCCCGCGGGCAAGCTCGCGCGCGTCATCCAGGCTCATGCCTCAAAGGGCGAAGCGGCCTGACGCCCTTCGCAAAACTCAAACCCGAACCAGACTTACACCTAAGGAAACTGAACAATGGCTGACTTGCAGAAGATCGTTGACGACCTCTCGAGCCTCACCGTGCTCGAAGCCGCTGAACTCGCGAAGCTCCTCGAAGAGAAGTGGGGCGTTTCGGCTGCCGCGGCTGTCGCCGTGGCCGGCCCGGCTGGTGGTGGCGCTGCCGCCGCTCCGGCTGAAGAGAAGACCGAGTTCACGGTCGTTCTCGCCTCCGCCGGCGAGAAGAAGATCGAGGTCATCAAGGAAGTCCGCGCCATCACCGGTCTCGGCCTCAAGGAAGCAAAGGACCTCGTCGAGGGTGCTCCGAAGCCGCTGAAGGAAGGCGTGAACAAGGAAGAAGCCGAGAAGATCAAGGCCCAGATCGAGAAGGCTGGCGCCAAGGTCGAGCTCAAGTAAGCACTGCTTACTGGTGGGGATCCCGGGCTCGGCCCGGGATCCTGGTCCGCCCTCAAGAGGGTGGTCCGGATGCAAAAGGCGTGCGACGGAACGAGCCGACGCAGGTTGAACACGAAAAAGTGTGGGGATTTGAGGGTTTGTCCCTCGAATCTGCACTATTGTCGCCCCATATCGGGTCGGCAGCACGAAAGCGCGGTGGGCAGGGAGGCCGGATTTCCCTGGAAGCCGTTGGGAGAGCAGGCTATTTCGGGCTTTTGCAGTCCGTGAAGACGATCGTTGTGACGGGCGGGCGCGCACACCAGCGCCCCGCGCGTCGTTTTGCGTTTTGAAGGTCTGAAGAACAGATTCAGGACATTCCCGCCTGAGCCTGAGTTTCCGGCCCCAAAACGGGTTCGAAAAATTCAACCCGGGGAGCGGTGGCAGCCGCGTTCCGGACGGCGCGCCCAGAGCGGGCGACGAAATGAGAGGCCACGATGGCGCAGCAGACATTCACCGGTCGCAAACGCGTTCGCAAGTTCTTCGGACACATCAAGGAAGTCGCCGAGATGCCGAACCTCATCGAGGTTCAGAAGGCGTCCTATGACCAGTTCCTGATGGTCGACGAGCCCCAGGGCGGTCGTCTCGACGAGGGTCTGCAGGCGGTGTTCCGCTCGGTGTTCCCGATCTCGGACTTCTCGGGCACCTCGATGCTGGAATTCGTCCGCTACGAGTTCGAGCAGCCGAAATATGACGTCGACGAGTGCCGCCAGCGCGGCATGACCTTCGCGGCGCCCCTCAAGGTGACGCTGCGCCTCATCGTGTTCGATATCGACGAGGAAACCGGCGCGAAGTCGGTCAAGGACATCAAGGAGCAGGACGTCTACATGGGCGACATCCCGCTCATGACGATGAACGGCACCTTCATCGTGAACGGCACCGAGCGCGTCATCGTCTCGCAGATGCACCGTTCGCCCGGCGTGTTCTTCGACCACGACAAGGGCAAGACCCACTCCTCGGGCAAGCTGCTGTTCGCCGCCCGCGTGATCCCGTATCGCGGCTCCTGGCTCGACATCGAGTTCGACGCCAAGGACATCGTCTATGCGCGTATCGACCGTCGCCGCAAGATTCCGGTGACGTCGCTGATGTTCGCCCTCGGCCTCGACGGCGAGGCGATCCTGTCCACGTTCTACAAGAAGATCCTCTACAAGCGGACCAAGGAAGGCTGGCGCGTTCCGTTCGACGCCAACCGTTTCCGCGGCTACTCGACCGTCAACGACCTGATCGATGCCGATACCGGCAAGGTCGTGCTCGAGGCCGGCAAGAAGCTCACCGTCCGTGCCGCCCGCCAGCTCCAGGAGAAGGGGCTGAAGGCGTTGCGTCTGTCGGATGAGGAGCTCGTCGGCAACTATCTCGCCGAGGACCTCGTCAACCCGAAGACGGGTGAGATCCATGCCGAAGCCGGTGAGGAGATCACTGACAAGAACATGAAGGCGCTCAACGAGCAGGGCTACAAGGAGCTGCCGCTGCTCGACATCGACCACGTCAATGTCGGCCCCTACATCCGCAACACGCTCTCGGCCGACAAGAACATGACGCGCGAGGACGCGCTGTTCGACATCTACCGGGTGATGCGTCCGGGCGAGCCGCCGACGCTGGATTCGGCGCAGGCCATGTTCCAGTCGCTGTTCTTCGACGCCGAGCGTTACGACCTCTCCGCGGTCGGCCGCGTCAAGATGAACATGCGCCTCGACCTCGATGCGCCCGACACCCAGCGCACGCTGCGCAAGGAAGACATCCTCTCCGTCATCAAGACGCTGGTTGATCTGCGCGACGGCAAGGGCGAGATCGACGACATCGACCATCTCGGCAACCGCCGTGTGCGTTCGGTCGGCGAGCTCATGGAGAACCAGTACCGCATCGGCCTCCTGCGTATGGAGCGAGCGATCAAGGAGCGCATGTCCTCGGTCGACATTGACACGGTCATGCCGCAGGACCTGATCAACGCGAAGCCCGCGGCCGCCGCCGTGCGCGAGTTCTTCGGCTCCTCGCAGCTCTCGCAGTTCATGGACCAGACCAACCCGCTGTCGGAGATCACCCACAAGCGCCGCCTGTCGGCACTTGGACCGGGCGGTCTGACCCGCGAGCGCGCCGGCTTCGAGGTGCGCGACGTGCATCCGACGCATTACGGCCGCATCTGCCCGATCGAGACGCCGGAAGGTCCGAACATCGGTCTGATCAACTCGCTCGCGACCTTCGCGCGCGTGAACAAGTACGGCTTCGTCGAGACGCCGTATCGCAAGGTCAAGGACGGTCGCGTCACCGACGAGGTCGTGTACCTCTCGGCGATGGAAGAGGGCCGCTACACGGTCGCGCAGGCCAACGTGCCGCTCGACCCGAAGGGCCGCTTCACCGAAGACCTTGTGGTCTGCCGTCACGCCGGCGAAGTCTTGCCGGTGACGCCGGACAAGGTCGACTACATGGACGTGTCGCCGAAGCAGCTCGTCTCCGTCGCCGCGGCGCTGATCCCGTTCCTCGAGAACGACGACGCCAACCGCGCGCTGATGGGCTCGAACATGCAGCGCCAGGCGGTGCCGCTGGTTCGCGCCGAGGCGCCGTTCGTCGGCACCGGTATGGAGGGCGTGGTTGCGCGTGACTCGGGTGCTGCGATCGCGGCGCGCCGTTCGGGCGTGATCGACCAGATCGACGCGACCCGCGTCGTCATCCGCGCCACGGAAGATCTCGATCCGACCAAGTCGGGCGTCGATATCTACCGTCTGATGAAGTACCAGCGCTCCAACCAGTCGACCTGCATCAACCAGCGTCCGCTGGTGAAGGTCGGTGACATCGTCAAGAAGGGCGACATCATCGCCGACGGTCCGTCGACCGATCTCGGCGAGCTCGCGCTCGGCCGCAACGTGCTCGTCGCGTTCATGCCGTGGAACGGCTACAACTTCGAAGACTCGATCCTGCTCTCCGAGCGGATCGTGAAGGAAGACGTCTTCACCTCGATCCACATCGAGGAGTTCGAGGTGATGGCCCGCGACACCAAGCTCGGGCCCGAGGAAATCACCCGCGACATTCCGAACGTCTCGGAAGAAGCGCTGAAGAACCTCGACGAAGCCGGTATCGTCTACATCGGTGCAGAAGTGCGCGCCGGCGACATCCTGGTCGGCAAGATCACGCCGAAGGGCGAAAGCCCGATGACGCCGGAAGAGAAGCTCCTGCGCGCCATCTTCGGCGAGAAGGCTTCCGACGTTCGCGACACCTCGCTGCGCGTTCCTCCGGGCGTGCAGGGCACGATCGTGGAAGTTCGCGTGTTCAACCGTCACGGCGTCGACAAGGACGAGCGTGCGCTGGCGATCGAGCGGGAAGAGATCGAGCGTCTGGCCAAGGACCGCGACGACGAGCAGGCGATCCTGGACCGCAACGTCTACAACCGTCTTGCCGAGCTGCTCGAAGGGCGGCAGGGCATTGCGGGTCCGAAGGGCTTCAAGAAGGACACCAAGATCACCCGTGCGGTGCTCGAGGAGTATCCGAAGTCGCAGTGGTGGCTGTTCGCTTCGCCGAACGACAAGCTGATGGCCGAAATCGAGGCCATGCGGAAGCAGTACGACGAGTCGAAGAAGGGGCTCGAGCAGCGCTTCCTCGACAAGGTCGAGAAGCTCCAGCGCGGCGACGAATTGCCGCCCGGCGTGATGAAGATGGTCAAGGTCTTCGTCGCGGTGAAGCGCAAGATCCAGCCCGGCGACAAGATGGCCGGCCGCCACGGCAACAAGGGCGTGGTGTCGAAGATCGTGCCGATCGAGGACATGCCGTTCCTCGAGGACGGCACGCACGCCGACATCGTGCTCAACCCGCTGGGCGTGCCCTCGCGCATGAACGTCGGACAGATCCTCGAGACCCATCTCGGCTGGGCCTGTGCCGGCCTCGGCAAGCGTATCGGCCAGACGGTCGATGCCTACCTGTCGAAGCAGGACATCAAGCCGCTGAAGGAAACCTTGAAGAAGGTCTACGGCGAGGACGAGACCATCAAGTCGCTCAACGACAACGAGCTGCTTGAGCTTGGCCATAACCTCAGCCGCGGTGTTCCGATCGCGACGCCGGTGTTCGACGGCGCCAAGGAAGCCGACATCGAGGAGATGCTGAAGCTTGCCGGTCTCGACGCTTCGGGTCAGTCGACCGTCTATGACGGCCGCACCGGCGATCCGTTCGATCGCAAGGTGACGGTGGGCTACATCTACATGCTCAAGCTGCACCATCTGGTCGACGACAAGATCCATGCGCGTTCGATCGGTCCGTACTCGCTCGTCACCCAGCAGCCGCTGGGCGGCAAGGCGCAGTTCGGCGGCCAGCGCTTCGGCGAAATGGAGGTGTGGGCGCTCGAGGCTTACGGCGCGGCGTACACGCTCCAGGAAATGCTGACGGTGAAGTCGGACGACGTCGCCGGCCGCACCAAGGTGTACGAGGCGATCGTGCGCGGCGACGACACGTTCGAGGCCGGTATTCCGGAATCGTTCAACGTGCTGGTCAAGGAAATGCGCTCGCTCGGCCTCAACGTCGACCTGCACAACTCCAAGATGGGACCGGCGCCGACGTCCGAAGCGGCCGAGTAATTCGACCTTTCATGCCCGGCCTTCGCGGCCGGGCATTGGCGCCCCTCCCGAGGCCTTGAGGGCAGGGCGCCGTGCTCGAGTGATTTTCGAATTTGCGGCCGGAGGCGACCGGCACGCGAGGAGAAGACGATGAACCAAGAAATTATGAATCTCTTCAACCCGACGACGCCGGCTCAGGTCTTTGACCAGATCCGGATCTCGATCGCGTCTCCAGAGAAGATTCTGTCCTGGTCCTACGGCGAGATCAAGAAGCCGGAGACCATCAACTACCGTACCTTCAAGCCCGAGCGCGACGGCCTGTTCTGCGCCCGCATCTTCGGGCCGATCAAGGACTATGAGTGCTTGTGCGGCAAGTACAAGCGCATGAAGTACAAGGGCATTATCTGCGAGAAGTGCTCGGTCGAGGTCACGCTGTCGCGCGTCCGGCGCGAGCGCATGGGCCACATCGAGCTCGCAGCCCCGGTCGCCCACATCTGGTTCCTGAAGTCGCTGCCCTCGCGCATCGGCCTTCTGCTGGACATGACGCTGAAGGATCTCGAGCGGATCCTCTACTTCGAATACTACGTCGTTCTCGAGCCGGGTCTCACCGCGCTCAAGGACCGTCAGCTGCTGTCTGAAGACGAGTATCTGAAGGCGCAGGACGAGTACGGCCAGGACAGCTTCACCGCCATGATCGGCGCCGAAGCGATCCGCGAGCTGCTCAAGGGCATGGACCTCGAGAAGCTCGAGGCCTCGCTGCGCATCGAGATGCAGGAGACCGACTCCGACATCAAGCACAAGAAGCTCGCCAAGCGCCTGAAGATCGTGGAAGCGTTCCGCCACTCCGGCAACAAGCCGGAATGGATGATCATGACCGTGGTTCCGGTGATCCCGCCGGACCTGCGTCCGCTGGTGCCCCTGGATGGCGGCCGCTTCGCGACCTCGGACCTCAACGACCTCTACCGCCGCGTCATCAACCGCAACAACCGCTTGAAGCGGCTGATGGAGCTGCGCGCGCCCGACATCATCATCCGCAACGAGAAGCGCATGCTTCAGGAAGCGGTCGATGCGCTGTTCGACAACGGCCGCCGCGGTCGCGTCATCACCGGCGCCAACAAGCGTCCGCTGAAGTCGCTTGCCGACATGCTCAAGGGCAAGCAGGGCCGCTTCCGCCAGAACCTGCTCGGCAAGCGCGTCGACTATTCGGGTCGTTCGGTGATCGTGGTCGGTCCCGAGCTGCGCCTGCATCAGTGTGGCCTGCCGAAGAAGATGGCGCTCGAGCTGTTCAAGCCGTTCATCTATTCGCGGCTTGACGCCAAGGGCCTGTCCACCACCGTGAAGCAGGCCAAGAAGCTGGTCGAGAAGGAGCGGCCCGAGGTCTGGGACATCCTGGACGAGGTCATCCGCGAGCATCCGGTGCTGCTCAACCGCGCGCCGACGCTGCATCGCCTCGGCATCCAGGCGTTCGAGCCCGTGCTGATCGAGGGTAAGGCGATCCAGCTTCACCCGCTGGTCTGCTCGGCGTTCAACGCCGACTTCGACGGCGACCAGATGGCCGTGCACGTCCCGCTGTCGCTCGAAGCGCAGCTGGAAGCGCGCGTCCTGATGATGTCGACCAACAACATCCTGCATCCGGCGAACGGCCAGCCGATCATCGTGCCGTCGCAGGACATCGTGCTCGGTCTCTACTACGTCTCGATCATGCGCGAAGGCCTGCCTGGCGAGGGCAAGGTGTTCGGCGACATGGCCGAGCTCGAGCATGCCCTGCACGCGAAGGTCATTCATCTCCACACCAAGATCAAGTACCGGTGGGAAGGCATGGACGAGACCGGCAAGGTCTCCAAGCGCTGGATCGAGACCACCGCCGGCCGCGTCATGCTCGGCAACCTGCTGCCGAAGAACCCGCGCATCTCGTACGAGATCATCAACAAGCTGATGACCAAGCGCGAGATCTCGGGCGTCATCGACCAGGTCTACCGTCACTGCGGACAGAAGGAGACGGTGATCTTCTGCGACCGCATCATGGCGCTCGGCTTCTACAACGCGTTCAAGGCCGGCATCTCGTTCGGCAAGGACGACATGGTCGTGCCGCACGGCAAGTGGAAGATCGTCGACACCACCCGTACGCTGGCGAAGGATTTCGAGCAGCAGTACAACGACGGTCTGATCACCCATGGCGAGAAGTACAACAAGGTCGTCGACGCCTGGTCGAAGGCCACGGAAGAAATCGCCAAGGCGATGATGAAGGAAATCTCCGCCACCAAGAAGACGGCGAGCGGAGCCGATGCCGACATCAACTCGATCTACATGATGGCCCACTCCGGTGCCCGCGGTTCGCCGGCCCAGATGCGCCAGCTCGCCGGCATGCGCGGCCTGATGGCCAAGCCGTCGGGTGAGATCATCGAGACGCCCATCATCTCGAACTTCAAGGAAGGCCTCTCGGTTCTCGAGTACTTCAACTCGACCCACGGCGCCCGCAAGGGTCTCGCGGACACGGCGTTGAAGACCGCGAACTCGGGCTACCTGACCCGTCGTCTGGTCGACGTCGCGCAGGACTGCATCATCACGCAGAGCGACTGCGGCACCAAGCTCGGCATCAAGATGCGCGCCATCGTCGATGCCGGCACCGTGGTTGCTTCGCTCGGCTCGCGCATCCTCGGACGCACGGCCTGCGAAGACATCCGTGACAGCTCGGGCAAGGTGATCATCAAGCGCGACACGCTGATGGAAGAGAGCCATCTGGACGCCATCCAGCAGGGTGGTGTGCAGGAGGTGAAGATCCGCTCGGCGCTGACCTGCGAGCTCGTCAACGGCATCTGCGGCAAGTGCTACGGCCGCGACCTCGCCCGCGGCACGCCGGTCAACCATGGCGAAGCGGTCGGCGTCATCGCGGCGCAGTCGATCGGTGAGCCGGGCACCCAGCTGACCATGCGCACCTTCCACATCGGCGGTGCGGCGCAGCTCAACGAGCAGTCCTTCGTCGAAGCCAACTTCGACGGCAAGATCGTGATCCGGAACAAGGCCATCGCCCGCAACAGCGAAGGTCACCTGATCGCGATGGTGCGCAACATGGTGGTGGCGATCGTCGATGCCGACGGCACCGAGCGTGCGACGCACCGCGTCCAGTACGGCTCGCGCCTGCACGTCGACGAAGGCGACATGGTCAAGCGCGGCCAGCGCGTCGTCGAGTGGGATCCCTACACCCGTCCGCTCCTCACCGAAGTCGAAGGTACCATCGGCTTCGAGGATCTGGTCGAGGGGCAGTCGATCTCGGAAACGCTCGACGAGGCCACCGGTATCGCCAAGCGCGTGGTCATCGACTGGCGCTCGACCCGCGGCGGCTCGGACCTGCGTCCGGCCATCGTGGTCAAGGGCAAGGACGGCAAGGTGCTCAAGCTCGCCCGTGGCGGCGATGCCCGCTACATGCTGTCGGTCGACGCCATTCTCTCGGTCGACGTCGGAGCCAAGGTCAATCCGGGTGACATCCTCGCCCGTGTCTCGACCGAAAGCGCCAAGACGCGTGACATCACCGGCGGTCTGCCGCGGGTGGCGGAACTGTTCGAGGCCCGGCGTCCGAAGGATGCGGCGATCATCGCCGAAATCGCGGGCACCATCCGGTTCGGACGCGACTACAAGAACAAGCGTCGCATCTCGATCGAGCCGATGGACAAGACCGAGGAGCCGCGCGAGTACCTGATCCCGAAGGGCAAACATATCCACCTTCAGGACGGCGACGTCGTCGAAAAGGGCGACTTCATCGTCGAAGGCAACCCGGCGCCGCACGACATTCTTGCGGTCAAGGGCATCGAGGAGCTCGCAGCCTACCTGGTCAACGAAATCCAGGAGGTCTACCGGCTCCAGGGTGTGCTCATCAACGACAAGCACATCGAGGTGATTGTCCGTCAGATGCTCCAGAAGGTGGAAGTCACCGACCAGGGCGACACGGACATGATCTCCGGCGAGCAGGTCGACAAGATCGAGTTCGACGCGCTGAACGAGAAGGCCAAGGAAGAGGGCAAGAAGCCCGCCACGGGAACGCCGGTTCTGCTCGGCATCACCAAGGCGAGCCTGCAGACCCGCTCGTTCTTCTCGGCGGCCTCGTTCCAGGAGACCACCCGCGTCCTCACCGAGGCGGCGGTCAACGGCAAGATCGATCCGCTCGAAGGCCTCAAGGAGAACGTCATCGTGGGCCGCCTGATCCCGGCGGGCACCGGCGCCTCCATGGCCAAGATCCGCGAAGTCGCGATGAAGCGCGACAAGCTGATCCTGGACGAGCGCGAGCAGCAGGCGTCCGTCGTGCCGCCGGCACCGGAAGCAGAGCTTCCTGCGCTACCGCCGGCGGAATGATCGTTCATCCGTAGGAATACCGAGGACAATGAAAAGGCCGGCGCAAGCCGGCCTTTTTGCTGCTTTGTTTGCTTGCTGCGATGCAGGATCAACCTTTGTTCATCTTTCCTTCAGGCGCAAAAGCGCTTCTGCTAGGGGAGCTTAGACCGGTGGATCCCGTGACGGGGGCAGGGCCGGAGACCACGGAACGGATATGCTTGATCTCGCAATCGTAGGCGGCGGCCCCGGCGGGCTGATGAGCGCCTGGTATCTGAAGCGTAAGCTCGGCGACCTCTGCCGCGTCACCATCTTCGAGGCGTCGGACCGGCTCGGCGGCAAGATCGTCACGCGCAAATTCGATTCCGCGCCCGCGATGTACGAGGCCGGCGTTGCTGAGATCTACGACTACTCGATGACGGGTCCGGATCCGCTGCGCGAGCTGATTCAGCATTTCGGCCTGCAGACGATTCCGATGGATGCCGAGCAGGTGCAGTTCGGCGGCGAGCTGCTGAACGACGTGCCCGGCATGACCCGCAAATACGGCGCCAAGACCGCGGCCGCGATCGAGGCGTTCCGCAAGCGCTGCACCGAGATGATGTCGCCGATCGAATATTACGAGGGCGTCGGCGCACACGACAACGAGAATCCCTGGGCCTACAAGACTGCCGAACAGGTGCTCGACGAAGAGGTCGAGGACGAGACCGCAAAGCGCTTCTTCAAGGTGATGGCGCGCTCGGACATCGCGACCGAGAGCCACAACACCAACGGCCTCAACGCGCTCAAGAACTATCTGATGGACGTCGACGGCTATATCGGCCTCTATTCCATCCAGAACGGCAACGAGCAGCTGATCGAGTGCCTGCAGTCGGAGGTCAATGCCGACATCGAGCTCAATCACCGCGTGCTCACCGTCGGCAAGGCACCGACCGGTCGCTACCAGCTCAAGATGATGAACGGCAAGGGCCCGGAGACGCGCGACTTCGACCTCGTGCTGGTCTGCCTGCCGCATTCCTGGCTCGCCACCATGGGGTGGGAAGGCGAGCAGCTACGCAAGTCGATGGTCAAGCATGTCTCCTATTTCGACCGTCCGGCGCACTATTTGCGCGTCTCGATCCTGTTCGACGAGCCGTTCTGGGGCGAGAAGATTCCGGGCGCCTGGTTCATGTCGGAAGCCTTCGGCGGCTGCTGCGTCTACAATGAGGGCGCGCGTCACGACGTTGGCAAGCATGGCGTGCTGAACTGGCTCATTCCCGGCTCCGACGCGCTGGCCTTCGCCAATCTCTCCGATCAGGAGCTGATCGATGCCGCGCTGAAATCGCTGCCGGCTTCGCTCGGCGATGCGCGCGCGCATTTCATGGAAGGCAAGATCCACCGCTGGTTGTCGTCGGTGAACGCGCTGCCGGGTGGTCTGCCCGTGCGCGACGTCATGACCAACCACCGGCCCGAGCCGAAGGAACATCCCGGCATTGTCGTCGTCGGCGACTATCTGTTCGACTCGACGCTGAACGGCCTGCTCGACTCCTCGGATGCGGCCACCGACATCATCCTGACCGAGATGATGCGCCTGCGCCGCGAGCGCGCGCAGGAGGACAAGCCGCTCTCCGACAAGATCGACCGCGACTATTTCGAGGACTATCGCGGCCTCGGTCCCTATCATGAGGCGTGGCGGCACTTCACCGATCCCGACTACCTGACAAAGCTGATCGGCATCGTCTGGGGCAAGGCCAAGGGCTCGAAGCTTCTTGTTGCGGGCGCGGCGAGTGGGGAACTGGTCGGCGCGCTGCGCGAGCGCGGCATTGATGCCTGGGGCATCGAGAGCAACCGTGCCATCCATGCCAAAACGCCGAAGGCGCTGAAGAAATACAACAAGCTCGGGTCGATCACCGACATGCCGTTCAAGGACGGCGCATTTGACTTCGTGTTCGAGACCAGCCTCTGCCACGTGTCCCCGAAGCAGGTGGTCCGCGCGATCCGCGAGCTCAACCGCGTGGTCAAGACCGGCCTCGTGTTCGGCTCGGTCACCTCCGACATGGCGCCGGCCCTGATCGACCGTTACGACCTGCTGCGCGGGGTCAAGAAGCTCGGCACCTGGTGGGAATGGTCCGAGCTGTTCTTCGGCAACGGCTTCGATCTGTCGATGCACCGCAAGGACTGCACCGATGCGCTCTGGGAGGCGACGCTTGCCGCCAACAAGGGCCCGGGCCAGTGGTACGCCGACGCGGACTCTTTGCGTTATTCGTTCTTCGACAAGGTCGAGGACGAGGACGACGACTAGCTCTTAAGATCGGGTGAATTCGCCAATTTCTTTGCCGAATTCATCGTGATCGCATAGAATCGGTGCGATAGCGGCTCTCCGCGATCTCATGCTTTCTCTGCGGTCATGCCGGCCGTCAGCATCGGTTGGTTTCATGGCGTCCAAGCCTCTTTCGCCCGACAAACAGAAGCTCGCCGCCGAAGAGGCGGCCGAGCTCGACGACAAGCTCGCCTCCGCCGCCAAGCCCGATCTCGAAGGCGACGCGGACGACGAAGACGAGGAGGATGACGAGCTTGAGCTCGAAGACGACGATGAGGACGAGGACCTCGTCGTCTTTACCGCGCGCGAGGCCGCCGGCGCGCTCGCGACCATCCTGGGGTTCGTCAAGCCTTATCTGGCCAACTACAAGCGGATGTTGTCATTCGTGGCGTTCGGCGTCGTCGTCGAGACGCTGTTCAACGTCATCATGCCGCTCAGCCTGAAGTACCTGATCGACGACGCGCTCGGCGAGGAGGATTTCCAGGCGCTGTACAAGATCCTCGGCGTGCTCGCGGCCGCCGGCATCTTCACCTCGATCGTCGCGATCTGGTACGAGCGCTGGGACGCGCGGCTGGCGGCCTGCATCATCTCCGACGTCCGCAAGCGTCTGTTCGAGCACGTCCAGGACCTGCCGGCGGCCTATTTCGGCCGTACCAAGCGCGGCGAGATCCTGTCGCGCTTTTCGGTCGATCTCTCGGCCTTCGAAGGCTCGGTGAAGACCTTCGCCAACAGCGCGGCGCTGCCGTTCCTGGAATTGATCGCCGGCATCATCCTGATGGTGTTCCTGAACTGGCAGCTCGCGGCGGTCGCGCTGCTGGTGTTTCCGATCACGCTGATCGGCCCGCGCATCCTCACCCCCAAGGCGGTGCAGGCCAATTACGAGCAGAAGCAGAACGAAGCCGCGCTGCTCGGCATGGTGCAGGAGAACATCGGCGCCCAGGCCGTGATCAAGGCGTTCAGCCTGCAGCGCAAGATGTTCGGCTTCTTCAGCTTCCGCAACGACGAGACCCGTAACAGGATCGCCTCGGCCGCGTTCCTGTCGACCATGGTGGAGCGGACGGTCACCATCTCGGTCCTGATGCTGCACCTCGTGGTGCTCGCGATCGGTGCCTATCTGGCGACCAAGGGCCAGATCACGATCGGCACCTTCGTCACCTTCGAGAGTGCGTTCTGGGAAGTCTCCTACAACATCGCCCACGTGATGCATTTCATTCCGGTGTCGATCTCCTCGGCTGCCGCGATCCGGCACATCCAGGAGCTGCTCGACGAGCCGACGCGCGGCGCCGATCGGCCCGGCGCGCCCGATCTGCCGCGCATCACCCACGACATCACCTTCGACCGCGTCACCTTCCAGTACGAGGGCAGCCAGACGCCGGTGCTGGACAATCTCAGCCTCAAGCTGAACGTCGGCAAGAGCATCGCCATCGTCGGCCCCTCGGGCTCGGGCAAGAGCACGCTGCTCAACCTGATCCTGCGGCTGTACGTGCCGGACGAGGGGCGCGTCACCATCGACGGCGTCGATGTCCGCAAGGTCACGCTGGATTCGCTGCGCCGGAGCATGGCCGTGGTGTTCCAGGAGAACATGTTGTTCAACATGTCGATCCGCGAGAACATCCGGCTCGGCAAGGAAGGCGCGACCGATGCGGAGGTGGAAGAGGCGGCGAAGAAGGCCGAGATCCACCGCTACATCATGAGCCTGCCGCAGCGCTACGACACGCCGGTCGGCGAGCGCGGCGATACGCTCTCGGGCGGCCAGCGCCAGCGTATCGCGATCGCGCGCGCGATCATCCGCAACCCGTCCGTTCTGCTGCTGGACGAGGCCACCTCGGCGCTCGACCAGACCACGGAAGCCGCGATCAACCGCACGCTGCTGAAGGTCGCCAAAGGCCGCACCATGATCTGGTCGACCCACCGCCTGACCTCGGTGGTCGAGATGGACGAGATCATCGTGATTTCAGGGGGCAGGGCGATCGAGCGCGGCTCGCATGCCGAGCTGCTCGCCAACAATGGCACCTATCGCCAGCTGTGGAACGACCAGATCCACCAGCCGCACGGCGCTGCGGCTCAGGCCGACGACGACAGCGACGATGACGACGAGGATGAGGACGATCTCGAGGATGATGAGGACGAGGACGACGAGGAGGAGTGACCGAGGAAGTTCGGCTCCAGATCGAAGGCGCCTCCGAGCGGCCGCAGCAGCCCTTGAACCGACCAGGCAATGAAGCGTGCCCAGCGCTGAGCCGTCCAATAGGGGCTTGTCGCAGTCGAGACTGAGCGGAAGTCGAACGCCTTCGCCGCCGACCATTCGTCGCAAGCCCGCTTGACCGGATCGGCGTAGAACGTGGCGACCTTGGCGGCATCCATCCCGTCGGAAGCCAGCCATCGCGGGATGTAGACGTTGCAGAGCCGATCGACGTCCGTGAAGACCTTGTCGCAGCCGGTCCCGGCGACCGGGCAGGAGGTCGAGAAGGCATCGCCCACCAGCACGAGCCCGGGCTGCCCCCTAGCGTCGTTCACGTAGAGGTCGACCGGGCGGATCTTCAGCTCGCCGGGAATGTCGAAAGGGCCGGTGATGCGCTTGAGCCGGGGCAGGGCGGCATGCAGCGTCTCGGCCGGGACGCGGCGCAGCTCACGCAGCCAGGAATCGTCGAAACCGCGGTAGACGAACAAATTGGCGCGCATCCGCGTGCCGATCGGAAACAGCGTGATGTAGGGGATCCGGTCACTCGGTCGCTCCGAGAAATAGGTCAGCGCCGGGAAGTCGAACGAATTCCGTCCGGCCGGCACCACGTCGAACCCGATCGAGATCGAATGGCAGGCACTGACGATTCGTCGCGGGATGCCGAGCTGGTGGCGCAAGCCGACATTGAGGCCGTTGGCGAGCACGATCAGACGGGCCGAGATGGTCTCGTCATTGGAGAGCGTGATCCTCTGCCGCTCCGGGCTGGTCTCGACCGCGATCGCCTTGGCCCAGATACGCCCGACGCTCGCGGGAATCTCGTCGCGGATGGCGTTGACCAGGGAATCGTAGAGGATGTTGAACTGCCGGCTCGGCGCCTTGTCGAGCAGATGGCCGAATCTCGCGATCCAGTTCTCGCCCGAATAGGTCGCGCGCCGCAGCACCGATTCTGCGATTCCGGTCCTCAGGAATCGCTCGACCTGCACCTCGCCGCTGAGTTTTTCGACTCGAAAGTCCGCCGGATAGCTCTCATGCGGGTCGATCAGCACCGCGGAAATGCCGGCGCGGCCGAGCATCGCGGCGGCGGTCGAGCCGGACAATCCCCCGCCGATGATGGCAATGTCGGTGTACCGCATGGCGCAAATCTCTGCTGAAGGCGGCAGATTGACGCATCAACAGGAAAAAAAGCCTTAGCAAGGGTTATAAAAGTATATTTCACCCGGGTATAATGTGTCATTGGGGTGGCGGAACAGGCGCAGCGTTCCCATATCGGCGTAGGGCGGTGAGTGCGGTAAACATCGGTTTCGACAGGCGCGAGAAGCGTTTTGTGACTGTCGTTTCACCTTGACTTGACCGATTCTCACTTATAGAAAGCGCCTCACTTAACGACAGGCGGTGAGCATCGCCAACGTCGGTACGGACCACCTGCCTGATCATCTAGGGATCGTCCGGCAGGCACCAACCTCGACGAATGCCGCTCAGACGCTGTCGATCATAGCTAGGCAATGCCAGTGCGATTCTAGTTCTCTTGAGCATGTTCTCTTGAGATCGAATTCGGATGCATGACCTCGGTGCGCGGGCCGCAGCTTTCTGCTGGTTGGCCTGAAAACTGCGGTCCTCTGTGGCGTCGTAACGCTTTCCGCTCGTTGATGGAGCGGTTGGCGCAATTTCGCTTTGTGCGGATTGTTCCGCTCAGGGCGGCCTCGTCGGGCGGGTGGCCCGAACAGAATTTGCGGTCCCGGCAACGGGCCGCGCCAAGACAGCGGGCCCGCAAGGGGCCGCGATAACAAAGGGTAAGGCCAGGATGCCGACGATCAACCAGCTGATCGCTCAACCGCGGGAAGTGCAGAAGTCGCGCAAGAAGGTGCCGGCGCTGCAGCAGTCGCCTCAGAAGCGTGGTGTTTGCACCCGCGTCTACACCACGACCCCGAAGAAGCCGAACTCGGCGCTTCGTAAGGTCGCCAAGGTGCGTCTGACCAACGGCTTCGAGGTGATCGGCTACATCCCCGGCGAAGGTCATAACCTCCAGGAGCACTCGGTGGTCATGATCCGCGGCGGCCGCGTCAAGGACTTGCCCGGCGTGCGCTACCACATCCTCCGCGGCGTTCTGGATACCCAGGGCGTCAAGAACCGTAAGCAGCGTCGTTCGAAGTACGGCGCCAAGCGTCCGAAGTAAGCGGGAACCAAGCCTATGTCTCGTCGCCACTCTGCGGAAAAGCGCGAAGTTCTCCCGGATCCGAAGTTCGGGAACATCATCGTCACCAAGTTCATGAACTCGGTGATGTACGCCGGCAAGAAGTCGGTCGCCGAAGGCATCGTCTACGGTGCGTTTGGCATCATCGAATCCAAGACCAAGCAGAACCCGCTCGGCGTGTTCGAGCAGGCACTCGAGAACGTCATGCCGACGATCGAAGTGCGCTCCCGCCGCGTCGGTGGTGCGACCTATCAGGTTCCGGTCGAGGTTCGTTCGACCCGCCGTCAGGCGCTGGGTATCCGCTGGCTGATCTCGGCGGCGCGTGAGCGCAACGAGAAGACGATGACCGAGCGTCTTTCGGCCGAGCTCCTGGACGCATCGAACAACCGAGGCAACGCCGTCAAGAAGCGTGAAGACGTGCACCGGATGGCGGAAGCCAACCGCGCCTTCTCGCACTATCGCTGGTAACGGCGAAACAAACGGACTCGCAAGGAACACCCCATGCCCCGCCAACATGCCATCGAAGACTACCGTAACTTCGGTATCATGGCGCATATCGACGCCGGCAAGACGACGACGACCGAGCGCATCCTCTATTACACCGGCAAGAGCCACAAGATCGGCGAAGTGCACGAAGGTGCCGCGACGATGGACTGGATGGAGCAGGAGCAGGAGCGTGGCATCACGATCACCTCGGCTGCGACCACCGCCTTCTGGGCCGGCAAGCGGCTGAACATCATCGACACTCCCGGCCACGTCGACTTCACCATCGAAGTCGAGCGTTCGCTGCGCGTGCTCGACGGCGCCGTCTGCGTGCTCGACTCGAACCAGGGCGTCGAGCCCCAGACCGAGACCGTCTGGCGCCAGGGCGACAAGTACAAGGTTCCGCGCATCGTCTTCGCCAACAAGATGGACAAGATCGGTGCCGACTTCTTCAAGTGTCTGGCGGACATCGTCGACCGCCTGGGCGCCAAGCCCGTCGCGATCCAGCTTCCGATCGGTGCCGAGAACAACTTCAAGGGTCTCGTCGACCTCGTGAAGATGAAGGGCGTCGTCTGGAACGATGAAGCCCTCGGCGCCAAGTTCGACTATGTCGACATTCCGGAAGATCTCGTCGACCAGGCCAAGGAATACCGCGAGAAGATGGTGGAGGCCGCCGTCGAGCTCGACGACGATGCCATGGCCGCTTACCTCGACGGCAAGGAGCCGGACGAGGCGACCCTGAAGCGCCTGATCCGCAAGGCGGTGCTGACCGGCGCGTTCTATCCCGTGCTGTGCGGCTCGGCCTTCAAGAACAAGGGCGTGCAGCCGCTGCTCGACGCCGTCGTCGACTATCTGCCGTCGCCGCTCGACGTGCCCGCGATCAAGGGCACCGACGACAAGGGCAACGAAGTCGTGCGCAAGGCGGACGACAAGGAGCCGCTGGCGCTGCTCGCGTTCAAGATCATGGACGACCCGTTCGTCGGCACCATCACCTTCTGCCGCATCTACTCCGGCGTTCTCCAGAGCGGCACCGGCGTCGTGAACTCGACCCGCGAGAAAAAGGAGCGCATCGGGCGCATGCTGTTGATGCATGCGAACAACCGCGAGGACATCAAGGAAGCCTATGCCGGCGACATCGTCGCGCTGGCCGGCCTGAAGGAAGCGCGCACCGGTGACACGCTGTGCGATCCCGACAAGCAGGTGATCCTGGAGAAGATGGAATTCCCCGAGCCGGTCATCGAGATCGCGATCGAGCCGAAGTCCAAGGCCGACCAGGAGAAGCTGGGCGTGGCGCTGGCCAAGCTCGCGGCGGAGGATCCGTCCTTCCGCGTCTCGACCGACCACGAGTCCGGCCAGACCATCCTCAAGGGCATGGGCGAACTCCACCTCGACATCAAGGTCGACATCCTCAAGCGCACCTACAAGGTCGACGCCAACATCGGCGCGCCGCAGGTGGCGTTCCGTGAGCGCGTCACCAAGCGGGTGGAGCACAGCTACACCCACAAGAAGCAGACCGGCGGTACCGGCCAGTTCGCGGCCGTGTCGTTCATCGTCGAGCCGAACGAGCCCGGCAAGGGCTACGAGTTCGAATCGAAGATCGTCGGCGGTGCGGTGCCGAAGGAATACATTCCCGGCGTCGAGAAGGGTCTGGAGAGCGTGCTGTCGTCCGGCGTGGTTGCGGGCTTCCCCGTGGTCGACGTCAAGGTGCAGCTGGTCGACGGCAAGTATCACGACGTCGACTCGTCGGCGCTCGCCTTCGAAATCGCTTCGCGCGCCTGCTTCCGCGAAGCGCTGCAGATGGGCAAGTCCGTCCTGCTTGAGCCGATCATGAAGGTCGAAGTGGTGACCCCGGAAGACTACACCGGCTCGGTCATCGGCGACCTGAATTCCCGGCGCGGTCAGATCCAGGGTCAGGACATGCGCGGCAACGCCAACGTCATCAACGCGATGGTGCCGCTCATGAACATGTTTGGTTACGTGAATAACCTGCGCTCGATGAGCCAGGGTCGCGCGACCTTCACCATGCAGTTCGATCACTACGCAGAAGCGCCGGCCAACGTGTCGGCAGAAGTCCAAAAGAAGTTTGCCTGATTGTCGTCGGTCTCAAGCTGACGATTGAACGGAGAGTCAAATGGCCAAAGCAAAGTTTGAACGTACCAAGCCGCACTGCAACATCGGCACCATCGGTCACGTCGACCATGGTAAGACGTCGCTGACCGCGGCGATCACCAAGGTTCTCGCCGAAGCCGGCGGTGCGACGTTCACCGCGTACGACCAGATCGACAAGGCGCCGGAAGAGAAGGCGCGCGGCATCACCATCTCGACCGCGCACGTCGAGTACGAGACGCCGAACCGCCACTACGCCCACGTCGACTGCCCCGGCCACGCCGACTACGTGAAGAACATGATCACCGGCGCCGCCCAGATGGACGGTGCGATCCTCGTCGTGTCGGCCGCTGACGGCCCGATGCCGCAGACCCGCGAGCACATCCTGCTCGCCCGCCAGGTCGGCGTACCCGCGCTCGTCGTGTTCCTCAACAAGTGCGACATGGTCGACGATCCGGAACTGCTCGAGCTCGTCGAGCTCGAAGTCCGCGAGCTGCTCTCGAAGTACGAATTCCCGGGCGACAAGATCCCGATCATCAAGGGTTCGGCTCTCGCCGCTCTCGAAGACAGCGACAAGAAGCTCGGCCACGATGCCATCATCGAGCTGATGAAGAACGTCGACAGCTACATTCCGCAGCCGGAGCGTCCGATCGACCAGCCGTTCCTGATGCCGGTCGAAGACGTGTTCTCGATCTCGGGCCGCGGCACCGTCGTGACCGGCCGTGTCGAGCGCGGCGTCGTCAAGGTCGGCGAGGAAATCGAGATCGTCGGTCTCCGTGCGACCCAGAAGACCACCGTCACCGGCGTCGAAATGTTCCGCAAGCTGCTCGATCAGGGTCAGGCCGGCGACAACATCGGCGCTCTGCTCCGCGGCACCAAGCGCGAGGACGTCGAGCGCGGCCAGGTTCTGGCCAAGCCGGGTTCGGTCAAGCCGCACACCAAGTTCAAGGCTGAGGCCTACATCCTCACCAAGGAAGAGGGCGGTCGCCACACCCCGTTCTTCACCAACTACCGTCCGCAGTTCTACTTCCGCACCACCGACGTGACCGGTGTCGTGCACCTGCCGGAAGGCACCGAGATGGTGATGCCGGGCGACAACATTGCGATGGAAGTGCACCTGATCGTGCCGATCGCGATGGAAGAGAAGCTCCGCTTCGCGATCCGCGAAGGCGGCCGCACCGTCGGCGCCGGCGTCGTCGCCTCGATCATCGAGTAATTACGAGAAAAGGGACGGCGAGTAGCGAATGGTGACATTCGCTATTCGCTATTCGCCACCCACTGAAGAGAGACCACGGCAATGAACGGCCAAAACATTCGTATCCGTCTCAAGGCGTTCGACCATCGTATCCTCGATACGTCGACCCGTGAGATCGTGAACACGGCGAAGCGCACCGGCGCGCAGGTCCGCGGACCCATTCCGCTGCCCACCCGCATCGAGAAGTTCACCGTCAACCGTTCGCCCCACGTCGACAAGAAGAGCCGCGAACAGTTCGAGATGCGCACTCACAAGCGCCTGCTCGACATCGTCGATCCGACCCCGCAGACCGTCGATGCTTTGATGAAGCTCGACCTGGCCGCCGGTGTCGACGTCGAGATCAAGCTCTAAGATTTTGGATCCCGTTCGCGAAAGCGGACAAAGAGAACAGGAAGCAAGCCGATGCGCTCCGGAGTGATCGCACAAAAGGTCGGGATGACGCGGGTCTTCACGGAGGCCGGCGAACATATCCCCGTGACCGTGCTGAAGCTCGGCAATTGCCAGGTCGTAGGCCACCGCACCGAAGAGAAGAACGGTTACGTCGCGCTCCAGCTTGGTTCTGGCGCCCGCAAGACCGTTTACATGCCCAAGGCAGAGCGTGGCCAGTTCGCGGTCGCCAAGGTCGAGCCGAAGCGTCGGGTCGAGGAATTCCGCGTCACTGCGGATGCCATGATCCCCGTGGGAGCCGAGATCCTCGCCGACCATTTCGTCGTCGGCCAGTTCGTCGATGTCACCGGCACCTCGGTCGGTAAGGGCTTCGCCGGCGGCATGAAGCGCTGGAACTTCGGCGGTCTGCGTGCCACGCACGGTGTGTCGGTCTCGCATCGCTCGATCGGTTCGACCGGTGGTCGTCAGGACCCCGGCAAGACCTGGAAGAACAAGAAGATGCCCGGCCACATGGGTGTCGATCGCATCACCACGCTCAACCTCCGCGTCGTTCAGCTCGACGTCGAGCGTGGCCTGATCCTCGTCGAAGGCGCCGTTCCCGGCTCCAAGGGCGGCTGGATCCGCGTGCGCGACGCCGTCAAGAAGCCGCTGCCGAAGGAAGCTCCGAAGCCCGGCAAGTTCAAGGTTGCTGGCGACGCGGAAGCCGCCCCGGCTGCGCAGGAGGCGTGAGATGGAATTGAAGGTCACCACCCTCGAAGGTAAGGAAGCAGGCTCCGTCCAGCTGTCCGACGCCATTTTCGGCCTCGAGCCGCGCCAGGACATCATTGCGCGCTGCGTGCAGTGGCAGCTCAACAAGCGTCAGGCTGGCACGCACAAGGCCAAGGGCCGCGCCGAGATCTGGCGCACCGGCAAGAAGATGTACAAGCAGAAGGGTACCGGCGGTGCTCGTCACGGCTCGGCCCGCGTGCCGCAGTTCCGCGGCGGCGGTCGTGCCTTCGGTCCGGTGGTGCGTTCGCACGCCACCGACCTGCCGAAGAAGGTCCGTGCGCTCGCTCTCAAGCATGCGCTCTCGGCCAAGGCCAAGGACGGCGATCTGCTCGTGATCGAGAAGGCCGCGCTGGAAGCCGCCAAGACCAAGGCGCTGCTCGGTCACTTCTCGGGCCTCGGCTTGACTAACGCACTGATCATCGACGGTGCCGAACTCAACAACGGCTTCGCCGCTGCGGCCCGCAACATCCCGAACATGGACGTGCTGCCGATCCAGGGCATCAACGTCTATGACATCCTGCGCCGTCAGAAGCTCGTTCTGACCAAGGCCGCCATCGATGCGCTGGAGGCGCGCTTCAAATGACGAAGAACATCGAGCCTCGCCACTACGACGTGATCCTGTCGCCGGTCGTGACCGAAAAGGCGACGATCGCCTCGGAGCACAACAAGGTGCTGTTCAAGGTGGCCGCCAAGGCGACCAAGCCGCAGATCAAGGAAGCGATCGAGAAGCTGTTCGACGTCAAGGTCAAGAGCGTCAACACGCTGGTCCGCAAGGGCAAGACCAAGGTCTTCCGCGGCAATCTCGGTTCGCAGTCGAACACCAAGCGCGCGATCGTGACCCTCGAAGAGGGTCATCGGATCGACGTGACCACCGGTCTGTAAGGTCGCACGACGATGGCACTGAAGAAATTCAATCCCACGACACCGGGCCAGCGCCAGCTGGTCATGGTCGATCGTTCAGCCCTCTACAAGGGCAAGCCGGTCAAGGCGCTCACCGAAGGCAAGCATTCCTCGGGCGGTCGCAACAACACCGGTCGCATCACCGTGCGCTTCCGCGGCGGCGGTCACAAGCAGACCCTGCGCCTCGTCGACTTCAAGCGCGACAAGGTCGATGTGCCCGCGACGGTCGAGCGGTTGGAATACGATCCGAACCGCACTGCGTTTATCGCGCTGATCAAGTATCAGGACGGCGAGCAGGCCTACATCCTGGCGCCGCAGCGCCTGGCCGTGGGTGACACCATCGTCGCCGGAAATTACGTCGACGTGAAGCCGGGCAACGTCATGCCGCTTGGCAACATGCCGGTCGGCACGATCATCCACAACATCGAGGTCAAGATCGGGAAGGGCGGCCAGCTCGCCCGTTCCGCGGGCACCTACGCCCAGCTCGTCGGCCGCGATCAGGACTACGTGATCATCCGCCTGAATTCGGGCGAGCAGCGCCTGGTGCACGGCCGTTGCCGCGGCACGATCGGCGCGGTGTCGAACCCGGATCACATGAACACCTCGATCGGCAAGGCCGGCCGCAACCGTTGGCTGGGCCGCAAGCCGCACAACCGCGGTGTTTCGATGAACCCGATCGACCATCCGCACGGCGGTGGTGAAGGTCGTACCTCGGGCGGTCGCCACCCGGTCACCCCGTGGGGCAAGCCGACCAAGGGCAAGAAGACCCGCACCAACAAGTCGACCAACAAATTCATTCTCCTAAGCCGCCACAAGCGGAAGAAGTAAGGAACGCCGGACATGGTTCGTTCAGTCTGGAAAGGCCCGTTCGTCGAGGGTTCTCTGCTCAAGAAGGCAGATGCCGCGCGCGCGTCCGGCCGTCACGACGTCATCAAGATCTGGAGCCGTCGCTCGACGATCCTGCCGCAGTTCGTTGGCCTGACCTTCGGCGTTTACAACGGTCAGAAGCACGTGCCGGTGGCGGTCAACGAGGAAATGGTCGGTCACAAGTTCGGCGAGTTCTCGCCGACCCGGACCTTCCATGGCCACTCCGGCGACAAGAAAGCCAAGAAGGCTTGAGGATTAAACGATGAGCAAACCTAAGCGCGAACGGAGCCTCGCCGACAACGAGGCCAAGGCGGTCGCCCGGATGCTGCGGGTGAGCCCGCAGAAGCTCAACCTGGTCGCCCAGCTCATTCGCGGCCGGAAGGCTTCCGCTGCGCTCGCCGACCTGCAGTTTTCGCGCAAGCGGATCGCGGTCGACGTGAAGAAGTGCCTGGAATCGGCTATCGCCAATGCCGAGAACAACCACGACCTCGACGTCGATGATCTCGTCGTGGCGCAGGCCTTCGTCGGCAACGGCCTCGTGATGAAGCGCTTCGCCGCCCGTGGCCGTGGCCGCTCGGGCCGTGTCTATAAACCATTTTCGCAGCTGACGATCATTGTTCGTCAGGTCGAAGCCGAAGCAGCAGCGGCTTAAGGGTCGCAGGAGAAAACGATGGGTCAAAAGATCAATCCGATCGGTCTGCGTCTCGGCATCAACCGGACCTGGGATTCCCGCTGGTTCGCCGGCAAGCAGGAATACGGCAAGCTGCTGCACGAGGACGTCAAGATCCGCGAGATCCTGCACAAGGAGCTCAAGCAGGCGGCCGTCGCCCGCATCGTGATCGAGCGTCCGCACAAGAAGTGCCGCGTCACCATCCACTCGGCCCGTCCGGGCGTGGTGATCGGCAAGAAGGGCGCCGACATCGACAAGCTGCGCAAGCGCGTTGCGGACATCACCTCGTCCGACGTCGTCATCAACATCGTCGAGATCCGCAAGCCGGAGCTCGATGCGACGCTGGTGGCCGAGTCGATCGCGCAGCAGCTGGAGCGCCGCGTGGCGTTCCGCCGCGCCATGAAGCGCGCCGTGCAGTCGGCGATGCGTCTCGGCGCGGAAGGCATCCGCATCAACTGCTCGGGACGTCTCGGCGGTGCGGAAATCGCGCGCATGGAGTGGTACCGCGAAGGTCGCGTGCCGCTGCACACGCTGCGTGCCGACATCGACTACGGCGTTGCGACCGCGTTCACGACCTTCGGCACCTGCGGCGTCAAGGTCTGGATCTTCAAGGGCGAGATCCTCGAGCACGATCCGATGGCCCAGGACAAGAGAATGGCCGAAGGCGAGACCGGCGGCGGTGGTGATCGTGGTGGCCGTCAGCGCCGCGACACGGCTGCGGCCTAAAGCCAGACAGGAATTTGAGGGCTTAAAGCCATGATGCAACCAAAGAAAACGAAGTTCCGGAAGGCGCATAAGGGCCGCATCCACGGCGTTGCGTCTTCGGGCGCGACGTTGGCGTTCGGCCAGTACGGCCTGAAGGCGACCGAACCTGAGCGCGTCACCGCGCGCCAGATCGAGGCCGCCCGCCGCGCGCTGACCCGCCACATGAAGCGCGCCGGCCGCGTCTGGATCCGCGTGTTCCCCGACGTTCCGGTGTCGAAGAAGCCGGCCGAAGTCCGCATGGGCTCCGGCAAGGGTTCGCCGGAACTGTGGGTGGCGCGCGTCAAGCCGGGCCGGGTGCTGTTCGAGATCGACGGCGTCAACACCCAGACGGCGCGTGAGGCGCTGACCCTGGCGGCCGCCAAGCTGCCGATCAAGACGCGCTTCGTCGAGCGCATTGCGGAGTAATGGCCATGGCCCAGATGAAGATCGAAGACATCCGCGCGATGAGCCCCGACCAGCAGGATGACGCCATCCTGAACCTGAAGAAGGAGCGCTTCAACCTGCGCTTCCAGCGCGCCACCGGGCAGCTCGAGAACACCTCGCGCCTGCGCGAGGCCCGCCGTGACATCGCCCGGATCAAGACCGTCGCCGCGCAGACGCGCGCGAAGAAGAAGTAAGAGGCTTACGAAGATGCCGAAACGTACTTTGCAGGGCGTGGTCGTCAGCGACAAGCAAGCCAAGACCATCGTGGTGCGCGTCGATCGCCGCTTCACGCACCCGATCTACAAGAAGACGATCCGCCGTTCGAAGAACTATCACGCGCACGACGAGAGCAACGAGTTCAAGCCGGGCGACGTGGTGTGGATCGAGGAATCGAAGCCGATTTCGAAGTTGAAGCGCTGGGTCGTGATCCGGGGCGAACACAAGAAAAGCGCCTGATCTGTTGGCTTTAGCCGACTGACTTCAGGGAAATGTTGAGCGCCGGCTGGGCTGGCGCAATTAGAAAGAGGACGAGGTGCATCAATGATTCAGATGCAGACCAACCTCGACGTGGCCGACAATTCTGGCGCACGCCGTGTCATGTGTATCAAGGTGCTCGGGGGTTCCAAGCGCCGCTATGCCACCATCGGCGACATCATCGTCGTCTCGATCAAGGAAGCGATTCCGCGTGGCAAGGTGAAGAAGGGCGACGTGATGAAGGCCGTTGTGGTGCGCGTCCGCAAGGACATCCGCCGCGCCGACGGTTCGGTCATCCGCTTCGACCGCAACGCCGCCGTTCTGATCAACAACCAGTCCGAGCCGGTCGGCACCCGTATCTTCGGGCCCGTGCCGCGCGAGCTGCGCGCCAAGAACCACATGAAGATCATTTCGCTCGCGCCGGAGGTGCTGTGATGGCTGCGAAGATCCGCAAGGGCGACAAGGTCGTCGTGCTGACCGGCCGTGACAAGGGCCGCACCGGCGAAGTGTTCGAGGTTCGTCCCGACGCCGGCACCGCGCTGGTGCGCGGCGTCAACATGGTCAAGCGTCACCAGAAGCAGACGCAGGCCCAGGAGGGCGGCATCATCTCGAAAGAGGCGCCGATCCAACTGTCCAACATCGCGTATGTCGGCAAGGACGGAAAGCCGACCCGCGTCGGATTCAAGATTCTGGCGGACGGCAAGAAGGTCCGCATCGCCAAGAGCTCGGGAGCTGAGATCGATGGCTGAGGCCGCTTACACGCCGCGCCTGCGCGCGGAATATGACGCGAAGATCCGCACGGCCCTGACCGAGAAGTTCGGTTATGAGAACGTGATGCAGGTTCCGCGCCTGGACAAGGTCGTGCTGAACATGGGCGTTGGCGATTCCGTCAACGACCGCAAGAAGGCCGAGACCGCCGCTGCCGAGCTGACCCAGATCGCCGGCCAGAAGGCGATCGTGACCTATTCGCGTATCGCGATCGCGACCTTCAAACTGCGTGAGAACCAGCCGATCGGCTGCAAGGTCACGCTGCGCAAGGCCCGCATGTACGAGTTCATCGATCGCCTGGTGACGGTCGCGCTGCCGCGCGTCCGCGACTTCCGCGGCCTGAACCCGAAGAGCTTTGACGGCCGCGGCAACTACTCGCTCGGCATCAAGGAGCACATCATTTTCCCCGAAATCGACTTCGACAAGGTCACGGAAGCCCGCGGTATGGACATCACCGTCTGCACCACGGCCAAGACCGACGAAGAGGCGAGGGCCTTGTTGACCGCTTTCAATTTCCCGTTCCGGCAGTGAGACGCTGACCTTAAGCCTCTCAAACGCGGATACCCAGGAGCCAAGCATGGCAAAGAAGAGTTCAGTCGAGAAGAACAACCGGCGCAAGCGGATGGTGAAGAACGCCGCCGCCAAGCGTGAGCGGTTGAAGGCGATCATCGCCGACAAGAAGCTGCCGATGGAAGAGCGTTTCGCTGCGACGTTGAAGCTGGCCGAAATGCCGCGCAACTCGTCGGCGACCCGCATCCGCCTGCGTTGCGAGCTGTCGGGCCGTCCGCGCTCGAACTATCGCAAGAACAAGCTGTCCCGTATCGCGCTGCGCGACCTTGGCTCCAAGGGCATGGTCCCGGGCCTCGTGAAGTCCAGCTGGTAAGGAGGGGCGTTTAGATGTCTACGCACGATCCAATCAGCGATCTGATCACCCGCATCCGCAACGCGCAGATGCGTTCCAAGAACAAGGTCTCCACGCCTGGCTCGAAGATGCGCGAGAACGTGCTCGAGGTGCTGAAGACCGAGGGCTACATCCGCGGTTACGCCACGCTTGAGCACCCCTCGGGCCGCAGCGAGATCGAGATCGAGCTGAAGTATTTCGACGGCGAGCCCGTCATCCGCGAGATCGAACGCGTTTCCAAGCCCGGGCGTCGTGTCTACGCCTCGGTGAAGAACCTGCCGCGGGTCAACAACGGGCTCGGCATTTCGGTGTTGTCGACGCCGAAGGGGATCATGGCCGACCACAGCGCGCGCGACGCGAATGTGGGCGGTGAAGTCCTCTTCACGGTGTTCTGAGAAGGATTTTTCATCCATGTCACGAGTTGGCAAAAGGCCTGTGGCGGTTCCGTCGGGTGTGACCGCGACCGTCGATGGGCAGACCGTCAAGATGAAGGGGCCGAAGGGCCAGCTTCAGTTCGTCGTCCATGACGACGTCGAGGTGAAGCTCGAGAGCGGCCAGATCAAGGTCAAGCCGCGTGCCGAGACCAACCGCGCGCGGGCCCTGTACGGTACCGCTCGCGCCCAGGTCGCGAATCTGGTCGAAGGCGTCACCAAGGGTTTCGAGAAGAAGCTCGAGATCACCGGCGTCGGTTACCGCGCCGCGATGCAGGGCAAGAACCTGCAGCTCGCGCTCGGCTACAGCCACGACGTGATCTACCAGATCCCGGAAGGGATCACGATCACCGTGCCGAAGCCGACCGAGATCACGGTGGCGGGCAGCGACGTCCAGCGCGTCGGCCAGGTCGCCGCGGAGATCCGCGCCTACCGTCCGCCGGAGCCCTACAAGGGCAAGGGCGTGAAGTATGTGGGCGAATTCATCTTCCGCAAGGAAGGCAAGAAGAAGTAACGGAGCCGGTCATGTCCAAAGCCAAGGTTACGAATGCCCGGCGCAAGCGGAGTGTGCGGCTGAAGCTGCGCCGCTCCGGTGGTGGCCGTCCGCGTCTGTCGGTGTTCCGTTCGTCCAAGCACATCTACGCCCAGGTCATCGACGACCTGAAGGGCGAGACGCTGGCCTCTGCCTCTTCGCTCGAGAAGTCGATGCGCGGCGGCGGCAAGACTGGCGCCGACATCGATGCGGCGAAGGCGGTCGGCAAGCTGCTGGCCGAGCGCGCCGCCGAGAAGGGCGTCAAGGAAGTCGTGTTCGATCGCGGCAGCTACCTCTACCACGGGCGCGTCAAGGCTCTGGCCGACGCCGCGCGTGAGAGCGGGCTGAGCTTCTAACAGAATTTGAGGATTGAGGCGTAAGCCTCTGAAGGATTGGAAAAATGGCAGAACGCGAACAACGTGGTGGACGCGATCAACGCGGCGGCGGACGTGAACGCAAGGAGCGCGAGGAGCGCGACAGCGAGTTCGTCGACAAGCTGGTCCACATCAACCGCGTGGCCAAGGTCGTCAAGGGCGGCAAGCGCTTCGGTTTCGCAGCGCTGGTCGTGATCGGCGACCAGAAGGGCCGCGCCGGCTTCGGTCACGGCAAGGCGCGCGAAGTGCCTGAGGCGATCCGCAAGGCAACCGAGTCCGCCAAGCGCAACCTGACCCGGGTGTCGCTGCGCGAGGGCCGCACGCTCCATCACGACATCGCCGGCCGTCATGGCGCGGGCCGTGTCTACCTGCGTGCAGCTCCGGCCGGTACCGGCATCATCGCCGGCGGCCCGATGCGCGCCGTGTTCGAGACGCTCGGCGTCCAGGACGTGGTGGCGAAGTCGATCGGCTCGTCGAACCCGTACAACATGGTTCGCGCGACCTTCGACGCGCTGAAGCATCAGGATTCGCCGCGTTCGGTCGCAGCCCGCCGCAACATCAAGGTGTCCACTCTGCAGTCGCGCCGTATCGGTGGCGATGCCGAGGCGGCTGCCGACTAACGGAAGCTTTGGAGTAGACTCCCATGGCCAAGGCCACCAAAACGATCAAGCTCGAGCAGATCGGCAGCGCGATCCGCCGCCATCACTCGCAGCGTTCGACGCTGATCGGGCTCAAGCTCAACAAGATCGGTCGCACCAGCGAACTGCAGGACACCCCGGCGGTCCGCGGCATGATCGAGAAGGTTCACCATCTCGTCCGCATCGTCGACGAGAAGTAAGAAGCGGCGCACGATCCCGAAAAGCGGGGACCGGTTTTCGGTGACAATCGGGCGCAAGACACAAGGAGAAGGGCGATGAAGCTCAGCGATATCGCCGACAACGCCGGCTCGCGCAAAAAGCGTATGCGCGTCGGCCGCGGCATCGGTTCGGGCAAGGGCAAGCAGTCCGGCCGCGGCGGCAAGGGCCAGACCGCGCGTTCGGGCGTGCGCATCAAGGGTTTCGAAGGCGGCCAGATGCCGATGCATCGCCGTCTGCCCAAGCGCGGCTTCAACAACATCTTCCGCGTGGAGTTCGCCGAGATCAATCTCGACCGGCTCCAGGAAGCGGTCGATGCCAAGAAGATCGACGCCGGCAGCGTCGTGAACGTCGAGGCCCTGGTGAAGGGCGGCGTGCTGCGTCGCGCCAAGGCCGGCCTGCGGCTGCTCGGCCGTGGCGAGCTCAAGTCCAAGCTCAACATCGAAGTGCATGGCGCCACCAAGACCGCGATCGCGGCGGTCGAGAAGGCCGGCGGCTCGGTGAAGATCCTCGCCCCTGCCAAGGAAGAAGGCGAGGCGGCGTAACAACTGCGTCATTGGCCCGCGGCTCGCGGGCCTTTACGCATGCGGGACGTGGACTTATCGAAGCCGAGCCCCAGATAATGTCCGGCGTCCGCTAGATAGTAGCCCGGCCGCGGGCATGACGGCGCAATAGGCGGCGGGAGAAAGTCCAAGATGGTCTCTGCAGCGGAACAACTGGCAGCCAATCTCAATTTCGGCGCGTTTGCCAAGGCCGACGAACTGAAGAAGCGCATCTGGTTCACCCTGGGTGCGCTGCTCGTTTATCGGCTCGGAACCTACATCCCGCTGCCGGGCATCGATCCCAACATCTGGGAGCAGGTGTTCAAGTCCCAGGCGGGCGGCATCCTCGGCATGTTCAACATGTTTGCCGGCGGCGGCATCCACCGCATGGCGATCTTCGCGTTGAACATCATGCCGTACATCTCGGCCTCGATCATCATCCAGCTCCTCACCACCGTCTCGCCGCAGCTCGAGGCGCTGAAGAAGGAAGGCGAGGCCGGCCGTAAGCTGCTGAACCAGTACACCCGCTACCTGACCGTGATCCTGGCCGCGTTCCAGTCCTACGGTATCGCGGTGGGTCTCGAAGGCGCCGGCAACGTCGTCAGCGATCCCGGCATGTTCTTCCGCCTGTCCACGGCGATCACACTGACCGGCGGCACCATGTTCCTGATGTGGCTGGGCGAGCAGATCACCTCGCGCGGCATCGGCAACGGCATCTCGCTGATCATTCTCGCCGGCATCGTCGCCGAGCTGCCAGCGGCGCTCGCCAACATGCTCGAGCTCGGCCGTCAGGGCGCGATGTCGACCGGTCTGATCCTGGTCGTCATCATCATGGCCGTCGCCGTGATCGCCTTCATCGTGTTCATGGAGCGCGCCCAGCGCCGGCTCTTGATCCAGTATCCGAAGCGCCAGGTCGGCAACAAGATGTTCGAGGGCCAGTCCTCGCATCTGCCGCTCAAGCTCAACACCTCGGGCGTGATTCCGCCGATCTTCGCGTCCTCGCTGCTGCTCTTGCCGACCACGGTTGCGAACTTCAACGCGGGCAGCGGGCCGGAATGGTTCCAGTGGATCACCACCCAGCTCGGCCACGGCCGTCCGCTGTTCCTGATCATGTATCTGGCCCTGATCGTGTTCTTCGCGTTCTTCTACACCGCGATCGTGTTCAACCCGACCGAGACCGCGGACAATCTGAAGAAGCACGGCGGCTTCATTCCGGGCATCCGTCCGGGCGAGCGCACCGCCGAATATATCGACTACGTGCTGTCGCGCATCACGGTGCTCGGTGCGATCTATCTCGCCATCGTCTGCTTGATTCCGGAGATCCTGATCTCCTACGCCTCGGTGCCGTTCTACTTCGGCGGTACCTCGCTGCTGATCGTCGTCAGCGTCACCATGGACACGGTGGCTCAGGTGCAGGGCTATCTGCTGGCCCATCAGTATGAAGGCCTGATCCGCAAGTCCAAGCTGCGCGGTCGCCGCCGCTAGCTGCGGCGTCGCTCTAGATGAGCAGGGAGCTCGCGCGCCGGATCGCTTTCACGATCGGCGCGCTGCTCCTTTTCAGGCTCGGCACGCAGATCCCGTTCGTGGGGATGGGCGCGACGAGCCTGTCGTTCCCGGCCGAACATGGCGGCCGTTTCTCGATCTTCGCGCTCGGTATCCTTCCCTATCTGAGCGCTGCGATCGTCATTCGGGTTCTCTCGCTGGTATGGCAGGGCCTGAACTTGCTCGAGAAGTCAGGCGAGCGTGGCCGGCGCAGCATCGCGCGCTACACGCTGATCCTCACTCTGCTGTTCTCCACCTTCCAGGCCTACGGCTACGCCTCGGCGATCCAGACAATTCCGGCGCTGGTTCCTGATCCGGACGACTGGCCTGTTCTCGCGGCCACGGCCTCGATCGTTGGAGGTGTGTTCGTTCTGATTTGGCTCAGCGAGCAGATCACCCGCTACGGCATCGGCAACGGCCTGGCGCTGATTTTGAGCGCCGGCTTTCTCGTCGCGATACCGCAAAACATCGCCGGTATCATGGATGCTGTCCGGCAGGGCGCGATCTCGGGTAACGTCGCCCTCGGCCATGCCGTGTTCTGGGTCGTGGCCGTTGTCATGATCGTGCTCGTCGAAGGTGCGCGGCGAAATATCCAGGTCCAGTTCGCCGCACGCAACGTCGGCACGCGGCAACTGCCTACGCGCGACGCGATGCTGCCGATCAAGCTCAACAGCGCCGGGTATCTGATTCCGGTCACGGTGGCGCCGTGGATCTTCTTTCTACCGCTTGCCTTTGCCGGCTTCATCCTCGGCGGCGACCACCCCTTGGTCGCCGCGGCCTACCGGCATCTCCAGCTGGGGCAGCCGGCGCACATGATCCTCGTGTCGATCGCGGTCTTCATGCTCGCCTTCATCTACACCGCCTATGTCGTCGATCCCGAACACACCGCCAAATCCCTGGCCCGGCATAACGGCACAATTCCCGGTATCGCTCCCGGCGAGGCCACCGCCGGCTATCTCGATCGCGTCGTGTCATTGACGACGGTCGTTGGAGCCGTCTACCTGACTGCGTTGCAGTTGATTCCGGAGGTGTTCGACCTTTACGGGATAGGGCTGCCTTATAGTATGGTCGTCGATGGCGGTGCGGCGCTGGTTGTGGTTTGCACCGCTCTTGATATCAAAACACAGGTGCGCGACGTATCGCTCACCAATCCGGGGGGCGTACGCCGATGAGAATTATACTTCTGGGACCGCCGGGGTCGGGCAAGGGGACCCAGGCGCAGCTCTTGGTGCAGCGCTATGGCATCGTCCAGCTCTCGACCGGCGAGATGCTGCGCGCAGCCGTTGCGGCGGGAACGCCGGTCGGGCTGAAGGCCAAGGAGATCATGGCCAGCGGCAGCCTCGTCCCTGATGACGTCGTGGTTGGAATCATCTCCGATCGCATCGACCAGCCGGACGCCAAGAACGGTTTCATCCTCGACGGCTTCCCGCGCACCGTGCCGCAAGCCGAGGCGCTGGACGAGCTGCTGAAGCACAAGCACCTGAAGCTCGACGCCGTGATCGAGCTCCGCGTCAACGAGAGTGCGCTGCTGAGTCGCGTCGAGACCCGCGTTGCCCAGATGCGCGAGCGCGGGGAGGAGGTCCGGGTGGACGACACTCCGGAGGTTCTAACCAAGCGCCTGGCCAGCTACCGCAGCCAGACGGAACCTCTGATTCACTACTATTCCGAGCGGCGGAAGCTCTCCACCATCGACGGCATGATGGCCATCGACGAGGTTACCCGCGCCATCCATCGCCAGCTCCTGGCGCTCGGGGCGGTGGAACCCAAGACCCACGCCCGCAGTGCAGCCAAGTCGGGCCCGGCCAAGAAGGCCAAGTCCAAGACGGTCACGGCTGCCAAAAAGCCGGCGAAATCGGCTAAAAAGGCCGTCAAATCGGCCAAAACCACCAAAAAAGCGGCCAAGAAGGCCGTGAAGGGGACCAAGAAGGCGGCGAAGAAAATCGCCAAGAAAACCGCCAAGAAAACGGTCAAAAAGACCGCCAAGAAGACCGTCAAAAAAGGTTCGAAGAAGGGACCAAAAAAGGTCACGAAAAAGCGAGCCAAGCGCTAGCAGCGGTTGACGAAAGCCCCTGGAATCCCCTAATAAGCCCCGCATCCAAGTCGGATAGTTTCAGACGATGCCGGGCCCCAGGAAGACCGGTGGTGGGCGTCGTGTTCGCGTTTGTGAATACCTGCCCGAGAAAGCAAGCACTTAAGCCCGATTCCTGACGAGGGATCGGCAACAGGAGAGAAAGCCGTGGCCCGTATTGCCGGCGTGAACATTCCCACCAACAAGCGCGTGCTGATCGCGCTTCAGTACATCCATGGCATCGGCCCGAAGATCGCCGGTGACATCATCGAGAAGGTGAAGATCCCCGAGGATCGTCGCGTCAATCAGCTCAGCGACGCCGAAGTTCTTCAGATCCGCGAAGTGATCGACCGCGACTATCTCGTCGAGGGCGACCTGCGTCGTGAGGTCGGCATCAACATCAAGCGTCTGATGGACCTCGGCTGCTATCGCGGCCTGCGCCATCGTCGCGGTCTGCCGGTGCGCGGTCAGCGTACCCACACCAATGCGCGTACGCGCAAGGGGCCGGCCAAGGCCATCGCCGGCAAGAAGAAGTAAGTTTTCGCACTCCATCGCGGCGTGTGGCGAAAGGGGATACCCGTTCGCCACGCGCTTTTCGTTCCACAGGTGTAGCCGCTGGCATTACGGCGGCGTTTGAGATCTTCAGGAAAGGGACTCAATGGGCAAGGAAGCCACCCGCGTTCGCCGTCGTGAGCGCAAGAACATCGCCTCCGGCGTTGCGCACGTGAACTCGTCGTTCAACAACACGACCATCACCATCACCGACGCGCAGGGCAACACGATTGCCTGGTCTTCCGCCGGCACGATGGGCTTCAAGGGCTCGCGCAAGTCGACCCCGTATGCGGCGCAGGTTGCCGCCGAGGACGTGTCGAAGAAGGCGCAGGAGCACGGCATGCGCACGCTGGAAGTCGAAGTCGCCGGTCCCGGTTCGGGCCGCGAATCGGCGCTCCGCGCGCTCCAGGCCGCAGGCTTCACCGTGACCTCGATCCGCGACGTGACCACGATCCCGCACAACGGTTGCCGTCCCCGCAAGCGTCGGCGCGTTTGATACCAAGTTGCGGGCGCATCGGCGCCCGCAATGACTTTTGTAAGAAGCCGCGGGCGTGGCCTGCGGCCTTTCTCCAACGCCAGTGTCTGCAACGGCAGTTCGACTGGCCTGTATGGGTGAAACAGTGACGATCCAGAAAAATTGGCAAGAACTGATTCGGCCGAACAAGCTCCAGATTCAGCCCGGTAGCGATTCGACCCGCTTTGCGACCATCGTCGCCGAGCCGCTCGAGCGCGGCTTCGGCCAGACCCTCGGCAACGCGCTGCGCCGCATCCTGCTCTCCTCGCTCCAGGGCGCGGCGGTGCAGTCGGTGCACATCGACGGCGTGCTGCACGAGTTCTCCTCGATCGCTGGCGTCCGTGAGGACGTCACCGACATCGTGCTCAACATCAAGGACATCTCGATCAAGATGCAGGGCGAAGGCCCCAAGCGCATGGTCGTGAAGAAGCAGGGCCCGGGCGTCGTCACCGCCGGCGACATCCAGACCGTGGGCGATGTCGTGGTGCTCAATCCGGACCTCCAGATCTGCACGCTCGACGAGGGTGCCGAGATCCGCATGGAGTTCACGGTCTCGACCGGCAAGGGCTATGTGCCCGCCGAGCGCAACCGCCCCGAGGACGCGCCGATCGGTCTGATCCCGGTCGACAGCCTGTACTCGCCGGTCCGCAAGGTCTCCTACAAGGTCGAGAACACCCGCGAGGGCCAGATCCTCGACTACGACAAGCTGACCATGACGATCGAGACCAACGGCGCGCTGACGCCGGATGACTCCGTGGCTTACGCCGCCCGCATCCTGCAGGATCAGCTCAACGTGTTCGTCAACTTCGAAGAGCCGCGCAAGGAAGTCGCCCAGGAGATCATCCCGGACCTCGCCTTCAACCCGGCCTTCCTCAAGAAGGTGGACGAGCTCGAGCTGTCGGTGCGTTCGGCCAACTGCTTGAAGAACGACAACATCGTCTACATCGGCGATCTCGTGCAGAAGTCGGAAGCCGAAATGCTCCGCACCCCGAACTTCGGCCGCAAGTCGCTGAACGAGATCAAGGAAGTGCTGGCCCAGATGGGTCTGCATCTCGGCATGGAAGTGCCGGGCTGGCCGCCGGAGAACATCGACGAGCTCGCCAAGCGCTTCGAGGATCACTACTGATCGACTTCACCGTCGCGGCCGGAGACATCTGGCCGCGATTGTTATGGGCGAACGCAGGAAGCCCACCTGAGCAACTGGTCCGACGAACCGTCGCGGCAGTTCATACGTAAGGAATAGACACATGCGTCACGGCAAGGTTCATCGGAAGCTCAACCGCACGGCCGAACACCGCAAGGCGATGTTCGCCAACATGGCGGCCGCGCTGATCAAGCACGAGCAGATCGTCACCACGCTGCCCAAGGCCAAGGAGCTCCGTCCGATCGTCGAGAAGCTCGTCACCCTCGGCAAGAAGGGCGGGCTGGCCATGCGCCGCCAGGCGATCTCCGAGATGCGCGACAAGGATCAGGTCAAGAAGCTCTTCGACGTGCTGGCGACCCGCTACAAGGACCGCCAGGGCGGCTACACCCGCATCATCAAGGCCGGCTTCCGCTACGGCGACAATGCCGCGATGGCCGTGATCGAGTTCGTCGATCGCGATGTCGATGCCAAGGGTCAGGATTCCGGCCCGGTGCAGGAGAAGGAAGCCGAGGCGGCGTAAGCCGTTTCTGCGGGACAGAATTGAAAGCGGCGCCCTCGGGCGCCGCTTTTGTTTTTGGGGCCAGCGGCGGATCCGCGAGGCTATTCCTCCTTGATCCCTGCCTTTTGGGCGATGTCCTTCATTTCAGCGGTCTCCTTGCCGATCGCTCCCGCCCAGTCGCTGTAGCGCGAGAAGCCCGGCTCGAAGCCGACCTTGGCGAAGCGCTCGGCCACCGAGGGATTGTTGATCGTCTCCTCCAGGGTCGCCGAGAGCTTGTCGTGAACGGCCGGCGGCAAGCCCTTGGGAGTGACCACGGCGCCCCATGAGGCGAAGTCGATATTGCCATAGCCGAGCTCGGCGAGCGTCGGAACGTCGGGCAGGAACGGCGTGCGCTTGCCCGAGAACACAGCGAGCACCTTGACGGTGCCGGCTTCGATCTGCGGCTTCACCGCGATCACGGTGTCGACGTGGTACTGGATGTGCTTGCCGATGAGGTCGTTCATCGCGGGCGCGCTGCCCTTGTAGGGCAGGTGGACCATCTTGACCCCGGCCGCCGATTTGAACAGTCGCCGGCAAAATGCGAGACGGTTGCGACGCCGAAGGACGCCAGCGACAGCTTGTCGGGATTGGCCTTGGCCTCGGCGACGAGCGCAGCCACGTCCTTGACCGGATTGTCCTTGTAGGTGACCAGCGCCAGCGTGATCTTGCCGACCTGGCCGAGCGGCTCGAAATCCTTGGCCGCGTCGTAAGGCACGCTTTCCTTCACGGCCGCCGGCAGCGTGAAGCTCGAGTTCGAGCTGAAGAACAGGGTGTATCCGTCAGGCGCCGAGCGCGCGACCTCCTTGGCCGCGATCGTGGTGCCGCCGCCGGGACGGTTCATGATGATCACGGGCTTGCCGAGCCGCGTCTCCAATTCGCCGCCGATGATGCGCGCGACCACGTCGGAAGCGCCGCCGGGCGGGAAGGGGACGATCAATTGCAGCGACTTTTCCGGATAGACCGCCTGAGCCGGTACGGGCGCATTGCCAGCAATCAAGCCGACCAAACCGAGCGCAACCGTCAAAGCCGTTCTGTTCATCGCGTCGTTCTTCCGTTTCTGTGTGAGCAAGAGAATTCCGGATAGACAAGCAACAATCGTTCCAGTGGCAGTGCACGGTGTCCGCGGGGTTGCAGGAAAGGTGCCAGGCGTCTCACTGATTGGTGAGCGCCGATTGCGGCCCGATCCGCGGCGTCCGATATCCCGATCATCAATCTGATGGAGATAGTACATGAACATCGACCTTTCCGGAAAGACCGCCCTCGTGACCGGCTCGACCGCCGGCATCGGCCATGCCATCGCCAAAGGCCTTGCCGTCTCGGGCGCGAGCGTCGTGATCAACGGGCGCGGCCAGGACAAGGTCGATGCGGCCGTGCGCAAGCTGGAAGGGACGGGCGCCAAGGTGCGCGGCATCGCAGCCGACGTCTCCACCGCCGCGGGCTGCAAGGCGCTGGTGGCCGCTCTGCCCGAGATCGACATCCTCATCAACAACGCCGGCATCTTCGAGCCGAAGGACTTTTTCGACATCCCCGACGAGGACTGGAGCCGCTTCTTCGAGGTCAACGTGATGAGCGGCGTGCGGCTGTCGCGCGCCTACATGAAGGGTATGCTCAAGCGCAACTGGGGCCGTATCGTTTTCATCTCCTCGGAGTCCGGGCTGAACATTCCCGTCGAGATGATCCACTACGGCATGAGCAAGACGGCCCAGCTTTCCGTTGCGCGCGGCCTCGCGCAGCTCACCCGCGGCACCGGCGTCACCGTGAATTCGGTGTTGCCGGGTCCGACCATGTCGGAGGGCGTCGAGACCTTCGTGAAGGATCTCGCGAAGCAAAACGGGCAGTCCGTGGACGAGGCCGCGGCCAATTTCGTCAAGCAGCATCGCCCGAGCTCGCTGATCCAGCGTTTTGCGAGTGTCGACGAGATCGCGAACATGGTTGTTTACGTCGCGTCGAAGCAAGCGTCTGCGACCAATGGCGCGGCTTTGCGAGCGGAAGGCGGCATCGTCAATACGATCGCATAAGAGCCGCCTATGACCGCTTATGCGATTTCTGAAGTCGAGATGCGCGACCTCGAGGGATTTGAAGCCTATCGCGCGCTCGCCGCGAAGACGATCGCGCAGTTTGGCGGGCGCTATCTCGTCCGTGGCGGCAAGGCCGAGCTGGCGGAAGGCAACCTTCCGCCGAAGGCCATCGTCATCGTCGAATTCCCGTCGATGGCGAGGCTGAAGGAATGGTACGCCTCGCCGGAATATGCCGAGGCGTTGAAGATCCGCGCCGCTGCGCTGGAGCGGCGCTTGATATTTGTCGAGGGCGTGGTGCCAGCCTAGAGCGCCGGTGCCGTAGGGTGGGCAAAGCGCAAGCGTGCCCACCACCTTGATTGCGCGTGTCGAGGAGATGGTGGGCACGGCGCAAGTGCGCCTTTGCCCACCCTAACGAGGTCTTCGCTACCACCCCTCCAGCACGATCTTGCCGCGCGACTTGCCGCTCTCCAGCAGCGCATGCGCGCGCTTGAGGTTGGCGGCGTTGATCGTGCCGAAGGTCTGGTCGAGCGTGGTGCGCAGCACGCCCTTGTCGATGAGGTCGGCGACGTCGTTGAGCAGATGATGCTGCGCGATCATATCAGGCGTCTGGAACGAGGAGCGCGTGAACATCGATTCCCAGTGCACCGAGATCGCCTTGCCCTTGAACGTGCTCATGGCGAATTCCGGGGGATCGTCGATCAGGCCGAACCGTCCCTGCGGCGCCATGAACTCCGCGATGCTCTTGTAGTGCTGATCGGTGAAGGTGAGGCTCGCCACCAGCGCGACCGGCGGCAGCTTCAAGCTCTCGATCTGCTCCTTCATCGGCTTGCCGTGGTCGATCACCGCATGCGCGCCGAGATCGAGGCACCATTTCTGCGATTCCGGACGCGTCGCGGTCGCGAGCACCGTGAGGCCGGTGAGGCGGCGAGCGAGCTGGATCAGGATCGAGCCGACGCCGCCGGCGCCGCCCGTGATCAGCAGCGTGCGCGGATCGACGCTCTTGCCGGGCACGGCGCCGAGCCGATCGAACAGCAATTCCCAGGCGGTGATGGAGGTGAGGGGAAGGGCTGCTGCCTGCGCGAACGAGAGCGACTTCGGCTTGTTGCCGACGATGCGTTCGTCGACCAGATGGAATTCGGCGTTGGTGCCCTGGCGCAGGATCGAGCCGGCGTAGAACACTTCGTCGCCCGGCTTGAACAGCGTGACCTCAGGCCCGACGGCATCGACCACACCGGCTGCGTCATAGCCGAGAATCTTGGTCTCGCCCTCGGGCGGGGCGGCGCGCTTGCGCACCTTGTAGTCGACTGGATTGGCCGAGATCGCCTTCACGGCAACGCGGATGTCGCGCCCCTTGGGCTCGGGTTTTGCGGTCTCGAAATCGATCAGTGAATTCGCGTCCTCGATCGGAAGCGACTTCTTGTAGCCGACGGCCTTCATGGCGTGTCTCCATCAGTTGGCGCAGCTTGTCGCGTGCGCCTGGCCTGCTAACTGTCCCCATGGCGTCCATTTGGCAAGTACTGTAAATTCGGGGATATAGTCCCTGTTTGGATACTATTGGGAAAACACGCATGAAACGGCGCAATTTTGCCCGTCGTCCCGGCTGTTCGGTCGAGGCGACGCTGGATCTGATCGATGGCAAGTGGAAGGGCGTGATCCTCTATCACCTGCAGAGCGGAACCCAGCGCTTCGGCGAATTGCGCCGCCGGATGCCCGGCATCACCCAGCGCATGCTGACCAAACAGCTTCGCGCGCTGGAGGAGGACAAGCTCGTCATCCGCAAGGTCTATGCCGAGGTGCCGCCGCGGGTGGAGTACTGCCTCTCCGAGCTCGGCGAGAGCCTCAAGCCTGTGATCGATATTTTGAAGGCCTGGGGCGAGAGCCATCAGCAGCGGCTGTCCTGCGCGCCGCCGCCGGTGGTCGTGAAGAAGCCGAAGCGGGCGGCGTGAGTATCCGGGAGCGGTCCCTGCCGCTCCCGGACGATATCGTGTCAGAACGCGAACTGCGTGCGCATCGCGACCGCGTCGAATTTCGAGCCGACATTGGCGCTCGAGACCGCTGACGCCTGCCTGGAGATGTCGCCATGCAGGTAGTCCAGCATGAAGCGGACGTTGCCGTTGACGTACCAGTTGAGCGCCAGGGTGTAGACGTTCTGCCGGCCACCGGCGACGCCGTTGGCGGTCGCGAGCTGGTCGTTGAGGTCGATCGTCGAGAAGCGTCCCGCGATCTCCCACGCGCCCCAGCCGCCGCCATCGAGCGAGAACGGATGCGCCGGCTTGATGCCGCCATAGGCGGCGTTGCCGGCGTTGTAGGTGTGGGTCTCACCCGTCAGCACGTAACCTGCCTGAGCATAGCCGCCCTGGAATTTCAGGCTCGGTGCGCCGACCAGCGGAACGCTGGTGTTGGCGGTGCGGTCGACATTGTACCAGAAATACTCGCCCTGCACGATGAACGGCCCGTAGGTTGCCGCGGCTTCGAGGCTGTAGACCTGCGCGCCCGAGACATTGGCGATCGCGCCGGTCGAGATCAAAGTGGTCGGGTCGAGACGCAATTCGGGACGATCGCTCAGCGTCACCGTCTGGGTGTTGGCGATCAGGTTGCGCGGCGGCTGGATCAGCCATTGCGCGTCGGCGCCGATATGCACCGAGTAGTCCTTGCCGCTGATCGGGTTGCCGGCAACACGCGCCACCGCGCCATATTGCTCGCTCGTGCCCGCAGGCGCCGCGCTCGAGGCGGAATGGATCGCGCCGGTCGAGGGCCCCGTGACGTAGCCGCCGATCCAGAGCTGATCGTTGTACCAGCGCGTACCGGCGGCGGAGCGGAAGTCGCCGGCGGCGATGTTGGTGGCGACCACGCCGGGTGAGGCGCGCTCCATGAACAGGATGTCGTTGGAGCTCGTGGCCTCGTCCAGAGTGTAAGGCAGGTCCATGATGCCGGCCTCGACCGCCATGCGCCCGCCGAACGGTTTCAGGCCCGTGTAGCTGATATAGGCGTTCTCCACGCCGGAGACGCCGCCGCCCGGCAGCGAGCCCGCGGCGGCGCCGCCGAATCCGTCGGAGGAGCCGCCGAAGTCGTAGATCAGCGCGAAATTCCAGTCGTGGAAGAACTTGCCGGTCACGCCGATGCGCGCGCGGCGGACGTTCTCGCCGCTGTCCAGCTTTTGCGGCACGGTGGCCGCGGTGTTGGGACGATAATCATAGCCGCCAATGTCGTAGTGCAACCGGCTGGTGATGGCGACGCAGTTGGCCTGGTCGGCGGTGCAGATGGTTGGCCGGTTGTTCGGCATCGTGACGACGACGCCGGAGGCGGGCGCCGGTCCCTTGAGCGGGATTGCCGCGTTGGCGTTGGCGACCACCGCCTTGGCTTCCGAGCGCGCTTCGGCCTTCGCCTCAGCCTTGGCTTCGGCTTTCGCCTTCGCCGTGGCCGCCGTGTTTGCCGCGGTCTGGCTCTGCAGCTTGTCGAGCTTCTGCTCGAGTAGCTTCAGCTGTTGCTTCAGCAGCGCAATTTCCTGCTCACTGTTGCTGGCCGATTGGGCCTGGGCCTGCGAGGCCGCCAGCGCGCCGGCGAGACCAATCGCCGTGGCTGCAAGTCTTGTCCTGCTCACGTTACGCCTCCATCGTTTGACGAACTTCCCCAAGTCACTTCCCAAGTCGCGAACGGAGAGCCTAGGTGGGGTCGATGACTGCCCCGCGACGCTGCGCCCGGTTGCGCGGTTCCCACTGATGCAAATTCGCCGCAACCGAATCCGCTTCTCACCAGAATGCTGGATGATGCGCATCATGCCAATGGACAGTCGCTCCAAATTGCCGATTCGCACGCGGGGCTTGCAGGCCGGACACACCGGGGAGCCGAATATTGCCGCCCGGCGCCCTTCTATTGCCTGGCGAACGCGCCTATATTCCGTCGTCTTTTCCGAGAGGTAGGAATGTTTCGATCGATCCGTCCCGCCGTGGTCGTCACGGCACTGTGCATAGCGTTTTCAGCCCACTTCAATCCAGCCGCCGCCCAGGACCGCCGTGTCCCGTCCTCGCCGGCCGAGCTGCGGCTGTCCTATGCGCCGATCGTGCAGCGGGTGCAGCCGGCGGTCGTCAACGTCTATGCCGCGAAGGTAGTGCAGAACCGCAATCCGCTGCTCGACGATCCGATCTTCCGCCGCTTCTTCGGCGTGCCGGGCCAGCAACCCGAGCAGATGCAGCGCTCGCTCGGTTCCGGCGTCATCGTCGATGCCTCCGGCCTCGTCGTCACCAATGTCCACGTCATCGAGGGCGCGGACCAGGTCCGGGTATCGCTGTCGGACAAGCGCGAGTTCGAGGCCGAGATCCTACTGAAAGATTCCCGCACTGATCTGGCCGTGCTCCGCCTGAAGGACACCAAGGAGAAATTTCCGACGCTGGACTTCACCAATTCCGACGAGCTGCTGGTCGGCGACATCGTGCTCGCGATCGGCAATCCCTTCGGCGTCGGCCAGACGGTGACGCACGGCATCATCTCGGCGCTGGCGCGCACGCAGGTCGGCATCACCGATTACCAGTTCTTCATCCAGACCGATGCGGCGATCAATCCCGGCAATTCCGGCGGCGCGCTGGTCGACATGAGCGGCAAGCTCGCCGGCATCAATACCGCGATCTATTCGCGCTCCGGCGGCTCGCAGGGCATCGGCTTTGCGATTCCCGCCAACATGGTTCGTGTCGTCGTCGCCTCCGCCAAGAGCGGCGGCAAGGCGGTGAAGCGGCCGTGGCTGGGGGCAAAGCTGCAGGCGGTGACGCCGGAGATCGCCGAGAGCCTCGGCCTGCGCTCGCCGACCGGAGCGCTCGTCGCGAGCGTGGTGTCGAACGGCCCCGCGGCCAAGGCCGGCCTGAAATCCTCCGATCTCATCACCGGCATCGACGGCCAGGCCGTGGATGATCCCAACGCCTTCGACTATCGGTTCGCCACGCGTCCTTTGGGCGGCACCGCGCAGATCGACGTGCAGCGCGGCGGCAAGCCGGTCAAGCTGACCGTGGCGCTGGAGACCGCGCCCGACACCGGGCGCAACGAGCTCGTCATTACCGCGCGTTCGCCGTTCCAGGGCGCGAAGGTCTCGACCATCACGCCGGCGGTTGCCGACGAGCTGCATCTGGACGCCGACACCGAAGGCGTCGTGATCGCCGATCTCGGCGGCGACAGCGCGGCGGCGAGTGTGGGCTTCCAGAAGGGTGACATCATCCTCGCCGTCAACAACCAGAAGATCAGCAAGACCGGCGATCTCGAGAAGGCCGCGAGCGAGCGGCCGCGGATCTGGCGCATCACGCTGGTGCGCGGCGGTCAGCAGATCAACGTTACGCTGGGCGGATGAGTCCGAAGCGACCACAGGAGACGCCAACGCTCTTCGCCGCGGCGGGGCTCGATCACGAGGCCCCGCATCCGCTGCCGGATCGCTTGCGTCCGCGTGCGCTGTCGGAGGTCGTCGGCCAGGATCACATCCTCGGCCCCGACGGCGCGCTGACGCGCATGCTGGAGACGCGCACGCTGGGCTCGCTGGTGTTCTGGGGCCCGCCCGGCACCGGCAAGACCACGGTGGCGCGGTTGCTGGCGGACGCCACCGATCTGCACTTCGAGCAGATCTCCGCGGTGTTCTCCGGTGTTGCCGACCTCAAGAAAGCGTTCGACGCCGCGCGCGCCCGCCGCGAGATGGGCAAGGGCACGCTGCTGTTCGTCGACGAGGTACATCGCTTCAACCGCGCCCAGCAGGATTCGTTTCTGCCCGTGATGGAAGACGGCACGGTGGTGATGGTCGGCGCCACCACCGAAAACCCGTCCTTCGAGCTCAACGCGGCGTTGCTCTCTCGCGCGCGCGTGCTGGTGTTCCGCTCGCTCGACGCCGCCGCGATCGAAAAGCTGTTCGCGCATGCCGAGGCGGTCGAGGGCAGGAAGCTGCCGCTGGACGCCGAAGCGCGCGCGGTGCTGGTGCGCATGGCCGATGGCGACGGCCGCGCGTCGCTGACGCTCGCCGAGGAGGTCTGGCGTTCGGCGCGAGCGGACGAGATTTTCAACGCCGCGCAGTTGCAGGACATCCTGCAGCGCCGCGCGCCGATCTACGACAAGTCGGCCGACGGTCACTACAATCTGATCTCGGCGCTGCATAAATCGGTGCGCGGCTCCGATCCCGACGCCGCGCTGTATTATCTCGCGCGCATGCTGGATGCCGGCGAAGACCCGCTGTTCCTTGCCCGCCGCGTCGTGCGCATGGCGGTCGAGGACATCGGTCTTGCCGATCCGCAGGCGCTCGTCGTCGCCAATGCCGCCAAGGACGCCTTCGACTTCCTCGGCCATCCCGAGGGCGAGCTCGCCATCGCGCAAGCCGTGGTCTATCTCGCCACCGCGCCGAAATCGAACGCGGTCTACGCCGCCTTCGGCACGGCGATGCAGGTCGCCAAGCAGGCCGGCTCGCTGCTGCCGCCCAAACACATCCTCAATTCGCCGACCAAGCTGATGAAGTCGGAAGGCTACGGCACCGGTTACGAATACGACCACGACACCCCGGATGCCTTCTCCGGCCAGGACTACTTCCCGGAAGCCCTGGGCCGCCAGACCTTCTACGACCCGCCCGAGCGCGGCTTCGAGCGGGAGATCAGGAAACGGCTGGATTACTGGGCCAAGCTGCGCAAGGAGCGGGGCGGCTCGCGCTAGAGGCGGCCATTTCGTCGTGACGGAAGGCCGCTTTTAGGGTACGCAGGCATTCATGAGCCGCCGCATCAAGAGAATGAATCCAAAGCCCCGTTCGCGTGACGAGCGCGATGACGCACGCCCGCATCAGGCGCGCAGCGCGAAGAAGGCCGGGCCGCGTCCGGGGGGCAAGCCCGGCAGCAAGCCGCCGCGCTTTGCCGGCGAGCGCGCCGAGCGGCGTGGCCCCGAGCGTGCCGAGCGGCGGCCGTCCAAAGCCGCCCAGGAAAGGCCTGCGCCGGAGAAGCCGGTCGAGGCGCTGCTGCCGACCAAGGTGCAGACCGTCACAGTCACGGCCGACGAGAACAACATGCGCGTCGACCGCTTCCTCGAGGCGCGCTTTCCCGGTCTGTCATTCTCCCACATCCAGCGCGTCGTCCGCAAAGGCGAGCTGCGCGTCGACGGCAAGCGCGTCGACAGCAAGGACCGGCTGGAGGAGGGACAGAGCGTCCGCATTCCGCCGCTGAAGCTCGACACGCCGAAGGCGGTCGGCGAGCTTTCGGAGGCCGCGCAGAAGACGCTCAAGGCGCTGAAGGAGATGACGATCTACGAGGACGACGACGTCCTCGTGCTGAACAAGCCGGCGGGCCTTGCCGTGCAGGGCGGTTCGGGGATGACGCGGCATATCGACCAGATGCTGGAGGTGATGCGCGATGCCAAGGGCCAGAAGCCGCGCCTCGTGCACCGCATCGACCGCGAGACCTCGGGCTGTCTCCTGATCGCCAAGACGCGCTTTGCCGCCTCGCATCTGACCGGGGCCTTCCGCTCGCGCTCGGCGCGAAAAGTCTATTGGGCACTGGTGCCGGGCCTGCCGAAGCCCAAGCAGGGCCGCATCTCGACCTTCCTTGCCAAGGAGGAGAGCGAGGACGACACCATCATGCGCATCGCCCAGCATGGCGACGAGGGCGCCAGCCACGCGGTGACGTATTACGCGGTGGTCGAGACCGCCGGCAACAAGCTGACCTGGGTGTCGCTGAAGCCGGTGACGGGCCGCACCCACCAGCTCCGCGCCCACATGGAGCATATCGGCCATCCCATCGTCGGCGATCCCAAATATTTCAACATCGAGAACTGGCAACTGCCGGGCGGCCTGCAAAACCGCCTGCATCTGCTCGCGCGCCGCATCGTCATTCCGCATCCGCGCGGCGGCGTGATCGACGCCACCGCGCCGCTGCCGCCGCATATGCAGCAGTCGTGGAATCTGCTTGGGCTCGATGCCAGCCGGTTCGACCCGATCGAGAACGCGCCGGAGGAGTAGGGGTACCCCCGTCATTGCGAGGAGCTCTTGCGACGAAGCAATCCGGACTGCCTCCGCGGAAAGATTCTGGATTGCTTCGCTGCGCTCGCAATGACGGTGCGGAAACAGCAGTGGTTGGCCTTCCTTCAATTCCGAAACTGCTCCAAGAACATCCGCAAGGAGTCGTGCGGGCTCTCGACATCCGTGATCAGCCAGCCCTCGGGCCCGTTCACGAGGACGAAGTTCAGCACCACCCGGCGGCCGTGATTGTCGAAATTCGCCGCGACATAAGTCTTGTCGTACTGCTTGCGGACGACCTCAATCGCGACCGGGCCGAGCTTCCAGCTCGGGCTCTGCACCAGGAAATCGTAGGGCTCGACTCTCGGCGTGCTCCAGGCCTTGCGCAGGGGCAGATCGAAGAACTGGCGGGCGGTCACGGCATCACGCGGCAGGCCTTTCGACAGCTCCGGCGCGCCTTCGCCGTAATGGGCATAGACGTTGCGGACCAGCGATTCCGGGGTGCGGAAACCTGCCTCCGCCGCGGCCAGCCAAAGTCCTGCCAACAGGGCCCCAATGCCCGCAAGTTCCCTCATGCCCGCCGCTCGCTTTATCGGCCACAGGTCTTATCTTACAAGCCTAGCATCCAGCGACCGGGACCGAAAACTCACATGCGCGAATTGTTCGAAGAAGCAGCAGGCCAGCCCCCGCCGGATCCGCGGGAATCGGCGCGCCAATCCGCGCGCACGCCGCTGCGCAAGCGCTTCTACAAGGCGGCCGGCGTCACGGATGCCGACGGCGGCTTCGCCATCACGCTCGACGGCAAGCCGATCCGCACGCCCTCCGGCCGTCAGGTGGCGATCCCCGCGCGCGCGCTGGCCGATGCGGTGGCCGCGGAATGGGCGGCCCAGGGCGAGACGATCGACCCTGTCACCATGCCGCTGACCCGGATCGCCAACAGCGTGGTCGAGGGCGTCGTCGATCGCGTCGAGCTCGTCAGCGACGATCTTGCAAAATACTTCGAGTCCGACCTGCTGTTCTATCGGGCCGGCCATCCCGAGGGGCTGGTCGCCCGTGAGGCCGCGCACTGGGACCCCGTGCTGTTCTGGGCCGCGGAGACGCTGGGCGCGCATTTCATCCTGTCCGAGGGCGTCATGCATGTGAAACAGCCGGACGAGGCGCTGCAGGCCGCCCGGGCCGCGCTGCCCGGCGATGCCTGGTCGGTCGCAGCCCTCCACGTGGTGACGACCCTGACCGGCTCGGCGCTGCTGGCGTTGGCGCTCGCCCATGGCGTGCGCGATGCGGACCAGGTCTGGGCCGCCGCCCATGTCGATGAGGACTGGAACGCCGAGCAATGGGGCGTGGACGAGGAGGCGGCCGCCCGCCGCGCCGCCCGCCTGAAGGATTTTCAGGCCGCCGTGACGGTTCTGGCGGCCGTGAAGCCGCCCGCGGCCCAAGGTCCTTAACGAGAGGTTTACGAGGGGGCCTTAGGGTGGGGGCTCGCGTTTCCCAGGCCCCTTGAGATGCCGACGCCGATAAGCTCGATCGTTCCCGTCAGTGCCGCCAGCCCTGTGGCTGATGCGACGACGCCCGATCTCGTGCTTCAGGCCGGCAGCGTCGTCGACGCAAGGGTGGTCAGCGTGATCGCCGACAATCTGGTGCGGATCGCCATCGCCAATCTCTCGATGGACGTGATGTCGGAGGTGGCGCTGACGCCGGGGCAAAACCTCCAGCTCGCGGTGTCGCAGAACGACGGCACGATCCGGCTCGCCGTGATGAGCGGGGCAGGCGAGGCGACTGCCGATCAGATTACGCTGACGCCGCGCGCGGCCTCGCTGGTCGACAGCCCGCCGCTTGCGCCGTCGGCGGTCCCGGTGCGCAATACCCTGACCCCGTCCGAGCAGGTCGCCGTCAGCGCCGCTTCGGCCGAGGCCGTGACGAAACAGGGCAGCCAGGCGCCGCTGTTCGCCAATCTGGCCTCCGTCGTGACAAGCAGTGATTTGCCAGCGGGATTGAAGCAGGCGGTGCAGGACGTGCTGGCGCAGCAGACGCCGCTCGACACCGCGCTTGATGGCGGCGATATCGAATCCGCATTCAACAAGTCCGGGCTCTTCCTCGAAGCCTCATTGGCCGCAGGCACAACGCCGTCTCCTGGCGCGACGCCGGACTTGAAGGCCGCGCTGCTGGTGCTGCGCCAGACCCTGGCCACCCTTGAGACCACCGTGCCGCCGGCGCCGGCGCGAGGCGCCGCGCTGCCGACGAGCGCCGCGGCCACGCCGCAGACCGCAGCTTTGCTGGCAGGTGAGGCCACGCAGGCAGTGATGCCTTCACCCGACGCGCAGGTCGCCCAACCGACGCAATTGTCGCGCGGCGCGCTTGCCGCCGCCGTGCTGGCGGAGATGGCGGGCGGCAATCCGCAAGCCGCGGTGCTGCGAACCATGTCCGCAGGCCTTGCCGCCAGCCTGCTGCAAGAGGTCACGCAGAACCTGCCGCGCATGCTCGGCAATTTGCCGGGCTCCAGCAAGGCCGTGCCGGATGGTCACGTGTTCGAGGCCGCCGCGCGCGCGACCACACCGCCGCCGTTCCGCGGCGCGCTGCCAACGTCGCAGCCTGTCGCTTTGCCATCGCTTGCACCGGACGCACCTCTGGCCGCGACCGTGCATCGTCTGCTCGATGACACCGATGCGGCGATCGCGCGGCAGACGTTGTTGCAGGTTGCCTCGCTCCCCGATCGCACGGATGCCTCTGGTCACCGCATCGATCCGGCCGCGCCGCAGTGGAATTTCGAGATCCCGTTCGCGACCCCGCAGGGCACCGCGATGGCGCAGTTCGAGATCTCGCGCGATGGGGGCAACGAATCCGCCGATCCCGCCAAGCGCGCCTGGCGTGCGCGCTTCACGCTCAATGTCGAGCCGGCCGGGCCCGTGCACGCGCTGATCACGCTGAACGGCGACAAGACCTTCGTGCGGATGTGGGCGGAGCGGCCGGCGACCGCGCAGCAGCTCCGCGCCGGAATCGGTGAGCTCAGCCAGGCGATGACCAAGGCCGAGCTCAAGCCCGGCGACATCGTCGTGCGCGACGGCACGCCGCCGCAGCCGGCGCCGGCCCGCGCCGGCCACTTCCTGGACCGCGCCACATGAGCGATCCATCCAAGCTTGCGATCGCGCTGCATTACGAGAAAGGCTCCGGCGCGCCCGTCGTCGTCGCCAAGGGCAAGGGCTCGATCGGCGAAAAGATCGTCGAGATCGCCAAGGCCAACGACATCCCGATCGAGGAGAACGAAATTTTGGCCGGCGCGCTCTCCAAGGTCGAGCTCGGGGAGGAGATCCCGCCGGATCTCTACAAGGCCGTCGCCGAAGTGCTGGTGTTCGTGCTGCGGCTGTCAGGCCGGGGGCGGTAGAAACAAGCTGTCATCGTTTCACCACGTAGCGGCTGCATGGTCGCGGCCACCTTCATCATTTATCGGATCCCGCTCTTGCTCACCCGCCGCTCCACCCTCGGCCTTCTCGCCGCAGCCGCCACATTGCCGTCACGTGCACTCGCCCATGTCGCGCCACCGCGCAACGAGATCCGCGACAGCCTCGCCAAGCGCTTCACCGATCTCGGCACGTCAGGCACCTTCGTCGGCTACAAGGTCGAGGACTATCTGATCGTCGCCAGCGACAAGGAGCGCTCGGGCGAGGGCAAGCTGCCAGCCTCGACCTTCAAGATTCCGAACTCGCTGATCGCGCTGGAGACCGGTGTCGTCGCTGATCCCGACAAGGACGTGTTTCCCTGGGACGGCGTCAAGCGACCGATCGAAGCCTGGAACAAGGATCACACGTTGCGCAGCGCGATCGCTGTCAGCGCGGTGCCGGTCTATCAGGAGATCGCGCGCCGCATCGGGCAGGAGCGCATGCAGAAATATGTCGACGAGTTCGACTACGGCAATCGCGACATCGGCGGCGGCATCGACCAGTTCTGGCTCACCGGGAATTTGCGCATCGATCCGGTCGAGCAAATCGATTTCGTCGACCGTCTGCGCCGCCGAGCGCTGCCGCTTTCCAAGCGCAGCCAGGACCACGTCGCTGACATCCTGCCCGTGACCAAGGTCGGCGACAGCGTCATCCGCGCCAAGTCCGGCCTCCTGGGTGCCGAGCGCGGCGAGCCGTCACTCGGCTGGATGGTCGGCTGGGCCGAGAAGGGTGAGGCGCACACCGTGTTCGCGCTCAACATGGATTGCAAGGAGCCGCGCCTCATCGGCGAGCGCATGCCGCTGACGCAAGCCTGCCTTGCCGAGATCGGCGCGATCTAGCGCTGTCGCGCCGGCGCCGCTCGGCCACCGTCATTGCGAGGAGCTCTTGCGACGAAGCAATCCAGACTGCTGCCGCGGGAAGACGGAGTATGCGGTGTCTCCTATGGCCGAGGAGCCGTAGGGTGGGCAAAGGCGCGCAGCGCTGTGCCCACCATCATCTAGTGGTGGGCACGCTTTCGCTTTGCCCACCCTACGGCATCTCGTCTGCGAGCTGCTTCCGCGCCTAACCCAGCTTGAACAACACCTGCAAGAACTCCTCCACGGCCTTGCGCGACTCCGCGGCGGTCGTCGGATTGCCGCCGACATGCGGGTTGAGCTCAACGCAGGAATCCTTGTAGGTGAACGGCGCATTCGTATCGCCATTCATCAGCACGCCGCCGTCACCTTCCTTGATCTTGCAGTTGCGCACGGTCTGCGCATTCGCCGACACGGCAACGGTGTTGACGCCGAGCAGGCCGCTGTCAAAGCCGTGCGCGCTGTCGGGATATTCGGTCAGCACCACGTCCCGCCCGGCGCTCTTGAGCCGCTCGACAAAGGCCTTGCAGCTCCTTACGGGATTGTAGTCGTCAGGCGTGCCGTGGAAGATGCGGATCGGGCGCGCGGCGATCTCGCTATCGCCGACATAGGTCGTCGAGCAGTCCGGATAGAACGGGATGTACGCTGCGAACTGGATGCCGGACTTGTTCCAGAGCTTGTTGAAACGCTCCAGGCTCGCATAAAGCGTCGCCTGTCCGCCGCGCGAAAAACCCATCAGTACGATGCGGTCGGGGTCGACGCGCGGGTGCTTCGCCAGGATCTCCAGCGAGCGGTAGATGTCGACGATCAGGTTGAGCCGGCCGAGCAGGGCCTGGTTCGGCCCCACCACCGTCAACCCGCGCCCGGTAAAACCGTCGATCACGAAGGTCGAGATGCCCATGGCATTGAAGGCGTGCACCCAGGCCTCGGTCGTGGCGCCGACGCCGCTCGAACCGTGCATCAGCACCACGACCGGCAGCCTGCCGGTGCCCTGGGCAACGCGGAATTCGCCGGCAACCGTCACCGCCTTGCCCGCGGCTGCATCGCCGCTGAGAAATTGCTGGTCGGAGAGGGTGAGCGAGGGGATCGGATAGATCTCGGCGCGCGTGGCGACTTCCTTGGGAAGCGCCTGCGCATTGGCGAATACGGTGGAAACGCAGAGCGCAATGAGCACCATGGCGGCGCGGAATGCCGTCGGCATCGGATCCTCCCTTGTGATTTTCGGGGAGTAGAGCAACGGACCTGTGCGCTGTCAATTTGACGCGCGACGGTCTCAGCCCTTGTCCGCCGACTTCTTCGCCGTCAGCGCCTGGTCGATCGCAAAGCCGCCGATCTCGCTCATCGCCTGCGAGATCACGTCGCCGCGTCGCGCAAAGCCGCTGGAGAGATAATCGAACTGCGTCCGCGCCAGCCGCAGCACCTCGATCGGCACCGAGACCACGGTCTCGTTGAAACTGTCCACGGAGGCGCGCAAGCTGTCGAGCTCGCTCGTGAGCTTGCCGATGTGGCTCTCTGCGTGCTGCATCAGGCCGAGCAGTTTGCCGCGCTCGGCATCGAAGGCGGCGCGCTCGGCGGCAGCCGCCGCGGTGACGTCCGCAAGCTGTCTCTGCAGCGCCTCGATCTGGCCGACCATGGCATCGGAGGCGAGCTCGGCGGCCTCGCGCAGCTCGGTGCTGCGCGTGCTCTCTTCCTGCGCCTGATGATACAGCCGTTCGGCCGACATCGCGCGCTGGCTCAGCGACTCGATCATGCGGGCTGCGCGCAGCAGCATCTCACCGTTCCGCCCCGACACCATGCTGGCCATGCGCCGCAGGAAGTCGATGGTTTCGGACGATGGGTTCGGCGGCAGTGGGACGACCGTCGCGGACATGGGTGATGCTTGAGCCAGGGCATGATGACCGCCGCCGTACCGACTTGGCTCACGCAACATTCGGCGCCTGATCGCAAGGCTTGAAGCAAGCCTGAATCGGTCGGCCCGGTCAACCGGCTAGCGCGGCAAATACGGTCCCCTAGCCCGGATGGAGCGCAGCGCAATCCGGGACAGGGCAGCTCGGGGAGAACCCGGATTACGCTTCGCTCCATCCGGGCTACGCAGTCAGCCGAAGCGGGATCAGGCGTCCCTCTGCCGCCCGATCCGGCCGAGATGGGTGAAGCCGAACCCGGCGGAATATTTCAGGCCGTAGCCGAGCGCCCGGTCGATGCCGATATGGGCGAGCCAGATCAAGGCGATGGACAAAGTGAGGGGCGAGGCAAGGCCGAAGCCCAGCGTCAGCAGCGTCACCGGCGCCATGTAGCTGTGGGCGGCGTTGTAGACCATCGCGCCGAATTTGGCGTCGGACAGGTATGCCAGGAAGCTCAGATCGGGGACGAAGAACAGCAGGGCAAACACCAGCCACGACCCGTCCCAGGCCGCGTAGAGCATCACCATGCCCACAAACAGGGTCAGGCCCTCCAGCCGCAGCAGGATGTTGACGCCGCCTGTCGCCGCGCCCGTCTCGGCCGTTCCTTCCGTCATGCTCGTCTCCCGGACAAAACTTTGTAATTCCTTGTGCTTTCCCGCTACGGCAGGGCAGCCCTGCGACGGCGAAAGCGGCTTTCCGGGCCGCAAAATGCCGTGTTAGAACCCCGCATCACTTAAGACCTGGCGGGAGCAAATGAAACACATCCTGGACGCCCTTGAAGATCGTCGTGCCGGCGCGAAGCTCGGCGGCGGGGAGAAGCGCATCGAGGCGCAGCACGCCCGCGGCAAGCTGACCGCACGCGAGCGCATCGAGCTGCTGCTCGACAAGGGATCGTTCGAGGAGTTCGACATGTTCGTCGAGCACCGCTCCACCGAGTTCGGCATGGAGAAGTCCAAGGTGCCTGGCGACGGTGTCGTCACGGGATGGGGCACCGTCAACGGCCGCAAGACGTTTGTCTTCGCCAAGGACTTCACGGTGTTCGGCGGCTCGCTCTCGGAAACGCACGCGCTCAAGATCACCAAGTTGCAGGACATGGCGATGAAGGCGCGGGCGCCCATCATCGGCCTCTATGACGCGGGCGGCGCCCGTATCCAGGAGGGCGTCGCGGCACTCGCCGGCTATTCCTACGTGTTCCGCCGCAACGTGCTGGCCTCGGGCGTGATCCCGCAGATCTCCGTCATCATGGGCCCCTGCGCCGGCGGCGACGTCTATTCGCCCGCGATGACCGACTTCATCTTCATGGTGAAGAACACCAGCTACATGTTCGTCACCGGCCCCGACGTCGTGAAGACCGTCACCAACGAAGTCGTGACCGCCGAGGAGCTCGGCGGTGCCTCGGTGCACGCCACGCGCTCCTCGATCGCCGATGGCGCCTTCGAGAACGACGTCGAGACGCTCTTGCAGATGCGGCGCCTGATCGACTTCCTGCCCTCGAACAACACCGACGGCGTGCCGGAATGGCCGAGCTTCGATTCGATCGAGCGCCTCGACGATTCCCTCGACACGCTGATCCCCGACAATCCGAACAAGCCCTATGACATGAAGGAGCTGATCCTGAAGGTCGTGGACGAGGGCGATTTCTTCGAGATCGCGGAGAGCTTTGCCAAGAACATCGTCACGGGCTTTGGCCGCATCGCCGGCCGCACCGTCGGCTTCGTCGCCAACCAGCCGATGGTGCTGGCCGGCGTGCTCGACTCTGACGCCTCGCGGAAAGCCGCGCGCTTCGTCCGCTTCTGCGACGCCTTCAACATCCCGATCGTCACCTTCGTCGACGTGCCGGGCTTCCTGCCCGGAACCGCGCAGGAATATGGCGGCCTGATCAAGCACGGCGCAAAGTTGCTGTTCGCCTATTCGCAGTGCACCGTGCCGCTCGTCACCGTCATCACCCGCAAGGCCTATGGCGGCGCCTTCGACGTCATGGCGTCGAAGGAAATCGGCGCCGACATGAACTACGCCTGGCCGACCGCCCAGATCGCGGTGATGGGCGCCAAGGGCGCGGTCGAGATCATCTTCCGCAGCGACATCGGCGACCCCGACAAGATCGCCGCCCGCACCAAGGAATACGAAGACCGCTTCCTGTCGCCCTTCATCGCCGCCGAACGCGGCTACATCGACGACGTCATCATGCCGCATTCGACCCGCAAGCGCATCGCGCGGGCGCTGGCGATGCTGAAGGACAAGAAGACGGAAATGCCGGCGAAGAAGCACGACAATTTGCCGTTGTGAGGAATGGTAGCCCGGATGAGCGCAGCGACATCCGGGTTCTCGGCCAAGTCCCGCATGTCGCTTCGCTCATGCGGGCTATCGTCGGGCCCACCTGACAGCTTGAATCCTACGGCAATGGGAGGCTTAGCCAAAAGCAGAACGGAAGCTGCTGCAATCAAACATTGTAAAAAAGTGTGGTACAGCTAGAATCTGGCATGCAATGGCTGGGGGGCCGACGTATGCACTATAAATTGTATCGCTATCAATTGACTAAGGTTTCCGGAGAAAAAGAGCGCGAAATTCATCCGGATGATCATTTTAAGCTGTTTCAACGAGCAAGGGGCACCGACTCGTATGGTGAATTCGCAGAATATCGCGGGAAGCGAGATAGCGTACTGATGTTTGTACGCGAATATAGATCCGATTTCGTGGGCTTGATCGGTCGCCATTCGACGGAGCGAGAGGTAACAACATACGACGCCAAGGAAGATGAAACGTATCAAGTAGAGGTCGACGACGACGACTATCCAAACGCGGCGTTTGTCTGCCTACCTCGTTTGCGCATGATCGCATGCTCTGATGGTGCGAGAATGCCGGCTGACGGCGCGATGTCGCGGCTCCATCAGATATTGCTCTATCGACATCGAGCATATTTTGTTGTCGAGGCTATTAAAGAGACCTTCGATCTTCGGAAAGCAGTTAATCGGTTTCGGCTTATTGAAGTTACGTTCGATATCCTACCTGTCAATCCTCACACCGGTGACTTAGGTCTAAAGCTTGATGAAAGTCGCAAGCTCGATCACATCAAGAAGATTAGCGGAAAAGCAACAGCGCCTTCCTCAGCGCCAATGACTCTGGAGGGTGGGTTTCTTACTTCCGTTCAGCAACTGCAGCAAAGTGGGCACGCAAAGGTCGGCTTCGTCGGTCGGACGGACGAGGGCACTGAAGTAAAGGTACCGAAGCCCGGAAAGACAACGGAGCTGGCAGAAGACGAAGAGGACTCTGTGCGCAACGAGAGTGTCGGAGTGCGCATTAAGGTGCCCGAGAAGCTCGACTATCCGTTCAATCAAGCCTATGTCACACGAATTCGAAAGATCGCACGTCAATTTGAGGAATCTACCTTGGATGACGGGGATGGATAGATGTCCAAACTTCTGGTCCGTGTTGGCCGAAGCCTTGGGATTGTCCGCTGAGCGCCGTGGATTTTGGGCGTATGTTCCGTGGTGGCTGACTGTCTGTTGCGCTCTACCACTTCTTGCCGTGTTCTTGATGAGAAATTCTCTACGACCTCAGATTACCGACGGAAGTATCGCGACTGTGCTCGCGGCCATTGCAGTCGTTGCGGGGTTCTTCGGATCTGTGTCTGTTGCGACAATTGGCCAAGTGCAGCGAATGGTGGCTGAGTATCCGTTCTCAAGTTATTTGCGTGAAGAAAGGCTATTTGATCAATTCTTGTTCTGGCCGCAATTTACCCTTCTGCTTCAAATTGCTCTTTTGCTGATATCGGCCGGCCTCGCAGCGGTTACTCGATTGTTTGAGGCCGACGGTCTGAATCGATACCTGATAGCGGTTGATGTCGGGCTTCTCGTCTACGTTTGCAGTAAGACTTGGAGGCTGGTTGATCTTGTTCGCCAATTGACTTGGCACTACGAGCAATACAATCGACTCTACAAGGAATACCAAACGGGCAAGCAATAATTGTTGAAAAGCTGCCCTAGAAAGATGTCGCGATCCCGATCGGAAGTTACGCCAACGCACATCGTGTCAATCGACTATCCGCAGGCTGCAGTCTTTCTTGAATGCCCACTGCCAGGAGGTACCAAGAGATGTTGGGCTCCGCATTATATTATCCGTTTATCGATGTTCGGGACCAAAGCTGGCTTAGATCCGCGATCCTATTTTGGGATAAATTACAGACGATCGTCCCGACCACTATAACAAGGCCGTATTTGAACGAGGATACCAGGATCTGTCATCAAGAGGGCTATCTAGAGCCGTTGTACTGTGAATTGCATCCCGAGGTGCTTCAACGACTTGGAGAGAAGGTAATCAACTTGTTCGAGCGCCCCGATTGGCTTGACGATCTGCTTTTGAACGGCTCTCAAGTGGATCCAAGTCTCAGAGTCCTCCGTCAATCGGAATTGCTACGGCACAGAATCGGTGACGATCTTCAATTGGTTGGTTTGTACCCGGGGAAGATGTCCGAAGCGATGAAGGATGCAATTGTCCGCCTCGGGGTAGGACGTCTGCATCCTGCAAAAATGTCACGTGAATTACAGAATGCGATGCGGTCAGATCCCCTTGTGTCGCGCGTCTTCGGAAAGACTCCACGGGAGCTGAGGAAATTGTTTGGATACAGAGAGGAGTATGAGGGAGATTGGATTTTAGTGAATAGCAACTTTGCTGCTGCGTATATGGCTGCCCTGGCCGTCATGCTGGCTGAACAAAAGGGGATTTCCCCGCTCACCAACCAAGATTCTGTTCAAGGCTTGAACCTTAGATTTCTTATTGACGATAGTGTGGGTGTTGGCGAACGCGAGGCCAATGCAGCTCTGCTGACCGTCGTGATGGAGGGGCTGCGGATCGACCCCGAGACCTCAGTTGCCAAAATGCTCGAATTTCGGCGATCGAGGGCAATTCAACTTGCTGAGCTTTCCGGAACGTTTGACGATCTTAGAGCAAAGATAGGAAAGAGCGAGAGCGCACGCGAACTTCAGGAAAATGCAGCGCGAATATATGCGAACAAGATTCGTCCAGGGTTGGAGAAGTTGAAGCGAGAAATGCAAGACCAAACGATCCAAAGTGCCTGGAAGGGATTCTATCAGGCCGCGACATTGTCTGCGGTGGCCGGAGGTTCTCTCTTAGCAAGCTTTGCGCAGGCAAATTCAATTAGTGTCTTTGGTGCGGGGCTTTTTATGACCGGCGCCAACATAGCTGTGGAGGCGGCGTACGCAAGGCGCAAAGCACGAGCGTCTTCACCTTTCACATATCTTCTAGATATCGAGAAGGAGTTCTCGTTGCCTCGATACTAGAGCGGGTACTGGATGGAATGACCGAAGACGATGTGACTGACGAGATTTCAGAACTTGAAGATCGGATCGAGGCTCTCGCCGAGATCGCCGAGCGATGCCGGAAGTACATCCTGGCGTCCAAGATCGCCATCGGCGGCGGGGCCGCGCTGCTGTTGGTCACGGTCCTCGGCCTGTTGGGGACAGGTCAGACCGCGGCGCTCGGATCGATCGCCCTAGTGCTGGGCGGGATCGTGTCGCTGGGCTCGAACGTCAGTACCTTGCGGCAGACGGACGACGCCATCAGCGCGGCGGAGGCGCGCCGTTCGGCGTTGATCGGCAGCATCGACCTCAGGGTTGTCGCCGATACGCCCCTGAAGCTGGTGTAACGCCGCTTGCAATCGCCTGCCGCAGGCCTACCATGACTGGCGTTGGACCCTTGAAGGAGCGCAGCCATGGAACTCACCGTGGTGCCCATCGTCAAGCCGGACACCGCCAACTTCATCTTTGGCCAATCGCATTTCATCAAGACCGTGGAAGACCTCCACGAGGCGTTGGTCGGCGCGGTGCCGGGCATCCGCTTCGGGCTCGCCTTCTGCGAGGCCTCCGGCAAGCGGCTGGTGCGCTGGTCGGGCAACGACGAGGCCGCTCTCACGCTGGCGCGCGACAACGCATTGGCCGTCGGCGCCGGACACACGTTCCTGATCTTCCTTGGTGACGGATTCTTTCCCGTCAACGTGCTGGCTGCTGTGCGCGCGGTGCCGGAGGTGTGCCGCATCTTTTGTGCGACTGCCAATCCGACACAGGTGATAGTCGCGCAAACCGACCTCGGCCGTGGCGTGCTCGGCGTGGTGGATGGCGCCTCACCGCTGGGTGTCGAGGCCGACGCGGACATTGCGTGGCGGAAAGACCTGCTGCGAAAGATCGGCTACAAGCTGTAGCGACTGGATACCGGTCATCGATTCCATTCGTTGCGCTCGAGCGGTCGACGCAAATTGCGTACCTCGTGGAGGACGCACGATGATGAAGGCCTTGCTGCAGGTGCTTGCCATGGTTGTCGCGGCGGGGGAGACGGCCGCACAGGGCGCCCCGCAGGACGACCAATGCGTCCGCGAACGCGCCGCCATGGTCGAAACCATCCGTGCCTATGCCCGGTCCGCCGGAAGCAGCTTGGGTCCGCAAGGCCTGCCGGAGAGGGTGCTCGAGGCGATGGCACAAACAAAACGCCATCTGTTCATCCCTGAGCGATCCTGCTCGATCGCATACGCCGACAGCCCGGTACCGATCGGCCTCGGCCAGACCATCTCGCAGCCCTACATGGTGGCCCTGATGACAGCGTTGGCCGAGGTCGCGGCCGATCACGTTGTGCTCGAGGTCGGCACGGGTTCGGGCTACCAGGCCGCCATCCTTGCGCGCCTGGCGCGAAAGGTCTGCACCATCGAGATCATCCCGCAATTGGCCGAGACCGCCACGAAGACACTGAGAGACCTCGCGTATGACAACGTCAGCGTCAGGCTCGGCGACGGCTACGATGGCTGGCCGGAATGCGGTCCGTTTGGCGCCATCATCGTGACGGCCGCGCTCGGGCATGTGCCGCCGCCGTTGGTCGATCAGCTCAACGTGGGTGGTCGACTTGTCATGCCGGTGGGAGCTGGTTTCAGCACTCAGCAGCTCACGATCGTAGAAAAAATTGCACCCGGTAAGACGACGACGCGCGCCGTCGCCCTCGTGCGTTTTGTCCCCTTTACGCGTTCACAGAACTAGATGCGCAACGGTCGAGCGCGAACGCGTAGGGCAGGTTCCACGAAGCCGTAACGGGCCGCCTTTCTGACGACAGACGGGCGGATTGCGCTAATGCCAATCCGCCCTGCGGCTGCGAAGTGTGCCTCGTCTACGCGGCCTTGTTCTGCTGCTTCATGACCTCCGCCGCACGCTTCTTCAGCTCCGCCGGGGATACATCCTCGATATGGGTGCCGATGTGCCAGCGGTTGCCGGCGGGATCCGTTACACCACCGCTGCGGTCGCCGTAGAATTGATCGGCGGGCTCCATCACCGATGTGCCGCCGGCCTTGAGCGCCTTCTGATAGACTGCATCGACGTTCGGTACGTAGAGATACAACATCGTGGATGTTGCTTGTGCGCGCTCCGAGGAGTCGGAAATCATCACGATGGAATTTCCGATTTTGAACTCCGCATGCCCGACCTTGCCGTCGGGCCGCATCATCGGCTCGAAGACCGGTTGGGCTCCGAAGGCGTCTTTCATGAAGCGGATGACTGTCTCTGCGCCGTCGACGACGAGATAGGGCGTGACGGTGTGATATCCCTCGGGAACCGGCTTCACTTTAGTGACCACTTTAGTGACCATGGCTGTCTCCTTTGGTTTGATGCAGGACGACCCAGCCACCTCATGTCGCGTCCGCAATCTTCCGCCCGGTCTTTGAACAAAGTATGACGGCTGCTGCGCCGCGCTGCGACGCGGATGCGCCGATGAAGCTGGTGTGATGAGCCTCACTGCCCGTCGGGGCGATGAGCGCGGCTTTCGCAACGCAAAACGCATCACCGCAGCGAGGACACCAGCAGCCACGCGCCCGCGGCCACACATGCAATGCCGGCAGCGCGCGCGATCCATCGTCCGGCCGGCGTCAGCTTCTCCAGCAGGACGAGCAGCGCCAACAGCGCGATCCAGAGCACGTTCATCACGCCGCCTATGAACAGGAGTGCCATCAAGAGCCAGCAGCAGCCGACACAATAGCTTCCGTGCCGAAGCCCCAGCAGCAGGCAGCCTCGCGGCGTGTCGCGAAACCCGCCGTGGCGCATCAGGAACAGAAACGGCGACTGGCATTGGACGAGGCACACGTCCTTGAGCGGCGTCCATTGATAGATGCCGGCCGCGATCAGCACGCATGCCCCGAGCAGGTTGCTGGCGAACGTCATCCGGGAGTCGAGAAGGGCTGCGCGATCGATCCCCCATTGCAGAAGGGTTGCGACGAGTGAAAAGCCGGCCCAGGCGAGGAGATAACCGGCCGCAAACCAGCCGGTTGCCGCGAACGGCTTGGCCTGTGCCTTCGCCTGCCGGCCGACGCTGGCGTACATGAGGATCATGGGCGCGGCCGAGGGCGCCATCATTCCAACCATCATCACCGCCCACATCAGGAACACGTATGCGAACTCGATCGTTCGCCACGGCTCGCTGGCGGGCAACATGATTCCGATCCCGGCCGGGATCATGCGGAAGCCGGTCATGTCCATGCCGCCCATGTCCATGTCGTCGGCGAGCCAGAGCACATAAGCCCACGCCAGCGCGACGATGATCAGAATCGCGCCGCCGACGATCCAGCGGTCGCGGCGCAGCACGGTTTCGAGAGCTCTGTCGGTCATTTGTGATGCGGGTTGCCGGCCTTCTCGCGGACCGTCACATCAGGAGCGGCATCAGGCCTGGTTCGACCACTGGATCGGCGCATAGAGGCCGTTCCTGCCGGAATTGTCCCAGCGCATGCCATGATCGCTGTACGTATTGCCGGCGGCGCCGACCGCCATCACCATCCTGTCGGGGCTGACGGGGTGGCCGATGTTGGCCCACATTTCGCCGCTCGGGTGCATGGTCGGTAACGGATCAACGGACATGTGCAGAATGCCCGGGATTTCCGCGGACCGCGTCTTGCCGTCGATCCGGAATGTGATCGGGGCCTTCTTCACCCCCAGGTTCTTGCTGATCAGCGGTCCGAACGAGGCCATGGGACCACCGGCCGCGCCGCTGAAGATCGCAGCCAGCGCCTCGGTCTGCCGATCGTCGGCGCTCTGATCGACATAGGTGGCCTGCGACCAGTTCCCGTCAGCCATGACGCCAGGCGCATGGAGGATAACCAGGACGTTCAGTCCATCGAGTGCGACGTCGCCGTAACGCCCGGTCTCGATGTGGAAGATCAGCGGCACGTTGCAGAAGCCCTCGGTCGGTCGCGCGGTCAGCGGGGCGCCCGCAGACACGAGGCACGGGCACACGATGCTGCAACTGCAATTTTCGAAATAGTCACCGGAAAGCTGCCACGAGACCTGGTCCACCATCGCTGCCTCCCGCTTGGCCGAACCCGACAGATCACTTTCGAACGAGCTACCTGTGGTGGAAAGCTACGCCGCGTGCGCGGGAACCGCAAGGCGATGCGCCAATGAAGTTGGTGTGAAGCGGCGGCGGCGTTAGCGCCAGCCTAGCCCACCACTTCTCCATTCGTTCGGGCAGACCCCTGATCGGTCACGGCTTCGCCTGACCCATCCTGCGAGCTGCGAGCTGATCCGTCCTGTCAACGCGCCTTATCCGCTGCGGCGAAATGCGCCATCTGGTCGGCGTGGGCCTTGGCGAAGGCCGGGCGGGCCGTGGCGCGCGCGAGATAGGCGCGGCAGGCGGGACTGTCCGCGAGTCCCTCGAAGCGGTCGACGGGGCGCAGCACGTCCGCCATCAGGATGTCGGCGACGGAGAAGGAGCCCGCCAGCCATTCACGGCCGGCCAGCACCGGCTCGAGGTGCTTGAGGCGGATCTTCAGGAAGCCGTCGACGAACGTCACGGCCGGTGAACCGTCGTCGCTGCCGGTGAACTTGAACATGGACCAGGGCAGGCTTGCCATCTCCACCGAATTGAGCGCCGCGAACACCCATTTCGTTGCCTCGCTGCGGCCGCGCGGATCTGACGGCATCAGCTTCGCGCTGAGCGCGCCGAGATGGAGCAGGATCGCGCCGCTCTCGAAGATCGAGAGGTCGCCATCGGTCAGCCACGGCACCTGGCCGAACGGCTGGTGCGCGAGGTGCGCGGCGCCCCGGTCGCCGAACGGCGTGCTGGCGACGCGATAGGGCAAGCCGGCTTCTTCCAGCGCCCAGCGCACGCGAAGATCGCGCACCAGGCCGCGCGGCTTCTCGGGAACCCAGTCGAAGGTGGTGAGGGTGAGGTCGGGCATGAGGGGTCTCCATGCTGTCTGGACATAGGACGGATGACGGGCGGGCGTTCCGACAGTGAGCGACGTTTATTCTGCACGGGCGGAGACCGTAGGGTGGGCAAAGGCGCGTTTGCGCCGTGCCCACCATCTTTTGCTAGGGACAGAGGTGGTGGGCACGCTTCGCCTTGCCCACCCTACGGCAGCGTTGCTCCCTCACTGCCCGAGCTTCCCTAACTTCCCTTGCTTCGCGGCCTCGACCGCGCGCTCCGCATCCTCCGCCAGCAGCAAGCGCTCCGCCACCTGCCGCGCGGCCTCACGTTTCACTGCGGCGACATACGCCCCGTCATCGGCATAGCGCTCCGCAATCGACAGCCGGGGATCGTGCACTTCCTTCCGCGCGGCCTCGGTCGGTGCGAACGGCACCACCGCGCCCTGCAGCGGATAGAGCGCGGTCGGGCCAAACCCTTGCGCGCGCGGATTCCAGGCGGTGTAGGTCGCGCGCGGCACGGCGAGTGCGAGCTGGCGGATGCCCGATATGGCCATGCCGTCATTGTCCGCCTTCGGCACGAATACCGGATAGCGGCCGATCTCCTTGGGCGGCAGCACGCTCTGGTCGGAGAAGGCGGCGAGCGTGTGGATGCCGGCATAGGGCAGGCCGGGGATGTCGGTCGGCACCGCGCCTTGCGCCGGCACCAGCGTGCCGTGGGCACGCATGGGAACGCGGCTTGCGGGCGGCTTGATGCCGTCGCTGATCCAGGCATGGAGGTCGGTGAGCAGCGCGCGCATCGGCATGCCCGCATGCATCGGGTTCTGCGGCAGCGACATCGCCGGCAAGCCCTTGCGCATGACCTCCGCGGCTTCGGCGAAATGCGGCGTGCCCGATATCATGTAGGCACGGACGTTGTCGGGCAGGTCGAGATGGTTGCCGGCGAGATCGGTGACCAGCAGCGAGGCGTGCGAGGCCCACCATTCGTGCTCGCTGTCGGTCTGCATGATCTTGGGGCAGGTGGCCGAAAGCGAACAGCGCCGCAACAGGCCGTCGGTCTTGCCGGAATAGGGATCGCTTAGGCTTGCATAGGTGAACGGGAACAGATCAGCCTGCCACGCCGGATCCTGCGGATGGCGCGGGTTGCGGCCGGGCTGGCCGAAGCGGACATTGGTCGCCATCCGCCGCGTGCCTGCGACATGCGGCATCAATCCGTCGAACACGGTGCGGCCCTGGAGATCCTCGTTGAAGCCGAGATAGAGGAAGTCGCGCAGGAAACGGCCGGACTGCGAGACGCCGAAGCCAACAGCGCGACTGACGGACGCATGCAGGCCGTTCAGCAGTGGGTTCGCTTGCGTCTCGTCGTGGCGGAGGAAGCTGACGACATCGCGCACGGCCGCAAAGCCCATGCCGAGCGGCACCGGATCGCGCGCGGTGTAGGTGATCTCGTAGAGCGCGCCGGCATCGAAACCGTCGGGCCGGGTGATCTCCACTGTGCTGGGATCGACCAGCTTTGCCGAGAGACCTGACGGCGTCTGCCGCGGATCGGCCCAGGCCGCGCGCACGGTGACGTTGAGGTTGGCGGCGTCGGCGGCGGGCCATGTCAGCGCCGCGCGCGCGGGATTGGTCGCGTTGTTGAAGATCACCTCTTCGCGCGCCGGGCCGGTGACGTCCTTGATCACCGGCGCGGCGAGCGCGAGCTGCCCCGGCTTCGACGGAATCTCGCCCTGCCAACCCACCCAGACCATCGTGAAACCCTGGCGGTGCAGGAAGCCGATGCCGGCGTCCTCGGCCTTGTCCGCAATGTTGGCGCCGGGCTGGGCGGAATCGTCGAACAGCTGCGGCGCCAGCTTGCGGCCGCGATTGGGGACTTCCAGCAGCAGCGTGCTGTTGCCGTGACTGGCATCGCTGGGCCTGAGGATCACGACGTCGGCACTGGCTTCGACCTTGCCGTCGGCGCCACGCGGTGCGAGCGCGAGGTCGGTGATGACGGCGTTGCGGTCGTCGGACGGGTTGAGCGCGAAGGTCGCGCGCGCGGTGATGCGCTCATAGGTGCCGACAGTGCCGAAGCTGCGTCCGGCAAAGGCGGGCACGCGTTCCAGGATATCGAAGCGGACGATTTCGGCCGGCGAGGCCGCGGGCCACAGGCAGGTGATCGCGATGAGACCCGAGATGATCCTGCGCATGGCTGTCCTTCCCTTGTATGGCGCGACGGCAAGTTCCGCCGCGCGGGCTTTTTGTTGCGGCGACTATAACCGGCTATCCTGAGGGCAAACAACAGGAGGAAATCCGATGCCAGCAGCCTTCTTCGTCGTTCGTGCCATCGTCACCGATGCGAGCAAGCGCGCCGCCTTCGACAGATGGTACGAGACCGAGCACGTGCCCGATGCGGTGAAGGCGTTCGGCGTGAGCAAAGCCTGGCGGTTCTGGAGTCTCGACGATCCCTCGCTGCACCAGGCGATGTATCAGTTCGATGACGAGGCCAAGCTCGATGCGATGCTGAAGGGCGATGCGCTGAAAAAGCTCGTCGCCGATTTCAACCGCGACTGGCCCGAGGTGAAGCGCTCGCGCGAGACGCTGGTGCTGGCGCAGGAGTTCGTGAAGTAGTTGCGACGTAGCCCGGATGGAGCGCAGCGTAATCCGGGGCAGTGCGTCTGCAGCAACAGTTTCCCGGATTGCGCTGCGCTCCATCCGGCTACGGCACTCCACTTCGGAACGAATCTGAATGCGCGATTCAGCTTGGGTTCATGTCGTGACCGCGACACTTCCTCTGCATCACTTGCTCGATCACCTAGAGGACATGTCATGGAGCGCCGGAACTTTTTGAAACTTGCATTTGGTGTGACGGCGGGCGCCGCCGCCCTCGCCGCGACCGCCCAGGCCGCGCCGTTGTCACCGCAGCCGGTCGGCGCCCCGGGCCGCATGCCGCAGCCCGATGCCGATCTGCATCCGGCCGTCACCACCGGCGATGAGATCGCGCAGCTCAAGCCCGAGCAGGTGCATTGGCATGGGCGCCACTGGGGTTGGCGCCGCCGCCACTGGGGCTGGCGTCGCCGGCGCTGGCATCGTCGCCACTGGTAAGCTTCAGGCGAGGCCAGGCTTTGGACGGGGATCGCGATCGCGGTCCCCGTTTTGATTCGTGGCTGTTGCGTGACTCCGCCGATGGCCGGTTTGGAGAGCCCCAAAAGAAAATGGCCGCGCGGGGCAATCCGCGCGGCCACTTCGTAGTACGAAGAGACGAGATCAGATCGGGCGGCAGCGGCCACCCCACCAGCGGAAGCCATAGGGGCACACGCGGGCGCGCGGCACAACGACGACCGGCGCGGGGGCGACCACGATGGGGGCGGGGCGCACAACGACCGCACCGCGCATCGGGCGGCAGCCGCCATAGGGGCCACGGTACCAGCCCGGACCGCAACCCTGCGCGGCGCTGGCCGCCTCGCTGAAACCGACGACCGCGCTCGCGAGCATGGCGGCGGCGAAGAGATATTTCATTTGATCTTCCTTCTCGTCCTTGGGGCAGATTTTTGGGAGGACACGGCGCTTGCGGCGCACAATGAATCAACAGACACGATTCGACACGTTAAATCTGGGAGACACGTGCCGACACGTCGCGATCCAAACCTGCCAATCATGACCTGAATGCGGCATGAACGTGCGCCGCATCCTGCCTCGGGCGACACGCAGCTGTCGCTAGCGGCTGAGAAAGCCCAGCACCAGCTCGCGATACTTCTCCGGCGACTCCAGGAAGACGAGATGCCCGGTGTCGGGGATCACCTCGGCCCGCGCGTTCGGCATCTTGGCGGCGAGCTGCTTCGCAAGCTCTGCGTTCTGCCCCATTTTTGCGCGCAGCGCCTCCGGCGCGAGCGGCCGGCCTGGCGCGTTGTGGTCGTCTGCGCCCATGATGAACAGCGTCGGCAGCGCGATCAGCGGGATCTCGTGCGCGACCGGCTCACGATAGATCATCTGGCCGGAAGAAACGAAGGCGCGCAGCCAGCGCGGATAATCGGGGCTGCCCTTGATGTTGAAGCGGGCATCGATGAACGGCGTGATCGCCTCGCCCGGCAGCTTGATCGCGTAGTTGGTCTGGAGCTGCTTGCGATAGCCGTCGGCGGTGAGCTTGTCCTCGGTCTCGATGATCTTCTCGGTTGGAGTCGGCGGCACGTAGAGCCGGTAGTCCTCGAGCCCGATCGGGGCGGTCAGCACGAGATGGGCGACACGATCAGGGTAGGCGCGGGCGATGCGCACCCCCAGCATGCCGCCGAGCGAATGCGCGACGATCTCGGCCTTGTTGATCTCTAAGTGGTCGAGCAGCGCGATGGTGTTGCGTGCCAGATTGTCGAAATGCAGCTCGCCCGCCGGCTTGGAGGACTTGCCGAAGCCGATCTGGTCCGGCACCACGACGCGATAACCGGCCTCGCTCAACATCTTGATGACAGGCGCCCAATAGCTCGACGGGAAATTGCGCCCGTGCAGCAGCACCACGGTGCGGCCGTTCGGCCGCTCGGCGGCGACGTCCATATAGGCCATGCTGAGCTGCTCGCCGTCATTGACGATGGGAAGCAGATGCACGGGATAGGGATAGGCAAAGCCCTCGAGCGCAATGCCGTAGGGCTCGCGCGGGGCGGTGTCGGCATGGGATGCGAGCGGGATAGTGAAGAGGGCAGCAGCGAGTGCGGCCGGGAGGAAGCGGTTCATTGGGGGTCTCATATTTGGAGCCGTCATTCCGGGGCGCGCGCAGCGTGAACCCGGAATCTCGAGATTCCGGGTTCGATGCCTTGCATCGCCCCGGAATGACGGAGGCCATAAAGACGTGGATGGCCGGGTCAAGCCCGGCCATGACGAGAGTGAGAGCTCACACGCGATTGTGTGGTTTCACGCAGCCTGCGTGATCAGTCCTTCCCATTGCCGAACAGCGCGGCAAACTGCTTCTCGCCGGTGCGGGTGAAATTGACGACGCGGCTGCCGGGCGTGGGATCGCGCGCGGCCCATTTCAGCTCGGCAAAGCGCTGCATCATGGCGGCCCCTAACGTGCCGGCGAGATGGTGACGCCGCTCGCTCCAGTCGAGGCACGCCTTGCAGACCGGGCGGCGCGGGTGGCTGAGCATGTCGGGCGAGATCTGCAAGTGCCTGGCGAGAAAGCGCTCGCCCTCGGCCGTCAGCTCGATGTCCTGCTTCTTCTGCTTCACCAGATGCCGCTCGCGCATGGTGTCGAGCATCTGCACGCCGAGATCGCCGGCGAGATGGTCGTAGCAGATCCGCGCGCGCCGCAGCGCCGGATCCTTCGGTCCGGTTCGCACGCGCATGTGGCCGGTGCGCGCGGCAAGGCCCGCAAGCCCCTCGAGCACGCCGGCGACGTCATCGTCGGTGAGGCGGTAGTAGCGGTGGCGTCCCTGCTTCTCCGGCTCCACCAGCCCGCCGGCCTCGAGCTTGGCCAGATGCGAGCTCGCGGTCTGCGGCGTGATGCCGGCCTCCTGCGCCAGCTCGCTCGCGGTCAGTGCGCGGCCGTTCATCAGCGCCGTGAGCATGTTGGCGCGGGCGGGGTCGCCGACCAGCGCGGCGACCATGGCGATGTCGGGTCCTGATTTCATGCTTCGATGGTAGCCGAAGCATTGTGGTCGGGCAAGCGCGTAGCCTCTCACCAAGTCGTCATTGCGAGGCGCGCAGCGACGAAGCAATCCAGACTGTCCCCGCGGAGGGATTCCTGGATTGCTTCGCTGCGCTCGCAATGACGGTGTGGAAACAGGAGAGCCCCATCATGTCCGTCACCGTCTTCATCCGCTACCAGCTCGATCCGTTCAAGCGCGCGCAGTTCGAGGAATATTCAAAACGCTGGCTCACCATCATCCCGAAATGCGGCGGCGATCTGATCGGCTATTTCATGCCGCATGAGGGCACCAACAACATCGCGTTTGCGCTGATCACCTTCGAGAGCCTTGCCGCCTATGAGGCCTATCGCGCCCGGCTGCGCCAGGATGCGGAGGGCATGGCGAACTTCCATTTCGCCGAGGAGCACAAATTCATCCTCGCCGAAGAGCGCACCTTCCTGCGCAAGGTGGTATTGTAGGCAATCATTGCAGAGGAGATGCCCATGATCGCCGTGATCTTCGAGGTCTGGCCCAAGCCGGAACACCGCCAGACCTATTTCGACCTCGCAGCCGATCTGAAGCCGCTCCTGCAAACCATCGACGGCTTCATCTCGGTCGAGCGCTTCGAGAGCCTGACCGAGAAGGGCAAGATCCTGTCGCTGTCGTTCTGGCGGGACGAGGCGGCCGTGCGGGCCTGGCGCAACACGATGGAGCACCGCCGCACCCAGGCCAAAGGCAGGGCGCAGATCTTCGCCGATTATCACCTGCGCATCGCCAGCGTCATCAGGGACTACGGCATGAACGATCGCGAGGAAGCGCCGAAGGACAGCCGCGCGGTGCACGACGCGCACTAGCGCGTCCGATGATGCGTGCCTATGTCTGCGCGGCCAACAAGGGAGAGAAACATGCATGTGACGACCGCTGACAAGCGCGCGACGTTCAAGAAGATGCACGAGAGCGGCTGCTTCATCCTGCCCAATCCGGTCGATGTCGGCAGCGCCAAGGCGTTGCAACATCTCGGTTTCAAGGCGATCGCGTCATCGAGCGCGGGTTTTGCCTGGACCATCGGCAAGGCCGACTACCACGTCACCGTCGAGGACGTCTGTCAGCATCTGGCAGCATTGAGCTCGGCGGTCGACATCCCCGTGAACGCGGATTTCGAGGGCGGCTTTGCCGTCGAGCCGGACAAGGTCGCCGACAATGTCGAGCGCGGTGTGCGCACCGGCGTCGCCGGTCTGTCGATCGAGGATTCCACCGGCGACAAGGACAAGCCGCTCTACGACCGCGCGCTGGCGGTCGAGCGCATCAGGGCCTCGCGCAAGGCGATCGGCGATAGCGGCACGCTGCTGGTCGGCCGCTGCGAGGCGTATCTCTGGGGCGTCACCGATCTCAAGCTCGTCATCGACCGGCTCACCGCCTATGCGGATGCCGGCGCCGACTGCCTCTACGCGCCGGGCCTCAAGACCCGCGAGGACATCGCCGCGGTGGTGAAGGCTGTCGCACCGAAGCCGTTCAACCTTCTGATCGGCGGCTCCGGCCTGTCGTTGAAGGAAGCCGAAGATCTCGGCGTGCGCCGCATCAGCGTCGGCGGCTCGCTCGCCCGCGCCGCCTGGGGCGGCTTCATGCGCGCCGCGAAGGAGATGGCGGAGAAGGGGACCTTTGCCGAGCTTGGCAGCGGCTATCCCGGCGGCGAGCTCAACAAGATGTTTAGCTAGGGCATGATCCGGAAAAGTGTGAAGCGGTTTTCCGAAAAGATCATGCTCAAATAGACAAACGAAGAGCGGCGGGACTTTTTTGAGTCCCGCCGCTCTCTCATCCTCTTGGTGTCATACCCCGCCTAGTGCGCAATTGCGCACGGGGGGCGGGGCATCCAGTGCGCCGCGGCCGATCGATGAATCACTGCTGCCTCGGAGTACTGGATCGCCCGCCTGCGCGGGCGATGACAGCTGTGTCTTACGCGACGACCGTCGCGTTGTTACTTCGCGCCGTCAGACGGCTTCTGCGTATCCGGGGCCGGCTTGGTCGGCGCAGCACCCGTGGTCGTGCCCGGCTCGGTGTTGTTGCGCGGCGTTACGTCACGCATGCCGGGAGGGGCGGCCGGATTGGCCGGCGCCGTCTGCTGAGCAGTCCGCGACGTCGGCTCGTTGCTCGCCTGGTTGCCCGTGGTGGTGTTGTTCAGGCCGTAGAACACGGCGCCGAGCACCAGGGCGACGGCTACGGCAAACAGTGCGATCTTGCCGCTGGAGGCAGGGCCTTCGCCAAGCTCGGGATCGGCCTGAAGGTCGGCATCCCGGCGTGCCGCGCGAAGATACTCATCGTCGGCGAGGTTCGGGCGATACGGATCGTTGGGAAAACGGTCGTCAGCCATCGATTGGTCTCCTCGGTTATTGCGCCGGGACAACCCTCAGCTGCGAGATTCCGTTCCGCCTGGTCTGATGCTTTCGTCTCATGTTGCCCCCGCGTCGGGAATCGGGAACCTGTTCCATCGGGAGCCCCGGGCTTAAGTTCCATCGCGGGGAGGAGGGAACACGGCGATGTGGAGCCTGCCACCAACCGATACCGTGCTGCATTTCCTGTCGCTGGTCGCGGTGGCCGCGCAGGGCATGACGGCCGCACTCGCAGCCGGACGTCGCAGCATGGATTGGCTGGGCGTCTGCTTCCTCGGCTGCATCACCGCGCTCGGCGGCGGCACGCTGCGCGATTTGTTCCTCGGACATTATCCGCTGGCCTGGGTGCAGAACCCCGTCTATCTCGCGCTGGCCGGCGGCGCCGCCTTCATCACCATCCTGATCGCGCGTCTCGTGCACCGGCTGAAGGTCGCCTTCATCGTGCTCGATGCCATCGGTCTCGTCGTCTTCACCATGACCGGCTGCGACGTCGCCTGGCAGATGGATGCGACGCTGCCCATCGTCATCGTCTCCGGCATGGTGACGGGCTGTGCCGGCGGCGTCCTCCGCGACGTGCTCTGTAACGACGTGCCGCTGCTGTTCCGCTCCGAGCTCTATGCCAGCGTCTCGGTGGTGACGGGGCTGTTCTACGCTACCGCCTTCGGCCTCAAGCTCAACGCGGAGCTCTGGACCATCTTGACCTTCGTCCTCGGCATCAGCTTCCGCCTGCTCGCGGTGCGCTACAAATGGGAGATGCCGAAATTCGTGTTCACGGAGGATGAGGAGCGGTAGAGGTTACATCGCCTCACTCTATCCACGCCGTCATTGCGAGCGTAGCGAAGCAATCCAGAATCTTTCCGCGGAGGGACTCTGGATTGCTTCGCTGCGCTCGCAATGACGAGAGGGAGGCAGCGATGAGCTACGGCTCCTCCTTCCGCGCCTTTGCCACCTGCGACGGCGTCACCAGCGGGCCGGCATTACCCCAGGAGTTGCGGATGTAGTTCGTCACCGCGGCGATCTCGCCGTCGGACAATGTCTTGGCATAGGCCGGCATCTCGCCGGTGTTCGGCGCGCGCGGCGTCGTCACGGTATAGGCGCCGTCGAGGATGATGCGCAGGGTCGAGGATGGATTGACCGATTGCAGCAGCGCATTGCCCGGCAGCGGCGGATAGATCCGCGGCGCGCCTGAGCCGTCGGCCTCGTGGCAGGCGATGCAGAGCTTGGCGTAGACCGCCTGGCCGGCCTTCATCTCGGCATCGTCGGGCGGCGTCACGATCGTCTCGCGCCGTGCCGGTGCCAGGCTTTTCAGATACAGCGCGATCGCGCGGACATCGGCATCGCTCATCTTCGCCGTGGAATTGACGACCACCTCGGCCATCGGACCGTCGGCATGACTCTTCGCGTTGCGTCCGCTTTGCAGATACTCCGCGATATCAGCCTCGCTCCAGGATTTCAGCCCGGTGCGCGCGGCGCCATCGAGCCTCGGCGCGTACCAGCCCCCGACCTCGTTGCCCGACAGCGCCTGGGCCTGCTTGTCGGCGCCAAAATAGTTCTTCGGCGTGTGGCAGGCGCCGCAATGGCCAAGACCGGTGACGAGATAGCCGCCTCTGTTCCACGCCGCACTCTGGTTCTGATCCGGCTCGAACAGGCCGGGCTTGAAATAGACGGCGTTCCAGATCCGCATCAGGCCGCGGTAGCCGAACGGCCAGCGCAGCTCCGGCGGCTTGTTGCGGCTCGCCACGGGTGCGAGCGTGCCGAGATAGGCGCGGATCGCCAGCGTGTCGTCCTTCGTCATCTTCGTGAAGTAGGAGTAGGGGAAGGCCGGATAATAGTTCGATCCATCAGGCGCGATGCCGTAGCGCAGGGCGCGGGTGAAATCGGGATCCGTCCATGCGCCGATCCCGGTGTCGCGGTCGGGCGTCAGGTTCGGCGCATAGACCGCACCGAAGGGTGTGTCGATGCGCTTGCCGCCCGCGAAGGGCTTTGCCGGATCGGCGGTGTGACAGCCCGCGCAGTCGCCGGCCTCGACCAGCGTCTTGCCATAGGCGATCAGCTCCGGCGACGGTTCGGCGGCACGGGCCGCGCCTCCAACCGCACTGCACAACGCCAACCCCGCAAGAGCCAAGCCAGCCAGAATCGTCCGCATCGAAAGCCTCTCCTGCGACCAATCGACCGCACCCGCGTGAAACGAGCATCAATTCATTTCGCGACGGCGGGGGTATGGTGACACAAATTGAAAATGCCCGATGCCTTTGCAGCCACGAAATTGCGATTTTTACCCGGCGCATCGTTTGGTCCAGATTTGTGATGCGCTGCGTTAAATATCCGACATAGAGTGGCAGAGGTGGTCGGCGCGCCCTAGCTAAAAACGACGGGCAGGCAACGGCTTAGGCAGCCAAACGCTCAAAAGGGCGGATGAGGACAAGAATGGGCATCAACCAGGGTCCGATCAGTCTCGATCAAAAATACACCCAGCAGACCGGACACGTCTTCACCACGGGCATCCAGGCCCTGGTGCGACTGCCGATGGCCCAGATCCGGCGCGACCGCGCCAATGGCCTCAACACCGCGGGCTTCATTTCCGGCTATCGCGGCTCGCCGCTCGGCGGCTACGACCAGCAGCTCTTTGCCGCCCGCAAGCATCTCGAACAGTACAACATCAAGTTCCAGCCCGGCGTGAACGAGGACCTCGCGGCCACCGCGGTCTGGGGCTCGCAGCAGCTCAACCTCTCGCCCGGCGCCAAATACGACGGCGTGGTCGGCATCTGGTACGGCAAGGGTCCCGGCGTCGACCGCTGCGGCGACGTGTTCCGCCACGGCAATGCCGCGGGCTCCGCCAAGAACGGCGGCGTGCTGTGCCTTGCCGGCGACGACCACGGCGCGAAATCCTCCACCGTCCCGCATCAATCCGACCACGCCTTCATGTCGGCCTTGATGCCGTATCTCTATCCCTCGAGCATCCACGAGATGATCGAGATGGGCCTGCTCGGCATCGCCATGTCGCGCTACTCGGGCTGCTGGGTCGGCATGAAGGTGATCACGGAGACGGTGGAGACCACCGCCGAGATCGACCTCACCGACGAGATGAAGCCCTTCATCATCCCGCCCGATTTCGAGCTGCCGCCCGGCGGCCTCAACCTGCGCTGGCCCGACGACCGCTTCGAGCAGGACCGCCGCCTGCAGGACTACAAGGGCTTTGCCGCGATCGCCTTTGCGCGCGCCAACAAGGTCAACCGCGTCACCATGGATTCGCCGAAGGCCCGCTTCGGCATCATGGCATCAGGCAAGAGCTATGAGGACGTTCGCCAGGCGCTGCGCGAGCTCGGGATCACCGAGCAGGTCGCCGCCAAGATCGGCCTTCGCCTTTACAAGATCGGCATGCCCTGGCCGCTGGAACCGGAAGGCGTGCACGAATTCGCCGTCGGCCTCGAAGAAATCTTCATCGTCGAGGAGCGGCGAGAGATCGTCGAGAACCAGGTCAAGCAGGTGCTGTTCAACTGGCGCGACGACGTGCGCCCGCGCATCGTCGGCAAGATGGACGAGCACGACAAGCGCTTCCTGACCTTCGCCGCCGAGCTCAGCGTCGCCTCGCTTGCGACCTCGCTCACCGAGCGGCTTCTCAAGCTTGATCTCAACCCCGAGATCGCCGAGATGCTCCGCGCCAAGGCCGATTGGTTCAACGGCCGTCAGGCCTCGCAGATGCAGGCGACGGCGCCGGTCTCCCGCACCCCGTATTTCTGCTCCGGCTGCCCCCACAACACATCGACCAAGGTCCCCGAAGGCAGCCGTGCGCTCGCCGGCATCGGCTGTCACTTCATGGCGCTGTGGATGGACCGCTCGACCGAGACTTTCACGCATATGGGCGGCGAGGGCGTGCCGTGGGTCGGCATCGCCCCCTTCACCAACGAGAACCACATTTTTGCGAACCTCGGCGACGGCACTTATTTCCATTCCGGCAGTCTCGCCATCCGCCAGTCGATCGCCTCCAAGGCCAACATCACCTACAAGATCCTCTACAACGACGCCGTCGCCATGACCGGCGGCCAGCGCCATGACGGCGATCTCTCGCCGCAGAAGATCATGGCGCAGCTTCATGCCGAGGGCATCAGCGAGATTTACCTCGTCTCGGAGAACCCGGATTCCTATCCGGCCGACACCATCGCGCCCGGCGTGAAGAAATATCACCGCGACGAGCTCCAGAACGTCATGAAGATGTGCCGCGAATACAAGGGCACGTCCGCGATCGTCTTCGTGCAGACCTGCGCCGCCGAGAAGCGCCGCCGCCGCAAGCGCGGCCTGATGGAGGATCCGGCGCGCCGCGTCATGATCAACCCGGCGGTCTGCGAGGGCTGCGGCGACTGCTCGGTGCAGTCGAACTGTATCTCGGTCGAGCCGCTGGAGACCGAGTTCGGCCGTAAACGCGCCATCAACCAGTCGTCCTGCAACAAGGACTATTCGTGCGTGAAGGGCTTTTGTCCGTCCTTCGTCACCGTGGACGGCGGCAAGCCGCGCCATCGCGCGCCGGCCGATCTCGGTGACATCGGCGCGCTGCCGGAGCCCGCGTCGCGCCCGACGCTCGACAAGCCCTACAACATTGCCGTCGGCGGCGTCGGCGGCACCGGCGTTCTCACCATCGGCGCGCTGCTGGGCATGGCCGCCCATATCGAGGGCAAGGCCTCGATGATTTTGGACATGTCGGGCCTCGCGCAAAAGGGCGGGGCGGTGCTCAGCCATGTCCGCCTGTCCGACCATCCGGCCGAGGTGACCTGCTCGCGCATCGTCACCGGCACGGCCGATCTCGTGCTTGCCGCCGACGAGGTGGTCGCGGTCGCCAAGGACACCATCTCGCTGTGCGACAGTAGCCGCACCCGCGGCGTCATCAACAGCCACGTCATCCCCACCGCCGACTTCATCCTCAACCGCGACTTCAACTTCCAGACCCGCAAGCTCAATGCGGTGCTGGAGACCGCGCTGCACAAGGACTCCGTGTTCTTCGACTTCACCAGGCCGGCCGAAGAGCTGCTCGGCGACAGCATCGCCACCAACATGATGATGATGGGCTATGCCTATCAGAAGGGGCTGTTCCCGCTATCCGCGGAATCGATCGAGCAGGCCATCGAGGTCAACGGCGTCTCGATCAAGATGAACAAGGAAGCCTTCCGCCTCGGCCGCCTCGCGGTCGCCGATCCCCAGCGCCTTGCCGACATGCTGAAGGGGACGGACGAGGTGGTTGCGCCGAGGACGCTGGACGCTATGACTCTCGACGAGGTCATCGAGCACCGCGCCAAGCATCTGGTCGCCTACCAGAACACCCGTCTCGCAAAGCGCTATCGCAAGCTGGTCGATCAGGTCCGCGATGCCGCCAAGCAGGGTGGCTATGGCGATGCGCTGCCGCGCGCGGTCGCGGTGAACTACGCCAAGCTGCTGGCCTACAAGGACGAATACGAAGTCGCGCGCCTGTTCACCGACGGCGCCTTCGCGCAGCAGCTCCGCGACCAGTTCGAGGGCGACATCAAGTTCAGCTTCAACCTCGCGCCGCCGATTCTGGCGTCCGGTGTCGACGCGCTGGGACGCCCGAAGAAGCGCGCCTTCGGCCCGTGGATGCTGAGCGCCTTCCGCATGCTGGCGAAGTTCAAGTTCCTTCGCGGCACGCCGCTCGACATCTTCGGCCGCAGCGCCGACCGCAAGCTCGAACGCGACCTGATCGCCGGCTACGAGAAGGACGTCGCCACCGTGCTCGGCCTGCTGTCGCCGGTCACGGTCGACACGGCCGTCGAGCTCCTCTCACTGCCCGACCGCATCCGCGGCTACGGCCCGGTAAAGGAGAAGGCGGTTCAGGACGCCAAGGCTCGCTACGCCCAGCTTGCCGCGGATCTGGCGAGCCCGCCGTCCGCGCCAAGGCAGATCGCTGCGGAGTAGCCCCCGTAGCCCAGATGGAGCGAAGCGTAATCCGGGACAGCCGCGTCCGCGGATGAAATCCCCGGATTGCGCTTCGCTCCATCCGGGCTACAAGCACAAGTCTCGTAGGGTGGGCAAAGCGAAGCGTGCCCACGTCTTCGGGACTGATGCCGGCGAGATGGTGGGCACGGCGCGTTGCGCCTTTGCCCACCCTACGGCACCTGCGACACCATCCCTTGCGTCGCCCGCCGGGCAAAACACCATGCCGCGGGTCAATCCGCTTGCGCAAAAACATTCCGCTTTACCGAAATTCGGAATTGTCGTATCCGTCCGCCACCTCATCCCCTCGGAAGGGGCGTATCGCGATCGTCACGAAACGCGGGGTGAGTGGCGGTGGACGCGGGCTGCGTCGCGCGGGCAACTGTCTCGCGCACGACGGGCGCGGTCTCGCGTACGGCAAAATCGTGTGGTCCTGACGCCCGGGGTCTGTGCGTCAAGTCTTGCGGGTCGCTCGCAAGGCGACGGGGGCAATAGTGCATCGCTCCCCGGGGAGAGCGCGACATAAGCCGTAAAGCCACTGCGCAGGGAAGGCCGGTTGTTTGGCTTCACCTGTATGCCGCTGTGCAGCTCTTCGTAGCGCAATTATCGCACAGTGGACCGTGGGTGCCAGCCGGCACCCGGTCTTCCCTGCGCCCTCTGTTTTCGGAGGGGAGCAAGACGGAAGCAAAACTCGGGCGACACGCGCCGCGAGACGGCGGTGGTGTGTGTCTGGCCGTCATTGCGAGCGTAGCGAAGCAATCCAGACTGTCTCCGCGGAAAGAGTCCTGGATTGCTTCGCTGCGCTCGCAATGACGATGTTGAGGCGGCGAGCCATATCTGACCGTCATCCTGAGGCGCTCGCCTCTTCGGCGAGCCTCGAAGGACGACGGCCCGCCTGTCGCGGCGCGGCTGTCGAGATGGCCGGGCCGTTCATCCTTCGAGGCTCCCGGCGCGATGCTTTGCATCGCGCCACTCGCACCTCAGGATGACGGGGCGGGGGACTTGCGCCCACCCGCTGCCCTCTCGCCCGACGGAATATTTCCGCGCTTGCCAATCTGGCCGGTGCGGTTCAGAAAAAAGAGCCAAGAAGAAACGCGAGCGGAGACCTGAGTTTGACCATCAAGGGCAAGGCCTACATTGCCGGGATTTTCGAGCACCCGACCCGGCATGCGCCGGACAAATCCACCGCCCAGCTCCATGCCGAGGTCGCCAAGGGCGCGATCGAGGATGCCGGGATCAGCAAGGACGACGTCGACGGCTATTTCTGCGCGGGCGATGCGCCCGGCGGCGCCTGGCCGATGGTCGATTATCTCGGCCTGAACACCAAGAAGCTTCGCCACGTCGATTCCACCGAAACCGGCGGCTGCTCCTACATCATCCATCTCGGCCATGCCGCTGAGGCGATCGCGGCGGGCAAGTGCTCGATCGCGCTGGTTACGCTCGCCGGCAAGCCGCGCACTGGCGCAATGCCGCCGCGCGCGGCCGGCGCCGAGGTCGATTTCGAATCCGCTTACGGCGCGACCACGCACAATGCCTATGGCATGTGTGCCATGCGCCACATGCACGACTACGGCACCACCAGCGAGCAGCTTGCCTGGATCAAGGTCGCGGCCTCCCATCACGCGCAATACAATCCGCATGCGATGCTGAAAGACGTCGTCACCGTCGAGGACGTCCTGAACTCGCCGATGATCTCCGATCCCTTGCACCGCATGGATTGCTGCGTCGTCTCCGACGGCGGCGGCGCGCTCATCGTGACGACGCCCGAGATTGCCAAGAGCCTGAAGAAGCCACTGGTCAAGCTGATCGGCCATGGCGAAGCGATGAAGGGCCCGCGCGGCGGCAAGGATCTCGACCTCACGTATTCGGCCGGCGTCTGGTCCGGCCCGCGTGCGTTCGAGGAAGCCGGCATCACGCCGAAGGACATCAAATACGCCTCGATCTACGACAGCTTCACCATCACCGTGCTGATGCAGCTCGAAGACCTCGGCTTCTGCAAGAAGGGCGAGGGCGGCAAGTTCGTCGCCGACGGCAATCTGATCTCGGGCGTCGGCAAGCTGCCGTTCAACACCGACGGCGGCGGCCTCTGCAGCAACCATCCCGTCAACCGCGGCGGCATGACCAAGATCATCGAGGCCGTGCGCCAGCTGCGCGGCGAGGCCCATCCGAAGGTGCAGGTCAAGAATTGCGATCTCGCCATCGCCCACGGCACCGGCGGCCTCTTGGGTGTTCGCCACGCCGCCTCGACGGCCATTCTGGAGCGCGTGTGATGGTAGATGCAAAGAAATATCCGGCCCCGGTGACCAATCCGGAAACCGCCGCGTTCTGGGATGCGGCGAAGCAAGGCAAGTTCATGATCAAGCGCTGCACCGCCTGCGGCGAAGCGCACTACTTCCCGCGCTCGATCTGCCCGTTCTGCTACTCCGACAAGACGGTGTGGGAAGAGGCGTCGGGCGAGGGCACGATCTACACCTGGAGCCTGATGCGGAAGTCGCCGACCGGCCCTTACGCCATCGGCTACGTCACGCTGAAGGAGGGGCCGTCGGTGCAGACCAACTTCGTCGACTGCGATCTCGAGAAGCTGAAGATCGGCCAGAAGGTGAAGGTGGTGTTCAAGCCGACGGATGGCGCCCCGCTGCCGTTCTTCACGGTGGCGTAGGGCGACGCTGCGTAGGGTGGGTAGAGCGAAGCGAAACCCACCAACGCTGGCAATGATGGGTTTCGCTTCGCTCTACCCATCCTACGAGTTCTTCCCTTCTCCCCTTGTGGGAGAAGGTGGCGCGAAGCGCCGGATGAGGGGTCTCTTTCCGCAGAGAGACTTTTGCTGAGGAAGCAACCCCTCACCCAAATGAGTTTGCCGCACCGTCCTCGCTGCCCTCTCCCACAAGGGGAGAGGGCCCTTCAACTGGCGGTGCCGAAGACATCCGGGAGGAAACCAGAAAAATGTCCGCCAGATACGAAGAGCTCAAAGGCCTGAAGAATCTCGGCCAGAAATATGCCTACAGCGATCGCGAGGTGATGCTCTACGCCTACGGCATCGGGCTCGGCGCCGATCCCATGGACGAGAACGAGCTCGCCTTCGTCAACGAAGGAACGTTCACGCCGCGGCCGCTCAAGGTGGTGCCGACCTTTGCGTCCGTTGCCGCGTGGGGCTCGGGGCCGGGCGAGATGAACCTCAACCGCGTGATGGTGGTCGACGGCGAGCGCGATATCACCTTCCATCAGCCGCTGCCGGTCGCCGCCCACATCACTGCCGATTCCTCCGTGCTCGAGGTCTACGACAAGGGCAAGGACAAGGGCGTCGTCATCGCGCACCAGACCGTGCTGAAGAACGAGAAGGGCGAGAAGCTGGCGACGCTGGTTGCCTCGCGCTTCGCCCGCGGCGACGGCGGCTTTGGCGGGCCGAACCTGACCCAGCCCGATCCACACAAGATCCCTTCGCGCAGCCCCGACAAGATCATCGACATCGTCACGCGGCCCGACCAGGCGCTGGTCTATCGCCTCTGCGGCGATCGCAACCCGCTGCACTCCGATCCCGAATTCGCCAAGAAGGCCGGCTTCCCGCGCCCGATCCTGCACGGCATGTGCACCTACGGCATCACCTGCCGCGGCGTGCTGCAGACCTATGCCGACTATGACGCGAGCGCCTTCCGCCAGCACGTCGCGCGGTTCTCTTCCCCGGTCTATCCCGGCGAGACCGTGACCATGGACCTCTGGAAGGACGGCAACACGATCTCGTTCGAAGCCAAGGTAAAGTCGCGCGGCGTCACCGTGATCAAGAACGGCAAGACGGTGCTGGGTTAGACGGGCACGGGCGGTTCACTCCCTCGCCCCGCACTTGCGGGGAGAGGGTGGGGTGAGGGGCTCTCACCACGAGCCGTGACGGTAGTGAGACCTGTACCCCCTCACCCGATCGCTACGCGATCGACCTCTCCCCGCAAGCGGGGCGAGGTAAGAAAAAACAAACAGGGAGAAGCCACCATGGGACTACTCGACGGCAAGGTTGCGCTGATCACCGGCGCCGGCGGCGGGCTCGGTGAGGCCTATGCCAAGCTGTTCGCGCGGGAAGGGGCCTCGGTCGTCGTCAACGATCTCGGCGGGCCCCGCGACGGCTCCGGCGCCGACACCTCGATGGCGCAGCAGGTGGTGGATGCGATCAAGGCGGCAGGCGGCAAGGCGGTCGCCAACGGCGCCGACATCTCCACCATGGAGGGCGGCCAGTCCGTGTTCGACGACGCCATCAAGCATTTCGGCCGCGCCGACATCCTGGTCAACAACGCCGGCATCCTGCGCGACCAGACCTTCGCCAAGGCCTCCGAGGCCGACTGGGACAAGGTCATCAAGGTCCACCTGAAGGGAACCTTTTGTTGCACCATGCCGGTGTTTCGCTGGATGCGGGAAAACGGCGGCGGCGTCATCGTCAACACCTCCTCGACATCGGGCCTGATCGGCAATTTCGGCCAGACCAATTACGGCGCCGCCAAGGGCGGCATCTGGGGCCTGTCCAACGTGCTGGCGATCGAGGGCCGGAAGTACAACATCCGGATCTGGACCCTGGCCCCGGGCGCCCTGACCCGCATGACCGCAGACCTGCCCCGCTATAAGGAGAACCCCTCGGCGGCGCTGGGGCCGGACGGCATCGCGCCGGCCGTGCTATACATGGTCAGCGACTTGTCGGGCGAACAGACCGGCAAGGTGCTGGGCGTGTCGGGGCCCCGCGGCGTGCGCGAAATGCGGATGATGGAGATGGAAGGCTGGAAACCGCCGCACTCGGGCTGGAACGCCCAGGATATCGTCGATCACGCCAAGGAGATCTTCTTCTCCGAGGAGCAGATCAAGATGGGCGCGCGGAGGTTTTAGGCCATTGTTGTCGTTCCGGGGCGATGCAAAGCATCGAACCCGGAACCTCGAGATTCCGGGTTCGGCTCTGCGAGCCGCCCCGGAATGACGGAGAAAGAGAGAGACTGATGAAACTGACCGCCGACGCCAAGGGCACTTTCGCAATCGCGCCGACACCGTTCCACGATGACGGCCGGATCGACGAGCGCTCGATCGACCGCCTGACCGATTTCTACGAGGAGGTCGGCTGCGACGGCGTCACGGTGCTGGGCATCCTCGGCGAGGCCCCGAAGCTCGATGCCGCCGAGGCCGAGCAGGTGGCGGTCCGCTACGTCAAGCGCGCCAAGAAGATGCAGGTGATCGTCGGCGTCTCCGCGCCGGGTTTTGCCACCATGCGCTCGCTGGCGAAGGCCTCGATGGACGCCGGCGCGGCCGGCGTCATGATCGCGCCGCCGCCCTCGCTTCGCACCGACGACCAGATCGTCGGCTATTTCAAGCAGGCGGCGGAAGCCATCGGGCCCGACGTGCCCTGGGTGCTCCAGGACTATCCGCTCACCCTGCAAGTGGTGTTCACCCCCGCCGTGATCCGCAAGATCGTCATGGACAATCCGAACTGCGTGATGCTCAAGCACGAGGACTGGCCGGGCCTCGAGAAGATCTCGACACTGCGCGGCTTCCAGAAGGACGGTTCCCTCCGCCCGCTCTCGATCCTCTGCGGCAATGGCGGCACGTTCCTGGACTTCGAGATGGAGCGCGGCGCCGACGGCGCCATGACCGGCTACGCCTTCCCGGAGCTTCTGATCGACGTCGTGAATCTTTCCAAGGCCGGCAAGCGCGATGCCGCGCATGATCTGTTCGACGCGCATCTGCCGCTGATCCGCTACGAGCAGCAGCCCGGCGTCGGCCTCACCGTGCGCAAATATGTGTTGCAGAAGCGCGGCATCATCGCCTCCAGCGCGCAGCGCAAGCCCGGCGCGACGATGACGGCGACGGCGAAGGCCGAGGTCGACTATCTGCTGTCGCGCGTCGCCCGCTTCGACAAGCGCGCCAATCTCGGCCCGCAATCCAGCGCCGCAGGTTAGTCGAATGGCCGAGACATCAGCGTCACGCCCGGCGTCGACCATCCTTCTGCTCCGTGATGGCGCAAAGGAGGTCGAGGTCTTCATGATGGTCCGCCATCATCAGATCGAGTTCAACTCGGGCGCGCTGGTGTTTCCGGGCGGCAGCGTCGATGCCGGCGACAACGAGATCGTCGCCCGCGCCGACCTCTACTCAGGCGGCGAGGGTTTGAGCGACGCGGACCGCGGTTTTCGGATCGCTGCGATCCGCGAGACGTTTGAGGAGAGCGGCATCCTGCTGGCGCGGTCGAAGGACACGGGCGCGCCTGTTGATGCCAGGCGTGCGGGCGAGATCGCGGACAAGCACCGCGTTGCGCTCAACGAGCACACGATCAGCTTCCTCAGCATCCTCGCCGACAACGGCCTCCAGCTCGCGCTCGACACGCTCGTGCCCTACGCGCACTGGATCACGCCGGAGGGCATGCCGAAGCGTTTCGACACCTGGTTCTTCCTCGCCGCAGCACCGCCCGACCAGCTCGGTGCGCACGACGGAAGGGAATCGACCGACTCGATCTGGGTCTCTGCGCGCGAGGCCGTGGAGGGCGGCGACAGTGGCCGCTTCAAGTTGCCGTTCCCGACCACGCGCAATCTGATCCGGCTGGCAAAGCAGCCGACGGTGAAGTCCGCGCTCGACCATGCCAAGGGCATGTCGATCGTCACGGTGATGCCTGTGATGACCAAGACCGAAACCGGCCGCCAGCTCCGCATTCCCCGCGAGGCCGGCTATGACGGTGAGGTGTTCGAGGTCGGCGCGGTCGGCTGATACACTTCGACACGCAACGAAGTATTGGCGCCTGCGGACGCGCTAGGTTCCGTCCATCGCGGAGTGGACGGAACGCATCATGGATATCAGGCAGGACACCAACATCGCCGTCGAGTTGGCGCTGCTGGTCGCGCTCGCAACACTCTGGGGCGGCTCCTACACCTTCATCAAGCTCGGCGTCGCCACCATCCCGCCGATCACGCTGATCGCGGCGCGCACCGCGATCGCCGGCCTGCTGCTGCTCATCGTCATGCGGGCGCGCGGCATCAGGATGCCCACGGATGCCGCGACCTGGCAGCGCTTCGCATTCCAGGCCGTGCTCAACAGCGTCATCCCCTGGACGCTGATCGCCTGGGGCGAGCGCCATGTCGATGCCGCGCTCGCGACCATCCTCAACTCGGCCGGGCCGATCTTCACCTTCCTGCTCACCGCGATCGTCACCCGCCACGAGGCGACGACCCCGCGAAAGCTGTTCGGCGTGGTCGCCGGCATGGCCGGCATCCTGCTGATCGTCGGCGCCGATGCCTTCCATGACATCGGCAGCGGCCTCATCGCGGAGGCCGCGATCGTCGCCGCCACCATCTGCTACGCCTGCGCCGCGATCTTCGGCCGCAGCTTCAAGGGCCTCGATCCGATGGCGCCCGCGGCCGGCTCGCTGCTGGCGGGGTCGGCGGTCCTGATCCCGGCTTCGCTGCTCGTCGAGCAGCCCTGGACGCTATCGCCCTCGCTTAGCTCCATGCTGGCGCTGCTCGCGCTCGCGACGTTCTCGACCGCCGCGGCGTTTGCGATCTACTTCCGCCTGATCCAGGCCCTGGGCTCGGTCGGCACCACCGCACAGGCCTATTTGCGCGTCCCCATCGGGGTCGCCATGAGCGTCGCCTTCCTCGGCGAAACCTTGAGCCGGACCGCCTGGATCGGCCTTGCCTGCGTCGTTCTCGGCGTCGCCGCCATGACGATCCCGGCGGGGCGGCGGACAAGCGTCAAAACGTCATAATCCGGTACGGAGGGCGGGCCGAGAACAACGATATTAACGATATTCCGCGGCGGCAGGCATGTTCCCCCGAGCCCGCAATACGTCGTATATTGGGCTTTCAATAGCTCGGTCCTCAACGCACCAATGTCCGCCGAATTGACGCCGCCCCCTGAGAAAAAGCGAATATTTTCGCTATCCATCGGCCAACTGACGTTCGGAAGCTTCATCCTGGTGCTGGCGGTGATCATCGTCACCTCGACCGCGAGCGTGATTGCGATCCGCCACATCGACACGACCTTCGCCGAGTTGCAGCGGCTGCAGAGCGTCGGCGACCTCGCCGAGGACATCGATCGCCGCATGAACGAGCTACGGCTCGCCGCGCGCGACTTCGTCACCGATCCCGGTGCCGGCATCCAGTTCAAGCAGGTGGGCGAGGCGGCCTCGACACTCAGCGACATTCTAAAGAAGACCCGTATCGAGCTCGCGCCCGAGCAGCAGGACATGATCGACGGGGTGACCGAGCGGCTTGCGACCTATCGCAATGGCCTCGAGCGGATCTCGACCCTGATCGACCGCCGCGCGCAATTGCTTGCCGGCCTGCCGCCGCTGCGCGAGCAGTTCGACACAGCGGTCTCCGGCGCCGCTGACCGCGAGCTCGCCTCCCGCCTGTCCGAGGCGCAGAGCCGGATCGCGCTCGGGCTGCTGGCGCGCAACCCGTCGGCGGCCGAGCAGGCCGCGCAGGGCATGCGTGCGATGGATATCACCGATCCCAAGCTCAAGGCGGCGGTGAACGATTATGCCGAGGCGATCATGGCGGTCGCCGTCCGCGAGCGGCAGATCGCCGACATCGATCGCGAGGTGCTGGGCACCGAGGGCCGGCTGATCGGTCGCGTCACCGAGTTGCTGCGTGAGGTCAGCGCAAGACGCGGCCACGTGCTGTCGCGCGATTTTGCCCGTACGCTGACGGAGGCGCGCTGGCAGAGCATCGTGCTCGGCTCCATCGGCGTGCTGATCGGTATTCTCGCGGCGGGCTTCGTGGTGCGGCGCACGGTGCGCCCGCTGGCCCAGATCGCGCGATCGATTCGCGCCCTCGCGGCCGGCCAAAAGGACACCTCGATCCCGTCCGCCGACCTCGACAACGAGATCGGCGACATCGCACGTGCGGCCGAAGTGTTCCGCCGCGCGCTGGAGGAGGCCGACACTGCGCGCGAGGCGGCGGTACGCGCGCTCACCGAGCAGCGGCTGGCCGAAGAGAGCTATCGCAAACTGTTCGAGGGGTCGGTCGACGGCATCTACGTCACCACGCCTGCCGGCGACCTCCTCAACGCCAATCCGGCGCTGGCGCGGATGATGGGCTATGACAGCCCGCAGCACCTCATCGACAGCATCAGCGACATCGCCCACACCATCTACGTCCATCCCGAGGCGCGAGACGAATACCAGCGGCTGATGGCGCGCGACGGCATGGTGCGCGAGTTCGAGTACCAGGTGCGCCAGCGCAGCGGCGACATCCTCTGGCTTTCCGACAGCGCCACTGGCGTGCGGGACGAGCAGGGCAACATCGTGCGCTACGAAGGCACCCTGCGCGACATCACCGACCAGAAGCGGGCGGAAGACGCCATCGCCGAAGGCCGCCGCCTGCTCCAGCAGGTCATCGACACCGTGCCCGCGGTCATCAACGTCAAGGACCGCGACCTGCGCTACGTGCTGATGAACCGCTACATGGCGGGCATCTTCGGCATCGAGCCCGGCGACGCGCTCGGCCGGACCACGGCCGACCTGATGTCGCGTTACGGCGCGGCCAAGACCGACGAGAACGACAAGCGCGTGCTCAAGCTGCGCAAGGGACTCGGTTTCTACGAGGAGGAGTACAAGGACGCCGGCGGCAATATGCGGCAATGGCTGGTCAACAAGCTGCCGCTGCTCGATGCCGATGGCGAGATCGAGCGGATCGTCACGGTGGCGCTCGACATCGGCGAGCGCAAGCGCGGCGAGCAGGAGATGCGCAAGGCCAAGGAATCGGCGGAGACCGCGCTGCGTAATCTGCGCGAGACCCAGGCCTCGTTGATCGAAGCGGAGAAGCTCGCTGCGCTCGGACGGCTGGTCGCCGGCGTCGCGCACGAGGTCAACAATCCCGTCGGCATCAGTCTCACGGTCGCCTCCGCGCTGGAGCGCAAGACCGCGATGTTCTCGTCCGAAGTCGAGCGCGGCGAGCTTCGCCGCTCCACGCTCAACGACTTCCTCAACACCAGCCGCGACGCCTCCTCGCAGCTCGTCTCCAATCTCAACCGCGCCGCCGAGCTGATCCAGTCGTTCAAGCAGGTCGCTGCCGATCGCAACTATTCCGACCAGCGCACCTTCGACCTCGGCGATCTCACCGAGCAGGTGGTGATGAGCCTGCGGCCTGGCCTGCGCAAGCACAACCTGACCCTCAACGTCGATTGCCAGCCCAGCCTGACCATGAACAGCTATCCCGGCCCGTACGGGCAGGTGCTGACCAACCTGTTTCTCAATTCGGTGGCGCATGCCTTTCCCGACGGGCGCCCGGGGATCATCGACATCCAGGTGCGCGAGTCCGGCAAGGACAATGTCGAGATCATCTTTTCCGACAATGGCTGCGGCATGTCGCTCGACGTGCGCCGCCGCGCCTTCGATCCGTTCTTCACGACACGGCGCGACCAGGGCGGCACCGGCCTCGGCCTTCACATCGTCTACAGCATCGTCACCAACCGGCTCGGCGGACGGCTCGATCTCGATTCCGAGCCGGGCGGGGGTACGCGCATCCAGATCATCTTGCCGCGCACGGCGCCGTTGGAGCAGGCTGCCGAATAGCTCTCGCGCCTTAGTCGGCCTCGGCGAGCTTGTGCAGGGTGGCGCCGAAAATCAGGCTGGCCTTGCCGACCAGCGCCGTCCCCGTCATCTCCGCGCGGGTGTCCGTGTAGGTCCCGCTGACGCCAATGCCGACCGGGGCAGGGCCGCCGAACAGCGGATTGTCATCGCCCCGAGGTGACGTGTGCCGTTGCACCAGCACCTCGCCTTTGAAGGTGCGCTCGTCCTTCACCACGTAGCTGCCGGTGTAATAGAGATAGGCATCGCCGCCAAGAATCTTGCCGTCGCGAAAAAGGATCACACCGCTGCCTTTGCCGACTCGACCGTCAAGCAGCGTGACGTGGATCGAATAGAGGCCGTTCTTCATAACGTCCCGTGGGCCGGCCGCCATCGCCCAATGGCGCAACCGGTCCAGCTTTTATGCCAAAGCACATCCCCTCGCGCAACGCGGCAGTTTGCCGGCCGGCAAGTAGTCCTGTCGTGCGGACCGTAATTGTCCCGGCTTGTTTGTGACGCCGATGTGACTGTCTCATCATGGGGCGAGGCCAGACGTTGCGAATCAAGTTGGCCCGCGAAATGCATAACCATTGTTGCACTGGCCGCGGGGTGCTGGAGCAAGACGAACGTGAGCAACTGGATCGATTCCGGCGGCGATGAGCCGCGTCTGTACAGTGCGCGTCCCACGAATTGCAAAAGCGAACGACGGTGGATTGGCAGCGGGACACGCTGGCGAAGCGTGACGAGGCTGGCATGCACCGTAGCCTTGATTGGGCTCGCGGCCCCCTTTGGGCACGCCCGTGACCGGGGCCAGTTCGTCAACACCAATGCCGACTTGAAGGCCTGGTTCGACAGCCTGCGAAGCGGCAAGGGGCCATGCTGCTCCGATGCCGACGGCTCGGCGCTCTCGGACACCGACTGGGAGAGCAAGGACGGGCACTATCGTGTGCGCGTCCCACGCCTTGGCTACGTGCTTGACGGCCAGCAGCAGGAACTGGTCTGGGTCGATGTGCCCGAGGAGGCCGTGATCTCGGAGCCGAACCGGGTGGGACGCACCATGGTGTGGCCGATCTACGGCTACATGGGCGTCACCATCCGCTGCTTCATGCCCGGCAGCATGACATAAGCGCGCCGGGCGGCACACGCCTGGTCTCGCCGTTGGTTGACGCGGCTCGCGCGATGTCAGGTGTACTTCTTGTCGCGCTCGAGCAGCTCGATGGAGATGCCTTCGGGGCCGCGGATGAAGCAGATGCGCACGCCGGGCCGGATCGTCGTCGGCTCGCGCGTGAAGGTGACACCCTTGGCCTTGATCTCGGCGGCAACAGTGTCGATGTCCTTCACGGTCAGGCCGAAATGATCGAGACCCTGATGCGGGTGCGGGGGCGGCGGATTGACGGCATTGTCGCCCTCGAGCGGGGCGATGAAGATTTTGGCGCCGCCGAGGTTCACGTCGATTCGTCCTGGCGCGCGCACGATCTCGCCACCCAAGATGTCCCGCAACCAGGCCGCTGTGGCCTCCGGATCGGGGCTGCGCAGATGGACGTGATCCCAAGTGACGGCGATTGGCATTTCATAGTCTCCCAACGGGGTCTTGCGAATTGCGGCGCATGTTAGCGGCACCGGCCGGTGGTCGCCACCGTGCCTGCCGACTCGCCTGAAGCGCGGGAACCTTAGTTCCTCTCCCGGGTTAAGGTAAGCAGGTGGTCTGTTCGTCGTGCAAACGCAGCTCGGCCGCCATCGGTGATGCATCCATGGGCACCAGGCTTGACCGGATCAGGTTGGAACGCTTTGCCGGGACCGGCGAACGATTGGCGCGAGCCGTGACGGCCGCGAGCGTCTCGTTTGGCCGAGGCTTGCTGTGGCTGCTGGCGGCCATCATCGTCGGATGCGGCATCTGGATGCTGCTGCCGCTCTCCAAGGGCAATAGCACCGAGCCGGTCAAGTCGGACCTCAAATCAGACTTCAAGTCAGACTTGGCCGCCGTCGAACCGGCTGCTCCGGGCGATGCCGCAGCGGCGGTTCCGCCGACGGCCGAAGCTCAGGCTGCGGCCGAGCTCGATCATCTCAGGATTTCATCACAGACCTGGCGTCGTGGCGGCCTCGGCTCGAAGGCGCTGGTGACGTTCACGCTGCGAAACGACAACGACTATGCCGTAAGAGATGTCGAGATCGTCTGCGCCTTCGTGCGTCGCGACGGCACGCCTCTCACCGTTCGCAGCCGCGTGCTGACCGACACCGTCAGCATGAAGAGCCGCAAAACCTTCGCCCGTATTCCGGTCGGGTACGTCAACGTTAATGCCGATCAGGCGAAGTGCTCGCTGGTTGCGGCACGGCGGGCGTAGAGGCCGGCGTTCTGCAGTAGCGGAAAAGTTACCGTTTCCAGCCCTGTTCTGGCCTTGGCCAAAAACTTGGCGTCGCCATTTGAACCGAAGGGCAGGGCCAGGAACCAATCAGAGTATCGCCTGTTAAGGCGGAGAGCCCACGCGGGGATTGCGGGGGGCGGAGTGCGGCCAATGCCCATCTTTCGGTATTTCATGTTCGTCGGCGGAGCGTTGCTGACACTGCTGTTTGCGGTGAACTTCGTAGTGCCGGCCTCGCCCGTGACGCCAGCCGTCGCGACCGCAAGCAACGACCAGCCGTCGATCCGGATCCGGTCCGATCGCCATCTGCCCGAGCGTGTCGTGCTCGACACCAGCCAGCCGACGATTGCCCCGCCTGCGGTGAAGACCGCCGCTGTGGCGGCGCCGCAGCCGCCGGATACCGCGTCGGCAGCGGCCCTCGCGGAGATGTCGGCCAAGGCGCGGGTGCGCGAGACCTTTGCCCAGTTTACGCCTGGCTCGAAGGCCGACGCCGCCAAGAAGCCGCAGGCCCAGGCTCAGCCCAAGCGTAAGGTCGCCAGAGCGCATCCGGCGCCGCAATATTATGGCGGGCCACAATATGGCGGGCCGCAGTATGGCCGACCGATGATGGTGGCACAGCAGCCGCATTTCGGCCTCTTCAACACGACCTGGTGACAAGCCGGCTGTGACCCGCCTCCGTGGAGGCGGGAAGGGCTTTTTATTGGCCAGCCTCTCTGCTAATTCGAACCCGTCCGAAGGCCGTCCGGTGCGCTGGCTCGCCAGCCACGGTCCGGCGCTTCGCGGCTAACGGCCCAATCCTTAGGGCCAGGGCGCTCGTAGCTCAGCTGGATAGAGCATCGGATTTCGATTCCGAGGGTCGGAGGTTCGAATCCTTCCGAGCGCGCCAACCCCGCCGGTGTTACCGCCATAATTCCGGGCGATGCCGAGACCGGACGTCCGTCGTCCCGCTTGCGGAGTCAGCCTGCCGAAAGACCGCTCTGCCGCCCGCGCGCCAGCGTGTCCGAGGGGGTCTCGTGGAAGGTCGCACGGTAAGCCGCGGCGAACTCGCCCATGTGGTGGAAGCCCTGGGCACGCGCGCAGGTGGCCACGGTGGCACCGCCGCCCTTCAGGAGCCGGGCGCGGGTCGCCCACAGTCGCTTCAGCCGAATGTACTGGTGCAGGCTCATGCCGCGCACCTTGCTGACCGCGCCGCTGAGCGTCCGGACCGAGACGCCGAACTCACCGGCGAGATCGGCGGTATAGATCGGAGCGGTCGGATAGGCTGCGACGTAATCGTCGATCCGCTGTACCAGCCTGGTCGACCGCCCGCTCAGGACCGAGGTGCACCGGTCCGGGCCCGTACCGATCCGAAACAGATCGTCGAGCGCGAGCAGCAGGCCCTCCTGGAGATGGGCAGCGGCCTCGGTGGTCTCGAACAGGAACGGCTGCATCGACGCGGTTCGCAGGATGTCAAGCACGAGCTGGCGCGTATGGAGCAGGGCGGGCCGGTTTGCGACATAGGCCCGCAAATCGTCGGCGTGATCGAACCAGCCCCGGTCTTTCAGGCCGGGCGAAAGGATGATCATCGCGTAATGATTGGTCTGGGGTTCGACGAAATGGCACTCGTCGTTGCCGCGGAGCGCAACGAAGAAGCGGGCGTCGAGATCCATGCCCTTGGAATTGGCCTGAAGGTCGTCGGTCATCGACAGGATCACCATGCCGCCCGGCATGCGATAGGCGGTGTCGAGGATGCGCGCGAAGGACCTCATCACGATGATGCGGCATGCCGGCAAGGAGACGACGGCGCGGGCGGCCGCGAAGTTCACAACGTCGAGCGGAATGCTTCTCGCATCCTCCATCGACTCGATCGGCCGAAAGGCATCGACGTCGGCAAAGCCGATCAGTTGAAGCGCCGAGGACGGGACGAGGGCATCGAACATGCGTCTGGCCGGTTGCCGCAATGTGACAATCAAATGAACGTCAGTACATTGCCATCAATGGCGAAACATCCCGCCTCAGTAAACTGGATTCCGGGCCGTAGTATTGCGGACATCATGCCATGAGGTGCGTCTGATCATTGTCACCGTCAACGGTCCCGGCTCATTGGTTGGCCGGTGACGAGGTCGATGAAATGGAGGCGCGTGCAAGCGGGACAGGCGAAGGACTCGAAGCTTCGCCCTTCCGGTCTCTGCTGCTTTTCCAGATGCGTCTGCACATTCATGCCCGTCTGAGGGCATCGAAAAACGATCAAATCGGCCATCGTCGCAGGATGACGGCGCGGCTGATTTTCTCTTTGATCTAGATCAGTTTTGGAATGGCTCCAGGCGGACCGAACGCGCGGCCAAGGGCAATTCGGGATCTCGCAAAAGCGAAGGGGCCCCGAGGGCCCCTTCTGATCACCAGCGGCGGTAGCCGTAGTATCCATAGCGTGGTCCGTAGGCACGGGGCCCATACCCATAATATCGGGGCCCGTAATACGGCCGCGGGCCGTAATACCCATAATAGTTCGGACGCCAGAAACAGCGCCCCCAGGCGTCGCAGACCATACGGACCTGCTCGACGTCAGAGACCTGCGGGACCGCAGGTGCAGGCGCAATGGGCATGGCGGACGCCGCCGGCGATGCCGCAAGGGCACCGAACATGGACGCGACGACGAGGCCAATCTTGAGATTCATGATGTCTTCTTCCTCCGCTTACGCAATACAGGATATCGAAGCTGTTCTGATCAAATTGTGGCGGAACCAAAATGTAATGCTGATGAACACATCTTCAGCCACTCCGCCGCGGGCCTGATCCAGCTCCATCAGACTACCTCGGCTTTGCGCTCCTGGCCATGCCGCGCCTGTCTTGCGTGACACCGCCACCATCCTTGATCCTGCGCAAGTCGCGCCGGCGGCTTCGTCCCTAGTCTTGTCGCCGTGGGCAGTCCTTCGCGGAATGCGAAGCGCGTCAGGCGGTTCGCATCGGTCCGGAGCCCACTGTTTGTTTGGAGCTGTGCAATGGACAAGATGAGAATTGACAAGGGTGACTGGCTGGTCGTTTGCGACGGGCGCAAGGCGCTCATTCTGGAAAACCTCGGCGACGAGATGTTTCCGAACCTCCACACCAGGGAGGTGCACGAGCAGCCCAATCCCTCGACCAGCGCACAAGGAAGCGATGCGCCGGGCCGGTTGCATGGCACAGCCGGCGGCGCACGCAGCTCGGTCGAGCAGACCGATTGGCACGACGAGGCCGAGCGCGCCTTCCTGCGGAGCCTCGCCGGCCGGCTCGACGCCGCGGTCAGTTCGGGCGAGACTTCGGCCCTGACCATGGTGGCCTCGCCGCGGGCGCTCGGCATGATCCGCGCCGACTATTCCGACGTCGTGCGCAAGGCGCTTCAGGGCGAGGTCGGCAAGGACCTCGTCAAGCTGCCGGTCTATGAGATCGAGAAGCAGTTGCTGCGGTCGGGCGCCGCGAAATAAGGACGCCCGCAGCGGACGCGCTGGCGCCCCTCAGTAGCAGGGGTGCCGGCGGCGATCCTGGCCGATATAGGCGGCCGAGCTCTGGTAGCAGTGGTTGGTTGCGGGCCCGTCGTAATAGGCGAAGGTGCCGGGGGTGAGGCCCGGGCCGTAATTGTGCAGATAGCTGATCGGGTAGGGTAGCGGGTTGACGTAGGAGCGGTGATACCGGTGATGTCCGTTTGCTTCCGCAAGGCCAGGGGCCAGGATTGCGGCTGACAGGGCAGCAACTGCGGCTACAAGCTTCAACTTGCTCATCTCGATTCTCCGGAACCCGCGCAAATAGCTCAGCCGTTATAGCCATTTCGGGCCGCGAGGGCACCCGTCAAGCGGCCGGAATCAGGGGCTAATCCCACCGATTCCCGGGTGGGTGTGACAGAATTGCCGGAAGTGCGGTCGAACTCTGCCCATTTTTGGCCTTTTCGGGATGCTTAACGAATTCCCCACACAAGTATGACCAAGAAGAATTCGGTTAGAGATTCCTGCCGGTCGCCTGGGGTGCTCTTTGAGGCCGGCCCGTCCCCGCAAGGTTTTCACCGTCACCTCGTCATGCGCATCACGCTTCTGAGCCTGCTGTTGCTCTGCTTCGCCGCCACGACGCCGGCGCGGGCCGAACTGCACATTACCCGCGACCATGGCGGCTATGTCGAGGAGTACAAGGCCAAGTACAAGCGCGTCCGCGAAAAGGGCGAGCGCGTCATCATCGACGGCATCTGCAACTCGGCCTGCACGCTGGTGCTTGGCATGGTGCCGATGAACAAGATCTGCGTGACCCCGCGCGCCAGCCTCGGCTTCCACCAGGCCTACTACGACAAGGCCTTCACCTTCGGCATCAAGGTCACCAGCACGGAAGGGACGTCCGACCTGATGTCCTACTACCCCGACACGGTTAAGGACTGGATCCGCCGCAATGGCGGGCTCACCACCGACATGAAGAAGATCAAGAACGGTGTCGAGCTCTGGAAGATCATCGACCCCTGTCCGGAAGAATGGTGAGCGGCTGAGCTGAACCGCCGTCCGTCGCAGCGCAGCATCGCCGAGCAAGAAATTCGCATTGCCGCATAGGCCCCCATGGGGCAATGAGGGCGGCAATGAGCCATAATCAAGAAGCCCTGACCGCCCGCGCCGCGCCGATCCTGTTCGTGCTGCTCTGGAGCACCGGATTCATCGGCACCAAATACGTCGTCAACAATGCCGATCCCTTGACCTATCTCGCCATCCGCATGGCGATCGTGGTCGGCCTGATGGCGCTCATCGTCGCGATTGCCCGGCCGAAATGGCCTGACCGGATTGGCATCGCGCACAGCGCGGTCGCGGGCATCCTCGTCCATGGCTTCTATCTCGGCGGTACCGCGATCGCGATCGCGCATTCGATTCCGGCCGGGCTCTCCGCGCTCATTCCGGGCCTGCAGCCAATCCTGACCTCGACCATCGCCAATCGCTGGCTCGGGGAGAAGGTGACGCCGGTGCAATGGGCCGGCCTCGTGCTCGGTCTCGGCGGCGTGGTGCTGATCCTGCACAACCGCCCGATGACCGGCGAAGCAGGGCTTGGCTGGCTCGCCTCAGTTGTCTCGCTGATCTCCATCACGCTCGGCACGCTCTACCAGCGCCGCTATTGCAATCACATCGACTGGCGCGCCGGCAATCTCGTGCAGTACGTGTCCGTCACCATCTTCTTCGCGATCGGCGCCTTCCTGTTCGAGGACCGCGTGGTGCACTGGACGCGGGAGTTCGTGCTCGCGCTGGCCTGGCTCGCGGTCGCGCTCTCGATCGGATCGATCGGGCTGCTGTACTGGCTGATCCGCCACGCTGCGGCGACGTCGGTGGCGAGCCTATTCTACCTCGTGCCCGCGGTGACCGCGCTAATGGCCTATCTGCTGTTCGATGAAAAACTCGATGCACTGGCGATTGCCGGCATGGCGATGTGCGCAGCTGCGGTGTTCGTGGTCAACCGGCGGTTCTAGGCAGATGGACCGGTACGGCGGAATACATCCCTGACGTGCGCGTCGCGTCCGTGTTAGGCTGAGCACATTTCAGCTTTCCCTTTCACAGGTGATTTCCATGAAGAAGGCGAGACGTGCGCTGCTTGGCCGGTCCCTGAAGCCGGTCCGGATTGCCTGCATCAACTACGCGGAGGAGTCGATCAGCGGCCGCAAAATGGCCGAGCTCACCGCGGCACTGCAAAAATGCTACGACAAGCATTTCCTGCCGGTGTGGGGCTATCCTGTCGACCTTTACGTTACCCGCAACCCGAGGCCGACCGACTGGCAGCTGGTCTATTTCGACGACGCCTCGCACAAGAACATGCTCGGGCGACACGAGCTGACCCATCGCGGCCAGCCGATCTCAAAAATCTTCGTCAAGGCACTCGGCGATGAGCCGCTCAGCGTAGCGGCCTCGCATGAGCTGTTCGAGATGGTGCTCGACCCCATGGCCAATCTCTGGGCCGACAAGAACCCGAACACGCAATACGCCTATGAAGTCTGCGACGCCGTGGAGGAGGACTCCTTCCGCGTCGGCCGTTTCGAGATGTCGAACTTCGTCTATCCGTCCTGGTTCGAGCCGTTCAAGCATCCGCGCGGCACCAAGTTCGACCACAAGGGGACGCTGAAGCAGCCGTTCTCGATGACCGAGGGCGGCTACGTCATCAAGAAAGTCAACGGCAGGAAGGTGATCAAGGCGTTCGGCTCGCCGGCAAAGCGGCGGCGCTTCAATAGCGAGGACCGGCGCGGTCATCGCAGCGAATTCCGCGATCCGCAAGGCGAGCATCACCCGGGCCGGCGCGCCGCCAAAAAGTGAGGGTAAGGTATCGCAGGAGCCGTCTCCGGGCGCGCCCGCACCCGGAGACATGCGCCTCGCGCCGCGATCAGCGCTTGGACTTCTTGGCCTTCTTTTTCTTCTTGGCGGCCTTCTTCGCGGATTTCTTCACCGCTTTCTTCGCGGTCTTCTTGACGGCTTTCTTCGACGACTTCTTCGCGGCCTTCTTCGAAGACTTCTTGGCCTTCTTTGCCTTCTTCGGCGCTACTTTCTTCGCAACCTTCTTGGCGGCTTTCTTCACCGGCTTGGCAGAGGTGACTGCGGCGTCGTTGGTTGCTTCCACGGCGCTGGTCATCGTCTCCATCGCCTGTTCGGCGATCGGCTTCTCGTCGTCCATATCGTCCCCCACGGTTTGTATGGAGCGATGACGATAGCTGGTTTCACAATTGTGTCAAAGCAACGCTCAACCTTTGCGGATCTTTGCGTAGGCAGCGAGCGCGCGCTCGCGCCCTCTCGCATGATCGACGATCGGCTGCGGATAGGTCTTGCCGAGCGTGATGCCGGTGCTGGCCAGCTCGATCGGCGTCGCCTGCCAGGGCTGGTGGATCAGCTTCGTCGGCAGGTCCTTCAGCTCCGGCACCCAGCGCCGGACATAGGCTCCGTCAGGATCGAACTTCTCGCCCTGCAGGAGCGGATTGAATACGCGGAAATAGGGCGCGGCGTCGGCGCCGCAGCCGGCGACCCACTGCCAGTTGGCGGGATTGTTGCCGGCATCCGCGTCGACCAGTGTGTCCCAGAACCAGTTCTCGCCGTCGCGCCAGTCGATCAAGAGGTGCTTGACCAGGAACGAGGCGACCACCATGCGCACCCGGTTGTGCATCACGCCGGTGTGCCAGAGCTCGCGCAGGCCGGCATCGACGATGGGGTAGCCGGTGGCCCCGCGCCGCCAAGCGGTGAGCGCTTTCTTGTCGGCCTTCCAGGGGAAGTCGTCGAAATTCGTTTGCAGGTTCTCGGTGGCGAGGTTCGGATAGTCGTGGAGGAGGTGCCGGCAGAACTCGCGCCAGCCGAGCTCGCTCAGGAATTTATCGACGCTAGGGGCGAGCGAGGGGGCCTCGGCCACGGCGAACCGAGCGGCGTGAAAGACTTGCCGTGGGCTAAGCTCGCCGAACCGCAGATGCGGCGAGAGGCCTGAGGTGCCTTTCCGGTCCGGGCGGTCGCGGTCGTCGACATAGCTGCGGGCGGTGTGCTTGAGGAAATCGCGCAGGCGCGTGCGGGCCGAGGCCTCGCCCGGCGTCCATGTCTCGCGCAGGCCGCCGGCCCAATCGGGCTTGCTCGGTTCGAGCCTCCAGCTCTCCAGCCTGTCGCTGGCGATCTTCAGACTCGGACGCAGCTCCTTCGGCGCGGGCAGGGGCTTTGGCGAATCGCCGAGCGACAACACCCGCCGCCAGAACGGTGTGAATACGCGTAAGCCGCGGCCTTCCTTGTTGCGGATCGCCGAGGGCGGGACGAGCAAGTCGCCGGGGAAGATTTGCGAGTCCACACCGAGCTTTGAGAGCGCAGCTTCGAGCTGCCGCTCAACCGCCTGATGCGGCGCTTGCGCGATCCCGTTCCAGTAAACGGCGCGGGCGCCGCTCTCGCGCGCCAGATCGGGGATCTCCCTGGCCGCTGGTCCCTTGCGCAGGATCAGCGACCCTCCACACGCGGCGATCTCGGCGCCGAGCGCCCGCAGCGATTGCGCCCGCCACCAGCGCGCCGCGGCGCCCGGCGCTCGCCCGACCATGTCGTCGAGGACGTAGAGGCAGATCACCGGCGCGCCGGATTTCGCGGCGGCGTGGAGGGCGGGGTGGTCGGACAGGCGGAGGTCATCGCGAAACCAGACGATGACGGGCGGCGCGCTTGGCGTGGTCAGGCGGGGCCTCGTTTACGATTTGGAAAGCCTGCCGCTCGCGGCGCTGTGAACCGTCGTTAATGCTGCCGTAAGCCGATTGCACGATTATGCAGGAATTACGGGGGTCATTCCACTCATGTCCAACCTTTCAACGGCAAAGTTCCTGCCGCAGTTCAAGCTCGGCACCAAGGCCGTCCTGTCTGCCGTCCTGCTGATCGCCGTCAACACGGCGCTCGTGGTCGGCGCCGGCTATTGGTCGCTCACCTCCGCTTTCAATGATCGCGCGCTGCGCGACATCGAGGTCAATCTGCGCACCTTGGCGCTGGCTTTTGCCGAGACCGCTCCGGACCTGAAGATCACGGTGAGGGATGGCGCGGTCGTCCGCGCCGAGGTCCCCAGGATGCCCGAGTTCAAGGACCATGCGATCGTCGATCGCGCGGTATCCTATGTCGGCGGCAACGCGACCCTGTTCGTGTTCGACGATGCGAGCGGGCAGTTCGTGCGACGCTCGACCAACGTGAAGAAGGAGAATGGCGACCGCGCCGTCGGGACCCAGCTTGCCGCCGATCATCCGGCGCAGGCCGGCTTGCGCCGTGGCGAGGCCTATAAGGGCCCGGCCGTCCTGTTCGGCAAGTCGTTCATGACCGCCTATTTCCCGGTCGTGGACGCGGCCGGCAAGGTCTCGGGCATCCTTTACGTCGGCATCCCGATGGCCCAGTTCGAGAGCATGCTGACCCAGGCGATCTCGAGCATGGCCGCCGCGGCCGGGCTCGCCGCGCTGCTGGTGCTGGTCCTCACGCTGCTGATCGTCCGCCGCGTCACCCGGCCGCTCACCTCGGTGACGCGCTCGCTGACGGCGCTCGCCAACGGCCAGAGCGACGTCGAGATCGATTGCGAGGACCGCGCCGACGAGATCGGCGAAATCGCCCGCACGGTCGCGGTGTTCAGGAGCAATTCGCTGGAACGGGCGCGCCTGCGCAGCGAGCAGACGGCGGCTACGGCCGCCGCGGCCGAGCAGCGCAAGGCGGAGCTGCGCAACTTCGTCGAGGAGTTCCGCGGCAGCGTCGGCGGCATCCTCGACAAGGTGCTGAGCTCATCCGGCGAGTTCGAACGGGCGGCGCGGCAACTCACCGATACCGCACGCTCTACTGCCGACCTCTCGGCGCGATCGGCCGGAGCGTCAGAGGACGCCTCCGAGCACGTCCGCTCGGCGGCCGCAGCCTCCGACGAACTGTCCCAGTCGATCTCCGAGATCACCCGGCGTGTGCAGGAGTCGAACCAAATCTCCGCCGAAGCGGTGCGGCAGGCCGAGGCCACCGACCAGCGCATTGCGCAGCTCTCCGAGGCGGGCTCGCGGATCGGCGACGTGGTCAAGCTGATCACCTCCATCGCCGAGCAGACCAACCTGCTGGCGCTGAACGCCACCATCGAGGCCGCGCGCGCCGGCGATGCCGGCCGCGGCTTCGCTGTCGTGGCTCAGGAGGTCAAGACGCTCGCCGGCCAGACCGCGAAAGCGACTGAGGAGATCTCGAACCAGATCGCCAGCATGCAGCTTGCGACCGAGGAGTCGGTTACCGCCGTCAAGGGGATCGGCCAGACCATCGAGCGCATCAGCAGCATCGCCGGCTCGATCTCGGCTGCGGTCGAGCAGCAGAGGAGCGCCACCCACAATATCGCGGCCAGCGTTCGCGCCGCGGCGTCAGGCACCGCCGATGTCGCGGTCAATGTCCGTCACGCCGCCAGGGGCGCGAGCGAGACCGGCGAGACGTCGAGCCGGATGTTCGCCTCCGCCCAGGCGCTGTCGGGCGAAAGCCTGCATCTGAAGGCCGAGGTCGACAGCTTCCTCGACCGCGTGCACGCGGCGTAGAGACTCAACGCCGTCATTCCGGGGCGGTGCGAAGCACCGAGCCCGGAATCTCGAGATCCCGGGTCTGGTCCTTCGGACCATCCCGGGATGACTTTTTGCGGTTGCTAGGCGCAACCGCCAAAAGTCATTTCGGCTGCGGCACGATGCGGATGTAGGGCTTCGGCTCCTTCCAGCCCTGCGGGTAGATCGTCTTGGCCTCGTCGTTCGAGACCGAGCCCGCGATGATGACGTCCTCGCCCTGCAACCAGTCGGCCGGGGTCGCAACGCGATGCTTGGCGGTGAGCTGGAGCGAGTCGATGACGCGCAGGATCTCCTGGAAGTTCCGGCCCGTGGTCATTGGATAGACCAGTACCAGCTTGATCTTCTTGTCCGGCCCGATGATGAAGACGTTGCGGACGGTCTGGTTGTCGGCAGGCGTCCGGGTGAGGGGATCGCCCGAGGTCGAGGCCGGCAGCATCTCGTAAAGCTTCGAGACGTTGAAGTCGGTGTCGCCGATCAGGGGATAGTTGGGAGCAGCGCCCTGCGTCTCCTTGATGTCCTCGGCCCATTTGGCATGGCGATCGATCGGATCGACCGAGAGGCCGATCAGCTTGACGCCGCGCTTGTCGAATTCCGGCTTCAGCTTGGCGAGCGCGCCGAGCTCGGTCGTGCAAACCGGCGTGAAGTCCTTGGGGTGCGAAAACAGGAGGGCCCAGCTGTTGCCGATCCAGTCGTGGAACTTGATCTTCCCTTCAGTGGTCTCGGCTTCGAAGTCGGGGGCGGTGGTGCCGATCGGAAGTGTCATGGCTCTACCTCATCATATTGAATTTACTTGAGAATTTGTCTCTGGCCGTCGCCGCCAGTATAGGGGCTTGGCGAGGCTAAGTGAACGCTGACTGAACCGCTTGAAGTAAAATGTGAATTCCTTCTCTGAAGAGCCGATCTCCTAGCACTTTTCTGTTACAGCGGCACCTGTGGCGAAACATCTCCACTGGTCTCGATTGCCGCGATAAAGCCTTTTATGACCCGCATCACGCTCGCCCGACGCTCTCCGGAACCGAAATGGTCCTCGTAGCGACTAATCGGCAACCATTGAGAAAAGTCGCGATCCCCGTATCGAATCATTAACCACCCCTTTACGCCCGCATGAAAATGCTGGCCGATCAGTAGAAATCTGGAAGTGAACTATGTCTGCCGCTGCGCCCAAGTCCGCTGAGAAGTCCGTCGAGTCGCCGTCCCTCGAACCGTCCTGCCGCGATACCGCGGCCCACGCACTCTCCATCGTACGCGATGGCGTGATCACGGGCGAAGGCCCGACCACCAAGGGCCGGGTCCATTTTTCCCGCTCGCTCGATGCTGATGACACCGCCTGGTGTGCCCGTATCCTGACCGCGACCGCCGTCAACGACCAGCCGGTCAGCCGCACCGAGGCCGAAGTCCTGTTCGAGATCAATGAGGCCGCGACCGAGCGCACCGATGGCGGCCGCTTCGACGATTTGCTCGCCAAGGCCGTTGCCCATTATGCCGCAAGCGCCTCGGGTCTGAAGGTGCCGCCGCGCAGCGTCGCGCTGTCGGCCGATACCGACATCGAGAGCTGGGCGCCGTCCTACGCCTCCAAGGTCAACAGCGAAATGCTGGAATGGATCGCCGGCCAGATGCGCGGCAAGCGCCAGAACAACCGTCGCCTGATGGCGATGGTGGCGACGTTCCTCGGCGCCACCGCGCTGCCCCTGGCGGGCCAATTGCCGAACGTGTTCGACATTGGAATGTAAGGTTCTGGGAATGTAAGGTTCTGGGCATGTAAGGTTCTGGGCATGTAAGAACCGAGATATTCTCGCGCCCCTTGCGGGGCGCGAGCGAAGCGGCGGGGTTATTTCCCCGCCGTTTTTTGTTTGCCGGCCTCAAGCTCGAGGCCCAGCGTGCGGCCGGGGAAGCCGGCGGCGTCGAAATAACGCTGGCTGCCGACGCGCTGGACGTTCAGCACGGTCTGAAGGCCGTTCTCGGACATCTTCGACTTCTCGACCGCCTTGTAGGCCTTCGGCACGATGCCGTTGGGCAGGGCCTCCGACATCACGCGGCCGACCAGGCCGCCGTTCTGCGCGGCGCGCAGGCCCATCAGCTGCGCCGCGGTCATGCCGACGTCGGCATTGCTGACCGGCAGCTCGTCGACGAAGCCGGCTTTGAAGTCCGGGCCGATGGCGGCCATGAAGTTCATGGTGTCGCCGCGGCTGAAGCTGCCATGCATGCCCTGGCCCTGACGCAGCACGGTGTCGGCGACCTGCACCGAGCAGTTGGTCGGCGCCTCGCCGCACTCGCTGGCATAGGAGCGGAAGTTGACGACGATGGACGGCGTCGGGGTCGCCGACTTGCCGCGCAGGTTGATGCTCGACAGCGGCAGCGTGCCGGGGAAACGGCCGAGCGAGTCCTCGACGAACAGGCCAGAGACGTAGTCCTGCTCGAGCAGGGTCTTGATGGTTTTCGCCGCCAGCTTCTTGTCCTTGTTCGGCAGATAGATCAGGTCCGAGCCGCCATTGGTGGCGACGACGAGGTCGGGCTTTTCCGGATCCTTGCCGAGCACGCCGTTGCCGGCCTTGGGATGCTTGTTGCCCTCGATCTTCGCATTCTTGTCGTTGGGGTCGAACAGCGGCAGGTCGAGCGCCTTGGCGAGATCCAGCGCCAGGAAGCCCATCGGCAGGAAATCCTTCGGCGTGTCGTCATAGCTGACCTTGGCCGAGGGGCTGGTCTTGCTTTCCTTGGAGATGGTCGAGAAGCCGTGGTCGGCCGAGACGATGATGTTGGTCGAGGCGGCGAGGCCGAGCTCGTCGAGCGCCTTGCGGAGCTGGGCGAGGTTGGTGTCGGCGTTCTTGATGCCGGCCATCGAGGTCGGGCCGTTGATGCCGGGCAGGATCTGGTTGAGGCTGTCGCCGGTGTTGTGCTGGCTGCCGTCGGGATCGCGCGACCAGAACACCAGCACGAACGGCTTGTTGCGCGCCTTGAACATCGGCAGCACCACCTTGGCGGCGACGTCGGCGAAATAGGCCTGCTGGGCGACGTTGGCGACCGTGGTGCCCGGCGTCTTGGCATCGCCGGCCTTGGAATTGTCGCCGCGCGGCGGGGTGGCGAGGGGGAGGCCCGCCTTGGTCAGCGCCGCCTTAACCTCGTCCGACAGCGCCACGCTGTTCTTGCCGCCGGTGGAATCGTCGAACACGACCGAATGAAGACCCGGCTTCTCGGGCTTGTCGGTGTGGTCGAACTGGTAGGTCGGACCGACCTTGCCGATCGCCGCGGTGCTGAGGCCCTTGTCGCGGGCCATCTTCAAAATGGTCTCTTCGTTGAGATAGTCGCCCTTGAAATGCTCGTCGATGTCGCCGAGCACGGCGTCGTTCTCGATGAAGGGGACCACGGTGTCACCGGCCGGGACCGAGGTGTAATTGGTCCAGATCGTGTTGGAGAACACGCCGGTGTCGCCGAGATAATGGCCGGTCGACATCGCCGAGCCGTTGGCCATGGTGAAGGTCGGGAAGAGCGAGTGCGGATTCTTGAAGTTGACGCCCTTGTCGCGAAGCTCGGCCATCGCGGGGGCCGTTTCAGGGGTGACCTTCAGCGCGCGCAGACCGTCCGGAATGAACAGGATCAGGTTGCGGGGGGTATTATTCTGGGCGGACGCAAGTCCGGTGGACAGCACTGTCAGTCCGGCGGACAGCAACAGCATTGAACGGCGCATGGAAGTCTCCTGGCGGTGAGGCGGCATGGCCGCCGACCGCGGCCCCCGGGCAATCGTTTAGTTTTGCTGTATGACGGTTTTGTTACAAGGGGCCTGTTGGCGGGCAACAGGGTTGGGGAGGGGGGCGCGGCAATACCCTCGGTGTCGTCCTGGCGAAAGCCAGGACCCATAACCACCGAACCGCGTTGTCGCGATCGCTGGGTGGCCAAGTCGCGCCAGGACACCGCTGACCGGGGTAATGGGTCCTGGTTTTCGCCAGGACGACGTCGGGGAGATATCTTGCTCACCCGTCGCAACGCCGTCATTGCGAGCGCAGCGAAGCAATCCATAGTCTTTCTGCGGCGGCAGCATCCATCCCGTCATCCTGAGGTGCGAGGCTTGTGATGCGAATGCATCGCGAGCCGAGCCTCGAAGGATGAACGGCCGAGATGCAGCCGGGCCGTCGCCCTTCGAGGCCTCCGCTTCGCTCCGGCACCTCAGGGTGACGGTGATGGATTGGTGTTCGCAGCAACACTGGCATTCGATCTTCACCCGCAGACACACCCTCTCATCCTCGCGGCTCATTTCGCCCGAGCTTTGCTTAGCTGCCCCCAGTGAAAGAGGGCGCAGGGAAGACCGGGTGCCGGCCGGGCACCCACGGTCCACTGTGCGAAAGGTGGCAGCAAAGAATTTGCACAGCGGCATACAGGTGGAGCCAAACATCCGGCCTTCCCTGCGCAGTGGTTTTACGGCTTATGTCGTGATCTCCCCGGGGAGCGATGCACTATTGCCCCCGTCGCCATGCGGATGACTGATGCGCGTGCCCGGTCGGGCCGCCACATCACCGCAAGACTTGACGCACAGACCCCGGGCGTCAGGACCACACGATTTTGCCGTACGCTGATGGCATCGGTCGTATGCGCGAGGTCCTTGCTCACGGTCTCCCGCCCTGCAAACCCGTTCGCGCCAACGCCACCTGCGTCCACCGCCGCCCGGCCCGCGTGTCGTGACGATCGCGATGCGCCCCTCTTCCTTGGGCCGGAGTGAGAAATGTCTAACAAAAATCCGAATTCTAATAAAGAGAATTATTTCGATGCCGCGCTCTTGACCCCCGCTTGGGTGTTTTGCCCGCCGGGCTGCGCAAGGGGTTGTGGTTATTCCGGCGCGGTCGGCACCCGCGGATCAGGCGCCAGCGTCTGTGCCGGCTTCACCGTTGCCGGGCCGACCCGGTTCCTGGTGAGATCGCGCCGCAGCGACAACGGGGCTGTCTTGAGCGCATAGATGATGGCGATCTGGGTCCGGTTCTGGAGCCGGTATTTGCGCATGATGTTGCCGATATGCGCCCGCACCGTGTTCTCCGAGATCTTGAGCTCGTAGGCGATGTTCTTGTTCTGCAGCCCCCGGGCGATCAACATCATCAGCTCACGCTCGCGGGGTGTCGGTGTGATCGAATCCTTTGGATCCAAGCTCATGACTGGCTCCTCCCTGGTCTTCGGCTTGATGTGGCCGCCGCCGGCATCGTCTCACTCCGTCTTCAGCGCCTCGATCGGGCTGAGCCTGGATGCCTTGTGGGCTGGATAGAACCCGAAGATGAGGCCGGTCGCGATCGAGAAGGCGAGGGCAAGGCCGATCGCCTCGCTGTCGATCGACGTGACCCATCCGGCCATGCGGGCGACCGTCATCGAGAGCGTGATGCCGCCGGCAACGCCGATAGCGCCGCCGAGCAGGCAGAGCACGAGGGCCTCACAGAGAAACTGCAGGCGGATGTCGCGCATCCGCCCGCCGAGCGCGCGGCGGATGCCGATCTCCCGCGTGCGCTCGGTGACTGATACGATCATCACGTTCATGATGCTGATGCCGCCGACGAGCAGCGAGACCGAGGCGATGGCGACGAGCAGAAGCGCCACGGTGCGGATTGCGCCCTGCTGCGCTTCCATGGCGGCGGCCGGATCCTGGACCTTGAAGTCGTCCTCCTGACCGGCGGGGACGCGGTGGCGCTGCCGCAGCAGGCTTTCGATCTCCGCCCGCGCGCCCGCCATCTGACCGTCCGCGGCCACCTTGGCGATAATGTAGGCGACCGAATCCCGGTTGATGTTGCTCGCGCTGCCGAGGAAGCGCAGCTTGGCCGTGCTGAGCGGCACGAAGGCGACGTCGTCCTGCGCCGGGCCCTTGCGATCGAGCACGCCGACCACTTCGAGCGGCACCTTCATGATCCTGATCTGCGCGCCGATGGGATCGTCGCCCGGCGCGAACAGCTCGCGCGCGACGGTGCTGCCGAGGATCACGACCTTGCCGGCGCCCGACTCTTCCGCGCCGGAAAAATAGCGCCCGGAGGCGAGCTGCCAGTCGCGCACCATGAAATGGCCGGTGGTCGTGCCGTTGATCGTGGTGTTCCAGTTCTTGCCTTCGTGAATGACCTGCGCCGTTCCGGCGAGCGAGCCGGCGGCGGCCTGGATTTCCGGAATCTGCTCGAGGATGGCCTGCACGTCGCCCTCGGTCATCGTCAGCTTGCTGCCGTCCTTGAGGCGCACGCCACCCTGGTACACCGCGCCCGGGGTGATCATCAGCACATTGGCGCCGATCGAGCGGATCTGCTCCTGCAGGCGAAGCTGCGCGCCGGAGCCGATCGCGAACACCGTCACGATGGAGGCGACGCCGATCACGATGCCGAGCATGGTGAGGAAGCTGCGCAGCGGATTGAGGCGCAGGGCGTGCAAGGCGATCTGAAATCCCTGGAGCATCGTCATGACGCAGCGCTCCGTCTCGGTAGCAGCTCCGCGACCGTCTCGTCGCTGACGAGCTCGCCGTCATGCAGTCGGATCGTGCGCCGGCACTGCGTCGCGATGCCGGGATCGTGTGTGATCATCACGACGGTCTGGCCGGTGCGGTTGAGGGCTGCGAACAGCGCCAGGATCTCGGCGCCGGTCCGGCTGTCGAGCGCGCCGGTCGGCTCGTCGGCGAGCACGATCAGCGGGGAGGCGATCAGCGCGCGCGCGATCGCGACGCGTTGCTGCTCGCCGCCGGAGAGCTGCCGCGGGAAGTGATGGACCCGGTGCAGCATGCCGACGGCCTGGAGGGTCTGCTCGGCGCGGGCCAGACGTTCCTTGCGACTGACGCCGCAATAGACCAGCGGCAGTGCGACGTTCTCGATCGCATTGTGGCGCGCGAGCAGGTTGTACGACTGGAACACGAAGCCGATGCTGCGGGCGCGCAGCAACGATCGCCGGTCTTCCGAGAGCTCGGCGACATTGGCTCCCTCGAGATGGACCGCGCCCTCGCTCGGCAGGTCGAGCAGCCCGATCATGTTCATCAGGGTCGACTTGCCCGACCCCGACGGTCCCATCACGGCGACGATCTCGCCCTGAGCAATGTCGAAGCTGACGTTGCGTACCGCGGTGACTGCTACTCCGTCGGTGCGATAGGTCCTGGATACGGAGCGGAGACTGATGAGGGGCAGCGCGGTCATGATCCGAACCTGATTCCGAGGAACTCCATGCCGGCCGGCCGGATCGCCTGGCCGACGGCGACCTGGCTGCCCTCGACGAGATCGCCGCTCTTGAGTGCGACCTGTTCGGTGCCGGCCGCGCCGACCGTCACCGCGACGCGCTGGAGCGAGCCGCTGGCGGTGCGCACCCACACGCCGCTATGCGCGCTGCCTGAGTCCGGCCGCGTGCCGGACGGCTGGAAACGCAGCGCTGCGAGCGGCACTTTCAGCACGTCGTCCTGCCGCTCGATCACGATCTTCACCAGCGCGGTCATGCCGGGCAGCAGCGCCCCGTCGAGATTGGAGGTCGCCAGCACGACGGTGTAGGTGACGACATGCTGCTGGGTCTGCGGCGCCTTGCGCACCTGCCGCACCACGGCCTCGAAGCGGCGGTCGGGATAGGCATCGACGGTGAAATGGGCGCGCTGGCCGGGGGCGATGCGCCCGATATCGGCTTCATCGACCTGCGCATGAATCTCCATGTCTTCGAGGCGGTGGGCGACAACGAAGGTGGTGCGCGACTCCAGGCCCACCGCGAGCGTCTGGCCCTCGTTGACGAACCTGCCGACGACGACGCCGTCGATCGGCGAGCGAATGACGGTGCGATCGAGATCGGCCTGGGCCGCGGCGAGCACGGCCGCCTTCTCCGGCACCGCCATGCGGGCCTGCTGCAGCTCGGCTTCGATGCGGCGGACATCGGCCTGCGCCCCATCCACCGAGTAGGAGTTGAGAGACATCAGGACCTCCGCCTCGCGCTCCTGGGCCAGACGCGCCGTGAACTCGGTCTGGGCATCGTCGACCGTCGTCGTTGCGACCACGTTCTGCGACTGCAGCGCCAGCTTGCGCTGCAAGGTCTTCTGCGCCGAGGTCTTGACCGCCTGGGCGCTCTCGAGCTTGGCGGCGAGCACGTCGCGGCTGCCTTTGGCGTTCTGCAGATCGATCCTGGCGCGGTCGAGCTTGGCGCGCGCGATGTCGACCAGGGAATTGGCGACCGCGAGCGAAGCCCTGGCTTCGTCGACCTTGGCCGCGAAGCTGCGCGGATCGATCAGCGCCAGCGGCTGGTCCTTGGCGACGGTGTCGTTGAAGTCGACATAGACGCGGGCGAGCTGCCCGGACAGCTGGGAACCCACTTCGATGGTCTTGACCGGCTGCAGGGCGCCGGTGACCGTGACGGTCTGCTCGATGCTGCCGCGCTGGATCGCGGCATAGCGGAATACGGGCGCATCCGACCCGAAGGTCGACGGCTGGCGAGCGCCGGGCGCGAGCAGCCGCCTGGTCTGGTCATAGGCGTGAGCCGCCTTGTCTGCCGCGCTTCCGGCGGCGCCGGCGATGACGGTCGGCGCTGCGGCGTAGATCGCAGCAAGGCCGCATGCGGTTCCGAGCAAGGCAATTGCTGGCACAAATCGCATATCAAAACTCGCCTGATTGAAATGGCTTCGGGGAATCGGGAAAAAGTGGCAAGCTCGCTATGGTTGTAAATCATCTAAGGTAGTATCGATTGTCAGTATGTCGTCCTCGCAGGGGCGACGGTCGGGTGCGCAGCATCATCCAGAAGTAAAATCCGCAGGTGCGACGTTTCGTGATTTGCCGAAAATGCATACCCGTCGTATCGATATGACGCGCGCGGTATCGAACTCGATAAGCTGACTGAACGTCCGGTATGATCCGGCTGAAGCCGCCGGTGGCCGGCGTTCAAGTTCGCACATGGGTAGCAATGCCATGACGCAGTTGGCGAGGCTGCGGCCACGATACCGGATCGTCACATTCGCGATAACGCGCCTCGCCATGATGCCGCCTGCGACCAGGGCGGAGTCCCTGCAATCACGAAGCCGATGTGTGAACGCCTTCACTCGCTTCCGGCGAGCATTGGCCCTAAGACGTCGAACCGGCGGACGGACGCCGATCGTTCGATTCCCGCGAATTCATCCAAGCACCTTGTTATCGCTTGCAAGAAGAATGGATGGCTCGTTGCTCGCCCGTCGAGCCCCAAGCCGGGGAGTTTGTTGCAATGAATTCAGGTCAAGCCACTGTTTATGTCGTTGACGACGAAGTCCAGATTCGAAATGCGATTGGAAATCTCTGTGAGGAGACCGGTCACCAGGTGAAGTTGTTCGCGTCGACCGACGAGTTCCTCGCCGAGAGGCTCTCCGAAGGACCGTCGTGCCTCGTGCTCGACGTTCGCTTTCCCGGGACATCGCCGACCGGTCTCGAACTGCAGCGCCGGCTCCTCGAGAAGGGCGTGTTCATTCCGATCGTCTTCATCAGCGGCTACTCCGACGTTCGTGTTTCGGTCGAGGCGATGAAGCGCGGCGCGGTCGAGTTTCTGCCGAAGCCGTTTCGCGAGCAGGAGATCCTCGACGCGATCAGGCACGGCATCGAGCGCGACCGCAGGCGCATGGAGCGTGAGGACGCCGTTCGCGACGCCCGGCAGCGCGTCGAGATGCTGACGAGCCGCGAGCGCGAGATCATGATGCTGATGGCCGAGGGGCTCGTCGCCAAGCAGATCGCGGCAAGGCTTGGCGTGAGCGAGGTGACGGCGAAAGTCCATCGCGCCCGGATGATGCGAAAGCTCGAGCTGCGCTCGCCGATCGAGGTGGTGCGGTTGATCGACAGCATGGGACGCGGAGCCGAGGCGCCGCGCGCCGGTGCGGGTTAGCCGCGCATCGTGCGGCGTTCGAGCGGACACAAGCGCATCGTCTAGTCCGTACCGACTAGCATGAACTGCAGTCTGTCGCGCGGCACGCGACCGGTTCAGAGTATTCCCACGATGTCAGTCGCATTCAGGACGGGCATCCCCACCCAGTCAGACAACTTGGCCAGAAAGGAATACTCCATGCGTAAATTGTTTTTTGCTTCCGTTGCCGTGCTCGCCCTGTCCTCCGCGGCGCAGGCCGCCAACACCGCGACCACAGTGCAGGTCGGCGTCGTGAACGGTTCGAGCGTCTCGCAGCAAGGTCTCACCAATGACACCTCGTCGACCAGCCAGCTCGGCATCGTGAACAGTGCGACCACGATGCAGGGGACCAGCGCGGCCTCGCTCAACAACGCCAGCACGGTCAACCAGATCGGCGTGCAGAACAGCGCGACGACCGGCCAGGTTGCGTTCGGCAACAACGGCAGCTCGATCACCCAGAACTCGTTCGGGCCTCCCGCGCTCCAGAACAACGCCGCCGCCGTCGGCCAGCTCAGCGTGTTCGGCGTCAACGGCAGCACCGTCTCGCAGACGGCGCACTGAGCCACGTATCGTTCGGCCGGGCGCACCCAGTCGCGGTGCGTCCGGGCCATTCTGGAGGAAATGACATGCGGATCACCTATCTCGTTGCGATGGTCGCGGCGCTCGGTGCGCTGACGGCCGTCGATGCAGAGGCCGGCAACTCGGCGAGCGTGCTGCAGTTCGGCACGACCAACAACTCCTTCATCTCGCAGAGCGGGTCGACCAGCAACAGCGCCACGACGATGCAGTTCGGCGCGACCAATACGGCGACGACCTTGCAGACGGGCTCGCTCCTGACCGTCAACACCTCGGTGATCGGGCAGGGCGGCACCACCCCGACGGCGTCCAACACCGCGCTGGCCGGCCAGGTCGGCGGCTCCAATTCGAGCCTGATCGGACAGATCGGCGCGAACAACACGGCCGGCGTCGGACAGCTCGGAATCCTCAATGGCTCGACGATTCTGCAGCAGACGCCGTGAGCAATCTTGAAGTGGTGAGGCATGCCATGAAACATCCTTTGCGAAGCGCGGGCGCCGTGATGCTCGCTCTGTGCTCGGTCGGCGCCGGATCAGCCGGCGCCCAGACCGCCGACATCAAGACCATCGTGTCGGTCGGCGGACCGCCGGTGGTGCTGAACCAGAACAGTCAGCTCAACATGGCAGGCGTGTTCATGATCGGCGGCAGCACCAGCGCGACAGTGACCCAGAACGGCACCAACAATGCCACCGGCGTGCTGCAATTCGGCGGGACGAATTCGGCATCGGTCGGCCAGGTCGGGACGAACAATCTCACCTTCGTCGGCCAGGCCGGCCAGTCGGCGACCAGCCTGGTGTCGCAGCTCGGCGCGATGAATTCAGGCGCGGTGATGCAATTCAGCGCGGTCAACAACTCGACCATCGTCCAGACCGGTCCGTAAGTCGCGGGAACCGACGGGGAAGCGCGATGCGGTGTGGCAGAGGCGTGTTGAAGCGGGTTGTGACTGCTGCGGTGCTGCTGGCCGCCGTCGCTACGTCGACGCAGGCGCCGGCCGCAACCGTCCTGCGCAGCGTGACGGACCGGAACGTCAGAATCGATACGGTCGTGCAATTCGGCAACGACCTTCAGCCCGTCACGATCGAGGAGCACAGCCAGATCAATATCGCCCGGGTGATCCAGTTCGGCGGGACGGGAACGGTGGATGCGGCCATCATCCAGAACGGCACGAGCAACTATGCCAATGTGATCCAGGTCGGCGGCACCACCAACGCGGCGGTCGGTCAGTCCGGCCTCAGCAACATCGCCGACATCACCCAGGTCGGCAATTCCACCAATGCGCTCCTGCTTCAGATCGGCGACATGAACACGGGAGCGGTGAGGCAGTTCGGACGTTTCAACTGGCTGGCGATCTTCCAGTTCGGCCGATGATGGAGGTGTGACATGAGATTGCTGCTACTCGCATCCGGAATAGGATTCATGAGCGTGATCGCAGCGGCGCCGGCCGGTGCTGCCGACGGTCACACGACGGTGGTGCAGGACGAGAATGGAACCTCGGTCATCACGCAGAGTGGCGATCCGGCGCAGGCCGAGGTCAGGATCGAGAAGGAGCCCGGGCGCACCACGGTCTATCGCCGCAGCGGCGGAAACACCGCCATCGTGACCCAGGGCACCGGAGCTTCGCCTGATATGCTCGAGTGGCTGCGCAAGCAGCTGCAGGAGCATTGACACGCAAAAAGCCCGCCGCCCTCGCAAGGACGACGGGCCTTGTTGCAGGCGAGGCTACCAGCGGTAATGGCCCGTCAGCGTGCCGTTGTTGTTGCCGTCAGGGCCGACATCGCCCTGCGTCGAGCTCGGCGCCGGATGGTTGCTGCCATTGAGCGCGCCGTACGGCCCGACGGCATCGGGGTAGTACGCGCGCGGTTGAACGGGTTCATAGGTGGGGGCGGTGCGGTCCCAGCCGGCCCGCGGCCCGTTCCAGTCGTAGCCTTGTGCCGAGGCAGCCGTCGTGCCCGCGACGAGCGATGCCGTGATCAGGCAGAGGAGTTTTGACGTGTTCTGCATTGAAGATGCTCCTTGCTTTCTTGTCGGGGCCAACGACCGCGGCAAGGGGGCGTTCCGGATGTATCCGGCGGGAGCGATCAACTCCGATCAACTGGTTATGAAGGGCATTCCGGGGAACGGTGCGGCTGAAATCGCCGGACATCGAGGGCGTCTTGCCGCACCGGGTTCCCCGTTAATCCCGTGCCTTAACCAATAATTAATAATACGTTTGCGGCGGGCCGACGGCCCGGCCTAGCGTGCAGTGGGGAGCTATCGCGAAGCCAAACCAGTTGGTGCGTATCATGATGTCCAGATCACATGGCAGATCATTTGCGGCGCTATTTGCCTCGCTCGGCGCGGCCGCGCTGCTCCTTAGCCCCAGCGACAGTTTTGCCAGACCCGGCGGTGCGGCGCCGGCCGTGGCCGGTGCTGCCGTGCCGCCGACTGCCGCGCGTCCGCCGCACGCGCCGGGGGCGCGCTTCCTCCGTCGCAACAATCCCTTCGTCTACTGGCCTGGCGGAGGCGGGTTCTTCTACGACGGTGCGACGTACAACCAGCCCTTCGGCGATGCCGGACAGCCGCTCTCGAATGACGTGCGCTACACCTACACCTATGACGTGCCCTGGGACTGGGCGCATCGCTTCCCGCCGAACGTCGTGCCGTCCGACCGGCCCTATGTGCCGAGCTGCCCGACCGAGCAGGTGACGGTGCCCGGCCGCGGCGGCGGCGGCGAGCACACCGTCAACATCATGCGCTGCTACTGAGCTAGCCGAGTTCAAAGCTGGTCACGCCGAAGACGCGGTCGATCCGCAGCGGCGGGATCGGCCCCGTATACATCCGCGCCGTCTCGAACACCGGCTTGAGGCCGAGTCCTTCCGCGAGTGCGATCGCCTCGCCATTGACGGCGGGGACATCGAGGAAGATTTCGCCGCCGCCCGCACTGGCCAGCAAGGCCTGCATGATCGTTTCCGCCGCCGCGCGATCGTCGGCGACGAGCGGGCCGATCTTGCTGCCCGTCCGGCACGGGCGGATCATGCCCCATGCGGCGAGCCTGCCGTCGCGCAGCAGTGCGCGGCCGACGTGACCTTGTGTGTTGATCCAGGCGCGCAGGAAGGCCGTGCGTGCGGCCGGGAAGACCGTAGCATCGTCCGCTTCAACCAGTGCGAAGGGGATCGCATCGAGCGCGATGACACCGGTAGGCGGCACCGGCGGCGCGGCGAGGGTGCCGCCATAGCGGATGTTGGCGTAGGCAAGCTGGAAGCCGGACTTTTTGTAGTTGTCCTGCTGGGCCACGACGCCGTCGAGCCCGATCACGCGGCCGCCTGCATGCGCGATCGCCGCGTTCCAGATGCGCAGGCCGTGACCTGCGCCGCGAAGGTCGGCGCGCACGATGTAGAAGCCGAGGAAGGCGAAACGGTCATCGTAATTGACGCAGGAGACGGTCGCGACCGGCTCGCCGCCGATCTCGCCGACGAAGAAGCCCCGCGCATCCGGCATCGCAAAGCAGGCGGCGTCGGAGAGGCCCGGATTCCAGCCTTCGGCCGCGGCCCAGTCGATGGCGAGGGAGATCTCCTCCGGGCGCAGGTTGCGGATCTGCAATTCGCTCATGACGGATGCCTTCGGGTGGTGGACCTGCCGGCAGGTCCGGCGGTAGAAGGCCTCATGATAGGCCGGGCCCGCGGCTCGCCTCAACTCCATCGCAAGGATAACGGTCATGGCAGCAGAGAAGGTCGCACTCGTCACCGCCGGCGGCAGCGGAATGGGAGCGGGCGCTGCGCGGCGGCTGGCGGCGGACGGCTTTCGCGTCGCGATCCTGTCGTCCTCCGGCAAGGGCGAGGCGCTGGCGGCCGAGCTCGGCGGCCTCGGCGTCACCGGCTCCAACAAGTCGAACGACGACCTGAAGCGCCTCGTTGACGGCGCACTTGCCAAATGGGGACGCATCGACGTGCTCGTCAACAGTGCGGGCCACGGGCCCCGCGCGCCGATCACGGAGATCACCGACGAGCAGTGGCACACCGGCCTCGACACCTATCTGCTCAACGTGATCCGTCCGACCCGGCTGGTGACGCCGGTGATGCAGGCGCAGAAGGCCGGCGCCATCATCAACATCTCGACCGCCTGGGCGTTCGAGCCGAGCGCGATGTTTCCGACCTCCGCGGTGTTCCGCGCCGGGCTCGCCGCGTTCACGAAGATCTTCACCGACACCCATGCCGCCGACAACATCCGCATGAACAACGTGCTGCCGGGCTGGATCGACAGCCTGCCGCAAACCGATGCGCGCCGCGACAGCGTGCCGATGCAGCGTTACGGCAAGGTCGAGGAGATCGCCGCGACGATCTCGTTCCTGGCGTCCGACGGCGCGGCCTACATCACCGGCCAGAACATCCGAGTCGATGGCGGACTGACGCGCTCGGTCTGAGACGGCGCGCGGATTCGCCTGCACCTTGTGTCGTGACGCGCCGCCGGCTTGCTTCGCGCGTCACTGCGGCAGGCGCGATGCGTGGCACCGAGGTCACACTCGTCACACGACTTGCGCGATAAGTCACTGATTGCGTCACAGTCCCTACGAACTGCGCGCCAGGCCGAGACGCGCGAGCGGTGCTCCGCCTATTCCCCCATCTGCGCCGGATCGCTCCCGCCTGCGCGCATCGAAAACGCGAGATCAAGCGCGTGGGGGAATGGAGACTGGAATGAACAAGTTCTTGCTTGCGGTCGCTTCGATTGTGCTCGGCGCCGCATCCGCGCAGGCCGCCGACCTTGCCGCGCAATACACGAAGGCGCCCGCGATGGCGCCGGCCTATAACTGGACCGGCTTCTACGTCGGCGGCACTGTCGGCGGGCAATGGGGCAGCGCCGACCTGACCACCTCGACGGTATACTCGCCGACCGGCTATTTCGCCACCAGCAGCGTTCCCGCGATCAACACGATCGGCGCCCAGGGCGTCAACAGCTCCAGCGTCACCGGCGGCTTCACCGCAGGCTACAACTGGCAGGTCAACCACGCGGTGCTCGGCCTCGAAGGCGACATCAACTATTTCGGCTTCAAGGGCAGCGCGACCGGTTCGGCTCTCTATCCCTGCTGCGCGCCGACAGGCTTTACCGTCTCGTCGTCGGTCTCGGCCGACTGGCTCGCCACCATCCGCGGCCGCATCGGTTTCCTCGCGGCTCCAACCTGGCTGCTCTACGCCACGGGCGGTGCGGCGATCGCCGAGGTGAAGGGCAATTTCAACTTCACCGACACGTTCGCGGCCGCGACGGAATCGGCCACGATCCGTGATACGCGGGTCGGCTGGACTGCGGGCGTCGGTACCGAATACGCCTTCGGAGGCGGCTGGTCGCTCAAGGCCGAATATCTCTACGTCGATCTCGGGCGCAGCACGGTGACCAGCACCAATTTGGCCGACCTTGGAACGCGATACCCAACCAACGTCTACACCCACTCGGTCGACCTCACGTCGAACATCGTGCGCGTCGGCGTGAACTACAAGTTCGGCGGACCCGTCGTCGCCAGGTACTGAGCCCATCCCGTTCCGGATCTGGTGTGAAAGCCCCGGCCAAGCCGGGGCTTTCTGCTTTGAAGCTCAGCCGCCATGCACGGCGACCAGATGCGCCAGCGCCGGCAAAATCTTGTAGCGGGCGATCTCGTGCGGATATTCGCCCCGATTGGCGAGCAGCACGATGCCGATCCGCCGCGCCGGCACGAGGCCGAGATAGCCGGAGGCGTTGTTGAGGCCGCCCGGCTTGTCGACGACGGTGACATCGGGAAGATGCACCGTTTCCCAGGCCATGCCTTGCCCGAATTTCCCGTCGACGCGGAAGGCTTCGCGCTGCGTCATCCGCAGCGCCTCGTGCAAATGCGGATCGACCGAGCGGCCGTCGAGGCAGGCCGCGACAAAGGTCGAAAGATCCCGCGCTGAGGAGAACATCTGGCCGGTGCCGGCAAAGTCAAAATAGCTCTGCTGGTTGCCGACCGGGCCGATCGCCATGCCCTGATCCGAATAGCCCTGGACCGCGCGCTGCATCGAGGCCGCGTCCATGACGGCGCGGTTGTCCTCGCCACGCTCGGGCACGGAGGTCGCGGTCATGCCGAGCGGTTTGAGGATGCGCTGCTCGAAGAGGGTTGCGATCGGCGCGCGGTAGCAATTCTCGAGCACGAGCTGGAGCAGCACGTAGCCGGCGTGGCTGTAGATGCGTTGCTTGCCGGGCTGCTCGCCGGCCTGCGGTTTCCAGGCGTTGAGCAACTCGATGAACTGTACCCGCGAGAACTGCTCGTTCGGCCAGGGCGGATGGTCGGTCGGCAGCAGCAGCCCCGACGTGTGGGTGACGAGCTCGCCGACGGTGACGCGGCGGATATAGTCGCCGTCGAGCTCGGGAAGGTATTTCTGCAGACGGTCGTCGAGCCGCAGCTCACCGCGAAGCGTCCCCAGCGCGACCAGCGTCGCCTCGAACGGCTTGCGCAGCGAGGCGAGGTTGAACAGCGTGTCCGATGTCACCGGCCGTCGTGGGGTGTCGTCGGCAAAGCCATAGTTGAAGAACTCGACATGGCGGCCGGCATAGAGCGCGGCGGCGAGGCCGCCCGGATGTTCCGACGTCGCGGTCGGCCCGAGCTCGGCGGCGACGATATCGCGCATCTGCGCGATCATGTCGGAATCCGCCGATGCACGGCGCGGGCGAAGCGCGATCGCAAGAGGAATGAGCGCGGCCCGGGCGAGCGTTCGCCGGGTGATCGGGGATGAGATGACAACAGGCGGCACGTGCTCGGATGATTGATGCTTGTGCGCCCCCGGCTCTCTTTTTAGCGGGGAGGAGGCGAGGTCCCAATTCACGATTGCGCGTTGTGGGTTCCGCGTGGTGCGCCTGTAGCCCGGATGGAGCGAAGCGCAATCCGGGACCGTCGTTGCTTGGGGCAAAGATCCCGGATTGCGCTGCGCTCCATCCGGGCTACGCTACGCGCAGTTTAACTTAGCCTATCAGCTAACAATTGTTGACACCGGCCACTCGGGGTCTTATAGTTAGCTCCATGGCTAACCAATTGAACCGACTCGATCAGATCTTCGCAGCGCTCGCCGATCCCACACGGCGGGCGATCGTGATGCGGCTGTGCGCCGGAGAAGCCTCGGTCGGCGAGCTCGCCGACCCCTTCGACATGGCGCTGCCGAGCTTCATGAAACACATCCACGTTCTGGAAGTGAGCGGGCTGGTCGAGTCGGAGAAGTCCGGCCGTGTGCGGACCTGCCGGCTCAGCCCGGACGCGCTCGTCGGCGCGGAAGACTGGTTCCAGCAGCAGCGCGCGATCTGGGAGGCGCGGCTCGACCGGTTCGAAGCCTATGTGATGAAGCTGAAGAAGGAGAGGGCGGCCGCCAAGCGGCCGTCGCGTACAACCAAGAAGAAAGGTTCCGAGTGATGACGAATTCTGCCAACCCCGCCCTGTCGCAATGGTCGCTCGACCGCGAGATCGTGATGTCGCGCGTGATCGACGCGCCGCGCGATCTGGTGTTCGAGGCGTGGTCCGACCCGAAGCATCTGCCGCAATGGTTCGGGCCGAAGGGTTTCAAGCTCGAGACCTTCGAGATCGACGTCCGCGTCGGCGGCGTCTGGCGCTTCAACATGATCGGTCCCGACGGGACGGTGTATCCGAACCGGATGCGCTTTCGCCGTATCGAGCGGCCCTCGCTGATGGAGATGGACCACGGCACCGACCAGGATGATGATCCCGGCATGTTCCGCTTCACCGTCACCTTTGCCGAGCAGAGCAACGGCAAGACGGTGCTGATGATGCGGCAACTGGCCTCGAGCACGGAGCAGCGCGACGGCATGATCGGCTTCGGCGCGGTCGAATACGGCTACCAGACGCTGGATAAGCTGGCGGCGTATGTGGCTGGGATGAAGAGGTAGCGGCACCTTCAGTCGTCATGCCCGGGCTTGACCCGCCTGCGCGGCCGAAGCCGCTTCGGCGAGGCGAAGGCCCGGGCATCCACGTCTGGCGTCTTGTGCGGAAGCGCGTGGATGGCCGGGTCAAGCCCGGCCATGACTGATGAGAGAACTGCGCCGCCTCACTCGTCCTTCACTCCCCCTTGAGCCCGGCCTCGCGGATCAGCACGCTCCATCTCTGCGTCTCGTTGTCGATGAACTGTCCGAATTCGGCGGCGGTGCCGGTGCGCACCTCCAGGCCCTGCGCGGTGAGCCTGTCCTTCACGGCGGGCTCGGTGAGCACGCGCGCGACTTCGGCCTGCAGCTTGTCGACGATCGGCCGCGGCGTCGTGGCCGGTGCCATGAAGCCGAACCAGCCGGCGGCGATCACGTTCGGAAATCCCTGTTCGCGCAAGGTCGGCGCCTGCCGATAGAGCGGGCTGCGCTCGCTGGAAGCGACGCCGAGCACTCTGAACTTGCCGCTCTGGATGTAGGGCAGCGCGGTCGGCAGCGCCGTCAGCGTCGCATCGACGCGGCCCGCAAGCAGCTCGGTGTAGGAGGCCGCGTCGCCGCGGAAGGGGATGTTGAGTCCCTTGACGCCGGCGTCCCGAAACAGGAGCTCGCCGGCGAGATGCGGCTGCGAACCGGCGCCGGGCGAGGCGAAGGTCAGCCCGTCAGGCTTCGACTTGCCGTAGGCGATCAGCTCGGGGAGCGTCTTGAACGGCGCCTCGGCGCTGATGATCAGGAACAGCGGCGCGACCACCGCCATCGCGACGGGCTGAAGATCCGCGCGGTCGTAGGTGAGCTTGCCGAACAGCGCTTCCGCGGTGGCGTAGGGCGCCGCGACGTAGAGAAAGGTGTAGCCGTCGCCCGGCGCATGCGCGACGAGATCGTTCGCGATGCGCGTGCCGGCGCCCGGCTTGTTTTCGACGATGAACTGCTGGTGCAGGCTGCGGCCGAGCTCTTCGGCAAGGAGGCGCAGCGAGATGTCGTTGGAGCCGCCGGGCCCGTAGGGCGAGATCAGCCGCACCAGGCGCGACGGCCAGGCGTCTTCAGCCTGCGCGGCGAATGGAAATCCGGACAGGGAAAGGGCGAGCGTGCCCAGCAATGTTCGGCGCGTGATGGTCATGTTGGCCTCCCGGGGGTGGAGCGCCAGTGTTCTTGTTCATCTCCTGGCCCTCTTCTTGTTTTGTTTTGTCTCGGCCGTCGGCCTTGCCGTGCCGACGATGGCGCGGATGCTATCGGCGAGTGCCGCGATGCGCGGGCCGATCTCGCCCTCCAGCTGGCCCGGCTGGAGCCGGAACGCGGGGATGCCGCAATTGATCGAGAACGACTGCCTGGTTTCGCTCGCGTGAAACAGTGGCGCCGCGACGGCGTGGATCGAGGCCATGTATTCGCCCCAGCAGACGCAGAAGCCACGGCTCGCGCATTGCACGAGACCGGCGCGGTATTTTTCGCGGAAGGCTGACCAGAGTTCGCCGTCCTCGCTTGCGAGACGCTCTTCGAGGAGTGCGGCATCGGTCTGCGGCAAGGTTGCAGCCGCGGCGCGGCCCATCGCCGTCATGACCACGGGAATGGGCATGCCGATGTCGGGGACGTGCGGGCCGACGTCGCCGGAGCGTGCGGTCTCGACATAGATCATGGAGGTCGCATCCAGCAGGCCGATGGAGACGGTGCCGCGCACGCTCTGCGCAAGCTCCTGCATCAGGGGTCGCGCGACCTGGCGGAACTGCATGTCGGCGAGTAGCGGATGCGCCATGCGAAGTGTGCGCGCACCGACGCGATATTTGGCGCGATCGGCATCGTAGCGGAGATAGCCAAGCTCGGCGAGCGTATGCGTCAGCCGCGCCACCGTCGGTCGCGGAAGCCCCGTCAGAATCGACAGCTCCATGTTGCCGAGCAACGTCGTCCCGGCCTTGAAGGCTTCGAGCACCACGAGGCCCTTTGCGAGTGTCGTCGCGAACGCGGCATCATCGCCGCGCGACGCCAGCACCGCGGCGGCGGACGAGGAAGCTTGGGGCGCTCTGGACCGAATAGTTTGGACCATAGGCTTCTTATGGACGAATAAACCAATATTGTCGAATAAATATAGTATTCATCCAACTCTGTCCGATATGTGGACAGCTTCCACTCTCATCGCGATCAAGGAGCGTCGCTCTGCGGCCTTGGATTGCAGATGTTCTTTGGGGCCATCCATGAAACGTCATGATCTCCTCGCCTTGGGCAAAGAGGTTGTCGTTGCTGCGACTCCGTCGATGCTCCAGGTCTTCGCCAAATTCTCACGTCCATGCAGAAAAAGAGCGGCGAACTCTGGAAGGAGATCGAGATCATTGAGTAGCGCCGAGCGCTCGCTTCGTCGTCCGCATCAGCGGGACATAGCGATGCCGAAAGAGTTCGTCGTGATTCATATTCATGGTTTGGGTGGGCGCTTTCCATCGCGAAACTTTCAGCAGCCTTCGCGAATATGACAGCGCGCAGCGCTATTATGACAGTATCATGACATCGATTTCTGTCGCGCCGTGCTACCAGTTTATGACAGAATTGCTACCGCTAGATGTCACGTCGATTACAGCGGAGCGATTCATCATGTTGCAGTGGCAGGCGCGGTCAAATCCCCTCGCGTGGTGGTGGGGGTCGCTGACGCTTGTGAGCAGCGCCAACATTCTCGTCTGGTTCATGCTGTATCGCGAGTTCTACCCGACGGTCGCGGGCAGCATCAGTGGCGGCTCCGACATCGGGCTGATGTTCCTGCTCTGCGCCGGCTATGTGTTCGGCTGCGCCTTCCGCTCGGTGCTGCCGCGCGCCGACGTGCAGCGCATCTGCCTGTTCGACACCTGGCTGTCGAGCATCTTCGTCGGCCGGACGGTCGCGACCGTGGCCGAGCTCTGCTTCGTCGCGCAATGGGCGATCATCCTGCATCAGCTGGGTCAGATGACCGGCGCGGAAACCGCGGTGAACATCGCGCTCGTGATCGTGCCCATCATCATCATCGCCGAGTGCTTCTCCTGGTACGCGGTGGTGACGACCAACTTCCTCTACAACGCGATCGAGAACTCGCTGTGGGCGGTGACCTTCTTCCTCGCCGGCATCTCGCTGTGCCGCCTGATGCCGGAATTCCAGGGGCCTGTGCGCTGGGCGCTGATGGCCGGCATCGTCGGCATCGCCTGCTTCCTCGCCTTCCTCGTCACCGTGGACGTGCCGATGTATCTCAGCCGCTGGCGGGCAGGGCACGCCGAGGGAAATAGATTCCTCGGTTTCCTCGAGGGCCTGCATGACGTCTCGACGCGCTGGGTGGTGACACACGACATCGCGCACTGGAAGGGCGAGCTGACCTGGATGTTCCTGTATTTCAGCGCCGCGGTGTGGTCGAGCCTCGCGCTCTGCGCGCTCTATGCGATGGAAGGCTATCTGACGCGCTATTTGGCCTGAGCGGTCACGCTTCGCCGAGATCGACCTGTGTCAGCAATCCCTGGCGCAGCGCGAGGCGGACCAGCTCGATGTCGGAGCCGACGCCGAGCTTGTCCTTGATCAGGGAATGCAGGTTCGCCACCGTCTTCGGGCTGACATGCAGCGTCTCGGCGATCTCGTCCGTCGTCCTCTCGGCCAGCAGCAGCCGCAGCACCTCGAACTCGCGCGGCGTGAGCACGTCGGCCGCCGAGCTCTCGCCGGCGAGCCGGCTCAGGGCAAGCTCGTGGTCGATGTCGGGGCTGATGGCGATCCTGCCGGCGAGCACGTCCATCACCGCGCGCACCAGCGTTTCGGGTGGGCTGGTCTTGGTGACATAGCCCCGCGCGCCGGCGCGGATCGCCTGCACGGCAAAGCCGGCATTCTGGTGCATGGTGAAGACGAGGATCTTCGCGCCCTTGTCCCGTTGCCGGATGCGCCTCACGGCCTCGATGCCGCCGATGCCGGGCATGCTCAGATCCATGATGACGAGGTCCGGCGCCTCGGACTTGTACAGACGGTAGGCCTCCGCGCCGTCGGAGGCTTCTGCGACGACACGCAGGCCCGGCTGCTTCTGGAGCACCGAGCGATAGCCCTCGCGCACCACGGAATGGTCGTCGACCAGCAGGATGGTGGCATCGCCCGCGCTCATGCCGCGTGATCCAATGGCTGCCGATCGGCGGCTTCGAGCGGAATGACGACACGCAGCGCGGAGCCGCCGTTCGGTCCGGCCTCGAAGCTCAGCCGGCCGCGCAGCGCCGCGACGCGCTCGCGCATGCCGAGCAGGCCCATGCCCGATTTCGCGGCGGGCTCGTTCGACCGTCCGTCATCGTCGATCGCAAGCGCGATCTCGTCGGGTCGCATCGTCAATTCCAGGCTCACTTTCGTGGCGCCGGCGTGCTTGGCGGCATTGGTGAGGGCCTCCTGCACGATGCGATAGAGGTTGGCGCTGACGGCGGCCGGCAGGGTCTCGAAGGCGCCGTCGAAACGGATCGAAAACCGCGTCTCGCCGCGGCTGCGCCCGTTCCAGCCGGCGACCAGCCCTTCGAGGCTGGCGACGAGCCCGAGCTCCTCGACGTCGGGCGGCCGCAGCCGGAACAGCGCGCCGCGCAGCGTCTCCATCATGCCGGTTGCGGTCCGCGAAATACCGTCGCATTCGGACAGCAGGGACGGGCACTCCTGCGCGGCGGTCTGGCGGGCCGAGGAGGCCAGCGCGCGGATGGCGGCCAGCGACTGGCCGAATTCGTCGTGCAGCTCGCGGGCGAGATGGCGGCGCTCCTCGTCCTGGAGCGCGATCAGCTTTCGCGTCAGCTCGCTGCGCTCGGCAAGCGCGGTGTCGAGGCTTTGGGCGAGATGGTTGAAGACGTCGCGGATGGCGGAGAGCTCGGCGAGGTCGAAGGGCGGCAGCCGCGTCGTGAGGTCATTGGCGGCGATGCGTTCGAGACCGGTCCGGATCATGCGGGTCGGGCGCAGCGCGCGCGCCAGCGCCGCGTACACCAGGACGCAGAGCATCGGCAAAGCGATCGCGAGCGCGAGCATCAGGCGGCCGGCCTCATGCCAGGCCTCCGCCGTCTGCACCGCCGGATCGACCGAGACCACGGTCTCGCCGAGCTTGGTGCCGCGCACGACCACGGGCCGCGCCGCCTCGCGGCCGGGGTCGAACAGGCTGCGATAGAACGCGGCGAAGGCCTGCGGCGGTGGGTTCGCCGGGGCAGGTGCGCCGCTGCAGAAGCGCTGGAGCATGTCGCCGCTGGGGCCGCGGAATGCCAGGCAGAGGCCGGGCGTCATCACATAGGCCGCGACGGGATCAAGATTTGGAAAGTCCGAGCGCGGGTTCGCCACCCACTGGACCTTGCCTTGTTGCAGCTCCAGCGACTTCGCCACGATGGCGGCAATGCTGTCGCTGCGCGCATGCGCCGCGCGGTCAGTCGTGACAAGGAAATAGGCGGAGATCGCGGCGAAGCAAGCGGCCGATATGGCGGCCACGCGCAACGTCAGACGGACCTTGAGATCGAACCTCGGACGGTTCCACATCGGCAGGCACCTAGTGCGAACGGAATTGTCGCTCCGTATTAAACGGCAGAACGCAGGCGGCGGGAAGCGTTCCCGCCGTACCGCAGCGCAATGTCGTGAAATTTTCCCGGCGTTCGTCGGGACAGTCACGGCTGCGTGGTCTCAAGCTAGCCGTCCAGATTTGCGGGCCGTTCCATCCCACGAGGCGTTCATGCACCGCTCCCGGTTGATTCTCGCTGCCATGCTCCTGTTCGTCCTCTCTCACGCGCCAGCCGGTGCGGAGGCCATCGGCGTTGCCATGGACGATTTCAGCTATACCGACACGTCGGCCGAGCCGGCGAACCAGACCGCAGCCCACGAACGGCGGCTGTCGGCGTTCATGGCCGCGCTCAGGCGGGATGTCAGTGCGGACGGTCGCTACCGGCTCGCGGCATCGGCCCAGGACGGGGCGGCGTTCAAGGTGATCGGCGGCATCCAGAAGACCAGCACGCTGGTGCAATGGGCCAAGATCGCCGTGATCGACGTCGGCGCCAAGAAGCTCGTGATGGACAAGCTCTACACCTTCCGCGGCGACAATGATGAATCCTGGGAGCGCGCCGAGATGTTTGTCTCCCGCGAGGTGATGGCCGCGCTCGCTACGCCTGCGCCGGTCGCGCTGGCGGTGTTCGATTTCGAGCTCGAGGACACGACTGCCGCGTCAGCCGGCGCGTCGGCCACGTCGGATGCGTCATATCTTGCTGAGGTCACAGCCAGCGTGCGCGAGGCACTGGGCCAGTCCGGCCGCTACCGCATCGTCGACGTCAGTGGCGAGGCGACGAAAGCGCGCGCGTTACGCGACTGCAACGGCTGCGAGGCTGAGATTGCGCAGAAGCTTGGCGCGGACCAGTCGCTGATCGGCGTGGTGCGGCGGGTCAGCCGCACCGAATACACGCTCGGCTTCCAGCTCCGCGATTCCAGGACCGGTGCGGTGCTGGCGCGCGGCGACAGCGGTCTGCGCATGGGCGCAGACTACTCCTGGAAGCGAGGTGCGGTCCGCCTGGTCAGCGACCGGCTGATCGAGAGCCAGGCGAAACCCTAAAAGGTCAGCTGCACCTTCATCGACTGCGAACGGTCGCTGGCGAGCTCGAAGGCGGCGACCGCGTTCTCGAACGGCATGGTCGCCGTGATCAGCGGTTTCACGTCGATCAGGCCTTCGCCCATCAGCCGTACCGCCAGCTCGAACTCGGGATCGAAGCGGAAGGTGCCGCGCAGCTGCAATTCCTTGGCGACGATCGAATTGATCGGCAGCGTCATCTCGCCGCCGAGGCCGAGCTGCACCAGCGTCGCGCCGGGCCGGAGCACGTCGAGCGCGGTGCGGAGCGCCGCCTGATTGCCGGAGGCTTCGAACAGCGTGTCGAACACGCCCTTGCCGGCGCGCCAGGGATCGAGCGCGGCGGCATTGGTCGCGACGTTGATGGCATGCGTGGCGCCGAGCTTTTTCGCGACCGCCAGCGGCGCGTCGGCCACATCCGTCACCACGATCTCGGATGCACCGCCAAAGCGCGAGACCAAAATCATCAGCGCGCCGATCGGGCCGCAGCCGGTGATCAGCACGCGCTTGCCGAGCAGGGGACCGGCCTGCTTGCCGGCGTGCAGGCATACTGCGAGCGGCTCGGCGACCGCGGCTTCCGCCAGCGAGAGCTTGTCCGCGATCGGCACGGCCTGTGTCGCATCGACCGTGATGAACTCGCGAAAGCCGCCCTGGACGTGGGGGAAGCGCATCGCGCTGCCGAGGAAGCGCATGTCGAGGCACTGGTTGCGCATGCCTTCCTGGCAATGCAGGCACGCCCCGCACGGCTTGCTCGGATTGACCGCAACGCGCGTGCCTGATTTCACACTGGTGACGCCGTCACCGACCGCCGCGACCACGCCGGCGATCTCATGGCCCAGCGCCATCGGTTGCTGGATGCGCACGACGCCGAAGCCGCCGTGATGGTAGTAGTGCAGGTCGGAGCCGCAGATGCCGCCATTGGCGATCTTGACGCGGACCTCGCCCGGGCCGGGCGCCGGATCGGGGTAGTTGTCGATCCGCAGGTCCTTTGGGGCGTGAATGACGACGGCGCGCATGGCTTGCTCCTTCGTTGTCTTGGCGGTCACATCGCGGCGATCATGCCGCCATCGACATAGATGATCTGGCCATTGACGTAAGTGGACGCGTCCGAGGCGAGGAAGATCGCGGCGCCCACCAGCTCGTCCGGCTTGCCCCAGCGCTTGGAGGGGATGCGGCCCATCAGCCAGTTGTTGAAATCGGCATTGTTGACTAGCGCCTCGTTCATGTCGGTGAGCATGTAGCCGGGGCCGATCGCATTGGCCTGGATGCCATGCTGGGCCCATTCCACCGCCATCGAGCGGGTCAGGTTCTTGATGCCGCCCTTGGCGGCGGTGTAGGGCGCGATGGTGGGGCGCGCCAGCTCGCTGCCGAGCGAGCCGATATTGATGATCTTGCCGTGCTTGCGCGGGATCATGCGCTTGCCGGCCTCGCGCCCGATCACGAAGGCGCTGGTGAGATCGGTCTCGATCACCTTGCGCCATTCGTCGGTGGTGAACTCCGCCAGCGGCTTGCGGTGCTGGATGCCGGCATTGTTGACGAGGATGTCGACCGCGAGGCCTTCGCGGTCGAAACGCTCGAAGGCCGCGACGATCGCCGGCTCGTCGGTGACGTTGAAGGCGGCGCCTTCGGCCTGGTAGCCGGCGGCGCGAAACTCGGCGACGGCCTGCTCGACGCGCTTGGGATCGACGCCGTTGATGATGATCTTCGCGCCGGCCTTGGCCATGCCCTCGGCAATGGCGCGGCCGAGGCCGCGGGAGGAGCCGGTCACGAGCGCGGTGCGGCCGGAGAGATCGAAGAGGGAGGTGCTCATCTCAGAAAATCCTCAGACGTTGGAGCGGCGCACGGTGAGATCGGTGCGCTCGAAGACAGCAGGCAGGAGGTCGACGCCGAGGCCGGGGCCTTCCATCGGGAAGACATAGCCGTCCTTGATCACGGGCATCGTGGTGACGAGCTCATTGTACCAGCCCTTGTAGAAGGCGCGCACCGATTCCTGGATCAAGGTGTTGGGCTGGCTGAACGACATGTGGATGGCGGCGATGAAGCCGATCGGGCCAATGCAGTCATGCGGAGCAAAAGGCCGGTGATAGGTCTCGGCCATCGCCGCGATCTTGCGGCCCTCGGTGAGGCCGCCGGTCCAGCACAGATCCGCCATCACCACATGCATGGCGTCGCGGTCGAGCATGTCCTTGTAGGGGAAGCGCGAGCCCAGCGTTTCGCTGGCGCAGACCCAGACGTCGGTCGAGCGGGCATATTCCGCCAGCGCCTGCGGCGAGTTCATCCGGATCGGGTCTTCGTACCAGGTCGGCTTGTAGGGCTCGAGCGCGCGCGCGATCTGCTTTGCGGTCGGCAGGTTCCAGAGCGAGTGGAGCTCAACCATGATCTCCATCTTGTCGCCAACGGCTTTCCGGATCTTCTCGAACGGCTCGATCGCCTGCTTCATCTGCGCGGCGGTGATGTAGAGGCCCTTGTTCTCCTGCGCCGCCGGATCGAACGGCCAGATCTTCATCGCCGAGATGCCGCTTTCGAGCAGGCTTTCGGCCAGCGCGTCGGCGTGATTCATGAAGCCGTCGAGGTCCTCATAGGGGCCCTTGGAGGCGCCGAGATTCCAGTTCGCGACCGGGCTGATATTGGTCGAGCGAACATACTGCGTGCCGGCGCAAGTGTTGTAGATGCGCTGCTTGTCGCGGCAGAGGCCGCCAAGCATCTGGTGCACCGGCTGATTGCAGACTTTGCCGAACAGGTCCCACAGCGCAATGTCGATCGCCGAGGCCGCGCGATATTCGACGCCGGTCGAGGACTGCGCCATCGGCAGGTTCAGCATGTCGCGATGGATCGCTTCGATGTGCAGCGGATTGCGGCCGAGCAGGCGGCCGGCAAAGGTGTCGTGGATCTGCGCTTCGACCGCGCCGGCGCCGTAGAAGGTCTCACCGAGACCGATCATGCCCGTGTCGGTGTGGATGCGCACCCAGATGACGTTGGAAAATTCCTCGGTACGCAGTGTCTCGATCGACGTGATCTTCACGGCAATTCTCCTCCCATCGAAAGGCGCTTCGCGCCCGACGTCTCATTTTGCATTGCAACATGTTGCAGGTCGTGCGGACGTCTTACGCCTGCTTGTAATATATCACAACATGTTTTAAGGGTGCCACAAACAAGGCGCCACCCTGCAACGAGAGCGCGGGCTGACGGGAGAGGACGACATGGCACGGCGCAAGCGCGCGCTCGAGGTGGTGAGAAACGACGATGACGGTGAGGGCAGACCCTCCCGCCGCAACCGTCTCAACTTCTTCGAGCTCGCTTATCAGAAGATCGAGGAGCTGCTCGTTCATTGCGAGCTGAAGCCCGGACAATTCATGACGATGCTGGAATTGCAGCAGATCACCGGTTTCGGTCGCACGCCGGTGCATCACGCCGTCAATCGTCTCTCCGCCGATACGCTCATCATCATCCGTCCGCGTCATGGCCTGCACATCGCGCCGATCGACCTCGCGCGCGAGCGCATGCTGCTTGGCCTCCGCCGCGACATGGAGCGTTTTGTCATTCGCCTCGCGGCGGATCGCGCCAGCTTGTCCCACCGCAATCAGGCGTTGCACATTGAGCGTTTGCTGCGCGAACGTCGCGCCACTTTGACACTCGACGAGTTCAACAGCATCGACCGCCGCATTGATGCGCTGGTGCTGGAAGCGGCCGGCGAGCCGTTCCTGGTCCATACGCTGCGGCCGCTGCACACGCTGTATCGCCGCATCGGCTACATCCACCACCGCTTCATGCCGGGCCAGGCCGATCTGTCCGGCACGATCGATCATCATCTCGCCATTCTCAGTGCAGTCGCCAGCCGCCGCGTCGAGGAGGCCGTGAAGGCCAGCGATGCGCTGATCGACTACATGGGCGAGATGTTCACGGGCATGGAGGCGGGAATCGATCCGCGCCTGCTCGATTGCAGTATCGAGCCGCTGCTCGGCGCGTAGAGAGTTTTGAAGAGAGGACCAGACATGCAGACAATGGCCATGCCACAACCGACCGCGAGCGAGGCCGCGGTCCGCTACCTCATCACGAACTACAGTCCAAAGGGCAACAAGGTCGGCTGGCTGATGATGGCCTCGATCCTGGTCGAGGCGTGGGATCTGTATTCGATCGCCTTCGTGCTGATCTTCATCAAGGAGCAGTACAATCCCGATCCGCTGATGCTGGGCCTTGCCGCGGCGGGCACGCAAGGCGGCGCCCTGATCGGCGCGCTGCTCGGCGGCTGGCTGTCCGACAAGATCGGCCGCCGCGTCATGTTCCTGGTGACGATGGTGCTGTTCATCGTGCTGGCGCTGGCGCAGGCCTTCGTGCCCAGCGTCGGCTGGCTCGTCGTGATCCGCTTCCTGTTCGGCATTCCGCTCGGCTCCGACATCTCGACCGGCTACACCTACATCATGGAATCCATGGCCAAGGGTGAGCGCGAGGTCATGGGCAACCGCTGGCAGTTCATGTTCGCCGTCGGCGAAGTCATGACCATCGGCGTCATCGTGATCTTCCTGCTGATCGACATGCAGCACGAGATGCTGTGGCGCGTGACGCTCGGCCTCGGCGCGGTGCCGGCGCTCATCATCCTTCTCATGCGTCACGACGTGCCGGAGACGGCGGTGTGGCTGGTGCAGAAGGGGCGCTATCGCGAGGCCAAGCAGGTCGCGCGCGAGATGTTCAACGACAATCTCGACATGCTGCCGGACCATGACGTGGAGGTGCCGAAGGTCTCGACCCGCGCGTTCCTCGCCGATCTCAAGAAGGATCCGATCCGCTGGCGCGCCACGGTCTACGGCTGGATCGCTTGTTTCACCCAGGCGAGCGAGTTCTCGACCTTCGCGTTCTATCTGCCGGTACTCTTCGTCATGGTCGGCGTATCGAGCGTGCTCGGCATCAATCTGGTGACGATGGCGTTGTTCTCGTTCGCCGCTCTGTCCGGCTGGGTCGGGCCGCTGCTGACGCCGAAGATCGGCCATCGCGGTATCGCGATCGCGGGCTTCTCGATCGTGATGGCCTCGCTGCTGGTCGCGGCCTTCGCGCTCTACACCGACAACAAGATGCTGCTGCCGTTCGCGGCTGCCGCCATGCTGTGGGGCCACTATTGGGACGCGTCGAACTGCATGACGATCCCGACCATGGTCGCCAAGCCGAAATATCGCGGCACCGCCAGCGGCTTCGCCTACATGTTCGTGAAGCTGCCGTCGTTCCTGGCGATCTTCCTGTTCCCGACGGTGTTCGCCGCGATCGGGCAGGCGAATGCCACGCTGATGGTCGCGATCTTCCCGCTGATCGGATTGCTCGCGGCAATCTTCATCCTGCCGGAAGTCTACGGCTACGAGAACGACTGACAAATTGCCCGGTCGCGGCCTGATGGCCGCGATCGGGCTCGTTGCGCTACGGGCTGATGCACCGCAAACACTTACAGTGAATTCGCTGCCGCTACCTGATTGCCGCCGCCAGCGCCGCGATCAGAGCGGGCGGCGTCACCAGCATACCGAGCTTGAGGAACGGCCAGGCGCTGAGCTCGATCTTCTCCCGCCGGAGCGCAACCAGCCAGAGGATGGTGGCGAGCGATCCCGTCACCGACATGTTCGGTCCGAGATCGACGCCGATCAGGATCGCGCTGACGACGGGCGCGGGCAGATGATCGCTGGCGGCGACAGAGCCGGCGACGAGACCGACCGGAAGATTGTTGGCGACATTGGTGGCGATTGCGGTCGCGATGCCGACGCTCCAGGCAGCTTTCGGAATCGATTGCGCGACCGCCTGGTGCAGCAGCGCGCTGAGCTGCCCGATTACGCCGGTCTTGACCAGCGTTTCCACCATGACGAAGAGCCCGCCGACCAGCGGCAGCACGCTCCAGGACACGCCCCGCAGCACAGGCAGCGGTGATTGCCGGCTCAGCAGCAGCACGATCGCGGCTGTCGCCACGCCGCAGATGAAGGTCGGCAGGCCGAGTTGCCTGTCCAGCGCGGAGGCCGTGACCAGGACAACGCCGATCGCGATGATGCCCACGGCCGTCAGCTTGCCGCCGCGGCCGAGCTTTGGATGCGGCACGCTGCGCGCAATCGTCTCTTCCTTCAGCGCGCGGTGCTGGGTCAGGCGCAGGACGACATAGGTGAGCAGGATCGAGGCCGCCGAGGGCAGGGCGAACAGGCGCAGCCATTCAGTGAGGTGCGGCATGTGCGCGCCGAACACGACGAGGTTGGCGGGATTGGAGATCGGCAATACGAAGCTTGCGGCATTGGCGATGAAGGCGCAGACGAAGAGATAGGGCAGCGGTTTCGCGCCAGCCGCGCGCGTCGCGGCATAGACGGCCGGCGTCAGCACGATCGCGGTGGCGTCGTTCGAGAGCAGCACGGTGACCAGCGTGCCGACGAGATAGATCAGCAGGAACAGCCGCTGCGGCGAGCCGCCTGCATATTCGACCGCGAGCGCGGCGAGATAGTCGAACAGGCCTTCGAGCCGGGCGAGCTCGGCGATCAGCATCATGCCGATCAGGAAGAGATAGACGTCGAGGCCTTTCTCGATGCCGACAAGCGCATCCTGCCACGGAAGCAAACCGAGCAGCACAAGGGCGCCGGCGCCGATGACGGCCCAGATCGCCTCGGGCAGGCGGAACGGGCGGATAATGACGCCTGCGGTCGCAAGCACAATGATGCTCCAGGCCCAGATGGCGTCAGACGGCACGGTTAGTCCTCGATGTGGAACGGGTTCATTCGGCAGCGATATCCGATGTCGGCGGCGCTGTCTTCCCCTGCGGCTGCAAGGCGCCATGCCGCGTCTCGGGGAAGGCGAGGAGGCAGATGACGGCGCCGATCGCCGCGACCAGACCGAGCGTGATGAAGGCCGCACTGTAGCCCGCGCCGACCACGACGAAGCCGGCGAGCGCTGTCGACAGCGCAGCTCCGATGCCCTGAGCGGTGATGACCGCGCCTTGCGCGACGTTGAAGCGCCCGGTGTTGCGCATGAGGTCGGCGACGATGACGGGGAAGATGGCGCCGTAGATGCCGGCGCCGACGCCGTCGAGGAGCTGCACGCCGACCAGCCAGAACGGATTGTCGGAGAGCGTGTAGAGCGCGCCGCGAACAGGCAGGATCAGGAGTGCCGCGAGGAAGAAGCGCTTGTGTCCCCACCGGTCGGCTCTCGCGCCGACCAGCATCGCGAACGGCACCATGACCAATTGCGCCGCGACGATGCAGGCCGACATCAGGCTGGTGCCCATGTTCTTGTCCTGAAGTGCGAGCTTCTGCCCGACCAGCGGCAGCATGGCTGCGTTGGCGAGATGGAAGAGCAGGACGCAGATCGCGAACACGAGCAGGGGGCGGCAGGTCAGCAGCACGGCGAGGCCCGTGGGTTGCTCGCGCGCGCTGTCGCCGTCGGCATCGTGCAGCCCGCGGGCGAGGTCGTGGTCGATTGCCTGTTCGGGGATGGCGACAATGCTGACGAGGCTTGCAATCGCCATCGCGCCGAGCAGGTAGAACACGACGGTCGGCCCGAACCAATAGGCGGAGAGCCCTGCAAGTGTCGCCGCGACAGCGTTGCCGGCGTGATTGAAGGTCTCGTTACGGCCAATCCGCCGGGTAAAGGCGGCGTGGCCGAAGATACCGAGCGAGACGGCCGCAATCGCCGGAGGAAAGATCACGACGGCAGCCTGTGCTACCCCTTGCGAGATCGCGACCGGCAGGAACGCCGGAAACAAAGGCAGTGACAGCGAGGCTGCTGTCACCATGATGGCGGCGACAACCATCACCGCTCGCTTCGCTCGCGTCGCGTCGACCAGCGCTCCGGCGGGCGTCTGTGCCAAGATGCCGGCGATCGTCGCGATCGACATCACCAGGCCAATGCGCGCTTCGTCCCAATGCTGCTCGGTGAGGAGATAGACGGCGAGATAGGGGCCGAGCCCGTCGCGGACGTCGGCAAGGAAGAAATTGGTCGCATCCAGCGCGCGGCTGGCGCGCCTTGTCTGATCGGGGTCTTGGCTCGACATCGGTGTCTCGATCGAGGAGCGGAAACGTCCGGGCAGAAACGGACGTCGCGGCATTTTTGCTTCGCTTCAGAACTTCACGGCCAGCAACACCGCGCCGGCGCCGATCATGGCGATGCCGAACCAGCCCTGGGCCGTTGGACGCTCGCCGAGAAAGGCGAACGCGAACAGCGCGACCAGGACGACGCTGAGCTTGTCGATCGGCGCGACCAGCGTGGCAGGACCGAGCTTGAGTGCGCGAAAATAGCAGAGCCATGAGGCGCCGGTCGCCAGTCCCGACAATACCAGGAACAGCCAGGTTTTTGAGGAGACCGCCGAGGGCACGACGAATTGCCCGGTGAAGAACAGCAGAGCCGAGAAGGCGAGCAGCACCACGATGGTGCGGATGAAGGTGGCGAGGTCCGGATTGATGTTCTCGACGCCGACCTTGGCGAAGATCGCGGTCAGCGCCGCAAAGCAGGCCGACAGCAGCGCCCAGGTCTGCCAGGCGGAGAAGAGGGCGGGTTTCATATCATCGGGATCCGTTGTTTCGGGACGGCGCACACCAGCGCCGTCATTGCGAGCGCAGCGAAGCAATCTAGAGTCTTTCCGCGGGGGACAGTCTGGATTGCTTCGCTACGCTCGCAATGACGAATTTGTGGCAGCTTCGTGCAACTATAGCACTCACCGTGCCACCGACAGCTTCTCCGTAATCGCTTTGCGCAGGATGCGCGAGAGCGATTCGACCGAATAGGGCTTCTGGATCAGCTCGAATCCGCGATGGGCGTTTTCGGCGAGCACGTTGCTGTAGCCCGAGGTGAGCACGACGGGCAGGCCCGGATAGCGCTCGCGGATGATTCCGGCGAGCTCGACGCCGTTCATGCCGGGCATGATCACGTCGGAGAAGACGAGGTCGACGGCAAACTCGTTCTCGCCGAGGATCGCGAGCGCCGCGTTGGCGTTGGCGACGCGGCGGACGACATAGCCGAGATCTTCCAGGAGCTCGGTCGAGAACTGGCCGACATCGTCATTGTCCTCGACCACGAGCACGCGGTAGCCGCGCCCGGTGGTCGCTGCCTCGCTGGTCAGCGCCGCCGCATCCTTCTCGGTGGCGGGGCTTTGGGCCTGCGGCAGGTAGATGGTGAAGGTCGCGCCTTCGCCCTGCGTGCTCGTCACCGCGATGTCGCCCTCGGATTGCTTTGCGAAGCCGAACGCCTGGCTGAGACCGAGGCCGGTGCCCTTGCCGACCTCCTTGGTGGTGAAGAACGGTTCGAAAATGGAATCGAGATGTTCCGGCGCGATGCCGCTGCCGGTATCCTTGACCGAGATCGCGACATAGTCGCCGCCACGTGCCGACTGCGCGCGCAGGCTCGGAATTCCCTGGACCTTGCAGACCGCGATGGTGAGGCGGCCTTCGCCCTCCATCGCGTCGCGGGCGTTGATGGCGAGGTTGATCAGCGCGGTCTCGAACTGTGCGACGTCGGCGACAGTGAAGCAATCCGTGTCCTGGATCTCGACGCTGATCTCGATGCGGCCGCCGACCAGCGGCCGGATCAGTTGTGCCACGCCCTCGACCTGGCTGCCGACGTTGAAAATTTGTGGCTTCAGCGGCTGCCGGCGCGCGAAGGCCAGGAGCTGCGCCGTCAGCTTGGAGGCGCGCTCGACGGTGTCAGAGATGGCGTCGACATAACGGCGGCGGCGCTCTTCCGGCAGCTCGCGCCGGCGCAGGAAGTCGGTCGCCGAACGGATGATGGTGAGCAGGTTGTTGAAATCGTGCGCGACGCCGCCGGTGAGTTGGCCGATCGCCTCCATCTTCTGCGACTGCCGCAACGCCTCCTCGCCGAGGCGGCGCTCGGTGATGTCGACGGCCTCGGGCACCGCGCCGGTGATATTGCCGTGGCGGTCGAGCACCGGGCGCATGCCGAAATCGAAGTCGCGTTCGCCGATCGGCAGGCGCAGCCGCATCTCCAGCCGCACCGCTTCGCCCTTCAGCACCGTCCTGAAGGCGTCGCGCGCGACATCGCTCATGCCGGGAGTTCCCGTGAACCACGGCGTATCCCAGAACGGCTTGCCGATGACATCCCGCGCCTCGGCGTTGATGCCGTCGAGTGCGGTCTTGTTGGCGTAGAGCAGTTCGCCACTGAGATCGACCAGGCCCTGATACTGGTTGCTGGTCTCCAGGATCGCGCGCAGCCGGGCCTCGTTGGATTCGAGCTCGGCGGTGCGCTCGGCGATGCGTTCCTCCAGCGTCTCGTTGAGCCGCCGCAGCTCGATCTCGGCCTGCTTGGCGACGGTGATGTCGTGGGCGACGCCGATGAAGCCGATATGCTTGCCGGTCGGATCCCAGCGCGGCTGCGATTCCGAGCGCAGCCAGCGCCATTCGCCGCTGGCGTTCCTGTAGCGCGCTTCCAGCACGAAGGGTTTCAGCGAGGCTTCACCTTGCACCGATTGCTGCAGGACATGCGGCAGGTCGTCCGGATGCAGCACCTTGCGCCAGTCGAAATCGATCGCCTGGTCGTAGGGCAGGCCGACGAAGTCAACATAGGCCTGGTTGGCGAAGGAGCGCTTGCGGTCGAGCTTGGTGACCCAGATCGGCACCGGCGCGCTGTCGGCGATCAGCCGGAAGCGCTCCTCGCTCTCGCGCAGCGTCTCGCGCGCGAGCATCTGGTCGGTGATGTCGATATGGGCGCCGACGAGGCGGATGGCGCGGCCGTCCTTGTCGCGCTCGAACTTGGCGACGACCCGGATCCAGCGGGTCTCGCCGTCGCTCGGGCGGATGATGCGGTATTCGGCGGTGTAATCTTCGCTCGCCCCCGAAAGCGCCTCGAAGAAGTGGTTCACCGCCGCGTCGCGGTCATCGGGATGGATACGGTTGACCCAGTCCTCGTGCGACTCGTCGGTGGCCTCCGGCGGCAGGCCGTGGATCATCAGATATTCCGGCGAGCGGCGGTTCTTGAAGCCCTCGCGGAAGTCGACCTCGACGCCGCCGACTTTGCCGATGCGCTGGATGCGCGCGAGCTCGGCCTCTCGCTCCTGGAGCGCGCGATAGGCGTTGTCGCGCTCGCGCGCGACGTCTTCGAGGTGCTGGCGCAGCCTTTCGGCGGCGATGGTCTCGGGCAAAGGATCGTTCAAGGCGTCGGCCGTTGTCATGCGGGTGCGCACGTGCCGGACCGATATTCACACAGACGGAGCGCGATGGCCATTGCTTAGAGGAAATAGACTGTCTGGAAGGACCCGCGGCCAGCCAGAACGCGGGAAAAATGCGGTCAACCAACGCCCGGTCTGGCATGTTCCTGATATTGGAACGATGCGCCTGCGGACGCGTCTTCGCGAGGCGCCACAACGCTCATTCATAAAACTCCCTTTTCGAAGAGGCTAAATCTTGAAGCTCTTTGTCTGTCAGTCCTGTGGCAACGTCCTCTATTTCGAGAACCGCGCCTGCGGGCGTTGTGGTCACCGCGTCGCCTTCCTCCCGGAGAAGGAGACGATGTCGGCGCTCGAGCCCGACGGCGAGGCTCAAAGCGGGACCTGGTCGACGCTGGCCGACAAGGGCAGGGGGCGCATGCTGTGCCGCAATGCCGACTACGACGCCTGCAACTGGCTGACGGACACCGGCGACGGCAACGGCTATTGCCGCGCCTGCCGCCACAACGGCATGGTGCCGGACCTGTCGGACCCCGCGCAGCTCGCCCGCTGGCGTGAGCTGGAGGTGGCAAAGCACCGGCTGTTCTATTCCCTGATCCGCTGGAAGCTGCCGCTCCAGAACCGTCAGGACAATGCGGTGCACGGCCTGATCTTCAACTTCCTCGCTGACGATCCGAACAGCGGACAAAAGATCATGACCGGCCATGACAACGGCCTGATCACGATCGCGCTGACCGAGGCCGACGACATCGAGCGCGAGCGGCGCCGGTTGGAGATGGGCGAGCCTTACCGGACGCTGCTCGGGCATTTCCGCCACGAGGTCGGGCATTATTTCTGGGACGTGCTGGTTCAGGGCGGCGGCAAGCTCGACGAATGCCGCGCGGTGTTCGGCGACGATACGGCCGATTACGGCCAGGCCTTGCAGCGCCATTACGCTGAAGGCGCCCCGGCTGATTGGCAGCAGAATTACGTCTCGGCCTACGCCACGACGCACCCCTGGGAAGACTTCGCCGAGACCTGGGCGCACTATCTCCACATCGTCGACACCCTGGAGATGGCGTCCGAGTTCGGCATGGAGGTGCGCCCCAAGGTGGATCGCGACGGGGAGCTGACGGCGCGTATCCGTTTCAACCCCTACGAGGCCAGGGACGTCCAGGCGCTCATCGACGCATGGCTGCCCTTCACCTTCGCCATGAACAGCGTCAACCGGGCCATGGGCCTGCGCGACCTCTACCCCTTCATCCTGTCGCCGGCGGTGGTCGGCAAACTGGGGTTCATTCACGGCCTGGTCCGGGACGTGGCCAAGGCGCGGAAGGCGTAGGCCGTCCCAAGGGCCTCTCGCGGCTGTTTCGGTCTTGCGCTGGTACGCCAGAGCGGCCCGGATTTAGACCGTTGCCTCCGGCCCATTTTGATGTACCACGGGAGCCACACGGCCCGTCCCATAGGCCCCAACGGCCGGGGAAGGGTCCCGCCCAAGGTCGAGACTCAAGAAAAGCATGTTCAAACGCATTCTGATCGCCAATCGCGGCGAAATCGCCTGCCGGGTCATCAAGACTGCCCGCAAGATGGGAATTCAAACGGTTGCGGTCTATTCCGAGGCCGACCGCGATGCCCTCCATGTCGAGATGGCCGATGAGGCGGTGCTGATCGGCCCGCCGGCCGCGGCCGAGAGCTATCTGGTGATCGAGAAGATCGTCGAGGCGTGTCGCAAGACCGGCGCCGAGGCCGTGCATCCCGGCTACGGCTTCCTGTCCGAGCGCGAGGCGTTTCCGCGCGCGCTGGAAGCCGCCGGCATCGTCTTCATCGGCCCGAACCCGGGCGCGATCGCCGCGATGGGCGACAAGATCGAGTCCAAGAAGGCCGCCGCAAAAGCAAAAGTCTCGACCGTGCCCGGCCATCTCGGCGTCATCGAGGACGACAAGCATGCGGTCCGCATCGCCGACGAGATCGGTTACCCCGTCATGATCAAGGCCTCCGCCGGCGGTGGCGGCAAGGGCATGCGCATCGCCCATTCGAAGGCCGAGGTCGCCGAAGGCTTCAACCTCGCCAAGGCCGAGGCCAAGGCCTCGTTCGGCGACGACCGCGTCTTCGTCGAGAAATTCATCGTCGATCCCCGCCACATCGAGATCCAGGTGCTGGGCGACAAGCACGGCAACGTGATCTATCTCGGCGAGCGCGAATGCTCGATCCAGCGCCGCAACCAGAAGGTCATCGAGGAGGCGCCGTCGCCGCTGCTGGATGAAGCCACCCGCCGCAAGATGGGCGAGCAGGCGGTCGCGTTGGCGAAAGCCGTGAACTACGATTCCGCCGGCACGGTCGAATTCGTCGCCGGCCAGGACAAGAGCTTCTACTTCCTGGAGATGAACACGCGTCTCCAGGTCGAGCATCCCGTCACCGAGCTCGTCACCGGCATCGACCTCGTCGAGCAGATGATCCGCGTTGCCGCCGGCGAGAAGCTCGCCATCGCGCAGAAGGACGTCACGCTCACCGGTTGGGCCGTGGAATCGCGCCTCTATGCGGAAGATCCGTTCCGCAACTTTCTGCCCTCGATCGGGCGTCTCGTGAAGTATCGTCCGCCGGCGGAAGCCAGCAAGGACGGCATCACCGTGCGCAACGACACCGGCGTGCAGGAGGGCGGCGAGATCTCGATCCACTACGATCCGATGATCGCAAAGCTCGTCACCCACGCGCCGTCGCGCGCGGCCGCGATCGAGGCCCAGGCCACCGCGCTGGATTCGTTCTATGTCGACGGCATCAGGCACAACATCCCGTTCCTGTCGGCGTTGATGCATCATCCGCGCTGGCGCGAGGGCCGGCTCTCGACCGGCTTCATCGCCGAAGAGTTCCCCAAGGGTTTTGCGGTGCGCGTGCCCGAGGGCGAGGTCGCCCGGCGGATCGCCGCCGTCGGTGCTGCCATCGATCACGTGCTCGGCGAGCGCAAGCGGCAGATCTCGGGCCAGATGGGCGGGCGCGTCGTGCAGCGCGAGCGCCGCCGCGCGGTCTGGCTCGACCGGCAGGAGATTTCGCTCGAGGTCGGCCGTGAGGGCGATGCGATCGCGATCCGCTTCATCGATGCCGAGGGCAAGGCCGGCAATCCGCATCTGCTGCAGTCGCCGTGGAAGCCGGGCGATCCGGTCTGGCAGGGCACCATCGACGGTCACTTCGTCGCGGTGCAGGCGCGCCCGATCGCCAACGGCACTCGCCTTGCGCATCAGGGTGTCGAGGTGCCGGTCTATGTCTGGACCGAGACGGAAGCGACGTCCGCCCGGCTGATGCCGGTGACGGCGGCCTCCGACACCGGCAAGAAGCTGCTCTGTCCGATGCCGGGCCTCGTCGTCTCCATCGCGGTGAGCGAGGGGCAGGAGGTCAAGGCCGGCGAAACGCTCGCCGTGGTCGAAGCCATGAAGATGCAGAACGTGCTGCGCGCCGAGCAGGACGGCACCGTGAAGAAGATCCACGCCAGTGCCGGCGCGACGCTCGCGGTGGACGCGCTGATTTTGGAGTTTGCGTAAGCGTGTGAGTGAGGCAGGCGGTCTGCCCACAAGCACCGTCATTGCGAGGTGCCCTTGGCGACGAAGCAATCCAGTCTGTCTCCGCGGATGCATTCCTGGATTGCTTCGCTTCGCTCGCAATGACGGAGTATGCTGCGGCCTTCGTGATCTAACCGAGACAGCACCATGGCCTTTCGTTCCCGCCGCGAGAAACTGCGTTCCATCCTGTCGGGCGGGACTTGCGTCCATCCCGGCTCGGTCTATGACGCGATCTCGATCCGCATCGCCGAGGATCTCGGCTTTCCCATCGGGATGTTCGGCGGCTCGGTGGCTTCGCTCGCCGTGCTCGGCGACCCCGATATCACCCTGATCACGCTCACCGAGCTTTGCGAGCAGATGCGGCGGATGTCGCGTGCGTCCACACTGCCCGTGCTGGTCGATGCCGATCACGGCTATGGCAATGCGCTCAACGTGCGCCGCACGGTGCAGGAGCTGGAGACGGCCGGTGCCGCCGGCCTCACCATCGAGGACACGCTGCTGCCGGCTGCCTTCGGTGAAGCAAAGACGCAGCTGATTTCGCTGGAGGAGGGCGTCGGCAAGATGAAAGCCGCGCTCAGCGGCCGCAGCGATCCGTCGCTGGTCATCATCGGCCGCACCGGTGCGGCCTCGATCACCTCGATCGAGGATGTAGTCCGCCGTGCCAAGGCTTATGAGGCCACCGGCGTCGATGCACTGTTCTTCACCGGCATCAAGTCGCGTGCCGAATTGGAAGCGGTCGCATCGGCTACGCGCCTGCCGATAGTGCTCGGCGGCGCACCGGAAGATTTGAGCGCGCTCGACTATCTCGCCAGCCAGCGCGTGCGCATCGCGCTGCAGGGCCATGCGCCGATCGCGGCCGCCACGCAGGCCGTCCACGACACGCTGAAGGCGCTCCGCGAAGGCGCTTCGCCGAAGGCACTCAAGGGCCTGGCCTCTGCGGAGCTGACGGGCCGCGTCATGCGGGAGGCCGAGACGAGGGCGCGCAGCGCCGATGTTCTCGGGCTGAAGATATGAGCCGGGCGATCCTCCAGGTCATGATCCGCGGCCGCGTCCAGGGCGTCGGCTACCGCGCCTGGGTCGAATACCAGGCCACCGCGAGCGGTCTCGAGGGCTGGGTCCGCAACCGCCGCGACGGCAGCGTGGAAGCGCTGTTCGCAGGCGCGCCGAACCACGTCGCCGACATGGTCGCACTGTGCCGCCATGGCCCGCCGTCCTCGCGCGTCGACAGCGTCACCAGCGAGACCGCAGGCGTGGATGAGCTGAATCTGCGCAGGGCAGGGGAAGCGTTTTCGGTGTTGCCGACGGTGTAGTAGCTCTTCGCCGCGCAGGCAGTGCGCTCCCTCGCCCCGTTCTTACGGGGAGAGGTTAAGAGTCACCTCGGCAGCTTGGCGATCGCTTCGCTGAGCTCGTGGATCTCATACGGCTTGCGCAGGATCGGGAAGTCGCCGCGCACGTCGGCGGCGACCTCGCTGTAGCCGGTGGCGAGCAGGACCGGCAGGCCGGGGCGGAGCTGGCGCAGACGATGGGCGAGGGTGAGGCCGTCCATCTTGCCGGGCATCACGATGTCCGAGAATACGAAGTCGACGCCGTTTGTCTCGATCTCGCGCAATGCCGCTTCGGCGTCGGCGACCCGGTGCACCTGGTAGCCGAGCTGTTCCAGAAGGCCGATGCTGACGAGCGCGACTTCGGGATTGTCCTCGACCAGCAGCACCGTTCCACTGCCACGGAACGGTATCGCCTCCGCGGTGTCCCGTGCCGGGGCATCCGTGCCGCGCGGCAGCAGGATGGTGAACGTCGTGCCCTTGCCGAGCTCGCTTGCGACCTTCACCGTGCCGCCGGCCTGATGGGCGAAGCCGTGCACCTGGGAGAGGCCGAGGCCGGTGCCCTTGCCGATCGGCTTGGTGGTGAAGAACGGCTCGAAGACCTTGTCGACGACGTCGGCGGGAATGCCGAGCCCGGTGTCGGCGACATCGATCGCCACGAACTCGCCGGTGAGCGGGATCTCGTCCAGCACCACGTTGTGGGCGCTGATCGTCACCGTGCCGCCGTCGGGCATCGCATCGCGGGCGTTGATGACGAGGTTGAGCAGCGCAGTCTCGAGCTCCGAGGCGTCGGTCCTGACCGGCCAGACCTTGGAGTCGACGTCGAAGGTGAGGCGCACGGAGCTGCCGACGCCGGCATCGAGCACCGCGCGGATCGCTGCGATGCGTTCGGCGAGATCGATCGCCTGCGGGTTGACGCTCTGTCGCCGCGCGAAGGTGAGGAGCTGGTTGGTCAGCGCGGCGCCGCGCCTGGTCGCAGTCTCGATCGCGGAGATCGCGCGCTGAAGCCTGGCGTCGTCGATCGCCCCCTTCTTCAGGACATGGAGGCTGCCGCTGATGATCATCAGGAGGTTGTTGAAGTCATGGGCGACGCCGCCGGTGAGCTGGCCGAGCGCATCGAACTTCTGGGATTCGGCGAGCTGCTTCTGCATCGCCTCGAGCTTGAGCTGTGCATTGCGGCGTTCGGTGATGTCGCGCGTGATCTTGGCGAAGCCGACCAGCGTGCCATCCTCGTAGATCGGATCGATCACCACGCTCGCCCAGAAGAACGTCCCGTCCTTGCGAACGCGCCAGCCTTCCTCTTCGTAGCGGCCCTTTTCGCGCGCGATGCCGAGCGCTCGCGCGGGTTTGCCGTTGGCGCGGTCGGCCTCGGTGTAGAAGCGGGAGAAATGCTGGCCGACGATTTCCTCGGGCGCGTAGCCCTTGATGCGCTCGCCGCCGATGTTCCAGCTGGTGATGGTGCCGCTGGGATCGAGCATGTAGAGGGCGTAGTCGGCAACTCCTTCAACCAGCAGCCGGAAACTGCGCTCGCTTTCGAACAAGTCTCTCTGCTGACTGAACTTTTTTACCATTCTTAGACCCCGCCTCGACGGGAGCAAACGCTCGGGCCGGCGTTTTGGTTCCGGCTCTCTGGGACCTTTTTAGGCAAATACCGCAGACGGTATGCAGGAGGGGCGTCGGCAAGCGCCCTTGACACGCAATCGCATTTGTCAGATATTTCTGTCATGACAGAAATAACCGGAAAGAAGAAACTCCCCGCCGCCATCGAGCGCTTCATCCTGCATTGGGGCGACATGGGCGACGAATGGGGCGTCAATCGCTCGGTCAGCCAGATCCACGGGCTGCTCTATCTGTCCGAGGCGCCGATGACGGCCGAGGACATCGCCGACACGCTCGGCATGGCACGCTCCAACGTCTCCAATTCGCTGAAGGAGCTGCTCGCCTGGAACCTGATCCGGCGCGTGCCGATCCTCGGCGACCGCCGCGATCATTACGAGGCCGAGACCGACATCTGGGAGGTCGCCGCGCGCATCGCGGCGCGCCGCAAGGAGCGGGAGCTCGATCCGGCCATCGCGGCGCTCAGGGCCTGCGTGTCCGATGCCACTGATGATCCCACGATCAATCCGGTCGCGAGCAAGCGGCTGAAGGAGATGCTCGCCTTCACCGAGCTCGCCGACCACTGGTTCATGCAGATGCTGAAGGTGCCGCGGCCGCGGCTGGTCGCCCTGATGCGGCTTGGCGAGAAGATCGCCAACCTGCTGCCGCTGGGCAAGGCCAAATAGCGTTGAGGAGGGTGCGATGACGTCGGCTCGATTACCAGGCTTAGGCGCATCTGCTTCCGCTCACACCAAACTACTCGACGATCGCCGCTTCCGTGCGCTGTTGCCGGACGAGGATTGGGGCCGCCTGCCGCTCGCGACCTGGCGGCGCTTTTCCAAACGCGTCGCCGACGGCGACAGCGTGGTCTATGTCGGTGTCGTCGACGAGGTCGCCTTCAGCGAGGTCGGCTGGTGGTTCGCGCAGGCCGCACGGCTGATCGGCGGGCCATTGCCGACCGGCCGTGACATCGGCGTGCCCATGATCGTGACGGTCACCGAGGACGGCGCGACCGGCGGCCAGACCTGGACGCGCATATGCGCGCGCAAGCGCGGCTTTCCGCAGGTGATCCATTCCGCCAAACGCTTCGCCGGCCCGACCGGGCTCGAAGAATATGTCGGCTTCGGCGTCTCGATGGCGCTGCGCATTGCGGTCGAGGGACAGGCACTGACGTTCCGCAGCGCCGGTTACGGCCTCCAGCTCGGACGCCTCTGGATCCCGCTGCCGCAATGGCTCGCGCCGGGCGACCTCACGGTGACGCATTCCGATCTCGGCGAGGGCGCCTTCCGCTTCACGCTCGATGTCACTCACCCGCGTTACGGCGCGCTGATCCACCAGTCCGCCGTCTTCAGGGAGGCCGTATCATGACGCCGCTGTTGTGGACCCTCATCGCCATTCAGATCGTGATGGGCGTGTTCGACACCTTCTATCATCACGAATTCACCGAGCGCCTGGCGTGGCGCCCGTCGCAGCGCTTCGAATTGAAGCTGCACGGCATCCGCAACATGCTCTATGCGCTGCTGTTCCTGCTGCTTGGCTGGCTCGAGGTCTATGGCCTGCTGGCGCTCTTGATCGTCGCTGTGCTGGTCGCCGAGATCGTCATCACGCTGATGGATTTCGTCGAGGAGGATCTCAGCCGGAAGCTGCCGCCGAGCGAACGCATCAATCACACGCTGCTGGCGATCAACTACGGTGCCATTCTGGTGCTGCTGGTGCCCGTGCTGATCGCCTGGGCGATGCAGCCCGTCGGCGTGACCGTCGTCAATCAGGGCTTGCTCAGCATCGCCGCAACCGCCTGCGCGGTCGGCGCAGCGCTGTGCGGCGTCAGGGATTTTGCGGCGATGCGCCGGCTCGGCCGCATGCGAAGCGTACCGGCGGCCGGACTTGTGGAAATGCTTCCCGGCCGCAAGACCGTGCTGATATCAGGTGCCACCGGCTTCATCGGCAGCCGGCTCGCCGCGAGCCTCAGCGGGGCAGGGCATCACGTCATCGCGCTGATCCGTAATCCCGCGAAGGCCGAGATGCTGCCGCCGCCGGTGACGCTGATCACCAGCCTCGATCAGCTTCCCTCGGACGCGAAGATCGACGCCATCGTCAATCTCGCGGGCGAGCCGATCGGCAACGGCCTGTGGACCGAGGCGAAGCGCGCGAAGATTCTGGGATCACGCATCGACATGACCGGCGAAATTGTAAAACTGATCGCGCGGCTCGAGCGCAAGCCCGAGGTGCTGGTCAGCGGCTCCGCGATCGGATGGTACGGATTGTGGGCCGACCAGGTGCTGACGGAATCGGCCAAATCGCATGCCTGCTTCAGCCACGAGCTGTGCGCTGCCTGGGAGAAGGCGGCGCGGCTGGCGGAGGAGCTCGGCGTGCGCGTCGTGTACTTGCGCATCGGCCTCGTGCTCGGCACCGAAGGCGGTTTCATCACGCGTATGCTGACGCCGTTCGAGTTCGGCCTCGGCGGCCCGCTCGGCACCGGCCGGCAATGGATGTCCTGGATCGAGCGCGACGATCTGATCCGTCTGATCGCCTATGTCATGGCAACGCCCGATCTAGCAGGGCCCGTCAACGCCACCGCGCCGATCCCCGTCACCAACGCAAAGTTCACCGAAGAGCTCGGCCGCCGCCTGCATCGGCCCGCGGTGTTCCGCATTCCCGGTGGCCTGCTGCGCCGGATCGGCGGCGGTTTTGCCGACGAGCTCCTGCTGGGCGGCCAGCGCGTGCTGCCGAACAAGGCGCTGAGCCGTGGCTTCGTGTTCCGGCACGAGACGCTGCGCAGCGCGTTCGAGGCGATCTTGTGAGACTTCAGGCGGCCGCTACGCTCCGAAACGTCGCCGCCACCGCACGCAGTGCCGCGAGCTTGGCGGGATCGCTGACCTTCGAATGCAGCATTACCTTCGAGCTGCCGAGCTTCGGCAGCTTGTGCGCGGGCCCGATGTCGATCAGGCCGGGCGGCGCGATCCGTCGCGCCAGCGGCGCAATCGCAAGTCCGGCAAGCGCGGCTGCGACCACCGCCGTGACGCCGCCGCCGACGAAGCGTTCGCGCCAGGCGAGGCTGGCCTTGTCGAGTGCGCGCACGGCGACGGCGCGGACGCCGCAGGGCGGGGCGAGTGTTGCGAGCGGCAGCGGCTCACCTTTCGGCAGAGCGAAGCGGCGTGATGCAAACCAGCAAAACTCGTCCTCGGCCAGCTTTTCGCCGCCGCGGCGGCTGCCTTCCTGGCGCACGATCACGGCGTCCAGCTCGCCCGCGTCGTAAGCGTCCTGCATCTCGCGCGAGAAGCCGATGGTGACGGCGAGGGTGAGGTTTGACGACATCGCGTGCAGCCGTTCGAGCAGCGGCACCAGCTCGGGGCCGGCAGCGTGATCGGAGATGCCGAGCGAGAGCGACTGCGCGGCTGACGCCTCGCCCGACAGCGCCCGGTCATGCGCCTCCATCAGCGCACGGGCGCGATCGAGAAAGTCCGCGCCGTCGGCGGTGAGCCGGACCGCGCGCGGAGAACGTTCGACGAGGCGTTTGCCCAACAATGTCTCCAGCCGCTGCAGCTTGAGACTGACGGCCGCCTGCGTCGTGCCGAGCACTTCGGCCGCACGGGTAAAGCTCTGGAGGTCGGCGACCAGAAGGAACGCCTGGACGGTGGCGATGTCGAGTGTGGCTGTCATTATGAATCGTTATCACTGGTATCAGTAGAGATAAGATACCAAAATGACGGTGCAAGGTCTAGTTTCTCCCCAACGCCGCGCAAGTCGCGCAGCATATCGAGGAGAACGACCATGCCCCTGATCACTGTGTCCTACACCACCTCCCGCCAGTCGCCCTCGCTGAAGGCCGATATCGCGAACGCCGTGTCCGAGCTCACCGCCGAGATACTGCACAAGGATCCCAAGGTGACCGCGATCATCGTGAAGTCCGTCGATGCCGGCGACTGGTTCGCCGGCGGCAAGTCGCTCGGCGAGCAGAAGCTTGCCAGCTACTGGATCGACATCCACGTCACCGAGGGCACCAACACCAAGGACGAGAAGGCGGCCTATCTCGCCGCGATGTTCAAGCGCATGGCCGGGATTTTGGGTCCGCTGCATCCCGAGACCTATCTGCATGTCGACGAGGTCAAGGGCGACGCCTACGGCTTTGGCGGCCTGACCCAGGAGCGGCGCTACATCGCCGGCAAGCTCGATGTGTCGCTGAAGGCGGCGTGATGTTGCAGGCCGCGGGTGAACGATCTCACCCGCGGCCTGAAGCCATCAGCTCGCCGCGCGGAATCGCACTTCGGCGTTGTTGATGAAGCACGTCTTGTCGAACAGTGTCAGGTCCAGCGGGTTCGGCAAGCGGACATCGCCGAGGTCGGGACAGGACTTGACCGCTGGATCGTAGGACCGGTCGATCTGCGAGATGAAGACGACGATCAGCCCCTTGTCGCGGGCGAACGATTTCAGCGCGCGCACCTGAACGGTCAGATCGGGATTCTCCCGCCTCTGGTCGAGCAGTTGCAGATAGTCGATCACCACGAATGTGCCGCGCGGGGCCACGGCCATTTGCTTCACGATGTAATCGGCGTTGATCGCGTCCGAGCAATCGACCTCGAACAGCTTGTCGAACTGCGCCGGCTCCACGCCGATGGCCCGAAGACGGTCCAGAACATCCTTCTCGGTAAATTCCAGCGAGAAGAACGCGGCGCGATGGCCCGACTTCATGGCTTCGACGGCAATTTCGAGGCTCATCAGCGTCTTTCCCTGGCCGGGACGCGCCCCGACCAGCACCAGATCGCCCGGACGGAATTGCGGGAACAGCTTGCTCGCCGGCGTCAGTGCGACTGCTTTTGCCGCGAGCATGCTCCAGGCGGAAAAGCCTTCCGTCGCAGCGACGCGGTCAAGCGCGTCGTGGAGCGGAATGCTGGATTCGCGGGACAGGCGCTTCGCCTTGCGCTTCAGATGGTAGATGGGCGCAGACAGTTTCATCGTCAAAACCTCCCATTGCGAGCAGGAAACGCAATCCCTCCTTATGCCTGGCGCTCGAACAGTCGGCCGATGATCAACTCGCCCGGCATGAGGTCTGCTTTCCCGACGGAGGGGGGAGGCGTGGGCGGCACCTGAAACAAGCATAGCCGATTCCGCGACGAGCGGAGACCTCGCGCGGTCGGGCTCGAACAGGAAAATATCAGACGGCTGCTTCCGGCAGCAGCGCTTTGGTCGGCCCGAACAGCTGCTCGAACGCCTGGCGCAACGCGACGTCGACGTCGGCCATGGTCACGAGCTGGCCGAGATCGACCAGCGAGGTGACGCCGTAGCGGGGATCCGCCACGCCGCAGGGCACGATGCCGGCGAAATGCGACAGCTCCGGCTCGACGTTGATGGCGATGCCGTGGAACGACACCCACCGCTTCAGCCGGACACCGATCGCCGCGATCTTGTCCTCGCGCTCGGGCCCCTTGTCGGGCCGTTTCACCCAGACGCCGACCCGGTCCTCGCGCCGTTCGCCACGGACGTTGAAGGCGGCGAGCGTCTTCAGGATCAGCTCCTCCAGGCTCGCGACATAGGCCCGCACGTCCGGCCGGCGGCGCTTGAGGTCGAGCATGATGTAGGCCACCCGCTGGCCGGGCCCGTGATAGGTGAGCTGCCCGCCGCGGCCGGTGGCGAAGGTCGGGAATCGGGCATCGAGCAGGTCCGAATCCTTGCCTGAGGTGCCGGAGGTGTAGAGCGGGGGGTGCTCGAGCAGCCAGACCAGCTCCGGCGCCTCGCCCGCCGCAATCGCTGCAACGCGCGCCTCCATGGCGGCCACCGCGTCCGGATAGGGCACCGGCGCGTCCGAGATTCGCCACTCGACGGGCTCGCCGCCCGAGGCGGAAAACGACGTTAAATCGAGGTCTTGGCGCGGTTCTTGGCGGGGGTTTTGGGGCGAATTAACCATTGGCTAACCATAACGTGGTGATGATCTCGTGAGCAAATGAAGAGTCCCAAGTCCTAAGTTGCGGCGGTCCTGACAGTGCCCACTCTCGACAAAGTCACCGTGGATCTCATGGTCGTCCTCGGGACGACCACGATGCCGATCCATCAAGTATTACGTCTTTCCCGCGGCGCCATCATCGAGCTGGACGCAACCGAGGCCGACGAGGTCAAGGTGCTCGCCAATAATCTGCCGGTCGCCTCCGGCGTCGTGCTGGTCGACCGCAACCGAATCGCGGTCGAGGTCAAGCAGATGCTGCCGCGCTCGCCGGGGACCCGGTAGCAGCCCGGACACCCGAAAGGGCCGATCCGGGCAGGGATGGGGATTTTCCTGCCAAGCTTGTGGAATTCAGGGCCTTTGCAGGCTTGTATCCCCCTGATGGATTTGTTAGATCGGCGCCGCTGATCCGGCCAGCCTTCAAAGCCTCAGGCCGGTATCTCCTAGCGCTCGTGGCGGAACTGGTAGACGCGCTGCCTTGAGGTGGCAGTGGGTAACACCGTGGGGGTTCGAGTCCCTCCGAGCGCACCAAATGGCGGATCGCGCCGCTTGAGCCGGGGCAGCGGCCTGTTTCTGCCGAAATGCCCTCGCAGATGAAACCAATGATCTGATCACGAAAGTGGCGGCATCGGAGAGATGCCTCTGGGCGAAGCGACTCAACCAATCTGATTTGTGCCGAGATTGCCGCGGCAGCCTGGCGCGGCGGCGGTCCTCAATCGATTTTGTCGAAGTCGCTTTCGGGCGCCCAATCGGGATTGAGATAGTCGATCGCCACGATCGACGTGCTGCCGAATTTCGAATGATGGACGCGCTGCAGTTCCCGCCCGATGATTTGATCACGAAGGCTGGTCGATCGACACCTTCATATTGCGTTTCCATATTACTACACCCTATAATTGATTAACTCCGAGAGATGCGAAATATCGGTCGCTGGCTTCCGGGTCCGAATGCGGGCGGCTGGAGTCGAGCGCCTTTGCAAGGAGGGCAGCATGACGCTCAAGTCGGGATTCCAATTCGCGGAGGCGCAACTTCTGCTCGAGATGGCGCAGCATGCCTACGCCGGCACGCCATCGCTGACCGAAGTGGTGGCAACCTGCGGCGTGCCCCCCGTGCCCGATCCAAGCTCAAATTGGGCGATCCGCAAGGACCTCACCCCGACGAGTGCCACGCTGTTGGATAACTACTGGCAAGTCTGGCAGAACCAGAATGACACCACCCAATATGCGATCGCAGTGCGCGGCACGGTCGCAAGCGCAGCCAGCGTGTTGGCCGACTTGCTGTTCCCCCTGATCAACGCGCGCTTTGACGTGAAGCTCGGTCCGATCTCGTTGCCGTTCTACCTCGCCCGCGATGAGGGTGACAGTGCGGTGAAGGCCGGTGTCCATTCGGGCTTCGCTCTGAGTTTGCTGCTCATGCTGTTCACCACCGATAGCCCATTGTTCGTGACCTTGGGGCTGCTGGCGGAGCAGGGCAACGATGTCTACATCACCGGGCACAGCCAGGGGGCCTCGATCGCCACGCTGCTGACCTCGCTGGTCCGGCACTCGACGGTTGTTTTCAAGGGGCCGGCCTATAAGACCTACACCTTCGCGCCTGCCAAGGCCGGCAACGACCATTACGCATACGATTACGCGCGGCTTGCCGCCGTCGACGGATACGGTTGGGCCGTGACGTCGACGCAGGACTGGGTGCCGCAGGCGCCGTTTGCCCTGGAGTGGATATCAGACCTCAACACGCCAAATCCGCTGCGTGGGTTCGGCGGCGGTCTCAATCCTGAGGCAATGATCACACTCGGCAGCGTGGTCGCCGACGGTGAGAGCGCGGTCAATCGCGTTCACGACGATGCGGTGAGGCGGCTCAAGCAGCGGGTCGAGAGTCTTTCTCGGAGACTGACATCCGAGACGATCCATTTGAACGCCGCCGATCTCGGCGCGGCAACCGCCGCACCGATCACCGGATCGACGATCGCGGATATGATCCAGCAGATCCTTGACCAGCTTCAGGCCTCGCTGAACTATGCTGACGTCGGCTCGCTGCTGCCGCTATTCGCCAACCCGGGTGGCAACCCGACCGATGGGACGCCGGGATGCCAGAAGCTGGACTATTTCTGGCAGCACCACCTCGGCAACTACCTGAAATACATGAAGCAGCAGTATGGCGGCTGAGCCGGGAATGACGCCAAAGCTGAGCCAGCTGCGGGGATCACTCCTGCTTGCCTGGCCCACCCAGCTCTAAAGCGCGATGAGATTGGGATGAATCGTCATCGCGCTTTAGGTCATTGTTTGAGCATGATCTTTTCGGAAAACCGCTGCGCACTTTTCCGGATCATGCTCTAGCCGCTGCATTTGGGCATGAGGCTGTTCACATCCCGCACCAGATTGGGCATCACAGCCTCAGCCGGATGTTTGCCTGTCACCAGGCTCTCGGTGTGGTTCTTGATGACCTCGATGATCTTCAGGGAATTCCCTCCCGGAAATGATGCCCAGTCCGTCAGCACCGGCAGTTGCTGAATGCTGGTCGTGTGATTGGGGTTCTTGGCATAGAACGAGCCGAGCAGGTCGGACGACTTCACGGCGATCTCATTGCCGGGCATGTAACCGGTATAGTTCACCATCAGCGTCTGACCGCTCGGGCCGGTGACGAACTTCACGTACTCCCACGCAGCCTTCTGCCGCTCGGCGTCCTTGGCGAAGACCATGGCGACATTGCCGCCCGCCGGCAGCTTGCCCTCCGGCGCCGATAGCGGAAATGCGACGGTCTTGAAATCGAAGCGGTTGCCGATCTGGCGGTCCGCCGCAGCGACGTAGGATGTGGAATCGACGAGGATGGCGATACTACCCGCGACGAACGCCTGACGCGCCTGGCTGATACCGAGATTGGGCATTCCCGACTTGCCAAAAGATTCCAGGATCCTGAGGGCCCACATGCCGGCAGCATCATCGAAGGCAACCGTGCAGCCGTCGGCTTTCAATATACGTCCGCCGCGGCTGGTGATGAGCGACTGGAGCAGCCAGTTTCCGGTCTGGTCCCATTGATAGTAGAATCCGGTCACGCCGGCTCCGGCGATTGCCTGGATTTTCTGACCGACGGCGACAAGTTCGGGCCAGCTTCTGGGTAGATCGGCGGGGTCGAGGCCGGCCTTCTTCACGAGGTCGGCGTTCACGTACAGCACCGGGGTCGAGACCGCGAAGGGGAGGCCATAGAGCTTTCCCTTCCAGCGGCCGAGCGTCGCGAGTGTGGGGTAGTAGCCAAGCTTGTCGAGGCCACCATCCGCCGCCACGAAGGCATCTACCGGCGCGCCGAGGCCGCGATCCACGAACAAGCCGATCTGATTGATGCCGTTGAAGGCGACATCCGGCAGGCGACCGGTGATCTGGTCGCGTAGGATCTGCTGGGCCCCTTCTTCGTAACCGGCGACTGGATTGCGAAACTTCACCTTGATGTCGGGATGGGCCTCGGTGAAGCGCTTGGCCAGCTCCTGCTGAAGAGCATTGAAGGTCCCTGGCGTGGTATAAAGGACGTCCAGCGTGATCTCCTCGGCATGGGCGGGGGTGACCGCGCAAGCGGCCAGCAACGCGGCACCGACAACTCTCAACACGCGGCGCGGCAGCAGTTTGTCGATCATGACAATCTCCCTTGGTCACTTCATGGCGGTGGTTGCCAACCCGTCGATGAAACGGCGCTGGGCGAGAAGGAAGGCGAGCAGCAGCGGAGCGACGATGATCGTGGCGCCGGCCATCAGCGGCCCGAGGAATTGACCGGCCTCGTCATCGCGGAACAGGAGAATGCCGAGCGCCGGCGTCGAGATGTCCTCCGTCCGGACCGCGATGAGTGGCCAGAACAGGTCGTTCCAGTGGGCGACGACCGAGAACACCCCGAAAGCGGCAAGCGCCGGCGCGCTCATCGGCATCATGATGCGCCAGATGATCTCGAATTCGCCAAGCCCATCGAGACGGGCGGCGTGGATGATCTCGTCCGGGATGGATCGGAAGAACTGGCGCAGCAGGAAGATGCCGAAGGCCGAGATGATCCACGGAAGAATGAGAGCCGCATAAGTGTCGAGCAGCCCGAAGACATAGAGCAGGACAAAGTGGGGGATGGCCAGCGCCTGAGGCGGCAAGAGAAGCCCCACCAGCACAGCGGAAAACAGCGTGTCGCGGCCGCGGAAGCGCAGCTTGGCGAGCGCATAGGCACATGGCACACAAACCACGAGCTGAAGCACGAAGATCGTCGCGCAGACGAACACGCCATTGAGCAGGAAACGGAGCATCGGCGCCGCCGTCAGCGCAACGCGATAATTCTCGATCCCCTGGAAGGTCTTCGGCCAGAGATGGAAGTCGGGTTGAAAGATCTCGTCGGGCGGTTTCAGCGACAAGCTGATCATCCACACGAAAGGCAGCAGCGCGAAGGTTGCGGAAACGACCAGCAAGGCATGGCGCGCGATGCGTCCTGCAAGCTGGTATCCGGGACGGTGCGCGCTCATGAATAGTGCACTCGGCGCTCGATGAACCGCGCCTGTGCGAGCGTGAGGGCGATCACGATGGCAAGGTAAACGACTGTGAGAGCCGCTCCGTAGCCCGTGCGCAGATAGTCGAAGCTTTCGGAATAGAGCCGATTCAAAAGAACTTCCGAGGCGTAGTTCGGGCCGCCCTGGGTGAGCACGCGCACACTATCGAACACCTCGAAGGCACGGCTTGCGGAGAGGATGATGACGAACATGGTGACCGGCCCCAACATGGGGAGAGTGACAATGCGCAGCCGATCAACGAGGCCGTCCGCGCCGTCGACTGCGGCGGCGTCGTAGAGCTGCTGAGGCACCGCCTTCAGGCCGGAGACGAACAGCACCATGGCGAAGCCGAAACCCTGCCAAATGCCGATGAGGGCGAGGGCGAGGAGCGCGGTGCGCTCGTCCCGCAGCCAATTGACCCCGGTCACGCCGAACGCGGCGAGCGCCCGGTTGACGAGGCCGATGCTGGGATGGAGCATGGTGCCCCACACAACAGCCATGGCCGACATGGTGGACATGACCGGCAGGAAGTGCGCCGCGCCATAGAAGCCGCGCAGGCCAGGGCTCGCCTCGATGAGCAGAGCTGCGGCAAGGCCAAGTCCCACCGTTCCGGGCACGACGATCGCCACATAGAGACACGTGTTGATCAGGGCCTTCCAAAACGGAGGGTCCGCCCACAACGCAGCAAAATTCTCGGTACCGATGAAACGGAACGTCGTGGCACCCAGTTGCCAGTCGGTGAACGAGAACAGGATCACTGCCGCAGCGGGGCCAAAGAGCAGGCAGATGAGCAGGATCGACGCCGGGGAGACTGCAAGCCAGCCAATAGCGGCCTCCTGAGTGCGATGCCGACGACGGACAACCGCGCGGATGGGGGTTTGGATTGGAGGTGTCAGGCTCATGCTGCCGCCACCCGCTCGATAACGCCGCAACGCCTGCCGGCCTCGTCGAACTGCATCAGCCGCGCGGCGTCGATCCTGAGCCCGACCGTGCAGCCGAGCGAAAAGCGCCGTTCGTCGGGCGCGGTGCGGACCACGACGGTTTCCGGGCCGTCGCGCAGCGCGACATGCACGAAGATGTCGGAACCGAGATTTTCAAGATTCGTCACAGTGCCGTTGGGCAGCTCATCGGCCGGCGCGGTCAGGACCGCCGCTTCGGGACGAAATGCGAGACGCCTGGTCTGGGGCGCGAGCGCTGCCGACAGAACTGATCGATTGTCCGTCCAGTGAGCGCGCGTGACGATGTTGATCTTCGGGCTGCCGATCATCTCGGCCACTCTGAGATCCTGGGGGTCGCGATAGAGTTCTTCCGGAGGGCCGACCTGGAGCAGCTCGCCGGCCATCATCACGGCGACGCGGTTCGCCATCGTCATGGCCTCCGACTGGTCGTGCGTGACATAGACGAAGGTCACGCCGAGGCGGCGGTGAAGCGAGGTGATTTCCGTCCGCATCTGCACACGGAGCCTGGCATCGAGATTGGATAGCGGCTCGTCCATCAGGAAGACGGTGGGGCGCCGCACCATCGCTCGCCCGAGGGCGACCCGCTGGCGTTGCCCGCCGGAAAGCTGGCCTGGCTTGCGGTGGAGCAGATGAGCGACGTCGAGCATGACGGCGGCCTGCTCCACCTCCACGCGAATGCTCCGTTCGATGCCGGCGCGGCCGGGCACGAGCAGGCCGATCAGCGGCAGGCGCTGTACGAAAGAGAGCTGCCGCGTGCGCAATGGCAGCGCGATGTTGTCGAATACGCTGAGATGGGGATAGAGCGCATACGACTGGAACACCATCGCGACATCCCGGTCCTTTGGACGAGCTCCGTCCACGGGTCGGCCGCCCACGCTCACCTCGCCGGCGTCTTGATCCTCGAGCCCCGCGATGATCCGAAGTAAGGTCGATTTGCCGCAGCCAGACGGTCCCACCAGGGTCAGGAATTCCCCGTCTTTGATTTTCAGGGAGACGCCCTTCAGGACCGGTGTCTCGCCATAGCGCTTCTCGATGCCGCGCAGCTCGATCTCAGCCACGGCTGCCTCGCTGGAGCGCGTTGCCGTCCGTGCCGGCGTCGGGCAGACCTAGATGAGCAAGAATAGTAGACGCGATGTCGATGACCGAGCTTGCCTCGGAGCGGACCGCTCCGGCCGAGAAGCCCGGACCTGAGATCATGAGGAAGGGAGACTGCTCCGCAGCGCCGAGCCCACCGTGCTGACCTGCGCCGATGACGTCTTCCTTGCCTTCGGAACGCTTGGCAGCAAAGCTTGTCCCAACAACGCCGAAACCATTGGGAGCCTCGGTCGCGCGCATGGCGACGGCGCAGGCGAGCCCGTTATCGGTGGATTGGCCAACACGATGCAGCTCGGCCCTGGGCAGGACGGCGCCGGTCCAGTCCTTGCCGGTCAGAAAGCTGGTGATTGTCGCCTCGCGGCCAGCAGCGTCAGGGTGAAGATAGATAAGTGCCGAAGTGCCGTTGGAGGCGACCACCACGTCGTCGGAATCGAGACTTTGCTTGAGGCCCGCGGCGACCAGCTCAGCCTCGATGTGGATGACGCCGCTCACTACCTGATGGCCGTGGTCGGATCCAAGCAGGAAGAGCACATCATCGCCGTCGGGCAGGTGCGCCACTGCATCCATGACGCGTTTCGCGTTCAGATCGGCTTCCTTCAGGACGGTGAGATGTTCGGGTGAGCCCAGCGGCAGTGCGTGCTGCGATGCGTCGGGTTCGCCCAGCCACATCAGAGCGAATGCGGGAGGCCCCGCGGCCAGCACCGCCTCCGCAATGAAGCGTTCGGTCATGGCCCGATCGCCGGCCACGTCCAGGGTCACGCGAAGCTGTTCGGCTTCGGGCAAGGGAATGCGGCCTCGCCCAAACGAGCCGGCGCGATGATAGATGCGTCCGTGGCCGTCGGGATCGTGAGCATAGGCCGCTCCCGGAGACACGTTGCTGTAGATCACTGCGCCACCATGCTCACGCAGGCGCTCGGCAAGCGTCGGAACGGCAAGGCTGCGTCCGGTGATCCGCCTCTTGTGCTGGAGAAAATCCGGCCGACCTGCGTCGTGACGCACAAGACGGTCGTCCTCAACGAGGACCATGGTGTTGCCCTGGAGACCGTGGCGAGCCGGCAGGCAGCCGGTGGCAAGACTTGCCGAAACCACGCGCGTGCATGAAGGAAAGACTGTGCTGTGGGCCGAGAATTGCTCGGCGCGTGCCGCGAACGCGGCCAGATGCGGCGTGGTCTCGGGGGCGACGAAGTCGCGGCGCAGGCCGTCAAGGACAACGAGGATGGCGCGGCGCATGTTCACGCGTCCACGTCGTTGAGCGGCACGAGGGGACGCGTGCGCTGCCGCCATGTCGGCCAGCCGGTGCGACCACTCTTCAGCCGACATTTCGCCGTTTCCGGACGCCCAAGCCGTCGGCCGGATTTCCGGCCTGTGTTGTCGGAAGGCCGGGTCAGTTCACCACGCTGCATGTCGTTCCATCGTGCCTGAGAGGAGGGCTTCTCTTGGACTCCTAACGACGACGGGCGACGCTTTTGTGACAATGCGGGTACATTTGTGCCGTGCGCGGAATTGCGATATGGATCGCGCAACAGGGAGCCTGGACGTGCTGGACCGAGCGAACAAACAGGAAAGCGAGAACGCCGCGGAGTTTGCGCTCATGGCGCGGGTCTGCTGGCACTACTTCAAGGAGGGACAAACCCAGGATGCGATCGCCCAGCACCTTCAGGTGACCCGCAAGCGTGTGAACCGACTTCTCGCCGAGGCGCGGGACACGGGGTTCGTGCAGATCACCATCAACAGTGCGGTGAGCGCTTTTGGGGCGCTCGAAAGCGGCCTGGTGGGGAAATTTGGCTTGCGTCGCGCGATCGTCGTGCCATCGCCAATCGACGGAGGAGATGCCCGGCCCATCGTGGGCGCAGCGGCCGGCCACTATGTGTCCGAGCATTTGCCGGAGCCGGGCACCCTCGGCATCAATTGGGGCGGCACCATCAATGCGGCGGCGCAAAATCTGCGGCGGCGGCCTGGCGGCGGCAATCGCGTCGTACTCTTGTGCGGCGGGCTCGCAGAGAGCACCCGCATCAACCCCTACGACAATGCTGCAATGGTGGCGCGGGCTCTGGATGCGGTGTGCTACTACGTGACCGCGCCGATGTTCGCCGACACCGCCTCGCTCAGGGATGCGTTCGTTGCCAGCGAGCCGGTGCAGACTGTGCTGGCAATGGTTCCCCATCTCGACATGGCGCTGCTCGCAGCCGTCGATTTGTCCGAGACCTCGAAAGCGCTGGAGTACGGCCTCATTGATCAAAATGTTTGGCGATCGCTTCTGGATGCGGGTGCGGTCGGCGACATTTGCGGACACTATCTCGATGCGGAGGGCCGATTGATCGGCCATGATCTGGCAGCGCGCGTCGTCAATCCTCCGCTCAAAGAACTTCTCAAAATCCCTCAGATCGTGCTGGCGGCCGGCGGCCTCCAGAAGCTCGCCATCATCCGCGCCGGAATCCGTGCCAAGCTCTGTCACGTTCTGATCACCGACGAGCAAGTCGCTCGAGCGCTGCTCGAAACATAATGCTGGCTCGCAGGTCAGTTTTTCATTTCGACCACCTTCATATCCGTGCGACGCCCTAACAGAGCGGCTGCCACATCTCGATATCGCGATCACGTGCGAGCAATGTGGGAAGCGCCTCATGCCAGGCGTCTCGATAGGGTCGCTTGATCTGGACGTTCACGACCTCGTCATGGCTCTCCCAGGTCTCGTAGAGCATGAAGCGATTTTCGGACGCCGGATCGCGATGCAGGACCGCCTGATGAAACGTCGGCTCGTGTCTCATCGCGTCGAGCACCGCCCCGAGCAGTCGCAGAAAATTCGTGCGCTGCTCGGGAACGACGTCAAATTTGATGACATAGGTGACGGGCATGGTGCTTCTCCTCGGCTGTGTTCGGCGGCGACGGACCGGCGTATCGGGCCTGCCCGGGAAGAGTGCTTCATGCGACCGCGCTCGGTCGATTACCTCGCAGGTCAAGAACACGCTGACATGCGGCGCGAATTGACCTCGGACGAAGTTACGGCGGACGTAGGTGATGATCGCGGCCCGCAGCCCGGTTCATCACGCGCTTGGAACCGCGAGCCGCACCTCAAGGTCCTGCCTCGGCACGGCGATGAACCATTGCCTCGAGACCGGCGGCAAGCACGTCGAGCCCAACCATTTCCGCCTGATGATGGCCTGCGCCGAAATGTGCCGGACGGCCGCGCATTTCATGCTGATCAACACGCCGCATCACCGGCATACTTGCGGCGAATGCGCCGAGATCTGCAGCGAATGCGTCGCGATGTGCCGCTCCTGCGCCCAATCCTGCCGCGCGATGGCAGCCTGAGGCGATGCCCATGCTGGAAGAGAAGCTCACGGAAGCCATCATCGGCGAACTGGAACGCCAGGCGGCTGACCGGCCGCAAGCGCTGAAGCTCCAGGGCGCGAGCGAGGCGAACCGCTCGGAAGAGCTGGTCGTCAACGGCAAGATCGATCTTGCCGCTTTGGTCATGGTGATCGCGGGATCAGTCGCGGGCGGACCCTAGCTCGCGCGGTCGGCCGCCCTCAGCCGTATTCCTCGCCGATTCGCTTGCCGTCACGCGCTCCGTGCTGAGCGCCGCAGTGACTGCGGCGGGTGGCCGAAGGCCCGGATGAAGGCGCGGCGCATCCGCTCGGGATCGCGAAAGCCGGTGGATTGCGCGACGCGCTCGATCGCCTCGCCGGAGGACTGCACCCGCTCGCGCGCCACCTCGACCCGCAGGCGCTCGACGGCCTTGGTCGGCGTCGATCCGGTTTCGGCGATGAAGGAGCGCACGAAATGCCGCGCGCTCAATCCCGCGCGCTCCGCAAGCGCATCGACGGTGAGCTGCGCGTCGAGATTTTCCCGCACCCAGGACAGCAGGCTGGCGAAGCGGCCGTTCGGCGTCTTGAGTTCGAGCAAGGTCGAGAACTGTGACTGCCCGCCGCCGCGGCGCTGATAGAGCACGAGCTGTCGCGCGGCGGCTTGCGAGATGTCCTCGCCGTGATCCTCGGCGATCATGGCGAGTGCGAGATCAATTCCGGCGGTGATGCCCGCCGACGTCCACACATGACCGTCGCGGGTGAAGATCTGGTCCGGCTCGAGCCGGATCTTCGGGTAGCGTCCGGTGAAGTCGCGCGTGCAGGACCAGTGCGTGGTTGCACAGCGGCCGTCCAGCAGTCCTGCTTCGGCGAGCAGATAGGCGCCGGAGCAGACGCTGGCCATGCGCACCCCACGCCGCGCCAGTCTCTGGATGAAGGCGATCGTCGTCTTGCAGCGCGCCGCGGCCTCAACGCCTTCGCCGCCTGCGACGAACAGCGTCGTGACCCCGCTGGCCGATCGCAGGCTGTGCGCCAGCATCTCGGTGCCCGACGAGCTGCGCACCGCGCCGGCCTTGGCCGCGACCGTGATCACGCGCGGTGCATGCGGCACATGGCGTCTTGCGATCTCGAACACCGAGATCGGACCCGCCGCGTCCAGCAACTGGAATTCGGGAAAGATCAGGAAGCCGATCATGGACGCGTCCAAAAATGAGGGAATTACGCCGTTTCCGATCTCAAGGCCAACATGGCAGGCTGCCATCGTCAAGCGCGATGTCGAGGTTGGTCATGTCGGGTCCGTTGCAGATCGGTCTTCTGGTTTTTCCCCGCGTCACCCAGCTCGATCTCACCGGTCCGGCGCAGGTCTTCTCCAGCCTGCCCGACGTGAATGTGCATCTGATCTGGAAGCGGATCGAATCGGTGCCGAGCGATTCAGTCATCCTGCTGACGCCGACCGTCACCTTTGCCGATTGTCCGCAGCTCGACGTGATCTGTGTACCCGGGGGGTATGGCACCGACGAGCTGATGCTCGACGAGGAGGTCCTCGCGTTCCTGCGCGAGCAGGAGAGGGGCGCCAGATACGTCACGTCGGTCTGCACCGGCTCGCTCGTGCTGGGTGCCGCCGGCCTGTTGCAGGGATATCGCGCGGCGACGCACTGGACGGCCGTCGATGCCCTGCCGTTCTTCGGCGCCTCGATCTCGCGGGAGCGGGTGTGCATCGATCGCAATCGCATCACAGGCGGCGGCATCACGGCGGGAATCGATTTCGCGCTCACGCTGGTCTCGATGCTCCGGGGCCGCGCCGCCGCCGAGATGATCCAGCTCCGCATGGAATACAATCCCGCGCCACCGTTTGAGGCCGGCTCGCCGGATACGGCGCCGGCCGCGATCGTCGCGGCGATGCAGGAGCGCGTGGCGCCGTCGCAGGCGCGGCGGCTGGAGTTCGTCAGGAAGGCCGTGGGTCAACGGGGATAGCGCAGGTCATCGCCGACAAGCGTCGCGATGCTGAAACGGAGGGGGCAATGGCGCCTTGTCGTGTTGGAGAGTTGCGGTTGTGGCAGCGGCGGCTTTGCCGGTTGAGCCTGGCTCTTGTCCTGGCGCTGGGGCCGCTCGCGCTGATTGCGCGAAGCGCGGCCGCCGAGTTCTCCGGCGGGCTGATCAGGATCGGCATCGTCAGGCCGGACCGTTGTCGGACCTCGCCGGACCCGGCTCGGTCGTCGCCGCAAGGCTGGCCGTCGAGGATTTCCAGAAGACGTCGCCGGGGCTGAAGGTCGACATCGTCATTGCCGATCATCAGAACAAGCCTGATATCGGCGCCCAGGTGGTGCGCAAATGGTTCGACGTTGACGGCGTCGACATGGTGGCCGACGTCGGCAACTCGGCGGTGGCGCTCGCGATCCAGTCGATCGCGCGCGACAAGAACAGGATCGTCATCTATTCGGCGGTCGGGACCACCGATATCGGCGGCAAGCAATGTTCGCGCACTGGCCTGATGTGGCTGCACGACAACTACAACCTGGTCGCAGGATCCGTTCGCAGGCTGGTGTCGCAGGGCTACGACAGCTGGTTCTTCATCGCGGCCGATTATGCGTTCGGGCGCAACATGGTGGAGGTGTCGCAGCGCGTGCTGGCTGCGGCCGGCGCCAAATCGCTCGGCGCGGTCTTTCACCCGCTCGGCAATGCCGACTACAGCTCGTTCCTGCTGCAGGCCCAGGCCTCGAAGGCGAAGGTCGTCGCCTTCGCCAATGCCGGCGAGCAGCTTGTGACCTCGATGAAGCAGTGGAACGAGTTCGGAATGACGACGGGGCCGCAGAAGCCGGTCGCCGAGCTGATGTTCCTGACCGACGTCCACGCCATGGGCGTCGAAACGGCGAAGGGACTGACCACGGTCACGGCCTGGTACTGGAATCTGAATGAGGAGACGCGCGCCTTCGCCGAGCGGTTCTTCAAGCTGCACAAGGCGATGCCGACCGCGCCACAGGCCGCCGTCTATTCCGCCGTGCTGCAATATCTAAAGGCCGTAGCTGCGGCCGGAACGGACGAGACGAACGCCGTGCTGGAGAAGATGCGCGCGATACCGGTGGACGACTTCTATGCCCGGGGAGCGCGGCTGCGCGCCGACAACAAGCTCGTGCACGATTTCTATCTGGTCGAGGTCAAGCAGCCCGCGGACGTCAAAACCCCCTGGGACTACTACAAGGTCGTCGAGAAGATACCGGCCGAGGACGCCTATCTTCCCCTGAGCCAAAGCGAATGCCCGCTGCTCGAGGTGTCGGGAAACTAGCGGCGGCCGGAGGCCGGCGAGGGAGCCGGTGGCGAATGCCCCTCAGCCGTATTCCTCGCCGATGCCGTATTCCTTGTAGATCTCCAGCGGATCCATATCCGGAAACAGGCGGCATTTGGCCTGGGCGAGGTGCAGGCTCACCGCTGCCGGCTCCTTGCCGTTCGCGAGCATCTTGCGGATGTCCTCCATATGCGCGCTCGGCTGGTGCTTCGGCGCGAGCTGCTCCAGCGCGACCAGCGCGGTCGCGAGGGCCTCGGTCAGAACCCATTCGTCGTGGCCCGTGATTCCCTTCTTCGGCATCGGCAGACCCCAGATATGGCGGCGCTGCCCAGTCTAACGCGACTTCCGCCAAATCGCCATTGAGCCGTCGCGGACGGCCCGCTTCCGGCAGGCGGTCCTTGCAATATGGCGGCTCGTGGCAAAAAGGCGGCAAGTTGCAGGACCGTGGTATCTTTGTTGAAACAATCTTGGCGTAGACGGGCGTCTGCACGCGATCCAGTCCGGTAGTTCCGGTCTGGGTCCGCTGATCCCGTACCCGCACACGATCCGGTTGCGCACCCTCAAGGCTCAAGCCAGCATGGTCTTTCTCAGCTTCGTCTACCGCTTCGTCACCAACTTCGCGTTCATGGCGGTGGTCTATTTCAGCCTGAATTTCATGGAGAAGTATCCGAACCGGGCGATCCTCGCGATCCTGGTGCTGGTCTATGCCGGCATGCGTGCCGCCTCGACGCTGCGTGCGTTCTACTTCTTCCAGAAGATCGAGAAGCTGGAGGCCGAGACGAAGCGGCTTCAGGCCCCGATCAACGACGGCTCGGGCGGAACCAATGCGCGCAAGCAGGTCGTTGCCGACGTCGCCCGGCTGCGCCGCGACGGCGAGCTCAAGTCCTATATGGACCTGTTCTTCCTGGCGCTGATAGTGCTGCTCTGCGTCGCCGCGATCATGCGGCAATAGCCGCTTCAGGCGCGCTTCTTCACGCTGGTCGCGACGCGGGTCGGGCGGGGCTTGGCCTGCGCGGCATGCTTGGGGGCGACAGGCGCCGCACGCGCCGTCCGGGCAGCGTGTGGCTTGACGGCCTTGCCCTTTGCAGCCTTGTCCTTGCCTGCGCGGGGCGTCTCGGCCGCCATGGCCATCCGCGTCGCGGCGCGCCGCGACAGGGTCGTGGAGAGCAGCACCTCGACCGAGCCCTCCGGAATCGAGAAGAGATCGTGGCCGGGCACGGGCAGGGTGGATGCGATATCCGTTTGCCCCTTGGTCCGGCGCGGCAGCAGCGGCTGGTGCTCGGTCTGCGCATTGAGGTCGGCCAGCGCGGGCGCCGGCAGCGTCCGGGTCTCGGTGAACACGAAATTCGGAACGGCCGGCCAGCGGGCGATCGGCGTCGTCTCGGTCGGCGGATGCAGCAGCCATTCCACCGGCGTGGTCGGCGTTGCCGGCCGGTCAGGGGTCGCCGGCACCACATGCACGATGCGATAGCCACGCGCCTTGAGGTCGCGGATGATTTTCGGCAGCGCTGCAACCGTCCGCGCCTGGATGTCGTGCAACAGCAGGATGCCCTTGCCCTTGGCCTCCAGCCGCTGGATCGCGAGCTGGTAGACGCGATCGGACGACACATGCCGCCAGTCGTCGGCCGGGAAATCGGCGCTCCAGACCTGGATGCCGCGCGAGATCAGATAGTTCTCGACACCCTCGGCGCGCATCAGGCCGGGAATGCGGAAGAACGGCGCGAGTTTTGACGGATCGGTCATCGCGGCCGAGGTCCACTCGATGCCGCCGTTGATCTCGGGCTCGTATTTCTCGACCGGCATCCGGTCGAACGTCAGCGGATGGCTCATGCTGTGGGTGCCGACGGTGTGTCCCGCCGCCACCAGCTTGCGCACGCCTTCCGGGTTCGCCTTGGCCTGCTGGCCGATGATGAAGAAGGTCGCCTTGATGCACTCGTCGTCGAGCATCTTGAGGACCTGGTTGGAATATTTCGGCAGCGGACCGTCGTCGAAGGTCAGGACGACCTCGTGGTCTTTCAGGGGCAGCGTCTCGCGGTACTGCATGGTGCCGATGCGCGGATGCTCGCGCGGATCGACCACGAGAGTGCGGGACGTCCCGAGCGCGTCCGGGTGGCCGGGGCAGTCGGCCGCATAGGCTGCCGGTGCGCCCACGGTCAGCAAACCCAGACACAGGACGATCCACGATCGCGTCCGAACCACAACGCTACTTCCGATCATGAATCCCGTCTGCCTCATGCGATTGCCGCCATAGTAGGTCGGAGACGCCTGGAAACGGTTCAGCCGCCATACCCTTGCATCATTGCATGCCGTAGCATGAACAGAGTGTTAATAGGGCCAAAATCACCCCATTTTGCGCCGCCGTGACATTCCAGCATCAGCGCGCATCGGCGCTTTTCTGTGACGTGCCCGCCGGGGCCACGTGAACCACCCGAAACCCGTTCTGCTTCAGATACCGCAGGAAGGCCGGCATGATCGCCGCCGTGCGCGCCTTCGGATCGTGGAAGAGGATGATACCCTTGCCGCTCGCAGCGAGGCGCTCGGTGACCAGCTTCAATTCCTGCTCCGGCGTCATCTCGTTCCAGTCGCTGGCCCAGAGATCGGCCCCGAACACGACGATGCCGCGCGATTGCAGCAGGTCGAGTTGTCCTTGCGTCGCTTCGAAATAGGGGAAGCGGAAGAACGGCGTCGAGGGCGTCGTCGTCGAGACCCCGTGCAGCGCCATCTCGTCGGCTGCGATGCCGCGGTCGATCTCGCTCCTGGCCTTGTCGAACGGGATCCGCGCCATGAATGGATGCGAGAAGGTGTGATGGCCGATGGTATGGCCTTCGCGCGCGATGCGCTTGACCATCTCGGGGTGCTCGGAGGCGTGCAGGCCGATCAGGAAGAACGTCGCGCGCACGCATTCCTGCGCCAGCGCCGCCAGCACCTTCGACGTCGTCGGCGGATGCGGGCCATCGTCGAAGGTCAGCACGACCTCGTGATCAGCCAGCGCCAGCGTCTGCGGGAAGCTCTTCAGGCCGACGCGCGGCGTGGCCTTGGCATCGACGCTCAGGATGCGCGACGTGCCGAGCGCGTCCTTGCGCGGGCACTCGGCGGCATTCGCCGAGCCCATGCCGGTGAGGGCCGCAAGGACCGCGCCCGCCGACATCGATGTCCATTTCCGCCGAAGCATCTTTGCCATTGCGCTTGCAGTTGCCTTGTGGGTATTGCCTGAACCATCAGCTCAGACCACTCGTTCCAACCTGTCAAACGGCGAGGCGCACCATGGATGAACATATGGACGGTGCCCCATCCGCCGCGGATTCGGTACTCGACCACGTGCCGATGCGCAATGAAGACGGCGAAATTCGGCACGAATTCGTCGAGGAAATCGCGCACGCGATCGAAGCCGGGGACAGCGCTGCGCTGCGGGCCTGCGTGGCCGAGCTGCACGAGGCCGACCTCGGCGACCTGATCGGCGCTCTCGCGCCCGACGACCGCGTCCGCCTGGTCGAGCTCACGGGGCGCGACTTCGACTTCTCGGCGCTGAACGAGGTCGACGAAGCCGTGCGCGAGGAGATCCTCGAGGAGCTGCCGCCGGAGACGGTCGCCGAAGGCGTCCGCGAGCTCGAATCCGACGACGCGGTCGAGCTGCTGGAGACCCTCGACCAGGACGAGCAGGAGGAGATCCTCGAGAAGCTGCCGCTGCAGGAGCGCGTCGCGCTCGAGCGCAGCCTGCTGTATCCGGAGAATTCCGCCGGCCGCCGCATGCAGACCGAGTTCATCGCCGTGCCCCAGGATTTCACCGTCGGGCAGGCGATCGACTACATGCGCGAGACGCCGGATCTGCCCGACCGCTTCTACGAGATCTACGTCGTCGACAAGGACCAGCATTGGCAGGGCGCGGTCCCGCTCGACGTGCTGTTGCGCGCGCGCCGCCCGGTGCCGCTCACCGAGCTGACCGACGAGGACCGCCGCCGCGTCTCCGTCCTGGAGGACCAGGAGGAGGTGGCGCGCATGTTCGGCAAGTACAATCTGGTCGCAGCTCCCGTGCTCGACACCCAGGACCGCCTCGTCGGCGTCATCACCGTCGACGACGTCGTCGACGTCATCGAGGAGGAGGCCGACGAGGACCTCAAGGCGCTCGGCGGCGTCACCAGCGACGAAGAGCTGTCGGACACGTTCCTCACCATCGCCCGCGGCCGTTTCAACTGGCTGCTGGTGAACCTCGCCACCGCGTTCCTGGCGTCGTCCGTGCTCGGCCTGTTCGAGGGGCAGCTCGAGAAGATGGTCGCGCTCGCGGTGCTGGCTCCGATCGTGGCGAGCCAGGGCGGCAATGCCGCGACCCAGACCATGACGGTCGCGGTGCGCGCGCTCGCGACCCGCGAGCTCGGCTCCTCCAACGCCTGGCGCGTGGTGCTGCGCGAGACGCTGGTCGGTCTCGTCAACGGCCTTGCCTTCGCCGTCATCACGGGCATCGCGGCGGTCGCCTGGTTCAAGATTCCCGGCCTCGGCATCGTCATCGGGCTCGCCATCATCTGCAACCTCGTCGCTGGCGCGCTCGGCGGCATCCTGATCCCGATGGCGCTCGAACGCGTCAGGGCCGACCCGGCGGTGGCGTCGGGCACCTTCGTCACCACGGTGACGGACGTGGTCGGCTTCTTCTCCTTCCTCGGGATTGCGACGCTCTGGTTCGGGTTGAAGTAGGCGGCGGTTTGGGGCGCCGCGCTCTCTGCACGTCATTGCGAGCGCAGCGAAGCAATCCAGAATCCCCGCGGTGGCAGTCTGGATTGCTTCGTCGCAAGAGCTCCTCGCAATGACGCGGGCGGGCAGCTGGGCCCCTCACTTTCATGCTCCGGGTACGCTGCGCCGCGTCCGGGGCACGAGACCTCCTATCTTTAATCCGAACTTAAGCGACCTGCCGCATCATCGCCTGCGCTTGGGGGAATGGACATGCGGTTGCGGCTGAAGGCGGACGGACGGATCGTCGAGTTGCGGGACGGACAGGAATTTCCGGTCCAGCCGGCAGCCAATGCCGCACCGAGCGAGGCCTCTTCGCTCGCGGTGCGCGACCTGCGGCGACGCGCCTGCCTGACCCAGATGGAGTTTGCCGCCAAGCTCGGCGTTCCCGTCGAGACCATCCGCAACTGGGAGCAGGGCAAGCGCGCCCCGCGCGGCCCGGCGCGCGCGCTGCTCGCGGTGATCGCGCACGCGCCCGACACCGTGTTCCAGGCGCTCGCCAAGGTCTGAGGCCTGACGTCAAGGCTTCGCGCGAACCTCCTGTTAGCATTGCCCTGAATATCCGTCCCGCTGGCACTGACGTCCGTTGGCAACCATCACGGGCAAGGTCCATAATGTCGGCCGGGGCTGCGTGACAGAGAGGATTCCTCATGCTGTTCGTCGAGGCCAATGGCGCAAGGATCCCGGCGATCGGGCTCGGGACCTGGGAACTGGAAGGGCGCACCTGCGCCCGTGTGGTCGAGCAGGCGCTGCGGCTCGGCTATCGCCACATCGACACCGCCCAGGTGTACGACAATGAGCGCGAGGTCGGCGACGGCTTGCGCGCCTCAGGCGTGCGCCGTGACGAGATCTTCCTGACCACCAAAGTCTGGACCAACCATTTCGCGCCCCACGACCTCGAGCGCTCGGTCAAGGAGAGCCTCGCGCGCCTGCGGCTTCCCTCAGTGGATCTGCTGCTGCTGCACTGGCCCAATCCGCACGTGCCGCTGTCGGAGACGCTTGGCGCGCTGTCGCATGCGAAGCGCATGGGGCTGACCCGCCACATCGGGGTCTCCAACTTCACGGTGGCGTTGATCGAGCAGGCGGTGGCGCTGTCATCAGAGCCGCTGGTCTGCAACCAGGTCGAATTCCATCCTTATCTCGACCAGGCGAAGGTGAGGGCGGCCTGCGACCAGCACGGCCTCGCACTGGTTGCCTACAGTCCCATTGCCAAGGGCCGCATCAAGTCCGACCAGACCCTCGTCGCCATCGGCCGCGCGCATCGCAAGACGCCGGCGCAAGTCTGCCTGCGCTGGCTGCTGCAACAGAATGTCGCTGCGATCCCGCGCACCTCGCGCGTCGAACGCCTGTCGGAGAATATCAATATCTTCGATTTCGAGCTCTCCGACGACGAGATGGTGCAGATCGCCGCGCTGGCCAGCCCCAGGGGCCGGCTGACCGATTTCGGCTTCGCGCCGAAATGGGATTGAGGGGAGACCGCGGTATGCTAACAGCAGGGCGGCAACCCAAGACCGGGCGATGGAACTGCGGAAGATCATACGGACGGACATTGCAGCGTCGGCGATCGCGCATCTGACGCTGGTGGCGTTGATCATCGTGATCAGCGAGGTCCATCCGTTTCGTAGCCAGGCGCCCGAGACCGTTTCGGTGGACATCGTCACGCCGGAGCAGGTGAAGCAGGAGGAGGCCAAGGCGGAGGAGAAGGCCAAGGAAGAGGCAAAGGAGAAGCCGCCGGAGCCGCTCCCCGACCTGAAGCTGCCGAAGCTGGATTTTACCGACAAGGCGGAAACGGCGTCGAAGCAGCAGGCCGCGTCGCAATCATCGCAGCAGAAGGCGTCGCCCGAGCCGGAGCAGAAACAGCCACAGCCGCAACCCTCACAGGCGCCGAAGCAACCTGAGGCGACCGCGCAGCCACAGGCCCAACAGCCACAGCCGACGCAACCGCAGCCTCAGCCGTCGCAACTGCCGCCGCCCCAGCCACTGCCGCAATCGCAGCCGGCACCGCAGTCGCCACAGGCGACGCAGCAGCCCCAAGCCGCGCCTCCGCCGGCCTATCAGGCGCCGGAGCCTGACGTCACCGTCAAGTATGGCGTCATGCTCGGGCTGCCGCCCGAACTGCCGACCGAGCTGCCGAAAGACGCTCCCAAGGACGATGGCGGCGACGCCAAGGATTCAATTGCAGCCAAGCTGCCGGCCGAAGTCATCGCGGCGCTTCGCCGTCATTTGAGAAGCTGCGCCAAGCTGCCGGCCGGGGTCGACCCGACCGACAACGTCCACATCAAGCTCCGCACGGTGTTCGCCACCGACGGTACGCGCCCGCCGATCCTGATCGAAGCCCCGCCATCCGCGAAGGGCGTGGCCATCGTGAAGTCCGCAACGAGCGCGCTGCAGGCTTGCCAACCCTACAAGATGTTGCCGGCCGACAAATACGAGGAATGGAAGGTGTTGGACCTGCCGTTCAGCCCGCGGGATTTCGGCGGGTAGCTCCATCGTAGCCCGTATCAGCGCAGCGTCGTCCGGACGACACGCCACCCGCGGTGGTTCGCGAGGCGGGGGGAAGGCGACGAGCATCGTGGCCTAGGGGCGCCCCGTGCGCGGCTTCAGCCATGCCATGATCACGCCATACGGCGTTCGCCGGCTGCGTGGCAGGCTGTGTCGTCCGGTTGCGCTAAGTGCAAAGGCGCCCACCTGTTCGGCGGACCGTCTCTGCTCGGGCGCAAGAGACATCCACTCGCGAATGACGGCGCGTCGTATCTTCGATTTCAGCATGGTCAGCTCTTCGAAGCGTTGTGGCGGACGTGCGCGTGCTCACGCCGCCTGCTGGATGGGGAGGGCTTGCGAACGTCGCGCCAGAAGGACGCTGCCGCAGGGATGCTCGGCGCCTTGCAGGACGACGAAGCCGCGCTTCGTCACTGCGGCACGAAGCGCTTCCTTCGCGACCGCCTTTTGCGCATCGAGCCAGATCACCAGAACGGCACGGGGGGTGAGGAAGTCGTCGAGCCAATGCATCGTCGCCTCGAGCGCGTGAAGCGTGCGCTTGCGCCAATCCACGAGCGCGACGTCATACTGACCGGCCGGAAGGCCGCAATTGCCTGCTGCCGCCGCGAGCAGATATCCGCGACGCTGCAGCTCCATCATCAATTCCATGCTCTTTGCGCCGACCACGACAATGCGCTGCCGCGTCGAGCAGTTCGCGATGGCCATCATCGGATCGATGATCCTGTCGCTGACTCCTGAGGTAGACATCATTCTCACCCAATTCGCTACGCCGCCCGAGTTTGCGCGGCGGAACGGATATGGTGCCGGGTCCAGTATGATTTCGAGATTGCCGCGATCGCGATTGCATAGGAGCGGTATAGGACTGGCCTGCACTGCGCGCGTCCGGCACTTATGCCGCGCCTAGAAACAGGCGATGCGATCCCCATCGAATTCGAATGCCGTCAGCGTCACGTTGTGGTGAGCGGGCGCCATCGCGCATTTGTCGGGAGATCAAGATGTCTGCCTATCGTGCACTGATCATAGGATTACACGACCGTCCAATAAGAATGATCCAGATGGATTGCGTCGACGATGAAGCCGCGATCAGCTCCGCGGAGCGGCTTGTCGACGGCCGCGACGTCGAGCTCTGGCAGATGGATCGGCCCGTGGCCAGGTTCGATTGCCGGTCGGGGACGATGCGCCGGAAGTAGGCCGGCATATAACGCGCCGACGGGGCGTGGACTGTCCTCTTGATTTAGAGGGTGGAGAGATCAAGCAAAGCTATTAGGCCACGAGGATGCGGAGGCGTGTCTGCAAGTTGAACTGGGAGCCGAACGAACGACGCTGCTTCCTCATACTCCGTCATTGCGAGCGCAGCGAAGCAATCCAGAATCCCACCGCGCAGAGACTCTGGATTGCTTCGCTGCGCTCGCAATGACGATGTGGAGGCAGTGAGTGCTTATCTCTCTCCGTCTCCCTGAGGTGCGCGCTCTGCGGCGCATCGCGCCGCTGAGCAAGCCTCGAAGGGCGACGGCCCGGCTGTATCGTGGCCGCTCATCCTTCTAGGCTCCCGATGGGACGCGCTGCGTCCCATCGCTCACACCTCAGGATGACGGAGCTAATACTGTGCTCGCGCTAGCGCCGGCTCCAATGACCGCGCTTCTTCATCGCCGTATCGCCATCCACCGCCTCCGGCGCCATCGCCGCCCAGGCGCTGGACGCGAACTGGCGCCGCCACGTCACGATCACCACCGCGGCCGTGGTCACGAACAGCACCCAGGGGCTGACGAACCAGCCGAGATAGCCGAGCGCGAAGAAGAAGGCGCGCTGACCGCGGTTGAAATGGCGGCCGGCGGATTCGAACACGCGCGAGGTGCGGATGACGTGGGCTTCGGCCGATGGCGTGTCGGCTTGCGAGGCCGGCGGCATGCCGCCAAACAGGATCGCGACATAGTTGAACAGGCGATAGGCCCAGGCGAACTTGAAGAAGGCGTAGACGCAGATCAGCACGAGGCCGACGCATTTCAGCTCCCACATCGCCGGCGAGGTGCTGAGGTCGATCGGCAGCTTGCTCAAAATCGTGATCGCATCATTCGTGGCGTGCAGCAGCGCCAGCGCGCCGCCGAGTGCGAACAGGCTGGTGGAGGCGAAGAAGGCGGTGCCGTTCTGGAGCGAGGCCATGATCTGCATGTCGACCATGCGCGTCTCGCGGTCGAGCAGGCGGCGCACCCAGACCTCGCGATAGCGGTTCATGCGCGCCGACAGGCTGTCGCGGCCATAGGCGGAGTGTTCCAGCGTCAGGGCATAGGCCAGCCATTCGATGATGAAGAAGCCGACCGCCGTGATGTCGACCCAGTGCCTGCTCATGTGTTGCTCCCTCGGGGATCGCAACGATTGCCACGCATGGCCGGGCGCAGCAACGATTGATTGGCGGCAGGTGATGGCGTTAAAAGCAGCTCGCTTCAAGACGTCTCGGGAAGGACTGGTGACATGGCAACGCTCAAGCTCGCGATCGGCAACAAGAACTACTCGTCATGGTCGATGCGGCCCTGGCTCGCGCTGCGCGCGAACGACATCCCATTCGTGGAGACCCTGATCCCGCTCTACACCGACAATCCCGCCGACAAGGAGCAGATCCTGTCCTTCAGCCGCGCCGGCAAGGTGCCCGTGCTGGTCGACGGCGACGTGACGGTGTGGGATTCGCTCGCCATCATCGAATACATCGCCGAGCGTTATCCGGAGAAGAAGCTGTGGCCCGACGACGCCGCGGCCCGCGCCCATGCCCGCTCGGTCTGCGCCGAGATGCATTCCGGCTTCGTGCCGCTGCGCAGCGAATGCGGCATGAACCTGCACCGGCCGATCCGTCCTGTGGCGCTGTCGGCCGATGCGAAGGCCAACGTCGCGCGCATCGAGGAGGTCTGGCGCGAGTGCCGGGCGCGTTATGGAGCCAAGGGACCGTCGCAGGGGCCGTTCCTGTTCGGCCGTTTCGGCGCGGCGGATGCGATGTATGCCCCGGTCGTGCACCGCTTCCGCACCTATGCGATCGACGTCGCGCCGGACACCAAGGCTTACATGGATACGATGATGGCGCTGCCGGCGTTCCAGGAATGGACCCGCGAGGGGATTGCCGAAACGCTTCTCATCGCGAAGTTCGAGGACGCGTGAGCATGATTGTGATTGAGCGCCGGCTTGACGGTATGTCTGACAGCGGCGCTCAATCACGGTGCAACGACGGCTTAGGAGAGGGCGCCATGGGAATCCTGGACTCGCTGGAAAACAATCCCGCGCTCCGCAGCGCACTTGGCCAGCTCGGTGCCGCCGTGCTGCCGACCGTGCTGAACGAAGTGCTCGGCAGCAACAACCAAGGCGGGCTCAGCGCGATCGTCGCAAAGCTCCAGCAGGCCGGCTTTGGCGACCAGGTCAAATCCTGGCTCGGCAACGGCCACAATTTGCCCATTTCGGCCGACCAGCTCCGCGCCGTGCTCGGCAACGACACCGTCCGCCAGCTCGCCGCCCGCTACAACATCCCGGTCGACCAGCTCGGCGAGATCCTGGCCCAGGAACTGCCCAAGGCTGTCGACCAGGCCAGCCCGCAGGGCCATCTGCCCCATACCGCGTAGGGCCTGGTTCCAGCGATATCAAAGGGGGCCGCGGTTCCCTGTTATCGTCCTGAAAAGACTTCAAAATTTGTGCATTCACCAGGCTTGCATGAGGCTGGTCAAAAACGCCGCATGCATGCTATACAGCACGCGGGTTTCCGGCCGGCCATCGCAGTGGGACCATGGGCGAGGCAGGCGTTGTTTGAGTAATGGAGAGGGTGTTGAAGCACAAATTCCCCGTTGGAACGCGCGTTCTGTTCACGGCCAGCAACGTCGCGCGCCCCGCTGCCAGCGGCTCGTACGAGGTCATCCGCCTGCTGCCGACGGAAGGCGACGACTGCCAGTACCGGATCAAAAGCTCGACGGAGGCGTTCGAACGGGTCGCCAAGGAAAGTCAGCTGGCGCTGTCCTGAAGCGCGGCCGACACCGGCCCATTGCCATCGCGGACGAATTTGCTCCGCTCGCCGTCAAAAGGCCCGCTTCGCCTTCGCAGGGTGGACCGGGGGCAGCTGCCGACTCGCGGTGCTCGCTTGACCATTCGCTCTTTGCTCGCGTGAGGGGACGTCGCGCATGAACTGGGCATCGGCCACTTCGCTCGACCAAATCTGGCGCTCGCCGGCCCTTCCGATGTGGATGACGCTGGTCGCGGCCGGATTCTTCGGGTTGATCCTGCTGATCACGCTGCTCCGCGCCGAGAGGTCGCTCGCCAACGGCGCGCTGACGGTCATCACGCTGCTGTCCATCGCGATCGCCGGGGCTGCCATGGTTCACGTCTATGGAACGGCGGGGCAGGACGCGCCGGCCGAGTCGCGCGCACAGGCCGCGGTCACCGCGAGCCTGCCGGCATTGTCCTGTCTCGACGGTCTCGCCGGTGATGCCGTGGCCGCGGGCTGCGAGAAGGCGCTGTTCGGCGCACCCGACACAGCGGCGGCGGCCGTTGCCTACACCGCGGCCAGGATCGACCGGCTCACCGCGCTCGGCGATGCCGCGACCGCCGACAAGAGCCTAACGCTCGACATGAAGGTGCTGCGCAAGTCGCTGGAGCGTGATCGCTACGGCCTCGTCGCGCAGGTGCTGGTCGCGCGCGACGGCTGCACGCAGTTCGATTGTGCCGCCTTCCGCTCGCTGACCGATCAGCAGCAGGTCGCCGCCAACATGGATTCCCATCTCTACGACACGCTGGTCGCACGCTATGCGCCGACCTGGAATGCCCCCGGGGCGGCGCCGTCGATGCCTGCCACCGCCACGCTCGCGGGGTTGCCGCCGTCGATGCCGACGGGCAAGCCGACCAATGCGGAGTTCCCGAGCGCCTCGTCGACGCCTCCGGTGAGCATCATGAATCCGGAGCCGCCCACTGCGGCGACGAAGCAGGCGGCGCCTGCCGCTGGCGCTGCGTCAGCAGCACCGCGCGCGCCGGCCGCGACCTCGGCGCAGGCTGCGGCACCCGCGGCACCTTCTGCCAAGAAGCCGCCGGCGCCGAAGGCCGCGCGTGCGCCCGCGGCAGCACCGGTTCCGCTCGCGCCGCCGGCTTCCGCGCCGGCTGCTCCGGCTGCGGATAACGAGTAGTTCGGCATTCCAAATGCGTGGCTGCCCGGCTAATGCTGGGGCATGCCACTCCATCTGATCAAGCTCGCCGTCGGCTGCGACTCCGTCAAGGAATTGAAGGAGTGGGTGGCCGAACGGATGCAGACCGCCAAGAAGAAAGGTCTGCCGCAACACCACATCCACATCACCCGCATGGTGCCCAAGCGTGACGCGGAGATCCTCGCCGGCGGATCGCTCTATTGGGTCATCAAGGGCGAGATCGCGGCACGCGAAAAGATCATCGGCATCGAGCCGTTCCGCGACAAGGACGGCATCGGACGCTGCCGCATCGTGATGCAGCCGAAGGTGATCTCGGTCTCGCCGCGGCCGATGCGCCCGTTCCAGGGCTGGCGCTATCTCACAGAGGATTCCGTGCCGGCCGATCTCGGCAAGTCTGCCGCCGGCTCCATTGCGGCCATGCCGGAGCCGATGCGGCGCGAGCTGCGCGATCTCGGGTTGCTCTAAACCGCGATATTGTCGATCAGCCGCGTCGTGCCGAGCTTGGCCGCGACCAGGATGCGCAGCGGCCCGTCCTTGCGCGAGGTGACCTCCGCCAGCGTCGCGGCATGGCGGGCCTCGTAATAGTCGAGCGCAAAGCCCGCCGCCTTGATCATCTCGGCCCCGCGCGCCATCGCGGGCGCGATGGCTTCGCCGCCGCGGATGCGGCCGGCGCTCTCCTTCATGGCGCGGTAGAGCGTGGTCGCGGTCTGCCGCTCCTCGGCCGAGAGGTAGACGTTGCGAGATGACATCGCGAGCCCGTCGCGCTCGCGCACGGTTCGGGAGCCGATCACCTTGACGCCGAGATCGAGGTCGCGCGCCATCTGCGTCACCACCCGCAACTGCTGAAAGTCCTTTTCGCCGAAGATCGCAACATCCGGCCGGCATTGCATGAACAGCTTGCCGACGACGGTGGCGACGCCGCCGAAGAAGTGCGGCCGGAAGCGGTCCTCGAGGCCGGCGAGCGCCGGCCCCTCGGGCACGATGCGGGTGGCAAAGCCTTCCGGGTACATCGCCTCGACGCCGGGATGCCAGACGATGTCGACATCCTCGGCCGCGAGCTTGGCGATGTCCGACTTCCAGGTGCGCGGATAGGCACCGAAGTCCTCGGTCGGAGCGAACTGGGTCGGATTGACGAAGATCGACACCACGACACGGCTGGCCCGCCGTTTGGCGAGACGCACCAGCGACACATGCCCGTCATGGAGCGCCCCCATGGTCGGGACCAGCGCGATCGTGGCCTTTCGCTTGCGAAGATTGTCGACGGTGCGCCGGAGCGCGGGGACCGTGCGGGCGATCAGGGGACTTGGCGACATCAGGACTCGACGGGGTTGCGAATCAGCGGGGAACGGCTCGGCGCCTGGGCCGGCTAACCTTAACAAGTGGCAGTCGTGGACGCCATGCACCCGCATGCGGCACAGCATCCCGCGCAAAGCCACGCGCGATATCGCGACATTGTGGGCTGGATCACAGACGATGAATGGCGCCGCCATTCATGATGAAGAACGGCGCGCTGCGATTTGCATTACCTGTCACGCATTTCACTTGACCGCAGACGCGGCCAACTCGAAGATATTCGTTAGGGGTTTTGAGGATCGCTATGCTCGTGCAAGCAAGCCAAGGCCAGTCAGGCTCGGCGCATGTTGTCGTGCTCGGCAACGAGAAGGGCGGCTCCGGCAAATCGACCACCGCCTTGCACATCGCCGTTGCGCTCCTGAAGGCCGGTCAGCGCGTCGCCACCATCGACCTCGACTGTCGCCAGCAAAGCTTCACCCACTACATCGACAACCGCGCCGCCTGGGCCCGCCGCACCAAGCTTGACCTCGAGCTGCCGGTGCACCGCTGCATCAAGCTCGGCGAGACCATGCAGATTGCCGAGAACGAGAACTCCGAGTTCCTGCAGTTCATGGAGGCGGTCTCGGCGGTCGAGAGCAGCTTCGATTTCATCGTCATCGACACGCCCGGCACCGACAGCTACCTGATGCGGCTCGCCCATTCGATGGCCGACACGCTGGTCACGCCGATCAACGACAGCTTCCTCGATTTCGATGTGCTCGGTACCGTCGACCCCGCCAACTACGCGGTGACGGGCGAGAGCCACTATGCCGAGATGGTGAGGGATACCCGCCGCAAGCGCCGCCAGCTCGACGGCTCGACCACCGACTGGATCGTGGTGCGCAACCGCCTGTCCATGCTCGGCTCCCGCAACAAGCAGCTCGTCGCCGACGGATTGAAGGATTTATCGCTGCGGCTCGGCTTCCGCTATGTCGACGGCTTCGCCGAGCGCGTCGTCTACCGCGAGTTCTTCCCGCGCGGCCTGACCGCCCTCGACGAGATCGACGAGGCCACGCTCGGCATGCGGCCCAATCTCGGCCATCTCACTGCGCGGGAGGAGGTGACGAGCCTGCTCCGCCAGCTTAAGCTGCCGCTCGACGAGCGCGGCCGCCGCCGTGCGGCAAATCGCGCCGAATGGTTCAGCCAGGTCGATAAGCCGCTCGAGGTTCACGACATCCTCGGTGCCTGAGGCGGTATATCGCTACTTCCGGTCCATCTAGAGGTTGGTTCCTGCCCGGAACCAAGTCGGCGCTCGGCCGTTTCACCGCATGTTTACTGCGAAATTGAACCCCATCGCGACTGGTTGCGTCGGATGGTGACCTGCATCCTCACGTAGCGGTATGGGAATGAGGTGCCCAAGAAACGAGTGCGCCGCACAATGAAAGGGCTGGCGGCTCACAATATTTAGCCTTCCTGTCACGCTGCTGTGACATATATTAGGGAATAGGCGACCAGGGGCCGAAGAGCCTCGGAAGAACACGATTTTCAACAGGGATTCAGGCCGTAAGAGCCTGAGGCTGAGGACGAAAATGAAGCGTGGAATTGCCGTTCTGGTTTCGGTCAGTGCCCTCTGCGGCATCGCCTATTTCACGGCGAGCAAGTGGGCGATCAAGCACGAGACCATCACCTTCTACGACGGTTCGCGCGACAACCGTCCCGTGCCTGTCGACATCGCGGTGCGCCGCGACAAGGAAATGCAGGCCAATGCCGGCATGATCACGCTGCCGGTCGCGGTGATCAATCACGGCAATACCGTCAAGAACACCGAGTACGGCTTCCTCGCCAACATCTTCGCTGCGCGCGGCTACATGGTCGTGAGCCCGCAGCATGATCTGCCGACCGATCCTCCGATGGTGACCAAGCCCGGCGAGCTCTATGTCGGCAGGCTGCCGCAGATCCTGCGCGGCGTCGCCAACATCCATCTCGCCATGCAGGAGATGAAGAAGGTTCAGCCCAACGCCGACTACGACAAGGTGACGATGGTCGGCCACTCCATGGGCGGCGACATCACCATGTACTTCGCCAAGCAATATCCCGACGAGGTCAAGAAGGTCGTCACGCTCGATAATCTGCGCGTGCCCTTCGTCACCGCCGGCAAGTTCAAGATCCTGTCGTTCCGCTCCACCGATCCGCAGTTCAAGGCCGATGCGGGCGTGATCCCGACGGACGAGGAATGCGAGAAGGCGGGCATCCAGGTCGTGAAGACCGAATTCCAGCACAACGACATGCGCGACACTGGTCCGGATGCGGCCAAGAACTCGATCCAGGGCATGCTCGACAAGTTCCTGAGCGCGACGGACAGCGAGGTCGCGCCGGTCGACACGCAGTCGTCCCCGCCCAAGATCCTCGAGCCCGGTCCGGTCGCTCTGATGGCACCCGCCAAGAGCTGACGCCTCACCGAAAGGCCGATACCGATCTTCAAAGCCCCCGCCGGCGTCCGCCCGCGGGGGCTTTGCACATTGACCGGCTTGCCTGCGTTCACCACATTAGTCGCCCACGCTTGGTTGAGCAGCGATGTCGGGCGAACCCATCAAGCCGCGCGGTGACGCCGTTTCGACGAAGGCCGGCGGCGCGGTGCCGCAGGCTAGCACGTCGACCTCGGAGGACATTGCTGCCTTCGTCGCGAAGGCGCGTGCCTTGTCGCCTCATGCGCCCGGTGCAAAGGGGCGGCTGATCTTCGCGCTGGATGCGACGATGAGCCGACAGCCGACCTGGGACATGGCCTGCGCGCTTCAGGCCGACATGTTTCGCGAAACCGCGGCGCTCGGCAGTCTCGACATCCGCCTGGTCTACTATCGCGGCTTCAACGAGTGCCGCGCCTCAGGGTGGATCTCCGACAGCGCCAAACTGGCGACGCTGATGAGCAAGATCGATTGCCGCGGCGGCGACACCCAGATCGGCAAGGTGTTGAGCGAGGCACGGCGCGAGGCAGTCGCATCCGGCGTGCGCGCCGTCGTCTTCGTCGGCGACGCCATGGAAGAGCAGATCGACGAGCTCTGCGCCAAGGCCGGCGAGCTCGGCATGCTCAAGGTGCCCGTCTTCCTGTTTCAGGAAGGCCACGATGCCGTGGCCGAAAAGGCCTTTCGCGAGATTGCGCGCCTGACTGGCGGTGCCTGGTGCCGGTTCGATCCGGGCGCGGCGGCGCAACTGCGAGAGCTGTTGCGTGCGGCTGCCGCCTATGCCGCCGGCGGCCGCGAGGCGCTGCTGAAGCTGGCGACGACCACGAACGGCGCGGCGATGTTGATCGGCCAGATGAAGTAGCGCTCAGGCTGGCCTTCGGCGGCGAACGCCATGCATTTTGGCGCAAGGCCGACTATATTCCGGCCATGACCCTGATCGCCGGCGCCGTCGCCGTTATCACGCTTTATCTGTTGCTTCAGATGTTCCGTTCCGCCAATCCGGCGGTGCTGGCGCGCACCATCAAGTTTGGCGGTGGTGTTGTGGCGCTGGCGGTCGCGGCCTTCACGGGCTTGCGGGGCGAGCTGGCGGTGGCAATTCCGCTTGGAATTTTCGGCGCCGGGCTGCTCGGCTGGACGCCATTGGCGAATGCCGGCTTCGGCAACATCGGCGGGCTGTTTGGCGGCGGCGCTGCGCCCGCGTCCGGGCAGGCCTCGCGGGTCCGCTCGCAATTCCTCGACATGCGGCTCGACCACGATTCCGGCCAGCTCGGCGGCCGGATCGTCGCCGGACCTCACGCCGGGCGCGATCTCGACGAGTTCGATCTCGCTGGGCTCCTGGCGATGGTCCCGGCGTTCGACGCGGAGAGCGTCGCCTTACTCGAAAGCTATCTGGACCGCCGGTTTCCCGCTTGGCGTCAGAACGCGCAGGGCGATGCGGCAGGGCGGCAGCGCCGCACGGCGGCGAGTGGCAAAATGACGGCGGAGGAAGCCTATCAGATCCTTGGCTTGCAGCCGGGAGCGGGGCGCGACGACATCAGCCGGGCCCACAAATCCCTGATGAAGAAACTCCATCCCGACCAGGGGGGCTCGACGTATCTCGCTGCCCGGGTAAACGAGGCCAAGGATACTCTGCTTCGCACGCATAACGGCTAACTCCGGCACTACGCTACAAACGCCCGTACCGCGTGAGCTCCGCTGCTCTGTCTGTCGTCGCCCCGATGCCCGCCATTGTCGGCGTGGTCGATCCCTTGAGTAAAAATTTAACCGTAAATTGTTGACGAGAGGTTGTCGCGGAACGGGCTCGGCGCATACCGAAAACAAAAATGCCCGCGCAAGGCGCGGGCATTTTGATCGGGGCGGTTCAGACGATCAGTTGCGGACCGTGATGCAGGAGATGTCGGCGCGCTTCAGGGCGCGGCAGACGGCTTCGGCCTGGTCGCGCTCGAGCCCGGCGAAACGGGCGCGGTAGAGCTTGCGATTATCCTTGGCGACGACAGGCTCGGTGAACGGATCGGCCTTGCTGAGCAGCCCGCGGGCCGAGCTGCGCGCGGCGTCGATGCGCTGCTGGGCTTCGTTCTCGCTCTCGAGCGCGCCGACCTGGACGATCCAGCCGCTGTGGACGGCCGGCTTGGTGGTGGCGCTCATCTGGATCGGCTGCGGCGCCGGATCGGCGGATGCAAGCTTCGGGGCGGCCGGGGTGGGCGCGGCGGCGGTTGTTGCCGGCAGCACGCCGAGGAGGCCATTACCGGTGCCGAAGCCGGCCGGCTGGCGCGGCAGCTCGGTGCGGGCGACGTCCGCCTTCGGCGCTTCCGTCTGGACCTGCGGTTCTGGCTTGTTGATCAGATCGGCGCGGGCGACGACGGCGCCGGAGGTTTCCGCGACGTCGGAGCGGGAGGCAATCGTGCTCGTGACCTGCGGTGCGACCGGAGCCGGGGCGGCGGAGGCGACCTTGACGGCGCCGGCCTTGACCTGGACGGTCTTGACCCGGACCGGCTTCATCGGCTCGGACGAGCCGGGGATGATCGAGAGCGGCTGGCTCGAGATCACGCCATTGGTGAGCGGGGCGGGCTCGATCTTGGATTCAGTCGGCCGGACCTCGGGCTTGCTAGCTTCCGGCTTGGGCGGGGCCGGCGGCACCGCGGCCGTCGCCGCGGCAAGCGTCGACAGGCGCGCAGCGAGACGCGACGGGGCGGCCTCGGGAGCAGGGGCCGCGGCCTGGACCTGCGGAGCAGGCCGGGCCGAGGGAGTATCCGAGGCGTCGGCAACGTCGGTGGAGGTGTCGGCGCCATTGCGCTCGGTGACGGCGGCAACGGTGTGCGTGGTCGCGCCCTTCTCGAGGTTTTCCGCGAGCAGGTTGCGCATGATGGCGTCGCGCGAGCCGCCGCTGCGGCCGCCCAGCACCACGCCGATCAAATGGCGGTTGCCGCGGCGCATCGAGGACACGAGGTTGAAGCCGGAGGCGCGGGTGTAGCCGGTCTTGATGCCGTCGACGCCTTCCACGCTGCCGAGCAGGTGATTGTGGTTGCGGATCGACTGGCCGCGCCAGTTGAACGTCGAGGTGGCGAAATAGCGATAGTAGCGCGGGAAGCGCTCCTGGATGGCCCGGCCGAGCGTGGCCTGGTCGCGCGCGGTCGTGACCTGCTCGTCGTTGGGAAGGCCGTTGGCATTGCGATAGACCGTCCGGGACATGCCGAGCGAGCGCGCCTTGCGCGTCATCATCTGGGCGAAGTCGTCTTCATCGCCGGCGATCGCTTCCGCGATGACCACGGCGGCGTCGTTGGCGGAGCGGGTGACGAGACCCTTGATCGCGTCCTCGACGCGGATGGTCTGGCCGGCGCGCAGGTTCAGCTTGGTCGGATCCTGATCGGCGGCATGCTGGGACACCGGCATCTCGGTATCGAGCTTCATCTTGCCGGACTCGAGACGCTCGAACAGCAGGTAGAGCGTCATGATCTTGGTGAGCGAGGCAGGGTGGCGGATTCCGTCCGGGTTGTTCGACTGAAGCACCGCGCCGGAATTGCCGTCGACGATGATGGACGCGAATTTCGGGCTGGAGCTCTCGGATACGTCGCGCTGCACCCGGTGGTGCGCGTAGTGGCGCCGGTGGCGCCGCGCCTCGGCAGCATCGGTGGTGAAGATGACTGCGGTGGTGACCGTAAGAAGCCCGAAAACGCCAACCCGCGCCAAGCGCGAGGAAGACAAGTTTTTACGAAGCATGGAACCCCGTCCCCGTTTCTGACTTGATCACCGGCCCGTGAGGCGAAATTGTGCCCATCGGACCCGGGATCATTACCTGCTCAGGCTGTCCCTCCGCGGGTGTTCGCTGCGGGGGACGTTGGGCCTGAGCCGCTGTTCTGGCTAAGGTGATGTTCTCAAACGGCTTTGGCCGATTGCAGAAGCTGAACACGTCCAGGGAATCAGGGTAGGGGCCCGCGGTTTCCAAAAGCTTAAGGAACCCTTGCGGGAAACCCCGGGAATCTCCGCGATTTGCATATAGTTTTTGTGCGGCGCACAAGATTCTTGACTTTATTGTGCGTTGCACTAATTATGGGCACAGTCAGGGAGCCGGGGCTTCCCGACGAGAGCCAGGGAAAAGGATTCCGAAATGTTCAAGGTTGAAGACTTTCAGAACTACGGGAAAGAGCACTTCGAGCAGTGCGTTGCCTCCGCGACCTCGGTGCAGCACGGCCTCCAGGCGATCGCCAGCGCCTATGGCGACTACACCAAGAAGTCGTTTGAAGACACCAAGTCCTTCGTCGAGAAGCTTTCCGGCGTGAAGTCGCTGGACAAGGCCATGGAAGCCCAGACCGACTTCGCCCGTTCCGCCTACGAGACCTTCGTCGCGGAATCGCAGAAGATCGCCGGCCTTTACAACGACCTCGCCAAGCAGGCGTTCAAGCCGGTCGAGACCATCGTGTCGAAGTTCACCCCGGCCGCCAACTAAGCTTTCCCGGATATCCTGAAAGCAAAAGCCCGGCTGAATAGCCGGGCTTTTCGTTTGTCGCGACAGGTTCGTCTCGGCGCACCACGCGCCGCTTGGACGGCCGGCTCGTTCGATCTTCCTGAATGTGCGCGGACGGTCGGGTTCGCCGAATTGCTCGGGGCGAGCTTGCTGGAGCTGCTCGCGCAAGATTGCGATGCGCTGGCGATGGGTTCGCTGCCGGTTGTTCACCCGCACGAAGATCACGATGCTCACGGGTCCCGGCATTTCGCACCGCTTCTTCCTTGCCCGATTTTGCGCCAGGCGATTCAGGCGGCAGCTCGACTTAACCGTAGAAGTCCGGAGACGATCCCGCGCGAAACCGTCACAGCTCAGTTGGCCGGCGGGTTCCTGATCAACATGTTCTAACCAGGCGGCGCGGAAATTTTTGTCAAATCGGTCCGGATTGACTAACCTCGGTCAGGATCGTCCGGATCGGGAATCGGGACCGTCGCGGCCGCATCGGCCGGACCTTTGCACGCTTGCGGCGAGCCGGGGGCGGGCCCATATTGTTGACGACCGATACGGCTTGGACCGGACCGGTTGGAAGCGGCGATCCAACGAGGCGGTGCGCCTGTGTGAAGCTCCGAAGGCCGGGGCTCCGCGGCAGACCGTCATACGCTTCCGTGGGGACCTTGAACGCCTGAGCCATGCCGCAACTGTTGTCCAGACTCGACCTGTCCGCGGCCATCGCCGCTCCCGCTCCCCGGATGAGCAATGACGAGAACCGTTCCGGCAGTCCGACGGGTCCGAACACCTCTGTCATCACCAAGGTCAAGCCGAAGACCAAGCGACCGAACCTCTACCGCGTATTGATCCTGAACGACGACTACACGCCGATGGAATTCGTCGTCCATGTGCTGGAGAAGTTCTTCCAGAAGGACATCGAGGCGGCGACCAAGATCATGCTGCACGTTCACCATCACGGTATCGGGGAGTGCGGCGTGTTCACCTACGAGATCGCCGAGACCAAGGTGACGCAGGTGATGGACTTCGCCCGCAAGCACCAGCATCCGCTGCAATGCGTGATGGAAAAGAAGTAGGGTAGGTTACCTTACGGCGCGTCTTGAGGGCGGCTCTCGTGTCTGTCGCAAGGTGATTGTCGCGTGATGCCTGCGCGCGATGTCTGCTGCAGCCGGCAGGATTTGAGGAATTCTGCACCGGCGCCGACCCTGCCCAAATCGGAACGGGTTTTGCATTGAAAATAGCCCAGGTGGCTAGCTGCCGAGTCGCGGAACCGGTCTTTCGCCGCGATCTTGTATAACTATATGTGACAAAGGTTGTTGTTGCCTGACCGGGCGATGGCGATCATGATGGTGGGGGCCATAGAGGACGCGAATGCCGACTTTTTCCCAAAGCCTTGAACAATCCCTGCATCGTGCGCTGGCGATCGCAAACGAGCGTCATCACCAATACGCGACGCTCGAGCATCTCCTGCTCTCCCTGATCGATGACTCCGATGCGGCCGCCGTCATGCGCGCCTGCAGCGTCGATCTCGACAAGCTCCGCACGAGCCTCGTCAATTATCTTGAGACCGAATTCGAGAACCTGGTGACGGATGGCGCCGACGATGCCAAGCCGACCGCCGGTTTCCAGCGCGTGATCCAGCGCGCGGTGATCCATGTGCAGTCGTCGGGTCGCGAAGAGGTGACCGGCGCCAACGTGCTGATCGCGATCTTCGCCGAACGCGAGAGTCATGCCGCTTACTTCCTGCAAGAGCAGGACATGACGCGCTACGATGCGGTCAACTACATCAGCCACGGCATCGCCAAGCGGCCGGGCGTCTCCGAGGCGCGCCCCGTGCGCGGCGTCGACGAGGAAACCGAGACCAAGGGCACCGAGGACGCCAAGAAGAAGGGCGAGGCGCTCGAGACCTATTGCGTCAACCTCAACAAGAAGGCGCGCGACGGCAAGATCGACCCGGTGATCGGACGCAATTCCGAGATCAATCGCGCGATCCAGGTGCTGTGCCGCCGGCAGAAGAACAATCCGTTGTTCGTCGGCGAAGCCGGCGTCGGCAAGACCGCGATCGCCGAAGGCCTCGCCAAGCGCATCGTCGACAGCGAGGTGCCGGAAGTTCTGGCGGCTGCGACCGTGTTCTCGCTGGACATGGGCACGCTGCTCGCCGGCACGCGCTATCGCGGCGATTTCGAAGAGCGTCTGAAGCAGGTGCTCAAGGAGCTCGAAGCGCATCCCAACGCGATCCTGTTCATCGACGAGATCCACACCGTGATCGGTGCGGGCGCGACGTCGGGCGGCGCAATGGATGCGTCGAACCTTCTCAAGCCGGCGCTTGCCTCGGGCACGATCCGCTGCATGGGTTCGACCACCTACAAGGAATATCGCCAACACTTCGAGAAGGACCGCGCGCTGGTGCGGCGCTTCCAGAAGATCGACATCAACGAGCCGACGGTTGAGGACGCCATCGCGATCCTCAAGGGCCTCAAGCCGTACTTCGAGGACTACCACCGGCTGAAGTACACCAATGAGGCGATCGAGGCCGCGGTGCAGCTCTCCTCGCGCTACATTCACGACCGCAAGCTGCCCGACAAGGCGATCGACGTGATCGACGAGTCCGGTGCGGCGCAGATGCTGGTCGCCGAGAACAAGCGCAAGAAGACCATCGGCATCAAGGAGATCGAGACCACGATCGCCTCGATGGCGCGGATCCCGCCGAAGAGCGTGTCGAAGGACGATGCCGAGGTGCTCAAGCATCTCGAGCAGACCCTGAAGCGCACCGTGTTCGGCCAGGACAAGGCGATCGAGTCGCTCGCCGCTTCGATCAAGCTCGCACGCGCGGGCCTGCGCGAGCCGGAGAAGCCGATCGGCTGCTACCTGTTCTCGGGTCCGACCGGCGTCGGCAAGACGGAAGTGGCAAAACAGCTCGCGGCGTCGCTCGGCGTCGAGCTGCTGCGCTTCGACATGTCCGAGTACATGGAGCGGCACACCGTGTCGCGCCTGATCGGCGCACCTCCCGGCTATGTCGGCTTCGATCAGGGCGGCCTGCTGACCGACGGCGTCGACCAGCATCCGCATTGCGTGGTGCTGCTCGACGAGATCGAGAAGGCGCATCCCGACCTCTACAACGTGCTGCTCCAGATCATGGATCACGGCCGGCTTACCGACCACAACGGCAAGCAGGTCAACTTCCGCAACGTGATCCTGATCATGACCACGAACGCGGGCGCTTCGGATCTCGCCAAGCAGGCGTTCGGCTTCACGCGCTCGAAGCGGGAAGGCGACGACCACGAAGCGATCAACCGGCAGTTCGCGCCGGAATTCCGCAACCGTCTCGATGCCATCGTCTCGTTCGGCCATCTCAGCGTCGAGGTGATCGGCACCGTCGTCGAGAAGTTCGTGCTTCAGCTCGAGGCGCAGCTCGGCGACCGCGATGTCACCATCGAGCTGTCCGAGCCCGCCAAGGCCTGGCTGGTGCAGCATGGTTACGACGAGCAGATGGGCGCACGTCCCATGGCCCGCGTGATCCAGGAGCACATCAAGAAGCCGCTGGCCGACGAGGTCCTGTTCGGCAAGCTGAAAGGTGGCGGCCACGTCCGCGTCGTTCTCGTCAAGGACGAGGCCGACGAGACCAAGGACAAGATCGGTTTCGAGTTCGTCGAAGGTCCGGTCACGCCGAAGCAGGAGAAGCTGCCCGGCACCCGCAAGCGCCCGCCGGGCAAGTCCAACAAGCCGGGCGGCCCCGGCGGCTCGAAGGGGCCGACCTCCAAGGGCCCGCTGGTCAAGGCTTGATCGGCATGTGATGAAATCGAAAAGGCCGGCTGCAAAGCCGGCCTTTTTGTTTGCGTGATAGTCTAGGTGCCGGTGTCTGGCGGAGGCGCCGGCGGCCGCGGCTTCTTCGGCGCCGGCGGTCGCGCGCTGCGGGCAGGGGCCGCCGGCTGCATCGTCACGATGACCGGATTGGGCTTGTGATCGGTCGCAGCCCCGGTTGCAGCATCGACGCCCATGCCGACGACACCGCCCAGCAGGAGATTGCCGGCAAAGCCCGCCGCGCCGCCGGTCTGGATGTCCCGGCTGAGCGCCACGACCTGCGGCTCGTAGCCTTCCTTCTGGAAGGTGATCGAGATGTCGGCGTTTCGCTTGACGACCACGGAGCAGGGCGTCGTGCAGGTGGTCGGAACCTCCATTCCGCTGACCACGGCTTCCACGCCTGAAGGTGTCGATGAGATGCTGATATTTTCCGTCGTGCCGCGCGTGACGGACGCGCAGCCGCCCAGCATGACGCTGAGCGCCACAATTCCAAATGAACGCATGAAATGCCCCTTATTCCCCGCCGCAATGAAGCGCAACCAGGGCGCGAGGGCAATAGGTCATTGCTCCGGATAGTTAAGCCACGCAGGGGTTGTGCACGAGTACATCTGACGCCTTGCGGGTTTCTCTCAATCCCCCGGAGGCGGGCTTGATGCAGCTCAAGGGCGCTCGTCACACCGCCGGCGGATTGCGGTCGGTGAAGGTCGTGCGCTGGTGCCAGTAGGGATAGGGCAGCGTCACCTTGCTGGCCGCGTCGAGCTTTGCGACCTGGTCCTTGGTGAGTGACCAGCCGACCGCACCGAGATTTTCGCGCAGCTGCGCCTCGTTGCGCGCCCCGATGATCAGCGTCGAGACGGTGGGGCGCTGGAGCAGCCAGTTCAGCGCGATCTGCGAGACGCTCTTGCCGGTCTCCTTCGCGACCTCGTCGATCGCATCGACCACGCGGTAGACGTGCTCGTCCGGCACGGGCGGGCCGAAGTCGGCGGTCTTGGGCAGGCGGCTGACTTCGGGCTTGGGCTGGCCGCGCCGGATCTTGCCGGTGAGGCGTCCCCATCCGAGCGGCGACCAGACCACTGCGCCGAGGCCCTGGTCGAGGCCGAGCGGCATCAGCTCCCATTCGTAGTCGCGCCCGATCAGCGAATAGTAGGTCTGGTTGGCGACGTAGCGCGGGAAGCCGTGCTTGTCGGCGACACCGAGCGACTTCATCAGATGCCAGCCCGAAAAATTCGAGACGCCGACATAACGGATCTTGCCGGCGCGCACGAGCACGTCGAGCGTTGAAAGCACCTCCTCGGGCGGAGTGAATGCATCGAAGCCATGGAGCTGGAACAGATCGATGTAATCGGTGCCGAGCCGGCTCAGCGAACCGTCGATGGCCGCGAGCAGGTGCTGGCGTGACGAGCCGATGTCGTTGGGGCCGTCGCCGAAGCGGAAGGTCGCCTTGGTCGAGACCAGCACCTTGTCGCGGCGGCCCTTGATGGCCTCACCCAGAACGCGCTCGGACTCGCCGAGCGAATAGACGTCGGCAGTGTCGAACATCGACACGCCGGCCTCGAGGCAGATGTCGAGAAGACGCCGTGCTTCGGTCGCGTCCGTCGTGCCCCAGGCGGCGAGGCGGCCGACGCCGCCGAACGTCCCCGTTCCCAGGCTCAAAGCAGGAACCATGAGGCCGGACCGGCCCAAGCGTCGGTATTCCATCGATAGCCTCCTCGGCTGGCCGCTGATTGATTGATGCGGCCTTGGCGGCGGATGTTAGTGCAAGCAGGCGCGTTGTCCTACGACACGCTCACATACCGGCCTTGCTTCGGAGTGGCTAGTCGTGCCGAAGCATGTCATCGAGTGCAGCATCGGCAATGCGCGGCCCGCCCGGCTTCGCTGCGACCTGGGCCTCGCTCCTTGCAACGGGTGAGGGAACGCAGGCGAGGTCACTATTGCGAGCCTGCTGCGGCAGCAAAGTCAAACCCCATCCCACCACGACCAGCACCGCAAGCCGGATCGCGATCACGCTCAGCAGCAGCTCCGATCCGCCTATCGTCGCGTGAGTCCTCAGCGCACCAGCCTGAGGCACGCGGTGTGGCAAGACAATCTGGAATTGGCGAGCCTTGCCTTCGCTACAGACGAAGGCTGGCGAAGATGGCTGCTCAGTGCCGCAACTGGCTTTGCCTGAAATCGCGCGGCGACATCCCGAAATGCTCGCGGAAGACGCGGCCGAAATGCGAGAGGTCGTTAAAGCCCCACGCGAATGCGATCTCGCTGATGTGGCGATGGGCGAGCAGAGGCGAAGCTAGGTCGCGCCGGCATTGGGCGAGACGCTCGGCGAGGACGTGGCGCTGGAATGAGGTGTCCTCGTCGGCGAGCAGATCGTTCACATAGCGCGGGGAGATGCCGAGCGCGGCGGCGGTCTCCGCCAGCGACAGGTCGGGATCGGCGAGGTGGGCGCGGATATGGGCCTTGAGCCGGTAGAGCAGGGCGGAGCGATGGGTCGACGACGGCAGCGAGGTCTTGCCGAGCCGTTCGCTCAACGCCATCGCCAGGAGATCGACGGCTTGCTCCGACAGGGCGGCGGCGTTGTTAGGTGCAAGCCGGTCCGCGCTCTGGCAGAGCCTGAAGATGAAGTCGTAGGCGAGCCGTTCGAGAGGGACATCGGCACCGAACGAGATCGCGGTGAGCGTCTCCGTGCCCCCGAGCCGCCGCTGCAGCATTTCGCGGGGCACCTTGAAGATGGTCTGCGTAAAACTGTCGTTGAATTGCAGCTCGTAGGGGCGCGTGGTGTCGTAGAGCGCGAACTCGCCGGGATGGATCACGGTCTCGCGGCCATCCTGCGCTACGCCGCCGTTGCCACGGTTGCCCAGCGCGATGAGAACAAAATCCTGGTCCGAGCGCGCGATGCGCGAGGGCGTGCGGAACACGTGCTGGCGGTCGGAGCAGACGTCGGAGCAGACGGCCTTGCCCAGCGAGGCTTGCGTTACCGAGCCGTGGAAGGCGCTGCCGAGGTCGGACTTGCAGTCGAGCCCGACGAAGACGTCGCAGACGATGTCCTGCCAGAGGGCGAGCCGCCGGTAGCCGGGGCTGCCGTCCGTCGTGAACTGGATTGGCATTTGGACACCCTCCCTTTCACATCCCGCGAAATCGCAAATTGGCGCAGATCCAGCCTGACCGGAGGCAAGTCCCGTACCGGACGGCGATCCCGTCGGTCGAGTTTTTGTGCCGCCATGGTCGAGCGCTGCCCGCCTAGCTTGGCCAAATAGACTGCATCGGACGAGGTCCGCGATCAACCGGCAATGGAGGCGGCCATGGGCATCGAACATCCCAGATACAAGGTGGCGGTGGTGCAGGCAGCGCCCGCCTGGCTCGATCTCGACGCTTCGATCGACAAGTCGATCATGCTGATCAAGGAGGCAGCCGAGAAGGGGGCGAAGCTGATCGCCTTTCCGGAGGCCTTCATTCCCGGTTACCCCTGGCACATCTGGATGGACTCGCCGGCCTGGGCGATCGGCCGCGGCTTCGTGCAGCGCTATTTCGATAATTCGCTGTCCTACGACAGCCCGCAGGCCGAGCGCCTGCGCGAGGCCGTGCGCAAGGCGAAGCTGACGGCGGTGATCGGCCTGTCCGAGCGCGACGGCGGCAGCCTATACTTGGCGCAATGGCTGATCGGCCCCGACGGCGAGACGATCGCCAAGCGCCGCAAGCTGCGCCCGACCCATGCCGAACGCACCGTCTATGGCGAGGGCGACGGCAGTGACCTCGCCGTGCATGCGCGGCCCGACATCGGCCGGCTCGGCGCGCTGTGCTGCTGGGAGCATCTCCAGCCGCTGTCGAAATACGCGATGTACGCCCAGAACGAGCAGGTGCATGTCGCTGCCTGGCCGAGCTTTTCGCTCTACGATCCCTTTGCACCCGCGCTCGGTGCCGAGGTCAACAATGCCGCCTCGCGCGTCTATGCGGTGGAGGGCTCATGCTTCGTGCTCGCGCCTTGCGCAACGGTGTCGCAGGCAATGATCGACGAGCTCTGCGACCGGCCGGACAAGCACGCGCTGCTCCATGCCGGCGGCGGTTTCGCCGCGATCTACGGTCCCGACGGCAGCCAGATCGGCGACAAGCTCGCGCCGGACCAGGAGGGGCTGTTGATTGCCGAGATCGACCTCGGCGCCATCGGCGTCGCCAAGAACGCCGCCGATCCCGTCGGCCACTATTCGCGTCCCGACGTCACGCGGCTGCTGCTCAACAAGAAACCCTACAAGCGCGTCGAGCAGTTCGCGCTGCCGGTGGACACGATCGAACCCACGGATATCGCCGCCGCGGCGAGCTGACCACCGCCATCATGGGGAGGCACGGCATGGAATCCGCAATTCCTCTGCATCTCGAAACGACGCGTACGCGCCACAAGCGCGTGCCGGACGATTACCAGCCGCCATATCCATCCTTCGTGGCGCGTTACAAGCCCGCCGTGAGCCGTCTCGTGATGGCCTATTTCGGCTTGCAGTATCGTGGTGCGGTCCCGCCGGGCGCGATCGAGGCGCTGAAGGAAATCGCGGGGCTGTTCGCAGGCGAAGGTGGCCCGTCCCATTGGGACCGCGCGCATCACGTTGACCAAGCCGGCTACGAGAACGTCGTCACGGTCGCCTACTGGAACGACGTCGCACGCTTCGACGCCTGGTTCGCGCCGGCGCGCGAGGCATGGACAGGCAGGGATCACGAAGGCGTCGGCACCTTCATCGAGGTGCTGCGTCCCGTTGTGGCGCGGCATGAGACGCTATTCTCCTCGCTCGACCGGCCCGAAGGTGTCGCCGTCGTTGCGGATGGCATGAGCGGCGAGGTGCAGGAGCATGCCTATTGGGGCGGCATGCGCGACCGCATTCCGCTGTCGCAGACGGACGCGATGGCGCCCGGGGGCTCGCCCGAGCTGGTGCACGACGGCGCGCGGCTCAGCGTCAAGGCGCATGACAATCTCTGCCTGATCCGCTCCGGGCAGGACTGGAGCGATACCGAGGCATCCGAGCGAAAGCTCTACCTCGAGGACGTCGAGCCGGTGCTGCGCGAGGGGATGGGTTTTCTGCGCGACGACGGTCTTGCTATCGGGTGCTACGCCAACCGCTACATGCAGGTGCTCGCGGCCGACGGCAGCGTGACCGAAAAGTCCTACGGCCAGAGCTGGTGGAAAAGCCTCGCCGCGCTGGAACGCTGGGCGGAGTCGCACCCGACCCACGTCCGGATCTTTGGCGCGGCGATAAAATACCTCTCGACGCTCGGCCCCTCGGCCAAGCTGCGCTTGTATCACGAGGTCACGGTCGCGGCCGCGCACGAGCAATTCTTCGAGTATCGGAGTTGCCACGCAAAGACCGGCATGCTGGCGGCGGTCGCGACCGTCAGCGCCTAAGCGACGCAATGCCCGAGCAGATCCGGATGCGCCGCGCAGATATGATGCGCACCGGCGTCCCGCAGCTCGGCCTCGCTGCCATAGCCGTAGAGCACGCCGATCGCGGTCATGCCGTTGGTGCGGGCGCCGACCACGTCGTGGCTGCGGTCGCCGATCATGATGGCGCTGGCGGGATCGACCTTGGCCTCGTCGAGCGCGTAGCGCAGCAGGTCGCGCTTGTCGACGCGGGTGCCGTCGAGCTCGGAGCCGAACACGCACTCGAAATAAGGCTTTAGGCCGAAATGATCGACGATGCGGGTGGCATAGACCGCGGGCTTGCTGGTGGCCACGAACATGCGCGGCGTCGTCGCAGCGAGTGTCGTCAGGGTGTCCACGATGCCGGCATAGGCCTCGTTCTCGAACAGACCGATATCGGCAAAACGCTCGCGGTAAAGCAGCAGCGCCCGGTCGGCGAGCTCGTCGCTTCCCGTGAGCTTCTTCAGGCTGGCCAGCAGCGGCGGCCCGATGCACCAGGTCAGCTCGTCCTCGCTGGGTACCGCCAGGTTCAACCGTTCCAGCGCGTACTGGATCGAGCGGGTGATCCCGGGCTTCGGGTTGGTCAGCGTGCCGTCGAGGTCAAAATAGATTGTGGCCATCAGGGCGGAACCGGTGTTGAGACTGCCGCCCGTTGCTAGTCGGATCAGACGTCAAGTCAAGGCCCGCCGCGTCATTGCTGCCGGGCCCATGCGACGATCGCCGCGGCGTCCGGGCCGGCCTGGGCCTCCCAGGCGGCGATCGTGCTGGTCGCGGCGTTGCGGAGCGCTCCGATGAGAGATTGCGGCGCGGGCTCGGCGATGGTGACGCCGTTGTCGCGCATGCGTGCGTAATTTTCGGCGGTTCGATGGGCGAGCAGCGCGAACTGGCTCTGCTCGGTCTCGGCCGCGGCCGCCATCACCTCCCGCTGCATCGGTTCGGATAACGCAGCAAAGGTCTCGCTGCGGACGAAGGCGACCGAGATCGGCATCGCATAATTGATGGCGATGAAATGCGGCAGGAAATCCCAGAGCTTGCGTCCCGCGCCGCCATCGCCGGAGGTGAGGAACGCGTTCAGCTGGCGGTCCTTCAGCCCGGCGAGCGCCTTGTCCATCGGCAGGAACTGCGCATTGGCTCCGGCGGCGCGCATCACGGCGCTGGAATTGGTGTCGTAGGCACGCAAATTCAACTTCGGCAGATCGTCGGCGCCTGCGAGCGCGTGATCGGACCAGAGGCCCGTCGCCGGCCAGATCGTCAGATAGAGCAGCTTCAGACCGCGGGCTGCGAACGCCTTCTCGTAGAGCGGGCGGGCCCGCGCATTGGTGGCGCGCGCGATCTCGACCGATTGCACCAGAAAGGGAAGTGTGGAGAGGCCGAGCACCGGGTCGAGGCCGGACAGCGCGCCGGCAAAGGCATCTCCACCGGCGATGCGGCCATCCAGCGCCGCCCGTGGCATTTCGCCCGAATTGATCTTGAGCTCGTTGTCGAAGGCGCTCGTCACGGTCACGAAACCGTTTGTGCGCGCTGCGACGCGATCGGCGAAAGTGGTGAGGCCGATGCCGGAAATGTTGTTTTGCGGGTATTCCGTGGTCATCCGCCAGTTGACCTGGGCCAGGGCCGGAGCAGTGGACAGGACGAGGGCGGCGAGGGCCAGGATCGCGCGGATCCGTCTGGCGGGGGAACGCATTGGGAGAAGCAGGTCAGTCAGCATATATTGGCAACTCGTCGAACCATGGCACGATGCCACAACATGGCGGATCATCTTGTCGCATGCCGCTCCGGCCCGCGCCACAGCGATGCTTGGGCAGTGCTGGCGCGAATTGCATCACTCTTCGTTGTCGCACTGCTCGTCTCGACGTTGCAGGCTGCGGCATGGGACAGCTCGCCCGCAAAAACCGACGTCGCCGTGCCGAGCGTCGAGGAGCTCGCGATGCCGCCGCAAAAGCCGGCGGCTGGGCGCGAGAGCGACACGCGGGAATCGATCTGCCTGATCGTCGAAGCCGCCGCGCGCGATGCCAATCTGCCGCTGGAATTCTTCGCCCGCGTGATCTGGCAGGAAAGCCGCTTCCAGGCCGATGCGGTGGGACCGATGACGCGCAGCGGCGAGCATGCGCAAGGGATCGCGCAGTTCATGCCGGGGACCGCGAGCGAGCGCGGGCTGCTCAATCCCTTCAATCCGGTGCAGGCATTGCCGAAGTCGGCCGAATTCCTGAACGAGCTGCGCAACCAGTTCGGCAATCTCGGCCTTGCCGCGGCGGCCTACAATGCGGGGCCGCGCCGCGTGCAGGAATGGCTCGCCGGCACCGGCCCGATGCCGGAGCAGACCCGCAACTATGTCTACGCCATCACCGGCACGAGCGTTGACGCGTGGGCCAAGGCGGGCAGCACCGGCAAGGGACCGCCGAGTTCGCCGCCGACGAGCTGCCGCGATCTCATGGCGCTGTTGAAGCGCGCGCCGAATCCGTTCGTCGCCGAGCTCGAGCAGCATGTCGAGCTTGCCGCGGCAAAGATCTGGGGCGTACAGCTCGCCGCCGGCTTCGATCGCAACAGGGCGCTGGCGATGTATTCCCGTGCGGTCACGCGGCTCAGCGCCGTGATCGGCGAGCGGGACCCGAGCCTGCTGAGTTCGGTCATGCGCAGCCGCGGCACGCGCGCGTTCTACCAGGTGCGCATCGGGGCCGATACGCGGAGCGAAGCGGACGATCTGTGCAACCGCATCCGCAAGGCGGGCGGCGCCTGCTTCGTGCTGAAGAACCGGGGTGTGACGGGGTAAGAGGCGTCTCTCGCGCGCATGCCAGCCCCGCCGCGCGCTTCCTTGACGCGGACGGCCGCATTGCCCGTTATGCAGCCACGATTCCGTAACCTCGGCCAACATTCCCGTGGCGCTCCCTCCGCTCGATTCACCTCAATGGCAAAGTCCGTGGCGCGCCTTTGCGTGGGGGCTGCGCTCGATCACGCAGACGATCCTCACCGTCGTGCTGTTCGTGACCTATCTCGGCATCGGCGCGCTCGCCCATGACACCCATTTCAGCCTGCTCTGGGCGCTCTGCTCGACGCTGTTCGTCTGGGCGGGTCCGGCGCAGATCATCCTGATCACCACCCTCGGCTCGGGCGCCACCATCATCCAGTCGGCGATCGCCGTGACCGTCAGCGCCATCCGCCTGTTTCCGATGGTGGTCTCGGTGCTGCCGCTGATGCGCACGCCGACGACGAAACGGCGTGAGCTGGTCTTCGCCGCGCATCTGACCGCGGTGACGCTGTGGGTCGAATGCCACCGCTTCCTGCCGCAGGTGCCGCGCGAGCGGCGCATTGCCTTTGTCCACGGGCTCGGCTGCGGCCTGGTCTCGGTGTGCCTCGCCGCCAATACGGTCGGCTATTTCCTCGCCGCCAACCTGACACAGACGCTTGGCGCGGCGATCCTGTTGCTGACGCCGCTGTCGTTCCTGTTCTCGACCGCGCGCAACAGCCGCGAGGTTGCTGATGTCGTGGCGCTGACGCTCGGGATATTGCTCTATCCGCTGGCGGCTAAGATGAACTCCGGCCTCGACATCCTCGTGAGCGGCGTGGTGGCTGGCACGATTGCCTATGGCGTGCACTGGTGGCGGGAGGTGCGCGCATGAGCTTTGCGCAAGCGATCGGCGACTGGCATGCGCTTGCTGTGCTGTTCGTCGCCGGCGTTGTTCCCAACCAGATATGGCGCATGCTGGGCCTGTGGTTCGGCGGCGGCATCGACGAGGGCTCGGAGCTGCTGGTCTGGGTGAGGGCGGTCGCGACCGCGATCCTGGCCGGCGTCATCGCCCAGATCGTTGTCGAGCCGCCCGGGGCGCTGGCCAGCGTGCCTGATGTCCTGCGCTACGGCGCGGTCGGCGCCGGCCTGATCGTTTTCCTCCTGACCCGCCGTTCGATCTTCGCCGGCGTTGTCACCGGCGAAGTCTTCATGCTGGCCGGCAAGTGGTGGTTGGGCTAAAACCACCGGCGAACAGGCTTAAGGAACAGGAATTATGGTTCGCGAAAACGAGCTCCGCGAGGGCGAGGTCGCCATCGAGCTGCCATCCACCAAGGATGCCGGCCTCGTCTTCATCGGCCGCATCCGTACGCCCTGGACCTCGCGGCTGGAAACGCCGCGCCAAGGGCGCCAGGACGGCCCGATCTGCCGCCTCGAGATCTTCGAGCCGTTCGTGCCGGCCATCAAGGGCGTCGATTTCTACAGCAATCTCGAAGTGCTCTACTGGCTCGACAAGTCGCGCCGCGACATCATCCTGCAAAGCCCGAAGAACAACGAGAAGACCCGCGGCACCTTTTCGCTGCGCTCGCCGGTGCGGCCCAATCCGATCGGGACGTCGATCGTCAAGCTGGTTGGCATCGAGGGGAATGCCATCCTCGTTCGTGGCCTCGACTGCATCGACAACACGCCGCTGATCGACATCAAGCCCGACCGCTGCGAGTTCACTCCGCTGGCCGCGCCGCAAGCAGGGGATTTTCAGACGGAGTGAGGTCACTCCTCCGTCATTGCGAGGAGCTCTTGCGACGAAGCAATCCAGACGGTCTCCGCGGTGACAGTCTGGATTGCTTCGCTTCGCTCGCAATGACGAGTGGAGAGACCTAGCCCGCCTTCAACGCCGCGATCAGCTTGGTCGCGTTCTCTTCCAGCACCTTGACGTCTTCCTTGCGGCTCGCGGGCGGCAGCATGGCGACGCCGTCGTGGCGCGGCATGACGTGCATGTGCAGGTGGAACACCACCTGTCCGCCGGCGGGCTCGTTGAATTGCTGCACGGTGATGCCGTCGGCGTTGAACGCCTTCATCGCGGCCGCTGCGATCTTGTGCGCGCCGCGCGCGACATGGGCGTAGTCGTCGGGCTTGATGTCGAGGATGTTGCGGGCAGGGGCCTTCGGGATCACCAGCGTGTGGCCGGGCACGCGCGGCATGATGTCAAGGAAGGCAAACACGTGCTCGTCTTCATAGACCTTGTGGCAGGGAAACTCGCCGCGCAAGATCTTTGCGAAGATGTTGTTGGTGTCGTAGGCGGTCATGGCGGCGGCTCCCGAGAATTTCACCCTTGGAATTTTCCGCTTACTGTCACCAGCCACGGCAAGGCGTCAAGGCGCCTCGTCGATGGCTTTGCGGAACGGCCCGAGCTCGGCAAGCTCGCGCCCGGCCTCGGCGACATAGGCGCGCTCGCGCTTGAGGTAATCGTCGATGGCGCGGCGCAGGCCGGGATCGGCGATGAAGTGGGCGGAATGGGTCGTGCGCGGCAGGTAGCCACGCGCGATCTTGTGCTCGCCTTGCGCACCGGCCTCGACATGGGTGAGGCCACGCTTGATCGCGAAATCGATCGCCTGATAGTAGCAGACCTCGAAATGCAGGAAGGGATGATGCTCGACCGCGCCCCAGTTGCGGCCGAACAGCGTGTCCGAGCCGATGAAGTTGATCGCGCCCGCAATCCAGCGGCCGTTGCGGCGGGCCATCACCAGCAGCACGTCCTCGCTCATGGTCTCGCCGATCAGCGAGAAGAACTCGCGGGTGAGGTACGGCCGGCCCCATTTGCGCGAACCGGTCTCCATGTAGAATGCGAAGAAGGCGTCCCAGGCGTCCTCGGTGATGTCCTTTCCGGTGAGCCAATGGATGGTGATGCCGGCCGCCAGCGCGTCGCGCCGCTCGCGCTTGATCGACTTGCGATGGCGCGCGTTCATCGTTGCCAGGAAGTCGTCGAAGCTCGCAAAACCCTGATTGTGCCAGTGGAACTGCTGGTCGGTGCGCTGGAGGAAGCCGTGCTCGGCGAGCAGCTTCCATTCGTCCTCGCGCGCGAAGGTGACGTGCACGGACGAGGCTTTGCTGACGCCGCAGAGCGCCACCAGCCCGCTCGCCAGTGCCTCCCTGATCTGCTCGCGGTCGACGCCGTCGCGGACCAGCAGCCGCGGTCCGGTCGCGGGGGTGAAGGGAACGGAGACCTGGAGCTTCGGGTAGTAGCGTCCGCCGGCGCGCTCATAGGCGTCCGCCCAGCCGCGGTCGAAGACGTATTCGCCTTGGCTGTGCGATTTCAGGTAGCAGGGCACGACGCCGGCGACGCGGCCGTCGAGCTTGGCCACGAGATGCCTGGGGCCCCAGCCGGTGCGGATCGTCGCCGAACCTGATTTCTCGACCGCGGAGAGAAAGGCGTGTGAGACGAACGGGTTATAGGCGGGTCTTGAGAGGGCGAGGGAATCGCCTGGAGGCGCGGATGAGGTTCCCGCGCCATGCCCGTTGCAAGCCTTCTCGTTAAGAGCCTTGCCGGGACTGGCGCAGGCGTCCCAATCCCCGGGCGAGACTTCGCCGATGGACGGTACGGCCTCGAGCGTAATGTCGGATGATGCCATTCCGCCCAAGATCGTGCATTGCAGCAGCGACTTCAAGGGGGGCGGGAACACAGGTCTGGCGATCGCCACCGCCGTCATTGCGAGCGCAGCGAAGCAATCCAGACTGTCTCCGCGGAGGATCCTGGATTACTTCGTCGCAAGTGCTCCTCGCAATGACGAGGAGGGAGGCATGCCACTACGGCACGAACCCCTCGAAGATCATCTGGTCCGCATACCGCCCGACGCGCGTCCGCTGTTCCGGCGTGCGCACGGTCCAACCGAGCAGGGCGCAGCCGAACAAATTGCGGGCAATCCAGGGCGCGGGGGCCGGGAGGTGGTCCACCTTGAAGGCGACGAAATGCGGCTGGGTCTGCAAACCGTGGCGCAGGTACAGCATGCTGTCGCGCTGCTCTTGCGTCAGGTAGGCCCAGTATTCGTCCTCGTAGCTCCGCTGCGCGACGATGCCGCGCGGGCGGGCGGGCAAGAGCTCGCGCAGCGCCAGCACCTGGTCGGGGTCGAAGGACATGCCGACCGCGGGGCCGTCATAGGATGCCAGCACCTCGGCCATCCGCTTCACCAGCTTGCGGTCGCCGCCAAAACGGCTCTTCACCTCGATCACCAGGGGCACGCGGCCGGCGACCATGGCGCAGAGGTCGGAGAGCGACATCATCCGCTCGTCGGTGTCCTTGAACCTGACGGCCTTCAGCTCGGCCGCGGTCTTCCCGATCACCTCGCCGGTCGCCTCGGTGAGGCGGCCGAGCGCATGGTCGTGATGCACCATGGCCTCGCCGTCGGCGGAGAGCTGGATATCGACCTCGATCGAGAAATTGCCTGATATCGCAGCCTGGACCGCGCCCGGCATGTTCTCGACGATGCCGCGGGAAATGTCGTGCAGGCCGCGATGGGCGACCGGCCGGGCTGTCAGCCAATCCGGAGCGCGCATGCGCGTCAGGCGACCTCGAACACGCCTTCGACCTCGACCGCCGCATCCGCGGGCAGCGAGGCGACACCGACGGTGGTGCGGGCGTGGCGGCCCTTGTCACCGAAGGCGGCGACCATCAGGTCGGAGGCGCCGTTGAGCACCTTCGGCCCGTCCAGGAAATCCGGCGCCGAGTTGATGAAGCCGCCGAGGCGCACCACGCGCACGACCTTATCCAGATCGCCGAGCGCCGCCTTGACCTGGGCCAGCAGGTTGACCGCGCAGCCGCGCGCGGCTGCCGCGCCGTCCTCGATGGAGACGCCGGCGCCGAGCTTGCCCTTGGCGATCAGCTTGCCGGCGGGGTCGAAGCAGACCTGGCCGGAGACGAACAACAAGTTGCCGGTCCGCACGAAGGGCACGTAATTGGCGACGGGGGTGGGGGCCTCGTGCAGCTTGATGCCGTGTTCCGCCAGTTTCTGCTCGACCGTGCCCGCCATGTCCGACCTCGTTGTCCAAAAATCATTCGCCCCGGCGCCGCAGGCGACCGGGCGCGCCCTGTTTCGCCCATCGAGCCGCCACATGCAAGCAACCGAAGGGGACTGCATTTTGTTGAGGCAGGCCAGCAAGTTCAATGCGGGGGCCGCAACTTTACGTGAAACGGCCTCAGTTGCGACGCAATGGAACGGTCATTAAAATGTCGAATCTGCGCTTTCCTCAGGGAACAGACATGGTGCACCTTTTCCGGACTTCGCTCGGTGTGATGGCGCTTGCGGCGGCCGCTTTCGGCCCCAGCGGCGGGGCGCTCGCCGCCAACGGTCCGTTCCTCGCGCACCAGGCGCTCTATGATCTGCGCCTCGTCAAGTCGCGCTCAAATTCGGTCAACAGCGCGCGCGGCCGCATCCTCTACAATTTCAGCGGCAGCTCCTGCGAGGGCTACACGTCCGAATTCCGCCAGGTCTCCGAGCTCGACAGCGGCGAGGGCAAGGTCACACTCAGCGACCTCCGCTCCAATTCCTGGGAGGACGCCGCGGGAAAGAGCTACCGGTTCAAGATCGAGACCCGGATGAACGAGGCCGATGCCGGCCGCGTCGACGGCTCGGCCGAGCGCGACGGCGATCATATCAACGTCAAGCTCAAGCTGCCGGCGCCGAAGAGTTTCACCCTAGACGGCAAGATCGTGTTTCCGACCGAGCAGATCCAGCGCATCATCGCCGCAGCCAAGGACGGCAAGTCGCTGCTCGAGCTCTCGGTCTATGACGGCTCCGACGACGGCCAGAAGGTCTACAACACGCTGACCGTGATCGGCCAGCCGATCGCCGCCGACCGCGCCACCTCGACCGATCCGTCGACGTCCGACGAGCACATGAAATCGCTGAAGCGCTGGCCGGTCACCGTCAGCTATTTCGACCGCGAGGCCCAGCAGAAGGAAGGCGAGCAGACCCCGATCTACGCGATGGCGTTCGAGCTCTACGAGAACGGTGTCTCGCGCCAGCTCGTGCTCGACTACAACGATTTCGTCATCTCCGGCGCGATGGGCAAGTTCGACGCGAAGGACAGCAAGCCCTGTAATTGAGGGCTGGTGCAGCAGCTGCAGGCCACACTTTTTTCCACTCTTTGACCGTCACCCTGAGGTGGCCGCTTCTTCAGCGGCCCTCGAAGGGCGACGGCCCGGCTGCGGCAGCGGGGCCGTGCATCCTTCGAGGCTCCCGATGGGGCGCTTTGCGCCCCATCACTCGCACCTCAGGATGACGGGATTGCACTTCGTCTCTAGCTCGCAAGCTCGCGCCCAGTTACGCTCCTCCCAACCACAAACTCCGGGAGCGCCTCCATGCCCAAGCTCGACCATCTCCGCCCCAGCGGCCTGCATCACAATCCCGCTTATTCCCACGTCGTCACCGCCACCGGCGCGCGCACCATCTACATTTCCGGCCAGGTCTCGACCGACGAAGAGGGGCGGATCGTGGGCGAGGGCGATATCGCCGCGCAGACCACGCAGGTGATGCAGAATCTCGGGCTGGCGCTGAAGGCGGCCGGCGCGAGCTATTCCAATATCGTCAAGATCACGACCTTCGTCGTGAATTACAAGCCGGAGCTGCGCCCGATCATCGGCAAGGCCCGCTCGGCCTTCTTCGAGGGCATGGAGCCGCCGGCTTCTACCCTCGTCGGCGTCTCTGCGCTCGCTGCGCCGGAATGGCTGATCGAGATCGAGGCCGTGGCGGTTGCGGATTGAGGTGTGGACGGAATGACATCGTAGCCCGGATGGAGCGAAGCGTAATCCGGGAAATCCGTCGCTGAGGATGCACCGTCCCGGATTGCGCTGCGCTCCATCCGGGCTACGAGTGCCTCGCGCCGGACATCTCCTGCAGAACAGCCATCGCTTCATCGGCCCGGTCGACCGGCACAAAAAGATGGTCGTGGTGAAAGGCCGACACGGCGTTCACGCTGATGCCGGCTTCGGCGAGGCGCGCCGTGATCGCCGCCAGAAAGCCCACCGCATCGAGCGCGGAGTGGACCGTCAAGCTGATCAGGCGCGAGGGGAATGCGTAGCGCAGTCCGGCACGTTCGGCCTCTTCGTGCAGCATCACCAGCGTCGTTCCTTCGCGTTCGTGGAACGTCAGGATCGGGTTGATGGTGGCTGGAATGCTCGTTCCCGGCGCAAGCGCGCAAAACACGAAGATGCCGTCCAGGATCTCCGGCTTCATGTTACGCAGCAGCGCGTCGAGATCGCATTCGCCTGTCACGGTGCCAGCCCCCGAGCCGGTAGGATCGTATGAGTCCTTGCGAATCTATTGGCGCCAGCGGCGGTTGAAGCCACAACCAACATACCTTTGTATATCTCCTCTAATCCTTCTCATACGCCGATCTTACGCTGGTACAATTGAGCGACGGCGGGAGATTCTTACAATTTGAGTCCACTCGGGTCACTGCGAGGAAGCTCAATGAACGTCGTCATTCGAAAGCTCAACGGCTTGTGGCACCTCATCGTCGGGTCTTGTCAGATCCGAACACCGTTCCTGGAAACTCAGGATCGGCAGTTGGTCGTACAGTATGCCCGGCGCGCCTATCCGGGTGCACGGATCTTCGAACGCGACTGAGTCGAGCAGATCAGATCACTCCTGCGCCTTCTCCGGCCCGTCATAGGCAATGCCGCGGATCACCGCGGCGCTGCCGAACTTCTTGCGCAGACTGTCGACGGCGCGTTCGGCATGGGCGGCGCGGCGGTCGAGCATATCGGTGTCGTCGGCGGGCGAGCCTTCGCGCAATGCGCTGACGCCGGCGCCCATCAGGCGGAAGGCGGTGCCGTCGATTTCTTTCGCCAGCATTTCGCGGCAGATCGAAAAAATCTTTGCGGCAAGCTGGGTCGGGGCGGCAATCGACTGCGAGCGGGTGCGCTGGCGGAAATCGGCGGTCTTCAGCTTCAGCGTCACGGTCGAACCGGCGAGCTCGCTGCTCTTCAGCCGCGACGACGTCTTCTCGCAGAGCCGCCACAGGATCTTCTCCAGCGTCGCGAAGTCGCGGATGTCGGTCTCGAAGGTGGTCTCGCTGGAAATGGTCTTGGCGCCGCGATCGGCCTCGACGCGGCGGTCGTCGATGCCGCGGGCGAGCCGCCACAGCCGGCGGCCGTCGCTCGGAAACTGCCGCATCATCTCGATCTCGTCGGCCTTCTGCAGGTCGGCGATGATGCGGAAGCCGCGCTGCACGAGGCGCTCCTGCGTCGCGGGGCCCACACCGAAGATGAAGCCGACCGGCCTCGAAGCCAGCATTGCGCACGCTTCTTCCTGGTCGAGCGTCGCAAAGCCGCGCGGCTTGTCGAGGTCGGAGGCGATCTTGGCCAAAAACTTGTTGCAGGAGAGGCCGACCGAGACGGTGATGCCGATGTCGCGCTCGACCTCGCGGGCAAAGCGCGCCAGCACCTTGGCGGGGATCATGCCGTGCACCCGTTCGGTGCCGGAGAGATCGAGGAAGGCCTCGTCGATCGAGAGCGGCTCGACCAGCGGCGTCAGCGCCTGCATGGCCTGGCGGACCTCGCGGCCGACGCGGACGTATTTGGCCATGTCGGGCCGGATCACCGTCGCATGCGGGCAGGCCTCGAGCGCCTTGAACATCGGCATGGCCGAGCGCACGCCATAGGTGCGCGCGATGTAGCAGGCGGCCGACACCACGCCGCGTTTGCCGCCGCCGATGATGACGGGCTTGTCGGCGATGTCAGGATTGTCGCGCTTCTCGACCGTCGCGTAGAAGGCGTCGCAGTCGATATGGGCGATGGTCAGGCTCGCCAGCGCCCGGTGGCGGACCAGGCGAGGGGAACCGCAGGCCGAGCAACGGCGGACGCCCATCTCCAGGTCGGCCAGACAATCCCGGCAGAAGCAGCGGGGCCCGGCCGGGACGGGGGTGCTCACGGCACGTCGCGCTCCCAATTGGGGTCGCCGAGCGCATCACCAAGGACCTGCCGCGCTGCGGCAACGTTGGTCGGATGCAGCTCCGAGGCCTCCGCGAAGGCCTTCACGGTGGCGTCATCGCGCAGCACGAAATCGAGCACGTTGAGAAGGAAATTTGGGTCCGAGGCGGCGTTCCGCAGGGTCTCCGGGCCGACACCTGTCTCGGCCAGGAACAGGCCCAGCCGCTCGGGCTCGCTTGCGACGAAGGACAGCGCCTGAATCGCAACGATTTCAGCGACTTCGCGAGGGTTGTGAACAGGCTTTTTCACGGGCCCGGTTTGCCTTTCCGTTAACTTTCGGTGTCTACTTTGCATCATGCCCGAGTCTCCGCCTTGAGTCTTGCGATCCCGGGGCAAGCAACTGGAAACCACATCGCGGAAAGTGGCCCCTCGGGTTTAACGAAACTAGAGCGAATCTGAGGCTAGTTTGAATCCAGTTTTCGAAGCGCCGGCGAGCGGCGCCTGAGGCGTTACATGTATCCGGCTTCGTGCCAATCAGGAGGGCGGGATGGCTAAGACCGTCCTGATCGTGGAAGACAACGAGCTCAACATGAAGCTCTTCCGCGACCTGTTGGAAGCACATGGCTACCAGACTTCGGGCACCAGCAACGGTTACGAGGCGCTCGATCTGGTTCGCAAGATGCGGCCCGACCTCGTGCTGATGGATATCCAGTTGCCGCAGGTCTCCGGCCTCGAGGTGACGCGCTGGATCAAGGACGATCCGGAGCTGCGCGCCATTCCCGTCGTCGCGGTGACGGCGTTCGCGATGAAGGGCGACGAAGAACGCATCCGCGAGGGCGGCTGCGAGGCCTATTTGTCCAAGCCGATTTCGGTCGGCAAATTCATTGAGACGGTCCGGCGTTTTATCGGATAGGAAGTGAGTGCAAAGTGTCCGCGCGTATCCTCGTCGTCGATGACGTTCCTGCCAACGTCAAGCTGCTAGAGGCCCGGCTGTCCGCCGAATATTTCGACGTGATGACCGCCTCGAACGGCACCGAGGCGCTGGCGATGGCCCGCCGTTCGGAGTGCGACATCATCCTGCTCGACGTGATGATGCCCGACATGGACGGCTTTGAAGTCTGCCGCCGCCTGAAGTCCGATCCGGCCACACACCACATTCCCGTCGTGATGGTCACCGCGCTCGACAGTCCCGCCGACCGCAACCGCGGGCTCGAGGCCGGCGCGGATGATTTCCTGACCAAACCCGTCTCCGACGTCGTCTTGATCGCGCGCGTGCGCTCGCTGACGCGGCTGAAGATGATGACCGATGAGCTGCGCATGCGCGCCATCACCTCGCTCGAGATCGGCATGCAGGCGCCCGAGCGCAGCGCGGTGGCCGATACCGGCAAGGGCGGCCGCATCCTGCTGGTCGACGACCGCGAGTCCTCCTATCAGCGGCTGGCGACGATCCTCGCCGCCGAGCACACCATCGACGTCGAGCCGAACCCGACGGAGGCGCTGTTCCACGCCGCCGAGGGCAATTACGACCTCCTGATCGTCTCGCTCGACCTCAACAATTTCGACGGCCTGCGCCTGTGCAGCCAGGCGCGCTCGCTGGAGCGTACGCGCCATGTGCCGATCCTCGCCATCGCCGACCCCGAGAACTCGACGCGGCTGCTCCGCGGCCTCGAGATCGGCGTCAACGACTATCTGCTGCGCCCGATCGACAAGACCGAGCTCCTTGCGCGCGCCCGCACCCAGATCCGCCGCCGCCGCTACACCGATCATCTGCGCGACAACGTGCAGAACTCGATCGAGATGGCGATCACCGACGCGCTCACCGGCCTGCACAATCGCCGCTACATGGAGAGCCATCTGGCAACGCTCGCCGAGCAGGCCGCGACCCGCGGCAAGCCGCTGGCGCTGATGATCCTGGACATCGACTACTTCAAGTCGATCAACGACAATTACGGCCACGATGCCGGCGACGACGTGCTGCGCGAATTCGCGGTGCGGGTGCGCAAGTCGATCCGCGGCATTGATCTGGCCTGCCGCTACGGCGGCGAGGAGTTCGTCATCGTGATGCCGGAGACCGATCTCCACGTCGCCGGCATGGTCGCCGAGCGTCTGCGCCGCTCGATCGCAGGCGAGCCGTTCGCGATCCACAAGGGCAGCAAGCGCATCGAGGTCACGATCTCGATCGGGCTCACCACGCTGGAGCAGAAGGGCGAGGCGGTCGCCGACGTCCTCAAGCGCGCCGACACGGCGCTCTACCGCGCCAAGCACGACGGCCGCAATCGCGTGGTGTCGCACGCGGCGTGAGGCCGGCGCGATATAAAAGTCGCGAAACAACCCCATGCACAGTAGCCGGCGCTAGTCGGATCAATGGTTTGCGCGGGTGGCGAGGAGGCTTGCGTTGGCAGCGGCGCCATTTGACCCGTCGGGCAAAACAGGAGCATATTGGTAGGATGGCGATGGTCCTACAAACTCGGCTGTCATTCCCCGCGAAGGCGGGGAATCCAGTACGCCGCGGCCTCTCGGTTCAATCACAACCGCCTCTGGAATACTGGATCACCCGCCTTCGCGGGTGATGACACCTGACGATACGGGGACAGCGGCTATTTCGCGCGCTTGCGCTTCCCCACATCCACCCCCGCATTCCGCAACAGCACCGTCGCCGCTTCCTTCGCGGCCCGCGCCATCGCCGGATCATCACGCACGAGATCCTGGGCGATGGAGCCGTCGACCAGCAGCACGAGTTGCGTCGCGAGCGCATCGGCGTCGGCAACGCCGAGCTCGGTCAGGCGGTCGCGAAACCAGAGGCGGCGGCTTTCCTTGAAGGCGATGGCGATCTTCTTCACGGCGCGGTCGGAGGGCCCGAGCTCGGCGACCGCATTGACGAACGGGCAGCCGCGAAAATCCTTCGCTGCAAAGCGCCGCTCCAGCGAATCGAAGGTGGCGAGGATCTGCTCGGCCGGCGGCTTGTCGGAGGGGCGCTGAGCTACGAAGCGGCGCTCGAGGTAGGCCGTGATCAGCGCGTCCTTGGACGGGAAGTGGTTGTAGAGCGTGCGCTTGGAGATGCCGATCTCCGCCGCGATGGTGTCGACGCCGATGGCGCGAATGCCTTGCAGATAGAACAGCTTGTCGGCGGTCTGAAGGATCCGCTCTTTCATCGTCTGTGGGGCGGGCGGGGGAGCCATGCAGAGCTAAGCGTCCTGTTTGCTTGACAGCCGTGGCCAACTATAGCCTAAGTACACAGGTCTGTGTAACCAAAATCAACGGCAAAAACAGACGTCGGCACGCGTGCCGCGCCCCGAGGGAGAAGAAAAATGCCCCTGCTGCAGGTTCTGCGTCCGACCTTGCCGATCCTGATCGGCGCCTCGATCATGCTGACGCTGAGCATGGGGCTGCGGCAGAGCCTCGGCATCTTCATGCAGCCGCTGACGCATGACATCCACATGTCGATCTCGGACTTCACGCTGGCGCTCGCCGTGCAGAACCTCGCCTGGGGATTCTTGCAGCCGCCCGCCGGCGCGCTCACCGTGCGCTACGGCTTCCGTCCCATCATGATCGTGGGCGCGCTGATGTACATCGTGGGCCTCGTCCTGATGGCGACCGCGAACGGGCTCGTCAGCATCATGATCGGCGCTGGCGTGCTGATCGGGACGTCGCTGGCCTGCACCGCAGCCGCGATCGCGATGTCGGTGGCGGCGCGCGCGGTCCCTGAAACGGTACGCTCGACCGTGCTCGGCATCGTCTCCGGCGCGGGCTCGCTCGGCGCGCTCTTGTCGGCGCCGATCGGGCAGATGCTCAATGAGGGCTTTGGCTGGCGCATCGGGCTCGCCGGCTTCGTCGTCATGTCGGTGCTGATGATCCCCGCGGCCTGGTATGCCGGTCGCGTCGACAAGATTCCGCTGCCGAAGCCGGCCGCCGATGACATCGGCGATGCCACGGCCGCAACGGCGGCGAGGACGGCGTTCGGCAACGCGCCGTTCGTGGTGATGACCTGCGCCTATCTCGTCTGCGGCATGCAGCTCGTGTTCCTGACCACGCATCTGCCGTCTTACCTCGCGATCTGCGGCCTCGATCCGATGCTGAGCGCGCAGACGCTCGGCATGATCGGCGGCTTCAACGTGCTGGGCTCGCTGTTCTTCGGCTGGGCCGGGCAGCGCTGGAACAAGCTGGCGCTGTTAGGGGGCATCTACATCCTGCGCTCGCTGGCGCTCGCCTGGTACTTCATGCTGCCGGCCACATCGTTCTCGACGTTGCTGTTCGGCGCGATCATGGGCTTTTTGTGGATGGGCGTCGGCCCGCTGGTCGCGGGCGCCGTCGCGGAGATGTTCGGCCTGCGCTGGCAGGCGATGATCCAGGGCCTGGCCTTCATGAGCCACCAGATCGGCAGCTTCCTCGGCGCCTATGGCGGAGGGGTGCTCTACGACGCGCTCGGCTCCTACACCATGGCCTGGCGCATCGGCGTCGCGCTCGGCCTCGCCGGCGGCATCGTGCAGGTCGCGTTCGCGCTGATCCGGCCGTCGCAGCCGCCGGCGCCGGTGTTGCGGACGGTATAGACGAGGGCGGGCGGTCGCGAGCGTCAGCTTGGGAGCTTATAGCGGACGCCGCGCTGCCTCGTCGTGACGTGCCGCGCGACCCAAAGCGGTCGTTCACAGCCTACCTGCGCAAAAGAAAAACGCTGGAAGGCTCCACCTCGATCAGGAACGCGTCGTTGGCGAGGCTCGGCACTCCGATCCACGTTGCGCAAGGCGGATTGTCTCCGAATGTTGCCCTGAGCGCGCCACTGATCGCCTCGCTTTCGTGCAGATGATCCTGCTTGATGTATAGGCGAAGTGCGCCGACGTCATTGAGCGTTGCGCCAACCGAAGCCAATGCGACAGCTAGATTTTCAAGGCTCTTTAAAAGTTGACGCCCGATGTCACCGGCACCAATGATTTTTCGATCGGCATCCCAAGCGACTTGGCCAGAAACATTGGCAACGTCACCGAACGGCGTTCGGACGACTGTGACCTGAGCAAAGCCATACGGCCGACTATCAAACAGTCCTGCAGCGACCTGGATGGATCGGCTCATTGTAGCTCCTTATCTTGGTGCGGGCTGACGGCGCCACAGCGGAATAGAACGTGCAACCGCGATAAACGACAGTTCAGCTTGTGGCCTATCAGCGAAGTTCCGCCGCGTCTGACGGAGGTCCGCTCTCTGCGCCAGGGCCGACCAGATTGCTCAACCTGAGTGCTTCGCCGATTGACCCCAAACGGACATTGACCAATCCTAACAACTCTCTCCCCACGTGTGTGCTCTTTAGTCGCGTTACAGGGGCAGCGGAAGATCCTATGGTCGTCGCGACATGACCCACGTCGTCGACATCGATCCGCGCATTGCGCGGCGTTGCTTGCACGCCGGACGGCTCCAAGCAGGAGCTTAGCCGGACGGTAGTTGGTGCCGTCCGGATTACCCCCTTCGTTCATCAAACGGATTTGGTGTGTGGCTCTCCCGCGAGGAGAAGCCCAAACAAGGAGGCATGTCGTGAACACCCCCTTTTTCCCGAACGTCACTCTTCCGGCTTCTGACCATCGCCGCTTGGAACAGCTCGCGCAGGCGGGCGCAGATCAAGGCGACGTGGACGCCCGTTTTCTGTTGAGTGAGATCAACCGTGCGGAAGTCGTCCCCGATCGCGCAGCCAGATTGGACAGCATCGTCACCATGGGTTCGTGGGTGACGTTCTGGATCACCTGGGGCTTCCCCCGCGGGACAAGGCAATTGGTGTACCCCGAAGACTACACGTCCGAGCGAACCCAAATCCCCGTGATGTCGCCGTTGGGTGCAGCGTTGGTCGGACGGAAGGTCGGAAGCGAAATCCCCTTCTTCACCGCTGGGCGCACCAACGTCGTCAAGGTCGAACGTGTCAGCCGAGGTGATCCGAACGATGTTGTCAGGGTTCTGTTTAGCAATCCGGAGGTCAAGGGCAAGAAGCTCTTTGACGGTGATCCGGGACCATCAGCGGCTTAGGAAAGGAGAGAAGGTAATGAGCAAGACTAATCGCAAAGGCAAACCTGAAATCGTGTTGCCGCCCATCACTGTGATAGAGGCTGAGGCGCGGCGTCTCAACGCCCTCGCCAGTTCGAGCGCGGTGCTCTTCCCGCGCGTGGCCCATTTCCTTGCACAGGAGATAGAGCGCGCAAGCGTGGTGGCGGACAATTCCGATCTGCGCGGCGTAGTCCGCATGGGCTCGCGGGTCCGGTACTGCGATGACAAGACGGGTGAGGTCCGGGACGTGGTATTGGTTTATCCACACGAAGCGGACATAACGCTAAAGCGCGTCTCGGTTCTTACGCCGGTCGGAGCTGCGTTGATCGGCCTGTCGGTTGGCCAAGCCATTGAATTTCAAACCCCGGGCCACAACAAGCGGTCCTTGACGGTGCTAGGCGTGTCCAATTGAAGGAGGCGTTGACATGCGCGACGTTTCAACCAGACAGGCCGCCTTAACAGTCATCGGTATCACCATCGTTTTGGCTGCCGTGTTCTATCTTGCGACCTTCTTCAAGGCTTGAAGGTCCAACCTCTGGGGGCGGCCCCTCTCGGCCTATGATCGAGCTGGGGCACCCCAACCGCGGGGGACTGCTCAACCACGCGGATCGGATCAACGAATGAACCAGCGCGACTTCACCATTTTTCGAGGATTGCGGACGACGTAGCCGGGCAGCAGACGCAGGGCCTTATGGGGCAGGGGCGCCGCCATGGCCTGGCACATCGGTGTGGCGCTCGGCCTTGCCGGCGGCATCGTGCAGGTCGCGTTCGCGCTGATCCGGCCGCCGCCGGCGCCGGTGTGGCGGACGGCGTAGCCAATTCGCCGCACCCCGATGCTTGTTTGATCTCGATCAATAGGCCGCCTTTCCACTGACCTAGGGAAGGGGGTGCGTAGCCCCACTACGCGACCCACCCAAAGCCGTCGGCTTCCCCAAGGGCTGACGGCTTCCTTTTGCGCGCTTCTTATTCAGAAGGGCCTTGGAAACGATCCGGGTAATTGCTAGTTTTTCCCGAGTTTGCGTCCGGTCAATCTCGCCTCGCCGTATCTGCCTAGCATGTGTTGAACCTTCAGGGAGGTCGAACAATGCTGGTGAGGATCAACACCGCACCCCGCATGCAAATCGACGGGCAGCTTGCTGCTCTGGCCGGTGAGCGGATGTCTTGCTGCGAATTCAGCTATCGCAGGGCCTCCGAGATCTTTGGCGAGGGCGAAGAGCCCGAATACGTCTACCAGATCATCTCCGGCGCGGTGCGCACCTACAAGCTTCTGCCGGACGGTCGCCGTCAGATCAACGCGTTCCACCTGGCCGGCGACATGTTCGGGTTCGAGAACGAGACGACTCACCGTTTTACGGCCGAAGCGATCGTCGAAACCAATGTCCGCCTCATGCGGCGCACCAGCATTCTGGAAGCGGTGCGACATGGGGGCGCGGGTACCAAGGACCTCATCAAATTCGTCACCCAGAATCTTCAGCACGCCGAGAGCCACATGCTTCTCCTCGGCCGAAAGACGTCGCTCGAGCGGGTGACGGCATTCCTTCTCGAGATGGATGAACGGCTTCAGCATCCGGACGTGATGATCTTGCCGATGAATCGCCGCGACATCGCCGATTATCTCGGGCTGACCCTGGAAACCGTCTCCCGGGCCCTTTCGATCCTTCGAGACGAAGGGCTGCTGCGCTTTGACGGAAATACGCAGCGGCGGCTCGAGCTGATCGATCGTGGCGCTCTCGCGAAGATCGACGCCTGACGGCCGCCAGCCTGCCAAGCTTCCTTAACGCCGGCGTTCGAGCGGCCGACGATGTTGCATTGCGTTAGCCTGAATGACCACCAGTGGCCCATAGCGGCGGGTCTAGTGGTGGGGAGGACTGCAGTCGAGCTCCTTGATCCTCCCGGCGGCGTCAAACGCAAAAAGCGCACTCATGACGCCCGCACTGGTGACGTAGGAGAGGATGGTCCCGTCGTGCCAGGGATTGAGATCGTCCAAGGTGCTTGCCGGATATTCCCGGAGGCGATCGACCCAATAGGCCCGAAGTGCCTCGCGGCCGGTAATGGTTTTGACGCAGCCGCAGCCGCAGTGAACCACGGCATCGTCGGCATACATATCCAGGATCGCTTCGATATCGCCAGCGCGGTAGGCATCGAGCCAGTCAACCGCAACGCCCATCGGGTCAAAGGACATATTATTCACCTGCATACCGTCAAAATCATACCGTCAAAATCTGCAATTTTAGATCGGGTTAACCCCGCTAAGCCTCTTTCTCTCAACGATTAATTGTATTTTAATACCCCGTACCCGGCCCCGGCCATATGCCGAAGGACATAGAACCGGGGCGAGGCATATTTCATGTTGGACATTGCGAAGCAGGGGATATTTCAGCGCGTCCGGCTCGTGATCGCCGATCGACAACCGATCGTTCTGCAGGGACTGAAATCGGTACTCGCGGCACAGCAGGACTTCGACATCGTCGCATCGTCCAGCGACGGGGCAAGCTGCCTCGAAGCCATCAAAAAATTGACACCCGACGTCGCGCTTGTTGCCGACACCCTGCCGGATCTGACGGTCTCCAAGATCCTCGCGATCGCGAAAGCCGAGAAGCTTTCGACGCGCCTGGTGTTCTTTACCGAGTCCGACACCCACGACGATCTGACTGCGGCCATTGCTGCCGGCACCTGCAGCGCAATTTCGAAATTTGCCTCTCCCGCCACGATGCTGCGATCACTGCGGCTGATGGCGAAGAGCGGCGTGTCGCTGGAGCAGTCCGACCTCTCGCCAAACGGCAAGGAATTCGACGGCGGCAAAATCGAAAAGATGCTGGAGCACCTGACGCACCGGGAACGTCAGATCGTTCGACTGGTGTCGGAGGGAATGTCGAACAAGGAGATCGCGCGCCAGCTCGACGTGTCCCACGGGACGGTCAAAGTCCATCTGTACAATATTTTCCAGAAGCTCGAGATCACCAACAGAACGGTGCTCGCGACCATCGCATTGTTGCAACGTGCCTCTGGCTTCGGCGCGCTCTCGCTGGCGCTTCTGGTGATCGCCATTGCGGACGAACTCAAGGCGTCGGAAGCGAACGACGGGCTTCCGGATGACGACGGCATCGGCCACGCGGGCGAGCACGCCGAATATGAGCCCTGGAAGAAGGCCATTCTCCGGCACCGCATCGCCTGGGAATCCGCCGAGACGTCCCCGGTCACGCAGAGAGACGTTCTTGCCAAGGTGGGCGAGGTCACGAACCCGGCGGCGGCAATGGAAGCGCTGCTCGCGGCCGAGCAGTCTGCAGACTCCAGACTGTCGAAAGACCACGGTCCTGTCGGATCGAGCACACCCAATCCTCCCGCGCTTTTGCCGCGAGGAAACACGCAGATGGGAGGTGACCCGGCCGCGGACCATCTCGTCCCGCGGCTTGCGTCCAATCCGATGTCGCTTCAGGGAGGATATGGCACCTTCGCCACTCTCGCCGGTGCATTGATCGACGCGCTGCACGACCCCCATCTCGGCGCGCAGTCGCACGATCCGGGCAAAGCGCCGCTCGACAGCTTCGTGAGCTTCATCCGCGAGAGTGCGACCACAAAACTGGCCGCGATCACCGATGCTGGCGCTCGTCATGTCGACAACTCTGCCCCGGCTTCGCACGAGTCCGAGGCGCCTTCCGCGTTTGCGGGCACTGGAAACGAAAGCGTCGCTGGAGAAGGCGGTGGAGGCCAGGTCGATCATGGCGCTGCGGGTGACGCCGCGGGTGCCGACCTCCAAGAACCGCTTGGCTTATTGGATCGCGGTCAGGATGCCAGTCTTGGCGGCAACGTTGCAAACGTCGCTCATCGTTCCCCGATCGATTCCCATTCGACCTCTTCCGACACGGTCTTTGATTTCGGATCGAGCAGGATCAATCTTGCGGCTTTCGGAGGGCTTGCCTGGCTGCATATGACGGCAGCGAGCAAGTCCATACCGCCGCATACCCTTGCCTGGATCTACAACTCCGCAAGCAATGAAACCATCGTCTATGTCAACCCGACCGATCGTAGTCTCGATATCGGCGATCGCGGCCTGGTGGAAATCCATCTGCAGGGGATCGTGTCCGTTGCGGAGCAGGATGTCGTCGGCCAGCCGGAAGGCGCGCCTGTCGCGATCACCTTGGAGCAGCTCGAGGCTGCGCTGACGTCGGCGGCCGCAACCGATGAGAGTGTCCTGAGTACCGACAATGTCCATGCCATTGGCGGGGCGGGCGAGAGCACAGTCGAGACGGCCGGGTTCTGGAACATTCGGGCCGACGATGGCCTGAGGTTTCAATTCGGGCAGACCCGGACCGGATTAGGGGCGTCGACGAGGTCGAGAAGTGTCGCCAGCGATTCGGCGGATGCAACGGAAGAGGGCGATGGCGCGTCTGCCGCGTCGGCTCACGCATCATCGATCGTGCTTGCTCATAGCGTGAAGGTTACGGCAGTTGAAAATCCCACATTGAAGAGTGAGCCGATCAATGCGGGCACCGGCGATTCGTCGGGGCTGAACGAGATCGTTCAGCCGAGCGTCGCAACGGCCGACAATGCGGGCCGCGGCAACTCCGAGCATGCTTCGGAGCAAGGAGCTGAAAAGGCCGCAGCCAGGGAGTCGGCTGAAGATGACTCCAAGCCGGGTAACGGCGTCGGCAACGACAAGAAGACGGCGGAGCCGGCCGTGGAACACGGCAACTCGGAGCACTCAAACTCTGCAAAGGCGGCCGCCGCGGAGACGACTGAAGCTGACACCAAGCCGGGTAACGGTGCCGGCAATGACAAGAAGACGGCGGAGACAGCTGAGGAGAAGCGCGGCAACTCCGATCACTCAAACTCTGCAAAGGCGGCCGCCGCGGAGACGACTGAAGCTGACTCCAAGCCGGGCAACGGTGTCGGCAACGACAAGAAGACGGCGGAGACGGCTGACGAGAAACACGGCAACTCGGGGCACGATTCGAAGCCAGAGACTGCAAATCTGGCGGCCACGGATTCGACTGAAGCTGACTCCAAGCCGGGCAACGGTGTCGGCAACGACAAGAAGACGGCGGAGACGGCTGACGAGAAACACGGCAACTCGGGGCACGATTCGAAGCCAGAGACGGCAAAGTTGGCAGCCACGGATTCGACTGAAGCTGACTCCAAGCCGGGCAACGGCGTCGGCAATGACAAGAAGACGGCCGAGGCGGCCGATGAGCAACACGGCAACTCGGCGCACGATTCGAAGCCAGAGTCTGCAAAGCTGACAGCCACGGATTCGACTGAAGCTGACTCCAAGCCGGGCAACGGCGGCGGCAATGACAAGAAGACGGCCGAGGCGGCCGATGAGCAACACGGCAACTCGGGGCACGATTCGAAGCCAGAGACTGCAAAGCTGGCAGCCACGGATTCGACTGAAGCTGACTCCAAGCCGGGCAACGGTGGCGGCAATGACAAGAAGACGGCCGAGGCGGCTGACGTGGACCACGGCAACTCTGCGCGCGATTTACACCCAGCCTCTGCAAACGGACCGCAAGCAGCCGACGTCGTCGACCCGGTCGTCGCAACGGACGATAGCGCGAGCCACGGCAACTCGGATCACGCTTCGAAGCCGGGGTCTGCAACGGCCGATGCTACGGAGCTGGCTGAAGTTGACTCTACACCGGGCAACGGTGGCGGCAATGACAAGAAGACGGCCGAGGCGGCCGACGTGGACCACGGCAACTCCGGGCACGATTTACACCCAGCTTCTGCAAACGGACCGCAAGCAGCCGAGATCGTCGACCCGGTCGTCGCAACGGACGATAGCGCGAGCCGCGGCAACTCGGATCACGCTTCGGAGCCAGGGCCTGCAAAGGCAGCAGCCACGGAATTGACTGACTCCACACCGGGCAACGGTGTCGGCAATGACAAGAAGACGGCCGAGGCGGCCGACGTGGACCACGGCAACTCGGCGCACGACTTACACCTCAACTCCACAAACGGACCGCAAGCGGCCGACGTCGTCGAAGCGGTCGTCGCAACGGACGATGGCGCGAGCCACGGCAACTCGGATCACGCTTCGGAGTCACGGCCTGCAAAGGCGGCTGCCGCGGAATCGGCTGAAGCTGACCCCGCACCGGGCAACGGCGTCGGCAATGACAAGAAGACGGCAGAAGCGGCCGTCGTGGAGCACGGCAATTCGGGGCACGATTCACAGTCAACCTTTGCGGACGCAGCCGGGACCGTCGAACCGAGCGTCGCCAGCGGCGATAACGCCGGCCACGGAAACTCGCAGCAGTTGGCGCAATTTGCTGCGATCGCATCAGAAGCCGCACAGCCTGCTCAGGCTGCGTCCGAGGCCGGCAGCGCGAATCTAGACCTGGTGTTCCGCTTCGATAGCGCGGCAGCTTCTTCCACGCCCGTCGCGGTCGTTGTGCCTCAAGTGCTCGACACTCTGCTCGATGCGCACGTGCCGCCGGGTCAGCAAAAGGCTCTCGAGATCATCGTCCAAATAACTGCCAGTGCGCTGGACGACCACGCGGCCAATCACGGCAACAGCGGTTCGCATCCTGCCACGGGACATGCGGCTCATGACTTGCTGATTTGAATTGTCGCTCGTCGTTGACGGCGGCAGGGGCAATCCGGCTCTCGCGTCCCGGGGGCAGGGCAGGTCTCGCCGTCACCCCTGAGGGGCTCGTGCGGCGGTGGAGAGCGGCCAAAATAAAAACGGGGCCGTGAGGCCCCGTCAAAAGTCCGTAAGTATCCCGCGATCTTCACTGATCTTCTTACTTGATCTTGGCTTCGCGGAATTCGACGTGCTTGCGCGCGACCGGGTCGTACTTCTTCTTGACCAGCTTGTCGGTCATGGTGCGCGAATTCTTCTTGGCGACGTAGTAGAAGCCGGTGTCGGCCGAGGACACGAGCTTGACCTTGATGGTGACCGCTTTGGCCATGTTCTGAACCTCAGAAAATTGGGGAATCTGGAGCCGGCCAAACGGCCCGCGTTGGCCGGCAACCTAGCCAGAAACCGCCTGATGTCAAGGTTTTAGGGGGCAGAAACCACTCAAATCGGGCCGATTACCCCTCAAAGAACCGGTTTTTCGGCCGGAGAAGGCCCAGATTCTCCCTCAAAGTGGCCCCTTCATACTCTTTGCGGAAAATCCCGCGCTTCTGCAGCTCCGGGACCACCTTGTCGACGAAATCGTCGAGGCCCGCGGGCAGGAACGGGAACATGATGTTGAAGCCGTCGGAGCCGCGCCCGACCAGCCATTCCTCCATCTGGTCGGCGATGGTTTTGGCGGTGCCGACGAAGGCGAGCCCACCATAGCCACCGACGCGCTGGGCGAGCTGGCGCACGGTGAGCTTGTCGCGCTTGGCGAGGTCGACCATGCGCTGGCGGCCGCTCTTGCTGGCGTTGGTCTCCGGAATCTCCGGCAATTGTCCATCCGGATCGAAGCCGGAGGCGTCTGTACCGAGGATGACGGACAGCGAGGCGATGGCGCTGTCGTAATGCACGCGGCTGTCGAGGAGGGCGCGCTTCTCCTTGGCCTCGTCGACGCTGTCGCCGACCACGACGAAAGCGCCGGGCAGGATCTTGAGATGTTCAGGATCGCGGCCGACCTTCTCCATGCGGCCCTTGATGTCGGCATAGAGCTTCTGGCCGTCGGCGAGGCTGCCGCCGCCGGTGAACACGGCTTCCGCGGTCTCGGCCGCGAGCTGCTTGCCGTCTTCCGATGCGCCGGCCTGCACGATCACCGGCCAGCCCTGCACGGGGCGGGCGATGTTGAGGGGGCCGCGCACCTTCAGATATTTGCCGTTGTGGTCGAGCGTGTGCATCTTCGCGGGATCGAAGAACAGTCCGCTCTCGACGTCGCGCACGAAGGCGTCGTCCGCGAAGGAATCCCACAGGCCCGTGACGACGTCGTAGAACTCACGGGCGCGCTTGTAGCGCTCGGCGTGCTCCATGTGGTCGTCGAGGCCGAAATTCAGCGCCGCGTCCGGGTTCGAGGTGGTGACGATATTCCAGCCCGCACGGCCGCCGCTGAGATGGTCGAGCGAGGCGAAGCGCCGCGCGACGTGGTAGGGCTCGTCGAAGGTGGTCGAACCGGTCGCGATCAGGCCGATCCGCTCCGTGACGGCCGAGAGCGCCGACAGCAGCGTGAACGGCTCGAACGAGGTCACGGTGTGGCTGCGCTTGAGCGCATTGATCGGCATGTTCAAGACGGCGAGATGATCGGCCATGAAGAAGGCGTCGAACTTGCCGGCCTCGAGCTTCTGGATCAGCTGCTTGATGTGACCGAAGTTGAAATTGGCGTCGGGCCATGCCCCGGGATAACGCCAGGCGCCGGTGTGGATGCTGATCGGGCGCATGAACGCGCCAAGCTTGAGTTGCCGTTGTGCCATCGCGCCCTAAGTCCGTTCTGGGTGTCGTTCGCAAAGACATAGGGACGCGGAGGAACTCTGCCATTGGGATGGCTGAGAAGAATTTTTTGTTTTTCGTGACGCGCACAGCACAATCGCGTCATTCCGGGCTCACGCTGCGCGCGCCCCGGAATGACGGGGAGGGGCCATCGAACCAATCCGCCGCTCAGCCCGACCAAGCCATGACCCCGAGAGGAGACTTCAATGGCCGGCGCAATGACAGTGGATGGCGGCATGGTCCGCATCGACCGGCCCATGCCCTGGGTCGGTCGGCTGTTGTCGCTGCCGCTGCTCGGCGCGAGCGGCTATCTCCTGTGGAATGTCGCGCTCGGCCTGCGCCAGGATTTTTCCGGGTTCGGCCGGCTCGCCGACGACCTCGTGCCGGTGCTGGTGTTCACGGGGCTCGGGCTGCTGGTCGGAATTCCCGGCCTGATCCTGCTCACCTTCCGCACCTTCGTCGTGCTCAACGAGGCGCTGCGCCAGATCGTCATCACCCGACAGTTCGGCCCGCTGAATTTTCGCATGCACCGCAATCTCGGCGACTACCACTTCATCAGCATCACCGAGGACTATGATCCGGAGCTCACGGCCTACGACGTCAATCTATGCGGCAACAAGGGCACCGAACCGATCACGCTGGTGAGTTTTACCCGGCGTGAGGAGGCGGACAGGCTCGCGAGCGAGATCGGCCGTGTCCTGAAATTGCCGGCGCGCGACTATGTCGGCACCGAGCCGGACGAGAGCTGATCAAGGCCTGGTTGCGACACGTTCCGGAAATTGCCATCCTCGCGGCCAAACACGGCGATGGAAGGCCATGACCTCTGCGAACAATTCCATTCCCGCGCTTCTGCCGCGCGGCAAGGGCCACCAATTTCTGTTGTATGGCGACTCGTGCTCGGGCGTGCCCGGTGCCCTGCACGAAAAGACCTTCGCCTCGGTCAACGCAGTCGTTCAACGCCTGAGACCGCAGCCCGACTTCGTTCTCTTTCCGGGCGATGAAATCATCGGACTGACGCCGGATCCGGACGCGCTACGTGCGCAATGGCGCTATTGGCTGGATACGGAAATGGCATGGCTAGACCGTGCGGCCATTCCGATGTGGCACACGACCGGCAATCACACGACCTATGATTTGATGAGCGAGGCGGTGTTTCGCGCAGTGCTGGACCTGCCGGACAATGGGCCGCCGGGGCAAGCCGGTCTGTCATACTTCGTGAGGCGCGGCGATCTCCTGATGGTGTTCGTCAACACGCTCTGGAGTGGCCTTGGCGGTGAGGGCCATGTCGAGCTGGCGTGGCTGGAGGCAACGCTCAGGGAGCATGGTGATGCCCGGCACAAGCTCGTCCTTGGTCATCATCCGGTGTTTCCGATCAACGGCTTTACAGGGACATACCAGCGCGAGATCGGCCACGAATACGCTCGCCCGTTCTGGGACATCCTGGTGAACGAGAACGTGCTTGCCTATCTGTGCAGCCACATCCTCGCCTTCGACGTTCAGGCCCATCGCGGTGTCCTCCAGATTTGCACTGCGGGCGCGGGAACGGCTCACAGGATGCCGGAAGGCGTCGAGTATCTGCATTGCATCCAGGCTGCGCTCGACGAAGAGGGCCTGCGTTACCAGGTGCTCGATGTCGACGGCGCCGTCAGGGAGAAGTTGGAATGGCCGCTGCGCGACCCTGATCCCGCCCGGTGGAGGGAGCTGCCGCTCGGGGAAGCCGAAGCGCCGTTCAGCGGACGTGTGGAGAGCGGACATAGGATCGAGCTGAGACTGGTGGGACAAAGTGCTGCGACCGACGTCGCATCGGCGCAGACGATTTTCACGGCTTTCGCGCCTGGTTCGATTGCGCCGTTCTGGCTGGGGCTTCGGGGACCGAGGCAAACTCTGACAGCCATCGTTGGTCGGGAGCCGGGACGCAGCCCAACCTATTGGTTCGGACCTGATCTTCCGGCAGGCGACCGCTTTGATATTCACGTCGCGATCTATCCGGATATGGGCCCCGGCGGTCTGCTCTGCCGCCATCACGACTCTCCGCGCTGGTCGTCCTTCATCTCTGCGACGTCGCGAGGGCTGGACCAGCTGGCGTGGCCCCGGCATTGGGCGATCGGCCACGGACAAGGTGGCCGCGAAGACCGGGCCTTCAGAGGTGCCGCGCTGAGTTTGCTGATCGCGTGAGCGGGCCTGGAGAGCTCTGGCGGCTGGATCAGCCCAGAATGTCCTTCTGCATCTTGCCGCCGTAGAAATGGAAGAACGGCACCGGCGCGTCGTGGCGGAGCGGGCCGGTGGCAAGGCGGGTGTCGAGCTCGTTGAGAACGTTGCGCGTCATCGGGTGCAGATCGGCCAGCGGCTTCGAGCCGAGCTCGACCCAGACCAGCTCGACCAGCTCGGCATCGGCGTGGATCACGCCCTCGACACGGTGGGTGATCGCGGAGGCATCGGCGGTGAAGAAGCGGGTGTCGAACCGCTTGACGCGGCCGGGCGGGGTGATCGCGCGCGCGATCAGGAACAGGCTGGAGGGATCGGGCAAAAGGCCTGCATCCGCAAACGGCTTCCACGGACCTTCGAGCCTGGCCTTGCCCTCCGCCTTGCGGCCAAGACAGAGGCCGGTCTCCTCGCAGGCCTCGCGGATCGCGGCGATCGCCAGCGATTTTGCGCGCGAGGCCGGCGTCTTCGGGCTGCCCTTGGCGAGATTGGCTTCCAGCTCCGCGGTGATGGGCGCAGCGCAGGGCACGCGGTAGTCGTCCTTGTCGACACGGCCGCCGGGGAAGACGAACTTTCCGGGCATGAACACGACCTTGTCGTGTCGCTTGCCAACCAACACTTTCGGCATGGCGCCGCTGCGATCGACCAGGATCAGCGTCGCCGCATCCTTCGGGCGGAAATAGGGATGATGGTCGGCTTCCTTGCCCTCGTGGATTTTGGCCTTTTCTTCTGCCTGCGAAATATCCGTCATGTCCTCACCCAAACCGTTTCTTGCTTATTGCTTAGACCGGCGGAATACCATCCGGAGGGTTCTCGTCAAAGCCGTGCATGCGCAGAGCCCATTGCAAGCCGACCACGGCGCCCTTGACCGGCTGAAGCAGTGCGAGTGAAGCAAAGAACGTGAAGGGCAGATAGGCCGCGAAGCTGATCCAGACCGGCGTGGTGTAATTTGTCTCGATCCAGAGGATCGCGGGCACCACGATGTGGCCGACGATGACGATGACGAGATAGGCCGGCAGATCGTCGGCGCGGTGCGGCGTGAAATCGAGACCGCAGACCGAGCAATTGTCGGCGGTCTTCAGGAAGGCGCGGAACAGTTTTCCCTCGCCGCAGCGCGGGCAGCGGCCGCGGAAGCCGCGTTTCATCGCCGTCCAGACGTCGCGCTTCTCGACGAGGCCGGTCTCGCGCGTCCAGATCTTCGGGGCCGTGCTCATCGTCACCACGCCTTGCCCTTCTTGCCCTTACCTTTTCCCTTGTTCTTGCCCTTCTTCCCTTTGCCGGACTTTTGCTTCTCCGGCTTGCGTTTTCTCTCCGGGCTGCGTCCGGGATGCGCCTTGAACGAGGGGCGGCGCTGTGGACCGGGTCGCCTGCGATCGCGCGGGCTCGTCTCACTGGACGACGACAGCAGCTCGAAGCGCAGCGCACCCGCGATGGGAGCGGCTTCGATCAGGCGCACGTCGACGACGTCGCCGAGCTGATACATGGTGCCGCTGCGCGTGCCGACCAGGGCGTGGCGGCCCTCGTCATAGTTGAAATATTCCGTGCCAAGGGATCTGATCGGGACCAGCCCGTCGGCGCCCGTCTCGCTCAGCTTGACGAACAGGCCGGCGCGGGTGACGCCGGAGACGCGGCCCTGGAAGCTGGCGCCGATACGGTCGGCGAGATGGTGCGCGATCAGGCGATCGACCGTTTCGCGCTCCGCCTTCATGGCGCGCCGTTCCGTGAGCGAAATATGCGCGGCGACTTCGCTTAAGGTCTCCGGCGTCTCGCTGTCGGGCAGGGCACCTTCGCCGAGGCCGAGCGCGCGGACCAGCGCGCGGTGCACGACGAGGTCGGCATAGCGGCGGATCGGCGAGGTGAAATGCGCATAGCGGCGCAGGTTCAGGCCGAAATGGCCGTAGTTTTCTGAAGAGTACTCAGCCTGCGCCTGGGCGCGCAGCACCACTTCGCTGACCAGCGGAAAGTAATCATGGCCTTCGAGCTGGGCCAGCACGCGGTTGAACGTGGTGGGACGCAACGCGCCTGATTTGGCGAAGGGAACGTCGAGCGTCTCCAGGAATTCTGCGAGTGCGTGAACCTTCTCCAGCGTCGGCTCGTCATGCACGCGGTAGATCAGCGGCAGCGACCTCTTCTCCAGCATCTCGGCCGCCGCGACGTTGGCGAGGATCATGAACTCCTCGATCAGCTTGTGCGCGTCGAGACGCTCGGGCACGACGACGCGGTCGACCGTGCCGTCGCTCTTCAAGAGGATCTTGCGCTCTGGCAGATCGAGATTGAGCGGATCGCGCTCGTCTCTTGCGCGCTTGGCGCAGGCATAGGCGGCGTAGAGGGGCTTGAGGATCGGATCGAGCAGCGGGCCGGTGGTGTCGTCAGGCCGTCCGTCGATCGCGGCCTGCGCCTGCGCGTAGCTGAGCTTGGCGGCCGAACGCATCAGGATGCGATGAAAACTGTGCGAGCGCTTGCGGCCGTCGGGGCCGAGCACCATCCGCACCGCGAGCGCGCCGCGCGGCTCGCCCGGCACCAGCGAGCAGAGATTGTTGGAGATGCGCTCGGGCAGCATCGGCACGACGCGGTCGGGGAAATAGACCGAATTGCCGCGGTCGAGCGCGTCGCGGTCGAGCGCAGTGCCCGGGCGGACGTAGAAGCTGACGTCGGCGATGGCGACGTTGACGATGAAGCCACCCTTGTTGTTGGGATCATCATCCGGCTGCGCATGCACCGCGTCGTCGTGATCCTTGGCGTCCGGCGGATCGATGGTGACGAGCGGCACGTCACGCCAGTCCTCGCGGCCCTTCAGGTTCGCCGGCTCTGCTGCTTCCGCCTCGCGCTCCGCTGCGGAGGAAAACTGCAGCGGAATGTCGTGGGCGTAGATCGCGATCAGGCTGATCGCCTTCTCGGATTTGACCGAGCCAAGCTTCTCCTTGACCCGTCCCGAAGCGAGGCCAAAGCTGCGCGTGCGGACGATGTCGACGCTGACGAGGTCGCCGTCCTGCGCGCCGTGCGCATCGGCCGGGGCGATGTTCAACTCGCGATCGGCGGACTTCTTGTCCACCGGGACGAGCCGTCCACCGCCTTCGGGAAGGCTGCGGAACACGCCGAGGATGCGGGTCTTGGTCTTGTCGAAGACCTTGATGATGCGGCCGCGATAAGCCGGTCCTTCGGTCTCCTCGGAGCGCTCGACGCGCAGCAGCACGCGGTCGCGTACGCCGGCGGCAGTGCCGGGCTTGGGCCGGCGTGGCATCTCGATGAGGATCTTTGGCGGCTCGCCGCTCTCGACCTCGTCCCATTCGGTGGGAGTGGCGATCAATTCGCCGTCGCGGTCACGGCCGGTGATGTCAGCGACCAGCGTCGGCGGCAGCGTGTCCGGTTCGGAGACCTTGTGGCGCTTCTTCTTGATGGTCCCGTCGTCGGCGAGCTCGCGCAGCATGCGCTTGAGCTCGACGCGATCGGCGTTCTTCAGGCCGAACTCGCGCGCAATTTCGCGGGTTCCGACCTTTCCTGGGTTTGCCTTGATGAAGGCGACGATGGCTTGCCTGTCGGGAAAGCCACGGTCTTTCTTTGGTTTCACTTAACCTCTAATTCTTGCCGGCACTCTTCTTGGCCGGAGTATTTGCAGGATTCTTGCTGGCGGCGGCCTTGGTCGGCGACGTCTTTGCAGTCGACGACACGGCGGCGCGCGCCTTGCTGGTGGATTCGGATTTGGATTTGGCCGCGGCTTTCTTCGCGGCCGGTTTCTTCGGTTTTGGCGCGGCATCCTCGCCGTCGGCCCTCTCCGCAGCCTTCTTGGCCTTGGCAGGCTTGGCCGCCTTCTTCGCCTTGGTCTTGCCGCCGCTCTTTCCGCCCCCTTTGGCCGCGCGCTCGTCGATCAGTGCGATCGCCTGCGGCAGCGTGACGGTGTCCTTCTCGAACTCGGCGGGGATCGTCGCGTTGACGCCGCCGGCGGTGACATAGGCGCCGTAGCGGCCGCTCTTCACGGTGACGGTGCCGAGCGTCGGATGATCGCCGATGGCCTTGCCGGGATCGGCGCCGAAGCGGCGGCTCGGGCCCTTGGCGACCTTCTCCGCGATCAGCGTCACCGCGCGGTTGAGGCCGATGTCGAAGACCTCGTCGCCGGCCTCTAAGCTGGCATAGGTCTTCTCGTGCTTCACGAACGGTCCGAAGCGGCCGAGGCCCGCCGTGATCGGCTGACCGGTTTCCGGATGCTTGCCGATCTCGCGCGGCAGCGACAGCAGCTTCAGCGCAAGCTCGAGATCGACATCGCTGGGCGAGGTGCCCTTGGGGATGCCCGCGCGCTTCGGCTTCTCGCCTTCCTCATAATCCTTCTGCTCGCCGAGCTGGATGTAGGGCCCGAAGCGGCCGGCCTTGACCCAGACATCGCGACCCGTGTCGGGGTCCTGGCCGAGCGAACGGTCAGCAGTCGCCTCGCCATCGGCGGCGAGCTGGCGGGTGTAGCGGCATTCCGGATAGTTCGAGCAGCCGACGAAGGCGCCGAACTTGCCGGCCTTCAGATTCAGTCGGCCGGTGCCGCAATTCGGGCACTGCCTGATGTCGCCGCCATCCGCGCGCGGCGGATAGATGTGCTGACCCAGCATATCGTCGAGCACGTCGAGCACCTGCGCCACGCGCAGATCCTTGATGTCGTCGACGGCGCCGATGAAGCCGGTCCAGAAGTCCTTCAGAACCTGCTGCCAGGAGATCTCGTTGTTGGAGATGCGGTCGAGCTGCTCTTCGAGGCCGGCCGTGAAATCGTATTCGACGTAGCGGGCAAAGAAGCTTTCGAGGAAGGCGACCACGACGCGGCCCTTGTCCTCGCCGTGCAGGCGCTTCTTCTCTAGCTTGACGTAACCGCGGTCCTTCAGCACCTGAAGGATCGAGGCATAGGTCGAGGGCCGGCCGATGCCGAGCTCTTCCATGCGCTTGACCAGCGAAGCTTCCGAGAAGCGCGGCGGCGGCTCGGTGAAATGCTGGGTGACGGAAAGCGACTGCCGCTTCAGGGCGTCGTTCGGGCTCATCGCGGGCAGGCGGCGGGAATCCTCGTCCTCCTCGTCGTCGCGGCCTTCCTGATAGAGTGCGAGGAAGCCGTCGAACTTGACGACCTGACCGGTGGCGCGCAGCTCCAGCGTCCGGGCGCCGGCCTTCGCCGTGATGTCGACGGTGGTACGTTCCAGCTCGGCCGATTCCATCTGGCTCGCGATGGTGCGCTTCCAGATCAGCTCATAGAGCCGGGCCTGATCGGCATCGAGCTTGCGGCTCATGCTGTCGGGACGGCGGGAGAGGTCGGTCGGGCGGATCGCTTCGTGCGCTTCCTGGGCGTTCTTGGCCTTGGCCTGGTACTGGCGTGGCGCGTCCGGCACGTAGGCATTGCCGTAATCCTCGCCGATCACCTTGCGTGCCTGGGTGACCGCCTCGGGGGCGATCTGCACGCCGTCGGTACGCATATAAGTAATGAGTCCGGTGGTCTCGCCGCCGATGTCGATGCCTTCATAGAGGCGCTGGGCGATGCGCATGGTGTGCGCGGGCGCAAAGCCGTATTTGCGGCTGGCTTCCTGCTGCAGCGTCGAGGTGGTGAAGGGCGCCTGCGGATTGCGCCGCGCTGGCTTGGCGTCGACCGCGGTGACCGCGTAGTTCGCAAGCTCAAGCGCCTTCTTGAAGTCTTCAGCTTCCGCGCCGGTGCCGATGTCGAGGCGCTGGATCTTCTTGCCGTCGGCGCCGACGAGGCGGGCCTCGAAGGCATCGCCGCGCGGGGTGAGCAGGGTCGCGATCAGCGACCAATATTCGCGCGGCACGAATTTCTCGATCTCGAGCTCGCGGTCGCAGACGAGGCGGAGCGCCACCGACTGCACGCGGCCGGCCGAGCGGGCGCCAGGCAGCTTGCGCCACAGCACGGGGGAGAGGGTGAAGCCGACGAGGTAATCGAGGGCCCGGCGCGCCATATAGGCGTCGACCAGCGCACCGTCGATCTCGCGCGGATGCTTCATCGCGTCCGTGACGGCCTGCTTGGTGATGGCGTTGAACACCACGCGCTCGATCTTCTGATCTTTCAGCGCGCGCTTCTCCTTCATCACCTCCAGCACGTGCCAGGAGATGGCCTCGCCCTCGCGATCGGGGTCGGTCGCCAGAATCAGGCGGTCGGCGCCCTTCAGGGATTTGGCGATATCGTTGAGCCGGCCGGCCGCCTTGGGGTCGACCTCCCAGATCATCTTGAAATTGGCGTCGGGATCGACGGAACCGTTCTTCGCCGGGAGATCGCGGACATGGCCGAACGAGGCCAGAACCTCGTAGGACGAGCCCAGATATTTGTTGATCGTCTTGGCTTTCGCCGGCGACTCCACAATGACGATATTCATTTAGTTCCAGTGGCTTACGGGAAAATCTTGGGCCGGAAACGAAAGGACTCGGGTCGGCCGTTTCGCTCCGAACATGGGTGGTGAGGCCCCCGCTGTCAAATCGGGGGCTGTTGAAAGCGCTCCGGATGGGAAAAGTTTCATATCGAGAAAGTTGCAAATCACCACCTTGGAGTTGCGATCCCTATCGGCGTAGTGTCTCTGTGGGGCATGGATTCGGGGTGGGGACGGGTGACAAGGCCGGGAAAGAAGCGGGCGCGCGCCGTATCGGGCGCGCCGGGAGGCTCGCGCAACGAGGAACCGGGGGAGGGCGGGGCAGATGAGGCGGTGGCCTTCATCGCCGAGCAGGTGGCTGCGTTGCGCAAGCTCGCCGAGCGCCACAAGCTGGACGTGCTGCATTATCTCCTGGGGATGACGCAGCTCGAGGCCGACGAGCATTTGCGACTGCGGAGCAAGCGCAAGCTGTCGTGACCCGTCATCCTTGTAAGTTTCGACTCACTGGATCGGATAGAGTGTCCGGTGCGGTAGCGGACGGGAGACCGCCTCATCCCAGGGCTTTGAAGCCCGAGCCTCAGCGCGGCGCCCCGTCCGTTGTTCCATTGAACCCGAACAGTCGCGAGGGCCGCCTGGCGAGCCCGATTGCGCAAGGATGGGTGCAGATGGACGCGATCTATATTGGCATTGATGTATCGAAGGACCGGCTGGACGTGCATTTGCGTCCGAGCGGGGAAGCCTTTGCCGTGGCGCGTGACGGCAAAGGCTTGGAAGACCTTGTTGCTCGTCTGCAGGCCTGTTCGCCAACGCTGATTGCAGTGGAAGCGACGGGCGGCTTCGAGACCATTGTCGCGGCGGCGCTGGCCGGCGCCCAACTGCCGCTGGTGGTGGTCAATCCGGCCCAAATCCGGCACTTCGCGCAGGCCGTTGGCCAGCGCGCCAAGACCGATCCGATCGATGCGGCAGTCATCGCGCGGTTTGTCGAGGCGGTGAAGCCGACGCCGCGTGCCATGCCAGATCAGGAAGCCCGGCTGCTGGCCGAACTGGTCAGCCGCCGACGGCAGATCATCGAGATGATCGTTGCCGAGCGCCAGCGCGAGAAGCGGGCCGAGAATGTCCGCGTTCGCAAGAGCCTTGCCCGCCACATCAAGGTCCTCGAGAAGGAGCTGCTGGAGATCGACAACGACATCGACACGCTGGTGCGCGGTTCGCCGGTCTGGCGCGCCAAGGAGGAGTTGCTGGTGAGCTTTCCGGGTGTAAGCAACACGCTCGCCCGCACCTTCCTGGCCGAGGTGCCCGAGCTCGGCACCCTCAATCGGCGCCAGATCGCAAGCCTCGCCGGCCTTGCTCCGTTCACCCGCCAATCCGGCCGCTGGAAGGGCAAGAGCATGATCGGCGGCGGGCGAGCCGCACTGCGCGCCGGGCTCTACATGGCCGCTCTCTCGGCCAGCCGACACCATCCGCAGCTCAAGCTCTTCTATCAACGCCTGCTGATCGCCGGGAAGCCGAAGATGGTGGCCCTCATCGCCGTCGCTCGCAAAGTCCTCACCATCCTCAACGCCATGCTCAGGGACCAAAAACAATGGCAACCCGCTTGACGAAGAACACAGTCGCTGAGGCGCGAGTGGCGCGATGCGGAGCATTGCGCCGGGAGCCTCGAAGGATGAACGGCCGGGATGCGGCCGCGTGGAGAAAGCCGGGCCGTCGCCCTTCGAGGCTCGCCGAAGAGGCGAGCACCTCAGGGTGACGGTGAGGGATTTGTGGGCGTTGCTCTAACCTCGTCATTGCGAGCGCAGCGAAGCAATCCAGACTGTCTCCGCGGAGGTAGTCTGGATTGCTTCGTCGCAAGGGCTCCTCGCAATGACGGTGTGGTTAGCCGTTGAGGCCTGCCAATTTGGCCAATCGCAGGCCGAGATATTCGGCTGTGCTGAGGTCACTCTGCGGCAACGCGCCCTCAACCAATTGTGTCGCTAGTCCAAGCTGGCTGCCCAATCGATTGCGACCGGCTGGATCCTCTCCGCCTGGAATATCCAGCCCGCACCAGAGCATGCCGTGCTGCGCGGCCAGAATGGAAAAGTAGGTCAACGTGTGGAGTTGATCTCCGCCTGCACACGCGCCCGTCGTGAAGCCGCCCGCGATCTTGTTGGCCCATCGCCGCTGGCTCCATCGGTCACTTGAAGCGTCTGCTAAGGCTTTGAATTGCGCGGCTGGTCCGCCCATGTAGGTCGGGCTGCCAAATGCAACCGCGCCGGCGCGGTCGATCGTCTCCAATAGTCCTTCATTCTGGAATCGGCCCGACACGATGTCGTCGCCGGCGATCCGACAAAGCGCGATCTCTGCCATTCCAGCGGCCCCGCGCGCGACCGCATGCGCCAGCGTCTCGGTGGTGCCGGAGATGGAAAAATAGACGATGGCGAGCAGGGGCATGGGGGTGCCACTTCGGGATGTCTAGCCATCTTTGATGGTGTCGAGATTTTGCACAAGTCCCTCCGCGTCGTCATTGCGAGCGGAGCGAAGCAATCCAGAGTCTTTCCGCGTAGGGATTCTGGATTGCTTCGTCGCAAGGGCTCCTCGCAATGACGGGTGTGGAGGCAGTTCAGCGCATCACGCCGAGCGCCGGCGCGGCGCGGGCCGCGGCTTCAGCATTGTGTCCGCCGGGCTAAGCAGCCGCCCGTCCTCCGCGCGCATTTCGAGCTTCTTCACCGGGCGGCCTTTTTCGCGATCGACCAGGACCGTCGCGATCTCCTCAGGCGTGTCGTCGAATTCCTCGCTCCATTGCCGCAGCGCGACCAGGATCGGGAAGGTGCCGCGGCCCTTCGGCGTCAGGACATACTCTTGATAGGCGCTGCCGTCGGAGGCGGGGGCCGTGGCCAGGATGCCGTGGTCAACGAGTGAACGCAGCCGGGTCGACAAGATGTTCTTGGCCATGCCGAGCTTGCTCTGAAACTCGCCGAAGCGGCGCAGGCCGAACAGGGCCTCGCGAATGATCAGCAGCGACCACCAGTCGCCGAGCGCGTCCAGCGAGCGCGCGATCGGGCAGGCATCGCCCTCAAAGCTCGTTCGTTTCACCATCGTTCCGGTCCTTTCGCGTTCGCACGGTTCTGCCGCCGATCACGCGCTTGTGTGGTTGCATCATAAAACCAAATGCCCTAGATGGCAATATAGTTTCATTATGCAACTACTGGAGGCGAGCATGAGACTGAAGAACAAGACAGCCCTGATCACCGGCGGCAACAGCGGCATCGGGCTTGCGACGGCAAAACTGTTCGTGGCCGAAGGCGCCAAGGTGGTGATCACCGGGCGCAACAAGGAGACGCTGGAAGCTGCCGCCAGGGAGCTCGGCCCGAACGCGCTCGCGCTCGCCGCCGATGCCACCGACATCGCCGCGACGGAAGCTGCGATCAAGCAGGGCGCCGAGAAATTCGGCAAGTTCGACATCGTGTTCGCCAATGCCGGGATCGCCGGCGGCACGCCGCTCGGCTCGGCGACGCCGGAGGTTTTCGAGAAGGTCATCAGCACCAACCTCACCGGCGTGTTCTTCACCGTTCAATCTGCGCTGCCCTACCTCAACGACAATGCCTCGATCATCCTCAACGGCTCGGTCATCTCGGTGCTCGGCATTCCCGGCTACTCCGCTTACGGTGCGGCGAAGGCCGGCGTGCGCGCGATGGCGCGGATCATGGCCTCGGAACTGTCGCCGCGCGGCATTCGCGTCAACGTCGTCGCGCCCGGTGCGATCCGCACGCCGATCTGGGGGCCTGCGATCGCGACACCCGAGGCCGAGAAGGCGTTCGAGACGCGCATCGCGCTGTCGACGCCGCTGGGGCGCATTGGTGAAACAGATCACGTTGCGAAGACGGTGCTGTTCCTTGCGTCGGATGATTCCGCGCACATCCAGGGCCAGGAGATCTTCGTCGACGGCGGCGCGGTCGCCTCGCCGAGCGGCGCGCCGATCTATCGCGGCTGATCAAATCTAGTGCAAATTGAATCAGTCGGCGCGACAACTCCGGTTGCGCCGGCTGGTTCCTACACCTCGCGAGCTGTATTTCTCTGAACCTTGCGTGAGGTGTTGAACCTCCGCAGACGCTGCGCAGACATTTTTACGGGCAGGGGGTCGCAGGACTCATTTTCAAGGGAGCCCGATATGCCAAAGGCAGCTCGCATTTTTTCGTCGATTTCATCACCGCGTATTTACACCGAACGTTCTGCCATTCCCGCAAAACATTCTGAAACCTCCGAGTTCATCGGGGTGGTTCTTTTCTCCGGCATCGGCCTGTTCGTTTCGCTCGTCGCCGTCATCCTGGGCATTCAGGGCGCCTGGTTTTAGCTTCGTCGATCTGTCAGCCGCCGCCGGAGTCCGGCAGCGGCTGGTGTCGGCGTGAATCTTACGCCGCGCGCAAGGAAGTGGCCGCCGCAAGCGCGCTGGCGATCGACTTCTCGCGATGCTCGGGGCCGACCTGGATGCCGTCGGCGATGATGAATTCAGGGCTGGTGATGCCCATGAAACCGAATACGCCGCGCAAGTATGTTTCCAGGTGCTCCAGCGCCGCAGCCGGCGAGCCCGCGCCGTAATATCCGCCGCGCGAGATCGCCACGATCACACGCTTGCCGCCGGCAAGGCCCTGCGGCCCGTTCGCCCCATAGCTGAACGTCTTACCCGCAACGAGAACGCGGTCGATCCAGGCCTTGAGCTGGCTCGGAATGGTGAAATTGTACATGGGGGCACCGATCACGACGATGTCGGTGGCCAGGAACTCGTCGAGCGCAGCCGCGCTGGCGGCAAGGTCGGGGCCGAGCTCCGCCGGGGCGGGGGCGCCTTGCGCGACCGCCAGATGCGATCCGGAGAGGTGGGCGAGCGGGGTCTGGGTCAGGTCGCGATAGGTCACCTGGAGGGACGGCGTTGCCTGCCTGAGACGGTCGACGATGGCAGCGGAAACCTGCCGGGAGACGGAGTGGGGGCCGAGGACGCTGGAGTCGATATGGAGGAGTTTCATTTGGGATCACCCTGGTATAGATTTGTAACCCGGACTACATGAGTGACTGTCGAAATCCCCGCAAGAACGCACTTTTTTGAGCCATGGACACATTATTGAAACCTGCTCACACCGATTTGCCTGCCTCGCCGAGGCTGGAACCAGGCCCGGATCACAGGCCGGATCCCAACCACGCGGACTGCCGCGGGGTCGCCTCCGTGCTGTCCCGCGTCGGCGACAAATGGAGCGTGTTCGTCATCATGATGCTGAGCGACGGGCCAAAGCGCTTCAACGAGCTGAAGCGCATGATCAACGGCATCTCGCAGCGGATGCTGACGCTGACGCTGCGCGGCCTCGAGCGCGACGGCCTCGTCACGCGCACGATCTTCCCGACCATTCCGCCGCGCGTGGACTATGAGCTGACCGATCTCGGCCACGGACTATCGCGGCCGGTCGAGGCGCTCGGCAAATGGGCCAAGGACCATCTGGACCAGATCGAGGCCGCACGCACGAAGTTCGACCAGCGCAACGACGGCTAGGGCGGAATCGCGCTCGGCGCGTTTCACCCTCCCCTCCAGGGGAGGGTAAGAGCCTCCGATCGAGCCGTATTTTCCCAGACCTAAAGCAGCGACACCAGTCCGCCGCCGTGGCGTTCGAGGCGGCCGGCGAGCTCGAGCTCCAGCAGCACGGTGCGCACGATCGCGGGCGAGGCGCCGGACATTCGCACGAGGTCGTCGATCGAGATCGGGGCAGGGCCGAGCAGGCCGGTGATCTGGTCGCGGTCATGGCCTTGCGGATCGCTCTCGAACGGCTCGCTGTCGGGCTCGCCGACTGGGTGCATCAGCGGTCGCTCCATGATCGGCTGCACCGCGTTGACGATGTCGGCAGCTTCGGTGACGAGCGTTGCGCCCTGCTTGATCAGATCGTTGGTGCCGGCGGCGCGCGGATCGAGCGGCGAGCCGGGGACGGCGAACACCTCGCGGCCCTGTTCGGCCGCCATGCGCGCGGTGATCAGCGAGCCCGAGCGGTGTGCCGCCTCCACCACGACGACGCCGAGCGAAGCGCCCGAGATCAGGCGGTTGCGGCGGGGGAAATCGCGGGCGCGCGGCTCATGGCCGAGCGGCATCTCGGAAATCGCCGCACCCTGGTGGTCGAGAATCGCGGCGAGCAGGTCGCCATGCTCGGGCGGATAGATGCAGTCATGGCCGCCGGCGAGCACGGCGATCGTGCCGCTCTCGACGCTGGTGCGATGCGCAGCCTGGTCGACGCCGCGTGCCAGCCCGGAGATGATGACGAAGCCGGCTTCGCCGAGCTCGCGCGCGAGCTGGCCGGCGAACTTCAAGCCGGCGCCGGAGGCGTTGCGCGAGCCGACGATCGCGATCATCGGCCGCATCAGGGTTTTGGTGTCGCCGCGCACGGCGAGCAGCGGCGGCGCATCGTCGATCATCGCGAGGCGTGCCGGATAGCCGTCCTCGCCGGGCGCGAGCCAGGCGATGCCGAGCTTGCGGCTCGCCGCGAGCTCGGCCTTCGCGTCATCCGCGCTGCAGATCCGCCCCGATCGCTGCGCACCGCCGCGGCGGGCGAGATCCGGCAGCCGCTCCAGCGCGGCGCGCGGGCTGCCGAAATGATCGACCAGCGACCGGAAGATCCGCGGCCCGACATTGTCGGAGCGGATCAGCCGCAGCCGGTCGATCCGCTCAGCCTCGGTCAGCTCCACGCTTGGGGTGATGGCGTCCACGGCGTCTCCTTGTGGGAGTAGCATGGAACAACCTGAGGGCGTGGGCAACAGGCCCGTGCGCTTGCGCGGCCCCTTCGCGATGCTAAAAGCGATACCAATAAGAAGGGTTTTGCCATGATCTCACTCGCCGACCTCCAGCGCCGCATCGAAGCGGGCGAGCTTTCGCCCGAGGCCGCCATCGCCCAGTCGCACGCGGCGATCGAGGCCAAGGAGAAAGACGTTCGCGCCTTCGTCCGGCATGACAAATCCGCGAAGGCGCAGGCCTCCGGCCCGCTGCGCGGCATCGCGGTCGGGATCAAGGACATCATCGACACCGCCAACATGCCGACCGAGATGGGCTCGGAGATCTATCGCGGCTGGCAGCCGCGCTCGGACGCGCCTGTTGTGATGATGCTGAAGCGGGCGGGGGCCACCATCATCGGCAAGACCACGACCACAGCGTTCGCCTCGAGCGATCCGACCCCGACGCTCAATCCGCACAATCTCGGCCATACGCCGGGCGGCTCGTCCTCGGGGTCGGCGGCAGCGGTCGGTGCTGGCATGATCCCGCTGGCGCTGGGTACCCAGACCGGCGGCTCGGTGATCCGGCCGGCCGCTTATTGCGGAGCTGCCGCGATCAAGCCATCGTTCCGGATGCTGCCGACAGTTGGCGTGAAGTGCTATTCGTGGGCACTCGATACGGTCGGCCTGTTCGGATCACGCGCAGAAGATCTCGCGCGCGGGCTTTTGGCGATGACCGGCCGCACCGAATTCTCCGGTATTACGCCGGCGAAAGCGCCGCGCATCGGCGTGGTCAGGCAGGAGTTTGCCGAGGCCGTGGAGCCGGCGGCAGAGGAGGGCTTGCAGACGGCGATCAAGGCGGCCGAGAAGGCCGGCGCCAGCGTGCAGACCATCGATCTGCCCGAGGCGGTCAAGGAAGCCTGGCGCATCCACCCCATCATCCAGAACTTTGAGGCGCATCGCGCGCTGGCCTGGGAGTTTGACGCGCGTCACGACGAGATCGCGCCGATCCTGCGCGCCAGCCTCGATGCGACGGTCGGGATAACCCCGAAAGACTATGACGAGGCGCGGCGGATCAGCCGGCGCGGCCGCCGCGAGCTCGGCGAGCTGTTCGAGGGCGTCGACGTGCTCCTGACCTATTCGGCGCCGGGCACCGCGCCGGCCAAGGCGCTCGCGACCACAGGCGATCCCCGCTACAACCGGCTGTGGACGCTGATGGGCAATCCATGCGTCAACGTGCCGGTGCTGAAGGCCGGCGGCCTGCCGATCGGCGTGCAGGTGATCGCACGCTTCGGCAATGACGCGCATGCGCTGGCGACGGCGTGGTTCCTGGAGGAGGCGCTGGCGAAGTCAGGCTAGCGCGGGTTCGCTGGCAGCGATGCGTTGGCCGGATGCAGGTGGGGCTGCGCCGGCGACCGCGCCTTGTCCGAGCCAGCGCTCGGCGGCCTCGCGGCCGCTCCGGTGCAACAGGCGAATGAAGCCGCGGCCGAGATCGGTCGATGAGCGTTGCGCCAGCCCCTCAACGGCGTCTTCCGCCGCGATCCTGGAGAGCCGCAGCGAAGGTGCCGTCTGCGACTGAGCCCATGCGATGGCCGCGACCTCTGCATTGAGCGCGGCGTTGGCGGCGATCTGGTCGAGCCGGCGGTCGATCGCGGCAAGCGTGATCGGCACGTAGCTGTCACGCGACGGCGTGACCTGGACCAGCAGCACGTCGGTCGCTGCGGTTTCCTGCACCATCATCAGCAGCGGCGGATTGCCGCCGAAGCCGCCGTCCCAATAGGCCTCGCCATCGATCTCGACGGCGCAGTGCACGAGCGGCGGGCAGGTCGAGGCCAGCGCGACGTCCGCCGTGATGGCCTCGTTGCGGAAGATCTGTTGCTGCCCGTCGCGGATCCGGGTCGCCGCGATCAGGAGTTTTGGCGATTTCGCCGCGCGCAGCGCCGCGAAATCGATGTCGCGCGACAGCGCCTGCCTGAGCGGATCGAGATCGAACGGATCGAACTGGCCGGAGCGCAGCGTCGGCCCGAACGCGACCGAGCTTCCCGCCGGCGAGAAGCCGCCGACCAGCATCAATGAACGGAACGAGGCCTCATGCATCAGGCGGACCCAGAACCGGTTCAGCCGGCTGCGGGCGGCTTCACGGCCGCCATCGGCGAGGCCGGAGGCGAGCAGGAGCGCATTGATTGCGCCGGCGCTGGCGCCGCTGATGGTGTCGATTTCGATATCCGGCTCTTCCAGCAGCCGCTCCAACACGCCCCAGGTGAAGGCGGCGAAGGTGCCGCCGCCCTGGAGGGCCAGCGAGAGTCTTCGCGGCGGCCATTGTCTCGACGGAGTCCGGTCGGGCGCAACAGGCGCGGCGACGGCGATCGCCTCGACAGGACGCGGCGGTTGCGCGGCCGGAACAGGCAGCGGCGCCGGCGGTGCAACGGAGGCAGGCTCTGGAGTGGGAGGCGGCGAGGGAGCACCGGACCAGATGTCCGTTGCAAAGAGCAGCCGACTTGCCGCGGTGCGCGCGGCACCTTGCGAACCACCGTCCATCTGCGCGCCGACAATCTTCTCGCTCATTCTGAGCAACCGCGTAACGCCATCTTCCACGTCAGGATGACAGGCATGGAACCCGTCCGCTACAGCCTGCCGCGAGTGGTGCGGAAGTTGCGAACAGGATTTGGCATATAATGCGGAGATGGTGCGGCGGTATCCGTACTTTTTCCCGCTTTAGGCCTTCTCGCCGATCCGGCTTTCCTTGCCCGATTGCAGCCGCTTGATGTTCTCGCGATGCGCGTAGAACAGCAGCAGCGTCAGCACCGCGAACAGCGCAGACAGAGCGAGATGGCCGAACCACCATAGGAACACCGGCGTGATGAAGGACGCCACCAGCGCCGAGAGCGAGGAATAGCGGGTGGTGAAGGCGGTCGCCAGCCAAAGCAGGCAGAACACCACCGCGGCCGGCCAGAACAGTCCGAGCAGGATGCCGATATAGACCGCGACGCCCTTGCCGCCCTTGAACTTGAGCCAGACCGGGAAGAGGTGCCCGAGGAAAGCGCCGAGCCCCGCCACCATCGCCGCATTGGGGCCGGCGATGTAGCCACAGATCACCACGGCCACGGTGCCCTTGAGTGCATCGAACAGCAGGGTGCCCGCGGCAAGGCTCTTGCGCCCCGTGCGCAGAACATTGGTGGCGCCGATGCTGCCGGAGCCGATCGAGCGGATATCCTGCGTGCCGGCGAGTTTGGTGAGGACCAGCCCGAACGGGATCGAACCGAGCAGGTAGCCGATGACGAAGGCCACCGGCAGGAAGGCTTCAAGCCCCATGGCTGGATCTCCAAAGGCCGCATCCGCATGTCGAATCGAGGCGCCACGCATGATCCCGCACGTCAGACATGTTCGTACACCGTCCGTCCGCCGACAATGGTGCGCACCACGCGGCCTGTAAAGCGGGCCTCGTCGAACGGGGTGTTCTTGCAGGGCGATTTGAGGTCGGCGGGATCGACCACCCAGGGCACATCGGGGTCGATCACGATGACATCCGCAGGCGCACCCGCGCGCAAGGTTCCGCCCGGCAAGCCGAGCAGCTCGGCCGGCCTGGTCGACATCGCCCGGATCAGCGTCTTGAGGTCCAGCTCGCCATTGTGCACCAGCCGCAGGCCGGCGGGCAGCATGGTCTCCAGGCCGATGGCGCCGGGGGCGGCCTCCGCGAACGGCAGGCGCTTGACCTCGACGTCCTGCGGATTGTGGTCGGACATGATGACGTCGACGAGGCCGGAGGCGATCGCCGCCACCAGCGCGCGGCGGTCGTCCTCGGTGCGCAGCGGCGGCGACAGTTTCAGGAAGGACCGGTAGGGGCCGATGTCGTTCTCGTTCAGCGCAAGATGGTTGATCGAGACCGAGGCGCTGACGGCAAGGCCGGCATCGCGGGCGCGCTCGAGGATATCGAGCGAGTCGATGCAGGACAGCGAGGCTGCGTGATAGCGGCCGCCGGTCAGCGCGACGAGGCGCATGTCGCGCTCGAGGATCACCGCCTCGGCGGCACTCGGGATGCCCATCAGGCCCAGCCGCGATGCGAACTCGCCCTCGTTCATCACGCCTTCGCCGACAAGATCGGGGTCCTCCGTGTAGTGCACGATCAGCGCGTCGAAATCGCGCGCGTACGTCAGCGCGCGGCGCATCACCTGCGCATTGGTCACGCTTCTGTCGCCATCGCTGAAAGCCACGGCGCCCGCGGCCTTCAGCAGGCCGAACTCGGTCATCTCCTGGCCGTGCATGCCCTTGGTGAGCGCCGCCATCGGCTGGATGTTGACGATCGCGGTGTCGCGGGCGCGGCGCATCACGAAGTCGACGGTTGCCGAGTTATCGATCACCGGAGACGTGTCGGGCTGACAGATGATGGTGGTAATGCCGCCGGTCGCAGCCGCCTGGCTCGCGGTGGCGAAGGTCTCGCGATGGCTGAAGCCGGGCTCACCGACGAAGGCGCGCATGTCGATCAGGCCCGGCGCGACGACCTTGCCGGCGCAGTTGACGATGTCGGTGCCCTCGGGGACGCCGGCCGCGCCAATGCCGCGTCGGGTCTCGCGGATGGTGCCATCGGCAATCAGGACGTCGCCGACACCGTCGAAATCCCTGGCGGGATCGATGACGCGGGCGTTGGCGAGCAGGATGGGGCGGCGGTCGGTCAGCATGGGCATCACGCGTTCGGCAGGTTACGGGCGAGCGCTTCCAGCACCGCCATGCGGACGGCGACGCCCATCTCCACCTGTTCGCGGATCAGGGACTGCGCGCCGTCGGCGACCGCGGTGTCGATCTCGACGCCGCGGTTCATCGGGCCGGGATGCATCACGAGGGCGTCCGGCTTGGCGTAGGCGAGCTTCTTCTGGTCGAGCCCGAAATAGTTGAAGTACTCGGAGGTCGACGGCACGAAGGAGCCGTTCATGCGCTCGCGCTGCAGCCGCAGCATCATGACGATGTCGGCGCCGTTGAGACCCTCGCGCATGTCGCGCGCGACCTCGACGCCCATCCGCTCGATGCCGGGCGGCAGCAGCGTGGAGGGGCCGACGACGCGGACGCGGGCGCCCATGGTGTTGAGCAGGATGATGTTGGAGCGGGCGACGCGCGAATGCAGCACGTCGCCGCAGATCGCGACCACGAGCCCCTCGATGCGGCCCTTGTTGCGGCGAATGGTGAGCGCGTCGAGCAGCGCCTGGGTCGGATGCTCATGCGCGCCGTCGCCGGCATTGATCACGGAACCGTCAACCTTGCGGGCCAGCAGTTCCACCGCGCCGGAGGCGTGATGGCGCATCACCAGGATGTCCGGGTGCATGGCGTTGAGCGTCATCGCGGTGTCGATCAGCGTCTCGCCCTTTTTGATGGACGAGGAGGCGACCGACATGTTCATGACGTCGGCGCCGAGCCGCTTTCCGGCGAGCTCGAACGAGGACTGGGTTCGGGTGGAGGCCTCGAAGAAGAGGTTCACCTGCGTCCGTCCACGCAGGACGGTGCGCTTCTTGTCAACCTGACGGTTGAGCTCGACATATTCTTCGGACAGGTCGAGGAGGCCGCTGATGTCGGCCGCGGAAAGGCCCTCGATGCCCAGCAAATGCCGGTGGCCGAGGACGAAGGTCGATTTCGATGTCATTAAAAGCAGAGCTATAGGCGCGGACCGGGGGTGGGGCAAGGGGCAAAGAGCAGGACCGGAGTTATCCCCTGATCTGTCGCCCACTCGGTCATTCCGGGATGGCGCGCAAGCGCCAGACCCGGAATCTCGAGATTCCGGGTTCGATGCTTCGCATCGCCCCGGAATGACGCTGAAGGACGTGGAAGCATCGTGAAAACAATTCTTGCAGCTTTTATATCAATCGTCGCCATCTCCGCCGCCCACGCCCAATCGCTCCCCGGCGGCTTCGTCTATCTGCGCGACATCGATCCCACCATCGTCCAGGACATCCGCTACGCCACGTCGAACAATTTCGTCGGCCGTCCGCTCGCCGGCTACGGCGCCGGCGAGTGCGTGGTGAAACGGGAGGTGGGGCTGCGGCTGAAGGCGGTGCAAGAGGAGCTGGCGGCGCAAAATCTGTCGCTCAAGATGTTCGACTGCTACCGGCCGGCGCGGGCCTCGCTCGACATGGTCAAGTGGTCGCAGAACGGCCACGAGACCGCCGCCGAGCGGCGCTACAATCCAAAGATCCCGAAGACCGAGCTGTTTCGCCTCGGCTACATCGCGAGCCGCTCGCAGCATTCCACCGGTGCGGCGCTCGACCTCACGCTGGTCGATCTCAAGGCCGACAATTCCGGCAAATATGACCCGACCAAGACCTACGCCGATTGCACGGCGCCGGTCGAGGCGCGGGCGCCCGAAGGCAGCGTCGACATGGGCACCGGCTACGACTGTACCGACGCCAGGGGCCATACCGCAGCACCGTCGATCACACAGGAGCAGCGGGCCTGGCGCAGGCGGCTGGTGGCTGCGATGGCCAGGCAAGGCTTTGTGAACTATTCGAAGGAGTGGTGGCACTTTTCCCTGCCGGGGGCGGGCGGGGCGGCCTATGATTTCCCGATCCAGCCGCGCCGGAGCTGATTCCGCGCCGAGGACGCAAGATGACCCAGCCCGCATTTTCGACCCACGAGGTCTTCAACCAGTCGCCGCCATTCGAGGACGTCGATCTGTTTGCCGTGGACCGACCGCTGGTCGACGCGGTCAAGGCCAATGGCGGTGCGGCGGCGGAGCGGGAGTTGTCGGAGTTCGGCAGGCATTGGGGCTCGGTCGCGATGGCCGATCGCGGCCGCGTGGCGAACGAGAACACGCCGAAGCTGCGGACGTTTGATGCAAAAGGCAACCGGCGCGACCAGGTCGAGTTTCACCCCTCGTATCACGAGCTGATGGCGCACAGCGCGCATGCCGGCGTGCACAATTCGACCTGGACGGCGGACGGAAGACCTGCAGGCGATGCCGCCGAGGTCATCCGGGCCGCAAGGTTCTACATCGCCGCGCAGGTCGAGACCGGCCATCTCTGCCCGATCACGATGACGCGCGCCTCCGTCGCGGCGCTCGCGATGCAGCCGGATCTGCTCGCGCGTGTGATGCCGGTGCTGTCGACCAGAAGCTACGATCCCGCCTTCGCGCCGTGGTGGGAGAAGCGCGGCATGACGCTCGGCATGGGCATGACGGAGAAGCAGGGCGGCACTGACGTCCGCGCCAACATGACGCGCGCGGTGCGCGACGGCGATGCCTATCGCATCACCGGCCACAAATGGTTCATGTCGGCGCCGATGTGCGATGCGTTCCTGGTGCTGGCGCAGGCCAATAGCGGGCTGACCTGTTTCTTCATGCCGCGCTTTGCGCCTGACGGTTCGGTCAATGCGATCCAGTTCCAGCGGCTGAAGGACAAGCTCGGCAACCGCTCCAATGCCTCCTCCGAAGTCGAGTTCGTCGGGGCCTATGCGCAAGCCGTCGGCGAGGAGGGCAAGGGCATCCGCACCATCATCCAGATGGTGCAGCTGACGCGGCAGGATTGCGCGATCGCCTCCGTCGGCCTGATGCGTTCGGGCCTCGCCCATGCGCTGCATCACGCGCGTCATCGCAGCGTATTCCAGAAACATCTTGCCGATCAGCCCTTGATGCAGGCCGTGCTCTCGGACATGGCGCTGCATGTGGAGGCGAGCGTGGCGTTGGTGATGCGGCTCTGCCGCGCCTTCGACCGGACCCCGCACGACGCGTCGGAGGCCGCCTATATGCGGCTGCTCACGCCCGCGATCAAATACTGGACGTGCAAGAGCGCGCCGGCATTTCTCTATGAGGCGATGGAGTGCCTCGGCGGCAACGGCTATGTCGAGGACGGCATTTTGGCGCGCCACTACCGGGAGTCGCCGGTCAACGCGATTTGGGAGGGCTCAGGCAACGTGATGTGCCTCGACGTGCTCCGCGCGCTCGCGCGCGAGCCGGAGGCGGCGACGGCCGTGCTGCAAACGCTTGCGGCCGAGACCAAAGGTCTGCCGGGCGCCGGCGAGGCGGCCGCATTCATCGGCAAGACGTTTCGGCGCGCCGACGGCGAGCGCGTCGCGCGCCTTGCGGTCGAGAAGCTGGCACTGCTTGCCGCGGCGGCTGCGCTCAATGGCGTGTCGCCGCACCAGGCCGAACTGTTCGCCGCCACGCGGCTCGCAACGAGCCACGCCAGCATGTATGGCGCGGTCGAGCTCGATAGTGGCGACGTGCGTACGCTGCTGGAGCGGGCATTGCAGTGAGCCTCCCCAACGAAAGCCTCCTGATGGACTCCCTCAATCCCGATCATCCGCCGCTCGTCATGACGCCTGCGCCGCCGCGCGTCTGGAAGTTTTGGGGCACGGCGCTGTGGGGCCTCTTCATCTTCTTCGCGATGTTCGTCGGCCAGGTCGGGGCGATCGTCCTGCTGGTCGTGCTCCGCGGCGTTCCCCTCGACATGGCCTCGCTCCAGTCGATCGGTCACGAGCCCCAGGCGCTGGCGCTGTCGGTGATCACAGGGCTGCCGGCGACGCTGGCGGCGGTGTGGCTCGCCATCAGCATCAAGAGGGCGTCCTTCGTCGACTATCTCGCGCTCTATTGGCCGTCGTGGAAGCAACTGTTGTTCGGAGCAGTCGGTCTCGTCCTGATCGTCCTGGCCTGGGAGGTGGCGTCGCGATCGCTCGGCCGCGAGGCGACGCCGGGCTTCATGACCGATCTGTTGAAATCGGGCCGCGACAAGGGCGCTGCGCTCCTGCTGCTGGTCGCCTTCAGCGTGGCCGCGCCGATTTCGGAAGAAGTCCTGGCGCGCGGCTTCCTGTTTCGCGGCTGGTCGGCGAGCTTTTTGCGCGTGCCCGGCGCGATTCTGCTGTCGTCGCTGGTGTGGACAATCGTGCACCTGCAATACGACATGTATTTCCTCGCCGAGGTGTTCACCATCGGCCTGTGGTTCGGCTACATGCGCTACCGTGCTAATTCGCTCTGGCTGACAACCATCCTGCACGCGCTGAACAACATGACGGCGGTGGTGCTGACGATGTGGTTGGGGAGTTGAGGCGGCAGGTGTTGCCTCGCACTCCGTCATTGCGAGCGCAGCGAAGCAATCCAGATTACCTCCGCGGAGACAGTCTGGATTGCTTCGTCGCAAGGGCTCCTCGCAATGACGACGGAGAGAGAGCGTGTTCGCAATGACCAGGTCTAGGCCACCAGCGCAATTGCGACCGGCATCGTGATCGCCGCCAAAATCGTCTGCAGCGTGATGATCTGCGCCAGCAGCGGCGCATCGCCGCCCATCTGGCGGGCCAGCACATAGGCGCTGGGCGAGGTCGGCACCGCCGCGCAGATCGCGACGATCGCGAGGCTGTTGCCTGACAGCCCGAAACAGGCGGCAAGCACCAGCGCGAGCACGGGCATCAGGACCAGCTTGAATGCCACCCCGATCGCCGCACCCGTGCTCGGGCGGAGCAGGCCCTTGAGCTGCAGGCCGGCGCCGGTGACGAGCAGGCCGATCGCCAGCGAGGAGCGGCTGAGCGCGTCCGCCACCTCGTGCCAGATCTTCGGTAGCGGCAGATGAACGACGTTGATGACGAGGCCGATCACGCAGGCCCAGATCAGGGGATTGCGGATCACCGTCATGACGATGGCGCGGGCGGACTGCTTCTCGGGCGCTGCGTAATGTGCAAGCACGGCGACGCTGAAGACGTTGACCAGCGGAATGATCGCAACCATCGCCACGGAGGCGAGCGCCAGCCCGACATCGCCGAACATGTTGGCGGAAACAGACAGCGCGACATAGGTCTGCCAGCGCGTCGCGCCCTGGAAGATCGACGTGAAGGCGGGGCCGTCAATGTCGAGCCGCGACAGCGCGGGGCGGAGCGCGAGGCAGAGCAGCGACATCGCCAGTGCCGACAGCAGCAGCGCGCCGCCGACGCCGGCGACCGGCACTTTTGAAAGGTCCGCCTTCACCAGCGTCTGGATCAGCAGCATCGGGAACAGCACGAAATAGGTCAGCCGCTCCAGCCCGTGCCATTGTGTGTCGAGCCGCATCAGGCTGTGCCGGAGCACCACGCCGAGCACGATGAGGATGAAGACCGGCAGCAGCGCCGCGATCACGACGGCCATGGGATCAGCCGGCGCGCAGGTTTGCGAGGCGGTCGAGCGCGCCTTGCAGGATGAAGATCGCGGCGTGCTCGTCGATGACCTCGGCGCGCTTGGCTCGGCTGACGTCCATGCCGATCAGCTCGCGTTCGACGGCCGCGGTCGACAGGCGCTCGTCCCAGAGGCCGATGGGAAGCGCGGTGAGGCCGGCGAGGTTGCGGGCGAAGGCGCGGGTGGATTGCGCGCGCGGGCCCTCGCTGCCGTCCATATTGATGGGAAGGCCGAGCACGAAGCCGACCACCTTGCGCTCGGTCGCGATCGCAAGGAGCCGTGCGGCATCCTGCTTGAACTGCTTGCGCTGGATGGTCTCGACGCCGGTGGCGAGCCGCCGGTCCGGGTCGGACACGGCGACGCCAATGGTCTTGGTGCCCAAATCAAGCCCGACCAGCGCACCGCGTTCGGGCCAGTGGGTTGCAGCATCGACGAGAGGCAGGATAAGAGCCGGCATGGCCTTAGCGCATATCACGCGTCGCGCTGCGGAGTGAACCCTCGACAATGGATGCACTGACACTATTCGGCCTATTTGCCGTGACGGCGATGCTGGTCTGCTATGCCCTGGAGGACCGCAGCCACTGGTTCGTGCTGCTGTTCGCGGCGTCCTGCGCGCTCGGCTCGGCCTACGGCTTCCTCCAGGGCGCCTGGCCGTTCGGCCTCGTCGAGGCGATCTGGACCGCGGTTGCATTGCGGCGGTGGCATCTGAGGCCGCGGTGACGGCGGGGCGGGCGAGGGGGCTGCCGGACAGCAAGCGGATCCTCGCCCGGGTCTTGGATCAGCAGGTCGCGATCGGGATCAGCGGATCGCGATCGGGTTGATCATCGCCTGCACGCCGCCGGTCCAGCGCGGCTGTCCCAACACGAACAGGAATTCATAGCCCTTGTCCCGGGCGAGCGCGGCGGTGTCCATGTTCTCGAGGATGTAGGTCCCGTTCATGGCGAGCAGGATCTGGTGCACCTCGAACACGTTCTTGGATTCGAACGGCAGCACCTCGAGCGCCCAGGTGTCGGCGCCAACAGCGACGACGCCCTTGCCGGTCAAGTACTTCGCGCCTTCGACGCCGAGACCGGGCTCGCCGGCCGAGTAGCGCTTGTCATCCTTGCCGATCAGGCTGAGCCAGCCGGTGTGGAAGATGACGACGTCGCCCTGGCGGATCTCGACGTTCTGCTGCTTGGCGGCTTCCTCGATCTCCTTGACGTTGAAGGCGGTACCTTCCTTGACGATGTCGGTCTTGAAATAGGCGGCCATGTCGAGCAGCACGCCGCGGGTGACCATCGGCGGCACCTTCTCGATGCCGAGCTTCTTCAACCCGGTGGGATCGGCGAAATCGGCAAGCTTGTTGCCGTTGTAATAGACGTGCTCGACGCCGAGATGGCCGAGCCCGTCGAGCTGGCTGCCGATGCCGACCCAGGTATCGAGGATGTCGTCGTTGTAGGTCGCCTTGTTGGGACCGAGGCCCGGGCTGCCGGCCTGTCCCGGCTGCACCACCGTGATCTTGAAGGTGCGTGGCGGATAGGCGGGTGTCTGCGACGTGACGGGAATGCCGAGGGCGTAGGTCTTGCCGGTCTTCACCAGAGAGGCGGCCTTCACCACGAGCTCGGGCGTCATGTAGTTGGCGGCACCGATCTCGTCGTTCGGCCCCCATTTTGATTTGGTCCAGTCCTGGGCGCTTGCAGTTCCTGATATCGCCGACAACGCGGCGACGCAGCACAACACGAGCGTATTGCGCATCGATAGTCCTCCCGATGTTTTGGCTTCGTTTATGGTTTCGCGCTGGCCAGTCACTCATCCTAACGTAGAATGATCGCGCGCTTCAAAGCTTTTTGAAGTGCTGCGCTGCGATGGCAGACGCGGCGCGGATCGATTCAAACACGATGGATTTGTGACGAATTTCGTGGCGTGGAACGTTCGCGTCGCATCAGGCCGCGATGACGTCGTCATCCTTCTCCAGGCAGGCGATGAAACCTTGTAGCGCGCTGTATTGATGTCCGGTGCTGCGCTGAATGAAGAGTGTCTCGGCGCGCGCATGCGAGGAGCTCAGCGTGTGAATGGAGACGCTTCCGTTCATCGCGCTGCGTTCGACGACCGCGCGCGGCAGCAGCGTCACGCCCATGTCGGCGGCGACACAGCCGATCATGCCGTCGAGCGTACCAAGCTCGAAGCGTGCGGCCGACGGCCAGCCGAACTCGACGAACACCTGCTCGAGCCGCTGGCGATAGGTGCAGCCGGTGCGAAACACCAGCGCGGTCGGACCCGACTCCGGCGTGCCGGCGCGCAGCTCGGGCAGCGACGTCCAGCGCCGCGCGCTGAGCAGCACCAGCTCTTCGCGGAAGGCGCTCGTCGCCGTGAGGTCGGCATGCGCGATGGGACCTGCGACGAAGGCACCGTCGAGCGTGCCGTCGAGCACGCCGGCGACGAGGTCGGCGGTGGTGGCGGTGCGCAAGGTGAGGCGCACGGCGGGGAAGCGACGGTGGAAATCGGCGAGGAGTGGTGGCAATCGCACCGCTGCCGTTGTCTCCATCGAGCCGATCGCCAGCGGTCCCTTCGGTTCGCCGTCGTCGCGCGCGGCCAGCACGGCCTCGCGCGATAGCGCGGCCATCCGCTGCGCGTAGGGGAGGAGACGTTTGCCGGCGCCGGTCAGTGTCATGCCGCGGCTGTGGCGTTCGAACAGCGGCGTGCCGATCTCCGCCTCCAGTGCCTTCACGCGCTGGGTGACGTTCGATTGCACCGTGTTGAGCTCTTCCGCGGCGCGGGTGATGCCGCCGGTGCGGGCGACCACGGCAAAGGTCTGGATGTCGCTGAGTTCCATGGCATCGTTTCGCTTTTGAGATGGCAGCGTTCGTAACAATTCATTTTTCGAGAATGCTAGTCGCGCCTAATCTCGCTGTCCAGATCGGAGAGAGACCATGCCGCTTGCGACGTCGCTGACCACGCTGCTCCAGATCAGGCATCCGATCCTGCTGGCGCCGATGGATGTCGTCGCCGGCAGCCGTCTGGTCTCCGCTGTGAGCCGTGCCGGCGGCTTCGGCATTCTCGGCGGCGGCTATGGCGAGCGGGCGTGGCTGGAGCAGGAGACCGCGAAGCTCGCCGAACTGTCTGCGCCATTCGGGATCGGCTTCATCACCTGGAGCCTCGCCAGAAGGCCCGAGCTGCTCGATGTCGCGCTTGCTGCAAAGCCATCTGCGATCATGTTGTCGTTCGGCGATCCCGCGCCGTTCGCAGCAAAGATCAAGTCTGCCGGTGCGCGCCTGATCTGTCAGGTGCAGGACGAGGTGATGGCACGGCAGGCGCTCGACGCCGGTGCCGACATCCTGATCGCGCAGGGGACGGAGGCGGGCGGTCACGGCGCCTCGCGCACCACCGTCGATCTGGTGCCTGCGATCGTCGATCTCGCCGCGGGCCGTGTGCCTGTCGTCGCGGCCGGCGGCATCGCGGACGGGCGCGGGCTCGCCGCGATGATGATGCTGGGCGCGAGCGGCGTGCTGCTCGGCACGCGCTTCTATGCGAGCCAGGAGGCTGACGGCGCGGAGGAGGCCAAGCGGCGCATCTGCGCAGCGAACAGCGGCGCGACGGTGCGCGGCATCATCTTCGATCTCTCCCGCAACAATGTCTGGCCGGCGCCGTTCACGGGACGGTGCCTGGTCAACGACCATGCGCGGCGCTGGATCGGGCGCGAGGTCGAGCTGATGCAGAATGTCGCCGCAGTCGCGGCTGAATATGCGGCGGCAAAGGCGGCAGGCAATTTCGATGTCGCAGCCGTGATCGCGGGCGAGGCGGTCGGATTGATTCATGATATTCCACCGGCGGCGGAGATCGTGGAGCGGATTGCGGTTGAGGCGGAGCAGGTAATGGACGGCCGGAGAAACTCCGCCGCTTCTTTCCCTTCTCCCCTTGTGGGAGAAGGTGGCGCGGATGCAATCCGCGCCGGATGAGGGGTTTCTATCCGCGGCGAACAAAATCAAATTGGAGAGGTCTGCTTCCGCGGATGCAAACCCCTCACCCGTCTCGCCGCTACGCGGCGATCCACCCTCTCCCACAAAGGGGAGAGGGGAAGAGCGAATACGAGGCAAGAACCATGTGGCCTGACCGTCGACTGATCGACCTCTTCAAGACCGAATTCCCGATCGTGCTGGCGCCGATCGCGGGCGCGATGGACGCAAAGCTAGCGATAGCGGCGGCACAGGGCGGCGCGCTCGGCTCGTTGCCGTGTGCGATGCTGTCGGCCGAGAAGGCGCGCGAGCAGGTCAACATCATCCGCCAGCATGTCTCCGCGCCGCTCAACATGAACTTCTTCGCCCACAAGCCGCGCGAGCTTTCGGCCGAAGCCGAGGCGCGCTGGAAGCAGCGCCTGGCTTCCTATTACGCCGAGTATGGTCTCGATCCTGCCGCGCCGATCGCGGGCGCCGGCCGCGCGCCATTCGATGCCGCGTTCTGCGAGGTGGTCGAGGAATTGAAGCCGGAGGTCGTCAGCTTCCATTTTGGCCTGCCGGAGCCCAGACTGCTTCAGCGCGTGAAGGCCACGGGCGCCATCGTCATGTCGTCGGCCACGATCGTGAAAGAGGCGATCTGGTTGGAGGAGAACGGCGCCGACGTCATTATCGCGCAGGGCGCCGAGGCGGGCGGCCATCGCGGCATGTTCCTGACCGAGAATGTCGCCGGGCAACCCGGCACTTTCGCGCTGGTGCCGCAGGTGGTCGACGCGGTGAAGGTGCCCGTCATCGCGGCCGGCGGCATCGCCGACGGACGGGGCATCGCGGCGGCTTTCGCGTTGGGGGCTTCCGGGGTGCAGATCGGCTCAGCATATCTGCGCTGCCCGGAGTCCACGGTGAGCCCGGCAGCGCGCCTGGCGCTGGCACGGGCGGGGGACGATTCGACCGTCATCACCAATGTGGTGTCCGGCCGTCCAGCACGTGGCGTCCCCAACCGTGTCATGCGCGAGATCGGCCCGATTTCGCCGGATGCGCCGGTATTCCCGCATGCCGCGACTGCGCTCGGACCGCTGAAAGCTGCTGCCGAAAAGCAGGGCAAGATCGATTTCACCAATCTCTTTGCCGGACAGGCCATCGCCCTCGGCCGCGAGGCCCCCGCGGCCGAATTGACCCGGGAGTTGGCCAAATCGGCCCTGGCCCGCCTGAAAGCGCTGGCCGGATAGGCCTCTGGGGCCGGTTGCGGCGCAAAAGCGGCCTCTGCTATACGGCACATAGGTTTTGCCGTGAGAGGCCCTTATATAATGTCCGTTGACGCCGCTACCGTCCGCCGCATCGCGCATCTGGCGCGCATTGCGGTTTCCGAGGACGAGGTTCCGCATCTGCAGGGCGAGCTCAACGCCATGCTCGCCTTCGTCGAGCAGCTCTCGGAGGTCAATGTCGAGGGCGTCGAGCCGATGACCTCGGTCACCCCGATGCAGATGAAGAAGCGGCAGGACGTGGTCAATGACGGCGAGATCGCCGACGATATCGTTGCCAACGCGCCGGCGACCGAAGGTCACTTCTTTCTTGTGCCGAAGGTCGTAGAGTAACTTTTAGGACGTGGTCCGATGTGTCTGCTTTGCGACGATGAGAAGGCCTATCAGGCCTACATGAATTACCTCGACAAGATGGAGCGGCAGGGCAAGGCCGCCGATCCCAATGTCGCCGTCAATGCCGTGCTCGACGAGATCGAGGCGGCCGCGAAAGCCGCCGCCAAAAAAGACGACCCGACCAACGACAAAACCCTGTCTCCGTTCTTCTGCAGCCCGATCAATAAATGACCGATTTGACATCGCTGACGCTCGCCGAGGCCCGCAAGGGACTCGCCGACAAGACTTTCACGTCACTCGAGCTGACCGACGCGCATCTTTCCGCGATCGAAGCCGCGCGCGTGCTCAATGCCTTCGTGCTGGAGACGCCCGATCAGGCGCGCAGCATGGCGCGCGAGGCCGACGCCAGGATCGCCAAGGGTGATGTGGGTCCGCTCGCCGGCATCCCGCTCGGCATCAAGGATCTGTTCGCGACCAAGGGCGTGCGCACCACGGCGTGCTCAAAGATCCTCGGCAATTTTGTGCCGACCTATGAGTCCACCGTCACCTCACAGCTCTGGCGCGACGGCGCGGTGATGCTCGGCAAGCTCAACAATGACGAATTTGCGATGGGCTCTGCGAACGAGACCTCGTGCTTCGGTCCCGTCGGCAATCCCTGGAGGCGCGACGGCAGCAACACGACGCTGGTGCCGGGCGGCTCGTCCGGCGGCTCGGCCTCGGCGGTGGCGGCGCTGCTGTGCATGGGGGCGACTGCGACAGACACCGGCGGCTCGATCCGCCAGCCGGCGGCGTTCACCGCAACCGTCGGCATCAAGCCGACCTATGGCCGATGCTCGCGCTGGGGCGTCGTCGCCTTTGCCTCCTCGCTCGACCAGGCAGGTCCCATCGCACGCAGCGTGCGCGACAGCGCGATGCTGCTGCGCTCGATGGCCGGGCACGATCCGAAAGACACGACCTCGGTCGACATCCCCGTGCCGGATTACGAAGCCGCGATCGGCAAGTCCGTGAAGGGCATGAAGATCGGCATCCCCAAGGAATATCGTCTCGACGGCATGCCGGCCGAGATCGAGAAGCTGTGGAGCGAGGGCGCGGCGTGGCTGAAGGCGGCGGGTGCCGAGCTCGTCGAAGTGTCGCTGCCGCACACGAAGTATGCGCTGCCGGCTTATTACATCGTGGCGCCGGCGGAGGCGTCCTCCAACCTCGCGCGCTATGACGGCGTCCGCTATGGCCTGCGCGAGCAGGCCAAGAACATCATCGAGCTCTACGAAAACACCCGCGCCGAAGGTTTTGGCGCCGAGGTGCGCCGCCGCGTCATGATCGGCACCTATGTGCTGTCGGCCGGCTATTACGACGCCTATTATCTGCGCGCCCAGAAGGTGCGTACGCTGATCAAGAAGGACTTTGAGGATTGCTTCGCCAAGGGCGTCAACGCGATCCTCACCCCGGCGACGCCGTCGGCCGCCTTCGGCATCGGCGAGAAGAGCGGCGAAAATGCGGATCCGGTCGAGATGTATCTCAACGACATCTTCACGGTGACCGTGAACATGGCGGGCCTGCCAGGTATCGCCGTGCCCGCCGGCAAGGATACGCAGGGCCTGCCGCTCGGCCTGCAGCTGATCGGCCGTCCATTCGAGGAAGAGACGCTGTTCTCGCTCGGCGAGGTGATCGAGCAGGCGGCCGGCCGCTTCACGCCCGCGAGGTGGTGGTGACGATGGCGGCGTTCATCGCCAGCCTCGACGACGCAGCACCTGCGCCGGAACTCGGCGCACCGCTCACCGGCCTCTGGTGGGCCGCCAAGGGCGACTGGGATCGTGCGCACAGGATCGTTCAGGACGACAACAGCCGCGAGGCCGCCTGGGTGCACGCCTACCTGCATCGGGTCGAGGGTGATCTCGGCAACGCCGGCTATTGGTATCGCCAGGCCGGACAGCCCGTGGCAAAGGATTCGCTTGAAGCAGAATGGCAGCGCATCGCCAACGCGCTGAGTGGGAGTGCGCCCGCATGAGCGAGTCTGGATTCAAGGGGCCCAAGGCGAAGCCCGAGGATCTGTTCGGCCGTTTTCGCGAGATCGTTTCCGATCCCCTCAACCTTCTGATCGAACGCGTCCCGATGGCTGGCCATGTCGAAGGCGACCAGGTCTATCTGCATAACGGCCTGAAGGTCCCGGGCATCGGGCCCGGCGCGTATTACGGACCCTTCAGCAGCGTGCTCATCATCAATCGCGGCGTCCACGAGCCGCTCGAGGAATACGTCTTTCAGGAGCTGCTGAAGCGGCTGGGCGAGACGCCTGCGATGATCGAGCTCGGCGCCTATTGGGGCCACTACTCCATGTGGCTCAAGAAGGTCCGCCCCAAGGCAGAGGTCATCCTGGTCGAGCCGGATCCCGCTTGCCTGAAGACCGGTCAGGATAATTTCGCGCGCAACGGACTGAAGGGTGAGTTCATCAAGGCCTTCGTCGGCGACGGCAAGTTCGAGGTCGACGCCTTCTTTCGGGACAGGAAGATCAAGCATATCGACATATTGCATGCCGATATCCAGGCCTTTGAAATCGAGATGCTGCAAGGCGCGGAGAGCGTGCTGACCAAGCGCCGCGTCGATTATCTGTTTATTGCAACCCATTCGCAGGCCCTCCATCGCGAGGTGGTCGATCGTCTCAAGGCGCAGGGCTATCGGGTCGAGATATCCAGCGATTTCGAGGACCAGAGCACTTCATTCGACGGCTTCGTGTTTGCTTCCTCTCCGGAGGTCGCGGCGCTGTTCGGAGAGATCGAGGCGATGGGCCGCCCCGAGATCGCGCTGCGCCGGCCGGCCGACGTGCTTCGGTCGCTCAACGGGTTTCTCGACGCGAGTGAACGGCGAACAGCCAACGGACCAGTAACGCCATGAACGCATCCGCCACCCCCCACAAGCTTCTCAAAGGCGCCACCGGTGACTGGGAGATGGTCATCGGCATGGAGATCCATGCCCAGGTGACCTCGAACGCGAAACTGTTCTCGGGCGCCTCCACCGCGTTCGGCGGCGAGCCGAACAGCCACGTGTCGCTGGTCGATGTGGCGATGCCGGGCATGCTGCCCGTCATCAACGAGGAATGCGTCAGGCAGGCTGTCCGGACCGGGCTCGGTCTCAACGCGACGATCAATCTGCGTTCGGTGTTCGACCGGAAAAACTATTTCTATCCGGACCTGCCGCAGGGCTACCAGATCAGCCAGTACAAATCGCCTGTGGTGGGCGAGGGCGAGGTGCTGGTCGAGCTCGACGGCGGCCGCAGCGTCACCATCGGCATCGAGCGCCTGCATATCGAGCAGGATCCCGGCAAAATGCTGCACGACCAGTCGCCGTCGCTGTCCTTCATCGACTTCAACCGCTGTGGCGTGGCGCTGATGGAGATTGTCTCAAAACCGGACATCCGCGACGCCGAGCAGGCCAAGGCCTACGTGACCAAGCTGCGCTCGATCATGCGCTACCTCGGCACCTGTGACGGTGACATGGAGAAGGGATCCTTGCGCGCCGATGTGAACGTTTCCGTGCGCAAGCCCGGCGGACCGCTCGGCACCCGCTGCGAAATCAAGAACATGAACTCGATCACCTTCATCGGCCAGGCGATCGAGTATGAAGCGCGGCGCCAGATCGAGATCATCGAGGATGGTGGGCAGATCGAGCAGGAGACGCGTCGGTTCGACCCCGACAAGGGCGAGACGCGCTCGATGCGGTCGAAGGAAGAGGCGCATGACTATCGCTACTTCCCCGATCCCGACCTCTTGCCGCTCGAGTTCAGCCAGGCGTTCGTCGACGAGCTGAAAGCGAAGCTGCCGGAGCTGCCGGACCAGAAGAAGGCGCGCTTCGTCGCCGATTTCGGCCTGTCGGCCTATGACGCGAGCGTGCTCGTCGCCGAGCGCGAGAGCGCGGTGTTCTACGAGACGGTGCTCGACAAGCTCGCCAGCCGTGCGCGCGACGGCAAGATGGCGGCGAACTGGGTGATCAACGAGCTGTTCGGCCGCCTCAACAAGGAAGGCCGGGATATTACGGGCTCTCCGGTCAATGCCGAGCAGCTTGCTGCGATCATCGACCTGATCGGCGAGGGTACGATCTCCGGCAAGATCGCCAAGGATCTGTTCGAGATCGTCTGGCAGGAAGGCGGCGACCCGCGCGCGCTGGTCGAAAGCCGCGGCATGAAGCAGGTCACCGACCTCTCGGCGATCGAGAAGGTGGTCGACGACATCATCGCGGCCAATCCCGACAAGGCCGCGCAGGTGAAGGACAAGCCGCAGTCGCTCGGCTGGTTCGTCGGCCAGGTGATGAAGGCGTCGGGCGGCAAGGCCAACCCGCAGAGCGTCAACGACCTGCTCAAGTCCAAGCTCGGCCTCTAGCCTCACGCGTTCGCACGAGGTGACGGACACGCTCCGTCACCTCGTGCGACGTCGAGATGAGACGCGCACACACATCGCCAGCAGCGAACTTCATCCCGTCGAGGTCACGCCGCGGATGCGAATCGCGGGCCGCGCGATTCGCGCGAAACGGCGACTTGCACGTGCTCCGACGAGCGCTTCCGCCGTTAAGCATGAAAATAATTTCATTGCCAAAATTCGCGACTCAGAGTCCGCGACTCGCCTCTGCGAGGCGATAGCGCGCATTGCAGTGCACTTCATCGCACTGATCACGCGTGATGTGTGTGCGCAGAATAGTACTTGCTGCATAGAGTTTTTTTGCAATCACCGCGCTGGACGACGTCGATGCTGCGAGAAGCATTTGCAATTGCAGACGCGTGTCTCTGCGTGTCGGCAAATCAAGCGCGGCTGGCGCACGCGCACCGCGCCGTCAACACTTCCTTAAGTGAGAAGATGTTTTTTTCGTCGTGTTGGTGTATTTGGGGTGAGTGCATTCGATCCCCGAGTGCACGCAGCGATTAAAGCCATCTCACACATCGGAGGGCAACATGGCCAAGAAAGCGAAGAAGGCGAAGAAGGCGAAGAGCGCAGTGAAGAAGACTGCGAAGAAGACCCGCAAGGTCGCGAAGAAGAAGAAGTAACTTCGCTTCTGAAGTTGCCGGCTCTTAAAGCAGCCGGCACGTCATCAGCGCCTCCCAGAGGTTCTGGTCGACGATAGAGGGTGTCGGCGAGACATCAGGTCAACGGTCGGGCCGTTCTCATTCACGGTCCGGCAGAAGAAACGAGTTTTCTTCGTTCGGTGCGGTTCTCCTTCCGGGGCTCCGCAATTTCACAAGCGGCCTTCGGGTCAACGTGAAATCTGGTCCTGACGTGTTCGCCGACGCCCTCGTTCTCCCTGAGGCCGGGGTATTGCCGGCATCCCCTTTCCCACATTGCTGATCTGACCGCGCCGCTTCTGTCGTGCTGCCTTGGGGCAGGCGAGGGCTACGGCGAACCGGCGATTGCCGTGACGGTCATGGCTCGGGCGACTGCGCCAAGCCCACTAAGACCGATTCCCCAGTCTCGAGCTTCGCGCCGGCCGGCATTGGTGGCTGCGAGTGGTGCCGCCGCACGAGGCGGCCACCGGGGCTCTTCGGGTGAGCCGCTCCCACAAATTGTAACCGCACGACGCGCACCACCGCGCGCGATGGTTATCGATGTCCCAAAATCCCTCGGTAAACAGAATCTGACGAATCGCAGAAGTGCCTGCAAATCGGGGACTTTTTGAATTTTGCGCGCAGGCGCCGTGCGCTCGCGTTTACGTCTGCTTCATCGCGATACTTAAACTGCCATTCAAATTTGCCCGCCATCATTGCCTCCAACAAGCCGGCAAACGGCTTGGGCAAGAAGACTTCGACGAGAAGACTTGGGGAAGAGTTGAACAGTGCACGATCCCAGAAGGGATCATGCAAATCAGAGTTGGACGGGGGCCGCGCTCGGGGGAACGAGGCGGCACAAGAAAAAAGGGGATGCGTTATGTTTCAGGGTACTTTCGATCTGGAGACGGCGACGCCGATCGACGCCAGCGCGCTGTCGGACGTTCTGTTCGAGCGCGGGATCTATTGGGCGAGCGGCCGCTCCGGCCTCGTCGATCTCGTCGCCGCGCACAAATGGTTCAACCTCGCTGCCCTGAAGGGCCGCAAGGACGCCGTAGCGCTCCGCCAGGAAGTTGCTGGCCAGATGTCGGATGCCGAGATCTCGGCCGCGCAGCGCGACGCGAGGGCGTGGGTTTCCGCCCACTAGAGCCGTTTCCGGTCCGATGGAACCGGACCGGGGCTCTCGGTCCCTGTTGATGCGCGGTTCTTGCGCGAGCCGATATCGAGTTCGCTAGAAACCCGCTTTGAACTGAGAATCGCATCCGACCCCGTGTTTTCACGGGCGGACCTGTTGCGCTGAATCAAATCTTTCGTCGTGCCGCCACTTAAGAACCCGCGCGGCATGAACACCCACGACACCAATCGACAATGGCTGCCGATTCAGATCGCGCCCGATGACTGCGATCTGGAACTCGACGGCCGCACAAGACAGGCATCGTGTCCTGGACCTTTCCAGCCCGCCGCAGGTGCGGCGTCTGGTTCAACGTCTGGGCCAACGAGCCGGTGCTGATTTCGCCGTCGCATTGGCGCATCTGGCGGTCCGGCCGCTAGGCGCGGACACACATATATAAGGTCATCGGGAATCGACCTGAGCTCGGCGGCGCTGGTGCTTGCGCGGGGCTTCCGTAGCCGATCGGCGGCTGCCTTCAGCTGAAAGAGCCCACGGACTTTGACGCTGTTGGGTGGCGGAGAGGGAGGGATTCGAACCCTCGATACAGCTTGAGACCGTATGACGCTTTAGCAAAGCGTTGCCTTCAGCCACTCGGCCACCTCTCCGGTGCGAGCCTTATGCCTCTAATTAGTTGGGCCGGTCAATTTGTAAGCGCGTGATTGCGCTCGAATATTCCCAGCGATTTTCGAAACAAGCCGGCTTGCCTTCGGGACGAGAACCATTAGGCCGCGAGAACAGGCGCGGGGGGCCGGAATGTCTCGCGCGTGGGGTATTCTTCCTGGCGTAAGTGGCTGGATTTACTGCGGAATCGATAGCTCTTGTGCGGCAGAGCCTATCGAGCTGGGAATTCGCTCGTCTGAGCGATACCCCAGTAACGCTTTGAATCTAATTGATTTATAGCCAAAGTGCCTGCTGTCGCGCGTGGAGCGAGCTGCTCCTTGACCGTATTCGCTCGGACGGTCCGCCGATTCTGGTAACGATGCTCCCGGCGGAATAAGCGCCGCAGCGGCAGCCCGGATGGGCGTTCGCGGGACCGGTTGCTATGGTCAACGCGTTGAATTGAGGGAGGAATGGCTTGGCGAACGAGTTGCAGGCCAAATTTCGGCGTGCTGTCGATGCCTTTCAGGGCAGGGACCTGGCGAAAGCGGAAAAAATACTCGAGCAGATCAGGAGATCCTCCCCGAATATCTTCGACGTCGAGCACTTCCTCGGCGTGATCAAGCTGATGCAAGGCCGGTTTTCGGAGGCCGAGGTCCATCTCAAGGCGGCGGTCGGCCTGAATGGAAGCAGTGACGAAGCGCTCAGCAACTATGGCTATGCACTCAAATCCCTGAATCGCCCCCAGGAGGCGCTGACGTATTTTTCGCGCGCCTTGGCGGTGAATCCGCGCAATCCTCTTTCCTACCACAACCGAGGTTCGATCCTCGCCGAGTTTGCGAGAGACTATTCGAATGCGATCGATCAATTCGACAAGGCGATAGCCTACAATCCGAACTTCGCCGATGCCTATGTGAGCAAGGGCAATTGCCTCGAAAAACTGCAACGCTACGAAGACGCTCTCGTCGCCTACGACAAGGCGCTGGCGATCAAGCCCGATCTGGAGAATGCCTGGCTTGGCCGCGGCAATGCCTTGCGGAACCTCAAGCGCCATGACGAGGCATTTGCAACCTACGACAGGGCGCTGTCGGGCAGGCCTGGGTTCGGGGACGCATGGATTGGCCGAGGTGACGTTTTGGCCGATCTCGAGCGCCATGACGAAGCGCTTGCTGCCTACGACAAGGCGCTGGCGATCAAGCCCGATCTGGCGAATGCGTGGGTTGCGAGGGGGCATGTTCTCTGGGGTCTCGCGCGCTACGACGACGCGCTTGCCGCCTACGACAAGGCGCTGTCGATCAAGCCCGACCTGGAGGGCGCCTGGCTTGGCCGCGGCAATGTCTGCTACGATCTGAAGCGCTACGACGCGGCATTCGCGGCATATGACAAGACGCTGTCGATCAGGCCTGATCTGGCGGAGGCGTGGCTTGGCCGGGGCAATGTTCTCACCGAGCTCAAGCGCTACGACGACGCATCTGCCGCGTATGAGCGGGCGCTGTCGATCAAGCCCGACCTCGCCGAAGCATGGCTCGGTCAAGGCAATGTCGCGTGGGGTCTCAAGCGTTATGAGGACGCTCTTGCTGCCTTCGACAAGGCGCTCTCGATCAAGCCTGGTCTGGAAGGAGCCTGGATTGGTCGAGGCAACGTCTTCACCGATCTCAGGCGCTTTGACGAGGCTCTTGCTGCTTACGACAAGGCTCTATCGATCAAGCCTGATCTCGAAGGCATCGAGGGGCTGCGTCTCTATACAAAGATGCATTTGTGCAACTGGGATCATCTGGAGGAAGAGATCAGTCATTTGACGGCGGCAATCCGGGCGGGCAAAGCGAATAGCTCTCCTTTTGCCTTGCTGTCGCTGACGGATTCTCCTGACGATCATCTCCGATGCGCCAGAGCATGGGTCGCCGCAAAGCTCGCGCAACTCTCGAAACCAGGCGCGAAGGCGGAGAGCAACAGGCACGACAGGATAAGGGTCGGATATGTCTCGCCCGATTTGCGTGAGCATCCGGTCGGCTACCTGACCGCCGGGATTTTCGAGAGCCACGACACCGATCGCTTCGAGACCTACGCCTTCTCGATCGGTCCGGGCGACAACAGCGATCTGCGCAAGCGGCTGGAAGGCTCCTTCCATCGCTTCATCGATTGTCAGCACAAGAACGACAGTGAGGTCCTGCAAGCGATCAAGGATGCCGGGATCGACATCCTCGTCGATCTTGCCGGACATACGCACAATGCCAGGCTGTCCCTGTTCGCATCCGGTCCAGCTCCGATTGTCGTCAACTACCTCGGATTCGCAGGAACGTTGGGAAGCAAAGACCTCGCTCACTACATCATCGCCGACAAGGTCGTGCTGCCGGAATCCAGCGACCAGTTCTTTGAAGAGAAGGTCGTTCGCCTGCCTGGCAGTTTCATGCCGCGTGACAGCAGGGGACAGGCCGTCGATCAGACGACCTGCGACAGGGCTGATCACGATCTGCGGCCGGAATGGACGGTGTTTTGCTGCTTCAACAATGCCTACAAGATCAATCCATCCGTCTTCGGCAGCTGGATGAATATCCTGAAGAGCGTGGACCTGTCGGTGTTGTGGTTGTCCGATATGGGGGAAATGGCAAAATCCAACCTGAGAAAGGAAGCAGGGCGCCTCGGCATCGATCCGGATCGCCTGGTGTTCGCCAAGCGCCTTTCATCATCCTCCGACCATCTGGCGCGCCATCGCCTTGCCGATCTGTTCCTCGATACACTGCCATACAACGCACATACGACGGCCAGCGACGCGCTGTGGGCCGGTCTGCCCGTCCTGACGCAGGTCGGAAATGGTTTCGCAGGCCGCGTCGCCGCGAGCTTGCTTGAGGCCGCTGGCCTGCGCGAGCTGATCGCGCGGACACGCGAGGAATATGAAGCGCTCGCGATCGACCTTGTGCGCAACAAGCAAAGGCTTCAGGCCATTCGCAACAGGCTGCAAGAGAACCGGACAACGTCGCTGTTTGATGCGCCTCTCTATACGAAGCATTTGGAGGCGGCCTACGAGGCAATGCTTCAGAGGCATCGAGCTGGATTGCCGCCGGATCAGATCGAAATTCAGGCGCTTGGATGAGCAAGCCGTCATAACGCCTGCCGTCCATTGCTGGCGCGGACGCACCAGAGCCCGCTCCGCCCACTCGCGGGTTCCCGGACTAGCGCCCGACGGGGATCGAGGACGCTGATTGGGAAGAGGGGCTGGCGCCGGATGCCGGCTGTTCGGCCGGTTGGCCCAGCGCCTGTCCGAGCGAATCGATCCGAGCCCTTCATATGAATGTCCAACGCCGCGTCGACCGGCGCCCTTGGGGCGGCTGCTGTCGTGGCCGTGTCCTTGCCAAGTGAGCCATTTCGCGGCGGGCCGGCATCCCGCCTGAGTCTCCGGCCGATTCCACGATTCGACCGCGTCAGAACCGCAAAGGGGCGACGCTCCGTCCACGCCGCCTCAATTGAGGATTTTCAGAGGCGACTGGAACCGTCTCGAAAATGTCAGTAAAAACAGTATGTTGCGAGGGCGCTGTGATCACATCTGCGTGTTATTTGTGCAACACCCGTCGGAAAACACGCTCCATAGGCCCGGTTCGGAGCGTTCTGTTGTTGTGTGTGCAAGGACGTTCGGTAATTGTGACTGAGCGACGGAGGGGGGCATCCCGAGGTCGTCCCGTTTTAGGTGGTTCGCTTAAGTCCCTCGCGTTCAGCGGGTGTGTCCGAAGGCGCGAAGCGACTAAGCGGTGAGTTAAGGGACAAGGGAACCAACCTTAGGGTGTCGTCACCCAGCGGATCCGGAACCTTCCCTATAGAGCAAACTTGGAGGTTTAACATGAAGTTGGTTAAGAGCCTTTTGCTCGGTTCAGCGGCGGGTCTGATCGCCGTTGGCGGAGCGCAGGCAGCCGATCTCCCCGTGAAGGCCAAGGCGGTCGAATACGTGAAGATCTGCTCCCTGTACGGTGCCGGATTCTACTACATCCCGGGCACTGACACCTGCATCAAGCTGGGTGGTTACCTGCGCGCCGAAGTCGCGCTGGGCACCAACTCGGACTTCACTCTGAACCAGAACGTTTCGACGCAGGGCGCCAACGGTGCGCGCAACCGTCTGACGAACTACTACACCGCTCGTGCTCGTGAAGACCTGAACATCGACACGCGCACCGCGACCGAGTACGGCGTCGTCCGTACCTTCTTCGACGGCGTGTTCTCCTGGACCACCGGCAACTACGTCGGCACCGGCAGCGCGACCGGCACCACCGCCTACAGCGGCGCGCTGGCGACTGCCACGACTCCTGGCGCGACCACCACGTCGCTCTTCGGCTCGGGCGGTGGCTCGGTCAACGGCACCGACGGCAACACCTCGGCTGGTTCGCTCGGCGTGTACTACGCCTTCATCCAGTTCGCCGGCTTCACGATGGGTAAGGCGGTGTCGCAGTTCGACGCTCCCTGGACCAACTATCCGGGCAACAACTTCGACGGTCTCGTCGGCGGTTCCGGCACGGTCACGGGTGTCAACCAGTTCACCTACACCGCTGACTTCGGTCAGGGCATCACGGCGTCGTTCTCGGCTGAAGATTCGACCTCGTACTATCAGGCCGGCAACCTCAACATGTCCGGTGCGACCGCATCCAGCGTCCTCGGTGCCTCCTACGGCTCCAACGCCATCGGCGGCTCGCGTTCGCCGAACCTCGTCGGTATGGTGCGTGTTGACCAGGCTTGGGGTCTCTTCCAGGCGTCGGTCGCTGCGCATGACAACCACGTTGCCTACTACGGCGCGACCGAGCCGACTGGCCACCCCGACGACAAGTGGGGTTGGGCGGTTCAGCTCGCTCTGTCGATCAAGAACATCCCGACCGGTGCGGGTGACGTGATCAACATTTCGGGCGTCTACACCGACGGCGCGACCCGCTACAACTTCCAGAACCTCGCGGGCAGCAGCTACGTGATGTTCGGTAGCTCGAGCACCGCCTACCAGAGCCTCGGCTATGCCTCGGCTCCGGACACCGTGTTCATCACCGGCAGCCAGCAGGAGACGGTCAAGACCTGGGGCTTCCGTGGTGCTTACACCCACAACTGGGATCCCTACTGGAACACCGCGATCTACGGTGCCTACGCTCAGGCTCAGTTCGGCACCTTGGCCAAGACCACGCTCTGCGGCGCCGGCGGCGCTGGCGGCGGTGTGATCGGTGCTGGCTTTGCCGGCGTGACCGCCTGTAACCCGGACTTCGCGATCGGCCAGCTCGGTATCATCACCCGCTGGACCCCGGTCAAGAACCTGACGTTCTCGGCTGACGTCGCCTGGACCCACCTCGACCAGAAGTATGCTGGTACGGTGACCCCGGCCGCTCTGGTCCCGGTTCCCGCCAAGCCGGTCGCGACCTACGAGCTGAAGGATCAGAACTCGGTCGTTCTGCTCCTCCGCGCTCAGCGCAACTGGTAAGTTCGGTCTAACGACCTGACAGAGAGCCCCGGCGGGAAACCGCCGGGGCTTTTCTTTTGGTGAACCGGCTTGCGACCCGGCAATGTCAGCCGAGCCGGCGCCCCGCTTCCGTGACCGGTCGCTCGCTCCGGCTCAGCTCGCGGCCTCTCCGCGCTGTCTGCTTAGCCCGAAACGGACCGTTGATCTGGATCAACCCGGAGGAGTGCCGCTTCGTTTCTGTACGCCTCACGATTAGTCAAAGACCCCACTTTCGAAAAGCGCCTATCAAGCGAAGCAACTCGTCGCGCGGTGTGAAGCAACGCAGGCCGCTGATGCACGGGCCGGGGGGCGGGATGAATCTGGCTGATACGAAATCGTTGTCTGGCTCCGGACAATCGTTCGAAGATCCAGCAGGTGAGGCGATGCTTTACGTGCCGGGCGGCACGTTTCGGATGGGCTCGGATCGGCATTATCCGGAGGAAGCGCCGGCCCATCGCGTTACCGTCGACGGATTCTGGATGGACCGCACGCCGGTCACTAACCGCCAATTCCGCAAATTCGTGAACGCGACCGGCTACGTCACTGTCGCCGAACTCACACCTGATGCGAAGGATTATCCGGGCGCTCTGCCGCACATGCTCAAGGCCGGCTCGCTGGTCTTCACGCCGCCTAAGCGAGCCGTAGACTTGCGCAACTGGACGCAATGGTGGACGTTCAAATTCGGCGCCGACTGGCGCCGTCCCTATGGTCCGCGCAGCAATATCAGCGGGCTCGACGACCACCCGGTCGTCCACGTCGCCTACCGCGACGTCGAAGCCTATGCCAAATGGGCCGGCAAGGAATTGCCGACCGAGGCCGAATGGGAGTTCGCCGCACGCAGCGGACTGGACGGCGCGGAATTCGCTTGGGGTGACGAGCAATTCCCCGGCGGCAGGCATATGGCAAACACCTGGCAGGGCAATTTCCCGCACCAGAATCTTGCGGCTGATGGCTTCGAACGCACTTCGCCCGTCACCGCATTCCCGGCCAATGGTTACGGCCTGCACGACATGATCGGGAATGTCTGGGAATGGACAGCCGATTGGTATTCGCAAAAGCACGAAGCCGACGCCCCGAAAGTCTGCTGCATCCCGCAAAATCCTCGCGGCGGGCCCGAGGGCGCGAGCTACGATTCTTGTCAGCCAAACCTCAGGATTCCGCGCAAGGTGCTTAAAGGCGGCTCGCATCTTTGCGCTCCCAACTACTGCCGCCGCTATCGTCCGGCCGCGCGTCATGCCGAGCCGATCGACACCTCAGCAAGCCATCTCGGCTTCAGGTGCATCACCAGGAAGAGGATCACATCATGAGTACAGATAGGATTCCGGAAAAGCCTGAGATGAGCACGAGACCGATCGGCGGAGGATTGAAACGCCGCGATCTCCTGTTGAGCGGTAGTTCTCTCGTCGCCGCTTCGGCGCTCTCGGCCGTCGGATTGACGACGAGCCCTGCGCAAGCGCAGCAACCGGCACCAGCGCCGGCAGCGGCCGGCCAGCGGCCAAACATCGTCTTCATCATGGGTGACGACATCGGCTGGTTCAATATCGGTGCCTACCACCAGGGCATCATGGCAAGCCGGACACCGAACCTCGACAAGCTCGCCGCGGAAGGCATGCGCTTCACCGACTACTATGCCGAGGCGAGCTGCACGGCGGGCCGCGCCAACTTCATCACCGGAGAGCTACCGATCCGTACCGGGCTTACCACGGTCGGCCAGGCAGGTTCCCCGATCGGCATGCCGGCGCAAGCGCCGACCATTGCGACCGCGTTGAAATCCATGGGGTACGCCACGGGGCAGTTCGGCAAGAACCACCTCGGCGACCTCAACGAATTCCTGCCGACCATGCACGGCTTCGACGAGTTCTTCGGCTATCTGTACCACCTCGACGCGATGGAAGACCCGGCCCACCGCAACTATCCGCAAGCGCTATTGGCCACCGTCGGTCCACGCAACATGGTTCATTCCTGGGCGACCAACGTCGACGATCCGACGGTGCAGACGCGCTGGGGCAAGATCGGTAAGCAAAGGATCGAGGACTCCGGACCGCTTTATCCAAAGCGGATGGAGACGGTGGATGACGAAATCCTGCAAGCCACCTTCGCCTTTATCGACAAGGCCAAGCAGGACAACAAGCCGTTCTTCGTCTGGCTCAACCCCACGCGCATGCACGTCGTCACCCATCTTTCGGAAAAATACGAGAACATGCGCAACTCGGAAAACGGGTGGTCGGTATCGGAGGGCGGGTTCGCGCAGCTCGACGACATCGTCGGCGCCGTCATGAAGAAGCTCAAGGACGAGGGCTTCGACAACAACACGATCGTCGCGTTCACAACCGACAACGGCGCGGAGAACTTCACTTGGCCCGATGGCGGACAGACGCCATTTGCCGGCGGCAAGGGAACGGCGCTGGAAGGCGGTTTCCGCGTGCCCTGCATGATCCGATGGCCGGGCAAGGTGCCCGCGGGAAAGGTCGAGAACGGCATGATCTCCGGACTAGACTGGTTCCCGACCTTCGTCGCCGCCGCCGGCAATCCGAATATCGCCGACGAGTTGAGGAAGGGAAAGCAGCTCGGCGACAAGACCTACAAGGTCTACCTCGACGGGTACAACCAGATGGACCTGATTACCGGAAAAGGTCCGTCTGCCCGCCACTCGATCTTCTACTTCACTGAGGGCACATTGAGCGCGGTGCGCATCGACGACTTCAAATATCGCTTCACCGATCAGCCGGGCGGCTGGCTGGGAGGCACGGTCAAGGTTGATTGGCCGATCCTCACCAATATCCGCCTTGATCCCTTCGAACGTACGAACTTGCCCAACGGCGATAAGGGATCGTTGGCATTCTATAACTGGTTTGCTTACGAGTTCTGGCGGTTCCAGTTCGTGCAGCAGGAGGTGGGCAAGCTCGCCCAAACTGCAATCGAGTTCCCACCGATGCAGAAGGGTGCGAGCTTCAACCTGGAAGCCGTCAAGGAGCAGATAGAGAAGGCCATGCAGTCGCACGCTGGCAAGTAGGATATGCGGCGACGTGCGCCCCAAGCCCGGGAGTGGCGCGAGCTGCCGGTCTGACCCGCGACATCGGCAGCTCTCGGCGCGCTCCCGGGATGGGGATGGCTCGCCTGAGGGGCGCATGTCCGGCGGTTGCCACCGATGCTCTCGGCCGTGAATCGAGAGGCGGCCGTCTCTACTCCACGCTGCCGGCGCCGCGGCGCAAATCGGCCTCGATCTGCAGCCGCGTGCCGCCGCCGAACCGGGCGCGATAGACCTGAAGGTTCTCCATGATCCGCTGCACGTAATTGCGTGTTTCGGAGAAGGGGATCAGCTCGACCCAGTCGACCGCGTCGACCTTGGGGTCGCGCGGGTCGCCGTAGCGGTCGATCCACTTCTTCACGCTGCCGCGACCGGCATTGTAGGCGGCAAAGGTCATGATGTAGGAGCCGCGATAATCCTCCAGCAGCCCGCCGAGCTCGGCGGAGCCGAGCGTGGCGTTGTAGACCGAATCGTTCTTGAGCCGCCCAAGATCGTAGGTCGCGCCGTGCCGCTTGCAGACATAGCGTGCCGCATCAGGCGTCACCTGCATCAGCCCGTAGGCCTGGGCCGGCGAGACCACTGACGGATTGAACGCGCTCTCCTGCCGCGCGATGGCGTAGACGATGCTGCGCTCGACCTCGGGGCCGATCGGGGTGAATTGCGGGATGCCGTTGACGGGGTAGGCATAGAAGTCGAACGGCAGGCCGCGGTTGAGCGCGGCCTTGCCGAGAAGCAGCATGCCGCGCGCATCGCTGTAGCGCTGGGTCAGCTCGCCGAGGCCGGCAAGCGCCTCGGGATCGCCGTTCTCGCCCATGTCGGCGAGCATCGGTATTGCCATTTCGCGCTCGTCGAGCTCGTAGAGCAGTTGCGCGGCGCGCACGATCTCCAGCCGTTCGGCGCCGCGACCGCGCGGCTGGCTGTTCAGCTCGATCTGCGGCAGGCCGAGTTTTGCGCGCGCGAGCTGGCCGTAATAGCTGGTGGACTGCTCAGCGGCGCGGGCGTAGGCGTTGCGCGCCTCCTGCTGGCGGCCCGAGGCTTCCGCGGCGCGGCCCTGCCAATAGCCGGCGCGCGCCAGCGTGGTCGGATTGACACTGCCGACGCCGATGCGGGCGAAATGCTGGGCGGCGGTCGTGGGGTCGTTGAGGAAGCGCAGCGCGATCCAGCCGGCGGTGAATTCCTGCTCGGTCTTGTAGATGTCGCGCGAGGGCAGCGCGGCATCGCGCGCGATCAGATAGGCGCTGCGGAATTCCTCGGTGTCGATCATCTTGCGCGCCAAAAGGCGCCGCTCGATCCACCATTCGTCGAGATTGTAGAGACGGTTCGGATCCTTCGGAGCCGACAGCATCAGCTGGGCGGCCTCAGTGAACTTCTCTTCACGTCGCAGCAGCTGGATCTTGCTGAAGAGGAAGCCGGGATCGTTGTGCAGCTCGCGCGGCACCGCCTCGAGCAATGCGCGCGCGTTCGGCGCCTTCTTGACGGAGGCGATGCGGGCCTTGGCGAGCGCGACATAGCCGGCGCCCAGGCGTTTTGCGGCGCGCAGCGCGGCCTCGTTCTCGCTGCCGTAGAGCAGGGTGTCCATCCGCGCCTTCTGGTCGCCCGCCGTCAGCAGGGCGCCGAACTGGTCGAGGGCGTTGTTCTCGGTGTCCTCCGACATCGGATCGCTGCGCCAGGCCTCGCGCACCAGCCGCTCGGCATTGGCGCGGTCGCCGCGTGCCAGCATCGCCCTGGCGAGCGTGAAGCGGCCCTTGGCGGACACCGGGGATTCATTCTCGAACCAGGACCACGCGACGGACTCGTCGCGCCTGTCGTCCCACATCGCAGCCTCCAGGCGGCGGCGCAGGAAGGTCTGCGACGGCCAGCTCGGATTGGCGGAGAGGAAGCCGCGATAGCGCTCGACGGTGGCGCCATTGTCCTCGCTGCGCAGGATGATCCATTCCGCAAGTTTTCGCGCGACTGGATCGGAGATGGAGGCGGCGTAATTGCTGGCATCGCCCGGCTTGCGCTTGCGCACGAGCTCGATGACGTTCTCCAGCGTGTCCTTGTCGGCTTGCGACGTCGACGAGGTCGCCGCGACGGCGGCCGGCGTCACCGGCTTGCGCGGTGCCGCGTGCTGGCGGGTTGCCGGCGCCAGCACGGGCGCTGCGATGGGTTTTGCGGGGGCCGGGGCGGTTGGCCTGATGGTGGCCGTCACGGCCGGGGCGGGGGCTGCTTTGGGGGACGAGCCGCTGGCGGTCGGCTGTGATTTCGGCGCCGGGGCTGCAGCCGCTGGCTTCGGCTTGTCCTTCCCGGAGTCCTTGCCTGCGGTCTTGCCAGTATCCTTGGCTGCATCCTTGGCCGGCTTCTTCGCTGCGTCCTTGGCCGGGGCGCCGGCCGCCCCCTTGCTCGAGCCTTTGGTTGCGTCCTTGCCGGTTCCCTTAGCAGTGTCCTTGGCGGATCCTTTCGCGGTGTCCTTGGCAGCTTGCTTCGCGGGTTCCTTGGTCCCGTCTGCGGGCGTTTCGTTGGACTTGGCGAGGGCGACGCAGCCGACCGACAGCCCTGCCATCAGGCTCACGACCAGACCGGCGGATCGCCAGGCGGCACGAGGAAAGGAGGTCACGGCGTTTTGTCGCCCCGAATCAGTGAAGTGGCTCAAGATCTAGCTGAATCTGATTGAATATGCGGACAAAATACCAACAGCCGCTTACTTCCGGCGGGTTTGCACCACCACCGCGGCAAAATCGCGGCCTAAACGGTGCGTCCCGCGGCAGCGGCCCTTTTACCGGCGGGATAGACCCGATATGTATGGGGCTTGCTCTCAAGATTGCCGCGTACGGAGGAAGTCCATGGCAGCCAAGACGAAATTCCGGGGGTCGTTCACCGCCTTGGTCACGCCGTTCAAGAACGGCTCGCTGGACGAGGCGGCGTTCCGCTCCCTGGTGAACTGGCAGATCTCGGAGGGCACCAATGGCCTCGTCCCGGTCGGCACCACCGGCGAGAGCCCGACGCTGAGCCATGACGAGCACAAGAAGGTCGTCGAATGGTGCATCGCTGAGGCCAAGGGCCGCGTCCCGGTCATCGCGGGCGCCGGCTCCAATTCGACCAAGGAGGCGATCGAGCTCTCCCAGCACGCCGAGAAGGCGGGCGCGGACGCCGTGCTGATCGTGACGCCCTATTACAACAAGCCGACCCAGGAAGGGATGTATCAGCACTTCAAGGCGATCAACGATGCGATCGGGATTCCGATCATCATCTACAACATCCCGCCGCGCTCGGTGATCGACATGTCGGTCGACACCATGAAGCGGCTGTGGGAGCTGAAGAACATCGCCGGCGTCAAGGATGCCACCGCCAGCATGGTTCGGGTGTCGCAGCAGCGCGCGGCGCTGGGCGAGGACTTCAACCAGCTCTCCGGCGAGGACGCCACCATCATCGGCTACATGGCCCATGGCGGCCATGGCTGCATTTCGGTGACGTCGAACGTCGCGCCCCGCCTGTGCTCGGAGTTCCACGCCGCCTGGCAGAAGGGCGATCATGCCACGGCGCTGAAGCTGCATGACAAGCTGATGCCGCTGCACAACAACCTCTTCATCGAGAGCAATCCGGCGCCGATCAAGTACGCGATGTCGCTGCTCGGCAAGCTCGACGAGACGCTGCGGCTGCCGATGGTGCCGGTCTCCGAACCGACGCGCGTTGCGGTGCGCAGTGCCATGGTGCACGCCGGACTGATCAACTGAAGCGCTGACCAAACCGGGGGAGCTTTTCATGGGGGTCGATGAAAAGGGCATGCGGATGCTCAAGGAGTTCCGCGAGTTCGCCATGAAGGGCAATGTCGTCGACCTCGCGGTCGGCGTCATCATCGGCGCTGCCTTCGGCGCCATCGTCACCTCGCTGGTCGGCGACGTCATCATGCCGCTCATCGGTGCCGCCACCGGCGGGCTCGACTTCTCGAATTACTTCATTCCCTTGTCGAAGGCGGTCACTGCCACCAACTTGGCGGATGCGAAAAAGCAAGGCGCGGTGCTTGCTTACGGTAGCTTCCTCACGCTGACGATCAACTTCATCATCATCGCCTTCGTGCTGTTCCTGGTGATCCGTGCCATGAACACGCTGAAGCGGAAGGAGGAGGCGGCGCCCGCCGAGCCGGCGAAGCCGTCGGCAGAGGTCGTGCTGCTCACCGAGATCCGCGATCTCCTCAAGAAGTGACGCGCGCACTTCGTCCAAACTGTTAGCATCGCTGCGTATCTCGATCAGGTTTTTTGCCAGGTTTTGTAGGTCATGGCCGACAAGAACGAACGTCCGATCAAGGTCATGGCGGAAAATCGCAAGGCCCGCTTCAACTATGCGATCGAAGACACGATCGAGGCGGGCATTGCGCTCACCGGCACCGAGGTCAAGTCGATCCGCAACGGCAAGAGCACGATCGCCGAATCCTACGCCGACTCCAAGGACGGCGAGATCTGGCTGATCAACGCCACCATTCCAGAATATCTCCAGGGCAACCGCTTCAATCACGAGCCGAAGCGGCCGCGCAAGCTGCTGCTGCATCGCCGGCAGATCAACAAGCTGATGGGCGCGGTCGACCGCGAGGGCATGACGCTGATCCCGCTCAAGCTTTACTTCAACGAGCGCGGGCGCGCCAAATTGCAGCTCGCGGTTGCCAAGGGCAAGAAGCTGCACGACAAGCGCGAGAGCGAGAAGAAGCGCGACTGGAGCCGTGAGAAGGGCCGGCTGATGCGGGCGAGGGGATAGTGAGATGAACCAGCGGAACCTGCTCGAGGTCGATTGGAGTCAGATTCCCGCGCCCACCGACGACGGCGGCGCCGCGCACCTGACCGGCATGACGCTGCCGCCGATCGGCCTGCTCGCGACCGACGACAGGTCGGTGACGCTGTCGGCGCTACGCGGCCGGACCGTGGTGTTCGCCTATCCGCGCACCGGTGAGCCTGGCAAGATCGCGCTGGTGGACGATTGGGACATGATTCCGGGTGCGCGCGGCTGCACGCCGCAGACTTGCGCATTCCGCGATCTGTTCGCCGAGCTGAAGGCTGCCGGCGCTGCCCAGGTGTTCGGCCTCTCGACCCAAAGCAACGAATACCAGACGGAGATGGCCTCGCGCCTGCATTTGCCGTTTCCTGTGCTGTCGGACGAGAAGCTGACGCTGACGCGCGCGCTGAACTTGCCGACCATGGAGGTCGCGGGCCTGACGCTGATCAAGCGGCTCGCGCTGATCATCGACGACGCCAGCATCACGCATGTGTTCTATCCGGTGTTTCCGCCCGACCGGAATGCCGGCGACGTCCTGAACTGGCTGAAGGCCAATCCGGCCAAGGGCTGACCAAGGCAAGGCTAGCCGAGGTCGGCCTTGATCCTCGCGAACACCGACCGGAACATGTCGGCGGTCAGCACGCCGGTGTTCGTGTTGTAGCGCGAGCAATGATAGCTGTCGTACAGCTTGAACGGGCCGGCCTGATGCACCGCGCCGTGGCCGAAGGGGGCTCGTGAGGCCTTCAGCTTCAGCGGTTTGAGCACGCTGTCGTGCGCAATCCGCCCGAGCGCGACGATGGCGCGCAGCTTCGGCATCGTCTCGAGATTGGTGACGAGGAACTGGCGGCAGGTGTTGATCTCGGCCGGCAGCGGCTTGTTCTGCGGCGGCACGCAATGCACCGCATTGGCGATGCGGCAGTCGACAAGCTTCAGCCCGTCGTCGGGCCGCGCCTGATAGGTCCCCTTGGCAAAGCCGTATTCGAGCAGCGTGGCGTAGAGCAGGTCGCCGGCATAGTCGCCGGTGAACGGGCGGCCGGTGCGGTTGGCGCCCTGCATGCCCGGCGCGAGGCCGACGATCAGGAGGCGCGCCGTGATGTCGCCGAAGGGCGGGACCGGGGCGTTGTGCCACAACGGCTCGCGCGCGCGGTTCGCCTGGCGAAAGGCGACCAGGCGCGGGCAGAGCGGACAGTCACGGTCGGGGACGAGGGTGGGGGGCTGGCGGCTTGACCGTGCCGCCTCACTCCTCGAAGTCGTCATCGCCCCTCGGCGCCATGGTGGTCGCGCGCTGGAGGAACTGCGGGGCGTGGTGGCGTCCCTCACCACGCTCGCCGCGGTCGCGCGGGGCGGGGCGTTCGGAGGGGTCGCGGCCGAGCTTGGATTGCAGCTCGACGAGGTCGGTGAAGACGTCGGCCTGGCGGCGCAGCTCGTCGGCGATCATCGGCGGCTGGCTGGCGATGGTGGAGACCACGGTGACCCGTACGCCGCGGCGCTGGACGGCCTCGACCAGGGAGCGGAAGTCGCCGTCACCGGAGAACAGCACCATCTGGTCGATGTGCTCGGCGAGCTCCATGGCGTCGACGGCCAGCTCGATGTCCATATTGCCCTTGACCTTACGGCGGCCGGAAGCGTCGATGAACTCCTTGGTCGCCTTGGTGACGACGGTGTAGCCGTTGTAGTCCAGCCAGTCGATCAGTGGGCGGATCGAGGAGTATTCCTGATCCTCGATGATGGCGGTGTAGTAGAACGCCCGGAGCAGCGTCCCGCGGCTCTGAAACTCCTTCAGCAGGCGCTTGTAGTCGATGTCGAAGCCCAGGGTTTTCGCCGTCGCGTAGAGATTGGCCCCGTCGATGAAGAGCGCGATCTTGTTGGTAGGAGAAGGTGACATTCAGTTTGCTCGCGTAGTGTGTCGTGATTGATCGTTTATTGTTGGCGCGGCGGCAGCCAGCCGCGCAGTCCCGAGGTGGCGCCTAATCCCGTCGAATCCGCAAATCCGGAGAAGTCGGGGCAATCAAGGTATAGTTATGGCGGACTCTCATATGCCCGGCGCCGCCCTTGCTGGCCGCCCGGGAAATCACCCATCCCAGCCCTAATGTGGGGGTACCAGAGCCATTTGGCGAGGCCAAATCACAAATTGGCCTTGCGAAATCGCCTTGGTCCCTATAACTAGCCCCAATCATCCACATATTTCGTCCCACCCACAACGGAGCGACAGTCCATGGCTCGCGTCACCGTAGAAGATTGTATCGACAAGGTCGACAACCGGTTTGACCTGGTCCTGCTGGCCGCCCACCGCGCCCGCATGATTTCGTCAGGTTCACAACTAACGGTTGACCGCGATAACGACAAGAACCCTGTTGTGTCTTTGCGCGAAATTGCCGACACGACCATCTCGCCGGAGGACCTCCGCGAGGAGCTGGTGCACTCGCTCCAGAAGTTCGTCGAGGTCGACGAGCCCGAGCCGGATACGGTGCCGCTGATCGGTTCCGCCGGCGCCAGCGTCGATGCGGACGATACCGAAGTTGCGGTTGAGCGCATGACCGAAGAGGAGCTCCTGAAGGGCCTCGAAGGGCTCGCGCCGCCGGAAGAGCAGCCCGAGGAGGACGAGTAATCGTCCCGTCGCAATCGTCGACTTCTTGTGATCATATCAAAGGCCCGAACCGTTGTTCGGGCCTTTGCTTTTGTTGGCGTTTTCGTGGTTACCATAGTGTTGTCGGTTGGCGCTGCGAACCTGTCATCGAATTGAACTGACGCACGCGCGGACGGAGCTAAGATGTATACAACGGGCAGCCTCACGGCCCGTTTAAAGGCAGGACGGCATGGTATATCGGCGCCGGAGATTAACGCAGATGCAGGCCGCAACCGAATCGGTTGCCATGGCCCCGACTGCGCCGGTGGTGCGTCCGGCAAAGCCGCGCGCGCGCATGATGCGTCAATATGACCTCGTCGAGCGCGTCCGGTCCTACAATCCCAACACCAACGAAGACCTGCTGAACCGCGCCTATGTCTACGCCATGAAGGCGCACGGCTCGCAGACGCGGGCCTCGGGCGATCCGTATTTCTCGCACCCGCTCGAAGTGGCGGCGATTCTCACCGACCTCAAGCTCGACGATGCCACCATCGTGGCCGCGCTGCTGCACGACACGATCGAGGACACCGAAGCGACGCGGGCCGAGATCGACCAGATCTTCGGGCCCGAGATCGGCGCGCTGGTCGAGGGGCTGACCAAGCTGAAGCGGCTGGAGCTGGTCTCGCGCGAGGCCAAGCAGGCCGAGAACCTGCGTAAATTGTTGCTGGCGATTGCCGACGATGTCCGAGTGCTGTTGGTCAAGCTCGCCGATCGCCTGCACAACATGCGCACGCTGGAATTCGTGCCGACGGAATCGCGCCGGCGCATCGCGGAGGAGACGCTCGACATCTATGCGCCGCTCGCGGGACGCATGGGTATGCAGGAAATGCGCGAGGAGCTGGAGGATCTGTCTTTCCGCACCCTCGACCCCGAGGCTTATTCGGTGGTGATGCAGCGGCTCGATGCGCTCGCCGAGCGCAACCGCAACCTGATCGGCGAGATCGAGGACCAGCTCTCCAACAATCTGCGCCACCGGGGCCTGGGGGCGCGGGTCTACGGCCGCCGCAAGAAGCCATTCTCGATCTGGACCAAGATGGAGCGCAAGTCGGTCGGTTTCGAGCAATTGTCGGATATCTTCGGCTTTCGCGTCGTCGTGAATGACGTCGAGGCGTGCTATCGCGCGCTCGGCATCGTTCACACCACCTGGCCGGTCGTGCCGGGCCGCTTCAAGGACTACATCTCGACGCCGAAGCAGAACGACTACCGCTCGATCCACACCACCGTGATCGGCCCGGGCAACCAGCGCGCCGAGCTCCAGATCCGCACCGAGGAGATGGATCAGATCGCCGAGCGCGGCATCGCCGCGCACGTGTTCTACAAGGAAGGCACGGGCTCGCCGACCGAATTCCTCAAGCGCGAATCCAACGCGTTTGCCTGGCTGCGCCACACTGTCGGCATCCTGTCGGAGAGCGCCAATCCCGAGGAATTCCTCGAGCACACCAAGCTCGAGCTGTTCCACGACCAGGTGTTCTGCTTCACCCCAAAGGGCAAGCTGATCGCGCTGCCGCGCCATGCCAACGTGATCGACTTCGCCTATGCCGTGCATACCGACGTCGGCAACAGCGCGGTCGGCTGCAAGATCAACGGCAAGTTCTCGCCGCTGTCCTCGGAGCTGCAGAATGGCGACGAGGTCGAGGTGCTGACCTCCGAGGCGCAGTCCGCGCCGCCATCCGCCTGGGAGACGCTCGCGGTCACCGGCAAGGCGCGCGCCGCGATCCGCCGCGCCACGCGCACCGCGGTCCGCGACCAATATGTCGGCCTCGGCCGGCGCATCGTCGAGCGCCTGTTCGAGCGTGCCAAGATCGAATACGCCGACGACAAGCTCAAGGGCGCGCTGCCGCGGCTTGCGCGCACCTCGATCGAGGACGTCATGGCGGCCGTGGGGCGCGGCGAGATCAAGGCGTCCCACGTCGCGCGCGCGATGTATCCCGACTACAAGGAGGAGCGCGTCGCCCGCTACGGCGTCAAGAAGGGCCTGGCCGCCAAGCTCAAGGAGAAGTCGTCCGAGCCGCCGCGCAGCCCGGTCGCGATCCCGATCCGCGGCATCAATTCCGACCTGCCGGTGAAGTTCGCGCCGAATGGCGGCGCGGTGCCGGGCGACCGCATCGTCGGCATCGTCACCCCGGGCGAGGGCATCACGATCTATCCGATCCAGGCGCCGGCCCTGAAGGATTTCGAAGAGGAGCCGGAGCGCTGGCTGGACGTGCGCTGGGACATCGAGGACACCGCGCCGCAGCGCTTCCCGGCCCGCATCAGGGTCGAGAACGTCAACGAGCCCGGCGCGCTGGCGCAGATCGCGACCGTGATCGCCGAGCACGACGGCAACATCGACAACATCAGCATGCAGCGCCGCTCGCCCGATTTCACCGAGACGACGATCGACCTCGAAGTCTACGATCTCAAGCACCTGAGCGCCATCCTCGCCCAGTTGCGCGCCAAGGCGGTCGTCGCCCGCGTCGAACGTGTTAATGGATAGACGCATCTTGCATGCGTCCGTCCCTCTGATTTCGTGAGTCCTGAAATGCCCGCAACTCCGCTCCGCCTCGGCGTCAATATCGATCACGTTGCAACCGTGCGTAACGCGCGCGGCGGCCGTCATCCCGATCCGGTGCGCGCTGCGCTGCTGGCCATCGAGGCCGGCGCCGACGGCATCACGGCTCACTTGCGCGAGGATCGCCGGCACATTCGCGACGAGGACATGGCGCGGCTGAAGGCGGAAATCTCCAAGCCGCTGAATTTCGAGATGGCGGCGACCGACGACATGATGCGGATCTCGCTGGCCACCAAGCCGCACGCGGTGTGCCTCGTGCCGGAGCGGCGCCAGGAGGTGACGACCGAAGGCGGGCTCGACGTGGTCGGGCAGCACAATGCGCTCGCACCCTATATCGCGCGGCTGAGCGATGCCGGTATCCGCGTCTCGCTGTTCATCGCCGCCGACCCCGCGCAGATCGAAATGGCGGCGCGGCTGCGCGCGCCCGTGATCGAGATCCATACCGGCGCCTGGTGCGACGCCGTCGTCGACGGCCACGCCGACAAGGCCGCGGCCGAATGGCAGCGGATCCTGGCGGGGGCGAAGCTGGCGAAGGCCGCCGGGCTGGAAGTTCATGCCGGCCACGGGCTCGACTATGCGACGGCGGAGACGATCGCAGCGTTGCCGGAGATCATGGAGCTGAACATCGGCTACTACATGATCGGCGAAGCGCTGTTCGTGGGCCTTGCCGAGACGGTGCGCAGCATGCGGGCGGCGATGGACCGCGGCCGGAGCCGGGCATGATCATCGGCATCGGCTCCGACCTGATCGACATCACCCGCGTCGCCAAGGTGATCGAGCGCCATGGCGAGCGTTTTCTGGACCGTATCTTCACTGCGGCCGAGCGGGCCAAGGCGGAGCGGCGGGCCAAGAACGAGAAGATGGTGGTGGCGACCTATGCCAAGCGCTTCGCCGCCAAGGAGGCCTGCTCCAAGGCGCTCGGCACCGGCATCAGGCGCGGCGTCTGGTGGCGCGACATGGGGGTGGTCAACCTGCCGGGGGGACGGCCGACCATGCAGCTCACGGGCGGGGCCCTGGCCCGGCTCCAGGCCCTGACCCCGGAGGGATTCGAGGCGCGGATCGATGTGTCGATCACCGACGATTGGCCGCTCGCCCAAGCCTTCGTCATCATTTCCGCCGTTCCGCTGGCCAAGCCCTGACCGTTGAGCGGTCATTTTATAATTCCTGTTAAATATCAATATCTTATGCAGTTTCGATGCGATCCTTGATTGCGTGGCTCCCGACAACCGTCTAAAAGTCCGCCGACGCAAATCAGGCTGGGCGAATTCGGCTTTACGCCGGAATTGGCCCTCATTATCAGAATCAGGACAATCTCCTTGCGCCGCGAAGCGATGGGCCGTTCGCGGGAGGAGGGCGCTCTGTGATCGCCGGCCGGAATTGAGAGAGCAATGAGCGTGACTTCGGGAACGAAAACTGAGAGCGGCGTCGGCGAAACGATCCGGGTCGTGATCCATGCTCTCCTGATCGCGCTCGTGATCCGCACCTTCCTGTTCCAGCCGTTCAACATTCCCTCGGGCTCGATGAAGGCGACGCTGCTGGTCGGCGACTATCTCTTCGTCTCGAAATATTCCTACGGCTATAGCCACTATTCGATCCCGTTCTCGCCGCCGCTGTTCTCGGGCCGCATCTGGGGCTCGGACCCGAACCGCGGCGACATCGTCGTGTTCCGCCTGCCCAAGGACGACTCGACCGATTACATCAAGCGTGTGATCGGCCTTCCCGGCGACCGCATCCAGATGCGGGACGGGCTGCTCTACATCAACGACACCCCGGTCGAGCGGCAGCGGATGAGCGAATATGTCGGCGAGGACCCGTGCGGCTCCGAGGGCGGGGGCATCTCCCGGGTGAAGCGCTGGAAGGAGACGCTGCCGAACGGCGTGTCCTACGAGACGCTCGATTGCGCCGACAACGGCTACATGGACAACACCAACGTCTACACCGTGCCGGCCGGCCATTTCTTCATGATGGGCGACAACCGCGACAACTCGACCGACAGCCGCTTCCTCGGCCAGGTCGGCTACGTACCGCAGGAGAATTTGATCGGTCGCGCCCAGATGATCTTCTTCTCGATCGCCGAAGGCGAACATGCCTGGATGTTCTGGCGCTGGCCGTGGGCGGTGCGCTGGAATCGCTTCTTCAAAATCGTCCGATGAAAGACGAAGCCAAGGACATCACGACCCAACCGATCGACGCGCAAGCCGTCCCTGACGGCGAAGCTGCCGCCAAGACGCTTGCGACCAAGACTCCTGAAACCAAGACGCCCGCAAAGAAGAAGCGGGCGCGGAGCAGCAAGGCCAAGGCGGCGGACGCAAATGCCGCGCTCGAGGCGCGCATCGGCCACGGCTTCACTGACCCGAACCTCCTGATGCAGGCGATCACGCATGTCTCGGCGCTGAAGTCCGGACGCAAGCGCGGCGACAGCTATCAGCGGCTCGAATTCCTCGGCGACCACGTGCTCGGTCTGGTCGTCTCCGACATGCTCTATCATGCCTTCCCGAACGCCGATGAGGGCGAGCTGTCCAAGCGCCTCGCCGAGCTCGTGCGCAAGGAAAGCTGCGCGGACGTCGCCAAGTCGCTCGGCCTGCTCGACGACATCAAGCTCGGCTCGGTCGGCTCCAGCGCCGATGCGCGCTTACGCAAATCCATCCTCGGTGACATCTGCGAGGCCGTGATCGGCGCCATCTTCCTGGACGGCGGCCATGCCGCGGCGGCCGAGTTCGTCAGGCGCAACTGGACCGAGCGGATGCACAAGCCGCGGCGGCCGTTGCGCGATCCCAAGACGGTGCTGCAGGAATGGGCGCAGGGCAAGGGTCTGCCGACGCCGGTTTACCGCGAGGTCGAGCGCACCGGCCCGCATCACGATCCGCAATTCCGCGTCGCCGTCGACCTGCCGGGCCTCGCGCCGGCCGAAGGCATCGGCGGCAGCAAGCGCGCGGCAGAGAAGGTGGCAGCTTCAGTGATGATCGAACGTGAAGGCGTTGGCGGCGGCAATGACGGCTGAAGCAAGCGGCGAGGCGCCTGCCGCGACGCGCTGCGGTTTCGTCGCGCTGATCGGCGCGCCCAATGTCGGCAAGTCCACGCTGGTCAATGCGCTGGTCGGGGCCAAGGTCACGATCGTCTCGCGCAAGGTGCAGACCACGCGCGCGCTGATCCGCGGCATCGTCATCGAGAACAACGCGCAGATCATTCTGGTCGACACGCCCGGCATCTTCCTGCCCAAGCGCCGGCTCGACCGCGCCATGGTCTCGACCGCCTGGAGCGGGGCGCACGACGCCGATCTCGTCTGCGTGCTGCTGGATGCCAAGACCGGGATCGACGAGGAGGCCGAGGCGATCCTCGCCAAGGCGGCCAGCGTCAACCACGACAAGATCCTCGTCATCAACAAGGTCGATTTGGTCCAGCGCGAGAAGCTGCTGGCGCTGGCGCAGGCCGCCAACGAGCGCATGAAGTTCGCCAAGACCTTCATGATCGCGGCGATCTCGGGCGACGGCGTCGACGACATCCGCACGACGCTCGCCGAGATGGTGCCGCCGGGCCCGTTCCTCTATCCCGCGGACCAGATGTCGGACGCGCCGATGCGGCAGCTGGCGGCCGAGATCACCCGCGAGAAGATCTATCAGAAGCTGCACCAGGAATTGCCCTACCAGTCCACGGTCGAGACCGACAAATGGGAGGAGCGCAAGGATCATTCGGTGCGGATCGAGCAGACGATCTTCGTCGAGCGCGAAAGCCAGCGCAAGATCGTGCTCGGCAAGGGCGGCGCCACCATCAAGTCGATCGGCGCGGACTCGCGGAAAGAGCTGATGCAGATCCTGGACGTTCCGGTGCATCTGTTCCTGTTCGTCAAGGTGCGCGAGAACTGGGGTGACGATCCCGACCGCTACCGCGAAATGGGCCTCGATTTCCCCAAAGAATAACCAAGAAAAGATCGGCATTCGATGAGCGTACCCGCCAACGTCCAGCGCTTCGAAGCGCTGCTCTATGCATCGTTGATGCTGGATGCCGTCTCGGTTGCCGTGCAGGACCGCACGCCGAATGCCGAGATGAGCGAGCAGATGATCATGACGGCGACCTTGCTGGCCGGCGGCATGATCCTGCTTCTCGTCTATTTCGTCTGGCTGGCTGCGCGTTGGCGCAAGAACTGGCCGCGCTGGGTGCTGGCGGCAGCGCTCGTGCTGTCGGTGATCTCGCTCGGCCAGATCATCGGCGAGAAGGGCATGGAGCTCGACAGCGCCATCGAGATCGTGTCCTGCGTGCTGACGACGATGGGTCTGTATTTCTCCTTCACCGGCGACGCCCAGGGCTGGTTCAACGCGTGACGCCTTGCGCGGTGCCGTAGGGTGGGCAAAGGCGCGCCCTTGCGCGCGGCGCCCACCGCGATCGCCAATGTTCTGTCGGTGAAAATTGGTGGCCACGCTTCGCTTTGCCCACCCTACGATAGCTCGAATTGCGCTAGACTTCCTCCCATGGAATGGACCGACGAGGGCATCGTGCTGGGCGTGCGGCGGCATGGCGAGAGCAGCGCCATCGTCGAGCTCCTGACGCGCGCGCATGGCCGGCATCTCGGCCTCGTGCGCGGTGGCGCGAGCTCGCGGCTGCGGCCGCTGCTGCAGCCTGGCAACAGCGTCAGCGCGGTGTGGCGGGCGCGGCTCGACGAGCATCTCGGCACCTACGCCATCGAAGGGCTGAAGCTGCGCGCGGCGACGCTGCTCGGATCGTCCCATGGGGTCTACGGCGTCACCCATCTCGCCTCGATCGCGCGGCTCCTGCCGGAGCGCGATCCGCACGAGGAGATCTTTGCGCTGCTCGAGCATTCGCTCGATGATTTCGACGACATCGGCAGCGCGGCGGTGCATCTCATTCACTTCGAGCTGGCGATGCTTGCCGAGCTCGGTTTCGGGCTCGCACTGGAGAATTGTGCGGTGACCGGCGAGACCACGGACCTGATCTACGTCTCGCCCAAATCAGGTGGGGCGGTGTCGCGCGGCGCGGGTGAGCCGTGGCGCGACCGGCTGCTGCGGCTGCCGCCGTTCCTGCGGCACGGCGAAACCGCGAGCGAACTCACCGAGCAGGATCTCCAGGATGGCTTCCGGCTGACCGGCCTGTTCCTGCTGCGCCACGTGCTGGAACCGCGCGGGCAGGGCCATTCCGATGCGCGAGCCGGCTTCATCAACGCGCTGATGCGGCAGCAGGCGAGGGCGGCGATTTCGGGGCCATGAGGGAACCGCGGCTCTGCCCTGCCTGCGCATGGAGTTCCCGGGAACGAAATCGGCGTGATCGCGTTGGCGCCTGGGTTCCACAATGGGGACAGCCTAAATGTTGATCAGGGGATTTGCGCTGTCGGCGGCGCTGTTTGCCTTTGCGCCGGACGCGATGGCTGGCGAGCCGCAACCCGGCCTGTTTCGCCGCGCCTCCTGCACGGTCGTGCGGTACTATGTGGCGAAATATTCCGCGGCGGCCGCAGAGACATGGGCGCGCGCCCACGGCGCGACGGAGGCCGAGATCGAGACGGCCCGCCGCTGCCTGACCAACACCCCGGCACAGGCAAAGACCCAGACCGTGACCGCCGGATGGGCCGGGCAGTAGCCCGCCCGCAAGGAACCGATTGATCCTGAACCGGGCTGCACGGGACAACGCCGCGCGAGATCCGCTCGTCGTTTCATCTCTCCGAGAGGATGGAGCCTGCTTCGGCGTGCCCATCGTCCGAGAGAGGGAATGATGTGACTCCCAGGGTTTGCGAGGGACGCTCGCCGAACATCATCGAATAATACTGCGAGAAGCGCCCGAGCTCGTAAAAGCCTTGCTGCATCGCGACCGCCGCCACGGTGGTCGAACCCGGCCTGCTCTCCCGCAAGATGGAGTGAATGGTGCACAGGCGTTTATGGCGCAGGAAGGTGACTGGGCCGAGCCCGAACACCTCTTGAAACGCACGATGCAGAGTACGTCGTGACACCATGAACGCGGCGCATATTTCCGAAACATGCACCGGGCGCGTGCCGGCCTGGTCGAGATACTCCTCGACTTTGCGGATTAGCCGCCTTGCTGACGGAAGTCTGCCGGGGTCGTCGGGCGGCAGCGACGACATCACGTTGGCAGCCATGCATTCGACGATCGATCGTTTCCAGAAATCGGCTGTCGACGGCGTCAGGCCGTCCTTGTGCGAGGCCAGATGGGACATGATCCGGATCAGGCGACGCGAGGCTACTGCGCCGGTCGCGAGATCCGCCCGGAAGTGACCGCGCTTGCGCCACGTGTCGGGATCGCTCAGACGCGCCTCTCCGCCGAACAGCGACGCCACCTGATCGAGATCGAAGCGCATGGCGGCGTAGGCGGATGCGCCGTGAAAGACGCCGTCATGCTCGAGCAGCGGCGGAATCACCAGCACGTCGTTGCGCTGCATGTCGAAGGACCAATGGGCAACGCGCCGCTCGGCCGCCAGCAGCATCCCTATGATGAGCTTGTCGTCGCTGGAAACGCGCTGCGTGCGCATTCCGATGTTGAAGGCGCCGATGCTGAGCGAGAAATCGCCGATGCCGACATGGGACAGTGTCCCGCATAGCCGCCCGCGTCCGAGCTGCATGACGTCGACGTGAGAGCCGTGCACGGCCTGGTGTAGACCCTCGAAACCGTCGAGCTTCCGCGAATCAACCAGAAGAGACTGCACCATGGTCGTACACTTGTCTTGAAGCGCGACATTTGTGCGGCAGACGACAAGCGAAATACCACTACAACGCGAAGAGGTGCTGTGAATTGAGTTCGCGTTTTGAGCCGAATGATCATCGAATTCGACGCGATGAATCGGGCAATGGTACTGCCAATTGAGTGGATCTGCGACGCGGTGTCGCTCGATCCCGGCCATCATTGCGGCGTGCTGGCACATTCTGCACATCACAGTCGCCGGATATTCAGATACCGTTTGCAACCTAAGCGATATGAATCGAAAGCGCTCTGCGGATCGCGGCGCGAAAAGGGGCAGCCTCCTGCTGCATACTCGGAACGGATGCGCGCAAGAACGGGAGGGATGTTGACGCAATTCGCGATCTGCATCTCCTACCCTCAGCGCCAGGAAGAGGGGGATCAGACGATGCGTCCAATGCGCCGGGCAATTTGCCGTCATCGGCGCCTGCCGAAGTCCGCATCATAGCACCGGTGGACAGCGCGTATCGGAGTTTCCACCATGCTGCGGGCCGACCTGGATCACTGCGAGTGGTTGCCGGATGACGTGAAGACCGGCGAGATGGTCTTCATTCCCGGCGGCACCTTCCGTATGGGATCCGATTACCACTATCCCGAGGAAGCGCCGAGCCACCGTGTCTGTGTCGACGGCTTCTGGATCGACCGCACGCCGGTGACCAACCGGCAGTTCAAGGAGTTCGTCAACGCCACCGGCCATGTGACGGAGGCGCAGGTCGTCCCCGATCCCAAGGACTATCCCGGTGCGCTCAGGGAGATGCTCTACGCCGGCTCGCTGGTGTTCTCGCCGCTGCCGCGCATCACGGATCTCGCCGACTGGAGCCAGTGGTGGTCCTTCATGCGCGGCGCCAATTGGCGCCATCCCTACGGCCCCGGCAGCAATATCAAGGGGCTCGACGACCACCCGGTCGTGCACGTCTCCTATAGCGATGCGGCGGCCTATGCGCGCTGGGCCGGCAAGGATCTGCCGACGGAAGCCGAATGGGAGTTCGCCGCGCGCGGCGGTCTCGACGGCGAGGAGTTCGCCTGGGGCGATGCGCTGATGCCGGGCGGCAAGCACATGGCCAATATCTGGCAGGGGAATTTTCCCGTCCAGAATCTCGGCGAGGATGGGTTCGAGCGTACCTCGCCGGTGATGGCCTTTCCGCCCAACGGCTACGGCCTCCACGACATGATCGGCAATGTCTGGGAGTGGACCGCGGACTGGTGGTCGGCGAAGCACCATGCGGAGGCTGCAAAGCCGTGCTGCATACCGCGCAATCCTCGCGGCGGGCGCGCGGAGGCGAGCTTTGATCCATGTCAACCCGACGTCCGCATCCCGCGCAAAGTCTTGAAGGGCGGCTCACACCTCTGCGCGCCAAATTACTGCCGCCGCTATCGTCCCGCCGCGCGTCACGCCGAGCCGGTCGATACCTCGACGAGCCATGTAGGATTCAGGTGTGTGGTGCGCGTGCCTCCCGCCAACGGTGATCAACAAGAAGGATCTGCTGCAACGTAGGGAGTATCGCATGAGCAGCGAGTTGGAGAACAAGAACAACCAGCCCGGAACAGACCAGCCGATCAATCGCCGAAATCTCCTGTTGGGAACGTCCTCCATCGTCGCTGCGGCGACATTGACATCGGAAGCATTGGCGCAAGCGCAGAAGGCCGCGCCGTCTCCCGCACCGGCAGCAGGTCCTGCGGCGGCCGGAGGGAAGCCCAACATCCTGCGATGATATCGGCATCGCCAACATCAGCGCCTACTCCAACGGCCTGATGGGCTACGAGACCCCGAACATCGACCGCATCGCCCGCGAGGGCTTGAAGATGCAGCATTACTACGGCGAACAGTCCTGCACCGCCGGACGCGCGGCCTTCCTCACCGGCCAGCACGGTATCCGCACGGGCCTCACCAAGGTGGGCTATCCCGGTGCGCCGATGGGCATCAGCCAGCTCGATCCGACCGTCGGCGGCCTGCTCAAGAGCCTCGGCTACGCCACCGGGCAGTTCGGCAAGAACCATGTCGGCGACCGCAACGAGAACCTGCCGACGGTGAACGGCTTCGATGAGTTCTTCGGCAATCTCTACCATCTGAACGCAGAAGAAGAACCGGAGCTGCCGGACTATCCGAAGGACCCTTCCTACCGGGCGAAGTTCGGTCCGCGCGGCGTCTTGCGCTGCAAGGCCACCGATGTCGACGACCCGACGGTCGATCCGCGCTTCGGCAAGATCGGCAAGCAGACGATCCAGGATACCGGTGCGCTGACCAAGAAGCGCATGGAAACCATCGACGACGAGACTTCGGCTGCGGCGATCGACTACATGAAGCGGCAGCAGACGGCGGGCAAGCCGTTCTTCGTCTGGTTCAACTCGACACGCATGCATCTGCGCACGCATGTCCGGCGACCATCAACCTGGCCTCGCGGCTGGAAGGGCTGAACAAGAATTACGGCACGCGCGTGCTGGCCAGCGCGGCCGTTCGCGCCCGCGCGGAGCAGGTGTTCCTGTTCCGGAGCGTCGACAGCATCAGGCCGAAGGGATTTGCCGAAGCGATCGAGGTCAGCGAGCTGCGCAGCGAGCTTGCGCAGGCGAACGAGGCCGAGATCGCGATGTGCCGGCGCTGGGACGAGGTTTTCACGCTGATTGCCAAGGACGGTGCGGTCGAGACGACTCTCGCCCGGCTCACCGGCTTCCTGCTCGATTATCCCGCGGACGGCATCGCGCAGTTTCACGCCCGGCGCCTCCGCGCGGCGGCCCAGAACCCGGGGGAGGCGGCGTGAGCGCCAGCGACATCAGCCGCCGACGGTTGCTGCATCGTGGTGCGGCCCTGACCGCTATGTCGACGCTGGGCGCACCGGCTCTTGCGCAAGCCCGCAGCCGAGTGCGGCTCGGCTATCTCCACGTGGTTGCCGTGGACGGGCACATCTGGACAGGCCTCGATCGCGGCTCGTTCGACCGCGAGGGAATTGATTTCGAGCTGCATGAATTCAGCACCGGACCCGAAGTCTTCGAGGCGATGGGGAAGCGGCGGGTCGATGTCGTTTCGGCTGGTGGCGTCATCTCGAACTATCTCGCGCTCGGCCAGGGCCGGGGCTTTCTCATCAACGACATCGAGGTAGCGACCGCGCAACTCTGGGTCCGGCCGACGCTCGGCGTCACGACCTTCGCCGACCTCAGGGGGAGACGGATCGCGACGACGACGAAGACGACCGCGCACATCTTTCTCGACAGGGCACTGCGCGCCAACAACATCAATCCGTCCGAGGTCCAGATCGTCAATCGCAGCATGCCCGCGGCGATCCAGGCGTTCATCGCCGGCGACGTTCCCGCCGTGGCGCTCTGGGTGCCGTTCAATATCGCCGTGCGCCAGGCGCTGCCCGAGGCGATCAAGCTGGTCGATGCGTCCGCCTTCTATCCGCAATCGGCCGTGCTCGGCGGTTGGGCCGCGAGGAGCGATTACCATGCCGAGAACAGGGAGGTGCTCAGCCGGATCATCCGGGCCTGGACGGATGCCAACGATCACATGGTCCGCAATCCGGCGGCGGCCGCTGAAGCCTTGCAGCGGTCCCACTATCAGCAGTCGGCGTCGGGACGACCTCGCCGAGGCCTTCAAGGCGCAGAAGCTTTATTCCTCGCGCGAATGGCGCCGCCTCTATTCGGACGGGACTGTCGTGAAGTGGCTCCAGCAGGTCAGCGACTTCTTCATGGCAGATGCCGGAGTCACGAGCCCGCTCCGGGCATCGGACTATTTTATCTTTCGACCGTCGCGTAGATGCTCGACGCGACCAGCACCCCATACCGCCCGGAGTGGCCGCGGGCGCTCTGTGGATAACTCCACGGGCGGCCCTGACGCAGGGCAGGGGGCGCATGTCGCTGCCCAGCCTGCTATATATCCGCCCGAATCGCGCCCCAGCGGGGGAGAATTGGCCAGGTTTTTGGGGGAGTTGCCCGAGGCCTAGCCGGAAGTCTTTGAAAGTAAAGGCCTAATGGGCAAACGAATAGTTCCGCCGGAAGAGCCGGCCGAAATCCATGAGGTGCCGCTGCGGGAAGCGCTGGAAGAGCGCTATCTCGCCTATGCGCTTTCGACCATCATGCACCGCGCGCTGCCGGACGCGCGCGACGGCCTGAAGCCGGTGCACCGGCGCATTCTCTACGGCATGCGCCTGCTGCGCCTCGACCCCGGCACGGCATTCAAGAAGTCCGCAAAGATCGTCGGCGACGTGATGGGCTCGTTCCATCCGCACGGCGACCAGGCGATCTACGACGCCATGGTCCGCCTCGCGCAGGATTTCTCCTCGCGCTATCCGCTGGTCGACGGCCAGGGCAATTTCGGCAATATCGACGGCGATAATCCCGCCGCCTACCGCTACACCGAAGCGCGCATGACCGACGTGGCGCGGCTTCTGCTCGAGGGCATCGACGAAGACGGCGTCGAATTCCGCGCCAATTACGACGGCCAGTCGAAAGAGCCCGTCGTGCTGCCCGGCGGCTTTCCGAACCTGCTCGCCAACGGCGCGCAGGGCATCGCGGTCGGCATGGCGACCTCGATCCCGCCGCACAACGCCGCCGAGCTGTGCGATGCCGCGCTGCATCTGATCGAGAAGCCCGACGCGAAGTCGAAGGCGCTGATGAAGTGGGTCAAGGGCCCGGATTTCCCGACCGGCGGCATCTGCGTCGATTCCAAGCAGGCCATCGCCGAAGCCTACACCACCGGCCGCGGCTCGTTCCGCGTCCGCGCCCGCTGGGAGCAGGAGGAGGGCGCGCGTGGCACCTGGGTCATCGTCGTCACCGAGATTCCCTTCCTGGTGCAGAAGTCGCGCCTGATCGAGAAGATCGCCGAGCTGCAGGACCAGAAGAAGCTGCCGCTGGTCGGCGACGTCAGGGACGAATCGGCCGAAGACGTCCGCATCGTCATCGAGCCGAAATCGAAGAACGTCGATCCCGCCCTGATGATGGAATCGCTGTTCCGGCTCACCGAGCTCGAGAACAAGATTCCGCTGAACCTGAACGTGCTGATCAAGGGCCGCATCCCCAAGGTCGTGGGGCTCGCGGAGTGCCTGCGCGAATGGTTGGACCATCTGCGCGACGTCCTGATCCGCCGCAGCAATTATCGCAAGGGCGAGATCGAGCACCGGCTCGAAATCCTCGGCGGTCTGCTGATCGCCTATCTCAACATCGATGAGGTGATACGGATCATCCGCACCGAGGACGAGCCGAAGCCGGCCTTGATCAAGGCGTTCAAGCTCACCGACTTGCAGGCCGACTCCATCCTCAACATGCGGCTGCGCAATCTGCGCAAGCTCGAGGAAATGGAGATCCGCACCGAGGACAAGGATCTGCGGAAGGAGCTGAAGGGCATCCAGTCCTTGCTCGCCTCCGAATCCGAGCAGTGGAAGAAGGTCGGCGAGCAGGTCGGCAAGGTCCGCGACATGTTCGGACCGAAGACGCCGCTCGGCAAGCGCCGCACCACCTTCGCCGACGCTCCCGAGCACGACCTCGCCGCGATCGAGGAAGCCTTCGTCGAGCGCGAGCCGGTGACGGTCGTCGTGTCCGACAAGGGCTGGATCCGCACCATGAAGGGGCATGTCGAGGATCTCTCGGGCCTCGCCTTCAAGCAGGACGACAAGCTCGGCTTTGCGTTCTTCGCGGAGACGACCTCCAAGCTCCTGCTGTTTGCCACCAACGGCAAGTTCTACTCGCTCGACGTTGCGAAGCTGCCGGGCGGCCGCGGCCACGGCGAGCCGATCCGCCTGTTCATCGACCTCGAGCAGGAGGCCGCGCCCGTCGCGCTGTTCGTCAACAAGGGCGGTCGCAAATTCTTGGTCGCGAGCCATGAGGGCCAGGGTTTTGTCGTCAACGAGGACGACTGCGTCGGCACCACCAAGAAGGGCAAGCAGGTCCTCAACGTCGACATGCCGAACGAGGCGCGCACGGTCACCGAGGTGATCGGCGACACCGTCGCGGTCATCGGCGAGAACCGCAAGATGCTGGTCTTCCCGCTCGACCAGGTGCCGGAAATGGCCCGCGGCCGCGGCGTGCGCCTGCAGAAGTACAAGGATGGCGGCCTCTCCGACGTCGCCGTGTTCGACGCCAAGGCCGGCCTGACCTGGAAGGACTCCGCGGGCCGCGAGTTCTCCGCGACCATGAAGGAGCTCGCGGAGTGGCAAGGCACCCGCGCCGACGCCGGCCGCCTGCCGCCGAAGGGTTTCCCGAAGTCGAACAAGTTCGGCAAGGTGATCGGGTAGCAGCGTAGGCCGCGGTGTCATGCCCCGCGAAGGCGGGGCATCCAGTACGCCGCGGCCTATCGATTGAACCGCGACCGGCTCGGAGTACTGGATCGCCCGGTCAAGCCGGGCGATGACACCGAAAGTGTAGCGCGCGCTGTCTCCCCATCGTCATTGCGAGCGCAGCGAAGCAATCCAGACTGTCTCCGCGGAGAGATTCTGGATTGCTTCGGTGCGCTCGCAATGACGAGAAGGCGATAGCACCGCTCTCCAACTGACATTGAGTACCGCGCAAACGCGTGGCAGCTAGCCACGAGCGCATACGTGCGGGCACGAACATTGCTTTTTCCTGGCCACTCCAAACGGCTGGTCAAAAGGCAAAAACACCCCAATGTTCAAATTGAAGGCTTTCATTCCAGCGCTGTTCGGCCTCGCGCTGGTGGCGGCGCCGGCGCATGCGGCGGGCAATCTCGTCGCGGTGCTCGAGGCGGAAATCGTCACGCTCGATCCGCATTTCTCCACGGCCTATATTTCGCGCACCTTCGGCTACATGGTGTTCGACACGCTGTTCGCGAAAGACTCCAAGGGCGACATCAAGCCGCAGATGGTGCAGGACTGGAAGGTCTCGCCCGACGGCCTGACCTATACGTTCACGCTGCGCGACGGCCTGAAATGGCATGACGGCCAGCCGGTCACGGCGGCCGATTGCGTGGCGTCGCTGCGCCGCTGGGGCACGCGCAGCGCGCTCGGCCGCCGCATTTTTGCGATCACGGCTTCGCTCGAGCCGACCGATGCGAAGACCTTCGTGCTGACGCTGAAGGAGCCGTCGGGGCTCGTCATCGATGCGCTCGGCAACCCCGTCAGCCCGGTCGCCTTCATGATGCCCGAGCGCATCGCGAAAACGCCGGGCGACCAGCGCATCACCGAGATCATCGGCTCCGGTCCGTTCGTCTACAGCAAGGCCGATCACCGCACCGGCGACCGCACGATCCTGAAGAAGTTCGCCGACTATGTGCCGCGTTCCGAAACCGCCGACTTCCTCGCCGGCGGCAAGCGCGTCAATGTCGATACGCTTGAGATCCGCGTCATTCCCGATGGCGCGACGGCGGCGTCCGCGCTCCAGGCCGGTGAAGTCGATTTCATGCAATACGCGCCGTTCGATCTGTTGCCGCAGCTGGAGAAGAACGCGCGCGTCAAGCTGGTGAACTTCACCGGCGGCAACATGTTCGCCGGCGCCTATCGCCTCAACGCCGCGTCAAAGCCGTTCGACGATCCCGAGATCCGCCGCGTGCTGTGGAAGCTGGTCGACCAACGCGAAGTGCTGGATGCGCTTGGCCTCGATGCCAAATACGCCGCGCCTTGCGCGACCTACTTCACCTGCGGCACCACCTATGAGAGCAAGGCCGGCACGGAAGCAGCCGCAAAACCGTCGATCGAGGCGGCGAAGGCTGCACTGAAGGCGACCAAATATGCCGGCGAGCCCGTCATTGTCATGGAGGCCAACGATCTCGAAGCGCCGCGCGTCTCGGCGCAGGTACTGGCCGAGCGGCTGAAGGCGGCCGGCTTCAACGTCGATCTGCAGGTGATGGACTGGGCGAGCGTGCTGGCGCGTCGTGCCAAGAAGGAGGGCTGGAGCGTCTATGGCGTTCACGCCGGCGGTTTTGATCTCGGCTCGCCGCTGACCAACGTCATGGTTGCCTTCAACTGCGCCGACTTCACCGGCTGGCAATGCGATGCGCGCATCACCCCTCTGATGGAAGCCTTCGCCAAGGCGCCGGCCGAGGCGGACCGCAAGAAGATCGCGGGCGAGATCCAGAGCGTGATGTACGATCAGGCGCCCGCAATTCCGTGGGGGCAGTTCGCGCAGCCGGCGGCCTATCGCGCCACTCTGCGCGGTCTGATACCGTCCGCCATTCCCGTGTTCTGGAACGTTGAGAAGTAACGCGATGTACGATGTCATTGTTGTCGGCGGCGGTTCCGCCGGCGCCGCTGTGGCCGCAAGGCTCTCCGAAGATCCCGCACGCCGCGTGCTGCTGTTAGAGGCCGGTCTCGACTGGCGCGCTGATGAGGCGCCGTGGGAAGTGAGGACGCCCAATCCGATTCCGATCATCCACAAGCGCGAGTATCAGGAGAAATGGCAGTGGCCTGATCTGCTGACGCGCCGTGTGGCGGGGCAGGAGCCGCGCTTCTACTGGCGCGGCAAGGGGCTCGGCGGCTCATCGATGATGAATGGTCAGATCGCCATCCGTGGTGTCGCCGATGCGTTCGACGAATGGGCGGCCAATGGCTGCACCGGCTGGTCGGCCAAAGAGGTGATGCCGCTGTTCTCCGTGATCGAGGACGATCTGGAGTTCGGCGACACCGCAGGTCACGGCCGCGGCGGACCGCTGCCGGTCTACCGTGCGCCGCCCGAAGAGTGGGGCCCGATCGATCGCGGCTTGCGCGACGCGGCGCTGGCCAGCGGCTACCCCTGGTGCGCCGACCTCAACGGCCCCGATGGCGAGGGCGTTGCCTGCTATCCCATCAACAGCCGCAACTTGCGCCGCATCACCACCAACGAGGGCTACCTGGAGCCCGCGCGCGGCCGGGCCAATCTGGAGATCCGCGGGCATGCGCTGGTCGATCGCGTGCTGATCAGTGACGGAAGGGCGACCGGCCTCCGCGTCCATTTCGAGGGGCAGGGCACTCACGAGATCAGCGCGCGCCAGATCGTGCTCTGTGCCGGCGCCATCCACAGTCCGGCGATCCTGCTGCGCTCGGGCATCGGCCCGGCCGACGAGCTGAGGGCGATGGGGATCGCGGTCGAGCGCGACCTGCCGGTCGGAAAGCACTTCTTCGACCATCCGCTGTTTCGCGCCACGATCCAGCTCCGCGAGGACCTGCGGCCGACCGATCCAGATACCCGCCATACCAATTGTTGCGTGACCTATTCTTCTAGCCTCGCCAATGGCGGCAAGCGCGACATGATCCTGATCGCGTTCAACCATCGCGGCATCGGCATGCCGGGCGCGATCGGCGCCGGGCTGTTCAACGCCTATTCGCGCGGTACGCTCAAGCTGGCCTCGACCGATCCTGCGATCGATCCGGTCGTCGAGGAGAACATGCTGGCCGATCCCCGCGACATGCTGCGGATGATGGATGCGGTGAAGCGCCTTGCCGTGATCACCTCGCAGCCGGCGCTATCAGGCATCGCCGACTGGATCAGGCTGACCGACACCGACTTGACGCTGCCGCAGGCAGCCAGCCTGCCCAATCACGAGCTCGATGCGCTGCTGCGGCGCGAGACCGGCGATATCCAGCACGCCGCCGGCAGCTGTCGCATGAGCGGCGTCAATGATGCCGATGGCGTGGTCAATCCCGATGGCACGGTGAAAGGGATCAGCGGCCTGCGCGTCGCCGACGCCTCGATCATGCCGTCCGATTGCCGCGCCAACACCCATTTCACCACGGTAGTGATCGGCGAGGCGATCGCGCGGATGATGATGCGGTAGTTTCTGCTGCGCGAACCCGCTCTTCGCCTCATCCTGAGGAGCGCGGCTGCCTCCGCGTCATTGCGAGCGGAGCGAAGCAATCCAGAATCTTTCCGCGGGGACGGTCTGGATTGCTTCGCTGCGCTCGCAATGACGGAGCAAGCAGTGAGGCGATCGCTCTCAACTTCCGACGGTGCCGACCAGGCGAGGGCGGCTGCGGCTTGCGCGCGAGGTCTCGGCCGAGAAGGCGCGCAGCCATTCGCGGAAGCTGACGATCTCGGGGCAATCCGCGGTGCCTTCGGGCGCAATCAGCCAATCGCCCAGACCGGATCCCTCATTGATCCTGTCGCAGCGATAGCCGGGATGGTGACCAAGCCCGCGAGCGATCAGCAGATCGGCCTTGCCTTCGACCAGTTCGTGCAGGCCGGCGGGCTGCAGCACCCTCAAACCGATGTCCGCGTGCGCGCTACGAAACTCGGCCAATGCTAGGCGACGCAGGTCGAAGCTACCATGGACGCCCAGCTGGAGCAGCACCGCACCCGACGGTTTCAATCGCGCAGTCGCATCCGCAATTTGGCGAAAGCCTTCGGAGACCCCGGGCAGATAGGCCTGACCGGCCGCGGTCAGGATCAGCTGCTTGTGCAGCCGCTCGAACAGCGGCACGCCGAGGCGCGCCTTCACCTGCTGCCCGACGGCGGCAGCCGTCACGTGCAGCTCATGCGCGGCGAGCTTGAAGCTGAGATGCCGCGCGGCGGCCTCGAAAGCGCGGAGCGCGTTGAGTGGTGGAAGGGCGTAGGTCATCGCGAGCGAGTTTGACACCGATCGCCTGCGGCCTTGCAATAGATTTTCTTGCGCTGAACGGCAGGAATAATGCTTTGCGCCGCGGCGATGTCGCCGGATACGGTCGGCGCGCAATCCGGAGACCCCCCATGCCCCGCCGACTGGATCATTTTGTCGTTTGCGTTCACGATCTCGAACGGGCTGCGCTGGATTGGCGGAGGCTGGGCTTCAGCCTCACGCCGACCGGCATGCATCCGTTTGGAACCAGCAATCGCCTTGCGCAGTTCGCCGACAATTTCGTGGAGCTGCTGGCCGTCACTGACGAGGCGGCGGTGCCCGCAGCAACACCGGGCCATTTCAGTTTCGCGGCCCACAACCGGGATTTTCTGAAGGAGGCCGAAGGCATGTCGATGCTGGTCCTGCACAGCACCGACGCTCATGCCGATGCGGCCCGCTTCAGGGCCAATGGGATCGGTGCCTACGCGCCGTTCGATTTTGGCCGCGATGCGGTGCTGCCTGATGGAGGCACGGCACGCGTTGCGTTTTCCCTGGCCTTCGCCACCGATCCCGCCATGCCCGGAATCGCGTTCTTCACCTGCCAGCAGCGTCACCCGCCGGAACTGTTTTGGAAGCCGGAGTATCAGCGGCACGCCAACGGCGCCGCACGTGTGATCGAGATCGTGATGTCGGCCGAGGAGCCGGCGGCGCATCGCGATTTTCTCGAACGCCTCATGGAAGGTCCAGCCGAGCTTGCGCCTGGCGGCCTGACGGTCGGCGACAGCGATAACCGGGTCACGCTCCTTGGCCCGTCCGAGCTGGCGCGCCGGTTGCCGGGGCTCGCAAGCAGCCCGTCGCCGCGCTTTTGCGCTGCGCGCCTCGCGGTCGCCGATCTCGATGCGACGCGGCGGGCATTGGAGAGCAATGGCGTCGGCTTCGCGACGACTGGCGGCGTGCTGCTAATCCCACCCGTCGCCACCCATGGTCTGGCGCTGGAACTCGTCGAGCAGGAGGCAAGCTGACATGGCGCACATCCTCAACCACAATCCCGCAGCGGTCCATCCACCCGCCGGCGGCTACAGCATGGGCGTTGAGCTCAGTCAGCATCGCCGCCTGCTGTTCATCAGCGGTCAGGTGCCCGAGGCATCCGACGGTGCCGTGCCTGGAGGGTTCGAGGCGCAATGCGAGCAAGTCTGGCGCAACGTCGTGGAGGTGCTTGCCGCTGCCGGTCTCGGCGTCGAGCACCTGGTCAAGGTCACGACGTTCCTGACCGACCGAAGTCAACTCGTGCCCAACCGCATCATTCGGTGCAAGGTGCTCAGCGAGCACCAGCCGGCATTGACGGTCGTGGTCGTCGAGACCGTCGACAGCAAATGGCTGCTGGAGATCGAGGCGATTGCCGCGGAATGAACCCAAGCCGATCCTGTCAGGTGTCGCAATGGCTGAGACCATACATCCGTTCTACGAGGCGCATCGCGGTGCCCTGGAGGCCGCCATGCGCCATCGCCTCGATCTTGCCGAGGCGATGCTGCGGGAGCGCGCGCACCGCGCCGATATCGAAGGCATCAGGCATGAGGTGATGGGCGAGTTCGAGATCGTGCTCACCCAGATGCCTTACGTCGGCGGGGCAGCGAGCCGCATGAGCGACTTCTTCATGCGCCTGATCGGTTTCATGGCGATCAGCCGGGTGCTCCAACGACATGCCGTGCCGGTGCCGGTGATCGGCGAGATCGAGCGGGAAACCTACAAGGCGCAATTGCTCACCGTATCGGAAGAAGAACGTCTCGCCGCGGGGCGTCAGTTCATGTCGCCTGAGAACCAGGCCCTGTTGCGCGAGCAGGCCGCGCAAAGCGTGACAGGCGCCCATCAGGACGCGTTTCCGGAGGACTTCGTCTACGATTTCGTCGAGCCGGGGCCGGGGGACGATTTTGAATTCGGTATCGACTACAGGGCTTGCGGCTTCTGCAAATTCGCGGCGCGCCATGGCGACAAGGAGATCCTGCCGAACATTTGCGGGCTTGATTTCGACGCCTATGCAACGCGGGGCATTCGTCTGGAGCGGACACAAACGCTCGCTGGCGGCGCGAGCCATTGTAATTTCCGGTTCTCGCGGATGGGTTAGGTGAGTTGGGGCGGCGGTCTGCCCGTCCAACACCGGTGTCATGCCCCGCCTAGTGCGCAATTGCGCACGGGGCGGGGCATCCAGTCCGCCGCGACCTCTCGATTCAACTACAACTGCTGCGGGTTACTGGGTCGCCGGGTCAAGCCGGGCGACGACAGTGAGGGTGGGGCTAGCAGCGCCTCAGATCACCCCAGCCACCCGCAGCACCACGCCCGCCGCGCAACTGCCCGCCAGCACCGTGAGCATCCCCAGCTTGAAGCGGAAGATCGCGGTCGCGGCCGCGATCGCCAGCAGCAGCGCGGGGATGTCGACGCTGGTCAAGACCGGCCGGTCGAAGGCGAAGGGGAAGGCGTGCACCGGCGCGGTTTCGCGGAACAGCGTGTGCAGGGCGAACCAGATCGAGAGGTTGAGGATCACGCCGACGACCGCGGCGGTGATCGCACTGAGCGCGCCGGCGAGGCCCGTGTTGCCGCGCAGGCGCTCGATGTAGGGGGCGCCGACGAAGATCCAGAGGAAGCAGGGCGTGAAGGTGACCCAGGTTGCGAGCAGGCCGCCGAAGGTCGCCGCGACCATCGGCGACAGGCCGCTTGGGTCGCGATAGGCCGCCATGAAGCCCACGAACTGCAGCACCATGATCAGCGGGCCCGGCGTGGTCTCGGCCATGCCGAGGCCGTCGAGCATCTCGTGCGGCTTCAGCCAGTGATAATGCTCGACCGCCTGCTGGGCGACATAGGCCAGCACCGCATAGGCGCCGCCGAAGGTGACGAGTGCCATCTTCGAGAAGAACAGCGCGATTTGGCTGAACACGTTGGCCTGGCCGAACGCGGCGAGCAGGGCAATCACCGGCACCAGCCAGAGTGCGAGCCACAGCGCGCCCACGCGGATCGCGCGCCCGGTGTCGGGTTTGACGTGATCGGGCACGGCGTCGCCGAGCATGCTGTCGATCACGGCGCTGCTGTCACCATGGCCGTGAGCGGCCGGGGCAAATTCCGGACGGCCTTGCCTCGCGCCGATATAGCCGATCACGCCGGCGGCGATGATGATGATCGGGAAGGGGACGGCGAAGAAGAAGATCGCGACGAAGGCGATCGCAGCGAGCGCGATCATGATCCGGTTCTTCAGCGCGCGCTTGCCGACGCGCACCACGGCTTCGACCACGATCGCGAGCACGGCGGCCTTCAGGCCGAAGAACAGCGCCTCGACGAAGCTGACATTGCCATAGGCGGCGTAGATGTAGCTCAAGGCCATGATGGCGATGATGCCGGGCAGGATGAACAACCCGCCCGCCATCAGCCCGCCGGCGGTGCGGTGCATCAGCCAGCCGACATAGGTCGCAAGCTGCTGCGCCTCCGGTCCCGGCAGCAGCATGCAATAGTTCAGCGCATGCAGGAAACGGCCTTCGGAGATCCACTTCTTCTCCTCGACGAGGATGCGGTGCATCACCGCGATCTGGCCCGCGGGCCCGCCAAAGCTCAGGCAGGCGACCCGCAGCCAGACACGGAAAGCCTCGTTGAAGCTGATGCCGTGACCGGCATCAGCTCCCGTTTGATTGGCGCGGGTATCCATTACGCCTTCACCTTGTTGGTCGGCCAGTTGTGGGTCTCGGCCGTGGCGTCGCGGCACCAGCGGTAGAACGCGTCGTAGAGCGTTATGCCGGCCTCGAGCTGCTCGAGATCGTCATCGTACATGCGCGACAGGCCGAGCGAGGCCGCGAGCAGGCCGGGCGCCTCCGGCGCCAGGTCTGGCCGCGCGGTGTCGGCGCCGCGCACCAGCGTCGCGAGGTGGAGCAGGGCCGGGGTCGCAATGCCGAACTCCTCGACCATGACGTCGAAGGTGCAGAGCTCGCCGCGGTGGCTCCAGAACACGTTCTCGATATCGAAGGGGGCTGCGCCAAAGCGCTCGCCGACCGCGACGACCTCGGACGGCGCCACATACAGGAACACCGCGTTGGGATCGACGAAGCGGCGGATCAGCCAGGGGCAGGCGATGCGATCGACCTTCGGCCGCGCCCGCGTGACCCAGACGGTGCGCCCCTTCGCATCGCGCGGCGGCAGCTTGCGGGTATCGAGCAGCGGCAGCTTGGCCGTCTTCCAGCCCTCGAAGCCGCCCTCCAGCGTCTCGGCCTCCACGCCGAGCTGGCGGAGCCAGGCCGCCGTGCCCTGCGCGAGCTTCTCGCCGCGGAAGCACGAGACGACGGCCCGGCGGCCGGCAAATTCGTCGCCCCATTCCGCAACGGTCTCGTGGCTGCGTCTGATGGAGCCGGGAATCAGCCGCCGGTCGGCGGCAAAATCCTCCTCGGTGCGGACGTCGATCAGGACAGGGGCATTGGCCGTGCCGATCAGGCGCGCCAATTTATCGGATGATATGGTCGTGAAAGTAGACATGTTGATGCGTCCTCGCAAAAACTGAACGGGACGCGATACTTGGGCATGTCGCCTCGTGGGGAGATCGCTCAAATCCCCATGGGCTGATTACAGCGAAACTAAACGGAACTGTCAATCTGCAGGACGATTGGGCCTTAGAAAATTGGGCTTCGCCGGTCTATAGTACGCGCCAACAGACCTGAATCTTCTGGAGAATTCGATGCATTCCCACTCCATTGAACAGTGGACGCATGACCACGCCTTCCTGGGCGAGAAGCATGACGAGAACGAGCGGCGCACCTGGCTCGTGGTCGTGCTGACGCTGGTCATGATGGTCGGCGAGATCGTCGCCGGCTCGCTGTTCGGCTCGATGGCGCTGCTGGCCGATGGCTGGCACATGGGCACGCATGCGGCCGCGCTCGGCATCGCTGCCTTCGCCTACCGCTTCGCGCGCCGGCACCTGGGGAACGCGCATTTCACCTTCGGCACCGGCAAGTTCGGCGATCTCGCCGCCTTCTCCAGTGCCATCATCCTCGGACTGATTTCGGTCGAGATCGCCTATGAGAGCGTGCTGCGGCTGATCACGCCGGTGCCGATTGTCTATGGCGAGGCGATCGCGGTCGCTGCGCTGGGGCTGTGCGTCAATCTCGCCAGCGCGTGGCTGCTGCGCGACAGCCATGACCATCACCATCACGGTTATGATCATGGCCACAGCCATGCGCATCATGACCACGATGAGCATGACCACGACCACGATCACCACCACCACCACCATCATCACGACAACAATCTCCGTGCGGCTTACGTTCACGTCATGGCGGACGCGGCGACCTCGGTGCTGGCGATCGGCGCCCTCGTGGTCGCGATGAATTCGGGCTGGGTCTGGGCTGACCCGGCCGTGGGCCTGATCGGCAGCGTCGTGATCGCGAGCTGGGCGTTCGGCCTGATCAAGTCGTCAGGCGCGGTGCTGCTCGACGTGCGCGCCGACGAGAAGCTGGAGCGGGTAATCCTGGCGCGTATGGAGGTCGGCGAGGACCGCGTCACCGATCTGCATCTGTGGCAGGTCGGCCCCGGCCATTGCGCCGTGCTGGTCTCGGTGGTCTCGGACAAGCCGAAGCAGCCGGCCGTCTACAAGAAGCGGCTCGCCGGGCTGAAGGGCCTCAGCCACGTCACGGTCGAGGTCGAGACCTGCCCGCATTGACGTGATCGGCGGCAGCGGAATTCTGCAGCGCGGCCGGGGTTGATCCTCGGTCGCAGCTTCCCAACCGATTGCCAAGGAGGGACCAGGGATGACTTCCAGGATCAAGCTTGCTTTCGCCGCCGCTCTCGCATTGTTCAGTCACGCAGCGATGGCGCAGTCGGAGAAGACCGGCGTCGAAAGGCTCTATGTCCTCAATTGCGGCGAGGGTACCGCCGGCGACATCTCGCGCTGGACGCCCGGCCTGAACGAGGGCAAGACGATGGACTTCGTCGACAGCTGCTATCTCATCAAGCACGCCAAGGGCTGGTTCCTGTGGGACACCGGCATCGCCGATGCCGTTGCGGCCATGCCGAACGGCCTGGTGCCCGCCGATCCCAAGGCCGTGACATGGCGCCGGCCGAAGACGCTCGCCGCCCAGCTCGAACAACTCGGCCTCAAGCCCGATGACGTCAAGGCGATGGCGGTCTCGCATACGCACCCGGATCACACCGGCAATGTCGAGCTGTTCCCGCAGGCTACGCTCTATGTGCAGAAGGCCGAATATGACTGGCCCGGCGCCAACAACGAGCCGCGCTTCAAGCCCTCGCATCCGGTCGAGCAACTCGCAGGCGACAAGGATGTGTTCGGCGACGGCAGCGTGACCATTCTGTCGACGCCCGGCCACACGCCGGGGCACCAGTCGCTGCTGGTCAAGCTGCCCAAGACCGGCGCGGTGGTCCTGTCCGGCGACGCCGTGCACTTCAAAGACAATTGGGACAACCGCCGCGTCCCCGGCATGAACGTCGACAAGGACCAGAGCGCGGCTTCGATGCAGAAGATCGCCGATATCCTCACCAAGGAGAAGGCGCAGCTCTGGATCAACCACGACAAGGCGCAGCGCGACAGCCAGAAGATGGCGCCGGAGTTTTACGACTGATCTCGCGCCGCTGTTGCCATGACGATGGCAGCAGCAGCGTGTTAGGGCCCCGGGAAAGCTCCGCGACAGGAGACGAAGCGTGGGCGAGTGGCTCGGGGTTGCGATTGCGCTGGCGTCGAGCAGCATCGGCGGCACGGCGGCGGCGATCACCCGCTATCTCGTCGGCGGCGCCGATCCGGTCCTGCTGGCGATCCTGCGCTGGGGGATCGGTTTCCTCTGCCTGCTGCCATGCGCGCTGCTGCTTCGTGTGCGCTGGCCGCAGCGCTCCGACTGGCCGACGGTGGCGCTGCTCGGCATCTGCTTCTTCGGCCTGTTCTTCATCCTCTACAACATCGCGGTGTCCTACACGACGGCCGCGCGTGCCAGCCTCGCGCTGGCGACGCTGCCGCTCCACACCATGGTGGTCGGCGCGATCCTCGGCGTGGAGCGGCTGACCGCGCGCAAGATCACCGGCGTCGGCATTGCCGTGCTCGGTGTGACGGCAGCGCTCGCGGCGGGCCTGGCGCAAAGTCCGGCCGGCGCGTGGCGGGGTGAGTTGATCATGACCGCGGCCGTATTCTGCATGGCGTTCTACAACGTGCTGTCGCGCCCGCTGATGCAGCGTTCGAGCGCGCTCGGCTTTCTCACGGTCGGCATGGGCGCGGGCGCTGTGGTGCTGGTGCTGGCAGGCTTCGCGAAGGGCAGCTTTGCGGCGCTCGATCATTTCACCTCGGCGCAGTGGATCGCCGGTGTCTATCTCGGCGCCGGTGGCGGCGCGCTCGCCTTCATCCTCTGGGTCATGGCGCTGGCGCGGGCGACGCCGACCCGCGTCGCGAATACCATGACGGTCAATCCGATCGCCGCCACCTTGCTGGCCGCGCTGCTGATCGGCGAACCGATCACGGCAAACCTTTTGATCGGGCTCGTTGCGGTCTTCGCCGGCATCTGGATTGCGACCAGCGAGACGAAGACAAGTTGATCAGCTCCGCGCTGTGCGAAGGTTTAAATGTCGCAGCAGCGTCACGAACGATCCGCTTCAAACACCGCGTTCGTTGTGCCGGCGAATGCAGGCAGATGCAGAGCGCGATCATTGTCGTGCCTATGGTTTCGGCAAGGCGTCATCGAAGATCGAGCAGGTATGCCGTTTGGAAAGACGATCATGCTTTTTCCGAAGCGGCGAACTCGCGCGCACTTAAGCGGACCTTAAAGAGTCGGCCGATATGCATGTCAGCGTGCATAATTCAACAGGACGGCAAGGCTATGCGTAATGCGATCGGACGGCGTCAGTTCTTGTGCGGTTGTTGCGCAGTGCTTGGAGCTGCGGTGCTGCCGAGACAAGCGCAAGCCGCGGGCGATCCCGAGATCGTTCCGATCGAGTTTGCGAGCTTTCACGATCAGACGTTCAGCAACGAATATCTGCAGTTCATGAATGTCACGATCCCGCCGGGGCAGATCGCCGCCTATCACCGGCACACCAGGGACTTTGCGCAGGTCTACATGGCGGTCTCGGATGCCGAGGGGACGCCGCTCGGCGGCAAGCCCGTCATCACGCCGCGCAAGGTCGGCGAAGTGCTGTTCACCAACTACACGAAGCAGCCGGTGGTGCATCAGGTTGCCAATGTCGGCGCCAGCGATTTCCGGATCATGGGGTTTGAGCTGTTCGACTCTCAGCCGGGCCGCTTCTCGCCGCTGCCTCGCCCCGAGCCCTACGTTTCGGTGATGGACAACCACCGCGTCCAGGCCTGGCGGTTGATCCTGAAGCCGGGCGAGGTTGCGCCGGCGATGCAGCAGGCGGCGCCCGGCGTGCGCATCGTGGTGCAGGGTGGCATGCTGGTCGAGGGCGTGCAGGGCAAGCCGGAGCACAAGCTCAATCTGAAATACGGCGACTTCGCGTGGCAGAATGCGGGCCCGGTCCGGACGATGCGAAACGCAGGGACCTCGACCGTCGAATTCGTCGAATTCGAACTGAAGTAGGGACGCGGGTGGGGCGTGAAGGCTGGCGGGGGCCGGCCTTTTACGTCCGGGGCTTTAATGGGAATGAGGAGCGGGGCGTGTCTATCAAGCGGTCGGGAATTGCCATTGCAGCGCTGATGTCGGGCGTCGTCGTTCTGACCTCCGGTCTTCAACTGAGCGAGCGCTGGAGCGCCTACCAGAACGCCATCGCGGCGCACGCCCTGGAGACTCGTCTGGCCGCCGGCTTCGACGCAGTCGGCAACCTCACCATCGAGCGCGGCCCCGTCAATCGGGCGCTGCTCGGCAAATCCGCGGCGGACGATGCGGTGCTCAAGGAGTTCGCCGACAATCGCCGCGCCAGCGACGAGGCCTTGGCGAAACTGGAGACGCTCGCCCGCGGCGATGCCGACCTGACGCAGCGGGTCAAGGCCGCCGCGGCGAAGATCGCCGCCGCGCGCGCGGAAGCCGCATCGCACTGGCAGAAGCCGCTGACGGAGCGTCCCGGCGGCGCCGCCGCCAAGGCCATGCGCGACTACGCCGAGGCCATGGCGAGCCTGAATGAGCTGCTGGAGTCCGGCATCAAGGCGACGATGCGCCTCAGCACCACGGCGGGAAACCTGCTCGACGTCGCACAGAAGGGGTGGGTGATCCGCCAGACTGCCGGCCAGGTCTCGCTGTTGATTTCGGGGCTGGTGACGGCGGGCCGCCCGGCCACGTTGGCGGAACGGGACGAACTCAACGCCGCGATCGGCCAGATGACGCGGCTTTGGGCTGAAATTCTCGACCGCGGCGACGACGTTCAAGCACCCAAGAACACGCGGGCCAGCGTCGGTGCGGCCAGGGATCGCTACTTCGGTTCGGACAAGCCGCTGCGCGAGGCGCTGATGAAAGCCGCGTTCGACGGCACGCCTTACGCGGTGTCGGTGGACGAATGGCGCAAGTCGGCGACGGGCGCCAACGCCTCGCTGCTGGGAATCCGCGATGCCGCCTTGCGCGATGCGCAGGCCGTGGCGGAACGGGACGAAGCCGACGGGCTTGGCGGCATCCTGTTCGCCGGCGCGGCCATTCTGGTCGTCCTGGGATTGTCGGCGGCTGCGTCCGTCCTGCTCGTGCGTCACCTGCTCACGCCAATCTCCAAACTGTCGGAAGTGATGACCCGGCTCGCCCGCAACGAGGAAGCCGAGGTGCCGTTCGCCGCCCGCAAGGACGAGATCGGCGGCATGGCGCTCGCCGTGCAGGTCTTCAAGGAGGCCATGATCACCACCAATCGACTGGCTGGCGAGCAGGCGGCCGAGCGGATCGTCAAGGAGAAGCGTGCGGCACGTCTCGAAGGCCTGGTCAGCGATTTCGAGGCCAAGGCGGGGGCCATGGTGGCACTGCTGGCGTCGGGGGCGACCGAGCTCGAGACGACCGCGCGATCGATGTCCTCGACCGCGACGCAGACCAAGGGGCAGGCGACGACGGTCGCGGCTGCAGCCGAGGAAGCGAGCGTGGGCGCGAGCACGGTTGCCTCTGCAGCCGAGGAGCTGACGGCCTCGATCGGCGAGATCAGCCGCCAGGTCGCGCAATCCTCGACGATCACCGGGCGCGCGGTGGCCGACGCGCAGCGCACCGACAAGATCGTGCAGACATTGGCCGAGGGCGCCGAGAAGATCGGCGAGGTCGTGACCTTGATCCAGGCCATCGCGGCTCAAACCAACTTGTTGGCCTTGAATGCGACGATCGAGGCGGCGCGGGCGGGGGAGGCCGGGAGAGGCTTTGCCGTGGTCGCCTCAGAGGTGAAGATGCTGGCGAATCAGACGGCATCGGCAACTGCGGAGATCGGCGCGCAGATCGCGCAAATCCAGGCGGCCACAAAGGAGGCTGTCGACGCGATCCGCGGCATCAGCGGGACGATCGAAGAGGTCAGCTCGATCTCGAGCGTGATCGCGACGGCAGTCCAGGCGCAGGGCGTGGCAACGGCGGAAATCGCCCGCAACGTTCAACAGACGTCGCAATCGGTGAAGGACGTGACGGCGAATATCAGCGGCGTGAGCAAGGCGGCCACGGAAACGGGCGTTGCGGCAAGTGAGGTGCTGAGCGCGGCAGACGGCCTGTCGCGACAGGCCGAGCAGCTGACGAGCGAAGTGGGCAGCTTTGTCGAGGACGTCCGGGCGGCCTGACGCGCGATATGCTTTAGCGCGGCACCGTCGCCGCGGGCGGGCTCGCCTCCGGCGTCTTCTTCGGCTTCAGCGAGCCGGCATAGAACGAGACCAGCCACACCAGCAGGAGGGCGAGGAGATAGACGCCCCAGGCCTGCGGCGGCGTGGTCGCCCAGCGCAAGAGGCCCTTGAATGTGCGCGGCGGTGTGTTGTCGTCGGTCATGGCCCGCTTGTGCGCGAAAGCGGCGGTGTGGTCAATCCGGCCGCCGCCCGGCGCGGATCAGGAACAGCGCCGCCAGCGCCGAGAGGCTGAGCGCGGAGGAGACGATCAGCACCTTGGCGCCCATCACGTCGATGAGCAGGCCGAACACCAGCGGCGCCACAGCCTGCGCCATCCGCGCCGGCGCGCCGATGATGCCGAGGCGGTAGCCGAAATCCTTGGGGCCGAAGATCGATAGCGGCAACGTGCCCCGCGCAATGGTCAGGATGCCGTTGCCCGAACCATAGAGCAGTGCAAATGCGCTCGCGGCGGGAGCGCCGAAGATGGCAACGACGGCGGCGCCGACCGGCTGGGTGATGCAGGCCAGCCGCGTCGACCACAGCGGATGGAAGCGGCTCAGAAAGCTTGCTTCGAGAATGCGCGCGGCGACTTGGGCCGGGCCGATCAGCGCGCCGGCCGCGATCGCCTCGATGTGGGTGGCGCCCATCGTCTCGAGGATGCGCGGGAAATGCACGGCCATGGCACCGGTGACGGTCCATGCGGCGGCGAAGACGAAGGCGAGCAGGATCATGGTTCGATCGATCGGCACGTGCGGCTTCTCGGCGGTCGCGGCCGCCTGCTTTGCCCCCTTGATCGCCGGAAGCATGAAGAAGTTGAGCGGCAGGCCGATCAGGATGTTGGCGGCCGCCCATGCAAAGCAGGTCTCGCGCCAGCCGATATGCGACAGGCCCCAGGCGGTGAGCGGCCAGCCGACGGTGGAGGCAAAGCCCGCCATCAGCGTGATGCCGGTGATCGAGCCGCGCGCCTCGGTGCCGTAGATGCGGCCGAGCGCGGCGAAGGCGGCATCATAGAGCCCCATCGCCATGCCGATGCCGAGCACGAGCCAGGCGAACGCCATCACTGCCACGGAGTGGGAGAAGCCGAGCAGTACGAGGCCGGCGGCAATCGTCAGGTTGGAGATCGACAGCACCTGCCGTCCGCCGACGAGATCGATCTGCCGCCCGATGCGCGGGCCGAGCATCGCCGAGATCACCAGCGAGGCCGAGAACGCGCCAAAGATCCAGTTGGAGGAGATGCCGAGGTCGTGCGCCATGGGATCGGCGAGCAGCGCCGGCAGGTAATAGCTGGACGCCCAGGCCAGTGTCTGCGTGGTGCCGAGCGCCAGGATGATCGGAAGCTGGCGCTGGCTCATATTCCTGTATTTCTGGTCGGCGGTGTCATTGGTTCCATTTGCAGCCGGCCATGACAGCGCGTCAACAGCACCTGCGGCATATTCGACCTGCTGCAGGCGGGTGCCTTGGCGCGCGACGTTCGCGCGGCCTTCCGCTCGTCACGAATGCACGCCATAATGGCGTATGCAATTGACCTCGCGCCTCGCGCTGATGAACTGGCTGACCGGCCAGGGGCTCACGGGCCTGCCTGAAAACGAACTGCTCCGCGGCTTCTGCGAGCGCTGTCGCGCCGAGGGCCTGGAACTCTCGCGCGCGCTGGTCGTCATCGACACGCTGCATCCGATCTATGAGGGGCGCGGCTTCCGCTGGAGCGACCGCGCCAGCAACGAGAGCGAAATGTTCGAATACGGCTCGACCGCCGAGGGCGACGCCGCCAAGAGCTGGCGCCGCTCGGTGTTCTTCCACATGCTCGAGCATGGCCACGACGAAATGGTGATCGATCTCGCCGACGCACCGTCGATGGATTTCTCGCAGATCGGCGAGCTCGCCGAGAAGGGCCACAAGCACTATCTCGCCTTCGTGCATCGCTTCGGTGAGAACGGCGCGCTCGGCCTGATGGACTGCCTGTATTCCTGCTGGACTACACGCCGCGACAGCGGCTTCAGCGAAGCCGAGCTGGAGTCCCTGCGCGATCTCGTGCCGGTGCTGGGGCTTGCGATCAAGTCGGGGCAGCAGGTTGACATTGCGCGGACGCTGGGACGCGTCTATCTCGGCCGCGGTGCTTCCGAGCAGGTGCTGGGTGGCCGCATCTCGCGCGGCGTCACCGAGCGCATCAACGCCGTGCTGTGGTATTCGGATTTGCGCGGCTCGACCGGGATCAGCGAGAGCATCGGTCCCGACGAGATCATTCCCTTCCTCAACGACTATGCGCAGGCGGTGATCGACGCGATCCACGACGCCGGCGGGGACGTTTTGAAGCTGATCGGCGACGGCGTGCTCGCGATGTTCACCGGCGAGGACATGGCGGCCGCGCGCCGCGCCGCGCTCCGTGCCGAGCATCTGTTCCGCCAGAACGTCGCGGCGCTGAACGCGCGCCGGGCGGCCGACGGCCGTCCCACCACGTCCGCCTATATTGGCCTGCATGTCGGCGAGGTCTTCTACGGCAATATCGGCAGCGAGGACCGGCTCGATTTCACCGTGGTGGGCCCGACGGTGAACGAGGTCAGCCGCATCGCCTCGATGAGCCGCTCAGTCGATCGCGAGCTGCTCGCGTCGGCGGAGTTCTACAAGGGCCTGGATGCCGCCGGCCGCCGCTATCTCGTCTCCACCGGCCGCTACGCGCTGCGCGGCATCGGCCGCGCACAGGACCTCTACACGCTCGATCCCGATGTCGACGCCAGCGAGCCGGTGACGGGGAGTTACGAGCGGTACCTGGCGGGCTAGCCGGGCTGCTTCCGCATACTCCGTCATTGCGAGGAGCCCTTGCGACGACGCAATCCAGACTGTCGCCGCGGAGAGATACTGGATTGCTTCGCTCGCAATGACGGTGTGGCTAACACCCCACCGCCACCTCATCTCCCACCATGTCCGGCTGCCGATCCAGCGCGACGGCCGGCGACAGCAGGATCACCAGCGCCTGCGCGCCGAACACGGCTGCTGCGAGATAGAGGCACGCTTCCGCGCTCCAGAGGCCGCCGACGATTGCGCCGAGGGCTGAGCCGAGCGGGCGGGCGCCGTAGCTCATGATGTTGATGGCGGAGACGCGGCCGAGCAGGCGCGGCGGCGTCACCGACTGGCGCAGCGTCGTGGTCGAGATCACCCACAGGATCGGCCCGGCGCCGAGCAGGAAGAAGCTCAAGCCTGCTAGCCAGGGCGAGGGGACCAGCACCGTCAGCGCCATCACGACCGAGGCGACGAAGCCCGTGACCGGGCCGAGGCCGACGACCATGCCGAAGGCGATGCGCTGCATCACGCGCGTGGCAAGGAGCGCGCCGATCACCATGCCGACGCCGTACATCGTCAGCACCGTGCCGACGCCGGCGGCGGTCAGGCCGAGATGGCGCACGGCATAGGGCACGAACACGGCGATCTGCAGGAACCAGCCGGTGTTGAAGATGAACTGGGTGATGAACACCGGCCGCAGCAGCGGATGGTGGAACACGAAGGCCGCGCCCTCGCGGATCTCCTGGAACGGATGGCGCCGTGGCATCGGCGCGCGCGCGGGCTCATAGATGCCTGAGAGCAGCACCACGGCGATGGCCGAGAGCGCCGCGGCAAAGCCGAAGGCGAGACTTGCCCCCCACCAGCCGACCAATGCGCCGCCGAGTGCGGGCCCGCTCGCAAAGGCGATGGTGCGCGCAAGCTCGATCCGCGCATTCGCTGCCGGCAACAGGTCCGCGTTGACCAGCGAGGGCACCAGGGCCGGCGCGGCAACGCTGTAGACGACGGTGCCGCACACCGCCGTGAAGCCGAGCAATGCCAGCAGCGGCAGATTGAGCGCGCTCAGCGCGAGGAGGAGCACGATGGCCGCAAGGGCTGCGGCCCGCAGCGCCTCGGCGCCCGCCATCAGCGCGCGGCGGGAGATGCGGTCGGCGAGCAGGCCGGCCGGAATGGCGAACAGCACGAAGGGCAGGGTCAGCGCGGTCTGCAGCACGCCGGTCTGGCCCTCGGCGACCCCGAGCGTCAGCACGGCGACGATCGGGGCGGCGGCCAGCGCGATCTGCTCGGCGGATTGCGCTGCGAGATTGGACCAGGCGAGGCGGCTGAAGGTGTCCGGGAGGCGCGGCGAATTTGACATGGCTCATTTCCTGCAAAGTCGGATTGGCGCCAATATTCGCTTCCGGGCACGGCCAAACCCACCCGGTTTCCGACAGGGCGGGGCAGAACGCCGCCGTGCCGGGGAACTGATGCGGCTAGATGCAGTTGCAAATGAGTTGCAATAAGCCTCGACTTCGGTATTCTGACCGCATGGATGCCCGATCGCCTGATTTAACCACCGATACCGCCGGCTGGCGCACTGACGCGCCAGCCACCAAGAGCCTCGCCGAAGTGAACGCCACGGTCGCCATTCCGGTCGCGGCCCAGTGGTGGCGGCGGCTGCTCGCCTTCGTCGGTCCGGGCTACCTCGTCTCGGTCGGCTACATGGACCCCGGCAACTGGGCGACCGACCTCGCCGGCGGATCGAAGTTCGGCTACACGCTGCTCTCCGTCATCCTGCTCTCGAACCTGATGGCGATCCTGCTGCAGTCGCTGGCGGCGCGGCTCGGCATCGTCACCGACCGCGATCTCGCGCAGGCCTGCCGGGCCACCTATTCGCCGGCGGTGAACTTCCTGCTCTGGCTCGCCTGCGAGGCTGCGATCATCGCCTGCGACCTCGCCGAGGTGATCGGCACGGCGATCGCGCTGAAGCTGCTGTTCGGCATTCCCCTGATCGGCGGTGCATTGCTCGCAGCGCTCGATGCGTTCCTGCTTCTCATCCTGATGAACCGCGGCTTCCGGTTCCTCGAGGCCTTCGTCATCGCGCTGCTGGCGGTGATCGCGGCGTGCTTCGTGGTCCAGATCGCGGCGGCGGCTCCGCCGGTCGCGGAGGTCCTGCGCGGCTTCGTGCCGAAGAGCGAGATCTTCACCAATCCGGAGATGCTCTACATCGCGATCGGCATCATCGGTGCCACCGTGATGCCGCATAATCTCTACCTGCACTCCTCGATCGTGCAGACGCGTGCCTATGAGCGCAACGACGAGGGCCGCCGCGAGGCGATCAAATGGGCGACGACGGACTCCACCATCGCCCTGATGCTGGCGCTGTTCATCAACGCCGCGATCCTCGTCGTGGCCGCCGCGACCTTCCACAAGAGCGGCCATTCCGACGTCGCCGAGATCGGGCAGGCGTTCGAGCTGCTGTCGCCGCTGCTCGGCCTCGGCATCGCCTCGACGCTGTTCGCGGTGGCGCTGCTCGCCTCGGGCCTGAACTCGACGGTGACCGCGACGCTCGCCGGCCAGATCGTGATGGAAGGCTTTCTCGACCTGCGCCTGCCCAGCTGGGCGCGCCGCCTCTTGACGCGGGGCATCGCGATCATTCCGGTGATCATCGTCACCGCGATCTATGGCGAGCGCGGCACGGCGGATCTCCTGGTGTTCAGCCAGGTCGTGCTGTCGATGCAGCTTCCCTTCGCCGTCATCCCGCTGGTCCGCTTCGTCTCGGACCGGCGCAAGATGGGCCAGTTCGCGATACCGGTGTCCGTTGCCGCGATCGCCTGGATCGTCGCGGGCGTGATCGTGGTTCTGAACGTGAAGCTGCTGGCGGATACGCTGTTCGGGTGATGCCACCACGCAGCTGTCATCGCCCGGTTCAACCGGGCGATCCAGTATTCCAGAGGCCGTTGTGATTGAGCCGAGAAGCCGCGGCGTATTGGATGCCCCGGTCAAGTCGGGGCACGACAGTAGGTTAATCCTGCGGCTCGGACGCCGTATCGCCCTGTGCGTCGATCCGCAGCCAGCCTGACGGGGCGAGGCGCTGCTGCGGCAGGAAGCGGGCCTTGTAGTCCATCTTCTTGGAGCCCTCGATCCAGTAACCGAGATAGACGTAGGGCAGGCCTTGGCGTCGCGCGCGGGCGATGTGGTCGAGGATCATGAAGGTGCCCATCGAGCGGCTGACCTGGCTCGGCTCGAAGAAGGAATAGACCATCGACAGGCCGTCGCTGAGGACGTCCGTGAGCGCTACCGCGATCAGCTCCTCGCCGCGCCCGGTGATGCCGCTGTCGGGGCCACGCTTGCGGTACTCGATGATGCGGGTCTCGACATGGCTGTCCTCGACCATCATGGCGTAGTCGAGCACGGTCATGTCCGCCATGCCGCCATGGCGGTGGCGGGCGTCGAGATAGGCGCGGAACACCGAATATTGCTCGGAGGTCGGCACCGCACTGCGCTGCTCGCCGATGATGTCGGCGTTGCGCGCCATCACCTTGCGGAAGTTGCGCGAGGGGCGGAACTCGTTGGCAATGACCCGGACCGAGACGCAGGCGCGGCACTGGTCGCAGGCCGGCCGATAGGCGATCGACTGGCTCCGGCGGAACCCGCCATGGGTCAGGAGGTCGTTGAGGTCGCCGGCGCGGTCACCCACGAGGTGCGTAAACACCTTGCGCTCATGCCGGCCCGGCAGATACGGGCAGGGCGAGGGCGCCGTGAGGTAAAACTGGGGGGTGTCGCGCGAGTGCTGGGTCAAGGGACGTCGTGGGCCTCCGAAGTGGGTATCAGCATCGCGCTACGGAAGCTCTCGGTCAATTGGTCTGCTCGGCAGGTCAGATGCGTCAGCTTAGTCGGTCCTGGTTGATAGGTCCTTGATCACAGGTCTCAGTAGGTCCTTGCGCCTCGCGGCACGGGGGCACGGACGGAATTGTTGATCACGACCGTTCCCAGCACGAAATCGTGCAGCAGGCGCCGGCGGCCGTTGAACAGCCCGACCAGCACCACGAAGGGCGACAGGAACGAGACCGTCACCCAGAACAGCACGGCATGGGTGGCGCCGAGCACGAAATAGCCTGATGCCCCGTACCAGGTGCGCAGCTCCAGATCCATGACCCTCATGCCGATCGTTGCCGAGGACGGTCCGCCGATGCAGGCGCCGTAATAAACGATGGCCCAGATCACGGAGGCCGGCCAGGCCAGCCAGAACAGCGCCCAGCCGATGCCGAGCGTGACTACTCCGAACAGCGCGATGAAGATGTAGCCGAGAATGACGGGAACGGAGATCACGACCATGTCGATCAGGAACGCGAACACCCGCCGCGTCGCGACGCCGCGGAACAGTTCCCGGTGCAGATCGGGATCGTACGCGTGCGGTTGCACCCCGCCGTCGTTGCGCCAGGCGCCTGAATTACCCGAGTCGTACGACATAGTCCGTTCTCCAGCGAAGCCCCCGTCGCAGGACATGGGAACAGGCCATCCCCGTGCCAAGGGCGCGCGGGCGTCAGCAAGCCGAAATATTCCGGCGATTCGGGGGCGGATGGGGTGGGCTCTCGCGCGCAGCAAACCGGTGCCGTAGGGTGGGCAAAGGCTCGTAGCGCCGTGCCCACCATTGCCCGCTGTCGTGCACGATGGATGGAGTGGTGGGCACGCTACGCTTTGCCCACCCTACGAGACCTTACGTTTGGCTGCGCAGCTTCTCCGCCGCCTTCGGCGCAAAATAGCTCAGCACGCCGTCGGCGCCGGCGCGCTTGAAGGCGAGCAGGCTTTCCATCATCGCACGCTCGCCGTCGAGCCAGCCGTTGTTTGCGGCGGCTGCGATCATCGCGTATTCGCCGGAGACCTGGTAGGCGAAGGTCGGCATCGCAAAGGTGTCCTTCATGCGGCGGACGACGTCGAGATAGGGCATGCCGGGCTTCACCATCACCATGTCGGCGCCCTCGGCGATGTCGAGCTCGACCTCGCGCAGCGCTTCATCGGTGTTCGCGCTGTCCATCTGGTAGGTGCGCTTGTCGCCGGTGAGCGTCTTGGCCGAGCCGATCGCATCGCGGAACGGACCGTAGAAGGCGGAGGCGTATTTGGCCGCATAGGCCATGATCTGCACGTCGAGCAGGCCAGCGCGGTCCAGTCCCTCGCGGATCGCGGCGACGCGGCCGTCCATCATGTCGGAGGGGGCGATGATGTCGCAGCCGGCTTCGGCCTGCACCAAGGCCTGACGCACGAGCACGGCCACCGTCTCGTCGTTCAAAATCTTGCCGTCGGAGATCAGGCCGTCATGGCCGTGGCTGGTGAAGGGATCGAGCGCGACGTCGCAGAGGATGCCGATCTCCGGAAACTCCTTCTTGATCGCGCGCACGGCCTGGCAGACCAGGTTGTTCGGATTGGTTGCTTCCGAGCCTTCCTCGTCCCGCAAGGAGGGGTCGGTGTAGGGAAACAGTGCGAGGCACGGGATGGTCAGCTTCATCGCGCGCTCGGCCTCGCGCACCGCCTGGTCGACGCTGAGCCGGTCGACGCCCGGCATCGAGGCGACCTGCTCACGCTTGTTGTTGCCGTCGATCAGGAACAGCGGCCAGATCAGATCGTCGGTGGTGAGGACGTTCTCGCGCACCATCCGCCGGGCCCATTCGGCCTTGCGGTTGCGGCGCGGGCGGACGGTCAGATCGAGGGCAGGGGAGGCTGCTCCGCCATCCCGGCGCGAAACCTCGCGCAATTCGATCGGACGTCCGTATTTGATCGCCATTACTCTTCCTCCGGCTGGAATTATTCTTATACCAGCTCGCATGGTTCCCGTCACCGCGGCTTGACCTGCCGCAAGGTGATGGCAGCCGATTGATTTTGCGGGCGGAAGCAGCCAGAAGGGGCCCATGTCCGAGATCTCCACCCGCGATGCGGCCCGCGACGGCGCCAGTGCCAGGGACGCTGCCCGAGACAATGCCAGAGAGAGCGCGCTCTCGGTGGCGGCGATCTCGTCGGAGCGGCCTGAGTCCGACGACAATGTCTGGACGCGGCGGCTCGTGCTGTTCCTGCGCGTGATGGCGCTGCTCTCGATCCTCAAGGGCCTCTATCACTGGGCGCAGGTGACCGGCTTCGTCGGCGGCGAGGACGAGGCGTTCGAGAACCAGTCGATGGCCTGGCAGGCCGCGACCGTCTACTTCGCGGTGATCGAGCTCGTCGCCGCCGTCGGCCTGTGGCTTGCCACGCCGTGGGGCGCGGTGGTGTGGCTGACGACCGTGGTGTCGATGGCGGTGATCGAGCTGATGTTCCCGGGGATCTACGGCGGCAGCCTGGTCGTGGTCGGCGTCGAGGTCTTCATGCTCGCAGCTTATCTCGCGCTCGCCTGGATGGCCGCGCGCGAACGGCCGCCGTAGGGCGCAGGCATTTCGTAGGATGGGTAGAGCACTTGCGAAACCCATCATCCCTCCGCGTAGTCGGAAGCGCGATGGGTTTCGCTTCGCTCTACCCATCCTACGATCTGTTCAGCTCCGGGACACGCACTTGCGGCGGGGCCCATCTCTCCAAGATCTCGTTTGTGGCTTTCTGGGTCGCGGCTGTGCGCTTCGCTTGTCCGGGACACGAGAGCGCAGTTGTGCGCGACTGGTTGACCGCTGGTTGCCTCGAATTTGCGGTAAGTTTTCACTAACCAGCGTGTTCCGCCACAGCTGTTACGGGCCCGTTTCGAAACGGGGCGGGGCTGTTCTGGAATGCGACAGATTGGGCGGACGGAGGGTGAACAGGACCTTGCGAAGGTCAACAGACGGTTGCGAAAAGTCCTTCTGGCACAGGCTTAATCCGCAATTCACTGTCTTAAATTCATGATCTCTTTATTCTCTTATTTAAGCCGATCTTCAAACGAGCCCCTTAAGTTGCACCTATCAGACGGGACACAAGTTTCGTCGAATAAGTGTCGATAAAAACGACAACAGGGGAAGTGTCATGATGAAAGCCGTCGCAACTGCGGCAGATACCGCAGAGCGCGTCTCCGGCCAGCAGGGTTCGGTGCAGTCGCTCTATCTGGAAGCTTTGACTCTGGTGGAGCGGCTGCATCGCCGGCTCCTCGACGTCATCAAGGACGAGTTCGATCGTCGCGGTCGCGCCGACATCAACTCGGTACAGGCACTGCTGCTCTACAACATCGGCGACAAGGAGCTGACTGCCGGCGAGCTGCGCACCCGCGGCTACTATCTCGGCTCCAACGTCTCCTACAATCTGAAGAAGCTCGTCGAGCTCGGCTTCCTCGACCATCAGCGCTCGCGCGTTGATCGCCGCTCGGTGCGCATCCGCCTGACCCCGCAGGGCCAGGAAGTCCGCCGCATCGTCGACGCGCTCTACCAGAAGCACGTCAAGACGGTCGAGCAGGTCGGTGGCATCTCGGGCGAGGAGTTCTCCACGCTCAACAAGTCGCTGCACCGTCTCGAGCGGTTCTGGACCGACCAGATCCTGTACCGCCTCTGAGTTCCAAGGGATCAAGGCCAAGCCGGCTCGACAACAAGACCGGCAAGCCTCCCGAACGTGCCTAACTTCCCCAAGCGCGCCGGCCCGGAGTTGCCCCCGGACCGGTGCGTTTTGACGTTTTGCAGTTGCGAAAAAATGCCCGCGCGCACGGAACCAGGTCGCCGCATCGCAGTTAGTCCTCTGGATCGGAGGATACCATGCCGGGCGGGCGCGGGTTGCAGGCTATGAACGTCGAACTCGTGAGCGATGCATACGCCATCGCCGCGAATTACCTCCGCCGCTCCGGCGCAATCCCCGACACGCTCGTCACCAACGAACGCCTGCTCGAGATCATCATCAAGCTGATCCAGCACGGTGAATTCAACAAGATCAGGCTCGCCAACAAGGCGATCGCCCGGTTCGAGACGCAGTCCGAGGCCCGCGCGGTTGCCTGATCAAAATTTCCGCAATTCGGAAGAACCAGAGGGTGCAATGGAAGCTGCCATCGACCGCATCATGCAGACCTATGACCTGCTCGCCAACCGTACGGCGGCGGCCAGCGAAGAGGCGCGCGAAAAGGTGACGAATTACCTTAATACCCTGGTGGAAGCAGGCGAGAGGGACCCGCACAGGTTGACGGTCTGCGGCCTGACCTATTTGCGCCAGCTCGACGGCAGCGTGGACCCCGTGAAGGCGGGATATACCGGCTTGTAAGAGGTCAACCGAGTGCTTTGGTCCGTGGGGCCCATAGCTCTTTAGGGGCCAAAACGGCCCCTTCCGGGAGAATTGGAGCGGGGACGGTTCCGGAGAACCGTCCTGCGCCCAAATCCCCGGTCCCCACCATATCTTGCATAAATCTCAGGCCCGACCCGCAAATGCTTGGCCGGGGGCGGGCGATGTGGTAGATCGCGCGTGCTTCCGATCGCCACACCAGACCCGCCCGTAGCCCGCCAAAAGGCTGCGGCGGTGGAGATATTCGCAAGATGACCCTCGCAAAGACCGCCTCCGCGCCCGATTCGTTTTTCACCGCCTCGCTCGAGCAGGCCGATCCGGAAATCGCAGCCGCCATCAAGGGCGAGCTCGGCCGGCAGCGCCATGAGGTCGAGCTGATCGCCTCCGAGAACATCGTCAGCCGAGCCGTGCTGGAAGCGCAGGGTTCGGTGATGACCAACAAGTATGCGGAGGGTTATCCGGGCGCGCGGTACTACGGCGGTTGTGAGTGGGTCGACGTCGCCGAGAACCTCGCGATCGATCGCGCCAAGAAGCTATTCGGCGCCAATTTCGCCAACGTGCAGCCGAACTCCGGCAGCCAGATGAACCAGGCGGTGTTCCTGGCGCTGCTGCAGCCCGGCGACACCTTCATGGGCCTCGACCTCGCGGCCGGCGGCCATCTCACCCACGGCTCGCCCGTCAACATGAGCGGCAAGTGGTTCAAGGCCGCGCACTACACCGTGCGCCGCGAGGACCAGATCATCGACATGGATGCGGTCCAGAAGCAGGCCGAAGAGGTCAAGCCGAAGTTGATCGTTGCCGGCGGCTCGGCCTATTCGCGCGCCTGGGACTTCAAGCGCTTCCGCGAGATCGCCGACAGCGTCGGCGCTTACCTGCTGGTGGATATGGCGCACTTCGCGGGCCTCGTTGCCGGCGGCGTGCACGCCTCGCCCGTGCCGTATGCGCATGTCACCACCACGACGACGCACAAATCGCTGCGCGGTCCGCGCGGCGGCCTGATGCTGTGGAATGACGAGACGCTGACCAAGAAGCTCAACTCGGCGATCTTCCCGGGACTGCAGGGCGGCCCGCTGATGCATGTGATCGCGGCGAAGGCGGTCGCCTTCGGCGAGGCGCTGCGTCCGGACTTCAAGGTCTATGCGAAGAACGTCGTCGAGAACGCCAAGGCGCTGGCCGAAGCGATGAAGAGCCACGGCTTCGACATCGTCTCCGGCGGCACCGACAACCATCTGATGCTGGTCGACCTCCGGCCGAAGGGCCTGAAGGGCAACGCCTCGGAAAAGGCGCTGGTTCGCGCCGCCATCACCTGCAACAAGAACGGCATTCCCTTCGATCCGGAGTCGCCGTTTGTCACCTCCGGTATTCGTCTGGGTACGCCGGCGGCCACCACCCGCGGCTTTGGCGTCGCCGAATTCCAGCAGGTTGGCGGCATGATCGCCGAAGTCCTCAACGCGATCGCTCAGTCCTCCGACGGCAAGGCGCCGCTGGTGGAAGCTGCGATCAAGGAACGGGTCAAGGCGCTCACCGACCGGTTCCCGATCTATCAGTAAGGCTGGGTTCAACGGATGCGCTGCCCGAACTGCAACAGTCTCGATACGCAGGTAAAGGACTCGCGTCCGACCGAGGACTCGTCCGTGATCCGCAGGCGGCGCGTGTGCGTCGCCTGCAATTTCCGCTTCACCACCTTCGAGCGCGTGCAGCTGCGCGAGCTCACTGTGATCAAGCGCAACGGCCGCCGCGTGCCGTTCGACCGCGACAAGCTGATGCGCTCGGTGCAGATCAGCTTACGCAAGCGGCAGGTCGAGCCGGAGCGGGTGGAGAAGATGGTCTCCACCATCGTGCGGGAGCTCGAGACCGGGGGCGAGGCCGAGATCTCCTCGGAGGTGATCGGTGAGACCGTGATGGAGCACCTGCGCACGCTCGACGACGTCGCCTACGTGCGCTTCGCCTCGGTCTACCGCAATTTCCGCGAGGCCAAGGATTTCGCCGACGTGCTCGGCGAGCTCTCCGGTGAGGAGGAAGCGCGGCTCGCCGCGATCCGCAAATGATCTTCCGCATCCTGGAGGATCAGTTCGCGCAGAAGGCCCGCGAGGCCAAGGACGCTGACCGCCGTTTCATGGAGCTTGCACTTTCGCTGGGTAAGCGCGGGCAGGGGCGCACCTGGCCCAATCCGGCCGTTGGCGCGGTCATTGTGAAAGACGGAGTGATCGTCGGCCGTGGCTGGACCCAGCCCGGCGGACGGCCGCATGGCGAGCCCGAAGCGCTGCGGCGCGCGGGCGAAGCGGCGCGGGGCGCCACGCTCTACGTCACGCTGGAGCCGTGCTCGCATTTCGGCAAGTCGCCGCCTTGCGCCGATGCGGTGATTGCAGCCGGCATCAAGCGCGTGGTGGCGGCTATCGAGGATCCCAATCCGGAAGTGGCGGGCCAGGGCCATGCGCGCTTGCGCGGCGCCGGTATCACGGTGGATGTCGGTCTTTGCGCCGCAGAGGCCGCGTTCGACCTCGCCGGCCATTTCCGCCGCATCCGGGACAAGCGCCCGCATGTGATCCTGAAGCTCGCGGTCTCGCCAGACGGCAAGATCGGTGCGGCCGGCGGCAAGCCGCTCGCGATCACGGGCGAGGCGGTGCGCAATCGCGTGCATCTCTTGCGCGCGCAGAGCGACGCCATCCTGGTCGGCATCGGCACCGTGCTGGCGGATGATCCGCAGCTCAACTGCCGCCTGCCGGGCATGGCGGCGCGCTCGCCGGTGCGCGTGGTGCTCGACCGGAGCCTGCGTATCCCCGCATCGAGCCAGCTCGTACGCTCGGCGCGCGAGACGCCACTCTGGGTGATCGGTTCTGAACTCGCTGAAGCCGCGGCCGCGACCCGCCTTGGTGCGGCCGGTGCGCAAATCATGCGCATGCCTCCAGGCAGTGCATCCGGGCTCGATCTTCCGGCCGTGCTGCATGCGCTGGCGGAGAAGGGCATCACGCGGCTGATGGTCGAGGGCGGCAGCCGGGTTGCGGCTTCGTTCGTCGCGGCCGATCTCGTCGACGAGATCTGGCTGTTCCGCGGGGCGGAAGCGGTCGGCGAGGGCGGCGTCGATGCGCTCGATGCATTGCCCCTGTCGAAAATCACGCAGTCGCGGGCCTACAAGGTTCATGCTAGCGAGACATTCGGTCACGATACTCTCACCATCTACGAGCGCGCCTAACATGTTCACCGGCATTGTCACCGATATCGGCGAGATCGTCAGCTTCACGCCGACGGCGCAGGGGCAGCTGCATCGGCTGCGCATCGCCTGCAGCTACGATCAGACCACCATTGCCGACGGCGCCTCGATCGCCAGCAACGGCGTGTGCCTGACCGTGGTTGCGTCCGGCGTCGCGGACGGCAAGGATTCTACTCAAAAGACCTGGTATGACGTCGATGCGGCGGCGGAGACGCTGGCGCTGACGACGGCCAAGCACTGGAAGCTGGGCACCAAGCTCAACCTCGAGCGTGCGCTCAAGATCGGCGACGAGCTCGGCGGCCATATCGTCGCCGGCCATGCCGACGGCATCGCCACCATCGTCAGCCGCGAGGACCTGCCTGATATGGCGCGGTTCGTGCTCTCGACCACGCGCGAGCTGGCGCGGTTCATTGCCACCAAGGGCTCGATCACGCTCGACGGCGTCTCGCTGACAGTGAATACGGTCGACGACGTGACCTTTTCGGTGCTGATCATCCCGCATACGCTTGATGTCACGACCATCGGCAGCTGGAAGGCGGGGACCGAGGTCAATATCGAGGTCGATCTGATGGCCCGCTATGCGGCGCGGCTGACGGAAATGAAGTGACGGCAGAGCCGTCTTTCCGGGGCGATGCGCTAGCATCGAACCCGGAATCTCGAGATTCTCAGGCGCGCAGGGGCGCGCCGGAGTTCGGCTCGTCGAGCCGCCCCGGAATGACAGTGTCTTTAGAACTTGGCTTACATGCTTCCGGCGACTACATAGCGCCGACCCCTTTCGAAACGGATTGAACGATGGCAGACGCGCGGCGCGCACCCCTGAAGGACCAGACCGACATTTCCGGCGCACGGGCGCTGATTGTCGAGGCCCGGTTCTATGACGATCTCCAGGACGCGCTTCTCGACGGCGCGGTGGCCGAGCTGAAGGCGGCCGGTCTGACGCACGACGTCATCACGGTTCCCGGCGCGCTGGAGATCCCGGCGGCGGTGGCCATCGCGGTCGATGCCGCGGCGGCGAACGGCAAGCCCTATGACGCGGTGATCGCGCTCGGCTGCGTGATCCGCGGCGACACCATCCATTTCGAGATCGTCTCGCAGGAATCCTCGCGCGCGCTGATGGACCTCGCCGTGGCGCGCAAGCTGCCGCTCGGCAACGGCATCCTCACCGTCAACAATGAGGACCAGGCCTGGGCGCGGGCGCGTGCCAGCGAGCTCAACAAGGGCGGCGATGCCGCGCGCGCGGCGCTTGCGATGCTGCGTATCAAACGCCGTCTGGCGCGGGCCTGAGCCATGGCTGAGATCAAGAAACCGGCGGGCGCTCCGGAGAAGAAGGCGAACCGGCGCGGCGCGGCTCGGCTCGCGGCCGTCCAGGCGTTGTACCAGATGGACATCGCGGGAGCCGGCATCAACGACATCTTCGCCGAGTTCGAGAGCCACTGGCTCGGCAACGAGGTCGAGGGCGACACCTATCTGCCGGCGGAAGCCGCCTTCTTCCGCGACGTCGTCTCCGGCGTCGTGCGCGACCAGAAGAAGCTCGATCCGCTGATCGACGAAGCGCTGTCGAAGGGCTGGCCGCTCAAGCGGATTGAGGCGATCCTGCGCGCAGTGCTGCGGGCAGGGGCCTACGAGTTGGAGCACCGCAGGGACGTGCCGGGCCGTGTCGTCATCTCCGAATATGTCGACGTCGCCAATGCCTTCGTCGACCGCGAGGAGACCGGCATGGTCAACGCCGTGCTCGACCAGATCGGCCGCCAGTTTCGCGGCGACGAGTTCGGGCGGGGGTAGACCTACATTCCGCTGTCATCACCCGCCTTGTGCGCAGTTGCGCACTGGGGCGGGTGATCCAGTACGCCGCGGCAGCGGTTATCGATATCGGGCGTCTCGGCGTACTGGATCGCCCGGTCAAGCCGGGCGATGACAGTGGAGTTTGGGGCTAGCGCCGATGACGAACACACCGGAAACTTCCGCCGAAGACTCCCTCATCGCGCGCTATTTCAAGCCGCTGGCGACCGATCCCGGTGCGTTCGGGCTGGTCGACGACGCGGCGGTCCTGTCCTCATCCGGCGACGACATCGTCGTCACCACCGATGCCGTGGTCGAGGGCGTGCATTATCTTGCCACCGACCCTCCCGACACGATCGCGCGCAAGGCGCTGCGGGTGAACTTGTCCGATCTCGCCGCCAAGGGCGCGGCGCCGGCCGGCTTCTTGTTGACGCTGGCGCTGCGCAGCAAGGAGGACTCCTGGCTCCGGCCGTTTGCGGACGCGCTGGGCGAGGACGCCAAGGCGTTCGGCTGCCCGCTGCTCGGCGGCGACACGGTGTCGACGCCGGGACCGCAGATGATCTCGATCACCGCCTTCGGCCGCGTGCCGAAGGGGCGGATGGTCGGCCGCACCGGCGCCATGGCCGGCGACCGCATCCTGGTGACGGGCACGATCGGCGATGCCGCGCTCGGTCTCGACGCGCTCACCGGCGGCGCGGTGGCCGGGGCGCTCGTGTCTGATCCCGCTGCACGGGATTTGCTGGCGTCGCGCTATCGCGTGCCGCAGCCGCGCAACGCGCTGGCGGAGGCCGTGCGCGACCATGCGTCGGCCGCGATGGACGTCTCCGATGGCCTTGCCGGCGATCTGACGAAACTCTGTGCAGCGTCCGGCGTCTCGGCCACGGTCGACGTGGCGAGCGTGCCGCTCTCGGCTCCTGCGGCGAGGCTGATTGCCCGTAACGTCGTTGGCGTCGAGACGTTGCTTGCCGGAGGCGACGATTACGAGGTGCTGTGCACTGTTCCACCGGCGCAAAGCGATGCGTTGATCGCAGCCGGTCGGGCGGCGGGCCTTCCCGTTGCGGCGATCGGCACGATCGTCGCGGGCCACGACCGGCCACGCTTCCTGGACGGGCAGGGGCGAGAACTGACCTTGAAGCGGCTGTCCTACAGTCACTTCTAGGAATTGCTCCAAACCGGCGGCCAGTTTCTCAAGGTTCGTCTAAATACCTGCCGAGATCGGTCTTTTCGGCCTCATCCGGCGTTGCACCCTCAATTTGATTTTGGCAAGCTTGTGACCGACTGGAGCCGCCCCTTCGGGAAAGGGGCGGCTTTGTTCAAAATCAAGGCGCCGCACCGCACGACGGACAACAAAAGGCGCCGGGGGTACATCAAGGATCTGAGGCAAAAATCACATGACAGCATTATGGTTGATAGTGCTCTGCGGAGTGCTTTCCGTCGTCTACGCGATTTGGGCGACGTCTTCGGTGTTGGGCGCGGATGCGGGGTCGCCGCGCATGCAGGAAATTGCAGGAGCCGTGCGCGAAGGCGCGCAGGCCTATCTCCGGCGCCAGTACACCACGATCGGTATCGTCGGCATCGTCATCTTCGTGCTGCTCGTCTACTTCCTCGGTCTTTATGTCGCGATTGGTTTTGCCATCGGCGCCGTCCTGTCAGGGGCGGCCGGCTTCATCGGCATGAACGTCTCGGTTCGCGCCAATGTGCGTACCGCCCAGGCCGCGACGACGTCGCTGGCCGGCGGCCTCGAGCTCGCCTTCAAGGCGGGCGCGATCACCGGCATGCTGGTGGCCGGTCTCGCGCTGCTCGGTGTGACCCTCTATTTCGGCTTCCTGGTTCACTCGCTGAAGCTCGCGCCCGACAGCCGCACCGTGGTCGACGCCATGGTGGCACTCGGCTTCGGCGCCTCGCTGATCTCGATCTTCGCCCGTCTCGGCGGCGGCATCTTCACCAAGGGTGCGGACGTCGGCGGCGACCTCGTCGGCAAGGTCGAGGCCGGCATTCCCGAGGACGATCCGCGCAACCCCGCGACCATTGCCGATAACGTCGGCGACAATGTGGGCGACTGCGCCGGCATGGCCGCCGACCTGTTCGAGACCTACGCGGTGACCGCGGTCGCCACCATGGTGCTCGCCGCGATCTTCTTCGCCAAGACGCCGATCCTCGCCAACATGATGACGCTTCCGCTCGCCATCGGCGGCATCTGCATCATCACCTCGATCATCGGCACTTTCTTCGTCAAGCTCGGGCCGAGCCAGTCGATCATGGGGGCGCTCTACAAGGGCCTGATCGCAACCGGCATCCTGTCGCTGATCGGCATCGGCGGCGTGATCTACACCCTGATCGGCTTCGGCAAGCTCGACGGCGTCGACTACACCGGCATGGCGCTGTTCGAATGCGGCGTGGTCGGCCTCGTCGTCACCGCGCTGATCATCTGGATCACCGAATACTACACCGGCACGGACTATCGTCCGGTGAAGTCGATCGCCCAGGCCTCGGTGACCGGTCACGGCACCAACGTGATCCAGGGCCTTGCCGTCTCGATGGAAGCGACCGCGCTGCCTGCGATCGTCATTATCGCCGGCATCCTCGTCACCTACAGTCTGGCAGGCCTGTTCGGCATTGCGATCGCGACCGCCACCATGCTGGCGCTGGCCGGCATGGTCGTCGCACTCGACGCCTTCGGCCCCGTCACCGACAATGCCGGCGGCATTGCCGAAATGGCGGGCCTGCCGAAGGAGGTGCGCAAGTCGACCGACGCGCTCGACGCGGTCGGCAACACCACCAAGGCGGTGACCAAGGGCTACGCGATCGGCTCCGCCGGTCTCGGCGCCCTCGTGCTGTTTGCGGCCTACAACCAGGACCTCAAGTTCTTCGTTGCGGACAGCGCACATCACACCTACTTCGCCGGCGTCAATCCGGACTTCTCGCTCAACAACCCCTACGTCGTGGTGGGCCTGCTGTTCGGCGGCCTGCTGCCGTACCTTTTCGGCGCGATGGGCATGACCGCGGTGGGCCGTGCGGCCGGCGCGATCGTGGAGGAGGTCCGCCGTCAGTTCCGCGAGAAGCCGGGCATCATGCAGGGCACCGACAAGCCGGACTACGGCAAGGCCGTGGACCTGCTCACCAGGGCCGCGATCAAGGAGATGATCATCCCCTCGCTGCTCCCGGTGCTGTCGCCGATCGTCGTGTACTTCCTGATCTACGCGATCGCGGGTGGTGGCGCGGCCGGTAAGTCGGCCGCGTTCTCTGCCGTCGGCGCGATGCTGCTCGGCGTGATCGTGACGGGCCTGTTCGTCGCGATCTCCATGACCTCGGGCGGCGGCGCCTGGGACAACGCCAAGAAGTACATCGAGGACGGTCACTTCGGCGGCAAGGGCAGCGATGCCCACAAGTCCGCTGTCACCGGCGACACCGTCGGCGATCCCTACAAGGACACGGCGGGACCTGCGGTGAACCCGATGATCAAGATCACCAACATCGTGGCCTTGCTGCTGCTGGCGATCCTGGCGCACTGAGCTGAAGCGATCGCATAAGACAAAACCCCGCGGCTCGCGCCGCGGGGTTTTTGTCTGATGGATTGTAAGATCTCACCTCGTCATTGCGAGGAGCTCTTGCGACGAAGCAATCCAGTGTCTTTCCGTGGAGGCAGTCTGGATTGCTTCGCTGCGCTCGCAATGACGAAGGAGGCAGCAGCTCTCGCGCAAACGCCTACTGCACATCCATCTGCAAGCCTTCCTTCTGGATGATGCCGGCGAACTTCTTCGTCTCGGCGTCCACGAAGTCGGCGAACTGCTGCGGGGTGCCGTAATCGGCGCGGGCGCCCATGGCGGCGATCTGCTTCTTGATGTCGTCGCGCTCCAGCATCGCCTTCACCTGAAGATTGAGCGCGTTGAGCACCTCGGGTGAGACCCCCTTCGGCAGGAACACCGAGAACCAGGACGATATGTCGAAGTTCGCCAGCTCGGGCGCGCTCTCGCGCATGGTCGGCAGGTTGGGCGCAAGGTCGCTGCGCTCGGTCGTGGTGACGCAGAGACCGTTGAGCGTGCCGTTCTGCACCTGCGGCAGGCTCGGATAGAGATTGTCGAACAGGATCTGGATGTCGCCGGCGAGCGCCGCCTGGAGCGCGGGGCCCGCGCCGCGGAACGGGATGTGGGTCATCTTCAGCCCGGTGAGCTGGAGGAACCAGGCGCCGGTCAGGTGAGGGCTCTGACCGACACCGGAGGAGGCGTAGCTGAGCTTGTCCGGATTGGCCTTCAGGTACGCGATCAGCTCGGCGACCGACTTGATGCTGGTCTTCGGATGCGCCGATACGATGTTCGGGATCCGGATCATGTTGGAGACCGGCTGGAGCTGGTCCGGCTTGTAGGTCAGGTTCTTGAAGATGCTGTAGGCGATCGCGTTCGGGCCAGGGTTGCCGATCAGGATGGTGTGACCATCGGGCTTGGCGCGGACCACCTCGGCCGTGCCGATCGTGCCGCCGCCGCCGGAGCGGTTTTCCACGACGGCCGACTGGCCCCAGGCGGTTTGCAGATGAGCGGCCAGCAGCCGGCCCATGACATCTGTCGAGCCGCCGGCCGCAGCCGGTACCACGAGGCGGACGTTCTCGGTCGGCTTCCAGTCCGCCAGGCTCGATCGCGGCAGGATCGCTGCGGCCGACAGGCCGGCAGCGCCGGCAAGCACGCGACGGCGGGTCAACAAAGTGTTCTGAAGTTTCTCGGACACGAATCCACTCCCAGCTTCTTGTTTTGCTGGGAGCGTAGGGAACCCGTTGCGCAACGGCAAGTCGCAACCGGCGGCACGACGCCGCAGGCTGAAGGCTCAGTTAAAGCTGAGCAGCTTGAACAGCGGCGCGAGGTAGCTCATCTCCTGGCCCGATGTCGGCGTGGTGCGGCTGATGAAGTCGAAGATCTTGCCGTCCTGGAGGCCGTAATTCGCCAGCCGGCGCACGCGCCGGTTCTTGTCGAAATAGATCGCGATCACGCGCTGATCGACCACCTTCTGGTTCATGAAGGCGACCATCCGCTCCGAGCGCTGCGAGATGTAGTAGAACACCTCACCGTCGAGCGTCGCGACGGTGGAAGGCGTGCCCATGACAATCAGCACCTGGTCCTGGCTGGCGCCGATCGGAATCTGCTCCAGCGCGCCGGGCGGCAGGATGTAGCCCTTCTGGAATTGCTCGCCGGTGCAGCCAGCAAGCGCCACGCCGACCAAGGCCGCCGCGGCCGCCAGGCGCAGGCCGCGCCAACGTGCATGAAGGCCGCGCCGCTTGTCCGCGCGCAGGCTGGTCTCGTTCGTTATCGTCATAGCGGAACTGATTCCGTCCCCTTGCGTCGCGCGAGGCGCTGAAGTACCGGGCGGGGGCTCTGAATGCAACACGCGCGCGCCCGCTTGCGGAAACCACAATGCTTTGGCCGTTCAATCACTTCAGGAAACCCCGGCTAACCCCGCCGGGCACCATTGAAGCCATCTATGGCATGATCGTGACGCAGGCGCGAGAACCCATATTTTACCGCGACTTGGGCGTGCCGGATACGGTTAACGGGCGTTTCGACCTGTTGCTGCTGCATCTGTGGCTGCTCTTGCGCCGCCTGCGCACGGTCCAGCGCGCCACGGAGCTGTCTCAGGCGCTGTTCGACCGCTTCTGCGAGGACATGGATGACAATCTGCGCGAGATGGGGGTCGGCGACCAGACCGTGCCGAAGCGGATGCGGGCCTTCGGGGAGGCATTCTACGGCCGCGTCCAGGCGTACGACCAGGCCATGGAGGGCGACGGCGAGGCGCTGGCGGCGGCGATCTGCAAGAATATCTTGAATGGGACCGGCATGGACCAGGCCCGGCAGCTCGCGGCCTATGCCAGGGCCACCGAGGCCGATCTCGGCCGGACCGACGAGGCCGCACTGCTTGGTGCGTCCTTCAAATTTCCCCCGGCGTTCAGGGAGGATGTCACGCCATGAGCCGACCCAACACCACATCCTCGCCCGATCCCTGGCGAGCGCCCGTCATCGTCGCGCAGATCCCCGACACCGGCCTGCATCGCGAGCTCGAGGCATCGGCGGCCGAGCGGCAGGCCATGGCGGAGCTCGCAGGCCTCCGGGAGGTCCTGTCCGCTCACGCCAGCTTCGAGGTCGTGCCGAAGAGCGGCGGCCGGATCCAGGTCACGGGGCAGGTCCGCGCCCGGATCGGCCAGACCTGCGTGGTCACGCTCGATCCGATCGAGAGCGAGATCGAGGAGGAGGTGGACCTGGTGTTTGCCCCCGAGGCCGAGGCGCGGCGCCTCGCCGACCTGATCGAGGAGGGGCAGGACGATGAGGAGCCGCCGGAGGTCGTCGATCCGCCGGAGGCCATTCTCAATGGGGTCATCGACCTCGGCCGGCTCGCCACCGATGCCCTGTTCCTGGCGATCGATCCTTACCCGCGCAAGGAGGGGGCCGTGTTCGAGGCGGAGGTGGTCGCCCCTGACCCGGAGGACCATCCCTTCGCGGCGCTGAAGGCGCTTCAGGATAACAAAAAGAACCAGTAGAGGCCGATTCCCCGTAAGACCGCTGGCTACGGCACAGGAGGCGTCTGCGGCAGTGGTTTGAGAGTCAGATTTATCTATCTGATTTCTATACGTTTCCGGCCAACTTGCCGGTCCGGTGGCCGGATCGCCCTGAATGCAAAAGGCTGGGGGCAAGAGGTTGTTTCGGGATAACAAAACGCTATTGTCGCGCCCCGGTCCGGGTGCGGCGTGGCGCTTGGCCGGTCGCCATGTCATGGCGAACCCATTTGCGGCCCCGCTTGTTCAAGACCGCACCAGACCAGGTTTCCAGGACGTTCATGCCTAGCAAGGTTCGTATCGCGCTTGACGCCATGGGGGGCGACGACGGCGCCGCCGTGGTCATTCCGGGCGCGGCCATCTCGCTTGGCAGGCATCGCGACACCGAGTTCCTGCTGGTCGGTGACCAGGCCAAGATCGAGCTCGAGCTCGAGAAGCATCCCCAGCTCAGGGCCGCCTCGAAGATCGTCCATACCGACGTCGCCGTCAGCATGCACGACAAGCCGAGCCAGGCGCTGCGCCGCGGCCGCAGGACCTCCTCGATGTGGCTTGCCATCGACGCGGTGAAGAAGGGCGAGGCCGATGTTGCGGTCTCCGCCGGCAATACCGGCGCGCTGATGGCGATGTCGCGCTTCCATTTGCGCACGCTGCCCGGCATCGACCGCCCGGCCATCTCCGCGATCTGGCCAACCAAGCGCGGCCAGTCGGTCGTGCTCGATCTCGGCGCCACCCTCGGCGGCGATGCGCACCATCTGGTGTCGCTGGCCGTGATGGGTGCGGCGATGGCGAGCGTGCTGTTCAACAAGAAACGGCCCACGGTTGGCCTCCTCAATATCGGGGCCGAGGAGATCAAGGGGCACGAGGAGATTCGCGAGGCCAGCGAGATCCTGCGTGCGCGGAACCTGCCGGAGCTCGACTATATCGGCTTCGTCGAGGGCGACGGCATTGGCAAGGGGCTGGCCGACGTGATCGTGACCGAGGGCTTCAGCGGCAACATTGCGCTCAAAACCGCCGAGGGAACCGCCCGGCAGATGGCGGAACTCCTTCGCAACGAATTGCAGCGGAGCTGGTTGTCCAAGCTGGGCTATCTCTTCGCCCGCAATGCGTTCCAGGCCCTGCGCGACAAGATGGACCCCAACAAGTCCAATGGCGGCGTATTCCTGGGTTTGAAAGGCGTCGTGGTCAAGAGCCATGGCGGAATCAACGCCGAAGGCTTTGCCTACGCGATCGATGTTGGCTATGACATGGTCAAATTCGATCTCCTGAACAAGATCAATCAGATGCTCAACCGCGAGGGTGGTGCACTCAGTTCCGTGCAGCCTGCGCCGGAGGATGTTTCGTGACGAAAATTCGTTCGGTCGTGCTCGGCTGCGGCTCCTACCTGCCGGAGCAGGTGGTGACCAACGCCCAATTGGCGGCGCGTATCGACACCTCCGACGAGTGGATCGTCCAGCGCACCGGTATTCGCGAGCGGCACATTGCGGCCGAGGGCGAGTTCACCTCGCATCTCGCCATCAAGGCCGCGCAGGCCGCGCTCATCGATGCCGGCGTGGACGCGCAGTCGATCGAGCTGATCGTGCTGGCGACCTCGACGCCTGACAACACGTTCCCGGCAACCGCCGTCGCCGTGCAGCACGGCCTAGGTATCAACCATGGCGCCGCCTTCGACCTTCAGGCGGTGTGCTCGGGCTTCGTGTTCGCGCTCGCGACCGCCGACAATTTCCTGCGCACCGGCGCCTACAAGCGCGCGCTGGTGATCGGCGCCGAGACCTTCTCGCGCATCCTCGACTGGAACGACCGCGGCACCTGCGTGCTGTTCGGCGACGGCGCCGGCGCTGTCGTGCTGGAGGCGCAGGAGCAGCCGGGCAATGCCGCGACCGATCGCGGCATCGTCACCACTCATTTGCGCTCCGATGGCCGCCACAAGGCAAAGCTGTTCGTCGACGGCGGACCGTCCTCGACCCAGACGGTCGGGCACTTGCGCATGGAAGGCCGCGAGGTCTTCAAGCATGCGGTCGGCATGATCACCGACGTGATCGTCGATGCCTTCCAGGCGACCGGGCTCAATGCCGACAGCATCAACTGGTTCGTGCCGCACCAGGCCAACAAGCGAATCATCGACGCCTCCGCGCACAAGCTGCATATCGCGCCGGAGAAGGTGGTGCTGACGGTGGACCGTCACGGCAACACCTCGGCCGCCTCGATCCCGCTGGCGCTGGCGGTGGCGCGCAAGGACGGCCGCATCAAGAAGGGCGACCTGGTCCTGCTGGAAGCGATGGGCGGCGGTTTCACCTGGGGTTCGGCGCTGGTGCGCTGGTAGCGCCACAGTCGATAAAATTTTGCCGGAATCAGCCGCGATTATCGATGCGTCTGCATTGATGAGCGCTGTTGACCGCCGTATCGTAACCTCATAATTTCAGACAACAATTGTTCGCCGTGATGTGGGGCAGGGCGATGACCGATCAAAGTAAAACCGTAACGCGTGTCGATCTCTGCGAAGCCGTCTACCAGAAGGTGGGCCTGTCGCGGACGGAGTCGTCCGCGTTCGTGGAACTCGTGCTGAAGGAGATCACCGACTGCCTGGAGAAGGGCGAGACGGTGAAGCTGTCCTCGTTCGGTTCCTTCATGGTGCGCAAGAAGGGCCAGCGTATCGGCCGTAATCCGAAGACCGGCACCGAGGTGCCGATCTCGCCGCGCCGCGTCATGGTGTTCAAGCCGTCGGCGATCCTGAAGCAGCGGATCAACGCGCAGCACCGCACCAACGGCGACGGCAGCAAGGTTCAACCCGAGGCGTAACCGCCTTTCGGAAAGGATGGGCATTTGGACAAGGCGCCGGATGCGTTCCGAACCATCAGCGAAGTAGCGCAGGAACTCGACATTCCGCAGCACGTGCTGCGGTTCTGGGAGACCCGCTTCTCCCAGATCAAGCCGATGAAGCGCAGCGGCGGCCGCCGCTATTACCGCCCCGACGACGTCGACCTGCTCAAGGGCATCCGCCGGCTGCTCTACGGGGAGGGATATACGATCCGCGGGGTCCAGCGGATCCTCAAGGAGCACGGCGTCAAATCGGTGCAGGGCCTCGCCGATGGCGCGGCCGCGGTCTCGTTCGGAGCCATCGAGGACGCCATCGGCGCGAGCCTGATGGAGCCCGACGACGAGGGCCCCATCAAGGGCATCGCCGACGCCGACGATGACGACTACCAGGGCGATGAGGAGGAAGGCATCGACTTCCGCTTCACGGAGGTCGACGACGAGGAGATCCTCACCACCTTCCGCAAGGGCGGCACGGGCACAGCCCCCGCCGGCCCCAGCGCGCTGGACCGGGAGCGGCTCGGGCGGGTGCTCGCCGACCTCGTCGCCTGCCGGGAGATGCTGGATCAGGCGCTGAAGGACGGGTAGGGGCCGTTCGGGCGGCTTTGCGGGCAGTTCCGGCGGCTTTGGGCTCCGAACCCATTCAGGCAACGCACCAAAATGGTGTGACATCGCCTTGCGCAAAGCACCGATCCTAGCTAATGGAACGACGTTCGGAGCGTGGCGCAGCCCGGTTAGCGCACTAGTCTGGGAGACTAGGGGTCGGAGGTTCAAATCCTCTCGCTCCGACCATTTTTCTCAAAGCATCTGTCGGGTGGATGGACCGCGGCGTGGAGTCTGCTCCCGGCCGTGACGATAGCGACTCGCGTGGCCGCTCGGTGGTTCGGCAAACCAAAATGCCGAAAACAACCCCATGCACAGTAGCGGCCGCATTGGCGGGATGACGTTTTTCCGAAATGAGTTTGACGCGTCGGGCAAAACGGGGGTATGATGTCATCGTGCCGGGGTTGTGGAATGGAGACGTATCTAGCACAGTGCTTCAGAGCATTGCGTAGCAGCGCCTGAGCGCGGCCCCCGGATCGGGGCGGGGCGCACTATTGTCTGAGAGACTAGGGGCCGTGGTTCAAATCCTCTCGCTCCGACCAATACTTAGCCCGATTTGAGCATTCGGATTTCGCCAGATGAACTGCAGAAACTCTTGGGTGTGCATAGCCAAGGCGATACGCGGCCTTTGGATCGCGTGAACTTTGCGTTCGAGCTATCACTGGTTGAACAAGGTGATTCCTCGCGAAGGTGCGCAGTGGGCCGCTTCAAGAATTTTCTTAGAGGCCGCTCGTCGGAAGGGAACGACGTGGATAGTCCGAAGGAGCAAGATCGTCCGCGCGTGACCTTTGAATTCATCACGTTTTCCGATGGGCGCAGGATTGACTTGTCCGACGACGAAATTGTCGTTTTCGTCGGACCAAATAATGCTGGAAAAAGCGCAACCCTGCGAGAACTCGAGCGAGCGTTGGCTCGGCCACAGGACCGCTCGGTGATACTTCGGGAGCACAAGCTCAAGTGGAGCGGAAGCCCTTCTTTGTTTCTGGCTTGGCTGGAGAAGTATTCTGTAGTCGAAGATAATCCGCGCCGTTATCGGGGATTAAACTATAACATCATGCACGGCTGGGTTGGTCTGTTTGGCACTGACGGACAGCCCGGCCAAGGCGACCTTGCCGGTTTTTTCGCGTCGAGGGTGGGGACTGACTCGAGACTAACGGGCTCAAACGCAGCCGGTGCTATTCAACTGCACTATCAGCCGGCCGACCATCCGATTCATCTACTTCTTGCCGATGAAGCCGAAGCGCAAAGAATAAGCAGTTACTTTAAGCGCGCATTCGGTCAGGAATTGATCACGTTTCGCGCGGGCGGCTCGAAGTTTCCGCTCCTCGTGGGGCACAAACCCCAACTTCGACCGAATTCGGATGAGCTTAGTAAGCGTTTCGTAGATGATTTGAAATTGCATTCCTCTCCACTTGAAGACCAAGGTGACGGAATGCGTTCGTTTGCCACTGTGCTGCTTCACGTCTTAGTCGCCGAAAATTACTCCGTGCAATTTTTAGACGAGCCTGAGGCATTCCTTCATCCACCACAAGCTCGATTGCTCGGAGAATACATCACGCGGGAAAGGCGTTCAAAAGCACAGTTGTTCGTCGCGACGCATAGCCCTGATGTGCTGGAAGGCATTCTCGGTGCCGGCTCCTCCAAGGTGAGGATCATTCGCATGCAACGAGACGGCGAAGTAAATCATATCACAGAACTGAGCAAATCGCGGACAGCCGCGATTGCGAGCAGTCCACTCACTCGATATTCGGGAGTGCTTTCGGGGATATTTCACCAACGCGTTATCATCGCTGAATCGGAAAGTGACTGCCTGTTCTATAATGCGGTTCTCAATACGAGGACGGTGATCGGTTCTGACAGCCCGGATGTCCTTTTTATCCATTCGGGCGGAAAAGATCGGATGAAGGATCTGGCAGGTCTACTTCGTGAGCTTGATGTTCCGGTCTCCGTAATCGCGGACATTGATATTCTCAGCGACGGAGAAAAATTCCAGCGTCTTTTCGAGAGTCTAGGCGGTGATTGGATTGAAGTTCAGAGTGACTGGGTTTCGCTTAACAAAGTTATCTTGCAGGCTAGGCCGCCGCTTAGTGCTGACCAAGTTCGCTCGCGGATTGAGGTAGCGTTAGATGGCGTCAGCGGGAGTCAACCATTTCCGAGAGACGTTGAGCGTAACATCAAAGGGGTGCTCAAAGAGCTGTCGCCTTGGCAGCAAATAAAGAGGCTCGGCAAAATTGGAATCGATCGCGGCGAACCCCTCCATAAATTCGATCGCATTTGGCAGAAGTGTAGTGAGCGGGGCCTTTGGATTGTTCATGTTGGAGAGTTGGAAGGTTTTTGTCGATCAATTGAAGCCGGTCATGGGCCTGACTTCACCGAAAAGGTGCTCTTACAACGAGACATTGAGAATGACCCCGAGTTGGAAGAAGCTCGCCAATTCATGCGAAAGTTGTGGCTTCAAAAGTAGATAGCAGAAAGACCCGTCCACCTACCTCAAATACCCCACCACCATCCGCGTCGTCTCGTCCACCAGCACCTTCACCGTCTGCTCCGTCAGCATCTCGGCGTGGTTCAGCACCGTGTTGTGCGCGACCGCTTCGATCGCGCTGACGCAGATGAAGGTCGCGACATCAACGTCTACCTTGCGCATCTCCTTGCGGCGGCTCTCGAGATAGGTGCGCACGAGGGTGTGGACCTCGCGGTTGAAGGCTTCGACCTCGGCGAGCTGGCCGGTGCGGGGGATCTGCTCGGCGAGCACCCGATGCAGTTTCGGGTTGATGTGGTGGGCTTCGATCGCGACGGTAACGAGTTTTCGCACGGCCTTGTCGATCGGCAGGTCGGCGACTTCGATCAGCGCCATGCGGACGATGCCCATGATCTCCTCGTTGTGACGATCGATCACGGCAGCGACGAGGGCCTCCTTGGTCGGGAAGTATTGATAGAGCGAGCCGACGCTGACGCCGGCGATCTCGGCGATGCGGTTGGTGCTGGCTTTCTCAAAGCCTTCCTTGACCAGAATGCGAGCAGTCGCCTCGACCAGCGCGTCGACGGTGGCGCGGGATCGCTCCTGCGAGGCATTTTTCCGGGGTTTTGTGGGCGATTTGCGGGCCACGGCCTTGTGATCTGAATGCGAGTAGGAAAAGCGAGCGAATGCTCGCATTATATCGGCCAGCGGCGGCGGGTCGGCAAGCCTCTTTGTCGCCGTCTCGAACGAGCCGGATGGGGATGTGGCCATGAGCGTTGCCAGGATCGTGTCGGCCTTGCAGTTCTGCCCGGGTGGTTGCGTGTTCGGTCCACCGGCCCGGCGCGATCCTGCACCAAGCCTGCAAAGTCGCCTCTTCAACATGCTGCTGCGCCTGCTGCCGTTCAAGAAGCAGCTTGCGTCGGCTGAAGCCATTCAGGCGCATGTGCAGAAGCTCGCATTGGAGCCTGTAACGTTCGAGCCGACGGGACTCGGCCGTGGCGTCGAGGCGACGCTGACGAAGATGGGCGGCTGGCCGGTCTATTACACGGCGCCGTCGTCGGGACATGAGGGCTGCAACTACGTCATGTTCCTGCATGGCGGAGGCTTCATCAACGAGATCGTGCCGGCGCATTGGCGCTTCGTCGGACAGATGACGCGGCAGGCGCGCGTGTGCTGCGTCGTGCCGATCTATCCGCTGGCGCCGCGCGCGACCGCGAAGGATGTCGTGCCGGCGACGGCGGAGCTGCTCCGCATGCTGCTGGAGGACGCGGGGCCGGCCAAGGTCACGGTGGTCGGCAATTCCGCCGGCGCGGGCCTCGCGCTCGCGGCCTGCCAGTGGCTGCGCGATCGCGGCCATCGGCAGCCGAGCCGGCTGATGCTGATCTCGCCCGCGGCCGATGCGTCGGTCAGCCGTCCGGAGCAGGTGGCGATCGCTGCGCGCGATCCGATGCAGGACATTCCGGGGATCGTCGAGGCGGGACGGCTCTATGCCGGCGAGCTCGATGTCGGCCATCCCTTCGTCAGTCCGCTCAACGGCGCCTTCCGCGCGCTGGCGCCGATGACGATTTTTTCGGGCACGCGCGATCTGCTCTACCCCGATAGCGTCGATCTCGCGGAGCGGGCGAGGGCGGCGGGTGTGCCGGTCGAGCTGCATCTCCTGCGCGATCAGCCGCATAATTATGCGCTGATGCCGACGCCGGAGGGACGGCGGGCACGTGCGATCATTCTGCGTGCACTGGCTAATCTGCACAGAGAATCGTCTTCATAGGTAGGAACTTTGCACAACGACATAGATCAATTTCCGAATCAGTTGGAAGAAGTCGATCCTGAATCTTTAGGCGAGCCTCGGAAGGCCTTAGCCAGCTTTTCCAAGGCACCGGCAATCTGATCAATTGGGCTATCTATGTCGGTCTTGTATTCCACCATGTCGGCCGAAACGAGGACTGCATACTTTGCGAACGTCTCCAAATCGTCGTCGCCGCGGAGGAGGGCAACCAGGCGAGATCGGTACAACGCGGACATCGCTGTGTGTTGTTTGTACGCTCTATTGAGAATGATCACCAAATAGATGGATACGGCAACGACGGCGATTCGAACTAGAAGAGCCGTCATAATGCGATTAGTTGGGTCGAGAACTCTTTGTTCTGCTTCCGACTGCTTGCCGACCAGCTCGTCCTGTCGTTGCCCCAACCGGCCGATTTGGTCTAGCGCATCTTTCTTATCGCTATCGGTCATTGTGAAGGAGTTGTTGGTGAAGAACGATCGTCTGGCATCTAATTCTTCTTTCACCTGTGATAGGCTGCCGAGCTTCACAGCGTCAAAATTCAAAGCCGCACCGGCAAACGCGACAAATAACGCGAGCAAAGCCAAGACGACCATTGACGAAACACTGTTGAACTGAGCGCGCCGCGAATGCATTTTAGCACATGTCAACAGTTCATGGGCGCGCAGCTTGCGGAATGGATCGGTCTGAAGCGCGTCGGAGATTTGGTCGAGGCGCTTTTCAAGCCGAGCTGCGTGGGCTCTCCTTGCAACTTCGCCAAAGATTAGTAGCACCAAAATAGCGATCGCAATTGCTGCAACTGCCGTTGATGCCTTTGAAGAGGTATTGACGAGGGAGTCCAGCAACATGAGGCTAAGAGCAAGGACCGCAATGCTGGCCACAACTACATGCAGCCAGCGGATCAGGGGGCGGATTGTTGCTGCGAGAAGTCTAAGACTCGCCTCCGACGTGGATCGTACTGTGTTGATGAGGGACGACATGGCTACTCCGGCAATTCGGGAATTTGTGACATTTGCCAGCGGCACATCGGGCGCGCCCCGTTGTTGAGGCTGGCCGGCCTAAAGCTCGCTGACCTCTGCAACCCTGCGCGCTAAACGTCGCAAGAAGCAATCAGAGTGGACGGTGGTCGGGCGGAAGCGAGGGATGGCGTTGCGGTGCGTCTGTGGAAGTCGACAGGCGCTTAACCTGCATCAAGCGGGGGCGTCACTGGCCGAGCCTTTGGGATGATAACACCATCCCCTCCACCACCATGGCGACTCAAGTGAGCAACAGCTATCGCGATCCATGCCAAGAAAGAAAACAGGCAACATATTAGCCCCACCCTCAAAACCCTGCTGAGAGTATGCGTTTACACGCAGGGGTAGTCAAATCGGCGTCTGTGTAAAAAGCGGCGCAATCGCGCAGAGCTTTAATTGTGTTTTGATGCCGACGCCGGAGGGACGGCGGGCGCGTGCGATCATCTTGGGTGAGGTGGCCTAGGGGTGTGGCGTGATCATTGTCACAGAGCGCGCTGCCGCGAACGGTCCGGCGCTGGCGGTGCCCACATGGAGGGACAAGGCGGCCCGCGGGGCGTTTCCTCCTAGGTCAGTCGTCCTGGCATCCGTCGATCCGGTACCAGTAGTTTTGCGGGGCCTTCAGGCGTGGCCCTTGATCTCATAGTGACCCGGCACGCATTTGTAGCGCTCGAGGCGCCAGTTGGCGTGATAGATCGGATGTTCGCCCATCCATTTCGCCAGCGGTGCCTGTGCACCAATTGCACACTGCATCATCGACATTTCGGGCGTCATGTTGCTGTCGGTCACGATCTCCTCGACGCAAGCGCCCGAGGCAGATGCACCTAGCCGGCAGAGCACGGCAACGACGGTCACGAACATTCCAGTCACCTCATCGGTAGTTTCAGACCACGAAGAGGATGCAAGCGGAGTGCCAGAGCCTGTGACACAAACAACACGCTGGCCTGGACGACTCGACCCGGCGTCCACCTTCATTTGACGATTCGGATTGTAAAAAAATTGCCATTAACCCGAAGCCGGACAAATACGGGGAACCCGCAGGAAAACACCCGGGAATGATCGATTGTCAGGGCAGCGCCGCGTATGAGCCACTTCACAAGGCCCACGCGGCCGATACGATTCGTGAAGTTGCGGGCACTCGTCAAAAGAGCGGGGCTGCCGCAGCACCACAGGAAACGCGAGGGCGAACCATGAAGGTGCGACCGACCGGCGTGATCCCGCCGATGACGACGCCGTTCCGGAAGGACGGCGAGATCGACCTCGAGCTCGTGGCGCCCCAGGTCGACTGGATGCTCGGTGCCGGCGTGCACGGCGTCGCGGCCGGCGGCTCGACCGGCGAGGGCCACACGCTCGACCATGAGGAGTATCGCGACCTCATGGAAGCGACAGTGGCGGCGGTGAAGGGACGCATTCCCGTGATCGCCGGCATCATCGTCGACTCCACGCGCGATGCGATCCGCCGCGGCAAGCTCGTCCGCGACATGGATGTCGCCGCGCTCCAGGTCACGCCGGTGCATTACCTGTTCAAGCCGGACGAGGAGGCGATGGTCGCGCATTTCCGCGCCATGGCGGACGAGACCGGCTTGCCCATCATCATCTACAACGTCGTGCCATGGTCGTATTTGTCGCCGGCGCTGTTGACGCGGATCATGACCGAGGTGCCGCTGGTCGTCGGCGTCAAGCAGAGCGCGGGCGATTTAAAACTGTTCGCGGACCTCATGATGATGGCGCCCGACAAGCTGATCTACAGCGCTGTCGATGCCCTGATGTATCCGTCCTACACGCTCGGAGCCCATGGCTCGATCGCGGCGATCCTGACCGCGGCGCCGCATGCGTCCGTCGCGCTGTGGGATGCGGTGAAGGCAGGCGACCATCCGCGCGCGCTCGACCTGCACAAGAAGCTGCTGACGCTGTGGAACGCTGTGATTGCCGACAATCTGCCGGCCTGCACGCGCTATGCACAGATACTCCAGGGCCTGCCGAAGACGTATCCGCGCGCCCCGATGCCGGAGGCATCAGGCGCGCAGCAGGCCGCGATCCGCAAGGCGCTGGAGGGCCTCGGCGCGCTACACGGGGCGCGCATCGCGGCAGCCGAATAGTCCGCAGGCCGAAATAACCGATATCGAACAGTCGCGCCAATCCGCTTTTACCTGCGGATGCGGCGCTGCTACATTTTGCGCGCGGCCGCGTCAGCGGCGGATTGACAAGAAACACACCGACAAGGGGAGGGGCCGAAAGTCCCATGAAGGATTTTGCTGGAAAGATCGCGGTCATCACCGGCGGCGGCACGGGAATGGGGCGCGAGCTCGCGCGGCAGCTCGTTGCCGAAGGCTGCAATGTCGCGATGTGCGACGTGTCGGAGGCCGCGATGGCCGAGACCAAGCGGCTGTGCGAGGTCGAGAAGCTGCCGCAGGGCCTGCGCGTCACGACCCATGTCGCCGACGTCGCCATCGAGGATCATCTCAAGCGCTTCCGCGACGAGCTCGCCGAGCAGCAGAAGACCGACAGGATCCATCTGCTCTTCAACAATGCCGGCATCGGCGGCGGCGGCAGCCTGTTCACCAACACGCGCGAGCAGTGGGAGCGCACCTTCAACATCTGCTGGGGCGGGGTCTATCTCGGCGTGCGCACCTTCCTGCCGATGCTGGTCGCGGCCGACGAGGCCCACATCGTCAACACCGCCAGCGTCAACGGCTTCTGGGCCTCGATCGGCATGGGCCAGGCGCACACCGCCTACAGCTCGGCCAAGTTCGCGGTGAAGGGATTTACCGAAGCGCTGATCAACGACCTGCGCCTGCACGCCCCGCACGTCAAATGCTCGGTGGTGATGCCCGGCCATATCGGCACCTCGATCGTCTCCAATTCGCGCAAGGTGCAGAGCGCGGACGGCTCGGAGCGGCTCAACGCCGACGAGGTCGCGCTGACCCGCAAGCGCATGGTCGCCGCCGGCGTGCCGGATGCCGACAAGATGTCGGACGAGGACATCCAGGCGGCGTTCGCCGAGCGCGCCCGCAGCTTCCTCGAGGACGCGCCGACGACGGCCGCGCAGGCCGCCAAGATCATCCTCGACGGCGTCAAGGCGGAGCGCTGGCGCATCCTCGTGGGCGAGGACGCCAAACGCCTCGACGAGCGTGTCCGCGCCACGCCGGAGCAGGCCTACGACCGCGCCTTCTACGAAAGCTTTACGCAGGAGGTCGGCTGGCGACTCGGTTGAGTCTGCTTCGCCGTCACGGCCGGCGACGCGCGAATATGGGTATGATGATCGTCATGACAAGAGGTGCGCAGGTCATTTGACGTGCCACCTCTTGCCATTGTTCACAGCCTTATGACGAATTGGAATGTCACGCATGCGGCGCGGCCAATCGTTCAAGCATTGTTCAAGCGATGGTGATCTCAAACACCTGTAATGGCGCGCGCGGCAGCTTGGTTGACGAAGCAAAATAGTTTACTCAATCAGGGGTAACGCGATGACAGAGCGTAGCTCCCGATGATGCCCGCATGCCTCTCCGACGACTTGATCCTGTGCCCGGAACGAGAGGATATCTCCGCTGAATTCACGCGGCTCCTCACCGCGGCCCAGGAGGGCGGCGCCACGATCGCGGAATGCCTGATGATCGCGCGGCAGCTCAAGAGGGGCGACGAGCAATCCTGGCATCGCGAGTGGAAGAAGCTGGCGCGGACCAATCGCCACCGTGCCGAGGCCGCGTTCGCGGAAGGCCACATGGCAACGGCGCAGCGCAACTGGCTGCGGGCCCTCAACTACTACGGCGCAGCCGCAATGCCGCTTGATCCCTCAGACGAGCGCCGCTGGGTTGCGGTGCTGGCGATGCAGGAATGCGCCCGCCGCTATCTCACGGCGCGTGCGCCGGCGGGCGAAGTCGTGACTATACCCTGGGTCGAGGATCATGCGTTGCAGGGCTACTTCCTGCCCGCGCCGTCGGCACGAGGCCGGGCGCCGACCGTGATCTGCATCGGCGAGCCCGGACATCGCAAGGAGGAATTCCTGTTCAAGCTCGCGCCGCATGCGCGCGAGCGCGGACTGTCGATGCTGGCGCTGGACCTGCTCGGCGACCAGCGCGACGACTACACCGATACGCTTCTGCAGCGCCGCGACCTCGAGAGCTCGATTGCGAGCGTCATGGATTATCTGGAAACGCGCGGCGACGTGGATTTCGATCGCGTCGCCATCGTGGCGGACGGATGGGGCTCCTCTTTCGTGGCGCGCGCGGTGTTGCAGGAGCCGCGGCTGGCTGCGGCGGTCTGCGACGGCGGCCTGTGGGATCTGCACGAACGATCCTTCTTCGCCAGCCGATTCGCGATGAGCGACCTCAGCATCGTCCCGGTGCCGCATGCACCACTGATGGCCTCCAGCGCCGATTGTCCGGTGCTGATCACGCTCGGCGAGGATGGCTGGCTCAAGGCCGACCGGGCGCGTCAGATCGTCCAGCAATCCCGGCTCGGCAGCTCCGACATCGCGCTGAAGGTGTTCACCGCGGCGGAGACCGGCGCGGCGCAGGCCCATGCGGACAATCCCAGCCTTGCCAACGAATACATCTTCGACTGGCTGGAAGCGCGGCTCGGCGCCGGGCGAGGGATCTGAGCGCCTCGCGCTTTAGCTTGTTATTTGAGCATGATCTTGTCGGAAAACTTTTCCGGATCATGCTCAGAAATCGAGCGAGATCCTGACGCAGGCCTTCTCCAGCCGGGTCTTCAGCGTCGCCAGCTTGGTGGTGAATTCCGTCAGCTCGTTCTCGTCGAACTCCTGGAAGACGAATTCGCGAATCGTCTTGTACTGCTCGTTGAGGCTCGCGATGTGCTTCTGGGTCTTGTCGACCAGGGACAGCCGCACCACGCGGGCGTCGGTCGGCGAGGGCCGCCGGCGCAGCAGGCCCTTCTTTTCCAGCAGCTTGGACTGAGTGGTGACGAAGGAGGGATCGACGTGGAGCAGCTTGGAGACCACGTTGACCGGCACGCCGTCGTCCTTGTCGAGGTCGGAGATCGCCATCAGGATCAACCATTGCGGGCCGCTGATGCCGAGCGTTCTCGCCCAGAACTGACGCAGCTCCTCCAGATACATGTTGATCGAGGATATCTCCCAGGTGAAGCGCCTGATGATATCCAGATTGCCGATGGAGCGCAGGCGCGCTCCTTCTTTCCTCGTCGCGGACACAGCATCACTCCCGTGAAATGATTCTTCAGGCCGGTGTTCGTGGCGGGGCATAGTCCACGCAAGCCTGCCCTGACGCAAGTGCAGAGCAGGGTAATTTTGTCACTAAAACTACAAAGATGAGCCGGTCAGCATATTCGCTTGCCCTGAGTGTTGCGCCCAGGGCACAGGTTTAGTGAAACCAGAAAGCTTATCAAATAAACTATTTTGATTAGTGGAACGACGCAGGCATATTGCTCGCCGACGGTGGGGGGTACTCGATCGTCCCGTTGCAGGTGGTTCGCTCACGTCCCTCGCGTCGAAAGCGGGTGTGTCCGAAAGCGCGAAGCGGCCGAGCGGATTTGAAGAGACGGGGATCTGGGGGGCCTCACGGTCCAGTCTCCGTAAAATGAGCAACTTGGAGGTTTTAAATGAAAATGGTGAAGAGCCTTTTGCTCGGCACTGCGGCGGGTCTGATCGCCGTCGGCGGAGCTCAGGCGGCTGATCTTCCGGTCAAGGCCAAGGCGGTCGAGTACGTGAAGGTCTGCTCGCTCTATGGCGCGGGTTTCTACTACATCCCGGGCAGCGACACCTGCATCAAGCTCGGCGGTTATCTGCGTGCCGAAGTGGCGCTCAATTCCGGCGGCAACTACAACGGCCAGTACAGCAACGTGTTCGCGGCGAACAACCGCCTGACGAACTACTACTCGATGCGCGCTCGTGAAGATCTCAACATCGACACGCGCACCGCGACCGAGTACGGCGTGGTCCGCACCTATTTCGACGCGGTCTTCACCTGGACGACCGGCAACTATGTCGGCACCGGTTCGGGAACGGGCGCCACCCAGTACAGCGGCACGCTCGGCCTCAACGCTGCGGGCACGGGTCTGGTCGGCTCGAACGGCGGCGCCGTCAACGGCACCGACGGCGCGATCTCGGGCGGCTCGCTCGGCGTCTACTACGCCTTCATCCAGTTCGCCGGCTTCACCCTGGGTAAGGCGGTGTCGCAGTTCGACGCGCCCTGGATCAATTATCCCGGCAACAACTTCGACCAGCTGGTCGGCGGCAGCGGCACCACCAACGGCGTCGTCCAGGCCACCTACACGGCCGATTTCGGCCAGGGCGTGACGGCCGCGTTCTCGGTGCAGGACCAGACGCAGGTCTTCCAGACCAACATCTGGAACACCGCCGGCATGTCCACCACCGGCGTCCTCGGCGGTGCCTACGGCTCGAACAACCTCGGCGGCACCCGTGCTCCCGACATCGTCGGCATGGTCCGCGTCGACCAGGCCTGGGGCCTGTTCCAGGCGTCGGTCGCCGCGCACGACAACCATGCCGGCTACTACGGCGCGACCGAAGTCACCGGCCATCCGGAAGACAAGTGGGGCTGGGCCGTCCAGCTCGCCTTGCAGATCAAGAACATCCCGACCGGCGCCGGCGACGTGATCAACGTCTCGGGCGTCTACACCGAGGGCGCGAGCCGCTACAACTTCCAGGAGCTGGCCGCGACCAGCTACTCGATGTTCGGCAGCTCGAACGCGGCGTATCAGAGCATCGGCTTTGCCGGCGTGTCTGACGCGGTGTTCGGCCCCGGCGGCCAGCTCGAGCTGACCAAGACCTACGGCTTCCGTGGTGCCTACACCCACAACTGGAGCCCGTACTGGAACACGGCGCTCTACGGCGCGTGGGCTGCGGTCAACTACAGCGGTACGGCGAAGAGCCTGATCTGCGGCAGCGCCGCGTTCGCCACCCTGACCGGCAGCTGCAACCCGGACTTCAACATCGGCCAGGTCGGCGTCATCACTCGCTGGACGCCGGTGAAGAACCTGACCTTCTCGGCTGACTTCACCTACAGCCATCTCGACCAGAAGTATTCGGGCGTGATCACGACCGGTGCACTGACGGGCGTCGCCAAGCCGGCGGCCACCTACGAGCTGAAGGACCAGGACACCTACAGCATGCTGCTGCGCGCCCAGCGCAACTGGTAAGGTCGGGTCTATCGAACTTGATGAAGCCCCGGCGGGAAACCGCCGGGGCTTTTTCTTTTGAGGCTTTCGGAAAATCCGGCGGCCTGCAGGTGGCGAAGACGAGCCATGCGATTCGACCGTCTTCAAACTTATTTACTTACCTGAGTTAATCAGCTATATAGCTCTCAGCCAAATACGAAAGTTGCGGCTCTTAGCTTCACGCTAAGCCTCCAGGAACCTCCGGTGATGCCCCGCCGGAGGTTTTTCTTTTTCGGCAAGGTACGCGTCAAGCACGACGCTAGCCGCGCATCATGCGGGCGCGCGAGTTCGGCCGGTAGGCGAGGCGGCTGTGACCGGCGCAATAGGGCTGGCCGTCGGGGGCCGTGTTGCCGCAGAAGCAGAAATCGTCTTCGCCCGGGCTCGAGATCGGCCAGCGGCAACGGTTCTCGGACAATTCCAGCAGCGAGCAGCGATTGGCGTCGTCGATCGGACCAGCGACGACGGGCGCTTCGGTCTCGCCGTAGATCGTGGCGAGCATCTCATATTGCAGCCGCGGTACGGCGCGTGTCGCGCGCGCCGGCGGCGCCAGGCTTCGCTCGAGCCTGCGGTCCTCGACCGCGCGGCTGCGCGTCAGATTGAGCCGGGACAGCTTGCCGATGACCGCGTTGCGGCTGACGCCGATGTCGGCGGCGATCTCGCGGCAGGAGAGGCCGGCCTCGAAGTGCTGCTTCAGAAGTTCAATTCGTTCGTCAGTCCAGGTTGGTGAGAGAACAGGCATTGTAACGGTCCCAGGTTGCAGATGTCGGCCATCCGCATCGCAAGATCCGTCCGCCTCACGTCCGGCGCGCGCTCACGTCCTGCCATTGTCGCGAATCGACAGAAGTCCGTCCTTGATGGCGAGACGGATGCCTTCCTCGATCAGGGTTCGTGCGACGCCGGGAACGCTGGTGCCGTGGGTGCCCTGTCTCACCAGTTTCTCCAGATAGGTGATGGTCGAGAGCGCCAAGGTTACGGGAATGCGGTCAGTCTCGGCTTTTTCGGTGGCCATGGCCGAACGCTAGCCTCTTACTCGGGTACATAAAAGTAACGATTAAGACTCTATTTAGGTTCGGTGGTGGAAGTCAATGCGTTCACGATTCGGAGCGCAGTGCATTGGAATCGCTCGGGAAATCGGGCACGCGGCGGCGCGCCGCGCGGAGACCGGCGCGGCGACGTGGCGTCTGGAGGTCAGGGAGTGCGGGCCGGCTCAGCCGTGCACGATGGCCTTTTCGATCATGCAATGGATGCCATTGGAGCCGTTGACGGTCTGGGTCACCCGCAGATCGGCCGCCAGGCTGCACAGGGTGTAGGCGTCCTCGCGCGACAGGTTTCGGGTCTCGCCGAGCAGGGCGATCATGTCGCGCAGCGCGCGCACGGCGCACTGGTCGAGGTCGGGGTCCATCGCCATGGTCATGTAGTGCGTCGCCGTCTCGGCGCGGGGATAGTCGAGCTTGAGGTCCTTGCGCAGCGTCAGGCGGAAGCGGCCCTGCAGCGCGGTCTCGATCGCGGTGACGCAGACCTCGCCGTCGCCCTGCACACCATGGCCGTCGCCGCAGGAGAACAGTGCGCCCGGAACGAACACCGGCAGAAAGAGCGTCGCACCGGCACCGAGCTCCTTGTTGTCGAGATTGCCGCCGATGGCGCGCGGGACCAGCGAGGAGATGCGGCCCCAGCTAGGTGGCGGCGACACGCCCATCACGCCGAAGAAGGGTTTCAGCGGCAGATCGAGGCCCCACGGCATGCGGCCGACCATCCGCGTCCGGTCGAGCGGGATGTTGAGGATGCGTGTCTCGTGGAAATCATCGGGCAGGGTGCCGGACAGTGGCTTGATCATGTTCCAGCCCCAGTCCTGCCGGAGCTGGACGTCGAGGATCTCGACCGCGAGCACGTCGCCGGGTTCGGCCCCCTCGACCGCGATCGGTCCGGTGAGGATGTGGCCGGGCAGCATGCGCTCGCTCCTGGCGTGAACATCGTGCATCTCGGGCGGAATGTGAAACTTGTCGCGGTCGGGCAGCATGTCCGGGCCGCCGCTGATGGTGTCGACCGTCACCTCGTCGCCGCTTTTGATCGTCAGCACCGGCTTGAGCTTGGCTTCGAAGAAGCCCCAATGACAGGTCTCGGGGCTGGAATGCAGGTGGTGATGGGTCATTTGCGGCCGTCCAATCGGTTTGCTTGTCATGCCCGGGCTTGACCCGGCGAGCGATCCTCTTTCAAGAAGATTTCCGATCATGGACGGGCTGGTCAAGCCCGCGCATGGCACGGTCATTCAAACGAGGCTCCCCTGTATTTCGTCCTGTCCAAGACAATCGGCACGGCGCTGCTGCCGATCAATCTCCTGGTCGAGCTCGGCATCCTGTCGCTGGTGCTGATGCTGACGCGCTTTGCCGCGCTCGGCCGCAAGCTTGCGGTGACCACGCTAATCCTGCTGGCGCTGGCTGCGTTCTCGCCGCTCGGCAATCTCCTGCTTTATCCGCTGGAGTCGCGCTTTCCGAAATGGGACCCGTCGCGGGGCGCGCCCGACGGCATCATCGTGCTCGGCGGCTCCGTCGACACCGATCTGTCGGCGGCGCATCGCACGCCGGTGGTCGCCTCCGCTGCCGATCGCATGCTGGCACCGGCCGAGCTCGCGCGCCGCTATCCGAATGCGCGCATCGTCTTCACCGGGGGCTCGGCGAACCTGGTCTCCACCGATGCCAAGGAAGCCGACTACTCCGCGCCGATCCTGGAAAGCCTCGGCATCCCGAAGGAGCGCCTGATCGTCGAACGGGACTCGCGCAACACCTGGGAGAATGCGGTCTTCACCAGGCAATTGGTGTCGCCGAAGCCGGGCGAGCGCTGGCTGCTGGTGACGTCGGCCTTCCACATGCCGCGAGCGATGGGGATCTTTCACAAGGCCGGATTTGACGTCGAGGCCTACCCGGTCGACTGGCGCATGGGCGGGCGCGACGATCTCTTCGCGTTCACCCATCTCGGCAAGGAGGGTCTCGGCAGGACCGACGTCGCCATGCGCGAATGGATCGGTCTTCTGACGTACCGCATCCTGGGCCGGACCGGCGAGTTGCTACCGGGGCCGGGCAGGGACTAGAACAGGGGTCGCACAACAAGAACACAGCACCGGCGCGCGACCGCCGGCCGGGAGGACGCGATGCAGCAGCAGAGTGCGGAGAGGATCGACCTTGCCGGCCTCGTTGCCGATCTCAACAGCCTGTTGCGGCTGAAGACGACGGTGATCGGCATGAAGCTGTTCGCGCAAGTTGCCGACATGGAAGCGATCCCGAAGATCCGGCGGCCGAACGCGATCCACACCACCGATCAGATCGTCAGCATGGCCGCGCGTCTGGGCTGGACCGTCGGCATCACCGCCGACGACCTTGTCGGCGCGCAGTGCCGCGCGGTGATTGGGCTTAGCCCCCAGGACGACAAATGGCTCGCCGGCGAAAACTACGTCGGGGTCTGGCACGGCACTGCCGAGGACGCGCGCAAGCGCCAGGAGGCGCTGGACGTGGTTCCGTTCGGGCATTATCAGGCGCTCGCGGTCAGCCCGCTCGCGAGCGGCCGGCTCGATCCACCCGACATCTGCCTTGTCTACGCGACACCGGGGCAAATGATCATCCTGATCAACGGGCTGCAATATACCGGCTACAGGAAATTCGAGTGGGGCGTGGTCGGCGAGACCGCCTGCGCGGATTCCTGGGGGCGGGCGCTCAAGACCGGGGAGCCCAGCCTGTCCTTGCCATGCTATGCCGAACGGCGCTATGGCGGCGTGCCGGACGAGGAGATGCTGATGGCTTTGAAGCCTTCGCATCTCGCCAAGGCAATCGAGGGCATGAAGGCGCTGGCGAAGAATGGCCTGCGCTATCCGATCCCGCCCTATGGTATTCAAAGCGACGTCCGTGCCGGCATGGGCGTGAGCTACGCGAAGAAGTAAAGGCCAGTCATGAGCTCTGCGAAATTCGACATCGTCGTCTACGGCGCGACCGGTTTCACCGGCCAGCTCGTCGCCGAATATCTGGCGGCGCATTACAAGGACGACAAGGCGCTCAAATGGGCGATGGCGGGCCGCAGCCTCGACAAGCTGAAAGCGGTGCGTGATGCCATCGGCGCGCCCGCGGACACGCCGCTGATCGTGGCGGATGCGTCGGACGCGGCCTCGCTGAAGGCGATGGTGGCGCAGACCAGGTCGGTGATCACGACGGTCGGTCCGTATCAATTCTACGGTGAGGACCTGCTCGCTGCCTGCGTCGCTGCGCGGGCGGATTATTTCGATCTCTGCGGCGAGCCGGTCTGGATGCGGCAGATGATCGACAAATACGGTGCGGCCGCCAAGGCAAGCGGCGCGCGCATCGTGTTCTCCTGCGGCTATGATTCCGTGCCGTTCGAGCTCGGGACGTTCTTCGTGCAGGAGGAAGCGAAGCGCGTCTTCGGCGCGCCGGCGGCCCGCGTGAAGGGCCGCGTGCGCGACATGCGCGGCACGCTGTCAGGCGGCACCGCGGCGAGCGCGAAAGCGACCTTCGACGCCGTCGCCAAGGACCTCAGCCTTGTCGCCATCCTCAACGATCACTTCGCGCTGACGCCCGGCTTCACCGGTCCGAAGCAGCCGAAGGGCAACCGGGCGGTCTTCGAGGAGGACCTGCAATCCTGGGCCGCGCCGTTCATGATGGCGCTGATCAACACGCGCAACGTCCATCGCTCCAACATGCTGATGGGCTTTCCCTACGGCCAGGACTTCGTCTACGACGAGATGGTCCTGACCGGCCCCGGCGAGAAGGGCGAGGCCAACGCGAAGCGCGTGATGGCGGCCAATGCCGAGAAGACCGGCCCGAATGCGCCGAAGCCGGGCGAGGGGCCATCGAAGGAAGAGCGCGAGAACGGTCTCTTCAACCTGCTCTATGTCGCGATCGCGCCCGACGGCCGCATGGTCCGCGCCGGCGTCACCGGCGACCGCGATCCCGGCTACGGCTCGACCTCCAAGATGATCTCCGAATGCGCGATCTGCCTGCTGCGCGACGCGAGCGATGTTGCCGCGGGCTTCTGGACCCCGGGTGCGGCGATGCAGCACAAGCTGATCAAGCGGCTGCAGGACAATGCGGGGCTGACGTTCGGGGTGGAGAAGTAGGCGCAGTCGCGCGCCACAAATACGGCTGTCATCGCCCGGCTTGACCGGGCGATCCAGTACTCCGAGACAGTGGGGCAAGAACGGATAGGCCGCGGCGTACTGGATGCCCGGTCAAGTCGGGGCATGACAGCGTCGTAGGGTGGGCAAAGCGAAGCGTGCCCACCGCTTTTGCGATTGCTGAGAGATGGTGGGCACGGCGCGTTGCGCCTTTGCCCACCCTACGGCAGCGTTGGTGCCGCTACACCGCCCGCGCGTCATAGGCGTACATGAACTCCATGCTCTTCGAGCCCAGCGGCAATAGCCATTTCAGCATTTGATTGCGCATCCATGCGCCGGTGGCGCTGAACTCGCGCTTGCTGTTGCCGTTGCGGCGGGCCATCGCGACGATCTTCTCGGTGCGCGGGCGGCGTTCGGTCTCGAAGGCCTGGAAGGTGGCGCCGAGCTCCTGGCCCTCCTGCATCAGGCGGGCGAGCCGCATCGCGTCCTCCAGCGCGAGCGAGGCGCCCTGGCCGGCGTGAGGGCTCGTCGCATGCGCGGCATCGCCGATCAGCAGCGAGCGCTTGCGCGACCAGGTCGGCAGGGTCGCGACGTCGAGCGTGTCGGTGACAACGATGTTCTCGGCCGCTTCGATGATATCAGGGATCGGATCGTGCCAGTCGCGGTGGAAGCCGCGCAGATGCTGCTTCAGCGTCGCGTGGTCGAGCGCGCGGAACATCGCCGCGTCCATGCCGTGCGCGGGCTGCGTGCTCCACCACATCACGCCGTCGTTCGGGTCCGGGCTGCAATGGCCGTAGCCGAAGAAGCCGCTCTGGCCGAACGTCGTCTCGACATGCCGGCCGATCGGCCTGCCGTCGAGGACGGCGTGCGGCACGAAGCCGCCGAAGCCGATCAGGCCGGTGTCGAACGGCTGCGGGCCATCAGGCACGACCTGGCGGCGCACGATCGAGTGCACGCCGTCGGCGCCGATCAGGAAATCGCCTTCGGCGGTGGTGCCGTCGGAGAAGTAGGCGATGATCGGCTGGTCGCCGCGATCCTCGATCTTGATCAGGCGCTTCTCGAAATAGAGCGAGACGCAGGCGCACCAGGCCTTGTCGATCAGGATCTCGTTCAGCGCCGCGCGGGAGATGTTGACGGCCGGCTGGCCGAAGCGCCGCGCCATGTCGCGGTTGATCGAGCCGAGCTTCTCGCCGCCCTGCGAATAGAAGTCGAAGGCCTCCGCGACCGAGCCGCGGCAGATCAGTTCGCTCGCAAGCCCGATTTCGTCCATCACATGCATGCCGTTCGGCGCGATCTGGAGGCCGCCGCCGATGCCCTTCGAATAGGGCCATGCCTCGTAGATCGCGGACTCGATGCCGGCGCGGCGGAGCAGGATCGCGGCGACGGGCCCGGCGATGCCGGCACCGATGATGAGGGCCTTGCGGGGACGATAGGACATGGCTTGCTCCCGACGTTTCCGTGATGCTAGGAGAAATTACGGTCGCTAAATCTCTTAGTGACTAAGATATATGTCGAGTAAGATAAGAGGCCGACCTTGTCAAGGACGAAGGCGCGCACTGCGCTGTTGCAAGAGCTCGAGGCTGCGATGCGCAGATCCTCCGCGCAGGGCGTGCTCTATGGCCAAACCGTTGCGAACGTTGCCGGAATTGCCAACTCCGACCTCGAATGCATGGACATCCTCTATCTCGAGGGGCGCGTCACCGCCGGCCGGCTCGCCGAGGTCACCGGCCTGACGACGGGCGCGATCACCGGCGTGATCGACCGGCTCGAGAAAGCTGGCCTCGTGCGCCGCGAGCGGGACGAGAAGGACCGCCGCAAGGTCTTCATCTCCGTCGTGCCTGAGACGGCCATGAAGATCGGCCAGCTCTACGTGCCGATGCAGCAGGCGATGGAGAAGGTGTTCGGCGCCTATTCGGACGAGGAGCTGCGCCTGCTGCTGCGCTTCGCCAATGAGGGCTACAAGGGAGTGCTCGCGGCGACCGAAGCGTTGAAGAGTCTTCTCGACACGCCGCCGGAGAAGCGTCCCGATCTCAAGCTGAAGAAGCTTCGCTAGCCTTATAGAGCTGCGCGGCTGCGATCATGCCCCACATCGCGCCCAGCATCATCCAGAAGTGGCGCCAGTGGTCGGTGTCGATCACGAAGCTTTCGCCGACGGTGCCGACGAAGGCGGAGAAGATCGCGAGATAAGCGCGCTGCCAGGGCACACGAATGAAGACGTGCCTGAGGCCCATGATGACGGTGGTGAAGACCAGCGCGGGATAGCAGACGCCGGAGAGCCAGCCGCCGGACATGAAGGCGTTGAGGTAGGAGTTGTGGGTGTCCTCGGGGAAGTAGCGGTGGAATTGCAGCGGGCCGATGCCGAACGGCAGGTCGAGCGCCATCTCCGCACCCAGGATGTGACGGCCGAACCGGCCAAAGCGGCCTTCGTCATAGCTCTGATCGAAGCTCGCGCGCTGCTTGAACATCTCGGCGGTGGAATCGAACGACAGCAGTACCGCGATCAGCGCGAGGCCCAGCACCGCGGCGACGATCGCCATGATGACGATGCGCGAGCGCTGCGCGTTGGTGCGGCTGGTCAGCACCATCAGCGCCAGCATGAAGGCGGAGGTCAGCACCAGCCCGCCCCAGGCGGCGCGCGAGAACGCGAGCAGGATCGCCAGCGACATGATGCCGAAGGCGATGACGTTGCGGAACGCCTTGCCGAGCTTGTCCGAGACCACGCTCTGGAGCGCGAACAGCGCCGGCAGGATCAGGAAGGCGCCGAGCACGTTCGGGTCCTTGAACGTACCGCGCGCGCGGCCGTAGAGCGTGAGGAGGTCGTCGCCACCGGGAACGAGGTGAAAGTAGCCGGCGACCGCCAGGAGTGAGGCGATCATCGCGCCGACCACGAGGCCGCGGCGCAGCATGTCGAGCCGGGCGGCGGTGTCCTCGGACGTGACCATGGCGAAGAACACAACGGTCACCGCCATGTACCAGGACGTCGCGATCCAGCTCACCACCTCGGGCTGCTCGAACAGCGGGATCGCGCTGATGGTGTAGCCGACATTGAGCAGGACCAGCATCAGCACCAGCGGCATCAGCGCCAGCCGCAGGCGCAGGCCGGTGGCGAAGAAGGTGACGGTGGCGAGCAGCGTCGCGATCTCGTAGGGGCTGGGCTCGATGAAGACGATGGCGCCGGAGGCGCCGACCAGCCACACCAGCGCGCGCTGGAGCGCCAGCACGCCGGGCGCAGCCGGTGCGGCCAATTTCACTCCACCGGCTGTCGCCGCATACGCCATCACACGCTCACGCTACTCGTACGCCACAAACACCGCTGTCATCGCCCGGCTTGACCGGGCGATCCAGTACTCCGCGGCGCGCGTTGCAGGAAACGGCTGACGCTGCGGCGTACTGGATGCCCCGGTCAAGCCGGGGCACGACACAATCAACTCAATACGCGTTCTCGTTCTTGGTCAGCAGCGAGATCGGCGTCTTCAGGAGAATGACGAGGTCGAACAGCACCGACCAGTTCTCGATGTAATAGAGGTCGAACTCGACGCGCTTCTGGATCTTCTCTTCATTGTCGATCTCGCCGCGCCAGCCGTTGATCTGGGCCCAGCCGGAGATGCCGGGCTTGACGCGGTGGCGGGCGAAATAGCCGTCAACGGCTTCGTCGAACAGGCGGCTCTGGAGCTTGCCCTGCACCGCGTGCGGGCGCGGGCCGACCAGAGAGAGATTGCCGGAGAACACCACGTTGAAGAGCTGCGGCAGCTCGTCCAGGCTGGTCTTGCGGATGAAGCGGCCGACGCGGGTGACGCGCGGATCGTTCTTGGTCACCACCTTCGACGCCGTCGGGTCGGCCTGGTGGTGGTACATCGAGCGGAACTTGTAGACGTCGATGCGCTCGTTGTTGAAGCCGAACCGCTTCTGGCGGAACAGCACCGGACCCGGGCTGTCGAGCTTCACGGCCAGCGCGACCAGTCCCATGATCGGCAGCGCCGCGAGCAGAGCGATGCCGCCGACGACACGGTCGAACAACCATTTCATCACCAGGTCCCAGTCGGTGATCGGCGCCTCGAACACGTCGAGCGTCGGCACCTCGCCGAGATAGGAATAGGAGCGGGGACGGAAACGCAGCTTGTTGGTGTGCGCGGAGAGACGGATGTCGACCGGCAGCACCCAGAGCTTCTTCAGCATCTCCAGGATGCGCGTCTCCGCGGAGATCGGCAGCGCGAACAGCACGAGATCGACGCGGGTGCGCCGGGCAAACTCGACGATGTCGTCGACCTTGCCGAGCTTGCGCGCGCCGGCGCAGGTGTCGAGCGCGCGGCTGTCATTGCGGTCGTCGAACACGCCGAGCACGTGGATGTCGGAATCGTCCTGCGCCTTCAGCGCCTCGACCAGCTGCTCGCCGTTGCGATCGGAGCCGACGATGATGGTGCGGCGGTCGAGCCGGCCCTCACGCGCCCAGGCGCGCACCAGCGAGCGCAGCACCAGACGCTCCGCGATCAGCGCGGCGAGCCCGAGAAAGTAAAAGGCGGCGAGCCACAGCCGCGACATCTCGCTGCCGAACTTGGCAAAGAAGGAGACACCGATGAACAGCAGGAAGACGAACGACCAGGACGAGATCATCCGCGTCATCTGCCGGAGCTGTCCGCGGAACAGTTGCACCTGGTAGATGTCGGCGGCCTGGAAGCAGACCACGGCCGCGACCGCGACGGCTACGATCTCCGCAGGATAGACCCAGCTGAAGCCGCCGGCGAGCGGCATGACATAGCCGACATAGACCGCGATGCCGACGAGGCTCAGCAGCGCGAAGTCAATGAGGCGGACGAAGCCGGTGATCACGATTGGCGAATAGGCGCGGGCGACCTTCTGGTTGACGACCTCGAGCGCGGCGGCCGAGAGCCGGCGGCGGCGCTCCACAAAGGTCTGATCAGCGGGCCTCGCCGCGGCGCTGGCCGCGGCATCGAGCATCGAGCGTGCGTTGAGCGGTTCCACGGGCGTCCACGTCCATTCCAAGAACCCTTAGGTCGCGACTTTGCGGCCCCGGGCAAGCATCCCCTGGCACTCGATTACCGAACAAATCGGAAGATTTTCTAAAGCGGCCTTAAGGATGGTTAATGATTGGCAAATGCGTCGCGGTAGCCCGCGAGCACGCCGTCGACCATGGCCTGCTGGGAGAAATGCGCGGAGATGCGCTCGCGCAAGGATACCGCGCGTTGCGCGGTCGCTTGCGGATCGTCCAGCGCCGCAGCGATCGCCTCGGCCATGGCATCGGGATTGCTCGGCGCGAACAAAGCGGGGCTGTCGGTGCCGAAGATTTCGGGGATGCCGCCGATCTTCGAGGCGATCATGGGAATGCCGGCCGCTCCCGCCTCGATCACCACATAGGGCATGGAATCGCCGCGCGAGGGAACGACCAGCAGCCGCCCCTTGGAGAAGCCGTAGCGCGCCTTGACGTGGCCGATGAAGCGGATGGTGCTGGTGAGGCCGAGCTTCTCGACCTGCGCTTTCAGCGCCGCCGTCTCCTCACCGTCGCCGCCGAGGGTGAGCGTGACGTTCTTGCCGCCTTCGCGCAGCCGTGCCACGGCATCGACCAGCAGGTCTGCGCCCTTGATGTGCCTGAACTCGCCGACATAGCAGAGATCGGTCGCATCCTCGGCGGTGATGACAGGTTCGAATTCCTCCGGCGTCACGCCGTTGAAGACGCAATGCACCACGCCCTTGGGCGTGCCGACGATGCGCTGATAGGTGTCGCGGGCAAAGGCGCTCTCGAACAGGAACAGGTCGGTCGCGCCCATCAGCGAGCGTTCGAGCCGCGCGTAGAACTCGCCCTTCAAGGTGTTGAGCGGATAGTGCAGCGAGCCGCCATGCGGGGTGTAGATGCGGATGGTGTCGTCGGTGCGCCGCCGCATGCGGATGAAGGCGCCGGCCTTGGCGCCGTGGCCGTGCATGACGTCGGGCTCGAGCTTCGCGATCAGGCGCCGCATCCGCAGCCACACCATGAAATCATCGGGCGACGGCTCGCGGCGGATCGCCATGCGGTGCACGCCGAGCCTCAAGCGCGGCGCGAGCTCGGCCAACGCCTTGTCAGCACGCTCGCCGCCGGTGAGGCTGTCGGCGAGGATCCCGACATGATGGCCGCGGTCGACCTGGCCGTTGGCAACGTCGAGGATGTGGCGGAAGATGCCGCCGACCGGAGCGCGCACGGCGTGCAGGATTCGAAGCGGCTGGTCGGGTGAGGGGGGCATGATCAAAACCAGCGCTCGACGGCGAGTACCGAACAATTCCAGGAAATATCGAGATGGATTAAGAGCCTTCGTGGTTAACAAACGGTGAGGAGCGCGCGTGCACGAGGCGCGGGATACCGCGATTAACCCAGCGGCAACCTTAATGGAGTGTAATCGCTGCGGTTGAGGTAGCTTGGTGGCGTTGCCCCTGCGGGAGTGTTCGATGCGTTTAGCGTTCTGGCGTGCCGGCAAGGACAAGGCGGTGATCGAGCGGGCTGTTTCGAAGTCCAAAGCCGAAGCCAAGGTGACCGAAACCAAGGTGGCCGAAGCCGCGCCCAAGGTCGAAGCCGCCAAGGTTGAAGCAAAGCCGGCGCCGGTCATCGCGAAGCAGGCGGCAGTCGAATCCGGTGACATAGATCTGCACGCGCTCGGCGCGGCACTGGCGCGCAAGCGCGGCTGGATCATCGTGCCCACGGTGCTGGCCCTCGTCGCGTCGATCGCCGCCGTCAACCTCGTCACGCCGCGCTACAAGTCGGAATCGCGCATCCTCATCGACGGCCGCGAGAACGTGTTCCTGCGCCCGAGCAGCGACCGCACCGAGGAGCGGCAGGCGCTCGACGCCGAGGCCGTCACCAGCCAGGTGCAACTCGTGCTGTCGCGCGATCTCGCGCGCGAGATCATCAAGAAGAACAAGCTCGCCGAGCGTCCCGAATTCGATCCCGTGCTGCAGGGCATCTCGCCGCTGAAGTCGCTCGCGGCCCTCGTTGGCATCGGCCGCGACCCGTTCTCGATGACGCCGGAAGAGCGTGTACTGGATGCCTATTACGAGCGGCTCCAGGCCTACGCCGTCGACAAGTCGCGCGTCATCGTGGTCGAATTCCAGTCCGCCGATCCGGAGCTTGCCGCTCGCGTCGCCAATTCGATCGCCGAAGGTTATCTCGTGCTGCAGCAGAGCGCGCGCCAGGACCAGGCCAAGAACGCAAGCCAGTGGCTGGCCGGCGAGATCGACAATTTGCGCAAGAAGGTCTCCGATGCCGAGGCCAAGGCCGAGGACTTCCGGTCCAAGTCGAGCCTGTTCGTCGGCACCAACAATACGACGCTGTCGAACCAGCAGATGGGCGAGGTCAACACCCAGCTCAACAATGCGCGCTCGATGAAGGCAGATGCGGAATCCAAGGCGCGGCTGATCAAGGAGATGCTCCAGAGCGGCAAGCCGATCGAGGCATCCGAAGTGGTGAACTCCGAGCTGATGCGGCGATTGTCGGAGCAGCGGGTGACATTGCGGGCGCAGCTCGCCGAACAGTCGTCCACGCTGCTCGGCAATCACCCGCGGATCAAGGAGCTGAAGGCCCAGCTCGGCGACCTCGACAACCAGATCCGGGATGAGGCGGCGAAGATCTCCCGTTCGCTCGAAAACGATGCGCGCATTGCCAGCAGCCGGGTCGACGGCCTGACCGCGAGCCTCGATCAGCTCAAGAAGCAGGCGACCTCGACCAACGGGCAGGACGTGCAGCTGCGCGCGCTCGAGCGCGAAGCCAAGGCGCAGCGCGATCTGCTGGAAACCTATCTCGCCAAGTACCGCGAGGCCAACACCCGCGAGACCATCGACACCGCGCCGACCGATGGCCGCATCATCTCGCGCGCCATCGTCTCCAACACGCCGGCCTATCCGAAGAAGCTGCCGATCGTGCTGATCGCGACGATCGCGACGCTGCTGCTGTCCTCGGGCGTCGTCGTCACCGGCGAGCTCTTGCGCCAGACCGCGCCGCGCGCGGTGGCTGCGTTCACGCCGGCGGCGCCGCAAACGCAGGCGGCGGTTCGCCAGGAGCCATTGGTCCAGCCGGTGGTCGAGCCGTTCGTCGAACCGGTCATCGGGCCGGCGATAGCGGAGCCGGCGCCGCTTCAGCCGGAGATGACTGCCGGTGCCGGTGTTGCCGAGTTCGCCGAGATCGAGCATCTGGCGGCCAGCCTGCGTGCCGCCGGTGCGGCGGCGAAGAAGGTCACGGTGCTCGGCACCGCATCCGGTGAATCCGTGACGCTGTCGGCGCTGACGCTGGCCCGGCATCTGGCGCGCGACGCGCGCGTCGTCGTGGTCGATCTCGCCGCGTCCTCGCCGACCATCGCCGCGGTGTCGGTCGACGCCTCCGCGCCCGGCCTTGCCGAGTTGATGCAGGGCGAAGCCTCGTTCGCGGAGGTCATCACCCGCGACAAGCTCTCGCGGCTGCATCTGGTCATGGCCGGTCGTCCCGGCTTCGACCGCAGCCTGCTGCAATCGCCGCGCGTGGGTCTTGCGATCGATGCGCTGCTGCGCGCCTACGACCATGTGCTGCTCGATGCCGGCGGCGCGTCCGACCTTCCGGCGGAGCTGCTGACGACCAACGCCCGCGCCGTCGTGGTGCCCGATGTCTCGATGGCAGCGGATGCGCGCACGCTGATGTGCGAGCAGCTGAAGGCCGTCGGCTTCAGCGAGGTGACGATGCTGAGCAAGCCCGTGCAGGCGTCGGATGCGGCAGAGACGCTGCGCGTCGTGGCGGCGTAGCCCATCCTTCCCTCTCCCCTTGTGGGCCTGTTGCGTAATTCGCCAGTTGTGATTCCCTAGGGCAAAGCCTTGAGGGGATGACGATGGCGGTTAAGCGGACGGGACAGCCGAGCTTTGTGGAAGCACTGATGCCGAAGGGGGCCGGCGCCAATGCAGCGCTGGATCGGCTGGCTGGCCTGGTCAAGTGGTACCGGTTCGAGAAGCTGATCGGCCATCTGCGGGATGAAGGGAGCCCCGGTCGTCCAGGCTATCCGGTGCTGGTGCTGTTTCGTGCGGTGCTGTTGCAGTCGCTCTATGGTCTTTCGGAACGCGAACTCGAGGAAGCGTTGGGCGACCGGTTGTCGTTCAAGCGCTTCGTCGGTTTGAGCCTCGAAGATGCGACGCCCGACCACACGGTTCTGAACCGCTTCCGGAACCAGCTCGTCGAACAAGGGCTGTTGGAGAAGCTGTTTGGCGAGCTGGATCGCCAGCTCGAGAATGCCGGGGTCATCCTCAAGCGCGGCACGATGCTGGATGCGACCTTGATCCAGGCGGTGTCAACCCCTCCGAAGCAGGATCGTCCCTCAAACGACCCAGATGCCCGGTTTACCAAGCGGCAGGGCAAGGGTGGTTCGACCTTCGGCTACAAGGCTCACATGGGTGTCGACGAGGGATCCGGCCTGATCCGCGCAGTCCTGACCACGCCCGCCAATGTCAACGACACAACGCCGGCCGACGAACTGATCCGTGGCGATGAAGCCGTGGTGTGGGCCGATGCAGCCTACGACACCCATGCCCGACGGGCTCGGCTGAAAGCGGAAGGCAAGAAGCCCCGCATCGCCCGTCGTCCCAACCGACATCACCCGGAGCTACCGCCTCGGCTCAAACGCTACAACCTCCTCATCGCGCGCCGACGAGCCCAGGTCGAGACCACCTTCGCCACTCTCAAACGCCGCATGCGGCTGACCTGCATCCGCTATGTCGGTCTCATGAAGGCAAGCGGGCAGGTCCTGCTTGCCTCCATCGCGTTCAACATGAGGCGCTGGGCCGCGCTCGCCGCCTGAGACGCCCGCCAAGGGCACCAAGTACAGATCTCGGCCTGACAATCGGCGTCAACACAGCCCTCTCTCCCTACGTCTCCTGCCTCAAAAGGCCGTAGCGCAACAGGCCCCTTGTGGGAGAGGGTGGCTCGCCGCGCTAGCGGCGAGACGGGTGAGGGGTATCTCTCCACGAGTCGCACTGCCATTTGAGTCTGCGGAAACAACCCCTCATCCGGCGCTTCGCGCCACCTTCTCCCACAAGGGGAGAAGGGAAGGCAGGAATCGTAGGGGTGGGCAAAGGCGCACTTGCGCTGTGCCCACCACCTTTCAACGATTGCGGCAGACTTGGTGGGCACGCTTCGTTTTGCCCAGCCTACGATATCTGTGTTCGTAGAGAGAAGGGAAGAGAACTTACCCGAACGCTTGCCGCAAGCGTCGGGCCAAATCGAACAGCACCTGGTTCTGCTTCACCAGCCGCTTGCCGTGGCTGAGCGATGACATCGCCATTGCCGCGAGCTTGCCGCGCGAGGTCAGCGGCACGAAACTGTCGAAGATGTCCTCGTCGTCCTTGCAGAACATGCGCTTGTAGTCGTCCGAGCCGATGCCGAGGTCGAGCGAGCGGTAGCCGCGCTCGCCGTAACGGTCGATGATGTAGCGCATCAGGATCAGGCCCGGGCTGTAGCGGGCATGCTCCGACATCGTGTAGGTGTTGAACATCATCGAGAAGCGCTGGCCGTCGGCGACGCCGGCGAAGATCGCGATCACTTCCTCGTCGCATTCGAGCGCGTGGATGTCGATGACGCGGCCTTCGCCGCGCGGCGCGAGGCACGCGCTGCGGACGAATTGCTCGACGCCCGGCTCGGCGAAGACGTTCGGCAGCTTCTGTTCGGCCATCCGCGCCGGCTTGACGCGGAAGAACCAGTCGAGCAGGCGGGTGACGTCCGCGTCCGTCGTGGCCAGGTGATAGCGGTAGCCGGCGAGCGTCTGGAGCTTCTTCTCCTTGCTCTTGAGGCGGCGGCGGAAGGAGTTGCTGATCCGCGATGCGGGCGGGCCGCCCGGCTCCATCGTCAGCAGCGGACAGCCGTTGATCGCGCTCTGTCGCGGCAGGGCTGCAAACGGGTTCTGCTGGTCGCTCCAGCGCAGCGGCTGCTGCGTCAGCGCGAGCACGTCGACATGCGCGCCGAGCGGCGCAAGCAGCGCGTCGAGATCGGCGGTGCCGACCTGTGCCGCGAATTCGCCGTTCCACAGGCCCATGTTGAAGGTCGTGTGCTTGCCGCCCATGAAGCAGGCCGTGCGCACGCCGTGGCTCTGGCGCAACGAGAGCGGCAACAGCAGAAGCGGCTGGCGATCGGCGTCGCGGGCGATGACGATGAAGGGGCGGGCGCCTTCGTGAGCGCCGACCTGTCGCTGCCAGGGGCCGAGCAGGTCAAAGCGCTGATAGGGCGTGAAGAGATGACCGGGCTCCTCGAAGGCGCGCCAGACCGCCTCGGCCTCGCCGAGGTCTCCGACGATATCGACATGCGCGATACGGTTCGCTTTCGACCGTGCTGGCGCTTCTGCCGTCCGGCTTTGCATCGCCGCAGCCATGGTCATTCGCGAAACCTGTCGAGAAAACGAAAAAATGCGTAGTTCGGCCTGCGGCCGACCTTTGCAAACAAATGTCAACAAAGAGTAATGAGGATAGGCGAGGGAACAGGCCGCCGGCGAGCGCGAAGGTGGGATATTGGCATCCGACGACAGATGGCTGGAACGGCTGCGCCTCGAGCTGACCTGGCTCACCGGCCAGGCCCTGCTACGCAGTCGCGGGGCCGGCGCCATCCTGCGCCTTGCCCATGTGCGGCCGCGGCGCCGCGGCGGATTTCAGCCGCTGCGCGCGCACGAGGTCACGCCGCAATTCCTCGACCGCGCCATCCGGGCGCTGAAGCGGTGGGGTTACGATTTTCTCGGCATGGACGAGGTCTGCCGGCGTGCTGTGACGCTGCCGGAGAAGCGGCGCTTCGTGGCGCTGACTTTCGATGGTGCGCCCAAGGACCTCATCAAGTTTGCCTATCCGGTGCTGGCACGCCACGCCGTGCCTTTCACGATCTATGTGCCCACCGCGTTTCCCGACGGCGTCGGCGAAGCCTGGTGGCTCGGGCTGGAGCAGGTGATCGCGCGCGAGAGCCGCATCAGCCTGATGATGGGCGACAGGGAGCAACGCTTCACCGTCACGGGCAACGCCGAGAAGCGGGCGCTGTTCTCATATCTCGAGAGCTGGCTGCGCTCGCTGCCCCCGGCGGAGCTGTCGGCTGCGATCGCCGATCTCTGCACGCGCTACCGGATCGACCTCGCCGGGCTCTCGCGCGAAGCGTCGATGCATTGGGAGGATCTGGCGAAGCTGGCTGCCGACCCGCTGGTCACGATCGGCAGCGCGACCGTGAACTATCCCGTTCTCGCCAACATGAAGGATGCGGCCGCGCTGCGCGAGATGACGATGGGCAAGGTCGTGGCGGAATCCGCGTTCGATCGCGACATCCGGCATCTGGCGTTTCCGTTCGGCGACCGCGCTTCGTTCCGGCGCAGCCACGTCGTAATGGCTGAGGAGGCGGGCTTTGTCAGCGCGGTCTCGACGATCCCGGGCATCGTGGAGGCGGAGGGCCGAACCAATCTGCGGGCGCTGCCGCGGATTTCGTGGGACGGACGGGTGCGCTCGCTGCGCATGCTGCGCGTTCTGGTGTCAGGTGTCGCCTTTGCGCCGGTGAGGCCGACCGGCAGCACTACGAGCCAGACTTGACGCGATCGGGCCGCTGCATCCAGCTCACGATCGGCATCGCCGGCAGCACCCAGCCCATGCCGACCACGACGTAGTAGATCGCCTGCCGCCAGCCGGATTCGGCGATCCACGGCATCTGCGCCGCTGCCATGCCGAGCAGGGCCCAGACGGTGGCCAGCACCAGGAGCAGGATGGCGCCGAGGAACTTGCGGGTGCGGATCGTCATGGCGGAGGACTTGCGGCTTTCGCGTAACTTGCGCTGCGGGAGCGGGGGACTATAAGGGGCACGCAGTCCGGTTCAAGTCTCTTAGGTACAGGCTTGGTTTTGTCCTTGAAATGACGATGATTTCCACCCCGTCCGAGCCGCACCGCGCCGTGCGCTGGTGGCTGATCTCCGTGGCCGCGCTGATCGCGCTGATGGTGCTGGTCGGCGGGGCGACGCGGCTGACGGAATCCGGCCTGTCGATCGTCGAATGGAAACCGGTCGCGGGCAGCGTTCCGCCTCTCTCGGAGACGCAGTGGACCGAGGCGTTCGAGGCCTACAAGAAGATCCCGCAATATCGCGAGCTCAATTCAGGCATGAGCCTGTCCGAGTTCAAGGAGATATTCTGGTGGGAGTGGAGCCACCGGCTGCTCGGCCGCTTCATCGGCGTCGCCTATCTGCTGCCGTTCCTGTTCTTCCTCTGGCGCGGAGGCCTGTCGGGTGAGTTGAAGCGCAGGCTGTGGCTGCTGTTCGCGCTCGGCGGCCTGCAGGGCGCGGTCGGCTGGTGGATGGTGGCCTCGGGCCTGACGGAGCGGGTCGAGGTGTCGCAATATCGGCTGGCGACGCATCTGGTGCTGGCGCTGCTGATCTTCGCCGGCATCGTCTGGACGGTGCGGCGGCTCAAGGAGCGGCCGCAGATCACCGCGCCGGCGCGGCTGCGCTTCACCAGCGCGCTGCTGCTCGTCGTGACCTTCGTGCAGATCTACTTCGGTGCGCTGGTCGCTGGCCTGCGCGCGGGCCGCGCCTATAACACATGGCCTGAGATCGACGGCGCGTTCATCCCCTCGGCCGAGCGGCTGTGGTTCGAGACGCCGTGGTGGCGCAACATGTTCGACAATGTGCTGACCGTGCAGTTCGAGCACCGCATGACCGCCTATGCGCTGTTCCTGCTGGCGGCGCTGCATGCGTTCGATGCCGTGCGCTCGCGCGCGGGTGCAGCGGCCGGCGGTGCGCTGTGGCTGTTCGCGGCGGTCAGCCTTCAGGCGGTGCTCGGGATCCTCACGCTGCTCAATCAGGTGCCGATCGACCTTGCGCTTTCGCACCAGGCGGTCGCGATCGTGGTGCTGACGCTGGCGGTGATGCAGGTCGAGCGACTGGCCTCGCGACACTCCGCGCAAGCGCAGCCGCGCGCGGTTCCTGTCAGCCAGCCCGGTTGATCAGCAATAGCCGTAGACGCCGCAGGCGTAGGGCAGGCGCCAGAAATAATCGACCTGCTTCCCGCCGTAATACGGGCCCTGATAATCGTAGCTCCAGGGCCGGCCATAATAGCCCGGCAAAGTGTTGGAGCCGGGCAGGAGCGGCGTGCCCGGCAGGTTGCGGATGTAGCTGCCGATGCCATAGGCCGGCGAGATCAGTGCATCCGGATCGGTCTCGACATAGACCTGTGGCGGGTCCTGCGGCGGCACGGCAACGCGCCGCTTCGCCGTCGCCGGCAGATCGGCGGCGAGCGCGCTTGAAACCGTCAGCATCGCCGCAAGGGCAGGTACCATCCAGCGCAGCATTCGTCGGCTCCGAATCAAAGGGGCGATCCAGGGACGATGTATGCGGCAGATATGGTTAATGACTGTTAACTGGCGGTCGCCAAAGCGGCCGTCATTCCGGGATGGTCCGAAGGACCAGACCCGGAATCTCGAGGTTCCGGGTTCGGTGCTCTGCACCGCCCCGGAACGACGGAGAAGATTAAGCTCCCAGCGCCTGCTCGAGATCCGCGATCAGATCTTCCTTGTCCTCGATGCCGATCGAGAGCCGCACCACGTCGGGGCCGGCGCCGGACTTCACCTTCGCCGCGTCGTCGAGCTGGCTGTGGGTGGTCGAGGCCGGGTGGATCACCAGCGAGCGGGTGTCGCCGACATTGGCGAGGTGCGAGAACAGCTGCAGCTTCGACACCAGGTTGACGCCGGCGTCATAGCCGCCCTTCAGGCTGAAGGTGAACACCGCGCCCGCGCCCTTCGGCGCGTATTTGCGCGCGAGCTGGTTGTACTTGTCGCTCGGCAGGCCCGCATAGCTCACCGAGGCCACCGCCGGATGGCCGGCAAGGAATTCGGCGACTGCCTTGGCGTTTTCGCAGTGCTTCTGCATGCGCAGCGGCAGCGTCTCGATGCCGGTCAGGATCATGAAGGCGTTGAAGGGCGACAGGGCAGGGCCGAGATCGCGCAGGCCGAGCACGCGGCAGGCGATCGCGAAAGCGAAATTGCCGAAGGTCTCCTGGAGACGGATGCCGTGATATTCCGGCCGCGGCTCCGACAGCATCGGGTATTTGCCGCCCGTGGACCAATCGAAAGTGCCGGCATCGACGATGATGCCGCCGAGCGAATTGCCGTGGCCGCCCAAAAATTTCGTCAGCGAGTGCACGACGATGTCGGCGCCGTGGTCGATCGGGCGGATCAGGTAGGGCGAGGCCAGCGTGTTGTCGACGATCAGCGGCACGCCCGCCTTGCGCGCGACCGTCGAGATCGCCTCGATGTCGGTGATGCTGCCGGCGGGGTTCGCTATGGACTCGATGAAGATCGCCTTGGTGCGCGGCGTCACCGCGCGCTCGAAGCTTGTGATGTCATCCGGACCGGCCCATACAACGTTCCAGCCAAAGCTCTTGAACGCATGCGTGAACTGGTTGATCGAGCCGCCATAGAGTTTTCGCGCCGCGATGAACTCGTCGCCAGGCTGGAGCAATTGCTGCAGGATCACGACCTGCGCGGCGTGGCCCGAAGCAACGGCCAGCGCAGCCGTACCGCCTTCGAGCGCGGCAACGCGCTCTTCCAGCACGGCATTGGTCGGGTTGCCGATGCGGGTATAGATGTTGCCGAACGCCTGCAGGCCGAACAGCGAGGCGGCGTGGTCGGCGTCATTGAAGACAAATGATGTCGTTTGATAAATCGGAGTCGCGCGCGCACCGGTGGTCGGATCGGGTTGCGCACCGGCATGCACGGCGAGGGTTGAAAATCCCGGAAGGCGATCGCTCATTGAGGCGTCCTGTTCTCTTGGTCTGAAATCGCGCGGCATGCTGATGGGCGGGGCGCCCGCCGTCAAGGCGCCGCTTCACATCAGGATCGTTTGGGAATGATCGTGCTACGCATAGTCGCGTCTGCGAAACGAAACCTTCGCAATTGCGTCAGCTTTGCTCGGTCTTGTTTTTCGCGGCGCGATCGGATGCGGCGGTATCGCCGCCGCCGACGCTCATCCGATTGAGGGATAGCCGCATGCCCTGTGTGGGTGCGGGCGCGCGTTTGGAGCTCAGCGTGCGCGAATTCACGCCCATCCAGGATATTTCGGACGACAGGCGGCCATATTCGATCTTGGGGCAGCGGTTCATGACCACCTTGATACCGACCGATTCCGCTTTCGCCGCCGCGGCATCATCGCGTGCGCCAAGCTGCATCCAGATCACCTTCGGCAGCGGGTCGAGCGTGAGCGCCTCTTCGACCACGGGCATGATGTGGCTGGAGTTGCGGAAGATGTCGATCATGTCGACGGGCCGGCCGATGTCCGACAGCGAGGCGACGAACGGCTTTCCGAGCAGATCCTTGCCGACATGGCCGGGATTGATCGGGATCATGTCGTAGCCGCGCTGCGCCAGATATTTGAACGCGAAATAGCTCGGCCGCACGTTGACCGGCGAGGCGCCGACCATCGCGATCGACTTCACGCTGTTGAGAATGCCGCGGATGTAATTGTCGGGATAGGCGTCGTGGTTCATCACTTATCTTTTCTTGTTGGCGGGGTCACTCATCCCGCCATGTCGGCGTGCGCTTCTCGATGAAGGCGCCGATGCCTTCCTCGGCATCACGCGCCATCATGTTCTCGGTCATCACCTCTGCGGCGTAGCGATAGGCGTCCGCAAGGCTCATCTCGGCCTGGCGGTAGAACGCTTCCTTGCCGAGCTTGACGGTGTAGGCGGATTTCAGCGCGACCTGTTGTGCCAGCTCGATCGCGGCCCCGAGTTCGGTGCCGGCAGGCACGACGCGATTGACGAGCCCGATCTCGCGGGCGCGGTCGGCCGTGACAGGCTCGCCCGTCAGCAGCATCTCCATCGCCTGCTTGCGCGGGACGTTGCGCGATAGCGCCACCATCGGCGTCGAGCAGAACAGGCCGATGTCGACGCCGGGCGTGGCGAACTTCGCGTCCTCCGATGCGATCGCAAGATCGCAGCTGGCCACGAGCTGGCAGCCGGCGGCCGTCGCGATACCCTGGACGGCAGCGACCACGGGCTTCGGCAGATGCACGATCGCCTGCATCATCGCGCTGCAAGCATTCATCATCTCGGCGAAGAAGGCGCGGCCGCGGTCCGGGTCAGTGCGGCGCGCGGTCAGCTCCTTCATGTCGTGGCCGGCGGAGAAGGCGGGACCGTTGGCGGCGATCACGACGCCACGCACCGCTTTGTCGTCGCGGATAGAATTAAGCTCTGCATGCAGGCCGGCGATCATCGCCGCCGAGAGGCTGTTGCGCGCGGCCGGACGGTTGAGGGTCAGGACCGCGATGGGGCCGATGGTCTCACGCAGCAGGAACGGCGGTTGCGGGGTGGGGGCGCGGGCGGCCTGGACGGACATTGACGCGACTTCCGTGGAATGATTGCAATTGGATGACACCGATAACTTAATGTACCAGGGCGACCGAAGCGAGGGTGGGGAACAGCATGGCGTTGGCGAAAATGAGCGTGGCGGAGGTCGAGCAGTTTCTCCGTGACGAGTTTCCCCAGGCCTTCAGTGGCGACGACATCACGATCGAGAGCGCGGACGGCCAGACCTGCCTCCTGCGCCAGCGCTACAGCGAAAGGATGCTGCGGCCGGGTGGAACCGTGTCAGGCCCGACGCTGATGGCGCTGGCCGATTTCGCGATGTACGTGGTGCTGCTGTCCGCGATCGGCCCGATCGGCCTCGCGGTCACCACCAATCTCAACATCAATTTCCTGCGCAAGGGCCAGCCCGGGCAGGACGTGCTCGCCGAGGCGCGGCTGCTCAAGCTCGGCAAGCGCCTGGCGGTCGGGGAGGTGAACCTCCTATCCGGCACCTCACCCGATCCGATCGCCCATGTCACATCGACCTATTCCATTCCAAATGTTTGAGCTTTTTGCAGGTAATATAGCACCGTATTTCTAAGCTGTTGATTTTGTGCGTGTAATTTCCGCCTTGAGGCATTGACCGTTGCGCGTCTCTTCTCTAGAAACCCGCCCAGTCCGGTGCGGTGTTCGCGCCGATATCTCCCGTCCACGGAAACTCCGATATGAAAACCTTTTCGGCAAAGCCGGCTGAGGTGACGAAGAAGTGGGTGCTGATCGACGCCAAGGGTCTGGTCGTCGGCCGTCTCGCCACCATCGTTGCCATGCGCCTGCGCGGCAAGCACCTCCCGACCTACACCCCCCACGTTGATTGCGGCGACAACGTCATCATCATCAACGCGCAGCATGCGGTCCTCACCGGTCGCAAGCGCGAGCAGAAGACCTACTACAAGCACACCGGCTATGTCGGCCACGTCAAGGAGCGCACCGCGCGCCAGATCCTCGAGGGCAAGCATCCCGAGCGCGTGCTCGAGAAGGCCGTCGAGCGCATGATCCCGCGTGGTCCGCTCGGTCGCGTGCAGATGGGCAACCTCCGTGTCTACGGCGGCGCCGATCATCCGCACGAGGCGCAGCAGCCCGAGAAGATCGATATCGCCAAGTTGAACCGCAAGAACACGAGGGCCGCATAACATGGCCGAATCCATCCAGTCGCTCGACCAGCTCTCGCAGCTCAAGACGGCGGCGGCGCCCGAGGCGCCCAAGCACGAGAAGAAGGTCGACAAGTTCAACCGCGCCTATGCCACCGGCAAGCGCAAGGACGCGGTCGCCCGCGTGTGGATCAAGCCGGGCGCCGGCAAGGTCACTGTCAACTCGCGCGAGGTCGAGGTCTATTTCGCCCGTCCCGTGCTGCGTATGATGATCGAGCAGCCGTTCTCGGTGGCCCAGCGTTCGGGCCAGTACGACGTGATCTGCACCGTCGCCGGCGGCGGTCTGTCCGGCCAGGCCGGCGCCGTCCGTCACGGCATCTCCAAGGCGCTCACCTATTTCGAGCCGGAGCTGCGCTCTGTGCTCAAGAAGGGCGGCTTCCTCACCCGCGACTCGCGCGTGGTCGAGCGCAAGAAGTACGGCAAGGCCAAGGCCCGCCGGTCCTTCCAGTTCTCGAAGCGTTAATCGCTTCGGTCGCATTCGCCGCGAAAGCGGCTTCAATGAGATGCAAAAGGGCGCTGATTTTCAGCGCCCTTTTTATTGTTCGTTTGTATGCAAATTGACGACGAGTTTCCGGAAAACTTGCGGACGCGCGAAAACCTGAATGGAACCCGCGGGACATAGCGTCGCATTCGGAAGGGCGCGCAAATCGGATGTGCCGATCGCGTAACTGCTATGTTTTCAAGGGGGCCGACATGATGTCGCTCGATAGCATCACGCTCTATTTGGTTGCCACCATGGTTGCCGCACTGCTCGGCGCCATGATGGTATTCTTTGGCAAGCAGGAGAACAGTCCTGCGCTGAAATGGTGGGGCACCGCTTATCTGCTCGGTGCTGCCTCCGTCGCGCTGTGGACGGCGGCCGGCGAGAGGCTGGGGCCGCATCTCTATCTGGCGTTAAATGCCGTCGGCTTCGTGGCCTGCGGCATGGTGTGGAATGCGGCGCGCGTCTTCCACGGCCGCAAGCCGAACTGGCCAGGCCTCGTGCTCGGCGCGCTCGCCTGGGTCGCCGCGGTGACGCTGCTCGATCCGACTGCGTCCATGCTGCGCATGATCATCGGCGCCGGCATCGTCTCGGTGTACGCGGCCGTGACGGCGAGCGAGCTCTGGGTCGAGCGGCGCAAGAGCCTGCAGCGGCGCTGGCCGGCCTTCGTCGTGCCGGTGATGCACGGCTGCGTGCTGATGCTGCCGATCCTGATCGGCAGCTTCCTGCGGCCGCACGATGCCGGCTTCTCCTCGAGCATCTGGGTCACCGTGTTCGCGGTCGAGCTCGTGCTCTATGCCGTCGGCACCGTCTTCGTGATCTTCATGCTGGTGTCGGAGCGCACCGTCACCGCGCACCGGACGGCGGCGTCGACCGACCCGCTGACCGGCATGCTCAACCGCCGCGGCTTCTCCGAAGCCTGCGGCCGCGTGATCGACCGCGAGGCCAAGGCCGGGCGGCCCGTCACCGTGATGATCTTCGACATCGACCACTTCAAGTCGATCAACGACCGCTTCGGCCATCCCGCCGGCGACGAGATGCTGAGACTGTTCTCGACCGTGGTCGTCAGCAACTTACGCATCTCCGACCTCTCGGGCCGCATCGGCGGCGAGGAGTTTGCCGCGCTCCTGCCGTGTTCGCTGGAGGAGGGCGTGCTGGTCGCCGAGCGCGTGCGCGAGGCGTTCGAGACCTCCGGCGTCGTGGTCGATGAAGGTCCGGTCGACACCACCGTCAGCATCGGCGTCGCCGGCGGCCCGGCCGGCACCGAGCTCGAGGTGCTGCTGGCCTCGGCCGACACCGCGCTCTACCAGGCCAAGCGCGGCGGCCGTAACCGCGTCGAGGCGGCGGAGGAGCTGCCGCTGTCGCTGGAGAACTGGCGCCGCCAGAGCGCGGCGCGGGTCGGTGCGCCGCAGGCGCGTCCGGTCACCGCGTGAGCTCGAGGGCGGCCCTGCGGTAATCCGCTGTTTACCAATCGATCCCTACCATTGCGGTCATGGAATCGATCCGTCGACAGAACCCGCAGGCCGCCCTGATGTCGCTCGAAGCGCAAGCCGCTTCGGCACGCGGCGGCTTCGCCTGCCTGTTCTCGACCGCGGACGAATACGAGACGGCGCTGATCACCGAGCGCCGTGCGCAGGGCCGCTACACGCAGGGCCGCAGCTATTGGCCGCTCGCGCTATTCATCGGTTGTGCGCTGATCGTGGCGGGCACGGTCCTGCTGTTTGCGTGACAGGCCTGCATTTTATGGCCGGGCAGGGCGCCGTTTCGGCGCCTTTTTCTTTGCCGCCGTCTGCGGTAGACACGGCCATCAACAAAAAGGGTGGAACCGATGATCACCGAGATCGCGCAAATCGACGTCAAGCCGGGCAGCGAGAAGGATTTTGAGGCCGCCGTCGCCAAGGCCAAGGCCGCCTTCGGCAGCTCCAAGGGTTTTCACGGCTTCGAGCTGCACAAGTCGATCGAGAAGCCGCAGCGCTACCGGCTGATGGTGAAGTGGGCGACGCTGGAAAATCACACCGTCGATTTCCGCGGCTCCGAGAATTTCACCGAATGGCGCGGCCTCGTCGGCCAGTATTTTGCCGCGCCGCCGGAGGTCGAGCACACCGAGACCGTGCTGACCACGTAAGGCGCGTTACGCCGCCTCCGCCAGAGGCGGCGCTTCATACGTCTTGAAATGGTCGATCATGACCTTGGCGATGGCGACCAGCGGGAGCGCCAGCGCGAGGCCCCAGATTCCGAACACCACGCCGAGCAGGATCTGGAACGCGAACAGCGTCGCCGGCGGGATGTCCAGCGCCTGCCGCTGCAGGATCGGCGTCAGCACGTAGCTCTCCAGGGCGTGGACGCCCATGAAGAGCAGAAACGCCGACAGCGCCGGGATCCAGCCCGAGGCGAGGCTCGCCAGCACCACGACGACGCCGGCGATGATGGCGCCGACGGTCGGAATGAAGGCGAGCAGGCCGGCCTGGATCCCCAGGATGAACGAGCCGGGAATGCCGATGATGGCGAGCCCGATCCAGGTCACGACGCCGACTGCGATCATCACCACGATCTGCGCGATCAGCCAGCGCTCCAGCGTTTCGCCGATGCGGTCGATGATGAGCGTGACGCGGGTGCGATGCTTCGCAGGCGCGAGAAACAGCAGGCCGTCGTGATAGACGGCGGGCTGGGCGGCAAAGGCGAGCCCCAGAAACAGCACGATGAAGATGTTGCCGACGGCGCTGATCGCGCCGAACAGCAGCTTGAAGGTCTGGCTCACAATCGCCCCGCCGCTGGAAGCGAGCGCGCCTGCGCCCGGCAGGCCGCCGTGAGGGGCCTGGCTTGGGGCGGGCGTCGAGCCATCGTCGCTGGGTGTGGCGGGAGCGGCACTGCCGAGATCGAACACGCTGGTGTCGATGCCGTGGTTCTCCAGGAAGGACCGGACGTTGGTGATCTGCGACTTGATGGTCTTGCTGAGCAGCGAGGCCTGCTCGGCGATGGTGGCGCCGCCGAGATAGGCAACGCCTGCGAGCAGCACCGCAAGGACGAGGCAGACGATCGCGAGCCGCATTGTGTGTGCCAGGTGAACGCGCCGTCCGAGCGCATGGGTCAGCGCGTTGAGGCCGACGCCGAGCAGCATGCCGGTGAAGATCAGGAGCAGGGTGGCCGCAAAATGCCAGGTGAAGGCGAGCAGCGCGGTGAACAGCACGACGCCGATGCCGCCGACCGAGATCGCCCAGGCCTGATCCCAGGCCTGAGCCAGGTCGGCGCGGGTCCGGGGCCGTTCATCTCTGGAAATGGTCACATCGGGTCCTTTTCGGAATGCAGGCGGCCACTCTTTCGCGAAATTCCAGCGGGGATCAAGCGGGGCCCAAGCGGGTCCAAGTGCCGGCCCAATACCGATTTGATGCGTCCGGCCTGAAAGCATCAACGCCCCGGGCGCCAAAAGGGGCCATATCCGCGCGCTGGCCCCGCCATTTGCGCGAAAATAGCATTGCCGTCCCGCGATCCCTTCTGTTGAATTTGTTCCATGCCAGGGGCATGTTTGGAGAATCTTCTTCGGCAAGGAGGTCGGAAGGACAGATGAGAAAGCCGGTCGTCGGCGTGATCGGGAATTCCCATCGCGTCGAGAATCGATTTCAGGTCCAGATGGTCGGCGAGCGAAACCTGCGCGCCGTGGCCGAGGTGTCCGGCGGCTTGCCGGTGATGTTCGCGGGCTCCCCTGACATCACCGACATCGGGGCGCTGCTCGATACCGTCGACGGCATCATCCTCACCGGCGCGCGGGCCAACGTGCACCCGACCCGCTTCAACGTCGATCCCTGCGAGAAGCACGAGCCCTACGACATCCATCGCGACGAGGTCGCGCTGGCGCTCTCGGTGGCCTGCGTCGCCCGCGGCGTGCCGCTGTTCGGCATCTGCCGCGGCCTCCAGGAAATGAACGTCGCCTTCGGCGGCTCGCTGCACCCGGAGATCCGCGAAATCCCGGGCCGCATGAACCACCGCATGCCCCGGCTCGAGAATGGCGAGATCCACCCCGATCCGACAGTGGTGTTCGCCGACCGTCACGAGGTCGACCTGACGCCGGGAGGCGCCTTTGCCAGAATTCTCGGCTGCGAGAAGATCAGGGTCAATTCGCTGCACGGCCAGGGCATCCTCGATCCCGGCAAGCGGGTGCTGATCGAGGGCATCGCCGAGGACGGCACCATCGAGGCGATCCGCATCGCGGAAGCCCCGACCTTTGCGCTCGGCGTGCAATGGCATGCCGAGTACGACCCGCAGCACAATCCCATCAACCGCAAGCTGTTCGAGGCTTTCGGCGCAGCGCTGGTGGCGCGGCAGAAGGCGGCGGCGTAGCTGCCCCCGTTGGCTCGCAATGAAGGTCGGCGACGTCTGCCGATGCATTCAGTGCGGATTCCCAATCTTCAACGGAATAAACCAATCAGTAGGAATTGATCCGCTCCGATTTTCGCGGTGATGATTTGTTCTTTGAGAACGAAGTGGAGTCGGATGCAGAACGAAAGCTGACGGCTTTCGAGAAGGGTTGCGTCCATACTCTCCAGGCTCACGCCGTCCGCTCCATCCGCCGCGCGCGATACGCCTGCGGCGACATCAAGGTCAGCTTGCGGAATGCCTTGCGAAAGCTGCTCTCATCTTCATAGCCGGCCGTGCGCGCGATGCTCTTGATCGGCTGCGTCGTCGTCTCCAGCAGCGTGCGCGCATGCTCGACGCGGCGGCGCGTGATGAAGGCTTGCGGCGGCTCGTGCGTGAGCTCCTGAAACTTCCGGTTCAGCGTTCGCTCGCTGAGGCCGAGCGCGCCGGCGAGGCGCTTGACCGTCATCGGGCTCTTGCCGGTGCGGCGAACCAGGAGATCGGCTTTGGTCAGCAGCGGGTCCTGCGAGAGCAGATAGCCGACGGGCATGAAGATCGATTGGCTGCGCTGCGCGGTGTCGATCACGACGTAGTCCGCGCATAGTTTGGCAATTTCTTTCCCATCCACCATCTCGATCAGCCTGAGCAGGAGATCGACCCACGACATCGGTCCGGCCGCGCAGACGATGCGGTCGGTCGCGGTGATGACGGCGTCGGCCGCGAGGTCGATCGCGGGATGCCGCTGCCGCAGCTCGCCTTGCAGCCACCAGGTGATGGTGGCGCGGCGATTGTCGAGCAGACCGCTGCCTGCCAGCAGGAATACGCCGCTGCAAAACGCCCCGATCAGACGGCCGTTCGCATGCTGCTGCCGCAGCCAGGCGCCGGCACGGGCATATTGCGGTTGCAGCCGCGCGGCCGTGACGTGATCGACGAGATTGCCGGGGACGAGGATCGCATCGAAGCTGCCGCGTCTGGCGATGGCGCCATCGACCGCGACCATCTGGCCGCCGCCGGCGCGAACGTCCCGGCCGTCGAGCGACAGCGTCTGCCAGCTGAAGCGGGGCGCTGCGCCGCTTTGCTGCATCACATGATTGGCGAGCGAGAGGACGTCGGCGACGCCGGCGATCGCCGAATGCATGCAACCTTCCAGCGCCAGAATTGCGAGCTTCATGGGACCTCCAGGCAGACGCTGTGATCCTAGCCGATCGCCGCGCCCGCGCGTGGCGGAAATTGCCCGATCTCTGGCTTATCCGCCACTGCCTCGCCGGGCCTGCCGGGTCCAAATTCGCCGCGTCGTCACATGACACGATTGGAGAGAGACATGCCTTACATCACCATTTCCACCGTCCGCGGCATCCTGGATGCCGCGCAGAAGAAGACGCTGCTCGAACGGATCACCGACCTGATGGTCGAGGTCGAAGGGCAGGGCAGCCCGGACTTCCGCCGCAACGTCTGGGTCAGGATCGAGGAGCAGGAGCCCTCGCACTGGTCGCTCGGCGGGATGCAGCCGACGAGCGAGATCATCAAGAGCACGTTCGGTGCGATCGGAGCCGATGGCGTGAGGGTGGCACGGTAGCAGCGGCTGGCGCGGGGCGGATCAGTCGTCGTCATGGTCCGCCACTGCCTCTGCTCGACCGATCACATCGCCATCCTGCATGGCCTTCCCATTGCGTTGCACAATCGCAACGTTGGTCTCCACGCGCAGCATTGAGGTTCTCGAGAGGAACACCATATCCTCTGCAAGGGAGCCCTTGCCGTGCAGACCATGAAGGCGGCCCTCGTTGCGGCGATCACCGTCGTGGCTTTGACCTGCTGTCTCCTCCCCAGCTCAGCGGAGGAGAGCGGACGTGTGGCACTGATTGTTTCGATCGACGGGGCCATTGGCCCGGCGTCAGCCAGCTACGTGAAGGAGGCTTTGGCCAAGGCGAGCGAACGGCGCGCCGAGGTCGTGCTTCTGAGGATGAACACGCCCGGCGGTCTCAATTCCAGCATGCGCGAGATCATCGCGGATGTGCTCGCCTCGCCGATCCCTGTCGTCGGTTACGTCGCTCCCTCCGGCGCCCACGCGGCGAGTGCGGGGACCTATATCCTCTATGCGACCCACATCGCGGCGATGGCGCCAGGCACCAATATTGGTGCCGCGACGCCGGTGCAGATCGGCGGGCCGCTGCCGGGTCTGCCGGGCGGTGCGCCGGACAAGGGCGGCAAGGACAAGAAGGACGGGGACCAGCAGAGCGAGCCCAAGGATCAGCTCAAGGATCAGCTCAAGGATCCAATGACGGCGAAGGCGACCAATGATGCGGTCGCTTTCATCCGCAGCCTTGCGGAGCTGCGCGGCCGCAATGTGGACTGGGCGGAGAAGGCGGTCCGAGAGGCTGCCACGCTCTCCGCCAACGGCGCGCTCGAGGCTCATGCCATCGATCTCGTCGCGCGCGATCAGGCCGAATTGCTGAGGCAGCTCGACGGCCGTGTGGTGGAGGTTGCAGGCGGCAGGACGCAACGCCTCGCGACGAAGGATGCCGTCGTTGAAGCCATCGACCCCGGACGGATATCCCGCTTCCTGGCGGTCATCACCGACCCGAACGTGGCGTTCATTCTCCTGATGGTCGGCATCTACGGCCTGATCTTCGAGTTCATGTCTCCCGGTGCCGTCGCCCCGGGGGTCGTCGGAGCGATCTGCCTGTTGATCGGCCTCTATGCGCTCAATCTGCTGCCGGTCAATTATGCCGGCTTCGCCCTGATGCTGGTCGGGCTCGTGCTTCTCACGATCGAGGCCTTCAATCCGACCGTGGTGATCGGTCTCGGAGGAATCATCGCTTTCGTGCTGGGAGCCTTGATGCTTTTCAGGGGCGAGGCGCCTGGCTACCAGCTGTCGTGGTGGGTGATCGGGATCACGACGGCCGTGTTCACCGGCTTTGCGCTCGTCGTGCTTGGTTCACTCCGGCGCATCCGCAAGGCTCCCGCACTGGTCGGCGCGAAGGCCATGCGAGGCTTGCCCGCGGAGGTTCTCGACTGGAACGGGAACGAAGGTCATGTCTTCGCCCACGGTGAGCGCTGGCAGGCGCGCGGTGCCGAAACGTTCACGCCCGGAGAGATGGCCGAAGTCGCGGGCATCATCGACCTGACGCTGCTGATACGGCGCCGACCGGCCCGAACCGGCGAGGGAGGTACATCATGATGCTGGAATATCTGACTTATGCGGCGCTTGCGCTGCTTGTCGTCATGTTTCTATCCCAGGCCATTCGAATCCTTCGCGAATACGAGCGTGGCGTCGTCTTTACACTCGGCCGCTTTACCGGCGTGAAAGGACCGGGCCTCATCCTCCTCATTCCGGTCGTGCAGCAACTCGTCAAGGTCGATCTCCGGGTGATGGTGCAGGTGGTGCCGCCGCAGGACGTGATTTCCCGGGACAACGTGTCCGTCAAGGTCAACGCCGTTCTGTACTTTCGCATCGTCGACCCCGAACGTGCGATTATCAAGGTCGGCGACTACATGGCCGCCACCAGCCAGCTCGCCCAGACCACGTTGCGCTCGGTTCTCGGCAAGCACGAGCTCGACGAGATGCTCGCCGAGCGCGACAGGTTGAACGCCGATATCCAGGAGATCCTCGACAAGCAGACCGACGTCTGGGGCATCAAGGTCACCGGCATAGAGATCAAGGACGTCGATCTCAACGAAACCATGGTGCGCGCGATCGCCAAGCAGGCCGAGGCCGAGCGCTTGCGGCGGGCCAAGGTGATCAATGCAATGGGCGAGCAGCAGGCTGCTGAAAAGCTCGTCGAAGCCGGCCGGATTCTCGCGCAGGAGCCCCAGGCGATGCAGCTGCGGTATTTCGCAGCTCTCCATGACATCGCGGGCGAACGGTCGTCGACCGTCGTCTTTCCGCTACCGACGGGTTTGCTCGATCATTTTATGCCACGGCGGGACAACCCATAGGGAAAGCAGCAGGCTGACCCATCTTCGGCCTCAATGGGCGTATCGAATGTCGATCCCTACTTAAACGGGAGGACAATTCGATGACGAAGCCTACCGCCAGCCCCGCCAGCTGTCGCCAAATTCGAACATCCATGCTCGCCATTCCACTGCTGTCCTTTGCGCTCTGGTCCGGCGGCATCGGCGCATCCGCGCAGGCGGCAGAGCCGGGCAAGGACGCTGCGGCCGGCAGCCTGCCGCGCATTCTCGTGCTTGCGACGGGCGGCACCATTGCAGGCCAGGCCGACCCGCGTGCGACCGGCGCCTACAAGTCCGGCCAGATCACCGGCGAGCAGCTGATGGCGTCGGTGCCGGGCCTCGACAAGCTGGCGAAGCTGAACGCCGAGCAGATTTCGTCGATCGGGTCCCAGGACATGAACGACAAGGTCTGGTTCGCGCTGGCCCGCCGCATCCAGGATGCCTTCGACAAGAACGAAGCCGACGGCGTCATCATCACCCATGGCACGGATACGCTGGAGGAGACCGCGTTCTTTCTCGACAACGTGGTGCGCGGCGACAAGCCGGTGGTGATCGTCGGCTCGATGCGGCCGGCCTCTGCGGTCAGCGCCGACGGCCCCGGCAATCTCTACGAGGCGGTGCAGGTCGCCGCCGATCCGCGCTCGCGCGGCCGCGGCGTCATGGCCGTGCTGAACGACAAGATTCAGGGTGCGCGCTCGGTGACGAAGACCAACACGACGAGCATCGAGACCTTCAGCTCCCCCAATGATGGGCCGGTCGGCTATGTCGACACCGCCGGCGGCATCCGTTTCATGACCCAGGCCGCCGGCTTCAAGCGAGCGACCTATCAGCTCCCGGCAGGCGAGCAATTGCCGCGCGTCGAGATCGTCTACTCGCACGCCAATATGGACGCCGTTCCGATCGAGGATGCCATCTCGCACGGCGCCAAGGGCATCGTGCTGGCCGGCGTCGGCGACGGCAATACGTCGAAGTCCGCCCTCGATGCGCTCGAAGCGGCCGCTAAGAAGGGCATCATCGTCGTCCGTTCGACCCGCGTGCGCTCCGGCTTCGTCACGAGGAACGTCGAGGTCGACGACGACAAGAACGGGTTCGTCGTGTCCGAGGATCTCAATCCGCAGAAGGCGCGTGTCCTCACCCAATTGCTGATCGCGGGCGGCGTGACAGGGCCGGCCGAGCTGCAGCGGGCGTTCGCGGCGACGTGGTAGCGGCCAGCTCGCATCTTGTAGGGTGGGTTAGCCATACGGATTGTGCGAAGCGCAATCCGTATGGCGTAACCCACCTCTTCTGCTTGCTCGGATAGAGACAGTGGTGGGTTACGCATTGCAAATGCGCTTCGCACATCTGCAATGCTAACCCACCCTACGGACTTGCGACGTCCCAAACGAAAAGGCGCCCCTCGCGGAGCGCCTTTTGCTTGTCGCAGAGAGTTTGGGCCGCTTAGCCCGAATAGTACATGTCGAACTCGATCGGGTGAGGGGTCATTTCGAAGCGCTCGACTTCGGTCATCTTCAGCTCGATATAGGCGTCGATGAAATCGTCGTCGAACACGCCGCCGTTCTTGAGGAAGCCGCGGTCCTTGTCGAGGTTTTCCAGCGCCTCGCGGAGCGAGCCGCACACCGTCGGAATCTGCTTCAGCTCTTCCTTCGGCAGGTCGTAGAGGTCCTTGTCCATCGCCGGACCCGGATCGATCTTGTTCTTGATGCCGTCGAGGCCGGCCATCAGCATCGCGGCGAAGCCGAGATAGGGATTGGCAAGCGGATCGGGGAAGCGCACCTCGACACGCTTGGCCTTGGGCGAAGCGGTGTAGGGGATACGGCAGGAGGCCGAGCGGTTGCGCGCGGAGTAGGCAAGCAGCACCGGGGCCTCATAGCCCGGGACCAGACGCTTGTAGGAGTTGGTCGACGGGTTGGTGAAGGCGTTGATGGCCTTGGCGTGCTTGATGATGCCGCCGATGTAGTGGAGGCAGGTCTCCGACAGGTCGGCATACTTGTTGCCGGCGAACACCGGCTTGCCGTCCTTCCAGATCGACTGGTGCACGTGCATGCCCGAACCGTTGTCGCCGTAGACCGGCTTCGGCATGAAGGTGGCGGTCTTGCCGTAGATATGCGCGACCTGATGGATGCAGTATTTGTAGATCTGCAGGTGGTCGGCCATCAGCGTCAGCGTGTCGAACTTCATGCCGAGCTCGTGCTGGGCGGAAGCGACCTCGTGGTGATGCTTCTCGACCTTGACGCCCATCTTGGCCATGGCACCCAGCATCTCGGAGCGCATGTCCTGCACCGAGTCCTGCGGCGGGACGGGGAAGTAGCCGGCCTTGGTGCGGATGCGGTGGCCGAGGTTGCCGCCTTCATATTCCGTGTCGGTGTTGGTCGGCAGTTCCGAGGAGTCGAGGCGGAAACCGGTGTTGTAGGGGGAGGAGGAGAAGCGCACGTCGTCGAACACGAAGAACTCGGCTTCGGGACCGACGAACACGCTGTCGCCCACGCCCATCGACTTCACCATGGCTTCCGCCTTCTTGGCGATGCCGCGGGGGTCGCGGTTGTAGGGCTCGCCGGTGGTCGGCTCGAGCACGTCGCAGGTGATGACCATCGTGGTCTCGGCGAAGAACGGATCGATCGTCGCGGTCACCGGATCGGGCATCAGGCACATGTCGGACTCGTTGATCGCCTTCCAGCCGGCGATCGAGGAGCCGTCGAACATCGTCCCTTCGGCGAAAATGTCCTCATCGATCATGCTGACGTCGAACGTGACGTGCTGCCACTTGCCGCGCGGATCGGTGAAGCGCAGGTCGACGTATTTGACGTCGTTGTCCTTGATCGATTTCAGGACGTCTTTGGCGGTCTTCATGCATACCCCTTTTGGCTCTGCGGGTCGGTTTCCAGGTGAGCAAGATTGTTCTCGCTTTTGGCGAGTTCGCGCGCGACCGCACAAACGAAATCAGGCCGCCGAAGCAGCCTTTTTCTTGTCAGAGTGTCGCAAAATGCGGGATAGCACCCGGCTCAGATAGCGTCCAGCCCGGATTCGCCGGTCCGGATGCGGATCGCCTCTTCGATGTTGGAGACGAAAATCTTGCCGTCGCCGATGCGCCCGGTTTGCGCGGCGCGGCGGATCGCGTCGATGGCGCGCTCGACCAGATCGTCGCCGATCACGATCTCGATCTTCACCTTGGGCAGGAAGTCGACGATGTATTCTGCGCCGCGGTAAAGCTCGGCGTGCCCCTTCTGCCGGCCGAAGCCCTTGGCCTCGGTGACGGTGATGCCCTGAAGGCCGACTTCCTGAAGCGCTTCCTTCACCTCGTCGAGCTTGAACGGCTTGATGATGGCTTCGATTTTCTTCACTGCGCGCCTCCCGGCCTTTCGATCAAATAGCAACGTCTTCGTCAGGATGCGCTTGTCTTAACGCACGATGTTGTCTTCGCTATGCCGGGATCCCTGACCAGTCCGGCAACAACGGCCGGCCACACCCTGATAAATGCCAGTGAGCACGACGAACCGAAGCGGCTTCCTCGAAAGCAGGGTCTATGCCAAGTTGCAAATGCCCTGATTATTGGAGCGTTATCAGCCTTTTAACGAGCATCTCTGATAGGTGGTGCCGACCGGGCCAAAATACCGAAGACTACGAAATAGGCAAATAGTTCAGTATCTGTGCAGATCGGCGTTCCCAGGGACGGATCGGCACAAAAGATGCCTGTTGAAGAGGCGTTTGTACCAGGGAAGTGGCATGGAAGTTCTGACCAACGCCGAAATGCAGCGCGCCGACCAGCTCGCGATCGCGGCCGGGACGCCCGGCTTCAAGCTGATGCTGAGCGCGGGCCAGGCGGTCGCGGAGGCCGCCAACGCGCTGGTAGAGGAGGGGCCGATCCTGATCGTGGCCGGTCCCGGCAACAATGGCGGTGACGGTTTTGTCGCAGCCGCCGAGCTCGCCGCGCAAGGCCGCGAGGTCTCGGTGATCCTGATGTGCGAGCGCGACCAGCTCCAGGGGGATGCGGCCTCGGCCGCGCGCGGCTGGAAGCATCCGGTGCTCCCGTTCAATCCGCAGGCGATCGGAAGACCTGCGCTGATCATCGATGCGCTGTTCGGCGCGGGCCTCAGCCGCCCCGTCGAGGGCGAAGCGTTGGAGATGATCGAGGCGATCAACGCCAACGGCGCGCCAGTGCTCGCCGTCGACCTGCCGAGCGGTATCAACGGCACCAGCGCGGCGGTGCTGGGCGTGGCGGTCAATGCCACCGAGACCGTCACCTTCTTCCGTAAGAAGCCGGCGCACCTGCTGCTGCCGGGACGAATGCATTGTGGCCGGGTGCGGGTTGCCGATATCGGTATCGACGCACAGGTTCTGGACGCGATCGGGCCGCAGATTTTCGAGAACGATCCGGATTTCTGGGGCGCGGCGTTTCCGGTGCCGCGCATCGACGCCCACAAATATGCGCGAGGCCACGTGCTCGCGGTCTCCGGCGACGCAGCCGCGACCGGCGCGGCGCGGCTCGCCGCGCGCGGGGCGCTACGCGCCGGCGCAGGCCTGGTGACTTTGGCCACTCCGCGCGATGCGCTCGCGATCAATGCGGCCGCGCTCACCGCGGTGATGGTGCGCCCCGTCGATACCGTGGTCGAGTTCGGCGAGCTGCTCGGCGACAAGCGCTACAACACCTGCATCATCGGTCCCGGCGCCGGGGTAGGCGAGCGCACCTGCGACATGGTGCACACCGCGCTCACCGCGCAGCGCCATCTGGTGCTGGACGCGGACGCGCTGACGAGCTTTGCGGCAAACCCCGAGCGCCTGTTCGAATCGATCAAGTCCTCGCACGACAGTGCGGTGGTGCTGACGCCGCACGAGGGCGAGTTTCCGCGCCTGTTCTCCGATCTCAGCAACAAGCATCCGGGCCGCTCCAAGCTCGAGCGCGTCCGCGCCGCCGCCGAGCGCTCCGGCGCGGTGGTGCTGCTGAAGGGGCCGGATACCACCATCGCCGCGCCCGATGGCCGCGCCACCATCGCCGCCAACGCGCCGCCATGGCTGGCCACTGCCGGCGCCGGCGACGTGCTCTCCGGCATCATCGCCGGGCTCCTTGCGCAGGGCGTGCCGGCCTTCGAAGCCGCCAGCATCGGCGTCTGGATGCATGGCGAGGCGGCAAGCGAGGCGGGGCCGGGTCTGATCGCGGAGGACCTGACCGAGACGCTGCCGGCCGTGCACCGGCGGATCTATGATGCGTTGGGAGTGGAGTACTGAGCCGCTCGCTATAGCGAGTAGGATGGGTAGAGCGCAGCGAAACCCATCATCTCAGTAAGGATGGGTTTCGCTTCGCTCTACCCATCCTACAAATCTCAGTCCACCCCGTACCACCGCACCAGCCGCGGCGCGGCCCAGTCGGTTGCGACGGATTCGATCAGCCAGCGGCCGGGCGAGGTCGCGGCGAACGCGATGCGCTGGGTCTGGCCGGGCTCGATCGCGAGCGTGTCGAGCCAGTAGGGCTTCCAGCCGTCGTCGAGCTTGTCGAGCAGGCGGAAGTGGTGGCCGTGCAGATGGAAGACCGTGGTGAGGGGGGCGAGGTTCTTGAGGGCCAGCACGACGGTGCGGCCGGTCTTGGTGCGGAACGTCGGGGCGGAGGCGGTGGAGAAATTTGCCGGCCGCGTCCAGCCGGCCTCGGATGCGCCGAGCGCGACATCGAACCGCAGGGCGGCCCTCAGGTCGAGCTTCTCCGGCAGATCGTTCGAGGGGAGCGGCTGAGCCGGTGGGAGCGGCGCGCGCTCCAGCTTACCGGAGACCTTGAGGCTTCCGACCTGGCGCGCCTCCTTGCCGTCATGGAGCAGGAATGGGGCCGATGCGGCCGCATCCACAAAGGCGTCGGCCCGTGTGCCGGGGGCCAGCACCAAGGCCCCGTTGCGGGCCGGGAACGGCTCGGCCGGCTGCCCGTCCAGGGCCATGATCTGGACCTCGTGGTTCTCCAATTTGATCGCCAGAACAGAACGTTGCGAGCCGTTGATAAAGCGCAGCCGCAGCCGCTCGCCGGCTGAAGCTGAGAGTTCGAATGAAGTCTTGCCGTTGATGGTATAGAGCGCCGTCGTGTCCTTCGGGTCCTGGCCCGGGGGCAGCGCGGTCGCATCCGGCCGCAGGCGCCATTCCTCGATCAGAACAACCACGTCACGGTCGACGGCGACCCGGCCGGTCTCGGTCGCGATGATCGGAAGCGGGCGCGCGGGCTGCTTCAGGCCGTCCTCGAAGAGACGGAAGTCGGCCAGCAGGGTCCCGGCGCTTGGTACTGAAATAATTGAAGTTTCGGTCGCATCCGGCGCCGTCGGCGCGCGCCCCCGGAGCGGGTCGGCCGCGGTAGGACCGTTGAGACCGTGCCAGACTGGTGCAAGTGGCACAGGCAGGTCGTTGCGGAAGACCACCTCGCAGCGGTCGAGACGCTTGAGACGGACGTCCCCAAGGTGGCTTACGGCGGCCAGCTCCCAGATCGGTGTAGCCGGCTGACCCGGACCGAGAGCCAGGGTTGCCGCCCGCGCCTGGAGGGCGAGCTGGGCGGTCACGAGCGGCCCCGCGCCGCCCGCCATCAGCCCGGCCGCCGAGGCGCCAAGGGAGGCGCCAAGGGAGGCACCAAGTCCGGCCAAAACCTCACGCCTCGTCGGGTCGAAGATCCGCGTTTTCATGGCTCGATGCGGACCACGCCGCGCTGGATAAGTCCAGCCGCCGCGCCTATTTGAGGAGGGCGTAGACGCGGCCATTTTTTTGCTGCGAACCGGCGGGCACATGCTATAAGCCCGGCCGCCCGCGGCATCGCGGCCGGTCTTGATGCAAATTACGCGGGCGTGGCGGAACTGGTAGACGCGCTGGATTTAGGTTCCAGTGACGAAAGTTGTGGGGGTTCGAGTCCCTCCGCCCGCACCAAGCGCTTTCAGCGTTTGCACGGATTACGAGGGCCTGCTTTTGCGCGGATGTTTGTCCGCCTGAAGCCGGTCCGATGAGCCACCGGCGTTGAGGCGTTCGCCTCGCGCCGGATCGATTAATGACAGCGTCCCGACGCATGCGCGCCGGGACCGAACGAGAAGAAGATTGGACGCCATGCAGGTCACAGAAACCCTCTCGGAAGGTTTGAAGCACGAGTTCAAGATCAGCGTTCCCGCGTCTGATCTCGACGCCAAGGCCGGCGCCAAGCTCGTCGACCTCAAGGACAAGGTCCGCATCAACGGCTTCCGTCCCGGCAAGGTGCCGGTCACGCACCTCAAGAAGGTCTATGGCCGCTCGGTGATGGCCGAGACCATCGACCAGACCATCCGCGACACCAACACGCAGCTGTTCTCCGAGCGCGGCTTCCGCCTCGCGACCGAGCCGAAGATCACCATGCCGACCGAGCAGGCCGAGGTCGAGGAGCTGCTGAGCGGCAAGACCGATCTGACCTACACGGTCGCGATCGAGGTGGTGCCGTCGATCGCGCTCGCCGACTTCAAGACCTTCCAGGTCGAGAAGCCCGTTGCTGAAGTGACCGATTCCGACGTCGACGAGGCGATCAAGCGCATCGCGGACAGCAACCGTGGTTATGCCGCCAAGGGCGAGGGCGAGAAGGCCGCCTCCGGCGATCGCGTCACCATCAACTTCAAGGGCACCATCAACGGCGAAGCCTTCGAGGGCGGTGCCGGTGAGGGCATCCAGGTCGTGATCGGCTCCAACACCTTCATCCCGGGCTTCGAGGAGCAGCTCATCGGCATCGGCGCCAACGAGACGCGCACGCTGAAGGTCTCGTTCCCGAAGAACTACATGAGCGAGAAGCTCGCCGGCCAGCCGGCCGAGTTCGAGACCACCGCGACGACGATCGAGGCGCCGCAGGACATTGCGATCGACGACGAGTTCGCCAAGACGCTCGGCCTGGAATCGCTGGACAAGCTGAAGGAAGCCGCGCGCGAGCGTCTGGTTGCCGAGTTCGCGACCGCGACGCGCCAGCGCGTCAAGCGCGCGCTGCTCGATCGTCTCGACGAAGCGCATCGCTTCGAGGCGCCGCCCTCGCTCGTCGACGAGGAGTTCAATCTGATGTGGAACTCGGTCAAGGCCGAGATGGACTCCGCCGGCAAGACCTTTGCCGACGAGGACACCACTGAGGACAAGGCGAAGGAAGAGTACCGCAAGATCGCCGACCGCCGCGTGCGGCTCGGCCTCGTGCTCTCCGAGATCGGCGAGAAGAACAAGATCACCGTGACCGATGACGAGGTCGGCCGCGCCGTGATCGAGCGCGCCCGGCAGATGCCCGGCCGCGAGAAGGAGGTCTGGGACTACTATCGCAGCAACGCCCAGGCACTGGCCCAGCTTCGTGCACCGATCTACGAGGACAAGGTCGTCGACTTCATTCTCGAACTTGCCAACGTGACCGAGAAGAAGGTCTCGCGCGAGGATCTCTACAAGGACGACGAGGCGGAAAAGACCGCAGCCTGAAGGCTCCAGAGCGTTTTCGAGCGAAGTGGATACCGGTTCGCGTGAAGAAAACGCGTCAAAATAGAAGCTGGAGCCCATTTCCGATTCCATCGGAACGGGGCTCCAGGACAGTCTTCTATTAAGGATGATCAGCGAAGGGGCCCAGCTAGCCAGATGGTCGGCTGGGTCTTTTTGCGAGAATCAGCTTCAAGTCCCCAGTGGATTAAGCCTTAATTCGCTCCGCACTTGTCTGGCGCGAATTGGGCTATATCTGTCGGTACACCCTGTACCTACGCGTTCTACTTCTACCAACTTCCTGCATCACGGGACGTCCATCGGCCTTCCGGCACATCCAGCCCAAACTGGCAGCCAAGACTGGCGATGTCCGCCTCTTAAAACCCTAGGTGACTCATGCGCGATCCGGTTGAAACCTACATGAACCTCGTGCCCATGGTGGTCGAGCAGACCAACCGTGGCGAGCGCGCCTACGATATTTTCTCGCGCCTCTTGAAGGAGCGCATCATCTTCGTGACCGGTCCGGTCGAGGACGGCATGTCGACGCTGATCGTCGCGCAGCTGTTGTTCCTCGAGGCGGAAAATCCGAAGAAGGAAATCTCGATGTACATCAACTCGCCGGGCGGCGTGGTGACGTCGGGCCTTGCGATCTACGACACCATGCAATTCATCCGCCCGCCGGTCTCGACGCTCTGCACCGGCCAGGCCGCCTCGATGGGCTCGTTGCTGCTCTGCGCCGGCGAGAAGGACATGCGCTTCTCGCTGCCGAACGCACGCATCATGGTGCACCAGCCCTCCGGCGGCTTCCAGGGCCAGGCCACCGACATCATGCTGCACGCCCAGGAAATCCTGAACCTGAAGAAGCGGCTCAACGAGATCTACGTGAAGCACACCGGCCAGACCTACAAGACGATCGAGGATGCGTTGGAGCGCGACAAGTTCCTGACCGCCAACGACGCCAAGGAGTTCGGCCTGGTCGACAAGGTCATCGACAAGCGCGCCGAGGAGCCGGCGCCGGCGAAGGCCCCGTAGCACTACTGGACCGTAACGGCGATCCCCGGGATCGCCGGGGTCCCATCAGGGTGGTGTTCACGCTAGGTGCGCGTGAACGCATTGCAAAACGTCGTTTTGCGCCCTGCGACAGGCAGAAAGTTCCGCTTTCGTGCTTGTTTTTCGTGGTAATCCAGCAACGCCGGGGTGATTTCGGTCACTTCGTCCGTGCCAGGACCGGAAATCACGGTATTGTCACGGGTAGCGCGCGACCCCCGATTAGCGAATTCTTGATAGTCGGGTGACAGCATGGTTGGCTACGATTGATCGGCTATGATCGCGGGAGAATCGAGTGACCGTGATTCGCACGGGATGTAGTAACGCGTAGGTCTTTTTTGGTACGGAATTTGCTCTATTTGAACTTCATACCGGCCATCGTGTCGGAATGGAGCGATCGAGCGGAACGGGATCGAACCGCGGACGGAGACATGAATGAGTAAGGTCGGCACGAGCGACTCCAAGAACACGCTATATTGCTCGTTCTGCGGCAAGAGCCAGCACGAAGTCCGCAAACTGATCGCGGGTCCCACGGTCTTCATCTGCGACGAGTGCGTTGAGCTCTGCATGGACATCATCCGTGAGGAGAACAAATCCTCGCTGGTGAAGTCGCGCGACGGCATTCCGACGCCGAAGGAAATCTGCAAGGTGCTGGACGATTACGTGATCGGCCAGAGCCATGCGAAGAAGGTCCTGTCGGTCGCGGTGCACAACCACTACAAGCGCCTCAACCACCAGACCAAGCACAACGACGTCGAGCTCGCGAAGTCGAACATCCTGCTGATCGGTCCGACCGGCTCGGGCAAGACGCTGCTCGCGCAGACGCTCGCCCGCATCCTGGACGTGCCCTTCACGATGGCGGATGCGACGACGCTGACCGAAGCCGGCTATGTCGGCGAGGACGTCGAGAACATCATCCTGAAGCTGCTCCAGGCCGCCGACTACAATGTCGAGCGTGCCCAGCGCGGCATCGTCTACATCGACGAAATCGACAAGATCAGCCGCAAGTCGGACAATCCCTCGATCACGCGCGACGTGTCGGGTGAGGGCGTGCAGCAGGCGCTCTTGAAGATCATGGAAGGCACGGTGGCTTCGGTCCCGCCGCAGGGCGGTCGCAAGCATCCGCAGCAGGAGTTCCTGCAGGTGGACACCACCAACATCCTGTTCATCTGCGGCGGCGCCTTCGCCGGCCTCGAGAAGATCATCTCGGCGCGCGGCCGGTCGACCTCGATCGGTTTCGCGGCCCAGGTGATGGCGCCGGAAGATCGCCGGACCGGCGAGATCTTCCGTCACGTCGAGCCTGAGGATCTCCTGAAGTATGGTCTCATCCCCGAGTTCGTCGGTCGTCTGCCCGTCGTGGCGACGCTCGAGGACCTCGACGAGACCTCGCTGAAGAAGATCCTGACCGAGCCGAAGAACGCGCTGGTGAAACAGTACCAGCGGCTGTTCGAGATGGAGAACATCGAGCTGACCTTCGCCGACGAGGCGCTTGGCGCGGTTGCCCGCAAGGCGATCGAGCGCAAGACCGGCGCGCGTGGTCTGCGTTCGATCCTCGAGGCGATCCTGCTCGAGACCATGTTCGATCTGCCGGGCCTGGAAGGTGTGGAAGAAGTCGTGATCTCCCGCGAAGTCGTGGAAGGTACGGCGCGTCCGCTCTACATCTACGCCGATCGGACCGATCGCGCCGTCGAGAATGCCAGCGCCTGATTTCCGGCGCTGGAACGCTCCAATCGTCTCATCGAGTTGGGCTGCGGAAGTGTATCTCCGCAGCCGGTGTTGCGTTCGCTTATCCGCGTGCGTAAGCGCCTGATGGCGCGCGTTTTTCAATGACTTGACACCCCCCGGGTCGATAGCCACCTAATGTCGGCGGCGAGCGAGAATTCTCTTCAAGATTCGCCTCTGTTCCGATCCGGCGAGCCGGTCCAACTTTCAAGAGGACCGACCGGTTTTGTGGATCACCTCGGCACCTTGTGGCGGTTGCGCATGAGCATGGCGGACTGCGTGCAAGGGGGCAAAGCAAAAGGAAAAGGCCATGACTAATCCAAAACCCCGGCCAACCATCGTCCACGGCGAAGCGCACGCCTATCCCGTGCTGCCGCTGCGCGACATCGTCGTCTTCCCGCACATGATCGTTCCGCTCTTCGTCGGTCGCGAGAAGTCGATCCGCGCGCTTGAAGAGGTGATGAAGAACGACGCGCTGATCATGCTCGCGACGCAGAAGAACGCGTCCGATGATGATCCGGCGCCCGACGCCATTTACGAGACCGGTACGCTTGCCAGCGTGCTCCAGCTCCTGAAGCTTCCCGACGGCACCGTGAAGGTGCTGGTCGAAGGGCTCGAGCGTGCGCGCGTGCAGAAGTACACCGATCGCGCCGATTACTACGAAGCCACCGCCGTGGCGCTCGCCGACACCGATGCGAAATCGGTCGAGGCGGAAGCCTTGGCGCGCTCGGTCGTGTCCGACTTCGAGAGCTATGTGAAGCTCAACAAGAAGATCTCGGCCGAGGTCGTCGGCGTCGTGCAGGCGATCACCGATTTTGCCAAGCTCGCCGACACCGTCGCCTCGCATCTCGCGGTCAAGATCGCGGACCGCCAGGGCATCCTGGAGACGCTGTCCGTCACCACGCGCCTCGAGAAGGTGCTGGGCCTGATGGAGAGCGAGATCTCGGTGCTGCAGGTCGAGAAGCGCATCCGCTCGCGCGTCAAGCGCCAGATGGAGAAGACCCAGCGCGAGTACTATCTCAACGAGCAGATGAAGGCGATCCAGAAGGAACTCGGCGACGACGACGGTCGTGACGAGCTCGCCGATCTCGAAGAGAAGATCGCCAAGACCAAGCTCTCCAAGGAAGCGCGCGAGAAGGCGCAGCACGAATTGAAGAAGCTGCGCCAGATGTCGCCGATGTCCGCGGAAGCGACCGTTGTGCGCAACTATCTGGATTGGCTGCTGTCGATTCCGTGGAACAAGAAGTCCAAGGTGAAGAAGGATCTGGAGGCCGCGCAGGCGGTTCTGGATGCCGATCATTACGGGCTGGAGAAGGTCAAGGACCGTATCGTCGAGTATCTCGCGGTGCAGTCGCGCGCCAACAAGCTGACCGGGCCGATTCTGTGCCTCGTCGGGCCTCCCGGCGTCGGCAAGACCTCGCTCGGCAAGTCGATCGCGAAGGCGACCGGGCGTGAGTTCGTGCGCGTGTCGCTCGGCGGCGTGCGCGACGAGGCCGAGATCCGCGGTCACCGCCGCACCTATATCGGCTCGATGCCCGGCAAGATCATCCAGTCGATGCGGAAGGCCAAGTCGTCCAATCCGCTGTTCCTGCTGGACGAGATCGACAAGATGGGCGCCGATTTCCGCGGCGATCCGTCCTCGGCGCTGCTCGAGGTCCTCGACCCCGAGCAGAACGGGACCTTCAACGACCACTATCTCGAGGTCGACTACGATCTGTCCAACGTGATGTTCATCACGACCGCGAATACGCTGAATATTCCGGGTCCCCTGATGGACCGCATGGAGATCATCCGGATCGCGGGCTACACCGAGAACGAGAAGGTCGAGATCTCGCGCAAGCACCTGATCCCGAACGCGGTGTCCAAGCACGGCCTGGACTCCAAGGAGTTCTCGATCGACGACGACGCGCTGCTGCTTCTGATCCGCCGCTACACCCGCGAAGCGGGCGTGCGCAACCTGGAGCGTGAGCTCTCCACACTCGCCCGCAAGGCGGTGAAGGAGCTGATGATCTCCAAGAAGAAGTCGGTCAAGGTCACCGAGAAGACTCTGGAAGAGCTGCTCGGCGTTCCGAAGTACCGCTTCGGCGAGATCGAGAGCGAGCCGCAGGTCGGCATCGTCACCGGCCTTGCCTGGACCGATGTCGGCGGCGAGCTGCTGACGATCGAAGGCGTCATGATGCCCGGCAAGGGCAAGATGACCGTCACGGGCAACCTGCGCGACGTGATGAAGGAATCGATCTCGGCGGCGGCATCCTACGTCCGCTCGCGGGCGATCAACTACGGCATCGAGCCGCCGATGTTCGACCGCCGCGACATCCACGTGCACGTGCCGGAAGGCGCGACGCCGAAGGACGGTCCGTCCGCGGGCGTGGCCATGGCCACCGCGATCATCTCGGTGATGACCGGCATCCCGGTCCGCCACGATGTCGCGATGACCGGCGAGATCACGCTGCGCGGCCGCGTGCTGCCGATCGGCGGTCTCAAGGAGAAGCTGCTGGCTGCGGCCCGCGGCGGCATCAAGACGGTGCTGATCCCCGAGGACAACGCCAAGGATCTCACGGAGATTTCCGATGCGATCAAGGGCGGCATGGAGATCATCCCGGTCTCGCGCCTTGACGACGTCGTCGCCAAGGCGCTGGTGAAGAAGCCGGTGCCGATCGTCTGGGAAGAGGACACCAAGGTGACGGTGAAGCCGGACGGCGATGAAGCCGCCGGCGGCCTGACCGCTCACTGATCTCAAGCGAAAGATGATAAAACGGCGCCTTCGGGCGCCGTTTTTGTTTCGGCGGCGGGAGAAGACGATGCAGATCGACGGGCAATGCCATTGCGGGAAGATCACCTTCGAGGCCGAGATCGACCCCGAGGCGGTCTCGGTGTGCCACTGCACCGATTGCCAGACGCTGACGGGATCACCGTTCCGGGTGACCGCCATCTGCACCAAGGCCGACGTGAAGCTCACTGCCGGCACGCCCAAGGTCTACGGCAAGCGCGGCGACAACGGCCGGATGCGTTTCCAGCACTTCTGCGCCGACTGCGGTTCCCCGCTGTTCACCAGCGGCGAGGGCGAGGAGGCCGACGATTGGGGCATCCGCTGGGGCAGCATCCGCCAGCGGGACAAATTGCGGCCGGTCCGGCAGATCTGGTGCCAGTCGGCGGCGGTGTGGATCGACGCCGTGCCGCTGCTGCCGGGGAGGCCGCAGGACTGATGTTCCGTACTTGCCCACCGGGGGCGGGTAAGGATAAAGAGGCGGCGAGGGCGGTTAGCTCAGCTGGTTAGAGCATCTCGTTTACACCGAGAGGGTCCGCGGTTCGAATCCGTGACCGCCCACCATCCTTCGCTCGCTTCTTGCCGTCCAGGTGCAGATTGATGGATATCGCCTGGGGCGCTTCGTAACGCGCCTAATCGCAGACTTCGCGCGTCCCCTCAGCCACCGTGATGCCTTGTCCGGACTTCCCATACCCGAGCCTGCATCCCGGTCTCACCGGGCGGCATCCCGCCGCGTTACAAACAACCTGACCGGTGGCTTGCGGCTTTGCCGGCGCCGATTCGACCTGCTTGCGCTGCTCGTCCCGCTGTTTGGAGCCCTCGCGCGTCGCGACCGGCTTCTTGTCCTGCACCTTCTCGCATTCATTGTCGTCATTGACGCGGTAGCCGGCGCGGCACGTGATCTTCACACAGGTGTCGCCGTCGGCCTTGAAGCCGTGGTCGCAGACCAGCGGGCAGACGCGGCCGGGCTTGGCCTTGATCGCGTCCAGCGCATCGAAGCTCGCGAGCTTGGCGTCGAATTTCGTGCCGGCGTACTTATTAAAGAGCGTCAGCGAGCGCTGCGATGACGCATTCCAGTCGCCGTCGGGAGCGGAGGTCAGGCAGCCGACGCGGCGGAGCTCCGACTGCACCAGCTTCGTCGTGTCCTGCGGCGACATCGAAGGCGGGGTCGAAGAGGGGGCTACGGTTGCGATCTTCTGCTCGGCGTTGGCGGCGGCTTGCTTTTCGGCCGCCTGCTTCGCGGCCAGCTCGGCGGCAGCCTTGTCGCTCGCGAGCTTCTCGGCCAGCGCCTTCTCCGCGGCGAGCTTGTCTGCCAGGGCCTTTGCCGCTGCAGCCTCGGCCTCCTTGCGGCGCTGCTCGGCAGCGGCCGCCTTGGCTTCCTCGATCTGCTTGGCCTTCTCGGCTGCAAGACGCTTGTCTTCCGCCGCCTTGGCTGCGGCTGCCGCCTTCTCCTGCTCGACCTTGTTGGCCCGCTCGGCGGCCAGGCGCGCCTTCTCTTCTTCCGCCTGCCGGGCCTTATCCGCCGTGGCCGCACGGGTTTCTTCGGCCGCGATCTTGTTCAACTGGCCCTTGGCGAGATCGGCATAGAAGCCGCTCGGAAAGCGGTTGAGGAAGGCGGTCCACCCGTCACGTGTCCCGAGCTGAAGTGCCAGTTCGTAGTCGCGCCGGACTTCGCTGTCGGGGTTGGCCTGGGGGCCGGCCACGATCGGCTTTGCCGCAACCAACGGGACGTCGTCACCGCCCAGCGAGCCGTAAACATAAGGCTCCTGCTTGTAGCCGGTGTTCTTGAGAACGTCGTCGCGGACGAAGCCGAACGCCTTGCGCAGGTCGAGCCCGGGCGTGGGGAGGCGTTCGACCAGCGCTGCCGCAAACGGGCTGTTTTTGGAATCGCCGTCGGAGGCGGTCGAGCCGGCCTTCGCCGCGAAGGCAATCATGGTGTTCGGGCTGGTCGGCTCGACCTTGGCGAGGCCGCGGCCGATGGCGCGCGCGGCCATGGTCCGCTTCATGGCTTTCGCGAACGGGTTGTCCCGGCAGGCATCCAGAATGACGAGCCGAAGCTGCTTGGCCGGCTCGACCGCGAACAGGGCGCGCTCCAGCGGCAGCGTTTCGTCGAGGACGTCGCTATCCGTCTCGAGGCTGGCATCTGTCGGGATCAGGTAATTGGTGCCGTCGAGCTCGATGCCATGGCCGGCATAGTAGACGACGGCGACATCGGCCTCACGCGTCCTGCCGCCGAAGTCGCGCAGCGCCCTGCGCATCTCCGCAGCGTTGAGGTCGAGCCTGATGTCGACCAGGTCGAACCCCGCCTTCTTCAGCATGCCGCCGACGAGCGAGGCGTCGTTCACGGGGTTGGCAAGCCTCGGCGCGCTCTTGTAGGCGGAATTGCCGATCACGAGCGCCACGCGCTTTTCCGCCTGCGCACTTCCGCAGCCAAGACAGAAGGCGGCCAATAAAAACAGAAAAATCCGAACTACGCCCATTGCAGCCCCAAATCGCAATGTGACCAGAGTAGTCGCAGAGTGCCATCAAGGCAAAAACCCCTGTGTGACGAACATCACAGGCGGCTGCACGGGGGGCGCCGAGCATCCCGACGTGATATCGCCGCTGTGCCGGTGTATGCGGTTTGGACCGCGGTGCGGGTATCGCGCGCGACGGGAACGACCGGGGACAGCATGCAACAGCCAAGCGGACACGAGCAGAACGCCGACCAGATCGCCTATTGGAACGGCCCCAGCGGCCAGCGCTGGGCCGATCGCCACGCCGTGCAGGAAAAGCTGCTCGGGCCGATTGCCGATGTGCTGATCGACCGCGCCAAACCGAAGCCGGGCGAGCGCGTGATCGACGTCGGCTGCGGCTCCGGTGCGACGACGGTGGCGTTCGCGAAGGCTGTCGCGCCGGATGGCTTTGCACTCGGGCTCGATGTGTCCGAGCCGATGCTGTCGCAGGCGCGGTCGCTCGCGCCAAAGGGCCTGCCGCTCGATTTCGTGCTGGCGGATGCGACGGTACATCCGTTCGAGCCGGCGAGCTTTGATCTCCTGGCCTCGCGCTTCGGCGTCATGTTCTTTGCCGATCCGGTCGCGTCCTTCGCCAATCTCCGCCGCGCGCTGAAGGCGTCGGGACGGCTCGCCTTCGTCTGCTGGCGCGAGCCGAAGGAAAATCCCTGGATGATGGCGCCGCTGATGGCGGTCTATAAGCATGTGCCGAAGATGCCTCCGGTCGGGCCCGAGGAGCCGGGCCCGTTTGCCTTTGCTTCGGAGGAGCGCGTGATGCGCATCCTGAATGGCGCGGGCTTCGTCGACGTCGCAATGGAGCCGCACAATCTGGCGATGGATATCGCGATCGGCGGCGGCCTCGACGCCGCGGTCGAGGGCTCGCTGCAGATCGGCCCGGCCAGCCGTGCGCTGCAGGGCCATCCGCCGGAGACCTATGAGGCCGCCAAAGCCTCGATTCGCGAGACGCTCGCGCCATTCCTGAAGGGACAGAGCGTGGCGCTGCAGGGGGCGATCTGGATCGTGACGGCGAAGGCGGGGTAGACGCAAAATCCTTCGCCCCATCTGCAGACGACGAAGCAAGTGCTCTCATGCCGCATGGTCGCTGCCGCGCAAGCATCCGGTAGCTCGCAGGTCGGATCGCGGGGGCGCGCGAGGGCAGGGACGTGATTGGCGAGCCGTGCGGCGTGCTGCCTCGACATCATGAGGCGTAGGATGCAAGGGAGATCTGGTCGGAGCCTGATTCAACCGGCAGGCGAACGGGTGCCGAACGCGCTTGAGAAACCCTGCTCTTGCTGCTAATCCCCAGCCGGAACAGAGTTTCGGGATCCATGGCTCAAGTCACTCGGCTGTCACAACCTGCGCCTGAGGACCGTCTCAAGACGGGGGCGGCGACGTATTCGAGCGGCATCGCCGATGCTCAGAACTACATGAACTGGGTCATCGAGCAATTCCGGCCGTATCTCAAGGGGCGGATCGTCGAAGTCGGGTTTGGGCATGGGCTCTACAGCAGGGTGCTCGGGGAACTCGGCGATTATTGCGGGGTGGACCACGACCGCGACAGCGTCGAGCAGGCCAGTCGGGCCATGCCGGACCGCAGCTTCGCCGTCTGCGACATTTTGGCTGCGGAACAGCTCCGCACGCTGTTCCCCAACGGCGTCGATGCGGTCTTCACGGTCAACGTGCTCGAGCACATCGAGGACGATGCCAAGGCGGTCGCCAATCTGGTCGACGTGCTCAAGCCGGGCGGGCATCTCCTCATCAGCGTTCCGGCCCTCATGCTGCTCTACAACGATCTGGATCGCCTTGCCGGACACTTCCGGCGCTACAGCACCACGCGCCTGCGCGATATCCTGGCGGGGCAGCCTGTCGAGCTGGTCCGGCTCAGCTATTTCAATCCCATCGGTGGGTTGGGATGGCTCGCCAACCGTCTGAAACGCCACGAGTCCTTGAACGACGACGCCGTGAATGGACAGATCGCGCTGTTCGACAAGTATATGGTTCCGTTGTCGCGGGCGCTTGATCCCCTGTCTCGGAGCTTTTTCGGGCAATCCGTCACCTGCATCGCACGGCGCGTATGATTTCAGTCGTCATTCCAGCGCTGAACGAGCGTAATGGCATCGTTGACACGATCGCACGGGCGAAAGCGGTTCTCGACGGAGCTCAACTCACTCCTTACGAAATCATCGTCGTCGACGACGGGTCGAACGACGGGACCGGTGCCTTGGCCGAGCAGGCCGGCGCAAAAGTCCTGAGGCACGCCCACAACATCGGCTACGGGCGCTCGCTCAAGGACGGCATTCGCATGGCGTCCTTTGAGACGATCGTCATCAGCGATGCCGATGGCTCCTATCCGATCGAGACCATACCTGCGCTGATCGCACGCCTCAATGAGGGGTTCGACATGGTCGTCGGCGCGCGAACCGGCCCGAATTACAGGGAGTCGATGCTGAAGTCGCCGCTTCGCGCGGTGCTCAAGGTGATCGTCGAGTTCACCGCCAATCGCGAGATCCCCGACATCAATTCCGGCCTTCGCGCCTTCCGGCGCCAGGTTGCCATTTCTTTTTTCGACCACGTCAGCGATCTCTTCAGCTTCACCACGTCGCTGACTCTCGCGTACATGATGAACGCGAAATTCGTCGATTACATTCCCATCGACTATGCCGAGCGGATCGGGCGGTCCAAGGTCAATCTCTTCCGCGATTCCCTTCGCACGCTGCAATACGTCCTCGAAGCCTGCACTTACTACAACCCGCTGAAGATCTTCGTGCTGCTGGCGATGATGTGCATGCTGCTCGCCGTGATTTCGCTGGTCGGCGGGATCATTCTCCAGGTCGTCAGCGGTTTCGTCCTCGGGGTCGGAGCCATCCTCCTCAGTATTCTCGTCGTGGCGATGGGGCTGCTGGCGGTGCTTCTGAAGCAGATCATGAACCAACGACCATGATCATTGATCACGCCAAAGCGCGATGTGCGGCATAGCCGGAATCTTCCACCGCGACGGCCGCGCGGCTGATCGCGGCACGGTCGCAGCGATGTCTGCGGCGTTGATTCATCGCGGGCCGGATGGTGACGGCTCCTGGCTGGATCAGTCCGTCGGCTTCGCCCATCGTCGGCTCGCCATCCGGGATCTGTCGGACGCCGGACACCAGCCGATGCTCGATGCGTCGGGCCGGATCGTCGTGACCTACAATGGCGAGATCTACAACGACGGCGAGCTGCGCCACGAGCTCGAGCGCTCCTTCGGCTTCCGGTTCCGCGGGCACTGCGATACGGAAATTCTCCCCTATGCCTATCTCGCCTGGGGAGAGGCGATGTTCGAACGGCTGGAGGGCTTTTTCGCCCTCGGCCTCTGGGACCGTCAGGAGCGTCGCCTGATCCTCGCGCGCGACGGCATCGGCATCAAGCCGCTCTATTACTTCGAGGACCGCAGCGATGTCGTATTCGCGAGCGAGGCCAAGGGAATCCTGGCGAGCCGGCGCGTGGCCGCGCATATCGATCCCGCTGCTTTACACACGTTCCTGGCCGCCGGGCACCCCGGGACGCGGCAGAGTCTTTTCCGCGACATCAGGCAAGTGCCGCCGGGCACGGTGATGAGCTTCACCGCCAGCGAACGGACCGAGCGCCGCTTCTGGCGTCCCGTTCGTGCGCCAACGATCGACCGGTTGGATGACGCGGTCGACCGTCTGCGGTCGACGATCCAGACGGTGGTCGAGAGCCAGATGGTGAGCGACGTGCCCCTCGGCGTGCTGCAGAGCGGAGGCGTCGACAGCTCGCTCGTCACGCTCACGCTGAAGCAACTCGGATTGAAGCCGCCGTTGTTCACGGCAGGCTTTACCGAGAAGAGCCATGATGAATCCGCCGCAGCAAAGGACATCGCCGCCGCCGCCGGCCTGTCGGTCAGCGTGATCGACGGGGAAGGGGGGGAGGATGCCGAGACGGCCCTCCGGGCGATCGTCCATCATTTCGACGGGCAGTGCGCGGATACGGGTGCTCTCGGCTTCTATCGTCTCGCCGGTGCAGTCCGCCAGCACTGCAGCGTCGTTCTGTCTGGCGATGGCGGCGACGAGTTTTTCGCCGGATATGAGACCTATGCCGCAACCGCGATGGCGGAGCCCTTGCGCCGCGTCGTGCCGCGCGGCGTTGCGGGCATGACCGGCCGGCTTGCCTATGCCGCCGTCCGCGGCAATGAGCGACGTCTTCCGGCGGCGGCGCAACTGGCCCGTTTTGCGCTGGGTCTCAGCGAGGAGGGCGACAGCCCGCATTTGCAATGGCGGCGGCTGGTCCCTGGATTTGTTGCCGCGAAGATCTACGCATCCGAGATGGCCGATGTCGCAGCGGCCGACCCGTTCGCGGAATATGCGGAATATTACGCGGAGCCGCACGACAAGGTGCTGGATCGGGCGCTGATCGCCGACCAGCGTTTTCACCTGCAAAGCGTGCTCACGAAGGTTGATGCGATGAGCATGGCGCATTCGCTCGAGGTGCGCGTTCCGATCCTTGACCGGCGGGTCATGGACCTCGCGGGCACGATCGATGTCGCCCTTCTCAACCCGTGGCCGAAAGGAGCTCCGAAATACGTGCTCCGCACGCTGGCCGAGCGCCTGGGAATGCCGAGGGAGGCCGCGTGGTCGCGCAAGCGCGGGTTCAACGTGCCCATCGCGCAGCTGATGAGGCGGGGTGGTCTGCAAGGGATCTGCGATCGCGTCTTCAACAAGGAGCCGGACGTTTTCGCGCCTTATCTCAAGCCGGATGCGATCCGGACGCTGTGGAGCGACCATCTGGAGCGACGCAGCGACAACGCCTTCGCACTATGGCCCATTCTGACGTTGGGGATATGGCTGATGGGGCTCGCGGCCCCCCGGCCGCGTTGAGCGAGCTGGACGCGCGCATGCCGGACCTGAAGGGACAGACGATCAGCGATTTCGGAGAGCAGTGGACTGCTTTCCGCGATAACCCCGGCTATTACGGGTCGGCGGATCTGCTCGCCGATCTGTTCGGTCCGCTGCTGACGCTCGACGATGTGAAGGGCGCGAGGGTCGCCGATATCGGGAGCGGCACCGGACGTATCGTCAACATGCTGCTCGATGCGGGCGCCGATCGCGTCGTTGCGGTCGAACCATCGGCTGCATTCGATGTCCTGAAGGCGAACACCACCGCCAACGCGGACCGCATCGAATACCTCCAGGTGCCCGGCGATCAACTGCCGTCCGGTCTTGGGCTCGACTACGTCGTCTCGATGGGCGTGTTGCACCACATCCCCGTGCCGGAGCCCGTCGTCCGCGCCGCGTTCGCAGCGCTGCGGCCGGGCGGACGCTGCATCGTGTGGCTCTACGGCGTTGAAGGGAACGAGACCTATTTGTCGATCGCAATCCCGCTGCGCAAGCTCACGGTGCGGATGCCGCACCGGATGCTCGTGGCGCTGTCGCATCTGCTGGAGCTTGCCCTGACGGCCTATATCTGGCTCTGCCGGATTCTTCCGCTTCCGATGCGCAGCTACATGCGTTCCGTCCTGGCGAAATTTCCGCGCTCGGTTCGCCGCCTGACCATCTACGATCAGCTCAATCCCGCCTACGCGAAATACTATACGCGCGCCGAGGCCGAGGCGTTGTTGTCGGATGCGGGATTTGCGGATGTTCAACTCTATCACCGGCATGGCTATAGCTGGACGGTGTCCGGCACGCGCCCGGCGGCGTCGCCCGGTCAATCCGCGACTGAGAATATCAAGGGTGGGCATTGAAGATGAACGGAGCACGCGCCGGGCACGCCGGAGTTTTGCCCGCATGGCCAGGCTGGGTGAGTTCTGTCGCGTGGTTCTGGATCTGGGTCGGCGCGATCGGCGCCGTCTTGATGGTTCACCTCGCTTTCCTGGTGACCTGGCCTGATCATTTCATCCACGAGGACGGCGGCGCCTACGTCATTCAGGCGGAATCGATCCTGAACGGGCAATATATCGACGATGTGATCAAGCGGCCGTACGGCGTGGCCGTCTTCTTCGTGTTGCTTTCGAAGCTGTTCGGCCCGCATATCCTGGTCTTCGTCGTCGCCCAGCACTTGGCCAGCGTCGGCACTGCACTCCTCATCGCCGCGACCGTGCGCATGGCCGGCGCGCCGCGCTTCTTCGCGCTTTTGGCCTTTTTCTTCGCGGCGCTGCATGGCCGCATCATCCACTATGACAACACGGTTGGCGCCGAGACGATTACCAACTTCCTGGTCGGGCTTGCGGCCTTCATTGTCGCTGGAGCCGTCTTCAGGAAATGGCCGGTATTCCTCGCTTCGGCGGCAGTGGGGCTGACGCTCGGGGCGCTGATGCTTTGCCGGTCGGCGGCGATCGGTCAGGCCGCCGTCATTCTGCTGTGGCTGCTCTTGATGCTGGATGCGGGAGTCTTGCGCCGGTTGGGTGCCGTTGTGCTGGCGACCGTCCTTGCTTCCGCGGTCTATCTCACCCCTGCGGCGATCAACGCAGTGACTGGAAAGACTGCCGTAGGCAGCGAGAGCATTGCTGTGATGGCCTTCGTGGTCGGCTATTCCGGCGATTTCGATCACGGCGTTCATCTCGACCGGAAGGCGCAGGCGCGGCCGTTCGTCGAACAGATGCGGGCTGCGGACACTCCGAGCGGATGGGCCGACGGCGGTGAGTATCAATGGCCCTTCGGTGCGGTGGGGCGGTTGAGGATGCCCGGTGACACCGACGCGGACCTCGGGAAGGTCGTGCGCGATATCTTCATCGAAACACTGACGACGCCATCAACGCTCTATCGACACCTCACGAAGCACTTCCTGCGGGAAATGTATTTCCTGTTGTTCGACGGGAACGCGGTGGCGCGACAGACCCCCAATCCGCAGGCCTACGAGTTTTTCGTCAAGCGGGATGCTTCTCCGTTCTTCGAAAGTCCGACCGGGCTCAAGCCCGGACAACTGGTTCAGGACTACTATAAACCCTGGTGGCCGCTGTCGCGGCTTCTGCCGGGTGCCGATGCGGTTCAGCTCAGGCTGAGCCAGCTTCTGGGGCACGGCTACGCGCCGAATTCGCAGTTGGTCAAGTTCTGCTGCGGGTTGAAGGTCTCGACGGAATACGACGACCGTCCCGGACCGATCGTTTGGCTGTCACTGGCGACACTCCTTCTCGCTCTCATCCTTCTGGTCGGCGTTCCCGCGGGCTATGCGGGGGTCGTCCGGCAGCTTCCCCGCGGCCTTGTTGCGGTCGGCACATTGATGGTCCTGCTTGCGCTGGTCAGCGCCGCATTCCCCACCTTCCTCATCTACGGGCTCAATCGCTACGCGTATTACACCATTCCTTTCCTCGGCGGCGCGAGCGCCGTCCTGGTCTGGTTGCTTTTCGATCGGATCGTCGCCTATCGCGGCCGCTCGAAGCCGAGCACTCGCGTGACGGCGACGTAGGCGCCTCACACCACATCGTCCGGCGCCAGCGCGCAGCCATTGTCGGGATGCGTCTCGACCTGAAGCGTGGTGTGCCCGATGCGGAAGGATGCCTTCAGCACCTGCGCGGTCTCCATCAGGAACGCATCGCCGGCGCCATCTGGCATGACGAGGTGACACGTCAACGCCGTCTCGGTAGTCGAGATCGGCCAGACGTGGAGGTCGTGGATGGCGGAGACGCCGGGCCGCTCCAGCAGGAAGAGCTTGATCGCGGCAAGGTCCGTGCCCTTGGGTGCTGCCGCCATCGACATGTCGATCGATCCGCGCAAGAGGCTGGTCGTGCTCCAGAGGATGGTGGCGCAGATGACGAGGCTGGTGACGGGATCGAGCCAGAGCCAGCCGGTCCAGATGATCAGCGCCGCCGAGACCACGACGCCGAGCGAGACGGCGGCATCCGCCGCCATATGCAGATACGCGCCTTCGATGTTGATGTCGTCCTTGCGCCCGCGCGCGAACAGCATGGCGGTAAAGCCGTTGATGAGGATGCCGATGCCGGCCACCACCATCACGGTGACGCCCGCGACCGGCTCCGGCTGGCGCAGGCGCAGGATCGCCTCCCAGCCGATGGCGCCGGTCGCGACCAGCAGGAACACGGCATTGGCGAGCGCCGCCAGGATGGTGGAGGCGCGCAGGCCATAGGTGAAGCGGCCGCTCGGCGCGCGCTTTGCCGCAATCGATGCGCCCCAGGCCACGACCAGGCCCAGCACGTCGGAAAGATTGTGGCCGGCATCCGCGAGCAGGGCGGTGGAGTTGCCGATATAGCCATAGACCGCCTCGGCCACGACCAGCGCGGTATTGAGGGTGATGCCGATCGCGAACGCCCTGCCGAAGCTGGCGGGCGCATGGACATGTGCGTGGCCAAGACCATGATCGTGGTCGTCGTGACCATGGCCGCGATCATGCGAATGGCCGGCATGGTCATGATGGTGATGGTCGTGGTTGCCCAAACCTAGCGCTCTCCGGAAGCCGCCAAATCAGGCGCCATTCTAGGCGTTTCGTGCGCCCCGTCACGCCGGAACAGTACGTAGAGCGCCGGCAGCACCAGCAGCGTCAGCACGGTCGAGGAGATGATGCCGCCGATCACGACGGTTGCGAGCGGCCGCTGCACCTCGGCGCCGGCGCCAGTGGCGAGCGCCATCGGCACGAAACCAAGCGAGGCGACGAGGGCCGTCATCAGCACCGGGCGAAGGCGCGTCAGCGCGCCCTCGCGCACCGCCTCCGCAATGGGCCGCCCCTCGCTGCGCAGCCGCTCGATGAAGGCGATGATGACGAGGCCGTTGAGCACGGCGACGCCCGAGAGCGCAATGAAGCCGACGCCGGCGCTGATCGACAGCGGAATCCCGCGCAGCAGCAGCGCCGCGACACCGCCGGTCAGCGCCAGCGGCACGCCCGAGAACACCAGCGCCGCATCGGCCGCCGATCCCATGCCCATGAACAGCAGCAAAAACACCAGCAGCAGCGCCACCGGCACCACGATGGTCAGCCGCTTGGTGGCGGAGACCAGCTGCTCGAACTGTCCGCCCCAGCCGATCCAGTAGCCCGGCGGCAGCTTGACCTTCTCGGCGACGGCGGCCTGCGTCTCGGCGACGAAGGAACGCAAATCGCGCCCGCGAACGTTTGCCATCACCACGACGCGGCGCTTGCCGTTCTCGCGGCTGATCTGGTTGGGACCCGGCGCGATCTCGATCGCCGCGACGGAGGAAAGCGGCACGTACCGCGGCGTCGTCCCTGAGGTCCCCGGCCAGGCGGTTTTCGTGACGGAAGCGACGTCCTCGCCCGGCGGCAGCGGGATCGGCAGCGACTTGATCCTGTCGGGGTCGGCACGCAGGTTTTCCGGCAGCCGCACCACGATGTCGAAGCGCCTGTCGCCCTCGAACAGCTTGCCGACCGGCTTGCCGCCGATGGCGATCTCGACGAGGTTCTGCACCTCGCTGAGGCTGAGGCCATAGCGCGACAGCGCCTGGCGGTCGAGCTTGACGGTGAGGATCGGCAGGCCAGCGATCTGCTCGGTCTTGACGTCGGCGGCACCCTCGATGCCGCGCACGACGCCGTTGACCTGCTGGGCGATGCCGGCGAGCACGTCGAGATCATCGCCAAAGATCTTGACGCCGACGTCGCTGCGAATGCCGGCGATGAGCTCGTTGAAGCGCATCTGGATCGGCTGGGTCATGCCATAGGCTGTGCCGGGCAGGGTGTTGGCGGCGCGTTCAACCTCCTCGATCACCTCGTTCTTCGGCTTGGCGGGATCGGGCCATTCCTCGCGCGGCTTCAGCGTGACATAGGTGTCGGCGACATTCGGCGGCATCGGGTCGTTCGCGATCTCGGCGGTGCCGACCTTGGAGAAGATGGTCGCGACCTCCGGCACCTGCTTCACCGCCTTCTCCAGCCGCAGCTGCATGTCCATGCTCTGGGTCAGGCTGGTGCCGGGAATCCGGATGGTCTCGATGGTGATGTCGCCTTCGTCGAGACTCGGAATGAATTCGCCGCCCATGCGCGTCGCAGCGAAGATGCTGCCGGCGACAATCAGCACGGCGCCGAACGCGACGCTGCCGCGATAGCGGATCGCGCGGTCGAGCAGCGGCACATAGAGCCGCTTGGCGGCCCGCATGAACACGTTTTCCTTCTCCGAGACCTTGCCGGTGACGAAGATCGCAACCGCAGCCGGCACGAAGGTGACGGACAGCAGCGCCGCGCCGGCGAGCGCCATCAGCACGGTCAGCGCCATCGGCGTGAACATCTTGCCTTCGGTCCCGGTCAGGGTGAGGACCGGAAGATAGACCACGGCGATGATCAGCGTGCCGAACAGGCTCGGCTTGATCACCTCGCTGGCACCAGTGCGGATGGTCTGGAGCCGTTCATCCAGCGTCAGCAGCCGGCCGCGCCGGTGCTGTTCGGCGGCGAGCAGCCGCAGGCAGTTTTCGACGATGATGACCGCGCCATCGACGATGATGCCGAAATCGATCGCACCCAGACTCATCAGATTGGCGCTAACCTTGCTCTCGACCATGCCCGTGATCGTGAACAGCATGGAGAGCGGGATGACGCAGGCCGTGATCAGGGCGGCGCGGATGTTGCCGAGGATCAGGAACAGCACCGCGATCACCAGCGCCGCACCCTCAATGAGGTTCTTCTCGACGGTCTGGATGGTGGCTTCCACCAGATGCGTGCGGTCGTAGACGGCGCGGGCGACGACGCCGTCGGGGAGCGATTTCGCGATCTCGGCGAGCCTCGCCTTCACGCGCTGGGCCACGGTCCGGCTGTTCTCGCCGATCAGCAGCATTGCGGTGCCGAGCACCGTCTCCGTGCCGTTGGCCGAGGCCGCGCCACTGCGTAGGTCCTGGCCTTCCTGGACCTCGGCGACGTCGCGGATGCGCACCGGCACGCCGCCGCGCGAGCCGATCACGATGTCCCTGATGTCCTCGATATTGGCGACCTGGCCGGGCGCGCGGACGAGATATTGCTCGCCGTTGCGCTCGATATAGCCGGCGCCGACATTGGCATTGTTGGCGGCCAGCGCGGTCATGATGTCGCGGAAGCCGAGCTTGTAGGCCATCAGCCGGCCCGGGATCGGCAGCACGTGGAACTGCCGCTCATAGCCGCCGATCGAGTTGACCTCGACCACGCCGGGAATGGTGCGCAGCTGCGGCTTGATGATCCAGTCCTGGATGGTGCGCAGCTCCGTCGGCGTGAACTCGGCGCCCGTGGGTGACTTCGCGCCCACCTTGGCCTCGACCGAGTAGACATAGATCTCGCCGAGCCCGGTCGAGATCGGCCCCATCGCGACCTCGGTGCCGGCAGGCAATTGGTCCTTGGCCTGCTGGATGCGCTCGTTGACGAGCTGCCGGGCGAAATAGATGTCGGTGCCATCCTGGAATACGACGGTGACCTGGCTCAGGCCGTAGCGCGAGATCGAGCGGGTGTAGTCGAGTTTTGGCAAACCGCCCATCGCGGTCTCGAGCGGGAAAGTGATGCGCTGCTCGGCTTCGAGCGGCGACAGGCCGGGCGCGCGGGTGTTGATCTGGACCTGGACGTTGGTCACGTCGGGGACGGCGTCGATCGGCAGGCGCGTGAAATTCCAGGCACCGAGGGCGCCGGCAGCGAGGGCGAGCAGCACCACGAGCCAGCGCTGGCGAACCGAGAAGGCGAGGAGGGCGTCAATCATGGTCGGTGTCCCCCTTGCCCATCTCCGCCTTGACCACAAAGCTGTTCTCGGCGACGTAGCGCTCGCCGGCCGAGAGGCCAGCGCGGATCTCGACGAATCTCGGGTCGGAGTCGCCAAGCTCGACGGGCCGCGCCTCGATCTTGTCGCCGTCCTCGCGGACGAACACGATGGTCTTGTTCTCCAGCGTCTGGATCGCGCTTCGCCGCACGGCGACCGCGACATTGCGCGCGGCGAGGATCAGCCGCGCCGTGACGAACAGGCCGGGGCGCAGGCGGCCCTCGGGGTTGGGCAGCACCACGCGCGCGAGCGCGGTCTGGGTCTCGCTCGAGCCGATCGGCGCCATGTAGGAGATCGTGCCCTTGATCTCGCCGCGGCCGTCGTCGGGATCGATCAGCACCTCGTCGTTGATGTGGACGCGCTTCAGGTCCTGCCGGTAGATCGACAGATCGACCCAGATGCTGGAGAGGTCGGCGACGACGAACGCCGGCTTCTGCTCGGAGGCGTATTCGCCGAGCGAGATCTGCCGCTCGATGACGGTGCCGGCGATCGGCGCCTTCAGCTCGTAGACGGTGAGGCTCTGGTTGCTCTCGATGGCGGCCAGCAGGTCATCCTTGGCGACCTTGTCGCCGATCCGCTTCTGGATCGATTTTGCAATTCCGGGAAAACGCGGCGTGACCTGAACGACTGCCTCCTGGTTGGCGCGCAGGATGCCGTTGAAGGACAGCGTGTCGGTCAGCGTCGCGCCCGCGGCTTCCGCCAAGGTCACGCCGGCGGCAGCCAGCTTGACGTCGGAGATGCGGATGCGGTCGGCGCCGTGCTCGTCCTGCTCGACATGGTCGTTCGGTTTCTTCGGTTCGGAATGCTCGGCATGTTCCGTCGAGGCAACCTTGGCCGGCACGAGCATGGAATAGCCGTAGGCGCCGAGGGCGGCCGCAATGACGGCAACGAGGATGGTGGAGGATGTCTTCATCGCGCGCTCTCCCGGGCCAGCGCAAACGGATTGCCGACGAGGCCTTCGATGGTGGCAACGCCGGCATGGAAATTCTGCTGCGCTTCCTGCTCGCGCAGCCGCGCCTGGGTGACGCTCGCCTGAGCGTCGAGCACCTCGAGCAGGGTGAAGCGGCCCTGGCCATAGCCTTGCGAGATCGCCTCGGACGCTTCAACGGCCTTGGGGATCGCGGTCTCGCGCAGCACCGCGAGCTCGCGCAGCGAACCCTGCAGCGAGTCATAGGCGCGGCCGGCGATCACGATCAGCGTGTTGCGGTTGGCCTCGCGCTCGGCTTTGGTCTTGGCGAGGCTCTCCTGCGCCGAGAGGATGTTACCCTGGTTCTGATCGAACACGGGGATCGGCACCGAGACGGTGAGGCGCACCGCGTCGTCATTGCTCTCGTTGAAGTGACGCCAGCCGGCGGCGATCCGCACGTCGGGATAAGGTCTGAGCCGCGCCATCAGCAGCTCGGCATTGCGCTGGGCAAAGACGGCGGTCCAGCGCACCAGTTGCGGATTGGCGTCGATGGCGGCGACGACCGACTGGAAGTTGGGCGGGCGCCCGGTGGTGTCGAGCCGGCCGGAGACCTCGCCGAATTTCGCCCCGGGATCGCCCATCAGCACCGCAAGCTCGCGCCGGGCGCTCGCCAGCGTCGCCTTGAGGCGCTCGCGGTCGGCCTTCACCAGCGCGGAGGCGACCTCGGCGCGGCCGGTCTCGGCCGGAGAGGAGGCGCCGGCCTCGACGCGGCGGCGGAGCAGCGGCGTCAACTGGTCGATCGCGGCAATCTGCTCGTCGAGGATCTGGATCCGGCGCTGCGCACCGAGCACGCTGAGGAAGGCGATCGCGGTCTCCGACAGAACCTCCAGCCTGACCGCCTTGCGCTGGATCGCGGCGACCTCGATGCCGGCCTGTCCGGCGGCGATCCTGGCGTCGCGCTTGCCGAACAGCTCGAGGGCCTGGCTGATCTGGAGCGTGGTCTCGGCCGATCTGGTGCCGCGATAGATGCCGGAGCCGAACGAATTGTCCTGCTCGTACGACAGTTCCGGATTGAGCAGCGCGCCGGCCTGGATGCGCTGGCCGGTGGCGATGCCGACATCGCGTTCCGCCGCCGTCAGGCGCGGGCTTGCGGCCAGCGCGCGCGAGAGCGCCGCGCGCATGGTCAGCGTCTGGGCGTGTGACGTCAGCGCCAGGGGCGGGCTGATGAGAATAGCCAGCGCGCACGCGATGCGCGCGGCCGTTCGTCTGCGAAACATGAAAAAGACCCGTGAAGAGAACCGATGGGCGCGCGCGGCGCCCGGCTGATCCGCTCAGGTCAGGTGTTTTGGAGGCGGGGAATCGGTATCGGGCGCGATGCCGGCAAGCGCCGGCTGCCGCTGTGAGACCGGCGGGGCCATCACATCGATTGCGGTGTCCGACTGCACCGGTTGTACGACGGCGACGGAGAAGCAACCGTGGCAGTGATGGCCGGCAAACGCCTTGTGGTCGCCATGGCCGGCCGCGCCGTCATCGAGGATCGAGGCGATCTCCGAGCCGCCGGAGGGGCTGGTCACATCGATGTCATGGGCGCCATGGAGCGCGCCCGAGAGCAGATACAGGACCGCGACGACCACAGCCACGAGCCCGCGCCAGTTGCGCGTCGAGCTCAGTCTGAGGGGCTGGCGGTTCGGGAGCACGAATTCACTCTTGCTGTCGATCCGGCTGGCCTAGCATGGCAGCGGGAACAGTGTCGACCCGCAATAGTGTTACGTGTGGGGAACTCGATGTCGCGGGCGGACCGCATCACCGAGATTGTCCGGCGCGGTCAATCGCCATATCTTGAGAGCATGGCCGACGCATGCTGCTCACCCCCGCCGCTCAATCTCGATCGCCATCGGGGCAACAAGGCGTATCGTCGCGTGCTGTGGGCCGTGCTCGCCATCAATGCCGTGATGTTCCTGGCCGAGATCGGCGCGGGCCTTGCGGCCGGATCGGCGTCGCTCCAGGCTGACGCGCTCGATTTCCTCGGAGACGCCGCGAACTACGCCATCAGCCTCCTGGTGGTCGGCATGGCGCTGCGCTATCGCGCCACCGCGGCTCTGGCCAAAGGGCTGACGATGGGGGCCTTCGGCCTGTGGGTCGTCGGCACAGTCATCTGGCACGCCGCCCATGGCACGCTGCCGAGCGCGTTCACCATGGGCGCGGTCGGCGTCGCGGCCCTTGTCGCGAACGCGGCCTCGTTCGGATTGTTGTGGGCCCATCGCAAGGGCGACGCCAACATGCGCTCGGCCTGGATCTGCACCCGCAACGACGTGCTCGGCAACATTGCCGTGCTGCTGGCCGCCATCGGCGTGTTCGGCACCGGCACGGGATGGCCAGATGTGATCGTTGCCGCCATCATGGCCGGCCTCGCGCTCCAGGGCGCAGTCGTGGTGGTGCGGCAATCACGCATGGAGCTGAACCTTCGCCCGGCCTGACGCGAGAGCGTGCGGCTTGCAACGCCGGCCGTCGTCAAGCCGCGGTCTCCTCGATATGCTTGGGTACCATTTGGTCATCCCGTGCCGGCGACGTTCGTTCATTGTCGCGGCCCGACGGCAGCCCAACCCCCTTCACCAACCCGAAGATCGCAGGGATCACGATCAGTGTCAGCAGCGTCGACGAGATCATGCCGCCGATCATGGGCACGGCGATACGCTGCATGATCTCCGATCCCGTTCCGCTGCTCCACATGATCGGCAGCAGGCCGGCCATGATCGCAACCACGGTCATCATCTTCGGGCGGACGCGCTCGACTGCGCCTTCCATGATGGCCTTGTCGAGATCGTCGCGGGTCAGGGCGCGGCTGGCAGCTGCGCAGCGCGCTTCGGTTTCGGCAAGGGCGTGGTTGAGATAGATCAGCATCACCACGCCGGTTTCGGCCGCTACGCCCGCGAGCGCGATGAAGCCGACGGCGACCGCGACCGAGAGGTTGAAGCCGAGCCACCACATCAGCCACAAGCCGCCGACGAGCGCGAAGGGCAGGGACAGCATCACGATCATGGTCTCGGTGATCGAGCGGAAGTTGAGATAGAGCAGCAGGAAGATGATCAGCAGCGTCACAGGTACGACGATCTTCAGACGCGCGGTAGCACGTTCCAGATATTCGTATTGTCCGCTCCAGACCACGTAGTAGCCGGGCGGAAACGGGACGCTCGCCTGCACCGCCGCCCGCGCGTCGGCGACATAGCCGCCGAGGTCGCGGTCGCGGATGTCGACATAGATGTAGGTGGCGAGCTGTCCGTTCTCGGTCCGGATCGAGGTCGGCCCGCGTGCCGGCGTGACGCTGGCGACCTCGCCGAGCGGGACGGTGCCGCCTGATGGCATCGGCACCAGGATGTCGCTGGCGATTGCCTTCGGATTGTCGCGCAGGTCGCGCGGGTAGCGCATGTTGACGGTGAAGCGCTGCCGGCCTTCGACCGTGGTGGTCACCGCCTGGCCGCCGAGCGCGGTGGCGATCGTGTCCTGCACGTCCTGCACCGCGATGCCGTAGCGCGACAGCGCCTCGCGGTCCGGCGTGATCTCGAGATAGTAGCCGCCGAGGCTGCGCTCGGCATATGCCGAGGAGGTGCCCGGCACGGCCTTGAGCACCTGCTCGATCTGCCGGGCCAGCCTGTCGATCCCGACGAGGTCGGTGCCGATGACCTTGATGCCCACGGGCGTCCGGATGCCGGTCGAGAGCATGTCGATGCGCGCCTTGATCGGCATGGTCCAGGCATTGGAGACGCCGGGAAACTGCAGCGCCTTGTCCATCTCGGCGATCAGGCTGTCGATGGTCACCCCAGTGCGCCATTGCTTCTTCGGCTTGAGGTCGACGATGGTCTCGAACATCTCCGACGGCGCCGGATCGGTCGCGGTGGCGGCGCGGCCGGCCTTGCCGTAGACCGAGGCGACTTCCGGAAACGAGCGGATGATCCGGTCCTGGGTCTGCATCAGCTCGGCGGCCTTGGTCACGGAGATGCCGGGCAACGTCGTCGGCATGTAGAGCAGAGTGCCCTCGTTGAGGTTCGGCATGAACTCGGAGCCGAGCCGGCCGGCCGGCCAGACCGAGGCGGCGAGCACGCCGAGCGCGAGCAGGATCACCGGAATCCGCGCCCGCAGCACGCCTGAGATCACCGGCTGGTAGATCCAGATCAGGAAGCGGTTGATCGGGTTCCTGTGCTCCGGGATGATCCTGCCGCGGACGAAGATCACCATCAGCGCCGGCACCAGCGTGACCGACAGCAGGGCCGCCGCCGCCATCGCAAAGGTCTTGGTGAAGGCGAGCGGGCTGAACAGCCGGCCCTCCTGCGATTCCAGCGTGAAGATCGGCATGAACGAGACGGTGATGATCAGGAGGCTGAAGAACAGCGCCGGGCCGACCTCGGCGGCGGCCTCGATCAGGATCGTCACCCGCGATTGGCCGGGCTGGGCGCGCTCGAGATGCTTGTGCGCGTTCTCGATCATCACGATGGCGGCGTCGATCATGGCGCCGATCGCGATCGCGATGCCGCCGAGGCTCATGATGTTGGAACCGATCCCGAGCAGCTTCATGGCCCCGAAGGCCATGAGAACGCCGACGGGGAGCATCAGGATGGCGACCAGCGCGCTGCGGACATGCAGCAGGAACACGATGCAGACCAGCGCCACCACGATGCTCTCCTCGAGCAGCGTGTGCCGGAGCGTGTCGATCGCGGCCTTGATGAGGTTGGAGCGGTCGTAGACCGGGACGATCTCGACCGATTTCGGCAGGCTGGTCGCGATCTCCCTGAACCGCTTCTTGACGTTCTCGATCACGTCGAGCGCGTTCATGCCGAAGCGCTGCAGCACGATGCCGCTCGCCACCTCGCCCTCGCCGTTGAGCTCGGCGATGCCGCGCCGCTCGTCCGGCCCGAGCTCGACGCGGGCGACGTCGCGCAGCTTGACTGGCGTTCCGTTGTCGGTCTTCAGCACGATGTTGCCGAGATCGTCGACGCTTTTCAGATAGCCCTTGCCGCGAATGACATATTCGAACTCGGACAGCTCGACGGTGCGGCCGCCGACGTCGGCATTGCTGGCGCGAATGGCCTCGCGCATTTTCTGCATGGTGATGCCGAGGTCGCGCATGCGCTGCGGATCGAGGATCACGTTGTACTGCCGGACGAAGCCGCCGACGCTGGCGACCTCCGCCACGCCTTCCGCCTTCGCAAGCGCGAACTTCAGATTCCAGTCCTGGATCGTCCGTGTCTCGGCGAGGTTCAGCTCCTTGGACATCACGACATATTGGTAGACCCAGCCGACACCGGTGGCGTCGGGGCCGATCGTCGGCGTGACGCCTGCGGGCAGCCGCGATGCGGCGCCGTTGAGGAATTCGAGCACGCGCGAGCGGGCCCAGTAGATGTCGGTGCCGTCCTCGAAGATGACGTAGACGAAGGAGACGCCGAAGAAGGAGAAGCCGCGCACCACTTTCGACTTCGGTACCGTCAGCATCGCGGTGGTGAGGGGATAGGTGACCTGGTCTTCGATCACCTGGGGCGCCTGTCCCTGATATTCGGTGTAGACGATAACCTGGGTGTCGGAGAGATCGGGAATGGCGTCCAGCGGCAGATGCAGCAGGGCATAGAGGCCGGCAGCGGCGGCAAAGCCCGTGCCGAACAGCACCAGCAGCAGGTTGCGTGCCGACCAGGCGATGATGCGCGCGATCATGGCTTGCCTCCCATGGCGTGGCCGCTGTGCGCGTCGGTGCCTTGCGCGTTGCCGCCCTCGGCGAGCCCCTTGAGCGCCGCCTTGAGATTGCTCTCTGCGTCGATCAGGAAGTTCGCGGAGGTGACGATGGCGTCGCCCTCGGCAAGGCCGTCGCGGATCTCGACATAGCCGTCGCCGCGCCGTCCGAGCTTGACCTCGCGCGGCTCGAAGCGGCCCTGTCCCTTGTCGACCAGGACGGCCTGCCGGCTGCCGGTGTCGAGCACCGCGCTTTCGGCAACGCTGAGCACCGGCGCCGGATTGCCGGTATCGATCTCGGCGTCGACATACATGTCGGGAAGCAGCGCAAGATCGGCGTTGGCGAGCTCGATCCGCAAGCGCGCCGTGCGCGTCTCCTTGTTCAGCTGCGGGTAGATGACGCTGATCCGGCCCTTGAAATCCCGACCGGGATAGCTGCGCGCGCGCACCGTCACGGGCTGGCCGACGGCGATGCCGCCGAGGTCGCGCTCGGCGACGTCGACATTGGCCCACACCAGCGAGATGTCGGCGATGCGGAACAGGATGTCGCCCGGCTGGGCGCGCATGCCGTCGATCGCGCTCCGCTGGAGCACGATGCCGTCACGCGGCGAAGACCACTGGATGGTGATCGGCACCGAATGGCTCTTCTCCATCTCGGCGATGACGGGCTCGGGAACGTCGAGGTTGACCAGCCGCTGCCGCGAGCCGCGGCCGTAAGGCTCGATGCCCCCAATGGACTTCGAGGTGATGGTCGCGAGATATTCGGCCGCCGCGGACGACACCGCAGGGCTGTAGATCTCCATCAGCGTCTGCCCCCGGGTCACGCGGCTTCCGGTGGTGACGTCGGCAACCTTCTGCACAAAGCTCTCGGCGCGCATGGCGATCACCGAGATCCGGCGTTCGTCGAGCTGGATCGTGCCGGGCGCGCGCACCAGCGTCCGCAGCCGGCGCAGCTCGGCCGGCTCCGATTTGACGCCGCTGCGCTGAATCTTGCCGGGCGATAGTTTTATCGAGCCGTCGTCGCTGTCGTCGCCGTCGTAGACGGGGATATAATCCATCCCCATCGAATCCTTCTTGGGCACCGGCGAGGTGTCGGGCAGGCCCATCGGGTTGCGATAATATTTGATCTTGCGATCGCTCTTGCTCATCGTCGCCGGCTGGTCGGAGGGATCGGCCGGCGCCGGCACGGCGACATAGTCGCGGCCGTCGTCGGTCTTCTTCGGCGTCGGCGAATAGAGCGGCTTGCCGTCCGGGTCCTGGTAATAGAGCGGGGCAGGCGCATCCGCCGCATTGGCGGCGGAGAGAACTGGATCGTCGTTCGGCGGCAGCAGGCTGCCGGCGAACAGCGCAAGGCCTGCCGCCGCGACAAGCGCAGCGGCAGTGCCGATGAGGCGGGCGCGGGTCATTGCTCGGCCGTGACGACGAGCTTGTTGTCAACCGTACCGGTTTCGCCCTGCACCTTGGCGCCGAGCGACAACTGCCAGCGGCCGGCCATGCCGAAGGTCGCCTTGAAACGGTAGGTGCCGGGCTCGCTGCCCGGCACCGGCGTCACCTTGGTGGCCATCTCCTGCATGCCGTCGGGCGCCATGTCGAGCCGGCTGGCGAACACCACGGCGTCGGGCACCGTCTTGCCGGTGATCTTGTCGACCAGGCGCACCGTCACGACGCGATCGGCGCCGGCCTTGACGGTCGGTTGCACCAGCTGGAATTCGTAGTTCTTGATCTCGGCGCGCGCGGCAGTCGCGAACGCGGCGGCGATCAGCGCGGCCACGGCGGCGCGCGCGAGGTTGGACGTTGTCATGATTTCAATTCCTCGATGGATCTGATGGAGCCGCACGCAACGACGTGACGGCAGGCAGCGATGCACGCCGGTTCCGGCGCGCATGTTCACCAGGCGCCCAGGCGCCTGTCAGACGATCGATCGAGGTGGTTGGTCCGGAGGCGGGCGGGTGAGGCCGTCGACGAGAGCATCATCGAGCGGCCGAAGCAGCGCGAGAGGACGCGCGTAGCGGGTTGCGGTCACGACCGCGGGTCCCGCCTGCAACACCTTCAGCACGCACATCGCGAGGAGCGGACAGTCTTGGCAGTCGCTCTGCTTCTGCTCTTGCGGACAGCAGGGCATGTCGGCCGCCATATCGGCCATCTGCATCATGTTGGTATCGGAGGAGGCGGGGCCTGATGCCATGCCCGACGCGGCGGCCGGCGCGGCCAAAGGCGCCACCGCCAATCCGATCGAGATCAGCGATGCAAAGAGCAAGCGCAGGAGGCGGGCCGTTGTCATCGGGGCGATATTCCCACGGGGGGCTCGGACGAGGAAGTGCCCCTCGTTCACTTCTTCGCCAAGCTTAACGGCCCGGCGACCCGCGGGCGTTGATCAATGACAAACGGACCCATTTTTCTCCCGCCGGAGGCGCATGGACGACCGGAACTATCTTTCCGGACGGCCGTCCTACGCTGTTCCGGATCAAGACCTACGCCTTCTCCTCCCAGATCATCGCAAGGTGTACGATGGTCTGTACCGCCTTCTCCATGTCCTGCCGGCTGACCCATTCGAGGCGCGAGTGGAAGGCGTGCTCGCCGGCGAAGATGTTGGGGCAGGGCAGGCCCATGAAGGACAGGCGCGAGCCGTCGGTGCCGCCGCGGATTGCGGTGCGCATCGGCCGGAGACCGGCCCGCCGAATCGCCTCGATGGCGTATTCGAGGACGTGCGGGTGACGGTCGATCACCTGCTTCATGTTGCGGTACTGCTCCCTGATCTCGAGCGTGTAGGTCGAGCGCGGATAGTCCTTCATCACGTCCTTGACGATGCCCTCGAGCAAGTCCTCTTTCTCCTTCAGCCCTTCCTCGGTGAAGTCGCGGACGATGAAGGAGAGGCTCGCCTGCTCCAGCGCGCCCTCGATCCCGATCGGATGCAGAAAGCCCTGCTTGCCCGACGTCGTCTCCGGCGAGCAGCCTTCCCTAGGCAGACGCTCGACGATGGCGGCCGCGATCTTGATCGCGTGCTCCATCTTGCCCTTGGCGTAGCCGGGATGGGCGCTGACGCCGTTGATGGTGATGGTGGCGCCATCGGCCGAGAAGGTCTCGTCCTCGACGCAGCCCGCGCTCTCGCCGTCCATGGTGTAGCCGAAGTCGGCGCCCAGCTTCTTCAGATCGACATTGTCGACGCCGCGACCGATCTCCTCGTCCGGGGTGAACAGGATCTTGATGGTGCCGTGCTTCACGTCGGGATTGTTGATGAAGAAATGCGCGGCATCCATGATCTCTGCGACGCCGGCCTTGTTGTCGGCGCCGAGCAGCGTGGTGCCGTCCGTGGTGATGATGTCGTTGCCGATCTGATTCTTCAGCGCCGGATGCTCGGTGAAGCGGATCACCTGGCTGGTGTCGCCCGGCAGCACGATATCGCCGCCGCGATAGTTCTTCACCATTTGCGGCTTGACGTCCTTGCCGGTGACGTCGGGCGAGGTGTCCATGTGCGAGCAGAAGCAGATCACCGGCACCTTCTTGTCGGTGTTGGCCGGGATGGTGCCGTAGACATAGCCGTAATCGTCGAGATGGGCGTCGGCGACGCCCATGGCCTTTAGCTCGGCGGCGAGCACGCGGCCGAGATCCTTCTGCTTCTCGGTCGAGGGCGAGTGAGGGGAATCCGGATCGGACTGGGTATCGATGGTGACGTAGCGCAGGAAGCGCTCGGTCACGGTGTGCGAAAAGGTGAGGGAGGACATTTCTGGTCAAACCGCCGGGTCTTTGGGGGATGCAGGCGGTATATCAGAAAAGCGGGCCGTGATGCGGCCAGGAACGACATCCGATCAGGCTTAACGAATGGTAGCCTTAAATCGCCTCTTTGAGTTCCTTCACCGGGCGGAACGCGACCTTCTTGCTGGCCTTGATGTGGATGGCTTCGCCGGTGGCGGGATTGCGGCCGGTGCGGGCGGCACGCTTGCGGACCTGGAGGATGCCGAGCCCGACGATGCGGACCCGGTCGCCCTTCTTCAGGTGCTTGGTGATCAGATCGACCATGTCGGTCAGGACGGCCTCGGCGTGCTTCTTGGACAGGTCCTGGCTCTCCGCGATATCGGCGGCGAGGTGCTTCAGCGTGATGGTGGCAGGAACGGCTGCCTTCTTCGCCGAATCCTTCTTCGCCATGTCTGGCCTCCTCGATTCTTGCCGGTGGCTGGAGACCGCCCCGGACCCCGCAGGTTCCCGGAGGCGTAGACGATTCGGGACCGGACTGACTACGCCGCCCGGCGCGGCGGGGTCACGTTCCTGCGCGCCACCGGCGGATATCCGCTTCTTCAGGCTGTGGATGCAACGTCCTTGACTTCACCAAGCCCGGCCTTTAAGTCCCCCCTCGTTCCGCGGACATCTGTGCGCCACGCGGGAGTAGCTCAGTTGGTTAGAGCGCCGGCCTGTCACGCCGGAGGTCGCGGGTTCGAGCCCCGTCTCTCGCGCCATTTCATGGCGGAAATCAATAACTTAATCGCTGAATAGAAGCCCTCCCTGGCAAGCCGCCGGCGGAGCGAAACCGGATTCGATGGCCGGCGAGCGGACCGTCGTTATTTTCGATGTCTTCGTGTTTCCGATCTTGCCCGCAGCAAGCGGTGTGCAACACATTGTGCAACCCGCCAGACCGCCTACGACCGGTCAAACCGCTCTCATTCGGATCAATCCAATGCAGGCAGCCGATTTCAGCGCAACGCTGCAAAATTTGTTCGCCAAAGGCGTGCGCTACGGGACTGTGATCGACCTTGGCTGTGCAGATGGGCATTTCGTCCTTAACCACCTGTCACGCCTCGGTGGTGCGGTGCCGCTCAACATTGATGCCAACCGGATCTATGAGGACTCCCTGAAGGCCATCAAGGAGGTGCTTGGCGGGCACTATCGCATCTGCGCCATCACCGACCATGAGGGTGAGATCGAGATCACCGAGTCGGTCCATCCCTACTGGTCGTCTGTGCGCCCGACAGGCGATCTCTACTGGGCGCGGCTCAACGATCTGATCAAGGGCAAGGTCAAGGTGCCGGCGACGACACTCGATGCGCTGGTCAAGGAACTGTCGCTCGAGCCGCCGTTCCTGCTCAAGCTCGACGTCCAGGGCGCGGAAAAGGCCGCGCTGAAGGGCGCACGTTACGTGCTCGAAAATTGCAGCGTCGTCGTGTGCGAGGCCGACATCGACGACTTCCAGGACATCAACGCGACGCTGCTGGGGGCAGGTTTCTTCCTCTACGACCTGACGACGCTGCAGCGCCTGCGCGACGGAACGCTCGGCTGGTTTTACCCCGTCTATGTCAGCGGCAAGCTCGCCCATCTGAAGCCGCAGGCATTCTGGGATGCCGGCGACAATGCGGCGGTCATCGAGGTGCAGGAGGTGCGCCGCAAGATGATCCTCGAACAGAACAGGAAGATATTGAACCGGCTGCGTTACGGGCAGGCCGATGCCGGCCGCAACGATCCCTGTCCCTGCGGCTCGGGGCAGAAATTCAAGCATTGCTGCGGCAGCTACCGGGCCGACTGACTTTGGCGCAGGCCGAGCTATGGAATACACCCTCGATATTTCAAAGGCTTGGCAGGTCACCTTCAGCCGACGGCTGAAATCAAAAGGCCGCCCGAGGGCGGCCGTTTGGAGTCAAATCGGACCTTTTCGCCGTCAGCGAATCTCGGATGTGCCTGCGCTGGTGATCGCGACGGGCTTGCCGGCCTTGATCACCTGGGCGGACTGGGCGGTCTGGCCGTAATCGGCGTTGGTACGGGCAGCAATCCCGAAACCGGCCACTGCAATGCCGGCAACCAGCGCCACCACCACGATCTTCAGGTGGGTCGCACGATCAGCAGAGTGAATTGAGTGGTTCATATGAGCCTCCCGACGGGCTTTGCCGTCGTCTATGGGCTCATCTTCTAAGGACCATCTGTTTCCGGATCGTTTCGCGGGTTCCGCAAAATGGTTTCATTAATACGCCCGCTTGGTTTCGCCGGGCTGGCGGTGGGCGGGCCTCAGGCGGCCGCCCGGCCGATGTCGTTGCGGATTGAGCGGGCAGCCCAGACGAACAGCAGGGCGCCGAGCGTGGTCGTGACCGCCGCCGAGAGCAGGGAGTAGCGCACGGCATCCGTGCCATAGCTGCCCCTCAGGGCATCGTTGACCATGCCCACGGCGAGTGGGCCGACACCCTGGCCGAAGCAGGTGGCTGTCAGCGCGATCAGCGCTGAAGCCAGCGCTCGCATGCTGGGCTTGGCCACGGTTTGCGCGATCGCGAAGATCGGGCCGAGATGAAAGCCGACCAGGAACGAGGTCAGCGCCAGCATCGCCACCATCATCGCAAAATCCTGCGTCAGCATGCAGAGCGCGAACACCGGTCCGGCGAGCCCTGAGGTGATCGCGGGGGCCCACAGTTTCCAGCGGTCGTCACGGCGGCTGATCTGCGCCACCAGGAAGCCGCCGAGCAGCGTGCCGGCCATGCCGGCGAGGCCCTTGAAGGTGCCGGCATAGGTGCCGATCTCGGCGCTCGACAGATGGTGCACGCGCGCGAGGAACGGTGGGATCCAGGCCGCGGTCGCGTAGTTGGTGTAGGTGGTGAGGCAGAAGCCGATCAGGACGATGATGAAGCTGCGCTGGGACGCGAGGAAGCGCAGTGTCGGTCCGAGCGGCTCGGGCACAAAACTCTCCTGCATGGCGCCGCGCTTCGGCTCGGAGATCGTCAGCCACAGGACAGCCGCGAGCAGGATGCCGGGCAGGCCGGCGACGTAGAAGGCCATCCGCCAGCCATAGTGCTGGTTGACGTAGCCGCCGACGAAATAGCCGAGGAAGACGCCGAGATAGGTGCCGATGGCATAGATGCCGAGCGCGCGCGGGCGCTCGTTCTTGGCAAAGAGATCGGCGACGATCGACTGCGAGGCCGGGGAGCCCGCGGACTCGCCGATGCCGACGCCGATGCGTGCCAGCGCCAGCGAGGTCACGCTGGTGGCGGCGCCGCACAGGGCCGTCATCGCGCTCCAGAACGCGAAGGCGACGGCGACGATGTTGCGCCGGTTCAGCCGGTCGGCGACGCGCGCGATGGGGATGCCGAGCAGGGAGTAGAACAGCGCGAAGCCGAAGCCTGCGAGCAGGCCCATCATGGTATCGCTGAGGGCAAACTCCTTCTTGATCGGCTCGATCAGGACGTTGAAGATCGTGCGGTCGAGGAAATTCAGCGCGTAGATGACGGTGAGCAAGCCCAGCACGTAGTAGCGCCGCGCCGAGGGCTTTGCCGCGGCAGCCGTTTGCACCGACATCTGTGACGTCACATCGACCATCGCTTCCCCCAATTTGTCTTTGTTATCGTTGTCGGTCCAGCCCTGAGGGCTGGTTGGTCAGCCTTCGCGGATGTAATTCCCCGCTTCGAATTCGACCGGCGGCGCGCTTGCATCGAACGAGACGCCGATCGGATCGCCGCCTGCGGCGAGCGCGTCGAGCTGGTCACTCAGCATGCGCCGGATCATCAGGATGCCACGGTCGCTCTGGCCGAAATGCTCCTCGGAATGCACGGTCACCTCGCCCTGGCCGACCTGGGCCTCATAGTCGCCCGGGAACTGCTGGTGCTCTTCCTCGGTCATGTCCCACCAGAACTTGCCGTTGAACTTCGAGCGCATGCGGCTGATATCGCCAGGATTTTTGACGCGACCGGCGACATAGATGCGGAACGAGGCATCGTCGATCGGTAGCACCCAGCCAATCGACTCGACGCGGGCGAATTGCGCAACGCGCGGGTTCGGCACCACGCGCAGCGTCGGCAGCGCCGCCTCGCTGACGCGGTAAAACACCTTGCCGTCGTCCTGCTTGCGTTCGGAGCGCACGAGGACGCCGCGCGACGATTTCTCGAACTTCACCTCAGGGATCGACGCCATCATGTTGGTGAATTGCGGACCCGAGAACGAGCCGTGCAGCACCGGCACGTGGTAGGGGTCGACGACGTTCTCGAAATGCTGGAGCCAGTTGCAGGGGATGATCGCGGGACCGCCGCCGCCGATCGAGGAATCGTCGGCCTCGACGAGCTCGCCATCATCCATGTTTTCCAGGCACTCATAGCGCGGCAGCACCGGGCGTTTCTCGGCCGGGCCCATATAGGCGAAGATCAGCCCGTAACGCTCCTCGACCGGATACCAGGGCTGGCGCACCTTGTCCTTGAACTGGCCGCCATCGGGCTCGCAAGGCTGCTCCAGGCAGTGGCCTTCGGTGTCGAACTTCCAGCCGTGATAGCAGCAGCGGATGCCGTCCTCCTCGACCTTGCCATAATAGAGCGTGGTGCCGCGGTGGCAGCAGCGCGCGTGCAGGAGGCCGGCGCGGCCATGCTTGTCGCGGAACAGCACCAGATCCTCGCCGAGCGCGCGCACCTTCTTCGGCGTGCCGGTGGCGTCACCGACGAGCCCGACCGGATGCCAGTAGCGGCGCAGCAGTTCACCCATCGGCGTGCCGCGCACGACCGATGTGAGCTCGGTGCGCGTGTGCGCCGGCTTCATCGCATAGGCCGTGCCGAGATCGCGATCCCGCTGGGTGATGGTCATGCTGGTCCTCCCGCTCCCGGCCGTGCTGGCCGGGGCCTTTTTTCTGTCTTGGCAGCAGTGAAAGATAAATCGATGACATTGTCAACGATCTTCTGAATGCCTCTTAATCGCATTTGAGGAGAACGGCCGGCCGCGGCGGCTCAGGCTTGGCAGGACCGGGCTTTCTTGGCAGAGGTGGACGATGAACCAGACACCGAGCAGGGACGGGTGGACGGCCCCCGAGCCGGGCGAGAGCGAGCCGGCGCCGATCACCGCGATGCTGTCCTCGCGGCTGATGGTGCTCGCCAATCTGCTCAAGCGCGGCGCCATCCTGCGCTACAAGCGGCTGACCGGATTGTCCTCCGTCGAGTTCGGTCTCGTCGCCTCGCTCGGCCGGCGTCCGCCGATGAGCGTGGCGCGGCTCGCCGAGGCCGTCGGCCAGGACAAGGGCCAGATCAGCCGCGCGCTGGCCAATCTGGTGTCGCGCAAGCTGATCGCGAAATCGGCAAATCCGAAGGATAGCCGCGAGGTGCTGATCTCGCTCACCGCGGCGGGCCTCGCCGCGCATGATGCGATCGTCGAAGGCGCGCAGGAGCGCAACCGCCGCCTCCTGGAACATCTGAGCGCCGCCGAGTTCGACATGCTGCTGCAGCAGGTCGACCGGCTCACGGCGATCGCCGCCGAGATGCTCGAGAGCGAGAAGAACGCGCGCTGACGTTCCGATAGTCCCCGGGAACAATGGATCGCTTCTAAGAGTCTCTCTAAGAGGCTTTCAATTAGGGAATTCGCGCACCCTCACATAAGCGTCACCGCAAGCGCAGGCCGCCCCGGGGACACGGCGGCATGACGCATCAAACATGCAGCTTTGGGGTGGCGCGTTGAACAGTCTTGGAATGCTGCGGTCGGCCGTATTGGCGACCGCATCGGCTTGGGTTTTGATGCCGCAGGCATCGCTCGCACAATCGTCCACGCAGAGCGGCGCGCAGAACCTGCCGTCCGTGACCGTCACCGCACCGGAAGCACGTCGCCGCGCACCCGCGTCCGCCGCGCGCAGTGCGCCGCGGCGATCGGTGCAGGCCGCGAACAGAAGCAAGCCGCAGCCCCAGCGCAACGCCGGCTTCGTCGAGACGCCACGTGGACCGGTGCACGGCTACGTCGCCGGCCGCAGCTCGTCGGGCACCAAGACCGACACGCCGATCATGGAGACGCCGCAATCGGTGTCCGTCATCGGCGCGGAGCAGATCCGGGACCAGAAGGCGAACAAGCTCGACGAGGTGCTGCGCTACACAGCCGGCGTGCGGGCAGGGACCTTTGGCGCGGATACGCGCAACGACTGGTGGCTGATCCGCGGCTTCAAGTCCGACGACGTCGGACTGTTCCTCGACGGCATGCAGCTGTTCTACACGTCCTATGCGAGCTGGAAGCTCCAGACACCCAACATGGAGCGCGTCGAGGTGCTGCGCGGTCCGTCGGCGGTGCTTTACGGCGGATCGAGCCCGAGCGGCATCGTCAACGTCATCAGCAAGATGCCGCCGGCCGAGCCGATCCGCTATGTCGAGACCGGCGTCAACAATTTCGGCAACGCCTATGTCGGTTTCGATTTCGGCGGGCCGGTCGCGACGCAGCCCCAGGATGGCAAGCTGTTCTACCGCGTCGTCGGCCAGGTCCAGAACGGCCCGACGCAGGTCAACTTCACGCCCGACAACAACTACTTCATCGCGCCGTCATTCACATGGAAGCCGGATGCCGACACTACGTTCACGGTGCTGGCCTCGGCCTCGAAGCAGGACACCCGCGGCATCAACTTCCTGCCCTATCAGGGCACGGTGACGAACGCGCCGTTCGGCAAGATCCCGACCAGCTTCTTCGTCGGCGATCCCAGCGTCGACAAATTCGCGCGCGAGCAGGAGATGCTCGGCTACCAGTTCGAGCGCAATCTCACGGACGATTTGACGTTTCGCCAGAATGCGCGCTTTGCGCATGTCGACGTGACCTATCGCGGCTATGTCGGCAACGGCTGGGACAACATCAACACGGCCACGCTCAACCGCTACAATTGGTATGCGAAGAACACGGCCAATCAGGGCAACCTCGACAACCAGCTGGAATACCGCTTCGGCACAGGTCCGGTGAAGCACACGATGCTGTTCGGGGTCGATCTGCGGGGCTATCAGATCGACGACTACCAGGCCTTCAACTTCAGCACGGTGCCGTCGATCAACGTGTTCAATCCGGCTTATGGCGTGAACGTTCCGATCACCGGTGCGCCGTTCCGCAACTTCCTGATCACGCAGAAGCAGGCCGGTACCTACGTCCAGGACCAGATGAAGCTCGGCAACTTCACGCTGGTGCTGAGCGGCCGCAACGACTGGGTCGAAACCACGCAGGCCGCCCGTGACACCGGCACCGTCGTCGGCCAGCGCGACGACACCAAGTTCAGCGGGCGCGCCGGCCTGATCTACAATTTCGACAACGGCATCGCACCCTATGTCTCCTATGCGACGAGCTACAATCCGGTCATCGGCCTGAATGCCATCAACCAGTTGCTGCTTCCGGAGACCGGCAAGCAGGCTGAAATCGGCGTGAAGGTCGCACCGAAGGGATTTGACGGCTATTTCACGGCCTCTGTGTTCGACCTGAAGCGCACGAACGCGCTGACGACCGATCCGTCGAATGCGCTGCTGCAAAACCAGACCGGCGAGGTGACCTCGCGCGGTATCGAGCTCGAAGCGGTGGCGAACGCCACGAAGGAACTGAAGCTGATCGGCGCCTTCACGGCCTATCATTTGTTCACCAGCAAGGACCTCGATCAGTCGCTGGTCGGCAAGACCCCGACCAATACGCCCGAGATGCTGGTGTCGGGCTGGGCCGACTACACCTTCAAGGACGGGCCGCTCGAGGGCTTCGGCTTCGGCGGCGGCGTCCGCTATATCGGCTCGTCCTGGGCCGACACCGCCAACACGCTCGAGGTTCCCGCGGTGGTGCTCGGCGACCTCGCGCTCCACTACGAATGGCAGAACTGGCGCACGGCGCTGAACGTGATCAACCTGACCGACAAGATCTACGTCGCGAGCTGTGCGTCGGCGACGTCGTGCTTCTACGGCGACCGCCGGCGCGTGACCGCCAGCGTCTCCTACAAATGGTGAGGCAGGGATGAGGAGAGGCGAGGGCAGCGTCAGGCGCCCCTGATCTCGGCCATTCCTAGGCTCTACCGACCGGACGACCGCTGATCTTCCGTCGGGAGATCGATGAGCTCCCGGGCTATGCCCCCCGGCCCGAAGCTCATGCGAGCGCGGCGCGTGCGACGGCCCAGCAAGTCGCCGCCGCGCTCGCGGTCGCTCCGGATCGGATGCTGCCCCCACGCATTCGCCGGACGGGGTGCGGTCCGGTCATGATGCATGGCTGACCAGCCGCGCCTGCGGATACCGATATTCCCGCGCATGGTCCTGCCTGCGCCCGCGAGCTTCACCGGCCGCCCGTTGCGCCACCCGGACGGGCCAGTATGTCGCCTGAGTGACGGAAAGGGCCGCCACGGCCGTTATTGCCAAGCTCTGGGTGCGCTGCCGCACGAAAAAATCGGGCATTTTGACCGGATGCTGTGTGGCAGATCGCTGTCCCGGTCCGTGCCCCGCAAGCTCAGAACAAGCCTCCGTGCAAAACTGCGGTCGCCCTTGCTGGGCTGGGCGATCTGCTCCATACCAGCCGCGGGGTGATTCCGGGATTTCCACCGTTCTGGGGGCGACAAAGGGCCTGAAAAGAGCGTGTCTTGCGCCCATTGGTGCACTGCGCTAAGGCTCAGAATAATTCCAAATCGGGACGAATCCGCGGCTCCCCCGACGTCGCGGGAAAAAGGGCTCGTCAATGAGCGGCATTCTACAGAACTATCTTCCACTCGTCGTCTTTATAGGGGTAGCGGGCCTCATCGGCCTCGTGCTGCTGATCGCGCCCTTCATCGTGGCGTTCCAGCAGCCGGACCCGGAAAAGCTGTCGGCGTATGAGTGCGGTTTCAACGCCTTCGACGACGCGCGAATGAAGTTCGACGTCCGCTTCTATCTGGTCGCCATCCTCTTCATCATCTTCGACCTCGAGGTGGCGTTCCTGTTTCCCTGGGCGGTGGCGTTCGGCAAGCTTGGCGCGACCGGCTTCTGGTCCATGGTGGTGTTCCTCGCCGTGCTGACGGTCGGGTTCGCCTATGAATGGAAGAAAGGGGCACTCGAATGGGATTGAACCCTGCATCGTCCACAGGTCCGGTTCTCGCGCCGGCCCCCAAGGGCATTTTGGATCCGTCCACCGGCAAGCCGGTCGGGGCCAATGACCCGTTCTTCCTCGAGGTCAATTCCGAGCTGTCCGACAAGGGCTTCTTCGTGGCCGCGACCGACGACCTCATCACCTGGGCCCGTACCGGCTCGCTGATGTGGATGACCTTCGGTCTCGCCTGCTGCGCCGTCGAGATGATGCAGGTGTCGATGCCGCGCTACGACGTCGAGCGCTTCGGCTTCGCCCCGCGTGCCTCGCCGCGCCAGTCCGACGTGATGATCGTCGCCGGCACCTTGACCAACAAGATGGCGCCGGCGCTGCGCAAGGTCTACGACCAGATGCCCGAGCCGCGCTACGTCATCTCGATGGGCTCCTGCGCCAATGGCGGCGGCTACTATCACTATTCCTACTCGGTCGTGCGCGGCTGCGACCGCATCGTGCCGATCGACATCTACGTGCCGGGCTGCCCGCCCACGGCGGAAGCGCTGCTCTACGGCGTGCTGCTGCTGCAGAAGAAGATCCGGCGCACCGGCACCATCGAACGCTAAGGTTTTACGTCATGGACGACGGCAAGCTCGACGCCCTTGGGCAAACGATCGTTAGCGCGCTTCCGGGCGCCGCCACCGGTCACACGGTGGCCTTCAACCAGCTCACGGTTGATGTCGAGGCCGGCAAGATCGTCGAGGTGGTCAAGTACCTCCGCGACGATCCGAACTGCCGTTTCGTCAACATCACCGACGTGACCGCGGTCGACTATCCCTCGCGCGAAAAGCGCTTCGACGTGATCTATCACTTCCTGTCACCGACCCTGAACACGCGGATCCGGCTCCGCGTGGCCGCCGACGAGACCACGCAGGTGCCGTCGCTGATCAACGAATTCCCCGGTGCCGACTGGTTCGAGCGCGAGGCCTACGACCTCTACGGCGTGTTCTTCGTCGGCCATCCCGACATGCGCCGCATCCTCACCGATTACGGTTTCGAGGGCCATCCGCTGCGCAAGGACTTCCCGCTCACCGGCTTCGTCGAGGTCCGCTACGACGACCAGGAGAAGCGGGTGGTGTACGAGCCCGTCCGGCTCAACCAGGAATTCCGCAAGTTCGATTTCCTCTCGCCGTGGGAAGGGGCGGACTATCCGCTTCCCGGTGACGAGAAGGCGGGACCGAAGGTCTGATCATGAACGAGCAACCCGAACAGCTTCGCAATTTCACCATCAACTTCGGGCCCCAGCATCCGGCCGCGCACGGCGTGCTGCGCTTGGTTTTGGAGCTTGACGGCGAAATCGTCGCCCGCGTCGACCCGCATATCGGCCTGCTTCATCGCGGCACCGAGAAGCTGATCGAGCAGAAGACCTATCTCCAGGCGATCCCGTATTTCGACCGCCTCGACTACGTCGCGCCGATGAACCAGGAGCACGCCTTCTGCCTCGCCGCCGAAAAGCTGCTCGGCATCGAGGTGCCGCGCCGCGGCCAGCTCATCCGCGTGCTCTATTGCGAGATCGGCCGCATCCTGTCGCATCTGCTCAACGTCACCACGCAGGCGATGGACGTCGGCGCGCTGACCCCGCCGCTCTGGGGTTTCGAAGAGCGCGAGAAGCTGATGGTGTTCTACGAGCGCGCCTCGGGCAGCCGCATGCATGCGGCCTTCTTCCGCGTCGGCGGCGTGCATCAGGACCTGCCGCAGAAGCTGGTCGACGACATCGAGGCCTGGTGCGATCCGTTCCTGAAGGTCGTCGATGACCTCGATCGCCTGCTCACCGCCAACCGCATCTTCAAGCAGCGCAACGTCGACATCGGCGTGGTGCCACTGAAGGAAGCCTGGGAGTGGGGTTTCTCTGGCGTGATGGTGCGCGGCTCGGGCGCGGCCTGGGACCTGCGCAAGTCGCAGCCCTATGAATGCTACGCCGAGATGGATTTCGACATCCCGATCGGCAAGAACGGCGACTGCTACGACCGCTACCTGATCCGCATGGAAGAGATGCGCCAGTCCGTGCGCATCATGAGGCAGTGCATCCAGAAGCTGAATGCACCGGAGGGCAAGGGCCCCGTCGTCGTCGCCGACAACAAGGTCGCCCCGCCGCGCCGCGGCGAGATGAAGCGCTCGATGGAAGCGCTGATCCACCACTTCAAGCTCTACACCGAAGGCGTCCACGTGCCGGCCGGCGAGGTCTACGCCGCGGTCGAGGCGCCCAAGGGCGAGTTCGGCGTCTATCTCGTCTCCGACGGCACCAACAAGCCCTACAAGTGCAAGATCCGCGCGCCGGGCTTTGCCCATCTGCAGGCCATGGACCACATCTGCCGCGGCCATCTGCTCGCCGACGTCTCGGCGATCCTGGGCTCGCTCGACATCGTGTTCGGAGAGGTCGATCGGTGATGGCGCAGGCGCCAATCCAGTTTGACCGCGCCTCGGGGGCCCTTGAAGGGGCCAACCTGTGGGAGCGGACGGCTGCCTTGGCGCTGGTGACGGGATCGAAGATCTCCTCGCACTTCTCGCACATGGGCTACATCGCCTGCGCCAATCTGCTGGCGAAGACGCTGCCCAGGCGCAACATCGCGATCAAGCTCAACCCCGACGCCGTGTTCGAATTCCCCTATGGCGACGGCTATTGGAGCAAGCTGCTCAACCGCTCGTACAATTACGAGGACGAGCTCGAGTTGCTGTTCGCCGATTCCATCGACGTCGACTACACGCTGCTCGATTGCGGTGCCAATTACGGCTACTGGTCGGTGCTGGTGTCGAGCAAGCCGTTCGGCTCGCACAAGGCGATCGCGATCGAGCCGTCGGGCCAGAACTATCCGAAGCTCGCCAACAACGCCCGCGTCAACGGTGGCCGCTTCGAGACGATGAAATGCGCGATCGGCGCCACGCGCGGCACCGCGCGACTGTCAGGCACCAAGCACGAGGCCTTCAGCATCGCCGGCGATCCGTCGGCGGGTGGCGAGGAAGTGCCGGTCCTGGCGCTGGATAATCTGATCGATGACGGCAAGGTCGCGGCGAACGGAAAATACCTGATCAAGCTCGACGTCGAGGGCGTCGAGATCGAGGCGATCAAGGGCGGCGCCCGGCTGCTCCAGGCCGACAGCGTTATCATGTGCGAGGAGCACGGCAGCGACCGCAGCCATGCGGTGTCGCGCTACATCCTCGAACAGACCCCGCTGAAGCTGATCGTGTTCGATCCGCGCAGCAACCGGATGGAGACCGTGACCGAGCTGTCGATCCTCGACCGCATCAAGGTCTCGACCCACGTCGGCTATAATGTTTTCGGCACCGCAAGCGCATTCTGGCAGGACAGGATCAATGCCCTGAATGCGAAAACCGCGCGCCGCTTGCAGTGAGAGATAAGAGATGTCCGTTCGCCGATTAGCACCGAAGGAAGTCCAGCCCGCGAGCTTCGCGTTCACGGAGGAGAACCTCGCGTTCGCCAAGCAGCAGATCGCGAAATATCCGGCCGGCCGGCAAGCCTCCGCGGTCATCGCCATTCTCTGGCGCGTCCAGGAACAGCACGAGGGCTGGGTGTCGGAGGCTGCGATCCGCGCCGTCGCCGACCTGCTCGACATGCCCTATATCCGCGTGCTGGAAGTTGCGACCTTCTACACGATGTTCCAGCTCGCTCCGGTCGGCAAGAAGGCCCATGTCCAGGTTTGCGGCACCACGCCGTGCCGCCTGCGCGGCGCCGAGGATCTCATTCACGTCTGCGAGCACCGCATCCATCACGAGCCCTTCCATCTCTCCAAAGACGGCAATTTCAGCTGGGAAGAGGTCGAGTGCCTCGGGGCCTGCGTGAACGCGCCGATGGTGCTGATCGGCAAGGACACCTATGAGGACCTGACCAAGGAAAGCTTCGGCAAGGTGCTCGACGGCTTTGCTTCGGGCAATCCGCCCAAGCCCGGCCCGCAGAACGGCCGCCAGTTCTCGGCGCCGATCACCGGGCCGACCACGCTGAAGGAGATCACCTGATGCGTGGTCTCTCGCAGCCTTCGGTGCAGGGGAGCGGTGCCATGAAGAAGTGGGGCTTCATCGCGATGCATGCCGCCGTGGCGGGTGCGTTCATCTTTCTCCTGCAACGCTTCAGCCTGAACGCGTCGCTGGAATCCAGCCTGCTCTGGGCGCTGACCTTCGCCGTCTGCGCCGCCGGACTTGCCTACAAGCAGTCCAATCGTTGATCGGAAAGCACTGATATGCTCGAGGACAAGGACCGCATCTTCAAGAACCTCTACGGCCTCCACGATTGGGGGCTCGAGGGTGCGCGGCGCCGCGGCGCCTGGGATGGTACGAAGAATATCATCGACAAGGGCCGCGACTGGATCATCAACGAGATGAAGGCGTCGGGCCTGCGCGGCCGCGGCGGCGCCGGCTTCCCGACCGGTCTGAAGTGGTCCTTCATGCCGAAGGAATCGACCGACGGCCGGCCGAGCTATCTCGTCGTCAACGCCGACGAATCCGAGCCCGGCACCTGCAAGGATCGCGAGATCATGCGGCACGATCCGCATCTCTTGATCGAGGGCTGCCTGATCGCGAGCTGCGCGATGAACGCGCATGCCTGCTACATCTATGTCCGCGGCGAGTTCATCCGCGAGCGCGAGCATCTCCAGGCCGCGATCGACCAGGCCTATGAGGCCAAGCTGGTCGGCAAGGACAACGTCAACGGCTGGCCGTTCGACATCTACGTCGCGCACGGCGCCGGCGCCTATATCTGCGGTGAGGAGACCGCGCTGCTCGAGAGCCTCGAAGGCAAGAAGGGCCAGCCGCGCCTGAAGCCGCCGTTCCCGGCAAACGTTGGCCTGTTCGGCTGCCCGACCACCGTCAACAACGTCGAGTCGATCGCGGTTGCGCCGGACATCCTGCGTCGCGGCGCGGCCTGGTTCGCCGGCATCGGCCGTCCGAACAATGTCGGCACGAAGCTGTTCTGCATCTCCGGCCATGTCGAGCGGCCCTGCAACGTCGAAGAGGCCATGGGCATTCCGTTCCGTGAGCTGATCGACAAGCATTGCGGCGGCATCCGCGGCGGCTGGGACAACCTCAAGGCCGTGATTCCCGGCGGCTCGTCGGTGCGCATGGTGCCGGCCGAGCAGATCATCGACACGCCGATGGATTTCGACAGCCTGAGCAAGCTGCGCTCCGGCCTCGGCACCGCGGCCGTGATCGTGATGGACAAGTCCACCGACCTGATCCGCGCCATCGCCCGCATCTCATATTTCTACAAGCACGAGAGCTGCGGCCAGTGCACGCCGTGCCGCGAAGGCACCGGCTGGATGTGGCGCGTGCTGACCCGCATGGCCGAAGGCCGCGCCCACAAGCGCGAGATCGACATGCTGCTCGAGGTGACAAAACAGGTCGAAGGCCACACCATCTGCGCGCTCGGCGACGCGGCGGCCTGGCCGATCCAGGGCCTGATTGCGCATTTCCGTCATGAGATCGAAGCGCGCATCGACCAGTATTCGCATAAGGCCGATGTCGACGACATCGGCGTCCGCGATCCCGTGAACATGGTCGCGGCGGAGTAAGAGACATGACCAAGCTCATCATCGACGGCAAAGAGATCGATGTCCCCGCCGAGTACACGCTGCTTCAGGCGTGCGAGGCGGCCGGCGCCGAGATTCCGCGCTTCTGCTATCACGAGCGGCTGTCGATCGCCGGCAATTGCCGGATGTGCCTCGTCGAGGTGAAGGGCGGCCCGAAGCCGGTCGCCAGCTGCGCCTGGGGCGTGCGCGACTGCCGTCCGGGCCCCAAGGGCGAGCCGCCGGAGATCTCCACGCGTTCGCCGATGGTGAAGAAGGCACGCGAAGGCGTGATGGAATTCCTTCTGATCAACCATCCCTTGGACTGCCCGATCTGCGATCAGGGCGGCGAGTGCGACCTGCAGGACCAGGCGATGGGCTATGGTGTCGACACCAGCCGCTTCGCTGAGAACAAGCGCGCCGTCGAGGACAAATATCTCGGTGCGCTGGTCAAGACCTCGATGAACCGCTGTATCCAGTGCACGCGCTGCGTCCGCTTCTCGGCGGAAGTCGCCGGCGCCCCCGAGATGGGCGCCACCGGCCGCGGCGAGGACATGGAGATCACGACCTATCTCCAGCACGCGCTGACCTCGGAACTGCAGGGCAATCTCGTCGACATCTGCCCGGTCGGCGCGCTGACCTCGAAGCCCTATGCCTTCGCGGCGCGTCCGTGGGAGCTCGGCAAGACCCAGTCGATCGACGTCATGGACGGCCTGGGCTCGGCGATCCGCGTCGATACCCGCGGCCGCGAGGTGATGCGCGTGCTGCCGCGCATCAACGAGGCCGTGAACGAGGAATGGATCTCCGACAAGACCCGCCACATCGTCGACGGCCTGCGCACCCAGCGCCTCGACCGCCCGTATATCCGCGAAGCCGGCAAGCTGCGCGCGGCGAGCTGGCAGGAGGCCTTTGCCGCGATCGCCTCGAAAGCGGCGCGCACCGACGGCAAGCGCATCGGCGCGATCGCCGGCGACCTCGCCGGTGTCGAGGAGATGTTCGCGCTGAAGGACCTCCTGGCGAAGTACGGTTCGGGCAATCTGGCAGTGCAGGGCGGCGACGCCTTCGACCCCGCGCTCGGCCGCGGCTCCTACATCTTCAATCCGACGCTGGTCGGTGTCGAGCAGGCAGATGCGCTGCTCATCATCGGCGCCAATCCGCGGAAAGAGGCGGCCGTGTTCAACGCCCGCATCCGCAAGCGCTGGCGCGCCGGCGGCTTCAAGGTCGGCGTGATCGGCGCCAAGGCCGACCTGACCTATGATTACGACCATCTCGGTGCGGGCACCGAGACGCTCGGCGAGCTCGCGGCCGGCAAGCACTCCTTCATGGACGTGCTGAAGAACGCCAAGCACCCGATCATCCTGGTCGGCGCGGGCGCGGCCGCCCGTCACGACGGCGCCGCCATTCTCGCCGCCGCCGCCAAGCTTGCGCTCGACGTCGGCGCGGTCAAGGACGGCTGGAACGGCTTTGGCGTGCTGCACGAGACCGCCTCGCGCGTCGGTGCGCTCGACATCGGCTTCGCGGCAACCGCAGGCGGCCTGAACGCTGCGCAGATGACGACCTTCGGCACGCTCGATCTCTTGTTCCTGCTCGGCGCGGACGAGATCAAGGCGCCGGACGGCACCTTCGTCGTCTATATCGGCACCCATGGCGACCGCGGCGCGCATCGCGCCGACGTCATCCTGCCGGCGGCCGCCTACACCGAGAAGTCCGCAATCTACGTCAACACCGAAGGCCGCGTGCAGATGACCGGTCGCGCCGCGTTCCCGCCGGGCGAAGCCCGCGAGGACTGGGCGATCGTCCGTGCGCTGTCGGAAGCGCTCGGCAAGAAGCTCGGCTATGACTCGCTTCCCGCCCTGCGCCAGGCGATCTTCAAGGCCGTGCCGCATCTGATCCGTCTCGACCAGATCGAGGCCGGCTCCGCCGACCAGATCAAGAAGCTGGCGGGGAAGGGCGGCTCGCCCGAGAAGGCGCCGTTCAAGCCTCTGGTCGAGGACTTCTATTTGACGAACCCAATCGCGCGTGCGTCCGCCGTGATGGCGGAGTGCTCGCGGCTTGCCTCCGGGCAGATGCTGACCGCAGCGGAGTGAGCGTGATCTGATGGAATTCTTCGAAAGCGCATTCTGGACCGGGTTCCTCTGGCCGCTGATCATCATGGTCGCCGAGAGCGTCCTGGTGCTCGTCGTTCTGCTCGTGGCGATCGCCTACATCCTGCTCGCCGACCGCAAGATCTGGGCGGCGGTGCAGATCCGCCGCGGCCCGAACGTGGTCGGTCCCTGGGGCCTGCTGCAGTCCTTCGCCGACCTTCTGAAGTTCGTGCTGAAGGAGCCGATCATTCCGGCCGGCGCCAACAAGGGTGTGTTCCTGCTCGCGCCGCTGGTGTCCTGCGTGCTCGCGCTGGCGGCCTGGGCGGTGATCCCGACCAATCTCGGCTGGGTGATCTCCGACATCAATGTCGGCGTCCTCTTCATCTTCGCGATTTCGTCGCTGTCGATCTACGGCATCATCATGGCCGGCTGGTCGTCGAACTCGAAATACCCGTTCCTGGCCGCGCTGCGTTCGGCGGCGCAGATGGTGTCGTATGAAGTCTCGATCGGCTTCGTCATCATCACGGTGCTGCTCTGCGCCGGCACGCTGAACCTCTCGGCCGTGGTCGAGGCCCAGCACGCGCGCGGCCTTGCCAGCCTGATCGGGTTGCCGCAGCTGACCATCCTGAACTGGTACGTATGGCCGCTGTTCCCGATGTTCGTGGTGTTCTACGTCTCGGCGCTGGCGGAAACCAACCGTCCGCCCTTCGACCTCGTCGAGGCGGAATCCGAGCTCGTCGCCGGCTTCATGGTCGAGTACGGCTCGACGCCGTACCTGCTGTTCATGCTTGGCGAATACGTCGCGATCGTCACGATGTGCGCGTTGGCCACGATCCTGTTCCTCGGGGGCTGGCTGCCGCCGGTGGACCTGCCGCCCTTCAACTGGGTGCCGGGGATCATCTGGTTCGCGCTGAAACTGTTCTTCATGTTCTTCCTGTTCGCGATGGCAAAGGCGATCGTGCCGCGCTACCGCTACGACCAACTGATGCGCCTCGGCTGGAAGGTGTTCCTGCCGCTGTCGCTGGCGATGGTGATCGTGGTGGCCGGCGTGCTGCACTTCGCCGGCATCGCGCCGAAGTGAGGGCCGCCGTCATGGGTATCAACATCAACGCCACTGCACGCTCGCTTCTGCTGTCGGAATTCGTCTCGGCGTTCTTCCTCGCCATGCGCTATTTCTTCCAGCCGAAGCCGACCTTGAACTATCCGTTCGAGAAGGGCCCGATCTCGCCACGCTTCCGCGGCGAGCACGCGCTGCGCCGCTATCCGAACGGCGAGGAGCGCTGCATCGCCTGCAAGCTCTGCGAAGCGGTCTGCCCGGCGCAGGCCATCACCATCGAGGCCGGCCCGCGCCGCAACGACGGCACCCGCCGCACCGTGCGCTACGACATCGACATGGTGAAGTGCATCTATTGTGGCCTCTGCCAGGAGGCCTGTCCGGTCGACGCCATCGTCGAAGGTCCGAACTTCGAGTTCGCGACCGAGACCCGCGAGGAACTGTTCTATGACAAGGCCAAGCTGCTCGCCAACGGCGACCGCTGGGAACGCGAGATCGCGAAAGCGATCGAGCTCGACGCGCCGTACCGGTGAGGTGAGGGCATGATCCTTCCCGCGCTGTTCTTCTATCTCTTCGCCGGCATCTGCGTTGCCTCGGCCGTGATGGTGATTGTCTCGCGCAATCCCGTGCACTCCGTGCTGTACCTGATCCTGGCCTTCGTCAACGCCTCCGGCCTGTTCGTGCTGATGGGCGCCGAGTTCCTCGGCATGATGCTGATCGTCGTCTATGTCGGCGCGGTCGCGGTGCTGTTCCTGTTCGTGATCATGATGCTCGACGTCGACTTCCTCGAGCTGCGCGAGGGCTTCATCGAGTACCTGCCGGTCGGCCTCGTGATCGGCGGCATCTTCCTGTTCGAATTGCTGCTGACCGTCGGCTTCTGGGTCATCAATCCCGGCGTCGCCAAGACGATCACGGCGGCGATCCCGGCCAACGTCTCCAACACCGAGGCGCTGGGGCTCGTGCTCTATACGAAGTACATCCACTACTTCCAGCTCGCGGGCATGGTGCTCTTGGTCGCCATGATCGGTGCCATCGTGCTGACGTTGCGGCACAAGGCGAACGTGAAGCGGCAGGACATCAACGTTCAGAACGCGCGCACGCCCGAGATGGCGATGGCGATGCGCAAGGTGGCGCCGGGGCAGGGACTCCAGGATGCCGATGCGGCGGAGTGGGTGAAATGACGATCGGGCTCGGACATTATCTGGCGGTCGGCGCGATCCTGTTCACGCTCGGGATCCTCGGCATCTTCCTGAACCGCAAGAACATCATCGTCATCCTGATGTCGATCGAGCTGATCCTGCTCTCGGTCAACATCAACCTCGTGGCGTTCTCGACCTTCCTCGGCGACATCGTCGGCCAGGTCTTCGCGCTTCTGGTGCTCACCGTCGCGGCCGCTGAAGCCGCGATCGGTCTCGCCATCCTGGTGGTCTATTTCCGCAACCGCGGCTCGATCGCGGTTGAGGACGTCAATCTGATGAAGGGCTGAGCTCTCAAATGGTTCAGGCAATCGTTTTCCTGCCCCTGCTGGGCGCCATTCTGGCCGGGCTGATCTCCCTGGTCGGCGCGCATGCCCGCAACCCCTCCGGCGACGAGGTCGAGCATCACGGCGATCACGGCCATGGCGATGCCCACGCGTCGGCGGCCCATGACGACCATGGCCACGACGATCACGGCCATGACGACCACGGCCACGGCCCGGTCGAGCCGGCCGCGGCCGGCTCGCGCGCTGCCGAGCTGATCACCACGGGGCTGCTGTTCGTCGCGGCGGCGCTGTCCTGGATGACGCTGGTCGACGTCGGCTTCATGCACCATGACGCCCGCATCCAGCTGCTGCCTTTCATCTTCTCCGGCGACCTCCAAGTCTGGTGGACCCTGCGCGTCGACACGCTCACCGCCGTGATGCTGGTGGTGGTGACGACCGTGTCCTCGCTCGTGCACCTCTATTCCATCGGCTACATGGACGAGGATCCGTACCGGCCGCGCTTCTTCGGCTATCTCAGCCTGTTCACCTTCGCCATGCTGATGCTGGTGACCGCTGATAACCTGGTCCAGCTGTTCTTCGGCTGGGAAGGCGTGGGTCTCGCCAGCTATCTGCTGATCGGCTTCTGGTACCAGAAGCCGTCGGCGAACGCTGCCGCCATCAAGGCCTTCGTCGTCAACCGCGTCGGCGATTTCGGCTTCGCGCTCGGCATTTTCGCGATCTTCATGCTGGCCGGCTCGACCGATTTCGAGACCATCTTCCACGTCGCCCCCGGCCTGACCGGCAAGACCATCAACTTCCTCGGCTGGCACGCCGACGCGCTGACCCTGACCTGTCTCCTCCTGTTCATGGGCGCGATGGGCAAGTCGGCGCAGTTCCTGCTGCACACCTGGTTGCCGGACGCGATGGAAGGCCCGACCCCGGTGTCGGCGCTGATCCACGCCGCGACCATGGTGACCGCGGGCGTCTTCATGGTGGCGCGCCTGTCGCCGCTGTTCGAGCTCGCCCCGACCGCCCAGGCCGTGGTGATGTTCTTCGGCGCCACTACCGCGTTCTTCGCGGCCACCATCGGCCTCGTCCAGAACGACATCAAGCGCATCGTCGCCTACTCGACCTGTTCGCAGCTCGGCTACATGTTCGTGGCGATGGGAGCAGGGGCCTATTCGGTCGGCATGTTCCATCTGTTCACGCACGCCTTCTTCAAGGCGCTGCTGTTCTTAGGCTCCGGCTCGGTGATCTACGCGATGCACCACGAGCAGGACATCCGCAACATGGGCGGCCTCTGGCGCAAGATCCCCTACACCTATGCGGTGATGGTGGTCGGCACGCTGGCGCTGACCGGCTTCCCGCTCACCGCCGGCTATTTCTCCAAGGACGCGATCATCGAGTCCGCCTACGCCTCGCACAATCCGTTCGGGGTGTACGGCTTCCTGATGACGGTCGTCGCCGCCGGCCTGACCTCGTTCTACTCCTGGCGCCTGATCTTCAAGACCTTCCACGGCGAGCCGCATGACGAGCATCATTACGAGGCCGCGCACGAAGCTCCGCTCTGGATCCTGATCCCGATCGGCGTTCTCGCGGTCGGCTCGATCGTCGCGGGCTTCCCGTTCAAGGAGCTGTTCGCCGGTCACGGCGTCGAAGAGTTCTTCCGCGAGTCCGTGAAGATGAACCCGCACATCATCGAGGAGATGCATCACATCCCCGAGACCATCGCGTTCCTGCCGACGGTGATGATGGTGCTGGGCTTCCTCGTCTCGTACCTGTTCTACATCCGCCGGCCCTACATCCCCGTTCGGCTCGCTCAAGAGCAGCCGATGCTGTACCAGTTCCTGCTCAACAAATGGTACTTCGACGAGCTCTACGACGTCATCTTCGTCCGCCCGGCGAAGTGGATCGGCTATCAGCTCTGGAAGAAGGGCGACGGCTTCATCATCGACGGCTTCGGTCCCGACGGCGTCTCCGCCCGCGTGCTGGATGTCACCCGCAACGTCGTGAAGATCCAGACCGGCTATCTCTATCATTATGCATTCGCCATGCTGATCGGCGCCGCCGGCCTGATCACCTGGTTCATGTTCGGCTTTGGAGGCCAGTAAATGACAACCTGGCCCATTCTTTCGGTCACGACGTTCTTGCCGGCAGTCGGCGCGCTGATCGTCTATCTCAGCCGCGGCGATGACGAGGCGGCCCGACGCAATTCGCGCTGGATCGCGCTCTGGACCACGCTGATCACCTTCGCGGTGTCGGTGATCCTGGTCATGCGCTTCGACCCCAACAGCGCCGACTTCCAGTTCGTCGAGAAGGCGAACTGGCTCGCCACCGGCATCACCTACCACATGGGCGTGGACGGCATCTCGCTGCCGCTCGTGATCCTCACCACCGCCGTGATGCCGTTCTGCATCATCGCGAGCTGGAAGGCGATCACCAACCGCGTCCGCGAATACATGATGGCGTTCCTGATCCTGGAAACGCTGATGATCGGCACCTTCTCGGCGCTCGATCTCGTGCTGTTCTACCTGTTCTTCGAGGGCGGCCTGATCCCGATGTTCCTGATCATCGGCGTCTGGGGCGGTCCGCGCCGGGTCTATGCCTCGTTCAAGTTCTTCCTCTACACGCTGCTCGGCTCGGTCCTGATGCTGCTCGCCATCATGGCGCTGTACTGGAACGGCGGCACCACGGATATTCCGACCCTGATGCACACCGCGGTGCCGCGGTCTTTGCAGACCTGGGCGTGGCTCGCCTTCTTCGCCTCCTTTGCGGTGAAGATGCCGATGTGGCCGGTGCACACCTGGCTGCCCGATGCGCACGTCGAGGCGCCGACCGCGGGTTCGGTGGTCCTTGCCGCGATCCTGCTGAAGATGGGCGGCTACGGCTTCCTGCGCTTCTCGCTGCCGATGTTCCCGCTGGCCTCGCACGACTTCGCGCCGCTGATCTTCACGCTCTCGGCCATCGCCATCATCTACACCTCGCTGGTGGCCTTGATGCAGGAGGACATGAAGAAGCTGATCGCCTACTCGTCAGTGGCGCATATGGGCTTCGTCACCATGGGCATCTTCGCGGGCACCATGCAGGGTGTCGCCGGCGGCATGTTCCAGATGATCTCGCACGGTATCGTCTCCGGCGCGCTGTTCCTCTGCGTCGGCATCGTCTACGACCGCCTGCACACCCGCGAGATCGCGGCCTATGGCGGCCTCGTCAACCGGATGCCGCTCTACGCGATGACCTTCATGATCTTCACCATGGCCAATGTCGGTCTGCCCGGAACGAGCGGGTTCGTCGGCGAGTTCATGACGCTGCTCGGCACCTTCAAGGTCTCGATCCCGACCGCGTTCTTCGCCACCTTCGGCGTGATCCTGTCGGCGGGCTACGCGCTGTGGCTCTACCGCAAGGTCGTGTTCGGGGCGCTGGTCAAGCCGTCGCTGATGAGCATGAAGGATCTCACCTTGCGCGAATGCGTGACGCTGTTCCCGATGGTCGCGCTGACGATCCTGTTCGGCGTCTGGCCGAAGCCGGTGCTCGACATGTCGGCCGCCTCGGTCCAGCAACTCGTCAACAATTACAACACCGCTGTGACGGCCGTGAAGGCCGCCGCACTGCTCCAGTGATCGGGCAGGTCAGGATATCGCCATGAGCTTTTCGACTGCAGGTTATCAACTGGCGCCGGTGCTGCCCGAGCTCGTGCTCGCGGTCGGCGCCATGGCGCTTCTGATGCTCGGGGCCTATCGCGGGCAGGAGACGACCAGGACGGTGACGTCGCTGGCGGTCCTGCTCCTGGTCGTGGTCGGTGTGCTTGTCTACGCCCAGCCCGCGGGCAAACAGGTGACCTTCGGCGGCAGCTTCATCGTCGACGACTTCGCCCGCTTCATGAAGATCCTGGCCCTGATCGGCTCGGCGGTGACGCTGGTGCTGTCGACCGAGTTCCTATCCGATCCCTCGCGCCGCATCTTCGAATACGCCATCCTGGTGCTGCTCTCGACTCTCGGCATGATGGTGCTGATCTCGGCCGGCGACCTGATCTCGCTCTATCTCGGCCTCGAATTGATGTCGTTGGCGCTCTACGTCGTGGCCTCCTCGAACCGCGACAACGCCAAGTCGACCGAAGCCGGCCTGAAGTATTTCGTGCTCGGCGCGCTGTCCTCGGGCATGCTGCTCTACGGCTCCTCGCTGGTCTATGGCTTCACCGGCACCGTCAGCTTCACCGGCATCGCCGCGGCCGTGACGGCCTCGAATATCGGCCTCGTGTTCGGCCTGGTTTTCCTGCTCGCCGGCCTTTGCTTCAAGGTCTCGGCCGTGCCGTTCCACATGTGGACGCCGGACGTGTATGAGGGCGCACCGACGCCGGTCACCGCCTTCTTCGCCTCGGCGCCGAAGGTGGCCGCGCTCGCCGTCTTCACCCGCGTCACGCTGACCGCATTCCCCGGCATCGTCTCGCAATGGCAGCAGATCCTGGTGTTCGTGGCGATCGCCTCGATGGCGCTCGGCTCCTTCGCCGCGATCGGCCAGAGCAACATCAAGCGCCTGATGGCTTATTCCTCGATCGGCCACATGGGCTTCGCCCTGGTCGGCCTTGCCTCCGGCACGGTCGAGGGCGCGCAGGGCGTCTTGATGTACATCGTGATCTATGTCGCGATGACGCTCGGCTCGTTCTCGATCATCCTCGCCATGAAGCGCAACGGCCAGGCCGTCGAGCAGATCAGCGATTTCGCCGGCCTGTCGCGGACCAACCCGCTGCTTGCCTTCATGTTCGCGATGCTGCTGTTCTCGCTCGCCGGCATTCCGCCGCTCGCCGGCTTCTTCGCGAAGTGGTACGTCTTCGTCGCCGCCATCAAGGCGAACCTGTTCACGCTCGCCGTCATCGGCGTGCTCTCCAGCGTCGTCGGCGCCTACTACTATCTGGCCATCGTCAAGACGATGTATTTCGACGAGCCGGCCGGCCAGGTCGATCCGGTGCGCGTCGAGGTGAAGACGGTGCTGGCGGTTGCTGGCCTGTTCAACATCCTGTTCGCGCTGTTCGCTGGCCCCGTGGTGAGCGTCGCCTCGGCCGCGGCAAAGTCGCTGTTCTAGGATGGCGTTCGCGCTCGGTCCTCGCGCACTCTCGGCGGGCTACAAGCTCGCTGCTTTCGAACGGACCGGCTCGACCAACACCGACGCCATCGAGCACGCGCGGGCCGGCGAGCGCGGCCCGATGTGGTTCGTCACGTCGGAGCAGACCGCCGGCCGCGGCCGCCGCCAGCGCGCCTGGATCGCCCCGAAAGGCAATCTCGCCGCCAGCGTCCTCGAAGTCCTGGACATCGCGCCCGCGGTTGCCGCCACCATCGGCTTTGCGGCGGGGCTGGCGGAGGACGCCGCGCTGGAGAAGGTCAGCCTCGAGGCCGCGCTGCGGCTCGGCGAGGGCCGTCCCCGCTACGCCCTGAAATGGCCGAATGATGTCCTCGCCAACGGCCAGAAGCTCGTCGGCATTGGCCTCGAGGCGGAGGCCGTCGGCGATCACCTTGCCATCGTCGTCGGCATCGGCACCAACGTCGTCGCCGCGCCCGAGGGCACGCCGACGCCCGCCGTGTCGCTGGCAGCTCTCGGCGTCCAGATCGGCGCGGAGGAGCTGTTCACGGCTCTGTCGGACGCCTGGGTCGAGTTCCGCGGCATTTGGGACAATGGCCGCGGCTTCGCCGATATCCGTAAACTGTGGCTTGAGCGCGCCGCCGGCATCGGCGAGAAGGTCGCGATCCATACGGGGACGACGACGCTGGAAGGCATTTTCGACACCATCGACGACACCGGCTGCCTGATCGTCCGCACCGCCGAGGGCCGGCGCGTGCCGGTCGCGGCGGGAGAGGTGTTCTTCGGCCCGGCCCGCTCGGCGGGGGCTGCGTGATGGCGAGGCCCGACGAACTGGTGTTTGCGCCGCTCGGCGGCGTCGGCGAGATCGGCATGAACCTGTCGATCTACGGCCTCGGTAACCGCCACCAGCGTGCCTGGCTCGCGGTCGATCTCGGCGTCTCCTTCGGCGACGAGGAGCATCTGCCGGGCATCGACCTGATCATGCCCGACATCAGCTTCCTGGAGAAGGAACGCAAGAACCTGATGGGCCTCGTGCTGACGCACGCCCATGAGGATCATTTCGGCGCCATCATCGATCTCTGGCCGAAGCTGAAATGCCCGATCTATGCGACCAAGTTCAGCGCGGCGCTGTTCGAGGCCAAATGCGCCGCCGAGCGCAATGCGCCCGAGATTCCAGTGACCGTGGTCCCGTCAGGCGGCCGCGTCGATATCGGCCCGTTCAACGTCGAGTTCATTCCCGTCGCGCACTCGATTCCCGAGGCGCATGCGCTGGCGATCCACACCGAAGCCGGCATCGTGCTGCACACCGGCGACTGGAAGATCGACCCGACGCCGACCTTGGGGGCGCCGACCGACGAGAAGCGGCTGCGCGAGCTCGGCGAGGAGGGCGTGCTCGCCCTGATCGGCGATTCCACCAACGCTGTGCGCGACGGCCGCTCGCCCTCAGAGGCCGAGGTCGCCAAGACCATCATCGACCTCGTCAAATCGGCCAAGGGCCGCGTCGCGGTCACGACCTTTGCCTCCAACGTCGCCCGCGTCAAAGCCGTCGCAGACGCTGCCAAAGCTGCCGACCGCGAGGTTGTCGTGGTCGGCCGCGCCATGGAGCGCGTGGTCCAGGTCGCGCGCGAGACCGGTTATCTTGAGGGTGTGCAGAATTTCCGCTCGCCCGAGGTCTACGGCCACCTGCCGCAGGACAAGGTGCTGGCGCTGTGCACCGGCAGCCAGGGCGAGCCGCGCGCCGCGCTGGCCCGCATCGCCAATGACGACCATCCCGAGATTACCCTGAACCGCGGCGACAGCGTCATCTTCTCCTCGCGCACCATCCCGGGCAACGAGAAGGCCGTCGGCTCGATCATCAACAATCTGGTGCTCCAGGGCGTCGAGATCATCACCGACCGCGACGCGCTGGTCCACGTCTCCGGCCATCCGCGCCGCGACGAGCTGCGCGACCTGATCTCCTGGGTGAAGCCGCAGCTCCTGATCCCGGTCCACGGCGAAGCCCTGCATCTGCACGAGCATGCCAAGCTCGCGCGCGCCGCCGGCGTGCCGCGCGTGCTGGTCTGCCGCAACGGCGATCTCGTCAAGCTCGGCCCCGGCGATCCCGGCATCGTCGGCGAGGTGCCCTCGGGCCGGCTCTACAAGGACGGCACCATCCTGGAGGACTCAAAATCCCGTGCCGTGGTCGAGCGCCGCCGCATGGCCTTCTCCGGCTGCGCCTTCGTCGCCATCGCCTTGACCGCGCAGGGCGAGCTCGCCGACGAGCCCGAGGTCGATCTCGTCGGCATCCCCGAGAAGAACAGGGCCGGCGAGACCTTCGACGACCTGGTCTTCGATGCCGTGATGTCCACGATCGAGGGGTTGCCGCGGGCGCGCCGGCGGGATCCGGATGCGCTGGCCGAGTCGGTGCGACGCGCCGTCCGGGCCGTCATCAACGAACATTGGGGCAAAAAGCCCCCCTGTCTGGTACACGTCCTGAGGGTGTAGACTGGGCGTGGTCTCCGGATCATGCGCTGAGGGAGAAGAAACATGCTGGGTCGCCTCAACCATGTCGCGATCGCGACCAAGGACGCCGTCAAGGCCGCAAAGATCTACGGTGCGGCATTCGGCGCCCAGATTTCCGAGGCCGTGCCGCTGCCCGAGCACGGCGTCACCACCGTGTTCGCGACACTGCCCAACACCAAGATCGAGTTCATCGAGCCGCTTGGAGAATCCTCGCCGATCGCAAAATTCCTCGAACGCAACGCCGACGGCGGTATCCACCATGTCTGCTACGAGGTCGTCGACATCATCGTCTCGCGCGACACGCTGGTGAAGGAGGGCGCGCAGGTGCTCGGCGACGGCGTGCCGAAGATCGGCGCGCATGGGAAGCCGGTGCTGTTCCTGCACCCCAAGGATTTTTCCGGCGCCCTCGTCGAGATCGAGCAGGCATAAGGCCGCCCCATGGCCATCCAGATCTCGACCGCGCTTGCGATCTACTTCGTCATCTGGTGGATCGCGCTGTTCCTGACGCTGCCGTTCGGCGTGCGCAGCCAGCACGAGGACGGCGTCGGCGCCCCCGGCACCGACCCCGGCGCGCCGATCCTGACGCGGATGGGCCGCAAGCTGATCTGGACCACGATCATCTCGGCCGTCATCTACGGGCTCGGCATGGTGGCCTACCATGCCGGCTATCTCTCGATCGAACGCCTGTCGAAAATGATGGGCATGCCGTTTTAGAGGTGTAAGGAACGAAGGATTTCAACCAAGCATTGCGAGCGCAGCGAAGCAATCCAGAGTCTTACCGCCGAGGGATTCTGGATTGCTTCGCTGCGCTCGCAATGACGGCGGAGATAGTTCGTATATTGGGGGCACAAATGACTTTTCAGAGGATCGTCGTCGCGCTTCTGGTGCTGATTGTCGCGGGGCTCAGTGCCATCGGCTATTTTGAATGGAAGATCGCCGTTCAGGCCCGGACGCTGAAGGCGTTCGTCGAGGGCTATGTCTTCAACGAGGCGGTGATGGCCTGCGAGCAGGCCAAGAGCTCGACGCCCTTCAAGTGGAACGGCGGCAAGAGCACCTCGGTGATCGGCCTGAACTCGGTCAAGCCGGACAAATACAACGTCGTCGCCAGCTATACGCTGGTGGCGGACAGCGTCTATTGCGACTACGATCCGATCAAAAGAAAGGCCGAGATCGGCTCGAGCTTCCTGGAGCGGGAGTAACGATCCGGCCCATATTCATGGGGTGGGATCGTCATGACCGGGGACCGGGCAGGGGATTATCGGATTCTGCATGAGGCGGCCTTGCGGGACTATCTCGCGGGCCTTCCGGACCTCGAGGCGCTGCTCGGCGGAGATCCGGCGGCCTGGGAGATCACCGAGGTCGGCGACGGCAATCTCAACCTCGTCTTCATCGTCAAGGGCGCAAGCGGCGGCATCGCGGTGAAACAGGCGCTGCCTTACGTCCGCCTCGTCGGCGAAAGCTGGCCGCTGCCGCTGTCACGGGCCCATTACGAATATCTCGCTCTGTCCCGGCAGGCCGAGCTCGCACCCGGCCTCGTGCCGGCCCTGCTGCATCACAACGAAAAGCTGGCGCTGACGGTGATGGAGCTGCTCGAGCCCCACATCATCATGCGCAAGGGGCTGGTTGCGGGAACGCGCTACCCGCGCTTCACGGACGACATCACCACCTTCATGGCGCGGACGCTGTTCTTCACCTCCGACCTCGCGCGCACGGCCGCCGAGAAGAAAGAGGGCATCGCCGCTTTCGCCGGCAACCACGCGCTCTGCAAGATCACCGAAGACCTGATCTTCACCGATCCCTACCGCATCGCCGAACAGAACCGCTGGACCGCGCCATATCTCGACGGCCTCGCCGCCGATTTGCGCGACGATCTGGAGCTGCATGTCGCGATCTCCCGGCTGAAGCTGAAATTCATGGCGAGCCCCGAGGCGCTGCTGCACGGCGACCTCCACACCGGCTCGATCATGGTGACGGACAGCCAGACGCGGGTGATCGACCCTGAATTTGCGTTCTACGGCCCGATGGGTTTCGACGTCGGCGCGGTGCTGGCCAATCTGCTGATGGCCTATTTCGCCTCCGCCGGTCACGAGCGCGCGCCGGGCGAACGGGCCGTGTTCGAGGCCTGGGTGCTGGAGGCGGTCGAAAAGGTCTGGACCGTGTTCGCCGGCAAATTCCTCGACCTCTGGCGCGCCGGCGCGGTCGGTGACGCCTATCCGATCTCGCTCTTTCCCGGCGAGAAGGGCGCCGCGCGGCTGGAGGCCGAGCGGCAGGCCTACATGCAGCGCCTGTTCACTGATGCGGTCGGCTTCGCCGCAGCCAAGACCATCCGCCGCATCTTCGGTCTCGCCCACAACATCGATTTCGAGCTGATCGAGGACCCCAGGCAGCGGGCGACCACCGAAGCCCGCGCCGTGCGGCTGGCGCGCGCGATGATGGTGGAGACGGGGGCGTTTCGGACGATCGCCGACGTGACAGGCGCCGCGCGAAAACTGCGGGACTGGATGCCGGAGCTGTCCGGCTGACAGAGCTTTGTGGCAAGGAGCGTGCCGCCACACTCCGTCATTGCGAGCGCAGCGAAGCAATCCAGAGTCCCTCTCCGGAAAGACTCTGGATTGCTTCGTCGCAAGGGCTCCTCGCAATGACGAGGCGAGAGATTGTCGCGCGCCTCAATAAAGCCGCATCGGCACCAGGGCGCCGTCTTTGCTGGCCAGCAGACCCCGGGTCTCGTTGGCCGCGATCTCGAACTCCCGGCTCTCTGCCGCACCGCCGTCGACCTTGAGGGTGACCTTGTACCTGCCGGGCGGCAGATCGATCTTCTGGCTGTCCGGTATTTCGGCTGCGGCGGAGTCGGAGTCCGCCAGGTTCTCGCCGGCGTGCGCCGGTAGCTTGATGATCTGGTCGGCGACGGTGATGACCGCCGCCGCGTCCGATGTGTTGCCGAGCATCAGTTTTGCCTGCCCCGGCCTCGGCAGGAGGCCGGCATTCGCGATACCCGGCCTGCGCAGCGAAAGTTCGGCGATCGTCCTGTCGTCCTGACGGGAAAGCCGGAGCAGGATCGGTCCACGGGGGGTCGTGAAGGTGATCACGGCGCGGTCCGGTTCGAGCACCGTCTCGATCCAGCCACGCTTGCCGAGCTCGGTGCGATAGAAACCGAGCACCGCCGCGAGATCGCGCGGGGTCTCGGCGTAGACCGAGGTGATGAACGGCGAATTCTTCGCCGTCGCGATGCTCCAGCTCTCTGGCAGTGGCAGACCGGTGCCTTGGGAAACTCTGGCTTGGAAACCCGCACCTGCGCCCCGTGCGACCGCTCCGACGGGGATGCTGAGCAGTCGTTCGACGAAATTATCCGGAGTGTCATGGCCCCGGACCGCCCACCACGTTTCGTCAAGATAGTCGTTCACGCCGGTGGTGCGACTCCAGCTGAAGCGGATGCTGTCCGCCTCGCTGGTCCGGCCGAGGCTGGCCGCGACCGGGCTTGCCAGCACGGCCGTGGCGGCGACCAGACCGCCGATAAGCAAGGCACCCAGCGTTCGGCTTTTCATAATTCGGATTCCCGTCTCGACGAAATCGCTGGGCGGAAGGCCCTTGTCCTGATCTTGGTCGCAACGATCGCGCGGGACGTTCACTGCCCACAGATCGTTGTTTCCGCTCCCGATTCCCACCGGGTTGAGGGATTTCGCCGCAGTGCACGATCTCATCCTGATGGTTTGCCCCTCGGGCGGGCGTTTCGAGGGATGCACTGCAAGGAACTGCGGCATCCGCGACGAAAAGAGGTGCTTGCACTCGACGTGCCGCGAGTGGTCAACTCCGTGACTGGAATATGCCTGCATTGCCGGAGGGGACATGATGTTCAGGATTGTGGCGATCGTCGCTGGGTTGGGACTGGCGCTCGCCGGATCGGTGGAGGCCCAGACGCCGCGCAAGGGCGGAACCATCCGGATGACGGCGCCCTATGGTTCGAGCTTCACCAGCCTCGACATTCACACCACGCAGCGCGCCCAGGACGAGATCTACGCCAAGGCGCTGCACCGCTCGCTCTACATCTGGGATTCCGCGGAAGGCAAGCCGGTTCCGGAGCTTGCCAAGGAGGTCGTCGTCTCGGGTGGAGGTCTCGTTTACACCTTCAAGCTGCGCGACGACGCCTATTTCCACAATGGCCGCAAGATGACCGCCGACGACGTCATCTGGTCCTACAACCGCATCATGGACGGCACCAAGGCCTATCCCGGCGCGCGCTTCGTCCGCGTGATCGAGGGCGCGGCCGCGGTCGAGAAGGGCCAGGCCAAGGAGATTTCCGGCCTGAAGAAGATCGACGACTTCACCCTCGAGATGAAGCTGACCGAGAAGGTCGATCCGGGCTTCTACTTCTTCACCGCGCTGACCTCGATCTATCCCGCCGACGAAGCCGCCAAGGAGAGCTTCATCCAGAAGCCGATCGGTCTCGGTCCGTTCAAATTCGTCGAGCACGTGCCGGGATCGCGCATCGTCCTGGAGCGCTCTGACCGGTTCTACAAGCCCGGCAAGCCCTACGCCGACAAGATCATCGTCTCGGTCATGGGCGAGGCCGCGGCCCGCGATGTCGCCTTCCGCAACAAGGAGGTCGACACCTCGGTGCTGGGACCTGCGCAGTATGTCGCCTATCAGTCCGATGCCGACCTCAAGGGCACCATCGTCGAGGTCGCCGAGGTCTTCACGCGCTACATGGGGATGAACACCGCCTTCAAGCCGTTCGCCGACAAGCGCGTCCGGCAGGCGATCAACTATGCGATCGACACCGACCTGATCATCAACAAGCTGGTCAAGGGCAAGGCCTATCGCGCTACCAGCTGGCTGCCGCTGACTTCGCCGCTCTACGACAAGACCATGAAGCCTTACGCCTACGATCCCGCCAAGGCCAAGCAACTGCTGACGGAGGCGGGCTATCCCAACGGCTTCGAATTCGAATGGACTACCAGCCAGAATGAAAGCTGGGGCCTGCCGATCGTCACGGCCGTCATCCCGATGCTGGACAAGGTCGGCATCAAGGCCAAGGTCAAGCAGGTCGAGACCGCGGTGCTGGCTGAGGTGGTCCGCAGCGGCGACTATCAGGCCTTCATCTATTCCCAGGCGACCGGCCCGGATCCCCAGGCCGCGCTGAAATGCTTCCACTCGGCAACGCCGCAATCGGCCTGCAACTACATGAATTTCAAGAATGCCGATTTCGACAAGCTGGTCGACGAGGCCGGGCAGGCGGACGATCCCGCCAAGCGCGGCCAGCTGCTGCAGAAGGCCAACGCGCTGCTCTATGACGAGGCGCCGGTCTGGTTCTTCAACTACAACAAGGCGGTCATGGCGGTGCAGCCCTGGCTCAAGGGAGTTCAGTTGAACGCGACGGAGCTGACCCACCAGAACGTCGAGGACCTCTGGGTCGACGAGACCTCGCCCGCGAAGTGACACGCGCGCTCCCGCCTAGTGCCACAGGCGAGGGAGGGAGCGGGGAAAAGTTGAGATGCTCGCGTTTCTGATCCGTCGCCTCCTGCAGACCATTCCGACCGTGCTCGCGGTGGTGCTGCTGGTCTTCGTGCTGTTCAGCGTCGTTCCCGGCAGCATCGTCTCGACCATGAGCGACGACAGCGATCCGCAGGTCGAGCTGCGCATGAAGAAGCAGCTCGGCCTCGACCAGCCCGTCTATGCGCGTTTCGGCGCCTATGTCGCGAGGCTCGCGACCGGTGATCTCGGGGCATCGTTCCGGACGCGCGAGCCGGTGACGACCATGATCGCCAAGCGGGCATGGCCGACCCTGCAACTGATCTTCGCATCCATGGCCTTTGCGGTTCTGCTTGGCGTGCCGCTCGGCTTCGTCGCGGCTTTGAGGCCAGGCAGCCTCGTCGACACCGTCTCGATGGTTCTGGCGGTGTCCGGCCTGTCACTGGCCAAATTCTGGCTCGGACTGCTTTTGATGTACCTGTTCGCGCTGAAGCTCGGCTGGCTGCCGAGTTTCGGCTATGGCGATGGTGGCCTCAAATATCTGATCCTGCCGGCCGTGACGCTCGGCGTGTCGCCGATGGCGCTGCTGGCCCGAACGACCCGCGCGGCGGTGCTGGAAATCATGACCGCCGACTTCGTCCGCACGGCGCGCTCGAAGGGCATGAGCGAGACCCGCGTCGTGAAGTGGCACGTCATGCGCAACGCGCTCGTCCTCATTCTCACGACCATGGGCCTGCAGTTCGGCGCGCTGATGGGGCAGGCGGTCGTCGTCGAGAAACTGTTCTCCTGGCCGGGCATCGGCTCGCTGCTCGTGGACAGCGTCCTGCAGCGCGACATTCCCGCCGTCCAGGGCTCCATTCTCGTGGTGGTGCTGTTCTTTCTCGCGATCAATCTGCTGATCGACGTGCTCTACGGCGTGATCGATCCCAGGATCAGATACGCATGAAGCTCCGCGCCAATCTCGTCATCGGCGGATCGTTGTTCGCGCTCGCGATCATCGTCGGCCTGCTCGCGCCCTGGCTGGCGCACACCGACCCCGTCATGGACGCCAATCTGATGAATGCGGAGGAGCCCCCGAGCTGGACCTGGTGGTTCGGCACCGACGGGCAGGGCCGCGACATCTATTCCCGCGTCCTCTACGGCGCACGTGTGTCGCTGACGGTCGGCATCGTCTCCCAGCTCATCAACAGCGTCATCGGCGTGGCGCTGGGGCTGAGCGCCGGCTATTTTGGCGGCTGGTGGGACGATGTCGTCAACGCCCTGACCAATCTGATGCTCGCGATCCCCTCGCTGATCTTCGCGCTCGCCATCATGGCGGTGCTCGGCCCGGGCCTGACAAGCCTGCTGATCGCACTCGGGCTGACCAACTGGTCCTTCACCTGCCGCCTCGCACGCGCCTCGGCGCTGTCGCTGCGGAACCAGGGCTATGTCCAGGCGGCGACCGTGCTCGGCTACGGCGATCTGCGCATCATGATCACGCAGCTGTTGCCGAACATGCTGGGACCCATCGTCGTCATCGGTACGCTGGGCATGGGCAGCGCGGTCCTCTCCGAAGCCGCATTGTCGTTCCTCGGTCTCGGCGTCCGTCCGCCCTTTCCGAGCTGGGGCAGCATGCTCTCGGAGGCCCGCGACCAGATCACCACCGCGCCGTGGCTCTCGCTGTTTCCGGGCCTTGCCATCTTCCTGACGGTGCTCGGCCTCAATTTGCTCGGCGATGGCCTGCGCGACATTCTCGATCCTCACTCGCGGAGCCGGCGGACATGACGGGCTCCCCGCTGATCGAGGTCGAAGACCTCCGCATCGATCTCGATGACGGATCGCGGCGCGTTGCGGCAGCGGAAGGCATTTCGTTCCGCATCGATCGCGGCGAGACGTTCGGCCTCGTCGGCGAGTCCGGTTGCGGCAAGAGCATCACGGCGCTCGCCTTGATCGGACTGTTGCGGTCGCCTTTGTCGATCGGCAGCGGTGTCATCCGGTTCGACGGGCGGGAAATCCAGCGCCTGTCTGCAGCCGGCCAGCGGGAGCTGCGTGGCAACCGCATCGCCATGATCTTCCAGGAGCCGATGACGGCGCTGAATCCGGTCTCGCCGGTGGGGCGGCAGATCGCCGAGATGTTCGTGCTGCACAAGGGCAAGAGCTGGCGGGAAGCCAACCAGCTCGCGGTCGAGGCGCTCGCGAGTGTCCGCGTGCCCGCGCCGGAGCGGCGTGTGAACGATTATCCGCATCAGCTGTCCGGCGGCATGCGCCAGCGCGTCATGATCGCCATTGCGCTCGCCTGCGGTCCGGACCTCCTGATCGCCGACGAGCCGACCACCGCGCTCGACGTGACCGTGCAGGCGGAGATCATCGAGCTGATGCGCAATCTCTGCGCCGAGCGCGGAACGGCGATCCTGATGATCAGCCATGATCTCGGCCTCGTCGCCAATGTCTGCCGCCGCGTCGCCGTCATGTATGCCGGTCGCATTGTCGAGGAGCGCGGCTCCGCCGATATCTTCCGCGCGCCCTCGCACCCCTATACCCAGGGCCTCGTCGCCTCGCTGCCGCGGCTGGGCAGCCGCGCCGCGCTCGGCCGCACCCGGCTGAAGGAAATCGCGGGCGTGGTCCCGGCGATCACCAGTTTTCCGGATGGCTGCCGGTTCAATCCGCGCTGCGCCCAGGCGACCGAGATCTGTCGGACAGTCGCGCCGCAGACGGATGTCCTCGAGGCCGGCGGTTTCGTCAGGTGTTACCACCATGCATGAGCCGCAGCGGAAGCCGGACGAGGATCTCATCCTCAGGGTCGAGGATCTCGCGGTTCATTTTCCGCTGGGAGGCGGCTTGTTCGGCCGCGAGCGGCGGCTGCTCCGTGCCGTCGACGGCGTCGATCTCACGCTGAAGCGTGGGGAATGCCTCGGCCTCGTCGGCGAGTCCGGGTCGGGCAAGTCGACGGTCGCCTTGTCGATCCTCGGGCTGTTGAAGCCGACGCGCGGCCGTATCGTGGTGGACGGGCGCGAGGTCGCGACGGACAGCCAATCCGCCGATCGCAAGGCCCTGGCACGCACCGTGCAGATCGTGTTTCAGGATCCCTATGCGTCGCTCAACCCACGCCAGACCGTTCGCCGCACGCTCGAGGATCCCCTGCGGGTGCATGGGCTGGCCGCCAAAAGCGAGATCGAGGATCGCGTCGCGACCATGCTCAAACATGTGGGATTGCGCCCCGAACAGGCCGACCGCTACCCGCATGAATTCTCCGGCGGCCAGCGCCAGCGCATCGGCATCGCCCGCGCCCTGATCCTCAATCCAAAGATCGTCATCTGCGACGAGCCCGTCTCGGCGCTCGACGTCTCGATCCGCGCCCAGATCATCAACCTGCTGCTGGAACTGAAGGACACGCTCGGCCTGTCCTACATCATGATCAGCCACGACCTCGGCGTGGTCGAGCACATGAGCGACCGCGTCGCCGTGATGTATCTCGGCCGCATCGTCGAGAACGGCGACTGGCGCGAGATTTTCGAGCGGCCGGCGCATCCCTATACGCAAGCCCTGATCGCCGCCATCCCCGATCCTCTGCGCCACGCCCCGCTGGCGACGACAGGTGGCGACTTGCCCAATCCGCTCAACCCGCCGAACGGATGCGCCTTCAGCCCGCGGTGTCGTTACGCGGAAGCGGTGTGCCGGAGCGAGCCAGGGCCGGTGTTGGAGACGCGGCCCGATGGGCATGCTGTGCGATGCTGGCGGAGTGAGGAGATTGCAGGGCAGGCGGGATTAGCTCCGGTCTGGAGTAGAGGCCTCCAAGGATAGAGCGCTGGTGGAGGCGAGAGCGTTCGTGCCGATCGCCAACGTCAGCCAGCTTCTCAAAATTTGCAATGCGCGAAAAGGTCAGCAGGACTCCGTCAATTGTTGGTGGCGAGTCATCGCTCGCCCGATTGGGTGACGTCGTTCTGTCGTGGAAATGACAAGCCTCAAGAGCTCGATTTCAGTTGGCCAAAAGTTGCTTGTTGGTAGTGAATTGGTTCACACGGTTTTCACGGTGAGGCGCATAAATTGTCTCTACGCGGCCGTGTATTTGCTGATGAACACGTGATGCAAAGAACAGGAGAGCGGCTTGGACGACAGAGCATGTCATGCTAAAGTCGCCCTGTGGTTGTGCAAAGGGAAGTGCTAGCGCGCGCCTTCCCCAACGATAAGTGCTTTCGGCTTCGGCGAACTTTCGGGGCCAATTTTCGACCTGCTTTGACGTTTGAGAGGTCGCAACAGCAGCGATAGCAGGCAAGGAACGGTGGCGCTCCGGCTGGTCACGCCAGCCTTTCCCGCCGTTGATGCCGCATACAAAGCTGATCCAACGTCGACACGAGCAAAGCGTATCTTGCTCGTTCGGGGCGCTCTACCGGCGAAGTTGGGGTGCAAACGCATGACAGACGAAGAGATCGTGCTGGCAGGAGCGGCCATCAGGGGTGATCTGGCGGCCGTCACCGAAGGGCTGAACAGAGGAGTGCCGCCAAACATCTATTTGGGAGGGCCGACATTGCTCAACCTCCTGGCTGAACGTGGCCAAGTCGATGTTCTTCGCCTCATGCTGTCCAAGGGAGCCGATCCGAACTCGGTCGGCGATAACGGATTCTCCGCCCTCATGTCCGCCGCGATGACGGGTCAACTCGCCGCCGTGAACATATTGCTCGACCATGGCGCCGATCGGGATCTGCGGGACACGCACGGAAGGTCCGCGTTGGATGCGGCTTTGATCAATGAGCATGTTGCCGTTGTCGAACGCCTTCGACGAAGGCCGAACGCCTTCGGCGGGGCAGATCCCATGGGTCAACTGAAAGCATTCTTCGATGCATATGCGAGGCTTCGGCGTGTGAGCCTGCAGGCCACGTTCGCTTCGATGGGCTGGAATCTGCCGCCAGTTGCCGTGGCAACGCTGGGAGCGTCGTCGATGCGGGTGGACGAGACGACGATCGCGGAACTTCAGCAGATCGAGACGGTTTTTTTGGCCCTTGCGATCCAGCCAGCTCCGGCCTCGGGATGGCCGGCGCCGCCTCTCGCGCAAGCGGCTGAATGTTCCCGGCTCTCGGCGTTCATCCTCGATACCGTGTTGGAGTTACCAGATCGCGCTGCGCCTCGATACAAGTTGGCGCAAGCCAATTTCGAAAGAGCTGGCCTGTTGGCGGACGCCCGGGAAGCGGCCGAAAATGCGGCAGCATGTGTCGACGTTTCGGCCGGCAATGTCGAGCAGCGGCTTTCGCGCGCGCGGGCGGCGGCCGCTTCGGCACCTCCTTCGACGGTTTCGAAAGCGTCTTGTTTGATCCGGCTGGGCGAAATCCAACTGCAAACCGGCAATCAATGGGCGGCGATCGCGACGTTTAACGACGCGGATGCAACCATGAAGCTGGCCGGTTACGACCAGCCTCCGGCCCCCGGCACGATCCTGGCCGAGATGCTGGCGTCGATGAGGAGCGACACGGGAAACGGCGCGCAATTGATGCAGCGTGCCGGTAACATCCTCAAGCTCAGGCTCCTCTTCTACCGATTGTACAGCGGCTTGAAGAATGCATATGCCCCGGTCGATGCGGGCAACCTCGGAAACCGGAGTCTGGCCGATCACTACGCGGGCCTCATCGAGAAGCATCAATTGCTAACCCAGCGGAAGCAGTAGTGTGCTCCTGGCGGTCAACCAGCTCCTGACTGAAGTTCGGCTCCAGCGCCTCTCCGGCGTTCGCGGGCGCGACAGGCTGGCGGCGGCCGAGCGGCTCGCAGCGCATGCGGCCCTGCTGACACAGCGCGTTATCAAAGCCGCTTCCCTGCTGGAAGTGGCGGATGCCTGGCTCGATGAAGAGCCCGACAAGGCGCGACGCTTCGCCGTGCAGGCACGCGGGTTGGTGGACGAGACGTCCGCCCCCAACGTTACGGCGCTCTCGCTCGCGATCGAGGCGGACGCGGCGATGAAGGGCGACGAGCCCAGGCCGGAATGCGCCTACGACCTGACGCAGCGCGCGATCAAGCTGGCTCGACAGCATCGCGAACGAATAACTGATCCAATTCTTCGGGCCACCGCCATGCGGGATCGCATTCGCGTCTTCGAGAGCGCGACCTCGGCGGCGATGGCCGCTGGACATCTGGCGTGTGCACTGAAGGCAGCAGAGAACCAGCGGCCCGCGCTACCAAGCGAACCGCCATTGGATTTGAAGCTGGTTCAGGATGCTCTGCACATTGGTGAGCTCGCCATCGTCTATACCTGGTTGGCAACTGACCGTCTTCTGGTCGCGACCGTCGAACGAAATGCGTTGCAATCGGTGTCGGTGACGGTGGATCCGGAGGCTTTGCGCATTCTGGAATCGTTCTCGGCCCATCTTCGAAACGGCGAGGTCAAAGGCTGGTCCTTCACTCCCAAAGAGGCTGAATTGCTCGACGTCCTGTGCCCTGTGTTGTTGCCCTGCCTGGTGACGTCCCGACTGGCGAGCGTCCGGAAGCTCTTCATTCTTCCGCATCGGTCGCTCCATGCGATTCCCTTCAGCATGCTCAGGTTTGAGGAAAGGCGGCTCGGGTTACGCTTTCCATGGACAACGATCCCAAATCTCGGGGCCATCCACCGTCGCATACCGGTTGCCGACGGGCGAGGCGTAGTTGCTGTGGGTATCGACTACTATCCCGATGCTCGGCCCACCAGGGGATTTGACGGTGCTGCCGAAGAAATCGTTGCAAGGCACGAGGCTCGGGGACTTCCGGCTAGTCGGCTCGCGGAGCCGGGCGCCTGCAAGTCATTCGCACGGATGCTGGCCGTCCGTGAGCTGGACCATGCCGCCTTCTTGCTGCTGGCTTGCCACGGCACGTCCGCGCAGGGCGACGTCCCTGGAGAGTCGTTCCTGCAGCTGGGGTCGGAACGCCTGACTGCAGACATGATCTCCACGTCTCGCGTTCCCGCCGACCTTGTCGTGCTCGTTGCCTGCTGCTCCGGGCAACGAGCCGTCGGCGGGATGGGGATTCAATTTTGGCCCGGGGACGATCTGTTTGGGCTCCAGGCCGCATTTCGCGCCGCCGGCGCGCGCCAGGTGATCGGATCACTCTGGAATGCCGAGGTCGGCGCCGCCAAGACAATGGCGGGCATCGCGTACGATGCCTGGGTCAATGGCGCGGATGCTGCGGCTAGCGTCCAAATAGCAGCGCTGGAACTCTACAAGAACGTCTTGCACCGGGCACACTACGACTGGGCGCCGTTCACGGCGATGCAGTTTGGCATGAAAGCATAGCGAACGGAGGTTGCAATGAGTTTGCAGATATTCGTCGAGATCAATGGGGACCCGGACCCCAAAATCGCCGCTAAACACGAAGACGAGATCGCTGCGTTGGCGCGCACGAATCTCGGGGATGTAAAGGGTGTTGCGGTTGATGGCATGGCTGTGCGTTCGGAGGCAAATCTCGATCCCGCGGCGGTCGCCCATCTCGCAGTCCTGCTCACCGCTATGACCGGCGCGGTCGGCGCCGGAACGACGCTTCTTGTTGCCTTGCGCAAAATGGTCAGGGAAGGCGGAGCCTTGATCCGGGCCATCAAGGTGGAGATCGCCGGGACGCTGCGTTCGCTGGAGAGCGTTACGCCGGAGGAGATCGACAAGGAATTGCGCGCGCCCCTCAGGGATTGAAAAGCTCAAGGGGTCACCGCCGCTCATTGCAGCTCAATGATGGGAGGCTCCCATTTTCGGAATCATCAGCAAGCTCTTCCAGCCGAAGAATCCATACCAGGGTTTCCTTGGAAAAATCTGGGACATATGGATGCATCACAATGTGGCCCACGCGACCCTTTTGGCGCGGTGGTCGTGGCAAAAATTACCTGCGGAGATCATCGGACAGGCCGCGGCGATAAAACAGCAGGCCGATTCCTATAATCGCCGGCGGGAGATCGACGACCAGGTTGCCCTTCGGCTTGGCTCCCTTGGGATATCTCCCGGCTTCACCGGTGGCGGGCTCCTGGGCTTCAATCTGGAGGAGGCCATGTTCATCGGCGTGATGGGCATGATCCGCCAACACAACGGCGACCCGCCGCCCGGATCGGAGGATGCGGTCGCGGTGGCAGAGCTCGTCCTAACGGGACAAAGGCAACCGCACGAGGCGTTCATTGCTGCCATGCCGCCCATGGCACGGCAGCAAGTCGCGGCATTGCTCCCCGTCGTCAAACTGATCGGTCTTGAAAAGCTGTTTCTGGTCGCGTCCTATGTGCAGGCTGCCTTTGCGCTCCCGCGCGACCGCATTATCCACTTGTTGCCTGACGCAAATCGTCTGCGGCTTCAGTCGCTTTACGAACTCGTGCAGAGCATGCCTCTCAGTGAAACAGATCGGCCAAAGATGCACGCCGCTTTTCTTTGGTTTGTCACTGAGCTCATCGACCAAGGCGTCATTACGAATGTCGGCATCGCCAAGGAGCAGATCGTGCAGAGTCAATCCTACAACGATGTGGTCCGCCGGCTCTTCGAGCTTGGCTGGCTGACAGCTGAATGAGTCCTTAGAGGTCAGGCGCCGCCTCTCACAACAGCTCTTACGGCACGTTTCGGATCACCTTCGCCCCCACAAAGACTTTGCTTCTGCTATTGCTTGTTTCGATTCTTGCTCGCCCCTCGGAGCGGCGTGGTCGATGCCAGCGCATTCGCGGTGTCCGTCATCTGGATGCACGTAAGGAGATCGACGTAGCTTTGGGCCCCGCCTGATACGGCCTCGCCCTCGCATGAATCGCGGACAGCCGGCCTGGTCGCCGTCCATATTGTTCCAAGTTGCTGTTGCGCGGCCCTTTCGTCGCGCATGCAATCCGCATCGCTCTGTGCCAACGCCAATCCCATTGCTTTGTCAGTTTCGGACGTCGCTTTGCAGAGCACTTCGATCTTCAATTCGGGAACACGATCGGAGACCGGTATCAACGAATGATTTCCGAGCATTGCAAGTGAAAACAGAATGACTTTCATCTCTCTCTCCGGTCCTAAAATTGTCCCGGCTGTGCCGGCGGAGCCGGCCAATCGGATCTGAGATTGCTACGATTGCCGCGATCAAAGAGATCTTGTCGTAAAATCGACCCAAGCTTGGTTGGGGAGATCGGCCCCGGTGAGGGCTGCGCCCGAACCTTCGCGTCAGGTGAGCGAGCCCGATTACTCGCCGCAGGAACGGGCGTAACCAGGCCAATGGAGAGACTTGCAAGTAGGACAATAAAGCGAGCGTCAATCATGGCCGTTCACCGTCAGACGCTCCGCAGCACGGAGGTCTCGTTCAGTAACAAGGTGGGTACGGATAGTAGCCGCAGCGCGGCGCATAGGCCTCGTAAGCGGCCCCCACCGCCGCGGCTCCGACCGCCGCTGCACCCGCGTAATGGGCGTCTCCTGCAATCAACAAACGTCCTGCGCAGGGAGCCACGGCAATTCATGACAGACGTTGATTCAGATCAACCTCGGTGGGCGCCGATTGGTGCCGCTCGTCGTGGAACGGCAAGAGACTCGTGAACTCCAGAGCGGCGGATCATTACCGGAAGGCGACCTCGCTGAAATCGATCGAGACCAGGAGCATGTCCGTGACGGGCCTGCGATCAGGACCGCGGGCGTAGGCGCGCCGTATGCTTGGCAGACGAATGCCATCCGCCTCGATATAGCCAGATGTGAGCTGGGCGGCCGGAAAACCTCCCGCGATGTTCACGCTGTAATCATGACGGCGCAGCATCAGGTCCTCGCCGAAGAAGAAGTCCTGGACCAGGCAGTGGGTTTCCATCCAGCCGGGAAAGTGGGCGCGCAGCACGCGCCAGGTCTCCGCCCCCTCTCGCCAGGCCTCGGCCTCTTCGACACGGACCCCATCCATCGCCAGCAGGAACGGTGTCGTGAGATAGGTCCACACGGCTTCGCCGTTGAAGTAGGCGCGGTGCAGGGGATCCCAGGGCGTGTGCATCTGGTGTCCGGCAAAGGAATCCCGGGGCGCGTAGCGCTCAGCGACCAGCGCACCGTCAAGCTTCTCGATGGCGATCCGGTCCGGCGTGAACATCGTGCGCTGATCGGGAGCTCCGAAAGGCGTGATGGAAGACCGCTCCTCGTGCAGCCACGCAGTCATGCGCCGCGGATTGCGATCCTGCATCAGGCCCTTCAGCGGAAAGAGGCCACCACCGGTGACGATGGTGGCCTCGACCTTGCTGCGTCGTTTCCAGCATTCCAAACCGCCATGCGCTTCGAGAACTTGGCCAAGCAACGCGCTCATGGATACCTCATGTCTTCAGGACAGCCGGATCGATCAGCACGGGCTTCCAGTAGCTTTCGCTTTGAGCGAGCGTGCCGATACCAACGGTTCGCCAACTCAATGTTATGACTGGCGGCCGACGGCGTCACTTGAAGAAGCAGCCCCCAAATGTAACGCTATGCCGCACCCCGGTGGAAACCGAGGCACCGGTGGCGCCTGCAATGAAGACTTTATAGCCAGCTCCTGGCTTGCTGCGCGCATGGCTGCCTGGTTCTAGTTCTCGATCGCAGCTTGCGGCGTGTTGCGGAAGCTGATCGCCATGCGGTTGTAAGCGTTCATCAGGCTGATCGCGATCGTGAGATCCACTAGCTCGCGCTCTTCGAACACCTCACGGGCGGCCTGATATGCTTCATCCGGCACGTTGGTCTCTGCGACGTGCGTCACCGTTTCGGCCCATGCAAGGGCGGCGCGTTCGCGTTCGTCGAAAAGATTGCCGGCTTCCTTCCAGGCCTGCACCAGCGCCAGCTTTTCGATCTTTACGCCCTTTTTGAGCAGGTCGCGCGTGTGCGAGTCGAGGCAGTACGCGCAGTTGTTGATTTGGGAAATTCGCAGGTAGACCAGTTCCACCAACGCAGGCGGAAGGCTGCTCTGCATGATGTAGCCGTAGACCCCGCCGAGCGCTTTCACACCCGCCGGTGCAATCTGATTGTAGTCGAGACGCTGACTCATTTTTTGCTCCTTGAGGACGAATCCTGCTCAATTGAAGTCGTCAGTTCTTTTTCGTCGCTATCGACGACGAACACCGCGAGCAGCGTTGCAGGCCTGGTTTTGCTCGCATTGCGACTGACGGGATGGCGCGATCCTGGCGTCTCGTAAAAACTTTCGCCGGCACGATAGACTCGCTTTGGTCCGTCATTGACCTGGGACTCGATTTCTCCCGACAGGACGTAACCGAAAATGAAAGCCGATTTGGCGTGGATGTGCGAAACCGATGCCCCACCCGGCGCATAGTCGACAAGCAGGGCCTTAAGTGACTTGCCAGGGATATTGGGTATGATCTGCTGAAAGTGCGGTGTGATCGTTTCGCCGACGCCGCCGACGCCATGGGCGGCGGCGGGCGTTGCAGTGGCGATGACGATCGCAGCGTAAGTCGCTCCGAAGACGGATCGTATTTTCATGGTGCTGTTCTCCTTTACCTGCGAACCAGGGCCTTCAGAGAGTCGACGAATATCCAGAACGATGCAGCGAACAGGCCGACATCCTTCAGGAGGAACTGACCCGGCGCGACCGTGATCGCAGGAGCTCCGAGCTCCGGCACGACGACGCCGGGCGTCGAGATCATGAAGCTGACGGTCGTGAAGAACAGTCCGGCCGAGAGAAGGCCACCCGCTGCAGAAAAGATCGGGCTCGCCAATCTCAGGGCGATGAGCAGCCCGATGCTGAGCTCGACGAAGCCGAGGAAGGTGGAGAAACCGCGGACCGATAGCAGAGCATAGAACCAGCTCACCAACGGGCTATTCTTCACCAGCGGCACCAACCCTTCGGCCTCGTAGGCCGTGAACTTCATCCCGCCGAACCAGGCGTAGATGATCGCCAGCGACACATAGAGCCCGACGCGGCTGAGCGGTTCAGCGTAGGTGAGCAGGCGTTCGGCATGAACGCGCCACTCCGATGTCGTGCGCAGTGCCAGAACCGGTGTCGGTCCCTGTGAGACGATGTGCGAGATGGCAATTTCCGACTTCATGATACTTTCTCCTTTTGCACCGGGCGTTTGAACTGCCCGCGAGCCATGGCTCGACGGTCTCGGCACGTCCGGCTGGATGCCGAGAAAGATTTCAACAGTCTTGGCCGCAGTTGCGGGGCCTAGGCGTTCACGTCTTCACGCCTGTGCAGGTTGTAACGAGGCGCCGGGATGGCGCTCGAGAGCTTGCCCGACATGGCAAGGCGTGCCGCCTCATGACGATCCCATTCGCTCTTGTCCGGCAGCGACGGGATCGTGACGGTTTCGCCAAGGTCGAGACCCGCGAGCGCGGCATCGACCATGTCGCTGGCGGTCATGACGATCTGCGCCGGAAGCTGATGAACCGGCGTGCCGGCGACGTCCCAGAATTCGGTGGCCGTGGCGCCTGGCAGCACTGCCTGCACGCGGATGCCCTTGCCGGCGAGCTCATGAACCAGCGAATGGCTGAACGCGAGCACGAATGCTTTCGTGCCGCCATAGACGCCATTCAGCACTTCCGGAGCGAGCGCGACGATCGATGCGATGTTGATGATCGTGCCTTTGCCGCGGGCGGCAAATCCGGGGACGGCCGCATAGGTGAGGCGCGTCAGTGCCGTGACGTTGAGGCGGATCATGTCGTCCATCTTGTCGACGTCGGAGGCGAGCAACGTGGCCGAGGCACCGACGCCGGCATTGTTGACCAGCACCGAGATGCCGGCATTGGTCCGAAGGATGCGTTCAACGCGCAGCAGGTCGGCCGCCGACGTGAGATCGGCCTCGACCGTCTGCACTTTCCGGCCGGTCTCGTTGGTGAGCCGGCGCGCGAGCGACGTCAGTCGCTCTCCGTTGCGTGCAACGAGGAGGAGGTCGTGGCCGCGCTTCGCCAGACGATCGGCATAAATCGCGCCGATGCCGGTGGACGCGCCGGTGATAAGGGCGGTGCCTTGGGCCTGGGTCATAGTCCGTCTCCGTGGTTGGGCTGGTTTGTTGCGCCGCGGAGATGGATATGCCCTTCCGAAATTGATCGGTATCTGGCAAAATCGAGAGACATTCTTCCAAAAAATGGAAGTAACAAAATGGATCGTTTCGAAGCCATGTCGGTTGTACTGGCCGTGGCCGAAGCCGGCAGCCTGACTGCCGCGGCCCGCCATCAGAAAATGCCGCTGGCCACCGTGAGCCGCAAAGTCTCGGAGCTGGAAGCGCATTTGCGCACCAAGCTATTCAACCGGTCGACACGCGCATTCGTCCCGACAGAAGCAGGGCTCTCCTACATTGCCGCGGCAAAGCGAATCCTTGCCGATGTCTCGGAAACCGAGCGCGCGGTTTCCGGCGAGTACACGACGCCAAGGGGAGAACTGAGTGTTTCGACACTCGTTGCGCTCGGGCGCTTATGTCTGCAGCCGATTCTGTCGGAGTTCCTGGTAACGTTCCCGGAAGTGGACGTTCACCTCAATCTGCAGGACCGTATGGTCAATCTCCTGGAAGAGCACATTGACGTCGCGCTTCGCATTGGCCGTCTCGCCGACAGCAGCATGATCGCGGTGCGGGTGGGGGAAATCCACCGTGTGGTTTGCGCCAGCGCGGTATATCTGGAGTCGCGCGGAATGCCCAAATCGCCTGAAGACCTCGCGACGCATGACTGCATCAGCTATCCGCCGATGCAGTCGCCATCGACATGGAGATTCACGCGAGATCAGACCCAATATGTGGTTCCGGTTCGGTCACGCTTCGTTGCGAGCAATCTCGAGTCGGCCTGCGACGCTGCGCGAGCGGACCTCGGGATCACCGAGGCCTTCTCCTATCTCCTCGCCGACGCGATTAATTCAGGGCAACTGGTTCCGCTTCTGCAGGACTTTCAGCCGCCACCGCAACCCGTCAACTTTGTGTACTCGCCAAATCGGTTCATGCCGGCCAAATTGCGCGCGTTTCTCGACTTCGCGGTGCCACGTCTCAAGGAGCGCCTCGCCGTGCGCCTCAATCCGAATTTGGTTACGCGCTAATGAGTCCGCGCCCTAGTGCAACGGGCGACGCCCTATCCCCGTCACCTGAGGTGGCCGCTTCTTCAGCGGCCCTCGAAGGGCGACGGCCCGGCTGCATCGCGGCCGTTCATCCTTCGAGGCTCCGCACGCGATGCGTTTGCGTCGCACGCTACGCGCCTCAGGATGACGGGGGTGAACTCGAAAACATTTGTGGGAACGCTGCCGGCGACGCGCTCACCGCCACGATGACATCATGCTCCTGTTTTGCCCGACGAGTCAAAATGTGGATACGGTCGCGCCCACGCACATGCAGGCTTGGCAAGCGGCTGAACTCCCTCACAGTTTCTACTGTGCATGGGGTTGTTTTCGCACTTTTTGTTTTGGCGGCCGTCTACTCCGCCGCTTTCTCTCTCAGTCGCTGCGCGTAGACATTGATGATCAGCGCGGCAAGCAGGATCAGGCCGCGGATCAGGATCTTCAGGAAGCTGTCGATGTTGACGTGGTCGAGGCCGTTGTTGAGCACGCCCAGCACGAACAGCCCGACGATGGTATTGCCGATGCCGCCGCGGCCGCCGAACAGGCTGGTGCCGCCGACGACGACGGCGGCGATGGAGTCGAGCAGGTAGGTGTCGAACTCGTTCTGCTGCGCGCTGCCGAAATGGGCGACGCCGAGCATGCCGCCGATGCCGGAGCAGACCGCCGAGATCACCATCACGGCACCCAAGATCAGCTTGACGTTGAGGCCGGAATATTCGGCCGCCTCGCGATTGCCCCCGACCATGTAGACGTAGCGGCCGAAGCGCGTGTAGGTCAGCACGAGGTGCCCGCCGAGCAGCATGATGGCGGCGACGATGACGATCCAGGGAATGCCGCCGATCGAGCCCGAGCCGAGCGTCGTGATCAGGCTCGGCACCTTGTAGGCGATCTGGCCGCGCACCAGGAGGGCCGAGATGCCGGCGGCGATCTGCATCATCGCCAGCGTCATGATGAAGGAGGGGATGCCGATCACGGTCAGGCCCAGCGCATTGACGAGCCCCAGCAGGGCGCAGAGCAGGATCGACAGGATGATCGCAACCGCGCCGGGCAGGGGGATGTTGGCGATGTTGACGTAGGACTCCTGCAGCGTGAAGTAGGCGACCGCGATGCCGGTGACGTTGGCGATGCTGGCGATCGAGAGGTCGATCTCGGCGCAGAGGATCACGAAGGTGAGACCGACGGCGATGATGCCCGTCACCGACACCTGCGTCAGGATGTTGCCGAGATTGTCCAGCGTCGCGAAGGAGGGGCTGGCGAAGGCGAAGAAGGCAGAGAGAAAGATCAGCGTCAGGAACGGCGCGATGTTGCGCATCTGCGAGCGCAGGAAGGGCGCGAGCCCTCGCGCCCGATGGGCTTCCGCAAAGGCCGTCTCGCTGCTCATGTGCTTCTCCGTCACGCCGCTTCCAGCAGGCGGTCCTTGCTGACCGGCTCGTTCGAGAATTCCCGCACCAATGCGCCGCGCTTGAGCACCAGGATGCGGTCGGCCAGCGACAGCACCGTTTCCGGCTCGGTCGACAGCACGATGATCGCGAGCCCTTTTGCGCGGAGGTCACGGACGATGTTGATGACGTCGTTCTTGGCGCCGACATCCATGCCGCGGGTCGGCTCGCACAACACCAGCAGCTTTGGCGGGTAGGTCAGCCATTTTGCCAGCGCGACCTTCTGCTGGTTGCCACCGGAGAGCATGCCGAGATCGAGGCCGACCACCGGCGGCCGGATCTGCAGCTGCTCGACCTGGCGCCTCGCGATGTCGCGCTCCTGGGCCGGCTTGAGCAGCAGGGACGAGATGCGGTCCAGAATGCTGATCGAGATGTTCTTGTAGACCGGCTCCTGATGAAACAGCATGTCGCGCCGGCTCTCCGGCACCAGCGCCACGCCCGCGCGCCGGGCCGCTGCCGTGCTGACGAAGGTCTTTGGCTTACCTTCGACCACCAGCGTGCCGCCGTCCGGCTTCAGCTTGCCGAACAGGATGCGCGACAGCTCCTGCTGGCCGCAGCCCATGAAGCCGTAGATGCCGAGCACCTCGCCGGCGCGCGCCTCGAAGGAGACGTCCTTCAGGCTGCGCGCCAGCGAAAGCTGATCGGCCTTCAGGACCACCGTGCTGTCGCTCGGCTGCGGCAACATCAGATCATCGGTGTAGCTGTGCTCGAGCGCTTCGCCGCCGCGGCCGATCATGGCCTCGATCAGCGCGCCCTTGCTGGTCGCCGCGCTCGCGGTCTCCGCGACCTTCCGTCCGTTGCGGAACACGGTCACCGTGTCGGACACGAGCAGGATGTCCTCGATGAAATGCGAGATGAAGACGATTGCAGTGCCTTCCTCGCGCAGCCGCCGGAGCGTTGCGAACAGGCGCTCGACCTCGGGCGGGGAGAGGGCGGAGGTCGGCTCGTCCAGGATGACGATGCGTGCGCCGGAGAACAGCACGCGCGCGATCTCGATCAGCTGCTGCAGCCCGATCGGGAGGTCGCCGAGCCTCGTCATCGGATCGACGTCGATGCCGAAGCGGGCGAGCTGATCGCCGGCCTCGCGCGCCATCCGCCGCCATTGCACGAGGCCAAGGGCGTTGGTCGGCTGGTTGCCGAGGAAGACGTTCTCGGCGACCGTGAGGTCGGGGGCGACAGAGAGCTCCTGATGCACCATGGCGATGCCGGCCGCGTGCGCATCGCGGGCCGAGCGGAAATGCGTCTCCTTGCCGTCGATCAGGAAACGGCCGGAGAACTCGGTGTGCACGCCGGCGATGATCTTCATCAGCGTGCTTTTTCCCGCACCGTTCTCGCCGACGAGACCATGGATCTCGCCGGGGTACAGCGCAAAGTCGACACCACGAAGCGCTTCGACGCCGCCGAAGCTCTTCGTGATGCCCTGCAGTTCCAGGATGGGCGAACGACCCGCTGACATGGAAGCTCAGATCTTGGAAGCTCAGATCAGGAAGTGATCCTGCATCCACTGCATCCCGGCGGCATTTGCCTTGGTCACAACGGGGCCGTCGGTGACGACGTTCTTGGGGATTCCCTGTCCGCTCTTCTCGCCGCCGACCACGGCGGAGACGCCCGCGATGATCGCGCCGCCATGGATGCGGCAGGACGGATTGCGGACGGTCGCGAACATGCGGCCTTCGCTCACCGCCTGGATCGCCGGCGGCATGGCGTCGACGCCGCCGATCAGGATGTTGGTGCGGCCGCGCGCCTTCATGATGTTGGCCGCCGCGAGCGCCATGTCGTCATTGTGGAAGAAGGCGGCGTCGATCTGCGGATATTTCGTCAGGTACGTTTCCCAGAGACGGGCGGTCTTCGACACGTCCCAGTCGGCCGGCTGGGTGTCGAGCACCTCGATATTGGGGAATTGCTTGACGACCGAATTGAAGCCCTTGGCTCTTCCTTGCGCCCCTGTATGTCCGAGCGCGCCTTGCGTCATGATGATCTTGCCCTTGCCGCCCATGGCGTTGCACAGCGCCTGCGTCACCGAAGCGCCCATGAACTCGTTGTCGGGGGCGAGGAAGGAGTGGACGTTGATCTGGTCGAGCGGCGCGATCAGCGTATCCATGTCGATCACGGGCGTGCCGGCGTCGATCATCTTCTGCACCGGCTGGGTGAGGGTGCCGATGCCGAACGCCTGGATCGCGACGAAGTCCCATTTCTGCGAGGCCATGTTGTCGATCGCCGCGCGCTGCTTCACCGCATCGAGCTGGCCGTCGAACCAGGTGACCTCGACGTTGAACAGCTTGCCCCAGAATTCCGCCGCCTGCTTGCCTTGCGCGCACCAGGTGGCCTGAAGGCCGGCATTGGAGAATGCCGCCTTCAACGGCTTCTCGCTGCGCCCGACTTCGGCGGCCAGCGCTGGATTTATGCCCATGCTGCCGAACAGGGCAGCCCCGGCGCCGGCGGTCGCTGCCGCCTGAAGAAGATCGCGCCTCGTCGTCGAGAAATCTTTCGTCCCGGACATCGCTCGCTCCCATATCTTTTGTCGTCGGCGCGTCATTGCCTGCGCGACCGATGTCCGAAAGTCTCTCACAAGAGTTGTTGGCACTCAATCTGCAATCAGCCGCAGCGTCGCCGCTGCCCGCGCGTTGGTGCAGCGCAAAGCGTCAGGCTGGAATGCCGGCGTATGTGTCGATCTCGACGAGCAATGCGTCCCAGGCCAGCGCCATGTCCGGCGTCCATTCATCGCCGAGCAGGTCGCGCAGTGTATCCCTGATGATGGCGAAGAACGCGATGAACAGCTCGCGCGACGTGCCATAGGCATCGTGCGATGCGACCTCGCAGGCGATCAGCCGGAAATGCCCGCGGCGCTCGCCCGCGAAGTCGAGAATCGCCTCGATCGTCAGCGCCAGCATCGATCCCTTCACGAGCTCGCTGCCTTGCGTCCGGAACATCGTTCGCGTTTCCGGATGTGCTTCGAACATCCTCTGGTAGACGAGCGGCGTGAGATCAGCGCAGCGCTGTGCCGCGATCTCAAAACTCTGTTCGATCAAATTGGGAGAAGCATTCATCGGCTTTTCAGCCATGCGGGCAAAAAAAGAGCGGGGCCCTGGCCCCGCTCAAAAATTGTGTCGACCCTATTATCCCCGATCTTAAGATTTAATCTTGATTGACGGGGCGACGCTGCATTTTGCGCGCCAGGGGCTCCTCCCGAGACTTGGACCACCAGGCCACGACCTCGCGGTCAGCACCTGAGCAAGAGGATGCTAGATCAACTTTTCTCACTTGTCATCATTTTCGGCAACGATTGTTCAAAATAAGAGCAGCTGACGAAATGATCGGGCTTTCAGCCATCTAAACATATGACAAATATAAGAAATCTGTGGATGGGCAGGGGTGGTTTGGCTGCCTCAAATGCCGGACCCCCTCCCGCGGGAGGGGGCTCCGATCACAGTTTTAGCGAAATTTGCGCTGGGCCAAGCGGGCGGCGGAACTGGCCTCGACTCGGGTGCCGGCCCGGTGTTTAGTTAGCGCACGAACGAATGGTTCGGTGGATGCGCGCACGGCTGCAAAAATTCTTACCCCTGGTCCTGCTCGCTTTGGTGATGCAGGTGCTGGCGCCGATTGCCGCCTGTCTGGCGGCAGGCCAGGCCGTTGCCGATCCGCTGTCCGCCGCCGTCATCTGCCATAGCGCGAGCGACCAGGCTGGCGGCCTGAACGACCGGCCCGGCGCGCCGACGGCGCATGCCGGCGCCTGTGCCCTCTGCTGTCTTGCGCAGGCAAACGCATCGCTGGATTCGCCGCCGCAGCCGGCTTTCGCCATTCCTTTCCGCCATGCCGACCGCGTGGTGTGGCACACGGCGGAGGCTTCCACCGCTTCCGTCCATAAGGGCTCAAACGCCCAGGCGCGCGCGCCTCCTCAGTTTTCCTGACGACCCTCGTGGTCGCCGCGGTCCGTCCGCCGGCGATTGATGCTGTCAAACAGCCGGGAAGAAGGCCGGCGTCAGGAATGCCCCCATGTCACGTTGCCATGCCCGCCGTGGCGTGAGCGTCGTTGCCGTCCAGGCCACGCTGCTTGCCTCGTCGAGCGGAGTCTTTGCCCAGAGCAGCAGCGCCGTGCTGCCGCCGGTTACCGTCGAGGCGCCCGCGGCAGCGAAGCCCAAGCCGCGCAAGCCGTCGGTGCAGACGATTGCCGCCCGGAGCCGGTCGGCGAAACCCGCCAGCGAGCGGACAGCTCCCGTTATTACGGGCGAGCAGGGCGCGGGCAGCACCCGGCCGTCGCTGGAGCCGCCGGCTGCCGTGGCGCGTTATCAATTGCCGCAGCGCTCCTTCAGCATCACGGCGAAGGAGGTCGATGAGACGATCAATCTCAAGGACCCTGAGGACGCCGTCAAATACATGCCGAGCCTGTTCGTGCGGAAACGCAACGATGGGGACAACAATGCCGTGCTCGCGACGCGCAGCTGGGGCCTCAATTCGAGCGCGCGGACGTTGATCTATTACGACGATCTCCTGATTTCGGCGCTGATCGGCAACAACAACACCAATGCCTCGCCGAAGTGGAGCCTGATCTCGCCGGAAGCGATCGGGCGGGTCGACTATCTCAACGGTCCGTTCGCGGCCGCCTATCCCGGCAACTCGATTGGCGGCGTGCTGCTGATCTCGTCAAAGATGCCGGACAAGCCGTTTGCGGTCGCCAAGGAAACGGTGTCCGTCATGCCGTGGAATCAATACGGCACCAAGGAGACCTACGTGACCAGCCAGACCAGCGCCGCCGCCGGCAATCGCGACGGCCAGCTGTCCTGGCTTGTGAGCGCGAACTATCTCGACAGCTACCAGCAGCCGCTCACCTATACGACGAGCGCCACAATCCCGGCCGGCACGACCGGTACGTTTCCCGCGCTGAACAAGCAGGGCGTCCCGGCCAATGTGGTTGGTACGGGCATCCTCGCGCATTCGCAGCAGACGTCCGGTAACATCCGCCTTGCCTATGACGTGACCGCGCAGGTGCAGGCGACCTATTCGTTCGGGATCTGGAATAATCACCAGGTCTCGGATCCCCAGACCTACCTGCGGTCGACGGCGACGGGGCTGCCGACCTTCAACAACATCACGACGTTCGCGAATGCCAAATATATCTGGGACCAAACCCATGTAAGTAATGCGGTTGCGATCAAGAGCGACACCAAGGGCACATTCGATTTCGACCTGTCGGCCTCGAGCTACAACTATCTCGAAGACACCCAGCTCAATCCCTACACGACGCCGACCGGCGTCGGCTTCTCGCAGAATGGCAAGATCCAGCGCATGGACGGCACCAATTGGCAGAACGCCGACGCCAAGGGCATCTGGCGTCCGCTGGGTTATGGCGGAGCGCACGAGATCAGTTTTGGTATTCACGGCGACCGGTATCGTCTTGAAAATCCGACCTATGGGTCGTCAGTCTGGTATCAGGCCTCGACCGCGACGGGACAGCTCTATGCCAATAGTCAGGGTGAAACCCGCACTGGCGCGCTGTGGCTTCAGGACGCCTGGAAAATACAGCCCAATCTGAAGCTGACACTGGGTGGAAGGCTCGAGACCTGGCAATCGCTCGACGGTCAGAACGTCGTGACCCTGGCCAACGGAGCGGGTGTCATTACCTCGTCGTTCGCGACCAACCAGCCGGGCCTTGCTTCGACGAATTTCTCGCCGAAGGCATCGCTCTCCTACGATCCGAACAAGGATTGGAACATCACGGTCAATTTCGGCGAGGCCTATCGCTATCCGACCGTCCTCGAACTCTATCAGAACGTCACTGTCGGCAACACGATCACGGTGGCCAATCCTTTCCTGAGGCCCGAGCAGGACTTCACCGGCGAGCTCAACATCGAGCGTCACTGGAATGACGGCCGGGTCCGGTTGACCCTGTTCAGGGAGCGGACCAACAACGCGATTATCGCGCAGACCAACATGATCAACGCGACCCAGAGTGCGACCACATTCAGCAATGTCGATGCGATCAGGATGCAGGGCGTCGAGCTGTCGGCCGACAAGGACAACGTTCTCGTCAGCGGTCTACAGTTGTTCGGCAGCGTCACCTATGTGGACTCGCGGATCCTGGCTGACGCGGGCTGGGCCGGATTTGATCCCCTGACCGGCGCGCCCACGACGGTCGTCGGCAAGCGCGTCCCCTTCGTACCGGACTGGCGCGCCAAGCTCGGCGTGACCTACCGGCCGAACGACAGCTGGGCCTACACGGTTGCCGCACGCTACAGCGGCAAGCAATATTCGACGCTGGACAACACCGATCGTGTTTCCCACGTCTATGGTGCGTTCGATAACTTCTTCGTTGTGGACTTGAAGATCCGCTACAACGCGACGAAGAATTTTGCGTTCGACTTCGGCATCGATAATCTCTTCAACGAGCAGTATTTCCTGTTCCATCCGTTTCCGGGGCGAACCTTCGTTCTCGCCGGCAAGTACACGTTCTGACGGGTGGGGCGATGTTGACGACAAGAAAGGCAAATGACATGACTAAGCTCTCACGCATCCTCGCGCTCGCAGCGCTCTTCGCCGCAATGTTCGCCGCCCCCGTGCGCGCCGAGGACGTCAAGGCCGGCGATCTCGTCATCTCGCAGGCGTGGAGCCGGGCGACGCCGGGCGGTGCCAAGGTCGCGGGCGGCTATCTGACGATCGAGAACAAGGGGACGGCCGCAGACAGACTGGTCGGCGTTTCTGCCGATATCGCGGGCAAGGCCGAGGTCCACGAGATGGCGATGGACAATGGCGTGATGAAGATGCGTCCGCTCGACAAGGGGCTGGCGATCGATCCCGGCAAGACCGTGAAGCTCGCGCCCGGCGGCAATCATTTGATGCTGCAGGAGCTGAAGGGTCCGTTCAAGCAGGGCGACAAGGTTCCGGTGACGCTTCAGTTCGAGAAGGCCGGCAAGGTCGCCGTGTCTCTCGATGTACAGGCCGTCGGCGCGCAGGCGCCGGGCGATGGCGGTCAAATGATGAAGAAGATGCACGATCATTCGGGAATGAAAATGTGATGAAACAGATCAAGTCCCTCGTGACCTCGAATCGAACCATCGCGGGCCTCGCGTTCGCAATGACCGCGCTGCTGTCGGTTGCCGCGACACCGCTTGCCGCGGCGACCGATGACGACAGCTTCTTCACCCATCTGCACACCGAGAAGGCGATGGCCAATGTCACGGTTTCCCCGGGGCGTGCCGGCCCGGTCGAGATCGCGATCCAGCTCGAGACGGTTGACGAAACACCGCTCACGGCCAAAGCCGTATCGGTGACGCTCGTGGATACGCAGACCGGAAGAAAGCTCGCTCCGGTCACGGCCTCGCGCGATGGCGAGGATGGCTGGCGCGTGAAGGTGGCGCAGCTGACGCCCGGACGCTGGATGCTGGGGCTCGGGATTTCGATCTCCGAGGCCGATCATGTCAGCGTCGAAGCGCCGATCCTGATCAAATGACCGCGCTCGAGAGGCCGAACATGTCGAAGCAATCCCTCTTATTCCTTGTTGCGGTGTTCGCCGCATCGCCTGCGGCGGCGCATGTTTTTCTGGAGAGCAAGCAGGCCACCGTCGGGGCGTCTTACAAAGCCGTGTTCGCGGTCCCGCACGGCTGCGCGGGCTCGCCGACGGTGAAGATCCGCGTGCAAGTCCCGGAAGGGGTGATCGCGGTGAAGCCGATGCCGAAGGCGGGCTGGACCATCGATGTCGTCGAAGGCAAATACGCCGCCGAGTACGACTATCACGGCAACAAGCTCTCTTCCGGCGTCAAGGAGGTCGCATGGTCCGGCGGCAAGCTGTCGGACAAGAACTATGACGAGTTCATCATGCACACTGTGCTGACGGACGCCCTCAAGCCGAACACGACCCTTTACTTTCCCGTGGTCCAGGAATGCGAGACCGGCGTCAGCCGCTGGATCGAAATCCCGGCGGAAGGGGCAGGGCATTCGCATGAGAGCAAGTCGCCGGCGCCTGGCGTTAAGCTGCTGCCAAAACCTTGATGCGCCTCCTCGCCGCGCTCGCGACGCTGTTGCTCGTCGTCGGCTTCGCGACCGGCGCGTCGGCCCATGCCGCTCTGGTCTCGGTCGATCCGGCGAGCGGCAGCATCCTGAAGACTGCGCCGAAGGCGGTGGAGCTGCGCTTCAACGAGGCGGTGACGCCGGGCGCGATCCGGCTGATCGACGGCGCGGGCAGGGGGCGGGACGACGCGCGCATCGAGGCAGCGGGCGAGACCATTTCGCTCGGGATGCCGCCGGATCTCCCGCAAGGCACGGCGGTCGTAAGCTATCGCGTGATCTCGCAGGACGGCCATCCCGTCGCGGGATCGGTGATCTTCTCGGTCGGCGCTCCGACGGCGACGAAGCCGCCCGCCGGTGCGGATGGCGGATTGAGCGCGCTGATCTGGCTGGCGCGGATCGGTCTCTATCTCGGCCTGTTCGTCGGCGTCGGCGGCGTGTTTTTCGCACGCTGGATTGCGTGGTCGATGTCGGGCACGACAGTGCCGTTCGTGGCGCTCCTCATCGGCATTCCGAGCGCGGTTGCATCCGTCGGTGCGCTGGGTCTCGATCTTCTCGGGCTGCCGCTGGCGGCGCTCGTGACGGCTGCTCCGTGGAAGGTCGCATTCGCGACCAGCGCCGGCCCCGCACTGCTCGTCGCGGTCGCATCGATGCTGTTCGCGCTGATGGCGCTGCGCAGCGCGTGGTACGCGCGCGCCTCTGCGATGATCGCATTCATCGGCGTTGGCCTGTCGCTCGCCATGACCGGGCACGCAGCAACGGCACCGCCCGAGGTGCTGACGCGCCCGGCGATCTTCCTCCATGGCCTCGGCGTCGCCTTCTGGATCGGTGCCCTTGCGCCGCTCGCCGCGCTGGTGTCGAAGCCGGGGACTGCGGCAGTGCCGGTCGTGAACCGGTTTTCGCGTATGGCCGTGCTGGCCGTCGGTGCGCTGGCGTTGACCGGCCTTGGCCTTGCCATCGTTCAGCTCGAAAGGCCGTCCGCGCTGATCGACACCCGTTATGGGGCGATCCTGTCGATCAAGCTTGGTCTGGCCGTGTTGCTGCTGGCGCTTGCCGCACTCAATCGGTTGCGGCTGACCTCGGCCCTGGCGAGGGACGAGAAGGCCGCGCCCGCGCTCAGGCGTTCGATCCTGCTTGAAAGCACCATCGCCCTCGCCATCTTCGCCGTCGTGGCCGGCTGGCGCTTCACGCCGCCGCCGCGGACCATAGTTCCCGAGACGCCGCTGGCGATCCACATCCACACCGACAAGGCGATGTTCCAGGTGCTGGTCTCGCCGGGGAAGGCCGGCGTCGATGATTTCGTGCTCCAGCTCATGACGGGCGAGGGGACGTTGCTGACAGTCAAGGAGGTGATGCTGACGCTCAACCTGCCGGAGCGGGGCATCGAGCCGATGGCGCGGGCTGCCTCGCTCGGGCCGGATGGCTACTGGCATGTTCGAAAGGTCGAGCTGCCCTTCGCTGGCCGCTGGCATGTGCGGATCGATGCGCTGGTGACCGATTTCGAGCAGATCACGCTGGAGGACGACCTCGAGCTGGCGCCGTAGGCAAATCGGTTCAAGTTGAACCTGAAGGCAACGGAAAAATGACAGGAATTCCGTTGCGTTAGCGGCTTTTCCTCATTCCCGGTCTTGTGTTTTCGCTCTCAATCCGGTTTCACTGCAACCCCTCACTGATTCCCAGAGTATTGCCATGCGGTTGTCGCGGTTCTTTCTGCCCATCCTGAAGGAAAATCCGAAAGAGGCGGAGATCGTCTCGCATCGGCTGATGCTGCGCGCCGGCATGATCCGGCAGGAGGCCGCCGGCATCTATGCCTGGCTGCCGCTCGGCTTCCGCGTGCTGAAGAAGATCGAGCAGATCGTGCGTGAGGAGCAGGATCGCTCCGGCGCGATCGAGGTGCTGATGCCGACGCTGCAACTCGCCGACCTCTGGCGCGAGAGCGGCCGGTACGACGCCTATGGCCCGGAGATGCTGCGCATCGCCGACCGCCACAAGCGCGAGCTGCTGTACGGGCCGACCAACGAGGAAATGATCACCGAGATCTTCCGCGCCTATGTGAAGTCGTACAAGAACCTGCCGCTGAATCTCTATCATATCCAATGGAAATTCCGCGACGAGCAGCGTCCGCGTTTCGGCGTGATGCGCGGCCGCGAGTTCCTGATGAAGGACGCCTATTCGTTCGACCTCAACGAGGCGGCGGCGCGCGTGGCCTACAACAAGATGTTCGTCGCCTATTTGCGCACCTTCGCGCGGATGGGGCTGAAGGCGATCCCGATGCGCGCCGAGACCGGCCCGATCGGCGGCGATCTCAGCCACGAGTTCATCGTGCTCGCCGAGACCGGCGAATCCGGCGTGTTCATCAATCGCGACGTGCTGGACCTGCCGGTGCCCGGCGAGGACGTCGACTATGACAGCGACCTGACGCCGATCATCAAGCAATGGACCTCGGTCTATGCCGCGACGGAAGACGTTCACGATGCCGCCCGATTCGAGCAGGAAGTGCCCGCGGACAAGCGCGTGAACACCCGCGGCATCGAGGTCGGGCAGATCTTCTATTTCGGCACCAAATATTCCGAGCCGATGAAGGCGCTCGTGGCGGGCCCTGATGGTGTCGACGTGCCGATCCATGGCGGCTCCTACGGCGTCGGCGTCTCGCGCCTGCTGGGTGCCATCATCGAGGCCTGCCATGACGATGCCGGCATCAAATGGCCCGAGGCCGTCGCCCCGTTCCGCGCGGTGGTGCTCAACCTCAAGCAGGGCGATGCCGCGGTCGATGCGGCCTGCGAGAAGCTCTATGCCGAGCTCCAGGCCAAGGGCGTCGACGTGCTCTACGACGACACCGACCAGCGCGCCGGCGCCAAATTCGCTGCCGCCGACCTGATCGGCATCCCCTGGCAGATCATGATCGGGCCGAAGGGGCTCGCCGACGGCAAGGTCGAGATCAAGCGGCGCAGCGACGGCTCCCGCGAGACCATGTCGCCTGCGGACGCGGTCGCAAGACTTGTGGGCTGATAAGGCTGGTCGGCTGAATATTGTTCATCGCCCGATATCGCGGCCGCCAATCCGGCCACAATTGACCCCGAATCATGGGATTATCGAGCGATGGACGAGACCATGACTGAAACCGTGCAAACCGCGCCCTTTGCGCCCTTCGAGTGGATGCTGTCGGCGCGCTACCTGCGGGCGCGCCGCAAGGAGGGATTCATCTCGGTGATCGCCGGGTTCTCGTTCCTCGGCATCATGCTGGGCGTGGCGACGCTGATCATCGTCATGGCAGTCATGAACGGCTTCCGCAAGGAACTGCTCGACAAGATCCTGGGGCTGAACGGCCACATCCTGGTGCAGCCGCTGGAATCGCCGCTGACCGACTGGAAGGACGTCGCTGACCGCCTCAGCCAGGTGAAAGGTATCCGGCTCGCCGCACCCGTGGTGGACGGTCAGGCGCTGGCATCCTCGCCGTGGAACGCCTCGGGCGTCCTGGTGCGCGGCATCCGCTCCGATGACCTGAACAACCTCACCTCGATCGCCAAGAACATCAAGCAGGGCTCGCTCGAGGGTTTTGACGAGGGGCAGGGCGTCGCCATCGGCCGGCGCCTCGCCGACCAGCTGTCGCTGCATGCCGGCGACAGCATCACGCTGGTGGCGCCCAAGGGCGCGGTGACGCCGATGGGCACGACGCCGCGCATCAAACCGTACAAGATCGTGGCCGTGTTCGAGATCGGCATGTCCGAATACGATCTCGGCTTCGTGTTCATGCCGCTGGCGGAAGCGCAGGCCTATTTCAACCGCAGCAACGACGTGACCTCGATCGAGGTGTTCACCACCAATCCCGATCAGATCGTCGCGTTCCGCCAGGCGGTGACGGAGGCTGCGGGCCGGCCGGTATTCCTGGTCGACTGGCGGCAGCGCAACTCGACCTTCTTCAACGCGCTCCAGGTCGAGCGCAACGTGATGTTCCTGATCCTGACCATGATCGTGCTGGTCGCCGCCCTCAACATCGTCTCCGGCCTGATCATGCTGGTGAAGGACAAGGGCAGCGACATCGCGATCCTGCGCACCATGGGCGCCTCGCAGGGCTCGATCATGCGCATCTTCCTGATCACGGGCGCCTCGATCGGCGTGGTCGGCACGCTGGTCGGATTCGTCGTCGGCCTCGTGATCTGCCTCAACATCGAGTCCATCCGGCAATTCCTGTCCTGGCTGACCAGCACCGAGCTGTTCTCGCCGGAGCTCTACTTCCTGTCGAAGCTGCCCGCCGAGATCGACATCGGCGAGACCACGGCGGTCGTCATCATGGCGCTGACGCTGTCGTTCCTGGCGACGCTGTATCCGTCCTGGCGCGCCGCGCGCCTCGACCCCGTCGAAGCGCTCCGGTACGAGTGAGGGGCTGATGGAGCAGCAGGGGGCGGAAGACGTACCGGTCATTTATCTCCACGAGATAAAGCGGCAGTACTTGCAGGGCGAGGTGCCGCTGACGATTTTGGACGGCGCCAAGCTCGCGCTGTGGGCGGGACAGTCGGTCGCGCTGGTGGCGCCGTCGGGTTCCGGCAAGTCGACGCTGCTGCACATTGCCGGGCTGCTGGAAGCGCCCGATTCCGGCGAGGTCTATGTCAACGGCGCGCCGACCTCGCAGCTGCCCGACATCGAGCGCACCCAGCTGCGCCGCACCGATATTGGCTTCGTCTACCAGTCGCACCGGCTGCTGCCGGAGTTCTCGGCGCTGGAGAACGTGATGATGCCGCAGATGATCCGCGGCCTGAAGAAGTCCGAGAGCGTCAAGCGCGCCAAGGAGATCCTCGGCTATCTCGGCCTCGGCGACCGCATCACCCATCGCCCCGCGGAGCTGTCGGGCGGCGAGCAGCAGCGTGTCGCCATCGCGCGCGCGGTGGCCAATGCGCCGCGGGTGCTGTTCGCGGACGAGCCGACCGGCAACCTCGATCCGCACACGGCCGATCACGTCTTCCAGGCCCTGATGCAGCTGGTCAAGGCGACCCATGTATCCATGCTGATCGCGACCCACAACATGGAGCTCGCCGGCCGCATGGACCGGCGGGTCTCGCTGTCGAACGGCCAGGTGGTCGAGCTCGAATAAAAAAACTGCGAAAACAACCCCATGCACAGTAGCCGGCCTGTTTCAGCCAGGGCCGGCCCGACGCCCGCCAGGCGTTTGATGTGTCGGGCAAAACGGCGCTGACGGAGCATCGCGGGCAGGTGGCTGTTTTACGGCCTGATCACCGTCAATTTGAACGGCCCGCCATTCGCCGCGGCATGCGCCACGGCCTCATTGGCATAGTTGAGGTCGAAGGCCGTCGTCTCGTATTCCTCCAGCCGCAGCAGGCCCGAGCGCACCAGCGCGATCAGGCGGGCCGCTGCGTCGGGCGGATACATCCAGACGCCGTGGATGCTGATGCAGTTGCGCATGATCCAGGGGTAGGGCAGCTCGAGCCCTGCGCCGCCGGCCATGCCGACGCCGCCCATCAGCACAACACGGCCGTAGGCGCGCACCGTCATGACCGCCGCGCGCACGACCGTCGGGCTCACCGAGGGCGGCATGATGTCGAACACGCAGTCGATCGGCCCCGGCGCGGCGCGCTTCATCGCTTCGCGGTCGTCGTCCTCAACTCCGGTGAGCCTGACCGGCTTCACACGGCTGCCGAAACGGCGGACGAGATCGGCGAGGATCCTTTCGTTGCGCCCTGGCGTCACCACGCAGGCCGCGCCCATCGCCAGCGCAACCGACACCGCCGCGCTGCCGAAATTGCCGGTGGCTCCGCTCACCAGCACGGTCTCGCCTGCTTGCAGGTTGGCGGCGAGGAAGCCGCCATAGGGCACCAGCAGCGTGCCCAGCGCGCACCACCGCGTGGCGTCCTCCGACGTGATCGTGCCGAGGCGTTTGACGTTCTCGGTCGGCACGCGCATCTGCTCGGCGAATGAGCCGTGACGAAAATGCTGTTGCAGGCGCATGCCGCCGGGGCCGGCGGCCGTGAGCCCCTGCAGGGCGATATCGGGTGCGACGGCGTCGTCGCGCGAGCGCACTGTCGGGTCGCAGAACACCCAGTCGCCGGCGGCAAGCTTGGTCGCGTCCGGGCCGATCGCCCGCACGCGGCCGATGCCGCCCGGCCCGGGGATAACAGGCAGGTCGAGCGCGTAGTTGCGTTCGCCGCTGAAGACCTCGTTCATGTAGGACAGCACCCGCGTGGCGACGACGTCGACGATGACCTCGCCGGTGCCGAGCACCGGGTCGGGGGCAGTCTCGATCGCCAGCGGCGAGCCGAAGGATTTGAGCACGGCAGCTTTCATGATGTTCACCTCAGGGACGGGTGAGGTGGATATGCTTCGCCCTTGAAGCGACAAGAAGGCCTGGTATTATCCTAGTATTATAGAGTCCCTCCATCGAGGACACCCATCATGGCCGATCCACGCCGCGTCGAATTCGGCGACTTCCTGAGGTCCCGCCGCGAGAAGCTGTCGCCGAAGACGGTCGGCCTGCCCGCCGGCCGGCGGCGCCGCACCGCGGGCCTGCGCCGCGAAGAGGTCGCCCAGCTCGCCGGCATCGGCGTCGACTGGTACATCCGCCTCGAGCAGGGCCGCACCGTCAGCCCATCGGTCACCACCATCGACGCGCTGGCCCGCGCGCTGCGCCTCTCAAAGACCGAGCACGCACACCTGAAGGCGCTGGCGCGCGACGGCGACAAGCGCGCGTTCGTGCCGGAGGTCGTGCCGCCGTCCATCCGGCGGATGATCGAGAGCCTGAACCAGCCGGCCTACATCACCGGGCGGCGGTGGGACGTGCTGGCCTGGAATGACCCCGCCGAGGAGGTCTTTGCCTTCGGTCAGCTGCCCGAGCAGGATCGCAACACGCTTCTCCTCATGATGACCAACAGGCAGACGCGCAAGCGTTACGGCGCAGGCTGGGCCGATGTCGCCAAGGCCATGGTCGCGATGTTTCGCGCCACCCACGACGTCTGGGCCGGCGATCCCGCCTTCACCGAGCTGCTCACGCGGCTGCGCGAGGGCAGTCCGGAATTCGTCAAATGGTGGGAAGCGCACGAGATCCGCAGCACCATGTCGGGCCGCAAGACCATGAACCATCCCACCCTCGGCGTGCTGCATTTCGAGCACACGAGCTTTCAGGCCAATGACGATCCCGCGCTGAAGCTGGTGATTTACACGCCGGTGTAGGCCGGAGGTTGAGGCCGGCTGTCAATTTCCGGCCGTGAGCGAACAGCACTGCGATCCATCGGTGACCAGACCGGGCGTCATCGATCGATCCGGGAGGGCGGATGTCGTGCCTTACTTGATCAACGCAACCGCTCGTCGAAATTCTGCGTGCTCGGCTGTCTCAAGCCATTCGAAGACGGCCATCTCCGTTGTCACGATTTCCGCGCCATGCCGTTCCATGCGGCGGATTGCAGTCTCCTTGTCTTCTGGACGTCGCGAGCCCAGGGCGTCGCGCACCACATAGGTCTTCCGCGAGGCTTGCAGCAGGCCGAGCACGGTTTGCTGGACGCAGACATGCGCCTCGCAGCCGGCGATGACGATGTGGCCGTCGGCGGGAACGCGGTCGAGAAAACCTTCCTCGCGGCAGGCGTCGAAGAACTGTTTGTGGACCAGCCGATCCTGCTCGACGGCCAGGCCGGCGACAGTCGGTCCGAGGCCTTTGGAATTCTGCTCGGTGTACAAGCGGGGGACGTTAACGAGCTTCGCCGCTTCGATGAGGCGCTTCGTATTCAGAATGGCGGCCTCACCGTCGTGAATGGCGGGCATCAGCCGCGACTGGACGTCGACGACGAGCAGGAGCGAGCGCTTCCGGTCGATCGTGAGCATGGTGTCACCGTTCCGATAGGTGGGCGATGCGGTCCTTCACGTAAGCCTCCATCAGGTCAGGCGCGGACGCACCGAACATCCGGATGCGGCCGGTGTGCAGCAACAACAGCAGTCCGGTGGCATGGGCAAAGCAATCGACCATCAGCAGATTGGCCCTCTGCCGTGAGGCGCCGAGTTCGATCGCGCCGTCGGCGATCGGGCGCAGGGCCGACTCGAGAGCCGCATTCAACATCTCGTCGCGTTCATGTCCAAGACCTGCCGGCTTCATGCCGCCGCGGAACAGGTAGAAGCCGAGGTCCAGGTCGCGTGGATTGTCCGCGTAGAACCGGAAGAACGACATGGCGGCGGCCTTCAGCCGCAGCGCCGGTGACTTCGCCTGCGCGACCGCTCGGCTGACGGCGGCGCCGAGAGAGGCGAGGGATCCCTTCAACACCTCGGCGTAGATCGCCTCCTTGGATTCGAAGTGGAAGTAGAGCGCGGCCGGCGTGTAGCCTGCGCGGACGGCGATGGACCGAAGGCTAGCGCCCTCCAGCCCTTCCTCCGCGAAGACCTGCTTCGCCGCATCCAGGATGAGTTCCCGCTTGTGTCCGCTGACCGCCTCGCGCCGGCTTTGCCGCTTTTCGACCATTCGCCCCTCGAATCCCGCTTGACATCAATTCTAACAGCGTTAAATAATCTAACAATGTTCAATTATTCAAACAAGAGGGAGTGGCGTCATGATGATGTCGGGTGCCGACTACCGGGAATCCCTTCGCGCCTACAAGCCGCGGGTCTTCGTCAATGGCAGCGCCGTGGAAAGCGTCGCCGACGAGCCGCTGCTCGCGCCGGGCGTCGCCGGCGTCGGCGTTACCTACGATTTCGCCCTCAAGCACGAGCACGTGCCGATCATGACGGCGCGGCAGGGCACCTCCGGCAAGATCGTGAACCGGATGCTGCACATCAACGAGACCTCGCAGGACCTACTGTTCAAGCTCGAGGCCGTCCGCCTGGTCTGCAAGACCGTCGGCTGCGCGCAGCGCTACCTCACGCACGACGCCCTCAACGGCATCTTCCAGTCCACGAAGCTGACGGATGACCGTCACGGCACCGACTACAGCCAGCGCTTCCTCGCTTACCTGCACGACATCCAGGACCGGGATCTGACGCTTGGCGTTGCGATGACGGACGCCAAGGGCGACCGCTCGAAGCGTCCGGGCGCGCAGGTCAATCCGGACGTCTACGTGCACATCAAGGAGCGCCGTCCGGATGGCATCGTCATCCGCGGCACCAAAGCCATCGTCACCGGCGCGCCCTATATGCACGAATTCCTCGTCATGCCCTGCCGGACCCACAATCCGGAGGACAAGGATTTCGCGGTGTGCTGCGCGGTGCCGTGTGATGCGCCCGGCGTTACCATCATCTCGCGGCCCGCCGGCCGTCCCGGCGAGGCGTCGGCCAAATTCTCGGCCAAGTACGGCCAGTCGGTCGGCGTCGTCATGTTCGACGACGTCTTTGTGCCGCACGATCGCGTCTTCCTAGCGGGCGAGACCGAGGAGGGTGGCTTCCTCACGACGTCCTATGCGACCCACCACCGGCACTCCTGCATCGGTGCCCGCGCCGGGTTCGGCGATCTCTTGATCGGCGCGGGCGCGCTGATGATCGAGGCCAATGGGCTCGACATCGATCGCCACGCCCATATCCGCGAGGCGATGGTCGAACTGATCACCATCACGGAGAGCTTCTACGCTTGCGGCGTGGCTTCGTCCGTGTACTGCACGAAGGATCCGGCCGGATCGGTGATGCCTGACGCGGTGTTCTCCAATATCGGCAAGCTGCTGCTCGCCACCAAGATCTACGACATGCACCGCGTCGCGCACTACGTCTCGGGCGGCCTGATCGTCGCCCTGCCGGGTCCGGAGGAGGACCACAACCCCGAGACCAAGGCGTCGCTTGCCGCGGTCATGGGCGGCCGGCCGGACGTCCCCGCCGACAAGCGGGCCGAAGTTGCCCGCTTCATTGAGGACCTGACGGTGTCGCACGAAGCCGGCTGGTACTCGGTGATCTCGCTGCACGGCGGCGGCTCGCCGGAAGCGATGAAGCGCGAGATCTGGCGCAACTACCCGGTGATGGAGAAGATCGAGCTGGTCGAAGGTCTTCTCGACCGCGGCATTCTCGATGAGGGGCGCCGCGTCTCGAAGCAGCCCGGCCGCTGCTGTGCAACCGGCTGCCAGGTGCCGGAGCCTCCGCAGCACGCCGCTCTGCCGGCGCTCGAAGGCGCCGCCAAATAGCTGCTCGGCTTTCGCGAGCCAACTTTCACCTACGTTCCGTGGACGGCGGGCGATCGTAGATCGCCCGCAGCTTCCGAGGTGTGTCATGAGCAGTTCGTATCGCACAGTTTACGATGGCTGGAAGGCGGATCCGGTCGGTTTCTGGAGGGCGGCTGCCGCCGACATCGACTGGTTCTCGCCGCCCACCGAGATCTACCGTCCAGACATCAAACCGTATGGACGTTGGTTCGCCGACGGCGTTTGCAACACCTGCCACAATGCTGTCGACCGCCACGTCGTCAGCGGCCGCGGCGAGCAGGCCGCGATTGTCTACGACAGCGCCGCCACGGGCATCAAGCGCACGATCACCTATGCCGAGCTTCTGCGCGAGGTGCAGACCTGCGCGCTGATGCTCGAGGATCTCGGTGTCAAGCGCGGCGACCGCGTCCTTCTGTACATGCCGATGGTGCCGGAGGCGTTGTTCGGCATGCTCGCCTGCGCGCGGATCGGCGCCGTCCACTCCGTCGTGTTCGGGGGCTTCGCGGCACCCGAGCTCGCGGCGCGGATTGATGACGCCAAGCCGCGCGTCGTGCTTTCCGCATCATGCGGAATCGAGGGCAGCCGGGTGGTCGAGTACAAGCCGCTGCTCGACACGGCCATCGAGCTTGCCAGGTCCAAGCCGGACGCCTGCGTGATCCTGCAGCGTAGCCAGGCCAAGGCGAAGCTGGCTCTCGATCGCGATCACGACTGGCAGGCGGCAACGACGCGAAAGGCGGCCGAGCTCCGTGCCGGCCGCAAGTCGGAGTGCGTGCGGCTCGGCGCGACCGATCCGCTCTACATCCTCTACACCTCGGGGACGACCGGCAAACCCAAGGGCATCGTGCGCGACAACGGCGGCCACCTGGTTGCGATGCGCTGGACGATGTCGGCGATCTACGGCATGTCGCCAGGCGAGATTTTCTGGGCGGCCTCCGACGTCGGCTGGGTCGTCGGTCACAGCTACATCACTTACGGGCCGCTGATCACCGGCTGCACGACCGTACTCTATGAAGGCAAGCCGGTCGGCACGCCCGACGCCGGCGCGTTCTGGCGCGTGATCGCGGAGCACGACGTGAAGGTGCTGTTCACGGCGCCGACCGCTATCCGGGCGATCCGAAAGGAGGACCCACCAGGCAAACTGCAGGCTGACTACAACCTGAAGGGCCTCCGCGCGCTTTTTCTCGCGGGCGAGCGCGCCGATCCGGAGACGGTGCGGTGGAGCGAGGAGACGCTGGGCGTGCCCGTGATCGATCACTGGTGGCAGACGGAGACCGGCTGGTCCATCGCCGCCAATCCGATAGGTCTCGGCATGCTGCCCGTGAAGCACGGCTCGCCGTCGGTCCCCATGCCCGGTTACGATCTGGAGATTCTGGATGCGGAAGGCCGCAGTCTTGGCACCGGCGAGATGGGCGAGATCGCGCTGAGGCTGCCGTTGCCGCCGGGAGCCGCAGTCACGCTGTGGAATGCGAACGATCGATTTCATGAGAGTTACCTGTCGCGCCATCCGGGCCACTTCAGCACTGCTGACGCGGGCTACATCGACGCGCATGGCTATGTGTGGGTGCTCGGCCGCACTGACGACGTCATCAATGTTGCCGGCCATCGCCTCTCGACCGGCGCAATGGAGGAGGCGATCGCGTCCCACGCCGCAGTCGCCGAGTGCGCCGTCGTCGGCTGCAAGGACGAACTCAAGGGCGAACTGCCATGCGGCTTGATCGTCCTCAAGAGCGGCGTCCAAGCGAGTCCCGAACGGGTCAGCGAAGAAATCGTTGCCATCGTTCGACAGCAAATCGGGCCGCTAGCGGCTCTGAAACGCGTCATACCGGTCGAACGACTCCCCAAGACACGCTCGGGCAAGATTTTGCGGTCGACGATCAAACGAATCCTGGACGGCGATACGTTCGACGTTCCCTCCACGATCGAGGATTCCTCGGTGCTCGGCGAAATCGAACGAGTCGTTCGCGGCTAGGAATAGCGGGCGTATTGCGGGCGCATGCCGCCAAGGCGGCACTGCTTGCCGGAATGGGGGGCCGGCACATCGCGCACCGCGAGAGGCTGGGTGCCCACGAGATCCGCAGCACCATGTCGGGGCCTCAAGACCATGAACCATCCGACCCTCGGCGTGCTGCATTTCGAGCACACGAGCGTTCAGGCCAATGACGATCCCGCGCTGAAGCTCGTGATTTACACGCCGGTGTAGGAGGGGCCATTGCCAGAGAAACGTGGCGGATAGCCGCCCGTGCCTTCGTTTTGCTGACACGAAGCTGACACGCCCCGCAATATCGCGTGTATTGTACGCACGATGCTCTTGTCAATTGAGTGCGCGCGAGTAGGATTGGCTGGCCCTGCACTTCGAGGACGTCGTCATGAGGTCTTTGTCTCGCCTGGCTCTTGCCTGCTCCTGCATTGCGCTGTTGACGTGCGGCGCAGGCGGCATAGGCGTCTCGCAAGCTGCGACGTCGGCGAGCAGTTCTGCCACAACGCTTCCCGCCGTCACGGTCGAAGCACCGAGCCAGACACCGAGGCTCCGCAAGCCGATCCGGCATCCCGCCGCTGCCCGCAGGGCCGTGCCGCGCCGGTCATCGCCGACCACTGAAACGTCGGTGACCGCAATATTGGCGGCGCCGACGCCGGTCATGACCAAGCTCGCAAAGCTCGAAAGCATCTCCGGCAGTTGTGTCGACGGTTGCCAGACGAGCTTCAGGACCGGCAATGCGCCCTGGCGCGGATGCTCGTCGTCCGGCTGGCCGGCGTTGTCGACAACGTGCCGGAACGTCTACCATTTCAAGACCTACGCCGAGTGCTCGGGTACTGGACTGTTGCTGGGCTGGCAAAGTCGCGAAATCACCTGGTACTGCACCAGCCTGGCCCTGAAGTAATTCGTGACCAAGCTCGCGATTTCCGATGGCTATGCCAGCCGGAGCGTGTTCACCGATCCTGGCTCTTGGGCAGGCACAGAGGTCTAGCATCCGCTTTCGATGGCGACCGTCGCTGGTCAACCGACGGTCTAATGTGGAACGATCGCGGAAGACTGGTCGAATTGCGCGATCCGCTTGTCCAGGCGCCACAACTCGATGCGATGGAGCAGGACGAGCGAAGCCGCCTGACGTTTGGCCTCCTCGTCGTCGCCGCAGACGATGTTGATGCAGCCGAAGACGCGACCGTCGGGATCGATCTGGAAAGCCCGGTAGTGCTTGACGGGCCCCATCATCGTCCTCCGCGCCTCTGGATGCCGGATGGGTACAACCAATCCGTCAGGCTTGAGGCCATTTCGTTCTGCTTCGCGCTCCGCAGCAACATGTCCCGCGCCGTGCCCGCCGGCATGCGACGAGCGCGCTCGCGGGCGATGTCCGCCGCGGCCAACAGCCGCTCCTGAAGAGATGTTGTCTGGCGCTTTCGATTGCGTTTGACCGCCATGAGATGCTCACGATGAAGTCCACTCGGTCGGCCCGTCCGACACCAAGGGTTGAGAGGCTTGGGAGAGAGGCCGGCAAGCCAATAGCTTCCGGCTGAACGGCGGGTTCCGGCATTTCCATAGGTTAATGCCAGGCTCGAATATGCTTGAGATGACGTACGTTGAGCCGAGCCGAGCCGTCGCCTTCGCTGCCCTCGTGGCCCGTGTGGCCGATTCAATGCTTCAGCGTCTCAACCTCGAAGGTGAACTTGACTTGCATCACGGGACCGCCGGCGTCCCGGACCTCGATCGCCATGCGGTGCGTGCCATTCACGGGAGCGGACGAGCAGGCAGACTCTCGCGCCATGTCGACCAATGACCTGGCAGCCTCGACCTGGGCTGCGCGAAGGCCGGAAAGCTCGAGGCCTTCCTCGTCGGGCGCCAATTCATCTTCATCGCGAAGATCGAAATAATAACGTGGCATTCTGATCTCCGATGCCAGTCGCTCAAGGGCGGTCCGCGCCACGACCTTTCATATTGCGCGTTGTTGGCCGTTCTGTGCCGATCGGCAGCAAGCCGCCAGCACGCGCCGTAAGCGAGCGGATTGAGCGTGCTCTACCGCCAATCAGCGGAACCGTTCCGCCTGAAGGCGTTTAGCGCTTCGCATCGGCCTCATCGCGCGAAGCCCCCGATGCGTCCGCTTTAACATAAGCTAATGGCATCACACTCGTTCCTCGGGACGAACGCAAGGCCGTGCGAATTTCTAACAGGTCAGACAGTGCTGCTGTCTGAAACATGGCGGCCGTCTTGGGCCGCCATAAGTCGTCGGCCGCAGGAGCGTTCACTTTGCCCGGTAGAGCCGAAGATAGCCCGGCGAGTACATCGCTGCATTCTTGAGCGCTCCGAGATCTCCGATCGTCAGGGTCCGGTCCTTCAGGACGATCAGGCCGGACGCGCGCAATTCCTGGATCGTGCGGTTGGCATGAACCACCGACAGGCCGGTCGCGTCGGCCAGATCGGTCTGGGTCACCGGAAGCGCGCAGGAATTGCCGTCGATCAGGCCCACGGCTCGCAGCCGTTCGAAGATTTCGCAGAACAGATGGGCCACGCGCTCGAAGGCCGATCGCCGGCCGAGGTTGACGATCCATTCACGCTGGATCGCGCTGTTCAGCAGCGTCTCGCACATGAAGGCTTCGGCCAGCGTGCGGTTGGCCGCCATCAGCTGTTCGAAGCGCGCGCGCTTGATCTCGGCATAGGCAACCGGCGTCGCTGTCGTGATCGAATGATCGATGGTGGGCAGGAGATAAGCTTGGGCGTCGCAGGTCTCGCCCGGCAGGATGAAATTGACGATCTGCCGGCGCCCATCCTCCAGCGTCTTGTGGCGAAACAGCCAGCCCGAGAGCACGATGCGGACGCTGTCGATCGGATCGCCTTCCCCGATCAGGTCCTCGCCCGGCCCGGCACGCAACAAACCCTCGAGGATGGCATGCTCCAGCGCAGCGGCGTCCTCATCGGACAGGGGGCGCAAGGCGTTGAAGCGGCGGAGGACCGCCTGCGCCACACCGCCATCGGTCCCGTGAGTGCGCATCATCCCTCCAGCGACGGCGTATGGAAGGTTCGCCTGGTCAGAGGGATCGCGATCAAGCACATGAGGCCGGACGCATTGAACGACATGGTCGTCTGTCCCTTCAACTCGAACGCAAGGGTGCGCTCTAGAAGCTCGGTGCCAAAACCCTTGCGCGGCGGTGGCGTCACCGCCGGACCGCCGCGCTCACGCCATTCGAACAGCAGTTGCGGGAGCTCGACCGCCCCGTCGATACGCCACGAGATTTCGAGCCGACCGCCCGGCTGACTCAACGCGCCGTATTTGAGGGCATTGGTCGCAAGCTCGTGGATTGCGAGCGCAAAGGTCTCTGCCGCCTTCGGCTTGAAACGAACCGCCGGCCCGGACGCGCGCACCTGCTCGCCCTCGTGGGCATTATAGGCCAGCAGCTCCTCGATCACCAGATATTCGAGATCGACGCCGCCCTCGGGATCGCGCGTCACCAGCGCCTGGGTGCGCGCGAAGGCATTGAGGCGCCCGTCGAGATGGGCGGCATATTCCTCGACCGTGGAGCTCGTCTCCGCGGAGCGGCGCGCGATCGACCGGACGACGCCCAGCGTATTGCGAACGCGGTGCTGAAGCTCGGCGAGAAGAAGGCGCTGCCGCTCCTCTGCGCGGGTGATCGCGGTGACGTCGATGAAGGTGATCACGACCCCGGCGATAAAATTGTCGATGCTGCGATAGGGCAGGATGCGAACGATGTAGCGCGTGCCGCTGTCGGGCGCGGTCAGTTCGCGTTCGGCGCTGGCTAGCGTGCGCAAGACGCGGCGCACGTCGTCATAGAGCTCCTCGATCGGGATGCGCGCCTTGATGTGGGCGATCGGGCGGCCGACGTCGGTCTCGACCAGATGCAGGATCTGCGTGATCGCGGGCGTGAAGTTCATCACACGGAGATCGTTGTCGAGGAAGACCGTCGCGATCTGCGTGCTTTCGAGGAAATTCTTGAGGTCGCTGGTGGCGCGGGTCAGCTCCTGAACCCGGTGCGCCAGCTCGCCATTGACGGTGGTCAATTCCTCGTTGACCGATTGCAGCTCCTCGCGCGAGGTCTCCAACTCCTCGTTGGCGGATTGCAGCTCTTCATTGAGCGACTGATATTCCTCGTTCGAGGATTTCAGCTCTTCATTCGTGCTTTCGAGCTCTTCGATCGTCGCCTGGAGGCGCTCGCGGGTCGCCCGCAATTCGCCTTCGAGACGTTCGACGTGCTCGGTCCGCACCAGCGTGCCGGGATTGTTCTCGGGTACATCGGCCGCCCGCGCCGGGCCGTCCTTGAACAGGACGACGAAATTGCGATGGCCGCCGGCGCCTTCCAGGATCGGCTCGACGGTGATGTCGACGAGAACGCGATGGCCGTTGACGCCGAGCTGGACCTGCTCGGCATGGGCGGACTCGTTGGTTTCCGAGGCGCGGGAGAGGGCGGTGCGCAGCTCCAGCCTGAGATCGCGATGCACCAGCTGAAGCAGATCGAGCGAGGCGGCGCCGGCCGTCGGCTCGATGTAGCGTCCGGTGCGGCCAGAAAAGTGCAGGATTTGGAAATTGTCGTCCGTAATAACGTAAGCGGGCGCATAGCGCTCGGCGATGCGCTGGGCGCGGCGTTCGAGGCCGACGTCCGGCCCGAACGAGCGGACCGGCGGCACCTCGACCGGCGCACGCCCTGCCGAGGTCGAGATTGGAAACTCCGGAGGAAGCCGCGTGCCGGTATCGAGCTTCCTGAAGATCCGGGCGCGACGATCGACCGGCGCAAACAGTTTCGGGTGCCGCGTCACGTTCTCGGAGTTGCCGAGGAAGAGGTAGCGCTCGGGCAGCAACGCGAAATGGAACAGCGGTATCACGCGGTTCTGAAGCTCCGCGTTGAGATAGATCAGCAGGTTGCGGCAGGAGACGAGATCGAGCTTGGAGAACGGCGCATCCTTGATCACGTTGTGCTGGGAGAAGATGCACATCTCCCGCAATTCCTTCACCACGCAATAGGTGTCGCCCTCGCGCACGAACCAGCGCGCCAGGCGCTCGGGGGACATGTCCTGCTCGATGTTGGTGCGGTAGCGCCCGACGCGGGCGGCCGCGAGCGCCCGGCCGTCGATGTCGGTCGCGAAGATCTGCACCTGCGGCGCGGAATCGAGCTTGGCCATGTGCTCGCGCAGCAGGATGCCGACCGAATAGGCCTCCTCGCCGGTGGCGCAGCCCAGCACCCAGACGCGAACCTGCTGGCCGTTTGCCTTGCCTTCGAAGATCTTCGGAATGATCTGGGTCTCGAGCACCTCGAATTCGCGTTTGTCGCGGAAAAACTCGGTGACGCCGATCAGGAGGTCGTTGAAGAGATTTTGCGCCTCGTCCTTGTCGTTGCGCAGAAAATCGACATAGGAGGCGATCTCCTCGATCTGCACGACCTGCATGCGCCGCTGCACGCGGCGTAGGAAGGTGTTCTGCTTGTAGCCGTGGAAATCGTTGCCGGTCTTGTTGCGCAGGATGTCGGCGATGCGCGACAGCGAGGTCGCCGCCGCGGCCAGGACCTCGTCGAAGCCCTGCTTCTCCTCCAGCCGCCGCAGATGGCGCGCATAGACCTGGATGTGCTCCGGGATGTCTTCGGGCGGCAGGACGTAATCTGCGATCGCCGCCGGCCTGTTGCTGTCGACCAGATGGTCGGACGACTCGTCGCCGGACAGTCTTTCCGCAATCGCAAGCCCGCCATGGTCCTTCAGCGTGGCTGCGCCGAGCGTGCCGTCGCCACCGGTCCCGCTCAAGAGAACGCCGATGGACTGCTCGGCGCGCTCTTCGGCCAGCGACACCAGGAAACTGTCGATGGTAGCGCGCTCACCGGGCCCCTGTTCGGCCTTGCGGACCGCAAAGCGCCCGCCCTGGATCGTGGTGATCATGGCCGCGGGGCTGAGATAGATCGCGCCCCCTTCGACTACCATCGCATCGCGGATGTCGGCGAGGCGCGCGCCGTCGGCGCGCTGGACGATGCTGCGCATCCGTGCCTCGTCGAGCATCTCGGCATTCTGGAGGACGAGGACGATCGCCTGGTCGTCGGCCAATGTCAGCTTGGCGAAGAACCGCTCGATACTGTCGATTGCGCCGGCCGACGCCCCGACGCCAATGACCAGCGGCGCCTTGGCCTGAGGCCCCGGCCCCCCCGCCGTCGTGTCGACTTCGTCCATGTTTGCCGCTACTCTGATTGCCTGGGGTCGACGGATTCCAGTCTCTGCAAATAGCAGAAATCGACATCATCCCAACAGCTAAAAGCGGAAAACGTTCGGCCTGCTGACGCCGCCCCCGGGAGCCAAAGCGGTAAGGCCCTTGCCCTGTCAGCCGGTCGTTCGCGGAACCGGCTCGACCTCCTGCTCGAGGTAGTTCACCCGCTGGATGATCAGGGTGCGATGCCGCTCCCACTCCGTCAGGGTTTGCTTCAACAGCTCCACCAGCCGTTCGGCTTGGCGGGAATCGTGCCCGCCGGCCTGCAACTCCTGCACCCGATCTTCCTGCCGGCGGATCCGCTGCCAGCCTTCCTCGATATCGAGATCGGCCTTCTCGAGGAGGCGTCGCTCGTCATGGAGTTGCTGCGTACGCTCGGCAAGGGATACGGCCATTGCGGCTTTTCACTTCTCTCGCTGGCGGATCGGTCGATCAAGCGATTGTAACACGGCGCGCCGGATCATGTCGGCATATTCGCGATATTCGGCCGCACGCCGCTCGTACATTTCGGCCACCGCCGGCCTGCCGCTGCGACGGCCATCTGCGGACATGCGCTGCACCAGTTCGGCCCGCTCCTCGACGATCCGGAGCGCGACGCGCAGAGCCTCGTCGACTTGTCCTTCCTGCTCCTTGGCGAGCGCATCAGCGGTGTAGGCGTGGCCGACCTGGCAGCGAAAGCGCATGGGATGGGCCTTATTGACTTCGGAAAGGACCCCGCCGCAGGCGGGGCAGGTCAGCGCCGCCGGATCGGCGATGTCGGCAAGGATTGCGGAGCCGATCCGCTCGCCCGCGGCGATTTGCACCTCCAGGCGGATATCCGGAGCGATCGGACGTGCGACCCCCGGCGCTTCCCGGGCAAGCTCGGCAAGGACGTCGCCGAGCCGCGCGGCGGGAACGCAGAGGTCGGCGCCGGCTGCCTCCAGCGCGCGCTGCGGCATCTCCACCGCGATCGCCTCCGACGGATCCTGCACGATCGTCATTCCGCCGCAGCGCTTGATCGCGTTGAGGCCGGCGGCCCCGTCCGAGAGGAGTCCGCTGAGCACCAACCCGATCACGCGCGGGCCGTGGTGCAGCGCGGCCGAGCGAAACAGTGGGTCGATCGCCGGCCGCACCATGTTCTCGCGCGGGCCGCGTCCGAGCTGGATGCGATCACCGGACAGCAGCAAATGATGGTCGGGGGCGCCGAGATAGACGTGGCCGCGCTCGAACTTCATGCCGTCGACGGCCTGATGCACCGGGAGCCTGCCGGCACCAGCGGCGACCGTGGACAGGATGCCGATGCCCTGCGCAGGAAGGTGGAGGACGATAAAGATCGCTGCCGGCACATCCGGCTGGAGGGCTGCCAGGATCTGCTTCAGCGGCCCGGTGGCTCCGGCGGAACCGCCGATGACGATGATGTCGCGGTTGCTCATGGAACCCACCATTCAATGCTTCGTTTGCACCAAGACGGCCTTGAGGCCTATGTTCCTATCTGTTGGCGGGGCACTGGAGGAAGCATGGCGCTATCGCCAACGTTGTCGCGCCGGCACGCCCCGTTGTCCGGACGTCGCATCCTCGTGGTCGAGGATGAGTATTTCCTGGCCGACGACATCAGCTCTGCGCTGCGGTCGGCGGGCGCGGAAATTGCCGGTCCGGTCGGCGAGCTCGACGATGCGCTCCCGATCATCAACGGCGGCGGTATCCTCGACGGGGCAGTGCTCGATGTGAACATTCGCAGTGAAATGGTTTTCCCGATTGCGCAGGAGCTCAGGGCCCGTCAGGTGCCGTTCGTGTTCACGACCGGCTACGACAAGGTCAGCATCGCTCCGCAATTTCACGACGTGGTGCTGTTGGAAAAGCCGATCGACATCGCCGCGATGGTTCGCAGCCTGGCCGGGCTGATCGGGAAGCCGAAGGCGTGAGGCGCCGCGCCGTTGCGCGGCCCGCACATGATCCGAGTGAGGTTCGAATGATCTACACCCGCAGCGCGGGCGACGCGCAGATCCTCTCCTTTTCGCGCGAACTGGTTCGCGATGCCCTCCAGATACTGCGCGACAGCGAGCACATCGCAAGGGCGCAGCGCATCCGGGATGAACTGGTTGCGGTCGAACCGGTTCGCGGGGAGGGCGATCCGGCCTAGAGCAGGCGGCTCCAGGTCAGCCACATAGCCACGGCAAGGCAGAGGGCGATCCCAAGATAGGGCAGGGCCTGCAAGCCCTGCGAGACGGCTTGGCGCAACGAGGAGTCCGTCAAGCCACCATCATCCATATGATCGCTCCCAGCATCACCAGGAAACCCAGCATCGCTGTCGCGATGAATGCCCGTTCGACGCGATCCATCGTCATCACGTTGCCCTCATGCCGGACACGATTTTGACGTTGTTCCGCGCGGTGCGCATTAGGCTATGTGAATCGCCGGCCGCTTTCTGAGCGATGGGCCGGCCTGGTGTCCAGGCTGGGCTGAGCTTACGGCGCTGCCGCAGCCGGAGGCGTTGCGCTGACGCCCGGCACCGTGGTCGGCCAGGGGCTGATCGGGTTGAGTGCCGACGGGGCGCAGGATGACTTGAGCTGCGTCCAGGCCGGCGCGAGGCCCGTGAGGTCGACGTCGAATTTCATCATGTCCGTCTTGTCGTCGGGCATCGTCGTGGTTTCGCGGACATGCAGGGAGCGGGAGGCCAGGATCGCCTTGACCATGTCGGCGTCGATGCTGCCGCGCCAGACCTCGTACTTGCCGGATCGGAGCGGTGACCCTCCGGCCTCCTTGTCCGTGACTGCGTCCGCCGTGATCAGGATCGTGCTCTTGCCGGTCGACGCCTCGTCGATTTCGGCCGCGAACCACAGCGGCACGCGCGCCTTGCTTTCGCACGACAGGCGCCACTCCATGGTCCGGAACGACGAGTCGTTCTCCTTCTTCATCACGGTGATCTTGCGGACGTACGGTCGCGCGTCCTTCTCCAGCTTCCACGCCGTCTCGGCGAGCGGTCGCGTGTCGATCCCGAAACGATAGAGCTCGGCTCGCGTCAGCACGTGCAGGTTCTCGAACTTCACGGTCCGGATCAGGGCGTCGAGCTCGCGGCTGATGCCCATCGAGGTGATGAACGCAGTGCGATCGCGATCGGCGCTCGCCATGCGGCGCTGCCTCGCCTCGGCGACGATCTGTGGGGGCGGATCCCCGGGAAAGCGCAGGACCAGCCTGGAATTATGAACCGCCAGCGCCGCGTCGGGCGCCACCTCGCGGGAGGTCGCGCCAAGAAACAGGTAACCGCAGGCCGAGTTGCACATGGCCCTGCGGGTGGTGAGCTCCGCCTCGACCTCGCCGCTTGTGTTCTTCACCTTCAGGCAGGCGGCGTCCACCTGCGTGTCCGCCGCGCATGCCGTCACGATGGTGCGGCCGACCCGGGCGATCGCCTTGCGACCGCGCAGCAGCCGCCCGATCGCGTAGGACTGCTCCACGTTCCCGCCGGGCGAATAAAGGTAGATCGGCCGCTGCGTATCCTTGACCGCGGCGAGGAAGCGGCGAATGCGCGGGGCTGCGTCCCCATCGATCTCGCCCTCGATGGCGATCCAGCGGTCGCAGCCCGGCCCGCACGCATCGGGCGCTCCCTTGGCCAGATAGATCGTCAGCCTGGGCGCAAATCCGGCTTTCTCCGACGGCGTTTCAGCGCGCAATGCGCCGGGAAGCGAGAGGGTGGCGACGGCAAGCAGAATACGGGCGAGCATGAAATGATCGACTATGCGGTGCAAACCGATATCGACGCTATACGACGCCTGGCGCTTTCACAACTTGCGGTGGCGCTCGAATTTGCGTTTATTTTGCTGACGTCCGGGCGGGCAGATCCCTGTGAACCGCCGAACGGCTTCGGTGATCCGGCGTCAGCGACGGCGCGAGCGGCGCAGCGTCGCCTCGCGAGGCGACCTCGACCGGAGCAGACCCGGCATCGCGCCGGGCGACGGCCCAGATCAGCAAACCGAGCAACGCCAGCGCAGCGCCGACGGGACCGGTGGAGGTCCAGCCGAGCCCTTCGCGGATGGCAAGGCCACCCAGGAACGGGCCGAGCGCATTGGCGGTGTTGAAGGCCGAATGGTTCAGCGCGGCCGCCAGCGCCTGCGCGTCGCCGGCGACGTCCATCAGACGCGTCTGGAGGATGGCGCCGAGCGAGACGCTGGCGCCGATCGCGAAGATGTCTATTGCCAGCAGCCAGGGATTGCCTGCGGCGAGCGGAAACACCAGGAGTGCGACCGCCGCAAACAGCAGGATGATGCCCGCCGTTGGCATCAGCGCGCGGTCGGCAAAGCGCGGCACGAACAGATTGCCGAGCGTGGCGCCGATGCCGAATAATGCGAGGAAGAACGGAATGGTCGCGGGGCTGACCTTGGTGACCTCGATCAGCGTTGTCGCAAGATAGGTGTAGACGGCAAACATGCCGCCAAAGCCGATGGCGCCGATCGCCAGCGTGATCCAGACGCGGCCGCTTCTGAGGGCGCCGAGCTCCCGCAGTGGATCCGACCGGCCCGCCTGGTCGCGCGGCGCGAACAGCGCGCACAGCAGCACCGTGAGCAGCGCCAGCACCGACACGAGACCGAAGCTCGCGCGCCAGCCGACTGACTGTCCAATCAGGTTGGCCAGGGGCACGCCGATGATGGTCGCGCAGGTCAGGCCGAGCATGACCTGGCCGATCGCCTGCGAGCGGCGCTGTTGCGGAACCAGCGAAGCCGCAACCAGCGCGGCGATACCGAAATAGGCGCCATGTGGCAGCCCCGACAGGAAGCGTGCCGCGATCATCCAGCCAAAGCCGGGTGCAAGCGCAGTGAGCGCGTTGCCGAGCGCGAACACGGCCATCAGGACCAGCAGTTGCGTGCGCCGGGCGAAGCGCGCACCCAGCACCGCGATCAGCGGTGCGCCCAGCACCACGCCGAGTGCGTAGGCACTGATCGCGTGCCCTGCGGTCGGCTCGTCGACGTGGAGGTCGGCGGCGAAGAACGGCAGCAGGCTCATCGAGGCGAATTCGGTGGTCCCGATCGCAAAGCCGCCCATCGCGAGCGAGATCAGAACGATGGCGAGGTGAGGGGGATGAGCGGCCGCGGTCGAATTGGCGCGGGGCGAGGTCGCGAGAGGCGAGATCGTCATGAGTCCTGCATTGCTGGCGTCAACGGGAACCAGCCCAGCGAACGTCGCCATCCCTGCAAGATTTATCCGTCGTACTTAAACCCGGATCAGTTTGCGTCAACACGTAAGGCGCAGCGCAAGGCAGGTCGCATATCAGCGTCCCGATTTGCGTGTGCCAACGATTAGCCGGGTCGCTTCGACCGCGGAGCGGGTCTCTGCTGCGAAAAGTAAGGATTCGCGACGCAACTCGCCGAGCGCCCGACGGCGAGAAACCTGCATTGCTCGAGCGAGGTGTAGCGGCAGTCGAAATAGCCCACCTGGCCGTAGATCTGCATGCACACTGGATAGCTGGGATCATAGGTCTGCGCGCGCGCCTGCGCGCTCACGAAGAGCGTACCGGTCGCAATGAGCGCAAGCCAGGCGCTGCGCATCTCAGCGCGAGAGCAAGGTGCCCGGCGCCAGCGTGCGCGGGCGATTCTGATACGCGTAGGGATCATCACTCTGTCCCCCGAAGTAGGGATTGGCGATGCAGGTCAGCGCGCGGCCCGATGCGCTTGCCTGACACTGTGCGTAAGTATCGAACCTGCAATTGCTCAGCCCCGGCCATTCGTCGCCCGTCAGGCAGAACGCGTGATGCGTACCGAACGCGCGTGCAGGCGTGCTTGTGTTCAGCGCGAGCGTGAATGTGGCGATTGCAAGCGAAAGTGTGGCGACAATGGGGAGGGCAATTCGTCCGCACATTTCTCGATTCTCCAATCACACGATTGTGCGCGCGACGATGTTACGCGCGCGTGCAGTTTATCTCGTCTCGTCGACATTGGAACTGCCGAAAACACTTGTTTCAAAGGGTTTCCAGCGCGCTCTGATAAATCTTCATTAATGAAGCGCGGGCCTTTGGTGTGAACTGTTGCGTCGAGGTTACAGCAATTCCATCGATCGCTGTTATGACCACGCCACGGCCAGGGGGCCTAACGACGAAACTGGAACGGGATTGAAATGAAGAAGAATTTGTTGCTTGCCGCTGTGAGCCTCGTCGCGCTCAGCGCAGCTGCACCGGCGCTGGCTGCCGATCTCGCGGCTCGGCCGTACACCAAGGCGCCCGCGATGGTCGCCGCGATCTACGACTGGAGCGGCTTCTACATCGGCATCAACGGCGGCGGTGGTTCGTCGCACGCGACCTGGGATTTCGTTGGCGTTGGTCGCGAAGGCTCGCACGATGCGACCGGCGGCACGGTCGGTGGCCAGATCGGCTATCGCTGGCAGTCGGGCCAGTGGGTGTTCGGCGTGGAAGGCCAGGGCAACTGGGCCGACTTCTCCGGCGACAATCAGAGCGCGCTGTTCGCCACCCGCAACCGCACGAAGATCGATGCGTTCGGTCTGATCACCGGCCAGGTCGGCTACGCCTGGAACAACGTCCTGATCTACGTCAAGGGCGGTGCCGCCGTGGTCAGCGACAAGTACGAGATCTCCGCCCTCGGCGGCGGACTGCTCGCGTCGACCAGCGACACCCGTTGGGGCGGAACTGTTGGCGCTGGCCTCGAGTACGGCTTCGCGCCGAACTGGTCGGTTGGCGTCGAGTACAACCACATCTTCCTGTCGGACAAGGATGTCACCTTTGCCGGTTTCGCCGGCACCGAGCGCATCCGCCAGGACGTCGACATGGGCCTCGTCCGCCTGAACTACAAGTTCGGCGGCCCGCTGATCGGCCGTTACTGATACCGATCGCTCGTTTGAGCGGTCATCGAAAGCCCCGGCCGTTGGCCGGGGCTTTTTTGTTAGGTGAATTCAGCGAGTTAACCATTGCGTTGCGAGATCGCTGGCCAGGCTTGACTCCCGTGAACGAAATGAGAACAATGTTCTTCATACGTTCTAGCAAGGGAGCGAGACCATGTTCAGGATTTTCGTGGAAGAGGCGGCTGCACTGGCGTCCATCACACTGTTCGTCGGGATGATCGCAATCTGGGCCCAGGTCATACCGCAGCTCTAGACCTGCGGTTTTTGCAAACCCGTGCTCCTCTTCACCGGTGCCCCTTGGGGAAAAGCGGGACGACGCGGCAAAGCGGCCGCTCCGGCGTGGACTCTGGCGGCGCGAGACCCCACCATTGTGATGCGAGTCGGCCGCGCGAGTGCATGATGCCTTGAGGAGCCGGCGACCGCTCCATCTCATCTGCAAGAGGCCGTCACGCGACCATGCCGAGCGCCGGATTTGTCCACCTTCACGTTCACTCGGCCTATTCGCTGCTCAAGGGCTCGATCAAGATCGCCAAGCTCGCCGAGCTTGCGAAGAAAGACCATCAGCCCGCGCTGGCACTGACCGACACCGACAATCTGTTCGGGGCGCTCGAGTTCTCCGACAAGATGGCGGGCTCCGGGATCCAGCCGATCGTCGGCTGCGAGCTTGCGATCGACTTCGGCGACCAGGATCCCAACGCGCGCAATGCGATGGCGCCGTCGCGTGTGGTGCTGCTGGCCGCGCAGGAGCGCGGCTATCGCAGTCTGATGCGGCTGAATTCGCGGGCGTTCCTGGAATCGCCCGACAGCCATGCCCCGTTCATCAAGTTCGATTGGTTCGACGGCGAGACCGAGGGCCTGATCGCGCTCACGGGCGGTCCGGACGGGCCGATCTCGCTGGCGCTGGCCGGCGGCATGGCCGAGCTCGCGGCGACGCGCTGCGAGCGTCTGGCCAATCTGTTCGGCGACCGGCTCTACATCGAGCTGCAGCGCCACAACATCGACAAGGAGCGGCGCATCGAGAGCGGCCTGATCGACATCGCCTATGCAAAGGGCCTGCCGCTGGTCGCGACCAACGAGCCGTATTTCGCGTCGACCGACGATTACGAGGCGCATGACGCGCTGCTCTGCATCGCCGGCGGCCGGCTGATCGCCGAGACCGATCGCGTGCAGCTCACTCCCGACCACCGCTTCAAGACTCGCGCCGAGATGGCGGTGCTGTTCGCCGACATTCCGGAGGCGCTGGCGTCCACGGTCGAGATCGCCGAGCGCTGCTCGTTCCGCCCGATGACGCGCAAGCCGATCCTGCCGTTCTTCACGGTTGGCGCCGCCGCAAGCTCCGATGCCGCGGCGGTCGAGGCCGCCGAATTGAAGCGCCAGGCGGAGGAGGGGCTCGCCAACCGTCTGCGCGTGCATGGCCTGTCGCAGGGCATGACGGAGGAGGACTACAACAAGCGCCTCGCGTTCGAGCTCGACGTCATCATGCGCATGAAGTACGCGGGTTACTTCCTGATCGTGTCCGACTTCATCAAGTGGGCGAAGTCGCAAGGCATCCCGGTCGGGCCGGGCCGCGGCTCCGGCGCCGGCTCGCTGGTCGCGTGGGCGCTGACCATCACCGACCTCGACCCGATCAAGTTCGGCCTGCTGTTCGAGCGCTTCCTCAATCCCGAGCGCGTGTCGATGCCGGACTTCGACATCGACTTCTGCCAGGACCGCCGCGGCGAGGTGATCCAGTACGTCCAGCAGCGGTACGGCCGCGACCAGGTCGCGCAGATCATCACCTTCGGAACGCTGCAGGCGCGCGGCGTGCTGCGTGACGTCGGCCGTGTGCTGCAGATGCCCTATGGCCAGGTCGACAAGCTGACGAAGCTGGTGCCGCAGAATCCGGCCGCACCGGTGACGCTTGCGGCAGCGATCGAAAGCGAACCAAAACTTCAGGCGTTCCGCGATGAAGATCCGGTGGTGGCGCGCGCCTTCGACATCGCCCAGCGCCTCGAAGGCCTGACGCGGCACGCCTCGACTCACGCGGCCGGCATTGTGATCGGCGATCGCCCCTTGAGCGAACTCGTCCCGATGTACCGCGATCCGAAGTCGGACATGCCGGTGACCCAGTTCAACATGAAATGGGTCGAGCCGGCGGGCCTCGTCAAATTCGACTTCCTCGGCCTGAAGACGCTGACCGTGCTCGACGTCGCCTGCAAGCTGCTCAAGCCGCGCGACATTCATGTCGATCTCGCCACGCTGCCGATCGACGATGCCGAAAGCTACCAGATGCTGGCGCGCGGCGAGGTGGTCGGCGTGTTCCAGGTTGAAAGCGCGGGCATGCGGCGCGCGCTGGTCGACATGCGGCCCGACCGTTTCGAGGACATCATTGCCCTCGTCGCGCTCTATCGCCCGGGCCCGATGGCGAACATCCCGACCTATTGCGCACGCAAGCACGGCGACGAGGAGCCGGAATATCTGCATCCCGTGCTGGAGCCGATCCTGAAGGAGACCTTCGGCGTCATCATCTACCAGGAACAGGTGATGCAGATCGCGCAGGTGATGTCGGGCTATTCGCTCGGCGACGCCGACCTGCTGCGCCGCGCCATGGGCAAGAAGATCCGCGCCGAGATGGACAAGCAGCGCGACATCTTCGTCGCGGGCGCGGTGAAGAACGGCGTGCCGAAGGGGCAGGCCGAGACCATCTTCGAATTGCTCGCCAAGTTTGCCGACTACGGCTTCAACAAGAGCCACGCAGCGGCCTATGCGCTGGTATCCTACCACACCGCCTACATGAAGGCGCATTATCCGGTGGAGTTCATCGCAGCGTCCATGACGCTCGATCTCAACAACACGGACAAGCTCTCCGAATTCCGCTCCGAGGCGCAGCGCCTCGGCATCAAGGTCGAGCCGCCGAACATCAACCGCTCCGGTGCGACCTTCGAGGTCGGCGACAAGGTCATCTACTACGCGCTCGCCGCCCTCAAAGGCGTCGGCATCCAGGCGATCGAACAGATCATCGAGGAGCGCACGAAGCGGGGGGTGTTCACCTCGCTCGCTGACTTCGCCGCGCGCGTCAATCCGCGTGCGATCAACAAGCGTATCATCGAAAGCCTGGCTGCCGCCGGCGCTTTCGACACGCTGGAGCCAAACCGCGCCCGCGTCTTCGCAGGCGCAGACTCGATCATGGCCGCCTGCCAGCGCGCGCATCAGGCCGAGACGATCGGCCAGAACGACATGTTCGGCATGTCGGCGGACGCGCCGACGATCATGCTGCCGCAGATCGAGCCCTGGCTGCCGGCCGAGCGGCTGCGTCGCGAGTACGACGCGATCGGCTTCTTCCTGTCGGGACATCCGCTCGACGATTACGCCACCGTCCTGAAGCGGCTGCGGGTGCAGAGCTGGGCCGAGTTCTCGCGCGCGGTGAAGACCGGCGCCACCGCCGGCAAGGTCGCGGCCACCGTGGTCTCGCGCATGGAGCGGCGCACCAAGACCGGCAACAAGATGGGCATCATGGGCCTGTCGGACCCGACCGGGCATTTCGAGGCGGTGCTGTTCTCGGAAGGGCTCGCGCAATATCGCGACGTGCTGGAGCCGGGCGCCGCCGTGCTGCTCCAGCTCGGCGCCGAGCTCCAGGGCGAGGACGTGCGCGCCCGCGTGCTGCATGCCGAGCCGCTCGATGAGGCCGCGGCCAAGACGCAGAAGGGCCTGCGCATCTTCCTGCGCGATACCAAGCCGCTGGACTCGATCGCCAAGCGTCTCGCCGGTCCCGATGCAGCCGCGTCGAACGGCGCCGCGCCGAAGGTCGGCAGCCCGGGGCTAGCGCCGCGCTCCAACGGCGACGGCGAGGTCTCGCTGGTGATGATGCTCGACCTCGAGACCGAGGTGGAGATGAAGCTGCCCGGCCGCTTCAAGGTCTCGCCGCAGATCGCCGGCGCGATCAAGGCGGTTGCGGGCGTGGTGGACGTGCAGCAACTGTAGAGCGCGATGAGATTTAGACGAATCATCATCGCGCTTTGGATTGTTGTTGGAGCATGAACTCCGGACAAACGCGTGCCGCGTTTGTCGCGAGGGAAGATTGCTGCGCTTTTTTTCGGATCATGCCCTAGCAGCCGGTCGCGAATATATGCGGGCGCGCGCAGGTCCGTGCAGTCGCTGCGCGTGAGGCGAGCGATCACTTCGGCTTGGCAGCATGGTTCGCGGTGCAGCAATCATAAGTTGCGTCAATTATAATTGGTGATTTTTTCATATCGGCGCACCTATCATCGCGACGCTTCCATTCGTCCACTGTACCTGGGGAAACATCACATGTGCGACAAGTGCTCTGAATCTCTGCATCATCAACCTCCGCATCAAGACATCGCGCCGTCACGTCGGTCCGCGATGCTGTTTGGCGCCGCTGCGTTTTGCATGGCTTTCGCCGGCGGAGCTTTCGCCAACCGCGCCTTGGCCAAGGAAGCCAAGCAGCCACCCAAGCCGCAGAACGTGCTGGCGCCCGACGCGGCGCTGAAGCGGCTGATGGCGGGCAATGCGCGCTATGTCGAAGGCGTAGCGCGGCGCCACGATTTCAAGCACGAGCGTGAGGCGCTGGCCGGTGGCCAGAACCCGTTCGCGGCCGTTCTGAGCTGCGCCGACTCGCGCATCGCGCCGGAATATGCCTTCGACAGCGGCCGCGGCGATCTCTTCGTCTGTCGCGTCGCCGGAAATTTTGCCGGCACCGAGACCATCGCCAGCATGGAATATGCCGTCGCGGTGCTCAACGCGCCCCTGATCCTCGTGCTCGGCCATGACAGTTGCGGCGCGGTCGATGCGACGCTGAAGGCGATCAAGGACAATACGTCGCCGCCGGGACACATTCCCTCGCTGGTCGATGCGATCGCGCCCGCCGCAAAGGCTGCGATGCAGCAGGGCGGCGGGGATGTCCTCGACAAGGCGATCCGGCAGAACGTGATCGACAATGTCGCAAAGCTGAAGTCGGCCGCGCCGATCCTCAACGCGGCCGTGGAGCAGGGCAAGCTCAAGGTCGTCGGCGGCATCTACCGGCTCACGACGGGAACGGTCGACCTGATCCAGGGCTGAACGGGCCGACGCGGCTCGCCGCAGTGCGGCCACAAGGCTTGCGTGGGCCTGACGCAGGGTTTGATATGAGGCGGGGGCGCCATGCCGCCGCCTCAATCCGCGCTTTTCGTTCAAGAGCCATTCAGCCAGCCGGGCGTTTCATGCACGCTGGCACCTCAAAGACAAAAGCGGGCAAGCAAGCCATGCGTGGGACGCTCAAAGTCTTCATCTGCCTTCTCCTGCCGATCATGGTCCTTGCCGCTGGCGGTCCGGGGCCGGTGCGCGCGCAGCAGCAGGAAAAGCGCATCGCGCTCGTTGTCGGCAACGGCGCTTATGCCAAGTCGCCGCTCGCGACGACCGCGAACGATGCCGGCCTGATCGCGCAGACGCTGCAGGCGGCGGGCTTCGACGTCGTCGGCGCCCGCGATCTCGACGGCGACACGCTGCGCAAGAGCTTTCGCGATTTCGTCCAGAAGGCGCAGGCCTCGGGTCCCGGGACCGTCGCGATGGTCTATCTCGCCGGCTACGGCGTGCAGCTCGCCGGTGAGAACTATTTTATCCCGGTCGATTCCAACATCACGCGCGACACCGACATTCCGACCGAAGCCTTGCGCATCAGCGACTATGCGCGCCAGCTTGCGGCCCTTCCGCTCAAGGCCAACATCGTCGTGCTCGATGCAGCCCGCGCGCAGCCCTTCATCGAGGGCGGGCAGCCGATCGCGAGCGGGCTGGCGCTGGTCGAGCCCGATCCGAACATGCTGATCGCCTTCAACGCCGCGCCCGGCACGGTGGCGCCGGAGGAGCCGGGACCGTACGGCATCTACGCGCAGTCGCTGGCGGAAATGATCCGGACCGGCGGGTTGTCGTTGGCAGATGTGTTCGACCGCGTCCGCCTGCGCGTCAACGAGGCCAGCAAGGGCGCGCAGGTGCCCTGGAACGAGCAGAAGATATCGGCGCCATTCTCCTTCTTCGAGCGCGGGCCCGACGCGCCGCCGCCGGAGACGGCACCGGACCAGGTTGCTGCGATCCGCAGCAAGCCGATCCGCGATCTCGGTGCGCAGGATGCCTATGCCGCCGCGCTCTCGCGCGACACGCTGCCGTCTTATGAGGAATTTCTTGCGGCCTATCCGAACGATCCGATGTCCAAGCGCGTGATGGTGATCGTTGCGGCGCGCCGCGAGGCGATCACCTGGCGACGCACGTACCGGACCGACACGCCGGAGGCCTATTGGTCGTATCTGCGCCGCTATCCGCGCGGCCCGCACGCGGGCGATGCGCGTCGCCGCCTTGCGATCCTCACCGCGCCGGTCGAGCCGCCGCCGAGCTTTGCGATGATCGACTACGACGTGCCGCCCCCGCCGCCGGAGGAGGTGGTCTATGTCGATCGCCCGGTGCTGTATTTCAGCGACCCCGATTTCGGCTTCGCGCCGCCTCCGCCGCCGCCGGTCTACTATCTGCCGCCGCCGCCGCCGGATTTCGTCGTGCTGCCGCCGCCGCTGCCCGTGGTCGGCCTGTTCGTACTGCCGCAGCCGGTGTTCGTGCCGATCCCGGTGTTCGTGAGGCCGCCGGTCTATGTCGCGCCGCCGCCGAACAACATCATTTTCAACAACATCCATAACACCACGGTCATCAACACCGTGATCAACCAGGCGCCGGCACCGGCGCCTGCTGCGGGAGCCGGCGCAGGGCCGGCCAATCTGGCGCCGGCGGTTGCCGGCCGCGCCAATCCGGTGGCGCCGGCCGTGCCGCAGGCGGTGATGCAGCGCGCCGCCCTGATCCAGCAGGGCAAGGCACCGTTGCCGCAGAGCGCGACGATCCAGCCAACGGCGAGGCCCGGGGCGCCGCCGGCGGCGCCGGCGAACGTCGCGCCAAACGCCCTGCCGGGCGCCGCCGCACCAGGTGCGGCCCCGAACGCTGCACCACAGACCAGGCTGCCCGCGGCCAACACGTTGCCGGTGCCAGGGGCCCATGGCGGTCCGCCTGCGCCGCCGGCGGGGGCTGGCCCGCTGCCGAACGGCAGGCCCGCGCCGACCGCAATTGCGCCAGGAGCGACGACACCGGCTCATCCGGGGGCGCCCACGGCTGCGGCTCCCGGCACGACCACGCTGCCTGCCCATCCCGGTGCGCCAAATGCTGCCGGCTCTGCGACGGCAGCGCCCACCACGACAAACCCGCCTGCCGCGCCCGGCCAGCCGCCGAAGCCGCCGGTGGCACAGACCCCGCCGGGGGCGGGCCCTGCGGATCGCGCCAAGTCCGCAACCCGCGAGTCGCCCGGCACGCCTCCGGCCGCGGCCGGACGGCCGGTTGTTGCGCCACCGCCCTCGGCTGCGCATGAGCCGATCAGGCCGCAGAATCGGCCATCAGCCGCTCCGCCGCAGGCGGCGAGACCCGTTGCACCGCCGCCGCGGCCCCAGGCCGTGGCGCGGCCTTCGCCGCCGCCACCGCCGCCGCGCGTATCCGCGCCGCCGCCACGGGTGGCTGCGCCTCCGCCGCCACGGATGGCCGCACCCCCGCCGCCGCGACCCGCTCCGCCGCCGGTCGCTGCGGCCCGTCCCGCGCCGCCTCCGCCTGTTGCCCGGCCGGCTCCACCACCGCCGCCACCACGGGTGGCCGTGGCCCCGCCGCGTCCGGCGGCGCCTCCGCCACGCCCGGCGGCCCCGCCGCCCGCAAAGAAGTGCCCACCCAACCAGCCGAAGTGCTAGATGGCAGGGCGGTATTGATGGAACAGGGGCCTTTGGCTGGCGAAAACCGCCCAGATAAGGCCCTTATTTCCTTGCTTCTGGCCGAAATTGCGCTATAGAGCGCGCCATCTCACACGGAAACATGGCTCACAAGGCCGTCCGGTGGCAACCGGGGCGAGAACGCTCCGTTTTGCTCACACGTTTCCGGAGGAACCAACCGGAGAATTAGAACGATGGCACTGCCCGATTTCACTATGCGTCAGCTGCTCGAAGCTGGCGTGCACTTTGGTCACCAGTCTCACCGCTGGAATCCGAAAATGGCTCCGTTCATTTTCGGTGCTCGCAACAACATCCACATCGTCGACCTCGCGCAGACCGTGCCGATGCTGCACACGGCCCTTCAGGCCGTCAGCGACACGGTTGCCAAGGGCGGCCGCATCCTGTTCGTCGGCACCAAGCGCCAGGCGCAGGACGGCGTTGCCGATGCTGCCAAGCGCTGCGCGCAGTACTTCGTCAATTCGCGCTGGCTCGGCGGTACGCTGACCAACTGGAAGACGATCTCGGCCTCGATCAAGCGCCTGCGTCACCTCGACGACGTGCTCTCGGGCGGCGAAGCCAATTCCTACACGAAGAAGGAGCGCCTGACGCTTCAGCGCGAGCGCGACAAGCTCGACCGTTCGCTCGGCGGCATCAAGGACATGGGCGGTCTGCCCGACCTGATCTTCGTGATCGACACCAACAAGGAAGACATCGCGATCCAGGAGGCCCAGCGCCTCAACATTCCGGTCGCCGCGATCGTCGACACCAATTCGGACCCGAAGGGCATCACCTACGTGGTCCCCGGCAATGACGACGCCGGCCGCGCCATCGCGCTGTATTGCGACCTGATCGCCCGTGCGGCGATCGACGGCATCTCGCGTGCCCAGGGCGATTCGGGCATCGATATCGGCGCCTCGGTTCGTCCGGTTGCCGAAGAGCTGCCGGCGGCGTCCTCGAGCGGCTTCCAGGGCCTCGCAGGTCCGCGCGGCACCGCCGACGATCTCAAGAAGCTCCCGGGCGTGTCGGGCGCGATCGAGAAGAAGTTCAACGACCTCGGCATCTTCCACTACTGGCAGCTCGCCGAGCTCGACCACGACACCGCGCACACGATCGGCGAAGAAGTCGGTCTGCCGAGCCGTGCGGATGCCTGGGTGGCCAAGGCCAAGGCGCTGACCGCGGAAGCGGAATAGTCAAAAAGAGCGATGGGTTGGCCGGATAGGATTCGGCCACCATTTCAGTTGACGCGAATCCCTGAGATGGACCGCGGCGGGGCGATCGGATGCCACGCCGCGGCAAACCGGCAGGCACAAAGGATTTTCAACGATGGCAACGATCACAGCTGCGATGGTCAAGGACCTGCGCGAATCGACCGGCGCGGGCATGATGGACTGCAAGGCCGCGCTCACCGAAAACGACGGCAACATGGAAGCGGCGCAGGACTGGCTGCGCAAGAAGGGCCTGTCGAAGGCCGCCAAGAAGTCGGGCCGCGTCGCGGCCGAGGGCCTGATCGGCGCGCTCACCAAGGGCACCAAGGGCGTCGTGGTCGAGGTCAACTCCGAGACCGACTTCGTCGCGCGCAACGGCCAGTTCCAGGGCCTCGTCAAGATGATCGCCCAGGTCGCGTTCGACGCCGGTGCAGACGTCGAGAAGATCAAGGCCGCCAAGGTCGGCGACGTCACGATCGAAGCCGCCATCAATGATGCGATCGCCACCATCGGCGAGAACATGACGCTGCGCCGCGCTGCCGCCCTCGAGGTGAAGCAGGGCGTGGTGTCGCACTACGTCCACGGTGCCGTCATCGACGGCGCTGGCAAGATGGGCGTGATCGTTGCGCTGGAATCGCCGGGCAAGGCCGACGAGCTCGCCGCCCTCGGCCGCCAGATCGCGATGCATATCGCCGCCGCCAACCCGCTGGCGCTCGATCCGTCCGGCCTCGATCCGGCGGTGGTCAAGCGCGAGAAGGACGTGCTCGCCGACAAGTACCGTCAGCAGGGCAAGCCCGAGAACGTGATCGAGAAGATCGTCGAGTCCGGCCTGAAGACCTACTACAAGGAAGTCTGCCTGCTCGAGCAGGCCTTCATCCACGACACCGGCAAGTCGGTGGCGCAGGCGGTGAAGGAAGTCGAGGGCAAGGTCGGCGGCGCAGTGAAGATCGCCGGTTTTGTGCGCTATGCTCTCGGTGAGGGAATCGAGAAGCAGGAAAGCGACTTCGCAGCCGAGGTCGCGGCGGCCAGCGGCAAGAAGTAAAGCGCCGGAACGTTCCTTCCGGCGTGCCGCCGGAAGCGGCGCCCGGACAAGGAAAGTGCTCATGACTGATCCGGTCTATCGTCGCGTCGTGATCAAGCTGTCCGGCGAATATCTCGCGGGGCAGCAGGGGTTTGGCATCGATCAGCCGACCGTCGACCGGGTTGCGGACGATCTGATCGCCGCCCGCAGGCTCGGCACCGAGGTTGCGGTCGTGATCGGCGGCGGCAACATGGTCCGCGGCGTCGAGGTCTCTTCCCGGGGGGTGTCGCGCACCACCGGCGACACCATGGGCATGCTCGCCACCATGATGAACTGCCTCGCGCTGGAAGCGGCGATCGAGCGCAAGGGTACGCCGGCGCGCACGCTGTCGGCCTTCGTCATGCCCGAGATTTCCGAGCTGTTCACCCGCATTGCGGCGCACAAATACCTCGCCGAAGGCCGGATCGTGCTGCTCGGCGGCGGAACCGGCAATCCGTTCTTCACCACCGATACGACCGCGGTGCTGCGTGCGGCCGAAATCGGCGCGGAGGCGGTCCTGAAGGCGACCAATGTCGATGGCGTCTACTCGGCCGACCCGAAGAAGGATCCGAGCGCCACGCGGTTCGACCGGCTGACGCATTCGCAGGCGATCGAAGGCGGCTACAAGGTGATGGATGCGACCGCCTTCGCGCTTGCCCGCGAGACGTCGCTGCCTATCATCGTATTCTCGATCGCGGAGCCGGGCTCGATCGGTGCGATTCTGCGTGGCGTCGGCCACGGAACCATCGTCGCCGGCTGACGGCTCATCTGCCGCGCCCTCAAGGGAAGGGCGCGGTGAGGTCGCCGGGATTTTGAAGGAGAAACGTGATGGCCACGGGTAATTTCGATCTCAACGAAGTGAAGCGCCGCATGCAGGGCGCCGTCGCCTCGCTCAAGCACGAGCTTGGCGGCCTGCGCACCGGCCGCGCCTCGGCCTCGATGCTCGATCCCGTGCAGGTCGATGCTTATGGCAGCCATATGCCGCTCAATCAGCTCGCCACCGTCAGCGTGCCCGAGCCGCGCCTGATCTCGGTGCAGGTCTGGGACAAGTCGATGGTCAAGGCGGTGGAGAAGGCGATCGTCGACTCCAATCTCGGCCTGTCGCCCGCGACCGAAGGCCAGGTGCTGCGCCTGCGCATTCCCGAGCTCAACGAGGAGCGGCGCAAGGAGTTGGTGAAGGTCGCGCACAAATACGCGGAAGCCGCCAAGGTCGCCGCGCGCCACGTCCGCCGCGACGGTCTCGACGTGCTCAAGAAGCTCGAGAAGAATCACGAGATGTCGGAAGACGACCAGAAGCGTCACGCCGACGAGGTGCAGAAGGCGACCGACGGCACCATCGCCGAAATCGACCAGCTGCTGGCCGCCAAGGAAAAAGAAATCCTGACTGTTTAAGGCTGCCTCCATGTCCAACGCCGCCGCGCCCGCTACGGAAGGACCCGACCGGTCCGAGGCGCCCGCGCATGTCGCCATCATCATGGATGGCAACGGGCGTTGGGCGGCCGCGCGCGGCTTGCCGCGTGCGGAGGGGCATCGCCGCGGCGTCGAGGCCCTGCGCCGCGTGGTGCGCGCCTCGCACGAGCTCGGCATCCGCTATCTCACCATCTTCTCCTTCTCATCGGAGAATTGGTCGCGTCCGGCGAGCGAGATCGGCGATCTCTTCGGTCTGCTCCGCCGCTTCATCCGCAACGATCTGGCGAGCCTGCATCGCGACGGCGTCAAGGTTCGCATCATCGGCGAGCGGGACGGGCTCGAAAGCGATATCTGCGCGCTCCTGAACGAGGCCGAGGAGCTGACGCGCGACAACACCCGCCTCACGCTCGTCGTCGCCTTCAACTACGGCTCGCGGCAGGAGATCGCGAAGGCGGCGCAGAAGCTGGCGCGCGAGGTTGCCGACGGCAAGCGCGATCCTGCCACGATCGACGCCGAGACGCTCGGCGCGCATCTCGATGCGCCCGACATCCCCGATCCCGATCTCATCATCCGCACCAGCGGCGAGCAGCGGCTCTCGAATTTCCTGATGTGGCAGGCCGCCTATAGCGAGCTCGTCTTCGTGCCGATCCACTGGCCCGATTTCGACAAGGCGGCGCTGGAGGGCGCGATCGCCGAATTTGCCAGGCGCGAGCGCCGTTTCGGCGGCCTGGTCGCGAAAACCGCCTCGTGAGCGAATCCGACACCGCACCGGCGGGCGCAAAGCCTGCCCCGAGCAATCTGGTGATGCGGGTCCTCGCAGCCTTGGTGCTGGCGCCGCTGACCATTGCCATCGCTTATGCCGGCGGCTGGCTGTGGGCGCTTCTCGTCACCCTGGTCTCGATCGGGCTGTTCGCGGAATGGCTGATGGTGGTGGGGGCGGGATCGGCTGCGCTGACCGGGGCAGGGACGGTCGTGATCGCCATGATGGGAGCCGCCGTCGCTTTTGGCGCGCTCAAGACCTCCGTCGTCACTGGCCTCATCGGCGGTGCGATCGTGACGCTGATCGCGCGCGGCAAGTTCTTATGGGCAGCCACCGGGTTTGCCTATGCGTCGGCGGCGCTGCTGGCCTCGATCCTGGTGCGGAAGGATCTCGTCAACGGCTTCTCCGCGCTGATGTTCGTACTGCTGGTGGTGTGGGCGACCGATATCGGCGGCTATTTCGCCGGCCGCGGCATTGGCGGACCGAAGCTGTGGCCGCGGGTGAGCCCGAAGAAGACCTGGGCCGGAGCTCTCGGCGGCTTTGCCGCGAGCCTTGCGGTCGCTGCCGGCTTTGCGGCTTGCGGTGTCGGGAAGGCGGTCCCGCTGCTGCTGGTCAGCGCCGTGCTCTCGGTGGTGTCGCAGCTGGGCGATCTGTTCGAATCCGCGGTGAAGCGGCGGTTCGGAGTCAAGGATTCCAGTCACTTAATTCCCGGCCATGGCGGGCTTTTGGACCGCCTGGACGGCTTTGTTGCCGCCATCCTGGCGGCCTGGTTTATCGGCTTTCTCCGTCACGGTGTGCATAGCACCGGAAGCGGTCTTATGGTTTGGTGAGGATATGAGCGCCGTTCCCTTGCGTAATAACAGGCTTGCTGCGTCCGACATTCGCAGCGTCACAGTCCTCGGTGCCACCGGCTCGATCGGCGACAGCACGATGGATCTGCTGCGCGCCTCTCCTGAGCGCTACCGCGTCGAGGCCTTGACGGCGAACGGCAATGTCGAAGCGCTGGCCAAGCTCGCGAAGGAATTCAACGCGCGCTTCGTGGCGATCGCGGACAGCTCGAAGCTCGGCGAGCTCAAGGCTCTCCTGGCGGGAACGAGCACCGAATGCGGCGCCGGTGAAAGCGCGGTGATCGAGGCTGGCGCGCGTCCCGCCGATTGGGTGATGGCAGCCGTCAGCGGCGCCGCCGGGCTGAAGCCGGCTCTCGCCGCGGTCGATCGCGGCGCGCATGTCGCGCTCGCCAACAAGGAATGCCTCGTCTGCGCCGGCGATTTCTTCATGCAGCGAGCGACGAAAGCAGGCGCCTGCATCCTGCCGGCCGATTCCGAGCATAACGCGCTGTTCCAGGCGCTGGCGTCGGGCAATCGCGACGAGCTGGTCCGCGTCATCATCACCGCATCGGGCGGCCCGTTCCGGACCTGGAAGCCCGCCGACATCGAGCAGGCGACGCTCGAGCAGGCGCTCAAGCATCCGAACTGGAGCATGGGCCAGAAGATCACGATCGATTCCGCCTCGATGATGAACAAGGGGCTCGAGGTGATCGAGGCGTCCTATCTGTTCGCGCTGACGCCGGATGAGATCGACGTGCTGGTGCATCCGCAGTCGATCATCCACGGCATGGTCGAGTTCTCCGACCGTTCGGTCATGGCGCAGCTCGGCTCGCCCGACATGCGCACGCCGATCGCGCACTGCCTCGGCTGGCCCGACCGCATCAAGGGGCCCGCTGCCAAGCTGGACCTCGCCAAGATCGGCCAGCTCACCTTCGAGACACCGGACTTCGAGCGGTTCCCGGGACTACGGCTGGCCTACGATTCGCTGCGGACCGGGAAGGGGGCCACCACGGTCTACAACGCCGCCAACGAGGTCGCCGTCGCCGCCTTCATCGCCGGCAAGATCCGCTTCGGCGCGATTGCCCGGTTGGTCGAGGCGACCCTTGATGACTGGATCCGCGGCGGGAACCAAGCGCCCCTGACGTCCGCCGACGATGCAATCTCTGTTGACCATGTTGCTCGAAATAGAGCTGCCGCCCTATTGCCTCAAATTGCCTTAAAGGCATCCTAGTTGGTTCGGGGCCAGGGCCTTGCGGCGCTGGATGAGGGAAATCGATGATCGACTTTTTTGTCCATAGTTTCAATGCATTGAGCCATGGGCTCCTCGGCTACGCGGTTCCCTTCCTGTTCGTCCTGACCATCGTCGTGTTCTTCCACGAACTCGGCCATTTCCTGGTCGCGCGCTGGGCCGGCGTTCGGGTGTTGACCTTTTCGCTCGGTTTCGGACCCGAGCTGATCGGTTTCAACGACCGTCACGGCACCCGCTGGAAGATCTCGGCGATCCCGCTTGGCGGCTACGTCAAGTTCTTCGGCGACGAGAGCGAGGCCTCGACCCCGTCGGCCGATACACTTGCGGCGATGACGCCCGAGGAGCGCGCCGGCAGCTTCCACCATAAGAAGGTCGGCCCGCGCGCGGCCATCGTTGCGGCCGGTCCGATCGCCAATTTCATCCTGGGCGCGCTGATCTTCGCCGGCATGGCGCTGTACTACGGCAAGCCGAGCACGATCGCCCGCGTCGACGGCGTCGTCGCCGATGGCGCGGCGGCTGCGGCCGGTTTCAAGATCGGTGACGTCGTGGTTCAGATCGACGGCAAGCCGATCGAGAGCTTTGCCGACATGCAGCGAATCGTTGCGATGAACGCTGGTTCGACGCTTGCGTTCCAGGTGAAGCGCGACGGGGCCATCGTGGCGCTGTCTGCGACCCCGGCGCTGCTCGAGCGCAAGGACCCGTTCGGCAACAGCCACCGCGTCGGCGTGCTCGGCGTCGAGCACAAGAGCCAAGCCGGCGAGGCTTCGACCGCTCCGGTCGGTGTGGGTGAGGCGTTCAAGATCGGCGTGGAGCAGGTCTGGTTCATCATCACCAGCACCTTCAAGTTCCTGGGCTCGCTGTTTGTCGGACACGGTAACCCGAACGAGGTCAGTGGCGTCCTCGGCATCGCGAAGATGTCGGGGCAGGCGGCCAGTGCCGGGTTCCAGTTTGTGATCAATCTCTGCGCCGTGCTGTCGGTGTCGATCGGCCTGTTGAACCTGTTCCCGATTCCGCTGCTCGATGGCGGTCACCTTATGTTCTATGCGGCCGAAGTGGTTCGCGGCCGGCCCTTGTCCGAGCGAACTCAGGAGATGGGGTTCCGAATCGGGCTGGGTTTGGTGCTGATGTTGATGGTGTTTGCCACCTACAACGACATCCTGCGGATGGCAGCTTCCTGATAGGGGCTTTTTTGTGGCGTTGCTGTTGAGCAACGTCCTGGAATGAAATTGAAATCACGGCGCTTTCGGCCGTTTGCGGCGTCGACGAAATTGGCTACAAGCGGCCTGAACTTGGGGAATCTCCAGACCGGCGTTGGGGTGGGTCTGGCACGGAATGATAAGGGCGCGTTGCGCATGAAGTTTGGACTGCGACTCCGGGGGGGCTTGCTCGCAACCCTGATCATGTTCGGCGCGCCGGTGGTTGCCCCGGTCGGGGCTGTTTTCGTGTCTTCGTCTGCGCTCGCTCAGACCGTCCAGTCGATTTCCGTCGAAGGAAATCGCCGCGTCGAGGTGGAGACGATCCGCTCCTATTTCAAGCCCGGTCCGGGCGGTCGCCTGGATCAAGGCGCCATCGATGATGGCCTCAAGGCGCTGATCGAGACCGGCCTGTTCCAGGACGTCAGGATCAATCGCGGCCCCGGCGGCCAGATCGTCGTTTCCGTTGTGGAAAACCCGGTGATCGGGCGCATCGCCTTCGAGGGCAACAAGAAGATCAAGGACGAGCAGCTCAGTGCCGAGGTCCAGTCCAAGGCGCGCGGAACCTTCTCCCGCGCCATGGTGCAGTCCGACACGCTGCGAATCGCTGAAATCTATCGCCGTTCCGGCCGCTACGACGTGCGCGTCACGCCTGAAGTGATCGAGCAGCCGAACAACCGCGTCGATCTCATCTTCACGATCGTCGAAGGCGCCAAGACCGGCGTGAAGTCGATCGAGTTCGTCGGCAACGTCGCGTTCTCGTCCTACCGCCTGCGGGACGTCATCAAGACGCGCGAATCGAATCTTCTCAGCTTCCTTGCCAGCGGCGACATCTACGATCCCGATCGTGTCGAGGCCGACCGCGACCTGATCCGCCGCTTCTATCTCAAGAACGGTTTTGCCGACGTCCAGGTCGTCGCCGCGCTCACCGAATACGATCCGGAGAAGAAGGGCTTCAACGTCACCTTCAAGATCGAGGAAGGCGCGCAGTATCGCGTCGGCGCGGTCGACTTCCGCTCCAGCATTCCGAACTTCGATCCGTCTTCGATGCGGGCCTATTCCCGCGTCGGCGTCGGCTCGCTCTACAACGTCGAATCGGTCGAGAAGTCGGTCGAAGAGATGCAGATCGAAGCCTCGCGCCGCGGCTATGCCTTTGCCGTGGTTCGTCCCGGCGGCGACCGCAATTTCGAGGCGCACACGGTGTCCGTCGTGTTCAACATCGACGAGGGCCCGCGCACCTATATCGAGCGCATCAATTTGCGCGGCAACTCCCGCACGCGTGACTACGTCATCCGCCGCGAGTTCGACATCTCCGAGGGCGATGCCTACAATCGCGCGCTGGTCGACCGGGCCGAGCGGCGCTTGAAGAACCTCGACTATTTCAAGAGCGTCAAGATCACGACGGAGCCCGGCTCGTCGAGCGACCGCGTCATCCTGATCGTCGACATGGAAGAGAAATCGACCGGCGACTTCTCGATCTCGGGCGGTTACTCCACGACCGACGGCGCGCTGGCCGAAGTTTCGGTCTCCGAGCGCAACCTGCTCGGCCGCGGCCTGTTCGCCAAGGCGTCGGTGACCTACGGCCAATACGCGCGCGGCTATTCGCTGTCGTTCGTCGAGCCGTATCTGCTCGACTATCGCGTCGCGCTCGGCCTCGACCTCTATCAGCGTGAGCAGAAGTCCAACAGCTACATCTCCTACGGCACCAAGACGCTCGGCTTCTCGCCCCGTCTCGGCTTCTCCTTGCGTGAAGATCTGGCGCTCCAGCTGCGCTACTCGATCTACCGGCAGGAAATCACGCTGCCGAGCTACCTGGCGAACTGTAACAACGTGCAGTTTCTGCCCGATGGCAGCGTGAATCCATTGTTCAATCCGAGCCCAGCCTTTGCCAATGCTAACGGTATCAGCCTGGCCTCGACCAATGGCCTCGGCTGCTACAGCGACGGCGAAGCCTCGCTGCCAGTGCGCAAGGAGCTTGCCAATGGCAAGACCCTGACCTCGGCGCTCGGCTACACGCTGACCTACAACACGCTGGACAACAACAAGAACCCCACCGACGGTCTGCTCATCGACTTCCGCCAGGACTTCGCCGGCGTCGGTGGCGACGTCTCCTACCTCAAGTCCGCGGCGGACGGTAAGTATTACACCCCGTTGGTCTCGGACATTGTGGGCCTTGTCCACCTCCAGGGCGGTATCCTGACCAAGATGGGCAGCGATCTGCGTATGCTCGATCATTTCCAGATGGGCCCGAACCTCGTCCGCGGCTTTGCTCCGAACGGCATCGGTCCTCGCGATTTGAATCCCTTTGGCACGCAGGACGCACTCGGCGGCACCAAGTACTGGGGCGCTTCGTTCGAATTGCAGATGCCGTTCTGGTTCCTGCCGAAGGAAGTGGGTCTGAAAGGTGCAGTCTATGCCGACGCTGGCGGTCTCTATGATTATAAGGGACCGACGAGCTGGACCGCGACCAACGAGGTCAATGTGGCGGGCTGCATCCCCTCGACCACCAATCCGGTGTCCGCGGGAACCTGTACCGGCCTGATCTACGACGACAGCAAGGTGATCCGGTCGTCGGTCGGCGTCGGCCTGATCTGGCAGTCGCCGTTCGGTCCGCTGCGCTTCGACTACGCCGTGCCGCTCAGCAAGGGCAAGTATGACCGTACCCAGGAGTTCCGGTTCGGCGGCGGCACCACGTTCTAGTTCGATCAGCAGGGCATGATCCGGCCCCTTGGGTTTCCCTCGGGGGCGGTCTTTCAAAAAGATCGTGCTCAATCCATGAGTTGAGGCATGATGCGGCCGGGCCGCTTCATGCCGAAGCCGGACCGCGACGGGGTGGAATGGCTCAGCCGACCTTTTTCACAAAGCCGCCCGCGACAGCGCTGGCCGATATTGCCACGCTGACCAAGGCGCAATTGGTCGACCCCACGAGGGGCGGCCACGTCATCACCGGCCTGGCTTCGCTGGACGAAGCCGGCCCGATGCATCTGACGTTCTTCGACAACCTCAAATATGCGGATCAGCTCAATGCAACCAAGGCAGGTGCATGCCTGGTCAGTCCGCGCTTCGAGGCCGAGGTGCCCGCACATGTGGCCGTGCTGCGGGCGAAGCAGCCGTTCCGCGCCTTCGTCGGGATTGCCCGGGAATGGCACGGCGACGCGCTGAGGCCGCAATCCTGGACCGGCAATGACGGCATCGCCCCGTCGGCCATCATCGATCCCACCGCCCGGCTCGAGGACGGCGTGATCGTCGAGCCGCTGGCGGTGATCGGTGCGGATGTCGAGATCGGCAGCGGCACGGTGGTCGGTGTTGGCGCGGTGATCGGCCCTGGCGTCAAGATCGGCCGGGACTGCAATGTCGGCGCCCGCACCGCGATCCAGTGCGCCCTGATCGGCAACAACGTCTTGATCCATCCGGGCTGCTCGATCGGCCAGGATGGCTACGGTTTCATCTTCTTCGGCCCCGAGGGCCATCTGAAAGTGCCCCAGACCGGGCGCGTGCTGATCCAGAACGACGTGGAGGTCGGCGCCAATACCACGATCGACCGCGGGTCGTTGCGGGATACGGTCATCGGCGAAGGGACCAAAATCGACAATCAGGTCCAGATCGGCCACAATGTCACGATCGGCCGGCACTGCCTGCTGGCGGCCCAGATCGGCCTCGCCGGCAGCCTGACCATCGGCGACAACGTGGCGCTCGGAGCGAAGGTGGGCATCAACAATCACCTCAAGATCGGCGATGGAGCCCAGGTGACCGCGATGAGCGCGGTCAAGGACGACATTCCGCCAGGCGGCCGCTGGGGCGGGCATTTCGCCAAGCCGACCAAACAATGGTTCAAGGAGATCATCGCGGTGGAGCGCCTGGTACGCGACAGCAAGGCCGATCCGAAGGACGAGGGACGGGAATGACGGAGGAATCGCCTATCAAGTTCGAGCTGGTGGATATAAACGCGATCCTCCAGACGCTGCCGCACCGTTTTCCGATGCTGCTGATCGATCGCGTGATCAATATCCGCGCTGACTACAGCGGCATCGGCATCAAGAACGTCACCTTCAACGAGCCCGCCTTCCAGGGGCATTTCCCCGAGCGTCCGGTCTATCCCGGCGTCATGATGATCGAGGCGATGGCGCAGACGGCGGGCGTGATCGGCATCAAATCGGTCGAGGGCACCGAGAAGCCGCGTGCGGTGTATTTCCTCACGATCGACAAGTGCAAGTTCCGCAAGCCCGTGCTGCCCGGCGATACCATCGAGTATCACATGCGCTCTCTCGGCCGCCGCAAGTCCATGTGGTGGTTTCACGGCGACGCCAAGGTCAACGGCCAGGTGGTTGCGGAGGCCGACGTCGGCGCCATGCTGACGGATTGAGGGAGCAGCTAGCGCGAATGGATTCAGGCGCGGCAGTCGTAGCGGCTGCCCGCAGTCTCGCGCCTGATATTTTGGTTGAAGAACTGGCCCATGGAGGATGCGCCCAGGAGGCGGTCGACCGTCTCGGCCGTGACGCCGCAATAGCGGTCGTAGGCACCGTTCGCTGCGACGACGAGGTCCTGACGCGTGCGATCGTAGCAGACCCGCTGGAGCACAGTGCTCCGGGTGATGTCGCGGCACTCGAATGTCCCGAGATCGACGCGGTCGCGCTCGCCGATCTCGACCGTTTCGGAGACGATCGGCGCAGCCGCGAGCTGCGCGAGCAGAAGTGCCAGGGCCCTGACCATGATAAGTTCAAGCTCCACATGAGCACGTTGAAAGGCGGGGAGGGCCGCTTCATCCGGCACTTGAAACACGCCGAGATGATACGTCACTGGACAGATCGGGCATAGTCGCGCTAACCACCGGAAAACCCAGCGACTTCAACACATAATCAGACCTTCTTGACGAGTTAGATTGCTTGATGAGCAAGATTGATCCCACCGCACGGATCGCGGACGGCGCCGTGATCGGCGAGGGCACCGAGATCGGGCCCTTCTGCATCATCGGCCCGAATGTCGTTATCGGCGCTAACTGCAAGCTGATCGGGCATGTGCACATCACGGCGCAGACCACCATTGGCGATAATTGCACCATCTATCCCTTTGCCTCGCTGGGCACGCCGCCGCAGTCGCTCAGCTATCGGGGCGAGCTGACGAAGCTCAAGATCGGCTCAGGCTGCACCATCCGCGAATCCGTGACCATGAATGCCGGCACGGTCGCCGGCGGCGGCATCACCACGGTCGGTGACCGCGGCTACTTCATGAACTGCAGCCACGTCGGTCATGACTGCCATGTCGGCAACGACGTGATCTTCGCGACGTCGGCAACGCTCGGCGGTCACTGCGAGATCGGCGACTTCGTCTTCATCGGCGGCTTGTCCGCAGTGCACCAGTTTACCCGCATCGGGCCGCAGGTCATGGTGGGCGGCGTTTGCGGCGTGCGCGACGACATCATTCCGTTCGGGCTGGTCAACGGCCAGTATGCGGCACTCGAGGGCCTCAACATCATCGGCATGAAGCGGCGCAAGTTCACCAAGCAGCGGCTTGCGACGGTGCGCGGCTTCTACCAGAAGCTCTTCCACGGCCCGGGCACGTTCGCCGAGCGGCTCGAGGCGGTGCGGCCGCTCACGGGAGAAGATCCGGCCATCGCCGAAATCCTCGACTTCATCGGCAAGGGCAAGCGCCCGCTCTGTCTGCCTGCCATCGAGAAGTGATGCCGGGATGGCCGCGGACATGACATCGGCGGCTCCAGAGATTTCATCGCCGGTCGGCGTGGTCGCCGGCGGCGGCGCGATGCCGTTCGCTGTGGCCGAGTCGCTCGCTGCGCGCGGCGTCACGCCGGTGCTGTTTCCGTTGCGCGGCGCCTGCGATCCGGCGCGGGTGGAGAAATTCCGCCACCGCTGGATCTCGGTCGGCCAGCTCGGCCGCGCGATGCGGCTGTTCCGCGAGGAGGGCTGCCGCGACCTGATCTTCATCGGCACCCTGGTGCGGCCTTCGCTGTCCGAGATCCGGTTCGACATCAAGACGCTCCGCCTGCTCGGCAACGTCATCCGTGCCTTTCGCGGCGGCGACGATCATCTTCTCTCGGGTGTCGGCCGTATCCTCGAGCAGGACGGCTTTCGCATGGTCGGCATCAAGGATGTGGCGCCCGACCTCTTGATGCCCGAGGGCTGCATCAGTCGTGCCTGGCCGAATGACAATGCCAAGTCCGACATCGAGCGCGGGCGCGCGGTGCTGACGGCGCTCGGCCCGTTCGACATCGGTCAGGCTGCCGTCGTGATCGACGGCCATGTGGTGGCGATCGAGGACATCGAAGGCACCGACGCGCTGCTCGCGCGCGTCGCGCGCCTGCGCGAAGAGGGCCGCATCCGCGCCGCCACCGGCCGCGGCGTGCTGGTGAAGGCGCCGAAGAGCGGTCAGGATCTGCGCTTCGACCTGCCGACGATCGGCCCGCGCACCATCGAGGGTGTCGCCAAGGCCGGCCTTGCCGGCATCGCCGTCATCGCCGGCAACACGATTGCTGCCGAGCCGCAGGCGATGATCGCGCTTGCCGATGCCAAATATCTCTTCGTCATCGGCCTGCCCAAATGATGCAGACCCGCGATCCCAAGCGAAAGATTTTTCTGATCGCGACGGAGGAATCCGGCGATCGGCTCGGCAGCGCGTTGATGAAGGTATTGCGCCAGCGCCTCGGTGACGGCGTGCAGTTCGAGGGCGTCGGCGGCCGCACCATGGCGCGCGAAGGACTGGAGACGCTGTTTCCGATCGAGGAGTTGTCGATCGTCGGCTTTGCCGCAGTGGTGCAGCAATTGCCAAAAATCCTGCGGCTGATCCGCCAGACCGTCGATGCCGTGATCGAGTCCGCGCCTGATACGCTCGTCATCATCGACAGTCCCGACTTTACCCATCGCGTCGCCCGCCGCGTGCGCGCGAAGAATTCCGCGATTCCGGTCATCGACTACGTCTCGCCGCAGCTCTGGGCCTGGCGGCCGGGACGGGCGCGGACCATGCTCGGCTATGTCGATCACGTGCTCGGCCTGCTGCCGTTCGAGCCGGAGGAATACCGCAAGCTCGGCGGGCCGCCCTGCAGCTATGTCGGCCATCCCCTGATCGAGCAATTGTCCTCGCTGCGGCCGAATGTGGAGGAGCAGAAGCGCCGCAACACCGAGCCGCCGGTGCTGCTGGTGTTGCCCGGCAGCCGCCGCAGCGAGATCCGGCATCATCTCGAAGTCTTCGGCGCGGCGCTCGGCCGGTTGCAGGGGCAAGGCCGCGCCTTCGAGCTGATGCTGCCGACCATGCCGCATCTCGAAGCCACCGTGCGCGAAGGCACTGCGAGCTGGCCGGTCAAGCCGCAGATCGTGGTCGGCGAGGCCGAGAAGCGCGCCGCCTTCCGTATCGCGCACGCCGCGCTGGCGAAATCAGGCACGGTGACGCTCGAGCTCGCGCTGTCAGGCATTCCGATGGTGACGGCCTATCGCGTCGGTGCGATCGAGGCCTTCATCCTGCGCCGTGCGATCCGCGTCTCCTCGGTGATCCTCGCCAATCTCGTGATCGGCGAGGATGTCATTCCGGAGTATTTGCAGGAGGACTGCACGCCGGAGAAGCTTGCGCTGGCGCTGTCCGAGGTGCTGACCGACACGCCGCTGCGCAGGCGGCAGGTCGAAGCCTTTGCCCGGCTCGATCAGATCATGTCGACCGGCAACAAATCGCCGAGCGTGCTCGCCGCCGATGTGGTCCTCGCGACGATGCGAAAGGCGCGGCGGTAAGAGACGGTCTTGTAGGGTGGGCAAAGCGATAGCGTGCCCACGTTCTTTCGTAATCATTGAGAGACGGTGGGCACGGCGCTGTGCGCCCTTTGCCCACCCTACGGCACTACGGTCCTAGGCCAAGCCGCCATCAACCCGAAAACACTGGCTGGTGATACCCTGGCTCTCGTCGGATGCGAGAAACAGCGCCATCCGCGCGATGTCCTCAGGCGTCACCGCATCAGGAATGGCCTGGCGGGTACGAAACTCGGCGATGACCCGCTCGTCCGGATACCACAACCGGCGCTGGCGTTCGGTGATCACCATGCCCGGCGCGATCGCGTTGACGCGGATGCGGTCGGGGCCGACTGCCCGCGCCAGCGAGTTGGTGAAGCCGACGATGGCGGCCTTCGCGGCGGCATAGACCGGCAACGCCGGCGCCCCGCGCATCCAGGCGATCGACGACATGTTGATGATCGAGCCGCCGCCGCGCGCCTGCATCTGCGGCACCACGGCTTGCGCGGCAAAGAAGACGTGCTTGAGGTTGACGCCAATCGTCCAGTCGAATTCGGCGGGTGTCAGCTCCGCGAGCACCTGGCGCTGGTCGTTGGCGGCGTTGTTGACGAGCACCGCGGCGTCCCCGAGCTTTCGGCGGACCTCGGCCATGGCGGCGCGCAAGGCATCGATGTCGAGGAGGTCGCAAGGCACGAACAACGGTGCCGTGCCGGACGCGGCCGACACCTCCGCCACCAGCGCCGCGCCGGCCGCTTCGTCGATATCGAGGAACGCGACGCGGGCGCCTTGACCGGCAAAGGCGCGCACGAAGGCGGCACCGATGCCGCTGGCGCCGCCGGTAATCAGCACCACGCGGTCGGCGAGGCTGGGATAGCTCGTCTTTGTCATGCGATCAGTCGCTCCGTCTCGGGGTCGAACAGGCAGATGCGGCGGGTGTCGAGCGCGAAGGGCGCCAATTCGCCCGGCGCGGGCCGGACGTCCGGCGAGATACGCGCTTGTGCGGGCTCGCCGCCGAGGCGCAGCAGGACGATGGTCTCGGCCCCGGTAGGCTCGACCATCTCGACCGGCGCGGTGACGACAACCGGCGCGCCGGTTGCGCCAGAGAACGCGCGGTCGCCTTCGGCGATGCATTCCGGCCTGATTCCAAGCACCACCTCGCGGCCGACATAGGATGCGGCGGAATCGTAGCCCTGCAGAGGCAGACGCACCTCGTCCGGTCGACCGGCGCCGATCACAGCCACCAGTCCACTGCTATCTGCCTCGAGCCGTGCCGGCATCGTGTTCATGGGCGGCGAGCCCATGAAGCGGGCGACGAACAGATTTGCGGGATAGCGGTACACCGTATCGGGGTCGGCGAACTGCTGCACCACGCCGCGGTGCATCACCGCGATGCGGGTCGCCATGGTCATGGCCTCGATCTGGTCGTGGGTGACGTAGATGATGGTGGCGCCGATGCGCTGATGCAGGCGCTTGATCTCCATCCGCATTTCGACCCGCAGCTTGGCGTCGAGATTGGAGAGCGGCTCGTCGAACAGGAAGAGCAGGGGATCGCGCACCAGCGCCCGGCCCATCGCCACGCGCTGGCGCTGGCCGCCGGAGAGCTGCGACGGCTTGCGGCCGAGCAGCGGCTCGATCTGGAGCAGTTTTGCGACGTTCGCGACCGCCTTCTCCTGCTCGGCCTTCGGCACATGACGGCATTCCATGCCGAAGGTGATGTTCTGGCGCACCGTCATCGATGGGTAGAGTGCGTAGGACTGGAACACCATGGCGATGTCGCGGTCTTTCGGCGGGACGTCGTTGACGACGCGTCCGCCGATTTCCACGGTGCCTGTGCTGGCGCGGTCAAGACCGGCGACGATGTTGAGCAGCGTGGACTTGCCGCAGCCGGACGGCCCGACCAGCACGGTGAACTCACCGCTCTCGATGTCGAGATCGATCCCCTTCAAGACCTCCAGATTGGCGTAGCGCTTCGACAGGGCGCGAATGCTCAACGCGGCCATAACCACTCCATCATTTCACGGCTCCGGCGGTGAGGCCGCGCACGAAGTACTTCCCGCCGATCAGATAGATCAGAAGCGTCGGCAGGGCGGCGATCATCACCGCGGCGCTTTGCACGCCATGCTGCGGGATGTCGGCGACCGCGGCGGAGAGCGCGATCAGCGCGGCGGTGACCGGCTGCTGCTGACCGGTCGTGAATGTCACGCCGTAGAGAAACTCGTTCCAGATATGCGTGAACTGCCAGATCACGGTGACGACCAGGATCGGCGGCGAGAGCGGCAGGATGATGCGCCAGAAAATGCGAAAGAACCCGGCGCCGTCGATGCGCGCGGCCCTGATCAACTCCTGCGGGATGGCAACGTAGTAATTTCGGCAGAACAGGGTGGTGAAGGAGAGGCCCTGGATCGTGTGGATCACAACCAAACCGGTCAGCGTGTTCATCAGGCCGGTATCGCGCAGCACGATGGTCCAGGGCAGAAGGCGCATCTGCTGCGGAAGGAAGATGCCGAGCGTGACGATGCCGTAGATCCAGCTGTCGCCGCGAAAGCGCCAGAGCGACACCGCGTAACCGGCGACCGCGCCAAGCAGGGTGGAGAAGATCGTCGCGGGAATGGTCACGAGCGCGGAGTTCAGCATGTACGGCCGGATGCCGGCGCAGGTCTCGGCGACGCAGAAGCCGCTCCAGGCGGCGGCATAATTGCTCCAGGCCAAATGTTGCGGCCAGCCGATCATCGAGCCCTGCGCGATCTCCTCGTTGGTGCGGAGCGAATTCAGCACGACAACAGCCAATGGCGCGAGCCATGCTGCGGCGATCAGCGAGACGACGAGATAGATCAGGATCCGGCTTGGCGCGAAGCTACGCATGGATCGCCCGCCGCCGCTGGACATAACGCCACGCTGCATAGGGCAGCAAGACCGCGAGAAGAATGAGTAGCATGAGCACCGCCGCCGCCGCTCCCCGTCCGAGCAGGCTGCGCTGGAACATCAGGTCATAGACGACGAGGGCCGGCAGCTGCGTCGCTATGCCCGGCCCACCATTGGTGAGCGCGCGGACGAGGTCGAAGGTCGAGATCGCGAACTGCAGCTGGATGACGATGACGGTGATGGTGATCGGCCACAGCGTCGGCAGGATGACGCGCCGGTACATCCTGATAGCTCCGGCGCCGTCGATTTGCGCGGCCTTGATCAGGTCGGCATCGACGGAGCGCAGGCCGGCGAGGAAGAGCGCCATGGCAAAGCCGGAGGATTGCCAGATCGCAGCGATGACAATGGTCCAGATCGCCATGTCGCGATCGATCAGCCAGTCGAACCGGAAGGAGGTCCAGCCGAGGTCGTGGACCAGCTTCTGGATCCCAAGGCCGGGATTGAGCAGCCAGCTCCAGACCGTGCCGGTGACCACGAACGACACCGCCAGGGGATAGAGGAAGATGGAGCGGAGCACGTTCTCGCCGCGAATGCGCTGGTCGAGCAGGATCGCCAGGATCAGGCCGGTTGCCAGACTGAGGAGCACGAAGGCGCTGCCGAACAGCAGCAGATTGTCGAGGGCGATCTGCCAGTTGCGCGAGGCCGCGACCGCGGAATAGTTGCGCAAGCCCACCCAGCCCGTAACCGGCACCAGCGTGGACGGCGTGAACGAGATCCAGATCGTCCACAACGTAAACGCAATGAGGTGCGCCGCTGAGAGCAGCAGCGGCACCCAGATCGCCAGAAGTTCGGGCAGCCGACGGATCATGTCAGAACCCGCCGGCCGGCGAACGCTCGTCGAGACGGCGATCGTCAACGCGCGCTCTCGACGGCCTCGGCGAGGCGTGTGGCGGCTTGCTCCGGCTTGATCGTCTTGTTCTTCACGTATTCGGTGATCACGTCGATCATCGCTGCGGTCATGCCATTTTCCTGCGCCATGTTGTGCGCGAGGCTGAGGACGGCCTGATTGCTGGCGATGGCGTCTTTCAGCGCTGCTGCGGTCCGCCGTTGACCGTCCGACCAGCCTTCGCCCGAGAGATCGACATCGGTGCGCACAGGGATCGATCCCGTGATCTGCGAGTACATGGTCTGGATCGCCGGATCCATCACGAGCTGGGCCATCAGCGTCTGGCCGGCTTGCAGGTCCGCCTCCTTGCGCTGCCAGAAGATGAAGGCGTCGGCATTCAGCAGGAATACCGGCTTGCCGTTGTCGCTCGGGCCGGGCGCGATCATGAAGTCCTCGAACTTGAAGCCGGCGTTGCGCAGCACGCCCTGGGCCCAGCCGCCCATGATCATCATGCCCATGTCACCGTCGACGAAGCGCTTCAGATTGGTCGAAAAATGCTGGGCGCCGACATTTGGGTCCATCCAGTCGGCGATCTTGCGGACCTGCGCGAAGGCGGCCTTGATCTCAGGGGCCTTCAGCGCCTTCTCGTCGAGATTCATGATGGCCGTGCGATATACGGCCGGACTGATCCCGGCCAAAGCGGCCTCGAACTTCTGCCCATCATCGGGACGGGTGCCGCCGTTGGCGACGGGAAATGCGACGCCGCCCGATTTCATCTTTTCGGCGAGATCGTTGAAGTCGGCCCAGGTGACGGGGATCTTGTCGGCCTTGGCCTTGTCCATCGCGCGCTTGGAGAGGAAAAGCATGTTGGTGCTGTAGATCTGCAGCGGCAGCGCAATCCACTTGCCCGCAGGCTTGTGCAATTTGGCAAGATCCGGTGCGACGACCTTTTCGTAACCGGCGGCCGCGACGAGGGCGTCGAGATCGACGGTCGGGGCGATCTTCGACCAGGCCGCGATCTCCGGGCCCTTGAGCTGCGAACAGGCCGGCGGATCGCCGGCGATGATCTGGGCACGCAGCTTGTTCATCATCTCGGTGGTGAAGCCGGGGACCGGCGAGTGCTGCCAGACCCCGCCTTTCTCCTCGAATTTCTTGCCGAGCGCCGTGATCGCCGCCCCGTCGCTGCCGGCGGACCATTGCGAGATCGCGGTCAGGCGCGGCTTGACCGCGCCTTGCGCGCGGGCAAATGCCGGCAGTGCGAGCGCGGCGGCAGATCCAGCGAGCAGACGGCGCCTTGTTGTTGTGATCGGCATGGCAGTTCCTCCCGGTGTGAACTTTCGTGGTGCGTGCAGACGGCGCGGCTTTAGGGCATGTCAGGCAGCCTCCGTCGATGCGGCAGGCATGCCGCCGCTTCTGGCGAGGCAGAAGGCGGCGAAGGCCAATGCGGCCTGCGGATCGTTGCCGGTCGAGGGCGGCACGAAGGCGAGGGACGTTTGCGCCAGGGTCCGGCCTCCGAGCAGGCAGGCATCGATCCCGTCGATCACCGCCTGGCGGTCGTCATCGCCGAGAAGCGATGGCCAGCCACTGATCGCGACCCCGCCGCATGGCTTCACGTTCAGCGTGTTGCCGATCGCGAGCCCGAGCCTGAACAGCCGCCGGTGCAGCTCCTGACGAACGCGCGATGGGAGCGGGAGCGCGTTCACCCATTCGCTGCCGGGCTGGAGCAGCTCGGCTTCGGCGACGCCGAGGAGCTCGGCCAAAGCCGTCAGCGACGTATAGGCCTCGACGCAGCCATGATGGCCGCAGCGGCAGCGCGGTCCTTCGGGCCCGAACACCATATGGCCGAGCTCGATCGGTTGCAGGGCGTCGGCCTCGCCCGGATCGTCCATCCATGCGCCGGCCACGCCGTGGCTGACGAGGACGAACAGATGCGTATTGCCGAAGGGATAGTTTTCGGTGCGGCAGCGGTGAAAGGTGGCGTGGGCGACGACCGAATTGGTGAACTCGGCGGGCACGCCGGCAAACACGCCGTCGAGCATGTCGCGGATGCGTCCGACGTCGCAGGGAATGATTGGATTGCCCGACACGCTGAGCCGGCCGAGGCCGGGAATGGAGACGCCGATCTGCGCGAGGGTGATGCGGCGGCGGCGCGTCCAGTCGCGCAGCGAGGTCATGGCCTCGCGGAACACACGGCCGACGGATTCGACGGTCGGCGTTTTCGGCAGCGGCACGCGCTCCGTGTAGTGCAGCTCGCCCGACAGGCTGCCAACGCCGACACTGAGCCGCTGCGTGCTCAGCTCGAAGGCCGCGAGTGCCACCGAGCCATCGAGTGCGACGAGCGCCGTTGGGCCGCCGACGTAAGGGGCGGGGCGCCGCACTTCCTCGATCAGGCCTTCGGCCTTGAGGTCAAACAGGATGCGCGACAGGCTTGCTTCCGACAGGCGCACGGCCTTGGCCAGCGGCGGGCGAAACGAGCCGCCCGACTGAAGCAGATGAGTCAAAATGGCAGCGCGCGTCTGCCGCCGACTTCTCGGCTGCTCCGGCATTTCCATCCCTGATGTCGTCATTCTTACTTAGTGTAAGAATTTGCGCGCGGAGCGTTTCGACTGTCAAGCGTTTGCCGGCGCGATGCGCCGACTTGTTGTTGTGCGCGGCAGCAAGATTGGCGCGTGCAAACCGCATTCGCCGTGCAGGCGAGCGCCAGCTTCACGAAAGACGCGCGATCCGGTTGCGGTTGTCCGGATCGACCAGGAGCCCCACGCTTCGCTCGCTCTGTCGGACCCCGCCAAACAAAAACGGCGCCATCGTGAGATGGCGCCGCTTCGAAAGCCGTATCGGCTTACGTCTTACTTGCGATCCTTGATCGGCACGTAATCGCGCTTGGTGACGCCGGTGTAGAGCTGGCGCGGACGGCCGATCTTCTGCTGCGGGTCCTCGATCATCTCGCTCCACTGGCTGATCCAGCCGACGGTGCGGGCGACAGCGAACAGCACGGTGAACATCGAGACCGGGAAGCCCATCGCCTTCAGCGTGATGCCCGAATAGAAGTCGACGTTCGGGTAGAGCTTGCGGTCGATGAAATACTGGTCGCTGAGCGCGATCTTCTCGAGCTCCATCGCCACCTTCAGCATCGGATCGTCGCCATGGCCGGTCTCCTTGAGCACGGCGTGACACATCTTCTGCATGATCTTGGCGCGCGGATCGTAGTTCTTGTAGACGCGATGGCCGAAGCCCATCAGGCGGACTTCAGAGTTCTTGTCCTTCACCTTGGCGATGAATTCGGGAATCTTGTCGACCGTGCCGATGTCGTAGAGCATGTTCAGCGCGGCTTCGTTGGCGCCGCCATGCGCCGGGCCCCAGAGGCAGGCAATGCCGGCCGCGATGCAGGCGAACGGGTTGGCACCCGAGGAGCCGGCGATGCGCACCGTCGAGGTCGAGGCGTTCTGCTCGTGGTCGGCGTGCAGGATGAAGATCTTCTCCAGCGCGTCGGCGAGAACCGGGCTGACCTTGTAGTCCTCGCAAGGCACCGCGAAGCACATGTTCAGGAAGTTCTCGGCAAAGCCGAGCGAGTTCTTCGGATACACGAAGGGTTGGCCGACGGTGTACTTGTAGGCCATCGCGGCCAGCGTCGGGATCTTCGCGATCATGCGCATGGAGGCGATCATGCGCTGCTTGGGATCGTTGATGTCGGTGGAGTCGTGATAGAACGCGGCGAGGGCGCCGACCGCGGCCACCATGATCGCCATCGGATGGGCGTCGCGGCGGAAGCCCTGGAAGAAGCGGGCCATCTGCTCGTGCACCATCGTGTGATGGGTCACGCGGTAATCGAAATCCCTCTTCTGCTCAGCGGTCGGCAGGTTCCCGTAGAGCAGGAGGTAGCAGGTCTCCAGGAAGTCGCCGTGCTCGGCGAGCTGTTCGATCGGGTAGCCGCGGTATTCCAGCACGCCGGCATCGCCGTCGATATAGGTGATCTTGGACTGGCAGCTCGCGGTCGAGGTGAAGCCCGGATCGTAGGTGAACAGACCGGACTGGCCGTAGAGCTTGCCGATATCGACGACATCGGGCCCGACGCTGCCGCTGAGGATCGGGAGATCGTAGTTCTTGTTTCCGACCGTCAGCGTGGCGGTCTTTGGGCTTTCTTTTGCGTCCATCAGAGGTCCCCGATGTATGGTGAAACGGGCCGGACCCGGAAGGCCCCGTTGAGATGGTGGGGCAGGCCGGATGTTCCAGAAGGTACGGGGGAGATGGGTATATTATTGCTGTGTGCGCTGCAAGATCACCCGCACGCATGGCCTACTTACGTCGTAGCCTGATCCTTAAGCCGGCCCAAACTTTCCTGGCGTCCCAGCACGTCCAAAACCTCAAATATACCAGGCGATGTGGTCCGTCCGGTCAGCGCCGCCCGCAACGGTTGGGCGACCGCGCCGAGCTTGAGACTATTTTCCTCCGCAAAGGCGCGCAGTGCGGCTTCCGCGGTGGCCGCGCTCCAGGTCTCGACTTTCTCCAGCGCGGAATGAAGCTCGCCGATCAGCGTGCGATTCTCGGGCGTCAGCAGCGCCTGTGCCTTGGGATCGAGCTGCAGCGGCCGGTCGGCGAAGATGAAATAGGCGCCGTCGATCAGCTCGAGCAGCGTCTTGGCGCGCTCCTTCAGGGCCGGCATGGCCTTGAGGAGCTGTGCCCGCGTGGTGTCGTTTAACTTCGCCTTAATCTCGTCGCGGCTGGGCACGACATGGTCGAGCACGTCCTCGAACATCCTCACGAGCGATTGATCGTCGGCGTGACGGATGTAATGGCCGTTGAGGTTTTCCAGCTTGGCGAAGTCGAAGCGGGCGGCGGCCCGGCCGACGCTGGCGAGGTCGAACGCTGCTATCATCTCCTCCGTCGAGAAGATCTCCTGGTCGCCATGGCTCCAGCCGAGGCGGACGAGATAGTTGCGCAGCGCGGCCGGCAGGTACCCCATGGCGCGGTAGGCATCGACACCGAGCGCGCCGTGCCGCTTCGACAGCTTCGAGCCGTCCGGGCCGTGGATCAGTGGGATGTGCGACATGCTTGGCAGCGCCCAGCCCATCGCGTCGTAGATCTGCTTCTGGCGGGCGGCGTTGATCAGATGGTCGTCGCCGCGGATGACGTGGGTGACGCCCATGTCGTGGTCGTCCACGACCACCGCGAGCATGTAGGTCGGATTGCCATCGCCGCGCAAAAGCACGAGGTCGTCGAGGTTCTCGTTCTGCCAGACCACGCGGCCCTGGACCTGGTCCTCGATCACGGTCTCGCCGGTCTGCGGCGCGCGCAGGCGGATGGTGGGCTTGACGTCGCTAGGGGCCGTGGCCGGGTCGCGGTCGCGCCACATGCCGTCATAGAGGCGGGTGCGGCCTTCCGCGCGCGCCTTCTCGCGCATGGCGGCGAGCTCCTCGGCCGTGGCGTAGCAGCGATAGGCCTTGCCGTCGGCGAGCAGCTGCTCGGCCACCTCGCGGTGACGGGCGGCGCGGCTGAACTGGTAGATCACCTCGCCGTCCCAGCCGAGCTCGAGCCATTTCAGGCCGTCGAGAATGGCCCCGATCGCGGCCTCCGTGGAGCGCTCCCGGTCGGTGTCTTCGATCCGGAGCAGCATCTTGCCGCCATGCTTCTTGGCATAAAGCCAGTTGAACAGCGCCGTACGGGCACCCCCGATATGGAGGAAGCCGGTCGGAGAGGGGGCAAAGCGGGTGACGACGGAATCGGTCATTCTTGGCAGGGCCTATGCATTGGAGGCGGTGGTGTATAGCAGGACCGGAGCATAACTAAAGCCCGACGGCGGGCGGCTGAAGGCCTTGGCGCGGCCACGCGAATTTGGCAGAAGGACCGCTGATTTCCCTACAGGATTTTCGTAATGACAGAACCGGTGGCACCTGAGGTTGGGCGCGATTTCATTCGTGACATCATCCAGGCCGACCTCGATCAGGGCAAGTACAAGGAGATCGTGACCCGGTTCCCGCCGGAGCCGAACGGCTACCTGCATATCGGCCACGCCAAGTCGATCGCCCTCAATTTCGGCATCGCCCAGGAGTTTCCGGGCCGCTGCCACCTGCGCTTCGACGACACCAACCCGGTCAAGGAAGAGCAGGAATATATCGATTCCATCCAGGCAGACGTGCGCTGGCTCGGCTTCGACTGGGGCAAGAACCTGTTCTTCGCCTCGGACTATTTCGACCGCCTTTATGAATGGGCGGAGAAGCTGATCCAGGACGGGCTCGCCTATGTGGACGACCAGACCCAGGAGGAGATCCGCACTTCGCGCGGCTCGCTGACCGAGCCGGGCAAGAACTCGCCGTTCCGCGACCGCTCGGTTGAGGAGAACCTCGACCTGTTCCGCCGCATGAAGGCCGGCGAATTTCCCAACGGCGCGCGCGTGCTGCGGGCCAAGATCGACATGGCCGCGGGCAACATCAACCTGCGCGATCCCGTGCTCTACCGCATCCTGCATGCGCATCATCCGCGCACCGGCAACGCATGGTGCATCTATCCGAGCTACGACTATGCCCACGGCCAGTCGGACGCCATCGAAGGCATCACGCATTCGATCTGCACGCTGGAGTTCGAGGACCATCGGCCGCTCTACGACTGGTTCATCGAGAAGCTGCCGGTGCCGTCGGAGCCGCATCAGTACGAGTTCGCGCGGCTCAACCTGACCTACACTGTCCTGTCCAAGCGCGTGCTGACGCAGCTCGTTCGCGACGGCCACGTCGCCGGCTGGGACGATCCGCGCATGCCGACTGTGGCGGGGATGCGCCGCCGCGGCGTGCCGCCGGCGGCCTTGCGTGAATTCGTCAAGCGCATCGGCGTTGCGAAAGCCAACAGCGTCGTCGACGTCGGCATGCTGGAGTTCTGTATCCGCGAGGAGCTGAACCGCACCGCGCAGCGCCGCATGGCGGTGTTGAAGCCGCTCAAGGTCGTGATCGAGAACTATCCGGAAGGGCAGACCGAGGAGCTCGAGGCGATCAACCACCCCGACGACGCTAGCGCCGGCACGCGCAAGATCACGTTCGGCCGCGAGCTCTATATCGAGCAGGACGACTTCATGGAGAACCCGCCGAAGAAGTTCTTCCGCCTGTCGCCGGGCAACGAGGTGCGGCTGCGCTATGCCTACTTCGTCAAGTGCACCGGCGTGATCAAGAACGATGCCGGCGAGGTGGTGGAGCTGCGCTGCACCTACGATCCCGCGACCAGGGGCGGCAACGCGCCCGATGGCCGCAAGGTCAAGGCGACCATGCACTGGCTGCCGGCGGCGAATTCGGTGCCTGCGGAGATCCGCATCTACAACCAGCTGTTCGCCAATCCGAGCCCGGATGCGTCGAATTTTGCGGCAGATCTCAATCCGAATTCGCTGGAGATCCTCTCCGATGCGCGGATCGAGGCTTCCGTCGCCGAGAGCAATTCCACCGAGCCGATGCAGTTCGAGCGCCAGGGCTATTTCGTCCGCGACAAGGACTCGACGCCGGGCAAGCCGGTATTCTCGCGCACCATCGGTCTGCGTGACACCTTCGCGAAGGAAGTCGCGAAGGGTTGAGGGATGACATGAGCAGCGAAGCCGACGCCATCGTTTCCGCCATCATCGCGAAATGGTGCGCCGGCTTCGCGATGCTCGACGCCGTAGCACTATCGTCGCTCTATTCGAAGAACGCCTTCTTCTTTGGCTCCAATCCAAAGCTCTACCGCGGTCGGGAGGGCGTAACGGCCTATTTCAACGGCCTGCCGCGATGGCGAAAGCCGAGCGTTCGCTTCTCCGACGTGGCTACGGCGCAGGTCGCGCCCGACGTGATCAACATGGCAGCCATCGCGTCATTCGACCTCGGCGAGGAAGCCGCGCCGCTTTCGGTCAAGATCACCTGGGTGATCGTGCGCGAAGATGACGACTGGAGGATCGCGAGCCATCACGTGTCGTCCAGGGCTGCGCTGATCTAGGGCGTGTACTCATAAATGCCTTCGAATGCGGAAGTTTTGCTAGCGTCCTCATCGGTCAGCAACCAGAGCGCGCCGTCAAAAGTTCTTTTGGTGACCATCGAGCGGGTATAATCTTGTTTGCGGCTGCCGACGGGAAACGCCGAATTCCCGGTGGTGCGACACAGGCAGCCATCGTGCCGTCGGCAGGCAAACACATCTCAAATTGCGATTGTTAGTTTCTGTTAGCGATTGGGCGCTGTCCCATCGCTTTGCACCGGGAGGTAACAATGAATCGGAAGATTCTTTTCGCCGGCATTCTAGCCGCTGGCTTCATGGCAGCGTCTGTGATGGCTCCTAGTGTCGGGCACGCTCAGGCAGACCCCAGGGTCACAAAATCCATGGAGACCCTCAAGTCCATGACAGCGAAACTGGGAGCGCCAAAGCTCGAGGGCAAAGACGCGGTCGGCGGCAAGGAAGCTCCTGCCCTGTATTTCGGTACGACCAAGGTCAACAACAATTTCGATATTGTTGACGCAGTTGGAAAGGAAGACGGCAAAGGGATGACGGCCACTCTGTTCGCGAAAAGTGGAGACGAATACATTCGCGTCTCCACGAGTGTACCGAAGCCCGACGGCAGCGGTCGAGCGGTGGGCACCGTACTGGCAGGACATGCGCTCGAGTCGATCAAAGCAGGCAAAGCGTATTATGGCGAAGTGCCTATTCTGGGAACACCGTACGTAACGGGCTACGAGCCGATGAAGGATAGCTCGGGCGCTCAAATTGGCGTCTACTATGTGGGTTACAAGAAATAACTAGCCCGTTCTCGGAGTTTTCTTGCTCAAAACCGCCGAGCCGGAACGAACTCGACGGGGTGGGGACTATTTTGCGTAGCTGGGGTGCCAGTCGCGCTGACCCGCCTGCGTCGGTTTATGAGCACGCGCCCTAGCGCCGGAGACGTGGGCGCATCGGTGAAGAGGTCGATAGCGGGTATGCCAGGCGCCATCTGGTGCAGTACGGCCTTCATCGGGCCAGATCCGTGAACAGGACAATCATGATGTCAGCTGCTCCACACTATGACAGCGCCGCCGCCCGAGCCGCTTCGTGGAACCGGCGGACTCGATCTAGGTCCTTGGCATGCGATCCGTCCTGATCCGTTCTCGTCTTGGAATCAACACCGGCTGGACGGACGGTTCGGATCGCTTCTGCGACGTTGTCCGGTCCGAGGCCGCCGGCAAGGACAACAGGAACAGGGGCGAGGTCCACGATCCGGCGGCTGATACCCCAGTCGTGCGTCACGCCGAGCGCGCCGATCTGCTTGTCCGTGGCTCGATAGCTGTCGAGAAGCAGAAAGTCTGCAATGCCAACGTAGCTGCGGGCAATTGCGACGCTCTCCTCGCCGAACACCGGTACGCTTCTCATCACGACGATCCCGGGCAACATGTGCTTGAGCGAAGCAACGTCTTGCGGGGAAAGCAGCTCGGCGCTGGCTCCCAAATGGACGATCGAGGGAGCGAGTTCGCGCGCCCATGACGCAATCAAGGAGAGATCGCAGGTCAGAAACAGTGCTGAGAACTTCGATGGCGGTACAATTGCCGCGCCGATTTTGGAAGCTGCTGAAATCGGCAGCTCGCGCGGAAATCGGCCGTCGCCGACGAGCACTCCGATATGATCGACACCAATGGCAGAAACAGCGGACGCCTCTTCGATGGTTGAGATTTCATAAACCTGGGTCAACATTGGGCATAGCTCCCGCGCGGCGGACATTAAGCATAAGACATCCGAAGGCGGCGTTTGGCAAAGCCTCAGCGTGCTCGCCCAGAGAGGACATTGCGTCGGTTTCAAGCCTCTGGTTTCCTGACGAAGCCAAAATACAAACAGAGCAAGAAGAGGATGAAATGGACGATGGATCGGCCTCCGCTGATCCGAGGTGTTTCGACGAAACTTGTCCCCAACAGAGGCACCGAAACTTCGGCGAGATAGAGATAGAACAAAATGCCCGCTGACACGAAGAACGCGCCTGCCAGAAATTTGCGAAAGTCCCTGTTTCGCCAGGCGAGGTAGAGGCTCCCGGTCGCCATGATGACAGCTGCGACTATGTACAGGGCAATTGTCATCCGTTCCTCCTCGTTGCCTTTCCAACATATCTGGAGCCGCACCGGTTTCCGATACCCAGCTGGCAGATGTCGCTCCTCGGACATGACTTTCCACTCGGGTCCTGCCGCTCGGGTCTTCGCGTCAGGCGCGAGATGCCCTGAAAGCCGCCATCACCTCCGCAAGCATCCGCTCCTGCTCTCCCGCATAGCGCGGCGAGAAGTGAAATGGCTCAATGCGCCGTACGTTGGCTTCCCGCGCGATTTCCCCGGCAGCCGTGGTTGTAAGATGAGCCCGCTCTCGCGCCAATGTGGCGTCGGCCCCCGCAAATGCCGCCTCGATGAACAGGATGTCCGCATTCTGAATCAGCGCCACGATGGCGGAACGATTGTCCGGCGTGTCGGCGACATCGGTCACATAGGCGATTTTCTGGCCGGCTGTGATCGTCAGGAGATCGCGCAGGCTGGCGAGTGGGACGAGGTGGTCCGCCGTCGCTGCTTCATCAATACGGATAAGGTGATCGTCGGCGCGACGCTCGGCGACGGCCTTCTTCAGCGAGAGCAACCAGGGACCGACGGGCAGTCCGCGCTCCAACAGCCGGTTCTTCCATACGTTGATATGTGCGGCCTCCTGCAGCGCAAAGGCGAGGCAGGGCGTGCCATGTTCAAGGATCGCGGCTGACACGCGATGGGTTGGTTCATCGCAGAGTATGCCGCCAAAGGTCTTGCGAGAGACTGATGGCTCTGCCGCGAACGCCTTCCTCAGGCGGAACCGCGTGGTCGAGATGGAATCCGCCGCTCCGAGTTCGCTTACATCGAAAACGAGATCGCAGGGATAGGTTTCGACCAGGTTCCAGCGATAGGCCTGAAGCTTGTGAAAGACGTGCTCGGCAAAGCCGGACGGACCGAACAGCTGCACCGATTTCTCGTGCCCGACGAGCAAGCGAAGCAGATGGTCGAAGCCCACGAAATGATCGATATGCGCATGCGAGACGAAGACCTGGTCGACGCGCCGTATCCTCCGCGGCGCCAGTGAAGCAATCTCTCCGACATCGAACAGAAGACTTCGCCTTTCGAACAGCGTTTCGACATAGACCGTCGGGTCGCCGTAGCGACCATTGACCAGGCTCGGATGGAAAAGTGGTCGCATGGCAAACTGTGCTGCTGCAACAGCGCCCGATGGATTTCCCGTATTTGGCCAACGTTGATGGATTCCGCGTCGGGCAAGATCGAGCTAGAATACACCAATCGGATCGCGCTCGTGCCGGTATCATCGCGGGCATGGGGACGGTATTGCGCGGCACCATTGGTTCCTCGCCAGAGGGCAATTGGTCTTGAGATCGGCGATCCGGTCGCGCTCGCAGGCGCCGACTTACGATCCGTGGTCCGGCTGCGTCAGCCGCGGTCCGGATCGTGAAAGATCTGGTCAAGCGCGAGCCTGACGTGTTCCGCAGCCCGAGGAGAGAGCCATGAAACTCGTTTCAAGCGCCTTCGCCGATGGTGCCGCAATTCCGCGACGGTTTACCTGTGATGGCGAAAATCTTTCGCCCCCGCTGCAATGGTCCGACGCGCCAGAGGGGGCGCGGAGTTTTGTCCTGCTGTGCGACGATCCCGATGCTCCCGGCGGCACATGGCATCATTGGGCGGTTTACGATATTCCGCCGGCCACAATGGAATTTGCAGTCAATACCGCGCAGAACACCAGGCTGAAGCAGGGGGGCAACGATTTTCGCAAAATGGGTTATGGCGGCCCGTGTCCACCGCATGGCCATGGGCCGCACCATTATCACTTCCGGCTGCTTGCCCTCTCGATGGAGGACCTTCCCGTAAAGGCCAATGCGTCCTGTCGGGACATTGAACGAGAGGCACGCAAGCACGTCATCGCGGAAGCGATCCTCGTTGGTTGGTATGAGAGGTAGGCCGGCGAAAGGCCTGGGGCGGAGGACCGCCGCTAGATGTCATAGTAAAGGTGGAACTCGTAGGGATGCGGTCGCAGCCGGATCGGATCGACCTCCTTCTTTCGCTTGTAGTCGAGCCAGGTCTCAATCACGTCGGCGGTGAAGACGTCGCCGCGTAGCAGGAACGCGTGATCGCGCTCGAGCGCGTCCAGCGCCTGGTCCAGCGATCCTGGCGTCGACTTCACCTCCTTCGCTTCGTCAGGCGGGAGGTCGTAAAGGTTCTTGTCGATCGGGCTGCCCGGGTCGATCCGTTTGTCGATGCCGTCGAGGCCGGCCATCAGCATTGCGGCGAAGGCCAGATAGGGATTGCAGGAGGGATCAGGCGAACGAAATTCGACGCGCTTGGCGCGCGGATTGGGCGAATACATCGGAATCCGGCAGCAGGCGGAGCGATTGCGCTGGGAGTAGACGAGGTTGATCGGAGCTTCATAACCCGGCACCAGGCGCCGGTAGGAGTTCGTGGTGGGGGCGCAGAGCCCGCACAACGCCCAGGCGTGGCTCAAAAGCCCGCCGATATAGTAGCGCGCAAGCTGGCTCAGCTCGGCGTAGTCGCCCTTGTCGTAGAACAAATTGGTCTCGCCCCTCCAGAGGGACTGATGAACGTGCATGCCCGAAGCGTTGTCCTCGAACAGCGGCTTCGGCATGAATGTCGCGGTCTTGCCGTGCTGATGCGCGGTGTTCTTGACCACGTATTTGTAGATCATCAAATTGTCGGCCATGCGGGTCAGCGTGGTGAAGCGCATGTCGATCTCGTTCTGGCCGCCGGTCGCGACCTCATGATGATGGGCTTCGATCTGGATCCCCAGAGATTCCATCGTCAGCACCATTTCGGTGCGTAGCGCCTGCATGCTGTCGGTCGGAGGAACGGGAAAGTATCCTTCTTTCGGGCGCGGCTTGTGGCCGAGATTCGGTCCTTCATCCGTCCCGGTGTTCCAGCTCCCTTCGCTGGAGTCGATTGCGTGCATGGCGAAGTTGATGCCCTGTCCGTAGCGGACCTCGTCGAAGACGAAGAACTCGGCCTCCGGGCCGAAATAGCTCGTATCGGCGCGCCCGGTACTCTTAAGGTAGGTTTCGGCCTTCTGGGCGATGTAGCGGGGGTCCCGGCTATAGGATTGGCCGGTCACGGGGTCGCGGATGTTGCAGATGAGAACCAGCGTCTTGGCCGGACTATAGGGGTCGACGAAGGTCGTCGTCGGATCCGGGACGACGAGCATGTCGCTTTCCTGGATCTCCTGGAAGCCGCGGATCGATGAGCCATCGAATCCAATGCCCTCATTGAGTGCATCGGCATTCACCGCGCTCGGCGGCACGGAAAAATGTTGCCACATCCCCGGCAGGTCGGTGAACCGCAAATCGATCATCTGGACTTTCTCGTCCGTGATCGCCTTCACGAGGTCTTCGGCTGTCGTACATTTCGCAACCATGGCTTCGCTCCCAGGTCAGCGTCCCGAGATCGCGTAGCCGTTCGGCCGCAACCTGGCGGCTCGCGACGGACTGTGGTCCACGTTCGGCGTTGTCGCCGCAGTCAGGCAGGCTTTGCGCGCCGGCAGTCAGCTTTGGTGCGGCCCGCGCATCAGCTTCATCGCATCTTCGATGTGCCGCCAGGTTTTTGCCAATTCGAGCTCGCCCTTCTGCTCGAGGTCGATGGCGTTTTGAGCGGCTTCCGCAATGGCCTTGGGGCCATGGGCTTCAAGCAACTGCCGCGCATAGTCGTGGATTTCCATTTCTCGCATGGCGTCATCTCCCTCTGCTCCGGGCGCGAATTTCCGCGGCACCGGGAACGGTCGACATTGACACCTGTCAAGCGGCGACAGTCTGCATCCGGGTGCGCCGCACTCGCAAGGGCCCTCTCCGGGCATGGGCGGCCGGGCCTGGACGCCGGCTCCCGGACCGGCCCTCGCGGCAACACAACGCAGGCCGGACGGATGGTTCATCATCGCTGCGCCCCCATATGAATACCAGAAGGGAGGTGAGCATCATGCGCATCCAACATTGGCAAGACGCTGCCAGCCTGTTGGTGGGCGTATGGCTGGTCCTGTCGTCCTTTGTCCTCGGCTTATCCGGGGCGGCGGTGTGGATCACTATCGCGCTCGGGCTGGGCGTCATGCTGTTTGCCGTGGAAGCCTTTGTCATCCCGTCTGACCTGGAAGAATGGGGCGAAATGCTGCTGGGACTGGCTCTGGTGGCGGCACCCTGGTCTGTCGGCTACGAGTCCGCATCCGCCACGGTCAGCAGCGTAGTGTCCGGCCTATTAGTGATCTTGCTCGCTGTCTGGGAATTGATGACCGATCACAACTTCAGTGCCTGGTGGCACGATCACTGGCCTCACCGCGCCGGCTGAGACGAGAGGTTGCCGGCTCTTCTCCGACCGCCATCGTTTGGCGGCCGGAGGAGAGGCGATGACGTTACGATGCGGTTCTGGGCTCGACCGGCTGCCAGATGCTGATCTTGCGCGTCTCCGGCATCAGGAACAGCGCGAGCAGGAAGCATACCGCGGGGACCGCGATCGGGTAGATCAACGCGTAGCCGATGCTCCCGGTCGCCGCGAATGCCGCCGACGTGATGAACGGCACCAATCCACCCCCCCAGCCATTGCCGATGTGGTATGGCACCGATACCGACGTGTACCTGATCCTGCCCGGAAAGAATTCCGCCAGGAACGCGCCGACCGGCCCGTAGACCATCCCAACATAGCAAACGAGGATGAAGATGATGAAGATTGCGGTCGGATAGTTGATGTTGCCGGGCTGCGTGACCGCTCCCAGCCATAGATACAGCGGATAGTACGTGATCGCGGCGAGCAGCATGCCGCCCAGGATTACCGGCTTGCGGCCGATCTGATCCGACAGCCAGCCGAAGAAAATCAGGCTCGGTGTGGCAATCAGCAGCGCGGCTCCCACGATGTAGGCGGAGGTCAGCGGGTCCACCTTCGAGACCTGCTGAAGGAAGTACAGCGCCCAGAACTGGCCACTGTACCAGACCACGCCCTGTCCGATCAGGACCACGATTGCGATCCCGATGAATTTGACGTTCGAACTGAGGAAGGCCTCCTTCCACGGATTCGTCGTCATCTGGCCGCGGGCCCTGATTTCCTGGAAGATAGGTGTCTCCTGGAGCTGGAGCCGAATGTAGATTGCGACGGCCACAAGCAGGAAGGACACCAGGAACGGAACGCGCCACGCCCATTCGTCGAACGCCTGATTGCCGAACCAGGTCCGTGTCAGGATTATCACGGCTAGGGACACGACGATGCCGAGAGTCGGCGAGGTCTGCAGCCAGCCGGTGTAGTAGCCGCGCTTGTCGTCCGGAACATGCTCTGCGACATAGGTGATGGCGCCGCCATATTCGCCGCCCAGACACAGACCCTGAATCATGCGCAGGCCGAATAAAAGGAACGCGGCCGTCAAGCCGATGGACTGGTAGGTCGGGATCAATCCGATTGCCCCCGTACCCAGTCCCATGCCGCTCAGCGTGATGAGGAACGTATATTTTCGCCCGACCCGGTCGCCCATCCATCCAAACAGGAAAGCTCCCAACGGACGGATCAGGAATCCGGCAGTGAACAGCGCGATCGTGCTGAGGAGGGCTGCGACCGGGTTGGACTGCTCGAAGAACTTGACCGACAGAACTGCGGCCAGGCTGCCAAAGATATAGAAATCATACCATTCGATGACGTTTCCCACCGACGCAGCAACAATCACGCGGCGAAAATCGCTCGGTACTTGAATTGCCATGTGCTGCTCCTGTCAAATTCGAACGCTACGCTTGGCGCTTTTCAACGTCCTTCGCTCGCGCAGTACGCTTGCTGCGCGACGCCACAGGCGAGAATTGCGAGTGGCGTCCGCAACGCCAAATCTCAGGGAGGCTTGAGCCTCCTGAGAAAGAGCTCCAGCGGTCGCTTCGGTACCGCGAGCTATCACAACCTGCCCGTCAGCCGGGGAGGCGGAGCAGCAGTGTAATCCCGCCGGGGCTGGCGTCTTATGAGACTTTCGGCTCAATCGACCGAACCGGGACTGCCCCGTCCTGAGACGGAACGCTCGCCCATCGCGCCCGGCGGTTTTGTAGCGAACGAACGGAAAGGCCTTTCAGGCGTTGTGTGGGTCCAACGAGGATCCCGCCATGCAGAACATCGCAGAGCATATGGAAGTCATCGGCGCCGACGGCGTCCATGTCGGCACCGTTGATCGCGTCGAGGGCAACCGCATCAAGCTGACCAAGAAGGACAGCGGCGAGGGCAGCCACAAGGGCCATCATCACTTCATCGACAAGGGCCTCGTCGCCGGTGTCGAAGGCAACAAGGTGCGCCTGTCGGCCAAGGCGGATGTCGCCGTGACGATGGAAGAGGAAAAGTAGGGCGCACCCTCTTCGTTCCCGATCTGTACCGCTATTCGTCCGCCCGCACGTTCCGGTAGCCTCTGAGCCAGTCGCGTATCGTAAGGTGCAGGAATGGCGGAGCCGGGCCGGCCGCAGCGTGTCTCGCAAGGGATCGCAGGAACCTGGCCGGCGGGGGGCTCCGCGTCCGCTGGCGGCCTTGCACCCGCAGGCTTCGACCTCTGGTCCGCGATCGCCGGGACATTGCGCCAATGGGCCAGCGCCGAGGCCGGCGCCGGCCGGCTGTTGCCGTGGGTCCCCGTCGCATTCGGCAGCGGCATCGGACTCTACTTTGCGGCCGACCACGAGCCGGTGCTGTGGGTCGTTGCCACAACGGCGATCGCGCTGCTGCTCGGCGCCGTCCTGGTGCGGCGGAGCCGGGTGTTTGCCCCTGCGATCATGATCGCGGCGGTGGCGGCCGGCTTTGCCGTCGCCACCTGGAAGACGGCGCGCATCGCGCACACCGTTCTGGCAAAGCCGCTCTATTCAGTGTCGTTGTCGGGCTTCGTCGAGACGCGCGACATCCGCGAGCGCACCGATCGCTTCGTGCTGCGCGTGACCGCGATGGAGGCGCAGCGCAGCGACATCAGGTTGGAGCGCGTGCGTCTGTCGGTGCGCAAGGGGACAGCGCCCGAGGTCGGCAGCTTCGTGCAGCTCAAGGCGCGGCTGATGCCGCCGATCTCGCCGGTGCGCCCCGGCAGCTACGATTTCTCGCGCGACATGTTCTTCCAGGGCATCGGTGCCTCCGGCTTCGTGATGGGCGCCATCACGGCCGCAGCGGCGCCGGATGCCGGCGGCTTGCGGCTGCGCTACGCCGCCTTCATGCAGGGCCTGCGCGATGCGATCGACGCGCGCATCCGTGCCGTGCTCGAAGGCGACAACCGCGCGATCGCGACTGCGCTCTTGACCGGCCGGCGCGATGCCATCACTGCGCCCGTCAATGACGCGATGTTCGTCTCGGGGCTCGGCCACGTGCTGTCGATCTCCGGCTATCACATGGCGGTGGTTGCCGGCGTCGTGTTCTTCGCGGTGCGCGCGCTGCTGGCCTTGATCCCGGGACTGGCAGTCGGCTTCCCCATCAAGAAATGGTCGGCGGCCGCGGCGCTGGTTGCCGCCGCGTTTTATCTTCTGCTCTCGGGCGCGGAGGTCGCGACGCAACGCTCGTTCTTCATGACCGCGGTGGTGCTGATCGCCGTCATGGTTGATCGCCGCGCCATCACCTTCCGCACGCTGGCCGTGGCCGCGCTGATCGTGCTCGCGGTGGCGCCGGAAGCGCTGGTTCACCCCAGTTTCCAGATGTCATTTGCGGCAACGCTCGGGCTGGTGGCGCTGGTGCAGATCGGCATGCCGAACCTGTATGCATCGCCCGACCATTCCGCGACCGCACGCATCGCGATGTGGGGCGGCCGCGAGATCGCGATGCTGTTCCTGGCCTCGCTGATCGCGGGGCTTGCGACCACGCCCTATGCGGCCTTCCACTTCCATCGCGTAACGCCCTACGGGGTGCTCGCCAATCTCGGCGCGATGCCGGTGGTATCGGCGCTGGTGATGCCGGCGGGGCTGTTGGGCCTGCTCGCTGCTCCCTTCGGGCTCGATGGCGTGTTCTGGTGGCTGATGGGCATCGGCATCGACTGGATGGTCGCGGTGTCGCGCTGGGTGGCGGCACTGCCCGGCGCGGTCGGCCGCATCCCGGCGTTCGGCATCGCGCCGCTGATCGCGGCCAGTCTCGGCATCATTGTCATGGGCCTGTTGCGTACGCCGTTGCGCTGGTCAGGCGGGCTGGTGCTGCTGGCTGCGATCCTCTGGGGCCTGTCGGCGCGGCCGCCGGACATCCTGATCGCGGGGGACGGGCAGAACGTCGCGGTGCGCGGCAGGGACGGGCACTTCCACATGATCCGGGCGAACAAGGATGGCTTTCTGCTGAAGGAGTGGCTGGCTGCCGACGCCGATCCGCGCGATGCCGCGAATGGTACGCTGGCCGACGGCGTGTCGTGCGACGAGGCCGGCTGCGTGACGCCGCTTGCCGATGGGCGGCTGGTCGCGCTGGCCTTGCGCGTCGACGCGCTGGCGGACGACTGCAGCCGCGCCGCGCTGGTGGTGACGGCCCGGCCCGCTGCGCCGGATTGCGCGGCGATGGTGGTAGACCGGCAGCGCCTTGCCGCGCAGGGCGCATTGGCGCTGACACGGCGGGGCGACGGCTTTGCGGTGCAGACGGTCAAAGCAAGAGGCGCAGACCGCCCGTGGGCGCCGGCGACTGCCGGCGAGGGTGATTTCGGTGCGAGCCTTGCGCCGCCCGCGGCGGCGCCTCGTACCCGGGATGCGACACCGTCCGAGGCGGACATGCAGGCTGAGGATTGAGGAGGCGGGCTACAGGTACCAGGCCAGCACGGCCTCGAGCCCGGCGGTCCCGATCACCGGCAAGGCAACCATCTGGCTTAGCCCGGACGTACGGGCTTCGGCTGCAGCGATCGATTTGTCATGCGCGAGATCATCGTTGAGCGCAGGCATCCCGGTGGCCCAGGCGCCGCCGATGCTGCCGTCGCCCCTGGTGATTGACTTGTCCGCATAGAGCGCGACCAGATCGGTCTGGGCGCTGCAATCCCCGGCGCGGAAGACCAGTGCTGAGCGGGTCTCATCTGGCATCCAGATCTCGAAGCGCCGCGCAATCGGCGTGGCCTGCGCGGACAGGAAGGTGAGCACCCAGGTCTGGTCGGTGCCGGTACGGTAGGGCACGCCGACGCCGAGATTGATCCCGACCTCGGCGGCGTCTTCCCAGCGCAGAAAGCTCTTGGCGTTGTGCAGGTCCTTGATGATCAGCGGCAGGCCGGCCTTCCAGGTGCGTCCGGGCAGGCCGAAGCCGCGCGGAAAGCGGGTGTGCCGCGAGTTGAACTCGAACATGTCGGCGGTGCCATAGTAGCCGTCGACTAGTCCCATCTCGTGGGAGGTATCGGGATCATTGTGCCAGAGCTCGATCGCGCCGACATGCGCGTCGTCATCGCCGCAAAACAGGACCATCACGGCTTGCAGGAATTCGCCTGAAAATACCGGCACGGCCACGCCGCAAGTCAGGCCCGCGGCGAGGGCCTGGTCGGTCCGTTTGAAATAGGAGTTGGCGAATTTGGTGAGGATGACGGGATGGCCGGAAGCCCAGGCCCTGCCCGGAAGCCCCTCATCCCGACCGAAGCGCAGCTCTTCACTTGCGGCCTTGAACGCGGACAGCCCTTCGCCGTAGAGGCCGCCGCCGAATTCCAGCCGCATGCGCGTCCGGTCGGGCACCCAGAGTTCAACGACGCGAATGAAGGTTTTCATCGAACGTGTCCGCCGCCTCAAGCCTTTTGGCAGCATCGGCCATTTGCCCGCGGAACGGACGTTCAAAATTCAGGCAGGGCAGCGCAAACTTCGTGCGACGGAGAAGAGCGGCGGTGACCTGGCGAAGGTATTTTCGAAGATGCAAACCACACCACGTCGCCGGCCACGGCCGGCGATGGCGATTTCAATCATGGCCCGACCCGCGAGCCGGGGCAGCTACGATCAGCCGATCGGCAGGCGTGTGATCGTCGGCCTGTCGGCGATGGTCTGCGGCTTGTGCTCGCGCTCGCCGAGTGGCTGGGTCACCGGCAATTGCAGCACGGTTGCGCGCTGGCCTTCGACGAGCTGAGTCACCAGCACGTATTTGCCGTCGGGAAATTCGATCGCATCGTGATGGCGATCTGGAATGTGCGGGTCGATCTTGCCGAACTTGCCGACGCGCGAGTTGATGGTGCGCGTCCAGATCCAGCGATTGTCGTAACGGACGTTGTCGGCGAAGGCGAGCTCCGTTCCCGGCAGCAGGCATACCGCGACGGACATGTCGGCTTCGGAGGCGAAGCCGCGTGTGGAAGTGCCGCGGAAGGTTGTCGTGACGATCGTCTCGCCGACTTCGGCAGGACGCGTCGCGACGGCGTGCAGGCTGTAGTCACACATCGGGGTGCTCCTCATTCGAAGATAGCGACCCGCGCCTCTTGTCGAGGCGCACGCCTCTATCAGAGTGGAAGCATACAACGGTCTGCTTGGTTGTGGGCAAATCTGCGGCTTGGATCCGCACGCCGCCATCACAATATCTTTTTCAGATGCACGAGGAACAAAGCCCGGTCCCGTGCATTCGGCGTGCTTCTTCGTCAACGGCCAGCAGGTGCCGACCAGCCCGAATACGGCCAGGCCGGTTGCGACGGCAGTGCAACGGCGTCGCGTGCGCTGCGGAATTGCTCGCGCGTCGTCGCTGGCGTCGTCTTGCGGACATGATGCGATCGTGCGGCGACAGCCGGTGATACTGAGGTTACGATCAGCGCCATCGTGACAGTGCTCAAGACGATCTCGCGCATGGTTGTCTCCTCGGTTTCTCAAAGGCCCGTAAAGCGATGCGTGCTTTGCGCGGCGTGCCGAGGATCTAGCGCGGGGGAAGTGGCCGGATAATCTGTGCAGAACCAGAAAGACTATCCAGCCGGAGCGGACAATTGTCCGCTCCAATCGTTCAGGCGCGGTCGCCAACTGGCGCCGCAGGATGCACCTAAAGCGCGATGAGATTGGGATGAATCGTCATCGCGCTTTAGGTTATTGTTTGAGCATGATCTTTTCGGAAAACCGCTGTGCACTTTTCCGGATCATGCTTCAGTACTTCCGGTACAGGCCGATCAGCTTGCCCTGAATCTTCACCCGGTTGGGCGGCAGGATGCGGACCTCGTAGGCGGCGTTGGCGGGCTCGAGCGCGATCGATGCGCCGCGGCGGCGGAAGCGCTTCAGCGTTGCTTCCTCGTCGTCGATCAGCGCCACCACGATGTCACCGGTGTCGGCGCTCTCGTTGCGCTGGATCAGCGCCATGTCGCCGTCGAGGATACCGGCTTCCACCATCGAATCGCCGCGCACCTCGAGCGCGTAGTGCTCGCCGGAGCCGAGCATGTCGGGCGGTACGCTGATGGTGTGGCTGCGGGTCTGCAGCGCCTCGATCGGCGTGCCGGCCGCGATGCGGCCCATGACGGGCACGGCGACGGGACGCTCACCCTCGTCAGCCGGCGGGCTGGAGGTCGTGCGCACCTTGCCGAGATTGCCTTCGATGACGCTCGGCGTGAAACCGCGGCGGTTGCCGGCAGCCGCCTGGAGCTCGGGCAGCTTGATGACCTCGATCGCGCGGGCGCGGTTGGGCAGGCGGCGGATGAAGCCGCGCTCCTCGAGCGCGGTGATCAGGCGATGGATGCCCGATTTCGAGCGCAGATCGAGCGCGTCCTTCATCTCGTCGAAGGATGGCGGCACGCCGCTTTCCTTCAGTCGCTCGCTGATGAACCGCAGGAGCTCGTATTGTTTGCGCGTTAACATCTCGACCAAAATCCCCCGGTTGATGTCGTTCGATTCCGAGACGCTCAGTTCAGCGATAAGCCGCTGCATGCTCGAAACAAATCATGAACGGACACTATATGTTCGATACATGTTCCGCAACTGCTTAATTTACCGTGAACGCGACAAAGTTCGCGGAACGCGTGTGGTGATAGCGTTCATACGGGCAGCAGCAGCACCTCGCATTGCGTGCCGGCTTCGGCCTTGGGCGCGAACGGCGCGCGCACGAGAAGTGCCTGTGCTGCAGCGAGATTCGCAAGCAGCGAGGAATCCTGATGATTGACCGGAAGGGCGATCAGCGTGCCGTCGTCGCGCCGCTCCAGGCGCGTGCGAAGATAATCCTCGCGCTGGTCGTTGGCATTGAGGTCGCGGCCGAGCACGGCGCGCTCGCGGCGATGATGAATCACGGTGCGGCCCGACAGCGCGCGAATCAACGGCACCATGAACAGGAAAGCGCAGACGTAGGATGACACGGGATTGCCGGGCAGGCCGATGACGCGCATCGCGTCGAGCCGGCCGTGCATCATCGGCTTGCCCGGCCGCATCGCGATCTTCCAGAACGACATCGCGATGCCCTCGGCCTTGAGCGCCTGCTGGACCAGATCGTGGTCGCCGACCGAGGCGCCGCCGGTCGTGATCAGGATGTCGGCGCCGCTCTCGCGGGCCCGGCGGATCCCGGCGGTGGTGGCCTCCAGCGTATCGGCGGCAACCCCGAGATCGACGGTATCGGCGCCCTCCTGGCGGGCGAGTGCGTGGAGGGCGTAGCCGTTGGAGTAGACGATCTGGCCGGGGCCGGGCGTTGCGCCGGGCATCACCAGCTCGTCGCCGGTGGCAAGGATCGCGACCTTCGGACGGCGTTGCACGGGCAAATGCGGATGATTCATCCCGGCGGCGAGTGCGAGATCGCGCTCGGTGAGCCGGGTTCCCTTGCGCAGCAGCACGTCGCCCTCGGCAAAGTCGATCCCGGCGCGCCGGATGTGCCGTCCGGGAATCGCTGCTTCCTTGATCGTGATGCGCTTGCCGTCCGCGGCCGTATCCTCCTGGATCACGATCGCATCCGCGCCGGCGGGAACGACGCCGCCAGTGAATATGCGGACCGCTTCGCCGGCGCCGACCAACCCGGCAAACGGCCGCCCCGCCGCGACCTCGCCGATCACCGTCAGTTGGGAATCGATCGTCGCCGCATCGGCCGCGCGCACGGCATAGCCATCCATTGCCGACATCGCCTCCGGCGGCTGCGTCCGCCGCGCCGCGATGTCGCGCGCGAGCACGCGGTGAAAGGCTTGGGCGAGGGAGACCGTCTCCTCAGGCAGCGGCTCCGCGCCGGCAAGCACTGCGGCAAGCGCATCGGATACCGGCATCAAGGCCACGGGTGAAAACTCCTGCTGAGCACGTTCGGCAAATCGGCGGCCAGAGTTTTAGCCGAGTGCGGGCGCAGAGGCAAAACAGGCGAGACGCAGGATCATTCAACCTGCATCATCCGCTCTGTGGTGAAGAGAGACCTCAAATCCGCCGCGGCATGATCCGGAAGGCGAGGCAGACCGGCACGAGGACGGCCATGGCAAGCACGAGAAGAACGAGCGCCACGGCCAGCATCGGTCAACTCCCTGCCGGCTCGTCCGGACTGACGTCCGGCGCTTTGGGGCCCTGGTCCTTGTCGGGCAGCGGGTCGGCCTGGGATTTCAGGTCGGCGGCCTTGCTGATCAACTTGGCGGATAGGTCGGAGTCCGAGGTGGTTCTTGCGAACTCGAGCAGGAGAGAGGCTTGCTTGGTGAGGTAGGATTTGCCCAGCACGTCGATCGGTCCAATGTAGAAGTTCCAACCGACTGAAGAGTCCGGAAGGGCCGATTCCGTTCCCGGAACTCTGTACAAAAATGCACAAAGTGATTTGGTTCCTCATTTCGGGCAAACGAGTTCCGGGGAACCGGGGGCGGTTCCGTCAAATCCCGAGCTTTTTCAGCGCATCGCCGACGTCACGGGGCGAGGTCACATGCACCGCGGTCAATCCGCGCGCCCGCGCCCCCTCGATGTTTTCTGCGAGGTCGTCGAAGAAGACGATGCGGCTCGCTGGCACGCCGATTGCCGCCACGACATGGTCGAAAGCCTCCGCGTCCGGTTTACGCAGGCCGATGCTGGACGACAGGTAGAGCTCGCGGAAATGGCCGAGCAGGCTGGCATATTCCTTCGAGAAATGGTCGACATGCGGCCGGTTGGTGTTCGAGAAGGCGTAGAGCGGCATCTGCCTGGCCGCACGCGGCAACAATTCCGCAATGTCGGGCATCTCGCCGGCGAAGATCGCGTTCCAGCCCTCCAGGAACTGCGCGTCGGAAATCGCGATCCCGAGTGATGAGCGCAGCGAGGCGAAATAGTCCGCGTCGCTGATCTTGCCGACCTCGTGCAGCCGATAGGCTTCGCTGTCGCGCACATAGCGCGCGACAATGGCTTCGGGCTTGCAGCCGGCGTGTCCCGCCCAGCAGGCGATCGCCCTGGAGAAATCGATGTCGAGCACCACGCGTCCGAGATCGAACAGAAGCGCGTCTGCGCTGCCGGGAGAGAGCGGGGTCACCTACTTCCTTTCCTCAGTATCGGTACGGATCGTGGTCGAACAGCGGGAACGCGCTGAACACGCTCGGCGCATTGGTCGCGACGGCCGGATGCAGGCAGGACTTGCCAACCTCGGCGAATGAGGTGGCGCCCAAAAGGCCGAGGCAGCGCAGCACCTCGTCTTCCAGCAGTTCCAGCATTCGCGCCACGCCGGCTTCGCCGGCCGCGGCCAGGGCCCAGCATTGCAGCCGGCCGATGCCGACGAGGTCGGCGCCCGCCGCAAGCGCCTTGACGATGTCGGTGCCGCGGCAGAAGCCGCCATCGACCATGATCTTGGCGCGGCCTTTCACGGCGTCGACGATTTCAGGCAGCACATGCATGGCGCCGCGGCCGTGGTCGAGCTGGCGTCCGCCATGGTTGGAGACGTAGATCCACTCGACGCCGTGATCGAGCGCGATCTGCGCATCCTCGGCGGTGGCGATACCCTTCAGGATCAGAGGGATCTTGAACGTGTCCTTGATCATCTTCACCGTCCGCCACTCCAGTCCCTTCTGGTAGTCGCCGCCGGTGGCGCGCAGGCGGCTTTCGCGAACGTAGCGCTTGGCGATGTCACGTTCGCGACGGCTGTAATGGGCGGTGTCCACGGTCAGGCAGAAGGCCGCGTAGCCGTTCTTCTCGGCCCGGCTGACGACGTCGGCGACGAAGGCGTCATCGCCGCGCACATAGAGCTGGTAGAGACGCAGCGCGTCGGGGGCAGCCTCGGCGGTCTGCTCCAGGCCGGGTTCGGACACCGAGCTCAGCATATGCGCCGCACCGAAAGTGCCGGCAGCGCGCGCGACGCTCGCGGCCCCATCCGGGTCAAATATCTCGAGCGCGCCGACCGGGGCCAGCACCACCGGCAGGCGCATCCTGCGGCCGAACTGCTCGACGCTTCCATCGACCTTGCGGACGTCGCGCAGCACGCGGGGACGGAAGGCGATCTCGTCCAGCGCCATCCGATTGCGGCGCATCGTGGTCTCGGTCTCGGCGGCGCCGACGATGTAGTCCCAGGCATTCTGGTTGAGGTTGGCGCGCGCCTTCCGGATGAATTCGTGCAGGTTCTGGAACGGCTCGTTGCTGGCGCCGAGTTCGACGTTCCGTTCCGGCCGGATGCGGGGCGCTTCGTTCATTGTTGTCCTCCCGAGAATTTGAAGCCTTGTGTCATCGCCTAACCCGTCCGCCTCTCCAAAACCATCCTAAAATCGCATAGCTGCGAAGCGCGGACCGGCCGACCGAGTCCCGTGTTTCGCGCGAGACGGTTTCGGAACGTTGCCAAAAGTTTAGGCCGGGACGAAGGGATTTTTGCAGGTGCCCCGCCGGCGTTGCGGGCCGGCCTTGAAGAAACCTGAATGGTATTGTGAGAACCGGGCTGGATCGCCATTTGCATGGCGGCTCCCGAGCCCCGAGCAAGAAGGCTAACTCATCCATGCGGAAATCCCTGCTGTTCCCCCTTGGCGCGCTCACCGGTGTGTGCCTGACCCTTCTGGTATCCGGTCCGCAGGGCGGACTATGGGCGGCGAGGGCGGCGGCGGGCGCGGACGATGCCTATTCCAAGCTCAACCTGTTCGGCGAAGTGTTCGAGCGGGTGAAGGCGAGCTATGTCGAGAAGCCGGACAATTCCAAGCTGATCGAAGGTGCGATCGCCGGCATGGTGACCTCGCTCGATCCGCATTCGCGCTACATGAACGACAAGGCCTGGACCGAGATGCAGGAGACCACCTCCGGCGAGTTCGGCGGGCTGGGCATCGAGGTCACGATGGAGGACGGCCTCGTCAAGGTCGTCTCGCCGATCGACGACACGCCGGCTTCGAAGGCCGGTATCATGTCAGGCGACCTCATCAGCAAGATCGACGGCGAGGCCGTGCAGGGCATGACGCTGGAGCAGGCCGTCAACAAGATGAAGGGCCCGGTCGACACCAAGACCAAGCTCACCATCGTCCGCAAGGGCGCGGACGCCCCGCTCGACGTCGCGATCACGCGCGAGATCATCCACGTGCGCCCCGTCCGCTTCCATGTCGAGAACGGGGATATCGGCTATATCCGCGTCACCTCGTTCAACGAGCAGACCACCGACGGCTTGAAGAAGGCGATCGCCTCGATCTCCAAGCAGGTGCCGCAGGAGAAGCTGGTTGGCTACGTGATGGACCTGCGCAACAATCCGGGCGGATTGCTCGACCAGGCCGTGTCGGTGTCGAGCGCCTTCCTGCAGCGCGGCGAGGTCGTCTCGACGCGCGGCCGCAATCCGGAAGAGACCCAGCGCTTTACCGCGCATGGCGGTGACCTCACCAAGGGCAAGCCGCTCGTGATCCTGGTCAATGGCGGCTCGGCTTCGGCCTCGGAGATCGTGGCCGGGGCGCTGCATGACCACAAGCGTGCAACGATCATCGGCACGCGCTCGTTCGGCAAGGGCTCGGTGCAGACCATCATCCCGCTCGGCTCCGGCAACGGCGCGCTGGCGCTGACTACGGCGCGCTACTACACGCCATCAGGCCGCTCGATCCAGGCCCAGGGCATCGCGCCCGACATCGAGATCCTCCAGGATGTGCCGCCCGAGCTGAAGGGCCGGATGGACACCATGGCGGAGTCCCAGATGCGCGGGCATCTGCAAGCCGCCGACGGCACCGAGCAGACCGGATCGCAATCCTATGTCCCGCCGGAGGAGAAGGACGACAAGGCCCTGCACGCGGCCTACGACTTCCTCCACGGCGTCACCGCCAATGCCGTTGCCTCGAAACCGGCGCCGAAGGCTGCGGTGCCGAACTAGACCTTTCGATCTCCAGACACCGATCGCCCGGGAGTGGATACCGCTCCCGGGCGATTTCGTTTTGGGGGCGTGTCTCAATTGTGTTGATCGCGGCAGAGGTCGCTTCTCATGGCGACCCTCGGGATCAGCGCGCCGGGCGCGGTCGACCAGCACTTCATCGCCGGTCGCCGTCGTCAAGCTTGAAGAGGGGGCGCGACGTTCCTCGCGCCGAGCCGGTCTGGAAGGCGGTGATCCCGCAGCCCGCAAGCCGCGGGATCACAGCGCGATTGTCATTATTCCTTCTTCGAGCCCATGTGATGCGGCACTTCCGTCTTCGGTCCGCCGCCGTAATGGTGGCTCCCGCCCGATCCGCTGGTCGAGCTGCCGTCGCCCTCCTTCTTGCCCATGTGGTGCGGGACCTCGGTCTTGGGCCCGCCCGAATAATGGTGGCCGTTCTTCTCATCGGTCGTGGTCGTCGTGCTCGTCTGCGCGATGGCAGGCAGCGCGACGAACGACATGATCGCGGCAGCGACGATCAGCTTGCGGTGACTCATTCTGGTTTCTCCTGTTTGAACTTGTCGAGTTGGTGTCAATCAAGTCCCGGTGGCTTGATTGAGTGCAACCAAACCCGGAGTGGGGTTGCCCAGGTTGAGCGAAATCAAATTGCGACGCGCACGCCTGCGCGCGCCGAGGTGCGGATCGTCGAGTTGCCGCAGGCGACGACGAGCGTCGAAGTTCTTACAGAAAAAGATTTGCGATGATCGCGCGAATTCGATGGCTTCGCGTCATGCTCTCGACGACGTGCCGCGGCGTCGAGAGACGTCATCGGAAGATGCCCGCTTCGATCGGGGAGAGGCGAGGACGAGGATCGCCTCAATTCATTACACGCCCGGCCGACAAAAAGATTTGGCTGGCCCATCGCCCGAGTTTGATGTCGGTCAAAAGTGCATCAACGACGCGACCTAGCGTGCCCACGTGACTGAGCGGCGACAATGTCGCGCAGCGATGACGGGCCGCAATGTCGCGCAAGAATGGGAAGCACGCTTTTGATTGACGAGACGATCCAGTTATCCGGTCGGTCCCTGCAAGTTGCGTTTCTTTGGCGCCGCCGGCTCTGGGAGACGATCACGATCAGATCGGTTCTGGCCAAGCCCCAGCGCGACGTCCGGCTGGATCTGTTTCGCGGCCTGGCGAACTGGCTGATCTTCCTCGGACACATTCCGAATTCGGTGCTGGTCTGGTTCACGACGCGGAATTACGGCTTCAGCGACGGCGCCGATCTGTTCGTGTTGATCTCCGGCTACACCGCGACATTCGTGTTCGGCACCATGATGACGGAGCGCGGCTTCGTCGTCGGAGCAACCCGGCTGCTGCGACGGGTGTGGCAGCTCTATGTTGCCCATCTGCTGCTGTTCTTCGTCTATCTCACCGCCGTGCATTACCTCGCTCACAGGTTCGACGACCTTCATTTGATGGATCAGTTCAACGTCGCGCCGCTGATGGACTTTCCCGTCGAGACGCTATCGCAAGGCCTGCTCCTCAAGTTCAAGCCGCTCAATCTTGACGTCCTGCCGCTCTACATTGTGCTGATGGCGGCGTTTCCTGTCGTGCTCTGGTTCATGCTGCGATGGCGCAACGCGGTGATGATCGGCTCGCTTGGCCTTTATCTGGCCGCCCGCCATTACGGCTGGAACTTGCCCGCCTATCCCTCTGGCGTCTGGTATTTCAATCCGTTCGCCTGGCAACTGCTCTTCGTATTTGGAGCCTGGCTCGCCCTGGGAGGGGCGGCGGCAAGCCGCTGGCTGCTGTCGTCCCGCACGCTCCTTGTCATGAGCTGTGGCTACCTGCTCTTCGCGCTTGTGATGACATTGGCTGAGCGAATTCCCGGGCTCAGGGACTACATTCCCGACGAACTCGCCGCCATCTTCATACCGAACGACAAGACCAATCTCGGCGCCTATCGGGTCCTCCATCTGGCGAGCCTGGTGCTCATCGTCGTTTCGCTCGTTCCGATCGACTGGCCGGGACTGCAGTCGCCTTTGCTGCAGCCGTTGATTCGATGCGGCCAGCAATCCCTGCCGGTATTCTGCGTCGGCCTCTTCCTTTCGTTCATCGCGCATTTCCTGCTTGATTTCGGATCGGAGGGAATCCCGGCTCAGCTCCTCGTTGGCGCTGCGGGTCTCTGGATCATGACGGGCGTCGCCTACTACCGGACCTGGTCGAAAAGCGTGGACAGAAGCCGATCGTCCAAGCAGGGCGGGGAGGTGGGCGAATGATGACGTCCGTGTCGATCGCATCTGCCTTTGACGCCTCCGTGCGTAAGAGTTGCCGGCGCTTCGCGTCTATATGGCCTGACCCGCCCCACGCTGTCCTCATCGCCGATCTCGATGAGCAGAGAGCCATCCGAATCAAACCCTGGAGAATGACCATGAACCGTTCGAGAAAATTCGTCGTGAGCGCAGCCGCCTTTGCCGTCCTCGCCCTGGGGCCGGTCGGGCTGTCGTCCGCAATCGCCGCCGGTCTCACCCGGACCGCGATGATGGATGACGACAAGATGTCGAAGATGCCGAGCCCGTCGGATTCCAGCGACAAGATGAACATGGGCCAGCCAGCGGGGCAGCCGCAGAACATGAGCGGTGGCCGCATGAACGACGACAAGATGAAGATGCCGCAGCAAGGCCAGGACAATTCCGGCATGCAGATGATGCAGATGATGCCGATGATGCCGATGATGCAGATGATGGAAAAGATGATGCGCGGCCAGATGAGTTCGTCCGGCAGCAGCGGCGCGATGAGCGGCCCGATGGACGCGACGGAACGGATCGAGGGGCGGATCGCCTTTCTGAAGGCCGAGCTGCAGGTCAGCGACAAGCAGGCCGCCGACTGGAACAGCGTCGCAGATGCGTTGCGTTCGAGCCGGCAGCACCTGCTGGAGGCGCGCAAGATGCTCGCAATGGACGACAGGCTGGGAAGCGCCGACCGTCTGGAGCACTACGAGCGGCATTTGTCCGAACGTCTGGAGGCGCTCAAGTCGGCTCGCGTGGCCTTCACGCGGCTCTACGCGTCGCTGAACGAAAGCCAGAAGCAGACCGCGGACACGATCCTGCTGCCCCTGATTGCCTCGTTCTGATTGCCGAGGCGAGAGCGAGATCATGTCAGGTCTGCCCTGTCGACGTCGATCCGGTCTGGCCGTGCTGGTCATCCTGACGAGCCAGCTTGCCGCCAATGCCACGCTCGCATCGGACATGGGCCTCGGTGACGCGTATCCGACAGGGCAGTCCGCGCAACGTTGGGAGCTGGCGCAGGCTGAGGATGACCACGCGGCGCATCATCCCGCAGCGTCCGGCTCCGCTGGCGATGCGGTGCCGTCCGGTGGCACCGCGTCGGGAATGATGGGCAGCATGGACGGCATGATGGGTCGGCCGCGCAAGGAGTTCTATCCGGCATTGATGGACATGCCGGCGCTGTCCGCGGAGCAGAGGAGCAAGCTGGAGGTCCAGGCGCGCGAGCGGATCAGTGCGGAGGCCGATCGCCTGGCGAGTGCCGAAATGGATCTGCGGCACGCCATCGCCGGAGGCGATATCGTCGCGGCGGATCAGGCGTCGCGTCGGCTTCGCGAATCCCTGAACGCCGTCCAGAGCGGCGTGGTCGCGCTGCGTTCGCTGCACGAGGGCAAACCGCCGCAGCAGATCGCACAGGCGTGGTTCAAGTCGCAGATGAACCTGCTGCCTCAACGAGGCACGATGGATGCGGATGACGGCACGCAGGGAATCTCCTGGTTTCACCTCACGACCATGGCGCTGCTGGTGCTGTTCTCGCTCACGCTGCTTGCCGTCTATGTCGCGCGCATGCGCCGGGCGAATGCGCTGGTCGACCGGCTGACGCGTGCGCCGGCCGTTCCGGCGACTGCCGCGCCGGTGCCAACCGCGACGGCCGTCGGCTCGACGGACGACAAGGCCGCGGCGAGGCCCGCGCAACAGGCAAGTCGCGATGCCGCGCGGGTCGAACCGGGCCGTTCCTGGAAGGGCAAACTGAGGATCTGCGCGATCTATCAGGAGACGCCGAACGTGAAGACCTTCCGCCTGCAGGCACCTGGCGGCGGCGCGATTCCGTTCGCGTTCCTGCCCGGGCAGTTCCTGACCTACGCCATCGAGATCGACGGAAAGACCGTCAGGCGTTCCTACACGATCGCCTCGTCCGCTGCCCAGACCGCCTATGTCGAGACAACGATCAAGCGTGAAGACGGCGGGCTTCTGTCCGACTACATGCATGGCCACCTGAAGGAGGGAGACCTGGTCGAGGTTGCAGGCCCCTCCGGCGCCTTCACGTTCACGGGCGCGGAAGCCGACAGTGTCGTCCTGATCGGTGGCGGGGTCGGCATCACCCCGCTGATGGCGGCGATCCGGTATCTCTCGGACATCGCCTGGCCCGGCCAGATCTATCTCGTCTATGGCGCGCAGACGACCGAGCAGTTCATCTTCCGGGACGAACTGGAATATCTTCAGCGCAGGATGACCAATCTGCACGTCGCGGCCACGATGATGCGGGCCGCAGGCACATCCTGGATGGGAAGCGAGGGACAGATCACGGCCGAGTTCCTGACGCAGGCCGTGCCGGATATTGCGAAAAGGCGCGTTCATCTGTGCGGTCCGCCCGGAATGATGGAGACGCTCCGGAAGACGCTGGTCGGCCTCGGTGTGCCGGGCGAGCAGATCAAGACGGAGGCCTTCGGACCGGCCCGCGGCGCCGTTCCGCCTCCCGGTAAGGCCGTCGCCGAAGCGCCAATTCCGGGAAGCGGAGCGGGCGATCAAGGGGTCGCAGCGGTCGGGCCGGCAACGGCCACGATCCGCTTCGCGAGATCGGGCAAGGTGGCGGCGCTGCCTCCGGACAAGAGCGTTCTTGAGGTGGCCGAGGGCGCGGGCGTGTCGATCGACTATTCATGCCGGGCCGGAATCTGCGGTGTCTGCAAGACGCATCTGCTGCAAGGCAACGTCACGATGGAGGTCCAGGAGGCTCTGACAGACGACGACAAGGCGAACGGTCTCATCCTGGCCTGCCAGGCGAGATCGGTCGGAGACCTGGTCGTCGAGGCCTGACATGATGGACGCAAGAGAGCGCCTGATCGCCGACGTCGTTCTGGCGGCCCTGTTACTGCTGGTGCCGGCTTTCCTGCTTCATTCCGACAGCCGGTTTGCAGGAAGCCTGGCCGGCTTTGCCCTCGGGGCCGGTGCGGCCGTGCTGATGCTCCTCCTTCTCGTCTATCCCATGACGAAATACAGCGCGGGGCTGAAGGCCGTGGTCACGCGGTGCGTGTCGATGTCGACGCTGCTGGCATTTCACGCCTATGCCGGAATCACCGCCACGTTCTTCGCGCTCCTGCATACCGGGCACAAGTTTCAGAGCCCGATGGGGATCGCCCTGGTGACCAGCATGCTGATCGTCGTCGTCACCGGATTTGTCGGGCGCTATTACCTGCCGCAAACTGCGCTGGAACTCCGCCAGCAGCAGTCGCATCTGGCGACGTTGAGATCGGCCTACGAGCACACCGCGGCGGCCATGTCGTCGGCCGATCGGGAGGGGCAAGACGGGTCCGCCAAGCGTGGATTGGCCTTGCAGAAGGTACCGCTGCTGCAACTCGTCGATGGCATTTCCGATCTCGAAGCAGCGATCGGATCAAGTGAGGCGGTCAAGACGATCTTCACGCAGTGGATCGGGCTGCATATCCTGGCCGCGATCGTCATGTATGTGCTGCTCGCCGTGCATGTGGCGGCCGAGATCTATTTCGGGCTGCGGTGGCTCGCGTGACGATCAGGGGCGCGCTCTATGTCGTGGTCGCGACACTGGCGGTCGCAAGTGCAGCGGTCGCATCGATTGCTCTGTATCGGGGCGGCTCAACGAGCGTCCCGGGCTGGACGAGGCTCGTCAGTCCCGGACCGCTGTCCGCAAAGCATGCATTTCTGTCCGACAAATGCGAGAGCTGCCATGCGCCGATCAAAGGGGTCGAGGCGGCCGCCTGTATCACCTGTCATGCGCCTGCCGCCGCGGATCTCGCCAAGCAATCGACAGCGTTTCATGCCATGGCGGGCGGTCAATGTTCCGGTTGCCACCGCGAGCACTCTGGCGACTTGCGGCCGATCAGGATGAACCATGCGTCGCTGCTGAAAGTCGCGATGCCTGCCTCCGGCAAGACGGTGTTCGATCGGACTGCACCCGACCAAATGACGGCAGACCTGAGGGAGTTTCTCGGCCTGCAAAAGTCAGAGCAGCGGGAGAAGGCGGCGCTCGACTGTGCCAACTGCCACAGCAACCGGGAGCCGCACCGCGAATTGTTTGGACGGGGCTGCGCGGATTGCCATGGACTCGCGTCCTGGAAGATCGCGGGTTTCCTGCATCCGTCGCCAACGTCGCGGGACTGCGCCCAATGCCATCAGGCACCGCCGAGCCACTATATGGGCCACTTCATCATGATGGACCGGATGATCGCAGGGCAGGAACACGCATCGGTCGATCAATGCTTTCTGTGCCACAGGACCGACTCGTTCAATGACATCAAGGGCGTCGGTTGGATGAAGCATCATTGACGGATTCGTTTCGGCGACGGAGATATCGGCAATATATTACAGGTTTCGACGAAAAAAATCGGGAGCTCATTTCCGCGCCGCATCACAATGTCGGATGCACGCGCCGAGCCCTTCACGCCCGCATGGCGCAAGACGCGCATCGCCGTTCTCGCGTGCGTCGTTTTCTGTTGGCCGTGCCTGCAACCAGAGCTATATGTTCCCGGTCGGGACAGCAGGTGCAGGGATGATTGGCTTGCGAAAGCCGAGGCGAAGATGGTGGGGATGGGTTGTCGCCATCGCCTACCTGCTCGCGTCGATGACGCCGTCCCTCGCGATCTCGATCTCCCTCGACGTCGCCATGCAGTGCGAGCATCCGCTCGCTCAGCCCGGAGATGTGCATGAGCACGATGACGCTGCCGGATCGGCAGCGCATTCGCATGACGTTGCGATGGCCGGGGATTGCGACGACGACCAGGACCGGCTCGGCGACCGGCATGCGACCTGCTGCGGCTCGGTGCTTTGCTTCAGCGCCGTGTGGCCGCAAGCTCCCGCGATTGCGGATCATGTCGTGCCGCGCTCGCGCTGCGAGGCGCAGCCTGACGTGATCGGCGACGAAGGCACGTTCCGTCGCCACTACCGGCCTCCCATCGTCTGAGATAGCTCCCGAAAACCGGGCTGCGTCGCTACAGGAGCGAGCGCGGATCGATTCGTCTGCGCGGGACGCTTTGCCATGCGGATGGCGGCCATGCCCGCCAGGACCTCACACGCGATGGAGTGACAGCGCCGGCCTCGGTGTTGCTCGCGCGCTGCGTGCTGGGCGGACGAACGCCGGTTTGCGGAAAGAGAGGTCGAGCGCCGCTGTCGCGGCGATCGCTCGCGACCCTGCTCGGACGACTGCCGTACCGGCTGATGACAGCCGTGCCGTCACGTTCCCGCTCCAACGAAGCGTTCTACCAAATGTCATGCAAGGACGATGCGTCATGAAACCGTCGAACGAGAATCTGCCGGTGCTGACGGCCGGCTCCCTGGAAGCGCAGGAGGCAATCGTTCGTGCCGCCCTCATCGGCAGTTACGATCGCCTCCGCGGTTATCTGCAGCGACGCTTTGGCGGGAAGGCGGAAGCGGAGGAGGTGCTCCAGGCATTCATGTTGCGCGCACTGGAGCGGTCCGGCGATATCCGCGATGCCGACTCCGTTCGGGGCTGGCTCAGCAGGGTCCTGGCCACGACGATCGCTGACTTCCACCGGCAGGCGTCAAAGAGCAGGACGAGGGAGATGCCGTTCCCGAATGAGCTCAACGATCGTCTTGCGGCCGAGCAGGACGCCGCGGCGAATGCCGCGGTCTGCGAGTGTCTTCATACCCATCTGTCCCTTCTGAAGCCGGAACATGCCGAGGTCATCAGAAGGGTGGATCTCGCCGGTGAGCCGCGGGAGCTGGTTGCGGCCGCCCTCGGGGTGACCGTGAACAACCTGACTGTTCGGCTTCATCGCGCACGGCACGCCCTGAAGGAGCGCCTCGAGCAGACCTGCGTCGTATGCCTCGAGGAAAGTTTTTGGGAATGCCGCTGCGGCGATAATCGAGGTCCAACCTAACCGGCCTCGCGCCGGCGGCCTTCGCTGCCTTCGCGCCGGGCGAGCCGGCTGCGATGCAGCGCGAACAGCTCCAGCATCTTGTCGGCCGGCTTGGCGGCGCTGAACAGATAGCCTTGCATCTCGGAGCAGCCCAGCGTGCGGAGCAGGCGCTGCTGCTCCTCGGTCTCGACACCCTCGGCCGTGGTGGTCATGCGACGGGCGGCCGCCAGGTTGACGACGGCCTGGACGATGCTGGCGGAGCCGTCGGGGCCGGCGATATCCTCGACGAAGCAGCGGTCGATCTTGATCTTGTCGAACGGGAAGCGGTGCAGATAGCTCAGCGAGGAATAGCCGGTGCCGAAATCGTCGAGCGCGATGCGCACGCCGATGGCGCGGAGCTGGTGCAGGATCGCGAGCGCCGTGTCATCGTCGCGGATAAGCACCGCCTCGGTGATCTCGAGCTCGAGCCGGCTTGCCGGCAGGTTGGAAGCGGCGAGCGCCGCCATGATCTTCAGCGCCAGCGTGCCGCTCTTGAATTGCACCGGCGAGACGTTGACGGCGAGGCGGATGTCGTCGGGCCAGCCGGCAGCATCCCGGCAGGCGGTCGCCAGCACCCATTCGCCGATCTCGTTGATCAGGCCGGTGTCTTCGGCGATCGGGATGAACTCGGCCGGTGAAACCATGCCGCGCTCGGGATGGCGCCAGCGCACCAGCGCCTCGCAGCCGGTGATGCGGTCGTCCTTCAGGCCGAGGCAAGGCTGGTAATAGACCTCGAGGCCGCCACGCGCGATGGCGTGGCGCAGGTCGATCTCGAGCTGCCGCCGCTCGCGGACCTTGGCGTCCATCTCGGGTTCGAAGAAGCGGTAGGTGCGGCGTCCCGCGGATTTGGCGGCGTACATCGCAAGGTCCGCGTTCTTCAGGATCTGGTCCAGCGCCGTGCCGTGTCCCGGCGCCAGCGCGATGCCGATGCTGGCGTCGCTGGTGAGATGATGGCCCATGCAGTCGAAGGGCGTGCGGATGGCCTGGAAGATCCGGGCGACGAGATCGTTGACCTGGTCCGGCGAGGTCACCGCGCTCTGCACGATGGCAAACTCGTCGCCGCCGAGCCGCGCCACGAAATCCGTCGGACCGGCGCAGCGGCTGAGGCTCGCTGCCATCGATTTCAGCAGCTCGTCGCCGACGAGATGGCCGAGCGCGTCGTTGACCCCCTTGAACTCGTCGATGTCGATATAGTGGACCGCGACCTCTTCGCCATCGACGATGGCGGCCAGCTCCTGCCGCAGATGCTCGTGGAACATGGCGCGGTTGGGCAGATCGGTCAGCGCGTCGTAGTGGGCCAGATGAATGATGCGCTCCTCGATGCGCCGGCGCTCGGTGATGTCCTCGTGCGTCGCCACCCAGCCGCCGTCGGTGAGCGGTTCGTTGAGGACCTGGATCGAGCGGCCGTCGGCGGTGTCGACCACCATGGAATTGCGCACGTGAATTTCGCGCAGCACGCGTTCGACATACTGATCGAGGTCGCCGGTGAAGGAGCCGGTCGTCTTGCGATGGGCGATGATGTCGTGGAAGCTGCAGCCGGGCTTCACCACGGCGGTCGACAGGCCGTACATGTCGATGTAGCGCTGGTTGCACACCACGAGCCGCCGGTCCGCGTCGAACAGCAGCAAGCCCTGGGTCATGTTGTTGACGGCGCGGTCGAGACGTTGCTTCTCCAGCGTCAGCCGTTCCCTGGAGAGGCGGTGCTGCTCCAGCAGCTTGCGCACGATCGCGATCAGGACGCCGGCGATGGCGAGCGCGGAAGAGGCGGCGACCGAGATCAGGATGCCGATCTGCTCGCGCCAGTCCGTCAGGGCCGCCGCGCGTGTCGTGGTGGCCATCATCAGGATCGGGTAGTGGGGCAGGGCGTGCGAAGCGATCAGGCGGTCCTCGCCGTCGACCGGGCTCATGAAGCGTCCGGCGAAGTGATCGAGCCCGAAGACCCGCTGCTGCGCGAAGGGGCCGGTCTTGAAATTCCGCCCCATCAATTCGTTGGAATGGGGATAGCGGGCGAGCAGCGTGCCGTCGCGATGCAACATCGAGATCGTCGCACCTTCGCCGAGCACCACGGATTCGAAGAATTTCTCGAAATTGGCCGGCTCGATGCCGCGTCCGACCACGCCCATGAACTCACCGTTCGGGCCGACGATCCTGCGCACGAGCAGGATGGTCCAGGCGCCGGAGATCCGGCTGTGCAGCGGCTCGATCAGGACATCAGGCGAATAAGGGTCGTATTTGAAGGTACGGAAATAGGCGCGATCGGCAACGTTCACTTTGGGGGCGGGCCATGCCGTCGATGAATTGATCAAGTTGCCGTCGGCATCGATGATGTTGACGCCGCCGATGTAAGGAAGCGCCTCGATCTTCGAGCGCAGCATCCGGTGGATGTCCTGACCCGAGAGGCGTTTGCGATAGTCTTCCGCGTTGGAAATGCCGATCGTGCGGACGTGGTCGACGAAATCCTTCTGGATGACCGCGAAATCCTGCAATTGCTGATCGAAATGATGGGCCAGCATCAAGACGGTGTTTTCCAGCTCGCGGCCGGAATTGCGCAGTGCGCGTTCGCGGAAGTTCTGCGCCATCAGCGTCGCGCCGACGGCGATCGCGGCGATCAGCAGTGTGCCGCCCACGACCAGCCAGCGGATCGGTCCGCTGCGCGCGAAGGCCTGGTCGTAAAGGCGACTGCCGAATTTCGTCATCATGTTCGATCGCTGCCGCGCACACGCCAGGATCAATTCTTGATCCTCAAGACATCCGTTGGTTTACGGGAACGGTATGGAGCAGAAGTTAGGAAGCGCGGTTAATGCGACATGAATCATCACGCAGAAAAGCGGGAGCAAGCCGTGCAGGAATTGCCGCAAGACACCTGCGCTGCCGGACAGTTCCTGCCGACCATGCCGCGATCAACCAAGGCTTAACCATTTAAGGCGTTGGCGATCCTCGAGTCGCCATTGGCACGTGATTTGCGAACATGCCTGCCAACGACACAGTGAGGAGATGATCGTGAAAACCGTTTTGAAGAACTTCATTGCCGACGAATCCGGTGCGACGGCGATCGAATACGGCCTGATCGCCGCCGGCATCGCGCTTGCGATCATCGCCGTGGTCAACAATCTCGGCTCGACGCTGAAGCTGAAGTTTGGATCGATCAGCACATCGCTGAAGTAGAAGATCAGGCGCGGTAATGGCCGGACTTGCCGCCGAGCTTCTCGACGAGATGAATGCCTTCGATGCGGACGCCGCGTTCGACGGCCTTGATCATGTCGTAGATGGTGAGGCAGGCGACCGACACGGCCGTGAGTGCTTCCATCTCGACGCCGGTCGGACCTGTCACCTTGACGCTGGCGCGGACGAGGCAGCCCGGCAGCTTGGCATCGGGCTCGATGTCGACGGTGACCTTGGACAGCGCGAGCGGATGGCAGAGCGGGATCAGCTCCGAGGTGCGCTTTGCCGCCATGATGCCGGCGATGCGCGCGGTGCCGAGCACGTCGCCCTTCTTGGCGTTGCCGGACACGATCAGGTCGAGCGTCGCCCTGGTCATGACGACGCGGCCCTCAGCGACCGCGAGCCGCTCGGTCGCGGGCTTGGCCGAGACGTCCACCATCCGCGCCTCGCCGGAGGCGCCGATATGGGTGAGGGCAGGGCCGGCCTTGGTCTTCGATGGCTTGGTCGTGGAGGCCTTGCGCGCCATGTCAGCGCGTGCCCGTCGCGCGTGCGCCGATCTCGCGCGCGAGCAACGTGCGCGTGGCGGCGGTGACGTCGGCCTGCCGCATCAGGCTCTCGCCGACGAGGAAGGTCGACATGCCGACCCGCTCGAGCCGGGCGAGATCGGCAGGGGTGAAGATGCCGCTTTCGCCGACCATCAGCCGGTCCTTTGGGATCAGCGGCGCCAGCGTTTCGCTGGTCGCGAGCGTGGTCTCGAAGGTGCGCAAATTGCGGTTGTTGACGCCGATCATCGGCGAACGAAGATTCAGCGCCCGGTCGAGCTCGGCGCGGTCGTGGATCTCGATCAGCACGTCCATGCCATGAGCGATGGCGGCATCTTCGAGGTCCTTTGCGGTGGCGTCGTCGAGCGCGGCCATGATGATGAGGATGCAGTCGGCGCCATGCGCGCGCGCCTCGACCACCTGGTAGGTGTCGAACATGAAATCCTTGCGCAGCACCGGCAGCGAGGTCGCCGCGCGCGCAGCCACCATGAAGTCGAGATGGCCCTGGAACGAGGGCGTGTCGGTCAGCACCGAGAGACAAGCAGCGCCGCCGGCCTCATAGGCCTTGGCGAGGAGTGGCGGATCGAAATCGGCGCGGATCAATCCTTTCGACGGCGAGGCCTTCTTGACCTCGGCGATCAGCGCGTAATCGCTGTTGGCGTGCTTGGCCCGGATCGCGCGCACGAAGCCGCGCGGCGCGGGCTGCGCCTTGGCCTTGGCCTCCACCGCCGACAGCGGCTGCGCGCGCTTGGCGGCGGCGATCTCCTCGCGCTTGTACGCCTCGATCTTGGTCAGGATATCCGACATGTCAGGCTCAGCCGTTGGAGACCGCGATCAGGTGTTTCAGCCGCGCGTTCGCCGCGCCGCTGTCGAGCGACTTTGTGCCGATCGCAACGCCCTCCTTGAGGTCCTTGGCACGTCCGGCCACGACCAGTGCGGCGGCGGCGTTCATCAGCGCCACGTCGCGGTAGGGGCTCGGCTTGCCGTTGAGCACGCTTTGCAGCGCGATCGCATTGGCGTCGGCGTCGCCGCCCTTGAGCGCCCCAGTCTCGCAGCGCGTCAGTCCAGCTTCCTCCGGTGTCACCTCGAAATTGCGGATCTCGCCGTTCTGAAGCGAGGACACGAAGGTCGGTCCGGTGAGGGTGATCTCGTCGAGACCATCGGAGCCGTGCACGACCCAGGCGGATTCGGCGCCGAGATTCTTGAGCACCTGCGCCAGCGGCTGCACCCATTGCCTGGAAAACACGCCGACCATCTGCCGCTTCACGCCGGCAGGGTTCGACAGCGGGCCGAGCAGGTTGAAGATCGTACGGGTCGCGAGCTCAACCCGGGTCGGGCCGACGTTCTTCATCGCGGGATGGTGGGCGGGGGCGAACATGAAGCCGATGCCGCATTCGCGCACGCAGCGCCCGACCTGCTCCGGCTTGAGGTCGATCTTCACCCCGAGCGAGGCCAGCACGTCGGCAGCTCCCGAGCGCGACGACAGCGCGCGGTTGCCATGCTTGGCCACCGGCACACCGGCGCCCGCCACGATGAAGGAGGCGCAGGTCGAGACGTTGACCGAGCCGGAGCCGTCGCCGCCGGTGCCGACGATATCGACCGCGTCGGGCGGTGCCGTCACGGTCAGCATCTTGGAGCGCATCGCCGCGACTGCGCCGGTGATCTCGTCCACGGTCTCGCCGCGCACCCGCAGCGCCATCAACAGACCGCCCATCTGCGAGGGCGTTGCCTCGCCTGACATCATGGCGTCGAAGGCGGATGCGGCTTCGTCACGCGACAGGCTGGCGCCGGTCGCCACTTTTCCAATGATCGATTTCAGGTCGTCCATCGCGTGCTTTCAACTCACTGGTTCGCGCCGGTCACCTGCGCGAAGGCGGCCTGATTAATGGTGGTCCCGATGTCGGTTTCAAGCTTGTTGACGTAGGAGGCGACCTGCTCCTCGGTCAGGGCACGGTCGAGGCTGTCCTTCAGCTTCTTGACCGCCTCGGAGGCGGCATCGACCGCGGGGTCGATGATGTCGGTGACGCGGAACACGATCACCTCGCTGCCGCCGCTCACGGGCGTCTGTGCGACGCCGTCCTTGGCAGTGCGGAACGCGGCCGCCACGACGGTGCCGGGCACGCCGGCGGGCGAGTCGTCGCGCTTGAAGCCGGTTGCGGTCTCGACCTTGGCGCCGATCGAGGCCGCCTCATCCGCGAGCTTGCTGCCCGCTTCGAGCTTCTGCACCATTTCGGTCGCCTTAACCTTCAGCTTGGTCGCGATCTGGTCCTGGCGCCAGCGCGCCTCGACCTGGTCGCGGACCTCGTCGAGACTACGGTCGCGCGAAGGCGTGATGGCGAGCACGTCGTACCAGACATAACCGCCCTTGAACGAGATCGCGTCGTTGTCGACGCCGACATCGGTGTTGAAGGCCTGCGACACCACGTCGAGGCCCTGCGGAATGTTGGCCACCGGCTGGCCGTTCGGGGCGCGGCCGGAGCGATCGACGGCGTCGATGGTCACGGCGGTGAGGCCGAGCTTCTGCGCCGCGTCGATCACGCTGGAGCCGCCGCCGCGCTCGTCTTCCATCTTGTCGCGGAGGTCGGCGACCTTGACGCGCGCGCGGTCGGCCGCGATCTCGCGCTTGATGTCGCCGGCAAGCTTCGCGTAGTCGGCCTCATTGCCCGGCTCGATCTTGTCGACCTTGACGATGGAGGTGCCGAGGGCGCCCTGGATCGGCTGGCTGATCTCACCTGCGGGCAGCGCGAAGGCGGCATTCCCGACCGCGGAGTCGAGCGAGGACTTGGTCACGAGCCCGAGATCGACGTCGGAGGCGCTGAGCCCGCGCTCCTTGCCGAGGTCCTCGAACGACATTCCGCCGACGAGGCGCTCGCGCGCGGCCTGCGCCTCGGCGACGCTGGGGAACACAAGCTGTTGGATCTGGCGCTTCTCCGGCGTGCCGAGCCGGTCCTTGCGCTGCTCGAACAGTTTCTTCGCGTCCTCGTCGGAGACCTCGGACCATTTGCCGATCTCTTCCGGCGAGATGACGACGAAGGCGATCTTGCGATATTCGGGGGCGCGGAACTGGACCTTGTGGTCCTCGAAATAGGCGGCCAGCGCCTCGGGCGAGGGCGCGTCGATGGTACCTGCCTGGGCCGCGTCGAGTCTGACGAATTCGATCGAGCGCTGTTCGTTCTGGAAGCGCGTCAGCACGTCGATCATGGCCTTCGGCGGCTCGAGGCCGGCCCCGATCGTGCCGGTGATCTGCCGGCGCAGCGACACCTTGCGCTGCTCGGCGACGTAACGCTGCTCGGTGTAGCCGAAATTGCGGATCACGGCCTGGAAGCGGTTCGCATCGAAGTTGCCGCCGACGCCCTTGAAGTTGGGGTCGTTCATGATGACCTGGCGGATCTGCTCGTCGGACTGGCCGAGCCCGAGGCGGCGTGCCTCTTCGTCGAGGGCGGCTTCGGCGATCGTCTGCTGCAGCACCTGACGGTCGAGGCCGAAGGCGCGCGCCTGGTCGGGCGTCAGTGGACGGCCGAACTGGCGGCTGATCTGCTGCAGGCGGTCGGTATAGATCTGCCGGAACTCGTTCAGCGAGATCTCGGTGCGGCCGACCTTGGCCACAGTGGACTGGCCAAAGCCCTTGAAGATGTCGGCGATGCCCCAAATGCCGAAACTGACGATCAACACGCCCATCACCACGGCCATAATGGTCTTGCCGAGCCAGTTTGATGAGGCCTTGCGCATTCCTCGAAGCATTTGGTCCAACTTGTTTGGTCAGGAGGGGAACGGGAGCGCGTCTTAATGCAGATTCCGCAAAAGCGCGTCACCAAATTGATAGATCATCATAAAGTGGCGGCTTTCCCCCCGCAACCTCAGGTCCTGCGACGGCGAGAAGCTGCGGTTAAAAGCCCCAAAGCGTTTTCCGTCAGGAAAACGCGTCAGAACAAGAATCTGGAACTGCGGCAGGTCCTCTGCTAGCGCATGAACAAACCCTCATATCGCTGGAAATTGACATGACCGACGCCATCCGACCGCTGATTGCCGGCAACTGGAAAATGAACGGCCTGAAGGCCCAGGCTGCCGAATTCGACGCCATGCTCAATGGCGCGGCAGATGTGGTCGCCAAGGCCGACCTGCTGGTCTGCCCGCCCGCGACGCTGGTCGCCGCCTTTGCCGATAAGGCGCGGGGCCAAAAGGTCGCGGTCGGAGCCCAGGATTGCCATCCGAAGAGCTCCGGTGCTCATACCGGCGATATCGCCGCCGAAATGCTGGCCGATGCAGGGGCGACCGCCATCATCGTCGGCCATTCCGAGCGCCGCGCCGATCACGGCGAGGGCGACGCCCTGGTCAGGCAGAAGGCCGAAGCGGCCTGGCGAGCAGGGGTGACGGCGATCGTCTGCATCGGCGAGACGCAAGTCCAGCGCGACGCCGGCCAGACCCTGGACATCCTTCGCGGCCAGCTCCAAGGCTCGCTCCCGGACGCCTCGACCGCGGCCAATCTGGTCGTGGCCTATGAGCCGGTCTGGGCGATCGGCACGGGCCTGACCCCCACGGCTCAGGATGTCGAGCAGATTCATGGGTTTATCAGGGAGTTCCTGACCTCCCGGTTCAAGGCTGAGGGTGCGAAGATGCGGATCCTCTACGGCGGCTCGGTCAAGCCTTCGAACGCGGCCGAGCTGATGGCCGTGAAGAACGTCAACGGCGCGCTGGTCGGCGGCGCCAGCCTGAAAGCGGCCGATTTCCTTGCCATTGCCAAGGGCTGCCCCTAGCTAACCCAAAGCTTTGGTTCAGGGCTGATCGGGGGGTGGCAATACCCCCTCCGATCGTGTAACACCGCGCAACTTCAGGAAAACCCGCGAAGCGCGATCGGCCGCCGTCAGGCGCCGCCCGCTTGTGACGGAAGGACACTATGCAGACCGTTGTCATCGTCATCCACCTCATGATCGTTGCCGTCATGATCGGCGCCGTCCTGCTTCAGAAGTCTGAAGGCGGCGGCCTCGGCATGGGCGGCGGCGCGGGCTTCATGTCGAGCCGCGGCACCGCGAACCTCCTGACGCGGACCACCGCGGTTCTGGCTGCGGGCTTCTTCCTCACCAGCATGTTCCTGTCCTGGCACGCGGGCTACAGCCGCGCGCCGTCGTCGATCATCGGCACGCCCGCGTCGCAGGGCCAGCCGGCCGGCGGGGCGCCGATCACGGCCCCGACTTCGGGCGGCATCCTGGATACGCTGAAGAAGGCCGACGAGCAGCAGCAGGCGCCGGCCCCGAGCGGCCCGCAGGTACCGCGCTCGCAATAAAGCAGGGGGGCCATGCAGGGCGGTGGCTACCTTCCTGCATCAACAATCCCCATCAAGGCACTGTCACCACTCTTCGTTTTGGCTCACCCACAGGCCCGCAAAATCTTTGGGGCGGAATACGAATCGCTTTGGCGAATCGTATTCGAGGGATTAGAGGTTAAGTCCCATGGCGCGGTACATATTCATCACCGGCGGCGTGGTTTCTTCGCTCGGCAAGGGTCTGGCTTCAGCGGCACTCGGTGCCCTGCTGCAAGCCCGGGGCTACAAGGTCCGCCTCCGCAAGCTCGACCCCTATCTCAACCTCGATCCCGGGACGATGTCGCCGTATCAGCACGGCGAAGTGTTCGTGACCGATGACGGCGCGGAGACCGATCTCGATCTCGGTCACTACGAGCGCTTCACCGGCCGGCCGGCGACCAAGGCCGACAACATCACGACGGGGCGCATCTACCAGGACATCATCACCAAGGAGCGCCGCGGCGATTATCTCGGCGCGACCATCCAGGTGGTTCCGCACGTCACCAACGCCATCAAGGAGTTCGTCCTCGACGGCAATGACGATTACGACTTCGTGCTGGTCGAGATCGGCGGCACCGTCGGCGATATCGAGGGCCTGCCGTTCTTCGAGGCGATCCGCCAGCTCAAGAACGAGCTGCCGCGCGATCACGCCGTCTATATCCACCTCACGCTGCTGCCCTACATTCCGAGCGCCGGCGAATTGAAGACCAAGCCGACGCAGCACTCCGTGAAGGAACTGCGCTCGATCGGCATCCAGCCGGACATCCTGCTCTGCCGCACCGATCGCGAGATCCCGAAGGAAGAGCGGCGCAAGCTCGGTCTGTTCTGCAACGTGCGCGAAAGCGCCGTGATCGAAGCGCGCGACGTCGACAACATCTATGCCGTCCCCGAGGCCTACCACAACGCCGGCCTCGACGACGAAGTGCTCGCCGCCTTCGGCATCGGCTCGCGGATTCCGCCCGAGCTGCGCAGCTGGCAGCAGATCAACGAGCGCGTGCGCAACCCTGAAGGCAACGTCACCATCGCCATCGTCGGCAAGTACACCGGCATGAAGGATGCGTACAAGTCGCTGATCGAGGCGCTCTCGCATGGCGGCATCGCCAACAAGGTGAAGGTCAATCTCGACTGGATCGAGAGCGAGATCTTCGAGAAGGAAGATCCGGCGCCGTTCCTCGAGCACGTCAACGGCATCCTGGTGCCGGGCGGATTCGGCCAGCGCGGTGCGGAGGGCAAGATCAAGGCGGCGCAGTTCGCGCGCGAGCGCGACGTGCCGTATTTCGGCATCTGCTTCGGCATGCAGATGGCGGTGATCGAGGCCGCGCGAAATCTCGTCGGCATCGAGGACGCCAACTCCACCGAGTTCGGCCCGACCAAGGAGCCCCTGGTCGGCCTGATGACGGAATGGCTGCGTGGCAACGAGCTCGAGAAGCGCTCGCAGGCCGGCGATCTCGGCGGCACGATGCGGCTTGGCGCCTATCCCGCCGCGCTCAATCGCGGCAGCCGCGTTTCGCAGGTCTATGGCGGCGCGACCGAGATCTCCGAGCGCCACCGCCACCGCTACGAAGTGAACACCGCCTACAAGGACCGCCTCGAGCAGCATGGCCTGAAATTCTCAGGGTTGTCGCCCGATGGCGTGCTGCCCGAGATCGTCGAGTACGAGGACCATCCCTGGTTCATCGGCGTCCAGTTCCACCCCGAGCTGAAGTCGCGGCCTTTCGAGCCGCATCCGCTGTTCGCCTCGTTCATTCAGGCGGCGATGGTGCAGAGCCGGCTGGTCTGATGATTCAGCGCGCGGCGGAATAGTCGCGCGCTTGATGCATGGGCGCCAACGCGACCCGCGTTGACGGTTCAGGCGCAAGCGATCCCGTGATCAGCTTCATCTGTGGCCGCCGCGTCAGCCGGTAGACGGCGGCGGGCGGCACGTTCAGCAAGGCGCGATCCACGAGCTTTGCGCGCAGGCCCAGCCGGTCGAGCACGGGCCGCGGGATCGGACAGCTCATGCCATAGGTGAACTGGTAGAAGGCGCCGCCCGGGCGGACATAGCTGAACGCGCCGCCGAGGATCGAGATCACCTTGCGCCTCGACATGTTGAGCAGCGGCAGGCCGCTCACGACCGCGCCGACGGGGGCGCCGTCATAGAGGCGCTCGCTCACAAGACGTGCCGCGTCCATCCAGAGCACGCGCGATCCGGGAAAGCGCATCTGCAGGAGCTTCATGAAATCGGAGCCGTATTCGATCAGCGTGAGGTCCTGCGGACGGACGCCGCGTTTGAGCAGCTTGTAGGTGAACGCGCCGGTGCCGGGACCGAGCTCGAGAATCGGACCCGTCGTTGCACTGATCTCGCGCGTGATGAGATCGGCGAGCGCCGCGCCCGATGGTGCGATCGCGCCGACCCGGCGCGGGGACGACATCCAGGACATGAAAAACGAAAGAAAATCGTTGGGCATGCGCACTCCGGCATCTTGGTTTGCACCTCCTGAGATCAGAGGTGAGACGGATGCAGTGTCACGGGAGCGCATTGCGAGAGCATTGCGCTATGGAGTGCGAATGCGAATTGAATCAGCTCTGCCGCACTTCCGGCAGCGTCATCCGGAAACAGGCGCCGCCGTCGGGGCCGTCCGCCACCGAGACGTGGCCGCCATGCAGCTGCACGATCTCGCGCACCATGTTGAGGCCGAGGCCGGCACCGCGATCGAGTGGCGTCAGCCGGTAGAACGGCTCGAAGATCTGCTCGCGATGATCGGCGGGAATGCCGGCGCCTTCATCGGTGACCTCGATGCTCGCAGGCTGGCTGAGGCGAAGCCCGATCGTGCCGCGGCGCGGGCCGTGCTGGATCGCATTCTGCACGAGGTTGGTGAGCGCGCGCTCCAGCGCTGCCGCATCGCCAATCGTCTCGATCGGTGTTGCCGGCGCATCGAGGGCCAGCTCGTAGCCGGCCGCGATCGCCAGCGGCGCGAGGTCGGCAGCGACGCTTTGTGCAACGGCGACGAGATTGACGCGCGTGAACGGATGGCCGCAGCGGTCGAGCCGCTGGATATCGAGCAACTGCTCTGCGAGCGTCGCCAGCCGCGCCGCATCCTCCAGCAGGCGGGTCTTGTCCGGTCCGGGGCTAAGCGACTCCAGCCGCGTGTTCAGGATCGCGATCGGCGTGCGCAGCTCGTGCGCGGCGTCCGCAACGAAGCGCTTGTGGCGGGCATAGCCCTGATCGAGCCGCGCCAGCGCGTCGTTGATCGCGGTCACCAGCGGCACGACCTCCAGCGGAATGCGCTCCACCGGGAGCCGCGCGCCGCGCTGATGGATGTCGATGCGCCGCGCCTCGTCCGCTGCGCTATCGAGCCCCCTGAAGGCGCGCTGCACGATCATCGGCGTCGCAATGAACGTCGCCGTTCCCATCAGCAGCAGGCCGGGCAGGGCGATGCCGAGAAATGCAAGCGATGTCGTGAACAGCGCCTTGGCGCCGGTCAGGCGTCCTTGCGTCGCCGTGATGACCTGCACGTTGCCCGCATCGGTGTCGACCCGCTTCAGCCGCGCCGCCGGCTTGCGCGGATCGTCCTCGAACATCTGCCAGCCGAGCCGCGCCTGGCTGATCTGGTCAAGGCCACCGCCGATCGCAGCGAATGCGGCCGGCACGGTGCCTTCGCTGAGCGAATGTCCCTGCTTGTCACGGACCAGGAACCAGAGGTCCGGCGTCTCGCTGCGCAACTGCTGCAGCTCGGCCGTCGGGCGCAAGACCAGTCCACCTTGCGCCTCGCGCGTGAGCGCGCGCTGGACGACATCGATGACGCGGTCCTCGTCGCGCTCGGCCAGCACGAAGCCGGAGGCGCACAGCCCGGTCAGGACGACTGCAACCAGCGCGATCAGGATCGCGGCCTGAAGCGAGAGCAGGCGCCAGCTCAAGCGCGAGCGCAGGCAATAGTGATCGTCGTGTTTGCTCATGGAATCTTCTTGAGGAGATAGCCGACGCCGCGAATGCCGTGGATCTCGATCCCAGCGTTGGCGTCCGCGAGCTTTCGCCGGAGCCGCGAGATATGCGTATCCAGCGCGTTGGACTGGATCTCGTCGTCGAAATTGTAGACCGCCTCTTCGAGCGCCGAGCGCAGCACGGTCCGGCCCATGCGGCGGATCAACGCCTCGAGCACCAGCAGCTCGCGGCGGGGCAGCTCGAACGGCTCGCCGCCGATGCTGGCTTCGCGATGGCTGAGGTCGAAGGCGAGGCGGCCGGCACGGATGATTTCGGGGGAGAGGCCCGCGGGCCGCCGCAGCACGGCGCGCAGCCGCGCCAGCAGCTCCTCGACCGCAAACGGTTTGGCCAGATAGTCGTCGGCGCCGCTGTCGAGCCCGGCGATGCGGTCGGCGAGTTCGCCCCGCGCCGTGAGGACGATGATCGGCACACCGTCGGCCCGTGCGCGGAGCTTTGGGATCAAGGTGAGGCCATCGCCGTCAGGAAGCTGGCGGTCGAGCAGGACCGCGGCATGGACGTCGGCGGAAATGGCCTCCTCCGCCTCGGCGAGTGTCGGCGCATGGTCCACCACCATGTCGTAGCGCTTCAGCGCCGAGGCCAGCGCGCCGGCCATTTCCGCTTCATCCTCGACCAGCAAAATCCGCATGTGACAGGCACCTGATCCGCAACCGAGCCTTTGTAGCGGCCCGATCATTGCGGCAGCATTGCGGGAGTCTGGCGCAGCGTCTGAAGCTCAAGCCATGCGCAGAACGCCGCAGGGCCGGTCGGGCCGGGCTCAAGACACCGTCGGGGCGAGCCGCTATAACCGCCGGACCTGTTCAGGGAGGACATGAATGATCTACGAAATGCGCGTCTATCGTTGCGTGCCCGGCCGCCTGCCGGCGCTTTTGAAGCGGTTCGAGACGGCGACGCTGAAGTTGTGGGAGAAGCACGGCATCAAGCAGGCCGGGTTCTTCACCACGCTGATCGGCGAATCCAACCAGGAGCTGACCTATTTTCTGGCCTGGGATTCGCTTGCCGAGCGCGAGACGAAGTGGGGCAAGTTCATGACCGATCCGGACTGGATGAAAGCGCGCGCCGAGAGCGAAGCGGATGGCCAGATCGTCGGCAATATCGTCAGCCAGCTCCTGACGCCGACTGCCTTCTCGGCGGTGAAGTAGGAACCTGCAACGCAGGGGCGGCGCCGGGAGCCCCGGCGCAACCCTGATATTCTGATAGCCCGGGCCGAATGGGGTTGATCCGACCCTCATGGGGGCTATGGTCGCGCCGAAACGAGGGATTTGCCTTGAGCTCTTCGAATTCAGCTGCGCCGGTCGTCACCATTGGCAGGGTCAAATTCGGCAATGATCTGCCGATTGCGATCATTGCTGGACCCTGCCAGCTCGAAAGCCGCCAGCATGCGCTGGAGGTGGCCTCCGCGCTGAAGGAGATCGCTGCGCGGTTGAACATCGGCCTCGTCTACAAGACCTCGTTCGACAAGGCCAACCGTACCAGCGCGTCGGCGGCGCGCGGGCTGGGCTTGGCGCAGTCGCTGCCGATCTTCGCCGAAATCCGGTCGTCGCTCGGCCTGCCTGTCCTGACCGATGTGCACGAAGCCACGCAATGCGCCGAGGTGGCACAGGCCGTGGACATCCTGCAGATCCCGGCCTTCCTGTGCCGGCAGACCGATCTGCTGCTGGCGGCGGCTGCGACCGGCAAGGTCGTCAACGTCAAGAAGGGGCAGTTCCTGGCGCCCTGGGACATGGCCAACGTCGTGACCAAGATCACCAGCGCCAATAATCCCAACGTGCTCGTCACCGAGCGCGGTGCCTCCTTCGGCTACAACACGCTGGTCTCCGACATGCGTGCGCTGCCGATCCTGGCGCGCAGCACCGGCGCGCCCGTGATCTTCGACGCCACCCACTCGGTGCAGCAACCGGGCGGGAAGGGTACGTCCTCCGGCGGCGAGCGCGAATTCGTGCCGGTGCTGGCGCGCGCGGCTGTCGCGGTCGGCGTTGCCGGCGTCTTCATCGAGACCCATCCCGATCCCGATCGTGCGCCCTCCGACGGGCCCAACATGGTACCGCTGCGCGAGTTCGAGGGGCTGATCGCCAGGCTGATGGCGTTCGACGCGCTGGCAAAGAACCCGCGCTGATGCAGCACGGCGAGGCGGGGCCGCACGATCACGGCTTGCCGGCAGCGCTCTATGTCATTTCCGGAGCAAGCTTCGCAGCAGCGCTCTCGGCGCGCGCGCTCGATCCTGTGCTGCCGCACGTCGCCGAGGATTTCGGCGTCAGCATCGCGACCGCGGCGGCCTTTGCCGCCGTGTTCGCCTTCACCTTCTCGATCATCCAGCCGGTGATCGGCGCCGCGGCCGATCTGTTCGGCAAGACGCGGCTGATGATCGCATGCCTCGCGCTGCTGGGCCTTGCCAACATCCTGGGCGCGCTCTCGACCTCGTTCTCGGTGCTGTTTGCCACGCGCATCCTTGCAGGCATCGGCTCCGGCGGCGTGTTTCCGGTGGCGTTGAGCCTGACCAGCGATCTGGTCGGGCCGGAGAAGCGCCAGGTCGCGATCAGCCGCACGCTCGCCGGGGCCATGACCGGCAATCTGCTCGGCGCCTCGGCGTCCGGCCTGATCGGCGATTTCCTCGGCTGGCGCGGCGTGCTGGCGGTTCTCGGCGTGCTCGTCATCGTCGCCTCGATCGCGGTCGCCGCCGGCTTTCGCGGCGCGAAGGTCAAGCATCCGCCGAAGACGAGCCTGTCCGCGCTGAAGGCGGGCTATCGCACCATCTTCACCAATCCCAATGCCTATGTGTGCTACTCGGCCGTTTTCATCGAAGGCTGCTGCGTGCTCGGCCTGTTTCCCTACATCGCCTCGTTCCTGTTCGAGCTCGGGCAGACGTCGCTGTCGATCGCCGGCATCGTCATCGCGGGCTTTGCGGTCGGCGGCCTGTTCTACACGCTGACGGTGTCGCGCCTGCTGCCCTGGCTCGGCATGAAGGGAATGATGATCGCCGGCATGACGCTGGTGGCCTCACAGCTCATCGCCGTGGCCTTTGGCCCGCGCTGGGAGGTGCAGGCGCTAAGCCTCGTCGTGATGGGCTGGGGCTTTTACATCGCCCATGGCTGCCTCCAGGTTTTCGCCAGCGAGCTGTCGGTGGAGGCGCGCGCGACCGCGCTGTCGCTGCATTCGTTCTTCTTCTTCATGGGACAGACGGTCGGCCCGCTCGCCTACGGCTTCGGGCTCCAGCATGCCGGCAAGGTTGCGACCTTGCTCACGAGCGCTGCGATCATGGTGGTGCTGGGCCTCGTCTGCGCCCGGCTGCTCAAGCCGCGGGCACCCTCCGACGCGCGCTGATGTCCATTCGCGGACGTAACCCGGGCGTTGTCCCGCACCATGACACCACCGGCAACGTATACATGGCACACGAATTGCTTTTATTCTGGGCAAATCGAGGTGTGAGATCGTGGACGCCCAGACCAGCCGTTCCGCCAACGCAGCCAGCACGCCCCGCACGACCGGTTATCCTACCAGGCCACCGCTGCGGCGTTTCCTCACCGATTGCCACGCCGAATTCCGGACCGACAATTCCGGCCAGCTCGCCGACTACATCCCCGAGCTGAAGCGCGCCGATCCCGATCATTTCGGCATCGCGCTCGTCACCATTGACGGCCACGTCTACGAGGTTGGCGACAGCGATGTGCCGTTCACGATCCAGTCGGTGTCCAAAGCCTTCGTCTTTGCGCTGGCGCTGGAGATGGTCGGTGAGGCGCGCGTCGCGGCCACCATCGGCGTCGAGCCGAGCGGCGAAGCCTTCAACTCGATCCGGCTCACCAACGACAACCGTCCTTTCAATCCGATGGTCAACGCCGGCGCCATCGCCTGCTCTGGCCTGATCTACGAGGCGGACGGGAAGGGCGCCTTCGAGCGTGTCCGCGCCAAGCTCAGCCAGTTCGCGGGCCGCGAGCTCGGCGTCGACGAGGCCGTGCATGCCTCGGAGACCGCTACCGGCAATCGCAACCGCGCGATCGCCTGGCTGCTGCGGAATTACGCGGTGCTGCCCGACGACGTTGACGCCGTGCTCGACGTCTATTTCCGCCAATGCGCGATCCTGGTCACCGCGCGCGACCTCGCCGTGATGGCGGCAACGCTCGCCAATCGCGGCATCAATCCGGTCACGGGCGTCCAGGTCATCACGCCGAACATCGTCGCGCGCACGCTGTCGGTGATGACGAGCTCGGGCATGTACGATTATGCCGGCGAGTGGACCTATCGCGTAGGCATCCCCGCCAAGAGCGGCGTCGGCGGCGGCATCGTCGCGGCGCTGCCCTCGCAGCTCGGGCTCGGCACCTTCTCGCCGCTGCTCGACAACCATTTCAACAGTGTGCGCGGCCTGAAGGTCTGCGAGGCGCTGTCGGCGCGGTTCGACCTGCACATGCTCAACCGCAACGCGGACGTGCGCACCAGCATCATGGCGGATTACGACGTCTACGGCATCTCCTCGCGCCGCAGCCGCCAGCCGCACGAGCAGCAGATCCTCGACGAGCGCCACAGCGACATCTGCGTGCTCGAGCTGGTCGGCGCGATGAATTTCGGCACGATCGACTACGTCACGCGACGGCTCACCAGCGAGCCGCCGAATGCGCCGCTCCTGATCATCGATTTCCGCCGCGTTCCCGACATCACCGCGGCCGGCGCGGAGCTGCTCGGCGAGACGCTGACTGCGCTCGGCAATGCCGGCGTCACCGCTGTTCTGTCCGGCTTCGAGGAGAACTCGGCGGTGTGGAGTGCGATCGCCGCGCGCACGGCCGAGCCGCGCCGGCTGCGCCGCTTTCCGCTGCTCGATGATGCCATCGAATGGGCCGAGGATCAGGTGATCTACCGTTTCGGCGGCTTCACCGACGTCAAGGAGAGCGCGCATCTCGGCGAGCAGGCGCTGCTCGCCGAACTCGACGCGGAGGAGATCGCCGCGATCGTCAAGCTCTCGACCACGCGGCACTACGCGGCCGGCCAGCGCATCATCGCCGCCGGCGAGCCCGCCAATTCATTGTTCTTTCTCCAGAGCGGCATGGTCAGCGTGAAGCTGCGCAGCGGCGTGCGGCTCGCGTCCCTCGGCCCCGGCATGGAGTTCGGCGAGATGGCGATGCTGGAGCAAAGCCGCAGCGCCGACGTTCTCGCCGATACGCCCGTCACCTGCCTCGAACTGCCGCTCGACAGCTTTGCCGACTATCGCCGCCTGCACCCGGAGACGTCGCTGAAGATCATGCGCAACCTCGCCGCGATCCTGGCGCGGCGGCTGGTCGCGGCCAATGCGAAGGTCGATCTGCTCAGCGCGTATTAGGGCGCACCGGGAGCCGCGCTATTTCGCTCCACCAGCCGCGATCGGCTCCATGCCGCTTGCGATGATCACGTCACGGGCGGCCGGGGAGGCGAGGAAGTTTATCAAAGCGCGGCCGGCTTCGGGCTCCTTCGAACCGGTCGCGATCCCGGCCGAGAAGATCGTGATCTTCTGCAATTCGTTCGGCAGGGGACCTACGATGTCGATGCCCTTCACGGGCTTCAATTCGCTGATCTGCTGAAAGCCGAGTTCGGCCTCGCCGTGCGCGACGATCTCGCCGACCGGCGTTGCCGGAATCTTGCGCGCCTTGTCCTTCATGACGTCGGCAATGCCGAGCTTGTCGAACATCTCGGTCGAGACGTAGACGCCGCTGGCGCTGTCGGAATAGGCGATCGTCTTCGCCGCCAGCAGCGCGCGCTTGACCGCGTCGACCGAGCTGATGTCCGGCTTCGGCGCGCCTGATTTCACGGCGATCCCGATCGGCGATTTGGTGAGATCGACCTGGCTGCCGGCAACGACCTTGCCCTTGCTCGCGAGATCGCTGAGGGCGTAACCCACCATGATCAGGACGTCGGCCGGTTCACCGCGTTCGAGCCGCACGGGAATCGCGTTGGTGGTGGTCCCCATCGACGGCCCATATTCCGTCAGCACCTTGTTGCCGGTGGCTTTCTCGAACTCCGGCACAAGCACCTTGTAGGCAGCTGTCAATCCGCCCGAGATCATCACCCGGACCTCGGCAGCATCGGACGCACCGGTGAGCCACAGGACGGCCAGAAGACCGAAGGAAAGGTTCAGGGCAAGGTTGCGGAATGTTGCTGACGTCGATTTCATTGTTGTTCTTCTCCCATTAGCCCCGCCCGCGATAGGGCGCGACGCCTTGCTCGGGCACCCACAGGCCCTTCGGCACGCGGCCGGTCTGCCAGAACACGTCGATCGGGATGCCGCCGCGCGGATACCAGTAGCCGCCGATGCGCAACCACTTCGGCTTGATCTCGCTCGCGATGCGCTTGCCGATCATCACGGTGCAATCCTCGTGGAAGGCGCCGTGGTTGCGGAAGCTCGCGATGTAGAGTTTCAGCGACTTCGACTCCAGCAGCCATTGGCCGGGCGCGTAGTCGATCATCAGATGCGCGAAATCCGGCTGGCCCGTGACCGGGCAGAGCGAGGTGAATTCCGGCACCGTGAAGCGCACCAGATAGTCCGTGCCGGCTTGCGGATTGGGCACGCGGTCGAGCTGGGCTTCTTCCGGTGTGTGCGGCCACTCGACCGCGCGGCCGAGCTGGAGGGATTTTTTCGCCATCGTCGTCACATCCTGTTACGGATGCCGGGATGGACGTAATCGCGGCCGTCGTCAACCCGAGGCGGTCGTCTGGATCATGACGATCCGGTCGTTGCCGGACTCGCAGCCCCACAGCTCGCCCGGACGGCCGTCGAGCTGGCGGACATTGGCGTTGGCCTTGTCGCTGGCGAAGACGTTGAACTTCTCGGTGGCGGGATCGAAACGCACGATGGCATTGGCCGAAAAATCCGTCAGCCACACCTTGTCCCTGTCGTCGACATAGACCGCGTAGGCGCGGGGACGCTCGCCCGGCAGCTTCCATGTCTTCCAGGATCCGTCAGCGGGATCGTGCACGGAGACATGGCCGCTGTTCCACTCGCTGACCCAGATCCGGCTGTTCGAATCCGACCAGACTCGCCGCGCGCCCTGGTTGGGTGTCGGCGGCTCGACGACATGGGCGCTGCCCGTCGCAAGGTCGATCCTGGCGATATGGCTGCCGGCGAGCGAGGCGTACCAGACATCGCCCTTCGGCGTCACGGTGATGCCGTAGGGCCCGACGCCCCTCGGTGCCTTGAACACGTTCATCTCGCCCGATCTCGGCGCGAGGCGGCCGTAATATCCGGACTGGCCAGTGAACCAGTAGGTCCCGGTCTTGTCGAACACACCGGTGTTGAGATTGGCGGAGGCGAACTTTTCCGGCAGGCGGAACAGCGCGACCTTGAGATCGCCGGGATCGACCCGCGCGATCGCATTCTGGCCGCCTTCGGTGATCCAGGGGGCGCCGTCGGGGCCGATCGTCACGCCGTGCGGGGCGGCGCCCTGGCCGAGGCTGACCGTCTTGAAACTGCCATCCCGGGGATCGAGCCTGCCGAGCAGGCCCTTGCCCTGGGCGGTGAACCAGATCGTGCCGTCAGGGGCGGGCGCGAGATCGTGCAAGCCGATGCCGGCGCTAACAGGGAAATATTTCGTCCGGAACGGGGCCTCCTGCGCAAGACCTGGGCGGGCGGCAAGGACGGCGGCGCTTGAAGCAAGAAACTGACGGCGATTCATGGCGTTACCTCGACTCCTTGGGATTGAGGATGGACGCGCAGACCCGGCGTTCTCAAGTTTAGTATTAGGTGCTTCACGCGTCAGCCGAAGCCGGGGGTCCAAGCGTTCACATTTGCTTGCGGCCCGTGTAAGACCCGCGGCACCGATCAGCCCTAACGAACGGAAGTGCACATCATGACCGCCATCATCGACATCATCGGCCGCGAAATTCTCGATAGCCGGGGCAATCCCACCGTCGAGGTCGACGTCGTGCTGGAAGATGGCGCGCTCGGCCGCGCCGCCGTGCCGTCGGGCGCCTCGACCGGCGCCCATGAGGCGGTGGAACTGCGCGACGGCGACAAGGCCCGCTATCTCGGCAAGGGCGTCACCAAGGCGGTCGGCGCGGTCAACGGCGAGATCTTCGAGGCCCTGAGCGGCCTCGATGTCGAGCAGCAGGCGCAGATCGATCAGATCATGATCGAGCTCGACGGCACGCCGAACAAGAGCCGGCTGGGCGCCAACGCCATCCTCGGCGTCTCGCTCGCTTGCGCCAAGGCTGCCGCGAACTCGCTCGACATGCCGCTGTACCGTTACGTCGGCGGCACTTCGGCGCGGCTGTTGCCGGTGCCGATGATGAACATCATCAATGGCGGCGTGCATGCGGACAACCCGATCGACTTCCAGGAATTCATGATCCTGCCGGTCGGCGCGTCGTCCTTTGCCGAGGGCCTGCGCTACGGCGCGGAAGTCTTCCACACGCTGAAGTCGGAGCTCAAGAAGGCCGGCCACAACACCAATGTCGGCGACGAGGGCGGCTTTGCCCCGAACCTGCCGTCGGCCGACGCCGCGCTCGACTTCGTCATGAACGCGATCGGCAAGGCCGGCTTCAAGGCGGGCGCCGACATCGTGCTCGGCCTCGACTGCGCCTCGACCGAGTTCTTCAAGGACGGCAAATACGTCTATGAAGGCGAGGGCAAGACCCGCTCGATCTCCGAGCAGGCCAAGTATCTCGGCGACCTCGTCTCGCGCTACCCGATCGTCACCATCGAGGACGGCATGTCGGAAGACGACATGGACGGCTGGAAGGAGCTCACCGACCTCATCGGCAAGAAGTGCCAACTCGTCGGCGACGATCTGTTCGTCACCAACGTCAAGCGCCTCGCCGAAGGCATCAAGGCCGGCCGCGCCAACTCGATCCTGATCAAGGTCAACCAGATCGGCACGCTGACCGAGACGCTTGCCGCCGTCGAGATGGCGCACAAGTCGGGCTACACCTCCGTGATGTCGCACCGCTCCGGCGAGACCGAGGATTCCACCATCGCCGATCTCGCGGTCGCCACCAATTGCGGTCAGATCAAGACCGGCTCCCTTGCACGTTCCGACCGCACCGCCAAATACAACCAGCTCCTGCGCATCGAGCAGCAGCTCGGCAAGCAGGCGCTCTACGGCGGCAGGGCGGCACTGAAGGCGCTGGCATAAGCCGGCGCCTTAGCAAACACAGGGGAAGATCGACATGAGCGACGGCAAGACCGGACTGCAACTGCGTTCGCTAATCAAGAAGAGCGGTGAGCTCGAGATCTCGCTGGTCGACGTGCCGACCCCCAAGCCCGCGGACGACGAGGTCGTCGTCCGCGTCGAGGCGGCGCCGGTCAACCCGTCCGACCTCGGCCTGCTCGTCGGCGCCGCCGACATGAGCACGGCCAAGGCGTCCGGCACTAAGCAGGCGCCCGTCATCACGGCAACTGTGCCGCAAGGCGCGATGCGCGCGATGGGAGCGCGGCTCGACCAGTCCCTGCCGGTCGGCAATGAAGGTGCCGGCGTCGTCATCAAGACCGGCTCGTCGGATGCCGCGAAGGCGCTGATGGGCAAGACGGTCGCCATGATCGGCGGCGCCATGTATTCGCAGTACCGGACGATGAAGGTCAGGGATTGCCAGCCGCTGCCCGAGGGCACCACGGCGGCAGAGGGCGCGTCCTGGTTCGTCAATCCGCTCACTGCGCTCGGCATGACCGAGACGATGCGGCGCGAGGGCCACAAGGCCCTGGTGCACACCGCGGCGGCCTCCAATCTCGGCCAGATGCTGAACAAGATCTGTCTTGCCGACGGCATCCCGCTCGTCAACATCGTGCGCAGCCAGGAGCAGGCGGAGATCCTGAAGAAGATCGGCGCCAAATACGTCGTCGATTCCAGCAAGCCGACCTTCCTGGACGATCTCACCAATGCGCTGGTCGAGACTGGCGCCACCATCGCCTTCGACGCCATCGGTGGCGGCAAGCTTGCCGGCGACATCCTCAACTGCATGGAAGTCGCGATCAACAAGACCGCCAAGGAATACAGCCGCTACGGCTCCAGCGTGCACAAGCAGGTCTATGTCTATGGCGCGCTCGATGTCCGTCCGATCGAGCTGCCGCGCGGCTTCGGCATGGCCTGGGGCGTCGGCGGCTGGCTGCTGACGCCGTTCCTCCAGAAGATCGGTCCGGCCGATATCGGACGGCTGCGCCAGCGCGTCGTCAATGAACTGAAGACCACCTTCGCCAGCCACTACACCAAGGTGGTGTCGCTTCAGGAGGCACTCGATCCCGCCAACATCGCGGTGTACGCCAAACGCGCCACCGGCGAAAAATTCCTCATCAACCCGAATAAGTCGTGACGGACGGCGTCCAGGCCTGATCGAATTTATGCCTGAGCCGTGGGGCGAACAACGATCTCGCCGACGTCCACGCTATCCGGCTGCGCTATCGCGAAGGCCATCGCCTCCGCGATAGCGCTCGCCGGAATGGCCATCGCCTTCATGCTTGCCTGTCCTTGTTCCCGTAGCGCCGAATCCGTCATGGAGGACGGCAGTTCGGTGTCGACATAACCGGGTGAGATGGTCGTCACGCGAAGGGACGGGCCGGCCTCCTGACGAAGCCCTTCGGAAATCGCCCTGACGGCATTCTTCGACCCCGCATAGACGGCCATTGTCGGAACGATCTTGATGCCGGCGGTCGACAGGGTGTTAACGAAATGGCCGAAGCCCTGACGACGGAAGACGGGCAGGGCCGCGGCGATCCCGTAGAGCACGCCCTTCACGTTCACGTCGATCATGTCGTCCCAGTCGTCGACCCTCAGATCGTCCAGGCGCGAAATCGGGGCAATCCCGGCATTGTTGATCAGGACGTCCAGCTTCCCGTATCGGTCCGTGGCAAGTCCGACGAGCCTGGCGACATCCTCGCGTTGCCTGACGTCGGTGACGAGGAATGATGCCTTTCCGCCCTTTGAGGCGATGCTCGCGGCCAGCATCTGCAGCCGGTCGGCGCGCCGTGCGCCGAGGATCACGATGGCGCCACGTTCTGCGAGATGCCGGGCGGCGGCTTCGCCAATTCCGCTGCTCGCGCCCGTGATGGCGATGACCTTGCCTGCGATGCCCGTCATAGATGTTCCATGCAATTCGTTGCGAGATGAACTTCGCATCGGAAGCGAGGATGATCTATGCTCGAAATGCTCGAAAATCGTCGAGATCGGATCAAGCCTTGGACAACCCCTCGGAAAGGCACAAGACCCTGGACCCGCTGTCTCAGGTCTTCTCGCTCCTGAACGTTCGCGCTGCGCGTTGCACGAGGTTCGAGGCGGGCGGCAATTGGTCGTATCGGTTCCCGGCCAAACCCGCCCTCAAGTTCGGCGCGGTCATCCGAGGTGATTGCTGGATCGATTTCGGCGACGAAGCCCACCATCGGCTTGCCACCGGCGACTGCTTTCTTCTGGCCAATGCACCGGCCTATGTTCTGGCCAACGACCAACGCCTTGCTCCCGAAGACGGTATAGCGGCGTTCGATTGGACGCAGTCGGATGTCGCGCGTCATGCGGGCAGCGACACCGTTCTGCTTGCCGGCAGTTTCGGTTTCGAAGCGTCGGACGCCGGATTGCTGCTCGATGCGCTCCCCCGCTTTCTGCTCATACCGTCGCGCAGTCCGTCGGCACCCGTCATTCATTCCACGCTCGAGATTCTCGATCTTGAAATCAGGGGGACGGGAATCGGAGCGGCCGTACTCACCGACAGGCTTGCCGACGTCCTGCTCGTCCAGGTGCTCCGCGCGGCGCTGGATCAGAGTGCCGGCGAGGGTTTGGGATGGATCAACGCGCTGGTCGACGCCAGGATCGGCAAGGCCATCAGGCTGATGCACGAAGACGCCGCTCACCCCTGGACACTGGAAGCATTGTCCGAAGCGATCGCCATGTCGCGATCCGCATTTTCGAAGCGGTTTAGGTCGCTGGTGGGGCTGGCGCCGCTCGACTACCTCCTCCGATGGCGAATGCGACTTGCACGCGATCTGCTTCGACGTGGAGCGACCGTTTCGGCAACGGCCGCGCAGCTTGGATATTCGTCGGATAGCGCCTTCGGACACGCCTTCAAGCGAGTCTACGGCCATGCGCCGAAGCGATACTGGCGCGGACAGGCCACGGGCGAAAAATTCCCCAACGCCCCGAATAAATTATCGTGATGTGCGACGGCGCATCACCGAAAGAAGGACTTGCCTTCTGGGCGAAGCCGGGGATTATTCCCGCCGCCGTTGAAAGCGGAAAAACCGCAAGGCGCTCAGAAGGGGACTTCATTCCATGACCGATCTCAATCGTCGTCACCTGCTCGCAGGCGTCGCCGCCGTCGGTGCGGCCGCCGCCACCGGACTTCGCCCGACCATTGCCAATGCTTCAGTGCCGCCAGCCGGGACGCAGGCGCCGGGCTTCTATCGCTACAAGGTCGGCAGCTTGGAGTGCACCTCGATCAACGACGGCGCGCGCACTTTCCCGATGCCCGACAAGTTCGTCGTCAATGTGCCGAAGGAAGAAGCCGCGGCCGCCGGTGAAGCCGCTTACATGCCCAAGGGCATGGTTACGGTGCCGTTCAATCCGCAGCTGATCAACACCGGCTCCAAGCTCGTGCTGATCGACACCGGCAACGGCGTCGCCAATCTCGAGCCGAGCAAGGGCGCCGTCGGCCGCACCCTGCAAAACCTTGCCGCCGCTGGTGTCGACCCGAAGAGCATCGACGTCGTGCTGCTGTCGCATCTGCATCCCGACCACACCAACGGCATCCGTCTGGCCGACGGCGCGCTCGCGTTCCCGAACGCGGAGATCATGGTGCCGGGCAAGGACTGGGAATTCTGGACCAGCGAGGACAACGCCGCCAAGGCCGAGTCCAATCCGATGATGAAGAATTACTTCGCCAACGTGAAGAAGACCTTCGCCGGACTCGAGTCCAAGGTGACGAAGTACGATTGGGGCAAGGAAGTGGCGCCTGGCATCACCTCGATCGCGACGCCCGGCCATACTCCCGGCCACACCTCGTTCGCGGTTGCCTCGGGCGATGCCAAGGTGCTGATCCAGTCCGACGTCACCAACATTCCGGAGTTCTTTCTGCGCAATCCGGACTGGCACGTGATGTTCGATGCCGACGCCGCGCTGGCGCAGGCGACGCGCCACAAGTTCTACGACATGGCGGCGGCGGAGAAGGCCACCGTGATCGGCTTCCACTTCACCTTCCCCTCGGTCGGTCATGTCGAGAAGGACGGTGCCAAGTACCGCCTGATCCCGTCGGCCTGGAATCCGACGATCTGATCGCCCTTGCAGATTTTGTGCGAAACATCAGGCCGCCGCTGGGCGGCCTGATTGTTTTGCAGCGTAGCCGGGCCTCAATATCTGCTTTCGCGAAACGCAGCGTTTCCAAATCGGACCGGTTCATGCACTTGCATCCATCGATCCGGATCGCTTAAGTGCCGCGCGGCACTTCCCCTCAAGGTTTCAAGGACACCCCATGGCCTACAAAATCGTCGTTATCGCCGGCAGCCTGCGCAAGGACAGTTTTTCGCTGAAGATCGCCAATGCGCTCGCCAAGCTCGCGCCTGATACGCTCAAGCTCGAGGTCATCACGCCGGCGGGCATCTCCTTCTTCAATCAGGACCTCGAGGGCGCGCCGCCCGCGGATTGGCTGGCCTTCCGCGACAAGCTCCAGAAGTCCGACGGCGTCATCTTCGTCACCCCCGAATACAACCGCGCCATTCCGGGCGCCCTGAAGAACGCCATCGACGTCGCCTCGCGGCCCTATGGCAAGAGCTCGTTCAACGGCAAGCCGGTCGGTATCATCTCGAACTCGCCGGGACCGCTCGGTGGCGTCAGCGCCGCCAAGACGCTGCAGACCATCCTGCCGGGCATCACAGGCCCGATCATGCAGCAGCCCGAGACCTACCTGAACGCTGTCGGCGATGCCTTCGATGCCGAGGGCAACCTCACCAAGGACTCGCTGAAGGGCGTGCTGCAGGCCTACATCGACGCCTTCGCTGCGCACGTGGCGAAGCATCACGGGTGAACACACGCTCTCGTCATGGCCGGGCCTGACTCGGCCATGACTACGACGCGGGTAGGGGCGTTAGCGCTCCCTTAACCAAGCTGCCCCATCTTCCCGAGATGGTCTCCCGCGCGCGCCTGAAATCGATCCTGACCGGTCTTGCCCTCTATGCGATGGCGGCCGCCATCGTCGGCTATTTCGGCGTCAACGCCTATACCGGCAAATACGGCCTCAACGCCCGCCAGGAGCTCGACCAGGAGATCATCGCGCTGACGAGCGAACTGGCGCAGCTCAAGCGCGAGCGGGCTCGGAGCGAGCAGCGCGTCTCGCTGCTGCGCACCTCGAGGATCGATCCCGACATGCTGGATGAGCGGGCACGGTTCCAGCTCGACTACGTCAATCCGCATGATCTCGTCCGGATGATCCCGCCGAACTAGCGTTTTCGCGCGATTCGAAACCGGCATCGAAAGCCGGCGGCCGGGAGCTCCTAGCGTGCTTCTCCACTACATCGAACGTCGCAAGTCTGCGGTCGCTTTGCCGCCTTGACGGAGCTTTACCGGCGGGGGCATGGCTTGTTCGACGCGCGGCCTCCAGGGTTGACGGAGATCAATAAGGCCCTGCCGGCACGACTTAAGAATGCCACCCGGAGGAAACGGTGATGAATGGGCAAGTCCCCCAGCATCACGCGGCCCGTGTCGAGGCCGCCATTGCATCAGGCCAGGCGGCTCGTTCCGCGCTCGTGGCCTCCTGGCGCCGTTCCTCCCGATTGCATCATCTCGACCCCTCCGGCCGCGGCCTGCCGAAGCGGCTGACGGAGGCGGAACTCCGCACGGCGCGCGAGCGCATCGCGCCGCTGCTGGCCGCCGCGCAGGGCGCCATGGACCGGCTCTATCAGGCGGTGGGTGCGGCCGGCTGCTGCGTGCTGCTTGCAGACGGCGAGGGGGTGCCGGTCGACCGTCGCGGCACGCCCGCGGACGATGCGACGTTCCAATCCTGGGGCCTGTGGACCGGCGCGCTCTGGAGCGAGGAGCACGAGGGAACCAACGGCATCGGCACCTGCGTCGTCGAGCAGCGGCCGCTGACGATCGACCGCGACCAGCACTTCTTCACCCGCAACACGCTTCTGAGCTGCACTGCGGTTCCGATCTACAACCACGAGGCGGCCTTTGCCGGTGTGCTCGACGTCTCCTCCTGCCGCGCCGACCGGACCGATGCGTTTTCCAGCCTGATCGCACTGGCGGCGGGCGAGGCGGCCAAACGCATCGAGGCCGACATGTTCCGCCGCGCCTTCGCCCATGCCCGCATCGTGCTGACGCCGGCTGCGGACGGCCAGTGCGGCGGCCTCGTGGCCGTCGATGCGGACGATCTCGTGATTGGCGCGACCCGCTCCGCCCGGGTGGGACTTGGCATTGGACTTGGCAATGGAATTGGGATCGCGCCCGGCCGCCCGTTGCGGCCAGTGCCTGCGGCCGATCTGCTCGGCGGTGATGTCGCGCATGACCACCTTGCCGGCGGTCAGCGCGCGGTGTTGCAGCGGGCGCTGCTCCGCGCGGGCGGCAATGTTTCCGCCGCCGCCAAGGCCCTCGGCGTCAGCCGGGCCACGCTGCACCGCAAGCTCAAGCGGTTCGAGCTGAACCACTGAACTCAGCCGTCATTGCGAGCGCAGCGAAGCACTCCAGAATCTTTCCGCGGAGGGACTCTGGATTGCTTCGCTGCGCTCGCGATGACGACATGGAGGCTGCGAGCACCCCATCTCGCGCTGCCTCGCCGACGACTGTCGCAGAACTGCGACAGGTCCGCGCCGCCATCGCTCCCGACCGGGCTGACAGAAAACGCCTCCCGCATCATCGTCTGCGCAAGTCGCGAACAGGCGACGACAAGCGCAAACAGCAACATCGGGAGTGATCAATGAACAAGGTGGAATTCCTGGGCGTCACCCAGCATCCCTTCGCCGAACGCTATGACAATCTCATCGGCGGCAAGTTCGTCCCGCCGGCTGCCGGCAAGTATTTCGACAATGCCTCGCCGGTGAACGGCCAGGTCGTCTGCAAGATCGCGCGCTCCGACGCGCAGGACGTCGAGGCCGCCCTCGACGCGGCGCATGCCGCCAAGGGCGCCTGGGGCCGCACCAGCGTCGCCGAGCGCGCCGCGATCCTGAACAAGATCGCCGACCGCATGGAAGAGAATCTCGAGCGCCTCGCAATTGCCGAGACCTGGGACAACGGCAAGCCGATCCGCGAGACCCGGGCCGCCGACCTGCCGCTCGCGATCGACCATTTCCGCTATTTCGCCGGCGTGGTGCGCGCCCAGGAAGGCTCGATCGGCGAGATCGACCACGACACCATCGCCTATCATTTCCACGAGCCGCTCGGCGTGGTCGGCCAGATCATTCCCTGGAACTTCCCGCTGCTGATGGCCTGCTGGAAGCTTGCGCCTGCGCTGGCCGCCGGTAATTGCGTCGTGCTCAAGCCCGCCGAGCAGACCCCGGCCTCGATCATGGTCTGGGCCGAGATCATCGCCGACCTGCTGCCGGCAGGCGTGCTCAATATCGTCAACGGTTTCGGCCTCGAGGCCGGCAAGCCGCTGGCGTCCAGCCCGCGCATCGCCAAGATCGCCTTCACCGGCGAGACCTCGACCGGCCGGCTGATCATGCAATATGCCAGCCAGAACCTCATCCCTGTGACGCTGGAGCTCGGCGGCAAGTCGCCGAACATCTTCTTCAAGGACGTCACCGCCGAGGACGACGACTTCTTCGACAAGGCGATCGAGGGCTTTGTCATGTTTGCGCTGAACCAAGGCGAGGTTTGTACCTGTCCGAGCCGGGCGCTGGTTCACGCCGACATCTACGACCGCTTCATGGAGCGGGCGCTGAAGCGCGTCGCCGCGATCAAGCAGGGCGATCCGCGCGTGGCCGACACCATGATCGGCGCGCAGGCATCGAGCGAGCAGCTCGCAAAGATCCTCTCCTACATCGACATCGGCAAGCAGGAGGGAGCCAAGGTGCTGGCCGGCGGCGGTCGTGCCGAGCTCGGCGGCGACCTCGCCAAGGGCTTCTATGTCCAGCCGACGGTGTTCGAAGGCCACAACAAGATGCGCATCTTCCAGGAGGAGATCTTCGGCCCGGTCGTCTCGGTCACGACCTTCAAGACCGACGACGAAGCGCTCGCGATCGCCAACGACACGCTCTATGGCCTCGGGGCCGGCGTCTGGAGCCGCGATGCCAACCGCTGCTACCGCTTCGGCCGCGCGATCCAGGCCGGCCGGGTCTGGACCAACTGCTACCATGCCTATCCCGCGCATGCGGCCTTCGGCGGCTACAAGCAGTCGGGTGTCGGTCGCGAGACCCACAAGATGATGCTCGATCACTACCAGCAGACCAAGAATCTCCTGGTCAGCTACAGCCCGAAGAAGTTGGGTTTCTTCTGATCGGGCAAGATCTGTTCAGGCAGGAGAGGGCGGCGCACCCCTGCGCCGCCGTTCCACCGTCATCCATCTGTCAGAGAATTGGGACAAGACGGCAGCGCCGCGCCTATCCGGGTTCGGCGCTGTCGGCATTCGCAGCAATGCCGGGCAAAGACGGAGGCTTGGCGATGCGGAACATTCGTTCACGGCGGACAATGTATGTTGGGGCGATTCTGTTCGGGGCCGCGGTGCTCCCGCTGTCGATGGCCTTCGCGCAGACCGCTGCGGCGCCATCAGGCGCAAAACCCTTCCTGACCGTCGATGGCAAGGCGCCGCTCGTCCTCGGCCATCGCGGCCTGCCGGGACTGGTGCCGGAAGAGACCGAGGCGTCGTATGACCTCGCTTCTGCCGTCGGGACCGACGCGCTCGAAGAGGATTTGCACCTGACCAAGGATTGCGTGCTGGTCGTGCGGCATAATCCCTGGCTCAGCGACAACACTGACATTGCCGAGGTCGCGAAGACCAATGCGACCGTAGCCGCGCGCAAGCGCACGATGCCCGGCGTGCGCGTCAAGGCGCCAGCTTCCCCGAGCGCGCCTGCCGATTACCTGACGGACCTCACCGATCCGGCTGATCCGAAATCGGTGCTGAAGTCATTGATCGTGGACGGCGAGGACCACACCAACGACTGGTCGATCACCGATTTCACTATGGCCGAGCTGAAGGAATGGATCGCCGGCACCACCTATGACGCGGCCAACGAGCGGCCGAAGGTCTTCAATGGCAAGCTCCCGATCATCAGCTTCCAGGACGTCATCGACATCGCCAAGGCCAAGAGCAAGGAGACCGGGCGTTCGATCCTCGTCTACCCCGAAACCAAGAACCCGACCTGGAACAATGCCCAGGCGATCGCCAATGGCTGCGGCCCGGCCGGCAGTCATCCGCTCGAAGATGCCCTGATCAAGATCATCAAGGACAACGGCCTCAACACCAAGGACGCGCCCATCCTGGTCCAGAGCTTCGAGCCCGGCAGCCTGAAATATATGCGCAGCCACGGGCTCCAGACGCGGCAGGTCCAGCTGATCGACGGCAACGGTATCGACTTCAAAACCGGCAAGGTGCTCCTCAACAACATCACGAGCTCGCGTCCGTTCGACTGGACGGTTGCGGGCGATGCGCGCCTCTACGATGCGATGCTGACCCCGGAGGGCCTTGCCGAGATCAAGACCTATGCCGACGGCATCGGTCCGTGGAAGGCCTATATCGTTCCACTCAAGATCGCGCCGTGGAAGGACAGCAACGCCGACGGCACGCCCTACAAGGGATCGACGCCGGAGGCTTCGACGCAGGACCCGACCAGCCTCGTCACCGATGCGCACAAGCTCGGCCTGTTCGTGCATGTCTTCACATTCCGGAACGAGAAGAAATATCTCGCAGCCGACTATCGCGGTGATCCCAGCCTTGAATATCTCAAATTCTTCCGGCTCGGCGTCGATGGGGTCTTCAGCGACTTCACGCATACCGGCGTCGCTGCCCGCGCAGCGTATTTGCGCGAGCTGGGCTGGTAGGCGGCACGGCGAATCGGACGCGTGCGAGGGTTCAGACCCGCGGATAAACGCGTCCGAATTTCGTTGCGTGCATGGCACGCGCCACGTTCGCTGGCGCGTGAGCTAAAGTTGCCTGATCAAGCCTAAAGGTTTTGCAAAGTTTCGGCCACGTTGCAGTGCGGCATAATGAAAGTCGTGCCATGCCGCCGCGGTGCTTTCCAAGGGCGTTTGACTTGGGTTAGAGAGGGCTGAAGTTTTCTCTGACCCGGAATTCCCATGGCCGCACCCAAGAAAGCCGCCGCAGGCGCTGCACAGGACAAGACCGACGGCGCATCGCCCCCGGAATTCACCAGGGAGCAGGAGCTCAAGGCGCTCCGCGAGATGCTCCTGATCCGGCGGTTCGAGGAAAAGGCCGGCCAGCTCTACGGCATGGGTGCGATCGGCGGTTTCTGCCATCTCTATATCGGCCAGGAGGCCGTGGTGGTCGGCATGCAGATGGCCCTCAAGGAGGGCGATCAGGTCATCACCGGCTATCGCGATCACGGCCATATGCTTGCCACCGGCATGGACGCCAACGGCGTCATGGCCGAGCTCACGGGCCGCCGCGGCGGCTATTCCAAGGGCAAGGGCGGCTCCATGCACATGTTCAGCAAGGAGAAGCACTTTTACGGCGGCCACGGTATCGTCGGCGCCCAGGTCTCGCTCGGCACGGGCCTCGCCTTCGCCAATCACTATCGCGGCAACGGCAATGTCAGCGTCACCTATTTCGGCGACGGCGCGGCCAACCAGGGCCAGGTCTATGAGAGCTTCAACATGGCGGAGCTCTGGAAGCTGCCGGTGATCTTCGTCATCGAGAACAACCGCTACGCCATGGGCACCTCGGTCTCGCGCGCCTCGGCGCAGCAGGATTTCTCGAAGCGTGGTGCGTCCTTCAACATCCCCGGCAAGCAGGTCGACGGCATGGACGTTCGCGCCGTCAAGGCGGCGGGCGAGGAAGCGGCGGAATGGTGCCGCGCCGGCAAGGGCCCCTTCATCCTTGAGATGCAGACCTACCGCTATCGCGGCCATTCGATGTCCGACCCGGCAAAATATCGCACGCGCGAGGAGGTCGAGAAGGTCCGTCACGATCAGGACCCGATCGAGCAGGTGCGCAATCGCCTGCTGGCGGCCAAGGCGAGCGAGGCCGATCTCAAGGCGATCGACGCCGAGGTGCGCGACATCGTCAATGCGTCCGCCGACTTTGCCCAGCATGATCCCGAGCCGGATGCCGCCGAGCTCTGGACCGACGTTTACCGCTGAACGCGCGCAAGCTTTCTTTTGGAGTCGATATGCCAATTCAAGTGCTGATGCCCGCGTTGTCGCCCACGATGGAAAAGGGCAACCTCGCCAAGTGGCTGAAAAAAGAGGGCGAGACGATCAAGTCGGGCGATGTGATCGCCGAGATCGAGACCGACAAGGCGACCATGGAGGTCGAAGCGACCGACGAGGGTACGCTCGGCAAGATCCTGATCCCCGAGGGCACCGCCGACGTCGCGGTGAACACGCCGATCGCGACCATTCTCGCCGACGGCGAGAGCGCGGCCGATCTTGCCAAAGCGCCTGCGCCGGCCGCGAAGGCTGCGGAGTCCGCGCCGCCTGCGGCAGCAAAAGCCGAGGCACCCGCGCCCAAGGCTGCGCCTGCGCCGCAAGCCGTCGCCGAGCCCGATCCGGAAGTGCCCGCCGGCACCGAGATGGTGACGCAGACCATCCGTGAAGCCTTGCGCGACGCCATGGCCGAAGAGATGCGCCGCGACGCCGACGTGTTCGTGATGGGCGAAGAGGTCGCTGAATATCAGGGCGCCTACAAGGTCACCCAGGGCCTCCTTCAGGAATTTGGCGCCAAGCGCGTCATCGACACCCCGATCACCGAGCACGGCTTTGCCGGCGTCGGCGTCGGCGCCGCCATGACCGGCCTGAAGCCGATCGTCGAGTTCATGACCTTCAACTTCGCCATGCAGGCGATCGACCAGATCATCAACTCCGCGGCCAAGACGCTCTACATGTCCGGTGGCCAGATGGGCTGCTCGATCGTGTTCCGCGGGCCGAACGGCGCCGCTGCGCGCGTCGCCGCCCAGCACAGTCAGGACTATTCGGCCTGGTACTCGAACATTCCGGGTCTCAAGGTTGTCGCGCCGTTCTCGGCCGCCGACTACAAGGGCCTGCTCAAGGCCGCGATCCGCGATCCCAATCCGGTGATCTTCCTCGAGAACGAGGTGCTCTACGGCCACACCGGCGAAGTGCCCAAGCTCGATGATTTCATCATCCCGATCGGCAAGGCGCGCATCGTGCGCTCCGGCAGCCATGTCACCATCATCTCCTGGTCGAACGGCATGACCTATGCGCTCAAGGCCGCCGACGAACTCGCCAAGGACGGCATCGAGGCCGAGGTGATCGATCTGCGCACGCTGCGTCCGATGGACACCGAGACCATCATCAACTCCGTGAAGAAAACGGGCCGTGCCGTCACGGTGGAAGAGGGCTGGGCTCAGAGCGGCGTCGGCGCCGAGATCGCCGCGCGCATCATGGAAAACGCGTTTGACTACCTGGACGCGCCGGTCGCACGCGTCTCCGGCAAGGACGTGCCGATGCCCTATGCCGCCAACCTGGAGAAGCTCGCGCTGCCCTCGGCGGCGGAAGTCGTCGAGGCCGCCAAAGCCGTCTGCTACAGGTAGACCATGGCGGGCCCCAAGGAGCAGCCACTGCCGCCCGACGTCATGACCCGCGACGACGCGGTCGAGATCCTGCGCGTGTTCGTGCTGGACGGCGGGCTGTCGATGGCGTTCCAGCGCGCCTTCGAGGAACCCGACATGTGGGGCCTGCTGCTCGTCGATCTCGCCCGCCACGCCGCGCGCGCCTATGCGCGCGAGAGCGAATATACCGAGGAGGATGCGCTGAACCGGATCCTCGACATGTTCCAGGCCGAGATCGAGCGTCCCACGGACACCGGCACCACGACGCCGCGCGGGAAGGGACACTGACCGTGGCGATCGAAGCCCATCATTACGATTTCATGCTCGAGGCGATCCGCGAGGCCGAGGCTTCGATCGCGCAGGGCGGCCTGCCGATCGGCGCCGTGCTGACGCGCGGCAATGAGATCATCGCCCGCGGCCACAACAACCGCGTGCAGGAGAACAACGTCATCCTGCACGGCGAGATGAGCTGCCTGCGCGAGGCCGGCGCGATCACGTTCCACGACACCGTCATGTACACCACGCTGTCCCCTTGCTCGATGTGCGCCGGCGCGCTCGCGCTGTTCAAGGTCAAGCTGGTGGTGATCGGGGAGTCCGTCACTTTCCCGGGCTCCAAGGACATCCTCGACAAGTTCGGCATCCCCTGGATCGATCTTGCCGACGACCGTTCCATCACCATGATGAAAAATTGGCGTTCCATCCCTGCCAATGAGCGCCTCTGGCAGGGCGACATCGGCAACTAAACCTGGTCTGTTCGTCTCCGCTGTCGGGGACGACGTTTTGCAAAGTTCTTCTTGAGGTCAGCATGCCCATCAACATCCTGATGCCCGCTCTCTCACCGACGATGGAGAAGGGCAACCTCGCCAAGTGGCTGAAGAAGGAAGGCGACAAGGTCAAATCCGGCGACGTCATCGCCGAGATCGAGACCGACAAGGCGACCATGGAGGTCGAGGCCATCGACGAGGGCACGATCGCCAAGATCCTGGTGCCCGAGGGGACACAGGACGTCCCGGTCAACGACGTGATCGCGGTGCTCGCCGGCGAGGGCGAGGACGTGAAGGCCGCGGGTAGCGCCAAGCCCAGCGCCTCGGCCGCGCCTCCGAAGGCTGCTGAAGCTCCTGCCGCTGCTCCGGCGCCCGCACCTGCTGCGCCCAAGGCCGCTCCGCCGCCTGCTGCCGCACCTGCGCCGCAGGCGGCAGCGCCGGCTGCGCAGAGCAACGGCCATGGCGGTCGCGTGTTCTCGTCGCCGCTGGCGCGCCGTCTCGCCAAGGATGCCGGCATCGACGTGGCGATGGTGACGGGCACCGGTCCGCATGGCCGCGTGGTCGCGCGCGACGTCGAGCAGGCCAAGTCCGGCAAGGGCCTCAAGGCGCCCGCCGCGGCGCCGTCAGGCGCGCCCTCGATCGCGCCGACCATGTCGGACAAGCAGATCCTGTCGCTGTTCGAGCCCGGCTCCTACGAGGTCGTCCCGCACGACGGCATGCGCCGCACGATTGCGCAGCGCCTGACCGCGTCGATCCAGAACGTCCCGCACTTCTACCTCACCATCGACTGCGATATCGGCAAGCTGCTCGCCGCGCGCGAGGAGATCAATGCGGCTGCTCCCAAGGACAAGGAGAAGAAGCCGCTCTACAAGATCTCGGTCAACGATTTCGTCATCAAGGCGATGGCGGTCGCACTGCAGAAGATCCCGAACTGCAACGTGAGCTGGACCGAGAGCGGCATGGTCAAGCACCACCATTCCGACGTCGGCGTTGCCGTGGCGATGCCCGGCGGCCTGATCACGCCGATCATCCGGAAAGCGGAGACCAAGACGCTCTCGACCATCTCCAACGAGATGAAGGATTTTGCCGCGCGCGCCCGCTCGCGCAAGCTGAAGCCGGAAGAGTATCAGGGCGGCACCACCGCGGTGTCCAACCTCGGCATGTTCGGCATCAAGGACTTCACCGCCGTGATCAACCCGCCGCATGCGACGATCCTCGCGGTCGGCACCTCGGAGGAGCGTCCGGTGGTGCGCGGCGGCAAGATCGAGATCGCAACGATCATGAGCGTGACCTTGTCCTGCGATCACCGCGCCATCGACGGCGCGCTCGGCGCCGAGTTGATCGGCGCCTTCAAGCAGCTGATCGAAAACCCCGTCATGATGATGGTCTGAGATGGCGCATGACGTCGCGCTGGCCCTGGATCTCGATGCTGATTTCGCTGATCCTCACGCTCAGCCCGCATGGCCGCGAGATCATTGAGGCCGCCTTCTTTGCCGGCGAGGCGTTGTCGCGCAACATCTGGGCGCCGATCGCGCTCACCATCTTCGCCATCATGGCGGTGGTCATTCTCATCGAATGGCTGATCAGAACCTGGATCTTCAAACGCCGCGCCCGCGGCGCAACGACCGCTTGAGTTGAATGGGAGCCGCCATGGCCGATACATCCTTCGACGTCATCATCATCGGCTCCGGTCCCGGCGGCTATGTCACCGCGATCCGCGCCGCCCAGCTCGGCTTCAAGGTTGCGATCGTCGAAAAATCCTATCTCGGCGGCATCTGCCTGAACTGGGGCTGCATTCCGACCAAGGCGCTGCTGCGCTCGGCCGAGATCTATCACTACATGCAGCACGCCAAGGATTACGGCCTGTCGGCCGAGAAGGTCTCGTTCGATCCGAAGGCCGTGGTGCAGCGCTCGCGGGGCGTCTCGAAGCGGCTGAACGACGGCGTCGGCTTCCTGATGAAGAAGAACAAGGTCAGCGTGATCTGGGGCGCGGCCTCCATCGACGCGCCCGGCAAAGTCACCGTGAAGAAGTCCGATGTCGAGGGCCCGAAGGGCGCGCTGGGCGAGGGCACTTACCAGGCCAAGCACATCATCGTCGCGACCGGCGCGCGGCCGCGCGTGCTGCCCGGCCTCGAGCCTGACAAGAAGCTGATCTGGACCTATTTCGAGGCGATGGTGCCGGAGCGGATGCCGAAGTCGCTGCTGGTGGTCGGCTCCGGCGCGATCGGCATCGAATTCGCATCGTTCTTCCACACGATGGGAAGCGACGTCACCGTGGTCGAGGTGCTGCCGCAGATCCTGCCCGTCGAGGACGCCGAGATCGCAGCACTGGCGCGCAAGCGGTTCGAGAAGATGGGCCTCAAGATCATGTCCTCGACCAAGGTGACCAAGCTCGAGAAGAAGGCCGACAGCGTCGTCGCCACCATCGACGACGGCAAGGGCAAGCCCGTCACCACCGAGTTCGAGCGCGTGATCTCGGCGGTCGGCGTCGTCGGCAATATCGAGAATCTCGGCCTCGAAAAGTTAGGGGTGAAGACCGACCGCGGGTGCATCGTGATCGACGGCTACGGCAAGACCAATGTCCCCGGCATCTACGCCATCGGCGACGTCGCCGGCCCGCCGATGCTCGCGCACAAGGCCGAGCATGAGGGCGTGATCTGCGTCGAGGCAATCAAGGGCCTGCATCCGCATCCCATGGACAAGAACATGATCCCGGGCTGCACCTATTGCCAGCCGCAAGTGGCCTCCGTCGGCCTGACCGAAGCCAAGGCCAAGGAGAACGGCCGCGAGATCCGCGTCGGCCGATTCCCCTTCGTCGGCAACGGCAAGGCGATCGCGCTCGGCGAGGACCAGGGCCTGGTCAAGGTCATCTTCGACAAGAAGACCGGCCAGCTGCTCGGCGCCCACATGGTCGGCGCCGAGGTCACCGAGCTGATCCAGGGCTACGTCGTCGCGATGAATCTGGAGACGACGGAAGAAGAGCTGATGCACACGGTGTTCCCGCATCCGACCCTGTCGGAGATGATGAAGGAAGCCGTGCTGGACGCGTATGGACGGGTGTTGAATATTTGATGGACGAGCGCGTCGCCCGCCGCCGTCATTGCGAGCGAAGCGAAGCAATCCAGACTGCCTCTGCGGAAAGATTCTGGATTGCTTCGCTGCGCTCGCAATGACGAACAGAGAGAGCCGTCTGCAAAATAAGAAGGAAATCACCCCATGCACGACAACGACAACCTCACCATCGAACGCCCGACCTTCGTCACCCATCTCGAATGCGCGATGGAGGGCGACCATTACGCCGCTGACCAGGTCCACAACCTCTCCAAGGCCGGCAAGCCGCTTCTGGTCCGCTACGACCTCGCGGGCGTGAAGAAGGCGCTGACCAAGGACGCGCTGAGCCAACGTCCCGGTGACATGTGGCGCTACCGCGAGCTGCTGCCGGTGCGCAAATGCCAGGACATCGTCTCGCTCGGCGAAGTCACGACGCCGCTGATCCGGCTGCCGAAGCTCGGGAAGAAGCTCGGCGGCGGCGAGATCATCGTGAAGGACGAGGGACGCCTGCCGACCGGCTCGTTCAAGGCGCGCGGCCTCGTGATGGCAGTGTCGATGGGCAAGGCGCTCGGCATCAAGCACATGGCGATGCCGACCAACGGCAATGCCGGCGCGGCGCTCGCCGCTTACGCCACCTCCTGCGGCATCAAGACCACGATCTTCTGCCCGGCCGATACGCCGGAAGTGAATGTCAGCGAGATCGAGCTCCAGGGCGCGACCGTCTACCGCGTCAACGGCTATATCGACGATTGCGGCAAGATCGTCGGCGAGGGGAAGGCAAAGGTCGGCTGGTTCGACACCTCGACGCTGAAGGAGCCATATCGCATCGAGGGCAAGAAGACGATGGGCCTCGAGCTCGCCGAGCAGCTCGGCTGGGACGTGCCCGACGTGATCTTCTATCCGACCGGCGGCGGCACCGGCCTGATCGGCATGTGGAAGGCGTTCGATGAGCTCGAGAAGATCGGCTTCATCGGAAGCAAGCGCCCGCGAATGGTCGCGGTGCAGGCCTCGGGCTGCGCACCGATGGTGCGGGCTTACGAGGCCGGCACCGAGCACGCCACGCGCTGGGAGGACGCCCACACCATCGCGTCCGGCATCCGCGTGCCGCAGGCGATCGGCGATTTTCTCATTCTGCGCGCCGTGCGCGAGAGCAAGGGCTTTGCCATCGCCGTGGATGACGACAAGATCTCCGCCGCCCTGAACGAGGTCGCGCGCGAGGAGGGGCTCTTGCTGTGTCCCGAGGGCGCCGCAACCTACGCCGCCTACAAGGAGAGCCTCGCCGACGGCCGCGTCAGCAAGACTGATCGCGTGATGCTGTTCAACTGCGCGACCGGCCTGAAATACCCGCTGCCGCCGGTCACCCGCACGCTCGATCGCCACAAGCCGATCGACTACGCGCAGTTCTAAGCAAGACCAATAAGCCGGAGTGCGATCATCGCGCTCCGGCGCGTCATTTGGCCTCTTCACGATCGATCCCTCTTCCCGTACGCGGGAGGGCGCAAAAATAACAATCACATCGCTGGGGAGAACACAATGAAGAAGGCCGTCTGCGCCGGGCTGATAGGTATTCTCGCTTTTGCAGGCGCCGCGCGCGCCGACGACTATCCTTCGCGCCCCATCACCATCATCGTTCCCTTCGCAGCCGGCGGTCCGTCGGATGCGATGGCGCGCGTGCTCGCCGAGCGGATGCGGACCTCGCTGGGCCAGCCCCTGGTGATCGAGAACGTCACCGGCGCAGGCGGCTCGATCGGCGTCGGCCGCGCCGTGCAATCGCCGCCCGACGGCTACACCATCTCCTTCGGCCATCTCGGCACCCATGTCGCCAACGGCGCCGTCTACAAGCTCAGCTACGATCTCGTCACCGACCTCGAACCCGTGGTGCTGCTGCCGAGCAACCCGATGATCGTGGTCAGCAAGAACGCGGTGCCCGCGACCTCGCTGAAAGAGCTGATCGAATGGCTGAAGTCGCGGCCGTCGCCGCCGACCGCCGGCACGGCCGGTGCAGGCTCCGGCAGCCACATCGCCGGCGTCTATTTCGAGAGCGTTTCCGGCATCAAGCTGCAATACGTCCCGTACCGCGGCACCGCGCCTGCGCTGAACGATCTGATCGCCGGCCAGATCGATATCATCGTCGACCAGACCTCCAACTCCATCAACCAGGTCCGCGCCGGCACCATCCGCGCCTACGCCATCACCGACAACAAGCGCCTCGCATCCGCGCCCGATATCCCGACCGCGGAGGAGGCGGGCCTGAAAGGCTTCAACATGACGCTGTGGTCGGGCATGTGGGTGCCGAAGGGCACGCCGAAGGCGATCGTGACGAAACTGAATGCGGCAGCCGTGGAGGCGTTGAACGATCCCGGCGTGAAGAAGCAGCTCGAAAGCCAGGGCCTGGAGATGACGCCGCAGGACCAGCTCACGCCGGAGGCGCTTGGTGCGCGGCAAAAGGCCGAGATCGCAAAGTGGTGGCCGATCATCAAGGCGGCCAATATCAAGGTGGATTGAGCGCCTCGCTGTGGCCGCAGCGCGCAGTGCTTGCCCTGAGGAGCGGCGGGACGCGGCGCCGCGTCACATCGTGGCGTCACCGGCGTCCGAAAGTGCCGTCTCCAGGCACTCGATCAGGGCTCGTGTTGAAAACGGCTTGGCGAGAAAGCCGATCGCGCCGGCCTTCAGCGCGCGGTCGCGCACGGCCTCGTCGGGAAAAGCCGTCATGAAGATGAAGGGCGTGATGCGCCCGAGGCCACGCATATGCGTCAACAGCTCGACACCGCTCATGGCCGCCATCTGCACGTCCGCGATCACGCAGGAGGTCGCCTCCAGTTCGGCGGATTGGAGAAATTCGTGAGCGGAGCCAAAGGTGTAGACCGTGTACCCGCGCGACGTCAGGAGGTTGTTCGTCGCAAGGCGAACGGAGGCATCATCATCAATGACGGAAATGATCGAAGGCACTGACAAGATGATCGCTCCTGAACGGGGAGCCGCCGGCCGCGGTTCAGCCGCCTCAGGGAAAGTGGGCCACCGGAGCGAGCTTGGAAAGCATACTTAGGTTTGCAGGTGACCCCTGTTGCGCGGGATTCCGAGCGCGTCCGTCATTCTGACGAGATCGGCCAACGATTTCGCCCCCATTTTCCGCATGATCTGCCCTCGATAGATCTTTACGGTAATTTCGGCTAATCCGAGTTCGGCGGCAACCTGCTTGTTCATCAGGCCGGATGCAACCAGAGCGAGGACGTCGCGCTCGCGTGCCGTCAGCCCCTCGAAACGGGATCGCACGCCCGAGATGGACTTCTCGGCATCGCGCCGCTTGCGATCCCGTTCGATCGCCGCTTGCACCGCATCCAGCATGTCCTGGTCGCGCACCGGCTTGGTCAGGAAATCGACGGCACCGCTTTTCATGGCTCTCACGGTCATGGGGATATCGCCGTGACCGGTGATGAAGATGATGGGCGTGTGAATATTGGCCTTGGCGAGGTCGGCCTGGAGGTCGAGGCCGCTCGCGCCTGGCAGGCGGATGTCGAGCACGAGGCAACTGGGGACCGCAGGCGGTTTGGCTTCCAGGATCTCCGCCGCCGAGCTGAAGGCTTCGACCTTGAGGCCGACCGATTGAAAAAGATTGGTCAGCGCACGGCGCATCGACGGATCGTCATCGACGATAAGGACGATCGGTTCACCGGCGCTCCCCTCGGCCTGCTTGGCATGGTCAGTCACGACATGTCCTTGTGTGGCAAGGGCAAGGGCAGGGCGATCTGGAATGTTGCACCGCGCCCCTCGTTTTGAAAGGCCGAAAGCCGGCCCGCGTGAGCCTCGATGATCGATCGGCAGATCGAGAGTCCCATTCCCAGGCCGCTCGATTTCGTCGTGAAGAAGGGAGTGAAGATGCGTTCCTTGACGTCTTTGGCGAGGCCGACGCCGCGGTCCGTCACGGTGAGGAGCAGGCGGTCGTCGTCGTCCGCCCGGCACGAGCGGATCGCCAGCTCGCGAGCACGATCGACATTGCCCTGCATGGCTTCAATGCCGTTCATCACCAGGTTGATCAGCACCTGCTGGAGCTGGATCCGGTCGCCGCAGATCCGGGGCAGGTCGGACGCCAGCTCCATGCGCACCGATACCGCGTGGGTCGCGAGCTCGCGCCGAACGAGCGCCACGGCCTCCCTGACGACCTGGTTGATGTCGAGCGGAACGACTTCGATCTCGGTCTTCTTCGCAAGCGCCCTGATACGGCGGATCACCTCGGTCGCCCGATTGGCGTCCTCGACAATCCATTCAGCGGACCGGCGCGCGGCTTTCAAATCGGCCGGTTCGCGGTCGAGCCAGGCGATGCAGGCGTCCGCATTGGAGATCACGGCGGCAAGAGGCTGGGTGATTTCGTGGGCAATCGAGGTGGTCAGCTCGCCGAGCGTCGTGACGCGCGTGACATGGGCGAGCTCGCCTTGCGCCTTGCGCAGCGCCTCTTCCGCCTGCTCGACGCGGATCGCCGCCGTGATGTCGCTGCTGACGCCGCGATAGCCGAGAAAATTACCTTGCGCATCATGGAAGGGCTTGCCGCTGGTGCGCACGTAGATTGGAGAGCCGTTACGATCCCTGCTGCGGTAGATCAGATCGCGGAACGGAACGCGGGCATCGAGCGCCGCGCGATGCTGCTCCCATTTCTCCGGCTCGAGCTCGGCATCGGGGGGGATGTCCCAGCGGGTCAGGCCGATCAAGCCCGTCGGCGGGGCGGTGGAGGTGTCGGCATGTTCCGATATCCGCGTGATGCGGTGGTCCGGGCCGGTCTCCCAGAACCAGTCCGATGCGGTTTCGGCATAGTCGCGGAATCGCTGCTCGGATGCCTTGAGCTCGTCGAACGCCTTGTGCAGCGCATCTTTTGCCGCGAACTGCTCGGTGACGTCCACGTGCGTGCCGATGATTTCCATCACCTCGCCGTCGTGGCCTATCACGGGGTGTCCTTCGGTATGGACGCGTCTGATCGAGCCGTCGGGGCGCGCAATCCGGAAGTCGATCTGGAAGGGCTGCTTCTGCCGAACCGCTTCGCGTTCCATCTCGACGATCCGCTGAAAGTCGTCCGGCAGAATACGTTGCTGAAAAGCCTTGGCCGGGACATCGATCTGGTCCGGCTCAAACCCGAACAGGCGGTAGAGTTCAGCCGATCGGTAGGCGAACTCCTGGCGACGAACGTCCCAGGACCAGCTGCTCGTATGGCTGAGGCGTTGAGCTTCACTCAAATAGGCTTCGCTGCGACGCAGCCTCTGTTCCGCTTCCTTGGCAACCGTGACATCGGTCACGGCCCCGACGAACTCGATGCGCCCGGATGGATGTCGCACCGCGCGCGCCACGGAATGGAGATATTTGACCGATCCGTCGGGCATCAGCAGGCGGTATTGGTGATCGAAATCCTCCGCCAGGCGGTAGGCCCGCTCCAGGGTGCTGCGGACCGTATCGCGATCTTCCGGATGAATGCGTTGAAAGACGAAGCGGAGGGTCGGCTTCCTCGCCGGGTCGCACTGGAAGATGCGAAAGGTCTCCCTCGACCAGACCGCCTCGCCGGTCGCGAAGTTCAGGCCGAAGCTGCCGGTGTGGCTCAATTCCTGGGCCTGGGCGAGGTAGGCCTCGCTCTGCCGCAATGCATCTTCGGTCTCCCTGCGCTGGGTGATGTTCTCGCAGGCGACCAGCAGGATCGGCGTGCCGTCACCGCGCAGCATCGCCTTGGCGTTTTCACGGACCCAGAGCACGGACCCGTCCTTCCGGAATTTGCGGATCTCCCAGGTGTGCGATTGGCCCACGGTCGTCAGGCACAAGGCGACGCATTGACGAACGAAGTCGTGGTCTTCCGCGAAGAAGACGTTCAGCACGGATTGGCCGATCAGCTCGTCCGTCGTGTAGCCCAGTTGTTCGGCGCCGAACGTATTGACGTTGAGTACCGTTCCGGCCGCATCGACCATGAAGTACATGACCGGATTGTGCTCGAACACCTCGCGCCATTGCTTCATGGCCTCACGCAGATCGGTGTTCTGCCGCGAGACCTCTGCGACCGCGGGTCCGTCCTTCTCGCCGTTGCCGAATGATCGAAGCGCCGCAAGGCCGCCGAGCAGGAATTGGGCGGCCGAATTCCCGATTTTCATGATCTGGCCAGGCATCATCGCAAGCGTCCCGGCTCGCCAGCGTCAAGGCGAGTAGAGCACTTTGCCATAACAGGGGCAATTCCCTCCGACCAAAGTCGAACTCTCGGCAAAATTCCCGATTGCCGTGCAGCTTGCGCGCGCTGCGCCGTCTCGTTGCGCAAGGTGGGCGGAGAAGGTCCGGAAAACTACGGCACAAACCTACGTATAGCTCGCACAATCCTAGTTCTAGCGCGCATTTACCTCCGTACAATTGAGCGGCGCATTGCAAGGAGCCTAGTCTTGCGGCCAATCGAGAGGAGACGATTGCGGAGCACAAATTGCCGGAACGCCCGGCGTGTTGCACCCAAAAGAGCCAGGCTCTGCGTCCACACGATTGAGAAGCCCGCATTTTCCGTGACGACCGTGGCGACCTCTGCGTTTTGCGCGAGGAGGCCAGGACCCCAAGAGGTCAAGAGGAGAGGATGATGTGCGATAGCCCCGACTACTCCGAGCGCCGTTCCGAGTCCAAAGGCTGTGCCGTCTGTGCCGGCAAGTTTGGTCTGATCCGATACTACTCCTGGCGGGCGCCGCTCTGCTCGCGGAAATGCCTCGACCGGTTCAGGGCGCGTCGCGAACGCGACCGCCGCTGGCTGTTCCAGTGCCAGGCGGCATGAGGATCGGCTGCCGCACCTAGCCCGTCAGGTCATTTCTTCGCCCGGAGGCTGTGAGTTGAACCGTAGCTGCAAGCTCCTGTTGGCGATCGCGCTGCCGCTTCCGCTACTGACGGGCGTCAAGGCCGAGGAAGCCGGACGGGATGGTTCACATCGCCACCATCCGCCTCAGGATCAGCTGCTCCACGAGAAATTCTATTCGGGCTGGCGCATGCCGGACAATCCGGTTCTGAGCTGCTGCAACAATGCGGATTGCTACCCGACCGAGGTACGCTACGTCGACGGCAGGATCTACGCGCGGCGCCGGGAAGACGGGAAATACATCCTGATCCCGTCCCAGAAGGTCGAGCGCAACAGAGACAATCCCGACGGCCGCAACCACATCTGTGCGCCGCCGCCGTCCGCCTCTCTGGTCGACACGGTCTACTGCTTCGCGCTGGGAGGTTCCACGTGAGATTCATATTGGTGAACGGCAGGACCCCGTTCCGCAAGACGTCGTGCCTGTGGTGTTGCGAGGAGATCGAGGGCGGCTATCTGCGCGACGCCAGGACGCTGCTGCCCTACTGCGGCTACGAGTGCTACGCGATTCATCAGGAATCAGGGCGGTCGATCGAGGGGCGTACGCGCGCGGCATCCTGAGCAGACAGGCCTGCGGGCCGCATCGGCGGACGTGCCTTAGGCAGGAGAGGACACGACATTGAGATTCATGCTCGTCAATCAGGAACATCCCAGCCACGGCGCAGCCTGCAGCGCATGCGCCCAGCCGCTGGGCTCGAGTTACGTCCGGCATGTGTCCAAGCAAGAACGGTATTGCGACTACGATTGCTACCGCCAGCAGACGGCCATGGACATGCTGAGGCCCCGTAGTCCGTTCGAGGCGATCGCGGTGCTGACGGCGATGGCGAGCTGGAGCTGGATGATTCAGATGAGCGCGCTGTCGCGCTCACTGGCTGAGGTCTATCTGCGCGAGTACGTCCTTCTGACCACGGAAGGAGGTGACCGCTAACTGCCCGTTGCCGGCCGCGCAGAGCCGTCGGCCGCAGCCACCGCGTCCAGCCCGCGCCGCGTCCAGCCCCGGCGGTCGCGAGGTTAGGGCGACGGGGCTGCGGCCGATACGGTTGGCTCCGCGCTCACCTCCTGCGTCGTGACGCGCTGCTCGGATTTCGACGCGACCATGCCGCTGCCCTCGAACCGTGCGCGGTAGACCAGCACGTTCTCCATCACGCGCTGCACGTAATTGCGCGTCTCCGACAGCGGGATGCGCTCGACCCAGTCGACCGGATCGACATTGGGATCCCTGGGGTCGCCGCGCGCCTGCACCCATTCCCGCACGCGGCCACGGCCGGCATTGTAGCCGGCGAAGGTCATGATCTGGTTGCCGCGATATTCCGACAGCAGCGCACTGAGCTCGGCCGCGCCCATCTGCGTGTTGTAGACGGGATCGGAGACCATCCGGTCCCAATCATAGGTCAGGCCGAAGCGTTTTGCGGTGTCGCGGCCGGCTTCAGGCGTCACCTGCATCAGCCCGACCGCGTTGGCGGGCGACTTGTCGCGCTGGTCGAACGAACTCTCGGTGCGTGCCACCGAATAGATCACGCTGGTCTCGATCGGCGGAGCGAGCTGCTTGTGCTCGGGGATGCCGATGGTCGGGAAGGCATAATGGTCGAGCGCGAGCCCGCGCGCCAGCGCCGACTTGCCGACCTCGAGCATCACGCGCGCATCGTTGCGCCGTCCTGCGAGCTCGCCGAGCGCTTCGAGCGCCGCGACGTCGGTGCTCTCCTTGGCGAAATCCTCGGCGTAGTAGAACACCATGTCGCGTTCGCCGATCCCGTACAGCATGTCGGCGGCGCGCACGCGCTCATCAGGGGGAGGCGTGTCGGCAGAGGCCAGCACGGGCGAGGGCGCACGCAGCTCGATGCGGTCGAGCCCGAGCTTGGCGCGGGCGAGCTGGCCGTAATAGGCGGTCGAATAGCGCGCGGCGGCCTTGTAGCTCATGCGCGCATCGGCGGTCGCACCCATGGCTTCCGCCGCGCGGCCGCGCCAATAATGCGCGCGCGACAGCGCGATCGGGTTGGCCGAGCCCTCGTCGATCGCGGCGAAATGCACCATCGCCGTCCTGGGATCGTTGAGGTAGCGCAGCGCGATCCAGCCGCACATGAAGTGATAGTCGACCCGGTAGACCTCCATCGCCGGCACGGCCGCGGAGCGGACCACGTCGTAGGCGGTCCTGGACTTGCCCTGGTCGAGCAGCTTGCGCGCCAGCAGGCGGCGCTCGCGCCACCAGGCGTCAGTGTCCTGCGCGGCCATCGTGTCGGGCGCGGCGGCGAGGATCACCTCGGCCGCATCGTCGATGCGGTCCTTCTGCAGATGCCATTGCGCGCGGCACAGCACATAGCCGAGATCGCGGCGCGCCTCGCTAGCGACATCGTCGAGATAGTCCTTGGACTTGTCAGCCTTGCCCGTGACCGCGGCACAGGCCTTGACGATCGCGAGCGCATCCTCGCCGAGCCGTTTCGCTGCGCGCTTTGCGCCGGCGTAGTCCTTGGCGCCGAGCCGCTTGTCCATGCGGGCGCGATGGTCGTCGGCGTTCAGCAGATCGCGGAACGCCTCGTAGGAATCTTCCTCGCTGCGCTCGGACAATTCGTCCGTGCGCCAGGCCTCGCGCACGAGCCGCGCGGCCCTATCGGTCTCGCCTTCGGCGAGCAGCACGCGGGCGAGTGCGAACTTGCCCTTGGCGCTGGTCGGGCGATCCATCGTGAATTTGTGAACGGTGAGGGCGTCGGCCTTCTCCTGCCACAGCCGCGCCTCGGCGCGGCGGCGGAGCAGGGCGCTGCTCGGCCAGTCCGGGTTGACGGCGAGGAAGCCGGCATAGCGTTTGAAATTCGCGGTGCTCTCGGAATGGCGCAGCATGAACCAGTCGGCGAGCTTCTGCCCGGCGGGGTCGGCGATGCGGTCGCGCGCCGCGCTCGCGTCGTCGGTCTTGCCCTTGCGCGTAAGATCGATCGCGTCCTTCAGCGCGGCGAGATCGCCGGTGAGCGGCGGGGCGGCCGGCTTGTCCGCGGGTGCGTCGTCCTCTTTCTTCGACTTGCGTTTGGCTTCGGCATGCTTGCCGTGACGGGATTTCGCCGCGGCATGACGCTGCTTGCCGGCTTTCGCCTCATGCGTCTTTTTCGACGCAGACGATTTGTGACTGCTCTTCGCCGCCAGCTCCGACGGAAGGAGGGCCAAAGCGGCCACGGCAACGACACACGCGAGCGAGCGTAGGCACTGGTTCATTGGATGGTCCCCCTGCGAAACCACTACAAACCAAGGTCCGCGATCGTATGCGGCTTGAGAATCAAAGACACCGAAAACGATGCCACGGCATCGTTTCGCATGTCTCACGCTGTCGCAACAATGCGGCAAAATACGGATGATGCAAGGGAACTTCCGCAAAGGAGAAAAGGGTAGGCGCTTTAACCTTTATTAACGATTTGGGCTCGCGCGACGGTTGTGCGCTGCCTGGAGCGTCAAAGCAGCCAGATTGCGCGTGTTCCCGTCGCCAAATCCGGTGTATTGAGTTCCGAGCCGTCTTTTCAGCCTTTGCCCGCACCTATGCCGATTTTCAACCAGTCGATCCGGCGCAAGATCGTCGGCATCGCCCTCGGACTCATCGTCCTGATGCTGGTCACCTCGATCCTGTCGATGGTGATGTCGAGCCAGGTCGGCGTCCTCCTTGACGAGCTGACCAACCGCTACGTGCCGGCCTATGGCCATCTGGCGCGCGCCAACATCCGTTCGCTGGAGCGGGCTGTGGCGCTGCGACGGATGATCATGGTGAAGATGCAGGTGTCCTCGGACGAGGAGGCCTATGCTGCGCGCCTGCGCGAGTTCGAGGAAGCCGACCGCAAGATCGAGGAGGAGTCCGAGGCTGCGCGCAAGCTCATCAACGCGATCATCGATGATCCCAGGACGCCGTCCGACAATGCCGCGCTGGCGCGGATCGAGATCCGCATCGAGACAGCCGTCACCGAGCTGCGTCGCGACCTGAACGAGGACCACGCCAAGCTTCTGCAGCAGGTCGACGCCAAGCAGATGGTCGAGGCCCGCGGCACGCTGGAGCACATCGACGTGATCCGCGATCAGTTCAACCAGAAGATCGACGGCATCCGCGCCGACATGCTCAAGCAGGTGTTTGCATCGACGTCGCAGGTGACCAGCCACCAGCGCCAGGCGATCGTCATTTCGGGGATCGTGACACTGCTCGCGGCGATCGTCGGATTCGCCTTCGCGCTGCTGGTGTCCAGCGGCATCACGCGCCCTGTGCGGCTGTTGCTCGCCGGCACCCGCGAGGTCGAGGCAGGTCACTTCGACAAGACCATCGCCGTCTCCACCCAGGACGAGATCGGCGAGCTCGCCGCCGCCTTCAATCGCATGATCGAGCAGCTCAGGCACAACGAGCGCATCCGCGAGACCTTCGGCCGCTACATCGACCCCAAGGTGGTGCAGGGCCTGATCGATCGGCCGGAGGTCGCCATCGACGGCCAGCGCCGGGTGATGACCATCATGTTCTGCGACATGAGCGGCTTCACCTCGATGAGCGAAGGCATGACCCCGCGAGGCCTCGTCAAGGTGATGAACCATTACTTCACGGTGATGTCCGCGCCGATCCGGAGCCATCGTGGCATCATCGACAAATATATCGGCGACGCCATCATGGCCTATTGGGGCCCGCCCTTCATCGAGGAGGACGAGCCGGCGCTGTTCGCCTGCTACGCCGCTATCGAGATGGCGGACCAGGTGCCCGCGCTGCAGAAGCAATTGCCGGACCTGCTCGGCATCCGCGCCATGCCCGGTCCCTGCGACCTGCGCATCGGCATTGCAACCGGCGAGGTCCTGACCGGCAGCATCGGCTCCGAGCTGATGATGAGCTTTACAGTGATGGGCGACGCCGTGAATCTCGCGTCGCGGCTCGAGATGGTCAACAAGATCTACGGAACCCGAATCCTGATTTCGCAGGCGACCGCGGATGCGATCGGATCGAACCTTGAGCTGCGCGAGATCGATCGCCTCGCAGTGGCCGGCCAGAGCGTACCGCAGGCCATTTTTGAGGTGATGAGCAAGGCGCACGGCCTCAGCGTCCCCCAGGAGAGCCTGCGCACGCGCTACGGCGAAGGCCTTGCCGCCTATCGCGCGCAACGTTTCGACGATGCGCGCGCCGCGTTCAATGCGGCGCTCGAAGCCGTCCCGGGCGACGGTCCTTCGCGCGCGCTGCTCGCCCGCATCGCGCAGTTCGAGTCCAATCCGCCGGGCGAGGAATGGGACGGCGCATGGCGGTTGGAGCAGAAATAGGTAGCGGCGTCCTCTTCTCGCTGCGCGCGGCAGCGAAAATTGATGCTACCCCATAACGATGTTCGCCGTGACCTATTTCCCGGGCTTAGGTTGATTGTCCCTTAGGCGTTTGATGGGGACACGCCGATGACAGAACTTGAGGACAGGCTGGAACGGTTCGAGACGCTCACGGCCGAATGCGAGCTGATCGCCAAGCTCGCCACCGACAGCACCAAGCGCGCATTCTATCTGAAACTGTCAGAACAGTACCGCCAACTCGCGGTGGACATGCGGCAGGCGATCGCGACCAAAACTGCGGCCTGACGTCGGCTGCAATCCGTTTTTAATCTTTCGCGCGCATCCTCCGGGAATGCGAGCGTCGGACTTCCACGATTGCTCGCGGTGGGAATGCCGGGGTCCGTTGCGGTGCAACGTGCCTCGCTGACGTCGCTTTGCCGCTCCTACAGGGCAATCCCATGCGCCTTCTTGCAGTCCTTGGTCTCGCGCTCGCAATGGCGGCCTGCAACCAAGAGCAGGACATTACCGGGTCGACCACGACCTGCCCGATGCGCAACTACAGCTCGTACAATGCGCGCGACATGAACCAGTGCGTCGCCGCCTGCAAGGCGTGCGACCACGGCACCACGGTCACCTGCACCACCTCCTGCACCCTCAAGGGCGCGCACTGAGCCGTTCGAAGCCGGAGGCCGGCGGATCGGGAACAGCGAGTCCAGGGCTCCCTGGGGCGAGCCTGACGGTGCCAAGGCACCGGAACGATTCACATGGGTTAATCATTGAAGGGGCAGGCAGGACGCGGAGTCCGATGGAATGGGTATGCTCGATCCCGGGCGGTTTCTGGTGTCGTGCTCGCAATGCGAGGCCTGGCCCATGGCCGCCAATGTGAAACGTTCGAGCTGGTCGGCGTCCGTCCCCGCATGAGGTCCGCTTCGTGTGCCCGCGCTGCCGCCGCGAGGAGACCGCGATCGTCTCCGCCTCGGGCGAGTTGACGCCGATCCGGCGCGTCGACGTCCCGCCGCGCGACGTTGCCGTGGCCTGGGCTCTGGCGCAGCGCCCGAGAGGCCGGACGTAGACGACCGGCACATCGCTCGGCTCTGTTTTGGAACCCGCCCGGTCACCGAAGCGTTTCCGCCTCCGATATCAACGCGACTGAGGCCGTGCGAATGATCAGCGAGCATTTCGACACCCGCACCCGCATCAACATGAAGCTGGCCCTGGACCGGGTCTGCCGCAATCGCCCCGACGGCGAGGACCACGGCTTCCGCAGATCGGTCGCCGAAAACATCATCCGCTCTGCGCTGGCAGGGCGGACCGGCATCGGCCAGCTCGTCGACGCCGGCGAGCGGGCGATGATCAGGACGCCTGCGGAGAAAGAGCCCGCCTAGCCCGGTCGGTCCGCTTCTCGCGTGCATGTCATGTCGACCCCCTCGGCGCATGTGCTAGGATCGCCAACGGAGATCCATGATGCCTGCCGAGATGCTTTCGCCCGACGTTGATCGTTTCCGCCTTCACCCGGTCGCGCCGCGCCTTGCGCCGACGTTCTGCCTTGCGCTGCTGACCGCGTCATGCGCGCTGGCAAGCTTCGCGCTCGCTTGCGCAACACCGTTTGCCGCGTTCGCCGTCGTGGCGGCCGCGATGTTGCCGCTGCGGCCGGCGCTGCTCGTCGTCACCGGCGCATGGCTGGTGAATCAGGGTATCGGCTTCGGACTGCTGCACTATCCGGTCGATGGCAGCACGCTCGCCTGGGGTTTTGTGATCGGTGCCGCTGCGCTGGTCGCGACCGCGGTCTCATCCGCGGTGCTCGGCGCGCTGCCGCAGGGGCGCACGCCGCTGATGCTGGCGAGCACGCTTGCCGTCGCCTATGCGATCTATGAGCTCGTGCTGTTCGCCGCGACGCCGTTGCTTGGCGGAGAGGGCGCCTTCACCGCCGCCATCGTGACGCGGCTCGGACTCCTCAGCGCCGTCTGGCTCGCCGGCCTCGTCGCTGTCTGCGAGATCGTGCGTCTGGTCGCGCCGTCCAGGCGTAAGGCGATGTCGGCCTGAGCCGCCACCTTAGCCCGGGTGAGCGCAGCGATACCCGGGAAATCACTCGCAAAGATCCCGGATGTCGCGGCGCCTGTTCATCGGGCGGCGCTTCGCGCCGACCCGTTGACTCATCTGGGATACGGGACCGGGCTGTGTCGCCCGGCTGTCAATCCGCCTGCGCAAAAACATTCCGCTTTACCGAAATTCGGATTTATCGTATGTATCGCCCATCCCGGCTCATCCTTGAGGGGCGATCATGTGGTCGTCATTTTCGCGAGCCGGGTTTGCGGTGGACGCGGCAGCGTCGGGCGCGAAAGGTGCGGGCAGGGAGGGTAGTCCCCGGTGAGCTCGCGGCCGCGTGCGGACGAACGGCGCTGACAGGTTCGTCTCGTCTGTAAGTTTCCGGCTCTGTCGACGGAGCTGGGAATACTGCGGCGAAATGGCGGGCCGTGCGTACGGCAAAACCGTGTGGTCCTGGCCGTCGTTGCTACGGTCAAGCTCTTGCGGATGCGGTGATCGCGTCAACCGGCGCGGTGCCGGTGAATTCCGTGAGCGTGAGGGAGGCCAGAAGGAATTCGGCTCCCGGGAGAGCGCGGCATAAGCCGTCCGACCATCGCGCAGGGAAGGCCGAGTGATTGGCTCCACCTGTATGCTGCTGTGCGGTTCTTTTGCGCTACCTTTTCGCGCAGCGGACCGCGGGTGCCAGCTGGGCACCCGGCCTTCCCTGCGCCCTCTTGGCTATGAGGGTGGAGAGATCAAGCAAAGCTCGGGCGAAATCAGCCGCGAGGGTGCGAAGGCGTGTCTGAAAGTCGAGGTGCAGTTGAAGCATGGTGATGCTGCCTCTTGCTCCGTCATTGCGAGCGCAGCGAAGCAATCCAGAGTCTTTCCGCGGATGGATTCTGGATTGCTTCGCTGCGCTCGCAATGACGATGGGGAGAGAGCATGCGATACACTCAGGCATCGCAGGCTGGGCAAAGCGAAGCGTGCCCACCACAATGCGCACCCCGACCGAAATGGTGAGGCACGGCGCTTTGCGCCTTTGCCCACCCTACGGCACTCTGCATCTCGGCCGTGCATCCTTTGAGGCTCCCCGTGGGACTCCCAATTTGGGGACGCGACTCAGTTGATACGTGCTCCGTCTCTGAAGCCAAACTGAGTGCGCTTTACTTGCTACAAAACTTAAAGTTGTTGATTGTCATCTTCGCGGCGGTATCCAAGTAGCCATCTCCGTGTCTTCCCGGTCACGATTGTGCTGTCTACGCAACACCCATTCCGGATTAAGCCCTCATCGCCGGCCGTTCGCATCACCGCCGCTTTTTGGCCACACCCGAACATGAATAAAATCGCTCTAAGTTTTTCAGCGGGAGCGGCGGTCCGCGAAGGCGACGGGAAATCCCAAGGTCGATTCAAATCTTGGCTCTGATTTTTCGGGTCTGAAAGGGTTGACCGGGGAAACTGGTTGTATGGACGCGAAGTCTAACATCAAGCAGAGGCTGCCGAGCCGTCACGTGACGGAAGGCCCTGCGCGCGCGCCGCACCGGTCCTACTTCTACGCCATGGGTCTGACCACCGACCAGATCCACCAGCCCTTCGTCGGCGTCGCCTCGTGCTGGAATGAGGCCGCCCCCTGCAACATCGCCTTGATGCGCCAGGCGCAGGCGGTGAAGAAGGGCGTCGCGTCCGCCGGCGGCACGCCACGCGAGTTCTGCACCATCACCGTGACCGACGGCATCGCCATGGGCCATGACGGCATGCGCTCGTCGCTGCCGTCGCGCGAATGCATCGCCGATTCCGTCGAGCTGACTGTGCGCGGCCACGCTTACGACGCGCTGGTGGGCCTTGCCGGCTGCGACAAGTCGCTGCCCGGCATGATGATGGCGATGGTTCGTCTCAACGTGCCCTCGATCTTCATCTACGGCGGCTCGATCCTGCCCGGCAATTTCCGGGGACAGCAGGTGACCGTACAGGACATGTTCGAGGCCGTTGGCAAGCACTCGGTCGGTGCCATGTCGGACGAGGACCTCGACGAGATCGAGCGCGTGGCGTGCCCCTCGGCGGGCGCCTGCGGTGCGCAGTTCACCGCCAACACGATGGCAACGGTTTCGGAAGCGATCGGCCTTGCGCTGCCGTACTCGGCCGGGGCTCCGGCGCCGTACGAAATCCGCGACGCCTTCTGCATGACTGCGGGCGAGAAGGTCATGGACCTGATCGCCGAGAACCTCCGGCCGCGCGACATCGTCACCCGTAAGGCCTTGGAAAACGCGGCGGCCGTCGTCGCTGCCTCTGGCGGCTCGACCAATGCTGCGCTGCACCTACCGGCCATCGCCCATGAGGCGGGCATTAAGTTTGATTTATTCGACGTCGCCGAAATCTTCAAAAAGACACCTTATGTCGCGGATTTGAAGCCGGGCGGCCGTTATGTCGCCAAAGACATGTTTGAAGTAGGTGGCATACCGCTTCTGATGAAGACGCTGCTCGACAACGGATTTCTCCACGGCGACTGCATTACGGTCACCGGTCGAACGATCGCCGAAAACCTCAAAAGCGTGAAATGGAATCCGCACCAGGACGTGGTGCACCCGGCAGACAAACCCATCACCGTCACGGGCGGTGTGGTCGGTCTGAAGGGCAATTTGGCGCCAGAAGGTGCGATCGTGAAAGTCGCGGGAATGTCCAACCTCAAGTTTACCGGTCCGGCCAGGTGCTTTGACCGGGAGGAGGACGCGTTCGAGGCTGTTCAGAACCGCACCTACAAGGAAGGCGAAGTCATCGTCATCCGCTACGAGGGCCCCAAGGGCGGCCCCGGCATGCGGGAAATGCTCCAGACCACCGCGGCGCTGACCGGGCAGGGTATGGGCGGCAAGATCGCGCTCATCACCGATGGCCGCTTCTCCGGCGCCACCCGCGGCTTCTGCATCGGCCATGTCGGGCCTGAGGCTGCCATCGGCGGTCCGATCGCGCTGCTCGAGGACGGCGACATCATCGAGATCGACGCGGACGCCGGTACCCTTAACGTAAAATTGAGCGACCAGGAGCTCACCCAGCGCAAAACCAAATGGAGCGCTCGCGCGACTAACCACACGTCGGGTGCGCTCTGGAAATATGCTCAGCAGGTTGGACCAGCGGTCGGGGGGGCTGTGACCCATCCGGGCGGCGCGCACGAGAAACAGTGCTATGCGGACATCTAGGCGTGCCATAGTTGCGTTTGTGTTGGGAGCCAGTGCGCTGGTCGCGCCTGCGCTCGCCTTCGACGGCGCGCCAGTCAATCAGAAGGACGCGACCATCCCCGTCGTGACCACGCTGCCGGGCGCCGCTGGCGCGGTGCGCGGCAAGGTGCCGCCGGCGACCCAGGAAACCTCGCTCAGCGCCCTGCAATATGCCGCCGAGGGCGGTCATCCCATCGCGCAGTGGAAGCTCGGCCGCATGTATGCCAATGGCGACGGCGTCGCCCAGGACGACATGCGGGCGTTCGAATATTTCAGCCGGATCGCCAATGCGCACGCCGAGGACAGCCCGTCGGCGCCGCAGGCGCAGGTCGTGGCCAATGCCTTCGTCGCGCTTGGCCGCTATTATCTCGCCGGCATCCCGAACTCGAAGATCAAGGCCGACCCGGACCGGGCGCGGGAGATGTTCTCCTACGCCGCGTCGTATTTCGGCAATGCGGACGCGCAGTACGATCTCGCCCGCCTGTACCTGAAGACGCCCGACGCCTCGCGCGAGGACTTCCGCTATGGCGCCCGCTGGCTCGGCTTGGCCGCCCAGAAGGGCCAGCATGAGGCGCAGGCCCTGCTTGGCCAGATGCTGTTCAACGGCGACCGTCTGCCGCGGCAGGCCGCGCGCGGCCTGATGTGGCTGACCCTGGCGCGCGACAGCGCCGGCGCCGAAGAGACCTGGATCAAGGAAAGCTACAACCGCGCCTTCGCCAAGGCCTCCGACGACGACCGCGCCATGTGCCTGCAAATGCTGGAACAATGGGTGCAGGGCCGCCGGGAGTAGAGCGGCAGACTCGGTGCCGTAGGGTGGGCAAAGCGCAGCGTGCCCACCAACTCAGCGTACGCTAAGCCGCCTCCAGATCCAGATCCGCCCACACCGGCACGTGATCCGACGGCTTCTCCCAGCCGCGCACATAGCTGTCGATCCCGACATTGGCGAGCTTGTCGCTGGCCTGTGGCGACAGCAGCAGATGATCGATCCGCAGCCCCTGGTTCTTCTGCCAGGCGCCGGCCTGGTAGTCCCAGAAGGTGTAGAGGCCCGGCTCGTCGGTTACCGCGCGCAAGGCGTCGGTCAGGCCGAGGCCGAGCAGGGACTGGAAGCTCTCGCGCGTCTCGGCCTTGAACAGGGCGTCCTCGGTCCAGGCGGCGGGATTGGAGACGTCGCGGGCATGCGGGATGACGTTGAAGTCGCCTGCGAGGATCAGCGGCTCCTCGGTCTTGAGGCGCTCCTTCGAATACTCAAAAAGCCGGGACATCCATTTGAGCTTGTAGGGATATTTGTCGGTCCCGACCGGATTGCCATTGGGCAGATAGAGGCAGGCGATCCGCATCACGCCGGACTTGAGCGTCACCACGCCTTCGAGGAAGCGGGCATGGGAGTCCTCATCGTCGCCGGCGAGCCCCGACTTGGTCTCGTCGAACCGCAGCTTCGAGAGCAGGGCGACGCCGTTGAACGTCTTCTGCCCGTGCGTGACGACGTTGTAGCCGAGCGCCTCGATCTCCAGCCGCGGGAAGGCCTCGTCGACACACTTGATCTCCTGGAGGCAGACGATGTCCGGCTGGCACTCCCTCAGCCAGGTCAGCAGCAGATCGATCCGCTGCCGGACCGAGTTCACGTTCCAGGTGGCAACTCTGATGGGCATTGGGGAAGGGCTCCAGGCAGGGGCCATGGTTAGAACAAAATGCAAACCTGCCCGTCAAGGACGCCGCAAAATCTCCCACAAAATTAACCCGGCTTAAGCGGGCCGCAGGCCATTGATACGGAAAAGGTTCCGCGGATGGGATGGCCGGACAAGACTTCACAACGCACTGAGCCGCGCGACGGCCTCGTCGGCGCGTTCCTGTATTGGCTCGGCGGCTTCGAGATTGAGGATGGTCTGACCGCCGATCTCAGCGAGCGCCAGATCCGCCGTATCCGCGCCAAGCAGATCGACGCCGTGACGCGGCTGATCCCGGTGACGATGGCTGTCACCATGCTCAACGTCGCCATCGTGCTGATCCTGTTCTGGGGCCGGGGCTGGAACGACTTTCTCGCGATCTGGGGCATGACCCT